>CAVVAE010000004.1:0-2003692 GCA_963746185.1 uncultured Actinomycetota bacterium
CGGAGTAGCGGGCGCGCACCTTCTTGTCGGCGGTGTTGCAGGGGGCGCGCTTCTGCCGGTCTCGGGATCACGCAGCAGGATCGTGCCGACGTTGGGGATGTCGAGCCCCTGGGTCGATGATCTCGACGGCGATGACCTGGTTACTCGTCGACAGTCCCGCATGGCCTTGTCCCACGACGGAGGAGTCTCGGGGTCGGTCGAGGCGTCTCGGAGTCGATAAGTCGAACACCACCACCCGCAGTCCACGTTTGCGCTGGCCCGCTGACCGCCGTGATGGCCTCAGCGAGGCTCTGGGTCGGCAACGTCGTTCAACCACGGGCTCGCGCGGCAGAGAGCGCAGCAATCCGAAGAGTGCCAGCCGCCCGGACCTAGCCGGCCATCGCTTCGCACGCCATCGCGAGAACGTAGCCGCCGAAGCGGTCTCCGACTCGAAAGGTCAGCAGTCCCATCGTGGCCACGGCCGCGATCGCCAGGTCACGCTTCTCCATCGCGGCGGTCCCGAAATCATCGAGGGAGAGAGGTCGATCATCGCCCAGGTCTCCAGCGCGGTCGGCGATGACGTCGCGAACGTGCGGAATCGTGGTCCGCGCCGTCACCGCCCAGTCCATGCGTCGTACGTCGTCTTCACCCGGGATGTAGGGGCGCGCCTCGGCAAGGTCGGTACCGGGGCCAGGCAGTAGCCCCAGGTGCTCGCCGTGGAGGAACCCCTCGAGCCGTCGCACGATCTGCAGCTCGAGTCGACGCAACGCGGCTCGGAAGGAGCCGCGAGAGCGGCATGCCGTTCGGCACGAGGGCGGATTGGCACGATCAGCGGAACTCCGGAGTGGCGGCGTTGTTCCAGATCGCCTGGGGCTGCGGGATCGCCGGGACCACGCGGTCAACGATGGCGCGTGGGTCGACTCCATCGGCGACGGCATCGAAGCTGAGGACGAGACGATGCGCCATCACGTCACGAGCGACGGCGGCGACGTCTTGCGGCAGCACGTAGTTGCGTCCGTGAATCAGCGCGACCCCTCGCGCGGCGGCTGCCAGGCCCAGGGTGGCGCGCGGACTGGCGCCGATCTCGATGACGCCGGTGAGGTCGTGCATGTGGAACTTCGCCGGCGAACGCGTAGCGAGCACCAGCCGGACGATGTACTCCGAGACGAGGTTGTGCAGGAAGATCCGGTCGGCGGCGGCGCGGAGCTCGAGGATCTTCGCCGGGCTCAACACCTGGCTTGCGCGAGGCGGGTCGACGCTCATCCGGCGCAGGATCTCGAACTCTTCGTTGCCACGCGGATGCGTCACATCGACCTTGAAAAGGAAGCGGTCGCGCTGGGCCTCGGGAAGCGGGTAGACGCCCTCGGACTCGATCGGGTTCTGGGTGGCGATGACGATGAAGGGATCAGGCAGCTCGAACGTCTGGCCACCGATCGAGACCTGGTGCTCGGCCATCAGCTCGAGCATCGCCGACTGCACTTTGGCGGGCGCCCGGTTGACCTCGTCCGCAAGCACGAAGTTGACGAAGACCGGGCCGAGCTCGACGTCGAAGCTCTCCTTGCTGGGTCGGTAGATCCGGGTGCCGACGATGTCGGACGGGACCAGGTCAGGGGTGAACTGCACTCGGGCGAAGCTGCCACCGACCACGTCGGCGAACGTGCGCACTGCAAGGGTCTTCGCGATGCCAGGGACGCCCTCGACGAGGCAGTGGCCGCGCGCGATAAGAGCAACCATCAGCTGCTCGACCATGTGCTCCTGGCCGACGATGACCTGCTTCACCTCAGTAATCGCTCGCTGCGTGAGCTGAGACAGCGGCGTTACCTCCGAGGCGGGTTCGGTCGCACTCGCCGGGCTGGTCGTCATGGGTTATTCCCTTCGAGGCCTGCTGTCGTCGTACGCTTTCGGTGCTGTCGAGCAAGCTCGCGTGCCAGTAAGTGTTACAGATGCACAAAGGCCTGACATGTGAAGTCCGGGCCTCGCGACGAGCGTGAGCGGAGAGCCATGGCGGCCGGTGAGCCCGACCTGCGTATCAGGTCTCTGCTGCGTCGCGATCCGCCTGCCGTCGGCAGCATCGAACTGAGCGGTCGGCTCGGTGAGTACGACGCCGGGATCGTCTACGCCGGCACGGACGAAGACGACGTTCAGGTGGCCGTCGTGATGCTCACAGAGGGTGCCGAACAGGACTCGTTCGCCCGTGCACGCTTCTCCCAGGCCGTCCAGGCGTTGCAGGCCAATGAGGCCGGCGTGATCGTGGCGACTGACTTCGATCCCGAGATCGCCGCCTGGGTGGCCCTGCGCGTGGACGGCTGGAGTGAAGGCGTCGTCCAGGCAGAGGCGCTGCTCGCCGCCGTCACGCTGGAGGACCGGGCACCGATCGGCGAGATCCACGGGCCTGACTTCCGGCCGCACTGGTACGAGCGGATCAGCATCGGTCGCTGGCGACTCTGGCCACTGCCCTGGCCGACGCGGCTGACTTCGGCTGGGCGATGGACCTTCCTCGCATCGTTTGCGCTGGTGCTGGCCATCGCCGCAATCGCGTTGTGGATCGCGGTGAAGGTCTTCGAGAACCAGGCGCCGCCGCCTCCCGGACCCGGCCCGCTCCCTGGCCCGGTGCCGCCGCCGACCAGCCCGAGCCCGACGCCGACACCGACACCGACGACAACGCCGGGACCGTCACCGTCGCCGAGCGGACCTCCGTCGACTGGGAACACGATTCCCCCGATCGTCTGACGTATTGTAATTCCCATACAGGCTTGTATTGCAAATACCATACACAGGCTCTAGGCTGGCTCCATGCCTCGCGCCTTCCCGTTCGAAACTCCGATCGCCAGTGACGCGCTCATCGACAGACAGGACGAACTGCACCAGCTGCATCTCGCGGCCACCGACGGCGCTCACGTCCGGCTCGCCGGCCCGCGCCGCTATGGCAAGACATCGCTGCTGCTGGCGCACGAGCAGAACCTGAGCCAGACGGGTTGGCACACCGTCCACGTCGACTTCTACGGCGTCACGTCGCTGGAGGAGGTCTGCTCGCGCATCGCGACGGCGTACTCGCGTCTCAAGAACAACCGCATCCGCAGCCATCTGAGTGCGTTGAGCTCGCGGCTCGGTCTCAGCCTCAGTACGTCGGGCGTGGGCATCACTCTCGGTCCGCGACAGCACCAACCGTCACACGACGCGATCTTGACGGCCACCGCGGAGCTCCTCGACCTTCCGCTTCGGCTGCACGAGAAGGACGGCGCACAGACGTTGGTCGTGTTCGACGAGTTCCAGGATCTGTTGAGCGCGGGTTCGACGCTCGACGGGTTGCTGCGCTCTCACGTGCAGTACCACGGTGGGGCCGCCACCTATATCTATGCGGGTTCGCAGCCATCGCTCATGCGCCGGCTTTTCACCGACCGCGAACGGCCGCTCTACGGGCAAGCCGAGCCGCTCGACCTCAACCCGCTCCCCCTCGATGACGTGCTCATGGAGTTGACGGATCGCTTCGCTGAACTCGGGCACGACCCCGGCGAGGCGTTGGCTCCGCTCGTCACGGCCGCCGCCGGGCATCCGCAGCGCACGATGCTGATGGCGCACCTCTTGCACCGCGAGCTCGAGATGCGGGGATCCGGGCGTACGACGCTCGACGCCGATCCCGATGCCGACGGCTTGGCGCTGGCCGACGCGATCTTCGGGCTGGCGCTCGGCCAGACGACGGAGGCGCACCAGGGGATCTGGGACAGTCTCAGCGCTGGCAAGAAGGCGGTGCTCGCCGCGTTGGCCGACGGGATGCGGCCGACAGGATCGCGCGCCACCGAGCGAGCAGGACTTACCCGGGCAGCGCTCCAGTCGGCGTTGCGCGAGCTCGGACGAGAGGGTCAGCACGTGAGCCGCGTCGTGACGGGGCCCGAGACGAGTTCGAACTGGCGGTTCATCGACCCGCTCTTTGCCCGCTGGGTGTCGTTGCGTGGTGACGTGCCACGCGGGTGAGGCGTCCTGCGTCGTACGTCGTCTTCAGAGCTGGAGGTCGACGTGGTTGACGGTGACGGGTGGGCGCTCTGCCTGCAGCTGGTTCTCAGTCGACTCGAAACCGACTGAGCGGTAGATCTTGATCGCCAGGTATTCAGGATCGGCCACCATCACCAGCGTCTCTGCGCCGAGCTCGTCGAAGCCGTATCGGCTGACGTGATGCACGAGGGTCCCGGCGAGCCCCTGGCCGCGAGCCTCTGGATGCGTCTCGACGCTTTGGAACCGAGCGAGCCCGGTGTCAGCGCGAAACAGCCCCATCGTCGAGAGCAGGCGGCCGTCGACGAAGGCGCCGAACCACGCGCCGTGTCCGTCCTCGGTCATCTGCCGGTACGACCTGACCTTCGCTTCCGCGAAGCGGCGATACGCGACCGGTTCCTCATCGTCCTTGCAGGCAACGCGAATCTCGACCAGCTGCGACCAGTCGTCATCACTCGTCAGAGTTCGGTACGTCGCTTCGCTGTTGGGGTGTGGCGGCTCATTGACGGTTTGAGCGGTCATCACGGACTGCGCCTCGACCGAAAGGCCGAGAGCCGCAAACCCATTGAGGTCGTCGACGTTCCCGTCTATGCCGTCGAACCCGAGAGCAACATGTTCGGCATCAGGGAACGTCTCGTGGTACACCTCGAGCCAGCGCTGTGCCTCCTCAGCCGGCGGCGGTGCTGCCAGCAGGATGAAGTTCCCCCACCAGTGCGTGGGATTGTGCGGCGAACGCAGCACCAGGTGGTCGTCCCGGTCCTCGATCTCGGTGCCGCCGAGTCGAAGCAGGGCGAGGTCCGTGCGGTAGCCAAGCGATTTCACGTCCATCTCGTCACCACGCAACAGTGAAGCGGGACCGGTGATGCTTGGGACGTTCGACCTCGTCGATGATCGCGACGGCGAAGTCTTCTGCGCTGATCTGGTCACCGAGAACCATGTCAACGCCGACGCGATAGGTCCCGCGTCGTTCACCGGGCGCGATGAATGGCGCCGGCGACACGTAGACCCAGTCGAGCAACGCGCCGGTGCCGCGGAGGAGTTCAAGAGCAGCGAGATGGGTCAGTGCCTCGGGCTTGGCGTCCGGTGGGAAGCCTGGCGCGTCGATGAGTTGCAGACCCGGAGCGACCAATAGTGAGGCCGCATGGCCCACCACGATGAGTCGTCGGGTGCCGACGTTCTCGCCGAGTGTGGCCAACGCGTCAAGGAAGATCTCGTGGCGCGCGCCTGTGCGACTCGGACCGATCGCAGCGATGACGACGTCGTGTTCGGAGGAAATCCTGGCTACGTCGTCTGCGTCGGCGGCATCGCCTGGGCGTGGATGGCAGCCTCCGGGTAGGTCGCCCCCCGACCGGGAGATGGCGGTGACTTCGTGATCACGCGACATCGCTTCAGTGGCGATGCGTGTGCCGACCATGCCCGATGCGCCGTACAAGGCAATCCGCATATCTGCTCTCCCTCCCCGTCCCAAGTCCCTGCCGCCATCCTAGAGACTGAACGACGGTGGAAGGTGGTCAACTACGTGTCATGACATGATCATCGACGCGTCGCCGCGAGGGGCGGTAGCTCAGCTGGTTAGAGCAGAGGACTCATAATCCTTGGGTCGCGGGTTCGAGCCCCGCCCGCCCCACCAACAGGCGAACTCTGGGGCTTGACCCCGCGCAATGTCGCTGCCGGCGGCGGTCAGTGAACCGCGACTGAGAATTTCTTGCGCTGCGTCGGCTCGATTCCCTCACCGACACCAACGGCCCTGAGCAGGCGAGGTCCGGTCTGCGACAAGATCAGCCGCATCCGGTACTTACCTTCGCTGTTGGTCAGCATGTGAGCTCCCTTGATGGGCTCCCACGCGCCGTTGCGATGCGTCTGGAATCTCACCACGTGATCGGGCGCTGGAAGGCCACCCATGATCAGCTGACCGCGAGCAAAGAACTGCTGGCGACTGGCCGGCGTGTCGTCAGACACGTGAACCGAGATGGACGAGTCATCACACCCGCCGTAGCAGGCAGCCTGCGACGGGCCAACGAAGGCGACGATCGGCGCACCGACCGCGACTGCAGCAATTGCGACTCGAGAACGAATGAACATGGTGTGGACCCCCAACTGGCGACGGCGTGGCCGGACCTCCCGACCTCTATCCCAGATGCGATCTTATTACGCGAAGGTTGGGCCGATCGCGATCTGCTTGATGCCTTCATCGGGCTGCGAGCGCGCTTCAACGGCTCATCGACGATGTCGTGGGTAGTAGCAACCAGGCAATCGATGCGCAGGGTTGAGTAATTTGCCCCATGCGAGATGTCCTCCTCGGCTCATAACTTCGTACCTTCAGAAGTTTTGCCCCAGCAGGAACCGACCCAACAGGTGCGGGTGGAGGGACAAACATGGCAAGCAACGATTCCGAGCGGTTCGAGACCTTGATCATCGGCGCGGGTCAGGCCGGTCTCGCCGTGGGATACCACCTGAAGACAAGCGGGCGGTCCGTGATGATCATGGACGCCAACGAGCGGATCGGCGATTCGTGGCGGCAGCGATGGGACTCGCTCCGCGCCTTCACGCCCGCTCGCTATGACGGGTTGCCCGGTTGGCCGTTCCCGGCGCCGGGATGGTCGTATCCCACGAAAGACGAGGTGGCCGACTACCTCGAGGCGTATGCGGCTCGATTCCAGATTCCCGTCCGCACTGGCATCCGCGTAGACAGCGTCGCCCGCCATGCCGGCGGGTTTGTGGTCATGACGGGGCGGAGCCGTTACGAGGCGCGCAACGTCGTGGTGGCAACCGGTGGCTATCGGGCCCCGCGGATCCCGTCGTTCGCCTCTGAACTCGATCCAAGCATCGTGCGGTTCCATTCGAGCGAGTATCGAAACCCATCCCAACTCAAGGAGGGCGGTGTGCTGGTGGTGGGCGCTGGCAACTCGGGTGCGGAGATCGCTCTGGAATCGTCATCAGCTCACCAAACGTGGCTGTCCGGCAGAGATACGGGTCAGGAGCCTGTTCGCGCCGGCGGATTCTTAGATCGGCTGCTCACGCCACCGTTCTGGTTCATGCTCTCGCATGTGCTCACCACGCGGACGCCGCCGGGCCGAAGGGTTCGGCACCAATTGTCCAATCGAGGGCTCCCGCTCGCTCGGGTCAGGCGGCGCGATCTCAACCGAGCGGGGGTCGAACGAGTGCCTCGCATCAGCGGCGTACGCGACGGTCTACCGATGACCGCAGAGGCTGGAGTTATTGACGTCAAGAACGTGGTCTGGTGCACCGGTTTCGTGTCCGACTTCAGCTGGATCGACCTTTCCGTCTTCGACCAGAACGGCGAACCAAAGCATGAGCGCGGCGTCGTTCCGTCCGAGCCTGGGCTCTACTTCATCGGCCTGTTCTTTCTGTATGCGGGGACCTCGTCCCTGATCGGCGGCGTGGGCAGAGATGCGCGGCACATCGCCCGGCATCTCACTGCACAGGACCGAGAGTGACGTGGCTTCGCTGGGGGAGCTCGATGCCGCCTTCTTTCGCCGGGTTCTGGTGCGAGGCCATCGGCTTGGCGGACTGTAACCGCGTTTGAACGAAGACCGGCCCCGACCGTCGAGACGGTTGGGGCCGGCTAGTTCGGGCAGCGTGGATCAGCCGTACAGCTTGCAGCTGCGGATGGTGATCTTCGCTTGGTAGACGCTGGAGTTGCGGCCTCGGTGGGTGACCGTTTCGGTCACCGTCACGCGACACTTGTTGTCGGCCTTGTGAGCCATTCTCGTGTTGCTTGATCCGTCGGCATAGCTTCTGCGCTGGACCTCGCCGTCGGAGCGCACGACGACGGTGTGGGTGGCGTGGCCCTGCTGGCGCGGCTCCACGACCTTGACGCAGGAGCCGGCGCGCGTGCCGCCGATCAAACCGTAGCCACCGTCGAGCTGGGGGCCAGGACCGCTGATCTTCTCCATCGCATCTCCCATTTGCGGATCGGAGTGGCACGGGTTCGGCAACGCGGCGGCCGTCCGGGGCTCAGCGCGATGTGTGACGGCGCTGGCGGAGGAGAGGGTCATAGTGGCGAGACCGGCAGCGGTGCATGCCACTACGAGGGCGCGAATCTTCATGGATTTCCTTGTCGTCGGACGTTGCATGGGTGATCTCGGGCGCCCCACGAGGAATGGTCCACGGGAGGTTCTGGCGTTCCGCACACGCGTGAAGCCCTCAGACAGCAAGGGATCTTCAGGCAGCGGAGTGTGTGGTGGGAACGCAGCTCGAGAGTTGAACGATGAAACGGCGTTCCGCGTGGAATGCGCACGTTTGACCGTTACCGACACACTACGGTGAGTGACCTGGCTGCGTGGCGCATCGCGAATATCTGTCCGCTGAGCGACCATGCTCTCCCGACTGCTGTACGACGAGATGCCCTTCGCACTGCGAGAACAGGACTTCTCGACAAAGTCCATCGCTCTCAGCACGTAAGGGCAATCTCGCGCTCCGACCCACTCGTCTCGCCACATGCTCAGCGCGTGGATCAGGGCTGAAGGGTGCGAGTCGTCAGAACTCGCAGCTGATACGGGTGTCGTCGTTGTCGGAGAAGCAGAGGTCGTTCTGCAAACCACCGTTGACGGTGTCACCGGCGAGGTGCGGCGCATCAGTCACGCTGAGGCTGTCGCCCCCTGGCCCACCCGACAGCACGTTCGGTTCGGCCTGGAACTGGTTGGCGCGCAGCGTGTCGTTGCCGCTGCCTCCGAGCACGTTCTCCACGTCGAGCCGAATGTTGTCGCCCTCTCCGGGGGAGCCGTCGTTGGCGATGTTGTCGATGCTCACATTGACGGAGCTCCCACGACCGACGTACGACGCCGTGTCGATGCCGACGCTGCCCTCGAAGAAGTCAGCCCCGTCAGCTCCGCTGGCCGCCAACGCGGTGTCGTCGTCGGCATTGCCGAACAGGAAGTCGTTGCCGGCGTTGCCGATCAACAAGTCGTCGTCGCTACCACCGCGCAGCGTGTCATTACCGACGCTGCCACGGAGATCGTCCTCCCCGTCTCCACCGTCGAGGACGTTGTTGAAGTCACTGCCGATCAGCCGGTCGTCGACCTGACTGCCGGTGATGGCTTCCACGGACAGCTGCACCTTGTCGCGTTCCCCTGCCTGTCCGTCGTCTGCATCGGTATCGATGCTGACGTCGACGGCGACGGTGCGCGTGAAGTAGCTGACGCGGTCGAGACCGGCATCCCCGACGAAGTTGTCGCTGCCGTCCGTGGTGGCTTCTGACGCGAACGTGTCGTCGCCGGCTCCGCCCTTGACGATGTCGCGACCATTGCCGAGGCACACCGTGTCGTCTCCGCCGAGGCCGCGCACGAGATCGTTACCCCCGAGGGAAGCGATCACGTCGTTGCCAGCCGTGCCGTTGATGGTGTCCGCTCCGTTGGTGCCGACGATCGTCGCCTGTTTGAAGTTGCACGTCACTGCCAGTGCGCCCGGGTCTTGCAGAGCGTGTCCGCTCGCAGACCAGATCGCCGAGACCGCTGCGCTCAACGCAAGGGTCGTGGTGATTTTTCGTGTGTACATGAACTTTCCTCTCAGATTTGAAAGCGCCCACACTGTGTGAGCGTCGTCGACTCTAAGAAGGCTGGAAGCTCGACCACATCGGAAGAACACCCCTACAAGAGGCGAATCCGTACCTCAGATTTCGTCCCAAGAGACTTAGACCGCACAGGATCAGCCAAACCAGATCGCTGATGGATCAACCGGGCTGCAAGCGGTTCTGCGTGCACATGGCCTTCGCCGATCCAATGCCACTGGCCATGTCGTTCTCTGGCAGGGTTGCCGCGTGGACCTGGAAGACCTGCGACTCACCGTCTATTGGTCGTTCGCCGCAAATGGCCGCGCCCCGGACACTGCCGCGCTCGGTGGCGAACTAGACCTGGAGCCAGCTGCCGTGCTGGTCGGTCTGCGGCAACTCGCCGAGGCTCGCCACGTCGTACTCGGCGAACACGATGAGATTCTGATGGCGCACCCCTTCTCGTCCGTGCCCCTGGGGTTCGCTGTCATGGGCAGACGCACGTTGTGGTGGGGCGGTTGTGCCTGGGACTCCTTCGCGTTGCCCCACCTTTTGCCCGACGAGGGCGAGGTATTGGTCACGACGCGATGTCCCGGATGCGGACGCGCACACGCCTGGAACGTCGGTACTGAGGGGCCACCGGCCGGTGACCAAGTCGCGCACTTCCTCGTTCCCGCCGCGCAGATGTGGGATGACGTCGTCCACACGTGCGGCAACCAACGCATCTTCTGCTCGACGGACTGCGTTGACGCCTGGCTGGCTCAGACCGGATCGAACCGGGGATATGTCATGGACCTGGCCACCCTGTGGCGGTTGGCCGAGCACTGGTACGACGGTCGGCTCGACCGTGACTATGTCCGGCGCGAGCCGGCAGCTGCCGCGGACTACCTCCGCAGCGTCGGGCTGGACGGTCCCTTCTGGGGCCTGTAAAACGTATCAGCCCCAGCCAGCCAGGTCGCGACCAAGCCAGGACGCGAGCCGCTGGTTGTAGGGACGGAACTGCTCAGCAAGTCGCGCGTGAGTTTCGCCTGCCATCGGCGGATAGTTGGAGCGCTTTGGCTCCGCTTCGCGATCATTTCCCGGCGCCTGGTCCGTCCCCCAGCGCTCTCGACTGACCTTGGCGGGCTCGACCGCAACGTCGAGGAACGAGAACAGGGCTTCCAGCGCGGCGACGCGGTCGGCCGCCAGATCATCGAGCAGCAACACGTGCAACCGCTCCCGCCCGTAGGCGTCCTCGAGCACCTCGAGCTGGTCGACGTACAAGCCGCGATCGACGTACGCATAGCGGTCTCGCCGTCGGGGTTTGTTGCCGGCCAGGCGCTTTGGTTCCACCTCGAGCGCCCGTTCGAACGTCGGCGCGCGCTCCCTCCCGGTTTCGCGGTATTGCCAGTAGTGCGAGTACGCGCGCTTGATCGGGTCGCGAAGAATCACCACGATGCGTGCATCCGGCAACGTCTCGATCATCCGCTGTCGCCCGATCACGTCGTACATGTAGACCGGTGTGGACTCACCGAACTGCCGATGCTTAGCTCCGGGTGTGAACTGCGAGGTGTACCAGTCAAGTCCGCGATCCCAGTGCCGGTCGAAGAAGTGCAGCTCTTTCGGACGTGACATGAGGATCTGAGGATGATCCTGCAGAAGGCCATGCAGCGTTGACGTCCCACACTTCTGCGCTCCCGCGACGACGAAGGTAGGAAGCGGCATCAGAAGTCCTTCTGTGGAGGCAACTTGGCCCTTGGAGATAGCACATCGCGAGCCCGCATCGATGTGTGTGGATGAGGAGCTGGAGCACTCCGAGACGGAGAAATCCGAGCATACAGATGCTGGGAGTCTTCCCTCACCGGCGTGTCGATCATCTGATCGGACTATTTTCCGCCAAAACCTGGACACGGGACCCACCTCATCGGTGATACTTCTTTAGCCGGGATCTCTCCCGACAAAGGCAAACCCGTCGCGAGGCGGGGACGCAAAACCAGGGACCTCACCGAGGCCGCCCAGTTACCGAAAGAGATTGAGCCCATGACTTCCCGCCTCACCGCAGCACCTCAGGCCGTCAAGATCGGCTATACGTGCGCGAGGTTCGGATCTGGCACCCGCCGAGTCAAGCTCGATCCGTCTCGCATGCTCAATCCGTCTCCTACACCCGCAACACCCACACCCACACCCATCCCCACAACGCAACAGCTCCGCCAACCCCCTAACCAGGGTGAGGACGAACGCGACGACGAGGTCGCCGGAACCGAGAACGGCAACCTCGTCTGACGTCTTTACCCAACCCGCCTGATCCCGGCGGGAAGGCGAGCGCCCGGGTCCCTGTCCCTGACCCGTGGCGCTCGCCTTAGTTCTGTCTAAGTTGTATCGGCTCTGTCAACGCCGCGTCAGCTCGCTGGCCAGCTGGGCCGGACTTGCGAGCGTCTGCAGTACGACGCAGTAGCGCTCAGTGAGCCGCAGCAGCGTCTCGAGCTGATCATCGTCCGCATCGGTGGCGACGTCGAACGTCAGTCGGATCGACCGGAACCCGACCGGTGCGTCCTTGGCCACCCCCAACGTCCCGCGGAAGTCCAGGTCCCCCTCGGCTCGCACCGCTCCCGAGCTGATGTCGATGCCCAGGGACAACGCCACTGCCCGCATCGTGACGCCAGCGCACGCGGCCAGAGCCTGGAGCAGCAGATCACCTGAGCAGGCAAACATCCCGTCGCCACCCGTCGCTGGGTGCAAACCCGCCGCGACAATCTGGCGACCGGTGTCGACCGAGCAGGTCAACCCTTCCTCGCCGAGTACGCCGTCTGCGTGCAAAGTGATGAGCGCTGCGTCAGGGTCGGCACGATAGGCGTCCTTGAGTGGTTGCTGCACTGAGCGCAGCTCGTCGCGATCCATGTCGGAAGGTTAGCCGCGTCTCCACAACGGGCCACCAGCCAAGTCGTCCGCGCAGGCTTGTTTAGGCTCGTCACATGCAGATCGACGGGAAGCGAGCCTTAGTCATCGGAGGAGCCGGTGGCGGGATCGGACGCGCCATCACGCGGGCATACGGATCAGCCGGAGCAAGGGTCGCGGTCGCAGATATCGACGTCGAGGCTGCCGAAGAGGCGGCCGGCGAACTGAAGGCAGCAGGCTACGAAGCCTGGCCACTCAGCGGGGACGTCCAGGTGCTCCCCGAGGTCGAGGGGATGATCACGTCGGCTGTCCAGGCGCTTGGTGGTCTCGACGTGCTGGTCACGGTCGTCGGCGGTCAGGTCGCGTTCGTGCCCGCAGTCCGACTTCACGACATGCTCGACGAGGATTGGGACACCATCTATGAGCTCAACCTGAGGTACGTCGCGCGGGCGGTGCGGACAGCACTCCGGGTGTTCCTTGATCAGGGCACCGGCGGCTCAATCGTCAGTGTCGGATCTGTGACGGGTTTCATGGCTGCCCCGCAACAAGCGGCGTACGGCGTCGCGAAGGCTGGCCTGCTCAGCCTGGCACGAACGGTCGCAGCCGAGTACTCCACCGACCGGATCCGGATGAACGTCGTGGCCGGTGGCGCGATCAGCACCGCTGTGGCCAACTCTGCCCCTGAGGCGGGTACCGTGCCCGAGGTCCCGCTCGGCCGCTACGGCACTGCTGACGAGATCGCAGCTGCAGCCGTCTACCTGGCCTCGGACTCGGCGTCGTACATCACCGGACAGCAGATCGTGATCGATGGCGGAGTCTCGGTGCGAGGACCCTTCGAGCAGGGCTGACCGTAGGTTGATAACGGCTGGCGCGAAGAGCGATGTGGCAGGGTGGCGCTATGAGTGATACGCACCGATCCGTTTCGTTGGAGCGGCTGTCCAAGGGCGCCTACCGCGCCACCAACAAGCACGGCGACACGATCGATGTTGGCGAGGGCGACGACAGCTTCAGCCCGGTCGAGCTGATGTTGACTGCGCTAGCGGCGTGCAGTGCCATCGACGTGGACTACATCGTCGCGAAGCGGGATGAGCCAGCGTCATTCCGACTTCTTGTCGAAGCGAACAAGATCCGAGACGAAGGCGGCAACCACCTGACAGACTTCGTCGTGACGTTCGACGCGAGGTTCGAGGACACCGAAGCCGGCCAGGCCGCAAAGGACGTGTTGCCACGCGCTGTGAAGCAGTCGCATGATCGTCTCTGCACGGTGACCCGCACGGTCGAGCTCAGTGCAAAGGTGGAGTCCGTTATCGCACGGCTCGACTAGTCGAGCCCACGAGTCAGGTGACCGTCGCCACCGCGGCGAAGCAGAGGAACGCTGTGCCCGACGCACGGGACACGACCAGATCGAGCCGCTCGCGGGTTGGTCGCCGCCGCAGCGCAGCGGCCATCAGGGCATAGCTCCCATCACACAAGAACGCGAGGGCTACGACGACGAGTCCCATCGCCAGAGCCTGCTGGGCGACGTCGCCTCGAGACGAGTCGACGAACTGCGGTAGCAGTGCAAGGAAGAAGAGCAGCGTCTTCGGGTTCAACACGTCCACGAGCACACCATCACGAAAAATGCTTCCAGCGCCGCTATGTGTCACGGCTGCCGCCTGGTCTTCTCGATGGAGCGACCCCAACAACTGGCGCAGCCCTAGGGCCACGAGATAGGCGGCACCTCCGAATTTCAGGATGGCCAGTCCAGCGGGAGACGACGCGACCAAGGCGGAGATCCCGAGCGTCGCGGCGACCACATGGACGAACAGTCCGGTCTCCAGACCAAGGACAGCCCAGGTGGCGGCACGGCCGCCGCGCTGGAGGCTTGTAGTGAAGGCGAACAGGGCGGACGGACCCGGCATAGCCAACATGACCAGGCTGACGCCGACGAACACGGCCAAAGTCTGCGGTGTCGGCATGGCGTCGGTTCCTGAGCAGTCGAGAGTGGTACCAGTGATGAGCACTCATCGGTACTGCTGATACGCCGGGCCCTCGCACGTACGTCGACTGGAGCTCAGCGAATCAGTCGAGATGTCACGACAAGGGCGTCATGGTCGCTGTATTCCATGGGAATCACGCTCGCAGCCGGTCGCCTGAACTGCGGGTCGCCGTACATATGCTGCACCCCGGCGGCCTGAGTCGTGTCGTCGTCGCCACGGGTCCACATCCCGGCCGGGGCACACGATTCCCAACGGTTCATGTCCCCAGCCGCGATGAGCGGACCCTTCGCTTCTAGGCCGGCGAGGACATCCGCAAACTCTTCACACTGTGCGTCGTTCACCGATTCGGTCTCAGATGACGCCCGCTCGAGATGGGTTGCACAGACTGTCACGGCGTCGTCTGTCGTCGCGCATAGCCAGTGCCGTTGCTCGACCTCGTCTTGAACCCTGAAGGCCTCGCCGATCGAGCCCTTGACGCCCGTCTTGGTCAGGACAGCTATCCCGAACAGGCCTCGATCACCGGGGTCGCTGCATGGCAGCGGTTCGCCGAAAGACGTCACCGACTCAAACCGCATCTCGTAACCCGTGCCACGGGCAAGCTCCTCGACGTCGTCGCGACACACTTCGTTCAGTGTCACGGCGTCGGCGTCGGTGTCGACGATGCGGGTTTGTGCCTCGCTCACGCCGAGTGGGTACTGGGCTTCCTCAAAGCATCCGGCCTGACCCGAGAGGCAGAGATTCATCTGCAGCAGCACGTACCTCGACGTCGCCCCGGCTTGCGCATCGTGGCCGCCGCTACCACCAGACCAGTAGAGGAGTCCCACGACGATCACCAGAAGCGTCGCCAACAACAAGGACGCACCAACACGCATCCGGCCACGAGCCCAGATCCCCTCGCGAGGGCTCTCAGGTGCTGCTGTGCCCATGACAACCCGTCATGGTGCGATGGTACTTCTCAGGGCGGGGCCACGGGTGGCGAGGAAGACGTAGCGGTTCAGGCTGAAGAACCAGTCGTCGCCGAGTTCACGCATCGAGTCGGCCCAGGCATCGACGGTCTCGCGATCGAGGCCGTGCCGGTCCGCGACGAAGCTGGCGACGAGCCCGAGCAGGCTCCCGCTGAACCTGTCGCGGGCATCGCCCGCATTAAGTAACGGCAGCACGGTCGGCGGCCCGGCCTCGAACCCAGCCCGAGCCAGTGACCGACCGAGCGTGCGCGGTAGGTGCGGGTCTGCCAGGTGCTCATCCCAGGCGACCAGGATGCGGCTCATCTGCTCCTCGTCGGGTGCGTGCCACACGAGCGAGTCCCAGTCGGTGTCGAGGATCAACACTCGCCCACTGGGCTTCAGCACCCGGTGGATCTCGTCCAGCGCACGGGGTACGTCGCCGACGTACTCGAGCACTTGCATCGTGACAACGACGTCGAACGACCCGTCGTCGTACGGGAGCTCCTCTGCGCTGCCCCGGCTGAGCTCGAGGGTTGCGGCCTCCGGACCAGCAGAGCGCGCAGCTGCGACGGCCAGCATGTTGTCGCTGATGTCGATCCCGCAGACGCGGCCGCCGGCACCGACCTGGGCCGCCATCTCGACGGCGAGGTATCCCGGACCGACCCCGATGTCGAGCACGCTCTCACCCGGCTCCAGCGCCAGCATCGACAAGACGCTCTCGCGTTGCGCCACGATGTCAGGGGTGCTGTACGCCGCCTCCACTCCGCGCGCGGCCTCCTCGTCGAACTCGATCATGCCGGCCATGACGTCCCTCCTCGACTCGTTCCTACCCACGATGGTCGATCACCTCGTGTCTGTCACCGCGTTCCGAGACGCAGACAAATGATGAAGGGTTCTGACCGCGTCATCACAGGTAGAACGGTTGGACCTCGTGCGGGTCGGCGGGAACGACGTCGAGACGTGGATCAGCCACGAGCTGGTCGATGGCTGAGACATCGGCCGCTATCCCCGCCCAGTGCGGGTCGACGTCGTTGGCGATGCACCAGGCATGGTCTTCGGGCCAGATGAAGGCGGGATCGGGCATCTCCAGACGTGGTTGGCCTGGCCACATTTCCGCTGCGCCCCAGTCGCCGAAGTCGCCGATTGACCCTCGGAACAGGTAGTACTCGCGGTTCGGTACGACGACCTTTGGTCCCTCCAGCACCGACGGCGGGAACGCCGGCGCGATCAGCGGCCCCTTGCTCGTCGTACCCTGCCGAACGTCGAGAACACGGGCACCGTCGCCGCCCTCGATGTCTGCCCAGCCGTCCCAGAGGCAGAAGTAGCAATCATCAGGGGTACTGGTATGGCGTGTGAGCGACTCCAGGACCACGCGCAACTGAGCGGTCTCCGTCTCGGCAACATCGAAGTCGAGATCGTTCTCCCGTTGTCCCTCATCGTCGGGATCGGGCAGGAACCGGAGCCTCCCGTACGCGGGGAACGCCTCGGGTCCAAAGCCGACCAGTTGATCCCACGGTCGGTCGCTGGCCATGATCCAGCCCGCTGCCGAGATGTCAGAACACGGGATGAGCGCCACACGACCATCCTGCCGCCTCACGCAACACCCGGCCCCCGTAGTCCTAGGACAGCCCCCTGTGCATGTGGAGCAGGGCGTACGCCGCGATGGACTTCGAGTCGGTGATGGTGCTGTCGTTGATCATGCGCTCGACGTCGGCACGGGTGAACCAGGCCGACCGCATGTCCTGCTCCCCTGGTTCTCGCTGCGGTGCGCCTTGGGTCAGGTCGGGGGCCAGGAAGACCCTGCACTGCTGGTTCATGGTGCTTGGCGTGATGTCGAGCGTGCCGAGTGGGATCAGCCCGTTGGCCACAAGCCCGGTCTCTTCTCGCAATTCGCGTGCGGCCAGCGCCGCCGCATCAACGTCGAGCCGATGGTCTGCGCTTCCGGAGGGGAACTCCCAACGCCTGCCTGCGACCGGGTACCGGTACTGCTCGACGAGATGCAACCGGTTGCCGTCAGCCGGGATGACCAGCGCGATGTCGGCGGTGTCTACGACGCCGTAGATGCCGGTGGATCCGTCCGGGCGACGGACCGTGTCTTCCCGGACCGTCATCCATGGGTTGGCGTACACCTGTTTGCTGTCGAGAGTTTCCACGTCGATCAGTGTGCACGAAGGCCTGAGCCGACTCTGGGACGCCGGAGCATGCTCTCTCGATAGCCTGGACGCGTGAACAAGCGCGCGCTCGTACGCCGTCCGGGTCCGCGTTTGGCCGAGGGCCTGGTCACGCACATGGAGCGTTCAAGCATCGACCTCGACCTGGCGCAACGTCAGTGGGAGGGGTACGTCGCTGCCCTGCACGACGAGGGCTGGGAGACGATCGAGGTCCCCTCTGCTGATAACTGTCCCGACGCGGTCTTCGTCGAGGACACCGTGGTCGTCTACGGCGACCTGGCGGTCATCTCGCGTCCCGGTGCCGACGAGCGCAAGCCCGAGACCGCCGCAGTCGAAGAGCTAATCGCTGGGCTCGGCTATCGGATCGCGCGCATCCAGAACCCCGGGACCCTCGACGGCGGCGACGTGCTCAAACACGACGGAACCGTGTGGGTCGGTCTTGGCGGCCGCACGAACCGGGCCGGTCTCGATCAGCTTGCCGCAGCACTGAAGCCGCTTGGCGCGCGGATGGTCGGCGTACCGCTCACCAAGACGCTGCACTTGAAGTCCGCCGTCACCGCGCTGCCGGATGGCACAGTCGTCGGCTATCCGCCGCTGATCGACGACCCGACTGCCTGGGAGAGCTTCCTTGACGTCCCGGAGGAGCCGGGCTCGCACGTCGTGCTGCTCGACGAACAGACCGTGCTGATGTCCACGAGCGCACCACGCACGGCAGAACTGTTCGACGCCCGCGGGTTGCGGGTCGTGGCGGTCGACCTGACGGAGTACGAGAAGCTCGAGGGCTGTGTCACCTGCCTGTCGGTGCGGCTGCGTGGCTGACCACGGCACTCACCGGCCGGCAGCCTTGAGCACCCGCAGCGCGGTGAGCGTGAGCATGGGGCTCGGCCGACTGGGCTGACCCCAGTCGACGACGTCCGGGCTCACCCGGCTGGTCGGCGGCCGCCACCACCGCGCTTGCGGCTTCCAGCGGCCATCGGGCAAACGTTGCGCCTCAAGGTGGTCGAGCGCGTCCGCGGCCCGGGCGTCTGTGGCATGGTCCGTCGCCGCGAGAAAGGTGAGGCCGGACAGCACGTCATAGTGCCAGTACGACGGGAACACGATCTTCATCCAGCGCGGGTGAATCGGTTCGCCGGTGCCGGAGCGTCGAAACACCCGGTGTTCGAGGAACAGCTCGGCGGTCCGGCTTGCAGCGGCGCGGGCTTCCTCGTGACCGGTTGCCTCGGCGTACTCGTGGAGCCCCCACGCAGTGCGGTGTGACTCATGGAACGACGAACGGTGGCCGCCGGCTTTGGTGCTGCAGTTCCAGCCGCCGTCCGGCCATTGCCAGGAGAGGATCGCCTCCGCCAAACGCTGCGTACGGGGGTCGTCAGCGAGCCCAAGCCGGCAACACGCGCCGAGGGCGTTGCCGTGGATACTCGCGTGCGCCCGCGGTAGCCCGTCAACCTCCCGGCCGACGTGGCGGAGGTTGGCGCTGATCCACGCCAGTACGCACTCAGCCGCGGCCGCCACCCGTGCGTCGTCCGCTGGCGCGTCGAGCTCGGCCAGCGCCACCAGCCGCCAGTGCGCACCCGTCCACTTGCGGTACGGGTCGTCGCCAAACCCGCCGTCCTTCTCCTGACCAGACAGCAGCGCCGTCACCGCCGGCCCGGTGACTATCTGCGCGCGGTCCGCGTCGGAGGACTCACGCAGCAGGTCCCGCCGAGCCAGGTGTCGGATGGCCGGCTCATCACAGCCGAGCAGCCACTCCACCGCATCCGCGGTTCGCTCGTCCATACGGGCCAGCATCCCAGGTCGGGTTGCTGCCGGCAGCCGCTCGCGACCGTCAGCTGACTGACGACGAGCCGATGTCACTGGCTCACGCGTCGGACTTCGCCTCGATCGCGTCAAGGTCGCGAACAGCGAAGCGGTGGTGCTCCCACTCCTCCTCGAGGATCACATGCAGGCACGAGAGCGTCGTCTCCGGCTCGTCGGGGTTGTGCGGGTTCTTGCGCGTCGTGGCCAGCTCGTCCGGTGTAACGGTGGCGAGGAAGTCACGCACCATCGCGACGCGTCCGTCCCGGGCCTCGAGCACCTCGGCGTACGACGGTGTCTCCGTCGTGAACACCGATGTGTCCAAGCCGTCCTCCTCGCTGCCGGCGTCCCTCAGACCGAGCGGGTGGAACGGCTGTTCGAGCTCGAAGATCCCCCCGCGCAGCCAGACGTCCGTGGCCAGGACCAGGTGCCGCAGCGTCTGCGCGAACGACCACTCACCGCTCATTGAGACGTCGACCGTGCCAGCCGGCATCGCTGCAGCGCGCTCGAGCGTTGTCGCCCAGGTGCGCTCGACCTTGGCCCACGCCGCGCGCAGCCCATCAGGATCTCCGGCGCGCCGGTCGGCGCGGCCGGGAAATCGGTGGTCGAGCTCAGCCTCGACGAACGCGATCACGTCGACGCCGTTGACGCGGTAGAACTCGCCGTGGACGAGCCACGGCGCGTCGATGTCTGCCTTGGACACTTCGACCCCGCGCATCACGACGCCGGACAGGTCAGTCTCGACGAACCGGGCGCCACGCAAGTCTGCGCCGACGAACTCCGCTCCCTGCAGGTCGTCGGACTGGGTGAAGGTTGCCATGACTTCTCCTTGTCGAGCGCCCTGTTGCCGACGGGCAGGTTGGACCGTTCGGGCGAGCGTAACTGGCCGGCCCGACAATCACTGGGCCAACCGCACCGCGGGAGTCCGCGCCACTGGAATCAGGACACCGACGACCCGTCGACCGCCGGCGACCCTACCGCCGTCCGGCTGAGGATGAGAACCGCCCGGTCGTCGTCGCCGCTCTCGACCTGCGCGATGATCCGGCGCGCTGCACCTCCGAAGCCTTTTCCGATGGCATCGAGTGCGGCGCGCTGCAACCATGCGATGCCGGCGTCGATGTGGCTGCCTCGCGCCTCCACGATGCCGTCGGTGTAGAACAGCAGCGCCTCGCCCGGGAGCAGTCGGCCTTCGCTGACGTGCAGCTCGGGGGCGCGGAGCACGCCGAGGGCTGTACCGCGGGCGTTGTCGATGACCCATTCCCGCGAAGGCAGGTCCCAGCGCAGTGCCGGCGGGTGGCCGGCGCTGGTGATCTGATAGTTGCCGTCCTCGAGGTCGACCAGCAGGTGCACCGCGGTTGCGAACGCCTCGTCGTCTCCTTGCCGGATGAGGAAGTCGTTGGCCGCACGGAACAGCTCGCGCGGCGGCAGTGCACCAATCAGCCCACCGAGGGCGCCGGCGAGCTGAAGGGCTGCTGGTCCCGCACCGGTGCCCTTCCCGCAGACGTCGACAAGGATCACCTCGAGCTGCTTTCGGTCCTCGCTCAGGTCAGCCACCAGGAAGTCCCCGGCGTAGGTGACGCCCTGGGAGGCGATCATCGCGCTCTGGGAGCTCCACCCCTGGGGCAGCGGTGGGATCTTGCCCTGCGCCTGCAGCCTGTCTCGCAGGTCCGTGAGAAACGCTTCGCTCAGCATCGCAGGCAACCCGCTTCGCTGGCGGGCTGCCATCCCCAGCACGAGCAACACGGCGACCACGAACACCGCCACCGCGGTCGCCCGCGACCCGGTCATCGGCCCGGTGATCGCCACGGCGGCCACCCCGGCGATGGCGTTCACGACACTCACCAACACCAGCGGCCGGAACCGGAGCAGCATCATTGCCATCAGCAGCCAGACGAAGTACACGGCCAACGGCATCCACTCCGGAGCGGTGACCGAGACGACGAACGAGGCGGCGATGATCGCGAGCATGATCAGGGCGACCTGGTTCTGGCTCTTCGAGGTCCCGCTCCGCCACGCGGCGACTCGCCCGTGCAGGTAGCCAGCCGCGCGGTTACCCATTCCGCAAGACTAACCGGACAGCGGCTGCTGGCGAGGTGGAAAGACGCGTCGCCCTGACAGCAGTGGCTCCTTCGCCGTCAACGTCGGGGACCGGAGCCGGCATACGACTCGCAGCGCAGCGTGACGCCAGCCATCCGTCGGCGTCCAGTGGGAGAACGAGTCAATCTACTGCCGATGTGGACTGGCTACTCACGCGTTCGGCGAACCAGTCCGATAGGTGCCCGGTCAGCGCTGGGTCGCCGGAGGCGGCAAGCGAACCGTCAGAAAGGGCTTCACGCCACTGGAGGGTGCCACGTGCGAGTGCGAGAAAGATGGGTGCCGGCGCGTCGACATAGACGTAGCGGGATTCGTCGAGCAGCGGGTCGTCGAAGCAGGCGTACGGGGGCTGGTCTCGCTCAAGGACGAGCCAGGCCCGAGTTTCACGCTGGTGGCGCATTCGGAACTCGATGACTGTTCGCCGAGAAGGCAGTCGCGCCGCATCGGTACGACGGGTCAGCCACGCCAGCACGATGTCCGGGTCCTGCTCGGCCGCCTCGGGATCGTCGGGTAGCCAAGTCGCTGCCCAGTCGCGCAGCGACGCGATGGTGGGAACAAGGCCCCGACCGAACGTGGTGAGCTGGTAGGGATCCTCCTTGCCCCGACGGTCGGTACGCGTGACGAGGCCCATGGCCTCCAATCTGCGGAGTCTGTCTGCGAGAACCGAACGCGAGATGCGGCCCGGCAGCCCCGTAACCAGCGCATTGAACCCCTGCGGACCGAACTGGGCGAGGTCGGCGATTATCAGCAGACTCCAACGATCGCCGAGGTACTCGACCGCCTTAGTAAAGGAACAGTAGTCGTCTTCACCGGGCCTCATAACGGCCAGTGTTGCACTGCGTCCGCGCTCGCACAGGTTCTGAGAACGAACTGGTGGCTACCGCGGCGACCGGTCACTGTAGGCCCATGAATGCGACGTCACGATCGCGAGCGCCTTCAGGGACCGGGGCGCACAGCGCGGAGATCATCGACACCTACGAACGGATGCTGCGGACCACCGCGGTACGCCGCCGGTACCTCACCTTGCCCAGAGGCGACCAAATCCACGTGTTCGAGGCCGGAAACGGTCCGTCGGCGGTTTTCCTGCACGGGATGAACACCTCGTCGCTGAGCTGGATGCCTCTGCTGCCGCACCTGGGCGAGATCAAAATGGTCGCGGTCGACCGGGCCGGGCGAGGCCTCAGCGACCCTTGGCCACGCATCCCCGCCGCCGGCGTACGGTCGGCGGCGGTCAGTTTCGTAGACCAAGTCCTCAACGAGTTGGGACTCCAGCGGACCGTCCTGGTCGGTCAGTCCGGCGGCGGGATTTGGGCACTCTGGTATGCACTGGCCCACCCTGAGCGGGTCAGCGGACTGGTGCTGCTTGGGTCCACCCCACTCCTGCCCGGCACCCGAGTACCTACTCCACTCAGGATTGCCGCGACCCCTATTATCGGCGACCTGCTGACCCGTCTGGTCAAGCCAACCCCGAAGGCCCTGGTCCGGATGCTGTCCTCCGTGGGTGAGGGCGAGACGATCCAGAGGTATCCCGACCTCCTCGAAGCGCTGGTCGTCGGTGGCAACGATCCGGTCGCTGCCACGGCCGACCGTGACGAGCTGCACGCCGTCATCAGCGCCTTCGGGTACCGGCGTTCGATGCGCTTCCGTGCCGAGGAGCTGCGGACGGTCAACCGCCCGACACTCCTGATCTGGGGCGATCGTGACTCCGTGGGCTCGACCGCAATCGCCAGGAACGCGGCTCAGCTGATCCCGGACGCACATCTCGAGGTGCTCCCCGTCGGTCATGTGCCGCAGCTCGGCTGCCCAGAGCGCACCGCAGACCTCGTATCCACGTTCGTCCGACGCGTGGCGGACACGTGAGCCCGCCCGCGCAGCGGAAGCATGACCTCAAGGTCTGACACACCTGGTATCGAGGAGTGAGAGCACATGGAACACAGCGCACGCAGACCACTGCCCCACCTATCCGGGCGTCCAGTCGTGACCGACGGTGGCCTCGAAACCGACCTGATCTATCACCACGGGGCCGACCTGCCGGACTTCGCAGCGTTTCCGCTGGTCGACGACGAAGGCGGCCGAGAGCTGCTGATGCGTTACTACCGAAAGTACGTTGACGTCGCCACCAGGGCGGGCGCGGGCCTTCTGCTGGAGACACCAACATGGCGTGCAAGTGGCGACTGGGGTGACCGTCTCGGTTACTCCGCCGCTGAACTTCGCCGGGTCAACCACGATGCGGTGGCGCTTCTGAACCAGATCCGGGATGAAACCGGGTTCGACTCGATGCTCGTCAGCGGCTGCCTCGGCCCTCGCGGGGACGGCTACGTGGCCGGCGAAGTCGTCGATCCGGACGCAGCGGAGGCGTACCACTCACGACAGATCGAGGCCTTCGCCGAAGCCGGCGCCGACCTGGTCACGGTACTCACACTGACCGGGACCGGGGAGGCGGTAGGAATCGTCCGTGCTGCACGTGCGGCCGAGTTGCCGGTCGCGGTGTCGTTCACGGTCGAGCAGGACGGCCGGCTGCCAGACGGCACTACTCTTTCCGAAGCGGTCACCGAGGTCGACGCCGAGGCACCGCCCGACTACTTCATGGTCAACTGCGCCCATCCCACCCACATTGCGCCGGCGCTCACGGCCGCCGGCGACTGGCGCTCCCGCATCGTCGGACTCCGCACGAACGCATCGGTCCGCAGCCATGAGGAGCTCGACGCCGCAACCGAGCTGGACGAGGGCGATCCCATCGAACTCGCCCGTGCACAAGAGGCACTGCGCCCACTCCTGCCGAGTCTCGCCTTGGTCGGCGGATGCTGCGGTACTGACGAACGCCACGTCGCCGCGATGTGGGCTGTCAGCAACTGAGGTCGAGGGAATCACCGTGTGGATCACGGCATGTGCGGACGTCGGGGTCGCTTCAGGTTGGCCCGCTACCGGTGTGTCATAGAGGACCGTCGCACGGGACCTCGTGGGTGACGAGGTTCTCCGCGGATTAGCGGCCCATGCCTCTCAGTCACGGCACGATCTTGGTGCACGTCATGCTCAGACCGCCGGATTGAAGCGATCGCAACGTCCTGACATCGGCATGTCCGCGCGGATTTGGGGCATGAGCGGAACGCGGCAGTGAGTACGTTCGGATGGTCGGCGATGAGTGAGTGATCAGACCGGTCACTAGTCGACCTACGCCTGTTCTTGGATCAGCTCGTACTTTTCGACGCCTATGAGTTTCAGCGTCCAGTCCGGTAGCTTCCCGATGAACGCGGACGCAGCGCTGTCAGGTGCTGACTTTGGCGAGATTCGCTGCGCGTACCCGGCGGCATAGGCGGCAAGCCGTCTGCGCTGCCTGGAATCATTGAACTCCAGGATCGCATCGGTCAGCAGCCAGTCCATCATCGAAATGGCGATCTCGATTCCATGGGTCTTCCGCTCGGCTTCGTTCAGGACGTACGCCTGCGTCCGGAACAGCTGCTGGCCTACGGCAGGTCCGTAGATCCTCCATAACCGTCGGTTCAGGTACCCGAGCGGTTGGACCGTCGGGTCACCACGAAGGACAGCCAGAGCCGCGAGGCCGGCACTCCGCTTTTGCGTGCCGCCTTCCATGTCGGCGAACGCGGAAACAATCAGGTCGACGCTGCGCTGTCGGTGAGCAACCAGGACAGTAAAGTACGCTCCGGCGGCAGCCGCGACGATCGCGACTGAGCCGGCTATCACCGCAGCCGTCACTACACCAGACACACCTCCATCGTTCTCCTCCCGTCAATATCTGCGTGCGTGAGCGCGGATGGCGAAGCAGGCTCCGCAGCTAGTTGGCAAAAGGATCGGTGGAGGCGTCGCGTATCTTCGCGGCGTAGCTTGCTGCCTGGGCTGGCCAGCACCCCGACCCACACACGCTCATCGGCATGAGTGGAAACATTCGCGCTCAGATCATCGGGAGCTCGAATTGCACGATGCGTGACGCGGCCACGCCGGCAGGGTGAAAACGCTGGCTGATCTGCGGAAATGCTGGCTCCCGCGACTGGACTCGAACCAGTAACCTGCCGGTTAACAGCCGGCTGCTCTGCCAATTGAGCTACGCGGGAAAGCGCTCGGAAGGCCGAGCAACGCCTGCATAGGTTAGCAACATCGCCTTCGTACGTCGAAACGCGTCCAACCCTGCCGCGAAGCCAACGTAGCCGCCCAGCTTGTCACAATCCGGCGAGCTCACGGCCCGCCTGATCGAGCGTTCTCTCGGCCACCTCCACCACGGCGGGATCAGCAGGATCCAGACCTTTGGAGAGCAGGTAGGACCAGGTGATGGGACCGTCTCCGACCGGGGACCGACGGCCGACGACGCTGAGGCCCGCCTTGCCACGGACCGGCGCGTAAAGCGTGACCACGACGCTCTTGGTCACCCGCTCCTGCAACAGCTCGAGCAGCTGACCTGGCTCGTCGATGTCGATCTCGGTGCGGGGTTCGGGCTCTCCCCAACCCGCCACCTCGACCACGGCCAGCCGTTCGGTGTCGCGTTGCCAGTCGGCCCGCTCAACCTGCTCCCACCCGACCCGGCGAAAGTCGTCGTCGATCGGGAGATACAGGGCGCGATCGGTGCCGACGTACCAACGGCTGCGTGTATCGACCGCCCACGCAAGCGGCCGCTCGCCTCGTTCGAGCACGAGCCGAACCATGACGTACTTAGGGAGTCGGAGATGGCGTGGTGCGGGCATGCGAACCATCATCGCATCGGCGACCAGCCGGACTGGTTAGTGCAGGTACTCGCGGAAGTTCTCGAGGCCCTGAGTCATCCGGATCCGGGTCAGCGCCTTCGACTCGATCTGGCGAGCGCGCTCACGGGTCACTCCGAGCACGCGGCCGACCTCTTCGAGGGTGTGCGTGCGTCCGCCTTCAAGGCCGAAGCGCAACCGCAACACTGTGCGCTCGCGCGCTGTCACGAGTTCCAGCAACCGCTCGACGTCGGAGTGCAGCATGAGCAACCCGACCTCATCGGCCGGCATGGCAGAACTGTCGTCGACGATCAGGTCGGCGAGCTGGCCTGTGTCGCCTTCGCCTACAGGGATGTCGAGCGACATCGGCTCGTCGGCGAGCTTGAGGAGGTCGCGGGTGCGCTCAGGTGTCATCTGGAGCTGGCCTGACAGCTCGGGCATCGTCGGGTTACGGCCGAGCGTCTGGAACATCGACCGCTGCACGCGCAACGTCCGCTGCATCGCCTCGACGACGTGGACCGGGATCCGGATGGTGCGGCCTTGGTCGGCGATGCCGCGCGAGATGGCTTGGCGGATCCACCAGGTCGCGTACGTCGAGAACTTGTAGCCGCGCCGATAGTCGAACTTCTCGACTGCTCGGATCAGACCGATGTTGCCTTCTTGGATCAGGTCGAGCAGCGACGTACCCGGAGAGCCATAGCGTTTCGCGACCGCGACGACGAGACGAAGGTTCGACTTCACGAGGGTGGATTTGGCTTCCTGACCGCACTCGAGGAGGTAGGCCAGGTCGAACCGGTCTTCCCAGCTGAGCTCGATGTCGGGTATCGACATCCGCTCTTCGGCGAGCACCCCGACCTCGACGGCATGCGACAAGGTGACTTCGTCTTCTGCGGTCAGCAGAGGGATGCGTCCGATCTCACGCAGGTAGAGACGCACCGAATCCGGCGCTTCAGATTCGCGCGGTCTTGGAATCCGTGACGCAGTGGCTGCGTTTCCCCGAGTTGCCTCCGCGGCACGCTGCGGCGTGCCCATGGCGACCAGTGTTGTGGACCTCACGGACGTCTGCACCCGGTTTGTCGAAAGATCAGGGAATGTGACCGATGCGAGGTACGACACGGCACTTGTGACCGTTCGCAATGCTGCGGCGGAGAATGAGCGCTAGAAACCGGTTCCTATCGCCTGTTCGCGCAACGACCGACGGTGGCTCTCCAAAGCCACCAGTTCACCGAACAACCGGTTGTACTCTGCGGTCTGCGTTACGGGGTTCATCCGCTGCAACTTCGACTTCACCTGGCTGATCCGGCGCAGGGCTGTGAGCTCGCGGAGCCGGACGACGTACGCCGACACGACCCTCGCGTCGGGATCACCCGTCACGTGAAGCGGCTCCACCGCCAGCGCGCTGACCAGGCCAGTCGCGCCCTCGCTGGTCACCTTGCCCGTGAGCGGCTCCGGCCCTGCCTGCGCGACGCCTCCGAGGCTGGCGATCGCCTCGAAGATCTCGCGGTAGTAAGGGTGCGTGAAGTCTTCGGCGTCGAGTTCGTCCCACTCTGGGGCGGTCACGGCAGGGTGTTGCAGCGCCAGCTTGAGCACGTCGCGCTCGATCGAGAACCGCCGCTCCCCCGGATCAGGTACGTCGCTCCGGGCTGGTCGACCAGCCGGTTCAGTCTCGACGACGGGTGGCCGGTTCTGGCGGGACGGCGCATCGTCGCGACGGGCCGCCCGACGTACCTCCTCGAGAATCTGCGCCTCGTCGTAGCCGCCGAGCATCTTCGACAGCTCGCGCACGAGGGCGCTCACCTTGGACTTGTCGCGGACGCTCTTCACGAGCTTCGCCGCTTCGCGCATGGCGTCGATCCGGGCATCGGCGCGGTCGAGATCAAATTGCGAGATCACGTTGCTCAGCACGAACCGGTAGAGCGGCACCCGGCGGGCGATCAGCTCACGGACGGCGGCATCACCGTCGGCAAGCCGCAGGTCACACGGGTCGCGTCCATCGGGCTCGACCGCGACATAGGTCTGGCCGACGAACTGCTGGTCGCCCTGGAATGCGCGAAGCGCCGCCTTCTGTCCAGCGGCGTCGCCATCGAATGTGAAGATCACCTCGCCACGGAACTCGTCGTGGTCGAGCAGCAGCCGGCGCAGGATGCGGGTGTGGTCTTCTCCGAACGACGTGCCGCATGTCGCGACGGCGGTCGTCACGCCAGAGAGATGACACGCCATCACGTCGGTGTAGCCCTCGACCACGACGGCCTGGCTGCTTCGGGCGATCTCCTTGCGTGCGAGGTCGACGCCGTACAACAGCTGGCTCTTCTTGTAGATCGGGCTCTCAGGGGTGTTGAGGTACTTCGCTTCGACGCGGTCGTCATCGAAGAGCCGCCGTGCCCCGAAACCGACCACGTCTCCGGACAGCTCGCGGATCGGCCACATCAGGCGGCTGCGGAAGCGGTCGTAGGGACCACGCTCGTTGCGCGCAACCAGCCCGGCGGTGAACAGCTCGTCATCTTTGAAGCCGCGCCCTCTCAGGTGCTTGAGCAACGCCTCACCGCTGCGCGGCGAGAAGCCGATCCCAAACATCGCCGCGGCGGCCTGGTCGAACCCACGTTCGGAGAGGAACTGACGGCCGGTGAGAGCGTCGCTCGTTCCAAGCTGGTCGGCGTAGAACTCCGCAGCGATCTTGTGGGCCTCCACCAGGCGTGACCGCAGACCCGGGTCGCGGCGAGGTCCGGCCGTGCCCTCGTCGACGTAGTGCAGCTCGACACCGAACCGCCCGGCAAGGCGCTCGACGGCCTCGGTGAACCCGACACCTTCGACCTTCTGCACGAACGTGATGACATCGCCGCCCTCTTCGCACCCGAAGCAGTGGTAGAAGCCGCGCGATGGGGTGACATGGAAGGACGGGCTTTTCTCGTCATGGAACGGGCAGAGCCCCTTCAACGAGCCACCGCCGGCCCCGCGGAGAGTCACATGCGCGGAGACAACCTCGTCGATGCGGGCGCGTTCTCGCACCTGCGCAATGTCGTCGTCCCGGATGCGGCCTGCCACGCGGCGAGTCTACGGGCTGCCGACCAGGCGCCGATGCCTGTCCACAGCGGAAGGGTCGGTCAGCGAGGCCACCTGGTCGATGATGACGCGCCGGCGTCCCGCATCGTCCTGCGCAGCCTCGAAGTCGGCCCGAAAATCGGCGTCCAGGAGGTCCGGACCGGCCTTGTCAAGAGCCTGCACCAGTTCGGTCATCAGCTCCCGCTGGTGCACCAGCACAGCCACCCTGTCGTCGGCCCTCATCACCAGGTGGGCGGCGATGCCTTTGAGGACGGCGATCTCCGTCGCCACCTCAGCGGGAACCGGGATCCGGGCGGCGTACCGCACGAGCGGCCGCGGCAGCCTGTCGGCCACCACAGCGTCCTGGACCCCGCTGCAGAAACGGTTGATGAGCCGGCTCGTGAGGTTCTTCAGGCCAGCCAGGTGTCGCCGCGTTCCGTCGTACGCCGTCTGCGGCCATGAGTCGAGCTGCGCCAACCGGGAGAACGCGGCTTCGAGCTCGTCGACCGTCGTCCCCGGCGCATACCAGTCGCGAACGGTCTCCCACACGTCGGCGCGGCGGCCCCGATCGGCCAGGTCCGTCAGCTCGACCCGGCTGGCGACGATGCCGTCCTCGACGTCGTGCACGCTGTACGCGATGTCGTCGGCGAGGTCCATGATCTGCGCCTCGACACAGGTGGTCTGAGGAGGAGCGCCTTCGCGCATCCAGCTGAACATCGGCCGATCGTCCTCGTAGACGCCGAACTTGCTCACCGCCCTCGGCAACCCGTCTGCATGCCGTCCCGCCGGCATGGGGGCATCGCCGACGCCCCAGGGGTACTTGGTCGCCGCATCGAGAGCGCCTCGCGTCAGGTTGAGCCCGATGCTGTAACCGTCCGGATGGAACGTCTTGGACTCGAGCCGGGTCAGCAGGCGGAATGTCTGGGCGTTGCCCTCGAAACCGCCAATGTCGGCGGCCAGCTCGTTGAGAGCCCGCTCACCGTTGTGGCCGAACGGCGGGTGCCCGAGGTCGTGCGCGAGGCACGCCGCCTCGACCAGGTCTGGGTCACACCCGACGGCAACGGCAACGTCACGTCCGACCTGGGCCACCTCGAGCGTGTGGGTCAGGCGGTTGCGGATGAAGTCGTCCGTCGAAGGCCCGACGACCTGAGTCTTGGCAGCCAGTCGCCGCAGCCCCGCCGAGTGCACGATCCGCGCGCGGTCGCGTTCGAACGGTGAACGCACCGAGTCGCTCGGTTCGCCGAGGAAGCGGGAGACGTCATGTTCGACGTACGGGGCATTCGCGGTGTCCATCGTGCACGACCCTACTTGGCCCTTCTGACGGCTCAGCCGCCAGAGATGCCGAGCTCGGCGGACGCATCGACGCTCAGGTCGTCGCGGCCGTCGAGCCAACCCTCGGGGAGCGCCACCCGACGTGGGCTGCCCTGTCGTCCGCGTGGGTTGCCAAGCTCAGCGACGGGGAACGGCTCGGTCGGGTCAAGCCTGGTGAGCAGGGTGTCCAACGTGGCCAACGTGTCGACGAGCCCGAGGGATTGTCGCAACTCTCCCCCGGCCGCAAAGCCCTTGAGATACCAGGCGATGTGCTTGCGGAACTCCTTGCAGCCACGCTCCTCGCCCATGAACTGCACGAGCAACTCGGCATGCCGGCGCATCATCGCCGCCACCTCGCCGAGGTTCGGGAGTGCCGGAGCACCGCCTGAACCGAAGGCCGCGGCGAGATCGCGGAAGAGCCACGGCCGGCCGAGACAGCCGCGCCCCACCACCACACCGGCGCAACCCGTCTCGTCTACCATCCTCAGAGCGTCGGACGCTTCCCAGATGTCTCCGTTGCCGAGCACAGGGATGGCCACGTGATCGACTAGCTCCGCGATCGCCCCCCAGTCAGCCTCCCCCGAGTAGTGCTGATCGGCGGTGCGTCCGTGCAGCGAGATCGCCGCGCATCCGGACTCCTGCGCGATCCGGCCGGCGTCGAGGAACGTGAGGTGATCCTCGTCGATGCCCTTGCGGGTCTTCATGGTCACGGGCACGTTGTACGGCGCTGCCGCCTTGACCGTTGCCTCGAGGATCATGCCGAGCAGTCGGCGCTTCCACGGGAGTGCGGCGCCGCCGCCCTTGCGCGTCACCTTCGGCACGGGACAGCCGAAGTTCAGGTCGATATGCCGGACGCCGTACTCACTGCACAAGATCTCGGCGGCTCGAGCCATGTAGCCGGGGTCGACGCCGTACAGCTGGACTGATCGCACCGACTCGCCCGGGTCGAACACCAACATGGACTTCGTCACCTCGTCGCGCTCGACGAGGCCACGACTGGTGATCATCTCGCAGACGTACAGCCCGGCACCCTGCTCACGGCACAGCGATCGGTAGGCGGCGTTGGTGACTCCGGCCATCGGAGCGAGGACGACGGGCGGGTCGACCTCGACCGGGCCAAGCTTTAGCGCTGCGCCCATGTGATCGGCTCGGCATTTCCGGCGGGACGCCATTGGACCTCAGAGATCGTGCCCTTCTTGGGGGCCAGCATCACCAGGCAGACGTTCACCTTCTTGTCCTTCGTGAACTTCGCCGGTAACGGCCGGTAGTCGCACTTCGGGTACGTCGATCCGAACACCACGGGCGGAACCACAAGCTCATCGGAGACCTTGCCATAGAGCGTCAGTGGCTGACCGGACAGATCGCCGCCACCAACGTTCTTCACCGACGTCGACACGTAGAAGACGTTGGACTTCCTGGCGGACTCGTTGAGGTCGAACTGCTTGAGGTCCTTGATCTCACCCTTCTTCACCTTCGACACCACGAGCTTGATCATGGCTTGGTGCTTGGCGTTGGGCTCATAGTGCACGACGGCCGCATCACCGAGTGCGAGCTCTGTGCCCGGCCGCGTGGTGCCGTCGTCGAGTGTCGTCGCGGTAGTCGTCGGGGTGGCGTCATCGCTCTTGGAGTCTCCGCTGCAGCTGGCGAGCGCCCCGACAAGCAGGGCGCCGGCAGCTCCGGCAGTGGCGATCTTCAGTGCGAGCATCGATGAACTCCTCTTGTCTCAACATCTTCGCCGACTTGTCAGCAGGAGAGAGGGCTATCACCCCACGTACTTCTGACAACTCGGTGAGGTCAGCAACCAATCAGCCGCTCGGCGAAATAACCCGCCACCTGGTCGATGGCCACCCTCTCCTGCTTCATCGTGTCGCGTTCGCGCACGGTGACGGCGTTGTCGTCGAGGGTGTCGAAGTCGACAGTGACGCAGTACGGCGTACCGATCTCGTCCTGCCGGCGGTAACGTCGCCCGATCGCTCCAGCGTCGTCGAAGTCGACGTTCCAGCTGCCTCGCAGCTCGGCCGCCAGGTCGCGTGCCTTCGGCGACAGGTCGGCGTTGCGCGACAGCGGCAGTACGGCGGCCTTGACCGGCGCGAGCCGCGGGTCGAGCCGCAACACCGTGCGCTTGTCGATGCCGCCCTTGGCGTTAGGCGCCTCATCCTCGGCGTACGCATCGAGCAGGAACGCCATCAGCGACCGCGTCAGGCCGGCTGCAGGCTCGATGACGTACGGCGTCCAGCGCTCGTTGGTCGCCTGGTCGAAGTAGGACAGGTCCTGGCCGGACGCCGCGCTGTGCGCCTTGAGGTCGAAGTCGCTCCGGTTGGCGATGCCCTCGAGCTCGTCGAACTCTCGGCCCGGGAGGTTGAAGCGGTACTCGATGTCGACGGTGCGGGAGGAGTAGTGCGAGCGCTTCTCTTCCGGGTGCTCAAGGTGACGCAGGTTGTCGCGGTCGATGCCCAGGCCGACGTACCAGTCAGTGCGCAGGTCGATCCAGGTCTGGTGCCACTCAGCGGCCGTGCTCGGCTCGACGAAGAACTCCATCTCCATCTGCTCGAACTCACGCGTGCGGAAGATGAAGTTCCCGGGCGTGATCTCGTTGCGGAATGCCTTGCCAGTCTGGGCGATGCCGAACGGCGGCTTCTTGCGCGAGGAGTTCATCACGTTGAGGAAGTTGAGGAAGATGCCCTGCGCGGTCTCGGGCCGCAGGTAGTGCAGACCGGACTCGTCCTCGATCACCCCGAGGTAGGTCTTCAGCATGCCGTTGAAGGGACGCGGCTCCGTCCAGGCGCCACGCGTGCCACAGTTCGGGCAGGCGATGTCGGACAGCGGGACGTCATCGGGGTTGTCGATGCCCTTCTTCGACGCCAACGACTCCTGCAGGTGGTCGGCGCGGAACCGCTTGTGGCAGCTTTGGCACTCGGTGAGCGGGTCGGTGAACGTCGCGAGGTGACCGGACGCCTCCCACGTCTTGGTCGGCAGGATCACCGACGAGTCGAGGCCGACGACATCGTCGCGTGAGGTGACCATGTAACGCCACCACTGGCGCTTGATGTTTTCCTTGAGCTCGACGCCGAGAGGACCGTAGTCCCAGGCGGAGCGGGTGCCTCCGTAGATCTCGCCGCAGGGGAACACGAATCCCCGACGCTTGCAGAGGCTGACGACACTGTCGATGGCAGAGGTGGCCACGAGAAATTCTCCATCCGGCTGGCGGTCGGTGGTCCACTCCCCGATGTGAGGAGCAAGTCTCCACCTTATCGTCGGGGTCGAAACGACTCTTCCGGGGCCTAATCCGGTTGCCTCCGACCCGCTACGTCTGGCACCTTGAGCGCGATGAGGCCCGGAATGTACGAAGTTTCGGCGAGGCGGTCAGGTCCCGCGGGGGCGCACTTCGTTGGGCACGGTCGCACCCGCTCCGATGATCACCTCGTACGCCGACGGCTCGTCGATCGCACGCGACAGGAGTGGCACCACCGCCACCTTGATGTCGTACGCCGACAGCGCCCGGCGGTAGGAGCCGACGTTCTCCCAGCGGGTCTGCAGCAGCCAAAGAGTCGGGTCGTCGGCGGCCCGACCCACCGAGCCGTCCACGAACCCGGACTGCCGCCCGAGCTGGTCGAGGCAGGTTCCGAGTTCAGCCTGGGCACGGTCGACCAGCTCGTCGTCGTACCTGAATCGCGAGATCACCAACACGTCGACATTGTCGCCCACCGACGAGTCGTTGACCCCGCCGGATAAGGTAACCGCGGGAGGGAACGTTGACGGACACTCGACTTGACCGTCCCGTTGACGAAAGTACGACGGGGCCGAGCACCACATCGCGTACGGCACGCATCCTTGCCGTCGCGGCTTTCGCTGTAGTCATCGCCACCTACTCCAAGCTGGTGGGCCTGCCTTCCGACACCCTCCAAGTGATCGGCTGGATGTGGCTGGCGACGATCGCCTGGAACATCCAGGCATCCCGTGGCACGCACCTGCTCTTTCTGCGCGACTGGTGGCCCGCCATTGCTGTGCTCGAGGTCTACCTCTACAGCCGTGGTCTGGCCGACAACATCGGACTGTCGGTGCACGTGACAGAACCGATCCCCATCGATCGCTGGATCGGTGGTGGCCAGCTGCCGACCACCTACCTCCAGGAACAACTTTGCGGTAATCCGTGCACGAGTTACGTGCCGCCACACTGGTACGACGGCGCGCTCACCATCGTCTACTACACCCACTTCATCGCCGCGCCCGCCGTGGCGGTCGTGCTGTGGCTCCGCAACCGGGTGACCTGGCTTTCCTTCATGCGGCGTTACGTCACGCTGTACATCGCCGGACTCTTCATCTACATCACCTACCCGATGGCGCCACCCTGGATGGCCGCCGAGGATGGCTACCTCGCCGGGGACCCGGTGGCCCGGATCACGGGCCGAGGGTGGTCCCAGCTCGGTATTGAGCACTTCCACCAGTGGCTCTCGAGAATGGGCAACCAGGTCGCGGCGATGCCCTCTCTGCACGCCGGCACTGCTGCACTGATCGCCTTCTACGGCATCTCCAGGTTGCAGACGCCGTGGAGGTTCCTGCTGCTCGGCTACCCGCTCGCGATGTCGTTCATGCTCGTCTACTACGGCGAGCACTACATCGTCGACATCATTGCCGGGTTCATCCTCGCCGGGCTCGTGCTGTGGGGCTGCACGAGCTGGGAGCGTGGCGGAGCAGTCAAGCAAGCGGTGGTGGCCGTGAGCGCAGGAGTTCTGAGCGGACCAGCCGACCCACTGCCGTCACAGCGTCCGGAAAAGCGCATCGGCACCGCCGCAGAGCCTCGTGACCTGCCCCCGCCCTCGCAGGAGGAGGACCGTGGCCGAGCGTTCCTCGCGTGGCTGCGACAACTGCCACCGCTTGTGGTTCCCTGCGTGCTGGTGGTGCTCGTGTGGGTAGGGCTGATGGCATCCGTGTATGCCGCCGTGCCGGCCCTGACGCTCATCGGCGGTTTCGTCGCATGGACGGCCAACCTGTCGTGGCCAGATCTCGACCTGCGCGGCCGGCTGCTGCGTGGGCTCGTGCTCGGCGTGCTTCTCGCCTTGGCGATCTCTCAGATCATCACCTGACCCAGCGCGGGGATTTCGGGCGAACGCCAGGGCTCATCTAGGGTGGACTCGTGTCGACCCAGAACCCCAAGCGCGGCGGTAAACCTGCCACCAGGGCAATCCCCGCTGGCCAGAGTTCACCCGTCCGGGCGCAGGTGAACGACCGCAGCCGAGCAATCCTGCTGCGACTCTCTGAGCTGCCGAGGCTGGTCATTCCCGGCGCGATGCTGGTGCTGATGCTCGTCGGGTTGTCGGCTCCGCTCGCCCTGGCGTTACCCGCATTCGGCGTCATTGCTGCCTTCGTGGGGTGGCTGGCCTACCTGTCCTGGCCGATTCTCGACACTCGCGCGCGACTCTTGCGGGCCCTCATGCTCGCCGTCATCATCGGGGCAGCCGTCGCTCGAGCTGTCGGCTGGCTCTAGCTCAGCGGGGTACGACGAGACGCCCGAGCGCGCTCGGTGAGCTCATGCACCAGGGCTGCGGCGTCGTCGACACCACGGTGTGGCGCCTCCCAGCGGTGAGCTCCACTTGGGAGGTCGAGATAGACCGTCGCCAGCCGGAGCCGTCTCTGCAACCAGCCTTGTCCGACCGAGACGCTCTGTACTCGCGCATACGGCACGAAGTTCAGGCTCCGTGTCCACCAGCCGGTGCGAGTCAACGCTCCGGTCGGGAGCAACGCCACCCCGAGGTTGCGGTGGACCAACGGATCGACCAGCTTCGCGCGGACGCCTGGCCCAGCCAACGTCACCGCCTCGAAGCGTTCACCGGTGACCTCCGTGGCCAACGAGAATGCGGGAGTGCGATCGGCTACGGGCATCAACGAGGCACCGTTGGCATCGCTGGCGGCCCCTGCGATATCGACCCGAACGCGGGCCCATCCGAAACGACGCCACAAGTAGGGCTCCTCGATGCGGACACCCTGAATGCGATCGAGGTCAATGGTCCGGTTGGTCGTCGACGTCAGCCCGGCTCGCGTCCGAATGCCGGTGGCCGTGCGCATCAAGGTGAAGTCAGCATCCCGGAGTATCGCCGCCACCACCTGCCGCAACTGCACGAGGAACGCCAGCGTGATCGGGATGATCCCCGTCAGCGCAGCCAGGAAAGCCTGCTGCCCGAACTCGATGGTCACGACGGCTACGGCCACAGCCCAGACGACGAAGAGCACCCCGATGCCTGCGTTGTCGAGCAGGTTCGCCTTGACCACGTGTGCTGTCGAGACGTGGGCGATGACCTCGTCGGCTACCGGCTCCGACGTAGATGATTCGGCGGAAACCGAGGTATGGCGGATGATCTCTTCGCGTAGTGCCCAGGCGTCGGCGACGCCGAGATACGACAAGTTGACCGACGCGCCTTCACCGGCGGCCATGTCGAGCTTGACCACTGCCAAACCAGCCAGCCGCGGTACGAAGGGCTGGTTGACATCGACTGACTGCACCCGCTTGAGCCGCACCTGGCTGCGCTGACGGACGAAAAGACCTCGGTGCAAGAGCAGGGTGCCCGGATCGCCGGGCTGGGCGGCGATCGCGAAACCCGTTGCTCGCCAGGAGAGCCATGCCAAGGTGACCGACACAACGGCTACGGCGGCGACGATGGCGAAGGCGCGCATCATCACGGTCACTTCGGCGTCACCGTGTAGCGCGTGCCAGATCCACATCACCTTGGAGAGATCGTCACGAAAAACGCCGAATCCCAGGGCGCTAGCCGCGCCGATCATGCGCCACGAGCGGAACAGCGGCGTCAGCGGGTGCAGCCGACGCAGCTCGTCTGCTCCGACATCAGGGACAGGCGGTAGCTCTTCCTCGAGCTGCTCTCCGTCAGTCGCCTGCGCAGATTCGCTGGGGGCCGTCATAGTCCCGCCGAGAGGGCCTCGCCCTTGGCGGCGAGCCGGTCACGGAGCTCGTGCGCCTCGTCGACAGGGAGGCCCGGGATCGTCGCATCGGTCGATGCCGAGGCGGTGACGAGTGTGACGGTCGCGATGCCAAGCCGACGCGCGACCGGGTTGGCCGAGACTTCGATGACCTGCATCCGGCCATACGGCACGACAGAGAGCCTGCGGTTCAGCCGTCCATGGCTGACGAGCAGGTCCTGCTCACGCTCGGCAAAACGCCACGAGCGCACCACGCGCGGGATGAACACGAACCAGTTGAGGGCGGTCGTGACCAGCAAGAGCACGGCCGGAATGAGCCAGCCGAGGTACGACGAGCCGTTGATAGCCAGGATCAGCGCGAGCACCAGCAGCCCAAGCCCGACGAGGCCGACCACCCCGATCATCAGTCGTCGTTCGGTCACCAGCTTCGGCGAGACCGGTCTCCAGTCGAGCCCCGGCTCTCCGAAGAGCCGATCTCCCGCAGTGTCATCCACGAAGCCAGCCTAGTCGGGCGCCGCCTGCGCCTTCCTGGATCAAATGTCAGGACTTGGCCCGTATCCCAGTTGACAATGGTTTTCACTTCAGTTGATAATCGTTTTCATGAGTGGCGCGCGCATTCTGGTCGGCATCTTCGCCGTCGTGCCCCTGCTCTCCGGCTGTTCGGCGCTCGCCGGCGACGATGCAGGATCGGGACCTCAGGTCGTCGCCGCGTTCTACCCCTACGCCTACGTCGCCGAGCGCGTCGTCGGCGATCACGCGGACGTGGCCAACCTCACCGCGCCCGGCGTAGAGCCACACGACCTCGAACTGACGCCCCGACAGGTTGCCGACCTGAGCCAAGCCGACCTCGTCATCTACGAGCAGGGCTTCCAACCCGCCGTCGACGAAGCCATCGACCAGAACGCCACAGGTACGACGCTCGACGTCACCGATGTCGTCCACCTCGAAGACACCGGGGCTCCGAGCGAGCCCGACAGCGACCTTCCCGGCGACCCGCATCTGTGGCAGGACCCGACGCGACTCGCAGCCGTCGCACGAGATGTTGCCGACACGATGGCCGACATCGACCCCCAACATGCGAAGGCGTACGACACCCAGGCGGCCGCTCTCATCCACGACCTCAACAAGCTCGATGCGGACTTCAAGGCAGGACTCGCGAACTGCGAGCGCACCGAGTTCGTCACCAGCCATGCCGCCTTCGGCTACCTGGCGCAACGCTACGGGTTGACCATGATCTCGATCGCCGGGTTGTCGCCTGACGTCGAGCCGAGCCCGGCCCGCATCGCCGAGATCCAGGACCTCATCACGGCCCACGGCATCACGACCGTGTTCTCCGAAGTGCTCGGTAGCAAGGAGTATGCGGAGACACTCGCTGACGACCTTGGCGTCCAAGCCGCCGTCCTCGACCCCATCGAAGGGCTGCCGGACGAGGACTCTGACGAAACCTACCTGTCGCTCATGCGCAAAAACCTTGCGACTCTGAGAGAGGCCAACGACTGCTCATGACTACTTCGCGCGAGACCCTGGCCGTCGAGGTGAAAGGCGGCAACATCGCCCTTGCCGGGCGACCGGTCCTCCGTGGCATCGACCTGACGGTTCGGCGCGGAGAAGTCGTGGCCATCCTCGGCAGCAACGGCTCGGGAAAGTCCACCCTCGTGCGTGGACTGATCGGTCTCACGCCGTGGACGTCAGGCGACGTACGCCTCTTCGATACTCCCCTCGGCGCTTTTCGCCAGTGGCATCGCGTCGGCTACGTCCCGCAGCGCATCACCGCGAGCGCCGGTGTGCCCGCCACCGTCAACGAGGTGGTGGCCTCCGGTCGGCTGTCGCGTCGTCGCCTGCTGATGCCGATGGACCAACACGACCGCGAAGCCGTCCGATCAGCCATCGCCGCGGTCGAGCTCGAGGGACGTCGCCATGACGCTGTCGGGCACCTGTCGGGCGGCCAACAGCAGCGCGTCCTCATCGCACGCGCCCTGGCCGGTGAGCCCGAGCTGTTCGTGCTCGACGAGCCCAACGCCGGAGTCGACCACCACAACCAGGTGGGGCTGGCCGCGACGCTGCGCCCGATGGTGCAGGCCGGAACCACGGTCGTCCTCGTCCTGCACGAGCTGGGACCGCTGGCCGAGCTGATCGACCGCGCCGTTGCGCTGCGCGATGGGCGGATCGTGTACAACGGGCCACCGCCTGACGACGACTCGCTCGAGATGTTCCACGCGCACCACCATCCGCAGCACCCGTCCGACCACGTGCCCCTGCAGAGTGGGTGGGACCTGTGACCCTGCTCGAGTACCCGTTCATGGTCCGGGCCCTGCTCGCGGCTCTCTTCACCGGTCTGGCCGCTCCCGCCGTCGGCACGTACCTCGTGCAGCGGCGGCTGGCCCTGATGGGCGACGGCATCGGGCATATTGCTGTGACGGGCGTGGGCCTCGGAATCTTGACCGGTCACTCCCCCGTCTGGACTGCAGTCATCGTCGCGATCATCGGCGCCGCTCTCATCGAGATCGTGCGCGAGAAAGGCAACACGAGCGGGGATGTCGCACTGGCGCTGATCTTCTACGGCGGCATCGCCGGTGGCGTGATGGTCACCGGCCTCGCGGGCGGAAGTGCGCAGACGCTGCAGAACTATCTCTTCGGCTCGATCACCACGGTCTCCCCGTCTGACGTGTGGACAGTCGTCGTGCTGGCGGCCATCGTCATCTTCGTCGCCATCGGGTTTGCCCCGCAGCTCTTCGCGGTCTGTCAGGACGAGGAGTTCGCCAAGGTCGCCGGGCTCCGAGTGCGCACCTACAACCTGGTCACGTCGGTGATGGCCGCCGTGACGGTCACTGTCGCGATGCGGACGGTTGGCCTGCTGCTCGTCAGCGCGCTGATGGTGGTCCCGGTGGCCACCTCCCAACAGCTGGCGCGCGGCTTCAAGGTGACGATCTTCGTGGCCATGCTGCTGGGGGCAGCCGCTTCCGTGGGTGGCGTCGTGACGAGTTTCTACGTCGACGTTGCCCCGGGGGCCACGATCGTGCTGCTCGCCCTCGCGGTCTTCATCGCCGCGTGGCCGCTCGGGATCCTGCTACGCCGTCGACGCCGGCTGGCTGAACCGTTCCACGTGGCCGACGACGGGATGCCCCACACCGTCGTACCCGAGACGCATGGCCACTCTCACGGTGACGACTGTGGACACAAAGCCGTCAAGCACGGCGACCACATCGACTACGTGCACGACGGCCATCGGCATGCCATGCACGGCGACCACTACGACGAGCACTGAGGAGCGGCCACGATGGAGAAGTCTGTGAGCATCGGCAGCCGGCCCACCCGGCAACGCAAGGCCGTCGTCGCTGTGCTCGGTGACGCGAATGTGTTCCGCAGCGCGCAGGACATCCACGCGGCGTTGCGTGAACGAGGGGAAGACGTCGGCCTCACGACGGTCTACCGCACCCTGCAAGCTCTCGCGGATGCCGGCGAGATAGACGTGCTGCGCTCGCCCGACGGGGAGTCCGTCTATCGTCAGTGCAGCACCGGCCACCACCACCACCTCGTCTGTCGGGGCTGCGGGTTGACTGTGGAGATCGAGGGTCCGGCCGTCGAGACGTGGGCGACCAAAACGGCCCACACGCACGGCTTCGCCGAGGTCGAACACACGCTGGAGATCTTCGGAACGTGTACCTCCTGCGCCGATGGACGGACCGGGGCGAGGGAGTCGCCGGGTCCGGCTCAATAAGCCACCTGACGTCGAGCTAGGCGGAGCCGTAGCGGCGGTCGCGGCGGGCGTAAATGTCGATCGCCTCGAAGAGGGTATGACGGTTGACCTCTGGCCACAGCACGTTCATGAACACCATCTCGGCGTACGCCGACTGCCAGAGCATGAAGTTGCTGAACCGCTGCTCCCCCGACGTGCGTAGCACCATGTCGACATCCGGCAGCTCCGGCACATAAAGCGCCTTCGCCAGCGCTCGCTCGTCGATCTTCTCGGGTTTGATCTTGCCGTCGACCGCCAAGCGAGCGAGCTGGGCGGCGGCGTCAGCGAGCTCGGCACGCCCTCCGTAGTTCACGCACATCGTCAAGGTCAGCACCTTGTTGTCGCGGGTCAGCTCCTCCGCCTTCTGCAGCTCCTTGATCACCGACGCCCACAGTCGAGGTCGGCGTCCCGCCCAACGCACGCGCACTCCCATCTCGTGCATCTCGTCGCGCCGGCGGCGGATCACATCTCGGTTGAAGCCCATCAGGAACCGCACCTCGTCAGGTGAGCGATGCCAGTTCTCGGTCGAGAATGCGTACGCCGAGATGGCCTTGACGCCTGCCTCGATGGCCCCCTTGACGACGTCGAGCAGAGCCGCCTCTCCCTGTTCATGGCCGGCGGTGCGCGGAAGCCCGCGGGCCCGGGCCCATCGACCGTTGCCGTCCATGATCACGGCGATGTGTTGGGGCACGAGCTCGGGCGCGATGTCCGGCGGGTGGGCGTAGCGCTCGTCGGTCATGACATCACTGTCGCATCCCCACGCCGGTGCTCGCTGATCGACCGCCAACCTTCGCTGATCGACCGCCAACCTTCGCTGATCGAGCCTGTCGAGATCAAAGAACTCAGCCGGGTCTCGACAAGCTCGACCGCCGAAGGTCCCTGACCGCCGAAGGTCGCTGATCGCCGATTTAGGTCAGCGCTCGACATGGACGAGTGAGCGGAGTCCACGCTCGAGGTGCCACTGCAAGTACGCCGCCACGATCCCGCTCGCAGGCTTGCGATAGCGCGGGTCTATCGCCTCTGCAGCCGGCCAGTCGCCCGCGAGCAGCGCCCCGAGCAACGACACGGTCTCAGGAGTCGGGTTGGCGGTGCCGGGGATGCGGCAATTCCCACACAGCATGCCGCCCGCGCCGGCGCTGAAGCTGCGATGCGGCCCCTCAGTGCCGCAGCGAGCGCATTGGTCGAATGTCGGTGCATAACCCGCAATCGCCAACGACCGCAGCAGAAACGAATCGAGCACCAACCCCGGCGACCGATCGCCCGCTGCCAGCACCCGAAGTCCCCCGACGAGCAGCAGATATTGCTGGACCGCCGGCTCCATCTCCTCGGCGACCAGCCGCTCGGCGGTCTCGAGCATGGCGGTGCCGGCGGTGTAGCGCGCGTAGTCGCCGGAGATCGCCTCACCGAACGGTGACAAGGTCTCGACTTGCGTCACGATCTCGAGGGAGCGGCCATGTGCGAACTGCACGTCGACGTGCATGAACGGTTCGAGGCGGGAGCCGAACTTGGACTTCGTCCGGCGTACTCCCTTGCCGACGGCTCGGACGCGGCCGGTCTGACGGGTCAGGAACGTGATGATCCGGTCTGCCTCACCCAACTTCTGGGTGCGGAGCACGACCGCCTCGTCACGGTAGAGGTTCACGCCCCCATTGTGCCCTTGCGGGCGCGTCGAACGCGCTCGGCAGGCCAGCAGCTGGCCAGGAACTCGACAACTTCGCCGGTGATGCGGGCCGGCCACCTCCGCCACTCCAGAATTGAGTCGGCGGCAACGAAGTGCGAGTTGGGCAGTTCCTCGCTCAGCATGGCGGCGTCAGCAGCGGGATGGATCGGGTCGTGGGGGTGGCCGATGACGATCGCCGGCACCTCGATCAACCGTCGCAACCGCGACGACGGAGCGACCCGGCCGAAGAAGATCCCGTGGACCGTGGCGGCCATCGGCCCGGGCTGCTGGTTCATCGTGTCGAGGGCGATCCCGGTCCAGAACGGCACGAGTCCGCGCGGAACGGGTTTGGTCACCATCCGCAAGGCATGGACGGCCCAGGGCGTGAACCGCCCGACGAACAACAACGGCGCGAAGGCGAGGATCCCGGCTTCGAGGGCGTTGTCGAGGACAGGCATCTCGAGCACCATGCCTCGGAGCCGCTCGGGCGCCAGCTGGGCCACCTCGAGGCTGACGTTGGCGCCAAGCGACGTACCTCCGACCACGGCCTGCTCCACCTCGAGGTGGTCGAGCAGTCCGATCACCTGGCGACCAAAAGCCGTCATGGAGTAACGCTTGGGGTCACGTGGGCGGTCGCTGCGGCCGTGGCCGAGCAGGTCGAGCGCGATGACGTGGTAGCCCTCCGCGGCGATGGACCGAGCGAGCGGCTCATGCATGCGTCGCGGCATGAGCTGACTATGGAGCAGCACGAACAGGCGATCTCCCGAGCCGTACTCGGTGTACTCGAGTCGCGCGCCCTCGAAGAAGAACTGCCCCACCCGCTCAGAGACCAACATGGTCACAGCCTCCCTGCGTAGGTCTCGTTCTGTCTGGATTTCGACGCGTGTCGTCACCCATGTGTGATCAACGGGGTCGGTGGCCGGTGAACTCGACCACCTGCTGGAACGTCGGCCGATTCTGCCAGTCGATGGCGCGGGTGCCGACAGTTCCTCCGGTCACCGATCGGATGTAGTCCATCGACTTGTCGTAGGAGAGCTGGTCGACACTGGCCACGTCCTGCCGCGCGAGAACTCTCGAGATTGCCCCTCGGAGAGAGGATCTCAAGGCGGTCCGGCAGGCTGAACGGCTGCCCTTGCCGCAGTAAGAGTGAGAGTACGACGACGTGACGTGCTTGCCGGACAACTCGCGCAGGTCCTTGTTGACGTAGCCGTACCAGGCGACCCCGTTCCAGGACGAGCCTCGGCCGAGACGGGGGTGGTCATCGACCGCGGCCGGCAACTGGTGGACGAGCTTCGAGCCGAGCTTGCCCTGCAACACGGTGTAGGCGACCGACTTCTTGCCGTGCTCCCACCAGTCGTCGAAGATCGCGATCGCCTGCTCATGGTCGTAGTGTCCGTTGCGATCGCGGTCGACCCGATGGGCACCGTCGGCCAGCCAGGCTCGCAACAGAGCCCGAGCGCGACTCGTCTGTGGGTCTTTGCCCATCGCCTCAAGGAGGTGCGGCAGCGTGTAACGCGCTCGCGAGTCGACTGTTGCCGCGTCGGCCACCATCGCGACGACGTCGTTGATCGCCACCTTGTGTTGAGCGATGGTATTGCGCGCCCGATCGCTCAAGGCCAGGCTCCGGTAGACCGAGCCGTAGCCCCACACGTCATCGGCAGCGGCAAAGCCGGGAGCTGTCTTGTTGTTCCAGCTGACCAGGAATCCCTGAGGTGGGTTGATCTGGTTGACGTGGCGGCCGAAGGGCAGCCAGCGCTGCCAGTCGTAGCGCGCGTCGCCCCAGCGCGGCAGGTCGTAGTCGACACCTTGGGCGCGGATCGGCAACCGCCCCGACGAGTAGTACGCGATGTCGCGGTCGTCGGTGTAGAACCAGTTGAACGTGTAGTCGATCTTGTCGGCAGCCTGCTGGAAGGTTCTGGCGCTGTTGACCCGGTTCGGGTTGTTGAACCGCGCGAAGCCCGCCAGCGAGTCGACCTCATGGTGATAGGTGCTGCGTTGCAAGACGATCGCCACCGGTTTGCCGTCGACCGTCGTACGCGTCTGGACGATTCCGTGACGGGTGCGCAGCACCAGGAACTCGTAGTGCTGAGGCAAACTTGGCGCGGTCGCGTTGGGGAGGGTGTCCTCTGTGTGGACCCGCCGGTTCATCGGCACGCACTTCCCCCGCACCAGGTAGTGCGTCGAGTGGATCGACGGCTGGCTTCCGTCTGCGTTGCAGAGCCGCTCGGCGACCGTGTCGACGAGGTCGTTGGACGCCGAGGTGGCGCTCCACGCGTAGTCGGTACCGCGACCGAGCTGGACGACGAGCTGCGTACCAGCGAACGACACACCTCGTGCGTGGACTCCCGGACCCTTCAGCACCTCTTCGGTCAAAAGCTGCGGTGTGTAGTAGCCGGTCTGAGGGCCGAAGACCGTCATCGGGTGACCAGACTTGGTGTGCTCACCGCCGATCAGCATCGCGTTGCTCATGCCCTGCCCCATGACCGACAGGTCGATCGACCCGAACGGTCCGTCGACCACGCCATCGAACGGGGTGCTGGTGATCGGGACGGCGGAGCCTGGGAGAGGCGCACCAGTGCCGGGTGCGTGCCTGCCGTTGACGTCGGGGAGGGCGACGCCTGGCTTGCGTTCGTTGACGCCTCCACCGCCGTACGGCGTGCGCACCGAAGCAGTCGTCGGCGCTTCGAGGTCGTTCTTCTCACGCAGGTCGTCATAGATCCGGCGACCCTGGTCCGCTCCGAACTTGGCCTGGAGACGTTGCAGCCACAGTGCGTTGTTGTATTCGCCGCCGCCGCCCTTGCCGAAGATGCCGCCGACGAGTGATGCGACGTAAACCAGGTCGGCGCGCCTCCACGGCTCCGGGATCTTCTGGAGAGCGACGTACTCCGCCGGGCACGTGGGCGCGAGCACGTTGCCCGCTGGGCACATGTCGTCTTGCGCAGCATTGATGCCCTTGAGGAACGCAAGTGCGCCACCGACCAGCTTCTTGCCCTCGGCGCCGTAGCGGTTGATCAAGTTGTCTGCCTGAGCTGCTGCCTCTTTCGGCGTGTAGTACGCCGACCGGAGCTGCGCTTGGTCCATCGCCACGTTGGCGGGGGTATCGCCGGCGAACTCAGCCAGTCGTGCCGCACCGGAATGGCGCAGCACGTCCATCAGGAACATCCGGTCCTGGGTGCCTGAGTATCCGGCGCCGAACATCGTGTTGTTGTACGTCGACCCGGTGACGTACGGGACGCCGAACTGGTCCCGCTTGATGTTGACGCCCGGCTTGGGAGTGACCTCGTCCACGACCTGCTCGGGGTTGAAGTTGGCGCGCTTGTAGTAGTCGGTGAGATCGGAGGTCTCGATGTTGTGCGGACGCACTGTGTTGATGGCGTCGTACATCTCGAGCTGGTTGGCGAAGTCCTCTGGCGCATTGTGGCCGTCGACCGCGATCCGGTTCTGGGGATCCCCCGCTGTGACGAACACCAGGTCGGTTGCCGTGATGGTGCCCGACTGTCCGGGCGGGAGGACGTTCCAGACGCGTCCATACGGGTCGGCTGCAGCACTCGGTGACGCCGAAGACGCACCGCCGCCATTCTGGCCGCTGCCCTGGGCGGGAGTCAGCCCGAGGCCCATCACCAGCAGTCCGACGACTGCCCCTGACATGATCGCTGTGCTGCGCACTCGTCGCCTCAACGCCGTACCCCTTGCTCGTCGCCGGTGTCAGGGCGGTCCCAACCTGACCGCCGCCCAGCGAACCGTTGGTGTCACACGCAGTTACACGTGCTCGATGACCCAACGAGGGATATTCGCGTGAGTTACGCCCGGCGGCGTGTCATGCTCACGTGCGATGACGACCGACTCGGAGCTGCTCGACCGGCTGGAGGGCTACTACGACGCGGTGCCACGAGGCCGAGCCCACACCGAGGAATGCGGCCCCTTCACTCTGTTCATCGCCACCACCGGCTGGCCCTACTACGCGCGTCCGCGGCTCGGCGGCACCGACGCCGCCACCCCAGACGACGTACGCCGGGCGTTCGCTCGGCAACGCGAGCTTGGCGTGGCCGAGGCGATGGAATGGGTCGACGAGATCTCTCCTGGGCTGCTCGCCACCGTGCGGTCTCTGGAGATCAAGGTCGACGAGTGTCCGCTCCTCGTGCTGAATGGCCCTCCGCGTGGTGGACCGGGCACTGCTCGGTTGCTCGATCCTGATAAGCCGGCTGACGTCGCGGATCTCGCGGTGTCGCGAGCCGCCATTCACGTGGCGTTCGACCATGAGGGTACGGCGACGGGGTCGGCCGGGATCGAGGCGCGTGATGCTGCCGAGTCCGGGCAGTACGCCGACACGGTTCTCGAGGGCATGCGGGCCGGTCGGATTCGCCAGGCCGCCGTCTATGACGCTGAGGTGTCCGAAGTCGGTCCAGTAGGTGGGGGTGGCTACTCGCCCGTGGACGGTGTCGCGGAGATCGCCGGGGTGGGCGTGCTGCCGGCCTACCGACGTCGTGGACTTGCCGCGCAACTCACCTTCACGCTGGCCACCGACGCGCTCGCGAATGGATTAACCACGGTCTTCTGCTCAGCGGAGAGCGAGGCCGTTGCTCGCGTCTATGAAGGTGTCGGCTTCCGCCGGGTCGGCACCGCATGCATCGCGGACGTCGCCACATCGTCGTAACTCCCATCCTTCGATTCGTCCGATCAGCGCACTACAAGAACACCCGCGTCGGGACGGACGAATCCGAGGGGTTGGACGTGGTTAGGTGGCGAAACGCAAGGTGGTGCCGTGGGCACCGTCGAGCGGCAGCCAGACGTCGTGGCGGTCGAAGGCGAGACGGACTCGGAGAGTGTGCCCCGCAGGCACGGTGTAGTTGGCGCTGCCCAGCGTGATCACTCGGCGCTCCCAGGTCGTGGTCGTACTCCAGTTGTTGACGTGTACGTCGCGTGCCGACTCGATCAGCGAGCACGACCCTCCATTGCAGTCATAGGCCCACGCCGAATAGTCGAGATCCTGGTTGGCTCGGTTCCGCAGCGACGTCCACAGCTCCATCGTGATGGGCCCGTCGATGGACACACCGCTCGTCACGGGGTAGCTCCATACCTGGAACTTTTCCGCATTGGTCTCCGTCGGTGACATGTTGCTGTTCTTGATCGTCAGGCCCGGGTTGCCGTCGGAGTCCCAGTCCGAGACTCCTGTTGCTGGCGGAGTACTCGACAGCACCCCGATCGAGTTGGTGTCCGTCGGGTTCAAGAACAAGGAGGTCAACCCGCCGGGGAGCAGGGTCACCGTGATTGTCGCTGTCCCCGTGGCCGTCATGGTCCCGTCCGAAACGACGTAGTGAACCACGACGATCGTGGGCAGCACCCCGAGGTAGGTGAACGATCCGTCGCTGGCGATGTTGACCGCTGCTGAGTCGTCACTGACCACGGTCAGCGTGTCACGGTCGACGTCACTGTCGTTGTCCAGAACGTTTTCGGTCAGCACCCCGGCAAGTGACGTGGCGTAGGCGTCCGGGCCTGCGACGGGAGGGTCGTTGACGGCAGTCACGGTGACGTGGACCGTGGCGCTGTCAGTCCCACCTTGACCGTCGGACACGCTGTAAGTCAGCGACTCCGGGCCGCTGTAGTCGCGGTCAGGCGTATAAGTGAACGAGCCGTCGGGTAGCTGATCGACCGTTCCGTTGACCGCCCCTGTCACTGATACCAGCGACACGAGGTCGCCTTCCGGATCGTGGTCATTTCCGAGCAGCACCAACGGTGTGGCGCTGTCGTCCTCGACCAGCGTGACGGCGTCATTGACGGCGACAGGTGCATCGTTCACCGCAGTCACCGTGATCGAGACCGCACCGATCGCAGTGCCGCCCTCACCGTCGGAGACTTTGTAGGTGAAGCTATCCGGGCCCGCGTAGTTAGGGTTCGGCGTGTAGCCAACGACTCCTCCAGGAAGCTGTCGTGTTGTGCCGTGTGACCCGTCGTCAACGGAAGCAATCGTCAGAATGTCTCCGTCGACATCGCCATCGTTGTCCAGCACCTCAACGTCGTGATCAACGTCGTCCTCGACGACGACATGGCTGTCATCGATAGCAGTGGGCACGTCGTTCACTGGCGTCACGGTGAGGGAAACCGAGGCATGCGCGAATCCGCCTTTGCCGTCGGAGACTTTGTACGAGAAGCTATCCGGCCCCGCGTAGTCAGGGTCCGGCGTGTAGCCAATAACTCTTCCCGGACGAAGCCGCGTGCTGCCATGTGACCCGTCATCGACGGAAGCAATCGTCAGCACGTCTCCGTCGACATCGCCATCGTTGTCCAGCACCTCAATATCGTGATCCACGGCGTCCTCCACGATGACGTGGCTGTCGCTGAGGGCGTTGGGAGCGTCGTTGACAGAAACGACCGAGACGTCGACCTCAGCACTCTCTGTCGCGCCGTCGCTGCCTTGCACGGTGTAGGTGAACGCGTCGGCACCGTGGTAGTCGGGTGTGGGGGTGTAGTGCACCTTCCCGTCGGGGAGCATGCTGACGGCGCCGTGATCTGGATCGCCGACACTCGTGAGCTCGAGTGAGCCGTCGTCAGGTGCCGTGTCGTTGTTCAGCACGTTGAAATTCTTCGTCGCGTCTTCGCTCGTACCCAGGTTGTCGTCGCGCAGGATCATCGGGCCCGGAACCGGCGGCGTGGTCGGCGGCGTAGCGGGTGGTGTGGTCGTCGGCGGCGTGGTCGTCGTACCGGCGGGTGGGGTCGGAGTTGGGCTTCGCGTGGTCGTACCGGCGGGTGTGGTCGGCTCAGGGCTCTGGGTGTCGTCGGGGCGCTGCGGCTGGTCTGTCGGGCCTGGCGTGTTCGGCTGCGGCGTTTCGCCGGGCTGCCGGGGGCCGGCGATCACCGGGTCTCGTGGGGTGACGTCTTCGATGGCCGAGGCAATCGTGGGTGAGAGGTTCAGTGCGATGACGCTCGCCGCCGCTGCTGACGCGCCAGCGGTGGCGCCGAGGACCTGGCCAAGGATCGGACCCGGACGCACGAGTAGCAACTGCGCGATCCAGGCGAGAGGGCCAGCGGACCGTCGGATCCGGCCCAGCGAGATGTTCAGGAACGCTCTGACGATCTCGGGGTCGAATTGCGTTCCGGCGCATCGGGTGAGCTCCGCCCGTGCCGCCTCTGCTGTCATCGGCTTCTTGTAAGGCCGAGACGCCGTCATCACCTCATAGCTGTCGGCGACCGAGACGATCCGGGCGCCGTAGCTGATCTCTGTTCCAGCAAGGCCGTGCGGATATCCGCTGCCGTCGAACTTCTCATGGTGCTGCTCGATGGCGTACCACCACTCACCGAGCCACTCGCGGAGCGGCTCGCAGATCAGCGCGCCCTCGTGCGGGTGACTGTGCAGGAGCTCCCACTCGTCTTCGCTGGGCTTGGACGGCTTGTTCAAGACGTCCTGGGGAACCTTCAGCTTGCCGATGTCGTGGACAAGTGCGGCCCACATGAGCCGTCCCTTGTCCTCTTCGCGCAGGCGCAGTTCGTCGGCCAGCATCGTCACGAAGAGCTGAGTGCGTTCCGAGTGGCCGCGGGTTCGGGTGTCGTAGTCGCCCAGCGCTCCGACGAGCGCCAAGATTGTCTCGGCGGCTTCTTGCCGGTCACCGGTCATCCCGGCGCGACTTGTTCGCTGCAGCTCCGCGGCGATCGCTCGGCTGCCGGCGACCCGACGGGCGAGCTTGAGCCTTGAGGGTGCGCTGTCGGGGAACAGCATGGACAGTCGCATCAAGGTTGCGAGCGGCAGGAGTCGTCTCGCCCAATGGTCGGCCCCGAAGACTGCGATCGTCGAGGCGAGCAGCACGACTGCCCACCAACCGACGAGGTCGAGTCTCGATTGCGGGGTGGGAAGCAGTTTTCCGACAACGGTGCCTACGGCAATGGAAAAGACAAGCGGGATGACGAAGGCGACGCTGCGGATGATGCCAGCGCGCACAGGATGCGACCGCCAGCGGCGGCTGTCTCCTTGCGAGTCGCGGCTCACGCTCGACCCTTCCCTAGCGATGTTCCAGACGGACTGGACCACCCTCAGGGTGGCAGCGAGACGCAGGCGAAGTGGTCAAATTGCGCGGTTATCGTCCGATCGGGTGAGTGCACCTCCACCGATCGGCGAACCCGACTTGTCAGGGTGTGGTCGTGCTGGAGCACGACGACACCCTGACAAGTGGGTTTGGGGTGAAGGTCAGGTGGCGCGGTTGACGGCGGAGATCACGGCTCGCAGCGAAGCGGTAACGATGTTGGAGTCGAACCCGACTCCCCACAGCACCTGCTCGCCCACGGCGCATTCGACGTACGCCGCCGCGGTCGCGTCGCCACCGGCCGACAGCGCGTGCTCGGCGTAATCGAGCACCCGCACGTCGTACCCGCTGCGTCCTGGCGATGCCGAGGGCAGGGCATTGATCGCCGACACGAACGCCGCGATCGGCCCGTTGCCGGAGCCGTGCAGGGTGCGATTCTCGCCATTGACGTAGACGTTGACTGTCAACGAGTCGTGCTCTCCAGCCGCCGACGAGGTGTGCACGGAGTTCAGGTCAAGCGGGGTACGACGGTCGAGGTACTCCGCAGTGAATGCCGCCCAGATCTCCTCGGGCGAGATCTCGCCACCTTCGGAGTCGGTGAGGTTCTGCACGATCCGGCTGAACTCGATCTGCAGCCGGCGCGGGAGCTCGAGCTTGTGCTCCGCCTTGAGGATGTAGGCCACTCCGCCCTTGCCCGACTGGGAGTTGACCCGGATGACTGCTTCGTAGGAGCGGCCCACGTCCTTGGGATCGATCGGCAGGTACGGGGCCTTCCACGCCACCTCGGTGACGGCCTGATCCGCGTCGCGGGCTTGCCGCTCCAAATCCTCCAGGCCCTTCTTGATCGCGTCCTGGTGTGAGCCCGAGAACGCCGTGTAGACCAGGTCACCGGCATACGGGTGGCGAGGGTGGACGGGCAGTTGGGTGCAGTACTCGACAGTGCGACGGACCTCGTCGATGTCGGAGAGGTCGACCATCGGGTCGATGCCCTGGCTGAACAGGTTCATCGCCAGCGTGACGAGGCAGACGTTGCCGGTGCGCTCACCGTGACCGAACAGGCAGCCCTCGACCCGGTCCCCTCCCGCCATCAACGCCAGCTCGGTCGCGGCCACGGCGGTGCCGCGGTCATTGTGGGGGTGCAGGGAGACGACGGAGTGCTCTCGCCGAGTCAGGCTGCGGCTGAAGAACTCGATCTGGTCGGCGTACACGTTTGGCGTCGCCATCTCGACAGTCGCCGGCAGGTTGAGGATGATCTCGCGGCCGGCTTCGGGATGCCAGACGTCCGACACCGACTCGCACACCTCGACGGCGAACTCGAGCTCGGTGTCGGTGAAGATCTCCGGGCTGTACTGGTAGCCGAAGTCGACACCCTGCAGCAGCTCCTCGGCGTACTTCATGACGATCTCGGTGCCGCGGGTGGCGATCGCCCGACATTCGTCCCGGTCGACCCCGAACACGACCCGTCGAAACATGGGCGCGGTCGCGTTGTAGAGGTGAACGTTGGCGCGCTTGGCGCCGACCAGACTCTGCACTGTGCGCTCGATAAGGTCCTCGCGTGCTTGGGTCAGGACCGAGATCGTCACGTCGTCAGGGATCTGGTCGTTCTCGATGAGCTGACGAACGAAGCCGAAGTCGAACTGGCTCGCCGACGGGAAACCGACTTCGATCTCCTTGTAGCCCATCTGCACGAGCAGCTCGAACATGCGCAGCTTGCGCGCGGGCGTCATCGGGTCGATGAGGGCCTGGTTGCCGTCGCGCAGGTCTGTGGAGAGCCAGCGAGGGGCTTGGGTGATCGAACGGGCTGGCCAGCTGCGGTCAGGGAGATCGATCGGCGGAAAGGCGCGGTATCGCTCGAACGGCATGCGGCTGGATTGCTGAGGTTGGATGGCCATGAGGGCTGCTTTCGAATGGGAGGTACTTCGACGCCGGGAACGCAGCAGCTCCGCGACGAGGGGTCCGGCTCAGCGAACCTCGTCGCGGCACCGAAGGAGCAGTGCTCGCCCAAGAGAAATCATGGTGAGTTCAGGCTAACACCGGTACGACGCGACGGGCCTCCCGCTCCCCAGGTCGTGAGACGCAGGGGCGGCGGGACACCCGTCGTACGTGGACGGCGCCCATGTTGCCGACCAGGCTTAACCGTCGTTGGATGGACACATGACCATCGAGCTCATCGATCCGCTTAGCTTCGACGAATCGACCGCGGACCGATGTGCAGAGATCTTCAACGCATCGGCTGCAGCCGCCGGCGTCACAACCGCCCCGACGACCGGACCGGTCCTGGCTGCGCAGGCGAGGTTCACGCATGACAACCGCCCGTTCGATCGGATGTGGCTTGCGCACGACCAGCACGATGTCATCGGCTTTTCCTCGTTGGAGTTTCCCACCTGGGACAACCAGCACATGGCGCTCGCGTTCTGCTCGGTCCACCCCGACCAGCAGGGACGGGGGCTCGGTCGCGCACTCTTGGAGGCGCAGGTCGAGCAGACCCATACCAACGGACGAACGCTGCTCCTCACCTTCACGATGCGAGACACGCCAGCGCAGAAGCTGCTCCTCGAGTACGGCTTCGAGATCGGTCAGGCCACGGCGCAACGTCGACTGATGCCCAAAGACATCGACTACTCGGTGATCCAGGGGTTGGCTGACGAGGCCGGCAAGCACGCGAGCGACTACGAGATGGTGCGCCTTGACGGTGCGGCCCCTGAAGAATTGCTCCCGGAGCTGGTCAGCCTGTTCGAGTCCATCAATGACGCCCCCCTCGACGACATCGACCTCACCCCCGACGCTTTCCCCGTCGAACGGATCCGTCGCTACGAGGCCGCGATGGCAGCACGCGGACAGCGGGTCTACCGGATGATGGTTCGGCACAAGCCCAGCGGCGACTGGGCGGGTCACACGATCCTGTGTGTCGACACGTTGCGGCCAGGCGTTGCGATGCAGGAGGACACCACCGTGGTCGATGCACACCGGGGCCATCGCCTCGGGATGTGGCTCAAGGCCAGCATGCTTCTCTGGATGCACGAGGAGCAGCCTGATCTGGCGACCATCGACACCTGGAACGCCGAATCGAACGACCACATGATCGCCGTCAACGAGCGGCTCGGATGTTTCGTCAACGCGCGAGGAACGGCATTGCAGCTGCACCTCTGACAGTTGCCACTGGCAGCCGACGCTGGCGGGACTTTGCGGGCATCACGTGAGGCGTGGCCCACCGTTTCGCTTGATGGCGTTGACTACAGTGGGGCGCAATGTCCCCGACTCCGCTGCAAGCCTGGCGCTTGCGCGCGTCTCTCGTGGTCGTCCTCGGCATCGTCGTAGCGCTGATGGCCGGCTGCAGTACGTCGAAGCCGGCAGCAGAAGGGGCCGCTGGCGGCAAGCCCGGCGGCGGCCAGGGCGGCAAATCGTCGAGCGGAAAGCCCTCCTCGTCTGAGTCGACCGCCAAGCCACCTCCGGCGCCACAGGAGGACCAGTGTCGCAACCTGACCTTTGGCGACATCAACCGCTATTCAAACAGCACCGAACCATCATCGTGCTCACAGCCGCATACCTCTTACACGTTCGCCGTCGCCACCTTGCCGAAGGACGTCGCGTTCAGCGGTGTCGACATCGGAAACGACGCCGTGCAGGAGGCAGCGTCGCTCGAGTGCCGCTCCCGGTTCGCGCCTTTCATTGGGGGCAGTACGGCGACTCGAACCCTCTCCCGGCTGTCTGTGACCTACTTCCTTCCTGAGCAGGAGGGCTTCGACGCCGGTGCTCGCTGGATCAGGTGCGACGTCATCGCGCTACGGTCCGACCGCGTCCTCGCCGAGTTGCCGAGCCCGCTGGAGAAGTTCAACTCCAGCTCAGACGCGCTCGACGACTTCGGGCTGTGTTCACGCGGTGATCCAGGCTCGTCAGAGGGACTCTTGCTGATGTGCAACCAGAGCCACACCTATCGAGCCGTGGCGGCGTTGCGGCTCGGCGCGGAAGATGCGTCGTACCCCGGTGAGAGCGTCACGAAGGACGACGGAAGCCAACGCTGCGATGACTTCGTTTCCGACCTGCTCGGCGTCGGAGGCGGGTACTCCTATGCCTGGACCTATCCCTCCAGCGAGGACTGGGACAACGGGCAGCGCTTCGGCTACTGCTGGAACAAAACTTCCGGCTGATACGACCATCGCGGCGGCCAGACCTTGTCGAGGGCATAATCGTCGCCGTGGAGAAACTCGTCGGAGGCATTCAGGTCGCCGCGCTCGCCGTGTCGGCGTTTCTGCTCGCGGCATGTGGCAGCGCCCAAGACGTCGCAGAGACCGGGCCAGATGAGTCCACGTCATCGACCATGACACAGCCGAGCGATCCGACGAGTCCACCCACGACGTCGGAGCCGACGCCCGATCCATCGCCGGCAACGGAGACGACCACCGCCAAGCCCCAGGTGGCGGGCAAACCCAAGGTCGGAAACTGCTACGACACCGGCAACGTCGCGTTCAACCAGCAACGCGACGGCAGCTCGCCTGTGGCCTGCAACTCATCTCACACCGCAGAGACGGTTGCAGTCTTTGCCGTCGGCGACTCACCCGACTCCGGCGTCATCGACAAGGCCTGGCGCAGCTGTCAGCCGCGGTTCAAGACGTACGTCGGAGATGCCCCAACGGTGTCCACCCTGGGACTGGTCATCATGTTGCCCAGTGACGCACAGGTCACTGCGGGGCACCGGTGGATTCGCTGTGACGCCATCGAGAGGTCCAGCTACAACCGCGACGTCGGGCTCCCTCGCAAGGGCAGCGTCAAGGGAGTGCTGTCGGGCTCAGTTCCCGACGCTTATCGCGGCTGCGTCAAGCACTGGCCCAAGGTCAGCCTCGCCGTGCACTTCACGTCGTGCCGCGAGTCTCACCAGGCCGAGCTCATCCCGGAGGCGATCAGCCTCGGGGGTCCGAATGCGGAGTTCCCCGGCAGCAAAACGCTGCGGACCAGGAGCCAACAGTTCTGCGAGAGCACATTCCAGGAGTACGTGCCCGAGACGCTCAACTATTACTACTACTACCCGACTCGGGCGTCGTGGAAGTCCGGCTCACACGACACCACCTGCTGGGCGCTCGACACCCGAGGGGACGGACTCCCACCCATCTGACTTGTCAGGGTGGAGTCGTGTCGGGGCACGACTGGACCCTCACAAGTGGGTTAGAAGCCGAGGCGGCGTAACTGTTTCGGATCACGCTGCCAGTCCTTGGCCACCTTGACCCGCAGGTCGAGGTAGACCGGCGTACCGAGAAGCGCCTCGATCTGGCGACGCGCCTTCGATCCGACGTCTTTGAGGCGGGCGCCTTGACGGCCGATGATGATTGGCTTCTGGCTCGTGCGCTCGATATAGAGGTTCGCGTGGATGTCGAGCAGCGGCTTGTCTTCTGGGCGATCCGGACGCAGGCCCATCTCCTCGACCACGACGGCGATCGAGTGCGGCAGCTCGTCACGGACACCTTCGAGCGCCGCTTCCCGGATCAACTCGGCCACCAACGTCGCCTCCGGCTCGTCGGTGAGCTCGCCCTCCAGATAGAGCGGCATGCCTTCAGGCAGCTGGGCGATCAGCAGGTCACGAAGCAGCTCGACCTGGTCGCCGGCGACCGCCGACACCGGCACGATCTCGGCCCAGTCGATCCCGACAGCCTCACCGAGGCGGGTGATCTCGAGCAGGTGTCCTGCCATCCGCTCCGACGAGACGAGGTCGCTCTTCGTGGCGACGGCCACCTTGGGCGTGCGTTTGACCTTGGCAAGCTCGCTGACCAAGAACCGGTCGCCCGGGCCGATCGGGTCACTCGCGGGCAGGCAGACCGCCGTCACGTCGACCTCGGCCCAGGTGGTCTTCACCAGATCGTTGAGCCGTTCGCCGAGGAGGGTGCGAGGTTTGTGGAGACCAGGAGTGTCGACGAGGATGAGCTGCGCATCGGGCCGGTGCACGATGCCCCTGATCGCATGTCTCGTCGTCTGCGGCCGTGACGAGGTGATGGCGACCTTCGTGCCGACCAAAGCGTTGGTGAGCGTGGACTTTCCTGCGTTGGGACGTCCGACCAGGCTGGCGAAGCCGCTGCGGAACGTCGGGGCTTCGGGAGAGCTCACGCCGACGATTGTTTCCTACCTCGGCAGGGTTACCCAAATGATGGGGTACGACGCGCACGTGGCCGTCGTACCCCATCGGTGGGCATGTGATCAGCGGAAACGAGCGACGTCGAGCCTCAGCGAGGTGACGTCCGGCACGTCGGTGGACGTCGCCTGATCGCAACTGCTCGACACCTGGGCGGCCACGCTTCGGTTGGCCGCATCATCGGTGGCGAAGCCGCCGCCAAGGGTGAGGAAGACGCTGGTCGCGGTTGCGGAGCCTGTTCCCTGGTCAGTGACCGTTCCGATTCCGACCGAGCTGCCGTTGACGAAGATCTCCACCGTCGCGGAGCGGAATCCGGCTTCCGGATCGCAGCCAGGGGGGAATGCCACCCGCAACGAACCGAGGTACAGCTCACTGCTTCCGGCCGGCTGGTTGTAATCATCGCCAGTCAAGGGATAGGGGCTGGACGCCGGACCCTGCGGCGCGGACACCACCAGGTTTCCTCGGAGCTTGTTCGAGACGCGCGTGGCCAGCAGCGTCGACTCGTCGATGTCGGCGCCGGTGAGACTGTTTGCCGCCACCTTCGAGGCGTTGACTGCGTTGTTGCCGATGTCGGCTTGCTTGACCTGGCCGTCCACGATGTCAGCGCTGCGCACGTTCAACGCGGCGGAGGCAGGAACGGCCGAGGCGAGCATCAGGGCGATGTAAGCCACGATGGTCGCGTGTCGGGGGCGATGGAATCGCTTCAAGATGCTGCGCAGGGGTGACGTCATGTGGGTTGGTCTCCTTGGGTTGCGGTGCTCGAACCGAATACTCGTAGGAGGCCGCCAACGGTCCTGAGATACCAACCGCGTCAGTGCGTCTCAGCGAGTCAGGTAGTGACCGAGTCGACGACTGCCCCGTCGGTGTCTGCCCGATAGATCTGCACACCCGTGCCAGCGAAGTCCCGCACCGTCGAGATGTCGGCCTCGAGAATCAAGAGAGCGTCGGTGACGACGAGTGCGGCTTCGAGGCCCTTGACCCCACTGCTGATCGCCATCGCCACGGCGACCTGCAGCGCGGTCAGCTGCAACGAGGGGAGGTCGACGTTCGTGGCGCTGTAGGTGCGTCCGTCGGTGTCGCGCACAGCGGCCCCCTCCAAGGACTCCGCGCGTGCGCGGTTGGCGCGCGCCAGTGTCAACAGCTTGGCGTCTTCGGGATCGGCTAGCTCAGCGGGCATGACGTCAGCCTAGAAGGGTCAGCCGAGGACGTCGGAGTCCGTCTCCACTTCGGCCTGCTGAGCCGTGTCGTCATGAGAATCGCGACTGCCGAGGCGGCTCACCACCACGGTGACCACCTTGTTGCGTCGTCCGGCTAGCTCCTCTGCCTGGAAGTGCAGTCCCTCACAGACCACCTCGGCGCCCGGGATCGGCACCTTGCCGAGGTGTTTGGCCATCAGCCCACCGACGGTCTCGACGTCCTCGTCGTCAAGCTCGACGTCGAACAGATCGCCGAGCTCGTCGATCGGCATCCTCGAGCTGACGCGCACGGCGCCGTTCGTGAGCTGTTCCACCTCGACAGGCTCGACGTCGTACTCGTCGGTGATCTCTCCGACGATCTCCTCGAGAAGGTCTTCGATGGTGACGAGGCCGGCTGTCCCGCCGTACTCGTCGACCACGATCGCGACGTGCATGCGCTTGGCCTGCATGTCACGCATCAGCTCGTCAGCAGGTTTGGAGTCGGGGACGAAGAACGCCGGTCGGATCACGGTCTCGATCCGCTCCGTGGTCTCGGCCTCATGCCTGTCGAAGACCCGCTTCGTGACGTCCTTGAGGTAAGCAAATCCGATCACGTCGTCGAGGTCCTCACCAATGACCGGGATGCGCGAAAAGCCGCTGCGAAGCGCCAACGACATCATCTGTCGCAGGGTTTTGTAGCGCTCGATGAACACCATGTCAGTGCGCGGCACCATCACTTCGCGCACCAACGTGTCGCTGAGCTCGAACACCGAGTGGATCATCCGGCTCTCGTCGGACTCGATGACACGCGACGCCTCGGCGAGGTTGACGAGTTCGCGTAGCTCCGCCTCAGTGGCGAACGGCCCTTCACGAAATCCGCGGCCGGGTGTGATCGCGTTACCGATCAGGATCAGCAGCTGCGGAATCGGTCCGAGTACGGCGGTGAGGGCAGCGATGGGCGGCGCCGTCATCAACCCGACGCGCTCGGCATGCTGCCGCCCGATCGTGCGCGGCCCGACTCCGACTGCGATGTAGGACACCACGAGCATCGTCCCTGCAGCCGTCAGCACTTGCAGCCAGGTGGGGTCGAGCAGATCGACGACCACCAGTGTCACCAGCACCGTCGCCGTCGTCTCGCAGAGGATGCGGAGAAGCAGCGCCGTGTTGAGGAAGCGTGGCGCGTCGCTGACGATCGTGTGGAGGTGTTTGGCACCGACACGGCGGTCACGGACCAGCTCCTCCGCCCGCACCTTCGAGATCGACGACAACGCCGCGTCGGCACTGGCCAGGATCCCGCCGAAGGCGACGAGCACGGCTGCGATCGCGAGCAGGGTCACGTCGGTTTGGCTCATTCGACCTCGTCACCGCTTCTGACGCCGAGCCACTCGGCCAGCAACCGGGCCTGCAGCGCGAACATCTCCCGCTCCTCATCTGGCTCGGCGTGGTCATAGCCGAGCAGGTGCAAGATGCCGTGGATCGTCAGCAGGTGCATCTCGTCATCGACGCTGCGCGAGAACGCCGGAGCCTGTTCAGCGGCGTACTGCGGGCAGAGCAGCATGTCACCGAGGATGCCCTCCATCTCGGCCTCACCTTCCCGGCCGGGCCGCAACTCGTCCATGGGGAAGGACAACACGTCGGTCGGGCCGTCCTTCTCCATCCACCGCCGGTTGTACTCCGTGATGGTGGGCTCGTCGACGAGGCGCAGGCAGAGCTCGGCTTCGGGATGTACGCGCATGCGGCCCAACGTGAAGCGGGCAAGCTTGGCGAACTCGGCGACGTCGAGATCGACACCCGACTCGTTGAGCACCTCGACGCTCACAAGTGGTTAGTCACCGGCCCTCGATCACCGAGGTGGGTCCCTGGCTGCGGGCGGCCTCGTAGGTGTCGTAGGCGTCCACGATCTTGCCCACGAGTCGATGACGTACGACGTCTTGGGCGTTGAGCTGGCAGAAGGTGATGTCCTTGATGTTGTCGAGGATGTCGCGTACGACCCGCAGCCCACTCTTCGTCCCCGACGGCAGGTCAATCTGCGTGACGTCTCCCGTGACGACCATCTTCGAGCCGAACCCGAGTCTGGTCAGGAACATCTTCATCTGCTCCGGCGAGGTGTTCTGCGCCTCGTCGAGGATGATGAACGCGTCGTTGAGGCTCCGCCCACGCATGTAGGCCAGCGGGGCCACCTCGATCGTGCCGGCGGTCAGCAGCTTGGGGATCGTCTCGGGGTCGAGCATGTCGTGCAGAGCGTCGTAGAGCGGCCGCAGATAGGGGTCGATCTTCTCGCTCAGCGTGCCGGGCAGGTAGCCGAGTCGCTCGCCCGCCTCGACTGCTGGGCGGGTGAGGATGATGCGGTTGACCTGTTTGGCCTGCAGCGCCTGGACGGCCTTCGCCATCGCGAGATAGGTCTTTCCGGTTCCGGCCGGGCCGATGCTGAAGACGACGGTGTGCTTGTCGATCGCGTCGACGTACCGCTTCTGGTTCAGCGTCTTCGGGCGGATGGTGCGGCCGCGATTGCTCAGGATGTTGAGCGTGAGGACATCGGCAGGTCGCTCTTGCGTCTCGGTGCGCAGCATGGCGATGACCCGCTCTACGGTCTCGCCGGTCAGGCCTTGTCCGGTGCGGACCATCGTGACGAGCTCGTCGATGAGGCGCTCGATAAGCGCGACTTCTCCGCGGTCGCCGGCGAGCGTGATCTCGTTGCCGCGCGCGTGGATATCGGCCTTGAACTCGCGTTCGATGATGGTGAGGAATTCGTCGCCTGGCCCAAGCACGGCAACGACGGGCACGCTGTTGGGAATCACGATCGTGTGTCGTGGCATGGGGTCGTCTGTCATCGTGCAGACCATGCTACGGGCAAACCGCAGCCCGATTCACGTTGATTTGGCGTAACGCCCAGGTCAGAGCCACGATGACCTACGAGCGAGCGCGGCTTGTCGCGGGCGTTGCTCACCCCGGTGGCCAGGTGAACTCGCGGCCACCGAGCACGTGCACATGGGCGTGGAACACGGTTTGCTGGGCGGCGGCACCGTTGTTGCAGGCCAGCCGATAGCCCTCGCCCACGCCTTCGTCCTGTGCCACCTTGCGCGCCAACGTGAGGACGTCGATCGCCGACTCCGCGTGTGTCTCGGCGAGCTCGGGCAACGTCGGCACGTGGGTCTTCGGGATCACCAGCACATGCGTGGGTGCCTGGGGGTTGACGTCGCGGAAAGCCAAAGCCAGGTCGGTCTCAGCAACTTGGTCAGACGGCACGTCTCCGGAGATGATCTTGCAGAACAGACAGGACGCGTCGGTCTCCATGGATTCCCTTTCTGCCGTTGACTGTCCACATTCTCACGCTTGAGTGGCCACTTCTCTCACCGCTCAGCGGGACATCACCCGCCGTGTTGGTCCTCACGATCCTGGCGTCGTACGACGATCATGGAACCGACCGGGTAAACCGGACCACGAGCCAGCGCGTGTCTCGGGTATGACCACGCTATCGGGGCTTCCGGGGCTCGCGGAGACCACCACCCTGAGAGGTACGACGATGGCGTCAGCGCCACGGTGGGACGCGGACGACGCCGTGACCCATCTCTATGCGGCGCATTACACGTCTTTGGTCCGGCTGGCCTCGCTGCTCGTCCGACACAGCGGTGAGGCCGAGGAGATCGTGCAGGACTCATTCGTCGCGTTGCACGACAAGTGGCGGCGGCTGAAGGAGCCCGACAAGGCGCTCGGCTATCTCCGCCAGACCGTGGTCAACCGCGCCAGGTCAGCCAGCCGACACCACCAGGTCGTCGTCAAACACCTGCCCCACCAGATCGACGACGCCGAGAGCGCCGAGGAACAAGCGATGACCGGCGAGACACGCGCCCGGGTCATCGACGCACTGCACCAGTTGCCGACCAGGCAACGCGAGGTCCTGGTGCTGCGCTACTACAGCGACCTCACTGAATCCGCTATCGCGGCCACCCTCGGCATCAGCCGAGGCGCCGTCAAGAGTCACGCTTCGCGGGGCATGCACAAGCTCCGTACGACGCTGGAGGAGCACCGATGAGCACCGACAACCCGAGCGACGGCCAGGACCGCACGGCCGAACTGCTCTCGCAGGCACTTCACGAGGAGGCCGACATGGTTAACCCCGATCCCGGTGCACTTCAGGCCATCCAGCAGCGCACGACGCCGAGCCGCTCACCACGCCGATCCTGGGTGTACGCCGGGGTGGGCACCGCGGCCGCGACTGCCGCCGTCATCGCGGGTGTCGTCATCATCGGCGACTCCAACGACCCGAGCAGCACCGGTCCCGCCAGTGGCGGCCCGACGCAGGCACAGCAAACCGACCAGCCGGTGACCGAGCCTGTCACCCCAGTCCTTGCGATGACCTACCTCGGCGCAGCCGAAAACGGTTACCGGCTGCAGACGGAGATGCAGATCGTCGATGACGCAACCGACACAGATCCTGAATTGCTGGCCGTCCGCTACTTCCTCACCGAGCAGCCAGCCGACCCCGACTACCAGACCGGGTGGCCGAACGACCTCGACGTCGGCGGAATCGCGGCGTCCAACAACTCGATCCAGGTCGACCTGACCGGACCCGAGGGCGGTCTGGAGGCAGTGGACCCGTCGTTGCCTCCGCAAGCGCAGATGCTCGCGCTCCAGGCGCTGTTCCGCACGGCGGACGGTCAGCCCGGTGACAGCGCGACGCTGACCTACAACGGCGACCCGGTGCAAAGCGCTTTCGGTGTCCAGCTCCCCACGACGGTGAAGTCCGACGACGACGTGCGAGCCTTTATCTCCATCGACGACCTCACCGACGGACAGTCGATCAAAAACCGTCGGGTCTCGCTGACGGTGTCCGGGAACGTCTTCGAGGGGAACGTCAACTGGCAGCTACTCGACTCATCCGGGGCCAAGGTCGACGAGGGATTCGTCACCACGTCGATGGGCGAGTGGACGCCGGCCCGAATCGAGCTCGGTGAACTCGACTCCGGCAGCTACACGGTCCGGTGCCTCGAGTTCAGCCCGGAGGACGGCAAGCCCGGCAACGTGGACGACAAGACCTTCACCGTCGAATAAACCGAGTTGTCAGAAGTACATCGGGCTATGGCCCTACCTACTTATGACAAGTGGGTTAAGACCAGCGGGAGGTGCGGCTAAGGACGATGGCGGCCGCCACCACACCCGCCGACGATGACCGCAGTACCGAGGGGCCGAGCCGAACTGGCTCGGCTCCTGCTGCGTCCAAGGTGTCCAGCTCCTCGTCAGTGATTCCGCCTTCGGGACCGACGACCAGGACGACGTCACCCTCGTCCGGGAGGTCAACCTGGTTCAAAGGCTGCTCGCCCGTCTCATGAAGCACGAACGCCACAGCCGCCTGCTCGACCAGCCGCACGATGTCATCGGTCGTGTGCACCTCCGTCACGTCCGGAAAGCGCAGCCGCCGAGACTGCTTGGCCGCAGCCTTCGCCGTGGATCGCCAACGCTGTAAGGCTTTTTGGCCGCGCGCGCCCTTCCAGCTGACGATGTTGCGCGCAGCCGACCACGGCACGATCACGTCGGCACCGACCTCGGTGACGAGGTCGACGGCGCGCTCGGCATGGTCTCCCTTGGGGATCGCCTGGACGACGACGAGGCGGGGTACGGCGACCGGCTCCTCACGTCGTACCCGCACTTCGGCCTCGAGCGAAGCCTTTGACACGGTCGTGACGACGCACTCCGCGCCGTTGCCGGCTCCGTCAGTCAGCATGATCGCTTCACCAACGCGGATGCGCTTGACCACCACAGCATGCCGGCCCTCGTCGCCGTCCAAAGTGATGTGGTCAGCCCGCAGAGCGTCAGCAGAGACGACGAACACCGGAAGCGTCATGACCGCCACTCTTTCACCGACTTGTCAGAAGTACAGAGGGCTATTGCCCTACCTACTTCTGACAAGTCGGCTAGGGCGCTCTGAAGGCGTCGCGGAAACGACCGAAGACTCCCTTGGAGCGGTTCTCCTCGACCGAGGCGACCGGGTTCTCCTCGTCGCGCACAGCGGCCAGCTGTTTGAGGAGCTCGGTTTGCTGCTCGTCGAGGCGGGTCGGAGTCTCGACGACCACCGTCGTCACGAGGTCGCCTCGGCCCGTCCCTCGCAGCCGCGGGACTCCCCTGCCGCGCATCACGAGCTGCTCGCCGGACTGGATGCCCGCCCTGATATCGAACGTCATGCTGCGCTCGACATCGCTCGAGTCGTTGTCGGTCACGTCGGCCTCGAGGGTCGGCAGCTCGATCGTCGTACCCAACGCCGCCGCGGTCATGGGCAACGTGATCGTGCACATCAGGTCGTCACCATGCCGGCTGAAGACAGGATGCGGCTTGACGTCGATCTCGACGTATAGGTCGCCCGCAGGACCACCACCCGCGCCGACCTCGCCCTCGCCGGAGAGCTGGATCCGGGTGCCTGTGTCGACACCAGCCGGGACCTTGACGTTGATCGCCCGTCGAGCGCGCACCCGGCCGTCACCGGAGCATTCGGAACAAGGATCAGGGATCACCGTGCCGAAGCCTCGACAGGTCGGGCACGGTCGCATCGTCCGGACTTCGCCGAGGAAGGAGCGCTGCACATGGCTGATCTCGCCACGTCCGGCGCAGGTCGTGCACGGTGCTGTGGTCGTCCCGGGCGCCGTGCCTGCTCCGCTGCAGAGTGAGCACGTCACGGCGGTGTCGACCTTGAGCTCCTTCGGGGCTCCGAAGGCCGCTTCGGCAAGGTCAAGCTGGAGGCGGATCAGCGCGTCCTGACCGCGCCGGACGCGAGGACGCGGGCCGCGAGTCCCGGCGCTCTGACCGAAGAACGCGTCCATGATGTCGGTGAACGAGAAGCCCTGCCCGAAGCCGGTGCCGCCGCCGGCCGCCGAGAACGGATCACCCCCGAGGTCGTACATCTCGCGCTTTTTCGGGTCGCTCAACACGTCGTACGCCCGCGTCACTTCCTTGAAACGGTCCTGGGTGACCTCGTCAGGGTTGACGTCAGGGTGCAGCTGGCGGGCCAGCTTGCGGTAGGCCTTCTTGATCTCCTCAGGAGTCGCGTCGCGCGAGACACCGAGGACTTCATAGAGATCTTGGGACATACTCCGGCATTCGTTGAGGGACGGTGGACTAGGAGTCGGCCAAAATCTGGCTGACGTAGCGGGCGACGGCGTTGACCGAGGCCATCGACCCGGGATAGTCCATCCGGGTCGGGCCGACGATGCCGAGCGTAGCCAGGGACTGGTCGTCAGGGCCGTAGCTGCTGGCGACGACCGAGGCGGCGACCAGCTGCTCGTGCGGCACTTCGTGGCCGATGCGCACCGTCACCAGACTCGGGCTCGTGGCTTCGCCGAGCAGCCGCAACAGCACCACGTGCTCTTCGAGAGCTTCGAGCAAGGGCTGGATCGAACGGTCGAAGTCCTCACCGAAACGCACCAGGTTGGCGGTGCCGCCGATCGCGACCTTCTCGTCGGTGCGGTCGTCGGCCACCGCCTGCGCGAAGACGGCGATGATCTGGGTGACCACTGCCTTGTCGTCTTGGTGGAACTTCTCGTGCAGGGACGCCACCCGAGCGGCAGCATCGGGGAGCCGTTGACCCACCACGGCAGTGTTGAGGTGCGCACGAAGCTCTGCGATGACGTCGTCGTCGATCGTGCGGGGCAGCTCGACGACGCGCTGCTCGACCCGCCCGGTGCTGGTGATCAGCACAAGCAGCAGCCGAGAACTGGTGAGCGTGACGACCTCGACGTGCCGCACCGTCGAGCGGGCCAACGTCGGATACTGCACGATCGCGACCTGCTGGGTGAGCTGAGCCAACAGCCGGACACTCCGGTGTACGACGTCATCGAGGTCGACGGCGCCCTGCAGGAACGTCGCGATGGCGCGCTTCTCGGCGGCGGTGAGTGGCTTGATGCTGGTGAGCTTGTCGACGAAAAGCCGGTAGCCCTTGTCGGTAGGGATCCGCCCCGCACTGGTGTGCGGCTGAGTGATGAACCCCTCTTCTTCGAGGATCGCCATGTCGTTGCGCACGGTGGCAGGTGAGACGCCGAGGCTGTGCCGCTCGACCAGCGCCTTGGAACCGACCGGCTCCTGGGTGCTGACGTAGTCCTCCACGATCGCGCGGAGGACGTCGAGCTTGCGGTCGTCCAGCATGGCTCGCCTCCTCGTCACGACATGGCCGGCTCAGCCCTATCAGGGCAGGCTGGCACTCTACTTTCTGGAGTGCCAATCCTACTAGGTCGCGCCTGTTTCACCCGGATCGTCGCGCCGCAGATCATCGGGTTGGGCACTGCGTGGTTGGGCCTCCGGCGCCCGGATAGCTCGTTTGGCGACCGGACTAGTCTGCCCCCATGGGTGCTGAGCGACCGAGCTATGCCGCCGGCGGCGGCTTCACCGAGGTGGCCGAACGCGTCTTCGTCGGCCGCTACCCGCAGTGGGATACCACGATCGGCCTGGTCGTGGCGTCAGGCGGCGTACTCGTCATCGACACCAGAGCCAGCAACGTGCACGGGGCGGAACTCCGTGACGACGTACAACGGTTAGCGCCTCACGCGGAGATTCGCTGGGTGGTCAACACCCACCAGCACTTCGACCACGCACTCGGCAACGTGGCGTTCGAGGGTGCGACGATCCACGCCCACGAGAACGCTGCGGCCGAGATGGTGTCTGCAGGTGAACGGGTGAAGGACCGCATCCGCGCCGACCCCTCCGTCGACCCCGACTACCCGGCCATCACGTCAGAGGTGCTGGACGCGGTGGTGGCCAGCGAATACCGGCTGCCCGACGTCACGTTCTCTTCCGTGTCCACGATCGACCTGGGAGACCGTTACGTCGAGCTGGCGCACCCTGGCCGCGGTCACACCAACGGCGACCTGGTGTTGCGCGTCGGCGACGTCGACGTGGTCTTCGGAGGCGACCTGATCGAACAGTCCGCTGATCCGGCATTCGGCGCGGACTGCTTCCCGCTGGAGTGGGGTGGCTCGCTCGACCTGATGATCGGGATGCTGACGGAGAAGTCTGTGGTGGTGCCGGGTCATGGAACTCCGGTCGACAAGACGTTCGTGCAGAACCAGCGCGCCGACATCGCCGACGTCGGTCAGGTGATCTACTCCTTGTTCTCTCAGGGCGTGTCCCGAGACGATGCCCTCGAGGCCGGTGGCAGCAGCTGGCCGTATCCCGCTCAGCAGCTGCGGTACGCCCTCTCGCGTGGCTACGACCAGCTCGCCGCCGACGCGGAGGCGGCCGGCAGCCGCTTAGCGGGCCAGCCCGCCCAACCTCCCGCGGGCAGCGCCTCGCTCCCCCTGCTCTGACGCTGACACGCTGCACGTTGTTTGCCCTCTCGACGGCGTTGCAGCACCGTCTGGTCAACTGTGGCGATTAGCGTGGCCGGCAATGGCCCCCGACCGCTATGGCTCCGACGTGCTCGCGTCCGACTGGCGTGCCCCGAAACGTGGCCGATCCACCCCGATCGAGGCCGAACTCGGGCTGGTCGTCGAGGAAGTCACGACCGACTGGTGCGGTGAGATCGTCCGGGTCGACCGCGACCTCGACACGCTGGAGCTCGAAGATCGACGCGGCAAACGTCGTACCTTTCCTCTCGGCCCGGGTTTTCTGCTCGACGGCAAGCCAGTGGTCCTTCGACCTCCTCCTCGCGCCGCTCCGCCACGTGAGACGCGTACGGCGTCCGGGTCAGTCGCCCTACCCCACGCTCCTGCGCGAGTCGCCCAAGCCAGCCGCATCTACGTCGAAGGACGCCACGACGCGGAGCTCGTCGAGAGGGTCTGGGGCGACGACCTGCGCATCGAGGGCGTCGTCGTGGAGTACCTCGAAGGCGTCGACGACCTTCCCGACCACCTGCGCGCGTTCCAACCAGACCAGGAACGCCGAGTGGGCGTGCTCGTCGACCACCTGGTGGCTGGCTCGAAGGAGAGCCGAATCGCTGCATCGGTGGCGGAGAGCCCGGTCGGCCAGCACGTATTGGTCGTGGGACACCCGTTCATCGACATCTGGCAGGCCGTCAAACCCGATCGGATTGGCGTGCGCGAGTGGCCGACCGTGCCCCGTGACGTGTCGTGGAAGCACGGCGTCTGCCAGCAGCTTGGTTGGCCGCATCGCGACCAGGCCGACATCGCCCGGGCGTGGCAGCACATCTTGTCGAGGGTCAGCTCGTACGCCGATCTGGAGCCGTCGTTGCTTGGCCCGATCGAGGAACTGATCGACTTCGTCACCACCTGACGTCCCAGCTTGCCGCCTGCAGGCGGCCGTGGCTGCGCGGTCGGGCTCTCGCGCCTTCGCTGCGCTCTTTTACGGCGCTTCGAGTCCCGCCCACTCCGCCACTTCCGCCATTATGGGAGCAGAGTTCGGACGACGGCGTCGGCGAGCAGGCGGCCTCGAAGCGTCAGCACCAACCGCTCCCCTAAAAGGTCGATGAGGCCATCGGTGAGCAGGTGAGGCACCGAAGCTCGACCGGCAGAGTCGAGCACGTCGAGGGGAAGCCCGGTCACGAGACGGGCCTCGAGCAAGACGCGCTCGATGCGCCGCGTCTCGTCGTCGAGCACCTCCCTCGCCGCGGCAGGACTGACCCCGGCCGTGATGCGATCGGCGTACGCCGACGGATGCTTGACGTTCCACCACCGCACCCCGCCGACATGCGAGTGCGCGCCAGGACCGACGCCCCACCAGTCACCGCCTGTCCAGTAGCCGAGGTTATGGCGACACCGCGCCGCATCGTCACGCGCCCAGTTCGACACTTCGTACCAGCCGTATCCGGCGGCCGCCAACGTGTCGTCGGCCAGCTCGTACTTGTCCGCCAGGTCGTCGTCATCGGCCGTCTCGATCTCGCCCCGGCTGATCCGCCGAGCCAGTGCGGTGCCCTCTTCGACGATGAGGGCATAGGCGCTCACGTGGTCAGGTGCCATCCCCACGAGCGCATCGACGCTCTCTCGCCACTGATCGAGCGACTCCCCTGGTGTGCCGTAGATGAGGTCGAGACTGATCTGGTCGAAGCCGGCCTCCCGCGCCCAACTGACGACCTGCGGCACGCGCTCAGGATCGTGGGTGCGGTCGAGCACGGCCAGCACGGACGGCACCGCGGATTGCATACCGAACGAGATGCGGTTGATGCCGCCGCGTCGCAACAGCTCAAGCTCCGCAAGGCTGACGCTGTCGGGATTGGACTCCGTTGTCACCTCGGCATCTGGCGCGACTCCGAACTCGTCACGAATCGTGTCAACCACCGAGACAAGGTCGGCCGGCGGGAGCAGCGTCGGCGTACCCCCTCCGAAGAAGACGGTGTCAGCAGGAACGTCGTGATCACCCAACACCTTGCGGGCCAGCCGAATCTCGTCGATCGCGGCTTCGGCGTACGTCGCTCGGGACGCCCCTCGAGCTTCACCGAGCTCCGACGCGGTGTAGGTGTTGAAGTCGCAGTATCCGCAGCGCACCGTGCAGAACGGCACGTGCACATAGAACGAGAACGGTCGAGAGCCGAGGCCGCCCAGTGCCTCAGAGGGCAGCGACCCGTCACTCGGGGCGGGCTCACCTTCGGGCAACGTGGACGGCACCGCCCCATCCTCCCAAACGGACTTGTCAGGCTGTCGTCGTGTCCCAGCACGACGACAGCCTGACAAGTCGGTTAGGAGTAGAGGGAGTCGAGCTGCTTGCGGTAGCGCTCCTCGACGACCTTGCGCTTCACCTTCATGCTGGGCGTGATCTCGCCCTCCTCAACCGACAGGTCGCGCTCCAGGATGATGAACTTCTTGATCGTCTCCCATCGGTTCAGCTTCGCGTTGAGCTGGTCGATGTAGCCCTGCACCATTGCCCGCGCCGCATCGGACGACACGATCGTGGCGTAATCCTTGCCACCGAGGCCGTTCTGGGCGGCCCATCCCTCGATCGCTTCTGGGTCGAGGGTGACGATCGCCGAGACGAAGTTGCGCTCGTTGCCATGGACGACGAACTGACTGGCATAGGGGCAGACCGCTTTGAACTGACCCTCGATGATCTGCGGGGCGACGTACTTGCCGCCGGAGGTCTTGAAGAGGTCTTTCTTGCGGTCGGTGATGCGCACGAAGCCCTCGTTGTCGACTTCGCCGATGTCACCGGTGTGGAACCAACCGTCGTTCAGTGATTCGTGGGTTGCCTTGTCGAGGTTGTGATAGCCATCCATCACCCCGGGGCCCTTGATGAGCACCTCTCCGTCTGGGGCGATCTTGATCTCGGTTCCCTCGAAGGGAAGTCCCACCGAGCCGAACTTGTAGTTGGTCGGCCGGTTGACGCAGGTGCCGGCTGAGGTCTCGGTGAGGCCGTACCCCTCCAAGATCAGGATGCCGGCCGCGTGGAACCACTCGGCGATATCGCGGTTGAGGGCAGCGGCGCCGGAGACGAAGAACCTCACCCGGCCACCAAAACGTGCCCGGATCTTGGAGAACACCAGCTTGTCGTAGACCGCATACTGAGCCTTGAGGTGTGGCGGAACCGACTCTCCCGCCAGAGTGCGCCGTGAGACCTCGAGACCCACCTTGAACGCCTGGTCGAAGATCTTCTTTTTCAGCCCGCCTTCGTCCGCCGTCATCGTGGCGATCCGTCCGTGCGCCTTCTCGAAGATGCGTGGTGCAGCGCCCATGAACGTCGGTTGGATCACGGCCAGGTTTTCGATGATCTTCTCGACCCGGCCATCTACAGCAGTGGGGAAGCCGATCGCGAGCTGCGTCGTCAGCAGCACCTTGCCGAACGAATGGGCCAGCGGCAGCCACAGGTACTGCACGTCGTCGATCGACAAGATGCCTTGCACCTGCACGGCGACGCCCTCATAGGTCCAAGCGGAGTGGCGAAGCCGCACGCCCTTGGGCCTTCCCGTCGTTCCCGAGGTGTAGATCAAGGTGGCGAGGTTGTCGGCGTCTGTGCCGTCGACGCGGTCCATGACCGCGCCGCCTCGCTCGGCGAGCAGGTCGCTGCCCAGCCGCTCGAGGTCGTCGAGCGTGATCACCCAATCACCGTCGGCGGTGCCGTCGAACGTGACGACCTTGGTCAACGCCGGCAGGTCGGCTCGCTGCGCACGAAGTTTGGCGATCTGGGTGTCGTCCTCGGCAAAGACGACATGGGAGTCGGAGTCACCGAGGATGTAGGAGACGTCCTCGGCCATCGACGACGGATACACCGTCGTGGTGGCCGCTCCGGCCGACATGATGGCCAGGTCAGCCAGGATCCACTCGTAGCGGGTTCCTGAAGCGATCGCCACCCGCTGCTCAGGCTGGACTCCGAGCGCGATGAGACCTGCGGCAATCTTGGTCACCTGATCGCCAGTCTCGCCCCACGTGACGGATTTCCAGCCGTCGCCGACGGGATGGCGGTAGGCCTCTCGGTCAGGTGTGGCGGCAACGCGGTCGAAGAACATCCGTCCCACCGACGCGACCCGGTTGGCAACGGTCGACTGGGCTTCCGAGAGATCCACCATGCAGAGAACCGTAGATCACCCGTCTACCGAGCGGTAGGTCAACGTGGATGTTTTGACGCGGTCGTCAGAAGAACGCTGCGAGGCAGAGAAGTGCCGACCCGAGTCGCGGCTGGCTTCAGGGGCACGGAGCGAGGTCGTCCAGGACCGCGGCGTCTTCCGTCTCCGTTCGGATGGTCTTGGCCCCGCACTCGCATCGACCCTTTTGCAGTCCGATGCGCTTCTCTTCATCCGGACGCGTCGCGTAGAGGAAGTCGCCCGAGCTCAGCATCAACCTGGCGACCGGAATACCCACCTGCTGCAGGTCTTCCTTGTGCCGGAGTCCGACGAGGACGATGTGACCACCGTGCTCACAGGATTCGCGACTGGCACATGTGAGTTCGTACTTAGCCACGGCAGTTGCCTCTCTCGGGGGCGGACGAGCCCGACGCTAGGCGACCGACCCTCGCCAGCGGAAGGCATGTCACCCAGAGTTCATCTAGGCCGTGGTCTGTTGTTGCCGGGCGAGGTACCTCTCGACCGCCGCGCGGGCCTTGGGGGCCAGCGACTCGCCGATATCCAGCAACCGCGGCATCAGTGACCTCTCGGTCGTAAACGCTCTGAACATCGTCGACACCGTCACGTCATGGTCTGGCTGGTGTACGACGGTGAGCTCGTCGCCTTGGGTGATCTCTCCCGGCTCGATGACTCGCAGGTAGGGACCCGGCCGGGCCTCAGCCGTGAATCGCTTCTCCCACCGCTCGCTGTCGAAGCCCGAGAGCCCCATCCAGTTCTTGAAGACGCTGCACGGGATGCGCACCTCGGCCACCTCGAGCACCGTGGTGCCGATCCGCCAGTGCTCTCCGAGGAGTGCCTCGTTGATGTCGATGCCGCTGGTGGTGAGGTTCTCACCAAACTGCCCGTTCGCGATCGGTTGCTGGAGCCGTTCGCTCCAGAGATCGAGGTCCTCGCGAGCAAACGCGTACACGGCCTGGTAGACGCCGCCGTGGTCTTTCGTGTCGGCCACCTGGTCACCGTCGACGCCCAACGGCTCGACCCGCACCGGGCCGGGCACCGAGTGCTTGATGATGGCCGTCCGTTTGAGGCTGCCGGCCCACTCTGCGTCGATCGGAGTGCCGACGTTGATGGAGAGCAGATGAGCCGACATGTCAGCCATCATCGCAACCTCACCCGCTGAATCACCAACGAGTTATGGCCTAGGCGTGCTCAGCGACCGCGGCGGCGACTACCGCCACGGTTCGCCGAGGAGAACGACGCTGCGCTTCCGGAGCTGTTCGAACCCACCGAAGCGGATGCGGCTCCATTGCGGCTGCGTCGCGGTGGTTGCGACCGCTTGCCTGCGGAGGCTCCGTCGCCGGAGCGTCCTCGCCCAGACGACGTACGACGTCTGGAGCCGCCCGCCGAGACGCCGCGCGAACGACCGCCGCCTCCTCCCCGCGAGTCGCGGGACGACGCGGTAGCCGAGCCAGGGGGCGGAATGACGAGAACCCGGTCGCCCGGGGCAATCTCGCCGAGCAACGGGTGCCCGCCGCTCAGCCGGGTGATGGTCGGTTTGATGCCGGCCTTGCGAGTCAACGTGCGCACGTCGCCCACCTGCGCGTCCGTCATCAGGGTCACCACGGTGCCGGAGTTGCCGGCGCGAGCCGTGCGTCCGGAACGGTGCAGGTACGCCTTGTGCTCGACCGGTGGGTCGGCGTGGACGACAAGTCCGATGTCGTCGACGTGGATGCCTCGGGCTGCGATGTCGGTGGCCACCAACGTCTTCGAAGAGCCGTTGGAGAAGGACATCAGGTTTCTGGTCCGAGCGCCCTGAGACAGGTTGCCGTGCAGCTCAACAGCGGGCACTCCCGCAGCAGTGAGTTTGCGCGCCAGCAACTTGGCGCCGTGCTTGGTGCGGGTGAAGACCAGGGTGCGTCCAGGCGCCGAGGTCAGGTCGACCAGCACCTGAAGGCGTGAGTCGTGGCTCACGTGCAAGACGTGGTGCGACATCAGCTCAACGGGCGACTGCGCAGAGTCGACGCTGTGGGTGACGGGGTTGGTCATGAACCGCTTCACGAGGACGTCGACGCCACCGTCGAGGGTCGCGGAGAACAGCATCCGCTGTCCAGCCTTCGGCGTCTTGTCGAGCAGCCGTCGTACGACGGGGAGGAAACCGAGGTCAGCCATGTGGTCGGCTTCGTCGATCACGGTGATCTCGATGCTGCCGAGGTTGACGTGGCCGCTCTGCAGGTGGTCGGCGAGCCGGCCGGGGCAGGCAATCACGATGTCGACACCGCTGCGGAGGGCGTTGATCTGTGGCTGGGCGCCGACTCCACCGAAGACGGTGAGGGTCCGCAGCCCCAGCGCCTTGGCCAGCGGCGCCATCGCGGCGTCGATCTGGCTCGCAAGCTCACGGGTCGGCGCCAAGATCAGCGCGCGCGGGTGGCTGGGACGGCGCTTGCTGGGGTTGGCCGCGAGCCGAGACAGCATCGGAAGCGCGAAGGCGTAGGTCTTGCCTGAGCCCGTGCGACCGCGCCCGAGGACGTCACGTCCCGCGAGTGAGTCGGGCAAGGTGGCTGTCTGGATCGGGAAGGGGCTGTTGATCCCGCCCGCCGCGAGGGCGTCGACGAGGACAGGGTGTACGCCGAGGTCGGCGAAAGTAGGTGTCTGGCCTGCGGAAGCACCCGAAGTGGTGCGGGTGGCAGGGGAAGTGGGCATAGGCGTGTTACGGGGGCGGCTAGCCGCCATGGGGAACTCCGAACGTTAAAGGGTCGTCCTGCCCGGCGCGGGCCGAAGCCGTCGCGGCGCGTGGTGGATGACGAAAGAAAGGCGACCCGAGGCAGAACTGTGCGGGCCGATACTTCGAGTATGACAGGTCGGCGGCCAAAATCAGGCATTTGGCGCGCTCCAGGCGTGTGACCTGCCCGACTCCGGCGGGACCGGTCACCCGGTGCGCCGCCCGGAATGTCAGTCCTGGACGGCTTTGGCGAGCGCGATGCAGAGCGTGAGCCACTCCCGGGACTCGTCGTCGAGACCGTCGGGGCTGTCTTCGATGCACCACATCGCGTTGTGGACCATCCGAACGACGACCCAGTCCCGAGCCCGATCTTCGTCCAAGCCCGCTGTGTCGATGGTCGCGTGGAAGCGATTCCGCACTGCACGACGCACGTCGCCGCTGGCGACCACTTCGTCCCAACGGTTCCAGAGCAGCGGCGCCACTTCGTAGTGCGGGTCGCCTGACATCGGCTTGGGGTCGATGACCAACCACGGCTCACGCTCGGCAGCGAGGACGTTCTCGTAGTGCAGGTCCCCGTGGATCATCGTCCCGTCCGTCGCGGCGTCGGTGACGAACGCCCGGCCGAGCGACATGGCCTGCTCGACCAGCCGCCTCGGGATCGATGCGCCCGCGTCCAACCGCTCGAGGTTGGTGGACCAACGATCGATGTACGACGACAACGTCCTCAGTTGCGGCAGCGCCGGGATGTGCAGCCGTTCGTAGAACCCGGCCGTGATCTCACAAGCTGCAATGTCGTCGATCATGGTGAGGTCTCGGTCGGCGTGCAACCGCTCGAGCAGCATCACCCCTCGCGCCGGGTCGGCTCGATACATCCGCACGACACCGTTGCCCTGCCATGCCTGCAGACCCAGGTGCTCGTGCTCCTGCTCTTCATGGGCCCAGGAGAACTTCACCACTGCATGGCGTCCATCGGACATCAGCACGGGCTGGACCAGCGCGCAGTAACCATGACGCGGTGAGCCGTCGTACGTGAGTTCCCACTCGCCCATCACGTCACGCACGAGGCGAGGCAATGCCTCGAGCCATCGGCTCCACTCCTCGCCTCGCTCGGCGAACGCGAGCAGGCCTGCCGGAATCTCAACTGCCACCGAGTGCTACTTCTTCGTTTTGTCGCCGGTGTCAGACGTGTTGAGAGCAGCGATGAAGGCCTCCTGCGGAACTTCGACGCGTCCCACCATCTTCATCCGCTTCTTGCCTTCCTTCTGCTTCTCGAGCAGCTTGCGCTTGCGGGTGATGTCACCGCCGTAGCACTTGGCGAGCACGTCCTTGCGGATGGCGCGGATGGTCTCTCGGGCTATGACACGTGCACCGATCGCGGCTTGGATCGGGACCTCGAACTGCTGGCGAGGGATGAGCTCCTTGAGCTTCTGGACGAGCTGGACGCCGTACGCGTAGGCACCATCGCGGTGCACGATCGCGCTGAACGCGTCGACCGGCTCGCCGTGCAGCAAGACGTCGACCTTGACCAGGTCGCTGGCCTGCTCACCGATGGGTTCGTAGTCGAGCGAGGCGTAGCCCTTCGTCCGCGACTTAAGCGCGTCGAAGAAGTCGAAGACGATCTCCGCCATCGGCAGGGTGTAGCGCAGCTCGACGCGGCTCTCAGAGATGTAGTCCATGCCTTGCAAGGCGCCGCGGCGCGTCTGGCAGAGGTCCATGATCACGCCGATGTAGTCCGAAGGGCTGAGGATCGTCGCCTTCACGACCGGCTCGTAGACCTCGTCGATCTTGCCTTCTCCCGGGTACTCGCTCGGGTTGGTGACCGTGACCTCGGTGCCGTCCTCCATCACTACGCGGTAGACGACGTTGGGAGCGGTCGAGATGAGGTCGAGGTTCGACTCACGCTCGAGCCGCTCGCGCACGATCTCCATGTGCAGCAGGCCGAGGAAGCCACAGCGGAAGCCGAACCCGAGCGCCCCGGACGTCTCGGGTTCGTAGGCCAGTGCCGCGTCGTTGAGCTGCAGCTTGTCGAGTGCGTCGCGCAAGGTCGGGTAGTCATCACCGTCGATCGGGTAGAGGCCGGCGAACACCATCGGGTTCGGGTGGCGATAACCGCTGAGCGCCTCCGAAGCGCCCCTGACCGACGACGTCACGGTGTCACCGACTCGAGACTGCCGGACCTCCTTCACGCCGGTGATCAGGTAGCCCACCTCGCCGACGCCGATCTCGGCTTGCTTGATGGGTTCGGGCGAGATCACCCCGACCTCGAGCATCTCGTGCACCGCACCTGTCGACATCATCTTGATGCGGTCGCGGTGGCTGAGCTTGCCGTCGAAGACGCGCACGTAGGTGACGACGCCGCGGTAAGTGTCGTAGACGGAGTCGAAGATGAGCGCGCGCGGCGGAGCGTCGGCGTCACCCTTCGGAGCCGGCACCCGCTGAACGATCTGGTTGAGCAGCGCCTCGACGCCCTCGCCGGTCTTGGCCGACACCCGGAAGATATCGTCGGCGTCGCACCCGATGATGTGGGCGATCTCGGCGGCGTACTTCTCCGGTTGCGCGCTGGGCAGGTCGATCTTGTTGAGGACGGGGATGACGTCGAGGTCGGCCTCGAGTGCGAGGTAGAGGTTTGCGAGCGTCTGCGCCTCAATCCCCTGGGCCGCGTCGACCAACAGCACAGCACCCTCACACGCCTCGAGCGACCGGCTCACCTCGTAGGTGAAGTCGACGTGACCAGGTGTGTCGATCATGTTGAGCACGTACGTCGTCCCGGCGTCCTCGCCATCGGTCGACGTCCAGGGCATGCGGACCGCCTGGCTCTTGATCGTGATGCCGCGCTCGCGCTCGATGTCCATCCGGTCGAGGTATTGGGCCCGCATGCTGCGCCCTTCGACCACTCCGGTGAGCTGCAGCATCCGGTCAGCCAGCGTCGACTTGCCGTGGTCGATGTGGGCGATGATGCAGAAGTTGCGAATGATCGACGGATCGGTCTGGCCAGGTTGAGGTACCGACGCTCGATTCTGGGTGGGGCTGGCCACGTACGCCTTTCGATGCAGGTTGGAGGGACTCCCGGTCTGGTGGACCTTAATCCGGGCTGCCCATCATCCCACGCCGCGTAGCGGCCAGGCTTGGCGCTCAGCCCTTGCTGTCAGCAGCCGCCGTCGCCTCAGCGTCTTCAGAGTCCTCGTCCAGGTCGGCCTCGTCGGCAGCCTGCGCAACGGAATCCTCGTCGCCGTCAGCCTCAGCGTCCTGCGCGACGTCGGTCGGTTCGAGCTCGGCTGCCTCGGCTGACAGGTCTGCGTCCTCATCGGGATCGCCTGGCTCGGTCACGGCGTCCGTACCGAGAGGACTGTCCTCAACGTCGTCCAGCCCGACAAGACCGACAGGAGCGGCTCCGGAGAGGGTCGCCAGCATCTGCCTGACGTTGGTGAGCTGCGCATTGATGCTGTCGCGACGCTGGGTGGCTGCGGCGAGCTCGCGCTCGGACTCGGTCCGGATGCGATCTGCATGGGCCATCCCTTGCGCGACGGCCTCTTCAGCGCGCTGTTGGGCGTCCTCGAGCAGTCGCCGTGCCTGCAGTTCGGCGTCCGAACGCAGCTTCTCCGCTTCCGCCCGAGTCTGCTCGACCTGCGACTGGGCCTTCGTGAGCTGCTCCTGAGACGCCTCGAACTGCTGGGTGAACTCCAGCTCCGCCTGGTCGCGACGCTTAGCAAGAGTCGTCTCGAAGTCAGCCGCCGCCTGCGCTGCCTTGGCGCGCTGGGACTCGTGGATCGCCTCAGCCTCTTGAATGCGCGCTGAGGCGTCCCGGTCGGCGCCGTCCAGCATTTCGTCGGCCTGGCGACGAGCGTCCTGGATGGTCCGCGCTGCATCGGCATCGGCTGTGCTGCGTTGCAGTTCGGCGTAGCGATCTGCTTCCGCCTGCACCCGACTGGCCGCGTCCTCGGCCTGCTGCTGCTGCGCCTCGAAATCGCTCTTCGACGAGGCGCGGATCGCCGCCGCCTCTTCCTCGGCGAGGACGAGGATCTGTCCGACCCGCTCGCCGAACTCGCTGAACGTGGGCGGTGAAGCCGTGCGCTCCTCCTTGGCCTCCTGAAGCGTCCTGGCGTATGCCTGCTCGACCTCGCGCAAGCGAGTAGAGAGTTCCTGGATCTGCTGCTGGGACGCCTTCGTGAGCTCGTCGATGCGGCGGTCTACTTCAGTCGGGTCATATCCGCGCATCACGACCCGGAATTGGCTATTGCTCGCGGTCACGACTGTTCACCGTTCTTCGTGTGGGTTGTATGAATCGGGGAAAGGATCATCGTGGCACATGCCCCTCCGCCGAGGAAACGCCGGAATCCGTTGTCTCATCGGTCGTGGACGTCGGAACCGCCAGCGCCGAGATCACGCCAGAGAGCTCACCGAGCTCCTCGATGATCTCCTGGCGGCGTCGGTTCAATGCCGCTACTTCGCTACGGGCCGCGTTCAACATCGACCGGGCCCGCTCACGCACCTCATCGCTCTCACGCTGGGCTTCCTCCACCAGCCGGGTGACTTCCTCCCGCGTATTGCGCATCAGGTCCTGTGCCTCCCGCTGGCTCTTGGCCACCTCATCGGCCACCTGACCGCGCAGTCCGCGCGCACCAGCTTCCGCCTCGGCGAGCCTTCGCTCCGCGCGGTCTTCTGCCTGGTGGAGCGTGCCTTGTGCATCGGCGCGGATCCGCTCGGCCTCGCCGGTGGCCTGCCTGCGTACTTCGTCAGCATCGGCTTCAGCCTGCGTAAGTCTCTCGCGGGCAATCTCACCGATTTCGACGGCCTGTCGATCGGCCTCGTCGCTCTGGGCTTTCAGCCGCACCGCGGACGCAGCGATCAGGCGCTGCACGCGGCGCCGAGTCAGGGCGAGATGCCGTGCGGCGTCACCATGGCCCGCGCCACGGATGTTCGTGGCTTCCTGCTCAGCCGCTGACAGCAGAGCATCGACGGTTCGACTCGTCCACGTGGTCTGCTCGGCCGCGGCTGCCAGCTCGCGCTCGGCCTCCGTGCGGGCCTCCTCGAGCAGTTGTTTGGCTTCGTTGGATGCCTCGACGCGCACGGCTTCTGCCTCTGCGCGCGTACGAGCCGCTTCCTCCGTAGCCTCTTTGACCATCGCCGCGGCTTCTCGCTCGGCGTGCTCGCGGATCTCCTGCACCTCGGTGTCGGCCGCGGCTCGGGTAGCGGCGGCAGCCTGGTCGGCCTCCGTCAGCCGTGTCCGCTCGAGCTCCTCGAGCTCAGCCTCACGAGTGGCCACGGTCTCACTCGCCGCCAGCATGACCTTTTCGGCTTCTTCGTGGGCGCCCGCCTGGACCTGTTCCGCTTCGCCCCGGGCGCGATCCAGCTCGATGCGTGCTTCGCCGAGCTGCCGGGCGACCTGTTCGTGCGCATCCGACAGAATCTGGTCGCGCTCGCGCCCGGCGGATTGCATCAGCATCGACGCCTGTTCGCCGGCGTCGTGGATCAGTTGCTGTGCCTCCTCAGAAGCACTGTCCAACATGCTGGTCGCTTGCGCGTGCGAACGCGCTGCCTCGGCATGGAGGTCGGCGGCTTCTCCACGGAGCCGACTCGCCTCCTGCTCGAGCTTCAGAGCGTGGGCCGTTGCGTCGCGCGCCTCCTGCTCAGCCTGTGCGGTCAGCTGCTCAGCGACCTGCTGGGCACGCTTGAGCAGTTGCGCAGTAGGCCCTTCGAACTCCTCGAGATCTGGGGGCTGAGTCGCGAACGACCGCTCAGCATCCATCCTCGTATCATGACATGCCAGCCCAGCAATGCAGAGAGCCGATCAGGCCTCCTCCGATCTGCGCGCGCAAGTTCGCCAACCGCCATGCGGAATGACCCTCGCCTCGACGGTGCTGTGGTCGCTAGACCCTCCTCACGACATGGAGCAGGTATTCCCGGCGGTTGAGCGGATCGTGATCAGTCCGGGGGCGGCTCGGGACGCTGCCACGGACAGGCTGGTATCGGTCGAAAGCGGATTCCAGCACGCCCTCGCCACGAGTCAGCGCCGGCAGCTGTTGCTGCAGCGCGTGCACCCGGGCGACCGGGATCTCGCCCTCGAGCGTGGCGGACCAGCCGTGCAACGTCTGGCTCCGCGGGACGGCGTACAGCTGTGCCAGCACGGGCATCATCGCACCGACGGTGTCTGCCGGAACGTCGAGCTCGAAGCGGTGGATCGGCTCGAACACTTCCGTGCCTGCCTGCTTCAGCGCGCTCATGAGCACCAGCGGAGTCAGCTCGCGAAAGTCCCCAGCAGTGCTCGACATGCCCTTGTCGAAGACCGCATGTGAGTGGCTCTGGCGCGCCGCGTAGGCGGAGTACGTCAACGTCACCGAGCAGTCGGTGACCTGCCAGCCATGGATCCCCTGCTGCAGCGTCACAGCCACGGTCTCCTCGATGGCCTTGAAGAACGCCGGTGGGAGCGACCCGAGCTCGATCTCGTACTGGAACTCCACGCCGGAGTCGACGGGAGCAGGATCGACACGCAGCCCAACTCCGGCCAGGAACGGGTGGTTCGACGAGCGCCCGCCGGGGAGCGTCTCGACAGCGGTGCCCGTGCCGATAGGCCTCTCGATGCAGATCGTCGTCGTCTCGCGGAAGTCGACCTCGATGCCGTAGTCCTCGGACAACGTGGACTCGATGACCTCTTTCTGCACCTCGCCGTACAGCGACGCCGAGATTTCCTGTCGCAGGTCATCCTGGCGGAGGTTGATGAGTGGGTCTTGCTCTGCGAGTTGGCTCAGCGCAGCATGCAGCGCACCCCGGTCAGCCGGACAACGTGGAAGGACGACCGTCTCCAAGGTCGGCGGGGCGAACTGATGCTGTTCTGAGTGCGCCGCCCGAGGCCGCCCCAGCGTGTCACCGATCTGGATGTCGGCAAGGCCCCAGAGCTGGGCAATCTCACCGGCGACGACGGACTGCCGCTGTACGGCCGATCCCCGCTCGAACACCTTGATCGCGGTGACCTTTCCCTCACGATCAGAGCGGAACCGCACCTGATCGCGCACACTCACGGTCCCCGAGAACATCCGGACGTACGCGATCTTCTCCCCGGCCCGGCCTCGTTCGACCTTGAACACGCTGCCGGTAGCCTCACCCTCGATGTCGTCTGAGTTCGCCGGCAGCAGCTCCGTGATGCCGGCGATCAGCGCATCTGCACCGGCACCGGTGATGGCCGAGCCGAAGAACACCGGATGTACGAGGGACTGGGCTGTCTGCGCCGCTAGCTCGTCACGGAACTGGCCGTACGAGACGGACCCGGCGTCGTCGACGTACGCCGCCAAGAACTCGTCGTTGTGGTCTGCAAGGACATCGGCGAGCCCAGCCGCGATGGGTACGGTGCCAGGACCGTACAGCGTGAAGCCGGCACTGCTGCTGCCAAGCTCGTGCACCGACCCCATCGGAATGATCGCCGGGGTCAGCCGCTCGGAAATGCTCTGCAGAACGCGCTGATCGTCTGCGCCGCCACGGTCGATCTTGTTCACGAAGATCAGCGTGGGGATGTGGAGACGTTGGAGTGTGCGCATCAGCACCCGAGTTTGTGACTGCACACCTTCGACGGCCGAAATGACCAGCACAGCACCGTCGAGCACGCTCAAGACCCGCTCCACCTCCGCGATGAAGTCCGGGTGACCAGGCGTGTCGATCAGGTTGACTGTGGTGCCACCGACGTCAAAGGAGACGACGGCAGATTTGATGGTGATGCCACGGCGTCGTTCGAGTGGCAGCGAGTCGGTCTGAGTGCTGCCTTGATCGACGCTGCCGATCTCGTCAATGACCCCGACGGCGTACAGCAGCCGCTCGGTCAGGGTCGTCTTACCGGCGTCTACATGCGCCAGGATTCCTAAGTTCAACGTGCTCATGAAGCGTTATGTCCTCGAGGTAGGTCCAAATTTCCTTCTGGGTGGACATAGCCGCTCGGCGCATCGTTGACTCCTTTCGATCGACTGACTGCGCTAGTGCAGCAGATGAAGCACGGCAGGACAACCGATTTTGATGGCAGGTCAGGCGACGAGGTGCGGGTGTTAGCGTCGTCGCCGTGGATGAGGAAGCCAGGCGCAGCCACGGTGGGGCCTTCGATCGTGCGGCCGAGATCTATGCGGCCTCCAGACCCAGCTATCCACGCGAAGCAGCGGAGTGGGCCCTCGGGTCGACGTCGCGTCGCGTGCTTGATCTCGGCGCAGGCACCGGAGCACTCACCACCGTGCTGGTCGAGCTCGGCCATGAGGTCGTCGCCGCAGATCCCAGCGAGGCGATGCTTCGTGAGCTCAAGGCGGAGGCGGTCTGTGGTTCCCGGGTCCGTGCCCGCGGCGAGGGTCTGCCTTTCGCCGATGGGTGTTTCGACGCCATCACCGTCGCCGGCGCCTTCCACTGGATGGATCCAGTGGAAGCGCTGCCGGAACTGGCCCGCGTGCTCCGCCCGTACGGCATCGTCGGTCTGCTCTACAACACGCGTGTCGACAGCACCTCGTGCATGGCAGAGCTGACCTCCCTGCTCGAATCCGCGCAGCCGCCGAACATGGTCGGTCGTTGGGGTTCGCGGAACGTGGGCGACTTCGACGGATCGGAACTCTTCACTCCGCGCGACTACCGCGAGATTCGATGGGCGCAGCCGTTGGACAGGGCACACTTCGTCGGGCTCGCCGCGTCACGCTCCTACGTCATCAACCTCGACGACGTACGCCGGACCGACCTGCTCCAGGCGGTCTCCGACCTCTTCGACCGGCACGCCAACGGCACCGCCACGCTCGACGTGCCGTATCGCACCCAGGTCTGGAAAGCGCGACGGCTCTGAGTCCGGAGAAATCCTGATGCGTCTCGACTCGGCCCACTGACACAATCACTGCGCATGAACGCACCCGCCGATGCCGACGACTGGACGTTCGATCACGTCATCCTGAGCGACGGCAAAGTGCTTCCCGTCCGCGCCACAGCCCGTCGTCCGACCTGGGACTCCTTGCCGAGTGAGGTGCGAGCGGAGGTCGAGTCGGCAGCTGGAAGTCGCGTCGTGTCTGCATGGTCGGCGGGTACCGGCTTCACCCCGGGCTTCGCTTCGCGGCTCGAGCTCGTGGCCGGTCAGAGCGTCTTCGTGAAGGCGGCGTCTTCCGCTGATGACACCTTGCACGGCTGGGCGTTGAGTGATGCCTACCGTGAAGAGGCCCGCAAGCTCGCCTTGCTTCCGGCTGACATCGGCTCCCCGCCACTGCTGTGGACCCGCAGTCTTGACGTCGCCGGTGACAGCTGGATCGTTCTGGGATTTGAGTATGTCGACGCGCAGCCACCGCGGCGCCCTTGGCAACCCGACCAGCTCAAGCTCGTCCTCGACCGATTCACCAGCCTCGCTCCGTCTCTCGCCCAAGGGCCACCTGAGCTCGAGCTCGAGGACATCGCCGACCACCTAATCGGCCATCTCGACCACCGACTAGACCGCATCAGGGCCAACGACGGAGACAGCTCATGGCTGCGTACGGTCGAGGAACTGTGCCGTCAGGCACCCGACTACCTCCGCGGCGCGAGCGTAGTCCACATGGATCTCCGCGACGACAACGTGCTGATCGGGAGGGACGGCAGCGTGTGGTTCGTCGATTGGAACTGGCCGGTGCTCGGGGCAGCGTGGATCGACCCGATCTGCATGCTGCTGTCTGCTCGAGGTGACGGGCTGGATGTCGAGCCGTTGATCGCCGAGCACCCACTGACCCGCGACGTCGAGCCCGCCGCGATCGACTGCCTGTTGGCTGTGCTGCTGTCGTTCTGGGCGATCGTGAAGACCGATGAGGTGCCGGCAGGCTCTCCACACCTGCGCGACCACCAGTCGTGGTACGCCGAGGTGACCCAGGGTTGGCTCGAGGAACGCCTCACCGCTTCGCGCGTTTCCCGACCCGCTGCGTCTGCGCCGTCACGCTCTCGGGGCGCTGAGAGCACATGAGCAACAAGCGAATGGCGGGTGTCCGGGTTGACTACGGAGTCATGCCGCCGCATGTGCGTGACTGGGTCGAGCGGGAGCTCGGCGCGCCGGTCGTCGAGGTCAAGCCACGCACCGGTGGCATGTCGCCTGCCGTCGCCGCCAGTCTTGTGGCCGCGAACGGACAGCGGTGCTTCCTCAAGGCGGTGAGCCCAGGCATCAACCCCGACACCCCGGGCCACTTCCGACATGAGATCACCGTGCTCGCGCAACTGCCACCCGCGCCCTACCGGGCCGGGCTCCAGGCGACGTACGACGACGGCGACTGGGTAGGGATCCTGCTCGACGATGTCGACGGCCACCACCCCGACTGGGAAAACGAAGCAGAGGTCGAGGCCGTTCTTGAGGCCGTCCAACGGCAAGCCAAGGAGTTGACGCCTTGTCCGCCGGGGATCGACCTACCGCCCGTCAGTGCCGCGATGAACCGCCACCTCGAGACGATGCTGAGTCCGACGGAGGAGCAGCTTGGCGCCCTGCCCGACTGGGCGCGTCAGCGATTCGACGAGCTGAAGACGCTGATCATTCACGGGCGAGACACGATCGATGGCGACACGTTGTGCCACTGGGATGTCCGACACGACAACGTGCTGATCCGAACATCTGACGGTCAGCCCGTGCTCGTCGACTGGGGAATGTGCCGACGCGGACCGTGGTGGGGAGATGCCATGGTCTTCGCCCTCGAATGGGCGGAACTGCCGTTCTTCGACTCCGTGCTCAGAAGGACTGGCCTGTCAGCTGACGAAGAGGCAACGGCGACCGGCTTCCTCGCAGCGTTGGGCTGCTACCTGACGATGGCATCCACGTTCGAAGCTCCCCCGGGTCTGCCGCAGCTGCCCGCGTTCAGACTCGAGCTTGGGCTGCGATGCCTGACCGGCGTACGACGGCGACTCGCTGGCTGAGAGGGTCTCGGCGGATCTGCGGGCCTTCGGCGGTCGAGCCTGTCGAGACCCCACCTCGGCGGTCGAGCCTGTCGAGACCCCACCTCGGCGGTCGAGCCTGTCGAGCCCCACCTCGGCGGTCGAGCTTGTCGAGACCCCACCTCGGCGGTCGAGCCTGTCGAGACCCCACCTCGGCGGTCGAGCCTGTCGAGACCCCACCTCGGCGGTCGAGCCTGTCGAGACCCCACCTCGGCGGTCGAGCCTGTCGAGACCCCTCAGTGATTTCGACAGGCTCAATCAGCGGGTCTCGGCTCAATCAGCGGGTCTCGGCTCAATCAGCGGGTCTCGGCTCAATCAGCGGGTCTCGGCTCAATCAGCGGGTCTCGGTCAGGTGGACTGCCACGATGCCGTGAAGCGGTCACGAAGATCGGCCACCACAGCCTCGAGGTCTCCCTTCGCTTCGGCCACCGCGCGCTGTCTGGCTGCCCCAGAGCCGCGAGCCATCAGGCGCTCGAAGCCGTCCCGGACCAGGTCGGTGTCACCGGCGGCGTCCAACGCCGCCTCGCTGAACGCGATCGTCCGCTCGACCACGGCGCGGGCCTGGCCCAGTTTGCCCGTCGTCGGGTCAACGAGCTGTTCCGACAACCCGTAGCGAGATGCCCGCCAGTGGGCCGCCTTGAGGAGGTCGGTGCGCGCAGGAGCTCGGCCCTCGGCGTGACTCGGGTCGGCTGTCGTCTCGACGAGGGCACGAGTCAGGGCCGCGATGAGGGCGATGTCGTCGAGCTCGGTCGTCACGTCGAAGACTCGGATCTCGACGGTCGGATAGGTCTCTGACAGCCGCGCGTCGAAGTAGAGCATCCCGCGATCCAGCGCGGCTCTGGTGGCGACAAACGCCTCCGTAGCCGCGCGATAGCCCGAGATGTCGCCAAACGGGTCGGCCGGGCCGGCGCTCGGCCAGCGCCCCCAGACCTGGGTCCTCCAGCTGGCGTATCCGGTGTCCTCACCACGCCAGAACGGGGAGTTCACGCTCAACGCGCGCAGGACCGGAAGCCACGGCCGCAGCCCGTCCACCACGGCAACCGCTTCGTCGTCGCTGTTGACGTCGACGTGCACATGCATCCCGCACACCGAACCCTGTCGGCTGATCGCCCCGAACTCGTCGACGATGTGCCGGTAGCGCGGTTTGGGCGTCACATGCTCTGCTTCGCCGCCCAAGACCGGCGTTCCCACTGCCACCAGCGCGGCGTCGGCCGACTCCGCCGACTCGGCGGCGCTCTCACGGCAGCGGCGTAGGTCGCTGACCAGTTCTGACACGGATACCAACGGCGTCGTACCGGTCTCGATCTGCTGGAGGAACAGCTCTTGTTCGAGACCTGACTCGGCGCCGAACTCGTCGCTGTCGTGTGCGGCTGCGCCCACCTGTTCGCGGTGCGCCGCGAGCGCTCGATGCGACACCGCCCGCACCTCCCCCGAGTCGGGATCGACGAGCACCAGCTCTTCCTCGATACCGATCTTGCGTTCTGCCATCGAGGCAGTCTGCCTCACCGACAGCGCAAGCGCTGAACGAGCGAGGTCCGGCCGAGCCCCGGGGATTTCGACAGGCTCAGTCAGCGGGTCATTCGGCAGCCCTCTCCTGCGACTAGCCTCGAATCGTGACGGAAGCACGAGTCGGCATCTCGGGTTGGGTCTACCCGGCTTGGCGCGGCACGTTCTATCCGCAGGGACTCTCACACAAGCGTGAGTTGGAGTATGCCTCGCGACAGCTCTCGTCGATCGAGATCAACGGCTCCTTCTACGCACTGCAAAGGCCGACGAGCTTCCAGCGCTGGTACGCCGAGACACCCGACGACTTCCTCTTCTCCGTCAAGGGGCCGCGCTTCATCACGCACATGAAGAAGCTGGCCGACTCGGAAGTGCCGCTGGCCAACTTCTTCGCGTCAGGGTTGCTGGCGCTCGATGACAAGCTCGGTCCGCTGCTGTGGCAGTTGCCGCCGATGCTCGGTTTCGACGAGCAGCGGCTGACCACGTTCTTCGAGCTGCTCCCGCGCACCACGTTCGCCGCGGCCGGGCTGGCGAAGAATCACGACGACAAGATTCCCGACGACCGTGCGCTTACCACCGCGTCCGTGGACCGACCGCTGCGTCATGCGATGGAGGTGCGTCATCCGAGTCTCGCGACCGAACGCGCGTTGGAGGTTATGCGTGCGCACGACGTGGCCATCGTGATTGCTGACACCGCCGGCAAGTGGCCGATGGTTGCGGAGCTCACGTCCGACTTTGCCTATGTGCGTCTCCACGGCGCCGACGAGCTCTATGTCAGCGGCTACACCGATGAGGCCCTGGACCGTTGGGCCGAGAGGGTACGCCGCTGGCTCGACTCGGGACGAGACACCTACGTCTACTTCGACAACGACGCGAAAGTGCGTTCGCCGTACGACGCACTGGCGCTCATGAAGCGCCTCGGCATCCCTCAACCCGCCGACTTCGCTTGAGTCGCTCAGGAGCCTCCGCACCCTCAGGTGAACATCAGTCTCAAATGAACTGCGGGTAGGTCGGCTCAGGCAAGGGTCCTTCGTCGGCATCCCGAGCGAGCTCGTAGCCGTGGGCGATTTCGATGAGCGTTGACTCGCTGTTCGCCGTGCCCCAGAAGCTCACGGCGACCGGCAACCCGTGCGGGAGTCCGGACGGCACGGTCAACAGCGGGTAGCCGGCCATCGCCGCTGGCTGTGTGCAGCTGCCCGGGTGGTGCTCCTCGTTGACCAGGTCGATCGGGATGGCCGGCGAGTACGACGGCGTAACCAGCGCGTCGAGGCGGTACTCCTTGAGCACCTTGTCGATCCCCTCGTCCCGGCCGTGGCGCAAGCACGCTGCCCTGGCCCGGGAGTACTCAGGCGACGCCAGTCCAGGACTCTCCAGCGCCTGCTCGAAGAACGACTGGCCGAAGTGGAACAACTCCTCGTCGGCGTGCGCCGTGTTGAACTCGACGATGTCGGCGAGCGACTTCGGCCCGCCGTCCGGCCGGGTTGCCAGGTAGTCGCGCATGCCGGCTTCGATCTCGGCGAGCAGGACGACCAACTCGTCGTCGAAGCCGTAATCGACCATGGAGTGCAGGTCGGTGCCGTCGACGATGGTGGCCCCGGCCGCCGAGAGCAGCCCCAGCGCATGCTCGGCAGCGGCATCCGCCTGCGGACTGTAACCCCAGAAGAGCTTCCGGGGTACGCCGATGCGCTTGCCTCGGAGACCGTCCGGCATCGCGTGTGCGGCGTAGTCGCTGTCGTTGTCGGCCAGCACGGAGAGCAGCGCGGCTGTGTCGGCGACGGTCAGCGCCATCGGTCCTGGCGTGTCCTGCGAGGCCGAGATCGGCACGATCCCCGTCGCCGGAAGCAGGCCCACTGTCGGCTTGAGGCCGACGCATCCGTTGAACGCTGCCGGGCAGGTGATCGAGCCATCGGTCTCGGTGCCGATCGCGAATGGCGCGAGCCGCGCCGCTATTGCTGCTCCGCTGCCCGCGCTCGAGCCTCCGGCGGAGCGGTTGAGTGCGTAGGGGTTGCGGGTGAGCCCGCCGTACGCGCTCCAGCCCGATGTCGAGCGCTCGTCACGGAAGTTGGCCCACTCGCTGAGGTTGGCCTTCCCGAGCACGACCATGCCTGCGCTCTTGAGCCGCGTCACGATCGGTGCGTCGGCAGTCGCGGGCGTCTCGGCCAGCGCGAGCGAACCGGCCGTGGTGAGCAGGTCGGCGGTGTCGATGTTGTCCTTCACGAGGATCGCGCGCCCCCAGAGAGGTCCCCGGTCGGCTCCGTCGACCGCGTCGAGCGCCGTTGCCTGATCGAGCGCCGCGGGGTTGATCGTGCAGACGGCGTTGACGAGCTGATCGACGTCGTCGATGCGGGCGAGCTGGGACTCCACGTCCTCACGTACGGAGGTCATGGAACCGCATCTTTGCATCCCGGGTCTCAATTCGTCCGACCCGTCGCCGGCTGGGTCAGCGGGGCATGTCTGGACGAATCAGACTCAGCAGATTTGGTCGCTACAACCCGCCGCTGGTAATCTTGGCGGTCGCGTCTGGACCCGGTTTCTGCTCAGGACACCGCCCACAGACCCACAGCAGCCGAACCACATCCGATCCCGTCCGAAGTTAGAGGCCTTGCCCCGTGGCAAACATCAAGTCCCAGATCAAGCGCAACAAGCAGAATGACGCCGCTCACGAGCGCAACAAGGCCGTCAAGTCTGCGCTGAAGACGTCGATCCGCCACTTCCGTGAGGTCGCCGACTCAGGTGAGGCCGATGAGGCCAAGGAACTCGCGAAGAAGGCGAACCGGAAGCTCGACAAGGCCGTCTCTGCAGGTGTCATCCACCGCAACCAGGCCGCCAACAAGAAGTCAGCCATCTCCAAGAAGGTCGCTTCACTCTGACGTTCCCGACGACCTCTCTGCGAGGTCGTCGCCTTTGACGGGTTGATCTGAATCAGGTCAACCCGTCTTCGCTTGTCCGAACGCGCCGGTCTGCGACCGCAAGCTTCAGTCAGCGCAGGACGCGCGCTCGTAGCACCGAGATGACCAGCCGTTCGCACGCCCAGAACCTGTCGCCGGCAGCGCCCTTCACGTCGGCGTCCGCTTGAGCCGCCGCCCGAATGGCGGCCGCCAGTCCTCGTGGCGACCACCCCCGTGACTGAGCCGAGATCGACCGCAGCTTCCACGGAGGTACGCCGACCTCGCGCGCGAGATCACCTTCGAGCAGGCCACGTGGGGCCGACTGGTAGCGGGCCAGGGACCGCAGTCCGCCACCGACAGCGCTCGTAATGAGTACGGGGTCGACCCGTCCGTTGAGGGCCCAACGGAGTTGCTCGATCGCCTCAGCTGTCTTGCCCTCGATGGCTGCATCGGCAACCGCGAAGCCCTTGATCTCCGCACGGCCACCGAAAAAGCTCCGCACGATCTTGGCACTGATTGTCTCGTCGGGGCAGTCGGCTGCGAGTTGGCTGGCCGCGGCCGAGAGAGCCCTCATGTCCTCGCCAAGGGCGTCGACGAGCGCCGTGGCCGCGTCAGGGTCGATCTTGCGCTTCACGCGGCGGAACTCCGACTGCACCCAACCCGGAAGCTCGTACTTCTTGAGCGGCTGCGCCTTCACCTCGACCGCACCGGCCTTGCGCAGCTTGTCGAGCACTGCCTTGCCCTTCATCCCACCCGTGTGATGGAGCACCAGCGCCACGTCATCTGCGGGCGAGCTGACATAGTCGACGAGGGGCATCACGGCGTCGTCAGGCAGATCCTCGAGGGTGCTCACAACGACACAGCGCATGGACGCGAACAACGAGGGGCTGGTGATCTCTGCGAGCGTCCCGACACCAAGTCCGGCCGCCTCAAGTTCACTCAGGTCAGCATCGGGGTCCGCAGCCTTGACTGCCTCTCGCGCCGACGCGATGGTCCGCTCAGCAAGGAAGTCGTTGGTGCCGGTGATCAGGGTTGTGGTGCCGAGGACGTCGGCAGCGGTCGTCTTGGCCATGATGCAGTCAGCATGTCACGCACCACGGACGAGATTGGACCGCACCCACGCTTGAATCACACTAGAAAAGGGCTGCGGATCTGCTGGCCCACTTCCCCAACTCGATCCGCGGGCCTAACGTGGCGAGTGACCCCTTGCCCGGCCACAGCTGGCATGTCGATGGATCCTTCGCCCGCGCGGCGTACACGCTGCGCGTCGACAACGGGGTCTGAGCGAAGACACCTGACGCACCACGGGCCTGGCTGTCGAGCACAGCCGGGCCCGTTGTGGTCGGTTCAGCCGACGTCATACTCAGCAGCGCGTCACCGCGGCAGGATCAGCAGGGCGTCGCCTACCGGCCGTTCACCTGCCGCGTCGGAGGGATCGTTGATGACCTGGTCATCAACCACCATCGTCGTGGATCCGCCGCCGTCGAGGTTGAGGGCGTCGCGCATGCCGAGCGCCTTGGCGACCGCGCCAGTCTCGGTGATGGAGAGCCCCAGGCTGTCGGTGCTGCGTCCGTCCGCGGTGGCCAAGATGATGCGTCCAGCTGCGTCGATCCCAGCGAACGTGCGCGGGTTTCGTTTCGCGCTGAAGCCGTAGTAGAAGCTGGGATCGGTCGGGCGCACAAAGCCGTCGGCTATCGGAGTGACGTGCAGCTTCCCGTCGCGGACAAGCTGAGGTCCGCCGTTGACGATCGACACCGAGCGACCTGGGTTGACGGAGTGGTTGCGCTCGTCGCGTAGCCCGGTCGAGATCTTGAGCTGCTGTCCGACCACAGCCATCGCTCTGAGGTCGTCGACGAGTGAGCCGGTGGCCTGGACGGATCGGGATCCAGGCGACAGCGATCCGCCGCGTGGTGACCGAAGTGCGGTGACCCGGTCGTGCCGGTCGATGACAGCCTCGAGCCCGGGACCCGACGGCGTACTCGACCCGAACTCCGGCGTGAACGCGACCAGCTCGTCGTCGTCCTTGCAGGTGAAGTCGTGAAGCGGAAGCGATGTGGGGTCGTCGTCGGGGGTGCCACCGCAGTTGCGGATGAGTCCTGGCACGCGGTCGAGGCCGTCGAGGGTCAGGCGTGCGTGGTGCCCTTCGACACTGCCGGCCCAATGCAACCGCTCGACCTGTGTGTCGCGGGCGTCGTTGCGGAGCACGAGCGCTGGGCGATGGCCGATCGTCTCGCTGAGCAGCTTGCCGCCGTACACGCCGATGCCTGCCGGGTCACCAGGGGCGCCGGCCGCCGGGTCGAGCACGAAGTACCCCGCATTGACGGCAGCCGTTGCTCGCACGGCCCGGCTCAGTGCGCTCGTGGTCTCGCGGTCCTCGATGTCGGGACCGAACGACGCAAGGACGCGTCCGTGGAACCGATGCGGGTCGATCCTGAGTACCTGCAGGTGCCATGGCCCGCGATCTGTCGGCGAGCCGTCCCAGCCGGTGAACCGGCTCGCGCCGGCGAACCCTGCCGCGACGATTTCGGCCAGCTTGGCATCGGATGCCGCCTGGGTGGTGAAGCTGCCGACGCGGACGCGCCAGCCGAGACTGCCGCCGGCGTAGTCGGCTGTTGCCGGGGTGACGACCTCCTCGACACGTGGGTCGAAGCCCTTCGCGCGGAGTGAGGCGGCCAGCTCGTCGGCGCTCGGACGGTCTGACAGGGCGGTCGGCGGAGCGTCGGGGTCGGGATTGGTGCTCCCGGCCGGGATGTTGAGCTCGACCGTCCACACGTTGGCAGGGTCGTGGGCGCCGCGGACGATCGTGGTGAGCGTGACGCCGGGTTGCAACGTCGTGGTCGTCCGGGTCTCGGCGAGGCCGGCTGGCCCCAGAGGCAGGGACGCGGAGTGGGGCGGCTTCGAGGGTGCCGCCTTGTCGGGTGCAGTCCCGGATTGAGCCAGGGCCGTGACCGTGGATGGTGTCGCGAGCAGTGCGAGTGCGAACGAGCCGAAGAGGCATCGTGAGATGAAGGTGCGCATTCAGGCACGGTAATACGGACATCGGGTGGTGAGAAGAACGTGGTGTGAAGAACGCGCCAACCCTCGGGCCGCAAGGGCGCGTCATCACGGCCCTGGGCGGTCTGCGAGGAAAGGCGGCTCGAGAAGGAGTCCGCCGTCGTACTCAGTCTGAGGTCATGACGGCGAGCTGGCCGACCTGGACGACGACCGCGATGTCGCCGTCCTGATCTGTCCGGTAGGTGCGCGCACCCAGTTGCCGGAGCAGCCCGAGCGTCTCGGGTGCAGGGTGGCCGTAGTCGTTGTCGGCGCCGACCGAGATCAGCGCCAGCGATGCGCGGGTGGCGAAGACGAATGCCGGGTCTTGGTTGCCGGAGCCATGGTGGGCCACCTTGAACACGTCGGCGCCGAGGTCAGAGCTGTTGGCCAGGATGTCGTCCTCCTCCTCAGGTTCGGCGTCGCCACTGAGCAGGAAGCGATGGCCGTGGGTTTCGAGCCGCATCACGACGCTCGCGTTGTTGGCGCCCGAGCCCTCCTCGGAGCCGCCGTCTACTTTCGTCGGCTCGCGGACTGGGCCGAGCACGGTCCACGACAGCGCACCGATTGTGCGCTGCTCTCCCGTCACCGCGACCGTGACCGGTACCTCAGCAGCATCCGCCCACTCGTCGACGCTGGCTGCGCGGTCGGGTGGATCTCTCAAGTTCGTGGTCTCGATCTCGCTCACGTCGCGACCCTCGAGTGCTCCGGGCAACCCGTTGACATGGTCCGCGTGAAAGTGCGTGAGGACGATGAGCGCAATGCGGTCGATGTCGAGCCGATCGAGGCAGCGGTCCATCAGGGCCGGGTCTGGACCGGTGTCGACGACGACTGCCACCCCTTCTCCCGCGTTGAACACCATTCCGTCGCCCTGACCCACATCACACAACACCATCACCCAGCCGTGCGGTGGCCAACCGAGTCTGCCCAGCGGCTGGACCACCACGACGATGAGTACGACGACACAGGCCAGCGAACCGGCCCGGCTCGACAGCATCCGCGGCATCACCAACATCGCGACCGCGCACAAGCCGGTCAGTGCGGTCAGCGCCAAGGCGCCCACCGGCCAACTGACGCTCGCGCCGGAGAAGTCTGCCGTCTTGGAGGCGACCCAGATGATCCACCATGCGGGCACACCAGCCACCCGGCCGGCGAGATGAGCCAAGGGATCACTCACCAGCGCAACCAGTCCGGCCAGAAGTCCGATCACGGTCGTCGGACCCACTGCCGGCGCGGCGAGCAGGTTCGCGAACACCGAGACCAGGCTGACCTGTCCGGAGATCGCAGCGATCGCGGGTGTGCACGCAAGCTGCGCGGCCAGCGGTACGGCGATGGCTTCGGCCAACAGCCGCGGCATCCATCTCGCGAGACAGTCACGCCAATGTGGCGCGAGAAGCAGGATGCCGGCGGTGGCCACCGTCGACAGGAGGAACCCCACCGCCCTCGCGAGGATCGGGTCGAGGAGGACGAGCGAGGTCACCGCCAGACACAACGCGCGGACGCCGCGCCGGCGGCCACCGCTCGACAGGCCGGCCAATGCCACGACGCCCATCGCGGCGGCCCGAAGGACGCTAGGCTGGGGACGCGCCAGCAGCACGAAGAACACGACCGCAATGAGCCCAACGATGACCAGTCCTCGTGCCCGGACCCTGCACCAGCGGGCCGTCACGAGCACGAAGCTCAAGACCAGGGTGAGGTTCGCGCCGCTGACGGCCAGCAGGTGGGTCAGCCCCGTCGTCTGGAAGTCCGCGGCCACGTCGGGAGGCATCCCAGAGTCATCGCCGTCGACCAGGGCTGGCACCAGTGAGCGCTCTGCCAAAGGCAGTGGCGAGACCGCCTCCTTGACGCCTTCGCGAACCGCGCCCACGACACGATCAAGCGCGCCAGCCGACCTGGCGACTCGAGGATCCTCGTCGCCGACGAGCACCGCGCTGACCTCGCCGTCCTGCGCCGGCTTCAATCGTCCTGACGCTTCGATGCGGTCGCCTAGCTCGAGTCGCATCCACGTTGGGTCGCCGATGGCCAGCACCGGCGAACGGATCTTCGTCGTCTGGCCTCGGCCGGTGACTTCGCTGACCCGCACGCGGACCAGCACGTACGGCGCAAACGTTCCCTGTTTCCTCACCGGGTCACTGATGACCGCCGCCTTCAGACTCACCTGAGCCTGTTGCACGGCCAGCTCCGGGATCGGCCCGGCGGTGACCGCTCCCGTGCGAAGTCCCGACACAGCCAATGCCGCGGCGGCAACGATGAACACGGCCGCAGCCAGGTGGCGTCGTCCCGTCCGAACTTCTCGCCTCCGGACTCGGCGGGGTGCGCTCCTGCGCCGCCGGTGTTCGATGAACGCGACCACGCCACCCAAGCTGAGCAGCACCAGAGCGCCGACAACGGCACGATCAGGGGACCAGCCGAGCCCGAGGGCTGCTGTCCCCCACGCTGCGAGCGCGATCGGCGCCAGCCGCAGGTCGAGGGGCTCCCTCGTCATACATAGACGTACGGCTCGATGTCGGCGAGTGTCGCGTCACCGATGCCGGAGACCTCGAGCAGCTCGTCCACGCTGCTAAAGGATCCGTTGTCGCTCCGCCAGTCGAGGATCGACGCTGCCGTGACGGGTCCGATACCCGGAAGCGTCTCGAGCTGTGTCTGGTCTGCGGTGTTCACGTTCACCGGCGTGATGGCTTGGCCGGGATCAGCCGACCCCGCGGCTGGCGTCGTTGGTGCGGCTCCGATCGCTGGGACGTCGAGACCGACGACGATCTGCTCACCGTCAATGAGCTGTCTAGCCAGATTGAGGCCGGCGGTATCGACGCCGGGCCTGGCTCCGCCCGCTGCCCGGAGCGCGTCGATCACCCGGGACCCCGCGACCAGCTCGACGATTCCAGGGTGACGCACCTTTCCCGTCACGTCGACGACGAGCTGTGCCGAGGCGTCGCCGACAGTTGGGTCGGGTGCGCCACCGGAGGGGGTCGAGGCCGATGGCGCACCCGGGTCTGGTTGTGGTGCCCCTGGCAGGGCCGGCACCGATCGCTCGTTCGCTACCGAAACCGGCTGGGGCTGGGGAATGGAACGCAACGCCCACCATGCGGCGACGGCGATCAGCGCTGCGACGACGAGGGCGGCGAGTGTGACGTGCAAGGGACTGAGCCGTACACGACCCCACCGATTCGGGGCTTGATTGTCGCGGTGCCTGCCCGCCCGAAAGTCGGCACCCTCGCGAATGGACAGAGGGCTGTCAGAACGAGCGGCTTCCGGTGGCCGGGACTCCAGCAGTCCTCCCTCAACGCCGCCGGAGCTGGGGCCGTCGAACTGGGCAGCGATGGCTGCCAGCCGGCGGCGCGCGGCAGCTACGGCGTCGTTGTCGAGAGAAGTGCGACCGAACATGCTCCGACGCTAGGAGCCGTCACCGCGGCTGGGCTAGCCGCCAGCCGCCGATTGTGGACAACGGGACGAGGTGTGGCAGGTTGTGGATTTCATCGTCGTACCCCGCTGTCTTGATGGCGAAGCATCCACATCGCGAGATCCTGCTCGCAAACCCCCACTCTGCAAGGCAGATCTGCCTTGTTAACAAGCCGTTTGGCTTGTAAACAAGGCAAACCCCGGCCGACGGCTAGTGGGGGGAGATGACGACGGCGAGCATGCCGGGTCCGACGTGGGCGCCGATGACGGCACCGACCTGGTTGACCACCAGGGACTCGAGGTGCGGGATCCGATCGCGCAGGTGCTGGCCCAACGTCTCGGCGCGGTCGGGGTTGGCGAGATGCGAGACCGCGATGTCGACCGCCTCGTCCCGTGCCGCCGCCACTGCCAGTTCCTCGAGCCTGATCAGCGCCTTGGCTGCCGTCCTTACCTTCTCCAGCGGCACGATCCGGCCGTCCTTGATCTCCAGCAACGGCTTGACCGCGAGTGCCGATCCGACCAACGCTGCCGCCGCTCCGACTCGGCCGCCACGACGGAGGAACTCCAGCGTGTCGACGTAGAACAGTGCTGTCGTCGCCGCCGCGCGCTTGCGCGCCACCTCCGCTGCATCTTCCGCCGACGCCCCTTGGTCAAGCGCAGCAGCGGCCGCTTCAACCGCGAAACCGGTGCCCATACCGAGGTGTCGGCTGTCGACGGTGTGCACCGGGATCGACGCTTCTCGTGCTGCCAGCTCGGCCGACTCGAATGTGCCCGACACCTCACCCGACAGGTGCACCGAGACGATGGCCCCTGCACCGGCCTTGGCGGCCTTCTCGTAGACCCGAAGGAACGCCTCCGGCGCCGGCCGGCTCGTCGAGACCGGCTGCCATTCCTTCAACGCCTCTGCGACATTGTCGGGGCTCGCGTCAGGCCCTTCGTCGTACGACTTGGCGCCGATGATGACCTGCAGCGGTACGACGATCACGTCCAGCCTCTCGGCCATCTCCGGATCGACCGACGTGGAATCGGAGACGAGAGCCACACTGCGCGTCATGCGCGCGAGACTACCGGCTCATCGACCTCTGGGCAGACAGCAGAACAACAACGAGCGAATCCACATCAACGCTGCCGCCAACCATCCGAGGTGGCCAGTCGGCGTTTGACATGGCCGCGACAATGGCAGGGACGTTGCGGATCGGGGGCGACTGTGTGCGAGGCGCCTGAGAGGTCGTGGGCGGAGGCCGTGCGTCCGCTCCGAGTCGTCCTTGGCATAGCCGCGATCGGCTCGATCGTCGTCGGCATCTGGCTGCTAGGAGTGGTCGGGGCCGCACTGATCGCGATTGGTGCGGCGCTACTGATCTCCGCTGTCGTCCTCCCCACCGTGCGGCAAGTTGAGTTCGGCTTCCCGGTCGGGGTGAAGGTGGTCACCGCGACGCAGGACCGTGAGGACGAGCTCCGTGAGGCGTTCCTCGATCAGAAGGCTGATCTCGAACTCTGTGCGCAGATGATGGTCGATGACCCCGACGTCGCCCGACAGTTGCTCGAAGCGGCCATCGCCAAGACGACGGTGGCTTGGAGAGGACCGGTATCACCGGCCCTTCGCATCTACGTGCTGTGCGAGCTCGTACATCTGGTCACCACCCATGATCGCTGGAGCACGCACGGCCCAACGGATACGACGCCCGGTAGCACGGCTCTCGCGGCACTGCCGTCTACCGAGCGCATCGTTGTGGTGCTCCGCGAGTTTGGTGGGCTACCTGTCGCCCAGATCGCCACCATGACCGGCCGAGATCGTGCAGACCTGGAGTCCGCACTTCGGCATGGCGAGGACATCTTGGCCAAGACCGGGTCGGCAGGCGGAGCCGGGCCGTGAACTCCGTCGTGCGTCAGCGGCTCGCTTCACAGGCCAGTGAGCGTGCCCACGACCATCCGGCACAAGTGGAACGCGCCCTGAACGAGGGGATGCGTCAATTCCGGCGCAGGTTCGTCGTCGTCTGCACCACTGTTTCCGCAGCGGTGGTCGCGGTCATCCTTGTCGCCACCACAGTCGCCGCGCTCGCGCGAGACGATGACGGGACCTCACAGAGTGGAAGCCCACTGGTGAGCCTGTCGGTCGAGCCGGCCAAAGCAGCGTTGGGGCCGGGCGACACCGTTCAGCTCTCGGTTGTTGGCACCTACGAGGACGGCAGCACTGATGACATCAGTGACGACGTCGACTGGACCTCGAGGAACCCGAGCAGTGTCCGCGTCGATGACGATGGGCTCGCGACGGCGATCGACGTCGGAACGGTCAGAGTCACTGCCACGTCAGGAGACGTGGAGGGCTCAGCGAAGATCAGGGTCAGCTCTGCCGCGCCCACTCTCATGAGCATCCTGGTCTCCCCCGACGAATCGTCACTCGCTGTCGAGGAGACTCAGCAGTTCACCGCGACAGGCACGTACAGCGACGACAGCACGCGCGACATCAGCGGCGAAGTCGACTGGGAGTCGAGCGACGCCAAGGTCGCGACTGTCGACGCAGACGGTCTAGCAACGGCAGTTAGCCCCGGCGAGGTGACGATCACTGCATCCTCCGGCGATGTTCAGGACTCGGCAGCGCTTACCGTGCGCGAGCCGGAACCCACGCTGACGGAGATCGAGGTCACGCCCGCCAGGACCGATCTCTGCGCCACGGGTTCTGACGGGACTCAGCAACTGACAGCGACCGGCACCTACAGCGACGGAACCAAGCGGCCGATTGAGGACCCCCTGGACTGGGCGTCCGACAATGTGGAGTTCGCGACTGTCGATGCCCAAGGCCTCGTCACCCGCCAGAAGATCGACAGCGACACCGCAACCATCACGGCACAATCGGCCGACGTGACAGGCTCCGCCACCGTCCTCTGCAACATCGTTGACTGACCAAGGTTTAGCCGTCGGACATCGCAAACCCACACTCTGCAAGGCAGGTTTGCCTTGTTAACAAGCCATTCGGCTTGTTAACAAGGCAAACCCTGAGCCGTCAGCCGGTGACGAAGTTGACCAGCTTCGGAGCGCGGACGATCACCTTGCGGATGGTGGCGTCACCGATTGCTCGTACGACGGACTCGTCGGCGCGGGCCAGCGCCTCCAGCTCGGACTCGCCGATGTCGGGTGACACCTCCAGGCGAGCGCGCACCTTGCCCTGCACCTGCACCACGCAGGTGACGGCCTCCTCGACCAACAGCGCCTCGTCGGCAACTGGCCAGCCGGCCTTGGCCACGGTCGGCTCGTGTCCCAGCCGTGACCACATCTCCTCGGCTGCGTAGGGCGCGACCAGGCTCAGGATGACCGCCACGGTCTCCACACCTTCACGCACGGCCGGGTCGTCTGGACCAGGACCGGAGTCGATGGCCTTGCGGACCGCGTTGACCAGCTCCATCACCCGAGCGACGACGACGTTGAACCGCATCGAGGCCAGCAACTGCGTCGCGTCGTGGATCACCTTGTGGGTCACCTTGCGCAACGCGGCATCACCTCCGGCCGGGTCGGTCCCGGGCTCACTGGTGACGTCACCACTCAGCCGCCAGGCGCGCTGCAGGAAGCGCACCGATCCACCGGGCGACAGATCGGCCCAGTCGATGTCATCCTCTGGCGGACCGGCGAACACCATCGTCAGCCGGACAGCATCGACCCCGAACTCGGCGATCTGCTCGCCCAGGTCGACGCCGTTGCCCAGCGACTTGCTCATGGCCTTGCCCTCGTTGATCACCTCGCCCTGGTTCATCAGCGAGGTGAACGGCTCGACGAAGTCCAGGTAGCCCATGTCGTGCAGCGCCTTGGTGACGAAGCGTGCGTACAGCAGGTGCAGGATCGCGTGGCTGACCCCGCCGACGTACTGGTCGACAGGCCCCCAGCGGCGTACGGCCTCGACGTCGAACGGCTGCGAGTCGTCGTTCGGCGTCGGGTAGCGCAGGAAGTACCACGACGAATCGACGAACGTGTCCATCGTGTCGGTGTCCCGTTTGGCCGGGCCGCCACATCGCGGGCACTCGACGTTGACCCAGTCAGTTGCCGACGCCAGCGGCGAGACGCCCTTGGGCTGCAGGTCGGCGCCCGTCAGCTCAGGCAGTACGACGGGCAACTGGTCCTCTGGCACCGGCACCTCGCCATCCGTCGGACAGTAGATGATCGGGATCGGCGGGCCCCAGTAACGCTGTCGGCTGATCAGCCAGTCGCGCAGCCGGTAGATGACCGTGCCCCGTCCGGTGCCCTTGCCTTCCAGCCACCTGGTGATACGCGACTTCGCCTCGTCGACTTCCAAGCCGTCCAGACTGATCTCGTCGTTGGCCGAGTTGATCGCCGGACCCTCGCCCGTGTAGGCCTCGCCCTCGAAACCCTCGCTCGGCTCTACGGTCCGCACGATCGGCAGTCCGAACTTCGTCGCGAAGTCCCAGTCACGCTGGTCCTGACCCGGAACCGCCATGATCGAGCCGGTGCCGTACTCGGCCAGCACATAGTCGGCGGCGTAGACCGGGATGCGTTCCCCGGTGGCCGGGTTGGTGGCATGCACGCCCAGGAACACGCCCGTCTTGTCGCGGCCCTCAGTCAACCGCTCGATCTCCGTCGATCGGCGGACCTGCTCCAGGTAGGTCTCGAACGCCTCCCGTTGTGCGTCAGTGACCAGCTCTGATGCCAGCGGAGCGTCGGCCGCAATCACGAAGAACGTCGCGCCGAACACGGTGTCTTGACGCGTCGTAAACACCGTGACCGGTTCGTCGCGTCCTTCAATCGCGAAGTCGATGTACGCGCCTTCCGAGCGGCCGATCCAGTTGCGCTGCATCGCCAGCACGCGTTCGGGCCAGCGACCCTCCAGCGCGTCCATGTCGTCCAGCAGCCGTTGGTTGAAGGCGGTCGTGCGGAAGTACCACTGCGTCAGGTTGCGCTTCGTCACCTCAGCGCCGCAGCGCTCACAACGCCCACCGACGACCTGCTCGTTGGCCAGCACGGTCTGGTCGTTGGGGCACCAGTTGACCGGCGAGTCCTTGCGATAGGCCAACCCGTGCTCGTACAGCTTCAGGAACAGCCACTGCGTCCACTTGTAGTACGACGGGTCGTGCGTGTGCAGTCGCGTCGACCAGTCGAACGACGGGGCATAACGTCGGAACGACTCGGCCTGGGTCTCGATGTTGGCCTCGGTCCAGGCGGCGGGATGCTCGTTGCGCTTGATCGCGGCGTTCTCGGCGGGCAGGCCGAAGGAGTCCCATCCCACCGGGTGCAGCACGTCGTACCCCTGCTGGAACCACCAGCGTGCGATCACGTCGGCCAGCGCCCAGGCCTCGGCGTGGCCCATGTGCAGGTCACCCGAGGGGTAGGAGAACATGTCCAGCAGGTAGCGACGCTCGGCGCTGTCGTCGTCCTTGACCTTGAACGGGTCGAGATCGGCCCAGATCTTCAACCACTTGTTCTGGGTCGCTTCGATGTCGTACGTCTCTCGTCCGTCGTCAGCGGGGACGGGATGCTGGTCACTCATGACTGTTCTCCTGTGAGGGCCCTACTGATTGAGTCTGGCCTGCTCGTCGAGGGTTGGTCAGCGCGGCTCTGAGGTGATCGGTCGGATGCTCGTCGCGCGCCTGTGCTGCGGGAGGTGGCCTGGGGACTGTGTCCTAGACACAGAAAAGCCCCTCAAGCATGGAGGGGCAGCCGCGCTGTCGTTGACCGTTGCCAGCGCGGCTATCTAAGGAGCAGGAACTTCTGCATGACACCAGACTAGCGCAGCGACTCCCCCGCCCGCGAGCGCATAGTACGACGCAGAACCCGCGCCAGCAGGGCGACTGCACTGGGATAGGAACGGTCGGGTGGCGTCGCGAAACCGACGACGATCCCCTTCGGATGACGCCCGGGGTCATGCCAACAGTCGCCCAGCCCTTGGATTGCGAGACCTTCGGTTGCCGCGTGATCGACGACCTCGGCCTCGGTCGGGCCGCCGTCTGGAAGGGGGATGAGCGCCTGCAACCCGGCAGCGATGCCCCCGAGCGGGTCGGCACCAGTCGGAGCTCCGGCCTGGTCGAGCTGGTCGAGCAGCACGTCACGTCTGCGGCGATAACGCAGCCGGACTGACCGGATGTGCCGGTCGTAGCCGTGGCTGGTGATGAGGTCTGCCAAGGCGAGTTGGCTCACGACGTCTGTCCCGTGGTCTGCATGGCGCTTGGCCTCGACGACCGGCTCGATGAGTCTCTGCGGCAGCACGACCCAGCCGAGTCGCAGGCCAGGCGCGAGAGACTTTGACGTCGTACCGAGGTACGCGACGTGATCAGGCGCCGTGCCTTGCAACGACCCGACCGGCTGACGGCCATAGCGGAACTCGCCGTCGTAGTCGTCCTCGACCACGAGGCCACCACTGGCAGCTGCCCAGGCTGCCAGTGCGCGCCTTCGCTCCGGCAGGAGCGTGACTCCGGTCGGGTACTGGTGGGCGGCGGTCACGACGACGGCACCGACTTTCGCCAGTCCGGACCCGTCCAACAGGTCGACCCGGGCACCTCCGGAGTCGACCGGTAGCGGCACCACCGACGAGCCGGCCTGTCGTACGACGTCTCTGTGGAAGGCAAGACCCGGATCCTCCATCGCGACCTGCTTGAAGCCGGTCGACCCGAGGCAGTGGCACAGCAGAGACAGCCCTTGGACGTAGCCCGAGGTGATGACGATCTGGTCAGGCCTGGCTCGGACTCCGCGCGTCCGTCCGAGGTAGTCGGCGAGCGCTGTGCGGAGCTCCAGCCGTCCACGCGGGTGTCCGTACCCGAAAGCTTCCGGGTGCACCTGGGTCAGCGCCCGGCGGGTCGAGCGCAACCACGCCGCGACCGGAAACGACGTCACGTCGGGGCTTCCGGGTCGCAAGTCAAGTCGTGGAGCCGCTGACGTAGTGGGTCGCGCCACCGGTCGGTCGGCGAGAGCCACATCGGCAACCCGAGTGCCAGCGCCTTGTTGGGCCACGAGGTAGCCCTCGGCGACCAGCTGGTCGTAGGCCGCGGTGATGGTTCCTCGCGAGAGGCCGAGCTCAGCGGCCAGCGATCGAGTCGACGGGAGCCGGTCGCCGGCAGCGAGACGCCGCTCCTGGATCGCCTCCCGAAGGCCTTGCTCGAGCCCGGAACGTCGACCGCTGCGGCCTAGCTCCAGGTGCAGATCAACGCCAGTATTGGACCAGGAAACTGACATAGGACTGGACCTTACTCCTGATCCACTTCGATTTTAGGGTTGACCCATGACGATCTCCTCCATGACATCGAACCCCACCGCCGACTCCGCTGCTGACACCGTGGTCCCGACCGTTCGGTTGGCCGTCGACGACCTCGCCGCAGCGAGCACCCGAGCCTTGAACTCGCTCGATGCCGCCATTCGCAAGAACAGCATCGAGCCCGCCCTCCAGGAACTGGTGCGCGCCCGCGCCTCACAGATCAACGGCTGTGCCTATTGCGTCGACATGCACACCCGCGACGCGCTGGCCGGCGGAGACACCGAGCGTCGTCTCTTCGCGCTCCCGGTGTGGCGTGAGACGCCGTTCTTCACGGCGCGCGAGCGCGCGGCACTGGCCCTCACGGAGGCAGTGACGCGACTGGCCGACAACGGGGTCAGCGACGAGGTGTACGACGAGGCCGCCCGACGCTTCACCGAACAAGAGCTCGCAGACCTCATCTGGGTGATCACCGTGATCAACACGTGGAACCGGCTGGGCGCAACCGCCCGCCCCTGGCCACTGACCTAGCCCCTTGCTGGGTTGATGGGCGGTCAGGACGGGTCGGCCACGACACCTTCGAAGAGGGGTACGCCAGTGGGATCATGCATCACGACGAACGCGAACGGGTGGTCAGCGTTGACCTCGATGAGGTCATCGGGTGGCTGAATCGCCGTGGTCTCTCCGATGATGGCAGTGGCGGCTGCAGCCACTGTGCCCTTCTCGCCCACGGTGATGTTCGCCTGCTGCACCACCTGTGAGATCGCGAAGCTGGGGTCGGACGTCAGGGCCGTGAAGTCGCCGTGGTCGAACGTCTCCTCCATACCGAGTGAGCGCAGCAGGTCGGTCAGGTCGGCCTTCGTCTCGGTGTCCCACCGAGGCAGGCTCAGTCCGACGTTTCCTGGCGCGAAGCCGTCACCGGCCGCCGCCAGAGTCTGGGACGACAGCAGCTCGATCGGGTCGACCTTGCCGGTGGGCAGGAGCACCCACATCGACAGCTCGCCACCCTTGTACGGCAGCCGCACGGCCTGCCAGCCCTTGCCTTCGGCGTAGTCGAGCTCCGACGTCGAGTGCATCATCGGCACCGTCACATTGCTGCCGTCACCCGTCGTGAAGGAGTCGTCGTGGGTCTCGGAGGGCTCGAACGGCTGTGCCCACTTGGCGTTGAGGTAGATCGTGTTGACGAGGGCGAACACTGCCGCCGGATCGAGATCATCGAGCAGTTGGGGAATCCGGCCGTGTGTCCTCTCCTTGACCCAGCCATTGATCTCGCCGAGTGCTGGGTCGGGGAACTCCGTTTGCTCAAGCCCGGCGCCGTACCACTTCTTGATCGCGTCGAGATAGGCCTGTTCGACCTTGAGCGAGGGGTCAAGGAACAGCGCGTCGTTGAGCTCGAGCACGTCTCCCTCACCGGGATTGGCGAGGTCGTGGATTAACGCGTTGTACGCCGCTTGGTGGTCTGCCGTCAGGTGAATGACCTGGTCGATCTCGTCGGCTGTTGAGCCGCCGGCACCTTCGCGCAGCATCGCAAACGCGATCGCCAGGCTCGCTGGGGAGTAGACCAGGTTGTCGTCGTCAGTCGTGAGGTGGGTGGCCAGGTCATGTCCGAGGTCTCGCTGCCCGGTCGCCAGGCCGTCGAAGTTCACGTCGTCGGACGTCGGCGCCATGGCCACCTTCGCCTCGAGGTGCGCAGCACCGGAGGAATCGCTGGGCTCGCTGCCACATGCGGAAGCGAGAAGCAGGCTGCCGCTGGTCAGCGCGACGAGGATCATCCGGTGCATGGTGAGCCTTCCCATCTGGTCAAGGTATGCCCATGAGACGGCTCCGGGCGCCGAGCGGTTCCCGACTCACCCACTCACCAGTCGGGTCGTCAGCAGCCGAGCCGCGACAGCGTCACGTTGCGAGTCACCCGACTTCCCTCCCGGAGCACCACGTCAATGGCCTTCGGACGGTAATGCGCATCCGCCGCCACCACCCTCGCCGACTGCTTGCTCCCCGGGATCCACAGCGCGTAGCTGCCGTCAGACGCCGTCGTCAGCGTCCAGGACTGCTTGCCGCGATCGACGGCGACGGTGGCACCCGGAAGGCCATGCGTCGTCCCGTCACACTCCCGGCCCACGACGCGAGCACCGAGTCGTGCCCAAGTGTGCGGTGCCACCGCGGTGAGCGTGACATCGCTCGTCGGCGCGGAGTAGGGAGTGTCCTCGCGGGCCATCAGGCGGGCTCGGTAGACACCAGGCTGAGAGACGCGCGCTGCATCCAGGGTGAGCGTGATCGTGACACTCTTGCCTGGTGCGAGCGTCCCCTGCGGCCGACCTTCGCGGAGCCACGCGGCGTCTGTGCCTGCAGCCTCGCACTCGTCGTACCCCGGCAGGGTCTCGCTCACGGCCATCACACGCGGCCCGTTCGCGCCGCCAACTTTGGAGAACCCGCACGCTGCGGCACCACGGAAGACGGCGTTGTTGGAGTTCGGAAGGGCCGTCCACGTGTCGGTGCCAGGGTCGTAGGCGAACCCTTCGTTCGTCATGACGGTCGAATCGACGGCGGCCCCGCCGGAGACCAGCAGCTGGCCGTTGGCGACCGCGTAGCTACTGGCCCACAGGTCGAGCGGCAGGTCGGCGACCCGCGTCCACTGGTCTGTGGCCGGGTTGTAGGAGTAGCTGCGCGTCGTGCTCTGCGGTCCGGCGCCGAGCCCACCTGTGCAGTAGACGCGACCATCGATTCCGCCGCAGGCCGTCCACGAGATCGGCTCGGGGTACGACGCCACCGTGCGGAACCGGTTGGTCGCGACGTCGTACGCCGTGACATCGTCGGTCGCGACCTGGCAATCGCCGGCACAGCCACCGACCGAGTAGATCTTGCCGTCGAGGACAGCCGACCCGACTGCTCCCCACGGATGCGGGTTGTCGGCTCCGGTGGTCCAGTGGTCCGTCGCCGGGTCGTAGATCAGCGTGGTGGCCGACGCCGGCCCCACCGGGCCCCATCCGCCGACGACGTAGAACTTGCCGTCGACGAACGCGGACGCAGGCTTCTGTCTGCCCTCGGGCATGTCCGCGAGCTGTTTCCACGAAAGCGTCGCCGGGTCGTAGACGTAGGAGGCTGGGGTGGCGCCGAAACCGCCGACCGTCCCACCGATCGAGTAGAGCAGACCTTGGTCGTCGCCGGCCGCGTTGTCCTTGATCGTCGTCGGGTAGTCGGCGATGCCGAGCCATGGTCCGGCGGCCGGAGCGGCATCCGTCGTCGTGGGCGCGGCGGCGCCACGGTCGTGACCGTGGACAGCGCGGCCCGGGTCTATCGAGCCACTCGCCACACGTTGGACCGGCGCCCCGTCCGCCTGACGCACCTGTGATGACGACAACCGGGTGCCGTCGGCCTTTTGGATGACGAAGCCCAGCTGCGACTCCGCGAGCGTGTACGTCGCCGGAGCCGTTCCGGTGTTGCTGATCGTGAAGTCGCGCTTCACTGCCTTGCCCAGCGTGACCCGACCGTTCACCTCGCGTGGCTTCACGCGAATGACGCCGGCCTTCAGCGCGTAGTCGGCGCGCGTCGTCCAGTCTGCGCTGACCCTTACCGTGCGCTGAGCCGGCTGGTAGCTGCGCATCGTCGCCGTGAACCCATGGTCGCTCACGTCCGGGGAGAAGACCGAGAAGAAGCCGTCGGGCACAGCGTCGTCATCAGGAGTGGCAACCGTGTTGCCGTGAGCCGACGGTTCGTCGTCACTCGTGACGGTGGCGCCGACGACAGGCTTGCCGGTGTTCGCATCGGTCACCAGGCCGTGGACGAGCCCGCCGCGTACCTTGCGACAGGTGCGGTCGCCAACGAAGGCGTCGTCGACCTGCCACCCACCGGTCCAGTGACCGACGTGGTAGTGCCAGCGCGCCATCACGCTCGGTTCGCCGGCTGCCTGTGGCACCTGCACCCGAACCGTCGACGGTCCTCGGAAGTTGGCGTTCTTCGTCCACACCGTCTCCCACGTCGCGCCCTGGTCGAGGGACACGTCCACGTCGGCCCGCGTTCCGGCGAGCGACTTGAAGTCGTTGGCGAACTCGACGACAGGATGCACCGCTGCCGACAGATCGAGCTCAGGCGAGACCAACGAGGAGTCCTGCATGCCGGTGTTCGTGAAGTAGTCGGAGTCGAGGATGGCGAACCCGCCCTCCCCTCCGGTCAGGTTTCCCCGGGCACCGGGGTCGTCGAGCCGCCACAACTGGCCACTACCGCGGTGGTCCACGATGCTCCATCCGGCTGGCAGCGTCGTCGTGCCAAAGCTCGCGCTCGCCCCGTCGTACGACGGTGTGTAGCCAGGAGCTGTGCACGCGTCGGAGTCGATCGGCACGAAGAAGTCCTCTGAAACATCGCCGTCCTTCAACGTCACCTCTTTGGTGGAGGGTGTGTAGCCCGGCGCCTGAGCAGTGACCGTGACCCGGTAGGTGCCGCCGATCGGCAGATCGATAGCGAAGCGACCCGAGTCTGGGTCGGTGTGCCAGGTGCCTGCCACGTCCTCGACAGTCACTTCGGCGTACAACGGCCACCGATGGCCCGAGTCGTCGCGCACCAGACCGCTGAGAGTGGCCTCCCCCGTCGGCACGAGTGCCACGTCTCGCGTCGTCACCTCGTCGGCCTGCATCGCCACGCCCTCGAACGTCTGCGTGTCATAGCCGAACCCGGTGACGGTCAGGGCGTACTCACCTGGGTCGAGGTAGAGGTGGTAGGTCCCGTCGTCTGCGGTCCGCGTCGCGCGCTGGGTGGGTCCGTCGACGCTGACCTTCACACCCGACACGGGAGCGCCGGTGTCGACGTCGGTGACCGTGCCGGTCAGGTCACCGGCACCAATTCGCGGCGAGGCACCGACGGCTTCAAAGACGTCAAGCATCCCTTCGCCGTAGACGTTGTTGTCGTCCGCTGTGCCTCCGCACGTGGTGTCGCTGTGGTCATGGGCCGTCTCGCTGAGGATCGCCCGGGTTGCGTCCACGTTCCCAATGAGGGACGGTGCCGCCGACCAGATCAGGGCCACGGCGCCGCTCACGTGCGGGGCAGCCATGGACGTGCCGTTGTTCACCGCGTAGCCGCTTCCCGGGACGCTGGATCGGATGTTGACGCCAGGCGCTGCGATGTCGGGTTTGGAGTCCGACTCACCGTCCGTGCCTCGGGACGAGAACGACGCGACGTTGCCGGACTGGTCGACCGCGCCAACGGCGTACGCCTCGGGATACTCACCGGGCGCGTCCTGGGTCCCGCACGAGGGTCCCCGGTTTCCGGCCGCGAAGGTGGGAAAGATGCCGGCTGCCACCCATTGCTGGACATAGTCCTCGTACCAGGTGTCTCCTCCGGGCGAACCCCACGAGTTGTTGACGATGTTCGGTCGGAGCGTGGGGTCGGGGTCGGATCCGTCGAGTGCCGTCGGAGCGAGCATCCACTGCGCTGCCAGGCCCAGAGACAAGTCGCTGCACAACGTGTTTTCGCAGCCTTTGGCGGCGATCCACTTCGCGCCGGGTGCAACACCGATCTCGTTGCCGAGGTGATCGTCTCCCACCATCGTGCCGACCGTGTGCGACCCGTGGCCGTTGTTGTCGCACGGCGCGGTGGACGGGTTGCCGCAGACCTTCGCCGGGTCGTACCAGTTGTGGTCGTGGGTGAACGTGCCGTCGCCGTTGTTGCCGCGGTACGCGCTCACCAGGGCAGGGTGGTCGTACTGAACTCCGGAGTCGATGCTGCCGATGACGATGCCCTGGCCGGTGTCGCCGTACTCGCTCCACACCTGGTCGGCGTGGATCGCGGCCACACCCCACTCCACAGATTCGACCTGCGCCACGCGCTCACCAGCCAACGGCTTGGGCAACTTGTAGGTACGCGGCTGGCGCACCGCGACGACGTCGGGGTCTTCGGCCAGGCGCTCAGCCAGTTCCGTCGTCCCGTCGTGCACGTAGATCGTGTTGTCGATGTAAAGCGACGTGTAGCGGACGTTCGCGGATCGCAAGGCGGCGACCGCAGTGCTCTGGCTTGACCGCGCGTTGGACTGCAGCTCGTCGACGACCGCCTCGCCCCGTGCCGTCCAGTTGCGCATCTTCGCGGCAGTCGCGAGGTGGGGTTGTGCCTTGAAGTCCAGCCAGAAGTCGGTCCGCTTCTGGTGCTGCAGCGTCTTCGCGAGCTGCAGTTCGATCTTGTCGCGTGCTTGCGTCGCCGACGCCTGAGTGGCCGAGCCGGATCTGCTTGCCGTTGCAGTCGGGCTGCCGGCGGTGGCGAGTGCGTGCGTCGCAGGAGGTACGACGATCGGGCCGACCAGCGCGATCAGCCCGGCGGAGACAAGCCCGGTCAGGCGACGTGGAAGGCGCCCACCCTTGAGGCGCAGACGACGCTCGGATGGCCATGGCGACGTGTCCTGGTGCACGGACAACCTCCAGAGGATGGGCGTCCGGCACATCCCTGATGGACGGCCCCGTCAACGCCGCGACCATCATCGCTGGCCGCCAGCACCGATGGCGAGGCTGACACCTGTCGTGATGCAGACATGACGGGAATCAGCCAATGCCGACCTTCGTCACCCACTCATCAGGGCAGCCGACGTTAGACGCGAGCGATGCTTGTCGAGCTCGTCGTGCCCTGTCCCTCGGTCGGTGCGGAGCTTGCGGAGCCGGTGGGCGTGGTCGGGGTGGGCTCGGTCGGAGCAGGCTCGGTGGGGCTCGGGTCCGTGGGCGTCGGCTCCGTCGGAGTCGGCTCCGTCGGCGTGGTCTCCGGGTCGTCTGTCGGCTCCGGCTCGTCCGTGCTGGGTGCCTGGTCTGTCGGCTCACCTGCTCCGTTCCCGTCGGTGGGCGCACCGGGGTCAGACGGGTTGCTGTCAGTGGGCGTCGAGTCCGTGCTGTCGCTGTCGTCGTGCGAGATCAAGCTCGACACCGTCGTACTGCCGCCGCCCGTTCCGGTGAGGGAGGACGCCGACTTGCCGACGATCGCCTCGAAACCCGTAAGCAGTGCGAACCCCAGCACGAGGCTCGCGGCCGCGCTGACGACGACCGTGCGCCACTGGCTGCGCGATGACCGGCCGACCTCGGGAGCAGGCGTCGGACTGTCAACGGACGTGAGTACGGCGGTGGGCCTTTCTTCTGCGGATCGGACGGGCTTGACGGGGATGACAGGCAGCGTCTCGCGGAGCTTCTGCGTGCTCCGCTCGAGGGACGGCGTGTAGAGCGCGGCGCCGATCGATGCCACCAGGCTCACGACCACGGCACCGAGCACGGTCCCGGCCACTCCCATCCACGACGAGACCACGGCCGCAGACGCAGCAGCCAGGGCTCCGGCGAGGATCTGCGGTCCGCTGAGCTGAATGGTCGGGCGATCGTGGGACATGTCTACTTCCAGTGGGCAGGGGCGTCTTGAGGACGTGCGACGAGTGTGGTGGATGTGCCCGACGAGGCACCCTTCAAGGCTAACGAGGTGGCGGCCGTTGCCCCAAACCAGAATCGGGTTTGAGACAGTGAGTCGGCACACATGTCGCGTCGCGGTTTTCCGTCGCCGCGCGGCATCGCAGTGACGAGCACCGACCGTGGAGGAGCCGCATGGACTACATCAAGCTCGGATCGACCGGCCTGGACGTCTCCCCGATCGCTCTCGGCTGCATGAGCTATGGCGTCCCCGAGCGCGGCACGCACCCCTGGACGATGGCGGAGGATGAGAGCCGGCCGTTCATCAAGCAGGCGCTCGACCTGGGGATCAACTTCTTCGACATGGCGAACTCGTACTCCGACGGCACCAGCGAAGAGATCGTCGGCCGTGCCCTGAAGGACTTCGCGCGACGCGACGAGGTGGTCATCGCCACGAAGGTCTACTTCCGCGTGCGGCCGGGTCCCAACGGACAGGGCCTTTCACGCAAGGCGATCATGACCGAGATCGATGCCAGCCTGCGTCGGCTGGGGACCGACCACATCGACCTCTACCAGATCCATCGCTGGGACTACACGGTTCCGATCGAGGAGACACTCGAGGCGTTGCACGATGTGGTCAAGGCCGGCAAGGCACGGCACATCGGTGCGTCGTCGATGCACGCGTGGCAGTTCTCCAAGGCCCTCTACACGTCCCTGCTCAACGGCTGGACACCGTTCGCCACCATGCAGGACCACTACAGCCTCCTCAACCGCGAGGAGGAGCGCGAGATGCTGCCACTCTGTGTCGACCAAGGCATCGGAGTGATTCCGTGGAGCCCGCTTGCTCGAGGTCGGCTGACGCGTGACTGGGACGAGGGAAGCACGCGACAAGACAGCGATGAAGTGCTCAAGTCGATGTACACGCAGACGGTCGATTCCGATCGGGCCATCGTGCAAGCGGTCGCAGACGTCGCCGAGCAACGCGGCGTACCCCGTGCGCAGGTAGCACTTGCCTGGGTATCGAGCAGGTCGGCCGTGACGGCCCCCATCGTCGGCGCGACGAAACAGCACCACCTCGACGATGCAGTCGCGGCGCTCGACCTCACGCTGACAGATGAGGAGGTCGAGGCGCTCGAAGCGCCGTACGGCCCGCATCCCATCGAAGGCTTCGACTAAACCACTTGTCAGTTAGGCGAGACGGAAGACGGGATGGTCGGCCGGGTCAGGCAGCTTGTCCCAATAACCATCGGACGACGCACCGGCCTTCTCGCGGTACGCCGCGATGATCGGATCCCGATCCGCCACCGGCACCTCGGATGCGCGATAGCTCGACTGACCTGACTTGTTGTGCAAGGTGACCGTGGGGTTGGCGCGCACGTTGCGCACCCACTGCGACTCACCGTGCGTCGACACGATGTAACGCGATCCGCCGATCTCGACCGGGATGACCGGAATCCTTTGCGTCTCACTGGTCGAGCGCCGCGTCACGGCCAAGACCTGGGAGTTGCTCATGCCCGTCATCATCGCGATCTTGTTGAACACTTTGCTGGCGAACAACCTCGGCTTGATGTAGGCCATGGTCACAGTCTGCTCCGCTCAGCGTCACTCGGAGTGACTTTCCTCGAGGCTGTCCGGTTGCGCCCCAGGTTTCCGAGTTGCACCCTGGACATGCGGGAAATATCCCTTCTCGACCAAGGATTTCGCTATGCGCATCGTCATCGCCGGTGGACACGGAAAGATCGCCCTGCACCTCCAACAACTGCTCAGCTCACGCGGCGACGAGGCGGTGGGGCTGATCCGCAAGCCCGACCAGGCAGACGACCTCCGCCAGGTCGGAGGCCAGCCGGTCGTGGTCGACCTCGAGTCGTCGACCGTGGAAGAAGTCGCAAGTCAGCTCGAGGGCGCTGACGCGGCAGTCTTCGCCGCAGGTGCCGGCCCAGGGAGCGGCCCGGAGCGCAAGTTGACCGTCGACCGCGACAGTGCGATCTTGCTGGCCGATGCGTGCGTCTCAGCAGGCGTACGACGGTTGCTCGTGGTCTCGTCGATCGGTGCCGACAACCCCGCCGCGGTTGGTGACGAAGTGTTCCGCGTCTACCTTCAGGCGAAGGCGGCGGCTGACGCGTACGTCCGGGCAAGCGGGCTCGACTGGACGATCGTCCGACCTGGCTCACTCACGAATGATCCGCCGACTGGTCTGGTCACGGCGGCGGAGAAGGTGCAGCGAGGATCGATTCCGCGAGCTGACGTGGCTGCGGTGCTCGTCGCTTCGCTCGACATCCCCGCATCCATCGGGAAGCAGTTCGAGCTCGTCAGTGGTGAGACTCCGATTCCCGAAGCACTGGCACAGGACTGACCGGGCGACTCAGGCTGAGCTTCGCCCGCCCGCCCGTTCGGCAAGTCCTCTGACGTAGTCGGCCTGCCCAAGATGGGCGAGGCAATCGCCGAGGATGCTGCAGAGGCGGACGCTGGCGGTGACCGGCGGGTCCCAGCGTTCGTCGACCACCCGCGCCAGCTCGTCTTTGGTGATCGTGTCGATGTACTCGAGCGTCATCGCGTGGACAGCCGCGTGGTAGCCGTCGAGCAGATCAGGTCCGGCCTTGACCTTCGCCACGTCATCAGGTTCGTGACCGTAGCCTGTGTCGGAAGCGTCGAACGGTACGTCGAACCGGTCATACCAGCCGTCGCGTTTCCAGACCTGCTCCTGGCCGGTGATTCCGCAGATGTGGTCGTCCTGCACCCGCGAGAGATGCCAGCACAGCCAGGAGACGCTGTTGGCCTCCGGATCTGGTCGCCAGACGGCCTGCTCGTCGTCAACACCAGCGCAGACTTGTTCGACGTACTCGCGAACGAGTCCGAACTGATACGTCAGCAGCGCGCGGACTGCCTGCACATCTCTCGACTCGTCGGTCATCGTGTCTCCTCATCATGGTCGTGACCCGAGACCCTAGCCAAGCACTCCGACACAGCAGCGACCGCCTCAATCGGAACGCTGCGTTGACGATTACTAACAGCGTGTACCGCGATCCACCGCCCAACGATCACAGCCTGTGGTGGCACGAACACGCTCCCTGGAAACGCGTGACGACGAGTTCGCGACCGTGCGAGCATGAGCCAAACGCGTCTCCGGTACCTCCGTTCCGGCGCACCGACGCACGGCGAGGACGGCAGGGACTTGGACATGGCCAGACGCACGCGCACCACCCTCTTCGTGACATCCGTTATCGGCGCGATGGCGCTGTTCGCGCCGACACCTCTGACGGCCCAGGCAGCGCCGGCGCCAGAGTCCGTCGCGGCACCGTCGGCTGCGGTGGCAGGCTCGATGCTGATCGGAGCCTCCTCCAACAACTGGCCGTGGTTCGACCAGGCGGTGGGCCCTGTGCAGATCTACCGAAACTTCGACAATGGCGTGGCCGTCAAGTGGCAGAACACAGCGGCGTACCAGCTGCACCCCAACGCCACCGCGAACGACTACTCGACCGAGGTCTTGCCGCAGAAGCTGCTCGATCCCGCCGACCCGATCAACAACAAGATGCGCGCGTTCCTCGCGACGACGCCCAAGAACATCATCATCACTAACCTGCATGAGCCCGACGACGTTTTCCAGAAGAAGGGTTTCACCCCGGCTCAGTTCCGTGCGTCGATCCTGAAGTTCGCCGGGATGGTTCGTGCACAGAACGCCATCGACGGCGGCACCCGGATGACCTCGGTGATCCTGATGGGTGTCACGTTCGGCGCTTACGGCAACTCAACTGCCGACATGTGGTGGCCGACCGATGCGCGCGACGGTGGTCACGTCGACATCCTCCAGGCGGACTTGTACGCGCTGCCGCACGCCACCCAGACTGCATGCTGTCCGGTCGGCTACACCGATGGAGTGAGCTGGCGGAAGGCACCTCAGGTGATCGACCCACTGCGGAAGTTTGCCCAGGCTCGCGACATACCGTGGGCGATCTCCGAGCTGGGATATCTCGAGGACATCAACAACCCGATGCGCAAGGCGACTGCGTTGTCTGAGGCCGTGGCCTACGCGAGGCTGCACGGCGCTCATCACGTCTCGTACTTCGACTCGGCGGGCACCCGGGCCAGCTGGAAACTGTGGTTCAGCACGCCCGTCGGGACCACGTCACCCACCTCGAACGCCGCTCTGATGTGGAAGTCGCTGGTCGCCAGCGCCTGACCCTCACGCAGGGGCGACGTCAAACGACGGTGACGATCGTCGGCCAAGGATGTCGGCTGACGTGCGTTGATGTCCGGTGGAGCTGAGGGGACTCGAACCCCTGACCCCCTGCATGCCATGCAGGTGCGCTACCAGCTGCGCCACAGCCCCGCATTTGCGGGCCCACTGAGCCGAAACCCCGGCGGGCCCGAGAAGTTTAGCCAACCGGTGTGAGCAACACGAAATCGAGGCGCTCGGCGTCCTATCAGCTAGCCGGAACTGTCCCCGCGGCGTACTTTCCCGCCATGAACGACACGAACTGGTAGACGCCGTCCTCCTCAGGAGCCAGCGGGCCGGGCACGTAGCTCGGCGCCTTGATCCCACGCTGGACCGACTCACATGCCGCCCAGTCCTGGCGGTTCGTGAGATCCCAGAAGTCCACGGCGTACGACGGGTCGAACCCCTCGGCCTCCGTCGCCTCCGGCGGGAACGCCCACGAACACTCGATCCGCGTCAGGTCTGGCGTGATCGGGGTGAGGAGATGGGTCATCACGTAGTCCGGATGCAGGCTGATCAGCAGGTTGGGCAGCACCGCGAGGTACATCACCGTGTGCTGCTCCTCCTCGTCGAGTCGAGCCATCACCGCACCTTGGCTTCGCCCATCGAGCGACATCGTCTCGGCGCCGGCCCGCAAGTCCATCCAGCCGCCGACCCACTCCCCCGGGCGGTCGATGTTCTCTCCACTCGTCGGCGGGCTGACTCGGCAGAGCTCGGGATGGATCATCGAGCAGTGGTAGCACTCTTGGTAGTTCTCGACGATCACCTTCCAGTTCGACGCGACATCGTAGGTGTGGGTGACGGGTGTACGAAGGGTCGCGCCGTCGTACCTCGCCACGACGTCCTCGAGTTCACCGACATGCTCGGCGAAAGCGCCGGACGTGCCTGACGGGTCGACGAAGAGCCATCCGTGCCACTCCTGCACCGGCATTTGGTAGAGGCTGAAGTCGGCCTTGTCGAAGTCCGTGTGATGCTTGAACCCCGGAGCGCCGCGCAATGACCCGTCGAACTCGTAGCTCCAGGCGTGGTAAGGGCAGATGAGCGCCTTGGGTTCTGCCGATGCCCCGCACGGCAACAGCTCATGACCTCGATGACGACAAGCGTTCTCAAACGCCCTCAGCACGCCGTCATCGCCACGCACCACGAGCACACCAGACTCACCCAGGCTGTAGGCCTTGAGACTGCGATTGGCTGGTACGTCGGACGACCTGCCGACGCAGATCCACCCGGAGAAGATGTTGCGCCGCTCCCACTCGAGCACGTCGGCATCGACGTATGCGGCCTTGGGGAGCATTCGGCTCGACCCGAAGGGCTTGAGTGCCAGGGCAAGCTCATGGGGATCCAGCGGCGCGGCCGTTCGGCTCGAGCCGTTCTGATTGAACATACAGTCAGGATACTGCCGGAACGTTCTTCCCGTAAAGCGCTCCCATGCTTAGACTGAACAATCATTCAAAGGCATCTCTTCGGTGCCTGACCATTCAGCGAGGAGTCTGTGGTGTCCGTCCCGACGACAGAAAGGACCATCGACGCAGCGGTCGACGACGTGATCGCGGCACAGACCGAGATCTTCGTCGCTCGCCAGTCCAAGAGCCTAGAGATGGCCGGCCGCGCGTCCGCCGTCCTCCCGGGTGGCGCGACATCCAACTGGCAGATCGCCGAGCCACAGGCGGTGTGGATGAGCCACGGCAAGGGATCGCGGGTCTTCGACGTCGACGGCTGCGAGTACAGCGACTTCCACGGCGGGTACGGCGTCAACCTGGTCGGGCACGCCCACCCCGCGATCGTGGCGGCGGTCAGCGAACGTGTGCGCCAAGGCACTCACTTCGCGCAGCCCACCGAGGACTCGATCATCGTCGCGGAAGAGCTGCGTCGCCGCTTCGGGCTCCCGCAGTGGCGGTTCGCCAACTCCGGGACCGAGGCCACGATGGATGCTGTCCACCTGATGCGGGCGTTCACCAATCGCGACCTGATCATCAAGGTGGAGGGCTGCTACCACGGCCATCACGACTCGGTACAGGTGTCTGTGCTGCCTGAGGCCGATGAGGTCGGACCGGTCGACTCTCCCACGAGTGTCCCTGGCAACTCTGGCATTCCGGCAGGCATCCGTGACCTGGTCTGTGTCGTCGGGTTCAACGACCTGGACGCCGTCGACCGCGTGCTGGCAGCGCATCCGGGCCAGATCGCCGGCATGATCGTCGAGCCGATCATGATGAACGCTGGCATCATCCATCCCGATCCGGGATACCTTGCCGGCCTCCGCGAGCGGCTTCAAGCACACGGTGCCCTGCTGACTTTCGACGAAGTCAAGACCGGGCTCACGGCCGGCCCCGGTGGAGTCACCCGGTTGCACAACGTCACGCCGGACCTGATCTGCCTCGCCAAGGCGATGGGGGGAGGCATCTCGACCGCCGCCATCGGTGGCACCGACGAGGTGATGTCGATGATCGCCGACGGCCGATACGAACAGGTCGGGACGTTCAACGGCAACCCGCTCGCGATGGCAGCGGCGCGGGCGACGCTCACCGAGATCATGGACGACGCGGCGTACGAGCACATCACGATGCTGCGCGAGCGGATCACGACGGGCATCGACGACGTGATCGCTCGGCACCGACTTCCCTGGCACGTCACCACGGCGGGTGCGAAAGGATGCGTCACCTTCCTCCCCGAGCCGACGCGCAACCTGCGCGACTTCCTGCAGATCGACGGGCGGTACGGCGAAGCACACTGGCTGGTCCAGCACAACGGCGGCGTCTTCCTTCCGCCGTGGGGCAAGATCGAACAGTGGCTGATCTCGGTCCAGCACACCACCGAGGACGTCGACCGCTTCGTCGCCAATGTGGCAACCTTGGCCGACGCGCTCGCGACGAAGAACGGGGGCGAGTGATACCGCGTCGAGGGTCGACATTCACGGCTCGGAGAGCAACAATGGAGCCGCTGGCTGAACAGTCAGTTAGACCGTCCGTCTCGGGCAGATCAGGTTGACAATGGTTCGACCGTGAAGAGGTTGACATGGCATTCGACCCGAACGATCCGGCAAACAGACATCGCAGGCCACGACCACAGCTCGCCCGGCGGGACGTCCTGCGAGGAGGCTTCTGGCTGACCGTGGGGTTGGGGGCGGCGCCGCTGCTCTCCGCCTGCGGTGACGGATCGGGGTCGTCGAGCACCAAGGCGCCGTACCCGTTGGCTCGACCGGACAACCCGGTCACGTTGCCCTTGAAGGACAGCAACCCGCCGATCGAGGACGGCCTAGAGCCCGAGTCCGGCGGCGCCTTCAAGATCCTGAACTACGACCAGTACATGGCGCCGGGTGTGATGAAGCAGTTCGGCGAGAAGCATGGCGTCACGGTTCAGGTAACGCCCTACAGCAACTACGACGAGATGCTGGCGAAGATCCGGGCACCGGGTGAGGCGTTCGACATGGTGTTCCCCGGGCCGAGCGTGATGAGCAAGATGGTCTACACCGAGCTGCTCCAGCCGCTCAACCACACCTACGTCCCTAACCTCACGAACGTCTGGCCGGAGTACCAGGACCCCTGGTACGACCTTGGCGCGCGCTACACCGTCCCGTACACCGTCTACGGCACCGGCGTGATGTACCGCGCTGACCGGGTCTCCGAGGTGCCCACGAACGGGTACGACCTCCTGTGGGACGAGCAGTATTCCGGCAAGGTCTACCTGCTTGACGACATGCAGGAAGCCATCGGCATGTCGCTGCTCCGCAACGGCATCTCCACAGACATCAACACCAGCAACGCGGAGTACGTCAAGGAGGCGACAGAGTCGCTCAAGGAGCTCATCGACCTGGTCAAGATCAAGGCCAACGTGAACGCCTACTCCGAGGTCCCGGAGGGCACGGCCACGATTCATCAGGCCTGGTCGGGCGACCCGATCGCCGGGCAGTACTACCTGCCCAAGGGCGATACCCCGGAGGTGATGGGCTACTGGCGGCCGGAGGACCCGAAGGAACGAGTCATCGGCAGCGACGTCATCGCGATCCCCAAGAGTGCGGAGAAGCCGGTCCTCGCGCACACGTTCATCAACGACCTGCTCGACAACGACATCTCGCTGCAGAACTTCGGCTTCAACGGCTACCAACCGCCACTCAACAAGCTGTCAGCGCGCTACCTGATCGATGAGGGCTACATCCCGGAGAACCTGATGGACGCCGTCGTCTTGCCCGAGGACTTCGACAGCGGCCTGACATTCTACGAAGTGAGTCCGGACACGGAGACGCTCTGGCGCACGTCGTGGTCCCAGTTCAAGGCCGGTGCCTGACGACGACGTCCGGCACGACCCCGCCACGCGGCGGTTGTGGCCGGCTCTTGCACTCCCTGGAACGTTCTGGCTCATCGCGCTGTTCGTCGTGCCTTTCTACGCGGTCATGGCCGTGGCCTTCAGCGGGGCGAACAACATCTTCGGTGAGCCCATCCCCGCCTGGAACCCGCTCGACTGGCAGTTCGCCACCTTCAACTCCGTCCTCAAAGACTCGATCTCGGGCGTCTATCGGGGAGTCTGGGTCCGGACGGCGACGTACTCGTTCTGGTCTCTGGTCATCTGCGTCGTCGTGGGGTATCCCGTCGCGTACTACACGGCTCGCCTGGCCGGGAGGCGCCGCGGCCTGATCCTGGCATTGATCCTCGCGCCGTGGTGGATCAACTACATCACCCGCATGCTGGCGTGGGTCAACCTGCTGCAGGACGACGGGTACGTGAACAAGTTCCTGGGGATCTTCGGGCTGGCGCCGGTCGCGTGGCTCTCCGGGAACTCGTTCACGGTCGTGATGGCGCTGGCGTACGGGTACCTGCCGTACTTCATCATCCCGCTGTACGCCTCGCTCGACCGGATCGACCCGCGGCTACTGGAGGCTTCCCGTGACCTCGGCGTCGGGTCGGTGCGCACCTTCCTCCACGTGACGCTGCCGCTGTCGAAGATGGGGCTGATCACCGCGCTTGTCATCACCGCTTTGCCGATGGCCGGTGACTACTACACGAACACGATCGTGTCGGGCTCCCCGAACACGAACATGGTGGGCAACCAGATCGAGCTCTTCCTCCTGGAGGGTCCGTTGAAGAACCTCGGGGCAGCGCTGGTGCTGCTGCTCTCCCTGGTCCTGATGTTCTTCATGATCTACTACCTCCTCCTGACCCAGCGCGCGAGCCGGGATTCGCGATGACAAGCACCGCCGTGCGTCCAACGGACCCGACGCAGAAGCCGAAGAGTCGCGCCTGGGTACCACCGTGGCGAAACCCGTGGCGTCGCCACTATGTCCTGGCGACGATCACCTGGCTGTACATCCTGTGGTCGCTCCTCCCGATCTTGATCGCGATCCAGTTCTCGTTCAACGACGGCCGGTCGCGAAGCACCTGGCAGGGATTCTCGACCCAGTGGTACTGCTGTGTTGAGGGCTCGGTATGGGAGGACCCGAGCCTGCTCCTCTCGCTCAAGAACAGCCTGATCCTCGGCGTCGCAACGGTGCTGGTGGCGACGCCGCTGGGCGTCATGCTGGCGTTGGGACTGACGCGGTGGCGTTCGCGAACCAGCAAGGTCGCCAACGGCATCGCGCTGATCCCGCTCGTGACCCCGGAGCTTGTCGTGGGGTCATCGCTGTACCTGGTGATGGTGAACCTCTACCAGTTCGTGCCGCTCGGTCGGCCCGCCATGTTGCTGGGCCACGTGACGTTCTCGGTGTCGTACGTGCTCGTGATCGTCCGCTCCCGGTTGCTGAGCATCGGCCGCGACTACGAGGAGGCCGCGCGCGACCTCGGCGCGAGTTCCCTCCAGGCCATCCGCACGATCTTGCTGCCGCTGCTCATGCCAGCGGTCTTCGCGTCGGCGATGATCGTCTTCGCGACATCGCTCGACGACTTCGTGGTGAGCCAGTTCCTGTTCGGCGACGCGTCGAACATCACTGTCCCGATCAAGCTGTACAACGCGGTCCGGTCCTCGCCTACCCCGGCACTCAACGCGTTGGCCACGTTGCTGCTGGTGGGGTCATTCCTGGCCTTGATCCTCGCGTACGTCGGACTCCGGGCCCGCAAGCGCGGCGCCAGCTCACGCTCGGCGCTGGAAGACCTGACGGAGTACGGGTGACGGCGAGGCCGGCCTAGCCGACCGGTTCCGCCGTCGGCCGACTCGACACGGCCAACACCCGCAACGACTCCGCGGGCAGACCGACGGTCACGGGATGACCGACGACCAGGTCTTCACGAGGCGTGCTGTTCGTGATGAGGGACTGGACGACGGCGCCGTGGGGCAGGCGAACCATGACCTGCGTGGTCGAGCCGAGGAAGACCGTGCGGTCGACCATGCCCGGAAGCCGATTGGGCCCGGTGCCCCCAGCCTCGGCGACCTCCACACACTCGGGCCGGATCACGGCGCGACCTGGCCCGGCCGCATGGCCAGTCGGAGCCTGCGCGTCGAGGGTGAACTCGCCGAAGCGGACCTGCCGGACGGAACCATTGCTGGCCATGCATTCGACGTCCAGCAGGTTCGTGACGCCCAGGAAGTCTGCGACGAACTCACTCTTGGGTTCGCGGTAGACCTCCTCGGGGGTGCCAAGCTGCACGATGCGCCCACCGTCCATGACGGCAAGCCGATCGGACATCTCGAGCGCCTCCTCCTGGTCGTGGGTCACAAAAACGAAGGTGATCCCGACCTCGCTCTGCAACGAGGTGAGCTCGCTGCGCAGTGACTGGCGGAGCTTGGCATCGAGTGCCCCGAGCGGTTCGTCGAGGAGCAGCACGGCCGGCTCGAGGGCGAGCGCCCGGGCCAGTGCCACGCGCTGCTGTTGTCCTCCCGAGAGCTGGTGCGGGCGACGCTGGGCGTAGTCGGTCAGTCGTACGAGTTCGAGGGCTCCGGCGACCCGGGCATCGCGCGCCTTCCTGTCGAGGTCCTTGCGCCACCGCAGGCCGTACGCGACGTTCCGCCGGACGTCGAGGTGCGGGAACAGGGCGTAGCTCTGGAAGACAGTGTTCACAGGTCGCTTGTGAGCCGGAGTCTGCGCGACGTCGACGCCGTCGATGAAGATCTGACCGTCGGTGGGCTGCTCGAAACCCGCAAGCATCCGCAGCGTGGTGGTCTTGCCGCATCCGGACGGGCCCAGCAACGTGAAGAACTCACCGGGCTTGATCTCGACGTCGATGCCGTCGACTGCCGTCACTCCGTCGAACTCCTTGCGGAGGCCGATGATGGAGATCGACCCGCCGGTGTGCTGGGGGTCTGATTCGCCGCGCGCCATGCGCGGAAGTCTAGTCGGCTGCTCGACGTGGCTCGTCGCCTCGGGACTGCGCGTCATGGACACATCACCTTCGGCGTACAGGCTTGCGATTCTTGGTGCGACGGGTGGAGTTCTTTGCGGTTTTGCGCGCGGGCCGCAGCGCGAGTGCCTGTTCGGCGAAGGTCATGGCGATGTCGAAGGCCCGTTCGTGGTCGACGATCGGATCCTTGAGAGCAACCTGGATGGAGAGTCCGTCGAGGAGGACCGCCCACGTCACGGCGAAGTCCTCAGCGTCGACCGGCTCGATCTCCTCAGCGTCGATGCCGTCGGAGACAACGCCGGCGATCGTTGAACGCCACCGCTTGTCCAGGGCGAGCCGGTCCTTTGCGACGAGCGGGTGTCGGAACGCCTGCGCCCACAGGTCGAACCAGAGTCCCCACGCGCCCGGGATCTCCTCCTCCTCATCCGGAACGCAGGTCAGCCGGACCATCTTCTCCAGCCGCTCGCGCAGCCCCGGCGTCGTCTCGAGCATCCGGTCGCACTCGACGTAGAACCGCTCCTCGGAGTAACGCAGAGCTTCCGTGAGCAGGTCGTCCTTCGTACCGAAGTAGTAGATGACGAGAGCTGGCGACGCTCCTACCCGCGCGGCAACATCGGCGATCCGGGTCTCGGAGAAGCCGCGCTCGGCGATCAGCTCGGCCGCCGCTGCCAGCATCTGATCGCGACGATGGTCGACAGCCTCGACAGCTTCGGCAGTGTTGGAGTCGGCCTTCGTCTTGGCGGCCATCGGCACCTCTCGTTCCCGGTCGCAAACCCTTGTGAAGGACGCTATCACCTCTCTAGACTGAACAGTCAGTCAAGATCGATCTCCTTCTGCAAGAGATGGCGAGGCGGCCATGCTGCACGACCTGCTCGCCAGCTCGATGCACGACTCGGGCTGGTGAGCCCTTGAGATGATTGACAAGTCCATGAGCATTCGCAAACTGCTTGAGCCACGCTCGATCGCGGTCGTCGGAGCCAGTGCGCGCGCCGGATCGTTCGGGGAGCGGATGGCCATGGAGGTGCTGCGCAGTCCCGGTGGACCCCGGGTCTCCCTGATTCACCCCAAGTACCAGGAAGTCCAGGGACAGCCATGCGTACCGTCCCTTCTCGACCTGCCTGAACCTGTCGACCTGGTGATGCTCGGTGTCCCCGACGAGGCCCTGGTGGACCAGTTCGCGCATGTGGTGGCGCGCGGTGACGGTGCAGCGATCGTGTTCGGCGGTGCTCACACCGTCGGCGCCGACGTCGCTGCACGAGCCAGTGTGGCCGGGATGGCGATGTGCGGTGCTGGATCGATGGGGTTCGTCAACCCTGCACGAGGTATCCGCGCCATCGGCTACGTCGAGCGGTTCCCGCTGGACCCTGGCCCGGTAGCTCTCGTGACCCATTCCGGGTCGGTTTTTTCAGCTCTCTTGAGGACCCATCGCCGACTCGACTTCTCCTTGGCGGTCTCCTCGGGACAGGAGCTGGTGACCACCACCGCTGACTATCTGGCCTACGCACTAGAGCTCGAACAGACCCGCGTCATCGGCCTGTTCGCCGAGACACTCCGTGACGCGGATGCCCTCCGCGCGAGCCTTGCTGCGGCGGCCGCGCTCGACGTCCCGGTCGTTGCCCTCACGGTGGGTGGTTCGCCGACGGGTCGCACGATGGTGACCGCGCATTCCGGCGCTGTGGCAGGCGACGACGCTGCATGGGAGGCACTCTTCTCGGCGTACGGCGTGCATCGCGTCCGGAACCTCGACGAGATGGTCGACACCTTCGAGCTCTTCGCGATCGGACGACGTGTGCGACCGGCAACAGCGTCAGGAATTGCGACCGTGCACGACTCGGGCGGGGAACGTGCGCTCGTGGCCGACATCGCTGACCAGGTCGGCGTCCCCTTTGCAGCCCTCTCCGCCACGACGCGAGAACGGTTGAGCGCGATGCTCGACCCAGGGCTCGAACCCACGAACCCATTGGATGTCTGGGGCCGAGGCGCCGACACCGAAGGGTTGTTCCGGGACTGCATGACGGCCTTGGCCGATGACGAGTCCGTCGCCCTCGTGGTCGCGGCACTCGACCTGGTGGAGGAGTACGACGGCGACGAGTCCTACCCGCTGGCCATCGAGGCAGTGCTCGAACTCACCTCGAAACCCGTCGCCGTGCTGAGCAATGTCGCAGCAGGCATCGACCAAGAACAGGCGGCCAGGTTGCGGGCCGCGGGGGTGCCGGTGTTGGAGGGGACCGCGAGTGGTCTGCTGGCGCTGCGCCATCTTCTCGACCACGCGCTCATCGGGCCACCGCGCACAACCGGAGCGGTGAACGCCGACCGCAGCGAGCGATGGCGCACCTGGTTAGCATCGCCGGACGCCGATGCGACAGCAGCGTTCGACGTCCTGAGCGACTACGGCATCTCGAGCGTCCAGACCCGCCGCGCGGACTCGTCATCAGAGGCCATCGAGGCCGCAGAGAGCTTGGGATTCCCGGTCGTGCTCAAGACGGCCGAACCGGGGGTCGATCACAAGTCCGATGTCGCTGGGGTCATCACCGGCCTCGCCGACGCCGCAGCGGTCGCCGCCGCCTACGACGACGTGAGCCAACGTTTAGGTGGCCGGGTCGTCGTACAGCACCAAGTCGTGGCCGGCGTCGAACTCGCCCTCGGTGTGGTTCACGATCCGTTGCTCGGCCCGCTCGTCGTCGTTGCGACAGGAGGCAGTCTCGTCGAGGTGCTCGAGCAGCGGCAGGTGGCGCTGCCGCCCCTGTCTGAAGCACTCGCCGAGGAACTGCTCGACCGACTTCCCGTCGTGTCGACGCTGCTCGGTGGAGTGCGCGGCCAACCACCCGCGAACCGCGCTGCCGTGGTGCAGGCGATCGTGGCGGTCAGTCAGCTTGCGCTCGAGCTCGGGGACTCGCTGGCTGCGTTGGACGTCAACCCGCTGATCTGCGGTCCAGACGGAGCTGTGGCGGTCGACGCTCTGTTCGTGCCATTCCCGGCTCCCTGAGTCAGAGCGGCGTTGCCTGCTCGGCGACCTCAGGGAAGGGCAGCGCAATCGGATCGGCGGCAAGCTGGCTGCGGCCGTGCTCGTCGAACCGGTCGAGTCCGAGGTCGGCGGTGTCCACGACCTGGGTCTCCCCCTCGAGCACCAGGTCGGCAGCCGCGCGGGAGATGGCGGGACCCCACATCATCCCGTGACCACCAGCGGCGGCCACGGTCGTCCCAGCCACGGGCCCTTCGGCGGTGAGAAGCGGGCCAAGGATGGGGAGGTGATCGGGTGTGAAGTCGATGGTCGCAGCCCACGCCTTGCGCAGCCCGAGCCGAGCCGTGATGGGCACTAAGGCAGCCATCCGCTGTCGAACCTGGTCGTAGTAGGCCCAGTCGAACTCGTGGGCGACCCCGGCAAGCTCGTCGGGATTGCTCATCCCCCACAGCAGTCCACCCTCCTCGGGGCGCCAGTAGATGCCGGAAGCGACATCGAAGACCATCGGGAGCCGGTGGGGATCTAGATCCGGGTGGTCCTCGGTGACGACGACCTGATGGCGAGCCCCGCCCACCGGAATTCGCACACCAGCCTCGCGGCCGACGGCGGCCAAAGTGGGTCCTCCGGTGAGCACGACCCGATTCGTCGAGATGTCGCCGGCTGTCGTGCGAACCATCGTGACCTCGCCCTGCTCGCTCTCCAACCCAATGAACGCCGTGTGCTCGTGCAGCTCGACTCCAGACGTCGCCAGCGCCGCCGTGTAGGCCAGCACATTGCTCGGCGGGTCGATGTAACCGTCCCCCGGCGCGTAGGAAGCACCCAACGTCATCCCCGGCGCCATGGCCGGGTTCATCGCGTCCACGTCGTCGGCCTCGACCCAGCGCACGTCGAGCCCAAGCTGTTGCTGCATCGCGATCCGGGTTTTCGCGTGACTCGCCTCGACGTCGCTGAAGCACGGCATGAAGTAGCCCTGCTCGACGAAGCCTGAGTCGATCGTTAGGTGCTCACGCTGAGTGCGGTAGAAGTCGCGGGTGAAGAGACCCAGCCGGACGGCCGTCTCGGTGCCACCCTGGGCCCTGACCATCCCGGCGGCCCGAGAGCTCGCGCCCTTGCCCAACGTGCCCGACTCGATCAGCACGACGCGTCCGAGTCCGTGACGCTTGAGGAACCAGGCGCACCATGCCCCGAGCGTGCCGCCTCCGACCACCACCGCATCCGCCGTACGTGGAAAGGCGTCGCCACTGGTCACAGCAGTCCACGCTGGCATAGACTGAACAGTCAGTCAAGGACGCTGTTGGACGAGAGACTTGGGGTGCCATGTACGGCCTGTCAGAAGACGACCTCACGCTTCAGGCGACGGCGCGCGCGTTCGCCGACGAGCTCATTCCGTTCGAGGTGGAAGCCGAAATGGCGCGAGGTGAGCTGGCTGAGGGGATGGTGGACAAGCAGCGCTCGCGGGCCATCTCCCTGGGGCTCTACGCCACCAACATGCCGGAGCGGTTGGGTGGCCGCGGCTGCACGAGCCTGCAACAGGTGCTCGTCCAGGAGCAGGCAGGCCGAGTGACCAATGCACTGGGTTGGGTGATGGGCACACCACCGCAATGGTGGGCGGACGTCGCCAACGACTACCAGCTCGAGCGATGGCTGCTGCCTTCGGTACGCGGAGAGACGGCCGAGTGCTACGCGATCACCGAAGCCGACGCCGGCTCTGACGTGGCAGGGATCCGGGCCACAGCACACCGCGATGGCGACGACTATGTGCTCAACGGCGAGAAGTGGCACGTCACGTCGTACAACGAGGCTGGCTACGCCTTCTTCCAGGCGATCCTCTCGGGAGGCGACCACGCTGGCGAGCACGCCTTGTTCGTGGTGGACATACCGACGCCCGGCATGCGGGTGGTGCGGACTCCGGAGTACTCCCACACGATCGCTCACCACCACCCGATCGTCGCGTTCGAGGATGTCCGCGTGCCGGCGTCCCACCTCGTCGGTGGCGAGGGCGACGGGATGACGTTCTCGTACGAGTGGTTCCGGTTCGAACGGCTGATGGTAGCGGCGCGATGCCTGGGCGCGGCCGACCGGCTGATCGAGGAGGCAACCGACTTCGCGCGTGACCGAATCGTCAGCGGCGAGCCATTGATCAAGCGCCAACTTGTTGCGGCGATGCTCGCCGACAGTCTTACGGAGTTGTTTGCGGCGAGGTCGATGGTCTATGAAACGGCCAAGTCGATCGATGAGGGAATCGACCGCAAGGTGGCGCACGCGCGCTGCGCGATGGTCAAGCTGTATGCGTCGGAGATGGCCGGTCGGGTCGCCGATCGAGCCGTCCAGATCTTCGGTGGCCGGGGCTACATGCGAGAGAACGTCGCCGAACGCTTCTACCGTGAGCTGCGCGTGGAGCGGATCTGGGAAGGTGCCAGCGAGGTGCAGCGGGTGGTCATCGCCGATCAGCTCGCGAAACGCGGCTTGAGCGCCCTCATCTGACGCCCCCACCGCTTGCGTTCCGTTCACGGCGTGGCGCGCGGGTGCATTCAGGTAGCGTGCGGGTCGTCCGCGAGCTCGACCGGTTCGGGGAGGGTCTGGGCGTTGTAGTCCACGATCTGCCAGCCGTAGTCATGGTGCTGCTCCAGCACGGTCCAGGCACAGTTCGACATTCCCGCGAGCATCTCGCTGAGCTCCAATGGCACACCGAAGAACGCGAGTACTCCGGTGCGCAACGACGCGCCATGACCGACCAACACAGCGGTCTGCCCAGGCTCGACCAAAGCCGCGGCCGCCTGGAGCACCTCAAGCATCCGAGTGCGGACCTCTTCGATGGTCTCCGCACCAGGGATCTTGACTTCCTCCTTCCCGGACCAGTAGCGCGCGAACTCCTCGGGAAACGCCTCCTGGAACTCCGCTCGGGTCAGCCCCTGCCGCGCCCCCACGTCGTACTCACGCAGCCGCTTGTCGAGCACCAGCTCCTGACCGGTGAGAGCCACCAGACGCTCGCCCGTTTCGCGGGCTCGGGCCAGGTCGCTGGACCAGACGAAGGCGGGTTCGTACGACGCCAGAAACGGCGCTGCCCGCTCGGCCTGGGCAATGCCGAGCTCGTCGAGCGAGACGTTCGCGTGTCCTTGCGCCTTGCCGAGCAGGTTCCACTCGGTGCGGCCGTGACGCCAGAGCACGATCCGCCGAGGTTGCTCGGCGGGACCGGACAACGGGATCACGGAGCCGACCCACTCCCGTCGAGGGGCGAAGACCCTGGACCGCCGCGTCCGCTCGACACCGACTCGGGCAGCTTGATCGTCGGGCAGTCGCGCCAGATCCGCTCGAGGGAGTAGTAGGTGCGCTCTTCGTCGTGCTGCACGTGAACGACGATCTCGCCGTAGTCGATCAGCACCCATCGTCCGTCGCGTTCGCCCTCGCGTCGGATCGGCTTGGCGCCGGCGTCTCGGAGCTTCTCCTCGATCTCGTCGACGATCGACTTGACCTGCCGGTCGTTCGGCGCCGAGCAGAGCACGAACGCGTCAGTAATGACGAGCTGCTCAGAGACGTCGAACGCGATGATGTTCTGGGCCAGCTTGTCCGAGGCCGCCTGCGCGGCGATGATCACGAGCTCGGTCGCTCTTTCAGTTGCAGTCACTGCCATCTTTCCTGTGCGGAGCCTTCATGATTTCGAATCTTCTGGTGGTGTGTCGTCGTGGCTGGAACGTGCGGCGTCGGGAGCCGTCTGGTAGAGGCTGCGCTTGGTGATGTACTGCACCACACCGTCGGGCACCAAGTACCACACCGGCTCGCCTTTGTGCGCTCGGGCGCGGCACTCTGTGGAGGAGATCGCCAGCGCCGGCACCTCGATGATGTCGACGCGATCGGCTGGCAGACCCTCTAACGTCTTGGAGTCAATCGTCGTACCCGGTCTCGTACATCCGACGAAGTGTGCCAACTCGAAGACCAAGTCGGCATCGTGCCAGGTGAGGATCTGGGCGAGGGCATCAGCACCGGTGATGAAGAAGAACTCGGCGTCGGGACGGTCCTTGCGCAGGTCGCGAAGGGTGTCGATGGTGTACGTCGGCCCGCCCCGGTCGACGTCGACCCTCGACACGGAGAACCGTGGGTTGGAGGCGGTGGCGATCACCGTCATCAGGTAGCGGTCCTCGGCGGCCGACACGACGCGGTCGGATTTCTGCCAGGGCTCACCGGTGGGCACGAAGACGACTTCGTCGAGGTCGAACCAGGCTTGCACTTCCGACGCGGCTACCAGGTGGCCGTGGTGGATGGGGTCGAACGTGCCACCCATGACCCCGACTCGTCGCGGCCGCTGCGCCATCAGCGCGAGCCCTTCATGGAGCCTGCATTGAGGGGGCGCCCATCAGGGATGCGGCCGACCTTTGCCGAACATCAGCAGGCCCACCAAAAGGAGCAGGAGGAGCCCGAACGAGACGAGGCCGATAACGATGGGTGACGCCGGCAGGTCGCGGGTCTGCTCTTCGGCCGCAGCCAGCTGGATCAGTGTCATGAGGCCAGGCTATCTGGTGTGAGACGGGTCCGGTGCGCCTGCTGCCCGACGAGCGGCTCCACTCGCCGCCTTGCCCTAGCACGCGTGGCTATGGGCTCCCTCGTTGCGGGGACAAAGGAGTTGAAGCCCGGCGTCTCCCGCGAGAGCATGCGGCGTGCAACGTGTTGTGTTGGTGACCGGACTTCAGGCGGCGGGCAAGTCGACGATCGGGCCCATGTTGGCCGCTCGCCTTGGACCACCGGCAGCCAGTTTCGACGGTGACGTCCTGCATCGGATGGTGGTGGCTGGCCGAGACAGCATGACCAGCACGCCGTCGCCGGAGGCGTTCCGCCAGCTCAGCCTTCGCTATCAAGGGGCCGCCCTGCTCGCCCAGCACTACGCGGACAACGGTTTCGACTTCGTCTACAACGACATCGTCCTCGGCGCATTCGTGTCGGACTGGATGGAGCGGATCACGGGTGCGCAACGCCATCTCATCGTGCTGGCGCCCTCCGTCGACGCGATCGTGGAACGCGAGGTCGCTCGCGGTGACGGAAACTCCTACCGGGACTGGCAGGGTCCGGGTGCCTCTCTCGCAGAAGCTGTCGAGTCGCTGGCCGTAGGGCTTGACGAGATTCCCCGGCGCGGGCTGTGGCTCGACACCAGCGAGGACAGCCCCGAAGAAGTCGTCGAGCAGATCTTGGCCGACGATATGCGTGGCTCGCTCTACTGACGCGGCCCGGTCGCTTCCCGCCAGTCGTCGTACCGGCTGAGGCACCTGGCGGCGTACCGTCGGGGCATGACGGGGAGTCGTGCATACATCGCGGCGGCGGTGGCCTGTCTCGCCTGCGCGTGTACGACGGACGAGCCCTCGCCCGGTGCGGAAGCCGTGTCGAGCACGTCGCCATCATCGGCCGTGCCGTCGACAGCCAGGACGACGACGTCGAACACCACAGCCGCTCCCGCTCCGGCTGTCCACCGCGAGCCACTCGCGCTCGCCGTCAACATTCACCGTTCCGCGCTGCGGCTCACTGAAGCGCAGGCGAGGCGGATCATCGCGGGCAACGTCGCGACATGGTCTCAGCTCGGTCAGCGCGGCGGCGCGTTGAGGGTCCGGACCAGCGAGGGGGCTCTGGACGAGGCGGCGGGAGACGCGGGAGTAGTGGCCGTCGTCCCCGCATCGGCCGTGACTCCGTTCGTGCAGGTCGCCATCGTGGGTGACGTCGACCCGCTGGTGCACCCGGCGCGCTACCCGATCACCGTCAAAACGGGTGAGGAGCCACCGACGGTGACCACGATGACGATCGTGGGCGACATCATGCTCGGGCGAGGGGTCGGCGCGGCCACGCCGAACGACCCCGGCTCCGCGCTTCAACCACTCACGCGGCGCCTCGCAGCCGCCGACCTGACGATCGGCAACCTGGAGAGCACCCTCTCGAAAGACGGCCCGCCGCAGCAAGGCGGCGACTCGTTCGATGCTGACCCTCGCGTCGTCGGAGCGCTCACTGATGCCGGCTTCGACCTGCTCTCGCTAGGCAACAACCACACCGGTGACTTCGGCGACCGGGCGTTGCGCCAGACGGTGGCAAGGCTCGACGCTTCAGCCATCGAGCGCGTTGGCGCCGGGGTTGACCGGCGCGACGCCTGGCAACCGGCCGTATTCGAGCACGTCGGTGTGCGGTTCGGCTTCGTCGCGTTCAACGCGATCGGCGAGACGCCCCGCGCCACCCCGAACTCCCCAGGCGCAGCCGAGGTGCGGATGCAGCCACGCACCGGACCTATCAACCAGGCTGACCTCCGTCGAGTCACCCGAGCGGTGAGTCGACTCGACCGGCAGGTGGACGTCGTCGTCGTACTCCCCCACTGGGGTGATCAGTACACCGCCGAACCCGTGGCCGACCAGCGCACCGTCGGCGCCGCGCTGATCGACGCAGGTGCCGACATCGTCGTCGGCGGACACCCACACTGGGTGCAGGGAATCGACGTCCACGATCGGCAGCTGATCGTCAACTCACTCGGCAACTTCGTCTTCGACATGGACACAGTGCAGACGAATCAGGGCGTGATGCTCGAACTGGTGTGCTGGGACGACCGGCTGATGTCGGTGCGCTTCGTCCCGTACGTCATTGGTGCGGACTTCGCACCGCGTCCCGTCGGAGATCCCGAAGCGAGCCGGATCCTGCGTCAGATGTGGCGCGCCAGCGACCCGCCGTTCGAGACATCACGGTGACGGCGCGAGCCAACCCCAGACGAGGCTGCCGGTGCGGTTGAGCTGACGGGGGTCCACGACAGAAGGCACGTCGGCGGCACTGTGGTAGGCGGCGTACGACGTCCCGCCGACCCGCGCAGCCGGCACCCCGGCCAGCTCGAACGACCAGTGATCACTGGACGTGTTGGTGCACGGAACTGCCGCAACATCAACCCGCTCGGCAGTGCGGAGGAGAGCGCGGCGCAGCACAGGCGGCTCGACACCACCGGTACAGACGGGCACGACCGTCCCCACGCCGACACGATCCATTGACACCATGCCGGTGATCGCTCTCCGCTCCGCGGCAGGCATGCGGGCGACCATCGCGCGCGAACCGAAGTGGTGCAGGGCGTCACCGTCGCCGCGCGGTTCCTCCGCCCCGAACGCCACGAACATCACCGGAAGCCGGGTGCCATTGCTGGCGGCCACGCGCGCCAGCTCGAGGAGCATGGCGATGCCCGACGCGTTGTCCTCGGCGCCTGGCGCTTGCGGCACCGTGTCGAGGTGCGCGCCGACAACAAGGTGCGGTTCAGTGGAATCAAAGTCGACTGAGGTCGCAATGACGTTGGTACTCTTCCCGGCTGGCACGTCGACGCCCCACGAGTTGCCCGCCGGTACGCGGAGCTGCTGGCGTCGTACGTCGTAACCGTGGCGGGTGAACTCGCGTTCGACCCAGTCAGCGGCCCTCCGGTACGACGCGGAGCTAGCCTCACGAGGACCGACCTCGCCAGCCAGGAACCGCACGGTGTCCATCGCCTGTGTTGCAGCGAAGACGACCGGTTCTGGCGAAGGTGTGGCGCTAGTCGAACCAGTGGTCGAGCCAGTGGTCGTGGCGGTCGACGTGGTGGGGGTCGTTCCCAGTGGTGGAGTCGTCGTGGTCGGGGTCACGCTGCTTGCCTCGCCAGACCCTTTTGGCGTGGCGTCGTCTGTGCAGCCGGCCAACACCATCACCGCCACCGCGATGACGAGCCCAGGCAGCCTCACCGTCCCCACGCCGGTCAGCCTGCGAGGCCGCAGCCACGCGTGTCAACTCTGCGACCGCGTAAATGCCTCGACAGGGCAAGCCGCCGCGGGCAGACTCGGCAGCCATGACCCGAGGCGATACCCCCACTGCGTGGGACGAACGCAACACGCTGCTGACCATGCTCGACTACACGCGTCAGACCGCCCGAGCGAAGTGTGAGGCGCTGGCCGCCGAGCATGTCGGAGCCGCCCCACTGCCGACGTCGCCGCTGATGTCGATGGGCGGCGTGGTCAACCACATGCGTTGGGTCGAACACTCGTGGATCGAAAATCGCTTCACCGGAGGACCAGACCTCGGGCCGTGGACCGACGAAGAACCCGACAAGGAGTTCTCGATCGGAGCCGAGACGCCGATCGCCCAGACACTTGACGAGTACGACGAGCAGATCCGCCGCACCGACGCGATCATCGCCGACCTCGACCTCGACGACCGGTCGAAGACGCCGTTCCGCAATGGCGACCTACCGACCTTGCGCTGGGTGATCCTGCACTTGATCGAGGAGAACGCCCGCCACAACGGCCATCTCGACATCATGCGCGAGCTGGCAGACGGCGTCACCGGCGACTGAAACCACGTCACTGACTCTCGCGCAGGATCTCCGGCACGCCGTACGCCCCCAGGCGTCCCGGACCGAACGTTGTGACCTCCGCGACCATGCCGTCCTCGACCCTCAGGACGTCAATCTTGAATGCCCTGAACTCGCTGTCGCCGGGGCGACGGAGGTAGCTCACGGCGGCCGGCTGGCGGTTGGCTGACACAGGCACAAGACGCCAATCGCCCATCGTCTCCGCAGCAAAGGCGCGCTCGAGAAGCGGCTGCATGGCGTCGCGACCTTGGTAGCAGTACGGGGCCGGCGGCATCGTGACGCGGATGTCCTCGCGCATCAAGGCGATGGACGCCGCGAAGTCACCTCGCTCGTGCGCGTCGATGAAGCCTGCGAGGACCGTCTGCTCGTCCTCCGTCAACGTGGACTCCGAGGAGGAGGCGACCTCGCGTGGCGAGACATGCTCCTGCATGGTGGCGCGGGCCCGCTGGAGTGCGCTGTTTGCTGCGGCAACGCTCGTGTCGAGCAGGGACGCGGTCTCTGCCGCTGACCACCCGAGCACGTCACGCAGGATGAGTGCGGCCCGCTGCTTGGGAGGCAGCAGCTGGATCACCGCGAGATAGGCGAGCTCGATCGTCTCCCTGGCCACGACCACCGCGTCAGGCTCTTCCTCGGAAGGGGCCATCTCGTCGAGCAACCGGTCGGGGTAGGGCTGCAGCCACGGCACCTCGGCGTACGAGTGGTAAGTCGGCACGCGTCGGTCCTTGGCACGGATCGCATCGAGACACGCGTTGGTGGCGATGCGGTAGAGCCAGGCCCGGAACCCTGCACCGCCGTCGAAGGTGTCGCGGCTGCGCCAAGCCCGCAGGAACGTCTCCTGGACGAGGTCCTCCGCCTCGTCGAAGGAGCCGAGCATCCGGTAGCAGTGGACGTGCAGCTCGCGTCGGTGCCGGTCGACCAGTTGGCCGAATGCATGCTCGTCCCCGGCGGCGGCAGCAGCGGCGACCGCTGCTGCCTCATCTGTGCTTGCGGAACGGTCTCTCACGTTGGTCACCATCGGATTCTCCCCCACTACGCGCAGACGCCACTGCTGGCGTTGAAGATCGTGTTCGTGGTGCCGCTGGCGCGGTCGGATGCGAGGAAGGCAGCAGCTTCGGCGGCCTGCTCCACCGTGGGTCCCTTGCCGAGCATGGAGAAGTTGGCCATCAGCTCTTGGTAGAAGACACCCGCCGTCCACAACCCCAGCACCCGCACACCACTCGGACCCACCTCGGCCGCGAGATAGCGCATGAACGTCTCGGTGGCCGCGTCCGCCGGTCCTGTTCCACCCATGTTGAGGTCGGCCGTCGGCTTCTGCACTGTTCCGGAGCCGCTCGTCAGCATCATGATGACGCCCGAACCCTGGAGGACCATTTGGCGGCCGGCAGCCTGGGCAGTGATGAAGTTGGACTTCGAGCCGGTCGTGATCGGGGCGGCGAAGTCATCGACGGACATCTCGAGGAGCGGCGTGCCCTGGACGTCGCCCCGCGTGACGAGGTTAAGCGACACGTCGAGGCTGCCGGCCTCGGAGACGACTTGCTCGACGTGAGCCTGGACGGCTTCGGCGTCGAGTGCGTCGACGACAGCGACGTGGGCCGTGCCGCCGGCTTCCTCGACCAGCCGGGCGGCGTCGTCGAGTGTCGTACGAGTGCGGCCTGCGAGGAAGACGTTGGCTCCCTCACGGGCAAATGTGCGCGCGACCTCGCGGCCAATGCCGCCGCCGGCGCCGTAGATGATGGCGTTCTTGTCTTGGAGTAGTTGAGTCATACCACGTGTAACGACAGGGTTTGCGCGAACTCATCGGTCTAGCGATGACTTCTTTGGAAGCGCAGGCTTTCAGGAGCGGATCTGGCCGTCGCCGGTGACGACGTACTTCGTCGACGTCATTTCCTGCAGCCCCATCGGGCCGCGAGCGTGCAGCTTCTGCGTCGAAATGCCGATCTCTGCGCCGAAGCCGAACTCTCCCCCGTCGGTGAATCGCGTCGATGCGTTGACCACGACGACTGCCGCATCGATCGCGGCGATAAAGCGGCGTGCGGCCGCCTGCGAACGCGTGACGATCGCCTCGGTGTGCCCGGTGCCGTAGCGCCTGATGTGATCGACGGCGTCATCGAGGGAGGAGACCACGGCGGCCGAGAGGTCGAGGGAAAGGTACTCGGCGCTGTAGTCCTCGTCGGTCGCCGGTACGGCGTCGGGGCTGGCTCGTCGTACCCGCTCGTCCCCGTGGATGGTGACGCCTTCCGCGGCCAGCGCCTTGACGACGCGCGGGAGGAACTCGTCGGCCACGTCTGCGTGCACGAGGAGCGACTCGGCCGCGTTGCACACGCTCGGCCGATGGGTCTTGGCGTTGACGACGATGCGCTCGGCCATGTCGAGGTCAGCGTCGGCGTCGACGTACACGTGACAGTTACCGACGCCCGTCTCGATCACCGGCACGGTTGACTCGGTGACGACCCGTTCGATCAGCTCGGCACCGCCGCGCGGGATCACCACGTCGACGAGGCCGCGGGCCCGCATCAGGTGACCGACAGACTCCCGGTCTCCGGTGACCAGCTGGATCGCGTCAGCTGGCAGCCCAGCCGCCTCGACCGCTTCTCGAAAGACTTCAACGATCGCGGTGTTGGACTGCAGTGCCGACGAGGATCCGCGTAAGAGGACTGCGTTGCCGCTCTTGAGGCAGATGCCGGCGGCGTCCGCAGTGACGTTGGGACGGCCTTCGTAGATCATCGCCACGACGCCGAACGGCACGCGGACCTGCCGCATCTCCAGTCCGTTGGCCAGGGTCGAGCCGCGGACCACCTCGCCGATCGGGTCTGGGAGGTTGGCCAGGTCACGGAGGCCGTTCGCCATCGCGATGACCCGTTCGGGAGTGAGGCGCAGCCGGTCGATCATGGCCTCCGACGTACCCGCGGCTGACTGGTCGCTGACGTCGGCGGAGTTCGCGTCGACGATGGCCGCCTGCTGGATCTCGAGGCTGGTCGCCATCGCATGGAGCGCAGCGTCCTTGGCCGAACTGGTGGCGGCGGCCAGAACGAACGAAGCCTCACGCGCACGCTGCGCGGCTGCGTGAACATCGGCTTGGCTCATGTCACCAGCGTACGGCGACCGGACTCCTCGGCTAGTCCCGTCTCAATCGCGGTCAGCGGGAGAAGCGGCGGGGTACGGCCTCGGCTTCGGCGAGCGGCGTCACGAGATGACGCGCCTGGTAAGTCTCCTGCTCGACGACTTCGAGTCCGACAACTTTCCAGGCCGGCAAGTCAGCGGAGACCCGGTGCTCGTTCCACAGCCGAAGCGCGAGGGACGCGGCGTCGACCATCTCCTCGCCCTCTTCCCAGTAGCTGATCTCGGCGCGGTCCTCGTCGTAACGCAGCGAGCTCAGAAAGGGATGTTCACGCTGCAACCGGGACAACGCCTCGTGGGTAGCCGTCAGCGGGTGGGGCTCTCCGGCGACGGTGACCGTCACATGCCACAGTCGGACAGGGGCTTCCACAGGGTGCTCTCCTGGCGTGCGGGGGAAGTAGGTCGGTCAAAGTGTGCAGCATCGAAGCGCCACGGTGCAGGAAATCGCCCAAACTCCCGCCGTCAAAGCAGGACCAGGTCGTCACGGTGGACGAGCTCTCGTTCGTACGCGGCACCAAGTTCGGCCGCAAGCTCTGACGTCGTACGCCCCAGTAGTGCAGGGACTTCCTGGGAATCGTAGTTGACCAACCCGCGGGCGATGGCTCGGCCCTTCTCGTCGACAAGGTCGACGGGATCACCGGTGAAGAAGGACCCGCGTACGGCGACCACTCCGGCCGGCAACAAAGACGTGCCCCGCGTGGTCACCGCCAGAACGGCACCCGCGTCGAGGACGAGCTCACCCTGCGCGTCGGTGGCGTGGGCGAGCCACAGCAGCCGGGTTGCCCGTCGCTTGCCCGTCGGAGCAAACCAGCTACCAGCCTGGCCGGACAGCACGTCACTGACCTGATCGGCGCGACCCACGACGGCTGGGATTCCGGCACCGGTCGCGATCCGGGCTGCTTCGAGCTTGGTCGCCATCCCGCCGCTGCCGAGCGCTCCCGCCGCCGAGACACCCACCTGCTCGAGCTCGTCCTCGCTGCGGATCACGTCAAGCAGCACGGCGCCGGGCGTGCGAGGGTCATGGTCGTAGACGCCGTCGACGTCGGACAGCAGCACGAGCGCATCGGCGTGGACCAGATGCGACGCAAGCGCCGCGAGCCGGTCGTTGTCGCCGAAGCGGATCTCGGAGGTCGCCACGGTGTCGTTCTCGTTGACGACAGGCAGCACGCCGAGCTCGAGCAGCTTGGCGAAGGTGCGGTAGGCGTTGCGGTAATGGCCGCGTCGGGTGACGTCGTCGACCGTGAGCAGCACCTGGCCAACACGGATCCCGTGATCACCAAACGCGGAGGTGTACCTGTGCATGAGCAGCCCCTGCCCGACGCTGGCCGCTGCTTGCTGGCGTGCCAGGTCACGGGGGCGCTTCGCGAGGCCGAGCGGGGCGAGTCCGGCCGCGATGGCGCCTGAGGAGACCAGCACGATCTCGAGCCCGGCATTCCGCTTCTCGGCGAGCGCATCCGCCAGCGCCTTGAGCCGGTCGTCGTCGATCCCGCCAGCCGAGGTGGTCAGCGAGGACGACCCAACCTTCACGACGATCCTGCGCGCTCGGCCCATGGCCTCGGCGCCGTACGTGCTCATCACCCAGATCCCATGATTAGCCGCCGAGGCGCGGATCCTGGCCGCGGCGACCGAGGAGCATTTCGGCGCCGGCCTGCACCCCCGGGTCGAACTCGAAGACGACCGCGTTGTCGTCGTCACCGATGACCACGTCGTCACCGACCTTGGCGCCCATCTCGGTGAGCCGCTGCTCGATACCGAGGCGGTTGAGGCGGTCAGCGAGGTAGCCCACGGCCTCATCGTTGGCGAAGTCGGTCTGACGCACCCAGCGCTGCGGTTTCTCGCCGCGCACGTGCCAGGCGCCGTCGACCTGGGTGATCGTGAACTGCTCCGCGTGGTCGCCCCGAGGACGCAGCACAATCCTGGTCGGTGCGACGTCTTCGGGGGCGACACGCGTGCTCGCCACGAGCGTCCCCATTGCATACGTCAGCTCGCGAAGACCCTCCCGGCTTGCCGCCGAGATCTCGAAAACCTGGTAACCGCGGCTCTCGAGTTCGGGCTTCACCATCTCGGCAAGGTCGCGCGCCTCGGGGACGTCGATCTTGTTGAGAGCGACCAGGCGGGGCCGGTCCTCCAACCCGCCATAGGCGCGCAGCTCACCCTCGAGTACGTCGAGGTCGCTCAGGGGGTCGCGGTCAGCCTCCATCGTCGCGCAGTCGATCACGTGCAGTAGCGCGGCGCAGCGCTCGATGTGCCGGAGGAAGTCGTGCCCGAGGCCACGTCCCTCGCTCGCGCCCTCGATAAGACCAGGGACATCGGCGACGGTGTAGGTCGTCTCGCCCGCCGTGACGACACCGAGGTTGGGCACCAACGTGGTGAACGGGTAGTCGGCGATCTTGGGTCGGGCGCGCGAGATGGCGGCGACCAGGCTGGACTTGCCGGCGCTCGGGTAGCCGACGAGTCCGACGTCAGCGACGACCTTCAGCTCGAGTACGACGGTGCGCTCTTCACCGGCTTCACCGAGCAGCGCGAAACCGGGCGCCTTGCGTGACTTGCTCGCCAGCGCGGCGTTACCGAGGCCGCCTCGGCCACCTGCGGCCACGATCAGCTCGGTGCCAGCGCCGACGAGGTCGGCCAGCACCTCACCCTTGCGATTCATCACGATGGTGCCGTCCGGCACGGGCAACACGACCGAGGACCCGTTGGCCCCTGCGCGGTGGTCACCTTGCCCTTGGGTGCCGTTGGTGCCGCTTCGATGCGACTCGTGGTGATAGTCGATCAGCGTCGTGACGTCCGGGTCCACGCGAAGGATGACGTCGCCGCCGTGTCCACCATTGCCCCCGTCAGGACCGCCGAGCGGCTTGAACTTCTCCCGGTGCACCGAGGCCACACCGTTCCCGCCACGACCACCCGCGACGTGCAGGATGACGCGGTCGACGAAGGTAGGAACGGCCATCGGCTGTCCTCCTGTCGTCGTACTCGATCGATGGGTGGGTTTCAGAATTTTCGGTGGAGACGGATCGAGGGGCGCCCCGCTCCTGGCGGGCACGCCCCTCGTTCGCCGTGATGAAGGCTGACTGTCGTCGCGACCCGCGTTACTCCGCGTCCGGGACGATGTTGATGACCTTGCGCCCGCGACGGGTGCCGAACTCGACGTTTCCACCGACCAGGGCGAAGAGCGTGTCGTCGCTGCCACGGCCCACGCCGGTGCCCGGGTGGAAGTGCGTGCCACGCTGGCGGACGATGATCTCACCGGCGTTGACGAGCTGACCGCCGAAGCGCTTCACGCCGAGGCGCTGCGCATTGGAGTCGCGGCCGTTCTTGCTGGATCCCAGTCCCTTTTTGTGTGCCATGACTGATCCTTAGTTCACTTGGTCTTGATCGCGGTCACTTTGACCTGCGTGTAGTGCTGACGGTGACCCTGACGCTTGCGGTAGCCGGTCTTGTTCTTGAACTTCATGATGTGAATCTTCGGTCCCTTGGTGGCGCCGAGTACCTCTGCCTGGACGTCGACCTTCGAGAGTGCCTTGGCGTCGGAGGTGACGGTCCCGCCGTCCACCACGAGTACGGCGGGCAGCGAGAGGCTGTCACCCGGGGCGGTCTTCACCTTGTCGATCTCGATGACGTCGCCAACTGCAACCTTCTGCTGCTGGCCGCCACTGCGCACGATCGCGTACACCGCGGACTCACTCTCTTCGGTAGGAACTAACGACAGTGGGCCGAACAACCCGCCTCAGGCGAGCGCTCAACTCACGCACCGCGCCACTCGGGCGCAAAAACATCGGCATGCACTGCACACCGAGGGTCAAGTCTACGGATCAGACCCCGCTCGGGTCAAAACGGTTGACCGACCCTCAGCAGCGGCCGAGTGCACCTACCCGGTCGCCTCCACGGACTCCGGATCCTTGTTGCTGCTGCGGTCGGCCTTGCTCTTCTTGCTGTCGGCCTTGTCGCCGGAGCCGCTGTCAGCCTTGTCGCCCTTGTCGCCGGAGCCGCTGTCAGCCTTGTCGCCCTTGTCGCCGGAGCCGCTGTCAGCCTTGTCGCCCTTGTCGCCGGAGCCGCTGTCAGCCTTGTCGCCCTTGTCGCCGGAGCCGCTGTCAGCCTTGTCGCCCTTGTCGCCGTCGCCCTTGTCCTCGTTGCCGGCGGCGGCCTTCTTGCCGCCTCGACGCCGGTTGCTGGTGCGCTTGGAGCCGCCCCGGGAGCTCGAGCCACCGCCACCGGACTGGTCGTCGGACTTGCTGGGCTGGATCGGGTCGGATTCGATGACCACTCCCCGGCCCTGGCAGTGCTCGCAGTTGTGGCTGAACGCCTCGAGCAGACCGGTGCTGATCCGCTTGCGGGTCATCTGGACCAGCCCGAGCGAGGTGACTTCGGCAACCTGGTGCCGCGTGCGGTCACGGCCGAGGCACTCGACCAGCCTGCGGAGCACGAGGTCACGGTTGTTCTCGAGCACCATGTCGATGAAGTCGACGACGATGATCCCACCGATGTCGCGGAGGCGGAGCTGGCGGACGATCTCTTCGGCGGCCTCGAGGTTGTTCTTCGTGACCGTTTCCTCGAGGTTCCCTCCGGAGCCGGTGAACTTGCCGGTGTTGACGTCGACGACGGTCATCGCCTCGGTGCGGTCGATAACGAGAGAGCCGCCCGATGGCAGCCAGACCTTGCGCTCGAGCGCCTTGGCGATCTGCTCGTCGATACGGAAGTTGGCGAAGACGTCGCCCTCACCCTCATAGCGTTCGAGCCGCTCGGTCAGGTCGGGCGCCACGTGCTGGACGTAGCCGTCGACCATGTCCCAGGCGTCGTCGCCGGAGATGACGAGCTTGGTGAAGTCCTCGGTGAAGAGGTCGCGGACGACCTTGAGCGTGGTATCGGGCTCGGCGTACAGGAGTTGCGGCGACTGACCGTTCTTGGACTTCTTCTCGATGTCCTCCCAGCGTGCGGTGAGGCGGGTGACGTCGCGCGTCAGCTCCTCCTCGGTCGCGCCCTCGGCCGCCGTACGGATGATGACGCCGGCCTCGTCGGGGAGGATGTCCTTGAGCAGGTTCTTCAGCCGGTTGCGCTCGGTGTCGGGCAGCTTGCGGCTGATGCCGCTGGTGCCGCCGCCTGGCACGTAGACGAGGTAGCGGCCCGGCAGGCTGATCTGGCTGGTCAGCCGGGCACCCTTGTGTCCGACCGGGTCCTTACTGACCTGCACGAGCACGGACTGGCCCGGCTTGAGCGCATTCTCGATCCGCCGCGCCTGGTTGCTGTCCTCGCGAAGACCCCAGTCGACCTCACCGGCGTACAGCACCGCGTTGCGGCCCTTGCCGATGTCGATGAAGGCGGCCTCCATGCTGGGCAGCACGTTCTGGACTCGGCCGACGTAGACGTTGCCGATGATGGAGTTCTGTGATGCCAGGGCGACATAGTGCTCAACGAGCACGTTGTCCTCGAGTACGGCGATCTGGGTGGTCTCGCCACGCTGGCGAATCGCCATCACCCGCTCCACCGACTCGCGGCGAGCCAAGAACTCCGACTCGCTCAGGATCGGCGGGCGGCGACGGCCGGCCTCGCGACCTTCGCGACGGCGCTGCTTCTTCGCCTCGATGCGGGTCGAGCCTTCGACGCTGGTGATCGACGAGTCTTTCTTGGGTCGCCGCTCACGCACTCGTGTGGTCGTGCCAGCGGAGTCGTCGCTGCCGCCCGAGCCTTCCTCGCCACCCCGGCGACGGCGGCGACGGCGATGCGAGCCGCCACCCTCGTCACCGTCAGCGGAGCCCTTGTCGTCCTGCTGGTCGCTGGTGTCTTTGCCGGACTTGTCCGAATCGGCGCTGGCAGCCGTCTGATCGCCATCTCCGCCGGAAGATTTGCGGCGGTTTCGACCCCCACGCGAGCGGCGGCGACGGGTGCCGACACCCTCGTCGTCGGCCTTGTCTTCGCCGGCCTTGGCGGTGGCTGACTGATCGTCGGCTGAGGCGGGGGTTGTCTGCTGGTCGTCGGAGTCGGCTTTCTTCGCCGAGCGGCGTGACGAGCGCTTCGGGGGCACTGCAGCGGTCGGGTCGGGAGCCTGGAACAGCAGCGGGACCGCGGCGGTGGCGGATGCGTCTGATTGCGTCGCGCTGCCGGAAGCGTCCGCGCTCGTGGCATCCTCGCCTGAGCCGCTCGCGGCTTTCTTGCTTATTGCCTTGTTGCCGGCTGTCTTCTTCGTGGTGGTCTTCTTCGCGGCGGCCTTCTTGGCTGCTGGCTTCTTGGAGTCCTTCTTGTCGTCAGCGCTCGCCTTCGCGGCGGCCTTCTTGGCCGACTTCTTCGCGGCGGCCTTCTTGGCCGGGGCGGAGTCAGACGCGGGCTGGGTCTCAGCTGAGGCGGGACTCCCCGAGGGGCTCTCCGCGGTCTGTGGCGGCCCTGCCGGTCGGCTGGCCGCGCGTCGACGGGTGCGTCGCGCGGGTGAATCGGAATTTTCTGCCGTGTCTGATGACGCGGTCATGGTGTCGTTGTCGAGCATGTGCGCTCCTCATATGCCTCCGGGCGCAGAGCGCCGCGCAGAGGCGGTTCGGTCACTGCGGGTCAGGCCGACGTACAACCGATCCGCAGCAAAAGCTTGCGGTGGCGTCTCGACGAGGGGCCAGCCAGATACGACCGGAACCGCGCTGAGACGTCGACGACGTCGATCTACGGTGCTGCGCGAGGTGATGTCGCCTGGTCGTTCAGCGGTCGCCAGCGGGTGCGATGGCGTCGCGATCGTGACCGAGCGGATCATCCACGCGGCCAGTCTCGGGATCCAGAGGTCCTTGTGCGAGCCGGGTCTGCTGGGGCGGAACCGGCGGGACAAGGCCAGCAATCTCATGAAGACCGGCAAGGATGTCGTCGGGCCGAACGGCTGGGGTTCCATGCCGCACGACCAATTCCAGTATCGCACACTCAAGCCCGTCGATCTGCCCGACGCTCGACGTGAGCGATACGACCGCAGCCCGGCAGTCGAAAGTGCGGAGCCCCTTCTTGGTCATCCGCTCGACTTCCACGGTGTCCTGGGCCAGGAACTGCTCGACCGCGTGGCTCACGGCTGACTCAGACACCCCTGGCAGCCCGATCCGCCAGTGACCCGCCTCGAGGCGGTCGGCCAGCGCTCCCGGCGCGGCGACGACCACGTCGAGGATGTCGAGGCCGTCCGGCAGGGCCGCATCGAGTCGTCGTCGTACGTCGTCGGGGTCGCACTCCTGCGCCACGCCGATCTCGAGGTACTCCGCCTCGCTGGAGGCTCCGGTCGGTGAAGCGTTGGCGTACGAGATGCGCGGATGTGGGTTGAACCCGGAGGAGTACGCGATCGGCAGTCCGGCCCGGCGGATGGCGCGCTCGAAGGCCCGCCCGAAGTCTCGGTGGCTGGTGAAACGCAACCGGCCGCGCTTCGCGTAGCGGATGCGTAGCTTTTGCACGGGAGGCGGCTGCTGGGTGGGTTGGTCGGGCACGTCTCGACGATAGTTCGTGAGTCGTGCGGCTCGACAGGCGGCTACGAGACCGTCGAGGGCTCGAGGTCGTCGACCCGCATGACCTTCGGGATCGGGGACCACAGCAGGAAGAGCACGCCCGCGGCACCGCCGACCGCTGCCAACACGAATGTCTCCCGTAGCCCGATCGTGCTGCCCAAGAAGCCTCCGATCACCGCGCCGAGAGGGCGGCAGCCGTAGTTCACGGTGCTGTAAGCGCCCGACACACGGCTGCGCATGCCGTCGGGGATGACGCTGGCCTTGATCGAGTTCTGGTTGATGTCGTAGAGCATCACGCCCGCCGCCGACAGGAACTGGGCTCCAGCCAGCACTCCGGCGGCCTGCCAGTCGCTGCCACCAGCGAACGCCAGCAGCCCTAGCGAGGCGGGAAACGCCACGGCGCCGACCACAACCATCGGCCCGACGCCGAACCGGGCCGACAGCCGCGGCGCGATCACGGCTCCAAGCAGCCCTCCGATCGAGCCGATCCCGAACGTGAGCCCGATGACGCCGGCTGACAGTCCGAGCTCGCGGCTGGCGAAGAGCACCAGCAAGGCGAAGGTCATGAACGTGAAGAAGTTGATCGTGGTCGAGGAGCCCAGGCTGGCACGGAGGTAGCGGTCCGACAGCACGAAGCGCGCCCCCTTCCAGATCCGGCGGCGCAGCGGCTCGGCCTCCTCGATGTCGAGCGGGCGATCCGCCACCTTCAACCGGCCGATCACGACGGCGGAGTACAGGAAGGTGACGGCATCGACGAGCAGGGCCACCGGAGCCGTCAGCGCCTGGACGAGCGCACCACCGACCGCCGGTCCAGCGATGAACGACGCTGAGCGGCTGATACTGAGCTTGGCGTTCGCGTCGACGTACTCAGGCTTGGTGACCAGAGTGACGAAGAACGGCGTGTACGCCGTGTTGAAGAACACCGAGCCGAAGCCAGTGAGCAGCGCGACGGCGAACAGCAGCGGCAGCGTGATCGCGTCGAAGACGTAGGCCACCGGGATCACCAGGAGTGCAGCGGCACGGGCGAGGTCGGCCAGCACCAGGATTCGGCGTTTGTGCAGGTGCTGGTCGACCCCACTGCCGATGACCAGCGAGAGCAGGTTCGGCAGCCAGACGGCAGCCGTCAGGGCACCGACCTGCCCGGGCGTGACGTTCAGCGTGACCACCGCGATGAGCGGGAGCGCCAGCTCGGTGATCCGGTCGCCGAACTGCGAAACGGTGTGCCCGTACCAGTAGCGGCGGAACCGCTGGTTCGGCCAGACCGAAACGACCGCCTGCCCGGCGGGTCTGGTTCCGGTTTGGGACGCCGGTGCGGCGTCGCGAGGGTGCGTCACGGGCTCAGTGGTCGTCGGAGGGGTCGGGCATGGAGAAGCGCAAGAAGCGGACGCTGCGGGTGCCGGCAGGCAGTTCCTCGTCGGAGCGCTGGACGTACGGCGCGAGCAGCGCCTCCATCCCGGCCAAGATCTGCTCCGCCTCGTCGGCGGTCACGTCGACTCTCGTGTTGGCCGCGCCGGCGACCCGGTCCCAGGTGGCATCGAGCCTCGGCGCCTTGGTCGCCTCCCAGGTCTGGACCTGCTGCAGATTGGCCGCGTGCATGGCTTCACGCAACTGGTGCCCGGCGGCCCGGCCCTCGTCATCGTCGGGCATCTCGAAGCGGAAGCCTCGAGAGACGGCCTTCCAGTACCGCTGGCGACGGTCGGGGCTCTCGTCGTCGGTGATCAGTCCGAACTCCGCGAGGTGACGCAGGTGCCAGCTCGCCACCGACGGAGTCGCGCCGACGTTCGGCGCCAGCTGGGTCGCGGTGGACGGTCCATTGCGTTGCAGGTGACTCAGGATGGCCAGCCGGACCGGATGCGACAAAGCACGCATTGCTCGCGGGTCGGTGATCTCGAAGTCGCCCAGCGGATTCTTGAGAGACATGTTTCGAGAGTAACCTCTCAGAACGGTATGTCAAGGCGGCGACGATACGGATTCGCGGCGGATCGTCGTACAGGCTCCATCCGCTGAGACCGATTCGCGGCCAGCGGGCAGACCGGCGAGAATCGACGTCCGTGTCCGCGCACCGGCGTCAGCAGCTCTTCATCGTCATCGGGCTGACTGTGCTCGCGTTCAACCTGCGACCGGCGGCAGTAAGCGTCGGACCCGTGCTCGACGAAGTGCGCAGCGGTCTCTCCATCGGGGCCGCCACCGCAGGTCTCGTGACCACCCTTCCGGTGCTCTGCTTTGCCGCATTCGGCGCTCTGGCGCCATGGTTGGGCCGCGCGTTTAGCATGCACCGCGTGATGCTGGGTGCCCTGGTTCTCACCGCGGCCATGCTGGCGCTGCGGTCATCGGCCGGGAGTCAGCTGCTGTTCATCCTGGCGACCATCCCGGCGCTGGCTGGCATGGCGGTGGCGAACGTGCTCCTGCCGTCGTTGGTGAAGCGCCATTTCCCAGAGCGGATCGGGCTGCTGACCTCGATCTATACGACCGCACTGTCGGTCGGCCTCACTGCGGCTTCCGTCGCCACGGTGCCGGTCGCCGAAGCGACGGGATCGTGGCGGGGTGGGCTCGCGCTCTGGGCACTGGCCGCGGCCGTCGCCGCGCTCCCCTGGCTCGGGCTACTGCGCCATGACGTGCGCCCGGAGGGCGACGGGCGGTCGAGCATCTCCACCTCCGACACCGCGCGCACGCCGTTGGCATGGACGATGGCAGTGTTCTTCGGGGCGCAGTCGATGCAGGCCTACGCCATCTTCGGCTGGCTGCCGCAGGTCTTCCGCGATGCCGGCTTCTCGGCTCAGACGGCTGGCTTGCTGCTGGGAGTGACGACCGCGATCGGCATACCAGTCTCGTTCGCCTTGCCGTCGATCGCCGTGCGGTTGACGAACCAGGCACCGCTCATCGTCGGACTCTGCGCCTGCTTCGCGGTGGGTTACCTCGGCCTGATCCTGTGGCCGGCACAGGGTGCGCTCGCGTGGGCGCTACTGATCGGGACCGGTACTGGCATGTTCCCGCTCGTGCTCACGCTGATCGGACTCCGAGCGCGGACCAGCGACGGGACGGCTGCGCTGTCGGGCTTTACGCAGAGCGTGGGGTATCTGCTTGCCGCGGTAGGCCCGTTTATGGTCGGCGTCTTGTACGGCGAAACGGGTGGCTGGACGTGGCCGCTGATCGTGCTCATCGCGCTACTGGTGCCGCAGATGATCGCTGGAGTACGCGTCTCGATGCCGCGCTACCTGGAGGACGAGATCGCTGACCGGGGCGTTAGAACTCCTTGATGAGCAGTGCGCTCGCCGGGACGAAGCCGGCGCGGGCGTAGAAGGGCACCGACCGCTTGGTCGGGCTCAGCACGATGCGGGCGAAGTGGTGCTGCTCGGCGTACGCCGTGGCGGCGTCGAGGAGGTGCCTCCCGGTGCCGGTGTTGCGCTGCGCCGCCCCGACGAAGACGTTCGCGATGTAGCCCCACTGGGTTGGCCGGTCGTCGCTGGAATGTCGGGGTCGCGGCATCCGGGTGAAGACCAGCATGTTGAGCATCCCGACCGGGTGACCGTCGTCTTCGGCCAGCCACGTCACGCGCTGGTCGGCCTCGCGCTCGAACCAGTCGGCGAACCTCTCGAGGAACGTGTCGTCGTGGACGCGCTCACCGACGTACTCCTCTGTCCAGGCCCGACGCATGGCTGCGATTGCCGGGACGTCGACGGCCTCAGCGATACGGATCGTGGGCGTCACCAGCGCTCCACCAGGTGCTCGCGCCCTGGCGGCGCATCGTAGGCCTCCGGCCAGAAGTCGGTGACGCTGCTGATGAGACCGTCGCTGAAAGCGAAGAACGCCATTGCGTCGTCAGGCGTCGAATCGCCGACGGTCCAGGTGAACCAGACCACGCCGTGCTGCTCGTCGGCGAGCACGACTTTGGGGCTCAGGTGCCAGTCGCCGGGGAACTCCTGGTTGAACTGGAGGTAGCGGTCGCGGCCGCGGATCCGCTCGTGTGACTGCGGGAGCTCGTAAATGACGTCTGGATGCATGGTCTCGACCCAGGCGTCCCAGTCGCGGGCCTCGAGAGTGGCGATGAAGCGTTCGACCAGGTCTCGGTTGTCCGTCATACCGCCGAAACTATCCGGCCAGGCCGACACAGCCGTCCGGGAGGTTGCACAACTTCGGGCGTCGGCTGCTGAAGGATGTTTGGCGTGACCAGTCGCTTCTCCCGGTCCGGGCACACCGGGTTTGCCTTGTTAACAAGGCAAACCCACACTCTGCAAGGCAGATTTGCCTTGTTAACAAGCCCTTTGGCTTGAAAACAAGGCAAACCCCGCAACGGTCAGACGACGGACAACGGGAGGAGTTGTTTGCCGGTGGGGCCTATCTGGATCTCGGTGCCCATCTCGGGGCAGACGCCACAGTCGAAGCAGGGCGTCCAGCGGCAGTCGTCGACCTCGACCGCTTCATCGGGGTTGATCGAGTCCTGCCAGTCCTCCCACAGCCAGTCGCGGTCGAGCCCGGAGTCGAGGTGGTCCCAGGGCAATACCTCGGAGTACTCGCGTTCGCGGATCGTGAACCAGTCGAGGTCGACGGGTACTTCGGCCAGCGCGCTCTCGCATGCGGCCACCCAGCGGTCGAAGGAGAAGTGCTCGCTCCAGCCGTCGAAGCGGCCGCCGTCACGCCATGCTGCCTCGATGATGCGGCCGACCCGACGGTCGCCTCTCGACAGCAGTCCTTCGACGATGCCGGGCTTCCCGTCGTGGTAGCGGAAACCGATGGCCTTGCCGTACTGCTTGTCGTGCCGGATCACGTTGCGAAGCTTCTGCAGCCGGTCGTCCGTGGTCTCGTGGTCGAGCTGCGCGGCCCACTGGAACGGCGTGTGTGGCTTGGGCACGAAGCCGCCGATCGACACGGTGCACCGGATGTCACGCCGGCCGGAGACTTCGCGGCCAGTCGCGATGACCCGCTTGGCGAGCTCGGCGATCTGCAGCACGTCTTCGTCGGTCTCGGTCGGCAGCCCGAGCATGAAGTAGAGCTTGACCTGGCGCCAGCCGTGGGAGTACGCCGCCGACACGGTGCGAATCAGGTCCTCCTCGGTGACCATCTTGTTGATCACCTTACGGAGCCGTTCAGAGCCGCCTTCGGGTGCGAACGTCAGGCCCGATCGGCGTCCGTTGCGCGAGAACTCGTTGGCCAGCGTGATGTTGAACGCGTCCACGCGGGTCGAAGGCAGTGAAAGTGAGACGTTGCTGCCCTCATACCGATCGGCGAGACCCTTTGCCACCTCGGCGATCTCGCTGTGGTCGGCCGACGACAGCGAGAGCAGCCCGACCTCCTCGAAGCCAGACTTCTCGATGCCGTTCTGCACCATGTCGCCGATCGTGGTGAGCGACCGCTCCCGCACCGGCCGCGTGATCATCCCGGCCTGGCAGAAGCGGCAGCCACGCGTGCAGCCGCGGAAGATCTCGACGGAGTAGCGCTCGTGCACAGTCTCGGCGAGCGGGACGAGCGGCTTCCTGGGGTAGGGCCACTGGTCAAGGTCCATGAGCGTGTGCTTGTGGACGCGCCACGGGACACCCGACCGGTTCGGGGCAACGCGCTTGATGCGCCCATCGGGGAGGTAGTCGACGTCGTAGAACTTCGGCACATACACACCGCCGGACTTCGCCAACCGCATCAGCACCTCGTCGCGTCCGCCGGGCTGGCCCTCGTCCTTCCACTCGCGGATCACCTCGCTGATGGCCAGGACGATCTCCTCGCCGTCGCCGAGAACTGCGGCGTCGATGAAGCCGGCGATCGGTTCGGGGTTGAACGCCGAGTGGCCACCGGCCAGTACGAGCGGGTGGGTGTCGTCGCGGTCTGTCGCGTGCAAGGGGATGCCGGAGAGGTCGAGTGCAGTCAGCATGTTGGTGTAGCCGAGCTCGGTCGCGAACGAGATCCCGAGTACGTCGAAGGCGCCCACCGGCCGGTGCGAGTCGACCGTGAACTGCGGGATTCCGTTGTCGCGCATCACCTGTTCCATGTCTGCGAACACGGCATACGTGCGCTCGGCCAGGATCCAGTCGCGCTCGTTGAGGATCTCGTAGAGGATCTGCACGCCCTGGTTGGGGAGCCCGACCTCGTAGGCGTCGGGGTACATCAAAGCCCAGCGCACGGAGACGTCCTCCCAAGCCTTCGACGTCGAGTTCAGCTCGCCGCCGACATACTGGATCGGCTTCTGCACCGACGGCAGCAGCGGCTCGAGCTGGGAGAACACGGACTCGACGAGCATGGCGGGGTCGCTCCAGGGTTGGTGTGGAGTGGTCAGCTACTCAGGGTACGCGTTGCGCCTGGCGCACCTCAAAATCCGAGTTGTCAGAAGTACATGGGGTCATAGCCCTATCTCCTTCTGACGAGTCGGTTAGGGACCGGAGTTGATGGCCCAGTTGAAGGGTGGCGCGTCCATGCCACGGGCCAACATCACGCGCATCCACACGGCCATCATCATCTCGGTGGCAGCGGCCGTATCGATGCCGCCGAGGTCCATCACCTGCTCACGACGCCACCCGAACGACGAGAGGATGGCGACCACCTCGGCCTTAGCGGCGGCGTCGTCACCGCTGAGGAAGACCACGTGGTCTCCCGGCACGATCGAGGGATCGACCATCACGCGGCAGTTCATCGTGTTGAGGGCTTTGACGACGCGGGCGTCCGGGAACGACGCCTGGATCCGCTGGCCGAGCGAGTTCTCGCTTGTCGCCGCCGGCCGAGGGTAGCCGCCCTCAACCGGTATCAGGTCGTTCGACACGTCGAGCACGGGCTTGCCGCTCAGGTTGTCTGTGCCTGCCTGCCGGAGGGCCTCCAGCGACTTGTTGCCGTTGGTCGCGTTGATGACGAGCTCACCGTGCGCGGCCGCATCGCCGAAGGATCCCGTATGCACCCCAGCGATGGCGCCGAAAGGCTTGAGACTGTCGGAGTCGGCCGAACGCGCTCCGACCGTCACGTCGTACCCCAACTCCGCGAGCCGACCCGTCAGCGTCCGCCCGACCACACCGGTGCCCAGCACCCCGATCCGCTTCATGCCACCCAACCTAACCCGAGTTAGAAGCGGCGGGAACGCGCCATCCGACCGCGGAGTACGACGCCAAGCCCCAGCGAACGCTCCGTGCGCAGGTGGATGTTGAGCAGCAGGCCGATCGCCATCAGGGACGCGAACATCGACGTGCCGCCGTACGACACGAGCGGCAGCGGGACGCCCGTGACGGGCATGATGCCGAGGCACATCCCGATGTTCTGGAACGTCTGGAACCCGAACCAGCACACGATCCCAGCGCCAGCGAGTCGGCCGAACATGTCGTCAGCTCGGGAGGCGATCCGCACGGCCCGCCACAGCAGCGCGAGGAACAGCGCGATGATCGCAGCCGCGCCGATCAGGCCCAGCTCCTCACCCGCCACGGTGAAGACGAAGTCCGTATGTTGCTCGGGGACGAAGCCTGACTGAGTCTGCGACCCGTCGAACAACCCCTGACCGAACAGGCCGCCGTTGCCGATGGCGATGCGCGCCTGCGTCGTGTTGTAGCCGGCGCCGCGCGGGTCGAGCGTCGGGTCGAGAAACGCGCCGAACCGATCGAGCTGGTAACCCTTCAGCACCCCCAACTGCACGGCTGCCACGGCGCCTCCGACCGCACTCGCCGCGAGCACGAACAGCCAGCGCTTCGGTGCTCCTGCGACCGCCAGAAGGCCGAAGACGGTCGCACTCATCACCAGCATGGTCCCGAGGTCCGGCTGCGCCAGGATCAAACCTGCCGGCACTGCTGCGATGGCCAGCGCGGCAATGACGTCCCAGTCGCGGAGCAACGCCTTGTTGCGACGACTCTCGGTCTTCTCGGCGAGCAGCAATGCCATGCCGGCGACCACACCCAGCTTCGCGAACTCAGCCGGCTGGATCGACATCCCGCCGATCAGGATCCACGACCGCGACCCGTTGATCACCGAACCCGCAGGCGACAGCACAAGCGCCAGGCCCACAATCGCGCCGAGGTAGACGATCGGCGCCCAGATGCGCACCCACCGGTGATCGGTGGCCGCGATCAGGAACGCCAGCACCAGCCCGATCGCGAGGTTCGTCAGGTGCTTCCGGATGTACGTCGTCGAGTCGCCACCGGTCAATGCGTCATTGCTCGCCGTCGCCGACCAGACGAGCACTGACCCGATCGCCAGAAGGGCAGCGCCCGACAGCACCACGACCCAGTCCATTCGCATCCAGGTCGAGCGGCTCTCGGTGACGTTGACCCTTCGAGAGGTGCGCGTGGTCGTCACGGTCGCGGTCGTCACCATGAGGTGCGCCTCTTGTCGGGCGAAACGGCGGCCGCGGACATCCACGCGTCGTAGTCGCGGCCCGGCGCACGCAGGACCGGTGCAGTGATCTGGCCGTTGCGGCGGAACACGGGCAGCCCGTTTGGAGGTTGAGCGCCTGGCTCTGCAGCCTTCGAGATGTCGACCTTGTTACCCTTCACGCCGTACAACGTCTCCCAGATCTTGCGCACGGAGTCGCCGGACGTGCCGGAGCCGGTGCCGCCCTGTGAGATCTGCATGATGACGACGTACTGCTCGTCGTAGGTGGCCACCCACGACGTCGTCTGCTTGCCGTAGACCTCGGCGGTGCCGGTCTTGGACCTCACGTGCACCTTGTCGAGCGGGAAGCCGATCATCTTCCAGGCCATCGTGCCGACCTTGGCTGTACCGAGAAGCGCGTTGTCGATGTAGTTCAGGTCGCGCTTGGGGACAGGCACGTGGCCAGCAGCGTGCGGCTTGATCCGCTTGACGACTCGGCCCTTGGCGTTGATCACGGCCTTGGCGACTCGGGGCTCCCACAACGTGCCGCCGTTGGACAGCGCGCCGTACGCCACGGCCAGCTGCAGCGGCGTGAGCACGGTGTCGCCCTGCCCGATGGCGAAGTTGACGGCGTCGCCGGCTCGATAGCGATAACCGTCGGTGCAGAACTCACGAGCAAAGACGTGCAGGAAGTCGTTGCCGGACTGGTTGCCCAGCTTGCAGTAGTAGTCCTTGTTCGCCTTCCAGTAGGCCAGCTTCCAATGGCGGTCGGCGATCCGTCCGGCCACCTCACCGGGCAGGTCGATCCCGGTCTTCGAGCCGAAACCGAACGCCTTGGCATTCTCGACCAGGTCGTCCTTGATCTTCACGTTGCTGTCGTCGGCGCCGCTCGCGAGCCACTTGCTGTAAGCGATCCGGTAGAAGAACGTGTCGCACGAGAGCTGGAGCGCCTGGGCGAACGTCAGCGGCCCGTAGGCGGCTGACTCGTAGTTCTTGAAGACCCGGCTGCCGACGGTGAGGGTTGACGAGCAGTCGAGCCGGTCGGAGGTCTGGTAGCCGTGGGTCAGTGCGCCGGCGGTGGTGATCGGCTTGAACGTCGAGCCCGGAGCGAAGAGGCCCTGCATCGCCCGGCTCAGCAATGGAGTGTCGGCTTTGGTGCTGTAGAGCCGGTCGAGGTCGCCATGGCTGATCCCACCGACCCAGACGTCGGGGTCGTACGACGGATAGCTGGCCATCGCGACGAGCCGCCCCGTCTTCGCGTCCATCACCACGACCGATCCTGAGTCGGCGGCGTACTTGCGATGTGTGACGGGGTCAGTGGTCTTGCGGGCCAGCATGATCGAGCGCCTCAGCTCGGACTCCGCCACCGACTGAACCTTCGCGTCGATGCTGGTGACGAGCGTGTCGCCCTCGCGCGGCTGCGTCACCTCGCCGTTGCCCAGCACGCGGCCCATCGAGTCGACGGCGACCTCACGGATGCCGTTGACACCCCGGAGGTAGTCGTCGTACTTGTCCTCGAGGCCGGAGCGTCCGACCACAGACAGCGGGCTGATCGTCGTGTCGCCTGAGTCCTTAGCCTTGTCGAGCTCCTGCTCGGTGATCGGGGAGATGTAGCCGAGCACGTGGGCGGCGTTGATGCCGAACGGAGACGGGTAAGCCCGTACCTTGCGCGCTTCTGCGGTGATGCCCGGAAAGTCCTCGCTCTGTTCGAGGATCGACGCCGCGAGGGTCTGGGTGACGTCGTCGGCGACGGGCACGGGCTCGTAGGGCGAGCCATTCCAGCACACCGGTGGTTTGGCCGCGCCGTCCTCGCCGCATGTCTTCGTACGACGGTCGAGCTCTTTCGTGGTCAGACCCAACGTGTTGGCCAGTCGGGCCACTACGGCGCGACGGGTCGAGTCGCCGAGCTTCTCGAGCACGTCGCGGTCGACCGTGACGACCCACGACGTGCGGTTGGCGACCAACGGACGACCCATGGCGTCGACGATGAGCCCTCGCGGAGCCGAGACCTCGATGTCTCGCACCGAGTTGTCCTGGGCGGCAGCCTGGTAACCCTCGCCGCCGACGACCTGGACGTACCAGAGTCGCGCGAACAACGTGACGAACAGCGAGAGCACCATCACCTGCACCACCATGAGGCGCAGCCGCGATCGGGTCTTCAGCATGGCGATGCCAGTCGAGACACGGTCGTCACCATCGTTCGGCGGGCTCAAGGCGCCGGAACAGCAGCAACACGAGCGGGATCACGAGCGGTGTCAGCAAGACGTCGTAGCCGATGGCGACCGGCACCACTTCAAGGGCTGAGCTCACCGAGACACCAGGGTCCTGGAGGACGAGCCCGGTGAGGGCGAAGATCGACGTACCGATGAAGGCTCCGGCGGCGACGGTCAGGATGTTGCCGACCACCGTGGACTCGCTGTCGCTCTTGACGAGACCGGTTAGGTAGCCGACGAGCACGAGTGAGATGGCCCAGCGGCCGGCGGTGTGGTCGGCCGGCGGGGCCAGGTCGAGCACGAGTCCGGCCGCGAAGCCGACCAGCGCGGCGTAGTCAGGGCCACGCACCAGCGCCGCTCCGACGACGACGAGCAAGGCCAGGTCGGGGACGACGCCGTCGACGGAGAAGTGGCTGAAGATGCTGAGCTGCAGGGTGACCGTCACGACGATGAGCGCCGCCACCACGGCCAGACGCACGGCGGCCGTCACCGGTCGCCTCCCCCTGCGGCCGCGTTGTTGTTGGTCGGGTCGACGCTGTGCTTGTCAGTCACGACGGCGACGATGTCGAGTGAGGAAAAGTCAACGTAGGGGTCAATGCGCGCGGTCTCGGTAAGATCGGCCGGTGAGGCGTGCACGCTCATCACTTCACCGATCGGCACTCCGGCGATGTAGGGAGCGCCGTTGCGTGAACCCCACGTGACGACAGAGTCGCCGACCTGTGGCGAGACCGTGTGGTCGACCAGGCTCAGGTCGAGTGCGCCGTCGCCGCTGAGACTGCCGTCGCCGTCGAGGAAGCCGAGCTCCATCGACTCACCGAGCCGCCCACCGGTGGTCGACTTGCTGTCGATGATCAGCAGCACGGTGGCGGAAGAACTGGTCGCCTCGATGACGCGTCCGACCAGACCGTCGGCGTTGATGACGGTCAGGTCGGGGACCACGCCGTCCGACGTACCCGCGTCGATCGTCACCGTGCGGGAAAACGACTGCGCGGACCCGATCGCGATCACCTCGGCAGGTACGACGTCGTAGCCGGACGAGTCGGCGAGACTCGCAATGCCGTTGACCTCGGCGGTGCGGTGGCTGTCTGCCTGTGCTGCGCGAAGCTGGGTCTGCAGCGCCTTGTTGTCGGCTTCGAGATCGGCGTTGTCTTCGCGCAGGTCGTGGACGTTGCCGAAGTGGTCAGGAATGGCGGTGATCGGTCGCAACGTCGCCGCCGCGGTGTCCTCGACCGGCCCGAGCACTGAGCCGACCGCAGTGCGGAGCGGGTCAACAGGTGACTTGTCGGTCTCGTGACGAGCGTCAAGCGTGATGATCGTGACGCAGGCCAGCACGAGGAGTCCGAGGACGGCCCGAGATCGTCCTGGTTCGGGGCTCATCGTCAGCGCCTCGGCTCGGAGACGAGCACCTGCTGAAGCGCCTCGAACTCCTCCACGCACTTCCCAGCGCCGAGCGCCACAGAGTCGAGGGGCCCGTCGGCGATGTGCACCGGCATGCCGGTCTCGTGGCGCAACCGCTCGTCGAGGCCGCGAAGCAGCGCGCCTCCACCAGTGAGTACGACGCCGCGGTCCATGATGTCGCCAGCCAGCTCGGGTGGCGTCTTGTCGAGCGTCGCCCTGACGGAGTCGATGATCGCGTGCAGCGGTTCCTCGAGCGCCTGGCGTACCTCGGCGGAGGAGATGACCACGTTGCGCGGCAGCCCGCTGACCATGTCGCGGCCGCGGATCTCGGCCTCTGGCTCGTCCGGCAGCGGGAACGCCGAGCCCAGCGCGATCTTGATCTCCTCGGCGGTGCGATCCCCCAGCATGAGGGAGTACTCCTTCTTCATCCAGCTGATGATCGCCTGGTCGAGATCATCTCCGGCCGTGCGAATCGACTGGCTGGTGACGATGCCGCCGAGGCTGATGACGGCGACCTCAGTCGTACCACCGCCGATGTCGACGACCATGTTGCCGGTGGCCTCATGGACGGGCAGTCCGGCGCCGATCGCCGCGGCCATCGGCTCCTCGATGATGTAGACCCGGCGAGCGCCAGCCTGGTAGCCGGCTTCCTTGACGGCCCGCTGCTCGACGGCGGTGATGCCCGACGGGACGCAGACGACGAGGCGAGGCTTGGTGAAGTAGCGGCGGCGATGCACACGCTGGATGAAGAACCGGAGCATCTGCTCGGTGGCCTCGAAGTCGGCGATCACGCCGTCCTTGAGGGGCCTGATCGCGGTGATGTTGTCGGGGGTGCGGCCGATCATCCGCTTGGCCTCGGTGCCAACGGCAAGGATCTCGCGGGTCTGCGCATTCATCGCCACGACGGAGGGCTCGTTGAGCATCACCCCGCGGCCGCGGACGTAGACCAGCGTGTTGGCCGTTCCCAAGTCGACGGCCATGTCGCGGCCGATGATGCTGTTGGCCATCTGGTCTGTCCGATCCTTTCCACGCCCCGATGACGCGCCGTTCACACCCAGAGGATTCCGGGCGCTGTAGGCCGCGTCGTACCGCGTGTTCAGGTTAAGTCGGGTGGCCGCTCAGATCGGGGAGACACTTCGGGGTAGCCGCAACTTTGTCCCCTTCGTCAGCCCGGCCGTTGTGGTTTGCGCGACCGGGCAGTTGTGGTTGTGTGGCGCGACCGTGGGAGTTGTAGGTTCGCGGTCATGTCCGACTCAGTCCAGGCCAACATCGAACTCATCCGGAGCGACGTCCTCACCGACCGCGCGCCGTATGCCTATGCCGCCGTGGTCGACGCCGGCGTGCGACTGGTCTTCACGGCCGGCGCATGCCCGTTGAGCGAGGACGGCCACATCGTGGCGCCCGGTGACTTCACGGCTCAGGCGGCACAGACGCTACGGAATCTGGATGAGGCACTCCGTGCGGCCGGCTCGAGCCGCCACGAGGTGGTGAAGAGCACGGTGTACGTCGCCACGTCGCGGCGCGAGGATCTCACAGCGGTGTGGGGCGAGGTGGCGTCGTACTTCGGCAACCATGACGCGCCGAGCACGTTGCTCGGTGTGGCCCTGCTGGGTTACGAGGACCAGTTGGTCGAAGTCGAGGTCGTGGCCGCTCAAACCTGACCGCTCTAAGGGGGGTCAGAGGTCGGGGAACCAGAGCGCGATCTCGCGCTGCGCCGACTCGGCGGAGTCGGAACCGTGGACGAGGTTCTCGCGGTTGGACAGACTCCAGTCGCCGCGGATCGTGCCGGGCGCCGCCTTGCGTCCGTCGGTGGCCCCGTTGAGCGCGCGGACCACTTCGATCGCCTCATCGCCTTCGAGCACAGTGGCGACCAGCGGTCCGCTCGTGATGAAGTCACGAAGCGGCGGGTAGAAGTCGCGGTCGACGTGTTCGGCGTAGTGCTGGTCAGCCAGCACTCCGGTGATCGTGCGCTGCTCCATCGCGACGATGGTGAGGCCCTTGTCCTCGAAACGGGCGAGCACCTGGCCGATGAGCCCGCGTCGTACGGTGTCGGGCTTGAGCAGAAGGAGCGTGCGCTGAGTCATGGCGAGCAGCCTAACGAGCGCCGACGCGGGCACCGCACACGACCTCCGCGCCTACTCGGGCTGCCCTTCGATCGGCTGCTGCGCCTCGATCTTCTTGCCGAGGATGTACGCCGTCGTCCACAACGAGCCGAAGATCAGGCCGAGGGCGATCATCGCGGGTATGACGATGCCGACCGCCAACGCGGCCACCTGGATGGCGAACCCGACGTAGTAAGCCCACTCGAAGCGAAGCAGTCCGGCCGTGAGAAGCGCCGCCACGGCCAGCCCGAGTCCGATCACCAGCGACACCGGCTTCGAGATGTCCTCGACCGTGATGAGGACCGGGGTCATCAGTCCCAGCACGATGGACTCGAACCCGAGTACGGAGGCACACATCATCCGTCGAGGAGAACGCATCAGCTCGACCCACCCAGCAGGGTGCGCACCTCACCAGCTGTGATCACCGAGCCCGTCACCAGCACTCCCCCGCTGCCCATGGCGAAACCCTCACTGCCGCCATCTTCAGCGAGACCGATCGCCGCCTCGATCGCGTCGTCGAGACGCGGCTGCACCTCGACGCGGTCGCGGCCGAAGACGCCACGCGCCACCTCGGCAAGGACCTCGGCGGGCATCGCCCGAGGCGTCGAGTTCTGCGTGCAGACGATCGTCGACATCACCGGCTCGAACGCTGCAAGCACACCCTCGACGTCCTTGTCAGCCATCACGCCCACCACCCCGATGAGCGGGCTGAACGTGAAGGCCTCCTGCATGGCTTCTGCCGCCGCCTCCGCGCCGGCTGGGTTGTGCGCCGCATCGAGAAGGACCGTCGGCGAACGCCTGACGATCTCGAGCCGCGCAGGCGATGTGACCTGCGCGAATGCCTCCCTGACCACCTCGAGGTCGAGGCCGCCGTCGAGCCCTTTGCCGCCGGCGAACGCCTCGACGGCCGCCAGAGCACAAGCCGCGTTGTGGGCTTGGTGGGCGCCGTAGAGAGGCAGGAAGACTTCGTCGTACGACGCTCCCAGTCCTTGGAACGTCACCATCTGGCCGCCAAGGCCCGGCACCCGGTCGGCGACGCCGAACTCGAAGCCCTCACGGGCAACCGTTGCTCCGACCTCGCCCGCCCGACGCAATAGTTCCTCCGCCGCCTCGACGGGTTGCTGAGCGAGGACCGCGAAGGACTCGGGCTTGATGATGCCGCCCTTCTCAACGGCGATGTCGCCCGGTAGGTCGCCGAGGTAGTGCTCGTGGTCGACCGCGATAGGGAGCACGACGGCGACGGCGGCGTTGGCGACGTTGGTGGCATCCCAGGTGCCGCCCATGCCGACCTCGATGATGCCCGCGTCGACGGGCGCGTCGGCGAAGGACGCGAACGCCATGCCGGTGATGAGCTCGAAAAACGACAGCGGGTGGCCGCCGGACCGGTCGATGATCTCGGCGTAGGGCACCACCTCGTCGTACACCTCGACGAACCGCTCCTGAGTCAGCGGCTGCCCGTCGATGGTGATGCGTTCGGTCATCGCCTGGACGTGCGGGCTGGTGAAGCGCCCGGTTCGCAACCCGAGTCCGCGCAGGAGCGCGTCGATCATCCGGGCCGTCGACGTCTTGCCGTTGGTGCCTGTCAGGTGGATGGCGGGAAAGGCGCTTTGCGGCTGGCCGAGGAGGTCACAGAGCGCGGCGATCCGGTCGAGCGTGGGGTCGAGCCTCGTCTCCGGCCAGCGTGCGAGGAGGTCGCGTTCGACGGTCCGGAAGCGTGCGGCGGCATCCCCGGCTGTGGCGGGGTCAGGAGTGGGGGGCATTGCTGTGAAGTCTAGTGGCGGGCACCCGGCACAAAGATCCGACTGTCACCGGGGTTATAGCCCGGTCCGCGTCGGATCTTGCTGCCCAAGCGGCGGACGGCGAAGAACTGGTTCGCTCCCGCGAACACGCCCACCGTAAGATTTCCTCCCATGACTGACACCCTTCCCACCCGCGCTCCAGACACGTCGACCGCAGCCTCGCGCCCGGTCGTCGTACCCGAGCGCCCGGCGTTGGAAGGGCTCGAGGACAAATGGAGCAAGATCTGGGAGGAGCGCCAGGTCTACGCCTTCGATCGCACCAAGTCACGCAGCGAGATCTACGCGATCGACACCCCTCCCCCGACGGTGTCAGGCACACTCCACTTCGGCAGCGTCACGTCCTACACCCAGTGCGACCTGATCGCCCGCTACCAACGCATGCGCGGCAAAGAGGTTTTTTACCCGATGGGCTGGGACGACAACGGACTGCCCACCGAACGCCGCGTGCAGAACTTCTATGGCGTCCGCTGCGACCCGTCCGTCCCGTACGACGCCGACTTCACTCCTCCGGAGAAGCCTGACCGCAAGCGTCAGGTGCCGATCAGTCGTGGCAACTTCATCGAGCTTTGCGAGGAGCTGACCGCGACCGACGAGGTCGCCTTCGAGCAGCTCTTCCGCACGCTCGGGCTCTCGGTCGACTGGTCCTACCTCTATACGACGATCGGTGACGCGTCGCGTGCCGTTTCGCAGCGCGGGTTCCTGCGCAACCTCAAGCGCGACGAGGCCTACCTCGCTGAAGCGCCGACGCTTTGGGACGTCACGTTTCAGACCGCAGTGGCGCAGGCCGAGCTCGAGGCGCGTGAGTACGCCGGCCACTTCTACCGCGTCGCCTTCCACGGCGAGCAAGGCCCGGTGCACATCGAGACCACCCGGCCCGAGCTCATCGGGGCGTGCGTCGCCCTGATCGCGCATCCGGACGACGAGCGCTATAAGCCGCTGTTCGGTACGACGGTTCGCACCCCGGTCTTCGGCGTCGAGGTGCCGGTGGTCGCGCATCCGGCCGCCGAGCCCGACAAGGGTGCGGGCATCGCGATGTGCTGCACGTTCGGAGACTTGACTGACGTGCAGTGGTGGCGCGAGCTCCAGCTCCCAGTGCGGGCCATCATCGGTCGTGACGGACGCATCTTGCGCGAGACTCCGGAGTGGTTCACGACCGACGACGCCCAGACGTCGTACCAGGAGCTCGCCGGCAAGACGACGTTCAGCGCGCGTGAGGCCATGACAGAGCTGCTCCGCGAAGCCGGCGACCTCGAGGGCGAACCGAAGCCGACCCAGCGGATGACGAACTTCTACGAGAACGGCGACAAGCCCCTCGAGATCGTGGCCACCCGGCAGTGGTACATCCGCAACGGCGGCCGCGACGAGGCACTCCGGCAGCGACTGGCAGACCGTGGCGCCGAAGTGTCGTGGACGCCCGAATACATGCAGCACCGCTACACCAACTGGGTCGACGGCCTCAGCGGTGACTGGTTGGTGTCGCGGCAACGGTTCTTCGGCGTGCCGTTCCCCGTCTGGTACCCGCTCGACGCCGAGGGCGAGCCGCGCTACGACGAAATGCTGCTCGCCAGTGAGGACCAACTCCCCATCGACCCGTCGTCGGAGTCGCCACCTGGGTGCGACGAAGAACAGCGAGGCAAGCCCGGCGGCTTCATCGCTGACCCCGACGTGATGGACACCTGGGCGACGTCGTCGCTGACGCCGCAGATCGGAGGTCGATGGGAGTCCGACCCCGACCTGTTCAGCCGCGTCTTTCCGATGGACCTCTGCAGCCAGGCTCACGACATCATCCGCACCTGGCTGTTCTCTCGGGTCGTGCGTTCGCACTTCGAACACGACACGGTGCCGTGGACCCACGCCATGATCTCCGGATTCGTGCTCGACCCCGACCGCAAGAAGATGTCGAAGTCCAAGGGAAACGCGATGGTCCCGACCGAGTTGCTCGAGCGGTTCGGCTCCGACGCGATTCGCTGGCGGGCCGGGTCGCTTCGACCTGGCCAGGACTCGGCCTTCGACGAAAACCTGATGAAGGTCGGCCGCCGGCTCGCCGTCAAGGTGCTCAACGCGTCGAAGTTCGTGCTGTCGATGGGCGCTGGCACCGGAAGCACGACCGACATCGTCGACCCACTCGACCTCGCGATGATCCACCGGCTCCGTCGGGTGGTCGAGGAAGCCACGGACGCGTTCGAGGCCTACGACTACACCACCGCCCTCGAGACCGCCGAGAAGTTCTTCTGGACGTTCTGCGACGACTACGTCGAGCTCGTCAAGGAGCGTGCGTACGGCGCCCGGGGCGAGGAGGCGGCGAGCTCCGCACGCGTCTCGCTGACTGCCGCACTCTCCGTGCAGCTGCGACTCCTCGCACCGTTCTTGCCTTACGTCACCGAGGAGGTCTGGTCGTGGTACCACGACGGCTCGATCCACCGCGCCGCCTGGCCTGACCCCGAGACCGACCTGCCCAGCGCCCAGCAGAACCCCGACGTGCTGACCGCGGTCGCCGAGGCACTTGCCGGTGTGCGCGGCCTGAAGTCGGTCGCCAAGGTCTCGATGCGCACGGAGGTGAGTACGGCGACCATCACCGGCCCTGCCGACCGCCTCGCGCTGGTCGAAAGTGGTCTCGCAGATCTCAAGGCGGCCGGCCGGATCACCGGCGACGTCGTACTCAAGCCGCTCGATGATTCCGGAGAAGACCGCCTCGTCGTCACCGCCGACCTCGTCGCCGCCGAAGACGCCTGACCGTGCGCACGATCGGGCTCCTCGGCGGGGTGAGCTGGGAGTCCACGGCGCTCTACTACCGGCTCCTCAAGGAAGGCGCTGCCGGATGACAAAGGGTCGGGCTGTTGGCACGGGTTTCACGATGGAAGACGGCTTCTACCACCGCCGGATGGGGCAGCACGGGATCGAGGTGCTCGTCCCCGACGACGCCGACCGCGCCGAGGTGCATCGGGTGATCTACGAAGAGCTGTGCCTCGGCGTGGTCTCAACGCAGTCGCACCAGCGCTATCTCGAGGTGGCCGGCGGGCTTGCCAAGGCGGGAGCCGAAGGCTTGGTGTTGGGCTGCACCGAGATCGAGCTGCTCGTGAAACCTGGCGAGACCGACCTGCACCAGTTCCCGACGACGGCGATTCACGTCGATGCCATCCTCGACGCGGCCCAAAAATGACCACACGGTTCATCTGAAGTCGTTAGGGTCGGCGCCATGAGCGAGCCCGTGATCCGCAAACGCGTGCTCGTCCATGGCCACGTGCAGGGCGTCTTCTTCCGCGACGGCTGCCGCAAGCTCGCAGAGTCCAGCGGCGTGCACGGCTGGGTAGCCAACCGGCCCGACGGCGCGCTCGAGGCCGTCTTCGAGGGCTTGCCTCCCGACGTGGCGGCTCTCGTCGACTGGTGCCGCGAAGGGCCCTCCGGCGCTCGCGTCACCGGTGTAGAGATCGTCGACGAGACGGCACAAGGGCTGGAGCATTTCGAGATTCGCGGTTAGTCACACGGTGGCCCGAGCCGGGTGCCAGGCGACGACGTAGGCTCATCGCGTGACCCGGATCGCCGCAGTCCACGCCGTGCTCCCGGCGTACGCGTACCCACAAAACGAGATCACTGAGCGCTTCGCCGACTTCTGCCTCGGCACCGCCGACAAGCACGCCCTGCTGCGCCGCCTGCATGAGAGCGCGGCTGTCACCACCCGCCATCTGGCCCTCCCGATCGACGCCTATCAGGGCCTCGTGGACTTCGGCGCATCGAACGACGCTTTCATCACTGCGGCGATCGAACTGGGGAGCCAAGCCATCACCGGTGCCCTCCATGAAGCAGGACTGCGGCCGTCTGACGTCGACGTCATCATCTCGACCACCGTGACGGGTGTGGCCGTGCCGTCCATCGAAGCGCGCATCGCCGCCGAGATCGGTTTCCGGCCCGACGTACGACGGGTGCCGCTGTTCGGTCTGGGCTGTGTCGCCGGCGCCTCAGGTCTGGCCAGGTTGCACGACTTTCTCCGTGGATCGCCGGAGTCGGTGGGGGTGCTCCTCTCGGTAGAGCTGTGCTCGCTGACGGTTCAGCGCAATGACCCGTCGACAGCCAACCTCGTCGCGAGCGGGCTGTTCGGCGACGGGGCTGCGGCTGTCGTCGCCGTCGGCGCAGACCACGACTCCGCCGGGCCCGAGATCGTCGACAGTCAAGGGCATCTCTACCCCGACACCGAGCGGGCCATGGGGTGGGACATCGGCGCCTCGGGGCTAAAGATCGTGCTCGGCGCGGAGGTGCCGGACCTCGTGTGTGAGTATCTCGGCGAGGACGTGACCCAGTTCCTCAAGGCGCACGACCTGGCCGTCACCGATGTGGCCGGGTGGGTGGCGCATCCCGGCGGACCGAAGGTGCTGCTCGCGATGCAGGAAGCCCTGGACCTCCCCCGCGAGGCCTTCGAGCTGACCTGGCGCTCCCTCGACCGGATCGGAAACCTCTCGTCCGCGTCCGTGCTGCACGTCCTTCGGGACACGCTCGACCAGCAGCACCCGGCTCCCGGTACTCCAGGCGTGCTGATGGCGATGGGGCCGGGCTTCTGCTCTGAGCTCGTGCTGCTGCGATGGTGAGCTGATCGGTCTTGTCCACCTGGTACCTCGTCCTCCTGGTCGCCGTGGTCCTGGAGCGGTTAGCCGAACTCGTCATCTCCACCCGAAACGCGCGTGCGATGCGCGCTCGTGGCGGTCGCGAGTTCGGCGCTCGGCACTACCCCGTCGTGGTCGCCCTCCACACCGCCCTGCTGGTCGGTTGCGTCGTCGAAGTGGAGGCGGCTGACCGGCCGTTCGTTCCTTGGCTGGGTTGGTCGATGCTGGTCGTCGTACTCGCGGCACAGGGCCTGCGCTGGTGGTGCATCGCGACACTCGGTCAGCAGTGGAACACCCGCGTCATCGTCAGTCCGGACGTGACTCTTGTGAAGCGCGGGCCCTACCTCTGGCTGCGTCATCCCAACTACGTCGCGGTGGTGGCAGAGGGGTTTGCCCTGCCGCTCGTCCACACGGCCTGGGTCACGGCGCTCCTGTTCACGCTGGCCAATGCCGCCTTGCTGACTGTGCGCATCCGGGTCGAGAACGCTGCGCTCGCGACGGCCCCCTCGACTGCGACAGCGCCTTCGGCCACACCCTCGGTGACGGCCGACGATCAGCATGGTTGACCTGCTCGTCGCTGGCGGCGGGCCGGTCGGACTGGCCACTGCCCTGTACGCCGAACGCGCGGGTCTCTCCGTGATCGTCGCCGAGCCACGACAGCAGCCGGTCGACAAGGCCTGCGGCGAAGGGCTGATGCCGGGTGCAGTCGCCGCCCTCGAAGAACTCGGGGTCCACCCGGATGGTCGCCCGTTCGCCGGCATCCACTACCTCGCCGATCGTCACGATGCCGAGGCACGTTTCCGGGCCGGCCCTGGGCTCGGCGTTCGTCGTACGACGCTCCAGTCTTGCCTCGCCGCCGCCGTGGCATCGCGGGGAATCCCGGTCATCTCCGAGCCGATCGACGACGTGGCACAGGACGAGCGGGGCGTGACGTGCGGCGACATCGACGCGCGCTATCTCGCGGCCGCCGACGGCCTGCACTCCCCCATCCGACGGGCGGTTGGTTTGGACGGGCATCGACCGCGCCAGCTGCGTTTCGGACTTCGGCGTCACTTCGCGGTGGCGCCGTGGACCAACCTGGTCGAGGTGCACTGGGGGCGCGATGTGGAGGCATACGTCACCCCGATCGACGACGATCTTGTGGGAGTTGCCCTGTTGACCAGTCGCCGCGAGCCCTTCGAAGTGCAGCTCGAAGCCTTCCCGAGACTGTTGGCGCGGTTGCCGTCGGAGGCGACCACGTCCACCCGTGGAGCTGGTCCGTTGCGACAACGGAGCCGGGCGCGAGTCACGGGTCGGGTGCTGCTGGTGGGCGATGCCTCCGGATATGTCGACGCGCTGACTGGCGAAGGCATCGCCGTAGGGCTGGCGTCAGCGCGAGCGTTGGTCGATGCGGTCTTGAAGGATGACCCGTCGTCGTACGAGCAGGCGTGGTTGCGTGCGAGTCGTCGCTACCGCTGGATCACTGAGTCGTTGCTGTGGGCACGCAACCATCGCGTCACGGCGGGAGCGATCGTGCCCGGCGCCCAACGGCTGCCATGGGTGTTCTCCGCCGCCGTTAACCAACTCGCCCGCTGAGTCGGACGAATCGCAGGGGGCGGAAGGGTTAGGCCGACTTCTTCTTCTTGGCGGGCTCTTCGCGTGGGACCAGCGTCGGGTTGACGTTGTCGCGGACGACCTCGCCGGTGATACCGACCTTGGCGATGTCCTCGCGGGACGGGACGTCGTACATCACGTTGAGCAGCACTTCTTCGAGGATGGCGCGTAGCCCGCGTGCGCCGGTGCCGCGCTTCATGGCCTGCTCGGCAATCGCCACGATCGCGTCGTCGGTGAACTCGAGGTCGACGCTGTCGAGCTCGAACAGCTTCTGGTACTGCTTCGTCAACGCGTTGCGTGGCTCGGTGAGGATGCGGATGAGGTCGTCTTCTTGAAGCTTGTCGACGGTGGCAATCACTGGAAGACGGCCGACGAACTCGGGGATCAGGCCGAACTTGAGGAGGTCTTCGGGGCGGACCTCGGCGTAGAGCGTGTCGACGTCGGAGTCGGAGCGAGCGGGCGCCAGGTCGGCGGTGAAACCCAGCGACTTCTTGCCGGCGCGCTGCTCGATGATGTGCTCGAGACCGGCGAAAGCGCCACCCACGATGAACAAGATGTTGGTGGTGTCGATCTGGATGAACTCCTGGTGCGGGTGCTTGCGTCCACCCTGCGGCGGCACGGACGCCGTAGTGCCTTCGAGGATCTTGAGCAGCGCCTGCTGGACTCCCTCACCGGACACGTCACGGGTGATCGAGGGGTTCTCAGACTTGCGGGCGACCTTGTCGACCTCGTCGATGTAGATGATGCCGGTCTCGGCCTTCTTGACGTCGTAGTCGGCGGCCTGGATGAGCTTGAGGAGGATGTTCTCGACATCCTCACCGACGTAGCCCGCCTCGGTGAGCGCGGTGGCGTCGGCGATCGCGAACGGCACGTTGAGCATCCGGGCCAGCGTCTGGGCGAGGTAGGTCTTGCCGCAGCCGGTCGGCCCGATCATCAAGATGTTGGACTTGGCGAGCTCGACCGGTTCTTCCTTGCCCCGGCTCGCTATCGCACTGGTTGAACCTGCCTGGACGCGCTTGTAGTGGTTGTAGACCGCTACGGCGAGGGACTTCTTCGCGGGGTCCTGGCCGATGACGTAGCCGTTGAGGAACTCATAGATCTCGCGGGGCTTGGGGAGCTCCTCCAGTCCGAGCTCGCTGCCCTCAGACAGCTCTTCCTCGATGATCTCGTTGCAGAGGTCGATGCACTCGTCGCAGATGTAGACGCCAGGGCCGGCAATGAGCTTCTTGACCTGCTTTTGGCTCTTCCCACAGAAAGAGCACTTGAGCAGGTCTCCGCCGTCTCCGATGCGTGCCACCCGGGCCGTCTCCTTTGCTCCGGATCAGGGCGCCGTGCGCGCCGAGACCTGTCGTTTCCATGTTGACCGTACCGGTCGGCACCGTCAACAGGCTGCATCTCACCCTTACGCGTTGACCGGTGTCGCCTTCTGAGACTCGAAGATCTGGTCGATCAGGCCGTACTCGAGCGCCTGCTCGGCGGTGAGGATCTTGTCGCGCTCGATATCGCGGCTGACGTCCTCGATGGACTTGTCTGTGTTGTCGGAGATCATCTGCTCGAGCAGCGCACGCATCCGCAGGATCTCGTTCGCCTGGATCTCGATGTCACTGGCCTGGCCGTAGGTGCCTTCGGTGTAGGGCTGGTGAATCAGAATCCTGCTGTTGGGCAGTGCGAACCGCTTGCCCTTGGTGCCAGCCGCGAGGAGCACAGCCGCGGCCGAGGCGGCCTGGCCGAGGCAGACGGTCTGGATGTCGGGCTTGAGGTAGCGCATCGTGTCGTAGATGGCCGTCAGAGCCGTGAACGAGCCGCCGGGGCTGTTGATGTAGATGCTGATGTCGCGGTCGGCGTCCATCGACTGCAGACACAGCAGCTGTGCCATCACCGCGTTGGCGATGTCGTCACTGATCGGTGTCCCGAGGAAGATGATGCGGTCTTCGAAGAGCTTGGCGAAGGGGTCGATGCGCCGGACGCCGTACGACGTGCGCTCCTCCCACTGCGGGATGAAGTACTCCGCGCGAGGCGCGGTCTGCTGGTGCAGCGGCACCTGCGGGTCGAAACTCATGGAAGCTCCTCCGAGAGCGGCGGTCGAGACGGGGAAAGACGGACGCGGCTGCTCACTCATGACGAGAACCCACTCTTCGACTCAGACCTGCCGGTGCCAACGTCGGCCGCCTGCGCGACGACGTTGTCGATGAAGCCGTAGTCCTTCGCCTGCTCGGCGGTGAACCAGCGGTCACGGTCGGCGTCGAGCTCGACCTGCTCGAGGTTTTGGCCGGTGTGCTGGCTGATGAGCTCGAAGAGGATCTTCTTGATGTAGAGCGACTGCTCCGCCTGGATCTTGATGTCGGAGGCCGATCCGCCCATGCCGCCCATCGGCTGGTGCATCATGATGCGGGCGTGTGGGAGGGCGTAGCGCTTGCCCTTGGCGCCGGCACACAACAGGAACTGGCCCATCGAAGCTGCCAGCCCCATGCCGAACGTTGCCACGTCGTTGGAGACGTACTGCATCGTGTCGTAGATCGCCATGCCGGCGTCGACGGAGCCGCCGGGTGAGTTGATGTAGAGGTAGATGTCGCGCTTGTCGTCCTCGGCGTTGAGCAGGAGCATCTGGGCGCAGATCGCGTTGGCGTTCTCGTCCTTGACCTCCGAGCCGAGGAACACGATGCGCTCCTTGAGGAGCCGCTGATAGATGTGATCGTCGAGGCCGGCCGTGCCGGCGCCACCATTCATCTGATTCGAGTTTGAGGGAGTCACATGACCGACAGTAGCGGGGGTGCGGGGCAAACCCACGACAGTTGGGGGCTTGTTCGCTGTGGGCGCACGACCGCCGTCCCGCGCTGCTGTCTAAACTCCCAGAGGTGTCCGAGGGCTTACGTATCCGCCAGGCTGCGCGTGCCGTCATCATGGACCGGGACCGGCGATTGCTCCTGGTGCACTTCGACTTCGAGAACGACGACCTCCCCACCGGGCTCTGGGCGTGCCCGGGTGGCGGGATCGACCCGGGCGAGACGGTCGAGGCTGGGCTGGTCCGCGAGCTGCGCGAGGAGATCGGCCTGGACGTCAGCGATCCTGGGCCGCCGATCTGGCGCAAAGAGCACATCTTCCCGATGACCCGCTGGGACGGTCAGCACGACACCTACTTCTGGATCGAGGTCGACCCCTTCGATCCGCGGCCGCTGTTCACCGAAGCCGAGATGCGTAGCGAGCACGTCGACGGCATGCGCTGGTGGTCCTACGACGAGATCCAGGCAGCGCAGCGGCTGCACGACAGCGGTGAACGCGACGACCCGGGTTTCGTCACGTTCTCACCACGGCGCCTCGCCTACTTGCTCGACGACCTGCTCCGAGACGGCCGGCCAGCCGAACCCCTGGAGCTCCCCGCGCGCTGACTCACGGCGTGCTCGCTGGAGGAGTCGGCCGCGTGGCCACGGCTCAGGACTCGCAGACGGTCTTGATCCGCTCGAGCGTCGTGCGCATCCCCTCGCGAAGCTCTTCGTCGTGCTCCGCGCTACCGCCGAGCAGCAGGTTTCCGAAGGCGTCGGCAAACGGACTCCGCCCTTCGGGCATTGCCCGCCGCTCGGTCAGTCTCGTGCCATCTCCATCGGCGGTGAGCTCATAGCTCCACCGGGCGCGGTTCTCGAACACGGTCCAGCCGATGGCACGTCCCTCGTCGTACAGATGGACTCGCGAGTTCGTCGGCCATACCAACAGCTTGCGTCGATTGACACCGGTCACGCGCGCACCGGCTCGAGCTTCGCCTCCCCAGACGATCATCTTGATGCACTCAGGACTCCAGTCCCCCATCCGCTTCAGGTCGGAGACGACCTGCCAGACCTTGGCCGGCGGAGCGTTGATCCGCATCGTGACTTCCATCGTCGGGAGTGGGTCTCTAGCCACCGTCAAGCTCCTCGATGAACAGGTCAGCCGCGGTGCTGGATGCCGGCTCGGCCGAGAGCCAGGCTGCAAGATCGGCGGAGATGTCCGGATGGTTGAGCAGGTCGAAGTGGTGTGCCCCTGGGATGTGCCGGAAGTCCGCGCGCACGCCCACCCCAGCACCGCGCGCACTCTCGAGCAGCACCAGCAAGTCGCCGAACATCCGCCCGGTCAGCGCCCGTTGGCCGGCACCCAGCGTGGCCCCGACACAGTGGTACGACGCCTGGGGCCAGACCACGGAGTCGATCCCGATTCCGTCGTGGAGATCCCGGATTCCCACGCTGCGCTCATCGAGGATGGTCGCGAACGGCGCCACCTCAGGCAGTCGGCGCATCGCCGGGATCGAGCGGTTGACCAGCCGCTCGAGCGGCGCCCCCGCGTGCGGGCTCCCGAGCAGCACGACGCGCGAGACCCGATCGGCCCACCAGGTCGCCGAGGCCCGGGACGCGGCCGCCCGGACGATCAAACCCCCCATCGAGTGGCCGACGAAGGCGACCTCCTCGACCGGGCACGGCCAGGCGTCCACGAGGCGATCGACCAACAGGGCGAGATCGCGAGCGTTGTCCTGAATGGGAGCGCCACTGTTGTAGCGGAGCGCGAGCGGAGTCCAACGGCCCGCGTCTGTCAGCTGGTCGAGGTACGACGGGCCGCGTTCATCAGTCTTGTAGGACCAGCTCTCGTCGTCCTCGCAAAGCCCGTGGATGAATACCGCGATGCGCGGTGTGGGCGCCGGGAGCGCGCGCCCAAGCGCAGCCGGGGTCAGGTCGAGGTCTTGACCGTCGGCTCTGAACGTGGCGTCGATCGCCATCGGACTGGCCTGATCACGGAGCACGTCGCCGATGAGTCCGTTGACGATCGACCGAAGGCGGCGGCCGCGGGGCGAAATCTCCAGGTCACCAGCGAGCACGCCCAGCCGTCCGACCTGACCGGCTGAGCGCAGGGCGAGCCCGATGCCGCCGTAGACCGTCGAGGTGATGCCGTCGTAGCGGCGCCCGATCGGGGACTTCCGCTGTCCGGTGGCGGTGAGCACGCGCCGGGCGATCGCGCGGTGGACGTCGCGCGTCGTACCCACGAGCAGCCGGTCGGCGTAGACCGCAGCCAGACCAGCCGCATCGGCGACAGTCGTCATGGACGTCAGGATAGGCGTTGGTACTTCGATCGAGGGCCCGCGCCACTCCCGGGCGCTATGCCTAGTTCATCACCTCTTGTCCTCGATCGCCTGGGCCGTCGACTCGCCCGTATTTGCTGACTTTGGGTTGCGGACGCCACCATGCAGGACATGGAAGACATCGGTTGGGTCCCCGCCGGGTTCCTCGCTGTCTTCATCTTGGTGCTGGCGATCATCATCTGGCAGAACCGACGTCGCCGTCGGGGCTGGACCCAGGTCGCGACCGAGTTCGGCCTCAGCTACGACAGGGGCGACCCGCTGGCCCTCAGTCGACGTCTCGGCGCCGAGGTCTCGGAAACGATCTGGGGACGCTTCGAAGGAGCAGACGTGGCGATCGTCAACGCCACCCGCCGGGTCTCCGTGCTCGAGAACCCCGAACGCTGGTCGACGTCATCAGTGGGGGTGAGTCTCCGGATCGGAGTTACCCAGGGCCTCGAAGTAGCCAACGAAGCGGCCGGTCCGAACATGCGGGCTGGCTTGACTCCTGACGGGCTGCTGATCGTCTCGCCACGGGGGCGGCGGCTCCACCGGGTGATGCACCACCGCACCTCTGCACAGAATCTCCCCGACCTGCTCCAGGCGACGGCCCGGGCCACCAAGTCGCAGTACTGGTAATTTCCTGCCACCCATCTGCCCGGTAGCGGCCGCCGCCTGATGGTCCCGCAATGCCCCGGGCTCTCGCGGCCAGCGCTCAGCATGTCAGGACCGGAGGTAGGCCAGCACGGCGAGCACGCGGCGGTTGTCGTCGTTGTCCTGGGCCAGGTCGAGCTTGGTGAAGATGTTGTTGGAGTGCTTGCTGACCGCCTTCTCCGTGACGAAGAGGCGTCCGGCGATCGCGGCGTTCGACCGGCCCTCGGCCATCAGCCCAAGCACCTCGCGCTCGCGCGCCGTCAATCGTGACATCGGCTCGTCGTGGCGGCGGGCCAGCAGAGCTGAGACGACCTCGGGGTCGAGCACCGTGCCACCGCCGGCCACCCGTCGTACGGCGTCGACGAATGTCCCGACGTCCGACACGCGATCCTTGAGCAGGTAGCCGATGGCGCCTTCGCCGCTCTCGAGAAGCTCGCGCGCATAGAGCTGTTCGACGTACTGCGAGAGCACGAGCACCGGGAATCCGGGCTGTTCAGCCCTGGCCGCAATCGCGGCACGCAAACCCTCGTCGGTGAACGTCGGCGGCAGCCGGACATCGACGACGGCGACGTCGGCGTCCTCCTCGCGCAGCGCCTTCTCGAGCGAGACCGCGTTGTCGACGGCGGTCACGACCGTGAACTCATGCGCCTCGAGCAATCGGGTGAGACCGTCACGGAGCAAGGCATGGTCTTCGGCCAGGATCACGCGCATGCCCTCAATCTATCGAGGGTTGGGCCTGGGGCCGGGGGTCAGCGCGTCACTGCGTGCGGCGCCCCGTCTTGTCGTGGGTGAGATCGCTCGGGATATCGATGGTCACCACGGTCGGCCCACCTTCGGGGCTGGCCAGAGCGAGAGTTCCGTCGAACGCCGACAGCCGGCGGATGACGCCGCGCAAACCCGTTCCCGCGTCGGGACTCGCGCCACCTCGCCCGTCGTCGCCGACCTCGACGTGGAGCACGCCGTCGGCATGGACGACCTCGATCCAGGCCCGTTCGGCGCCGGCATGCTTGCCGATGTTGGCCAGGCACTCTGCTACGGCGAAGTACGCCGCTGACTCGACCGGCGCGGGCGGACGACCGGGCAGCGAGACCACGACGGTGACGGGGATCGCCATATCCATCGCGAGCGCCTGCACGGCTCCCGCGAGGCCACGGTCGGCGAGCACAGGCGGGTGGATGCCACGTACGACGCTGCGCAGATCACCCAGTGCGGCCGTGGTCGTCGTACGCGCTTCGGTGAGCATCCTGCGAGCGGCTTCGGGGTCGTGCGCCATCATCTCGTCGGCCATACCGAGGCTCATGCCCAGCGCGACCAACCTGGCCTGCGCGCCGTCGTGCAGGTCACGCTCGATGCGCCGTAGCTCGGCGGCGGACTGGTCGACCGTGTCTGCTCGTGACGTCGACAAGACCTCCACACGGGCCTCGAGTCGTTGCGTGCGGTTGGACAGCAACACCCGGTCGATCCCGGCGCGCAGCTTCACCAGCGGCTTGATGGCGAACCACCAGAGCAGGAAGAAGAACAGTGCCGCCGCCCACACGAGGAACGCTTCCGCCTGGGTGTCGATGGTCATGAAGCCCAGCTCCATGTCGAAGACGCCGTCCGGCGTGATGGCGAAGAGGAACGGGAAGACGAGGTACCAGAAGATCGAAAGAAACAGGATGACCGCAATGAAGTCGAGAGCCCAGCCGACCGACGCGGACACGATGAGCCAGACGAAGTCACGCCAGCGCGCGGGATCTCCCGCCCAGCGCTGCAACCGACCCAGCAGTCCAAGACCTTCGGTGGGCTTGTAGAACGGCAGGACCGGCTCTCCGAACACCCGGCTCGCCATCCGCCGATGGAGGTTGGCCAGAGCAGCGACGGTCGGCACGATCCACACCAGCATGAAGACGCCGACGGTGACGATGACCAGCGGGATGAACGTCGCCTCGAGGCAGAAGAGCGCCAGCGCCGGGATCGCAAGAAACATGTAGGCAACGGCGTAACCGGTGGCCTCCAGTCGGCCCAACGGCCGAACTGTTGTCGGCGCTGCGGTGGTCATTTTGTTCTCCTCGTCGGATGGTTTGGTGCACCCATCCTTGCTTCGAACCACGCTTTAGACAGTAGGCCTAGCACCACTCCTACTGGGGTCTTGACACCCCTGACTCACCCCTTACGCGACACCAGGCTGGTTGATGACGGGCGAAGGTCCGGATTCTTCAACAAGACGAGGGGAACAACGACATGACTGGAACGAAACGGTCGCCCATGACTTTGAAGGCAGCACGTTGGAGCGCGACTCATCCGTGGCGGGCTCTTGCCGTGTGGCTGATCCTGGTGGCCGCCGCTGTCGCGACCGGCAGCCTCATCTCCACCCAAGCCACGAGCGATGCTGACTACCGGCTCGGTCAGTCCGGCCGCGCCGATGAGATCATCACCGACGCCGGGCTCGCGGATCCGTCTTCGGAGAACGTGCTGATCACGGCGCGCGAGGGCAGGCTCGACAGCGCTGAGGCTGAGGCTGTGGCCGCCGAGGTACGACGAGAGATGTCGCCACTGGCCGAGGTTCGGACGGTCGGCGAGCCGGCGTGGTCAGAAGATCGCTCGGCGCTGCTGGTCCCGCTCGAGCTGACGGACAACGCCGACGACGACCCAGACATCACACCGCTGCAAGACGTCACGAAGTCCGTCCAGCAAGAGCATCCAGGTCTGCACGTCGCTCAGGCCGGTGACGCGTCGCTCGACGGCGCAATCAACGACCAGGTGGCTGATGATCTGGCTTCGGCGGAGACTCTCAGCCTGCCCATCACGCTCGGCATCATGTTGCTGGCATTCGGCGCGGTCATCGCAGCGGGAATCCCCGTGCTGCTTGCGATCTCAGGCGTGCTGGCGACGATCGGCATCTACGCGCCGATCTCGTATCTCGTCCCGAGTGAGCCCACCGTGTCGAGCATGATCCTGCTGATCGGCATGGCGGTCGGGGTCGACTACTCGCTGTTCTATCTGAAGCGGGAACGCGAGGAACGAGCTCGTGGCCGTAGCACCGTCGACGCTGTCGAGATCGCCGCCGCGACGTCGGGACACTCGATCATCGTGTCGGGGTTCGCCGTCATGGTCGCGATGGCTGGCCTGTACGTCGTCGGTGACGCGACCTTCTCATCGCTGGCCACTGGCGCGATCATCGTGGTTGCCGTGGCTGTGCTCGGTTCGATCACCGTCCTGCCTGCCCTGTTGGCGAAGCTCGGCCGCTGGGTCGACCGGCCACGGGTGCCGCTGCTCTGGCGCATCAACCGGCGGATCGGTCGGGGTGGTATCAGCCGTCGACTGCTTGCTCCGGTCATGCGTCACCCGAAGGCGGCATTGCTCGTCTCCACGGTCGCGATGGTGGCGTTGGCTGCTCCCGCGCTCGACATGCACATGAAGGAAGGGACGCTCAAGACACTTCCACAGTCGATCACCGAGGTGCAGACGATGCGGCAGATCGAGGCGGCGTTCCCGTCAGAGGGGTTCACTCTCGATGTCGCGGTCACGTCTGACCGGTCGAGCGAGACCAGCTCAGACGTCGTACCAGCGCTGCGTGAGCTGGCGCAGCAGGCGGCGAGCAACGGTGACCTGGTCTCGGACGGTGCGAACCCGGTGCAGACGTCTTCGGACGGGCGCACGGCCGTGCTGACGCTGGCGTCGCCGCACTCGGATGACCTTGCTGCGAGCAACAAGGCTCTCGACTTGGTGCGCAACGACCTCGGTCCGAAGCTGCTGGATCCGTTGCCTGGAAGCGAATGGGCTGTCGGCGGTGACATCGCCGAGTCGGCTGACTCCTCTCAGCACCAGCGGGACAAGCTGCCCTGGGTGATCGGGTTCGTACTGCTGTTGACGTTGCTGATGATGGGCTTCACGTTCCGCAGCGTGCCGATCGCGATCATCACCACAGTGCTCAACCTGGCATCAGTGGCAGCGGCATTCGGTGTGCTGAGTCTGGTGTTCCAGCACAACTGGTTCGAGGGCATGCTCGACTTCACCTCGAGTGGCTACATCATCGACTGGATCCCGTTGTTCCTGTTTGTGGTGCTGGTCGGGCTGTCGATGGATTACCACGTGTTCGTGCTGAGCCGGGTCCGCGAGGGAGTCCAGCGTGGGCTGCCGTCACGGGTGGCCGTCGAGGCCGGCGTCACGGAGACGGCAGGTGTCGTCACGAGTGCGGCAGCCGTCATGGTGTCGGTGTTCGCGATCTTCGCGACGCTGAGCATGCTGGAGATGAAGCAGATGGGCGTCGGCCTGTCGGTGGCGATCCTGCTCGACGCAACCGTGGTCCGGGTGGTCATGCTGCCGTCGATCCTGGCTCTGCTCGGTGACCGGGTCTGGTGGCCCAAGCGAGTCGTCCGGCCACAGGCCGGAGCCCGTCGAGGCCGGGGAGCCGGAGCGGGTGCTGGTCTGACCTGGTCTGACCCGTCACGTGTGGCTGGAGGTTCGTGGGAGCTGTTTCACGGGCCTTCAGCCATTGGCTCCATCAGCGGGTCACCTCAGCGGTCGAGCTTGTCGAGACCCAGGTCTCCCCGGCGGTCGAGCCTGTCGAGACCCAGATCTCCCCGGCGGTCGAGCTTGTCGAGACCCGTTGTGATTTCGACACGCTCAATCAGCGGGGTCCGGTGATTTCGACAGGCTCAATCAGCGGGGTCCGGTGATTTCGACACGCTCAATCAGCGGGGTCCAGTGATTTCGACAGGCTCAATCAGCGGGGTCCGGTGATTTCGACAAGCTCAATCAGCGGGCTCCGGCGATTTCGACACGCTCAATCAGCGGTGTCCAGGGCGGCGGTGAGGGTATCGCGAGTCCAGGTGGGCCGGCAGCCAGGACGGTCGAGCAGGTAGTCGACGATGGCTGCTGTCTCCCACCCGTGCGTCTCGGCGAGGCCGCGCGCCATCATCCGCAGGTACGCCGCAACGGGCGCGTTGAGCGGAATCTCGGTGTCGACCCAGGAAGCCGTGAACGTCACGATCGGGACGCCAGCAATCTCACCAACGACGTGCAGACTCTCGTAGCGACCCGGGCCGAGCACGGCGCGGCCGTGGGCGAGCAGGTCAGTCAGGTCGAGATCATGGCCCGGTGCGCGGTGCATCTCTTGCGCAGCCACGTCGGCGAACTGGCTGGTGGTCACGAGGTAGGCCCGCCCGAACGACGTACCCCCCGCGTCGGGGTCGTAGAACGCGATGCCGCCACCCCACGTCGGGGACTCCCACGCGAAGTAGACGCTTCCGGCGAGCTCGACGGGCTCGGCGCCCGCCGGTTCGGAGCGGTCACGGGCGCCCGGGTAGTCGCGAGTGGCATCGACGGGCCGACCCCCGTGGAGGTAGTAGCGGAACCGCTCGAGCATCATGTTGGAGCCGTAGCTGGCGTACCAGACCTGCTCCATCGCGAAATTGCTTGTCGCTACTTGTCGGTGTCGTCGTCGCCTTCGATGGTCACGTATTCCGACGACGAAATCACGTCGGCTGCGGCATCGGTCGAAGGAGCCTCTTCAACCGGCGTGACGGTCTCGGCTTCGGCAGCCGCGGCGGCCCTGGCCTCGAGCTCTTCGGGAGTGGCGTAGGTGCCGTCAGGCTGGAGCGTCTTGAGCTCGACGACGTTGCCCGATGCGTCCTTCACGGTGGCGCTCTCCACGACGTGGGCGAGGGCTTTGCCGCGACGTACCTCAGACACGAGCTCGGGCACGTGGTTGTGCTCCATCGCGTGCTTGATGTACTCCTCCGGGCTCTGGCCCGACTGCTGGGCGCGGCGGAGCATGTGCTGGGTGAGCTCGTTCTCGTCAACGCCAAGTGACTCGGCGGTCGCGATCTCGTCGAGCACGAACTGTGCGGCCATTGCGTCGCGGACACGCTTGTCGAGGTCGGCGGCGAACTCATCCTCGGTCTGTCCCTCGGACTCGAGGTAGTCGGCCTCCGACATGCCGGCGTACGACAACTGCTGGTTGATGGAGTCGCGGCGACTCTTGAGCTCGTCGGCGATGGCCGCCTCGGGCAGCGGCACCTCGACCATGGTCAGCAACTGCTCGAGTACGGCGTCGCGGGCGGCACTGGCTTGCTCCATGCGGGCAGCGCGAGTCAGCCGGTCGCGCAGGTCGTCCTTGAGCTCTTTGATGGTGTCGAACTCCGAAGCCTGCTGCGCGAACTCATCGTCGAGCGCCGGAAGCTCCTGCTCCTTCACGGCAGTGACCTTGACCGTGACATCGACCAGCTGGTCCTTGAACTCGCCACCGACCAGGGTCGACTCGAACGTCTTCTCCTCGTCGGGGGACATGCCAGCCAGCGCGTCGTCGAGGCCTTCGAGCATGGTGCCGCGTCCGACCTGGTAGCTCATGCCCGTGGCCTGCGCCTCCTCGATCGGCTGGCCGTCCTTGGCTGCCGAGAGGTCGATCGTCACGAAGTCGGTGTCGGCGGCGGCGCGCTCGACCGGGATGAGGGTTCCGAAGCGCTCACGCAACGTCTCGAGCTGCTCGTCGACCTCGTCGTCTCCGACCGAGATGTCCTCCACCTCGGCGTCGAGGCCGGCGTACTCAGGCAGCGTGATCTCCGGCTTGGTGTCGAGCTCGGCGGTGAACTTGAGGTCCGCGCCGTCCGCGACCTCATCGACGTCGAGCTCGGGCTGGCTGAGCGGCACGATGTTGTTGTCTTGCAGCGCCTGGAAGTACAGCGTCGGGAGGGCCTCTTGAACAGCCTCGTTGAGCACTGCTTCCCGGCCCACGCGCTGGTCGATCACCATCGAGGGCACCTTGCCGCGGCGGAAGCCGGGGACGTTGATCTGCTGGGCAATCTTCTTGTACGCCGCGTCGAGGCTCGGCTTGAGCTCATCGAAGGGCACCTCGACGGTGAGCTTGACCCGCGTCGGGTTCAACGTCTCGACGGCGCTCTTCACAGGTATCTCCTTGGCACTGAGTCTTGGGTTGCACATGCGGACCGCGAGATCATGCGGACCGCGCCGTGCGACAAGTTCCCAGCCTATCGGGGGTGCGCGCGTCGGTGAAATCCGCTGATGGCCATGTGACGCACGAGACTGGGGCGGTTGATGTCAGGCGCGCGGCATCACCGAGATGGGTCATCGATGAGGTCGTCGAAGTGGGTCGGGGCGACAGGACTCGAACCTGCGATCTCCTGCTCCCAAAGCAGGCGCGCTAGCCACTACGCTACGCCCCGTTCACAGCGCCGAACTGCTCGTCACTGATCGCCGCATGAGTCTAGACGACGAAGGCCCTTCGTCTGTCCACTGCGTTCGCCTTCTCCTGGGTACGACGGCTTGGCGCGATTCGGCTTGCGCCGCGTGCACGAGCCGCCGTTCGCGCCAAACTGTGTCAGCTCGACCCGAGTTCGCGGACCAGCCGCATCTCCTCGAGAGGCGGCCCGGCGCCTTCCCAGTAGCTCGTCGCGCCATCTGCCCGCCAGCCCCGAGCGTCGTACCAGCGAAGACTGGCGGAGTTAGCGCGCAAAACCCACAGGGCAGCCACCCGGTAACCCTCGCCGCCTAACTGGTGGAGGGCGGAGTCATGGAGGGCCGTGCCGACGCCACGGCCCTGCTGGTCGGGGTGGGTGTAGATCGCGTACAGCTCGCCCAGGTCGTGGTGTCCTCTGTCGGGTCGCCGTCTTGTTGAAGGCGGTAGGCGCCGCAGATCACGTAGCCGGCGAGGATGCCGTCGAGCTCCGCAACGAGGTACGAGACCCCAGGACGGCCGGGATCGATGTTGAGGCGCCAGCGCTGCTCGTACTCGGCGCGGTCGCGGCTGTCGAGGTAGTCCGCCGGCACGATCCCGGCGTACGCCGCGCGCCAGGCGTCGACGTTGATCGTCGCGAGACGAGCGACGTCGTCGAAGGCGGGAAGGCGCACGACGATGGACATGAGGTTGATCTTCCCAAATCGTCCGAGATCCTCGTCCTGGCGCTGCTCTTCGTGCGAGGTGTGGGCTCTGGATGGCCAGACGGGGGCGGGTCGAGTTCGCCCGAGATAGGGCTGGCATGGCAGCATGTACGCCGCACGCTGGTGCCACGATCGGTCAGCCGGTCAGGGCCTCAGACGTCGTACGCGGGTGTAGCTCAATGGTAGAGCCCCAGCCTTCCAAGCTGGCCATGCCGGTTCGATCCCGGTCACCCGCTCCACTATCGGTCGAGTGCTTTCTGACCAGCGACCTCGCTGCCTTAGCTGTCGCCTGTTTCGACGAGGAGAGCGACGTGCTTCTCCCAGCGGGCGACCTCGCTGCCTTAGCTGTCGCCTGTTTCGACGAGGAGAGCGACGTGCTTCTCCCAGCGGGCGATCTCGCAGCCGTTGGTTCGGCTGAACTTGGTACTGACCGGCTCACCCCGGAACGTGCCGGTGACCGTGGCGGTCTGTGGGCCACCGTAGATCTCGGTGCACATGGCGTCTCGTGGCACGGGAGCGAAGGGATCCTTCATCTCGCTCAGTGACCGGCAGGCCGCCGCGGGGTCGGGATGATCGCCGCCTCCTGCGTCACACACGAGCGTGTAAGTACGTTTGCCGCTATCCGCCTTCACCACGACGGTCAAGTCGGTGGCCCCGTCGACAGTGGCGCCACTCCCCGGCGTTGGCTCTGTGGTCTCGTCATCTCCTGGTCCTACGGCGCCGCAGCTGGCTACGAGCCATAGCGACACGGCCGCTACGGCAATGGGCGAGACGAGCTTCATGCCAGTGAGACGTCCAGCCGGGCCACGCGGTTCCGCGTGGCGGTCAGTCTCACGAGACCTCCCGGGCCAGTCGTAGGACGGCCTCGGCGACTCGCGGACCGAACATCACCGGGTTGTTGTGGTCTGCACCCTTGATCACCGACCGTTCGACCAGGCACGAGGCGGCGTCGGCCACCCTCGCGCTCAGTGCCGAAGGGACCACGGTGTCGTGCTCTCCGTAGATCACGGTCACCGGCACTTGGCTCGACGACAGATGCTCTACGACGGGGAACCGGTCCCGAAGCAGGAGCCGCACCGGCAAGAACGGGTAGTGGTGCGCCCCGACGTCGGCAAGCCCGGTGAAGGGCGAGCGCAGCACCATCCCGGCCGGCGGGCGCCGCACCTGGAGAGCCGACACCACCCCGGCGCCTAGGGACTCTCCGAAGTAGATCGTGCGTTCGGGCGGGTAACCCAGCGCCTCCAGTGCCTCGGTCGCCGCGAAGGCGTCCGCCGCCAGTCCCTCCTCGTTGGGGCTGCCCGGGTTACCGCCGTACCCGCGGTAGTCCATCAGCAGGACCGCGAGCCCGCGATTGCTCAGCTCCTCGGCAAGACCCGCCCGCCCCTCACGGTTCCCGCCATTCCCGGGCGCAACCAGCACGGCCATCGGCACGCCAAGGGCACGACCTTCCGCCGCGGGGACGAACCAGGCACCCAGTTCGAGTCCGTCCTCGGTGTGCAGGGTGACGTCGCGGGCTCCCGCGATGACCTCAGCAGCCGGCGGGACCTGGGCGGCGTCGGGGAAGTAGATCAGCTGCCGCTGCATCGCCCACAGAATCACCATCACCGTCCCGATGAGAAGCACCACGACCAGCAGTCCGCGAGGAAGGACGCGCCGCGCGCTCGCCAGCTTGATCATCCCTCATGCTGACTGCTGCACGACAGTGTTGCCAACCGGCGTACCGCCGCGCTTGCCGAAGACTCAGGTGAGCTCAACCGCCAGGTCGATCGGACGGCTCAAGAACTTCGCCAAAGCGGCGGCCTCCTGGTCAAGCGCCTTGCGTGGCACTCGACCCGACTCCTTGAACCACGCGATGTCTAGGCGCTCCCCGCGCATCGTCCACGTGCCGGCCACAACGCCGAGAGAGACCACGAGATTGGCCGACCGGCTCACGGGCTCCCGGCGGGCAGCAGGTACGACGCGGGTGTCGGTGGTACCGGGAGCCATCACCCAGGGATCACGACCCGGCAGCAGCCGAACGGTGGTGGAGGCCGACGTCGTACGAAGGTCATCGAGGTCCTCCCGGAGGATCAGGACACGGTCGTCGTCGATCGTGACCTGCTCGCACTGCTCATCGAGTTGGTCCAGCCAGCGGGTGACAGCCTGCGGCTTCGCCCCGAGTCCTTTGCCGAACCAGTCGTGGACGCGGTCCGCGGTCGTTGGACCGTAGGTGCGCAAGTACGCCGCGATCACCTTCGGCCCCGCCTCGTCGAGGTCGGGGATGCCGGCCCAACCGGGGACGTCGTCGAGGCGGACGAACGTTGGCTCGCCGTCCCGGACCGGCCCGATGCCCATGTCGCCCTGCCAGGTCAGTGGCTTGAGAATGGTGTCGTTGCCCTCGGCGACAATGGTGCGCAGGTGCCGATACCGGCTGCTCCGGCCGAGCGCGGCCTCGAACTCCGAACGGGTCAGCGGTCCCTCGGCCAGTGCCTGCCGCACGTACTCCCGAAACCTCGGCCAGTCCGAAGGTGCCAGCCCGTAGAAGCTCTCCCAACTCGGCAGCTCCCACATCCGGCTCGAGGCCCGCACCGCCAGGTAGGCACCTGCGTCCTGCGGCGTCATCAGGTGCATGCCACCTCGGAACGCGAACACCTTGACGACCTTCCTGGCCGCGAGTGCCCGGGCCGCATCACCCGACTTACCGTCTGTACGCCGGGCCCCGATCGCCAGTTCCGCCGCCGCATCCGGCCAGGCGGGCACCGCTCCCATCCGTGCGACCACGTCCTCGACCGCACCGGTGCCCACGGGGTCGAGCAGCTGTCGTCGCAAGCGCCAACCAAGCGCCTTCGCCCACGTCAGAGCCACGCTGGCAGGCTAGCCCAGTGTCAGGATGCTCTTGTGGAGGCAGAGCTCGTTTCGAGTGCGAGGACTGCGGCGACGTCCCTTGGCAGAGCGCTGGACCTGCGGGTCGACGGGGTAGTCGTGATTCGCAATTCGAACAAGCTGGCTCTACGTCTGTTGCCGTGTGACGTCTTCGCGCGGGTGGCTCTTGCTGGGCAAGAGGTCGCCGCGCTTGAAGTCGAGCTCGCTCACCGGCTCGCTGCAATGGGTAGCCCCGTCGCGGCTCTTGAGGCCCGGGTCGAACCGCGCGTCTACGAAGACAACGGCTTCGCGATGACGTTTTGGACCTACTACGAGGCGGTGGCCTCTGACGAGGTCTCACCAGCCAAGTACGCTGACGCGCTTCATCGCTTGCATACGGCGATGCGAAGTCTCGAGATCGCAACGCCAGACTTCATGGAACGAGTTGCACAGGCCGAGCGGCTGGTCGCGAACCGAGACGAAACCCCCGCCCTCGCTGAAGCCGACCGGGATCTCCTGCTGAGCACGCTGCAGAGCGCGAGTCGCAAGATCCACAGCCGCGGAGCTACCGAGCAGCTGCTGCACGGCGAACCCCATCCAGGCAACCTCCTCGGCACCCAGGACGGCCCGATATTCATCGACTTCGAAACATGTTGTCGGGGACCCATCGAATTCGACGTTGCGCACGTGCCAAACGAGATCAGCGCGCGATATCCGGATGTCGATCAAGTCCTGCTCCAGGAGTGTCGACGGCTTGTACTTGCCATGGTCGCTGCCTGGCGGTGGGACGCGCGCGATGAATTCCCGAATGGGCACCAACACGGCCGCGACATCCTCAGCCAGTTGCACGAGGGTCCACCGTGGCCGGCACTCGGGCCTCTCGCCGCCCAGTAACAGAGCGAGCAGAGTCCACCTCCTGCACGCGCTGTCGGCCCACCTCAATAGCCTGTCCGCATGCGGCGCTTTGACGACGAGGATCTCACCGGCGCGGAGTTCCGCGAGTGCGACCTCAGCCGGGCCCGGCTGGTCGGCGTGGTCATGGAGGACGCCGAGATAGACGGCCTGGTCACCAATCTCGTAGTGAACGGGGTCGAGGTCATGCCGTACGTCGAGGCCGAGCTCGACCGCCGGCACCCGGTGCGGCTGCTGATCCGGTCTGACGAGCCGTCCGAGCTGCAGGAGGCCTGGCGCCAGTTGCGCGCCGACTGGGCCAGGACCGTCGAGCGGGTCCGGTCCATGCCCCGGGGGAGCGAGCATCGCGGCGTCGACGGCGAGTGGTCGATGGTCGAGACCCTTCGTCACCTGGTCTTCGTTCACGACTCGTGGTTCCACCGGTGCGTGCTCGGGCTCACCGAGCCGTTCACGGCCATGGGTCTAGGGCCGCCGTTCGTGCCAGACCAGGAGGAGCAGGGGTTAGACCGGTCCGCCCGACCGAGCCTCGACGAGGTGCTTCACGTGCGCAACCGGCATGGCTCGGAGATCGAGGCGTGGCTGGCCGAGGTCACGCGCGAGCAGCTCGCGCAGACCGCGCCGGTGCCCGACGACGACAGGTGGCCCCCGTACGCCAGAGGGCGGTCGGTGCGGCAGTGTCTCGGCACCGTCCTCAACGAGGAGTGGGCCCACCACGGTTTCTGCGTACGCGACCTCGACAAGCTGTCGGACCAGGAGTCTCTGCAGAAGACGGCTGAGCGGATCGACTGACGCCGAGTGGTCGCCCGCACCCGATTCGTCAGTCGGACGCCGGCATTTCGCTTTGAGGATCGGGCCACGCGACGTCGATGCTCGAAATTAATCTGGCTGTATGGATGACCAGAATGCCTGGTTGGCGGGCGTGTTCGATCGGGCGGCGCCCACGTACGAGCGGCGTCGGCGTCGGCGTCGGCGATGCGTACCACATGCACTTCGCCAAGCGTCTTATCGACCTGGCGGCCATCCATGGCGAAGCCAGCTTGCTCGACGTCGCCTGCGGCCGAGGGGCAGTGATGCTCGCGGCCTCGGCGCGTGGAGTCAGCGGCCTCACCGGAATCGACGTCTCGCCGACCATGATCCGACTTGCGACGAGCGACCTGCACGACGCAGGAGTGACCGACGCCGACCTTCGAGTCATGGATGCCGAGCACCTGGAGTTTCCAGATGCTCGGTTCGACGTACTCACCGCTGCGTTCGCGTTGTTCTTTCTCCCCGACCCGACGGGTGCGGCGGCCGAGTTCTACCGGGTGCTCCGGCCGGGCGGCGTCGTCGCCGTGTCGACCTGGGGCAGGGAAGACGAGCGCTGGAGCTTCGCGGATGAGCTCCTCACCTCCGCCGGCTCCCCGCGTCTCAGAGCCCTGCAGCAGCCTTTCGACCGTGGCGAGGACGTCGCGGATCTTCTTCACGCGGCTGGGTTCGCCGGCCCTCAGTTGCACCAGGAGGAAACCGAGATCCATTTCGCGTCTCAGCAGCAGTGGTGGGACTGGCACTGGTCGTTCAGCGTCCGCAGGCTGTTGGAACAACTGGAGCCAACGGCAGTGATCGCCTACCGCGACGCGTGCTTCTCGGAGATGGATGGTCTCCAGACGGCCAGCGGCTACCCGCTCAAACTCACCGCACTCATCGTGACCGCCCGGAAGTAGGCAGCGCTACCAGGTCAGCGGGTCCAGCCGAAGATAGAAGTCTTGGCGATCCGGGTCGAGTTCGGTTCCGTAGATCTCGGCGAACTCCTGATCGGCTCGGCGAGCCATCGCCTCGTCGGACCACGTCTCACGCGCGGTGGCGACGAGCAGCGCGATGTCGCCGTACGGGTCGGCTGTTCCCAACCGGCCATGGTCGATGAGTGCGGTGACCAGACCGGTGTCGGGGTCGACCAGAATGTTGGGCAGGCAGAGGTCTCCATGGCACACCACCAGCTCGGCGCGCTCTTGGGCGAGGCGAACCGGCAGTTCACCCTCGATCTGTTCCAGGATCTGTGTCGGCGGGGTGCGCTGCAGTGCTACGGGGAGAAACTCGACGACGACCCGGCCCTCTGCCACGCTCGCGTAGGCGAGGGGCATCATCTGCTTCAGGGTTCGGTCGAAGGGACATCGGTCGGTGGCTAGATCGTGCAGGGCTCGGACCGCGACGGCGATCGATGGCCACGCCCGACGAAGGGCTCGAGCATCGAGCTCACTCGCTGGCACGCCCGGCATCGCTTGGGTGACCAGACAGGCACCGGCATCTGTTTCGCGCCAATCGAGCACGGGAGCACTGGGGATGGTCGTCTTGTTGATCCAGACGGTGTGGTCGCGTTCGGCTGCCAACTCCGCCACTTGTTCGGAAGAGACGATCTTGGCGTAGCGGTGCCGGGCACGGTTATAAGCGACCAACGCACCTGACTGTCCCCCTGCGACGGGCTCCCACTCTGCAGAATCGGGCGGGAGCAACTCCGCGAGAATGGAGGGATCGATCGCCACTCATCAATGATGGCTCGCGTCCGGTTTCCCGCTGCAGTGGGGAGCGGGAACGCGCCCTCGCCGCCGAGCGATCCTGGGGGCGCTCCATTGTTAGGCTCGACGCGATGCAGGCGCTCAAGGACGCGGTTGACGAGGCGGCGGCCCGATCCGGGTTCTCCGGGGTGGTTCGCGTCGACCGCTCGGGCGAGACCGAGCTCGGAGCGGCCTACGGGTTCGCCGACCGTGCGCACCGGATCCGCAACACCGTCGAGACCCAGTTCGCGATTGCAAGCGGAACCAAGGGCCTGACGGCGCTGGCGGTCATGGGTCTAGTGGAGCGGGAGACGGTCAAGCTCGGCACGACCGCCCGTTCGTTGCTGGGCGGCGACCTACCGTTGATCGCCGACGACGTAACGATCGAGCACCTGTTGGCGCATCGGTCCGGAATCGGTGACTACCTCGACGAGGACACGCTCGACTCCGTCAGCGACTATGTGATGCCCGTGCCGGTGCACCAGCTTGAAACCACCGAGCAATACCTGTCGGTGCTAGACGGGCACGAGACCGTGTTCCCCGCCGGGGAGCGGTTCGCCTACAACAACGGCGGCTATGTAGTGCTCGCCTTGCTGGCCGAACGCGCGAGCGGGGTGGACTACCACCGCCTGGTACGTGAACTGGTCTGCGAGCCTGCGGGCATGGTCGACAGCGAGTTCCTGCGCTCCGACGAGCTCCCTGGCCGCGCCGCCCTCGGCTACCTCTTCGTCGACGGATTGCGGACGAACGTCTTGCATCTCCCGGTGCGCGGCACCGGCGACGGGGGCCTCTACTCGACCGCTGCCGACTTCAGTGCCTTCTGGGACTCACTCTTCGCCGGACGGGTCGTGTCGCCGGAGAGGGTGGTCGAGATGGTGCGACCTCACAGCGACTGGCCGGAAGAGTCCAAGCGCTACGGCCTCGGATTTCACCTCCACGCGACGGGCGATGGAGTCTGGCTCGAGGGGTACGACGCAGGCGTGTCGTTCTCCAGCCTGCACCAACCCTCGTCATCGATCACCTACACGGTTATCTCGAACTGGTCAGATGGTGCCTGGCCGATCATCGAGCTGCTCGACGACCGCCTCGGCACCTGAACCACGCGCAAAGTAGGTAGGGTCCAGGGCATGCCGTTGACTCGCGTTCTCGTCGTCGGACTCGGAGTGCTCCTGGTCGCAGGCGTCGTCCCGGGCGCTACGGCGTCCATCGAGCAGAAGACCGGCAACGGAGCCAACTCTGCTGCGAGTTCCGCCGTCGCCCAAGCGGGTAGTCAACGAGAGCAAGCAGCCAGATCATGCACCCGCAGGGGCGGCACTCATGCCGTGCGGCGGCCGCAGTTCGTCCGGCGAATCGCCACTGGTGAGACGGGCTGGTTCTCGTCTCCGAGCCTGGTCGACGTGATCGGCGACCGCAACAAGGAGATCGTCGCGCCCTTCTACTCGACGTTCGTGTTCAACGCGAAGGGACGCCGGCTGGGGCGCGGTACGGCGACCGAAGGCCGCGTCTACGCACCGTCCGTGGTCACCAAGCTCGACGGCCATGGCGCGCCCGACATCGTGGTCGGCGGCACGGGCAAGGTGGCGGCGTACGGGTTCCGCCATGGCCGGCTGCACCTGAAACGTGGGTGGCCGGCGTCCGTGAGGAGTGGCGGCCAGACTCCGGAGGTGCGCGGGCTCGCCGCCGCTGACCTGAACCACGACGGTCGCGTCGAGGTGGTGGCGACGACGACCAACACGTCATCCACGGGCGCACAGGTTTTCGTCTTCAACTCCCACGGCAACCGATTCCAGCCCAAGCACGGCCATCGACCCGCCTGGCCGCGGTACAACCGATTGCGCGGACGTGGCAACGACCTGCGGTTCAACAAGGTGGGCAACCACGGATACGGCGCGTACGGCGAGAACGTGGCCATCGGCAACATCGACAACGACCGCACCCTGGAGATCATCACCACCTTCGACAACCACCAGATCAACGCCTTCAACAGCGACGGCACCTCGATCCTGTCCTCCCGCTGGTTCAAGAACCGCGAGTCCGGCGCCGTCGGCCGCAGGATGGGGTGGGGACAGATGATCCGGTGGGCCGATCCGGACGTTGAGCGCCGCCACTACCACCAGCACACCGGACAGTGGCCGAGCCCGGCACGGCAAGCATGGCTGCAGTGGACGGCATCGCCACCCGCGGTGGCCGACCTGAACGGCGACGGCCGCAACGAGGTCGTCGGAATCCCCAACGTCGAACGCCACATTCCCTACCGCACCCAGGGATACGCGTTCATGGTCCTGGACGGTGCGTACGGCGACGGGCACCGCTCGGCACGGCGTCACGCGGGCTTCGAGAGGCTCCGCATGTCCAACAAGCCGGTCCACCGACCCGACGGCGACTGGTATCCGCCCACCGGGATCCCCGCGCCGACCGTGGTCGACATCCTCGGTAGCTCGCGGCCCGAGATCGTCTCCGCCCTTCCCGGCGGCAAGGTGTACGCGGTGGGCCCGACCGGCCACCGGCTGTGGTCCACCCAGTACGCCCCGCGCCGTTCGAAGACCTTCGCCTCAGAAGTGGTCGCAGCCGACTTGAACAAGGACGGCACCCCCGAACTGGTCTTCGGAACGTACGCCTTGCATCGCAACGCCGGACACCTGATCGTGCTCTCGGCCCACGGGAGGAAGCTCTCGGTCACTCGGTTACGCCACCAGACCCGCGACGGCAACGGCGTCGGCGTGGCCGCCGCTCCTTCGATCGCAGACCTCACCGGAAACGGCACGCTCGAGATCGTCCTCACCACGATGGACCACGGCGTCGACGTCTACACCGTCCCCGGCTCCCGCACCGGATGTCTGCTCTGGCCCACCGGGCGCGGCAACCTCCTCCGCAACGGCATGGGCCCGGCCACCGCACGCTGACAACTTCCTCCGCATGCCCGTGCGTGGTCGCGCTTGGGTCGCGGAGACGAGAAGCGCCAGTGTGAGTTGACGCGACGGTATTTGGAAAGATGGCGTCATGGACCGCGACGAGAGGTTCCCGTCGCGGTCTTTCCTGCTGTACTGGCAGGCCAGTGCGGTCTCGGCCTTCGGCAGCTACATCACGTTGCTCGCGCTGCAGACGTTGGTGGTTCTGACTCTGCATGGCTCGGCGACTCAGGTTGGCTGGTTGAACTCGGCGCGCTGGTTGCCCTACCTAGTCGTTGGCGTCGTAGTGGGAGCCCTGGTCGACCGCCACGCTCGGCGCCCGATCATGATCACCACCGACCTTGTTCAAGCGGCCCTGCTGGCGTTGATCCCACTGCTGTGGTGGATGGACCTACTGTCGTTTCCGACGCTGCTGGTGATCGTGATGGCGTACGGGACCGCCGCGGTCACCAACGGCGCGGCCGAGATGTCCTTCCTGCCTCGCCTGGTGCAGCGCCAACACCTACAGCGTGCTCACGCGCGCACCGATGGCGCCGACGCTGCTGCCATGAGCGCCGGTCCGGCCCTCGGTGGCTTGCTGGTGAGCGCCTTGGGTGCCCCACTCGCCGTCCTGGCGGACGCCGCGACGTACGTCTACTCCGCGGTCACGCTGAGCCGGATCGACATAACCGAGCCTCCTCCGAAGGCGGGGGCCAGGGCCAGCGACTTGGTGCGTGAGATCCGCGACGGCGTCCGGTGGGTGTACCGCGGTTCCGGGCTGGCCACTCTGGCCATCGCTACACACGGCTGGTTCATCGGCAACGCGGTCATCGGTGTGGTGCTGGCCCCGTACGCACTCGACGCCCTGAGCTTGACGCCGTTCCAGTTCGGCATCATCGGCGCAGTCGGCGGGATCGGTGCGCTCCTCGGAGCCGCGATCACTACCTGGGTGGGTCTGCGGCTAGGAACCGGCCGCACGATCATCGCCTGTCACGTCATCACGACCGGCGGCGTGCTCGTGATGGTTGCCGCCGAACAGCCCGCACACGGGTGGGCCTCGGTCGCGATCCTCGCTGCCGGACAGGGGCTCTACGGCCTAGCCATGGGCATGAGCAACTCGCACGAGATGAGCTTTCGCCAACTCATCACTCCTGATGAGCTCCAGGCCCGGACCAACACCACGCTGCGCTCCCTCAACCGGGCCGTCATGGTCATCGCCGCACCGCTGGCCGGCATCCTGGCCGACGCGTGGGGAATCCGACCCACCCTCCTCCTCGCAGCCGCCATCTTCGCGCTCGTGGCAGCCGGGCTTGCGGTCTCCTCCTTCCGCACCGTGCGCGCGCCCGTGTGAGGCGGCTACCCTGCATCCCCGGGACTTCCGCCTCACGCTGATCACCGAGGCGGTTGGACGCCACCGAACGCGGCTGCTCAGATCGGAGCGGATAAATCGGTTGTCTCCCACATGGCCGACTTCGATACTGGCGATCGTGATCTCTGACCTCTGGCCGACCTTTGCCCTGCGGATCCACACACCGCGATTGACGCTCCGTCTTCTCAACGACAACGAACTCGCGGCCTTGGCACAGGTCGTGGCCGAAGGCGTGCACAAGCCCAGCGAGAGGCCGTTCCTCAGTCCGTGGACGGAGCGCGCGCCGGAGGATCGAGCCAGGATCTTGCTTCAGAGCTACTGGGACGACCTCGCCTCCTGGACCCCGGCTGATTGGACCCTCGGGCTTGGTGTCTTCCCGTCCGGCGACCAGCCGATCGGCATGGTGACACTGCGAGCCCGAGACTTTCGAACTGTCCGCGGGGTCACCACGTCGTCGTGGCTCGGACTCGATCATCACCATCAGGGATTCGGGACGGAGGCGCGGGCGGGTCTCCTGACTCTGGCCTTTGATCACTTGGGAGCCACCGACGCAACCACCGAGGTCTTCCCGGACAACCACGCATCGCAGGGCGTCTCCCGCAAGCTGGGCTATCAGCGCGACGGGATCTCCAAGGACGCAAGAGGCGACGAAGTCCTCGTATCCGATCGACTTCGCCTCACTGCGGAACGGTGGGCCGAGGTCAGCCACCCACCCGCCACGGTCGAGGGTGTCGAGCAGGCTCGCACCATGTTCCTCGGCTGACCACCTTCGGGGGCGAGCGGGCGATCCGGGAGCCCAAGGTCGCCATTGCTTCACCGGCGTGGACATACTGACCGGATGCAACCCGCGATCATCGTGGTCTCCGAGGACCACGCCGACTTCCTGGTCGACGAGTTCGGCCGCTACTCCCGCGACTACGACCTCCACTCGGCAGGGGGCGCCGGTTCCGCCGCAGACCTAGCCCGTGAGATCCAGGCCGCCGGCGGAGAGGTGGCGCTGTTCGTGTGCCAGTCCGTGCTTCCCGATGCGTCGGTCCCGGAGGCCTTCCGAATGTGGGCTGAGACTGTGCCGAACGCGCGCCGGCTCGTGGTGGCCTACTGGCAGCGTTTCATCCAGGACGGCGGAGCGCTGCGGCCCGGCTTGGCCAAGGGTGAGTTCGACGCGTTCCTGCTGATGCCCCGCGGGCAACGCGACGAGGAGTTCCACACTGCAGTCTGCGAGCTTCTGTCCGACTGGGGATCAACGGCGGCCCCCGTAGTGGCCACTGTCCGGCTGGTCGCCGAACGTCCCGATGCGCTCACGCTCGCGATCCGCGACTTCTTCGACCGTATGGGCATACCCAACCAGGTCTACCTGCCGGATTCCGAGGTCGGCCGCGAGATCATCGGCCTGTACGACGGCCAGCCGACATTCCCGCTTGTCCAGACAGTTCGGGCCGAGGTGATCGCGCCGACCTCAGTCCAAGACGTCGCGGCGGACCTCTACGGCCGGCCCGACGACGTCGACGTGGAGACCCTGGTCGATCTCTGCATTGTCGGCGCCGGCCCCGCTGGTCTCGCCGCCGCGGTCTACGGCGCGTCCGAGGGGCTGTCCACCGTCTGCATCGAGCATGAGGCGATCGGGGGCCAGGCAGGCACCAGCTCGATGATTCGCAACTACCTCGGCTTTCCCCGCGGAATCTCCGGCATGCGACTGGCCGAGCGCGCCCGCGAACAGGCCGCCCGCTTCGGCACCAGGTTTTTCACCGGCTCGAAGGTCTCCCACCTGACCGCCGGCGACGACACGCGGCCCCACGTCGTTCACACCGACGGAGGCGACGTTCGCGCACGTGCCGTGGTGATCGCCACCGGCGTCAGCTACCGCAAGCTTGAGGTACCGAGCGTTGACGCTTTGATCGGCCACGGCGTCCACTACGGCGGCGCGATGACCGCCGCACGCGAGATGGAGGGGCGCGACGTCGTTGTCGTCGGCGGCGGCAACTCCGCCGGCCAGGCCGCGATTCACCTGGCCCGCTTCGCCAAGTCGGTGACAGTCATGGTGCGCCGGGCCAGCCTCGAGGGGACCATGTCGCACTACCTGATCGACGAGATCAACCACAACCCGCAGACCGCAGTGCAGCCCTGCGCCGAGATCGTCGACGGCGGCGGCGACGGCCGTCTGGAGTGGCTCGACGTCCGCGACACGACCACCGGCGACGTCACCCGCCGCGACGCCGAGGGGCTCTTCCTTCTCCTCGGCGCCCAGCCTCACTGCGACTGGCTGCCCGACGAGGTCGTCCTCGACGACCGCAAGTTCGTGCTGACCGGGCGCGACGTTCCCAAGGAGCTGTGGACTGGCGGCCGCCCGCCCGAGAACCTCGCCACGGCCGTCCCCGGCATCTTCGCCGTCGGCGACATCCGCGCCGGCTCGATGAAGCGTGTCGCCGCGGCCAGCGGCGAGGGTGCTTCCGTCGTACCGCTCGTCCACGCTCACCTCGAACCGATCGCCAACAGCTGACGATGGCCCGGGTACGTCGGGGGTGGTTTCGACCAGCTCAACCACCGATGAGTGCTAGCAGGCCTTCGCCCAGGAGCACTCGATGTCAGCGGGCAACGGGTGCGTCGGCCGGAGCTGACGCACGGGCGGTGCCTTCGCTGGCGAGTGGGCGCTGTATGACGCAAGCAAGACGCCGAGCGCGTCCTCCACACTGCGAGGGCTGCTCAGGTAGTTGTTCGCCACGATCGAGAACACCAGGGGATCCCCGTCGGCATCGGTGACGTAACCCGACAATGCGGTGACGCCCGTGAGCGAACCAGTCTTGCCGTGCAGGTTGTTCGCGGCCGGAGTCCCGACCATCCGAGACCGCAGTGTGCCGCCGACGAACCGGTCAGGGTTGCCGGCGATGGGCAGCGCGTCGTACCACTCTTCGAACCATGGCTTCTGCCGTGCGCCGACGAGCACGTTCGCGATCTGGTCGGCGGGAATGTAGTCCGCCCGCGCCAGGCCGGAGCCGTCGACCATCCGCATGACGTCCGTGTCGACGCCAAGGCTTGTCAGGTCAGCCTCGATCGCGTCGAGCCCTGCGCTCCAGCTGCCCTCCCCGGCGACCTCGGCGCCGATGGCCTTCACTACGTGCTCCGCGTGCATGTTGTTGGACAACTTGAGCCACGGGATCAGCATGTCGCCGAGGCGCATCGAGTCGTGAGTCGCCAGCGCCATTGTGTCGTTCGGCGTGACGCCGGTTCGTACGCGACCGCGCAGCTGAATGCCGTGCGCCTGCAGGGCTCGCTTGAACACGTTGGCGGCGTACCCCGTCGGCTCCCACACGGTCGACCACTCCTGCCCGACGTCGTCGTCCGCGGGGATGCTGCCCGTCACGTGAATGTTGTTGTTGCCGTGCTCGCGCTCGACGGAGATGGTGTTGTCCGAGCCCGCGGGACCTGTCACTGCGTCGTTCACGATGTGCACGTACGACGTGTTCGGCACCAACGTGACGCGTGCGGGGCGTCCGGCCTTTGAGCCGGGTCCGGTCTCGACAATGACCGTCCCGGAGTCGTAGTCGGTGTCCGGCGCGACGGTGAGACCGGAGATCTGCGCCGAGTAGTAGAACGGCTCGTCGTCCCACGACCAGAAGTTCCCGAGCCGCTGATGGTCGAAGACGCTGTCGTCGGCGACGAGGCTCCCGCGCACCTTCCGCACGCCGCGGTGGCGCAGCTGCTCGGCCAGGTCGCCGTAGTCGCTGGCCAGCGTCGTCGGGTCACCGCCGCCGGTGAGATAGAGGTCACCGTTGAGGACCGAGCCATGGCGCGGTCCGTCCGTCGACACGGTGGTCTGGAAACGGTAGTCCGGTCCGAGCAGGTCGAGTGCCGCCGTTGACGCGAACAGCTTCGTGTTGGACGCCGGGAGCAACCGCTCGTCGCCGTTGTGGTCGTACAAGGTCTCGCCCGTGTCGGCGTCTCGTACGACGACGGCGACCTGCGAGCCGTCGTACCGCGGGTCGGTGAGCAGGGCGTCGATCTGACTGGCAAGAGTGTCCGCTGGCGGAGCCGCTTGATGCGTGTCGTTCGTGGCGACCGTGGTGCCCGACGGCGCCGTGGTGAGGGCGAGGGCCGTAACGACGGACGCCCCGATGGTGGTCACGGCGGAAATCACGCCGCGGTTCGTGAACCTTCTTAACATCTGCTGTGCCTTCCCGCTGGGTGCGTCGGGCCGGCGTGGCCCGGTGGTCTTCGTGGGGCGCGATGCGCCGCACTCGGCATCCAAGCCCATCGCAAGGGTTCACCGGAAGACCTGGCACGAGCGGAGACCGCATCTGCACAGGCTCTGGGCAAAGGGCAGGACGACCTCAGTCGTCCTTCCGGCGTACGCGGCCTAGCGATCTACCGCGCATCGAGGGCAGGCGCCACCACCTTGAATGACGCTTCGTCGTCATCCGATCAACGGTCGAAAAGTGCCTCGACGTTGGGTAGCTCTTCGAAGTGGGTGAACGTCCCCGCGTCGGCGATTTCGTTGGCGGCCTGCAGAAAGCCGCCCCATGCGGCCCGCGCCAGGGTGCCCCCAACGCTGATCCGCCGTACGCCTAACTGAGCCGCTTCGGCAGCGGTGGTGAACGGAGCGTTGATCAGCAGGTTCACCGGCTTGGGTGATACCGCGGAGACGATGGCGGTGACGTGCTCGAGAGATTCGATCCGCGGTGCATACAGGCAGTCAGCGCCTGCATCGGAGAACGCGCGCAGCCGTCGGATCGTCTCGTCGATGTCTGGCCGGCCGACCACGAACCCCTCCGATCGGCCAGTGAGTACGACGCCCGTGCCACTTTCGTCGATCGCTCTCCGCGCTGCCTGAACCCGCTCGACGGCCAGGTCGAACTCGAAGAGCGGGTCGGCCTCGTCGCCTGTGGAGTCTTCGATCGAGAGCCCAGCGATCCCGGTCGCGGCCGCCAGTTTCACATTCGTCGCGACTCCCGCTGGATCGACCGCGAAGCCGCCTTGGAAGTCTGCGTTGATCGGCAGGCTGACGGCATCAACGACCTCTCGCAGATGCTCGAGGCTCTGTTCGAGAGTGACTTGAGTGTCCGTACGTCCCAAGGTCCAGGCCAACCCGGCACTCGTCGTCGCCAATGCCTTGAAGCCCATCTTTTCCAAGGCTCGAGCACTCCCCACGTCCCAGGGGTTCGGCATCACGAAGCACCCCGAGGCGTGCAAGCGATGGAATTCGGCGATCCGCTCTTCGTGAACATTCATGGCACACCTCGTCACCGGCCGGGAAGTCAGCACTCTAGTGCGATTCGGCTCACCTGGGGCGGCGAACTCAACCCAGGATCGGCGGCGTTTCCCGGCACCCCGCGAAACGCTGTTTTCAGCCTGGCGGCCCTGACCCGAACACCCGGCGACGTACCCCTGGTCATCGAATCTCCTGCGGAACCCATCGATTAGCGATAGATTTATGTCGTACTTCGATGGAAGGAGACGCGATGGGACATCTGACCGTTCTCGCGCTGCGTGTCGTGCTCGCGATTGCGCTTGTCGGGTCGCTGTTCGTGCAGGCGGTGATGGTGCCGCTGCTGTGGATTGACCTCGATGACGCGCCCGCCGGGGTGCGCGTCCCCGTCATCATCATCGTGATCTTGGGCATCGTGACCATGCAGGTCACGGCGGTCTGCGTATGGCGGCTGTTGACGATGGTTCGACGAGGCACCGTGTTCTCCCCTGCCGCTTTCCGGTACGTCGACATCATCATCGGCGCGATCGCCGCAGCCTCCGTCCTCACGTTCGGACTCGCCGTCACGCTCGCGCCAGGCGAAGACGTGGCCCCCGGTGTAGTCGGGCTCATCTGTGGGGTGTCGCTGGTCGTCGCCGGCGTCGCACTGATCGTATTCGTACAGCGGATGCTGCTCGTCCAGGCGGTTGCCCGCGAGGCCGAGGCGCACCACTTGCGGGCAGAGCTCAACGAGGTGATCTGATGCCGATCGTCGTCGACATCGACGTGATGCTCGCTAGGCGGAAGATGGCCGTGGGCACGCTCGCCGAGCGCGTCGGCATCACGCCCGCCAACTTGGCGGTACTCAAGAACGGTCGCGCCAAGGCGGTTCGCTTCACCACCCTGGCTGCCCTGTGCGAAGAACTCGATTGCCAGCCCGGCGACCTCCTGCGCTGGGAACCCGACAACGCGTCGGACGGGCCGGGGGCGGTCGCTGCCGAGCCGCTCGCGCAAGGTAGATCGCGATCCTGAGCGCCGGTTCCCCAGCGCGCGCTGATGCGGTTACACGAAGCGACCCTCCGAGCGAGTCGCACGGGTGGTCCACGTACTAGGACCAAAGGGCAGTGGCCGCGACTCGTGCGCCGGAGCACACTGTGATGACGGGGAGGGGCCGGCACACTCACGGTCCGCTGGCTAAGAGGAGGCATATGCCCCGGCTCGACCGTGCAGTGGTATCGAAGCGCACCCGCATTCAGGTTGTTGACACCGCGAGGCTGGGTACCTGGACGTTCCTGATCGACACCTCAACCGTCACGAGCACCAGGAACGTCGTTATCACCGCCACGCTCAACGGCTCGTCGCGCACGGCACCGCTGACGGTCACGAGCGGTTGAGCACGACCCAAGACGACGACCAGTGTGTGTCGCGACGCCACAAGGGGAGGGGCTAGCGTCGCGACACATGGATCCTGAGACGTTCTTCGAGACCACTCGTCTTCGCGTACGCCGCTTCGTCCCAGCAGACGTGCATGCGTTCGTGGCCTATCGCACGGACCCGAATGTCGCGCGCTACCAGAGCTGGAGCGACTACACGTTGGGCCTCGGCGTCGCGTTCATCGAAGGCTTGCAGACAGCACAGCCGGGCGTTCCCGGCGCGTGGTACCAGTTTGCGCTCGAGGACGCGTCGAGCGGCTCGCTGGTGGGTGACCTGGCGATGCAGGTGGACGAGGACGAACCACGTGTGGCGGAAGTCGGCTTCACGCTCTCGCCCGAGCACCAGGGAAAGGGTTACGGCACTGAGGCGTTGAGCGGATTTCTTGAATTCGCGTTCGAGGAGTTCCGACTGCATCGGATCATCGCCGTCACCGACGCGCTCAACGCCCCTGCGGCCGCGATGCTCGAGCGAGTCGGCTTCCGCCGCGAGGCGCACTTCCACGAGAACATCTTCTTCAAAGGTGCCTGGGGCAGCGAGTTCCTCTTCGCGATCCTCGAGCGGGAGTGGGCGGCTCGGCCATGACAGACCGCTGGCCCCGGACGGGTTGCCAGGGACCAGCGGACTTGATGGGCGAGCTCAGCGACCGACGAGCTCTCCGGCCTCTTCGGTGACCGATGCACCGTCGACGTACGACGGGTCGTACTCCGCCTCCTGCTCCTCCCCCTCGTCGAGCGAACCCTCGACGGTCAGATGCGGCAGCAGCCGGTCGAGCCAGGCCGGGAGCCACCAGTTGGCCTTGCCCAGCAGCGCCATGGTGGCCGGCACCAGGATCATCCGCACGATGGTCGCGTCGATCAGGATCGCGGTGGCGAGCCCAAGTCCGAGCATCTTCAGCGACGGCACCGGGCTGGCCACGAAGCTGAGGAAGACGGCGATCATGATCAGCGCGGCCGACGTGATGACCCGTCCGGTCCCGGCAAGTCCTCGTGCGACCGACTCGGCGTTGTCACCGGTGCGGGCGTACTCCTCGCGGATCCGCGACAGCAGGAACACCTCGTAGTCCATGGACAGCCCGAACAAGATCGGGAACATGATCACGATGATCAGAGACGTGATCGGCGTCGGACCTTCGAGCCCGATCAGGCTGCTTCCCCAACCCCACTGGAAGACCGCGACCAGGACGCCGTACGCGCCGGCGATCGAGAGCAGGTTCATCAGGGCTGCCTTCAGTGGGACCACGATGGACCTGAACACCAGCATCAGCAGGAGGAACGACACGGCGATGACAGCGCCGACGAAGAGCGGGAGTGTCTTCTGAAGCTGGCTGTTGAGGTCATCGGTCGTCGCGGTGATCCCGGAGACGTAGACGTTGCCGGGGATGATGTCTCGGACCTTCTCGATGGTGGCCGAGGTCTCGAGGTCGGCAGGGCCCGTGGTGGGCACTGCGCTGAACACCACGGTGTCGCCGTCTGCCGAGGTCTGCGGCTCGCTCACCGACGCGATCTGCGGGATCGAGGCGATGTCCTGGGTCAAGGCAGGTACGCCGGTGGCGTCGATACCGGTGGCGTCCAGATCGACGACGACCAGCAGGGGTCCGTTGAACCCGGTCCCGAAGCCTTCGGCGAGAAGGTCATAGGCCTGTCGGTGCGTGGTCTCGGCCGGGGCGTCACCGGCCGCTGGGAACGCGGTCTGGATCCACAGGGTCGGAGTGGCGATCGCAACGAGTACGACGACAGCGCCCAGCATGTAGGGCCAGGGGCGTCCCGACACCCGGTGACCGAAGCGCCACCAGGCGCTGTCCTCGGTGCGCTTGGCCTGGCGGTGACGTCGAATCAGCCGACCGGAGTCGATCCGGTCGCCCAGCAGACTAAGCAGAGCGGGGAGCAGGGTGATGGCGGCCAGCACGGCGACGAACACGATCAGCGCAGTGGACAGCCCGATCGAAGTGAGGACGCCGAGTCCCGTGATGGCGAGCGCTGCTGTTGCGACGATGACAGTGCCGCCGGCGAAGACCACTGCAGCTCCCGACGAACCCATGGCGTTCGCAAGAGCGCCGTGGTTGTCCTGGCCTGCTGCGCGGTTCTCCCGGTAGCGGGCCACGATGAAGAGGGCATAGTCGATGCCGACACCCAACCCAACGAGGCCTGCGACGGGGATGGCCGAGACTGACACGGTCATCGAGCTCGCCAACAACGTGATGCCGCCGATCCCGGCGCCGACCGAGATGATCGACAGGCCGATCGGTACGAGGGCGGCGACGAGCGTGCCGAACACCACCAGCAGCACGAGCAGCGCTACCAGGAGGCCGACGCCCACGTGGCCGGAGCTCTTGTCTTCGGCGTTGAGGAAGACGGCGTCACCGCCCAGCTCGACCTGGACGCCTGACACGTCGGATCCGGAGACGGCTCCTGAGAGGACCGCGAACGCCGGCTTCCCGATCTCCCGCTCGGGTGCGTCGAGGGTCAGCTCGGCGTACGCGATCCGGCCGTCGTCCGAAACTGTGCCGGCCTCGAACGGGTCTGCGACGGACTCGACGTGGTCGACCGTAGCGACGTCCGTCAACACGGAATCGATCGCTGGCTGCTGACTTTCCAGCGTTCCGCCGTCCTCGGACGCGAAGACGACCAGCGCCTTGCCCTTGGCTGCTTCGGGGAAGTTCTTGTCGAGCAGCTCCAAAGCGCGTGAACTCTGGCTGCCTGGGGCAGCGAAGTCGTCAGCGAAGGTGCCGCCTCCGGCCGCGGCCAGGAAGAGCACGATCCCCATGGCGAGGATCCAGGTCGCGAACGTGCGCCACGGGCGCCTCGCGCTTGCCATTGCGATGCTGCGGGTGAACTTGTCCATGATCTTGCCTTTCAGGGGAGTGTGGATTTCCTAGCGAGGTTCGGCGGCTGACCGGTCGTGGTCGTTCGGCTCTGCGCGGATGACCGAGAGGAGCGGAAGGCCCATGTCGCGCATCTTCTGCAGTACGCCGAACAGCGCTGCCTGGTCGGCCACCGGCCCCTCGATGAGGGTGGTGCCGTCGTTCTTGGTGGTGATCGTCAGCCCGTCGAACCAGGCCGACCAGCGCGCATCGAGGTGACCCTTGACCCGGATCGCGAAGCGCCCGGTCTCGTCACCCCTCGGTGCCTGGTTGTTGTCCATGACCGGAAACTAGGCGCGGATGTGGTGAGCGGACATCACCACATGTGGTGATCGACGTGGTGATCTTCGGACCCGCTGATTGGCCGATGCCCGCTGATTGAGCCTGTCGAAATCACCGGGGTCTCGACAAGCTCGACCGCCGAGTGTCAGCTCGACCGCCGAGACCCGGGGACTACAGCAGGCCGAGCTCCTGGGCTCGGCGGACCGCAGTACGACGGCTGTTGACGCCGAGCTTGGCGTAGATGGCCTTGGTGTGGCTTCGCACCGTGTTCAGCGAGACCACGAGCTCGCGGGCGATCTCCGGCCCGCTGAGCTCGGTCCCGAGCAGTCGGAGCACGTCACGCTCACGATCGCTCAACGGCTCGACCAGGCCGGGCGCGGCAGCTGGGGCACGAGTCGTTGTGGAGAACGCAGCCAGCAACCGACCGACATAGCGAGGGGCGATCTCCTTCTCGGCGGCTGCCTCCAGCAGCGTCGCCATCGCAGGCCCCTCGTCGACGAACGTCCGGACGTAACCCTCCGGCTCCGCAAGCACGAGCGCCGCCTCGAGCGAGGTCAGGGCAGCCGGCAGGTCACCTTGCAACTGGTGCGCCAGCGCCAGCACGATCTGGATCTCGATCAGCGAGCCCGACCGGCTCCCCTCCTCTGCTGCTTGGGCAAGGCGGGCCAGCAGCTCGAGAGCCTGGTCGACACTTCCCTGGGCCATCAGGATCCGTGCGAGGGTGACGTGCTCGAACTCCCGCAGGTAGCTGAGGTCATCGGTCGCCGCCAGCCCTTCAGCGCGAACCCAGCCGAGCGCGTCGGCCAACCGTCCCTGTGCGAGCCACATCCGAGCCCGCACCGCAGGCACCGGGCGGACATTCGGCGAGAAGTCGCCGACGTACACGCGCTCGGCGTCGTCGAGCAGGTTGACCGCAGCGTCCAGATCGCCCTCGACACCCGACAGCTTGGCCATGCCCACGCGATAGCGATAAGCGTTCTGGGGCAACGCGGTGTGCTCTCCGAGCTCGAGGCTCCGCGCCAGCTCGCGCCGAGCGGCGGCCAGGTCGTCGAGCTCGTAGTAGAGAGCGGCCCGGCCGACGTGCATGTCCGCGGTGCCGCGCACCACTGCACCCTCGGGCGCCAGCTGCAGCGCCTTCTCGAAGGTGTCCGCCGCGGCGCGCAACCGGCCGAGGGTCAGCCGCATGTCGGCATGAGCGATCGAGCAGCCGAAGATGTCGCCGATGTGTCCGATCCGCTCGAAGTGCACCAGGGACTCGGCGTACGACGCCTCCGCCGTCTCGAGGTCGCCGGAGCCCCAGGCGGCCAGTCCTCGCAGGGCAGAGGCGGCTCCGCGCGACAAGTAGTCGTCGTCCAGTGCGAGGGCCAGCGCCTGCTGCGCGAGGGCGACGGCGCCGTCGATGTCTCCTGTCGCCAATGCCAGGCCGGAGCGGTGCACGGCGACCTCGGCTGGCAGCCGGCGGAACGCCTCGTGGTCCACGACGACCATGGCGTCGGAAGGCTCGTCCAGCCAGCGCTGCGCCTCTCGGAGCAGCGCGTCGACGCCCTCCATGGTCCCGGTGGATAGCCGGGTCCCTCCCAGCGCGTTGCAGAGAGCGGGCCTGACCCGGAGTACCTCGCTCGGGAGCATCTCCAGCCAGGCCCGCAAGGTCATCTCGCGCCGGTCCCGGCGCATGGCCGGCATCTCCAGCTCCACCAACGCGGCCGCGCGCGGGAAGTCCTGACCAGCCATGGCGTGCCGGATCGCCTCTGCCTGATCGCCGTGCGTGGCGTGCCAGTCGCTGGCCAACAGGTGCAGCTCTGCCACCCGGCCGGGCCGCTCATCGAGCAATCGCGCCTGAAGCACGTCGGCAAACAGGTGGTGGTAGCGATACCACTGCCGACGGTCGTCGAGCGGGACGAGGAACAGGTTCCGCTTGTCGAGGTCCTCCAGCGTGGCCCGACCGTCGTCCCGCCCGGTGAGCGCGTCACAGAGCGCGCCGTTCATCCGGTCGAGGATTGACGTCTGCATCAAGAAGTCTTGGACGTGCTCGGGCTGACGCTTGAGAACCTCTTCCACTAGGTAGTCGACGACGTAGCGATCGTCACCCGCAAAGCCGGCGATGAACCCGGCTGCGTCTTCGCGCCCCTCCATGGAGAGGGCGGCGAGCTGGAGCGCTGCAATCCAGCCCTCGGTGCGTCCTTCCAGGGCCCCCACGTCCTCGTGGGTCAGCTCCAGCCCCATGGTGCCGTTGAGGTATGCCGCTGCCTCATCCGTCGTGAACCGAAGGTCCGCGGCCCGGACCTCGACCAGTTCGCCACGCGCTCTGAGGCTAGCCAGTGGTAACGCGGGATCGGCCCGGCTGACGATCACGAGATGCAGCCGCGGAGGCAGGTGCTCGAGCAGAAAGCTGACGCCGTCCTGCACCTCTGGCGAGTCGATAACGTGGTAGTCGTCGAGCACCAAGACCATGTCCGCCGCGTCGGCGTTGACCTCGTTGATCAACGTAGTGAGCAGCAGACGGACAGGAGACGGTTGGGCCTGCTGCAAGAGCGAGAGGGTGCTTGCGCCGATCCCCGGCGTCACCGTTCGCAGCGCAGCTATCACATAGGTCCAGAAAGTCGCGGGGTCGTTGTCGTTGCGGTCGAGGGACAGCCACGCCATGGCGCGCTCCGTGCCCGACCCGGCAGGTGGGGCGAGCCACTCCCCCAGCAACGTCGTCTTGCCGAAGCCAGCCGGGGCAGAGACGAGCATCAGCTTGCAACCGAGGCCGCGGTGCAGCCGTTCACTCAGTCGCGGACGCGATACAAGTTCAGATCTTCGTCTGGGAACATAGAGCTTGGTCTCGAGCAGGGGATCTGCCATTCAGGTTCTCCTGTGACGAGACGACACACAGAGGCGGACGCCTTCTGCTCTCGGGCATCGCTCCTAGCCCACGTCTCAGAGGTTAGTCCTCCGACAGCCGACGATCGGGCGGTTACTCACATCGGGACCGGAGCATGCAACCGGTAGCCAGGCTGCGGCTCGTCGAAACCCTTCAGCGTCAGGACCTCCGGGTGGATCGTGAGCCTTCGCTCCTCCAGCCACCCGGCAACTCGACGGAACGCTTCGTCACTGAGGAGGATCTCACCACCTCCGGCTGCGGTCTGAAGTCTCGCTGCGAGGTTCGTCGCCGGACCGAGGACGCTCACGTTCGCGTCATCGACAGAGCGCGTCACGATGGCGGCGCCGACTGCGATGCCGATACCGACCGGAAGGTCCATGAGCGCCGCCTTGTCTCGCAGCGCCAGCGCCGCCTCGAGCGCCAGAACGGCATGGTCCACCCGTGCACCTGCCACGTTGAAGGTCGCCATCACGGCGTCGCCCGCGAACTTGTCCACGATCCCGTAGCGCCGCCGTACCTCGGTGGCGGCCCAGCGGTGGAGCGTCGTGATCTGATCCGCGAGCTCTTCGGGCGAGGTGGCCGCCGTGAGCGACGTGTAGCCACGGACGTCCGCGAACATCGATGTCACGAGACGCTCTCCGGCCGCCAGGATCTCCGGTTCGACCAGGTCGCGACTCGGCTCTTCTGTTGGCAACGCAATCTCGATGCCGACGCCCATCGCTCTGTCGCGCGCGTCGTCGCGAAGCCGAACCGTTCCGGCCAGGCTCGCTTCGCGAACGCACGCCGTAAAAAGGGACGTCGCGGCACCGAGGTCTCCAGTCAGCGCAGCCGCCTCGGCCGCAAGTGCACGGGCGCGCCAACCCCAGAGCCGAAGGCCGGATTGCTCGAACTGTCGCTGAGCACCCTCACACAAGGCCAATGCTTCGTCAGGCCTCCCCGCGGCGAGAAGGATGCGGCCTTCTGCCATCTCGAACCCGCCGCGCCCAACGTCACCGCGGGTTCGCTTGGCTCGACGGAGGACTGATTCAGCCTCGTCCAACTGCCCTCCCGCGACGAGTGCTTCGACCGCGAGCGCGGCGGTCTCCGGGAAGATCAGGAGCGCGTCTTGGCTTGCGGCTCTTCGACCGAGCTCGACGACGTCGTCCATGCGCCCGAGCGCAAGTGCTATTCCCAGTCGCGCCGGCGTGTCATAGACGATGTCCTGGAGCTCGTTGCCCGGTGAGATAGGCGGCAACTCGGCTGCTGCTTCCGATGCATGCCCGAGCTCGAGCAGCGCGTCTGCAACGGCCAGCTGCGACCGCCACGTGAGCTTGCTGGCCCCGAGGCTCTCATATCGTGTGGTGGCCCGACGCGCCTCCTCGAGCGCAGCCTTGGGCTCACCGAGCCCGAGGAGCGCGATGCTCTTGGCAATCGCAACGCCGCTCGAAATCTGGGGTTCGAACGGCATCCGATCCAGCTTGTCCAACGCTTCATCCAGCCCGCCCGTAAGAGTGTGCACGCGATCCCAGATCTCGTTGTAGAGGACGTTGCCGGCGATGACCCCGTAGCCCTTTTCGACGGCCTCCTTGTAGCAGCGATCGAGGACGGTGTACTCCTCGGCAGTGCCGAAGAGCCCCAGCGCGACGTGAGTGAGGGCCCAGACACGCTCGAAGTCCGCACCGGCCTGCTCAGCGATCGTTGCGGCCCGCTCGGCAGCATGCCGGCAGCTCTCGTAGTCGAGCTGGAAGGCGTGGATCCCGGCGATCCGCAGGTAGACGAGCGCGAGATCCGGCGAAGGCCCCTCGTCGTCCAGCACGGTACGGGCATGCTCAAAGTCACGGAGGGCCTCGTCCGGTCGGTCGAGCTCCCACCGGCAGCGGCCAAGCCGGACCCGCGCCCGCGCCGCCTCAACCGAGAGCCCGAGCCCGTCGAGCTGCGCGATTGCTTCGACGAGGAGCTGCTCGCCCGCGGCCGGCTCGCCATTCAGCCCGCGGAGCCGGCCCATCCGGGCGAGCAACAGTGCATGTTCACGTGCACCGGTCACATGCGGCAGCACTCGCTCGAGGAGCGCTACCGCCTCGCTGAACGCCACCGCCCGTTCGGCCTCGTCAGCCGCCCGGAGACACGCATCGGCGGCCTCCTTCGTCCGTCCGGAACCGAGCAGGTGCCCAGCGATAGCCATCGGGCTGCCACCCGCTTCGAGCAGCACGTCCGCCGCCCGGGAATGGATGCGTTGACGCTTCGGTACGACGGTGTCCCCCGCGATCGCCTCCTGTGTAAGTGCGTGTCGCCACCGGTAACCGGCGCTCGCTTCGACTCCCTCGACCACGAGCTGCAGACCGATGGCCGACTCGATGGCCGTCAGCACCACCGCCTCGTCCGTCTCTGTGACACGGAGCAGCAATGCGTAGTCGAACGCCCTACCGAGCACGGCCGCGGTGCGCAGCACTTCGATCTGAGCCGCATCGAGCCGAGCCAGTCGCAACAGCACTGCCTCGCGCACCGTCTCCGGCATCCGCAACGCGTCGTACGACGTCCCGCCCCAGCCGGTCTCGGTACGGACGATCTCGCCCTGGTCGAGCGCCTCCCTCAGCATCTCTTCGAGCACGAACGGGTTGCCGTCGGCGCGAGCGCCAACCAGTGCGGCGAGCTCCGCGCTCACCTCGTCGGCGTTGAGGATGCCCGCGATCATCTCGGCCACCTTGTCGGCCTCCATCGCCGACACCGCTACGGTCTCCGCTAGTCCCGCCATGCGCCAGCCTTGAACCTTGCGCATCAGCGGGTGGCGTCGGTCGAGCTCGTCGCTGCGATAGGTGGCGAGCAGCATCACTCGCCTCTTGGCGAGCCGCCGCGCCGCGTAGTCCAGCAGCTCACGGGTCGAGTCGTCTGCCCAGTGGATGTCGTCGAGCACGAGGAGCAGCCCGCGATCGTGCGCCCAGAACTCAAGCAGAGTGACGACCGACTCGAAGAGGCGCTGCTTCGCCTGCGCGGAATCCCCTGATGCCACCGCGCGCAGACCGTCGTCGAGCTGCGGGAACAACTGTCCCAGCTCCGACGCCGTGCGTCCCAGCCCTGAGCGCACGACCTCGAGATCCTGCTCGTCCAGATGGTTTCCCACTGCTTCCACCACCGGCAGGTAGGGAAGGCTCAGCTCCGCCTCCGAGCAGCTTCCCCAAAGGACGTCACATCCCAGCTTTCGCGCGCGTCGCGCCAGCTCGGTCGCGAGGCGGGTCTTGCCGATCCCGGCCTCGCCGGACAGCAGGACGAACCGGCCGTCGCCGCGGTTGACCGACAGAAGATGATCCTCGAGCTGGGACAGCTCGCACCTGTCGCCCGACGAACACCGGGGACATTGTTTGCCGCGTCATCACACGATTCTCGCAGCCCAGGGATCGGCGGCAAGCAATATCAGTCTGGCCGAAACTGATCGTTGGGTTCAGCGCGCTGATTCGCGCCGTTCGTCATCCCTCCGCGTCGAAGATGCGCAGCAGGATGCGGCGGTTCTTGGCCGGCCGGAGCAGGTCACGGAACTGGTCGACAGGACCGGTCGGCCACCTGTCCGCGATGCTCACGACGGCCGGACCATGGATCATGGCGCGCAGGAGGCCCGGGAAGTCTGCCCAGGCCACCTTTGAACGGCCGGTCCCACATCTGCTCGACGTGCGTGGAAACCGGATCGGTCAACTGCAGTGCGTTGTGCATCGCCGCCAGCTTCTCGACGCCACGAGCAGCGCGTCCTCACGAGCGCGACATCTCGTCGTCATACCGACCCCAGCACCTCGGACCCCCGACCGAGCAGTGCGGCGCGGTGGGGAAGTCCGGGAAAGCTGGCATCCAGGATCGGCCGGACGAGCCCGTGGTAGAACTGCCGGCTCAGCTCGAGCCCGGGAACGAATTCAGTCACGAGACCAGCCTCCAAGGCGAAGTCGAGAACTTCATTAACCGGTTGGCTTGCCGAGGCATCACCGGCATGATGCCGTACTTGGTGCATCTCGACGTGGGGTGCCGTAGCGAGGACGGGGACTCCATGGGCAAAGTTATCTGTGACATCTCGATCTCTGCCGATGGCTACGCAGCCGGCCCTGGACAAACCCAGGAGAAACCCTTCGGCGATGGACCGACCGACTTGCTGCACGCCTGGATGTTCGAGACTCCGGATGAGAACAAGACCGAGGTGGACCAGATCACCGCAGCCGGCGCGACGGTGATGGGCCGCAACATGTTCGGCCCCGTTCGCGGCGAGTGGGACGTGGAGTGGCGGGGTTGGTGGGGCGAGAACCCGCCCTACCACAACCCCGTGTTCGTGCTCACCCACTATCCACACGATTCGTTGACGATGGAGGGAGGAACGACGTTCAACTTCGTCACCGACGGCATCCACTCCGCTCTCGACCAGGCCCGCGCCGCTGCTGGTGAGCAGGACGTCGCCATCGCGGGAGGCGCTGGCACGGTCAACCAATACCTCGCGGCCGGCTTGATTGACGAGCTCCGCACTCACATCTCCCCCGTCATTCTCGGCGCAGGAGAACGCCTCTTCGATGGCGTGAGCGCACAGAAACTCGAAGTCGTCTCGGCCCGGGTGGCGTCGCTCGTCACCCACATCACCTACCGCCCATCCAGCTGAGGTCGTCCCAACAACCTGATGTCCGCGTCCGACGCACGTCAATGCTTGGAACCATCGCGATCATCGGCACGTCCAATGAGGCATGCGAACCGTGTTGATGAGCTTCACCTTTGCGCTCGGCGTACTGCTTGCAGGCTGTGGCTCCGAGACGGAGGTCGCTCCTGCGACGACTCCATCCGCGACGTCAGTGCCTGAGCCGACCGAGCTCAGCTGCCCCGACAACATGCAGGTCGGGACTGACGGTGGACTGCTCGCCAAGATGCCCAACGGCTTTGACACTCCCGAGGAAGCGGTCGAAGACTGGCTTAGCGGCAACGAGAGTTCCGACGACAACTACGTCCTCGCCCGTGACGGGTCCGGCGCATGGATCCTGCGGGACGATGGCACAGCGCACACGAGGGTCGAGTTCCTCCGCCACAGCGGCTACACGGTGCACGGCTATCAGGCTTGCTCGGGTTGACGAGACTTCCGAGCATGCCGGACGCGGCTCAACCATGACGCAGGCGCGCATACTGACTGAATGTCGCATCACCTAGCCATCTCACGGCGTTCCCTGGTCGTTGGGGTGATGGCGGGATCGCTGTCTAAGTGCTTGGGTCCCATGGCCGGGTCCCGCGGCAGGAGTGGCGACGTCGTCGTTGTGGTTGGCGCCGGTATGGCGGGTATCGCTGCGGCCGACCGGCTCCGCCGCCTCGGGTACGACGTCCGAGTCGTCGAAGCGCGAAACCGCGTTGGCGGTCGGATTCATTCGTGGCGCGGTTGGCCCGACTCGGTCGTGGACCTGGGAGCATCCTGGATCCACGGCTACCACGCGGGAAACCCGATCACGCCCATCGCCCGCCGAGCGGGAGCTCGTCTGGTCTCTTCGTCCTATTCCTCGGGGCGAGTGCACATTGACCCGTCATTGCGGGCCGACGTGACCGCGCCTCACAGCGCGCGATGGGCGCGGATCGTCGAGCAGGCGGAGCGTGACGCCAGTCGCCGTCCCCACGACGAGTCGCTCGCGCAGGCGGTACGTCGCCGGGTCGCCTGCTCAGACCTGGATGCGTTCGAGAAGGATGAGCTGGCCTTCTACCTGAACGGCAACTACACCACGGAGTGGGGCGCCGACCCCGATGAGCTATCGGCTCGCAAAGCCGACCAGGGCAAGGAGTACGGCCCTACCGGCGAGGACGCCTTCTTCCCGCACGGCTACGACCAGGTCACGAATTATGTGGCCCGAAATCTGACCATCGACACCGGGGTCGTGGTACGACGCGTGGTGCTGCGCCATCGAGGGGCCGACGTCCACACCAGTGCGGGGACGATCCACGCCAGGGCGGTCGTGGTCACCGTAGCGCTCGGCGTTCTGAAGCACGAGGGGATCGAGTTCGTCCCCCCTCTGCCGGAGCGCCACGAAAGAGCGATCAACCGGTTGGGCATGGGCGTGCTCAGCAAGACCTTCCTGCGCTTCGAAGCGCCCTTCTGGCCCGTGGATGTGGACTGGCAGGAGTACGTCGGACCTCGCCACGGAGCCTGGGCCGAGTGGTTCAGCATGGCCAAAGCCGGCCCGCCGGTGATCCTGTGCTTCCACGGGGGCGACCGAGCACGCGAGATCGAGAAGACTCATCCGAACGACGTACGCGACGAAGCCATGCGGACGCTGCGCACCATGTTCGGCCAACAGATCCCGGAACCACTGGCGCTCACCACGACCGCGTGGTCGCGGGACCAGTTCGCGCACGGGTCGTACTCGACGAACGCTGTCGGCTCGACGCGAGCCGACCGGAGAGCGCTCGGCGAACCAGTCGATGGGCGGCTGTTCTTCGCCGGCGAGGCGACCGAGCCCGACTACAGCTCGACCGTGCACGGCGCCTACAGAACTGGACTGCGAGCGGCCCGCCAGGTTGCCGCGGCGCTCGCTTGACGCCTGCTGCCGTTTAAGGTGCCCGCATGACCTCGCAGGCATATCTCTCCGAACTGTTCTCTCTCGACGGCCGCGTCGCCGTGGTGACCGGTGGCAGTTCCGGCATCGGTCGAGCCATCGCCACCGCCCTCGCGTGTGCAGGAGCCAGCGTCGTGGTCGTGGCACGCAGGGAGGCGGAACTGGCCGCCACGGTCGAGGAGCTGGCGGCCGATGGTTGCCAGGCAGCCTGGGTGAGCGCCGACCTGAGTACTCGCGACGGTGTGCGGGCGGCAGCCGACAAGGCAGTCGAAGCCTTCGGTGAGCCCGACATTCTCGTCAACTGCGCCGGGATCAACCTGCGGCCGCCGATGGACGAGTTGGACGAGGGAGTGTGGGACACCACGATGGCGCTGAACCTGGAGGCGCCGTACTTGCTGGGGCAGCGATTCGGGCCGGGCATGGCCGAGCGAGGTTTCGGAAGGATCATCCACATCACCTCTCAGCAGGCGCATCGGGCGTTCGTTCAGAGCGGCGCCTACGGCGTTTCGAAGGGGGCGTTGGAGTCGCTGGCTCGTTCACAGGCCGAGGCGTGGTCGCCGTACGGCGTCATCTGCAACACGCTCGTGCCGGGGTTCGTGATGACGCCGCTCAACACGCGGCTGTCGTCCGACCCCGAGAAGATTGCGGCGCTGGCTGCGCGCACGATGGTGGGCCGCAACGGTCTGCCCGAGGATTTCGCGGGCGCAGCGGTGTTCCTCGCGAGCCGCGCATCGGCGTACATCACGGGGCAAGCGATCTTCGTCGACGGCGGATTCTCCGTCCACTGAGGTGCACAGCGTCAGCTGCCGTCGAGAACCTCTCGCAGTCTGCGTGCGAAGGCCTCGGGTTGGCCTCCGTATCCGAACTCGCCGCCGAGAAAACCGCCGTGGTGGCTCGGGAACACCGTCGCCTGCTGCCCGAGCAACTCGGCAGCGGCCACCGCCGCGCGTCCGGTGAAGGTGCCCATGGACTCCTCGCCGACGGCGATCACGACACGCGTCGGCGCCGCGGCCAACGCGTCGACGTCGGGGCGATAGCTGCTGACCGCCCAGGACCGGTCGGAGAGCAGCGGGTCGTCACGGGTGCCGTCGTCCTCGCTCGGCATTCCGAACGCGGCGGGATCCGCTGCGGGCTGGGCGAAGTAGTCGTCGTTGAACTCGCCTCGCCAAGAGGTCATCGCGATGAAGGCCGCCATGCCGGCACCTGACCCGTGGGCCTCGTACGCGTCGCGAAAACCGGCGCGAGCTCGCTCGGCAGCTTCTGCGTCGGGCAGCACCGGGATGAGAGGTGGCTCGTGTGCCACCAGGATGGTGAGGTCGTTGGGGTACGCCGCCACGAGCGCCAGCCCGGCCACCGCGCCGCCACTGCTCCCGAACATCTCGACCGAGCCGACGCCGAGCGCCTCGATAACGGCGTGCACGTCACCCGACTGGACCGTGGGCTCATTGATGACCCGGCCATCTTTGCGAGTGCTGCGGCCGAGGCCGCGTGGGTCATAGGTGACCACGGTGCGGTCGGGGAAAAGGGACGCCAACGTACCGAAGCCGCTGGCGTCCATGGGCTGGCCGATCATGAACAGTGGTGGGCGTCCATCGGCGGTAGGCAGTGGGCCGTGGACGTTATAGGTGATGTCTACCTCGGCCGTTTCCAGCAGGTGCGTCGTCGCCATGACAGTTCAACTTCTCCTTTGTTGAGAGCTCATCGACGATCCTATGAGCGCTAGATCTAGAGTGCCGTGGGTGAACGCCACCGACCTCGTGACCGGATGCTTCTCCTGCGACCAGCAATCGGCGGCTGCGCTGCCAGCGCGGGAGGACGTCATACACACCGATCACTGGCGCGTCGCCCATGCGTTCAACAGCACGCTCCCCGGTTGGCTCGTCCTGTTACCAACTCGGCACATCGCATCATTCACAGAGCTGACGCCAGAGGCAGCCGATGAGCTCGGTGGGCTCGTACGTCGGCTGGGCGCCGCACTGGAAGCTGTCACCGGATGCGTGAAGACGTACCTCATGCAGTTCTCCGAGGCCGAGGGGTTCTCACACCTGCACCTCCACTTGGTGCCGCGGCTGCCGGACCAGCCCGAAGACGCCCGCGGACCGAGGGTGTTTACCTACCTGGCTGACGACCAAGCCGACTGGCTGCCTGAGACAGAACGCGACCGCATCGCGCTCTCCGTCCGTGCAGCGCTTGCCTAGAGACTTCGTGGGTGCAATCAACAAGCCAGACGAGCATCATCCGATTAATCTCGCCGGATGGCTCAGATAGATCCGACCGCATGGGTTGCTCCCAGCGCCGTCGTCACAGGTGATGTCACCGTCGGTCCGCACAGCCGGGTCCTGCACCATGCAGTGCTCAACGGTGATCTCGGTCCAGTCGTCATCGGATCGGAGGTGGTCGTCATGGAACACGCCCTCCTTCGCGGACGTGCAGACCACCCGCTTCACGTCGGTGATGCCGTGCTTGTAGGCCCTCACACCCACCTGAACGGCACCCGGGTCGAAGACGAAGGTTTCCTCGCGACCGGAGTTTCGTTGTTCCCCGGTTCGCGTGTCGGCGCGGGCTGCGAGCTCCGGATCAACAGCGTGCTGCATGTGAACTCAGTGTTGGACCCTGGGACGGTCGTCCCCATTGGCTGGATTGCGGCCGGACAACCGGCGCAGCTCTTTTCGCCCGATCGTCACGACGAACTGTGGGCGGTCCAAGAGCCGCTGGGCTTTCCTGGCACGGTGTACGGCGTACCGAGAGGCACATCGATGCGCGAGATCATGCGTCAGCAATGCCAGGCGTACGGACCGACCCAGGACTGATCGGCGCCGTGGATGTCCCTATCCAGGCGGAAGCGGGTCCGCGCCCAGTTCTTTTCGAATGATCGCCTGCAGCGTCTTCGCCTCTCTCCTGAGGAGCTCGCTACGTCGGAAAGACGCCCGCATCTCCCACGACTCCGAACCTTTCTCCGCCATAGTGACGAACGTCGCGGGGTCTCTATCGCGCAATTTCGTCATGACTCCCAGTTGGGCAAGGACAGCAGGCGAGGCGTAAGAGTGGGCGCGGTGCATGACGTCCGGCGGAATGATTTCACGGCGCTCGCGCTCTTGTCGCTCGACGTGGCTAGTGACACGCACTTTGCTTGCCCACTGATCGAGCGTGGGGTAAAGATTCGCGCGTCGCTCATGGTCGGCAAGCTCACGCTGAGATCCTTCATTGCGTCGCCCCAAGACAAAGGCCATGGGAATACCGGCCGCCGCAACCAGAACGGCAGCGAGCGCGATCCAATCGGATGCCGCCATGGGGACAGTATCCTCGCCTGCGTCCTGGTCCGCGAGGTCCACATCGAGTGGCAGCGGGTGTCACCTGGGTACGATATACCCACACGGTGCAATGTCGATCCCCGCGTTTGCTGACGCTTACGGGCGCCACGATTGATGCGCCAGCCGATCGTTCGCCGGCCACCATTCGATCCGCTGACCGCAACTCACTTTCGTCGGAGGCTCGTGCCAAACTTTCGGCATGAGCAATGACACTCTCGCCGCCGGTCGGGCCTTCCTCGATCGTGAGGGCCGCCTCATCGAGCGCCGGCTCACCGCTGCGATCTTCGATGGGGCCGACGCCTCCGGCGTTATCGACGCGGTCCGTGCCTACCGCAATCCTGACGGCGGGTTCGGCCAAGGCCTCGAACCCGACAAACGCTGCCCCGCCAGCCTTCCCATCGACGTGGAGTGCGCCTTCGACATTCTGCTGGTGGCCGGCGAAGCAGACGGTGGCGTTCTCGATCAGTCGGGCGACGTCGGCCCCGACGGCTTGGTTCTCGGCGCCTGCGACTGGCTGAGTTCGGTTGCGTCGGCTGATGGTTCCGTGCCGATGGCCTTCGCGGTGATCGAGGGCTACCCCCGGGCCGACCACTGGTCTGACTGGGCCTATGAGCCAGCACTCAACCCGACAGCCGGCCTGGCCGGACGGCTGCATCAGATGGGGGTCACGCACCTGTGGCTCGACCGAGCTACCGACTGGACCTGGGCGCGGCTCGAGTCCGGATTCGATGAGGACGCCCACGCGCTGCGTGAGGTGTTGGTGTTCCTCGAGCACGTGCCCGACCGAGGTCGAGCCGAAGCCGTCGCGGCACACGTCGGCGACTGGCTGGCGGGCGCGGCGTGGTACCGCCCCGACCCGGCCGACCCGGAATACGGGGTGACACCGCTCCATCTAGCGCCATCACCCGACAGCCCATGGCTGAGGCTGTTCGACGAGTCCACCGTCGAAGGCCACCTCGACCGCATGACCCGAGACCAACAGCCCGACGGTGGCTGGCCGATCACGTGGGAACCGCCCGGAACCGCACCCACTCTGGAGTGGCGCGGGATCGAGACCCTCCGTGCCCTGCGCACGCTTCGGGCCTACGGTCGGCTGACACCTCGAGTGGATTGACCCGCGGCGTATCGTCCGACGTGATGGACGTCCAAGCTGTTATTGCCATCCTGAGCTTGGCTGCCGCCATCTTCTCGACCCTTTGGGCCACCGGGGGATGGAGCGCCCTCCACCGACGGTCGATGCTGCAAGAACTCGGTCTTGCGAAAGACCTGCCGGAGTCCGCGACGAAGAGGCAGCTCATTTCGCACGTCGAGGAAGAGGTCGACCTCTACCTGTACCGGGTCCGCGAACAAGAGCCCTCGACGAAGGGGCCTGTTAGCGCTCTGGCTCTGAGCGTCGTTGTCATTGTCGCGCTCGCGAGTGCTTTCCCCGATGCCAACATCGTCGTCATCTATCTCGTCGAGGGCCTTTTCGTTCTGGTGGCTGCTTGGGCGTACGCCGTGTGGCTGCGATCAACCTTGATCAAGAGGAGCAGGACACGTCGCAGTGAGTTGTTAGGCGCGGCCCGGAAGGTTGCCGACACGTAGACCGGCGCCCGCAGGCGGGCTCACGATGTGCTGAGGGATCGGACGGACGGGCGCGGGCGCTTGCCCGTTGGCTATGTTGTCGCGATGTCGACGAACTCGGGGACGTCAGCACCTGTGGTGATCTTGCTCTCGGGGGCCTCCTCGTCGGGCAAGTCGAGTCTGGCGAAAGCGCTCCAGCGTCGATTGCGTGTTCCAGCCGTTCTCGTAGAGGCCGACCGAACATTTCCTGCTCTCCCCACGGAGCACCCCGATTGGGCATCTCTTGATGTTTCCCACTCCAGCGTCGTGTTGGCGTTTCATCGCTCGATCGCTTCGTGGGCCGAGGCTGGATTCGACCTGATTGTCGACGGTTCGCTGCCCTACGACGAACCTCAACTCCGCGACGCCTGCATCCGGGTGTTCGAGCCCTTTGACATCCGGATCGTTGGCGTGCGGTGCTCCGCGGCCGAGTTGGCTGACAGAGAGGCAGCGCGAACTGAGGAGAGACCCAACGGCTGGGCCGTGCGGCAGGCCACGGATATCCACAACGGAATGCGCTACGCAGCCGAGGTCGATACGACGGCAAAGTCGCCCGAGGAGTGCGCACATGAGGTCGCGGCTCAGCTTCAGCTCACGCCGGTGCACCGACGATAGGACGCCGAGCCGCCGCCCGAGTGGGAGGTTCGGGCACCGGCCAGGGATCAGCGTTCCGCAGCGAAGTCGACGGAATCGGTGGCAACCGTCCCACCCTGCCGTCCGGGTGCGGTGTGGAACTTCCAATAGAGGTTTGTGTGGTCGATGACCTTGTCGGGTGGCGGCGCGCCCCACTCGGTCTGGTCCTCCGTCGTGTGCGCGTCACTGACCAACGTTGCGTCGTAACCTCGGACGATTGCGCCGTGCAACGTCGAGCGGATGCATTCGTCTGTCTGCGCCCCGGTGACGACCAGGTGACCCACCTTGCGCTCGCCGAGGATGGCCTCCAGATCGGTGGCTTCGAAGGAGTCGGCGTACTGCTTGTGGACCAGCGGTTCGGGCTCCTTGCGTGTGAGCTCGGGAACGAGCTGCCAGCCGTCGCTGTCTTTGGGCATGTTCTCGTCGTCGGAGTGCTGCACCCACACGACGGGGACGTTCTCACCCCGAGCCTTGTCCACGAGGGTAGAGATGTTGGCGACCACACCGTCGCGGTTGTGCGTCCCGCCCACCACATCATTTTGAACATCAATGACGATCAACGCGGTGTTGGGACGATCAGATAGGGACGTCATTGCGCTCTCCTCTGCAATCGGGTTCTCCGTCTGCGACAACGTTAGAACCGAGCAGGGACATTGTGCATCGGTACGACGGTGCCGACCGAACAGGGCGGCGAGGCCGGGGCTTTCTCGAGGGGGTGGGCAGTCCAGAGCGGACAAAGAAAGTGGAAAGGAGAACCACTCCCTTCCACTACAAACATATAGCGCACATGGGGGCTTGCGGCAAGCCCCTGGTCATGCCGCAGAATTGCGGGCCGATGCCAGAACCTACGGAAATGGGGGTCCGTGAAATGCGGTTGTTGTTGTCGACGTACGGGTGCGGAAAGGTCGAAACGGTGGCTACCAGTGCGTTTGCCCTTCCTGATCACCTCAACCACAAGGCCGACCCGGCGCTGATCGCCGGCGACGAGCGGCACTTCGCGGCGATCGCGGAGAGCCTCGAACAGTCGATCGCCGACCTCTCCGATCGCCTCGATGCCGAACGCAGGGCACCCGGCGGCATCGGACAGGCCGCTATGGACCGCGACATGGAGGTCAGCCGGCTGACCGCCCGCCTGCGCACCCTGCGTCGCTTCGGATTGGACCTGTGCCTCGGACACATGGTCAGCGCAGACAACCCCGAGCCCGTGTACGTCGGACGGCTCGGCCTCACGGACAGCGGAGGTCGCCGGCTGCTGCTCGACTGGCGCTCCCCCGCGGCTGAGCCGTTCTTCGGAGCGACTCACGCCAACCCGATGGGGCTGGCAAGCCGCCGCAGGTATCGCTGGACCCGCGGCCGGGTCAGCGACTACTGGGACGAGGTGTTCACCTCAGACGGGCTTGAAGGGCGCGCCGCGCTCGACGACCAGTCCGCCTTCATCGCCAGCCTGGGCAGCAGCCGGTCACCCCGGATGCGAGACGTGCTCGGCACCATTCAGGCCGACCAGGACGCGATCATCCGCGCGGGATCCCGCGGCGCTCTCGTCGTCGACGGCGGTCCGGGTACGGGGAAGACTGTGGTTGCTCTGCACCGCACCGCGTACCTCCTGTACTCCGACCCACGCCTGGGGCACCGCAGGGGTGGCGTGATGTTCGTCGGCCCGCACCAGCCCTACCTGGCCTACGTCGCCGACGTCCTCCCCACTCTCGGGGAAGAAGGCGTGCAGACGTGCACACTTCGCGACCTCCTCCCCGAGGGAACCACAGCAGGGTCCGAGACTGACCCGGACGTGGCCCTCCTGAAGGCGTCGGCGGACATGGTGAAAGCGATCGAGCCGGCTGTCAGGTTGTACGAGGAGCCGCCCATCGACGACATGGAGGTGGAGACGCCGTGGACCGACCTCCCACTCAGCGCCGCCGACTGGGCCGAAGCCTTCGGAGCACCAGATCCTGTAACGCCGCACAACGAGGCGCGCGACCAGATCTGGGAGGAACTGCTCACCATCCTGATCGACAAGTGCGACGACGATGACGTCTCGCCTGACCTGCTCCGCGCCTCGCTCCAGCAGAACACGGGGCTGCGCACCATCCTCAACAAGGCCTGGCCGCTGATCGACCCGACCGACCTCGTCGGCGACCTGTGGTCCGTGCCGGCCTACCTGCGGATGTGTGCTCCCTGGCTCAGCGCCGATGACGTTCGGAAGCTGCAGCGCGAGGACGCCCAGGCCTGGACGTTGTCCGACTTGCCGCTCCTCGACGCAGCACGGCAGCGGCTCGGCGACCCGGAAGCATCACGACGCAAGCGCCGACACAGCGCCGCCGTCGCCGCCGAACGCGAGCAGATGGACAGAGTCGTCGACAACCTGATCGCGGCGGGCGGCGACGAGTACGGCGATGGTCTGGTGTCGATGCTTCGCGGGGAGGACTTCCATGATTCGCTGGTCGATGAGACAGCACTGCCCACCACCGACCCAGACCAGCTCGCTGGCCCGTTCGCGCACATCGTCGTCGACGAGGCGCAGGAGCTGACCGACGCAGAGTGGCAGATGTTGCTGCTCCGCTGCCCGTCCCGGAGCTTCACCATTGTCGGGGACCGCGCCCAGGCCAGGCACGGGTTCACGGAGTCGTGGCAGGAGCGACTCGAGCGGATCGGGCTCGACCGCGTCAACCTGGCCTCCCTGAGCATCAACTACCGGACGCCGGAAGAGGTCATGACGGAGGCCGAGCCAGTTATCCGAGCTGTGCTCCCGGACGCCAACGTGCCGACCTCCATCCGCAGTACCGACGTCCCCGTCGAATACGGAGCTGCCTCAGATCTGGGCTCGATCCTCGACACCTGGCTCGCCGAACATGCCGAAGGGATCGCCTGCGTCATCAGCACCGGCGACATCGACGCAGGCGCGTTCCGGCCCGGTACGGATCAGTCCCGTGTTCGGTCGTTGACCCCGGAGCTCTCGAAGGGGCTCGAGTTCGACCTGGTCGTCCTCATCGACCCACTGACGTTCGGCACGGGCATCGAAGGAGCGGTCGACCGCTACGTCGCGATGACGCGAGCGACCCAACGACTCGTCATCCTCACGAGGCCGTGACGTCGGCCCGAGACGCGGCTCGTGCGGTGACCAGAGCGAAAGTGAGGTACTCCCCCTGGTCGGCCTCCAGCATGGCGAGCACGCGGTCGCCTCCGCCTCCAGCGGTGTCAGGCTCCTGGCGCGCGGTCGTCACTCGATGCCAGAGCAACCAGTCACTCCAGCCATCGTCTTGAAGGCGAGCCGAAGTGACGCTCACGAGTCCGGTGATGTCCCACTGGAACCGCCACCACTCAGCGGTATGCCAGGCCATCGCCTCCCAGCCCACGCAGTCCCTGATGTGATCGGGAATCGCTCCGAGGTCTCGGACCTCACGTGTCATTGCCGGGGTGGCAATGGCTAGCTGGCCGCCAGGCTTGAGGAAGCTGGTGATGTAGGCGAGGTAGTGGTCCGCCGTACCGAAGTATTCGTAGGAGTCGATGCTGATGATCGCGTCGAAGTCGCCGGCAGCGAAAGGCAGTGCGTGCGCCTCAGCTTTGATGGCCTGCACCCGGTCGCCGACCCCGGCGCCTGCAAAGACCGCTGCCGCTTCGGCCGGTGGCACCCACAGGTCGGCAGCGGCCACCTGGACGCCGAACTCGCGGGCCAGGAACACAGACGTGGCGCCTTTCCCCGAACCAAGGTCGAGCACCCGCATCCCCGGACGAAGATCGAGGTCTTGGCAAAGATCCTCGAGGAGCCACAAGGGGTTCGGACCCATGTCGAGGGCCACCAGCCACGACGGGTCGTACTGGGACGAGAGCGGGTACCGGTCCGCACGCACAAGTTCATCGATCGAAGTCACGGCGGCCTACGCAAGCATCCGCGAGTGCGGCAGTCAACGTCTTTTGTCGCCGCGGTTGGGCAGCGCCCCCACCCGCCTTCACCGCTTCCGGAATGGCGTTGCAGGCTGCGACGATGGCACCGATGACATCCCAGCCGATCGCGCGACACCTGCTGCGTGCCAAGGACCTCGCCGACGCTCGCTTCGCCGAGCCGCTCACCGTCGCAGATCTGGCTGAATCGGCCCGCTTGTCGCCTGCGCACTTCAGCCGGGAGTTCCGCCGTGCCTTCGGCGAGAGTCCGCACGCCTATCTCCTGACCCGCCGCCTGGAGCGAGCGGCGGCGATGTTGCGGATGACCGACCGCTCGGTCGCGGACATCTGCACCGCTGTCGGTCTGTCGAGTCTCGGATCGTTCACCACGACGTTCACGCGGGTGTACGGGAAGTCGCCCACGGCCTACCGTGCGAGCTTGCCGCCGGCCTCCGCCTACGTCATCGTGCCGTCGTGCATCGTGCGCGCGTACGGGCGTCCTCAGAACCGCACGTTTCGAGAAGACACCAAAGAGGCCTGATACCTAGTGTCGTCGGCACGGAGACCACGACAAGGGAGGCGACGATGTATCGGATTGGCAACGCGCAGGTGTGGGTGCACGACCAAGACGAAGCGCTGGAGTTCTACACCAAGAAACTCGGCATGGAGGTCCGCTCGGACGTCACCATGCCTGAGATGGGCGACTTCCGTTGGTTGACGGTAGGGCCCCCAGGCCAGGACGACTTTGGGATCGTCTTGATGGCCATTCCCGGGCCACCCGTGTTCGACTCCGAGACCGCGGAGCAGATCCGGACCTTGCTCGCCAAGGGCGGGACCAGCACGGTCTTCCTCGTCACTGACGACTGCCAGAAGAGCTATCAGGATCTTGCCTCACGCGGCGTCGAGTTCCAGGAGACCCCAGAGGAGCGCCCGTACGGGATCGACGCTGGCTTCCGCGACCCGTCCGGCAACAACTTCCGACTGACAGAGGTGAAAGACCTCGGCTGAGCTGGGCCGTTACTTGTCCGTCGTACCGTCGATGCGCTCGCGCAGCAGGTCAGCGTGCCCATTGTGCTGGGCGTACTCCTCGATCATGTGTACGACGACGGTGAACACTGACATCTCGCCGTCGCGCGCCATGATCGTGTCCTCGTACGACGCTGCGGCCAGTGCCTCATCGGCCAGTCGGCACTCCTCGAGAAGCCGCTCGTAGTCAGCTTGTGCGCGATCCGGGTGGAGGTCCTCGAAGTCGGCATCGTCACCGAGCTCCGGGTCGTACATCGGCTCGAGCTCCTGACGGCCGATCCGCTCACGAAACCACCTCCGCTCGACCTTGGCCATGTGACGCACCAGGCCGAGCAAGGACAGGTTGGACGGCGGCGCCGAGCACTCGGCCAGTTGCTCACCGTTCAAGCCAGCGCACTTGTGTCGCAGCTGGGCACGATGCCAGGCGAGAAAGCCTTCGAGGATTGGACGTTCGTCGCCAGTGAGAGGGCCGTCGGGCAGCGACACGTCGGGGGCAGTCCACGTCATACGGCAATCATCACATCCGGCTGATTCCGTCAGGCATCGCGTTCTGATTCGGGCAGAGTGGGATGGTCGGTCGGGTAGAGGCCAACCGCGAAGCCGAACACCACGTCGCCCTCGCGTGGCAGCTCGCTGAACTCGCGGACTACCTCTTCGACACGGCTCCAGAACCCCACAGCGCGCGCGCGAGAGATCCGTGCGTGGCGAAGGTTCGCGAACATCGTGTCGGCATGGTGGGACGGCATGGACTCGGTGGCGGCGTCGGCCAGATAGTTGGACCAGTGCGGCGGGGTGATCTCGTTCAACGGGATCTCGCCCATGAAGAAGAGGCGGGCGGTTCGTCCGTAGAACCGCTCGTCGATCGCGCGCACGCGGCGCGTGCGCACTACACGGAGCATCCCGGCGTCCACGAGCACGTTGACGTGATAGGCCACGCTGCTCTTGGGTCGCCCAACCGCACTGGCCAGCTCGGCCACTGTCGCGGCTCGCTCGAGGACCAGATCGAGAATGGTCGACCGCAGCGGGTCGGCCAGGGCACGCAGTTCCGCGGGTTTCGTCACCACGATCCTGTCCACCAGGTCGTAATCCGGGACCCTGCTATTGATCGACATTATTCGATCAGTCTATATTGTTGGATCATTGCATGCCAGAGCCGAGAACGGAGTGTCGAGATGACTGAGGTTGTGCTGTTTCACCACGTGCAGGGATTGACCCCTGGGGTGGTCGCGTTCGCCGACGAGCTGCGTCGTGCCGGGCACACCGTGCATACGCCCGACGTGCTCGAGGGGCGCACGTTCGCCACCCTCGACGAGGGAATGGCGAATGCGCGGGCGGTCGGATTCGAGACGCTGATGGAGCGCGGCGTCAAATCAGTCGAGGGAATGCCGGCCGAGCTGGTGTACGCCGGCTTCTCCCTCGGTGTGATGGCGGCCCAGCAGCTGGCGCAGACGCGCCCGGGAGCGCAGGGCGCGCTGCTGTTCGACTCCTGCATCCCCACTTCGGAGTTCGGGTCCGGTTGGCCCGACGGTGTACCTGTCCAGGTGCACGGGATGGACGCCGACCCGTTCTTCGCAGAAGAGGGCGGCGACATCGACGCTGCCCGGGCACTCGTCAAGGAGACCGAGAGTGCAGAGCTGTTCCTCTACGCGGGCGACCAGCACCTGTTCGCCGACAGCTCGCTGTCGTCGTACGACCCAGGGGCAGCGGCACTGATGACCAAGCGCGTACTCGCCTTCCTCGACTCGCTCTAGAGAGGCGAGAGGACGGCTGCTTCGCCCGGCCAACTCCATGCGATGGACGAACGATCCGCAAAGGCTTAGTCGCGCACGGTCAGTCGCAGGGTGGCTCGGGGGCGCAGGGGTCGTCGCACGCCGGGCCTTCGGCGGTAATCCGTTGGAACGCTGCCGCCAGCGCGTGGAGGTCGACGCCCTCGAGATTGTCGAACAGATGACGGCGAACACTCGCCACGTGCGTCGGCCATGCTTCCTCGAGCCGCGACAGGCCGTCGTCGGTGAGAACCGCATTGAAGCTGCGCGCGTCGTGCGAGGCCTGGAGGCGTTCGACGAGACCTGTCGCCTCGAGCCGGCCGACGGTGCGGCTCACGGCGCTCAGGGACTGCTGGCAACGGATCGCAAGATCGGAGAGCCGCAAGGTGCGGTCGGGCGCCTCCGAGAGAAACATCAAGACGGCGTACTCGGTGTTCGACATCCCCTGCTCGCGCATGAGGTCGGCCGCGAAGGCTCGGACCAGCACCCTCATGGCGGAGTTGAGCGACCGCAGCACCGCCTCTTCATCGGCGGTGAGCGGAATCTGCTGCTGCTTGGTCGCGGCCACAGGACCAGGGTACTTGTTTGCGCACGCAAGGAAACATATATTTGTTCGCGCAAGCAAATACTTCTCTTGAGGAGCCCCATGACGCGCATCGGCATCATCCTCGGCAGCACCCGCCCTGGTCGCAACGGCGAGCAGGTCGCTCGATGGGTTTACGACCACGCCTCGCGTCGGACGGATGCAACGTTTGAGCTGATCGACCTGCTGGACTACCCGTTGCCCCACCTCGACGAGCCCCTTCCCCCATCGATGGGGCAGTACCAGAACGTGCACACCAAGGAATGGGCGGCCAAGATCGCGTCGTACGACGGGTTCGTGATCGTCACGCCGGAGTACAACCACGGCACCTCTGGGGTGTTGAAGAACGCCATCGACTACTTGTTCGCCGAGTGGAACAACAAGGCCGTGGGCTTCGTGGCGTACGGCGCGGTCGGTGGTGCGCGGGCCATCGAACACCTGCGCCTGGTCGCCGGTGAGCTCAAGATGGCCGACGTCCGTACTAGTGTGGCCCTGTCGATGTTCTCCGACTTCGAGGACTTCACCCGCCTCAACCCTGGGCCCTACCAGGAGCAGGCGCTGACCAACATGCTCGATGAGGTGCTTGCCTGGAGCGACGCGCTGACGCCGATGCGCGAGCAACTGGCCGAGCGCAAAGTCGCATAACCGCCGGGAAGGTCATCTGAGTCTGTTTACTTTCGTGCGATAGAAACGGTCGATGCCGCACGAACAGATCGAGCTCGAGTTCACCTTCCGCCCTCAGGACGATGCCGTGCTGCCAGACCTCTCGGTGCTGCCCGACGTCGAGTCCGTCGACACGCCCCAGGCGTACGACCTGGAAGCGGTCTACTTCGACACGCCGGACCTGTCGCTCGCGCAGTCGGGTCTGACCTTGCGCCGCCGCACCGGCGGGTCAGATGAGGGCTGGCACCTCAAGGTCCCGACCGTCGACGGAAACGGCCGGACGGAGATCGGCGTGCCTTTGGGTCGAGCGGTGCGCACGCCGCCGAAGCCGCTCCGTACCGCCGCTTTCGCCTGGACGCGGAACCAGCCACTCGTGGCCGTCGCCACCCTTCGCACGAAGCGTCGGGTGCACCAGCTGCGTGCACCCGACGGCTCACTTCTCGCGGAGCTCTGCGACGACAACGTTCAGGGCGAGTCGCTCCTCGCGGATAGCCCGGACCAACAGGTCTGGCGCGAATGGGAACTCGAAGTCGGCACCGGCAGCGACGCACTGGTGCAGAATGCATGCGCCCTGCTGGCGAAGGTGGCGGGCAAGCCGGTTCCTGGCGGTTCCAAGCTCCTCCGCATCCTTCGCCAGGACATGCCGCGGGTCGCCCGGCCGTCGAGGTCGAAGCTGAAGCGCTCGTCATCGGCCAGAGCGGTCGTCGCACGGCGGCTGTCCGAGCAGGTGGACGCCTTGAGGATCCACGACAGCGAAGTCCGGCGTGACGCGCCCGGCGGCATACACCAGGCCAGAGTCACGATTCGCCGACTCCGCACTGCGTTAGCGACGTTCCGCCCGCTGCTCGACCGCTCGAAAACCGACCCCTTGCGTGCTGAGCTGCAGTGGGTCGGCAAGGTACTGGGCGACGCGCGCGACGCCGAGGTGCTTCGCCTCCAATTGCACGAGCATCTCGAACGCGAACCGACTGAGCTCGTGCTCGGCGGGGTACGCCGTCGGATCGACCGCGAGCTCAAGAGCGCCTACCAAGACGCACGGGCGCAGGCGCTGGAGGCCATGGAGTCCGCGCCCTACATCAAGTTGCTGGACGACTTGGACGAGCTCACCGCCACCGGTGCGTGGACGGCCGACGCTGACCGTCCTGCACGTGATGTCTTGCCTGGGTTGGTCCGCCCGGACTGGAAGCGACTCCGAAAGCGGGTGCGTGCGACGCACCAAGCAGGTTCGGAAGTCACCGACGACCGTCTACACGAGGCACGGAAGGCGGCCAAGCGAGTCCGCTATGCCGCAGAAACGTTGCAGCCGGTCTACGGCAATGACGCCAAACGACTCGTCAAGAGGATGAAGAAAGTGCAGTCCGCGCTTGGCGACAGCCATGACAGCGTGGTGGCGCGGCAGGTGCTGCGAGAGCTCGGAACTCAGGCTCACCACGACGGCGACAACACTTTCACCTTCGGCAGGCTGCACGCATTGGAGCAGGCCAGGGGGATCGCGGCCAAGAAGGAATTTGAGAAGGCGTGGCGAGCTGCAGCGAAACCCCAGGTCCACAGCTGGCTCGGATAGCGAAGGGACGTGTCCATGGTTGATCGACCCGAGGACCTCCGTCTGGTCTTTGCGGACGAGTTCGACGATCCAGACCTCGATCCCGCGGTGTGGCTACCCCACTACCTCCCGGTGTGGAGTTCGCGCGATGCCACCAAGGCGACGTACGAGATCCGTGACTCCTGCCTGCACCTCACGATCCCTCCGGATCAGGGCTTGTGGTGCGCCGGTGACCACACACCACCGCTGCGAGTGTCAGGAATCCAGTCGGGGAACTTCTCCGGGCCGGTCGGCAGCACGATCGGACAGCAGCCGTATCGCGACGGGCTCACCGTCCGCGAGCAGCAAGAGGCGTTTTGGGGTTGGACGCCAGACGGCGGTTACATCGAAGTGCGGGCGCGAGGCGAGGTCTCGCCACGGTCGATGGTGGCCTTCTGGATGGCCGGACCGGAAGACCGGCCCGAGAGATCGGCCGAGATCTGCGTCACCGAGATGTTCGGTAAGGCGGCGGTGCCGGGAGAGTCGACAGAGGTCGGGCTCGGTCCGCGTTGCTTCCGCGACCCTGATGTGACCGAGGGCTTCGACACCGTACGACTTCCCATCGACGTAGCGGACTTCCACACGTACGCCGTGGACTGGACCCCCGACACGGCTGACTTCTTCGTCGACGGCGAGCTGGTGCGCAGCTGCCCCAAGCCGCCGTCGTACCCCCTGCAAATGATGCTCGCCGTCTTCGACTTTCCCGAGGACTCGGCCGGAGACGACGACGCCCTCGTACCCTCGCTGGTCGTCGACTACCTCCGGGGCTACCAACCCTGACAGCCTTGTGAACGCAGGAGTGGTCAGCGTTCTGAATTTATTCGGGTGATAGTCGTTCCCCAGACGACTAGCGTCGGGACATGAAGGTGACGTTTACGCGGACGGGCGAACGGCAGTACAGCATCTCGATCGATCGAGAGCACGGCCCAGCGCTCCTGCCGAGGCCAGCGCCGGGGTACGACGACTACCTGCCGCACGACCTGGCCCACTACGTCATCGAAGAGCAGTTCGCGATCATGCTCGGCGTCTTCGGCCAGCTTGCTGCAGGAGGCGGTGGGATCTTCACTCCGGTTCCGAGCGAACGCACCGGACGTGTCCAACGGAGTGCTCGTCGCATCGCCCTCGCAGGCCGCAGCGACATGCATCGATCCGAGAAGCTCGTCGGCTTGTGCGTCGCGGAATGGGAGCGCCGCAAGGGGCACCGCACAGCGTTGCCTCCCGAGGTCGACACGGACGTGGCGACGCCGGCCGAGGTCGACCAGGCCGTGATCCGTCTCGATGACGTGGCGACTCGCTGGCACGCACTGCAGCGCGGCGCCTCGCTGACCTTCACCTGGCCAATGGGGTTGACCTTCAACGCAGCGAGTTCGCGTCGCGGCCGCCAGGACAATCGGCGTGCCAACAGCGATAGCGCGCGTAAGCAACGGCAAGCGCGGCGCGCAGGACGTCAAGCGTTCAAGGGCTGAACCCGCAGCCAACGTTGCACCGCCGTCGCCAACTGCGCTGGCTGGTCGTAGTGCACGAGATGCCCGGCGTCAGGGATCAGTTCGAGCCGCGCCCCCGGAATAAGCTCGGCCAACTGGTGCCCCCGTTCGACGGGGATGACGGTGTCGTCCTTGCCCCAGATCACGAGGACGGGGAGGTCGAGGCTCGGGTAGCGGCCCCGGATCTCGTCGGTATATCTCTGGTCTGCCTGGGCGATCTGTCGATAGAACGCGGCCTGTCCCTCAGCGTCGAGCCAGGGAGAAACGAGGAGGTGGAGCTGCTCTTTTGTGAGGCCGTGGTGGCTGGCTGCTTCGATGTAGGCCTTGACCAATGCCGCGTGCAAAGCACTCGGCAGCTGGCTGAAAACGTCGGCGTGGTCACGGACCAGCCGGAAGAAGTCCGATCCCCACGGGGACAGGGCAACGACGTCGACCAGGACCAGCGAGGCGAACCGGCTGCCGTGCAATAGGTGAGCCCTCAGCGCAACAGCGCCACCGTAGTCATGAGTGACGACGTGAGGGGATTCGATCCCCCAGTGGGTGATGAGGTCCGCCAGGAGTTCGCCTTGCACGTCCAAGGACACGCGGTGGTCCGGTGACTTGGACGACTGGCCGTATCCCGGCATGTCCCACAAGTGGACGGTGAACTCGTCACTCAACGCCTCGGCGTACGGACCCCATAGTTGTGAGGACCACGGCGTCCCGTGGCAGAACACGACGTCGGGCCCAGAACCCATCCGCCGCCATCGAACCCGACGTTCCCGCCACTCGAACTCGTCCGTCAAATCCATGCGGTCATCATGACGGCCTTTGTCGTTCGCCGCTTGGCAGGTCGCGGGGTGACATGATCGGCTGCGCTGCAGCAACCTCGTCAAGAGATCCGCTGATGTTGCGAAGGTTGATGAGGAGCGCACCGTACACCGGCCACGCGTCGTCCCCGGCGTCATGGGAGGCGAGGTCGTGACAGAGATCGCGAATGCGCCATCGCAGCCCACGCAAGATGTCCGGGTCGGCCGCTGACACTGCCTCGCCGAGGTCGCGCAACATGTTGAGCCACGGCTCTCGGAAGTCCGCTGCCCACGCCGTGCTGGCCTCCGCTTCCCGCTGAAGCGTCAGCGCCATACTGCGTGTCTCGGCAACAGCCTGCTCGAGCCTCCGGAGAACGTCCGCGAAGCTGGGGCCGCTGCCGCGAACAAGCCTCCTGCCCCGGAAGTTGAAACGCCCACTCTCGTTGGCCTCCTGGACAACGGCCCAAGCACGGTCAATCCGCTCGTCCAGCTGGTTGGTGAGGTCGATCCAGCCGGCCGCCGCCTCGCCGTCATACCCCTTGCGGACATCGGACGAGATAACGCCGAAGACACGTCCAAGCTCGTCGTCGATCGCGTCCACATGGCGTGCTGCGGTGCGATCCGCCAGCGGAGGCCACACGAGCAGATTGACGACGAGCCCAACTCCGATGCCGATCGCCACGTCGAGCAGCCGAGCACTGAGCCGGTCGGAGTCCTGGCTGCCCGCGGCCAGAACGACGATGACCGTTGTCGCGATTGTCAGACCGTCGTCCCGAATGAACCGGTGCCGGCCGAGTACCAAGGCGATGAGCAGAGCCGCCCCGAATGTCACGGGGTTGACATGGAACAGCCCAGACACCACAAATGCCAAAAGGACACCCAGGACGTTCGCTGCGACCTGCTGGATCCCGCGGCGAAAGGTCCGGTAGACCGTCGCGTGTACGACGAGGAGTGCTGACCACGGCGCGAGGAACGCCTGAGACAGACCAAACACCTGCGTTGCGAGCACCCACGCGATAACGGCGGCCAACGTCGTCTTGGCAATCCGGACCATCGTCGAGTACACATCTGGGTCTGTGGACCACTGTCGCAGCCTGCCGGGAAGGGTGTTGATCTGCGAGAGGGAGGTCACGGCTCTTCGTACCCGCGAACGGCACAAGCAACGCACGACAGACAGTCAGCAGTCCCACACAGCAGGTGAGCAAAGGGAAATGCCAGCCTCATCGTCGACCCAACATCTTCCCATCACGGGTACGTTCATGGCGTGACGGTTGCATTTTCCCGCCCACTAGATCTCGGCTGGGATGGGCACCTCCTCCTCCTGCATTGGACCGAGGATGAGCGCAGAGCCGGGCTCGCGAGCTGGGTGCAGCGCGGGCTCGACCGGGGAGACAAGATCATCTACACAGAGACTTCTGGCCAAGAATCGGGTGACGGTTTGCTCGTCATCTTGGCCAAGCATGGCGTCGACTTCGAGCCAGCGACAGATCGTGGCCAGCTGGTGATCCTGCCCCTCGACGAGTTCTACCCATCACAAGGACAAGCCGCACTCGTGAAGATCGCGTTGGCTGAGGGGTACGAACACGTACGCATGTCCGCTCAGGCGGGTGCAGCCCTGACGTGGCTGTCACAGCAAGCACATGACGAAGCCGAGCGAGCGATGGAGGCACTCTGCAGGTCTCACCCCGTCTCCTCGTTGTGTCAGGTCAAGCAGTCAGCAGTCGCAGACGACGCCTTGGCGGACACGTATGCACTTCACCACGGTGGCATCCGCGAGAGCCAGGTGCAGACAGCGACGATTGACGGCGCGCTCGTCCTCGCAGGAGACGTCGACGTGTCGAACACCCTCGTGGTAAGCGCGGCTCTCAACGCGGCAACGAATAGTGAGCGGGACGCGTTCACGCTCGACCTCACTCATCTTGAGTTTCTCGATGTCACGGGCTGTCGCGCACTCGTGCGTGGGACGGACGCATTTCGCGGCAACGGCGGCGTGCTCGAGATTCTGGCACCTCAGAGAATCCGCCACGTCCTCCACGTGCTCGGTTTCGAGCAACTGTCCAAGGTGCGGTTCCTGGACGTCGACTCATGATCAGGAGAGCGTTGGGCGAGTTTGTGCACGACGCACTCTTCTATGCCGAGGACAGCGATCTGACCCGGAGGGCGGCGGCCTTTCTTGGAGAAGGGCTCGACGTTGGCGAGCGTGCTGTGGTGGTCTGCAGGCAAGAGCACGAGGAGCCACTGCTGCGTGCCCTCAACAACGACAAGCGCGTCATGACCATGACACAGCAGACGGTTTATCGACGTGCCCCCGACACGATCGCGCAATACCAGCGATTCATGGAGTCTGACGAGATCGCTGGCGGCTCGCGCGTACGCCTGGTCGCCGAGATCAGTTTCGGTGAGAAGATCCAGACCTGGCAGGAGTGGGAGAAGTACGAGGCGGCCGTCAATCGCTGTTTGGCGCCCTACCCGATCTGGGCGGTCTGTCTCTACAACACCCGAGAACTGCCGCAACACGTGCTGCGAGCCGGGCTGCTGACTCATCCCCACGTCTCCGACTCGTGGCGTCGTCGATCCAACCGGCATTACATGTTGCCGGACCAGTTCCTCAGGACGCGTGCGGGTTCCCTGTCGCCCTTCATCGGTCCGGGCAGAACCATCCAGTTTGACGTAGTGAGAGATCTCGCCGCGCTGAGATCCGCTGTTGCCAATGCAGCCACGGAACTGGGGATGCCAAGAACGAGCATCGATGACTTCGTGTGCGCCGTCAACGAGCTCGCGGCCAACGCCACTGTGCACGGCCAGCCGCCTATCGGGATCAAGGTCACCAAGAACGCTGACCAGATCGTCTGCGACGTGATCGACCAGGGCGACGGCTTCGATGACGTCTTCATGGGCTACGCGCCGGTCTCACAGCATCGCCACGCAGACCGCGGCCGCGGACTTTGGTTCGTGCGGCAGATCTGTGACCACCTTGACTACGGGCAGACGGATGACGGATTCGTCGTACGTGTCGCCATGGACCTGCCCGGGTAGTCGCCGTCACGCCTCCGGGCCACTCTTGTCGGTAGACCTGTGTAGCGTCCCGACATGCCCTTTGACTTCCAAGTAACGTTCGACTGCGCAGACCCGCACCCACTCGCCGGCTGGTGGGCCGACGCGCTCGGCTGGGAGGTGGAGCCCTCAGACGAGGACTTCATCCGACGGATGATCGCCGAGGGCCAGGCCAGCGACGACGACACCACGACCTACGAGGGCGTGCTCGTCTGGAAAGTAGGCGCCGCCATCCGCCATCCCGACGCGGAGATGACCGGTCCGTGCACACGGCTTCTGTTCCAGCTCGTCCCTGAGGCCAAATCCGTCAAGAACCGGGTGCACCTCGACGTGCGTGTCGGCCGCGACAACGTCGAGTCTGAGCTCTCGCGGTTGCTGGCCAAGGGTGCGACAGAGCTGCACAGGGGTCAGCAGGGTCCGTTCAGCTGGGTCACGATTGCCGACCCCGAGGGCAACGAGCTCTGCCTGACGTGACGGCCGATGCCGCTCGTCGGGATACGTCAGCGGCGGTGCAGCAACATCAGGGCGCGGTCGTCGCTTTCGGAGTCGACGCTGGCCACGAGCCGGTCGGCGCCGTGCACGAACCCCTCCTGCACCAGCCGCTCGGCTTCTCCGAGCAGCTTGTCGATCCCGAACGTGATGTCGCGCTGCGGTGTCTCGACGAGTCCGTCGGTGTAGAGCAGCAGCGCGTCTCCTGGCATCATCCGACCCTGGTATGTCGTGTAGGCAGCGTCCCTCACCAACCCGAGCACCGGGCCCTCCGTCCAGTGCACAACCCAGCGCCCCGATCCGGCGTGGAACTGCACGGCGGGTGGATGACCAGCGGTCCGCACCTCGAACTCGCCCGACCGCAGATTGACCGCCAGGTGAACGGCGGTCGCGAAGCCCTCGCTCCACTCCTGCCTGAGCAGGTACTCGTTGGCGGCCGACAGGAACTCCTGCTGAGGAAGCGACCCGAGCAGTCCACCGAAGGCACCCGACAGCAGCAAAGCGCGGGATCCCGCACCAACGCCCTTGCCTGACACGTCAACCACGACGACCTCGAGAAAGCCCTCGCTGTGGGTCGTGGCGGCCACGATGAAGTCGCCGGCAAACGAGGCGCCGCCGGCCGACCGCATGACCGCCTCGGCATGCCAGCCACGCGGCAGCGTCGGAAGCTGGCTCTGACTCGCGAGCCGGTCTCGCAGGTCGATGAGCATGGTCTCGCCTCTGGTGGACGCGACTCCCAGCCGCTGCCGGTAGTGCGCATGCCACAGCACAATCATCGCGACCGTGAAGACCACGGTGATCCCGGCCCAACGAAGGTTGGACAGTGAAACGGACGCCGCAGAGGTGGTGACACAGACGGCGATCACCACGTAGAGGATGAGCAGTCGGCTGGTAGACAGCACGGTCATCGCGAGCACGATGGGAATGACGTACGCGGAGAGGGGCCACCACTCCGAAAACGCGGCCTGGCCCACCATGATCAGCAGCGATCCCGCGCTCAAGGCGACCAGCCAGGTGCTCTCGGTCTCGCGCATCAGCCGCATGGCGGTTTGGCGACCACGACCGAACGCCCGCAGCCGAGAGCTACGGGCGAACCTCACAGATGCCGGTGGGTTAACCACTGTGAAGAGAGTAGTCGGACCATTGGTCTAGAGTCATGAAACGCTCAAAACGTTGTGAATTTCACCGACGGCGTTGACACGTGGGGCACCAAAACAGGTTCCGACCCTCAAGCACCTTCGTGCGCACCGTCGAACCGCAGACAAAACAGGGCTGATCCTGGCGGCGATAGACGTAGACCTCACCCCCGTGGTCGTCGACGCGCGGGTCTCGACCCATCGCCTCAGGCTCGTGCTCGGGGCGAACCGTATCGATCCGGCCGGTCTGCACGCCGTAGTCCATCAGGTCGACCAGGTCGTCCCAGAGGGCGCTCCATCGCCGCTTGGCAACCTTTCGGCCAGGCGTGAGCGGATGCAGTCGGGCTCGAAACAACGACTCCGCCCGGTAGACGTTCCCGACACCGGCGAGTACAGACTGGTCCATCAGCAGAGCGCCGATCGCCTTGCTGCTCTTGTGGATCTTGGTAAAGGCCTTCGCTGGGTCGGCGTCTGGCCGCAGCGGGTCTGGTCCCAGCTTCGCGAGAATCTCGATCCTCTTGTCGTCATCGATCAGCTCACACGTGGTGGCACCACGCAAATCGGCGTACGCGCCGGCTCCGACGATCCGCAAACGCACGGCCCCAACAGCTGGCTCGGGTTCCCCCTCCTCGATCCCGAAGACGCCGATCAGGCCGAGGTGGACATGGATGATGTCGCCGTTCTCGAAGCGGATGAACAGGTGTTTGCCGGCGGATTCGGCCAGCTCCAGCACATCGCCGTCGACGAGCGCCGCGCTGTCGGCGAAGCGTCCTTGCGGGCTGCTGACCTCGACGCGCTGACTCCCGAACGCCGCGTTGAGGTCGGCAGCGAGCCGCAAGAGGGTGTGGCCCTCAGGCATGGGGGCGACTCAAACCGACTCACCTGACGTTCCGAGGTCGGCGACCGTCGACGCGGGAAGCTCTCCAGTGGCTTCGTAGTCGAGAAGCATGCCGATTCGGCGCACATGGCGCTCCTCGCCGGTGAAGTCCGTCCGGATGAACACCTCGACGAACCGCGTGGCTTCCTCGAGGCTGTGCATGCGTGCTCCGACGGAGACGACATTGGCGTTGTTGTGCAGCCGCGCGAACTCAGCGGTCTCCTCCGACCAGGCCAGCGCAGCGCGTACGCCGGTGACCTTGTTGGCCGCGATCTGCTCCCCGTTGCCTGACCCGCCAAGGACGATCCCGAGACTCCCCGGGTCACCCACAACGGCCTCGCCAGTGCGAAGACAGAACGTCGGGTAGTCGTCGAGCTCGTCATAGGCGTAAGGCCCGTGGTCGAGGGTTCGATGACCGTGGTCGCGTAGCCACGCGATCAGGTGGTTCTTGAGCTCCAGACCCGCATGGTCCGAGCCGAGATGAACTCGCATGGCGTGATCCTGCCAGGTGCGGTACGGCGACGGAGGTCGGGGCGTCAGTCGAAGATCGGCCCGACGACGCGCGAGCGCTTCAATTCATAGAAGCCATCGATGGAAGACATCAGGCGCAACCCGTCCCACAGCTTCCCCGCCGACTCACCCTTCGGACACGGCGTCACCACCGGACCGAAGAAGGCGACTCCTTCGACAGAGATGACCGGTGTACCGACGTCGGTACCGACTTGGTCCATCCCTTCGTCATGCGACTTCTTCAGAGCGTCGTCGTAGTCCGTCGAGTCCATCGCGTCGGCGAGACCGGCGGAGAGGCCGGCGGCTTCGAGAGCCTCGACGATCGTCTCGCGAGTGCGAGGCTTCTCCTCGACGTGGAAGCGGGTACCCAGCTGCGTGTAGAGCTCTTCGAGCACGCCATCCCCGTGCGCCTCAGCGGCAGCAATGCACACGCGAACGGGTCCCCAGGCTTCGCGCAGAAACTCTCGGTACTTGTCGCTGATGTCTTCGCGGTCCTCGTTGAGGTAAGCCAGGCTCATCACGTGGAACTTGGTGGAGACCGGGCGAACGGTTTCGACCTCTTTGATCCACCGTGAGGTGATCCAGGCCCAGGGACACAGCGGATCGAACCAGAAGTCCGCTGTCGTGCTTGCAGGTTGGGTGGACGCGTTCGCAGTGACGCTCATGAGTCTCCTCGGGGTGGCGGGCGAGTACTCGGACTCAACCTCTCAACTCAATCACAACGCACAATCCCGGTGCGGCATTCCTCAGTTCGCGTGCGAGGATGTCGCCATGCCTGGGATCAACCTCACTCGTGATGAGGCCGCTGAGCGCGCCCGCATCCTCGATGTCTCGACGTACGACATCACCCTTGACCTGACCACTTCGGAGTCCACGTTCGGCTCGACTACGGTCCTACGGTTCAGTTGCACCGAGCCTGGCGCGTCGACTTTCGCCGACCTCGTCGGAGCCACCGTCCACGAGATCACGCTCAACGGCAGGGCGATCGATCCTCGCGTCGTACGCCGACAGCCGCATCAGGCTCGACAACCTCGAGGCCGACAACGAACTCAAGGTCGTCTCCGACTGCGGCTACAGCCACTCGGGGGAAGGCCTCCACCGCTTCGTCGACCCAGCCGACAAGCTCGTCTACCTCTACACCCAGTTCGAGGTGCCTGACGCTCGGCGCGTGTTCACGACGTTCGAGCAGCCCGACCTCAAGGGTGCTTTCACATTCCATGTCACCGCCCCTTCGCACTGGGAGGTCGTGTCGAACTCCCCGACGCCTGAGCCCGAGGACCTGGGTCTCGGTCGGTCGGTCTGGCACTTCGAGCCGACGAAGCGGATGTCGACCTACATCACGGCGCTGGTCGCCGGGGAATACGCCGTCGTGCGCGACACCTACCAGGGCAAGCGAGGGGATATCCCGCTCGGCATCTTCTTGCGGGAGTCGCTCCTTCAGCACCTCGACAAGGACGACATCTTCGAGGTGACGAAGCAAGGCTTCGCGTACTTCGAGGACGTCTTCGACATGGCGTACCCGTTCGGGAAGTACGACCAGCTCTTCGTCCCGGAGTACAACATGGGCGCGATGGAGAATGCCGGCTGCGTGACCTTCCGCGACGAGTACATCTACCGCAGCCGTCAGACCCGGGCCGCCTACGAGGGTCGGGCCAACACGATCCTGCACGAGATGGCACACATGTGGTTCGGCGACCTCGTCACGATGAAGTGGTGGGACGACCTTTGGCTCAACGAGTCGTTCGCCGAGTGGGCCTCACACCAAGCGTCCACGGCGGCGACCCAGTACGACGAGGCCTGGACGAACTTCTGCAACGCCCGCAAAACCTGGGCCTACCGGCAAGACCAGCTTCCGTCGACCCACCCGATCGCTGCCGACAACTACGATCTCGAAGCCGTCGAGGTCAACTTCGACGGGATCACGTATGCCAAAGGCGCCTCTGCACTGCGTCAGCTCGTTGCCTGGGTGGGACAGGACGAGTTCTTCGCGGGTCTGCGCACCTACTTCGATCGGCATGCGTTCGGAAACACCGAGCTGATCGACCTGCTGAAGGCTCTCGAGGAGACCTCCGGACGCGAGCTCGGCTCGTGGACCAAGGAGTGGCTGCAGACCTCAGGGGTCAATACCGTGCGTCCGATCTTCGACGTCGGTGCCGAAGGCGACTTCACGTCTTTCAAGGTCGAGCAAACAGCGCATCCAGAGTTCCCGACACTTCGCCGGCATCGCCTCGCGGTCGGCCTCTACGACCTGGTGGACTCCCGGCTCGTACGCCGCTCGAGCACCGAGATCGATGTCGCAGGCAACGAGACCGAGGTCCCGGAACTTGTCGGGCAGAAGCAGCCCGACCTCGTACTGCTCAACGACGGCGACCTCACCTACGCCAAGGTGCGTCTCGACGACCGTTCGCTCGCCACCATTGTCGGCCATATCGACACGTTCGACGACTCACTCCCCCGCGCTTTGTCGTGGGGAGCGGCGTGGGACATGACACGCGACGCAGAGATGCGAGCCACCGACTGGGTCGAGCTCGTCCTGCGAGGCATCGGTGTCGAGTCCGACCTGTTCGCGGTGCGTTCACTTGTCGCCCGCACGGGCCAAGCTGTCTCTCAGTTCACCGCGCCCGAGAACCGGGCCGCGGTCGCCGATCGATGGGAAGCCGGACTGCTTGAGCTCGTCAAGGCCGCCGAAGACGGCAGCGACCAACAACTCGCATTCGTCCGTGGGCTCGCGCTTGCGGCGCACTCCGACGAGGCAATCGGCCTGCTCTCCGGACTCCTCGACGGCACGAAGACGCTCGAAGGGCTGACCGTCGACACCGACCTGCGCTGGCAGCTGCTCAACGGCCTCGCGCGTGAAGGGCGTGTCGACGACGAGGCCGTCGACGCGGAACTCGACCGCGACATGACCATCTCAGGTCAGGAACGAGCCGCGGCCACCCGCGCGGCCATGCCGACTCCTGAGGCCAAGGCGCACGCGTGGCGCGAGGCGGTGGAGCGTGACGACATCGCCAACGAGACGATGCGCAGCATCGCGTTGAGCTTCAACCAGCCTGGCCAGGACGACGTACTCCGCGACTACCTGCCGAAGTACCTCAAGGCGGCCGAGACGATCTGGGAGGAGCGGGGCGTGCATCACGCATCGACGGTGCTCGGCGCCATGTTCCCGATCACCTTGACCACGCAGGAGACGCTCGACACCACCGATGCCTGGTTGTCCTCGAGCAAAGCGAACCCGGCTGCCCGTCGGCTCGTCTCCGAAGGTCGTGACGACATCGCCCGTGCCCTGTCAGCGCAGGCGAGGGACGCTCAGGCCTAGTCCGCCCACGTACGCCGCTTGGGTCGGAAAGTCACCAGGCCGACGACCACGATCGCGATCCCGACGAAACCGTCGAGCCAGTAATGGTTGGCGGTGACGACAACCACCAGCAGCGTCGCCACCGGGTGAGCAACAACGAGCCAGCGCCAGCGAGTGCGACAGGCAGCGACGATGCCGACTGCCACGAGCAGCGCCCATCCCACATGCAAGCTAGGCATGGCGGCGTACTGGTTGGTGAGGCTGTTGGCGGCACCCGTGTCGACGAATCCCAGCCTCTGCATCATCCAGGGCGGCGCAAGCGGATAGCTGAAGTGGAGAGCCAGCGCTGCGACGGTCGAGGCGATCAGCGTGTTACGAATCCATCCGTACGTCGCTTCACGGAACCAGCAGAGCCATCCGAGCAACGCGAACGTCACGGTGAAATGAACGTCTCGGTAGTAGACGTTGGCGGCGTGGATCACGTGCGGCCAGCCTCGCACCGTCTCTTGCAGATGTTGTTCGTTGGGCAGGCCCAGCCAGCGCTCCAGTCGCCATACCTGGTCGGCGTGAGCAAACGCGGCTCCCATGTGCTGCGCTGCGAGGTATCGGCCAAGACTGTAGAGCCCATAGACGCAAGCTATGAGAATCACCTGCGGAAGAACTCGGCGCAGCGTGATCGCGTGCGGAGAGCGGCGAGGCTTCGGTTCAGTCGGGACCTGGGTATGGGTCACGCCAAACCGGCTACGGGGTATCGGTGTGCAGCGAGGGTTCAGGCCTCGCCAGCGGGGCGAGCTGTTGCAGTCCGGCCATCAGACCTCGGGTCAGGTCGCCCGTGGTGAACGCGGTCTGCATCGTGATCGCGGCAAGCGCGGCCTGACGGTTGGTGAGGCTGCGGCGTACCTGCGATCCGGTAATGATCTCCAGGCTTCGTGCATGCGGGTCGACGTGGATCAGCACACTCCTGGGCGGGTCGATCATCGACGCATGCAGCCGCTCGGCGAAGGACCGAGGGTCACCTTCGGACGGCCCGACATGTACGGAAAAGGTGCGTCCAGACACTCGTTCGGCGTCGTGGATCGCCTTCGCGATCTCTTGGCGCTGCACCGCCGTAAAGGCGTCACCAGCGGGCACTGGCGCCGCCCGTCGTGTCCTGGGGCTTATCGGACGCACTCGACGATGAGGGCTCGATCTGCTGAGTCCGCGAGCCCGCGCTGCCTTCGACTCCGGGGAAGCCGAACCACTCCGCGTCAGCGTCCCACTGCTGGCTGGGCCGGTAACGCGGTCCCTTCGCAAGAGACGGAGCCATGACGAGGAGCGTGATCACGACAAAGATCAGCAACGGGATACCGACGAAGACAAGCAGCGCGTGCAGGGTCGACATCGGCTCTGGATCTGGCCAGGTAGACGGGGTGTCTGCAAGATAGGCGGGATCTTTCACGGCACTAACCGTACTCGCTGACGGCTTGTGTACGGTCGTGGGTGCACGGCTCGCCGCGGAGCTGTCTGACAGGAAAGGATGAAGCCTTGATCCTTGCTGAAGCCTGCGGCGACGGAGACGACCTCTGCCAGTACGTCGAGGACACGACCAACAGCGAGTGGCTCGCCAAAGCCTCCAACTGGCTGATCGCCAAACCGCTGTCGATCGCCTTGCTCATCGTCATCGCCATCGTGATCCGTTGGGTCGCCCACCGGGCTATCGACAGACTCACCAAGCGCGCCAGCGAAGGCACCGTGCCGGGCGTCATCGCCGGCCGGGTCCCGCAGATGTTCCTCGAGCACAACGCGGCGATCGCCGAGCGGCGCCAACAACGGGCCGCCACCATGGGTGGACTTCTCAAGAGCATCACGACTGGCGTCATGGTGGCGATCGTCATCTTCATGATCATCGCGGAGCTCGGCTACAACATCGCCCCGCTGATCGCCAGCGCCGGCATCCTCGGCGTCGCGCTCGGTTTCGGATCCCAGAGCCTCGTCAAGGACTTCCTCAGCGGCATCTTCATGATCTTGGAGGATCAGTACGGCGTTGGCGACTCGGTCGACGTCGGTCCGGCGACGGGCACCATCGAGGCAGTTGGCCTACGAGTAACTCGGCTTCGCGATGTGAACGGCACAGTCTGGTACGTCCGGAACGGTGAGATCCTCGCGGTCGGCAACATGAGCCAGAACTGGGCTCGGACCGTGCTCGACATCCCGGTCGCCTTCTCCGAGGACCTCACGCGGGTGCGCGACATGCTCCGGGAGGTCGCGCATGATCTCTGGGAAGACCCGGAGTACGAGGCGCAGATTCTCGAGGAGCCTGAGGTCTGGGGGGTCGAGCGCTGGGACCCGGACGGAGTCATCGTCCGGGTGGTGCTCAAGACCGCACCGCTGGAGCAGTGGAGCGTCGCGCGGGAGATGCGCGAACGCATCAAGGACCGCTTCGACGAGGAAGGGATCGAGATCCCGCTACCGCAGCGAATGGTCTGGCACCGAAACTCGCCTGAACCTGAGCCCGCCTCCGACCCCGTCGACCCGCCAACTTCCTGACGTCGATCCGCCGAGCGCTGGGCTAGTCCTTGAGAGCGGCGTCCACCTTGATCGTCGTGGCGCGAGCGCTTGCGACACCGGGCAGTTCTTCTTGGCGTCTTCTGCAAACGCGACGAACTCGTCGTTGCTCAGCCCTTCGACGTGGGCTCGAACCGTGAGCCTGATCTCGGTGATCCCCTCACCTGGCTGGAAGTCGACCTCCGCTTTGGTGTCGACCTCCTGCGGCGCATGGCCGTCTCCCGCGAGCGCATGCGACAGCGCCATGCTGAAGCAGGTCGAGTGGGCAGCGGCGATGAGCTCTTCGGGACTGGTACGGCCCTCCGGGGTCTGCGTCCGCGCGGCCCAGGTGACGTCGAACTGACCCAAGTGAGACGAGTCGAGCGAGACGGTGCCTTTGCCCTCGATGAGTGAGCCCTCCCAGTGCGCGTTGGCAATGCGTGTCGTGGCCATCTGGACCTCCAAGAGACGTGATGCGTGGTGGACGTGTCACCTCACATCCTGCCTCGGGCAAGGTGGCACTGCCGTTGCGGGGATGCCGTCCTGAGACAATTGGCGGGTGACGGCATCGCAAGAACAAACCTTTTACGACGCGGTCGGGGGTCACGAGACCTTCGTCCGTCTCGTCGACCGGTTTTACGCCGGAGTCGAGTCAGACCCGGTGTTGCGTGCGCTGTATCCCGAAGAAGACCTCGGTCCAGCCGCAGAGCGCTTCCGGATGTTTCTCGAGCAGTACTGGGGCGGTCCGACGACGTACTCCGACACCCGAGGCCATCCGAGACTCGGCCAGCGGCATGCACCGTTCGCGGTCACGCCGGCCGCCCGTGACCGCTGGCTCGCCCACATGCACACGGCGCTGGAAGAGTCCGGGATGTCTCCAGAGCACAAGCAACAGTTCTGGGAGTACATCGTCCGAGCGGCGCACTTCCTCGTCAACACGTTCGACGAAGAGTCGCCGAGCACTGGCCCGTCGCTGATCTGACGCGCCTACACCACCGTCGTCAGGGTCCTTCCAGCAAGGCATGCAGCACGTCACGCTCGATCTCTAACAACCGACGCGGCCCCCCAGTGGTCAGGTCGACCGGAGCCAGCACAGTGCGCGCCCGGCCGTAGAGCGTCCGGTTGCCGTCGCCGTCATCGTCGGCAATCTCATAGCTCACCGTGAACGACGCGCCGCCAACCTTCGACACCCACATCTCGATCGGGATACGGCTGCTGACGGAAGACCATCGGCCGCCTGTACTCGATCTCGGCTCGGACAACCAGCACACCCTCAGCGAGCCCTTCGGCACCCCGCGCCGGAGCATGCACGAACAGCATGTCGACGCGAGCCTCCTGCAGGTACTCGAGCCAGGTGACGTTGTTGACGTGGTTGTAGGCGTCGAGGTCAGACCAGCGAGGCTTCAGGAGGAACACGTGTCGGGTCACAACTCATCTTTGCAAAGGGCGCATCAGGGTGACACGGTGACACCCGGCTCCACCTCGTATTGCAAACCGCCCGGAGGATCTCATGCCAGAAGCAGTCATCGTCGCCACCGCCCGCTCGCCGATCGGTCGCGCCGGCAAAGGATCGCTCACCGCGCTCCGTCCTGACGACCTGGCCGCCTCGATGGTCACCGCAGCGCTGACGCAGGTCCCGGAGCTCGACCCGGTCGACATCGACGACCTGATGCTGGGGTGCGGTCTCCCCGGTGGCGAGCAGGGCTTCAACATGGCGCGGGTGGTCGCCGTACTCCTCGGCTACGACTTCCTGCCTGGTACGACCATCACCCGCTACTGCTCGTCGAGCGTCCAGACCTCGCGGATGGCGCTTCATGCCATCAAGGCCGGCGAAGGAGACGTGTTCATCTCAGCGGGTGTCGAGACGGTCTCGCGCTACGTTAACGGAAACTCCGACAGCCACCCGAACACCCAGAACCCGCTCTTCAACGAGGCGCGTCACCGCACCAACGTCTCTTCCGAAGGCGGCCTGGAGCCGTGGAGTGACCCGCGGGTCGACGGAATACTGCCCGACATCTACATCCCGATGGGACAGACCGCGGAAAATCTCGCGCAATCGCGCGGCATCAGCCGGCAAGAACTCGATGAGTTCGGCGTGCGAAGCCAAAACCTCGCGGAGAAGGCGATCGCTGCGGGCTTTTGGGAGCGTGAGATCGTCCCGGTCACGCTGCCCGACGGCACCGTCGTCAGCAAGGATGACGGTCCACGCGCTGGCGTCACCTACGAAGCGGTGGCGCAGCTCAAACCGGTGTTCCGCCCAGACGGACTCGTCACCGCCGGCAACTGCTGCGCGCTGAATGACGGTGCCGCCGCAGTCATCATCATGAGCGACACCAAAGCTGCAGAGCTTGGCGTCAGACCGCTGGCGCGGATCGTCGCGACCGGCGTGAGCGCCCTGTCGCCCGAGATCATGGGGCTGGGTCCAGTCGAGGCGAGCGAGCAGGCGTTGGGTCGCGCCGGTATGACGATGGACGACATCGACCTGGTCGAGATCAACGAGGCGTTCGCCGCCCAGGTCGTTCCGTCGTACCAAGATCTCGGGATCGACATCGACAAGCTCAACGTCAACGGCGGCGCCATTGCCGTCGGCCACCCGTTCGGCATGACGGGGGCTCGTCTGCAGGCGACGATGCTCAACTCGTTGGACTTCCACGACAAGTCGATCGGGTTGATCACGATGTGCGTAGGTGGCGGCCAGGGTATGGCGATGATCGTCGAGCGGCTTTCCTGACCTGGTGGCCGCGCCGTTGGCGCGATCGGGCCCTCGCGCCTTCGCTTCGCTCTTTGACGGCGCTTCGGGTCCTCGCTCGCGCCCCCGTCGCTCCGTTGGATTTCGTCTGCCACCCGCCGCTTGTCGCCCTTCCTTGTGACGCGGGAAGGGAGAACCGGGGCTGGGGCTCGTTGTGATGTGACCGTTGTTGGTGCTGGGGTTCGCGTAACAGTGGTCGTGGGTGCTTGCTCAACGCCGAAGCCCGGCCTGCTCCTGACGGAGCAGACCGGGCCGGTTGCGTGGGTGCTTCTTTGGATGCCTCGTGGTTAGGAGGTTTGGAGGACGGCTTCGACTGCGATGACGATGTTGACCTTGTCACCGATCATCACCTTGTCGCCCTCGAGCGGGATGTTGAAGTTGACGCCCCAGTCCTTGCGGCTGATCGTCGTGGTGGCCTCGAAGCCGACCCGGCTTCCGCCCCACGGGTCAATGCCGGTGCCGAGGTAGTCGAGCTTGAGCTCCACCGGCTTCGTGACGTCCTTGATGGTGAGGTTGCCGGTAGCGATCAGGTCGCCGTCCTCTTCACGGACCGACGTGCTCTCGAACGTCATCGTCGGTGTCGACTCGACGGAGAAGAAGTCGCTGGAGCGCAGGTGGTTGTCGCGGTCCTCATTGCGGGTGTCGACCGAGCTGAGGTCGATCGTGGCAACGGCGGAGGACTCAAAAGGGTTGTCCGCAATGGTCAATATGCCCTCGAACTGGCGGAACTGGCCGCGCACCTTGCTCATCAGGTGCCGGACGGTAAAGCCGACTTCGGAGTGGCTGGCGTCGATGGTCCACCGGCCAGCAGTGAGGCCTTCGAACCGGGAAATAGCGGTGGTCGTCATGGTGTGGGTGCTCCTCATAGTTGAGAGTTCAACTTGTTGTTGAATACTAGACACAACATGATTGAAGAGTCAACTATTCCCGAGTATGCTGAATGCATGAAGACTCGGTGGCTAGACAGGGACCAGCAGCAAGCTTGGCGCGCCTACCTCGTCGGGACAACGCTTCTGATGGAGCGTCTGGATCGCGATCTACGAGAAAACCACGATATCTCCCTCCCAGAGTACGAGATTCTCGTCCGTTTGTCAGAAGCGCCCGACCACCGGCTCCGGATGGCCGAGCTTGCGGACTCTGTGAAGAACTCCCGCAGCCGCATCACTCACACGATCGCCCGGATGGAACGTGCGGGCCTCGTCCATCGCCGCCAGTGCGCCGAGGACGGCCGTGGGGTGTTCGCGATGCTGACCGAAAAGGGTCAAGCGCTCCTCGTCGAGGCAGCGCCCAGCCACGTCGAGTCGGTGCGTGCCAGCCTGATTGACGTGGTCGAAGGCGATGACCTGCTGGCTGTCGGCCGCGCGTTCGCGACCGTGGCCGACGTACTCGAAACCGGAGCGCCCGATCCGATCCTCACCGGCGGCAGGTCTGATTGAGACCAGCCGCAAGGCGCGGGCTCAGTCGCGGGTGAGCCGACGGTGGGTCACCCGGTGCGGCCGCGCCGCCTCGACACCGAGGCGCTCGATCTTGTTCGTCTCGTAGTCAGCGAAGTTGCCCTCGAACCAGAACCACTTGGCGGGATCCTCGTCGTCACCCTCCCACGCCAAGATGTGGGTAGCGACCCGGTCGAGGAACCACCGGTCGTGGGAGATCACAACCGCGCAGCCCGGGAACTCCAGGAGTGCGTCCTCGAGTGACTGCAGAGTCTCGACATCGAGGTCGTTGGTCGGCTCGTCGAGCAGCAGCAGGTTGCCACCCATCTTCAACGTGAGCGCGAGGTTGAGACGGTTGCGCTCGCCGCCGGACAGAATGCCGGCGCGCTTCTGCTGGTCAGGTCCCTTGAACCCGAACGACGCGATGTAGGCGCGGCTCGGCATCTCGAAGTTGGCGACCTTGATGTGGTCGAGACCATCGGAGACGACCTCCCAGACGTTCTTACTGGGGTCGAGTCCGCCCCGGCTCTGGTCGACGTAAGAGATCTTGACCGTTTCGCCGATCCGGAGCTCCCCGCTGTCGGGCTGCTCCTCGCCCGTGATCATCCGGAACAGCGTGGTCTTGCCCACGCCGTTGGGCCCGACCACGCCGATGATGCCGGCTCTCGGAAGCGTGAACGTCTGATCGTGCATCAGGTTGCGATCGCCGTAGCCCTTGGAAAGCCCACGCGCCTCCAGCACGACGTCCCCCAAGCGTGGACCCGCAGGGATGTTGATCTCTTGCAGGTCGACCTTGCGACCTCGCTCTGCCTCAGTAGCCAACTCTTCGTAGCGGGCCAGCCTCGACTTGCTCTTCGCTTGCCTGGCCTTCGGGTTGGACCGCACCCATTCGAGCTCGCGTTCCAAGATGCGCTGCCGCTTCGCGTCCTTGCGGCCTTCGACGACGAGCCGGTCGCGCTTGGTCTCGAGGTAGGTGGAGTAGTTGCCTTCATAGGGGTGCGCCTTGCCGCGGTCGAGCTCGAGAATCCATTGGGCGACGTTGTCGAGGAAGTACCGGTCGTGGGTGATCGCGAGGACGCAGCCCGGGTATGCCGAAAGGTGTTGCTCCAACCACTGGACACTCTCGGCGTCGAGGTGGTTGGTGGGCTCGTCGAGCAGCAGCAGGTCAGGTTGCTGCAGAAGCAGCTTGCACAGCGCCACCCGGCGACGTTCGCCGCCACTCAGTTTGTCGACGAGCTCGTCGGCGGGTGGGCAGCGCAGCGCATCCATCGCCTGGTCAAGCCGGGAGTCCATGTCCCACGCGCTGGCGTGGTCGAGATCGGTCTGGAGCTCGCCCATCTCAGCGAGCAGCTTGTCGTAGTCGGCGTCAGGGTCGGCGAGTTCGACGGAGATCTCGTTGTAGCGGTCGAGCTTGCCCTTCGTGTCGGCAACCGCTTCCTCGACGTTTTCGAGGACGGTCTTGCCCTCGGTCAGCGGAGGCTCCTGCAGCAGGATGCCCACGGTGGCATCGGGGTCACGGATCGCGTCGCCGTTCGACGGCTGCTCGAGGCCCGCCATGATCTTGACCATGGTGGACTTGCCGGTGCCGTTGGGGCCCACCACACCGATCTTGGCGCCATGGAGGAAGGACAACGTGACGTTGTCGAGGACGACCTTGTCGCCAAGGGCTTTTCGCACATTGCGCAAGGTAAAGACGTAGTCAGCCATGATCACGAAGCCTACGACGACGGGACCGCTGTCTCCCAATCCACCGGCGCCATCACGCCTCATTCACCCCGCGCTCGCAGCTCACGAGGCACTGCGTAGTCCGTTGTCGGGAACCTCCTCCTCCCTGTAGGGAACCGGTTCGACGCTCTCGATGTCCTCGAGCGCTTCACGCACCGCTGCTGAGTCGTCGACGGTCGCCTCGACCTGCCTCGGCGTCTTGCGGAATGAGCTGACGCCGCGGGTCAGGTCGTGCCCGACGGTGACAGCCTCGAGAATGATCCGGGAGTTGCGGACGTCGTCCTTCGTCCACTCCTCGGTCTTGAGCTTTCCGATGACGACCACAGGGTCGCCTCGGCGAATCGAGTCGCGGGTGTGAATTGCGAGACTTCGCCAGCACTGGACGGTGAACCAGGTCGTCGTCCCGTCGATGTACTGGCGTTGATTTCGGTCCCACCTGCGTGGAGTGGTCGCCAGGCGAAACGTGCTGAGATCGATGCCGCTGCCGACCTTGCGATGGTCCACGTCAGTGCCAACATGGCCGATAATGTGCAACACGGTGTCTGTCATCAGTTCTCCTGTCAGTCGCGTCTGACACGAGTCTCTTCGGCAGGACGGACTTGCAGCGCACGCCGGCGGACTGTCTGTGGAGAACCGAACCGGATGCAGAGAACTGTGGAAACGGCTCAGCGTTTGAGCGCGGCTTTGACCCCGTCGCGACAGCGGTTGTAGGCCTCGACCTCGTTGCGCATGGGCTCCACGACGAGTTCGTCCGCGACGGCCTCAATGGCGGACCGAAGCCGCGCATCTGCCCGGGCTGCGCGGCGTCGCGCGGACACCCGCGCCGCCCAACGGCAGCCGACTGCCACCAGAATTCCGATCACCACTCCCCCGAGCAGCATCATGGTCGGCACCGGGAACCCTTGCCACTCGACGCGGCTCGGCTCGGGCAGTTGGAGGAAGTCAAAGAACGCCAGCGAAAGGAGCCACAACCCACCGCCGACCGCCGTGAGGAACAGCAGCCATTGCAGGACTCGCACGAAGGTCCACCAGCGCGGGTTGCGATGGACGCCCATGTCCGTGCCTGCGACGGCCTTGTCGAGGGCGTCGGCGAAGTCATCCAGCCGGGACAGCGAAGCCGCGCGGACCGCGGTCGCCCACGGCTTGGCCATCCCCTCGGTGACGGTGTCCGCAACGGAACGCACCGCCCCGTCGACTCGAGCGCGCTGCACCTGCGTGGGCTCGGGGATCGATGTGTGGCCGAGCCGGTGCCGTCCGGGCGGGGTGGAGTCCGCCTTGCCGGCAAGGCCTTCGAGGTGGAGCCGGCGCAGCGGGTCAGGTCGGAAACGGGCCAGCCACTTGGTCACCGGCCAGCCGGTCGCTTGGCGTGCGCGCATGAGTGAGGTGGTGTGGATCGCGTCGACCACGATCGGGACGCCGGCCGCGTCAGCGCAGGCATCGAGCAACTCGCCACGGCTCACGTCTTTGATGTCGCCGGGCTGAGCCGATCCGGTCTTCTCCGCGATCCTGGCGGCGACGGCCTTGACGTCGGCGGTCAGCCGTTCCCTCGCGTACTTCTTCCCAGCGACGCGTTGGACCAACGCCTCGCGCAACTCAGGCATGCCATCGCCTCGCGTGGCGGACGTGGCAAAGAGTGGAACCTCGCCGAGCCCATCGAGGGTGAGCAGACGTCGTACGTCGTCGACAGCGGGCTCGACCTGGTCGGGCGGAATCTCGTCGAGGTGGTTGAGCACCATCATCATCACGTCGGCATGTGAGCTCAGCGGTCGAAGGAACCTGTCGTGGACTGCCGCGTCGGCGTACTTCTGCGGGTCGAGCACCCAGATGAGCACGTCGGCCAGCTTGACCAGCCGGTCGACCTCGAGGTGGTGGGAAACCTCCGTGGAATCGTGGTCGGGCAGGTCGAGCAGCACCAGACCGTTGAGATCGCGGTCTTCAGCAGACTGGTCGAGCAAGCCGACGCGGTCGATCTGGTGGCGGGCTGGGATGCCGAGCCAGTCGAGCAGCTCGCTCGCACCCTCGGGGCCCCACGCGCAGGCAAGAGCCCATGAGGTCGTAGGCCGCTTGACGCCTACTGCGGCAAGGTCGAGCCCGCACAGGATGTTGAAGATCGACGACTTGCCCGAGCCAGTCGCTCCGCCGAGCGCCACCACGGTGTGGTCGCCTGACAAGCGCAGCCGTGCACCGGCCCGCTCGACGATGGCCTGGGCATCGTCGACAAGCTGCTGGTCGAGGCGCCCGCGAGCCGCTTCCACGGCATCCGCGAGCCCTCCGACTCGGTCGACCACGTCAGACCCTCGACCGGACGCCTTGAGCAGGGTCTCGACAAGGGCGGTCATGTCTGCGCCTCCGCCCATCGAACGTCGTCGACTTCACGAGACAGCGTCAACAGCTGGTCGGCTGCCCCAGGGTGGACCGCATCTTTGTCGAGTACGTCGAGGAAGCGTTGCCGTTCTTGGGTCCACAACACCTCGACCCGCCGGTGGAGGTCTCTGCGTGCGGCCTCAGCCAGCCGTCGTACAGCCTGATCGCCGAACACGGCCTCGAGGATCTTCTGCCCGACGACCGCCGTGCCGCCGGCAACGCCCACCTCGGCCCCCGTCACCCCGGCCGTGGACACGAAGATCACCATCATCAACGCGACGGCGAGGCCGTTGACGCCGTAAGCCAGAAAACGGGCGGTCGCCCGTCGGTTGCTGCCCTCGCTGCGGACGAGTTCGAGAACGCCGGCCTGCCAGTCGCGGACGGTCTGCTCCGCCTTGCCACGCAGGTCTCGCGATGCGCGTCCGAGGTCGCCGGGCCCGGAGTCAAGCAGCTGGGCTCCCGCCGGCAGCGACAGCCACGCCAGTGCGGCGCGTTCGGCGGCAGACTCGGCATGTTCCACGATCAGCGTCTCGAGTTCGGACTCGACCGCGACCGTGACCGCCTGTGCCGGCTGCTGTTTGCCGCGAGCAGCAGTGAGCAGGCGGTCACGTAGCCGACCAACACGGTCCTCGAGACTGCGCATCAGCTCACCAGTTCCGACGAACTCCTGCCACCTGGCCAGCACCTCGCCGCGCAACAACGTGCCGTCCTGCGTGGCATCAGCGACCGCAGCCAGGCTGTCGGCATACGCCCTCACAACATCCGAACGGAGCTGGGACGACACCTGCTCCTGGGTCGCGAGAGCCTCAGAGACACCGCGCGTGCGGTGTCCGAGTGAGGCGACAGCACCGTCGAGCGTCTTCTGGATGACGATCGACCGGGCGTCACCGTCGGCGGCCAACCTGTCGAGCCACTCACGGATCGAGGCCACCGCATCTCGGGGCAGTAGGCCGGCTTCGTCGACAGTCATCTCAGGCACGGTGAAGAGCGGCGAGTCTCCCAGACCGCGCGAGGTGAGCATGCGAGCGAGGTGGCTGCTGACCTCACGAACCGCCTTGGGGGTGGTGCGGTCGAGTACGACGGCGACCGCCGTACTCCGTTCGGCCGCGGCCTTGAGAAACTCCCACGGCACTTGGTCGGCATAGCGTGCCGCTGAGGTGACGAACAACCAGAGGTCAGCGGCCGCGAGCAGCTGCGCGGCGAGCTCTCGGTTGCGCTCTTCGACCGAGTCGACGTCAGGCGCATCGAGGATTGCTAGTCCGGCCGGCAGGTCGTGGGTGGGGACCAGCTGCAAGGTGGCGTGGTCGCCCGTAGCCCGGTAGGTCCGCTCAAGGTCGGGCAGCAGTCGGTCAGCGCTGAACCAGTCGGAATCCTCGGGATTGTGCACCAGCACGGGTGACCGGGTGGTCGGCCGCAGCACTCCTGGTTCGCTGACCCGGCGGCCGACGAGCGAGTTCACCAGCGTCGACTTGCCTGCGCCGGTCGACCCGCCGACGACCGTGAGCAGCGGTGCCTCGATCTGGATCAGGCGCGGGATGACGTAGTCGTCGAGCTGCTTGATGAGATTGGAGCGTTCGAGACGAGCCGCATCGGCGTCACCGGCTTCGAACGGGAGCTGGTTGTCCACCAGTGTTTGTCGCAGGCGCACCAAGACGCCAAGAAGCTCGGTGGGGGGACCGAGCTCGCTCACGCGCACTCCCTAGCCTGCTCTGGCGGATCACCATTTGCCATAGTGAATTGCAGTTTAGGGCCTACCAGCTTGAGGTGGGCGCCAACACTTCCGACGCTGAACCATCGGTTTTTTCAGGCAGCATCACGCGACCTCGGTAGGAACGCATGGTGGCGATCAGTTCGCGTTCGCGCGGCAGCTCCGAAGGTCCCGCGACGCCGCGAACAAGACGGTCCCTGAGCACACCGAGATCTACCCCAGTGCGCTGGAACGCTCGAAGCCGGCGACGTTCGGTCTTGCCGAACTGCTTCACGTGCTGCCGAGCCTGCTGCCGGCCAGACCGCGACACGATGTAGGGGACATGCTCAGGTTTGAGCCAACCGAAGGCGGTGTAGTCGTTGAGGCGGGCGGCGATCACCAGGCGCTCATGACGTCGTACGACGAGGACGATGGCCAGCAGAGTAAACAGTGTCGGCAGCAGGATCGCGGCATAGACGGCCCGCAAGCTGTCGCCGGCGGCGAACGACGCGACCGAGTTGTAGCCCATGTGAAGCAGGACCGCCGCACAGAAACCTGCGACCGGGGCCAGGATGCGTACGCCGATGTGTCGATAGCGCACGGCGATGCCGATGCCTAGGCCGGTGAGCATGGTGAACATCGGGTGAATGAAGGGAGCCTCCACGCCACGCCAGAGGAAGAGGTCGCGCACAGCGTGAAGTGCCTCCGACGACTCTCCGCCAGCGTTGCGGATGCCCTGGAACAACTGGCCGTAGTAGACGATGTTCTCGGTGAACGCGAAGCCGATCCCCGTGAGTCCGCCGTAGATGACACCGGCGACGACGGCGTTGAAGTCATGTCGACGCCAGTACACGATCGCGAAGATGACCGCGGCCTTGGTGGTCTCCTCGACCCAGGGAGCAATGAAGATCGCGCTACGCGGTGTCGCGCCATACACATCACCGATCTGCTCAGCCAACCAACCGTTGAGTTTGAGTGCGGTGTACGTCGCCACGAGCGCGCCCCAGGCCAGCGCGATGACAAGCAGCCAGACGGGTTCGGGTCGCAACCGGTCCAGCCAGACGAAGACGGCCGTGAGCGGAAGGACTGGAGCGAACGCAAAAAGCAGCGCCCACCAGAAGGCGGTGTATCCGATGACGTCATGGAGGTCGACGAAGAGGGCTGCAGCGAACACCAGGCTCACCATGGTGATGGTGATGGAGTTCAGCGCGGTGCCGAAGCGGCGAGCCCCGGCGGGAACGCGTGGCGCGACGGGTTCGGTCGGCGTCAGCGTCGCGGAGGTCACCAACAAAGATTACCTGGGCGCTCTCGATCCCGCCGCCCTTGAGCCGAGTGCCTCACGCGCCGTGATCTCGCTCAGTAGACTTTCGACGGCCCAGTCAGCATGGGGCACGCGCTCGTAGCTCAGCTGGATAGAGCATCGGACTTCTAATCCGACGGTCGCAGGTTCGAATCCTGCCGGGCGCACCGACTTCTAATCCGACGGTCGCAGGTTCGAATCCTGCCGGGCGCACCAACCTCGAAACCCGCGATTGACCTGCGGGCTGCCCAGATCATCGGCCAGCCAGCACGCGATCGAGGATGGACGGCACTCTCCTGAAGATGACGACGCTGCAGATGGACAACACTGCGGCAATTGCTACCGGAACAACCCACGCCTCAAGGTCTTGACCAACAGCGACGGTGAGTTGTCCGCATCCGGCCGCGACCAAACCGGCGTACGACCAGGTCATGCAGTAGGCGTGGGTGGCGATGACCGCAGGTGATCTCATGCCGAGGAGCAGAGGCGAGAGCCCGACAGCAATCGTGACCAGCTGACCACCGCCAACGCATGGAACACACCGAAGCTGTTCTCTCGATGCAACGACAACGCAACCGCGTTCACCAGAACAAGCGCAACGACGTAAACGGTTCCGATCACTCGGTGGGTGTGCGTGCCTTTGGGCAACAGGAGAACAGTGGCACCCGTCCTTAAGGCTGAGACCGCGGCCAGAACATGTCCGGCCGCGAAAGCCTGTTCCCAGTCCACGGAGATCATCAGACCATCACCGGGAATCTAGCTCCACGGCGCACTACACGTGCATCGCCAAGCAGGTCGACCTCCGCGTGGAAGGCGGTCGACCCCTGACCCAGCTGGTCGGCGTGATCGGCGAACTCCCCGGAATGGTGTCGGTCAGCACAGCAAGCGAAGACTGGGACACAGCCTGACTGCTGGATGATGGTGTGACTGACCAACAGCTTCTCGCAGAGGGGAACAGAGCTATGCCGGATGAGCGCACCTTGGAGAAGATGGCGCGGGAGGTCATCGACAGCAATCGCTACATGGTTTTGGGAACGCAGGAGCCGACGGGACAACCACGAGTGTCACCCGTCTACTTCAGCCCCGTTGACTACACCGACTTCTACTGGGTGTCTTCAGCCACGTCGCATCACTCCCGCAACATCACCGAGCACCCGGATATCAGTATCGTGATCTTCGACTCGAGCGCCGAGATAGGACAAGGCCGTGCGGTCTACATGTCAGCAGTGGCCGGGCAAGTTCCGGACGAGGAGCTCGCCGAACGCTGCGCGGCAGCGTTCCGCACCTCGTTCGCCGGCGTCAGAGCCTTCACCCCGGACGAGCTGCGAGAGCCGGACGAGTTGCGGCTGTACTGCGCGAAGGCGAACACCCACGAAGTCCACATCCGCGGCGGCGACCCTGACTTCGGAACCGGGATCGACACACGGCGTGCAGTGACGTTGTCCGGCTGACCACGCCGCGCGTGACCCACGCCCCAGATCCGGGTTGCCCGACTCATTGACGGATCATCGCGACTGCCATCTTGTGCTCAGGGTGACGTGATCGTGGCTGTCACCGCAGAGGCACTCAGGCTCACCCTGTCCGGGTGAGGCGGTATTTCTGAACCTGATCAGTAAGGGTCACCGAGTCGGCTTCCAAGACGGAGAAACTCGGGTGTCGGACACAAGACAGCACCGAGGTGCAAGCTCCACCTCGACCTTGCACAGCGGCTCTCAATGCTGCCGGATACGTGGCGGGAGCGAGGTCACCGAAATTGGGTGACTCGCCCGCTTGAGAACCCGTCCAGACTCGACCCGACGTCGAGCAGATCGGAGCGTGCGATGGGTGAGGTGATTGGCGCCCTGCTCCCGTTAGCTGTCGGTGTTGCGATCAGTCCCATCCCCATCATCGCCGCGATCCTCATGCTGCTGTCGCCCCGCGCGGGCTCGACAAGTGTCGGCTTCCTGCTCGGGTGGATCGCGGGAATCGCGATCGCGACCGTGATTTTCGTCATTCTCGTTTCCGTCTCCGACATGGGTTCGGCCGATGAGCCATCTTCGGCCGCCTCGTGGATCAAGCTGGCGCTCGGTGTTCTCCTGCTTCTGCTTGCAGTCATGCAATGGCGTTCTCGGCCCGCCGCAGGCGAAGCGCCGACGTTGCCCTCCTGGATGCAAGCCGTGGACAAGATGACGGTTGGGAAGTCGTTGGGGCTGGGCTTCCTCTTGTCAGCCGTCAACCCGAAAAACCTCGCGATGTGTGTTGGTGCGGGGGTCGAGATCGGCGGTGCAGAGCTCGATTCAGCAGACGTCGTCATCGCTGTTGTCGTGTTCACGATGCTCGCCGCCTCGTCAGTCGGTGTACCAGTGATCGGCTATCTCCTCGCCTCGGGTCGGATGCACAAGCCGTTGAATGAACTCCGTGAGTGGCTGGTGCAGAACAATGCCGCTGTGATGACGGTGCTGCTCCTCGTCATCGGCACCGTGATGATCGGCAAGGGCATTGGCGGACTTGCCTGAGCGTGACCGGTCCACGCTGTTGGGCTCACGTGACGCGCACCACGTAGGGTGTCCGACGTGAACGACAGGTTGGTCTGGATTGACTGCGAGATGACGGGCCTCGATACCAAGGACGACGCCTTGATCGAGGTGGCCGCCCTCGTGACTGACTTCGACCTCAATGTGCTCGGTGAAGGGGTCGACGTGGTGATCAAGCCACCTGAGGCTGCCTTGGAGCAGATGGGCGACGTCGTACGAAACATGCATACGAGCTCGGGACTTCTGACCGAGTTGGATGCTGGTGTCGACCTGGCTACCGCCGAGAAGATCGTCCTCGACTACGTTCGCGCCTTCGTCCCCGAAGCCGGCAAAGCTCCGTTGGCAGGCAACTCCGTCGGAACCGACCGACTCTTCCTGACGCGTGACATGCCAATGCTCGAGGCGCACCTGCACTACCGGATCATCGACGTCTCGTCGATCAAGGAGCTGTCCCGACGTTGGTACCCGCGGGCATACTTCGCGAGCCCGCCGAAAGGCGGCAACCACCGCGCCCTCGCCGACATCCAAGAGAGCATCGAGGAGCTGCGCTACTACCGCGCCGCGGTGTTCGTTCCCCCGCCCGGGCCTGATTCCGAGACCGCCAAGACCCTCGCTGCCGAGCACGGTGGGGCGCTCACGGCGACGCCTCCCCCGGTGGACTGAGCAAGGCTCACGAGCCGCTACACTTCTTTCTCGCCGCTGGAGTCCGAGGGTCCAGGCGTGCGCATGGTGGGTGTAGCTCAGCTGGTAGAGCGCCGCGTTGTGGTCGCGGATGTCGCGGGTTCAAGTCCCGTCACTCACCCCACAGAGCCGCAGGTCATCAACCGGTGACCTGCGGCTTCTCCATCTATGTCCCTACTCGTACACCGCATGAAGAGTCGACGCGCACATGCGGCATCCCCGACACCACCCGATCGGGCTCTGGCAGCGACTCCAGAAGCGGAGTTACCTTGGCGGCAAGCTGTAGCTGTGCGCGAGAATCGACCACTCATTCTCGGACGACGCGTATGGCACGCTAGTGGGCCTCGTGACCGACCCCTGGTTGGTCACGAGGCTCCGCCACGTCGGCACTAGGTCGATCACCGCTCACCGTTGGTCCGGAGTCGCGGATCGACAGGTGCAAACCGAGGATCTCGTCAATCCGCTGCTGGGTGAGTGGGCCGTAGCTGGCCGTGGCGGTGACGATGAGCTCGGTCAGCACGTCGATCTCGTCGAGCATGTCCTGGTCATGGAGCAGCGGATCGGACGTGTCCGATCTCGACCCTGTCCGCTCCCCGTCGTTCATTTCCCCAGCGTACGGTGCGGAATCGTCTGAGCGACATGACTAGATCGGGCTATGCCCCTTACGCGTCAGGAACCGCTCGCACGCCATACCTGTGGCCCTTCAGCGGGTCCGCTTGGGGCCATTTCCCCTGTCTCGGTTGCTGTTGACCGCCTCGACGAGTTCCTTGGCGACCTGACGCAGCTTCACGTTGCTCGTCTGGGAGACCCTGGTGAGGAAGCCGAAAGCGCGGTCCTCGTCGAGGTCGTAACGCTCCATCAGGATCCCGATGGCCTGCCCGATGACCGTACGAGACGCAATCACCTCATCGAGGTCCTTGACCGTGCGCGCGTACCCCATCACCAGCGCGGCATGCGAGGCGAACAGCTCCGCCAGATCGACGGCGTCGTCCAGGCCACCGACTCGGGTCGAGTACAGGTTCAAAGCTGCATGCGAGCGTTCGTCGGCCGCCAGTGAGAGCCCTAGCTGGGCGCCAACCCCCAACTCGGCTGCTCGGGGACCGTACTCGGGCCAACGTTCGTCATTGGCGAGGTCGGCCGCATGGACGGCGCTGAGTCCCTGGATGGCGGCCTCGTAGCACGGTCCTTGCCGGAGCTCGTACTGCAGATCGTCGATCGTGGTGGCGAGCGGGTCCGTCGGAGCCAGCGTGCGGAATCGGCCACGACCCTCGCGAATAGTGATGCTCACGTAGTCGACACCCGGCACAGATTCCTGGGCGCTCGCCGTCAACATCGAAAGCGTTTCGGTGATGTCGTGTGGGTGGTGCAGCCATCGGGCGAGGTCCTCGAAAGCGTGGCCCACGGAGGGGTAGAGGGGCATATCGGTCGGCCGGCTTTCCGCAGGTGGAAGGGCGGATTCGCTTCGGCCTACGTCTCCACTGTGCGCGCCTTCGGAACAAAGCACAAGGGTGGCGACAACGATTCCGTCGTGGTCAGGGCGTGAGGTTACCTTCGCTCGGCCTATCTCGAAAATGCTGTACGACGTACAACTCGCAACAACCTCCTCCAGACTGAGCGGATGCGGCGCGTCGACCCCCCTCAGCCGGTCCACGTCCTCCATGACGACAGCTGGCACCGGGGACAACTCGAGGCGTGGCGACACGACGATGGCCGGTGGCGGGCGTATGTCAGATGGTCCGAAGGAGCCGGACTTCAACGGCTGGGTTGGGTGAATTCCGATCATGTCCGGAAGAGCGGGGTTTGAGACCAGCCAAGCGCGGGAACACGAGTGGCAGATCCCCTGAGGCGACGCCTCCACCGCGAGCCGCGTGGAGGCGTCGTCCGTGCGCTCAAGGCGTGGCGGCGGCGATCGCGTCTTTGAGTGTCTGCACCGGGTCAGCACCTTCGGTGAACGTGACCTTTTCGCGGTCGACCAGAACAGTTGGCGTGCCTGTGACGCCGTCCTTGGACGCCTGATCGGTCGCGTCGGCGACCCATCCGGTGAATGTGTCGTCGCTTTGACAGGACTCGACTGCCGCCTTGTCGGCGCCGGCCTTCGCGGCCAGGTCGGCCAACGCAGAGTCGGTGAGCCCCGCGGAGCCCTCCGCTGGCTGGTTCTCGAAAAGCAGGTCGTGGAATGCGAAGAACGCGTCGCTCCCGGTCTCGTCAAGGACGCAGGCAGCCGTTTCGAGGGCGCGTGATGAGTATTTCGTCGTGGACTGATCGTCCAGGAAAGCGATCGGACGGTACTCGACGTTGATCGAACCCTTGTCGACTTCGGTGGTGAGGGTCTCGCCCAGCGCATCCTCGAAGGCCTTGCAGACCGGGCACTGGAAGTCCTCATAGATCGTCACCGTCACGGGCGCGTCTTCCTGTCCGCGCACGATCCCGAAGTCCGCGGTGGCACCCGACGGGGTTTCACCTCCGGCCGTCGTACGACTGGACTGCACCGCGATCACGATGCCAACGATGGCGGCCACGACGACCAGCACAACTCCCCCAACGATCAGTGATTGACGTCGCCGTTCGGCCTTGGCCTGCGCCTCTCGCATCTCACGGCTGCGTTTTGCAGCTTTCTTAGCCTGCTTGCTCATCCGGGTCAGTCCTTTCAGGGAAGACGATGCGGTCGAGGCTGAGGTACGTGGACGGGAAGGCGGCCAGCAAACCCGAGAGCAGCAAGAGGCCGACGTCTCGCGCGATCTCCCAGGGGTACTTGCTGGTGGCGTCGGTGGTCAAGCCACCTCCACCGAAGCAGCCGCAGTCGATCTGCAGGCCGCGAGCCCAGGCGGCGCTGATCCCGATGATGAACGCGACCAGCAGCAGGGCCGACATCACCGCTGCCACGCGCGTCACGAGACCGATGACCAGCAGCAGGCCGACACAGATCTCCAGCGCCGGCAAGCCCCGTCCTACTGTCGGGACGATCGCCTCAGGCAACAGGTCGTAGGCCCGCACCGCACGAACACTGACGGCAGGATCAGCCAGTTTCAGTGCACCTGCGAGGAGCCAAACGCCTCCCAGTAACAGTCGAGCGAGGACGCCGAGCCACGGCCAGCTGCGCACCGCCGCCCTGTACATGCTTGACTCCTTGGTGCGACGAATATGCCAACCGTCCAACGGCCCGCGCTCTCGCCGAGTTCCCCGCAGCCGCGTCGTCAGACGCGAACCGCGCCGCCCTGTCGCATCCACCACTCTGCCGCTTCACGCACGTGATTGGGCTGGTTCTCGTCAGCGGCGATGTCTTGCAGGGCGGTGGCCTGGCGCATGCCGAGGCCGTAGAGCAGCGCCCGGTCGAGGACCGAGCGGTCACCCACGATCAGCGGGACCATCTCGTCGAGCGGCCGATCGCTCGGGAGGTGGCCGATGGTCAACGCCATATCGCGGGCCACTTGAGCTGGTGCCTTGGGCAGCCATGCGAGCAACGCATCCTCCTGGTCCGGTCCGGCAACGTACCTCAACAGGCGAGCGAAGCGTGGCGAGAGAGGATCGTCGATGCCGACCTGCTCGATCTCGGCGGCGAGCGCCGACGCGAGGAGAGCGCGGAACGGGCTTCCCAGCAAGGCGATGCTCGCGAAGTGCATGCGTCCACTGCGCGCGGCGAACAGCCCTTCGCGGATGAGCCGCGGGGTCATCTTGTCCTCGTCGTACAGGTTGCCTGCTGGCAACTGCTCGCGGATCGTATCGGCGATGCGCTGCGAGACGCGTCGGGTGGTGTCGGGGCTGAACCGTTCTCCGTGCGCTGCTACCTCCGCGAGCTCCTGGTGTCCGGTCACACCACGCGAACCATGCAAGAGCCGGGCTTGCGAGTGCTCGGGCAGCGCCATGATGAGCTCCTCGAGCCCTTCCGCGGTAGCACCCGGAACTCGCAGCTTGGTCAGCACCACTTGTTCGATCTGCTCGATCTGCTCGGCGTTATAGAAGTCGTCCTGGATCTTGATCGCGGCGGCGTCGACGGCGGCTTCGAAGACGTCGTCGGAGTGTGTGGAGAACAACCGCTCGAGGATGACCTGCGCTGCCTCCGGTGCGGGAGACAGCTCGAGCACGCCCATCGGGTCATTGATGATCTGCACCGCGTCGTCATCGAGGAACTCCCCCACCGCAGCCAGCAACCATGGGTGCGCGACGCGGTGCTCGAGCAGCAGCCGAACCGCCTCGAACCGTTGCAGGTAAGCAACTCCGACGCTTCGTGCCATCTGGTTGATCAGCTTCCCAGAGAGCTGCTGCCAGACCCGACCATTCACATACATGGTTTCGGTAGCGGCGACGTGATGCGCGAGGGCAGTCCACTCGGGCCCGGTCGCGGGCCCATCGAGCAGCGAGTCGAACAACGCGTCGAGCCGCTCGTGGAAGCCTTCCGACCTCGAGTCGAGGATCGGCATCCAGGCCGGCAGACCCTCGCCACCCAGGGCGCGCCGAAGAGCGTTGACCACACTGGTGAGCTGACCTGCCCTAAGTCCGAGCGCCTGCTCATAGGCGACCAGCACGGAGTACCGCGGAGTGACCTTGCCCGACTCCCAGCGGCTCACCGCGCTGCGATCAGCCTGGAGTCCGACTTGCCGGAGAGCGGCGTTGAACTGCTCGCCGAGTGCCAGCTCGGGGTCGTGATGATGCAGTCGTGACATCAGCAGCAGCCAACCGACCCGCGCGTCGACATTCACCGCAGGCCCACGCAGCGACGTGGTGTCCTCCGGTACTTGATACGGGCGACCCCGACGCCCTGCTGCCATCTCGCTCCCCCTGGTGGATCGTGTGGTGTGCTGAATCTAGAACTGAATTTATGTTAGTGAAGGTAGTTTCCTACAAAAAATACGTGGAGTAGAGCCTTGGCAACAGTCCGTCATGGGCGATCAACAGGAAGCCGCTCGGCCCGCGAACGGCGGGCCGAGCGGCAAATGTCAGAGTTTGTACCCGGTCAGTTCTCGGTCGACGTGATCTCGCTGCCGAGTCCGTGCACCGACGGGATCTGACCGAGGCGACCGGCCTGGAAGTCCTCGAACGCGGCCATCACTTCGGCGCGCGTGTTCATCACAAACGGGCCTCCCCACGCGACCGGCTCGCGAATCGGCTGACCGCCGATCACCAGTACCTCGAGCGTCGGCGTGTTGCTCACTTGGTGTCCGGAGGCAGCCAGTGCGATCTCGTCGCCCGCGCCGAGCACGACCAGCTGACCGGTGTGGATCGGCCGGTGGTCTGGTCCGACCGTGCCGTTGCCGGCGAGTACGTAGACCAGCGCGTTGAAGTCAGTGCGCCACGGCAGGGCCAGGTCTGCGGTCGCGGCGATGCTCGCGTGGACCATCGTCATCGGCGTGTACGTCGATCCGGGTCCCTTCACCCCGGCGACCTCACCGGCGATGATGCGCACCAGTGAACCGGCGTCCGGCGTCGTGATGAGCCCGACGTCGCCGCCACGGAGGTCCTGGTAGCGCGGGTCGGCCCACTTCTGGTCACGGGGCAGGTTGACCCAGAGCTGGATGCCGTGGAAGAGCCCGCCAGCCTGGACCAGCCAGTCCGGCGGCTTCTCGATGTGCAGGATGCCGCCGCCGGCAGTCATCCACTGGGTGTCGCCGTTGCTGATGGAGCCGCCGCCTCCGTGGCTGTCCTGGTGCTCGAACGTCCCGTCGAGCAGGTAGGTCACGGTCTCGAAGCCGCGATGCGGGTGCCATGACGTGCCTTTGGCTTCACCTGGTGCGTACTCCACCTCACCCATCTGGTCCATGTGGATGAACGGGTCGAGCAGCGCCAGGTCGACGCCGGCGAAGGCGCGACGGACCGGAAAGCCCTCGCCCTCGAAGCCACGAGGTCCCTCGGTGAGCGAGATGACGGGGCGGGTGGTGGCACCGGAGACGGACGCGGGGATCCGCGGCAGGATGGTCAGGTCGTCGACGGTTACAGCAGGCATTTTCAGGGTCCCTCTTCTCGCATGTGCGGTGGTGGTTACCCGATACAACAGTAGTTGAACGCTAAATCTTCCTCAAGGTGTGTGAACGTGGCCGACCGCGGTGTGATCGGGCCAGTTGACGGCGTACGACGGGTCGCGGCCCGTCGTCGCCCGGACGTACCGCATCAACTCGCGGACGATGCCGGCGTTGCCCATCGCCCAACCGGTACGGGGCTCGAGCATGCTCGGGGTGACCCGATGCTCGTGATTCGACCAACGAGCTCCGTTGGCGTCCCTGGTGGCGCGGGCTGCAAGGTCAGTGACGAGCACCTGGGCGAAGTCCAGGTCGCCGCCTCGCTCGGCGTACCGGTCGCCCGCGAGAGCGAGCACGCCCGCGGTCCCGCAACAGCGTCCGTTGTTGTCCCAGAACCCCGGTCTCACTCGGCGCGGCAGGCCAGATTGCGTCACCGTGTGCCAGCATCGATCGGCCAGGTCTTGCCACGCCGGATCCTTGGTGACAGCACTCAGCAGCCGAAACGCTTGCGCGTCGCCAGCCGGCCCGTGGCACCAGCCATAGCTGTAACGCTCGACGACTTCCGGTTTGTGTTGGGGATCAGAGTGCGGCACCAGAAATCCAGCCTCGTCCGCCTCGTTGCGACTCACGACGTCGGCTGCACCGGCGAGCGCCAGTTCGATGAGATCCGGGCGGCCGGTCGCCTGACCAACTGTTGCGAGGGCCGCCACGATGCCCAACGTGCCGTGTGAAATGTGGTGGAAGCGCGCCGGTGTCCCCTGGCGCACCTCCCAGTGCACACCGCCGGCAGTCGTCTCGGCAGTCCGCGTGTACGGCGTGACCGCCATCAGGGCAAGATCGGCGTCGCCAACAGCCATGGCCCCGAGCGCGATTCCGGCGTTGCCGCCGAGCAGCTCGAACTGGTCAGCCCAACGCTCCCCGTCGAAGCGCGAGCGCACGCTCTTGCGGGCACTGACAGACGCCGCGGCCGAAGGCGGATCTCCGAGCACGTCGTCGACTGCGTGGAGGGCCACGGCCATCCCGGCAAGGCCGAAGTACAAGGAGGAGATGTCCCAGCTCGCGACCTCTTCAGCGATCGCTCGGGCTCCACGTAACGCGGCATCGGCGTACTGGTCGTCCTCGAAGTGGCGGTAGGCCTCCAACAGCGTGACCACGATTCCGGAGGCCCCGCTGTACAGCGTCGGGTCGATCTCGTCATCGCTGGGTTTGCCTGACCACACGAGGCCCTCGGGTGTCTCGACTGCCTGCCCCAGCAACCACGTCAGGCTGTCCGCGGCCAGCGCCTCGGCTTCGGATGTTTCCGTGATCACGCTTCCCAGCGTCTCATGGTCACGTCACGGTCGAAGCGACCCTGCCGGCTGGTGGAGTGCACCACGCTCGAGCCCAAGTTCGGCCTCCGCGTGCGCCACCGACCACGGGATCACGGCGTCGCGGGAGACGGCCGCCCGGTGTGCGACGGTCTGGAGAGCGAGACCGTCCAGCAATGACAAGATCCGCCAAGCAGCGCCTTCGGGGTCGGGGCACGACATCACCTTGGCGTCGATCCCGTCCTGGATGGCGGCCACCAGCAGTTGCTGCCAGGCCACGTTGAGGCGTTGCGAGGTGGCCTGCACCGCGGGTCGCCGGGCCGCCTCAGCCCAGGCGTCGAGCCACAGCTGGAACGCCCAGTCCTGCTCGGCCCGGGTATAGGTGCCGAAGAAGATGGAGAGTCGCTCGACCGGCCCCTCGCCTTGCTCCATGGCCTCGCGGGTGGCGTCGAGATCTTGGCTCGCCGCGCGATCGAACGCGGCCGCCAGCAGGTCGTCCATCGAGGCGAAGTAATGGTGGATCAGCCCGCTCGACGTACCCATCTGATCGGCCACATCGCGCACCGTGGTCGCCGCCATCCCCTTGCGGAGCATCACGGAGAGCGCCGCATCGACGATGCTGTCGCGGCGTTCGAGCGGGTTCATCCGGGCCATCACAAGGACCAGTTAAGCCTATTGCGCGTGTGTCCAACAACGCTTAGGCTGGCGGAATCCCGACCTGCCGCGGAAGACCAGATGGAGATTCCGAGCGATGATCAAGACCACCCCTTTCTATGAGCGCCTGAACGAGCTGAACACGACCGGGCTCTGGGGCCACTGGTCTGGGTACCTGTCCGCACTGCGCTACGACCACTCGGCAAAGCACGAGTACTTCGCCGTGCGCAACGCCGCCGGCTACTTCGACACCTCTCCGCTCTACAAGTTCTGGATCCGTGGCAAGGACGCCGAGAAGTTCCTGGCCGGTGTGATGACCCGAGACATCCGGCTCTGTCGACCAGGCAAAGCGCAGTACACGCTCTGGTGCGACGACCGAGGCTTCGTGCTCGAGGACGGAGTGCTGTTCCGCCACTCCGACACCGAGTTCCTGCTCACCGCAGCCGAGCCCAACGTTGGTTACCTCCGCGACCTCGTCGGCCGACTCGATGTCGAGATTGAGGACGTCAGCGACGACTTCGGCATGCTGGCGGTGCAGGGTCCGCGTTCGCGCGAGATCATCAGCAAGCTCGCACCGGAGGTCAACGACCTCAGCTTCTTCGACCACACCGAGGCCAAGATCGGCTCGGCGCCCGTGACGATCTCACGCACCGGCTACACCGGCGACCTCGGCTTCGAGGTCCGCGTCGCGGCCGACAACGCCCTTCCTGTGCTCGATGCCCTGATGGAGGCGGGCGAGGGTCACGGCTTCATCCCGTTCGGCGAGGAAGCACTGCTGATGACGCGCATCGAAGCCGGGCTGGTGCTCATCAACGTCGAGTTCTCGTCGAGCCGGTTCGCGTTCACCGACCACGAACGGGTCACGCCCAAGGAGCTGGGTTTCGGCTGGATGCTCAAGGGCATCGACGCCGACGACCGCCCGTTCATCGGCCGCAACGCCATCCGCAAAGAGATCGCCGACAAGACGTCGCGCTGGTCGAGTGTCGGCCTCGTGCTCGACTGGCAGGACTACGACCGGCTCTACAACGATGCCGGCCTCGTCCCGCCGAAGGATGAGACGCCGCTCGACTACGAGTCGATGTTGTACGACGACGAAGGCAACCGCATCGGCTACGCGACCAGCCTGATGTACTCCCCCGTGCTGCAGCGCCACATCGCGATGGCGCGTGTGCGACCCGATCTCGCGGCAGTGGGATCCCGAGTCAACCTCGAGCTCACGATCAACCACCAGTACGAAACGGTGGCGGCCGATGTGGCTCGGATGCCCTTGTTCAAACCCGAGCGAAAGACGGCCTGACCTCATGGCGACCAAGACCAAGAACTACGACGCCATCATCGTCGGTGGCGGCCACAACGGACTCGTCAACGGCGCCTACCTGGCGAAGTCGGGCCTCAAAGTACTGATCATCGAGCGCCGCTCCTTCGTGGGTGGTGCCGCCATCACCGAGGAGCTCCGGCCCGGCTTCCACTTCACGACGTTCTCCTACGCCCTGAGCCTGCTCCGGCCCGACATCATCCACGAGCTCGATCTCGTCAAGCACGGCTTCCTGCCGATCCTGATGCCGTCGTCATTCGCGCCGATGGAGAACGGCGATTACCTCCTGCTCGGCCAGGACCGTGACGAGAACATCAAAGAGATCATGCGTCACTCACCGCATGACGCCGACGCGATGGACCGCTACGAGTACGACGTCGAGCGGGTCTGCCAGGTCGTCAAACCGCTGCTCGACAAGGTTCCGCCCAACATCTTCGGCAAGTCGCCTGAAGACCTCGAAGGTGTCGCCGAGCTGGTCTCCCACTTGAGTGGTGTCGAGCAGAAGGTCATGCACGACACGATCCGGATGCTCACCGGAAGCGCGTCCGACTTCCTCGACGACTACTTCGAGAGCGACATCCTCAAGGGCTACATCGCCTCGTCAGGCATCATCGGCACGAAGGTTGGCCCGATGTCGCAGGGCTCTGGCCTGGTGCTGCTCTACCACTCGATGGGAGAGCACGACGGTCACTTCGGTGCGTGGGCGTTCCACAAGGGCGGCAACGGCGGCTTCACCCAGGTGCTCGCTCGGGCTGCGCAAGCGTACGGAGCCGAGATCCTGCTCGACTCCCCCGTTGACCAGGTGATCACGAAGGAAGGCAAGGCGGTTGGCGTCGCCCTCGAGGACGGCACCGAGTTGAATGCCAACGTCGTCGTCAGTGCACTCGACCCGCGTCGTACGTTCACGCAACTTGTCGAGCCACGCGAGCTGCCGAGTGATCTCGTCGAGAACATCAATCGGATGAAGTTCCAGGGCACGTCGGCGAAGGTCAACTTCGCTCTCGACGGTCTGCCGAAGTACCCGGCTCTGGGCGACCGCTCCGACCAGTACCGCGGCTTCGTCAACATCGGGCCTTCGATGGAGTACCTCGAGCGCGCGTTCGACGACGCCAAGTACGGCTGGTACAGCCAGCGTCCCTACATCGACATGGCGATCCAGTCGATCGTCGACCCCGACATGGCGCCTCCGGGCAAGCACGTGATGTCGTGCTTCGTGCAGTACGCGCCGTACCACCTCAAGGGCAGCGACTGGGACACTGAGCGCGACAAGTTCGGCGACACCGTGCAGGCCACGCTGGAGTCGTTCTTCCCCGGCTTCGGTGACCTGGTGCTCCAACGCGAGGTCGTGACACCGCTCGACATCGAGCGCGTGGTCGGCCTCACTGAAGGCAACATCTTCGCGGGTGAGTTCTTCGCACCGCAGATGTACTTCTTCCGGCCCGCGCCGGGTTGGAGCCAGTACCGCACGCCTATCGACGGCTACTACCAGTGCGGCTCGGGTACCCATCCGGGCGGCTGCGTCATGGGTGCGCCCGGCAAGCTTGCCAGCCAGCAGATCCTGGGCGACCTCGCCAAGGCGAAGTCCTAGACGTACGTCTCCCGACACTCGTCGGCAAACGGACCCTCAGGCTTTCGAACGGCGTACGTCTTCCGACACACGTCGGCAAACGGACCCTCAGGCTGTCGAACGGCGTACGTCTTCCGACACACGTCGGCAAACGCATCTTTTGGGTTCGGCAGGGTACGACGGTGCCATGACGACCTCACCGAGCGAACCCGTCGAGAACGACCAGAGTGGCTCCGACCACGACGACGACTCCAAGAGCACTGAAGGCATTGACGACAGCCAGCTACCTGAAGACCTGCAGCCGGACCGCAACCCGCTCGCCAGCGAAGACGGCGACACGGAGAAGTCCGTAAAACCTGACACCGACGACGTCGTACCGGAGGGCGAAGCGCCCCCCGGTGACCCGTCCATCGGCTGACAGCGGTTTCGGGAAGCCTTTAGGGTCGCTTGCAGGGCGGCGTCGGCGGGAGCTGGCGGACGGCATCGTCAAGCAGGTAGATGTCGTGGCCACAGATCGTCGCGACCACGTGGTAGCGCGACTCGCGCGCCTCTTGGAACGCCTCGGTGTCGATCTGCCACCAGTTGAAGTCGCCGTACTCGATCAACCAGGTGGGTGCGTCGGGACCCGTCAAGGTGTCGACGAGGTGCGTCAGGTCAGGGTCGCGGCCGCGCATGGGCAGGCTCCACGAGTAGCGGTACGGCGTCTGCAGCCCGGCTTCCCAGATGATGCTGGGTCTGCCGTATGCGACGAAGATGCCGTCGCTCGGCGCGGCGGCCTCCTTGAGGTAGCCGGCAATGACCTGCTCGTCGTACCCCTTCAACGTGCCCGAGAACAGCAGGATGCCGCCGATGATCGCGGACAGCACCGACGCGAGGACGGCGATCGTCGGGGCGAAGTGCGTACGGAGCCGGGGTGCCACACGTTGGGTGGACAACGCGGCACCCATTGCCAGGACGGGCACCAGCGCAAGGAGATAGTGCCGCCACCAACTCGCTCCGACCGAGATGCCCAGTACGGCGTACAGCCACATCACGAAGAGCGCGAGGCGCAGGCTGTGGCGGTGTCGGACACGGTGGCAGGCCACGAGGAGCTGCCATGACAACAGCGCCAGCCCGCTGACGAGGAAGACGAGAACGAGGATTTGCAGCCGTTCCATCGGCGCGGTGGACCCGGACTGGGTCACGATGTCGAACGCTCGCCGGCGGAACACGAAGAGCGCATTCCACAGTGGCACCAGACCAGGCCCCTCGTCGCTGCTGGCCCAGACCGCTGTGGCGAACAGTGGCGCGGCGACCCCGGCGGCGTACGCCACGATCAGCCGCCAGGTCTTGTGCACCCGCACACCGAGCAGGACCGCTGCGAAGAGGGCGGCGTCGATGAAGTTCTGCTTCACGAGGAACGCGAGTGACGCAACGATTCCCGCCACCAGAGCGAGGACGAGAGCCTTCTGCGGGGACTCTTCTTTGTACTTGACGTGCAGGATCAGGGCGCAACTCACCATCACGAGCGCGCCGGCCATCCCCTCCCCTGTCAGGGCGCCCGCACCAAGGATGATGTTCGACCCGGCGACCGACGCGACGAGTGCTGCCGCGACCGCACCGGCCGGGCCGTTGATAATCCGGCCCGCCCACCAGGCGGAAACGATCAAGACGACGCTACAGATCAGGGAAAACGTGTGTACGAGAACTGGCGATCCGCCCCACCACGCGGCCAGCTTGAAGACGAGCAGGAGGACAGGCGGTCGGTCAACCCACTGGTCGCCGTACAACGACGAGCCGCCGCCACCGTGCCACTGCTGGGCCACCATGAGAAAGCCGCCCTCATCGGTCTCGAGCGACCTGTTGAGGAACGGGACGCGCAGGGCCACGCTGAAGGCGATCGCGATGGCGAGTGAACGCAACGGATGGACCTCGAGCCATACCCAGGCCCGTGTGGCCACCCTCCGCATGGCGACAGCCTAGGTGGCCGCTGCCCGGATTCGTCCGACCGGTCGACGAAGGGAGCGCGCGCCCTCGACCTGACGAATCAGGAGTCGAGTTGCTTGACGAGCGTGGCCGGCGCGATCGTGCGATAAGCGTCTTCGCAGATCTCGGCGAGCTCGGTGGTGTCAAGGTCGCGGTCGAGGCGGACGCCTAACCAGCCACGATGTCCGACATACGGCGGCCGGAAGAACCTGTCGGGTTCACCGCGCACCATCTCCTCCTGCGCGCCAGGTGGAGCAGCACACCAGAGGTGCGGAAACTCGTGGTCGTGATGGCCTTCGGTCCATACCGTGACGAACGACTTCTTCCCACGCACAAAGAAGGTTGGCGCTCCATGGCTTGGGCGTTCCTCGACCTCTGGGAAGCTCATGCAGGCTTGCCGCACCTGCTCGGTGGCCGCCTTGTCAGCAGTCTTGGGGCTGCCGTGCTTGGAGCTCTCTCCGTGGGCCATATCTCGATTTTAAGCAGCCATCCCTCGCTGATATGCTCGCGTTCGCTCTTGCGCCATTAGCTCAATTGGCAGAGCAGCTGACTCTTAATCAGCGGGTTCGGGGTTCGAGTCCCTGATGGCGCACCCTCAGGACCTGCGGTTTCGTCTTCATGACGGAGCCGCGTTGTCGTGTCAGGATCGTCTTTGGTCACCGATTGGTCACGCGTCGTTCGCGGAATGAGCGAATCAGCGAGGTCACATGACCACTGCTTCGTATACGCCGACCCGGCTGGGCATCTTCTGCCTGTCCACCTGGGACGGGCCGCGCCTGGACGACGAGCCCAACGAGTAGGCGGAGATAGCACAAGGGCTCACCGACGGTGATCGGCATGAGCGCGTACGGGACGCCGGCAGATGCGTGCGCTTCTTCCGATTAGGGTTCAGGTCATGGAGCCGACGGAGAATCAGGGCCCTTACCAGCCACGAACGCCGCCGATGGCCGAGGATGATCCGGTTGTGCGGTGGCTGCTGCAGGGCGATCCGGCGATCCGCTGGCAGGTGCTGCGCGACCTCGTCAACGCCTCGGAGACCGAGGTGTCGACCGAGCGAGCGCGGGTGGAGCACGAGGGCTGGGGTGCTCGACTGCTGGCGCTCCGGGCTCCAGATGGCCTGTGGGCGAACGGGGCCTGCTTTCCGGGTACCGCGGCGTTCGCAGCAGCCACTGCGCGGGCTCTTGCTGCCGGTGAGCCACCGCCGCCTTTCCCGTCGCCCGACGCGGAACCCGCCGAGGCACCGACCGACGGGTCGGGTGCCGAGCCGGGCCAGCCGTGGACCGCGACCTACCCGGTCCTGCTCGACCTGTGCCACCTGGGCACACCCCCGGGCGTTCCGGTGATGCAAGAGACCGCACACCTGGTGGCCCGCAACTGCCGCTGGGAGTACGACGGGCTGCCGTTCTTCGCCGGCGAAGTGGATTGCTGCATCAACGCCGGCACGATCCTGATCGGTGCCTACCTGGGCGTCGACGTCGACCCGGTGGTGCAGCGCCTCGTGGCCGACCAGATGCCGGATGGTGGCTGGAACTGCTGGGCCGAGACGCGCCCAGCGCCGTCATCCTTCGCAAGCACCCTGGACGTGATCGACGCTCTGCTGAGGTGGGAGCGCCATACCGGCGGATCTGAGGAGGTCCGCCGGGCTCGCCGGAACGGAGAGGAGTACCTGCTCCGGCGCAACCTCTTCCGGTCGTTACGCACGGGCGACGTGGTCAACCCGCAATGGACACTGTTCTCCTACCCCCCACGCTGGCACTACGACCTGCTCAAGGCCACGGAGTACTTCGCCCGGCGTGGGGGTACTCCGGATCCGCGGCTGGCCGAAGCGATCGAACACGTCCGCGCAAAGCGCCGACCCGACGGGCTTTGGCTGCTCGAGAACACCCACTCCGGCGCGGTCCATTTCCGGTTCGAGGAACCCGACGGCACGCCTAGCCGGTGGAACACCTTGAGGGCGCTGCGGGTGCTGCGCTGGTACGACGCGTCCGCCCACTCCGGCAGCGCGAGCCAGGCGTCTTGACGACAGGTGGCGACATCACGTCGACGGTGGCAGTTGAGCCGTTCCGTTGGAGGAACCAGTACTCCACTGCGAGGGGCGCCAGACCGAGTGCGATCACGACCAACCCAGGTCCGGGCAGCACGGTCATCGCCACCCGGCGAGAACCACGATCGGCCCGACAACGGTCATCACGGCCCGGCCTGGCGCAGCGTGACGAAGGGGAGCACCACGCCGATCGACACCCTTCAGCGGGCTTCGACACCTGCCGTTGCTATGCCGAGCGCCCACTACCTTCGCCCAGTACGGTGACGCTAGGTTGAGCAAATCGATTGCGTACAACACAAGCCCAGAGCCCGCGGATAAGCCCCTCACACGCGGCATCGCGGCCAGATCCGGTGTATGAGGAGGACGATATGAGTGAACTTCGACCGACGCCCGAAGACAAGTTCTCCTTCGGGCTGTGGACCGTGGGGTGGCAGGCCCGCGACCCCTTCGGCGACGCCACACGCGAACCCATCGATCCGGTCGACAGCGTGCACACATTGGCTGAGCTCGGGGCTTGGGGCGTCAGCTTCCACGACGACGACCTCGTCCCCTTCGGCAGCGACGAGAAAACCCGCGACGCGACCATCGCAAGCTTCAGGAAGGCGCTCGACGAGACGGGCCTGGTCGTCCCGATGATGACCACCAACCTGTTCACGCATCCAGTCTTCAAGGAAGGCGCCTTCACCAGCAATGACCGCGGCGTTCGCCGTTACGCACTCCGCAAGGTCATGCGCAACCTCGACCTCGCCCACGCGCTGGGCGCCGGGACCTACGTCTTCTGGGGAGGTCGCGAAGGCTCGGAGGTCGATGTCGCGAAGGATGTTCGAGCGGCACTTGACCGCTACCGAGAAGGTCTCGACACACTGTCGCAGTACTGCATCGACAAGGGCTACGACATCCGGTTCGCGATCGAGCCCAAGCCCAATGAGCCACGCGGTGACATCCTGCTGCCGACCGTCGGCCATGCCCTCGCCTTCATCACCTCACTCGAGCACTCCGACCGAGTCGGTATCAACCCCGAGGTCGGACACGAGCAGATGTCCAACCTCAATTTTGTGCATGCCATCTCTCAGGCGCTCTGGCACGACAAGCTGTTCCACATCGACCTCAACGGTCAGCATGGTCCGAAGTTCGACCAGGATCTGGTGTTCGGCCATGGGGACCTGATCAGCGCCTTCGGCCTCGTGGACCTGCTGGAGTTCGGCGGACCCAACGGCGGACCCGCGTACGACGGGCCGCGCCACTTCGACTACAAGCCGCTACGTACCGAAGACCTCGACGGCGTCTGGGATTCAGCTGCCTCCAACATGCGGAGCTACCTGCTGCTCAAGCAACGAGTGGCCGCCTTCCGAGCCGATCCCGAGGTGCAAGCGGCCTTGGCAGCATCCGGCGCGCCCGACCTCGTCACCCCGACCCTGTCCGAAGGGGAAGGCCACGCCGGCCTGATCGCCGATCGATCTGCCTTCGAGGAGTTCGACGCCGAGAGGTCCGGCCGGCGGGCGCATGGCGCGATCCGCATCGATCAGCTCATGATCGAGCACCTGCTCGGCGCCCGCTGAAGAACTAATCCCACCGCTCGACAAGGGAAGGCACCATGCCACTCGTCGCCGGCGTCGACTCCTCAACCCAGTCGTGCAAGGTCACTGTGTGCGATGCGTCGACCGGTGAGGTGGTGCGCTCCGCGAGCGAGCCGCATCCTGATGGAACCGAGGTCGATCCACGTGCATGGTGGGACGCACTTCAGGCCGCCATCGCCGGCGCCGGCGGCTTGGACGACGTAGCCGCTGTCGCCGTCGGCGCGCAGCAGCATGGGATGGTGTGCCTCGATGAGGGCGGGGAGGTAGTCAGACCGGCCCTGCTGTGGAACGACACCAGATCAGCACAGGCCGCGCTCGACCTCATCCAGGAGCTGGGTGGAGGTGAGACCGGCAGCAAAGCATGGGCAGAAGCTGTCGGCTCGGTTCCGGTCGCATCGTTCACCGTCACCAAACTGCGGTGGATGGCCGAACACGAGCCTGCCAACGCGTCGCGGACATCCGCTGTGTGCTTACCGCACGACTACCTCACGTGGCGGCTCAGCGGCTCAACGAATCCCGGCACACTCGCGACTGATCGAAGCGACGCGAGCGGTACGGGCTACTGGGCAGCCTCCACCGGGACATACCGCGACGACCTCTTCGAACGTGGCCTCGGCCGTGAAGCCTTCAAGCCCCGTGTCCTGGGTCCCGCGGACGTCGCCGGCCAGACAAGCAGCGGGCGGTTGCTTGGACCTGGCAGCGGCGACAACGCGGCGGCAGCGCTCGGGCTCGGAGCTGAACCGGGCGACGTCATCGTCTCGATCGGGACCTCTGGTGTCGTCTGCGCCGTCGCCGAGCAGCCGACTCGTGATCCGAGTGGAACGGTTGCCGGATTCGCAGATGCGACTGGCCGGTACCTGCCGTTAGTCGCAACCCTCAACGCAGCAAGGGTTCTCGACGCCGCCACCCACCTGCTCGGCATCGACCACGACGAACTGTCCACTCTGGCGCTGTCCGCGCCACCCGGATCCGACGGTCTCGTTCTCGTCCCGTACCTCGACGGCGAACGCACCCCCAACCGTCCCGATGCCACAGGTGCCGTCCACGGGTTGACCCGCGCCACGGCGACGCCGGCACATCTGGCCCGCGCGGCGATCGAGGGCTTGATGTGCGGTCTCGCTGATGCTGTCGCGGCGGTCGAACAGCAAGGAGTCACCCTGAGCAGGCTGATCCTGGTTGGTGGTGCGGCGAGATCACCTGCCGTGCGCCAGATCGCGTCTGCCGTACTGGGCCTCCCCGTGACGATCCCCACGATCGGCGAGTACGTCGCCAGGGGCGCTGCCCGCCAAGCCGCCTGGGTGCTGTCAGGCCAGGATGAGCCACCGGCCTGGCCGCTTGCCGAGTCTGCCTACGTCGAGGTGGCCCCCACGCCCCATGTGCGAGACCGTTACGCCGACGTTCGTGATCTCACCGCCAATCGACCAACCGGTTCGGCGCCCTGACTCGTTCAGCGGCGTCGCACAGCCATTGACACGACCACACGTGGGTTCGAAACAAACGCTCGGCGAAGTGTCGAGGCCTTCTCCTGCTCGGTCTTCCGCCACCGTGGCATCATCGTCGGCGTGAACGCTCCATCCCTGGGCCCAGTCGAGACTGCCACGCAAGCGCGCATCCTCTGCCTGCTACGTGACCACGGAGCGATGTCACGAGTGGACCTCTCCGAGCAAACCGGCGCCTCCAGAACCACCATCGCGGCTGAGGTCTCTCGGCTCGCCGACCTCGGCTACCTGCATGACGCTGGGGCCGCCCAGTCCCGTGGCGGTCGCAGGTCACGGATGGTCGCGCTGCCCGCCAACCTCGCCTTCGTTGGCATCGATATCGGAAGCACGTCGATCGATGTGGCGCTCACCAACGCCCAGTTGGAGGTGCTGGCCCAGATCTCTGAGGACTGCGACATCCGGCAGGGTCCACAGCCCGTGCTGTCCCGCGTGCGCGAGCTCGTGTCCAAGCTCCGCGAGCAACACCCCGAGCTGCGGCCCGTCGCTGTCGGCATCGGCGTGCCTGGCCCGGTCGACTTTGACCGCGGCCGCCCGGTATCTCCGCCGATCATGCCGGGCTGGGACCGCTATCCCGTGCGCGACGCCGTGGGGACCGCCCTCGGCCTCCCCGCCGTGCTCGACAACGACGTCAACGTGATGGCCATGGGGGAACTGCATTCCGGGGTGGCACGCCACCTAGACTCGTTTCTCTTCGTCAAGATCGGCACAGGAATCGGCTGTGGCATCGTCGTCCACGGCGAGCTTTACCGGGGTATCGACGGATGCGCCGGCGACATCGGCCACATTCGCGCCGACGCCACCGGACCGCTCTGTGCCTGTGGCAACATCGGCTGTCTCGAAGCGTTCTTCGGTGGGGCGGCACTCGCACGCGACGGCCTGGCCGCGGCGGAGTCCGGCCAGTCGCCGATCCTGGCGCAGTTGTTGGCTACCGATGGCGTCGTCACCGCAGTACACGTGTCTCGCGCCGCGGCGGCCGGGGATGCCGTCTCGACCGCACTCGTGCGGTCGGGCGGGCAGCGACTCGGCTCGGTGCTCGCAGGACTGGTGTCGTTCTTCAACCCCGCCATGGTCGTCATCGGCGGCCAGGTCGCCCGGATCGGTCACGAGCTGCTGGCCGAGGTCCGCAGCGTCGTCTACCAGCGCTCGCTGGCCCTGGCCACTGAAAACATGCCGATCGTGCACAGCGAACTAGAAGGTCAAGGCGGCGTGGTAGGCGCCGCACGGCTGGCATCAGACCTCATTTTCGTCAGAGACTTCGCACGGTAACTTGCAAAAGTTCTCCTCAAAGCGTTGACACTCAGCCTCCATGGCCATAGTTTTCTGTGACAGCGGTCGTACGGCGGACACTTCACCGGCGTATTCATCCCCGAAACCACGTCGATTCGGCTATGCGAACAACAAATATCGGCCTGGCAGACAACAAAGAGTCTTGGCATGAGGAGCAGTCGATGCGGCAGGTCGCCCAGCCCCACACGGAGCACCCGGCCGACCAGACCCACATGCGGCGACAGAATCTTTCTCTTGCACTACGCGAGCTGCGACGAGCCGGCCCCCAGTCGCGTGCCAAGCTCGCCGAAGCCACCCAGCTGAACAAGGCGACTATCTCCAGCCTCGTCACCGAGCTGGCCGAGCGCGGCCTTGTTGCCGAGGGCGACCTGGCGCGAGGTGAGGTCGGTCGGCCGGCAGCGGCGATCCACCTCAGCGGAGCCGACGTATGCGGGATCGGCGCCGAGGTTGACGTCGGCTATGTCGCGGTCGCCGCCCTCGACCTCAATAGCGAGATCCTCGTGCAAACAAGGCGCGGACTGTCCGGCTCGCGGGCGAACGCGGACGAGGCCTTCGATGTGCTTGCGGACCTCGTACGGGCCGCAACCGACACTGTCGGGCCGCGCACGATCTCCGGACTGTGCGTCGCCGTACCCGGCCTCGTAGAGACCGCGACCGGCGCCCTACTGCACGCCCCGAACCTCGGCTGGTCACAGATACCGGTGGCAGCGGAGATCGGGCGGCGCCTTGGGGACTTGGGCCTCGACGTGCGCATCGGCAACGAAGCCAACCTCGCAGCCATTGCCGAGGCGGCCATCCGACCAAAGACACCGAACCTCGTGCTGCTCACCGGGTCGGTTGGCGTTGGTGGTGGGATCATCGTCGACGGTCATCTGCTCGGCGGTTCTTCCGGGTACGGCGGCGAGATCGGTCACATGCCAGTCGAGCTCCAGGGTGGATTGTGTGGCTGCGGACGACGCGGTTGCTGGGAGACCAGAGTCGGGCTCGCTGCTCTCCTCAACGGGCTGGCGGAAATCGGCGACGAGATCCTGAACCCCGAACTTGACCCAGAGCAGCGCATCGCTGAGGTCGTAGCGCGTGCGGACGCGGGCGAACCCCGAACCCTCAATGCGCTCGAGCAGGTTGGTACCTGGCTGGGCGTCGGTGCCGCCATCCTCGCCAACGTCCTTGACCCGGAGGTCTTCATCCTGGGCGGCTACTTTTCGCCGATCGCCCGCTGGCTCGAGGAGCCGATGCTGCGGGAGCTACGGCGCCGCACGGTGGGTGCCGACGGAAACGGTTACTCCGTCGAAGTGTCCGCACTGGGCTTCAACGCCACCATCAGGGGTGCCGCCGTGGTTGCCCTCGAGCCGGTCTTCTATGACCCCACGAGCGTGCCTCGCAAAGTAGCCGACGAGGTAGGAGCCTGACATGGCAGAGCAAAGCGACGTCCTGCTACGCATGAGCGGCATCGTCAAGGAGTTCCCCGGTGTCCGCGCTCTCGACGGTGTCGATCTGGAGGTGAGACCCGGTGAAGTGCACTGCCTGCTCGGCCAGAACGGCGCCGGCAAGTCCACCTTGATCAAGGTGCTCGCAGGCGTATACCGACCCGACGGTGGCGAGATCCTTTGGAATGGCGAACCGCTGTCGTTCAGTCACCCCACCGCTGCCATCCGAAAAGGGGTAGGCACGATCTACCAGGAGCTCGACCTTGTCGATGGTCTCTCCGTCGCCGACAACGTCTTCTTGGGACACGAGGTCGCCAGTGCCGGGATCAGCCGCCGCCACCAAGCGCACCGCAGGACCCGCGACATCCTTGCTCGGCTTGGTCACGGCGAGATCCCCCCGGGCCGCGAGGTTGCTCGGCTCTCCGCAGCGAGCAAGCAGGTTGTGAGCATGGCGCGCGCAATGTCGCACGAGTCGAAGGTCCTGATCATGGACGAGCCTTCGGCGGTGCTGGACCAGGAGGAGGTCCGCAACCTCTTCCGGGTCATCCACGACCTGACCCGCGAAGGCGTCGCCGTCATCTACATCTCGCACCGTCTCGAAGAGATTCGCGAGATCGGAGACCGGGTGACCGTACTGAAGGATGGACGCACGGTGGCCACCGGTCTTCCTGCCCGTGAGACGCCGACCAGTGAGCTGATCAAGCTCATGACCGGGCGTGCCATCGAGTACGTCTTTCCGCAGCGCACTACCAACGCCGCTTCGGCCTCCGAGCAGGAAGTCGTACTCGATGTGAGTGACCTCAGCGACGGCAGCGTGTTCAGAGACGTCAGCTTCGCCGTACGAGCGGGGGAGATCATCGGGTTCGCCGGCCTCGTCGGCTCCGGTCGTTCTGAGATCCTCGAGACCGTATACGGGGCGCGTCGGGCGCGCACCGGCGCGGTCACAGTCGGCGGCAAGCGGTTGCGCCGAGGTTCGGTCAGCGCCGCGGTCGGGGCCGGAGTCGGCCTGGCACCCGAGGAACGCAAGAGCCAGGGACTCCTGCTCGATCAGTCCGTCTACAGCAACATCACGATCTCGTCGATGTCCCACTTCTCACGGCTGGGATTCCTCGACTCTGGTGCCGAGCGGAAAGAGTCGGAGAAACTCGCGCGCTCGCTCGACGTCCGACCCAAGGGCGTCGACCGCTCGGTTCGGACTCTCTCCGGTGGCAACCAACAAAAAGTTGTGCTGGCCCGGTGGCTGCTGCGCGATTGCAGGGTCCTGTTGCTCGACGAGCCCACCCGAGGCGTCGACGTCGGCGCGCGATCGGAGATCTATGCCCTTGTGCGCTCCCTCGCCGAGCGGGGCGTCGCTGTCGTGGTCGTGTCCAGCGAGATCGAAGAGGTCCTCGGCCTCGCCGACCGCGTGCTCGTTGTCCGAGAAGGGCGCATCGTGCACGAGGGTCCGTCGCAAGAGATCGACGAACACCAGGTCCTCGACTTGGTCATGGAAGGGAACGTGGCATGAGCGATCAGACCTCTCACTCGCCCGAGCCGCCCACGGCGTCCACTAGCGTGTCCGAACAGGTGCCGCCGGCCGATGAGCGCGACCGGATCGAGGCTGCGGCGCTCGAGGCTGCGGCCACAGAGAGCCCGTTCGGGCAGGTGATGTCGGGCTCGATCGGTCGCAACCTGGGCCTTGTCGCCGCACTCGGACTGATCATGCTGGCTGGTGTCATCACGGCTGGCGATCGGTTCTCCGACGTCGACAACCTCCTGACGATCCTGCGACTAGCGGCGGTGATCGGAGTTGTCAGCGTCGGGATGACATTCGTCATCATCGGTGGCGGCATCGATCTGTCAGTCGGGTCGGTCGTCGCTCTGGCTGCGGTCTGGTGCACAACCGTGTCAACGCAAACGCTGGCCGCGGACTATCACTGGATCATCATCGTCTTCACGGCAATGATGGTCGGCGCTTGTTGCGGCATCATCAACGGCGTCCTCGTTGCCTACGGTCGGATGGCACCGTTCATCGCCACTCTCGCGATGTTTGCAGGTGCCCGCGGATTGGCCGAGATGATTTCCAACAAACGCAACCAGTTGGTGGATCTGGAGAACCGGGGCTTTGTCGAGTTCTTCAACCGCGACCGGCTCGGCATCCCCGTGCTGGTCTATATCTTCGCCCTGGTCGCTGTTGTCGGCTGGGTCCTGCTCAACCGTACGACATTCGGGCGTCGCACGATCGCAGTCGGTGGCAACCCGGAGGCGGCCCGGCTGGCCGGCATCAAGGTCCAACGCCACACGGTGTACCTCTACGTACTCGTCGGCGTTGCCGCTGGTCTCGCAGCCGCGATGCTGGTGGCCCGCACCGCGACCGGTACGGCGCAGCACGGGCAGCTCTACGAGCTAGACGCCATCGCGGCGGTCGTCATCGGCGGCACCCTGCTCACCGGTGGACGCGGCACGATTGTCGGCACCGTCTTCGGCGTCCTCATCTTCACCACGCTGACCAACGTCTTTACCCTCAACGACCTCGACACGTCGACCCAGGCCGTGGCGAAGGGTCTCATCATCGTCGGTGCCGTACTGCTTCAGCAGCGTCTGCAGCTGCGAAGCGGGCGCACTTAGGGAGGGAAGGCGACCGCCGAACCTCCGCTGCGCGTAACCGCGCGACGTCACAACCAGAGCCGGCCTGAACGGTTCATATCGAAGCAAGGAGCCACCGATGTCACACATTCGAATGCCTAGAGGGCAGCGGGTCCTCTACTCCGTCGGCGCACTCGTCGCCACCGGCGCACTTCTCGTGGGCTGTGCCAGCAACGACCCGGGCGATGACGACTCGAGCGACGGCGGCAGCAACAACGCCGCGAGCGACAACGACGAGCCGGGAGACAAGGTCGTCATCGGCTTCTCCGGCCCGGAGGCCGACCATGGCTGGCTGGCCGCGATCAACGACTCTGCTGAGGCCGAGGCCGACGAGTACGAAGACATTGAGCTTCGCCAGGCCGAGGGAACCAACGACGCCAACCTGCAGATCAGCCAGATCGAGACCTTTATCAACGACGACGTCGACGCGATCGTGCTGCTGCCCACCGACGGTGATGCTCTCACCGAGGTGGCGACGAGGGCGATGGAGGCGGGGATCCCCGTCGTGAACGTCGACCGTGAGTTCTCGAGCCCCTTCGCCGCACGCACCACGATCCTCGGTGACAACTACGGCATGGGCGTTTCTGCCGGCACATACGCGTGCAACCTGATCGAGAAGGACAACATCTCCAACCCGGTTATCGCCGAGATCCAGGGCATCGCCTCGCTGGGACTGACCCAGGACCGGTCGCAGGGCTTCGCTGATGCTCTCAACGGCTGCGGGGAGACCGTCGACAACCAGGTGTCCGCGGAGTTCACCGTCGAGTCAGGTGAAGAGGTCGCCTCAAACCTGCTCCAGGCAGCACCGAAGATCGACATCATCTGGAATCACGACGACGACCAGGGCGTCGGCGTGAAGCAGGCGTTCGACAACGCCGGCCGTGACGAGTTCGCCTTCCTAGGCGGCGCTGGATCTTGCAACGCGATGCAGTGGATCGAGGATGGTGAAATGGAGGCGACCGTGCTCTACCCGCCGACACAGGCGGCTGATGGCATCAAGCTCGCCCGGCTGCTCGCTCAAGGAAAGAGCATGGCTGATCTGGTCCAAGTCCAGGTGCCGACGCGCATCGTCCTCAACGCGCCCGTCGTGTCAGCCGACAACCTGGAGGAGTACCGGCCACTCTGCTTCGAGTCCTGAGGCCTTGGCCGCCGCGCCCGTGCAACAGGCGCGGCGGCCGGTCCCCGGGCACCCACGTCCCGTCGACAGAGAAGGTCCTCGCACATGACTGACGAACACCCTGGCGTCGTTGCCGCCGAGGCGACCCGGTCGGCCCCCGAGCTCCGGGTCGGCATGATCGGCTACGCATTCATGGGAGCCGCCCACAGTCACGCGTGGCGCAGCGCCCCCCACTTTTTCGAGCTTCCGCTGCGTCCCACGATGAGCGCAGTCTGCGGCCGCGATGCGGCCAAGGTTTCTGCAGCGGCAACCCAGCTGGGCTGGGAGTCCGCGGAGACTTCGTGGCGCCGAGTCATCGAACGGGACGACATCGATCTGGTCGATATCTGCACGCCCGGTGACACACACGCAGAGATCGCCATCGAGGCGCTGCGAGCGGGCAAGCACGTGCTTTGCGAGAAGCCGCTCGCCACCACCGTTGAGGAGGCTGCTGCTATGACCGAGGCTGCCGAACAGGCAGCCACCGCCGGCGTTCGGTCCATGGTCGGCTTCACCTACCGGCGCGTGCCGGCGATCTCATTCGCGCGCCAACTGGTCCAGCAAGGTCGGCTCGGCGAGATTCGGCACGTGCGCGCGCAGTACCTGCAGGACTGGATTACCGACCCCAACTTCCCACTGGTATGGCGGCTGCAGAAGGAGCACGCAGGCTCCGGCGCCCTCGGTGACATCGGCGCCCACATCATCGACCTGACGCAGTTCATCACCGGACAGAGGATCACGAGCGTGACCGCGATGCTCGAGACCTTCATCAAGGAACGGCCGATCGCCGGGGATTCCAGCGGTCTGTCCGCGTCGGGCGGTGCCGAGATGGGTGCCGTTACCGTGGACGACGCCGCGCTGTGGCTGGCGCGACTCTCCGGCGGCGCCGTGGCAACGTACGAGGCGACCCGTTTCGCCACCGGACGCAAGAACGCCATCCGCATCGAGATCAATGGCAGCGAGGGAAGCGTCGCGTTCGACTTCGAGTCGATGAACGAGCTGTCCTTCTACGACGCGCGCGAGGACACGCTCTCCGCCGGCTTCCGGCGCATCCTGGTGACCGAGCCCGAGCACCCATACGTCGGCGCGTGGTGGCCGCCCGGCCACCTCCTCGGCTACGAGCATGGCTTTACTCACCAAGTTGTCGACCTGGTGACCGCGATTGGCAAAGGGGAGAATCCGTCGCCGTCGTTCGCCGACGGACTGCAGGTCCAGCAGGTCCTTGCGGCCGTCGAGACGAGTGCTTCGGGCGGCACGTGGACGGAGGTGCCCGGGTGAGTGACTTCACTTTGGAGCGATACGAGACGATCGAGAGAGTCACCGAAGGAGTGCACGCATGACCCGACCAATCACGCTGTTCACCGGGCAGTGGGCGGACCTACCGTTCGAGGAGATGTGTCGACTCGCCTCCGGCTGGGGATACGACGGACTCGAGATCGCCTGCTGGGGCGACCACTTCGACCCTTGGGCCGCGGTCGAGAACGACGACTACGTCAAGGCCAAGCTGGAGATGCTGGACAAGTACAACCTCAAGGTCTTCGCGATCTCCAACCATCTCAAGGGCCAGGCGGTCTGCGACGACCCGATCGACGAGCGACACCGCGGGATCCTCCCCGACCGAATCTGGGGAGACGGGGATGCCGAGGGCGTCCGTCAGCGTGCGGCGGAGGAGATGAAGGTGACCGCCCGCGCGGCTCGCAAACTCGGCGTCGACGTCGTCATCGGCTTCACTGGGTCGTCGATCTGGAAGTACGTCGCCATGTTCCCACCGGTCAGTCAGGCGCTTGTCGACGCAGGCTATGAGGATTTCGCGAACCGCTGGAACCCGATCCTGGACGTCTTCGACGGCGAAGGTGTGCGCTTCGCCCATGAGGTCCACCCGAGCGAGATCGCCTATGACTACTGGACGACCGTCCGTGCCCTCGAGGCCGTCGACAACCGTTCGGCCTTCGGTCTGAACTGGGACCCGAGCCACTTCGTGTGGCAGGACCTGGACCCGGTCGGCTTCCTGTGGGACTTCAAGGACCGTATCTACCACGTCGACTGCAAGGACGCGAAGAAGCAGGTCGGCAACGGTCGCAACGGCCGGCTCGGCTCACACCTGGCATGGGCCGACCCGCGGCGAGGATGGGACTTCGTCTCCACGGGTCACGGCGATGTCCCCTGGGAGTCGTGCTTCCGCATGCTCAACACCATCGGCTATGACGGACCCATCTCCGTCGAGTGGGAGGATGCCGGGATGGACCGGCTCGTCGGCGCTCCGGAAGCGCTGGAGTTCGTCCAGCGGCTGGCCTTCGACGCACCCACAGCAGCCTTCGACGCCGCCTTCAGCACCGACTCCTGAGCGCGAGGCTCAGCGGGCTCGGGGTTCGAGTCCCTGATGGCACTACTCAGCCTCGGTGAACGCGCCGGGCTCGTTGAACGGCGTGATGACCTGGATCTGCGACGGCATCGCCTGCGGGACTCCTGGCAGAGCGCCGTGTGCCTGCATGATCATCCGGCACGCGCGGCGGAGGTCGTGTCGGAGATCGTGGTGCAGCACTGCGGACAATCGCCTGGTCCGCAGTAGAGCCGTGTTGTCGTGGTCAAGGTCGTGCGCAACGAACACGGCACAGGCGCGGCCGAGCGCTCGGAACGCCGCGAGGGTCGCCTTGTTGCCACCACCTATGGAGTAGACGGATTCGACGTCGGGGCTCTCCTCAAGCGCGTTTCGCACCGCGACGAGTTGCGCGTCGTCCAGCCCGAACGTCCCCGAGACCTCGACGAGCTGACGCTGCGGCGCCATCCGCCGCATCGCGGTGCGGAAGCCCATCTCGCGTTCTTCCTCGCCCCTGAACGTGTCGCTGCTCAACGTGACGAGCACAGCCCCGGCTCCGGGCGACCATTGGGTGATCAGGTATGCCGCAGTCGCACCGGCCGCGCGGTTGTCGATGCCCACGTAGCCGATCCGCCTGCTGATCGGGACGTCGGTGACCAGCGTGACGACGGGAACACCCCGCTCGGCGACGTCATTCACTGCGGCGACCACGATCGGATGGTCAGGCGCCTTCAGGATGACGCCGTCGCTGCCCCGCACAGCGATCTTCGCCAGCATTGCCGCGATCTCCTCAACCGCGGCGTCCTCGCGCAAGTGAAACCGCGACCGCACCGCGGCCGGACGCAACGTCGGCAGCTCCGCCTCGAGCGCCGCACGCACCGACGACGAGAACCGCTCGGGCGCGGTCATCACTACGTCAATGACAAAGGTCTGCCCTCCGAGCCGGAGTTGGGTACGTTGCCGGTCGAGGTCGGCGATCGCCTGGCGAACCTCGGCCGCCGTACTCTCGCGCACACCCGGCCGGCCGTTGAGCACACGGTCGACAGTCGCCTCGCTGAGACCGCACTGCTGTGCGATTTCGCGGATCCGATACGGATGGGCCACGCCTGCTCCCCCTTGCGGCTGAGGGTTTTTTGATGGGTTTACGCGGGTCCGCGGCCCGCATTGCAACCGTATCGTGAGCCTATCCCCACCGACTCTGAGGAGACGCTGATGACCGCCACCACCCACGACTCAAGTCGCCTCCCGGCCCGCTTCATCCCGGCCGATTGCAATCTCGACGACTTCGTGGCCGTCGTGTCCGCGCCGACTATCGAGGCGGACTACCCACACGCAGACGCGGTCGTCGATGGCGTGATCACGTATGACTCCGTCGCGCTCCGAGCAGCGACTGCGGACGCTCACGACCTGCAGGCGGTCCAGGCCGAGTTGGTGCACGCGCTCACTGAAGGCCCAGGCATCGTCGTCTTCAAGGGGGCCTACGACGACGTCGCCGTGGTCGACCGGGTTACGGCCGCTTTCGACGCGATGATCACCAACCAACACGCCTCGGGAACCGTGGCGGGTGACCATTTCGCCAAGCCGGGAACCAACGACCGCGTCTGGAACGCGCTGGAGAAGCTCGCCGTGCGCGACCCCGAGGCATTCGTCGACTACTACGGCAACGACATCCTCGCGCTGGTCTCGACCGCCTGGCTCGGGCCCGGCTACCAGATGACGTCGCAGGTCAACGTCGTACGCCCGGGAGGGGTCGCCCAGGACCCGCATCGCGACTACCACCTCGGCTTCCTCAGCGACGACGCCATCGCTCAGTACCCGAGCCAGGTGCACCTGCTCTCCCCTGCGCTCACGCTGCAGGGCGCCGTCGCGCACACCGACATGCCGGTCGAGAGCGGCCCGACGATGTACCTCCCCCACTCGCACAAGTACGCGCCCGGCTACCTCGCCTGGCGGCAGCAGGAGTTTCGCGACTACTTTGCACGCCACTACGTGCAACTGCCGCTGACGAAGGGCGATGCGGCATTCTTCAACCCGGCCGTCTTCCACGGCGCGGGCTCGAACGTCTCGGCTGACGTGCAGCGCTGCGCCAACCTGCTCCAAGTCTCGTCGGCGTTCGGCCGCGCGATGGAGACCGTCGACCGCGTCAAGACGTCGAAGGCCGTCTACCCGGTACTCGTCGAGCGCAAGGCTGCGGGTGTGGCCGCATCGACGCTCGCCAACGCAATCGCCTGCGCCGCGGAGGGCTACCCGTTCCCCACCAACCTCGACCGCGACCAGCCCATCGGCGGTCTCACCCCGCTCGCACAGACCGAACTGCTCGCGCAGGCCCTGGACGAAGACTGGCCCGCCGACCGGCTGAACGACGAACTCGACGCCTACGCCGGCCGCCGGCGCACAGACGATATTGGGTGACCACTCTCGACGAGCGCGTCGTCAGCCGTCGAGCTCATCGATATTGCGGAAGCCTGTCTTTTTCGCTTTCGCCCCACGGTTGTAGAGCCAGGTCATCAGCCAAAGGACGATACCGACCGCCAGCAGCCAGGCAGCAACCTTGTACTGCGTCTGCTGCTCCGCGTCCCGCGCCCATGGGCCAGTCATGAAGGCACAGAGCAGGGCGCCGAGGATCGGGAGGAACGTCGGAGCCGTGAAGTGCTCATGGTCGACGTGGTGGCGACGCAGTACCAGCACGGCGATGTTGACCACCGTGAAGACGGCGAGCAGCAGCAGCGACGTGGTGCCTCCGAGCAAGGCGACACCATCCTCGTCGAGCCTCAGCACGACGTAGCAGATCAGCCCGACAGCGATCAGCGTGGTGAAGACGATCGAGACGTACGGCGTCCGGCGCTCCGGGTGCACCTTGCCGAGAACCGGCGGCAGCACCTCTTGCCGCGCCATGCCATAGAGCAGCCGGCTGGCCATCAACATGTTGATCAGCGCGGAGTTGGACACCGCGAACAAAGCGATGAACGGGAAGATCTTGTCCATGGGAAGGCCGGGCGCCCCGGCCTGGACGACCTGGACAAGTGCTTCGGGCAGTTCGTCGTTGGTCAGGTCGCCTACGGGCACGAGCGCAACCGCTGTGATGGACACCAGTACGTAGATCGTGCCGGTGATCCCGAGAGCAGTGAGCATGATCTTGGGGAAGATTCGTGCCGGGTCCTTCGTCTCCTCGGCCATGTTGACGGAGTCCTCGAACCCCACCATGGCGAAGAACGCCAGTGTGGTGGCGGACGTGACGGCGAAGAAGGCGCTCTTGCCTTCCTCTGACGCGAAAACGGTGACCTCGGTGAAGTCCGCCCGACCCTGCGTCACGGCGTACAAACCGATGAAGATGATCATCAGTAGCCCCGAGAGTTCGACCAGGGTGAGCACCACATTCGCCTTGACACTCTCGCCGACCCCCCGCAGGTTCACCACACCGATGACCGCCATGAAGCCCAGCGCGATGAGAAGCATCACGCCGCCGTTGATGTCCAAGCCGAGCTCGAAACCGTCGTTGACGAAGCTGGCGAACGCCTGAGAAGCGGTCGATGCCGAGGTGATTCCCGAACACATGACAGCGAAGGCAACGATGAACGTGAAGAAGTGAACGCCGAACGCCTTGTGGGTATAGAGGGCTGCGCCGGCCGCCTGCGGGTACTTGGTCACGAGCTCGAGGTAGGAGCACGCCGTGATAGTGGCGACGATGAACGCCCCGAGGAACGGCGCCCACGCCGCGCCGCCGACCTTGCCGGCGACGTCACCGGTGAGTGCATAGACACCCGTGCCGAGGATGTCTCCGACGATGAACAGCAGCAGCAGCTTCGGGCCCATCACCCGCTTGAGCTCTGGCTCTCGGGTGCGGTCGATAACCGTGTCGCTCATCGCTAACCTCCACGACGGTAGGTCCGGGTGCTGAGTACCCACCCTTGTGGAGGCGTCCGAGTCGTGCAACCGATGGCACCCGGTCGGATCAGCTCTTCAGGACGCCCTCCTTGGCGGGCTCCTCGACTTTGGCGGTCGTGTCGTCCCCATGGCCAGGCCACCACGCGGCGTGCCCGATGAGTGCGGTGAGTGCCGGGGTCAGGAAGAGCGCCATCACGAACGCGGCCATGGCGATGCCGACGGAGAACGAGAATCCCATCGACTTGAAGAACGTGCCCTCGGCAAGCATCAGCGAGGCGAAGGTGCCGGCGAGGATCAGGCCGGCGGCCGCGACCGTCGGACCGGCATGTTCGATCGCCTTGGCGGCAGCTGGCCGTGGCTCGAGCCCTCCCCGTGCCTCTTCCCGCAGACGCGCCACCATCAAGATGTTGTAGTCGGTGCCCAGCGCCACCACGAAGAGGTAGATGTAGATCGGCAGGATGAAGATCAGCCCCTGCTGTCCCAGCAGCTCCTGGAAGACGAGCACGGTCGCGCCCAGGCTGGCGGTGAAGCCCAAGCCCACCGACAGCATGAGGTACAGCGGCGCGACGAGACTGCGCAGCAGCAACGCCAAGATGATCATGATCAGCAGCGCCGCGACCGGGAAGACCACCGAGTAGTCACGCGCCATCGCGTCGTCGAGGTCGACGAAGATCGACGTGGTGCCGCCGACGAAGGCCTCGGTCCCGTCGGGCGCGGCCGAGTGCGCGGTGTCGCGCACAGGACCCTCAACGTTTTCCAGCGCCGCGTCGGACCCGGGGTCATCGGAGAGGACGACCGTGAAGACCGCGACCTCGTCGGTCTGGTCCGCCAGCACCGACGACGCGACCCCAGGCGCTGAGCCGAGGTCGGTGGCATACGTGTTGAGCTCGGCGTCGTCGAGTGGCTGACCGTCTGTCGAGCGCAACAGCACCGTCGTCGGGTCGGCGGCACCACTGGGCTCGCCCTTCTCGAACGTGATCAGCGCCTGTCCCGACTCCGTATTCTCGGTGCTGCTGTCGGAGAAGTCGAAGGTCGGGTTGAAGCCGAGTGCGAACAGCGACAAGACGGCGAGCGACCCTCCTGAGACGACTGCGTAGCGGAAGGGGTGCTTGGCCACCGACCGCCCGATGGCGCGGAACCGAGTGGCTTCGGGCTCGACCATCCACTTCTTCGACGGCCAGGCGATGACCCTTGGCCCCAGAACTGCGACGAGAGCGGGGACCAGCGTCAACGCCGCGAGCACGGCCATCGCGACCGCGATCGCCAGCGCCGGTCCAATCGAGCGGAAGATGCTCAGGGACGACAGCACCATCGCCATGAAGGCGATGATGACCGCCCCGCCGGCCGAGGCGATCGCCTCACCGGCCCGCTCGACCGCGTGGGACACCGCGCCTCGACCATCGAAGCCCAGCCGGAGGGCCTCCCGATAACGGAACAGGAAGAACAGGATGTAGTCGGTCCCGATGCCGAACAGCACAATGAACAAGATCACCGAGATGGAGCTGTCGGCCTTGAGATCGAACACCTCGTTCGCCACCGCGATGAGCCCGTTGGCGCTCGTCCCGACCAGGGCGACCGTCAGGATGGGCAAGGCGCACGCGATGACGCTACGGAAGATCAGCGCGAGTAGGACCACGATGAGCAACAGGGTCACGATGCTGACCACGACCAGCGCCTGCTCAGACGACTCCTGGGAGTCCAACGACTGGGCCGCCGGGCCGGTGACGCCCGAGTGGAGGTCGGTCTCGTCAACCAGGGGCTCGAGGTCGGCGCGCAAGTCCCGAGCGTCCTCGATGGCAGTCGGGTCAAAGGCGTTCTTGTCCGGCTTGACCTGGACGAAGATCGCCTGCACCAAGCCGTTCTCCGAAACCGGGGCTGCGGCCGCATTACCGAGGTTGTCGTAGCTCTTGGTGTTGAGCTGCTCGGCGATGGATGACACCTCGGCCTGGTCGTCCTCAGTCAGCTTGTCGCCATCCTTGCGATCGAAGACCACGATCGCACCGATCTCACCGCGCTCAGGGAAGGCTTCTTGCTGCACGGTAAGAGCCTTGACGGACTCATAGTGGCTGGGTAGGAACTCCGACTGGTCCTGGGTGGACTGCAGCGCGGGGGCAGAGATGGCGATGACCACGGCGGCCACGATCCAAGCGGCGATGACCCACCAGCGGGCGCGGACGACGAACTGACCGAGAGCAGCGAACATAGTCAGAACGCTACCGAAGCCGTTCTACGGCCAAGCTGCTGGATGGCCTTGCCACCATCCCGCTGATTGCGCCTGTCGAAGTCACCGGCGTCTCGACAAGGTCGACTTGGACGGCGTCGCCGATTACCGCTGAAGAGGCTTATCCCAGCGGAAACTTCACGATGAGCTGGTCGTCGTACCGGTCGCCCAGAGATCGTCGCCAACTCCGAGGACGTCACCGCCGCTCTGGAACTGTGGCGCGTCGACGGTTTCGACGATCTCCTGCCCGGCCGGGTCGATGTGCGTGAGGAACGGCCGACCGGCATTCCGCACCCACACGTCGGTGTCAGACGCCCACACAAACCCTTCTAGACCAGGCGTCGCGTCGTACACGGCGACGACCTCCAGGGTCTGCGGGTCGATCTGAGCAGTGCCGCCACTGAATCCGACCCGGACCGTGTCAGCGACAGCGGCACGGGTCGGGCCGTCAAACGGAACTTCTCCGATGACCGTCGCGAGATCAGGGTCAACGAGCACGACCTTCGCGTCGGTCGGGCAGACAGCGACAAGTAACGTCTCCGACCCGGCGAGGTCGGTGCAGAACGCCCCGAGGTCGACACTCGTCACGACCGTGCCGTCGGACGAACGCCCATCGAGGGTCCGGCCGTCGCCTCTGATCGTCCAGAGCAGCCCGGCAGACCGCGGCAGGGATATCTGGTCGCCGAGAATGGAGTCGCGCACCTGCTTCTGAGCGGAGTTGTCGCGAGGGTTGATCGGAAGCAGCCGATTGGGACCGGCGCATGTCCAGATGAGGCGGTCATCGGCACCGAGCAAGCCGCAGGGCGGCACGGCAGAGTAACCAGTGTCGATCGAGGCGATCTCTTTGCCGCCATCCGGGTCGATCCGCAGCACTTTGCCGTCGTCGAACTTCACCATATCGAGCCGAACGCCGACACGATGTTGTCCGGGTCGCCGTTGCGCCGCGACACGCTTGCGTCGAGGTCAGCGAAGGAGAGATTCTCGGCATCCTCCGCGCCAACCGCCGGCGGAAGCGACGTCGCCTCGGTGGAGCTACCAGACGCCGTGCCCGGAGAGCGCGAGGTTGAGCCCTTGGCGTCGCTGCTGTCGTCGGAGTCCCCGGTGCACCCAGCGCAAAACAGGGTTGCCAACGTGACAGTAGCCAGAGTCCGCCGCATGAGTCCTCCGAGGCTCTCGCCGATCCAGTTACCTCTACGACTTACACGCGAATCGTGGTGCGAGTCAGCGCCGGACGAAGGACACGGCCGCCATATCCCGGAGCTCTTGACAGGTCTAGACCACAGATTTTACGTTTGAACGGAACTCCCAGCGCCCCCCGAGGAGGACCACATGACGCACGCACCCAGCACCTCCACAACTGAAGGGCGATCGTGGCCGCTCGCCGCTCACCCACCTGCCGCCTCCCCCGGGAGACGCAAGACGTTTATTGTGTCGGCTGTGCTGAGCACCATTGCCCTGCTGGCCTCAGCTCTTGCCAGCCTCCCGGCCGAGGCAGGCCCACCGGGCCACGCGAAGGCCCCCTCAGTCATTCCGGCTCCGACGTCCATGGTCGTGGCGCCTGGGAAGCCTTTCGCGCTCAAGCACTCGACGCGGATCCAGGTTGGCTCGGACTCCCCCGGCGTACTCGGCGCAGCCAACGCCCTTGCCGACGTCCTCCGGCCATCGACCGGCTACCCCATCCCGGTGAGCCGCAAGCACGGCCCGCCGGCACCCAAGAGCATCCGCCTAGAACTCGGCAAGTCGCCGGGCCTCGGTGACGAGGGCTACCGACTCGACGTCACCTCAGGAGCCATCGTCATCCGCGCGAAGACCGCCGCCGGACTCTTCTACGGCGTGCAGACCCTACGCCAGCTGTTCCCGAGCAAGGTCGAGAGCGACACCGTCAAGCCTGGCCCGTGGAACGTGTCGGGTGTCCATGTCACGGATACGCCGCGCTTCGCTTGGCGCGGCGCGATGCTTGACGTCGCGCGACACTTCTTCAGCGTTGGCGAAGTCAAGCGCTACATCGACCTGCTGGCGGCCTACAAGATCAACGTGCTGCACCTGCACCTCGCCGATGACCAGGGCTGGCGCATCGAGATCGACAGCTGGCCGCGGCTTGCCACCTACGGTGGCAGCACGGAGGTCGACGGAGGCCCAGGTGGCTACTACACCAAGGAGCAGTACGGCGACCTGATCGACTACGCCCAGCGGAACCACATCATGGTCGTACCCGAGATCGACATGCCGGGTCACACGAACGCCGCACTCGCGTCGTACGCCGAACTGAACTGCGACGGCGTGGCGCCACCGCTCTACACCGGGACCGACGTGGGATTCAGCTCGCTCTGCATCGACAAGCCGATCACCTACCGCTTCATCGACGACGTTGTACGTGAACTCTCCGCCATGACGCCGGGACCGTACATCCACATCGGCGGCGACGAAGCTCACTCGACAGAGCACGCGGACTACGTCACCTTCGTCAACCGGGTGGAACCCATCGTCCAGGCGCACGGCAAGCAGATGTCTGGGTGGGAGGAAATCACCGGCGCCGACGTGGGTTCTTCCTCCGTCGCGCAGCACTGGTTCGACAAGCCCGAGGCGGCAGACGCCGTGGAGAAGGGCATGAAGGTCGTCATGTCGCCGGCCCAGAAAGCCTACATCGACATGAAGTACGACGAGAACACCGAACTCGGCCTTTCGTGGGCGGGTTTCACCAGTACGCGTGACTCCTACGAGTGGGATCCCGGCTCCTGGGCTGAGGGTGTCCCGGAGTCATCCGTACTGGGACCGGAGGCCCCGCTGTGGAGCGAGACCCTCGAAGACATCAACGACATCGAGTTCATGGCCTTCCCGCGGATGGCCGGTATCGCCGAGCTCGGGTGGTCCCCTGCACAGGGACGCTCCTGGGATGAGTACAAGAAGCGGCTCGGCGCCCAAGGACCGCGTTGGGATGAGCTGTCGGTGAACTACTACCGCGATCCGGAGGTCCCGTGGCAGTAGTCGGCAGATACGCCTGACCTCAGCCTTGTCGGGAGCCCGCGGCGATCTTCGGCGTCGCCGTCGGCTTCCGACTGCTGGGCTGAGGCATGATGATCGCGATGACTAGCCAGCCAGGCACCGCGAAGCACGTCGCGGTGCGCGACCGCCTACGTGAGATCGTCCTCGAGCTCGCGCCGGGTGACCCGTTGCCGGCGGAGCGCGCGCTTGCCGAGCAGATGGGCGTGGCCCGGATGACCGTCCGCCAGGCCGTCGCCGGCCTTGCACGTGAGGGACTGGTGCGCAGCATCCATGGCCGGGGGAACCTCCGGTCGCCGGACCCTCTGCAGCTTCGAGTCAGGTTGGGCTCCTTCGCCGACGCGCTGCGTGAGCATGACCTCGAGCCGATGACGCGGACTCTGGAATGCGGCCTCGACGACAATCCTCCGCAAGAGGTCACTGAGTTCCTCCGGCTCGACGACGCCCATCGCCCCTTGCGCTTGCGGCGGATCAGGTTCGGCAACGGCCTACCGCTCGCGCTGGAGCGCACCTGGCTGCCCGCGACATTGGTGCCGGAACTCACCGAGGACGCACTGACGGGAAGCCTCTACCACTTCCTCGAGGCCCGAGGACTGCTACCGGACTCCGGGGAGGAGTCTGTTGTGGCGGACCTTCCGGACACGCACGAGGTGCAGCTGCTTCATATCGCGGCGAGCAGACCTGTCCTGCGGTTGGTGCGCAAGGCGCTGCTCGAGGGCGAACCTGTCGAGTACGCAGAAGCCGTCTTTCCCGCGGATCGTTGGGAGTTGTGGTTTCCGCTGTCGCCAGAGTGAGCCGGCTCCCGTCCTCCGTGACGGCTCGGCTGCATCAGCTAGCGCCAAAGGGCAACGACGACTGCGGGTCAGTCAGGCAAGGCATCGAGGAACGGGTCCACCGCGGCGTCGTTCTCCGCCATCCCCCAGACCTCGGTCGCTTTGCCGTCGGTGATGTGGAAGATGTTGACGTACTTCCACTCAGCGCTCGAGCCGTCACCAGCCGTCGCCTTGGCCGTTCCGAGCACGACGACGTGGTCGTCGCTGCCGAGGATGTCGTGAACATCCACCTCTGGCGGCGTGGACATCGCCTGCCCCTGGTGGGCTTGGAATTCGAGGACTTCGCGCTTACCCCGATAGGTGCCGGCCCACTTGCTGTTGCCTCCCACGTGCCAGACGATGTCGTCGGACATGTGCTCGTCCATCCATGCCATGTCACCGCTTTCGAACGCGGCGAGCCCTTCGCGGACGAGTTGTGCGTCCGGATGTTCATGATGCGTCACGTCTGACCTCCTTGGTCCGTACGGCGATCTCGCCTCAGTTGTGTACCCCGGGATTCACGCGCCGTCCAGTAGGGCCGGACGGATCGGAGCACCCTCGCGGAGGTTCGTGGTCACCCTTTCCGGGTGAGTCGACATGACGGCCGTTGGCTGGACAGTGGTTCCCACACGCCCCGACGAAGGGAGCATCATGCGTTTGAGGCCCGTCGGTCTCAACAGTGCAGTCGCGTGGCTGTTCATGGTGGGATCTGCGTGCTTTGTGTTGGGATCGGTGCCGGCGTACGTCAACACAGTCGGGGGGACGGCGGATGCTGTCACCTATTTCGTCGGCTCGATCTTCTTCACTGTCGCGTCTTTCGGCCAACTGATCCAAGCCCAGTCACCGACCATGACCGGTGTGGACGACAAGCAGCAACACGTCCGAGCGCCGGTGAGGTTTTGGAACTGGCTGCCGCGTGATCGCAACTGGCTTTCGGCGATCACTCAGTTTCCAGGCACGCTGTACTTCAACGTGAGCACCTTCGCTGCGCTGGCGCACAACGCCACAGTGAAGGAGGCCGACCGACACGTCTGGCGACCCGACTTCTACGGGTCGACACTGTTCCTCGTGGCGAGCATCCTCGGCATCCTCGCGCTTCAAGGCCACTTTCTCAGCCTTCACCCGGAATCATTCCCCTGGCGGATCGCATGGCTGAACATGCTCGGATCCGTTCTGTTCATGGCGTCGGCGCTCGCTGGCTACATCCTGCCCAGCACGGGCGACTTGATCAATGAGCCGGTGGCCGTCGCAGGCACCCTGCTCGGCGCGGTTTGCTTCCTGGTCGGAGCCGCGTTGATGCTGCCCGCCTGGAGACGGGCGATTCTGCCTGAGCCGGCGCGCCCGGTTACTGACATCGATCGAAGGAGATCCGAATGACGACAAGCTCCAATACGACCGCCGACGCGGCGATGTTCGGCAACCGCTTTGCTACTCAAGAAGTGCCGTCGCGTGAGTTCCCGGAGAGCGGCATGACTGCGGTGGAGGCGATGCGCCTCGTGGCCGAGGACATCGCGCTGGAGGGCGACCCGGCTCGCAACCTCGCGACCTTTGTCACGACGTGGATGGAGCCTGAGGCGCAGCGGATCATTGCCACCAACCTGCATCGCAACTTCATCGACCACGCCGAGTACCCCCGCACAGCGGAGATCGAGCAGCGCTGCATCCGGATGCTCGCCGACCTGTTCCATGCGCCGGGCGAAACCACGGGAGCACGCACTCAGGGCTCGTCAGAAGCGATCATGCTCGGTGCCCTCTCACTCAAATGGAACTGGCGTAAGCGACGCGAGGCCGCCGGAGAGTCCACGACGAGCCCGAACCTGGTGTTCGGCGGCGACGTCCATGTGGTCTGGGAGAAGTTCTGCCGGTACTTCGACGTGGAGCCACGGATCGTGCCCCTCGAGAGCGGCAAGTACACGATCGGCCCGGACGACGTCAGCCCGCACGTCGACGAGAACACCATCGGGGTAGCCGCTGTTCTGGGGACGACGTTCACCGGGCACAAGGACGACATCGTCGGCATCAACGACCTGTTGGTGCAGATCAAGGCGGAGCGTGGCCTCGACGTCCCGCTGCACGTGGACGGCGCGAGCGGCGGCTTCGTGTGGCCGTTCCTCTACCCGGACTCCGAGTGGGACTTCCGCCTCGAGCAGGTGCGGTCCATCAACGTGTCCGGGCACAAGTTCGGGCTCGTCTACCCCGGCATCGGCTGGCTGATCTTCCGGGAAAAGTCAGATCTCGCAAAAGACCTGGTGTTCGAAGAGAACTACCTCGGCAAGACCGACGCCACGTTCACCCTGAACTTCTCCACCGGCTCGGCCATGGTCCTGGCGCAGTATTACAACCTCGTGCGCTACGGGCGAGCCGGCTACACCTACATCATGAATCACATGCAGGCCAACGCTCAGGTCCTCGCGGAGAAGTTGCTGGCCATGGGTCAGTTCGAGCTGATTGGTGCCGGCCTGGAGCAGCTCCCGCTGGTCGCCTTCCGCCTGGCAAAGAAGGAGAGCTACGACGAGTTCGACATCGCATGGCAGCTCTCGGCCGAACGCGGCTGGATGGTGCCGGCGTACACGCTTCCCCCCAACGCTCAGGACGTGACGATCATGCGCGCCCTCGTCAAGGAGACCATGAGCCGAGAACACGTGGACACGCTCGCCCGAGACATCGAGGAAGCCTGCGCCACGTTGGAGAAAAAGGGCGGAGCGCATGAGTCAGAGCGCAGCAAGATCGTGATTGGCCCAGGCCACTGAACGCCTCCGGAAGTTCCGAGCTAAATCACAGGTGGCAGAGCTCATGCTTCTTGGCATAGACGAATCGACTCTTTCCTGGACGGCCTTCATAGGTGCGGTGGTCGCTTGCGCGCACTTTGCGATCTGCATTGCTGCCCTGGGAGTCATCCCTGGGAACCGCAAGCCCTCGACCGGGATGGCGTGGCTGATCTTGATCCTCGCTGTGCCGTTCGTCGGCTTCCTCGCGTTCATGCTGTTTGGGAGCACGAACGTCGAGAGGAAGCGGCATGACAAGCAACGGCGTGTCAATGATGTTGTCCGCCAGCGCACGGTGGCCATTACGTCGGATGACGCGACCGCCGGCTGGTCGACAGCACTTGCCTCAGCAGCCATCCTGAATCGCAACCTGGGCACGTTGCCCGTCGTCGCAGGGAACACCGTCGAGCTCCACCCGGACTACAACGGCTTCTTCGCCGCAATGACCGAGTCCGTCGATGCCGCACAACACTTCGTCCACGTGGAGTTCTACATCAGCGCTTGGGACACCACGACGAGTGACTTCTTCGATGCACTCGTGCGGGCCAGCAAGCGCGGTGTCACCGTCAGGCTCCTTTTCGACCACCTCGGAACTGGCGGCGGCTCCGGCCACCGCGAGATGCTCGGTCGGCTCGACAACGCAGGGATCGCCTGGCGAGCCATGCTGCCGATCGCTCCCCTCCGTGGAAAGGTCCGACGCCCAGATCTGCGGAACCACCGCAAGATCATGGTGGTGGACAACACAACCGCATTCATGGGCTCGCAAAACCTGATCGAGACCTTCTACGGCTCACCCAAGAACCAAAGAGAGGGACGGGAGTATGTCGAACTCAACGTGCGCGTACGCGGACCGGTGGTCCCTGAGCTGAACCTGGTGTTCGCGACGGACTGGTACAGCGAGACAGACGAAGTCCTGACCGAGGAACTGCAGCCACCAGCCGATCCCTACGTCGACTCGACCCCAGGCCAAGTGGAATGCCAAGTCCTGCCCAGCGGACCCGGCTTTGCGTCGGAGAACAACCTGCGACTTTTCACCACGCTCATCTACGCAGCTCACACCCGGCTCTCGATCACCAGTCCCTACTTCGTTCCTGATGAGTCGCTCCTGTACGCGATGACGACAGCTGCACAGCGTGGGGTTGAGGTCGAACTGTTCGTGAGCGCCGAGGCAGACCAGTTCATGGTCGGCCACGCGCAATGCTCCTATTACGAAGAGTTGCTCAAGGCTGGGGTCAAGATCTACCTGTATCGAGCCCCCTGGATCCTGCATTCCAAGCACTTCAGCGTCGACGACGAGGTTGCTGTGATCGGGTCGAGCAATATGGACATGCGCTCATTCGCGCTGAACTACGAGGTGGTCATGATGCTGGTCGGTGGCGACCTCGTAACCCGAATGAGAGCCATCGAGGACAACTACCGTTCCCTGAGCCAGTTGCTAACGTCCGAGGAGTGGAGTGCCCGTTCGCGATCTTCTCGCTTCGTCGACAACGTGATGCGACTGACCGCTGCTCTCCAATAGACCGCGCGCGAGGCGTCCGTGGCGACAGCCCGCTCTCAGCCCGAGCCTGGGCCATCGACGGCTGCTGCCGCCCTGAGTTCCGACGAGTAGAACTGCAGGGCTGTCTTCGTCTTGGTCTGTTGCTGGCCAGAGATCTCAATGCCCTTGCCCTGCAAGAACTGGCGGACCTCGACGGCAACACTCAGAGCCTCGTCTGGCGGGCATTTGGTGGACAACTCCAGGATTCGAGATCCGTCCGGGTACAGCCACATCTCGACCACAATTTGGCGCGAGAAGGTGTTCTTGGGGAGCTTCAGCTTGAGCACGAAGATGGGACCCAGGATCGAAAGGTCGTCGATCGTCAGCCCCTTTGGGGCGTGTTCGGCGAAGAACGCTCGCTGCGGCTTCGAGAACAACTTGGTCAGCGGCCGTTCGCCGGAGACCGACCTCAGGACGGCGTTGGTGGAGAGCTTGCCCCTGAGCGAGGCTGAGCAGACATATCCTCCGGGCATCGCGTCCACCTCGACGGAGAAGCCTTTCGAGCGCCGTAGGTCGGCGGGTAGGTCGGCGGGCACTACGGGGCGCAGCTTCACCACGGAGTCAGAGTCGCGGCCCTGGACTCTTCGAGCTCTTGCCACGACACCGGCCTCGTTGAGCGCCAGGGTCGGCGTGTCAAAGAAGAACACCTGGCGGATCTGGGCTTCCAACGGGTCCAGCCCGAGCCCTGCAATCGTCGAACGTTGTGACACCTCGGGAACCGTCAACTTCAGCTCGACGCTGTCGGCGTCCTCGACAAGCTTCAACAGCCGGGCCAGTTCGTCGCCGACCAGCCGTGGTGGCGGATCAGTGTTCATTTCAGAGGGCAGTCAGTAGCGCGCGGTATCCGACGAGAGTGCCCAAAGGATCGCTACGTCGAGGGCGAGCACCAAGAGGCCCCAGACCGGGTAGTACGGGATGAACAAGAAGTTGTCGACCATCACGAAGATCACCACGACAATGGCGCTGATGCGGGCGAAGACATTGTCGGTGATGACACCGATCCCTACGAGCAGCAGCAGGACCCCGAAGACAATGTGGATCCATCCCCAGCCAGTGACGTCGACGTCGTACGTGTAATTGAGTGTCTGCACGTAGAAGTCGTCGTTGGCGATGGCAACGATCCCTTGAAGGATCATGAAGCCGGCGTTCACGATCATCATCAGGCCTGCAAAGAGGACTAGTCCCGACGCCCATGGGCTGGTCCGGTCGACCCTTTCGGAGCTGCTCATCGCCATCTCATCCTCTCGTTCCCGGCCACCGGCCGAGGTCGTCGAACTGTCCTCTTCTTATCCCGGAGCGCTGAAGCATGTCCTCATCCGAGAAGGGTGATATTCGTGGGCTGCCACGGGTGACTCAGCACTCCCGTCTGGCGCCAAGCGGGCCTATGGCTTGTCAGTACTCCGGGGCAGCCACGATCGCCCAGACGATGAACACGTCGAAGACGATGATGATGATGCCCCAGAGCGGGTAGTGCGGCAGGAAGGCGAAGTTCGCGAACATGCTGACCATCACCAGCGGGATGGCCAGGCCCCGGGCGAGCAGGGAGTTCCGCAGCACGCCAAGACCGATCAACGCCACCAAACCGCCGGCGACGATGTGGATCCAGCCCCACACGGTGATGTCGCCGTCGTAGGTCGAGTTCGTGGCTGCGAAGAACGCGCCGTCGGCCAAGGCCGAGACACCTTGCAGGAACTGGAAGAGACCGCTGACAAGCATGATGACGCCGGCGAAGACGCGCAGCCCACCAGCTGCCGCGGACGGGTGGGCGTCTGCGACCCCGGTCGGGATGTCACGGGCAAGTCTGGGGTTCGGATTCAGGGACATTGGGGACTCCTCGAAGGAGGTCCGCTCACGGTGGCGGAGGCTCTTCCTGAGTATCTGAGCCCGTCGAGCCGCGCGCATCCCCCGCTACGGGTGAGTCCCAGGACTCATCCTGAGCAGGAAATCGGTGGCATCGACGGCGTTCCGGCGGCCCACCGTCACTGTATGGGCGAGTCCGGAGACGGCAGCTGATAGCCGACCGCTTCGGAGACAGAGTCCACGCCGTCCACCGACGCCGCCGCTGCAATGGAAGACGGCTCAGCCCGAACGGTGATCAGCCCGAGGGCGGTGAGCACACCTTCCACCTCAAAACCCCGCGCCCGAAGCGCGTCCGCTACCTCGTCGATGCGGTCGAGGTGGTCCTCGGCGACGGTGACCGTGTACTGCTGCATTCGGTCAGTCTATGCGGGGCCAGCCCTACTGAGGGGCCATCACGAGGCCGCCACCCACGTCCACGGATGGCTGAAGCAGTCGTTGTGACTCTTTGGCGAGTGTCGCCCACAACCGCAATCCTTTGTTCCCGGTCAACTCCGCCCAGAGCGCCGCAATGCCGGCCGCGTGCGGCGTCGCCATGCTCGTTCCGCTGATGGTGTTGTACATGGTCGGGACTGGCCACGAGGAATACACATGCAGGCCGGGACCCGCGACGTCGACCTGTCCGCCACGGACAGGGTTGGTTCGCGCGGAGAAGAACGTCACCCCTAGTTGCTCGTCGAGCGCTCCCACGGCGATGATGTTCGGGCTGTTGGCAGGTACGCCGACGAAGCCGACGTTGCCGGGACGGTTCGCGTTGTTGCCCGCCGCGGCGATGATGAGCGAGCCGTGGTTCAGCGCACGACGTCCAGCGACGCGGTAGGCCGGGTGCACCTGTTGGACGTTCGCGCCGAGTGACATCGACACGACCTCGCAGTCGTTCGCGACCGCCCAGTTGATGCCGTTGAGGATTCCGGAGTCGGTGCCGGACCCCTGGTCGCTGAGCACCTTGCCGACGTAGATGTCGGCGTCGTACGCGATGCCGTAGCGCGGCCCGGTCGCGGGAGCCAATGGACCACACGACGTCCCGATGCAGTGCGTCCCGTGTCCGTGGCCGTCGTGTGGCGAGGCCACGCCCGGGATGAACGACTGAGCGACGATCGTCCGACCGGCGAAGTCCGGATGGCTCTGATCCATCCCGGTGTCGAGGACTGCAACCTTGATGCCGTCTCCTGAGCGCGGCGAGGTCGCGACGGCGGTTGCCTGAAGACCCCACGTGAGCGTGGCCGTGTCCTGGAAAGCCGCGGTGGCCGGTGGCGCGGCGGCCGTCGTGGTCTGCAAGACATGGTGGATGAGCTCTGGCCACACCGAGACGATGTCGCCGGCCACGTCGACGCGGGCCGAGAGTGCGGCGACGTCCACATTCTCGCCGGAGACAACGGCGACGCCGAGCTCATCGAATACGGTCGCGTCGGCCGAGTCGACGACGTCGGCCCCGGCCGCTCGTGACTCGAAGTCGCTGGCGCTCGCAACGCTCTCCACGCCGGCCATGGAACTCAACAGCTCTGCCGGCCGCTGTACCTCGTCCCCGAAGACCACGATGAAGCGGCCAGTCGTCTCCGTCGTCGTCGACTCGATCATGTTCTTACCCCTCTTGCATAAGGGCCGCGCGAAGCGCCTTCACTCGATCGCGGTCCTCTCGACCGCCGCTGCGAGGATGCGCTCACACGTTTGGACTGTCAACCCGTGTTGAGGGATCTCCGAGCGTCCGCTAGCCGGTTGCCGCAGACCCGGGCGATGTCGCGGCGCTGCGCCGCGCAAGCCGGAAGACAACCTCGAGGACGACCCACCCGAGGACAAAGCCCACACCGAAGGCGAGCCAGCGCACCTCGATGGGGCTGACGGCGATCGACACCCAGATGACGGCAAGCAGACCGTAGAGCGCAAGCGCAGCGAGTTTTGCCGATCGGGGCAGATGCGTTCCCTCGTCGGCCTGCCGCCTCGCCGCCTCCAACCAGGTCTCCCCTTCGCGCTTCGCGTCCCGCCTTGATGACGAGTCGTTCGATGAAGGCGCGACCATCATGAAGACGCTGAAGGTTCCGCCGAACAGCATCGCGAACAGCCCGACGATCACATCGCATCAGCAGGATGGCGACGCCGCCGGAAATCAGACCGATCAGGATCCCGAGCGGGATTCCGACCTCGGGAGCAGTCGCAGCGGCGACGTCCATGTATCAGATGTACGTCGGCGAGGTCGACCCGTCAATCACCCGTATGGACCATCAACAGCCAGGCCCCGCGCAGCGGTACAGGCTGTGAGAGTCGCCAGTGGAAGCTCGCGATGCCGACCTGGTTAGACGCGGCGCGCCGTGACGATCCAGGATCGGGAGTCGAACAACACACCACTTGGGCCGTGATGTGCGGCGAGGGCTGCACGCAATCGCTCTTGGGCGAGTTCCCTTGAGGTGGGTTCCAAAGCCGCCAACACGTCACTCGTGCAAGCGAAGCGGCTGACAAATCTCAGCGCTGCGTCAACATCCTCGCCGTAGTAGACCGGCACCTGTACGTCGGCGAACGTCACGTCGGCAAAACCCGCCTCGCCAAGTAGGCGTTCCACAACGCTCGGCTCGGCAAGCGAGAACGGGTCCAACTCGCCGGCCGGATGTGGAGGCTCGGCCGAGTTGCCCGTGAGGGAGCGCTGGACCTCCACCGACCACTCGTTGCGATCGTGGGTCTGCCAGACCATCATCACCAGACGAGCATGGGCACGCAGCGCTCGAGCGAGGTTGGCAAACGCGGCGTCGGGATCCGAAAAGAACATCATGCCGAATCTGCTGATCGCGATGTCGAAATGCTCCGAGGGGAAGTCCTGGGTCTGTGCGTCGGCGACCTCGAAGGTGATGTTGCGGAGCCCCTCCGCCTCGCTGAGCTCGCGGGCTTGCTTGATCATCTGCGCGGAGATGTCGACCCCGAGCGCACTCCCTGCCACAGCCATCCGCGCCGCGTCTCGCGTTGTCTCGCCGGCCCCGCAGCCGATGTCGAGAACGTGGTCTTCGTGACCGAGGTCGTAAGCCCGGCGGAGGGCCTCGTTGTGCAGCCGCAGCTCAGCGTCGTACTCGACGAGCCCATCCGGGTCGCCGCTCACCGGCCGCTCCGAGCCGTGGCACCTCGATCACTTGGCGTTCGCGACACAGAACTCGTTGCCTTCGGGATCGGCCATTACCGTCCACTTGTATCCATACTCGTGGGTATCAGCGACCCGGGTGGCGCCCAGTTCAACCAGGCGGGCGACCTCGGCTTCGGGATTAGGTGCCATCACATCGAGATGCATCCGGTTCTTAGCGGTCTTCGGTTCAGGCACCTTGGTGAACATCCAGGTCTGATCACTGTCACGCTCCACTGGTTCCCATCCCACCGTGTCCCGGCGTCCAACAAAGCCGATGGTGGCGAAGTCGCTGGACGCCTTGGGGTCGAGTGGTCTGCCGAGGGCGGCGGCCCAGAACTGGCCGAGCGTGAGGGCGTCGGCACAGTCGAATGTCACAGAGGCGATCTTGACGGTCATCTTGAAACTCCAGGTTGATCCGGGGTCAGAGCAGGGTTGCCGCGACACTCAGTCGGGTCTCGGTGCGTGCACCGCATCACGCTATCGCGTCGGTCGTCGCTTCGAAGTTGCTCGTTCGACACCGCTATCGGCCTGCCTGCAGGAGTAAGGTCGCAGCATCCGGCTAGACCCATCCACTCCGGGTGCCGCCGATACCGGCCTCACTGTGGCGTGAGCGCTGTGACAGAGAGCCCGCCCAACACCAGCACCCACTCGACGCCCATCGGGTTTCGTCGACCACGCCGTGGTGCAACCGAAAACAAGTGCACCTCCACACGTCAAGGCTGTGGCACAGCTGTCGCAGCTTGACCAGGCGTACAACCTGGGGAGATCACATGCCCGCCGAATTCTCTCGCCCGCCGACGCCCAGTGGCTCGCACACCGATAAGCCGAGTCAGACCTCACTTACCCAGCGGTTGGCTCGATTCTCGGCTCTGCATCCCTGGCGCATTCTGGCTGCGTGGGGTCTGGTGTTCATGGCGTCGATGGTGGCCATCGGCACGTTGCTGGGGTCGGCTCTGACGACCGACGCCGAGATCACGACCAATCCCGACTCGGTGAAAGCCAGCGAGTTGTTGGCGGAGGGTTTCCCGGTGGCCGACCATGTCGACGAGGCCGTCATCATCCGAGCTCCAGACCTGACGGCTGAAGAAGAGGACTTCAAGGGTTTCGTCAGTGACCTGCGCTCATCAATCGAGGGCACGGGGGCTGTGCAGACAACCAGTGATCCGTACGCCGCTGCCTCAGGACCCGCGATCTCACAAGACCAGCACGCGGTCGCCGTGATGCTGACGCTCGGGCACGATCCGGAGGACGGGATCGTCGAAGTCCTCGATGAAGTCACGGCGGCCGACGACGACGCGGCATTCGAGGTAGCCATCGCCGGAGAGTTCACGCTCGACCATGACTTCAATGAGCTCGCCTCCAGCGACTTGGAGAAAGGCGAACTGCAGTTCGGGCTCCCCGCAGCCATGGTCGTTCTGCTGCTGGTTTTCGGCGCTGTGGTCGCGGCACTCCTCCCCATGGGGATCGCGATCATGTCGATCATCGTGGCGGTTGCCGCATCCGCTCTGGTCGGGCAGGTCACGTCATTGTCTTTCTTCGTCGTGAACATGATCACCGCGATGGGCCTTGCGCTCGGTATCGACTACAGCCTGTTCGTCTTGTCCCGTTACCGTGAGCAGCGGCTGCTGGGGCAGGACAAGATCGACGCGATCGTCGCGACCGGTGGTACCGCCAGCAAAGCCGTCATGTTCAGCGGCAGCTCCTTCGTCGTTGCCCTGCTTGGATTGCTGCTGGTGCCCGACACCATCCTGCGCAGCTTGGCGTTCGGCGCGATCATCGTCGGTCTGATCACGATGGTGGCCGCCCTCACGCTGCTGCCCGCCCTGCTGTCACTGCTCGGTGACAAGGTCAACGCGCTGCGGCTGCCGTTCTTCGGTCGTGACCACTCCGCTGAGAGCCCGTTCTGGACAAGGGCCGTGGGCGCCGTCGTCAAGCACCCGGCCGCGTCGTTGACCGCTGGTGTGCTCATCCTGCTCGCGCTGGCCCTCCCCATCCTGGATCTGCGTACGGGCACAGCAGGAGCCAGCTCACTCCCTGACGTCACCCACTCCAAGGCGGGCTTCGAGGCGATCGAGCGCAGCTTCCCTCGCAACGCCAGTTCCGATCCGGCGCAGGTCGTGATCTCCGGCGACGTGGGTTCGTCCGAGGTCACCTCCGCGATCGACAACCTCGAGGCCTCGGTCATCGATGACCCCGACTTCGGTCCCCCGGAGCGTCAACTCTCCGACGACGGGGGCCTGGCCCTGGTCGACATCCCCCTCGTCGGTGACCCGAACAACGACCAAGCTCGCGCGGCCGTGGAGAAGCTGCGAAACGACTTGATCCCCGCCGCATTCGAGGGGACCGACGTTGAGGTCGTGGTAGGCGGCTTAACTGCGGAGAACATGGATTACTCCAACCTGATCGACCAATGGCTGCCGATCGTGCTGGCCTTCGTCCTCGGGTTGAGTCTCATTCTGCTCACGGTCGTCTTCCGATCACTGGTGCTGTCGGCAACGGCTGTCGTCCTTAACCTGCTCTCGGTCGGTGCGGCATACGGACTGATGGTTCTGGTCTTCCAAAAAGGCTTTGCGGTCGACCTGCTCGGTTTCCAGCAGGTGCAGCGCGTCGAAGCATGGGTGCCTGTCTTCTTGTTCTCCGTCTTGTTCGCACTCTCGATGGACTACCACGTCTTCCTGCTGACGCGGATCAGAGAGCGCTACGTCCAATCTGGCGACACTGTCGACGCTGTGGTCCACGGGATCGCCGCGACCGGCCGCATCATCACTGGCGCGGCGCTGATCATCGTCGTGGTGTTCGCCGGATTCGCCGCCGGAGAACTGGTGATGTTCCAGCAGATGGGCTTCGGCGTCGGCGTCGCGCTGCTGGTCGATGCCACCCTGATCAGGATGGTCGTCGTCCCGGCCGTCATGGTCGTCCTCGGACGGTGGAACTGGTATCTCCCGTCCTGGCTGAACTGGCTCCCTGAGTTGCACGTCGAAGGCGACGAGGTAGCGACCGACCCGGACCCCGAGCTCGTACGCGCGCACTAGGGAAGGCACGTTGTGCAGGTAGGTGTTCATCTTCCACTCATGGACTTCGGTGCGAATCGGTTCGGGATCGAAGACCTGGTTCAGTACGTCGAAACTGCGACGGCACTCGGCTTCGACGCCGTCTCCGCCAACGACCACCTGATATTCGACACGCCTTGGCTGGACGGGCCGACGGCGCTCGCAGCGGTGGTGGCGTGTTCAGGCGATGCACAACTGTTCACGACCGTGGCAAACCCCGTTGTTCGAGGCCCCGTGGCGCTGTCGAAGGCGTTCGCCGCGTTGGACGTGCTGTCCGGCGGGCGACTGGTGGCTGGGCTCGGCCCGGGATCGTCGGCTCGCGACTACGCCAGCGCGGGCGTTCCGTACGAGGAGCGATGGCCGCGCTTCGACGAGGCGCTGCGAGCGATGCGGGCCCTGCTGGGAGGCGAGTCGTTCGAGGGCCAGTTCTATGCCTCCGAAGGTCCTCTCGAGCCGTTGCCGACTCGGCCGAACGGGCCACCACTGTGGGTCGCCAGCTGGGGTTCAGCTGTGGGGCTGCGTCGTGCTGTGCGGTTGGGGGACGGGTGGCTTGCATCGGCGTACAACATCACGCCAACCGAGTTCAGCGAAGCTTGGGCGAAGGTGCAGCAGCTGCTCGAGACCGCCGGGCGGGAGCCCGAGGAGTTCAGCAACGGGCTGGGCACCATGTGGTTCCACATCGACGACCACGCAGCCGACGGCGTACTCATCGATCGATTGGCGCCGGCTATCAAGCGGCCGGTTGAGCAGCTGCGGGAGCGACTTGCGTTCGGGTCTGCTGACTCGATGATCGACAAGCTGATGGCCTTTCGGGATGCCGGAGTCCAGCGGATCTTCATTTGGCCGGTCGGCGACGAACTCGCCCAACTTCATCGTTTCTCTGAAGAGGTCATGCCAGCGTTACGCGAAGGAATGTCCTGACGGCGTTGTTGAAGTCGTTTGCAGCGTCCACGTTGCACAGATGACCCGCGTTCGGGAACACGACCAGCGTCGAACCTGCGATCGACGCCTCAAGGTCCTCAGCGACGGGCAGAGGGGCTTGCACATCGTCGGCGCCATTCAGCAGGAGTGTTGGCACCCCGATGGCAGGCAGCGCGCCACGAAGATTCTCAGCCGCTGCCCGCGCCATGGCGCGGAATCCGAGGGCGTGAAAGGCCCTGATGCTCTCACCAAACTCGGCGACCACGTCATCGGCAGCGCCTTCGACGAACATTGTCGGCAGCAGAGCAGCCACGAACTCGTCCGGGGCATGATCGGCCAGCACCATCGCTTGGGCGAGGCGTTGATCCGCGACATCGGCGGGCAATGAGCCGGGCCATCCGACGTACGCCGAGACAAGTATCAGCGTCTTCGGGATGTCAGGATGACGGCGGGAGAGTTCAATTGCCAAGGCACCGCCGAACGACAGCCCGAGAACGTTGACGCCGTCGAGACCCAGACTCTCCACGAGCCCACGCAGGCAGTCGGCGTAACCGGCCATGCCGTGGTCCAGTGCCGAGGCGCTCATACGCGACTCGGATCCCTTCGACCTCTACCTGTTCCATCGCCTGACCTCGCCGATCCCGCAACCACTCTTGCGAACAGCGTAGGACGCGATGGTTTGCGATGTGGCATTGATCCGCCCGGCTCTGCTCGCTCAGGCTTCGGCGAACCAACCGTCGGCGTTCAGGGCCGAGCCGCGCTCGATCCGCGGCAGGTAGTGACGGAAGAACAGGTCGGCGGCGAGCTCTCGTCGGGACCGAACCCCGGTCTTGTCGAAGACCGCCTTGAGATGGTCCTGGACGGTGTACGGAGACAGGAACAGCCGTTCACCGATCTGAGCCGTGGAGTACCCGAGCAACACCAGTTCTACGACCTGGCGCTCGCGGGCTGACAACGAGTAAGCCTCCAAGGCGAGCGCGGTCAGGTCGTGAGGGGCCGACGACTCCAAGGAGACCGCAGTTCTCGTCTCGCTGAGGGACCACGCTGTCATCGTGACCCACGCGCCAGAGGGCACCCGCGCTCGGCTGCGGACAGCAATACCTCCGTCGTCGGCGGCGCTCGACGCGACGGCCACCACAGACAGCGGAAGCTCCACCCCGCCGTCCGCGAGCTGTTCCAGCCAACGAGATGCCTCTGGCGTCACCGTGTCGATGCGCAGGTCGGCGTCAAGCAGGAGTAGGCCGGCATGGTCCGGAACGCCGCCTGCTTCCACATAGCCTTGAAGGAGCAGTCGCTTGATAGCGATCGCCATCGCTGTCGAGACCGCAGCCAACAGCTCTCCGTCTCCATCGGTGAACGCAGGTGAGTCGTCAGCCCGCAGAAGAACGAACGCACCCCACGGCCGACCCTGGTGACGGAACACAGCCCGCATCTCGTGCTCGAAGCCCGACGGCGTCACGACGTCCCTGTAGCGGGGACTGGTTTCGGGTACTCCCCCGGTCGCATCGTGGAGGACCCCGATCGGTGCGGTCTGTTGGAGCAATGCGTTGAACGGGTTGACGTCCCCGACGCCGTACTCGATCTCGAGCAGGCGCGGGACGAGTTCCTGCCGGTAGCCTTCGCGCGAGTCGCCACCGGTGGGCATCGCGGTCGCCGGGTCGAGAGTGTGAGCACACCAGCCGTCCAGAGGCATCGCCTGGCGAAGCACCGCAGCCATCTCGCCGAAGAGGTCAACGGCATTGGTTGAAGACTCCGCTACGCGGATCAGCCGATCGCGGGAACGTGCCGTCGATGGCGCAGACATAGCGTCAGGGTAGTCGCGCACCGCTACTAAGACCCCACGGTTCTGGGATACCGGCTTCGTCGCAGCGTTCCTAGGTTTCCAGCATGACGACAACACAACTCTTCAGCCGCCCTCAGGACTTCCGGGGCGAACTCATTACTCCCGATTCCGAGGGATATGACGCGGCTCGCCGTGTCTGGAACCACGCCATCGACCGGTACCCGGCCGCCATCCTGCGGTGTGCGAGCACCGAGGACGTCCGCTTCGGTTTGGCCATGGCCCGCGACCAAGGGCTCGTCGTCGCCGTTCGCGGCGGCGGACATTCCATGGCAGGTCTGTCCACGTGTGACGACGGGCTGGTCCTTGATCTGTCCCCGATGACCTCGATCACGGTGGACCCGGTCCGTCGCACTGCCGTCGCGCAGCCAGGGCTGCTCTGGCGCGACTTCGACCGCGCGACACAGGAGCACGGGCTGGCCGTGCCAGGCGGCGAGATCTCCAACACCGGCATCGCCGGGTTGACCCTCGGCGGCGGCATCGGATGGCTCGGCCGCAAGCACGGACTGACCTGCGACAACCTGCGGGCGGTCGAAGTCGTTACGGCAACGGGCGACGTCGTACGCGCGAGTGCAGAGGAAAACGTCGAGCTGTTCTGGGGCATCCGTGGGGCGGGTGCCAACTTCGGCATCGTCATTTCCCTCGAGTACGACTTGCATCCGCTCCGAGAGGTGTACGGCGGTGAGCTGATCCATCCCGGGTTCCGCGACGTCGAAGCTCTCAAGACGATGGTCGACCTCGCGCCGAGCATGCCCGACGAGGTGCGACTGATGGCGGCCCTCGTCACTGCTCCGCATGCCCCGTTCGTGCCAGAGGAGGCGCAAGGAAAGCCAGTGTGCGTTTTGGCCGCAGCGCACTGCGGTGACGTGGAAGAGGGCGAGCGAGTGCTGGCGCCGCTGCGTGAGTTCGGCCCACCAGCTGTGGACACGATGCGAGAGCAGTCGTATGTCGAGCTCCAGCAGTCCGTCGACAAGATGATCCCGCCCGGACGCATGGCCTACGTGAAGTCCGACTTCCTAGGGCGGCTCGACGATCGGGCGCTCGAGGTGCTGGCGGAGCACCATGCACGCTCGACGTCGCCGTACTGCCAGATCTTGCTGCACCAGATGGGCGGCGCGATCGCTGATGTCCCTAGCGACGCAACGGCGTTCGCGAACCGTGATGCGGAGTGGATGCTTACGGCAATCGCCATCTGGGTAGACCCCACCGAGTCCAAGGATCCGCATGTCAGCTGGGCACGTGAGCTCTGGCAGGCGATGCGGCCGTGGGCGATCGGCACCTACGTCAATCACCTGGGCGACGAGGGTGACCAGCGCGTGCGGGAGGCGTACGGCGCTGCCTATCCACGTCTGGCGGCACTCAAGGAAGCCTGGGATCCGGACGACGTGTTCCGACTCAACCAACACATCTCGCCGAAGACTCGGCTTTGATGCGGAGGCAGTCAGTCAGCGATGTCGACGATGACCGGTGCGTGGTCGCTGGCTCCCTTGCCCTTGCGCTCCTCTCGGTCGATCATCGCGCCGGTTACACGCCGCTCAAGACCCGGCGATCCGAGGATGAAGTCGATCCGCATGCCCTTGTTCTTGGGAAAGCGGAGCCGCACGTAATCCCAGTACGTGTAGACATCGGGGCCCGGTGTGTACGGCCGAACGAGATCGGCGTACCCGCTCTGCACGATCGAGTCGAACGCGGCTCGCTCCGGCGGTGAGACGTGCGTGCTGCGGGTGAAGACGCTCATGTCCCAGACATCCTCGTCCGTCGGGGCGATGTTCCAATCCCCGGTCAGCGCGATCTGCGCGTCAGGGGCGCCCTTCAACCAACCGTCGGCCGCGATCCGCAGTCTGTCTAGCCACTCGAGCTTGTAGTCCAGGTGAGGGTCACCAAGGGCGCGGCCATTCGGTACGTACAGCGACCAGACCTGCACGCCGTTGCAGGTCGCACCCAGCGCTCGGGCCTCAGACGTCATCGGCGTCCCCCATTGCGGCTGGCCCTCGAAACCTTGACGTATGTCGGACAGCCCGACCCGCGACGCGATGGCGACACCGTTCCACTGGTTGACACCGAGCGTCGCTACTTCGTATCCGAGTGCCTCCAGACCCATGAGTGGCCACTGGTCGTCGCGCGCCTTCGTCTCCTGGATGGTGAGTACGTCGATCTGGTGGCGCTGCAGGAGTGCCTCAACACGGTCGATTCTGGAGCGGATGGAGTTCACGTTGAACGTGGCAATACGCACCACGTCACCCTACTGAGAGAGCGCTGGTAGCCGTCGCGGATCAGTTGGCCGGGCTGGCGCCTCGTTCGGCGAGGTAGGCGGCGCTCATCTCACGTAGCCGGGCGTGGCACCCCGCATAGCTGCTGTGAGACGGGAGGTAGGCCTTCCGGATCTTGGCCACGACCGTGTAGTTGGGGTCGCAGACGTTCGCTATCGGACTCTCCGAAGCCTGGGTGACCAGTTGGTAGCCATCGAGGGGATCGAGACCGCACTCGGCATTGATCCAGGTGACGAGGTCGTGCTGGGCGATCCGGAACGCGTCCTCCAGAGGTCTCGCCGACCCGGTGCTCATCAAGTAGTCGTCACTCTCCAGCCGCGGCCACGGCGTCGGAACTCCTTTGATCAGGTCCACGATCACCACGGTGTCCATGGCTGCCTCGACGGCGACCCCACACGTTTCGCCCTCGCCCTGTCGGCCGTGTCCGTCGCCGAGAGCGAACAAAGCCCCCTCGACGTTGACACCGAGGAAACACGTGACACCGGCGCGCATCTCCGGGGTGTCCATGTTGCCACCGTGGGCGTCAGGAACGAGTGATGAGCGAGCCTCGAAGCTGGCCGGCGCGACTCCGACCGTGCCGTGCATCGGGTCAAGCGGCAGGGCGATCTCGGCATCACCACGCGTCGCGCGGAACGTCACCGTCCGGGCAACGCGGTCGATGTCGTACATCCAGATCAGCTCGGGCAGCGGCTCCTGCAGTCCCGCTGTCACGTGCGTCGACGTGAGGGCGCCGAACAACGGGATCGTCGACGACGCTGCCCAGTCGCGTGACGGCTCGATCGACACGAAATGGACGGCGAGGGTGTCGCCCGGCTCTGCGCCTTCGATGTAGAACGGTCCCGTCAGCGGGTTCACGAATGGGAACTCGATGACCTGCGACACCAGGTCGTCGCTTCCACGCACCTTGCCGGCGAAGCAGTCTTCCGTCCACACCTCGAGCACGGAGCCCGGTTGCACTCGTCGTACCGGCGCGACACCGCCGAAGGTCCAGGCCAGCTCCTCGGGACCCGGCCGATAGGTGAGGATGTCCATCACGTTCACTCCTCGACGAAGACGCGTTTTGTCTCAGTGATCCGGTCCGGTTGGCTGCGGGAGAGTACGACGAGGTACACCACGCCGATTACCATCCAGATCCCGGCTGCCGGTCCGGCATACGACAGCGGCTTTTCCAATGGCGTGATGAAGTCGAAGACGGGAATCCCCGCGCCGGCGCAGAACGACGGGATAAACGCGAGTGCACCCAGCACCGGCACGACCCCGTGCAGTAACCAGTTGAACTCGTCGCGACGGTAGCGCCAGAAGTACACGAAGCACGCGATGTTGAGCAGGATGTACATCGGCGCGAAGATGTCCACCAGGATCGTGGCCAGGATCAGGAAGCCCGTGTAGGGGTCGTACTGGTTGCCGAGCCAGAGTGCCACGCCGACACTCACCACGAGCTGGGTGACCAGCGCGAGCATCGGCGAACCTCGGGTCAGGGCCCCGTACTGCGTCGGAAGCAGCCGGATCCGACCCATCGAGAACATCGTGCGCGTGGACGAGTTGTTGGCTGCGTTTTGGTTCGCGATCACGGAGTTGACCAGCGCGACGAAGACGAGCACGAAGCCGACCGTGCCCCAGGCGTCACGAGCGAGCAGGTTCTGCCAGGGGTTGCCGTCCCCGGCACCGACGAATCCGGTCATCTTTTCCGGGCCGAACGTGATGGTGCTGGCGTAGGTGTTGAGGAGGTAGAAGAGGCCGATCCCGATGCAGGAGAAGATGATGGCCCGGTTGACCGTCCGCTGCGGCTCGTGCGCCTCTTCCGCGATCGGCGCTGCCTCCTCGAACCCGATGAACGCGAGGATCGTGAAGATCGAGCCCACGATCACCCCGGAGAAGCCCTCGTACTCGGGGTTGTTGGCATAGTGGGTGCCGAACACCTCGAGCGTGTTGTCGCTGCCAGCCTGGACGATGAGGGTCAGCGCCAGCGCGACGAACACGAGGATCTCGAAGGCACCGAGCAGGATGCCCGTCCCCGTCGACGCCTTGATGCCGCGGTAACCCAGCCAGAACACGAACAGGCAGACGAGCACTGTCCAGAGCCACCAGAGGTCCGGCGACCAGCCCCATTCCGCATTCGTAGTGCCGGCGACGACGAAGCCCATCTGCAGGGCCAGGAACGGGCCACCGACGAGGATCCCGAGCAGGAAGCCCCACCCCACCAGGAATCCCACCGCAGGATGGAGCCCGTTGCTCGCATAGGTGTAGAAGGACCCGGCCGTAGGCATGTGCTTGGAGAGCTGACCGATCGAGACGGCGGCCAACAGAGACGCGACGAGGGCGAACATCACCGACAGCGGCGCGGCACCGCCACTGAAGGTGATACCGCCCGGGATCGAGAACGCGGTCGCGATCGCCGGGGCCATGAAGGTGATGGACTGGAACAGAACTCCGCTGAACCCGACTGCGCCCCTCCGCAATCCCTGGGGTTGGTGTGCACCAGCAACGTTGGCCATCGCGCTCTCCGTTCGGAAGTGGCCCCGAGTGTTCCGCCGACTGACTTTATCGCCGTCGAGTCACTACTGCATCCGTCACTGGATCGATCGCCATCCACACCGCAAAGCCAAGAAACCACGTTCTTCACGTGGCCCGTGGAGTGCGTCAGACTTTCTGGCAGGCTTGTTGCAAACCACAAGCGGAAGGAGCCCCATGCTTTCGTTGGTCGCGGAAGGTGTGCTGGTCCACCAGAGCGAGCTGCTCCAGAACAACGCCGCTGTCGTACAAGGCCGGGCCGGCGTGTTGCTCATCGACGCAGGGATAACAGGCGATGAGATGGCCTGCCTCGCGAACGACCTTCGCGAGTTGGGCCAGCCCGTGGTGGCAGGCTTCTCGACGCATCCTGATTGGGACCACGTGCTCTGGCACGCCGGGCTCGGCGAAGCGCCTCGCTACGGCACAGCCCGCTGCGCAGATTTTATGCGAGATCTGCGCTCGAAGGCGGACTGGAAGGCCCGCGTCGCCGAGGGGTTACCGCCAGAAATTGCCGAGGGGATATCGCTGGACCTGTTCGGCCTCATCACCGGTCTGCCCGCCGGAACTGCGCAGATTCCTTGGGATGGCCCTCAAGTCCGGATGATCGAACATCCGGCGCATGCACCAGGCCATGCGGCGTTGTTCATCGAAGAACGCGGGGTTCTCGTCGCCGGCGACATGCTCTCTGATGTCTTCATTCCGATGCTCGACGACTGGACCAGCACCAATGACCCGATCGAGGAATACCTCATCGGGCTACGGCTGCTCGAGAGCGTGGCGGACGACGTCGATGTCCTCATCCCCGGTCACGGGTTCGTCGGCGGAGCTGATCAGGTACACGCACGGATCGAACAGGACCGCGCGTACATACATGCCCTGCGCGACGGCCATGATCCCGATGACCCGCGGATCGGCCCATCGGCCAAGCCCGGCTGGGAATGGGTCGGCGACATCCACGCCGGGCAAGCCCAAAGCCTCGCCGAAAGAAACGCACGCGACGCGACGCCACGCTAGCGATCCGCTTGCGACGCAAGATGACCCTGCCAAATTCTTGACTCAAACCACGCGGGATGGGTACGGCCCAACCGTCCGTATGACGCGGATGTAGTCTGCGAAACCACTTCATCTGTTGGAAGGAGACACGATGACCACCACGCCTGATGAACCGCTCCGCGACGAGGACATGGAGACCACGGCTCTCTCTGGTAATCCCGGTCCGGGCGGCGATGCAGATGGCACCGACGGGGACTCCGGGGACGCTGACGGCACCGACGGCGACTCGACCGACAGCACCGACGGAGACTCCAGTGACTCTGACGGCACCGACGGAGACTCAAGTGACTCTGACGGAACCGACAGCTGATTTGGGTTCCCCTTGGACGCACTTGACCTGTTGAGTGGAGATGCCCAGGCCTTTCTCTCGAAGGTCTGGGCATCGCACGCGCATGTGCACAAGGCGGACCCCGATCAGCTGGCCGATCTCCTTTCCCTCGACGACGTAGACACGTTGCTCACCAGCAGCGCGCTTCGCACACCCGCTCTCCGCGTCGCCAAAGATGGAACCGTGCTGCCTCGCTCGGCGTACACGCGACATGCGACGATCGCGGGTGAGCAGCTGACCGGCCTTGTCGATGCCCGACGCGTGGTGAAACTGTTCGACGACGGCGCCACGCTCGTCCTGCAGGGGCTGCACCGATACTGGCCGCCTCTGACGCAGCTGATCCGCAAGCTTGAACGCTCCCTCGGTCACCCATGTCAGGCCAACGCCTACCTCACGCCTCCCGGCGCCCAGGGATTTGCGTTGCACAGCGACACCCATGACGTGTTCGTCTTCCAGACGTACGGCGCCAAGCAATGGGAAGTCCATGACCGCGGATCGCAGTTGGACGTGTTGATGGAGGCCGGCACCTGCATGTACTTGCCCGCTGGCACCCAGCACGCCGCGCGTACGCAAGACACGGCTTCCCTTCATGTGACAGTGGGGATCAACCAGGTCACCTATCGAGATGCCGTGCACGACATCATCAAGGGCGTGCTGGACGACGCGAGGTACTCCGAGCGGCTCCCGGCTGCCTACCTGGATGATCCAACTTCGTTGGCCGCAGGATTGTCCGCCGAGCTGACGAGTCTCTACGAGCGGTTGGCCCGTCTCGACGCTGACGAACTCGCGGATCAGCACGTGTCCCGGTTCCTGACGACGCGTGGGGCCGAGCTCAAGGGGGCGATCCAGGACTCGTTGTCTGTCTCCGCGATCGAAGACGACACGGTTCTTGCGCGCCGGGCGGGAGCTGTTTGTCTCGTTGCACATTCGCCGAGGAGACCCGAAGAGGTGACCCTGCTGCTTGGGGATCGTGAGCTTCACCTGCCCGACTGGCTCGGCGACGTGGCAGACCACCTCGCCGGCTTGCCCGACCATTCGAGCCTGCGACCTCGAGATCTCTCACCCTGGCTCGATGAGCAGAGTCGGCTCGTGCTGTCGCGTCGGCTGGTTCGCGAAGGCCTGCTGAGGGTGGCTGGTTGACCAACTTTCGATGTTCGTCAGCAAGCCTGGCCCGTCTTGAACCGCTGATCGGCACAGCATCGACGGTTCGGAGTTTTCTGCTCGTGGAGTTCTCCGGCGCCTGGGGTCGAGACGCGCTTCGGGACGCCCGACTTCCCGACAGCGTGCGGCGCCGACTGGTAGACACGTCGCAGACCGGCGTCAAGACGCTGCTGGTGCGTCGACATGGGCGCACACAACCCACCGCCGAGACACACCTGTTTATCGCTCACACACACCCAGAGCACCCCTGGATGGAATCCACGCGTCTGGACAGGATCGAAGACCTGCTGGACGTCGACCTGGATCGCGTGCGCGACGGCGTAAGCATCGGGCTCACCCCACACCTGGGTCCGGTCGTGTGCGTCTGTACGCACGGTCGCCATGACACCTGCTGCGCTGAGCTCGGCCGTCCCCTTGCGTCAGCCCTGAACCGAAGTCATCCCGAGCTCGTCTGGGAGGCCTCCCATATCGGAGGAGATCGGTTTGCCGGGAGCTTTCTCGTTCTCCCTCACGGTCTGTACTACGGCCGGGTTCTCCCTAACATCGTGTCGAGCCTGGTCCAGAACCACCTCGATGGTCAGGTGGACCTGGATCATCTGCGCGGCCGGTCGAGCTATCCCTTCGCCGTCCAGGTGGCCGAATGGCATCTTCGCCACCATGTCGCCGAACGACGACTCGAGGCACTACACCTCGTCGGACACCGACGCCGTGGCGATGACTGGGAAGCCGAATTCGCCGTGGGCGACGTCACCTGGCGGGTCGTCGTCAGGCGAGGGCGGAGTGAACCACAGCAGCTCACCTGCGCGGCGCAGAAGCCCCAGCGCGCACCTTCGTTCGCGTTGATCAGCGTCCGGCCCCTCTCGACCAGCGATTCCGACGACGACTGACTCGACCGAGCTAAGACCAGGACGCCAAGGGCAGACACACGACGACCCCGCTCCGGGAGAAGCAGGGTCGTGGTGCTGCAGCGTCTTTGCAGCCCGGACGTGGCAACACCGCACGGCTCGGGTGGGTGCAGATGGTGCGCTCCACAGACAACAACCTTGCGGGAGCGGAGTTCGAGATGGACCCGCTGGAGATCCTCGGCGCCGTACCGCACCCGTTCTGCTTCTTCGGCATCAATCCAACGCTGTTCGACGCTCCTGCCCGCGAGCAACGGGAGATCTGGACTGGCTGGCCCATGCGTTCCTGTGCACCATCGCCGTTCGCGAGGCTCTCGAAGTGCAGGCACTGACCGGCTTCAGCTGGGGATTCGTCATCTCCGACGGGGAGGTCAGCCCGACACCGGCGCTACCACTCGACTCGTGGACCAGCACCTCACCTTGCTTCGCACGAACTACCTAGACTGGAGCTTCGCCGCGGGCTACCACAGCAGCTGAGGTCTGGCGGTAGCCGGAGCAGATTTTCCACCCATGTCGGCTATATGCAGGTCCCCGAGTTGGTGGCACTCTGTGGACGAGGGTTCCCGGCCCCATCTGGCGGACCCGTCGCCTGAGGGGGTGCGAGATGGCATCAGACATGCCGACACCAGTAACGGAGCTGACTCAAGAACTCCGGCTCGCTACGACCATGACCGGAGGCGTCAGCCTCGCGATCTGGATGGGCGGCGTTGCGCGGGAGATCAACCTGCTGTCGCAGGCGTCGCAATGGAGACGAGCGGGAGGCCCTTTCCCGGCCGACAACAAACTCTCTAACGAGTCCACTGCTTCCCTGAAGCTCTACGCGGACCTCCTCAACCTGCTCGACCTGGTCGTGGACGTCGACGTCTTGTCGGGGACAAGCGCCGGGGGCATCAACGCGGCCCTGCTGGCCCGGTCGCGGGTCACAGGTTCCGACCTCGGAGGGCTTCGTGAGCTGTGGCTCGACCTGGGGTCTCTGTTCGATCTCCTGAGGGATCCCAGAGACAAGGACACGCCGTCGCTGCTCTATGGCGACGAGCGCATGTTCGCTGCCCTCGCACAGCAGATTCCCAAACTCGTTTCTGGGCCGTTTCCACCGGAAGCAGACGCACCCTCAACCACGCTTTACATCACCACGACTCTCCTCAACGGGGAGACCAGCAGATTCACTGACTCGTTCGGCACCCTTGTCCAGGACGTCGACCGGCACGGGCTGTTCACGTTCACCGAGAACGAACTCGCCCTGGAGGCCACCGTTCCCGCGTTGGCACTGGCCGCGAGGAGCTCCGCCTCCTTCCCCGCTGCTTTCGAACCGTCCTTCCTCCCCTTCACCGATGCGACTCCCAAGACGAAGAACATCCCTGCCCGACCACCGATGGCGCCTTACGCCAACATCACGCGTCCGCATTGGGTGGCCGATGGTGGCATGCTCGACAACCGGCCCATCGGCGTACTGCTCGAGCGCGTCTTTGACCGGGCTGCCCAACGCCCGGTACGCCGAGTGCTCCTTTTCGTCGTACCGTCCTCCGGACCCGCACCAGATCTCGTCGAGGAGGATCCGCCGGACAACGTCGACGAGCCGCTCGGGCTTGTCGACGGCCTGCTGAAAGACCTCGCGGCGATGACGACTCAGTCGATCGCAGCGGACCTTCGGGCGATCCGAACCCATCAGGACCGTATGGAGGTCCGCGCGGACACCAAGCTGCGCCTCGCAGAGGTCGCTGCGACCTTGCCAGCTGGCACGCGTCTTCTCAGCGAGCCCCTCCTGGCGGACTACCGGAAGCGAGAGGCAACAGAGCACACGCGAGCCCTCGTCAATGCACTTCTGCGCCAGCTGAGCACGTGGCCGTCGGGGTCGCGTGCATCTGCAGAGCACATCCCGGCGGCATGGGAGGAGGAGCTCGCCGTGGGAGGCGAGGCCGAGAAGATCTGCCGCGAAGCGATCATGAGTGCGATCCTGAGTCATTGGCCTGCGACGCCTCCCCAGAGCTCAGCCGCTCTTGCTGAGTACGACCAAGCCGCATACGACCTGGCCAAGGCGTCCGCACTCGCAGCTGGACGGCCGGCCTACCAGCTCGCGCAGTCCGAGGCCGACAGGAGCGCCGTGGTAGCGCTGATCCAAGACATCCACAAGTCCAGCGACCCAGCCACGCGAATCGATCTCGCTGCGCTCGTGCGAGAGGTATGCACCGACGCAACGGTTCGAGGCGGATCACTTCAGGCTGCGGCCGGCGAACTAGCCAACAGATACCTTCAACGGACCACCGTGTCTTCGGAAGCCTGGGACAACCTCGGCGCCGCGTTCCTTACGCACCTCGAGATCCTGGAGAGCCTTGCCGCTAGCGTGCCCGCGCCGGCTACGTCTGACCCCGAGGTCGAAGTCGGATCCCAGCTCGACATCGAGCGACAAGCGGCCAGCCGACTGACGACGTACCTCAACTATCTGAAACCGTCGGATGGGGCGGAGCAAGTTGCGACGAGACTGTTCGACCTCGCGATGGCGCAACGGGCGATGCTCCCCGTCGACGCCGACACCGAGCAGTCGTTCGAGCTCGTCCAGGTCAGCGCCGATACGCGCAGCCTGCTTGCGCCCCGCCTTCGAACAGCCCAGCAAAAACTCACCGGCATGCAGTTCCACCATTTCGGTGCGTTCTACAAGCGGTCCTGGCGTGCCAACGACTGGATGTGGGGGCGGCTCGACGGGGCAGGGTGGCTCGTCCACGTACTACTCGACCCGAGACGCGTGCAGACGATCGTCCAGCAGCGTGAAGACGAACGCGCTGATGACGGTTCCGAGACCGGGGCGCAATGGTTCCTCGGCCAACTCGAAGCGCTGGGCGCACCGGCCTTCCCAACTGGGGGCTACCGGCTGTCGGCTCCTGGCGTCGTTCCCGAACAACTCCTCACCCTAGACTCGGTCCTTGGCGAGCTCACCTTCCTCGACGATCCGTCAATCGAGATGCCAGCCAGCCTCCCGAACACCTCGATGTGGCTCGCGCAGGCCTGGCAGCAACGAGTCCTCGACGAGGAGCTTGATGTGCTCGCCAAGGCCGTACTCAATCCCGAACCCGGGAAGAAGCCTGACTGGAGCCCCGCGAAGTCCCGCGCCTGGGCGGAAAAGGTAAGGGCCGCGAGTCCAGGTGCGGCGAAGTACGCCCATCTCGACGAGGATCCGGTGGCAGGTGAGACGCTCGCCAGCGACAAAACTTCGCCGTTGATGGCGCGCACGATCGCCAAGGCCGCAGCGACCGCTTCCGGAGCGTTTGGGTCTATCCGTCAGTTGCCTGGCGTCCTCAAGCCACCAGTGACCACCTTGCGAACTCTCACGCTCGGTGGCTTTCGCGTGGTGACGTATACCAAGGGCGTTGCCAGACTGACCATCATGGCCGGGGCGGCGCTGCTCGTTCTCGGCGTTGCAGCCGCCATTCAGGACGACACACTCTTTGGATTCACGGGGCTGATCATGGCTGCCACCGGTGGCTATCTCATCGTGATGGCCACCTGGCAGATCTCGAGCAGACTGCTGTTCGCGCTCCTGTCCATGACCCTTGTGCTCGCGGTGTTTGCTCTCGCGACGCCCGTCGTACGCGAGTGGCTTTTCGGCACCAAGGGTGATCCAGGCATTGTGGCCGAGCACTTCTACTGGATCGGAGCCGAGTGGTGGCATCCGCTGGTCGTCGTATTTGCGATTGCTCTGGTCGTAAGCGTGATTGCGGCTGCCATGCCAAGCCACAGGCGGCGTACCTAAACCCCGCGAGGCTCCTCGGCCGGTACGACGTGGACCTCGCACCTCGCGCGCATCCGGTGCGAGACACTGGCCCGCGTGAACACCCACTTCGACTTTCAGCGGGCAGTTCACCTGGCGACGTCCGGATTGATCGTGGCTACCCGCCAGCTCGTTGGTGACGCCAACGAGACCCACGCCGTCGAATTGAACGACGGGCAGCACCTCGTCATCCGCATTCTGCGGTTCTCGGGTCCAGAGCGGGCGCGGCAAGAGGTACCGGTGCAGCACGCCCTCACAGCGGCCGGCATCGTGGCACCCATCAGCCTGGACCTCAAGAACGGAGACGTTGTCGGCCGCGTCTGCGGACTCGACTTCACCGTGTCCCGATTCATCGAAGGACAGCATCCGACGACGATCACTGAGGGATTGGAGGCCGGGTTCGGCCGGATCCTGGCCGGCTTTCATCGCGCCACTCATGACCTCACGGTCGAAGGAACGGGCTGGATGAACCCGCTCGCGCTGGCAGAAGCTGTGCAGGCGGTGCGCGACATCGACTTCCGTCGCGGGCTCGAAGACATCCAACGCACCACGCATCAGGTCTTCGACGCCGACCTGCCCCAGGCAAACATCCACGGAGACGTGTGGCCGGGGAATGTCTTCGCTGAAGGAGACAACGTCACCGCCGTGCTCGATCTCGAAACCGTCGAGCCTGCTCCTCGCATCATCGACATCGGACGCACTGCGGTTGCACTCGTGGCGGAATCGACCAGGTCGCCTGACGACGTACTTCGTGCGATCGCCTCCGCATACAGCGCGGTCGAGCCCTTGAGCCGCGGGGAGGAAGGACTGCTCCCGATGGCGTATCGACTGGCGATGGTCGCGTCCGCTGCCTGGAACATCGAGAACGGGCATCCCGAGCACGCCCGAGCCATGTTCTCGCGAGCTCAGGGACTGTCTGCGTAGACGGGCTTGCCATGCAGCGGACAATCTCTGCGTTGGGACGCGCACGGTCTCGTCACCACCGATGTACGAAGTCAAGGAGGGATCTTGATGCGCAAGACACGACTGATCGGCACCCTCGCCGCCACCGTGGCGCTCGTGCTACCCATGGCCGCCCAAGCCCCTGGCGCGACCGCAACGGCACACCGTGATTCAGCAGCAACGACTCACCACCAATCGGCAGTAGCCCCGGGGGCGCGTCCGAGTCCGGTGGCGGCTGCTCGCGACGCCACCAGGGTGGTCCGCTCATTCGTTACCGCCAAGAGGCACGGCTATGGGTTGTTCAAGGATGTCTTCGGCATCGCTTGCATCGAGGCGAACCCGATGCCACCGATGCCGTCGATAGGTGGCATGGGGATCCACTTCGTCAAAGGCAGCCTCGTGGGTGACGGCGGAGTCCTGCTCAAGCATCCCGAAGCGCTGGTCTATGCCCGCCAGAACGGCCACCGCCGACTGGTCGCCCTCGAGTACGTCGTACTCAGGAAGGCCTGGAACCGCGAGCACAGCTACAACGCTCCGCGGCCGCGGCTCTACGGAGAACCTTTCAACTTCACTCCCGCAGGGAACCGGTTCGGACTGCCGCCGTACTACTCCCTGCATGCCTGGGTCTGGAAGCACAACCCGGCTGGCATGTTCGAGATGTTCAACCCCAACGTGCACTGCTAGCCGTCGATCCGACCCTTGACCAGGTCAGCTGAGCTCACCCCGTAGACGGGGCGCGTCACACGGCGCACAATCCATGCATGCGACTTCTCGAGCGCGAGACCCAGCTCGCGACCCTCGCCCAGTACGGCGAGGAAGCCCGACACGGTCAGGGGCGCATGGTCCTGGTGGCCGGCGAGGCCGGAGTAGGCAAGTCCTCCGTGCTGGAGCAGCTTGAACACGACCTGCCCGATGCACGCTGGGGTTGGGGTGCTTGCGATGGACTCTTCACACCGCGCCCGCTGGCCCCGCTACTCGACATCGGCAGTCAGCTCGGCGGCGAGTTGGCGGAGTTGTGCAGCGCCGATGCCCCGCGCGAGCAACTGTTCACCGCGCTCCTTCGCGAGCTCGACGTCCCGGCGACGCTCACGGTGCTGGCCATCGAAGACGTTCACTGGGCGGACGAGGCCACTCTCGACCTGTTGCGCTTCCTGGGTCGGAGGATTCGCGACGTCCACGTCATGCTCGTGGTGACCTACCGCGACGACCGGATAGCCGTCGACGACCCGCTTCGCGTCGCCCTGGGCGAGCTCTCCACACAACGTACGACGCGGCGCCTGAGCCTTCCGACGCTGTCCGCGAACGCGGTCGCGGCACTCGCCGAGGGGACGGATCTGGAGACAGACACGCTGCACAAGCTCACGGGAGGCAATCCCTTCTTCGTGACCGAGGTTCTGCAGACAACCGCCGGAAACCTCCCCACGTCTGTGCGGGATGCCGTGCTCGCCCGGATCGTCGACCTGAGTCCCAATGCCCGTCAGGTACTGGACGTCGCCGCTTTGATCGGTGCCCGCATCCAGCTCGATTTCCTGCAGTCGGTGACCGGTGCCACCCCAGAGATCATCGACGAGCTTGTTGGCTGCGGCGTCATGGTTGGCGACGAGGATCGGCTGCGCTTCCGTCACGAGATCGCCAGGATGGCCGTGCAGGCAGCGATCGCCCCTCATCGCACCACACTCGCCCATCGCGCCATCCTGGACGCGTTGCGCTCAGCTGACGACAGCGACGACGCCCGGCTCGCGTATCACGCCGAAGGCGCAGGCGACGACGCGCTCGTCCTCAAGCACGCACCCCGTGCAGGCCGCCGCGCGTCGGAGCTCGCCGCCCACCGTGAGGCGGCCGCACAGTTCGAGCGTGCACTGCGGTCGGCCTCGGGCGCGGAAGCGAGAGAGCTCGCGACGTTGCATGACGAGCTTGCGCATGAGTTCGCGCTTGTCGATCGCTGGCAAGACTCAGCCACCGCACGCGAAGAAGCGCTGCGACTTTGGCGCCTGGTGGGAGACCCGCTTCGTGAAGGCGACAGCCTGCGGTTGCTGTCACGCACGATGTGGCGGCTCTGCCGTGGCGAGGAAGCAGAGCGCGCGTCGGTCGCTGCGCTCACAGCTCTCGAACCGCTAGGCCCGAGCCCCGAACTGGCCTGGGCCTACGCCAACATCGCCAACCACCGGCTCAACCGAGGCGAGCACGAGGAAGCGATCCGGCACGCACGACAGGCCCGGGAAGGTGGCCGAACCGCTCGGGCTCTCCGAGGTGATCACCGACGGGCTCAACACCGAAGCGTGCGCCGCTGCGGGGCTCGGTACGGTCTGGAGCCCGATGCTCCACCGTGCCTTGGAGGTCGCGAAGCAGAATGGACTCGACGAACAGTCCGGCCGTGCCTACGCCAACCTCTACAGCATGTACTCCAGGAGCATGAAGATCGCCGAGGGTGAGGGCGTCCTCGTCGAAGGAATTGCCTACTGCGACGAGCACGACATCAGCACGTTCGCGAACTGCCTCCGTGGCGAACGGGCGATCGTCCTGGAGAAGGTGGGGCGGTGGGACGAAGCCGAGGCACTCGCCGTGATGCAGCTGCAGCAGGCCGGCCCCTCTCCCGTGAATCGCCTCAACCCGCTGATCAGCCTCGGGCGAGTGCGTGCGCGTAGAGGCGATCCCGCTGCATGGGAATGTCTCGACGAGGCGATAACCCTGGCCGACAGCCTTGACGAACAAGAATGGATCGTTCTCGTGAGGACGGCGCGGGCAGAGGCGAGCTGGCTCGAAGGCCGCGTTGACGATGCACTGAAAGAACTGGCATTGACCGACGCCGGGGCATCCAACAACGGTGCGCTTGAACGCAGCGCTGTTGCGGTCTGGCAACACCGCTTCACCGGCAGCGGTCCCACCGATGTCGACCCGCTGGAGCCGTTCGCGACCGAGCTGGCGGGCGAGCATGTCCGCGCAGCGCAGCTGTGGAACGACCGGGGGCTACGCTACGACGCTGCGATCGCGCTGATCGGCTCTGAGGATGAAGAGCTCCTTCGCGACGGGTTGACCCGGCTCGAAGCTCTCGGCGCCATCGCCGCCGCTCGACTGGTGCGCAACAAGATGCGCCGCCTCGGCGTGAAGTCCGTCCCGACCGGCGTACGTGCGACCACCAAGGCGCATCCGGCCGGGCTCACTCGCCGGGAGCACGAGGTCCTCGAGCTGATCTGTGACGGTCTGACCAACGACGAGATCTCGGCGCGACTCTTCGTGTCCGTCAGGACAGTGGACCACCACGTCTCGGCGATACTCGGCAAGCTGGGCGTCCCCTCGCGGAAAGTCGCCGCCACAGAGGCTGCGCGCTTGGGGCTGGTCGGCGCCGCAACATAGGTAGCCAGCAGCGCAATCTGGGTAGCGATTCCCGATCCTGACTTGGGGTCTGTCGGACGAACCTTGACGTCATCCGATCAATCCCTAGTTAAGGAGCCGGCTCATGCCGCTGTACATGGATGTCCACACCCTCGACGGACAAGTGACCGTCGAGGATGTCGCCAAGGCCCATATGGCCGACCTGCAGATCCAAAGCAAATACGACGTGCGCTACCTGCGCTACTGGGTGGACGAGGGAGCAGGGAAGATCTTCTGCCTCGTCGAGGCGCCCTCATCCGACGCGTCGACAACTGTCCACCGAGAGGCGCACGGTCTCGTCGCAGAAGAGGTGTACGAAGTCAAGGAGGGGTCATGATGCGCAAGACACGACTGATGGGCACCCTCGCCGCCACCGCGGCGCTCGTGCTGCCCCTGGCCGCCCAAACCCCGACTGCAACGGCTCACCCTGATCCGACAGCCCCGACTGACCGTCATCCGGCGGCCACGGCACACCATCACCCGGCAGCCACGGCAAACAGTCACGACCGAGCCGCAGTGGCGGCGCGTCCGAGTCCGGTGGCGGCCGCTCGCGACGCCACCAGGAAGTTCCGCTCGTTCGTCACCGCCAAGAAGCACGGCTACGGATTGCTCAAGGATGCCAACGGCATCTCCTGCATCTCCATGCCGTCGATGGGTGGCATGGGGATCCACTTCGCCAAGGGCAGCCTCGTGGGTGACCCCAGAATCCTGCTCAAGCATCCCGAGGCACTGGTCTACGCCCGCCAGAACGGCCACCGGCGGCTCGTCGCCCTCGAGTACGTCGTCCTGCGGAAAGCTTGGAACCGCGAGCACGGCTACAACGCTCCGCGTCCGCGACTCTACGGGCAACAGTTCAACTTCACGCCCGCAGGCAACCGGTTCGGGCTGCCGCCGTACTACTCCCTGCACGCCTGGGTCTGGAAACACAACCCGGCCGGCACGTTCGAGATGTGGAACCCGAACGTGCACTGCCGCTGCTGCTAGACGCTTGGCCGGCAGCCACGCGCGCCAGCAATGCAGCTCACGTAGCATCGCGGTTCGCCCCACGTCGTCCCTGCGTCGTGGGGCGAACCTCGGCCGTCGATCAGGCCCTTGACGGGGTCGGCCAGCCCCCAACAACGGAAGATCAACGACAAATCCGTCTTCTGCGCGGACGGCGACCCATGGGCTCCGTGATGCATACCTGCTCTCGGTCCGCTTCCTCTCAACGAGGGAGGGTCGCTATCAACCGTTCGGTTCGATCGCCATCGTGCGTCGAGGTTACTCAGTCCGCTGCGGCGCAGGGCGACTTACGCTCGGTGAATTGGAGGACGTCATCCCCTCTCGCGAGGCTCGTCGCTTCTTCACAAATCGCACTCCGACACCCGACTGCGCTTAAGCAGCCGCCAACGACGGGCCGCACCGTGACCGCAACTTTGACCGACGTGAGGGCGATCCCGCACGTCGCACCGCCGCACTCCGCGGCGCCACATTCCGCACTGGTTTCCATCCTGCGCCGGGTCGGGATCACCCTGTTGGTCGCTTGTGTCATCCCGGCTGTCGTCTTCACGACGACCATGCTGGTGATCGACATCCGGGCTGCGCTCATCGCGGCTCTGCTTTGGTCGTACGGCGCAGTCTTTTGGCAGATGGCGACCGGGCGACGCAAGTCCGGGCTCCTCATCTTGACGGTCGCCGTGGTCACACTCCGGACATCGGTGGCGCTAGCCACGGGAAGCACTTTCCTCTACTTCCTCCAGCCGATTGCCACGGACGCACTTCTGGCCACCGTCTTCTTCGGCTCGCTAGCCACCGCCCGACCCGTGGTCTCGCGACTGGCCGGCGACTTCTACCCGATCACCGCCGAGCTGGCTCAGCGACCACGCATCCGCCGACTGTTCTGGCACCTGACCTTCATGTGGGCGGCGCTGTCCCTGACCAAGGCCGTCATGACCTACTGGTTGCTGCAGTCTCAGTCCGTCGAGGCTTTCGTGGTGATCAAGAGCGCTTCGGTGCTCTCCATCAACGCCATCGCCGTCGGCACGACGATCTGCGCGGCAGTCTGGGTCGCCCGCAAAGAGGGCCTCCTCGGCTCTTCGCTGGCAACCGCCTGACGCGACAGCTCCAGACTGTTAGGGGTTGCGTGTTGCGCGAATCGTCGGGCTGGTGTCAGCCTTGCAGTCGTCGGTTGCGCGGACGCGAGCATAGAACCTGCCCTCGGTCCCCGTTTGGCCCGTCGACCACTTGTACAGGTTCCCCTGCTTCGACGCCGTGTCCATGGCGAAACGTTCATCATCGCCGCCGCCACGCGCACCCCGCTGCTTGAACACGATGACCAGGCGGTCTTTCGCGCACAGCCGCGGCCTGGGGCTCTTCACCAAGCCGGACAGATCAGTGCCCTCCGCCTTGATGGTGACCGTCGTCTTCGCCTTCGCCGGGGCGGCAGCGGTGGCACCGCCGATAAGCCCTAGGGCGAGACCCACGGCCATCACTGGCGCTGCCAAAAGTTTCCCTCGCATCACAAACCTCCGTTGACGCTCCCACTTCGTGTCGTGAGAGTAGGCCCCATTTGCGAGGAGTGCCACCCTGATCGTCGACTGGGGCGCCTGACCCGGCGGCTCAGCCAATCTCCGAGGTACGCGCACCCGACACCTGCGAGTACGTCGAGGAGGTAGTGATTGGCGGTGCCCATCACGACCACGCTCATGAGCACCGGATAGGTCCAGCCCCACCCCAGTAGTGCCGGACTGCCGCTGTGTCTGCGCAGACAGAGGGCGACCCACACCGCCCAGCCGACGTGCAACGAGGGGAACGCGGCGTACTGGTTGCTGAGTGCCTCCATGCCGCGCGGAGCGCTCGCGGCATCGCCCCACCAGCCCAGGTCGCTGAACACCGCCATCGTGTCGGTCCAACCGGAGTCGAGCAGGCGAGGCGGCGCCGTAGGGAGCAGCCAATACCCCACGAGTCCGATCACGGTGGCGATCAGGAGAGCGTTCCGAGCCTGCCGGTAGTCGGCATGCCGGCGTACAGCCATCCACACGAGAACGACGGGAGTCACCAGGTAGTGCATGGTCGCGTACACGTACGCGGATGCGAGCCCGAGCACCGGGACGGCAGTCATCAGCTGGTTCAACGGCTTCTCGACGTCCAGGGCGGCGAGGGTTTCGAGATCGAGGATCTGCTGTCCACGGGCATGGGCGGCGTCGATGTGGACACCGATCACGGCTCGGGCGAGCATGTAGCCGACGTACAGCAGGGCTAGGAGCCCGAGCTCGTTGAACCAGCGCACCCGACCGTGGGTACGCCGGATCGGTCCCGTGGTCGGGATAGTGACGCTCGCCTCGTGGGCCATGGCAGCCTCTTTCATGCTGCTTCACCATGGCCGTTCTTCGGCATACTGACATCGGGGATGTCACTGGTTGCGTCACCGGCGCTGCTGCGGGGGCATCAGGGTTGTGAACGGGTCTACGGGCGCCAGATGTCGATCGCGCTCTCGCGCATCTGCTCGCTGAATGGCCCGTCAGGGCTCACTGCTCGAAGCAGCTCACGGAGTTCGTCTTCGAAGGACTGGCGCCGGTCACCGAACAGGTGGGGGGCCGCGCCGGACAAGGAGAACACGCTGGCGACAATGTCATCGACATCCCGGACGACGAGTGGGCCGGGTACCTCGACCCGGTTCGGATCGGTGAAGCCGGCAGCGCGATAGATCTCAGCCTCGTGGTTGGCCATCTCGGCATCACTGGCCGTGACGTCGGGCAGCGTGCCTTGTCCTGCACGGCGTTGCGGACCCAGATAACTCTTGATCAGGCGGTCGATCTCTTGGCGGGGTGGCCTGGGATAGGGCAGAGCCGCATTGCTCTCGATGCCTTGATGGGTCGTGGCGCGCAGATGCACCAGCGCGCCGTCCTCGGCCAGCACGCCATGGAGGAGGCGGGCCACCAGAGCGCGGTCCATCCAGTGAAACGCTTGCGCCAAGGTGGCCACTCGGTAGGGGCCGAAATCCGGCGGCAGGTCTTCAGCACGCATGTTGACCCACTCGACGTTCGTGATCCCGGCTGCGGTGGCCTGTCGTTGGCCCTCAGCGAGCATGTGCGGGTCGGCGTCGAGCCCCGTGGCGTGCTCGAACAACCCAGCGAGCAGCAGGGTCAGGGATCCCGGCCCGCAACCGACATCGAGGAGACGACCACTGCCGTCGAGCTTCAGCTCCGCGGCCAGGCAGTCGGCCAGCTCTTGCGTATAGGGGACCCGGCCCTGGACGTAGTACGCCGCGCTGCCCAGATACAGCGACGGATCCCATTCCCACCCGGCATCGGTCACGTGTCCAGTTTGCCCCGCCGGCACGCCTAGGAACAATGGACGGCCTCAGGTGTTGTCATGGTGACCACACGATCGTCGAAGAAGGAGGAGATCTCATGGCCGTCTCGCCTGGAGCACTGGTGTTGAACGTTTCGGATGCCGGCCGGGCAGCGGAGTTCTGGAGCCAGGCCCTCGGATACGTCCGACAACAGGATGCGCCGGACTTTCTCGTCCCTCCGAACGGTGAAGGGCTGCGACTACACCTCGACGACGAGGATCGGACTCACCTCGACCTGTGGATCGATCGGGAGTCCGACGTCGATACGGAGGTGGGCCGGCTCGTTTCACTCGGCGCGACGAGGGTGGACTGGGTCTATCCCGAAGACGCGGACTTCGTCGTCCTCGCCGACACCGAGGGCAATCTGTTCTGCGTCATCAAATAAGTCCGAGTTGACATGGCCGAGCCACGGCCCCGCGATCCAGACCGTGGCTCGGCAACTTCGCTTGTCAGTAAGTGAGTCTCCGGGCGATCACGGGGATGACGATCACCGCCGCGACGAGGTGGATCAGCACCAGTGTCATGGCCGTCGTCAGGTTCGCGTCTACGAGGAAGGGGGGCACGAGCGACACGGCGGTCAGGGCCACGGCCACTCGGACGAACGTCCGGGCAGGCTGCCCACTCCAGCGCCGTAGCCCTGCAGCGATCGCCAGGCCGATAATAGAGAAGAGGAAGGTGAGATTGGCGAACCCCATCAAGGGGACGGCCTCCCCGCCGTCGGGCATTTCGAAGTCGACACCGGCGGCCTTGGCGAGCGCAGCGACGAGCGTGGTGCTCGCGGCTGCGGTGACAGCGGCGGCCAAACCGGGGACGACGAGACCACGCCGGCGCGGCTGCACGGCGATCGAAACAGTGGACTGAGTCTGCGTGGTGGTCATGTCGGTCCTTTCATAGCGGGAGAAGTTCTCCTCGGATTAGTGTCTTGCAGACACTGTTTCCAACAGATACTGTATCCCTTACCCACAGTTGTCAAGTCCTAATTTTCAGAGGAATTCCCATGGCCGAGCAGATGCGTGAGGAGCAGTCCAACCAGACAGCCGAGCTGCTCTGGGGGATGCGGGCCGCACCCACCCGCGGCCCCAAGGCAACCCTCACCGTCGAGCGGATCGCGGCCGTGGCCGTGGCCGTGGCCGACGCCGACGGCATCGAGAACGTCTCGATGCAGGGAGTCGCGGAACGCCTGGACTTCACCAAGATGTCTTTGTACCGCCACGTCTCCGGGAAGTCCGACCTGGTCGCCGTGATGATCGAGTACGCCGTCGGAGAACCTCCGGACCTGCACCGGGTCAGAGGCGGTTGGCGGCCTCGACTCGAACGTTGGGCCCGGTCGTTGTCAGCCAGCTGGGAGGAGCATCCCTGGCTTCCCGGAGTCACGGTCGGCGATCGGGTGATGGGCCCGAGGGAGATGGGATGGGTCGAAGCCGCGGTCGCGGCGCTCGGTGACACGCCGCTGTCCCCGACCGAGCGGATGGACGTTGTCACCCTGATGAGCGGGCACATCCGCAACACTCAGGCGCTGGACGTGGCAGGCACCCAGCCGTGGCATGACCGGAGTCACGTCGACCTGCTCCGGGGACAGCCCGAGCGGTTCCCCGCTCTTCATGAGCTCGAGGCGAGCCGGACCCGAACGCGGACCCCTCGCCAGACGCGCGACTTCGGCCTCAAGTGCGTGCTCGACGGCGTCGAGAAGGCGATCGACGACGCAGCAGCCTGATGCAACCTGAGCCCGGCCCGACTGCCACGTTGCCGAGCGGCGGGGCTCCGTGTTGCGGAGGTCATTTCAGGATGCGGAAGCGCAGGTGGGCCGCGACAGGTGTCTCGACCACCTCAAGGGGTTCGAGCTGGACATGTTCCGCCGTGAACTGCTCGAACATCCTGGTACCGCTGCCGAAGAGCACCGGAATCAGGTGAACCGAGATCTCATCAACCAAGCCGGCAGCCAAGAACTGCTGACCGAGGTCAGCACCACCCATTACCACGACGTCCTTGTCACCTGCAGCAGAACGTGCGTCGCGAAGAGCGCTCTCGATCCCCTCGGTCACGAAGGTGTACACGCCGCCCTCGGGACTTTCCGCGGGTGCCTGGTGCGTCACCACAAAGACCGGTCGACGAGCATCTCCTGAGGGTCCGTCGGCGCCCCACCATGGCACCGAGGTGTCGTACGTCGTGCGGCCCGCGATGACTGCGCCGAGCCCACCAGCCCAGTCCGCCAGCAGCTTGCTGCTGCGATCGTCGACTCCCGTCGCCCACTCCACCAGTTGCAGGCCGCCGGGACCCATCGGCTCCTCCGCCGTGCGGTTCGCGGCAGTCATGAACCCGTCCAACGACATGCTGACATCGAATATGACCTTGTTCACCGGTATCTCCCCTGCTCGTAGGTGCGCCACGCGACCGTTCAAACGGTCTCCACAGTGATAACGATGGAGATCGGGGAAACTCATCGGCGAGCGCCGCAGAATTTTCGGCGAGTCCCGTCAGGGTGCCAACGCCGTACGCCGCGATCATCTCCGGAGAGTCTGCCTTCGCAGCAGCAGGATCCCGCTGAGGATCAGCAGCAGGCCCGCCAGGTCGAGGATTCCGATCGGCTCACTGACGAAGAACCACCCGATGAAGAGGGCCACCCGCGGGCGGAATGTAGGTGGCGCTCGATGCCGTGACAGCGCCCTGCTTGTCGACGATGAAGTAGTACAAGATGTAGGCCACCCCGGTCCCGGCCAGACCGAGTCCCAACGCCATACCCCAGAGCGCACGTGAGTCGTCGGCGATATCGGTGATCCCATCGAAGTCGGTGACCGCCGTCAACGTGATGAGCGCCAGCCCGATCTGGTACGCCGTTAGGGCCTCCGGCGCGATCGCGAGCGGCGACAGGAATCGCCTCGCGTACACAAACGACAGGCCGACACTCAGCGAGCCGACGACCATCGCGAGCACTCCCCGACCGTCGACCGAGCCTGCCCCGGTGTCCCAAGGACGTGCGATGAGGAGGACGCCGACAAGCCCGAGCGCCACGCCGACAGCTTTGACGCCCGCGATCGGCTCACTGCGCAAGAAGATCGCAGCGGCGACGAACGAGAACAGCGGGATCGCGCCGCTGAGCGCACCGGCGATCCCGGAGGGCAGCCGTGAGGTGCCATCGGCGAACGCGAAGTAGTAGAGGCTCGTGGCCAGCACAGACATCACGAGGAAGTGATGGATATGCCGCGCATGCGACCAGCGCATCGCGTTGCGTGCTGCGGCGAACAGCAAGATCGGCAGGAACCCGCACAACACCCGCAGGAAGGTGATCTGGCCCGGCGTGATGGTCTCCGAGGCCCACTTCATGAAGAGGAAATTGCTGCCCCAGATGAGTCCGAGCGACCAGAACGCAACCCCGGCCGCCGTCGGTCTCACGTGACGATCCACGGCAAGCACTGAGCTAGGGCGCGCCCGTGTCGTCGCCCAGCTCCTCGAACAAAGTGATCTGCAGGTCCGCAGGCGCCGAGAGCCGGGCATTCATGGACTGCCACGGAGTCAAAGTCGGCGGTGCAATCAACTTAGCGCCACCCTCGACGAGGTCAGTCGTCACGCCTTCGACACCGTTGACCTCGAACGCGACCCGCAACCGTGGTGCCACCCGCCGGCCCACCTCCACGTCATCGATCATCGCCACCTGCGCAGGATTCGACAGCTCCAAGGTGGCCCGCCCCACGTCGAGAATGGTGACTTTCGCGCCGTCGTCCCCCTCAACGACCAGTTCTTCCGGTGCGCCCAGCACGTCGCGGTAGAAGGCCACTGCCTGCTCATAGTCAGCAGCCTCGACCACTAGTCGCATCTGCAGCACGCGGCTCGTCTTGGTCCCCTCCATCACGCAGCCCTCCTCATTGACGGTCAGCCCGAGTCTGACAGTCGGCCCTGAACCCTGCGCCGTCGATGCGGCAGAAAATCGCAGCCTCTAGGGTGATGCTCGGTGACGACCTGGCGCCGATGCCAGGGTTGCCGCCAAACGAAGCCGTCAGGCCCTCGCAACTTGGGTGAGAAGGAGCGACTGAATGCGCAGGGGTGTCGGGATGGTGCAAACGAAGGCCCGCATCCGGTCTCTTCTCCGTCGGGACAGCCCTTGGTACATCGCCGCAGTGCTTGTCGGATCAGTGCTCATCGTTGTCGCCGCCCTGAACCAGCCCTACAGCGCTGACGAGATCACCCAGATCTCGCCATACGGCAGCGACAGTTACGACACGATCACGGGAGCCACCCGCCAACCGCCGCTGGATCCGTTGCTCGGAGCGATGTTCCAGCACGTCTTCGGTGTCGGCCAGTTGCAGCAGCGCCTGGTGCCGGTCCTTGCCGGGATCGGAACCCTGACCTTGATGAGCGTGCTGCTGCGGCGAATGCGCCTCGCACACGCCGGGGCATTCGGGATCTGGCTGCTGGCCACGGCGCCATTGATGATCCGGTACAGCGCCTACACGCGACCTTACGCACTGCCCATGTTCCTGATGGTCGCGTTCGTTGTCACAGCGCAGTTGTGGCTTGATCGGCGACAGCTGCGCTGGCTCGCACTCACAGCCGTCGCCGCGGTGGCGATGCTCTTCACGCGGGTGCCGGAGCCCACGGTGTTTCTCGCGGGGAGCGCCGCGATCCTGACGTGGTTTTCCTTCCGTCGAAGGTTTGCCTGGTCACAGACCTGGCCACTCATCATCGTCAGCGTGGGAGCAGTCGTCACGGTCGGATTTCCGATGTATGAGGCGCTCAAGTCCGACGCAGGTAGCTTCTTCGATGCCAGTGCGGCTGGCGTGATCGACCGGTTCGGCAGCGGCGTGCAGGAGGTGGCTACGGCCTTTGTTCCGCTGCTTGGCAAGTGGTTCCCTTGGTGGCCGATCACGGTGATTGCACTCATCGCGTCGCTGGCAATTCCCGCATCGAGAAACCGACTGATTCATTGGTGGATGTGGTGGCCCTTGCTGGCGGCCCCGGTCGCCTTCGCGGTCGCCTACCACTTCCTGAACCCCTTCCCCTTCGACGACTTGCCGTACCGGGCTCGTGCGGCAAGTTTCTTTGTCCCGGCGTACGCGCTGATGATGGTGGCGCTCGCCACCGTTGTCTCCAGCGTCGAGACCATCTCCTCCAGATTTCGAACGGGCCTGTCCGTGCTCCTTGCAGCAGTACTTCTGAGCCAACTGCCAGCAACCGCACACGTCGTCATGGGCGACGGCGCACCGGACTTCGGGCAGATGTCAGAAGTCCTCACCGAACAATTACCGGATGACGCAATCGTGCTTTACGACCGCCCAGCGCCTGCCGGTCAAGGCCGGCAACCCTTCCTCGGCACCCCGAGGTACATGGGCGACAGGCCCTTCGTCGAGACCATGACCAACTTGCCAGGAGACAGTGAGGCTGCCGCCCAGATCCCTGATCACGGACCGGTGTATGTGCTTTTCAACGGTCAGTGCGCATCGACGGGAAGATGTGACCCCTCGTCAAAGTCCCCCTGGGACGAGGATGTCCCAGGGTGGCAGATCGCCTATCAACACGAGCGATTCACGCTGTACGAGGCAGTCGACGAGCAAGAAGGACGCAGCGGAGTGATCTCGGCGTTGAGTTCGTTCGGGGAGGCACTCGGTCCTGAGCTCGGGTATATCGAGACGTTCGCCGCGGCCACGCTCTTGAACCAGGAAGGCCATCCCGAGGAGGGCAAGGCGCTCATCCAGCGCATGTACGCACGAGCCAGCCCGGACGTCGCCGAACGCATCGACGACGAGGCCGAGTTTGACCACCTCAACCCGTTCGAGTGAGATTCGGACCGCACTCGACAGTGGCACCATGGAGCGCTCATCCGGCTCGCTCTTCAAGGAGGCTGTCTCGTGACCGACCTGTCGTTGATGACAGCCGCCGAGCTCGTCGCCGGCTATCAAGATCGCACCTTCTCGCCTGTCGATGCCACCCAGGCGGCGCTCGACGCGATTGATGCTCGCGACGATCGCGTCCACGCCTTCGTCCTGGTGGATCGTGAGAGTGCGCTCGCCTCGGCTCGAGCGGCTGAGAAGCGGTGGCACGAGGGCAATCCGATCGGGCCCGCCGATGGCGTTCCCACGTCCATCAAGGACATCCTCCTCACCAAAGGCTGGCCGACCTTGCGGGGAACGCGGCTCATCGACGAGAGCGGACCGTGGGACGACGACGCACCGGCGGTGGCGCGCCTACGCGAGGCCGGAGCCGTCTTCCTCGGCAAGACCGCGACCCCTGAGTTCGCCTGGAAGGGTGTCACCGACTCGGCCAAGAACGGTGTCACCGGCAATCCCTGGGGCGCCGACCTCACTGCGGGTGGGTCCAGCGGAGGTTCTGCCGCAGCCGTCGGACTTGGCATGGGTACGTGGTCGGTAGGCACCGACGGTGGGGGGTCCGTACGCATCCCGGCCGCGTTCACGGGGACGGTGGGGTTCAAGCCGACGTACGGACTCGTGCCTACCTACCCCGCGAGCCCGTTCGGCACTCTCTCCCACGCCGGCCCGATGACCCGCTCAGTGATCGATGCCGCTGCGATGCTCGATGTGCTGACTGGCTTCGATTCCCGCGACTGGTCCGCCATGCCCACGCCCCTTGGGTCATTCGCGAGCGACATCGATGGCGGCGTTGTTGGTCTCAGGGTGGCCTTCTCCCCCGACCTTGGCTATGTGGCCAACGACCCGGAGGTGGAGCAAGCCGTCCGAGCCGCCGTCGACGTCTTGTCCGACGCAGGGGCCGACATCACGGAGGTGAACCCAGGATTCGAGGATCCACTCGAGGCATTCAACGTGCTGTGGTTCGCAGGAGCAGCGATGATCCTGCAGCCGTACGCCGACCAGGATCTCGATGATGTCGATCCCGGGTTGCGAGAGGCAGCCGAGATCGGGCGTGGTTCCACGGCCCTGGACTACGTCGACGCCAACTCGACACGTGTGGCACTCGGGGTCACGATGGGGCAGTTCCACCAGGATTACGACCTGCTCGTCACCCCGACAATGCCGATCCCGGCTTTCACCGCAGGCCAAGCCGCGCCTGATGGCTGGGCGTCGCAGCAGTGGACCAGCTGGACGCCGTACACGTTTCCGTTCAACATGACCCAGCAGCCAGCTCTCAGCGTCCCGTGTGGCTTCACCTCGACGGCGCTACCTGTCGGGCTGCAGGTGGTGGGGCCACGACACGCGGATGCCCTCGTCCTTCGGGCTGGACAAGCCTACGAACGCAGCACGAACTGGCGACAGCGCAGGCCGACGGAGCTCTAGCGAGGCTCGTCGGCGGAGAGCACGCTCGCGAGTGAGACCTGACCCTGGACGACGTAGTCGGCAAGCTCGCTGAGCTTGACGTGATGGTTCCTCGAATAGCGCCGAAGTGCGTCGTAGGCAGTTTCCATGTCGACGTGGCCGTACTCAGCGAGCACACCTTTCGCCTGCTCGACCACGATGCGGCTGTTCAGCGTGCTTTGCAGCTGCTCTGCCAGCATGGACGCCCGATGGCTGGACCGTTGCTGCAACAGTCCGATGGTGGCCACGTCGGCGAGCGCCTGGGCGATGCGCTGGTCGTCGATGCTGAGCTGAGGCGAGTGATAGCGGAACAGGTTGAGCCCGCCGATGGTCTCCGACCGAAGGCGAAGCGGAAGTGCGTGAATGGACCGATAGCCGGCGCGCGTTGCAGCCGCCGAAAACCGCGGCCAACGGTCACTGGTAACACCAAGGTCGTCGACCGAGACCACGGAACCCGTTCGGACGCAATCGAGGCACGGGCCCTCATCGCTTTGCAGCTGGAATAACTCGAGCAGCCGCATCTTCTCGCTGGTCGAGGCGACCAGCTGCAGACTTCCGCGTTGGTCAGTCAGCAGGAGTCCGGCAGCGGTGACGCCGAGGAGATCCACGCAGGTGTGGACCAGGTTGTCCATCAGGTCGACCACGTCGAAGTCGTCGACGAGTGTGTCTGCCAGCGACACGAACTTCTGGGCAAGCATGGTGTCGCGTGTGCTCGATGCGGGGCCTTCACTCGAGCGCATAGGACCGTACTTCGTCATGCGTCCTCCTCCCGGAACCGCAGCTTTCCCTCCACCACGTCCTGGGCGACCTCATTGATCGGCCGCTCCTGTGCGTAGGCCGTGGCCCGCAGGCGTACAAGCGCGTCCTGGATAGGCACCCCGAGTTGCACCTGCATCATCCCCGTCGCTTGATGCACTGTGAGCAAATACGATGATCTGACAGTACCCCCGTCCGCGTACTCCGCGCGCCCCTCATCCATGTCGAGCAACGCACCGGCGGTGGTGTCCGTGGCCAGCAAAGCGGCCCGCAGTTGTGCAGCGCTCAGCGGACCGGGCCTGTCGCGATACATGTCCATGGTGCCCAACCCGATGGCTCCGATTCTGACGGGGAACGCGAAGACCGCCCGAACGCCTGCGGCTGCGGCTCCCTCGACAAAGCCGGGCCACTGTTCTGCACCCATCGTCAGATCGCTGATGTCAGCAAGAAGCACGGGTACGCCGGTGGCGGCCGCCACGACACACGGCCCCTCTCCCAACGTGAACTGGAGCTCTTCGAGCAATCCCGCCACCCGGTTGGTGGCACAGAGAACGCCGACGCTTCCGCGGTTAGCGGTGAGCGAGACTCCCGCGCCGCTGACGGCGCTCGCCACCACACTGGCATGGCAGATGCGCTGAATCCGTTCAGCCAACGCGGTCGAGCCAGATTGCGAGCGGTCTGCGCTGTCGGTGTGCACGCACATCCTCACGCCGGAGAATCGCGCTCATGTGCTTCTCGTCGAAGGCCAGCGCGACCGAGACCGACGGTGACACCAGGCTACTGCCGAGCCGAAGGGGAGCGTCGTTCATCCCAGCCATTGACTAATGCGTTAGTCGCCACTAACGTATCGGTTGTGCCTGACGTTCTCTCTGCAGCAGCCGAGCCCAACCGGCGACGCATCCTGCATCTGCTGGCGTCGCGACCGCGCACGGTGACCGACTTGGCTGCCAACTTCACCGTGACGCGCTCGGCGATCTCGCAACACCTCGGCGTGCTGGCTGATGTGGGCTTGGTCTTCGGCACGAAGCAGGGCAGACAACGCCTCTACAGCATCGAGCCCGCCGGGATGGCTCAGTTGCGTACGGAGATCGATCGGTTCTGGACCACCGAGCTTGATCTCTTGGTCGCAGACGCGACCGCACTCGCCTCCCAGCGAGTATCCGAAGCTTCTTGAAGGAGTCTGCCCATGCCCGTTGAAAAGACCGCCGTGCTCCCCATCTCTCTCGACGAGGCCTTCGCCCTCATCACCGAGCCTGACCGCTTGCGCCGTTGGAAAACGGTGTCTGCCCGTGTCGACTTGCGCGCCGGCGGCGAGTACCGGTTCACCGTCGTACCAGGACACGTCGCGGCCGGGCACTTCATCGAAGTCGTCCCCGGCAAGCGCATCGTGTTCGGCTGGGGCTGGGAGGGCTCACCCGGCTTCGGTCCCGACGCATCGACGGTCACGATCACCGTGGAACCCGTCGCCGGAGGTACGCAGGTTCGACTGGTCCATGACGGACTGACCGAGGACCTGCTCGCGAGTCACCTCGACGGTTGGAACCACTACTTCGAACGCCTCGAGGAGGCTGCCTCCACGGGTGACGCGGGTCCGGATGAGTGGGATGCCGTGCCGGCGGACCTCAACCAGCTGACATCCGCGGACGCCACCTTGGCTGCTTGCCAGCACGTGCTTCGCGGAATCACCCGTGAGGACCTCGACAAGCCGACACCGTGCCAGGAGTTCACCGTCGGCCAGCTCGTCGACCACCTGGTTGGCTCGGCTGTCGGCCTGGGTGCGATGGCTGGCGTCACGGTGACTCCCGACGAGTCAGGCGATGTCGAGCATCGAGTCGCCACAGCGGCTCAGCAGGCCGTGGAGGGTTGGAACCATCGAGGCCTCGAGGGCAACGTCAAGTTCGGAGAACGCGACATGCCGGCGTCCCTCGCCGCAAACATCCTGTCGGTGGAGTTCCTGATCCACGGCTGGGACCTGGCCGTGGCGACGGGTCAGAAGGTTGTCGTCTCCGATGAGCTGACGGCCTATGTGCTCGAACATGCCCAACAGGTGATCACGCCAGAACGGCGTGCGAGCGGAGCCTTCGCCGACGAGATCGAAGTCGGGCCTGATGCGCAGGTCCTCGAACGCCTCATTGCTTTCTCGGGTCGCGCCGCGGCCTGAGGCCTCTGTCAGAACAACAATTTCGAGGGAGCACGACATGACAAAGTTCATCCTGCTGTACAAGGGACCTGCGACCCCGATGGGAGAGATTCCACCGGAGCAGGGCCAGCAGATGGCAACGGCCTGGCGCACCTGGATCGGCAGCGTGGGCTCGGCGATGGTCGAAGTCGGCGAGCCGTTCGCGAGCGGGAGCGCCGTCAGGGGCGACGGTTCGACAGGGGACGCCAGTGATCTCAACGGTTACACCATCGTCGAGGCGACTGACATCGAGGAAGCCAAGGCGCTGTGCAAAGGCCACCCGTTCCTCAGTGACGGTACGGCGAAGTTTGCCGTCGAGGTCTACCCACTCATTCCGATGGAAATGTGACGACCGCCAAGAACTGATCCGAGATGGCGGTCAACAAAGGTTGACCGCCATCCACCGGATCATTGCGGGTGATATGCATCGTCGCCGCCCCGCGTTTGGGTCTGACCACGCCGGTAGGTCCGGCGGAGAGGGGCGATCCGACGTACACTGAACCACCGGGGAAGCCCCGCACGCTGAACCGATCTTCGTCATTTCCCGGAGTACCGCGACATCGCCGGCCCGCTCAGTGTGGCCAGCAGATCCCCCACAATGACCTCAGCAACACTCATCGACGCACCCGCCCATCGCCCCCCACTCGCCTCGTCGCCAGACCAGTCCAGTCCGGCTGCACACCCACCCAGTGCCTCATCGCACCCCCCCAGGCTGAAGACGATCATCGGCCGCGTGTCGTTGAGCTTGCTGGTCGCCTGCGTCATACCCGCGGTGCTTTTCTACGTCACCTTGGTCACGCTCAACGTCTGGGCCGCGCTCGTCGCCGCGCTCGCATGGACCTACAGCGCCATCGGATGGCGGATGGCGACCAGGCGTCGGATGTCGGGCCTGCTCTTCCTCACGGTCGGCGTGATGACCATTCGTACTGCCGTGGCTGTGGGAAGCGGCGACACCTTCCTCTACTTCCTCCAGCCGATCATCACCGACGCGTTCGTCAGCAGCCTGTTCTTCATCTCCTTGGCCAGCGCTCGGCCCCTGGTGGCCAGGCTCGCCTCGGACTTCTATCCCATGGACCGCGATCTCGCCCAGCGGCCACGTATCCAACGGCTGTTTTGGCGACTGACGCTGATGTGGGCGCTGCTCTGCCTCGGCAAGGCCGCCATGACGCTGTGGCTGCTTCAGTCGCAGTCCCTGGAGACTTTCGTCTTGTTCAAGAGCGTCTCGATCCTGTCTCTGAACGCGTTGGCGGTCGCCACCACCATCTGTGCCGCCGTCCTGGTGGCGCGCAAAGAAGGCTTGCTCCCCGCACGGGCCTAGGGCTCGGCCCGTTCGCCGACGGTAAGAAGACGCCGTACGACGTTTGGTGTGTGCCCTGAGGGGAACACCACGAGGGCCTACTAGAAGGAGGCCCATATGTCCGGCATGGACTGGCTTTGGCTCATCGTGGCCATCATCGTCATCGCGATCATCGTTGGACTGCTGATCGCATCGAGCCGCAAACGGCAAGTGCAGCGCAGGGCCGAGGAAGCCCAGAGCATTCGGCAGGACGCTAGCGAGACATCGACCGTGGTGGATCAGCGCGAGGCGAAGGCTGCCGAGATGGACGCCCGAGCACGCGCATCGGCCGCTGAGGCTGACGCCAAGGCTGCCGAAGCTGAGCGGCTGCAATCTGCTGCCGATAGGCAGAAGCAGGACACCGTGAGCCAGCGGAGCGAGATCGACGAACAGCGGCATCGCGCCGACGAGATCGATCCCCACACCGACACGCGGGAGGACACCACCGCCGACGACACCACCGAAGAAGGTTCGCGCCGACCCTGACCTGAGTGCAAGGGCGGCCTCGTCTCTCCGACGAGGCCGCCCTTGTCACGCTCACGGCTGGCTCGGGACGGCATGAGCGAACAGGAACACTGACTCCCGCTCTTGGCCGTCGTCCTTGAGGACGCTCTTGTCGAAGTCGATCACGAGGTCGTGGAGACGTTCAGACAGTTCGACCAGCTCATCAGGAGTGAGCCGCAGCCAGAACTCCGTCGAGTACGCCGCTTTGGTCCAGTCCCGGTGATAGCTCTCGCGGTGCTCGTACCAGTCATGAACCTTGGCCACGTGGTGGGAGAGGCTCTGCTGCTCGGCAGCCTCGGCCACCAGCTGGCCGGACCCACCCGCTAAGTCGGCGACGGACCAGCTGAGCGACATCGGGACGCTGCGCCACCAACGCTCTCGCCGGTCACGGGCGAGGTCGGGTGCTTCCTCGATGAGGCCCGCCTGGTTCAGCACCTTCAGGTGGTGACTTACATTGCCGACGAGCTGTTCGGTGCGGGATGCCAGTAAGCTCGCGGTCGCGGGGCCGTCGAGGCCGAGGATCTCCAGCAGCCGGCGTCGAAGCGGATGATGGATCGCGGCGATCTTTGAGACATCAGCGCGACTCTGAGTAATATTCGGCATCCGGGAAGGCTAGTTGCACAAGAGGTCTTGTGCAACTGTGGTGGTGAGTTACACGCTCCGTAACGGATGGTCACCCGAACGGATGATCTTGGGGTGGCAAAGGGATGGTTGGTCCCGAGAATTGCTCGCCGCTCGGTCCGGGCCTGCCACGATAGGACTCGAACAGAAGGGGTAGGAGGAAGTACCCTAGGGCCGCACCGTCGTGAAGAGACGCACGACCAGTTGTGGCTCTGGGCTATGAATGCAATATAAAAACCTCATAAGATCGGCCAGCTTGCGGTGTCATTTCCACCAAAGTTGGAGGACTTTTCACCGCAGACCCGGATGAAGCGGGCTGCGGCGTGCAGTATTTCTTCGCACAGAATGGGTGTCTAGGGTGATTCGCTGGCATGCTGTTGAGGCGCGCGCAACAAGGGGTTGCGCACCTTTCCTCACAGCAAGGATCCCCCCATGTTCCCCGTCTCTGCACGTCGTATTGCACTCACGTCCATCTCCGTCCTCGCCACCAGCGCCTTCACTCTCGGCGCGTCCACCGAAGCGTGGGGTGGCCATGTCCTTGAGTGGGACAAGAACAGCACAACCCACGGCAAGAAGGTTCTCGAGTGGGACAAGACCGGTACGACCCACGCCAAGAGGGTTCTCGAGTGGGACAAGACCGGTACGACCCACGCCAAGAGGGTTCTCGAGTGGGACAAGACCGGTACGACCCACGCCAAGAGGGTTCTCGAGTGGGACAAGACCAGCACCACTCACGCCAAGAAGGTCCTCGAGTGGGACATCACCTCACCAGGCGCCAAGGTCCTTGAATGGGACTGATGCGACAAGGTCGCACCGCGCCCCTAGTCTGAGCGTCGGTATGCCGTGACCCAGCGACGAGCTCCCGCAACTGCGCGAGGCCTGCGTTGGGCCACGGTCATCATGACGCTGCTGGGCTGCCTCGGGGCGGCCTCGCTTTACTTCTTCTACCCGGACGTCGACGTCCCGAGCAGCGGTCGAGCAGCAATCATTCTTGGTTTGCTGCTCGTGCTGCTGCACACGCGACCCCAGCGCAACGTGAACTCCAAGCACCACGTGGAGAGCATCCACCTTGATGAGGTGCTGCTGGTCCCGGTGCTTTTGATGCTCCAGCCCTGGCAGAGTGTCGTCGTCGTCGGACTGGGATCAATTGCCGGCAGCCTCGCCGCGCGACGTGATCGTCTCAAGACGATCTTCAATCTCGCCCAAGCGGTGTCCACCACCACGGTTGCTGTGTGGTTTGTCCACGCAATGGGAATCCAGCTCACTGCCTCGCCAGACATTGCCGAGGCACTCGTGGGCATGGTCGGTGCTCTCATCATCACCACGTTGTCGGCACTCAGCGTCCGCGGAATCGTCGCATTCGCGAGTGGAGCCCCCTACCTTCCGTTGGTCCGGTCGATCCCCGATCTTCTTCCCTCGTGGTTGGGGGCCGTCACCCTCGGCGGCGTGGCCGCCATCTCCGTCGGTGCCGAGCCTCTTTCCGCGATTCTCGTGATGGGCCTCGTCATCTTCGTGGCGCGTGCGTACGCGTTGAGCGTGAGCGAGCTCAGCGCACGACGACAGGCGGAGCGACTGCAACAGGCGACGGCGTCGCTGCGTAGCCACACTGACCCTGAGCTCGTCAAGAGCGACCTTGTCGCCGCTGCTCGAGACCTACTCGGTGCATCCGACGCCTCAGTTGTCGATGACGATGCTCCTGACCCCGCTCGCGCCTACAGCACGAACCTCGTCGGTGGGAAAAGACTGCGGGTCGACGGTCGACGCGCTGGAAACCAGTGGGATGAGCGCGACCGTGCAACATTGGTGGCCCTGGCCGGGGTCGCAGGCGATGTCTTGCGAACCGCCGAGGTGATTGCCCGGCTTCGGACAATCACGAACTCCCAGAGCGAAGGTGTGATCGCGCTCGACATGGGGGCGCGCATCACGTTCGCGAACCCCGCCGCCGTACAGATGCTCGGTGCCATCGACGATGAGTCCCTCCACGGAGCGCTCATCCAGGACAAGCTCACGCTGCGGCACCGCCGCCGGCCCATCGACTTCGCCAACATGGTGACGCAGCAGATCGTTGCGCAGGACGCCGATGGCATCTTGGGTCCGCCTGATGGCGAGACCCTCGACATCGCCTACAGCGTCACGCCGCTCCGAGCGGAAGGTGCTCACGTCGGCGCAGTCCTGGTGCTTCGAGACGTCACCGAAAGACGCGCCTTCCAGGACGAGCTCACCCGACGGGCCCTGCACGACGAGCTGACCGGTCTGCCCAACCGTAGGCTGCTGCTCGAGCGTCTCGAACACGCTCTGGCACGTTCTGCCAACTCTGGCCTCCAGCACGGGCTGCTCTTCCTTGACCTTGACCGCTTCAAGCTCGTCAACGACTCCTACGGCCACCTCATCGGCGACAAGTTGCTGATCCAGGTTTCCACCCGACTGCTCGGCGGGCTCTCCCCCGGTGACTCGGTGGCGCGGATGTCCGGCGACGAGTTCGTCATCCTCGTCGAAGACGCGAACGAGATCGACACCGTGACTCGCGTGGCCGAGCGGCTACTGCACATCCTGCAAGAACCGTTCGAGATCGATGACCACCACATCTTCATGTCAGCGTCAATCGGTGTCGGCCTCACCCGCGAGAGCCAAGGGCGCGACGAGGCGCTCGCGATGGTCGATGCGGCTGCGTACGCCGCCAAGGCCGCCGGACGTAACTGCTACTGCGTATCCACCGACGCTTCCGTCGACGAGACCCGCGCCCGGCTCGACCTCGAGGTCAGCCTGCGCCAAGGCCTCGACGAGAACGAGCTCGAACTGCATTACCAGCCGATCGTCACCACCGACGGCGGCGAGGTCATCGGCGTCGAGGCCCTGATCCGCTGGCGTTCACCGGCGCGCGGCGTCCTGTCACCACAACACTTCGTACCGATCGCTGAAGAGACTGGTCTCATCGTGCCGATGGGTCGCTGGGTGCTTGAGGAGTCCTGCCGCACGATGCGCGAGTGGACCCTGCGCAACCCTGAGCGCCGTCCGCTGAGCGTGTCGGTCAACCTTTCCGCGCTCCAGTTCGCCCAGCACCGACTGCCCGAGGACGTCGCCGCGACCCTCGCAGCTACTGGCCTGCCGGCGTCGCAGCTGTGCCTCGAGATCACCGAGACAGTCCTGATGTCCGACACCGCCTCGACGAGAGCGACTCTCGACGCCCTTCACGAGCTCGGTGTACGCGTTGCCATCGACGACTTCGGCACAGGTTACTCGTCGCTGTCGTACCTCAAGAAGTTCGCGATCGACGTCGTGAAACTCGACCGCACGTTCATCGAAGGACTCGTCACCGACCCGGTCGACGCCGAGATCGCGAGTGCCGTCATCCGACTCTCCGCGGCTCTCGGCATTCGCACGATCGCCGAAGGAGTCGAGACCGACGCGCAGCGACAGATGCTGGTGCAGCTCGGCTGCCCGCTCATGCAGGGCTACCTCACAGCTCGTCCGCTGCCTCCTAGCGACTTCGCCGCCTTCTGGGACAGCAACCAGCTCACGGCCGACATCGGTCCTGCGGACTCCAACGTCGCGGACCTCCAGCGGCACCGCACGCTCAGGCAGCAGAGCAGCTAGTTCCCGCTGAACGGGGATTTCCCCAACACCGCCTGCCCACCCGAGTTGTCCACACCCTCCAGACAACCGCCAAATCAGGTCAGTTGCTCGATCTAGCGTCGCCTCCGCTGTCATCCGACAGCGATCCGACGACGACGATCGGCCACCCAGATGCGCGTTCCTCACCTGCCCTTCACCCCTTTCTTCTCGACTCCTGCTGACCCTCATCGACGCCGACCAGGTCTCCTCGTCGGCGCAGCGGCAGCGTTGGCGCTGGCCGGCTCGGGGCTGTCCCCGACGCCATCCTTCGCAATGCCCCACGTCGAGAACCCGGCCACGAGCTCCGGCCAAACCCGCATCACCACGACCGTGACAGACCCGAACGACACCGACGGCAGGTTCGACATCGCTCGCGTGGGACACCAAATCGACCAACGGACTCGGCGGCAGGTAACCATGACCTACCGGGTCTCGTCGTTCTCCTCGTTCGCGTCCGCGCGGCTGAACGCGCAGCACCGCAACTTCGTACTCGAGCTCAATCGTGACGGACAGCCGGGGTCTGAGCGCAATGTGCGGATCTCTCGCTCCGACGGACGCCTCGTGGCCGAGGTGATCTCCAACGCCACACGGAAGGTCATCGACACGGTAGCCGCCTCGCGGCCAGACAATCGCACGGTCGTGATCACCGGGCCACGCGACCTGCTCGGCGCGCGATCATACTTCTGGACAAGCAACTTCCACACCGCTCGACGATCAGCCTGCGGATGGGGACCTGGCTACCCGATCACCTGCCAGGACAGCGTGCCACAGGAGGGTTGGATCCGTCTCGACAGACCTGCGTGGCCGAGGACGCCCTGACGCCACCGGCGCTTAGCGCAGCTTCACGTCGAGCGCATCAGGTCGAGGGGGGCGTAGCTCAGGCCCGGAAAGACCTGCGCCACCGAGCGGCCGAGACGTTTGTTGACCACTTCACCCAGCACGTTGCGGTAGTCCGTCGTGACCGCCAGGTCGCCCTCGGCCAGCGCGCTCGCTTCCAGCCCAGGCCACGTGCCGTAGTACTGGCCGCCCATCACTCCGCCGCCGGCGAGCAGCATCATGTTTCCCCAGCCGTGGTCGAGCCCACCGCCGCCGTTCTCGCCTGCGCGGCGACCGAACTCGCTGATCGTGACCACGGTGACCTTTTCTCCCAGGTCGGAGACGTCTGTGAGGAAGGCCGACAGCGCGGAGGCAAAGCCCTTGAGCATGGACTGCATACCGCCCCACTGCAGGGTGCCGAGGTCCGTGTGCATGTCCCAGCTGCCGTAGTCGATGGCGACGACCTCGGTGCCCACGTTGGCCCTGATCAGCTGCGCGGTGTTCGCCAGCGCCTCGCCCAGGTCGCGCCCTTGCCACTCGGTCGGATAGACCGCGCCGTTGTGGGGGTGGTAGGTCTCGCGGGCGGTGGGGCAAGCTGGTCGACGGTCGCAAGCGCCGCCCGCGCCGCGCTACCGAGGCTGCCCTTCGCCGGGCTCCAGATCGTTTCGAGCTGGCGACGACGGCGCGCCTGCCAGGTCTCGTCGTCCCACTGGGGGTTGGCGCCCGCAAGGATCAGCTCTTTGACGCTTTGGGTCGCGATCACCGGCGATGGGCCGGTCATCGAAGTCGGGACGATCGTCGTACCGAACTGCACGGCCTCAGCCGGAAACTCGTCAGCGTCGAGGCCGATCGCACGATTGATCCATCCTCGGCGCACGGCAGAACCTGGGTCGGCATCCTCGATCTCCTCCATCGCGGAGAAGTGCGAGCGGTTCGGCACCTCCATCCCGACAGCCTGTACAGCCGCCAGCTGGCCCGACTGCCACAACGGCGCCAGTGGCGCGAGATCAGGGTGCAACCCGAAGTAACTGTCGCCGCACAGCAGCTTGTCCTGGGGTATGGCGATGTGCGGACGCAGCGAGTAGTAGGCCTGGTCTGCGTGCGGCACGACCACACTCATCCCGTCGACCCCGCCCCGCAGGCTGATCACGACGACGGTGTTGGTCGAGGCGGTGGCACCGAAGACCGCCTGGCGGAAGACGCCGCCAAAGATCGAATGAGCGACACCGAGCGAAGCAGCGCCGGCGAGTCCAGCCAACACGCGGCGGCGAGAGACACCAGCAGCGCGAGCGAAGTCCTCGCAGCCCAGGTCGTGAGCCGACGCAGTCGGCAGGTCGTCGTTCATCGGCTCATGTGCTCAGGGGTATCGAGGATGGCAGTCAGCAGCCTGGGCATCATCCAGCGCACGAGCTGGTGGTCCGCGTCGACGCGCTCCGCACGACGACATCCCGTCGCTTGACACGCGGCTGTGAGCAGCCTGTCGGTTGACGGTCGCCCGAGCAGCGTCCTGCACAGGTGGTCCACGAACGCGTCGAAGCGCACGTGGTTGGCCGGCAACCAGGAACTCATCGTCCGGTAGGTCACCGATCCCTTATCGCCCCACCAGCCACCGGACAGCGAGTAGTGCATGTCGAGTGAGTTCAGCACTCGGCTCGCCGATGACCAAGACGCGTTGCGTTGCGGCAAGCCATCCGGCCGAGGCCACTGAAACGGGTACTGCCCTTGGCACATCCACACCTGTGAACGCGCAAACTGACCACCGGACTTCGTCGGCTTCTGCGCCTTGACGCCGAGCACCCGCGCAGTCGCGACGAAGTCCTCGATTGGGTTTCGCACCTTGGCGCCGAGCGAGCGGGTGAACTCTGGATGCGCCACCAACGTACGCAGAGTCGCGGAGATGTCGGTTCCCGAGTGGCGGAAGGTCTTGGCGAGGGCGTTGATCAACCCGGCCGAGGGCTCGTCCGATACGAAACGTAGGGCGAGCTTCGTGGCAATGGTTCGGGCCGTGGCCGGGTGATGGGCGAGGTAGCGCAGGTACTTCTCCGCCACCTGCCGGCCGTCGCGGTCGTCGTTGGCGTGGGAGAAACCGAGCACCTTCACGCGTCCCCTCGCGTGAGTCGAGGAGTCGTAGTAGGCATGCCAGTCATCCCAGGCGGCCACTGTGTAGCCCGTGAGGATCCGGGCTGAGTCCTTGACCATGTCCTCTGAGTAGCCCGCCTCACGGCCCACCGTGTGCAGCTCCAGAAGCTCGCGCCCCTGGTTCTCGTTAGGCGCGTCCTTCGTGGATTGGTAGTTGCTCAGGTAGAGCCGCATGGACGGATGGAGCGAGGCCGCCACCAGGAGGTCGTCGAACTTGCCGAGGGCCTTGGCCCTCAGCATCGCGTCGTAGTGGTTGCGGTAGCACCAGGCGGTGTCGTGGATAGCCGGGACGTGAAGGTGGTTGGACCAGAAATCCGTCATCACCTCCAAGAGCTGGCGAGAGGAACGTGTACGCCGCAGCAAGCTCCAGTTAGCCAGGTCGACGGCGTACTCCCAGGCCGATTTCTCGTCGGCGAACACCGTCTTCCACTTCTTGTTGGCCGACAGCATCCGGTCCGGCCACCAAGAGTCGACCTCGGCGCCACGCCCGTCACGGATGCTCTGCGGTTCGAGTTGCTGGTCGAACCACCGATGCCCACCACGCGCGGCCCGCATCTCGGCGAACGTGCGGGAGTCGAATCCCCAAGCCATCCGGTTCATCAATTGCCGCTCGAAGCGTGTCGGCACCGCGGTGGCCCGGTAAGAGCTCACGGCGGCGCGATCGGGGGCGCTCACCAGGACTGACATGACTACTCATGGTGACGTAAAACTGACGTTGTGTGAGCAGAATGGCGAAACTCAGGGGTCGACGTTGTCGAGGCTCTCGATCACGACCTCGAGCAGGTCTGCCAGCCGGGTGCGTTCCTTGGCCGACAGGGGTCCGAGTACGTCGGACTCGAGCATGTCGGACTCCTGAATCACGCTCCGGAACAGCTGCCAGCCCGGGTCGGTCAGTTGCACCCGGACCCGCACGCGGTTGTCGGGATCGGTGGAACGGCTGACCAGACCTCGCTCCGCCATTCGGTCGAGCCGGTGGGTCATCGACGAGGGTGCCACGTTGGCTGCGTCAGCGAGCACGCTCGGGGTGAGTCCGCGCTCATCGCCGTCACGGACGAGCTTGTTCATGACGGCCCATTCACCGGCCGAGATGTCGAGATCCGCGAGTTGGCGGTCGTACCACTGGTTCAGCCGGCGCGAGAGTCCGTGCACGGAGGTGATCACGCGCTGGACCAGCTCATCCGCACCGGCCGCGACATAGACCTCGACGTCCTTGCGGTAACTCTCCGAGGACTTGGGCTTGCGAACCTTTGAGCCGCTCATGAACCGCAGTGTGACACATCACAACATTTGAATTCGAACTTTACGGTTCCGAAGCCTAGACTGTTTGACTCAGTAGTCTTTGAAATCGAAGTAATCAGCCTCCACTGGCCCAGAGCCGGTGCCCTCCACCAGAAAGTCGCAGAACCTCTCATGCGTCGCGCCCGCCTGATCACCGCAGCCTCATTCACCGGAAGTCTCGGTTGGGGCACGATCCTGCCGTTCCAGTACGCCTACGTCGTCGAGGCTCGGCAATGGGGATCCACCGCCGGCTTGCTGGCGGGCACCTTGTTCTGTCTCGGAGCGGTCGTCGCTGCACCGTTCGCCGGGCGACTGGCGGACCGCTACTCCGCTGGTCGACTCGCTGTCGGCCTTGAGCTACTGGCCGCTGCCTCGTGCATCGGCATGGGCGTCGCGGGATCAGCAACCGGGTTCATGGCAGCGATCTTCGTGTTCGGCGCTGCGGTGACCGCCTCCGCCCCGGCCACCCAGGTGCTGGTGCTCGAGTCGGTGGCGCCGGAGGACCGTCGGTCGGTCTTCGCCTACCAGTTCACCAGCCTCGCCCTCGGCATGGCGGTTGGCGCCTTCGGCGCGGGACTCGTCGTCGACCTCCGCACCGAAGGCGGCATGTGGCCGGCCTTTGTCGCGGCTGCTGCTGGTTTCGTCGCGTCTGCAGGCTTCCTTGCTGCGGCCACGCGCTCCGCGTCGTACGACGCCGCTTCGGACGAGATCGCCCACGTCGTACCGAGCAGTGACCCGCTCACCCGCGAGCTCGGAAGCTGGCAGACCTATCGTCACCTGGCGCGCAACCGCCAGGTGCGGCTGCTCGGCTTGGTGTCGATCGCCCTCGCGGCCGGCTTCTACGCCCAGTTCGAGACCGGCCTACCGGCCTTCGCGCTGCAGTCGCTGTCCGTCGACCCCACCGTGGTGGGAACCGCCGCAGCCGTGAACTGTGTCTTCATCGTCGGCCTGCAGTGGCTCGTCGTCCGGTTGACCAAGGGACATCAGGGCGCTGGCCTGCTGGCAGCCGTCGGCAGCATCTGGATCGGCAGCTGGCTGCTGCTCGAAGCCGCGCTGTTCACGCCGGCCGACGTCGCCAGCGTGATCTTCGTCGTGGCGTTCGCGACCTTCGCCGTCGGCGAGACGATGTACGCGCCGATCCTGAGCCCACTCACGGCCGCGGTTGCTCCGCCGGGAATGGTCGGTACGACGCTCGGGGCCCTGGCCGCGCTGCGCACCGGGATCAGCGCCGTCGGACCGCTCGTGGCAGGTGTGCTTCTCGCTCTGGACCTCCCCCACGTGTTCGTGATCGGGCACGTGGCGATCAACGCAGTCGCGGTGATGCTGGCGATCCGGCTGCTACGGGTGCGGACGACGACAACGGCCCAGGTGGATAATAGGCAAATCGACGTCCGAAGGAGCTCCCGTGTCTGACCGTTTCCAGCCTCGCAACTACCCCGTTCCCGCCAGTGACGCCTTGGTGGCGTTCATGCGTGACGGTTGGTCTGATGAGGACGACAATGTCGAGCGCCTCGACGTCGTACCATGGGCTGAGGCCCGGCGTGCGAAACTCGCCCAGCGGTTTGCCGGGGAGCGGCTGATCCTCCCCGCCGGCGCCCTCAAGCCACGGGCCAACGACACCGACTACCGCTTCCGGGCCGACACCGCCCACGTCTACCTCAGCGGCAACCAGACGTCCGATGGAGTGCTCGTCATCGACGACGGCGCGCCGACGCTGTTCTTCCGACCGCGACACTCCAAGAGCGACGAAGCTTTCTGGCGCGACGGCGTCTACGGCGAGGCATGGTCCGGTCGTCGGCTCTCGCTGAACGAAGCCAGCGAGGTGTTCGGCATGCCAACACGGCACCTCTACGACCTCCCCGAGGTGCTGAAGTCTGGCGGACCGGCTCGCGTGCACCGTGACGTCGACCCTGAAGTCGACGCGCTCGTCCCCGTCGTGGGCGACGGGTCGGCTGACAAGGAGTTCGCCGTACACCTGGCCGAGATGCGCCTCGTCAAGGACGCCTGGGAAGTCGAGCAGATGGAGGACGCGATCGAGGCCACGATCCTCGGCTTCGAGGACTCGGTGCGTGAGTGGGACAACGTCATCCTGCACGGCGAGCGCTGGATCGAAGGCACGTTCTGGCGACGGGCTCGCGCCAACGGCAACGACGTCGGATACGAGTGCATCTCCGCCGGTGGCCCGCACGCGACCACCCTGCATTGGATCGACAACAACGGTCCGATCACGCCGGGTCAGCTGGTCCTGCTCGACATGGGCGTCGAGAACCGCTCGCTCTACACGGCCGACGTGACACGCACGTTGCCGATCAACGCGACGTTCACGCCCGAGCAGCGCGACCTGTACGACCTAGTGTTCGCCGCGCAGGACGCCGGCATCGCGGCGGTCAAGCCGGGCGTTCCCTACAAGAACTTCCACACGGCAGCGATGACGGTGATGGCTCACGGCCTTGCCGATATGGGCATCCTGCCCGTCTCCGCAGAAGAAGCACTCGAAACCGAAAGCGGCGTCTACCGGCGATGGACTCTGCACGGCACTGGCCACATGCTGGGCCTCGACGTACACGACTGCTCCGCTGCCCGCCGCGAGAGCTACCTCGAGGGGAAGCTCGAGCCCGGGATGGTGCTGACCGTCGAGCCGGGGCTGTATTTCCAGTCCAGCGACCTGCTCGTTCCCGAGTCGCTGCGCGGCATCGGTATCCGGATCGAGGACGACCTGCTCGTCACCGACGACGGGGCGCGCAACCTGTCGGGCGGGTTGGCGCGTACGGCGGATGACGTCGAAAGCTGGATGGCCAACCTGATGCCGTAACGCCGTCTGCACGTAGCTCAGCTCAGAGGTAAAGCCCGGTCTGACCGTCTTCGAGACGCTCAGACGCCACGGCGTGGAGGTCGCGCTCACGCAACAAGATGAACTCCTCGCCGCGTACCTCGATCTCGGCGTTGTCCTCGGGGTCGAACAACACGCGGTCACCGATCTCGACGGTGCGCACGTTGGCACCGACGCCGGCGACGCGAGCCCAGGCGAGACGGCGACCCATCACGGCCGTAGCGGGGATGACGATGCCGGCGGCGGACCGCCGCTCCCCCGCCTCTGCGTCGAGAGTGACCAGAACCCGGTCGTGCAACATCCGGATAGGCAGCTTGTCGTGCATCGGGCCTGGTTTGGAGGTCACAAGGAATACCTTGCCACCAAGATCAACCGACGATCTTGCGGATCGCGATGATCACACCGAAGACGCCGAGGGTGACGCCGGCTGCTTTGAGCACCCGGTCCTTCCTCAGCGAGCCGTCGGGATTGACGAACGACGCCCGAACGCTCTCGAGCTGGCGCTTGAGGATCGTCTTGGGCTGGACGCGGTAGGCAAGCTGGTCGATGGTGCCCGCGAGCCGGTTGCGCGTCTCGGCGATCTCCGCGGCGATCTGATCAGGCGTGCGTACTCCCGAGCTCACTTGTCCTCCTGCTATCGATGTCCCGCAAGTCTTGCACGGCACCGGCGGCCTCGCGCGCCCGGACTGGGGTCTGTGCGGGACACCGTGCGGCCACTCTCAGGCGCGCGGGGTCACACTTCGTGGATCGAAGCCGAACGGCAGCTCGAGCCGGTTGGCGGCCATCAGCTCCTGGTCAGCGAGCACGTCGACGGTGGCGCCGTCGGCGACGATCACGCCTTCAGACAGGACGACCGAGCGAGGGCACAGCTCGAGCGCGTAGGGCAGGTCGTGGGTCACCATCAAGACGGTGATGTCGAGGCTGAGCAGGATCTCGGCGAGCTCGCGTCGGCTGGCTGGATCGAGGTTGGACGACGGCTCGTCGAGCACCAGGATCTCCGGCTGCATCGCGAGCACCGTAGCGACGGCGACTCGTCTCCGTTGCCCGTAGGAAAGATGGTGGGGTGGGCGCTTGGCGAACTCAGCCATCCCGACCTGCTGCAGCGCGTGTTCGACCCGAGCAGCCAGCTCCTCGCCCTTGATTCCCATGTTGGCCGGGCCGAAGGCGACGTCGTCGGCCACGGATGGCATGAACAGCTGGTCGTCAGGGTCCTGGAAGACGAGCCCGACTCGACGTCGTACATCGGCGACGGTCTTCTTGGTGACACGAACACCGGAGACATCGACGCTGCCCTGACCCGCTTCGAGGATGCCGTTGAGGTGCAGCACGAGCGTCGTCTTGCCGGCACCGTTCGGTCCGAGCAGCGCGACCCGTTCGCCCTTCGCGATGGACAGGTCGACGCCGTACAGCGCCTGGTGGCCGTCGGGGTAGGCATACGCCAACCCGTTGACCTCGAGCACCGGAACGGGGGCACCTTCATTGGTGGCGCCGAAACCTTGGCCGATCATCAGGCCGCCCATGCCGCGAGGGCTGTCGCGGCGGCGAGCGCGGGCAGCAACAGCGCGACCGCCCAGTCGCGCCGCCTCGCGACAGTTGTGCTCAGCCCGGGCAGCGCGCCGGAGTAGCCGCGCGACAGCATCGCCAGATGGACCCGCTCACCGCGCTCATAGGACCGGACGAAGAACGCGCCGGCTCCGTGTGCCAATACCGGCCAGTGGCGGGGGTCGCGAGCCACGAAGCCGCGAGACTCCCGCGCGATGCGCATGCGGCGCAGCTGGTCGCTCGTGACATCGAGGTAGCGGACCATCATCGCCATGATCTGGATCAGCTGGCGGGGAAGTTTGCCTTCGAGTCCGGCGATGATGTCGCGCGGCTCCGTGGTCGCGGCGAGCAGCAGCGCTGCCACGACACCGAGGGTCACCTTCGCGAGCAGCGAAAGGCCGGCCTCCAGGCCGTTCTCGGAGACGGTGAGTCCGAGGAACTCTGTGGTCTCCCCCACCGCGACGAACGGGAGAAGCAGGGCGAAGACGACGAACGGGAGTTCGACCACCATCCGCTTGGCGATGTAGGTGACCGGCACCTGCGACCAGGCGACCACCACGGCCAGCGCGATCGCGTCGACGCCGTACGCCCAATAAGCAGTACGCGGCGTGGACACCACAGCGAGAACGAACAGCACCAAGGCGATGATCTTGCACTGTGCCGGCAGGCGGTGGACCCGCGAGTGTCCGTGGTAGTGCAGCCGGTGTCCGTGTCCGGCCCCCATCCGACTAGTCCTGCTGTTCTGGGGTCTGCTCGCCGTCAGCGCGACGTCGTACGACGAAAGCGAGGCCACCGGCTGCCCCGAGGACGACGAGCACCCCGGCCACACCGGCAAGTCCGCCGCTCAACCGCGAGTTGTCGACTCCCTTGGAGTCATAGCCGGCTAGCGGCGAGTCCTTGGCGGCGCTCTCCTTCTCTTGCTTGGAGAGGCCGTTGTCGGAGGCGACCCGATTGAGCCCGTCGGGGTTGCCGGAGGCGTAGTAGCTCACCACTCCGGCGAGCACGAGACAGATCAGGACCGCGACAGCGGCGAACGTCTTGGTGGCCAGTCGGGCCTTCACGGGACCACCTCTGAGGCGAGACCCGGGCGGACTTCGAGCTGCTGGGTTTTGAGGAAGCGTCGAGCGCCGTACACGAGGTCAGGACGGACCGACAGGACACTGCCGACCGTCAGACCCGTGATGACCGCCTCGCCGATGCCGATCAACACGTGCCAACCCACCATCGCCGTCATCAGCGTGGGCAGCGGGATGTCTGCTGTTCCACCGACCTCGTAGATCCCCACGAAGGCGAGAGCGGCGGTCGGTACGGAAACCAGGGCGCCGACGAAGGCCCCGACCGTCACGGATCGCACCGAGTTCGGGGCGAATCTGGATGCGACCAAAGTGATGCCCCGGAAGACTGCCCAGCCCACAGCCACGGTGACAATGCCCATCAGCGTGATGTTGGTGCCGAGGGCTGTGATCCCCCCGTCCGCAAAGAGCAGGCTTTGGGTCAGCAGCACCACGCTCATGCACAAGATCGCGGTCCACGGGCCTACCAGAACAGCCGCGAGAGTTCCGCCGAGGAGGTGACCGCTCGTGCCGGCCCCGACGGGGAAGTTGAGCATCTGGGTGGCGAAGACGAACGCGGCGACCAGGCCAGCCATCGGCGCGGTCTTCTCGTCGAGCTCGTTACTGGCCTTGCGAAGCGCCACCGTCACGACGGCTGCGGCAAAGGCTCCGGTCGCGAGCGAAGTCGGTGCGTTGATGAATCCGTCCGGGACGTGCACGGCCAGCTCCTCTCGACTACCCACGTGGCAGGATCGGCGGTGCGCCAGCCTGCGCTACCGCCTATCATAGGCAATTGCGAACAGTTTGCAATAAGACTGGGGAATTTCGATCCTGTGCAATCCGAACCGTTGGAGGTCAGACATGAGCCGACTTGAAGTCGGAGACAAGGCACCCGCCTTCACCCTTCCCGACGACACCGGTACGAAGGTCAGCCTCGGCGACTTCGCCGGCCGCAAGGTGATCTTGTATGTCTACCCAAACGCGATGACGCCCGGCTGCACCACCCAGGCGTGCGACTTCCGTGACTCGCTGGAGCCGTTCGTCGCAGCGGGGTACGCCGTACTCGGGCTGTCACCGGACAAGCCCGAGAAGCTGGCGAAATTCAGAGAGCGCGACCACCTGACGTTCCCCCTGCTGTCTGACACCAGCAAGGATGTGCTCGACGCCTACGGCGCGTACGGCGAGAAGAAGCTGTATGGCAAGACCGTGGTCGGCGTGATCCGCTCCACGTTCGTCATCGACGAGACGAGCAAGGTGGAGAAGGCGATGTACAACGTGAAGGCCAAGGGGCACGTCGCCAAACTGCGCAAGGACCTCGCCATCTAGCCCTTTAGACTCTGAGTTCGAGCCAGAGTGGTGGAACTGGTAGACACGTCGGCCTTAGGAGCCGGTGCTCCTTGGAGCGTGAGGGTTCGAATCCCTTCTCTGGTACGCGCGCACCGTTTGCGTCAGGCGATGACGGCGTCGATGACCTTCTTCAGTGCGCTCGGCTGCTCGGGCCGACGCGGCGCCTTCTTCCGGAGTTCCACCATCTCGGCACCGATGTCCTGCAGTTGCTTGCGACCCAACGCCGACCGGACCTTGGGAAACCATTCGTCCTCTTCCTCGTCCATGTGGTGCGTGACGTTCTCAATGAGGACCGTCGTCTTGGCAACGAACCGTTCATTATCGGGGGTCATCGCAGCAAGCTCCGCGCACAGGACGTCGGCCACGTGGTGCTCCTCGTAGGACTCGAGGACGTCGTCCTCCAGGTCCGGAACAAGTTCGCGGGTCCGGGGATACAGGCACTCGTTCTCGATGTAGGTGTGGACTGTGAGCAATTCCAGCATTTTGTCGACGAGGCGTCCCTGGGTGGCCTTGGCGGAGTCACCAGTTGTCTGGAACTCTCGGAACACTTTTCGGATTTCCTTGTGGTCTTGTTTGAGCAAGACGATGGCGTCGGTCGACATGGCGGCTCCTCGCATGGGTGTAGGGACCCTCCAGTACCCACATCGTGTGACTTCGCACGCGACTGCGATCAGGAAAGAGCGGCGGCGACCAAGGGCGCGATGGCGCGCAAGGATTTGCCACGGTGCGAGATCGAGTCCTTCTCGTCGGCCGGCATCTCGGCGCTCGTGCGGGTCTCGCCCTCGGGCACGAACACCACGTCGTAGCCGAATCCTCCGTCGCCGCGTTTTTCACGGATTATCGCGCCGCGCATCTCACCGAACACGACGTCCTCTCCCCCATCGGGTCGGCAGAACGCCACAGCACAGCGAAACTCAGCGCCGCGGCGCTCATCGGGTACGTCGGACAGCTGTTCGAGCAGCAGCCGGTTGTTCGCCGCATCGTCCTTGGCAACTCCGGCCCAGCGCGCCGACAAGACTCCCGGCATGCCGTTGAGGGCGTCGACGCACAGGCCACTGTCGTCAGCCAGCGCCGGCAATCCCGTTACCTCAACGGCTGCCCGGGCCTTGAGCAGCGCGTTGCCTTCGAACGTCGGCTCAGACTCGACCGGCTCGTCGTACGGCGTCACGTCGTCGAGCCCCAGCACCTGCAGACCCGGCGCGACCGTCGCCAGGATTCGGCGAAGCTCCTCGAGTTTCTTGGGGTTACGTGACGCGAGCAGGATCGTGCTCACTCGGCCAGCGCCTCCAGTTGGAGGCGGGTCAGGTCGGCGCAGCCGGTGACGGCCAGGTCGAGCAGCGAGTTGAGCATCGAGCGGTCGAACGGCTCGCCCTCCGCAGTCCCCTGCACCTCGACGAATGCGCCCTCACCGGTCATCACGACGTTCATGTCGGTCTCGGCGCGGACGTCCTCTTCGTAAGGCAGGTCGAGTCGTGGCTCCCCGTCGATGATCCCGACCGAGACGGCTGCGATCGATCCGATGAGCGGCTCGCCAGTCAACGCACCCTTGCCTCGGAGGTGGGCGACAGCATCAGCCAAGGCGACGTACGCGCCGGTGATGGCCGCCGTTCGGGTGCCGCCGTCTGCTTGCAGCACATCGCAGTCGAGGACGATGGTGTTCTCGCCCAGCGCCTTGTCATCGATGACGGCGCGCAGCGAACGGCCGATCAGCCGCGAGATCTCATGGGTGCGGCCGCCGATTCGGCCCTTGACCGACTCGCGGTCAGAGCGGGTGTGCGTGGAGCTCGGCAGCATGGCGTACTCCGCAGTGACCCAGCCGAGTCCGCTGTCCTTGCGCCAGCGCGGTACGCCGGTCGAGGCGCTCGCCGCGCAGAGCACCCGGGTCTTGCCGAACTCGACCAGCACAGATCCGGCGGCGTGGTCGAGCCAGTTGCGGGTGAAAGTGATCGGACGGAGTTCGTCGGCCGCGCGGCCGTCAGCTCGGGTCATGCCGCCGACCCTATCTCCGACTTGTCAGACGCTCAGCAGGTCATAGCGACCTGAGGTTCTGACAACTCGGTTAGGAGGGGCAAGTCTCTTGGTAGGGGCGATCCCCGAAGTTCTCTCGCCATTCGACCTCAGTGAAGTCACGCCCGGCAACCCGGCACGCGAAGTCGAGCGCATGCGTTGAGGCGGGTGTCCCATTCATAGACGGGCCCACCCGTCGCGGCCGCGATCAGCACCGATTCCGAGTCTTCGCGGAACCCCGCCACGGTGACGATCTGCGGGGTACGACGCGAGCGAGCAGCAGACCGGTCTCCGGATCCCACAGGCTGACGGTGGCGTCCAATCCAGCAGTCACGATGCGCTTACCATCTTGTGAATAGACCAAGGAGGAGACGTCATCGTCGTGGCCGAACACGGGTGATCGGAGCGGTTCACCGCTCTCCGTGTTCAACAGGAGCACCTGACCGCCCCTTCCGCTGACTGCGACGTGCCGACCATCCGGAGAGAATGCAACATGGTTCGCGTTGAACTCGAGGTCCCCTTCATGGAGAACCGTGCCGGCCTCGAGGTCGACAAGCGCCCAGCCAGTGCTCTTGCCGACCCAGAAGCCCGCCGGATCCTGGACACCCGTGAGTGCGATAACAGTGTGATTGTCTGGCCCGGCCGAGACCTGGCGGACGGGTTCACGGAGTCTTATCGGGCGACCTACCGGCGTGAGCGAGGTGGAGTCGAGCATGGTCGCCCGGCCGGACAGCTCGCCCATCACCAGACGGCTGCCGTCTGTGCTGTAGTCGATGGCGCTGGCGTAGGGCCCTGCGGGTCTGCGCTTTTTGGTCAGCTCGCCTGTGCGCGCATTCCAGACGCGTATCTCGCCGCCGGTGGCCAGTGCGTAGTGAGCCGCGTCCGGATGCCAGGTCCCTTCCTCAGCTCCCCCGCGATAACCCGTGCCACGGTCGAGACTTGGGCCGACTGTCCCGGCGCTGACGTCGAAGAACGTGACATTGTTCTCGACGGGATTTGAGTATGAAATGAGAGTGCCGTCGGCCGCTGGCTGTTGCAGGTTGTTGTAGTCGCCCAGCCCTTCCGGGGCGAGCGCAACCTGGGCGATAAAGCGCCGGTTCCCGGCGAGGTCCCAATGACGCAACGATCCGTCTGGTCCAGCCGTGTACATGGTCGAGCTGTACATGGTCGAGCCGTCAGCCGAGAGGTCGACCATGTCGCCGCGCTCCTTGAGGGGTACCCGCGCTCGAAGGGAGCCCGTGGCCACATCCCAGACGAGTCCATCCAACGTGTCGCTCACCGCCGCGATCCTTCGCCCGTCTGCGGAGAAGTTGACAGTCCACACATATGCACCGTCAGCCGCCAGCCGCCGTCGTAAGGCACCAGTTTCGGCGTCGAGCAACAAAACATCCGGCGCGCCCGAAGAGGCCAGAAGACGACCGTCCGGACTCATGTCGAGTGGGCCAGCCGGCTCAACCTGACCCACGGGTACGGACCTGCCGGACGCGAGGTCGTGAATCGTGAGGGGGGCGGTCGTGTAGAGCACGCGCCCGTCCGGGCTCAACGCGACGAACGATGTATGGCCGTCGTCCAGCCTGATGCGCGCCGACGGGCGCCGTGGTGCATCGAGATCCCACACGACGGCCCAGGTCGAGGTCGGCCTCAGGGTGCTCCCGCTGCCCTGTATGCGCCACATCGTCGCTGCCAGGTGATGCCCGTCACCGCTGTACGCCACGCCGATAACCTGCCAGCGCTTCTGGGAAGCCCCACCGGGTTGGATGGGTAGCGGTTTGAGGTTGTCGGCATCCAGCAGCGTGACAGGCTGTCGAGTCGGCGCCGCCATCTGGGCGGCAACACTGCGCCCATCTGGGCTGAATCCGATGTGCCCGGTGGTCATCGGCGAGCTCTGTGGCTCAGCACCAGCCTGGAATTCACCAAGCAGCTTCCCGCTGCCGATCTCATAGAGCCGGACATGGTTCGCACTGTCGTAGGTGACGACGGTTCGGCCATCGGGGCTCACGTCGAAGGAAATGATCGCGCCACCTGCCATCTGCGTCGACGCGATCAGTTCTGGGTGTTGTGCGAGCGCGGCGAGCAGGCTGCTCCGCGTCTCGGGAGAGTCGTCCAGCCGAACAGCCGCAACGGCCAGGAGCATTGACGTGTCGACGTCATCGGTAGCCAGTGCCCGGGCACCAGCCCGTCCTGCCTCGGCGGCGGTTCCAGCAGCCACCGCGTTGACGGCGTTGTCCTCTGCCCGACCCTTCTGATGCACCGCGAGGGCGCCGGCAATCAGTGCCGCCACGAGCAGCGCAGCCGCCCCGACTAGGACTCCGCGGAGCCGATGGATGAGGCGAGCCTGATGCTTGGCCCGCTGGACGGCGGTCTGTTCCTCTTCGGCGGCCAACCGCTCAGAAGTCTCCAGGAATTCCCGCTCGGTCGCCGTCAGCTCCGAATGAGCATGGCCCTGCCACTCCAGCGCCTGCGCCAGGCGGACACCCCGGTAGACCTCACTGTCCGGGCGGCCGAGGCTGTTCCAGGCGTCGGCGGCGTCACTGACATGGTGCAGGATCCGCTGACCCTGGATGTCGTCGTCGAGCCACGCCCGCAGCCGCGGCCATGCGCGGGCCAGTGCTTCGTGGGCAAGCTGCACCATTCCCTCATCGCTGGTGACCAGCCGTGAACCGACGAGCATGTCGATCAGCTGCGCCTGTGCCGGGTCGGCCACGACCACGAGCCGCCGAGGAACCTTGGATCGCACCGGTTCCCCTTCCGCGCCCGGGGTTACCAGCCTCAGCAGCAGATCTCGTACCAAGTGCCGTTGGTCAGGCGGTAGGCGTCCGTAGACGTCCTCAGCCGACTGGGCCACGGCGCCGCGGATCCCGCCCGTCGCCATGTAACCCGCGACCGTGAGGGTATTGCCCTCACGGCGCTGCCAGGTCTCCTGCAACGCGTGTGACAGCAGCGGCAGCGCACCCGGCTCACCCTCGACCTCACGTACCAGCAGGTCGACCAGCCCCTGCTCGACGAGCAAACCGGACTGCCGTGCCGGCGCCTCGATGGCCTCGCGCAGACCGGCCTCGTCCATCGCCCCGAGCAGATGCAAGCCCCGCTCCACCAGTCGCGCAAAGCCCGGATAAGCCGACACATCACTCAACCGGTCGGCGCGCAACGCGATCACGAGCTGGCCGGCCTCCGCATGCTCAGCCAAGGCAGCGAAGAAACTCAACCTCTCGGTCGACTCCTGGCACAGTGAGAAAACCTCCTCGCACTGATCCACGATCAACACAGGCACCGGCCCGCGGCCCGTCACCGAGGTCAACGCATGCATCGGGTGCGAGCCTGGTGTCACGACGAGGACCCTCCGGCCTTCACGCATCAGCGAGGCCGCCACACCGGCGCGGACCAGAGACGACTTGCCGCTGCCCGAAGGTCCGACAACTGCGAGCACGCCTTTGCTCCGCAACAGCTCCAGGCAGTCCGCCAGATCGGCATCGCGACCGAAGTATCCCTCCGAGTCGTCGACGTCGTACGACGTCAACCCCTGGTACGGGCAGGTCGCGCTGGACGTTGGTATCGCGGCGCCCGCGAGCAGAGAGTCGTCCTGCCGGAGAATCGCTTGTTCCAGGGTGGTGAGCTCCGGTCCGGGGTCGAGCCCCAGGTTTTCGACGAGCAGCGACTTGACTTGGTGGATGGTCCGCAATGCCTCACCCTGACGCCCGGACTGGTACTGCGCCAGCGCCAGCAGTCCCCACCGCCGCTCTCGCATCGGTGCCGCCTTGACCATCGCCTCGGCGTCAGCGAGCACATCGGCGTAACGCCCGGCTCGTAAGGAGGCGTCGACCAGGAACTCCTCCGCCTCCAACTTGAGCTCCTGCAGGCGTTCCGCTTCGACGACGCCGAGATCCCACCCCTCGAGCTCCACGAACGGCTGGCCCCGCCATAACGCCAGCGCATCAGCGAGCAGGTACGCCGCTCGCTCGGGCTCACCCAGCGACAGCAGCTCCCGGGCGCGCGTCACCATCCGCTCGAACCGCTGCGCGTCCACGTCATCGACGGGAAGGGTCAACCGATACCCCCGTGGCGACGTCTCGATCGCCTCCTGACCCAGCAGCTTGCGCAGCCGCACCACACAACCCTGCAAGTTCTTGCCTGCTGAGGCCGGCGGATCATCTCCCCAGAGCGCGTCGAGCAGGCGGTCCGAACTCATCGCCTGCCCTGGCCGCAGCGCCAACGCAGCGAGCACGACCCGGTCACGCCGTCCCAGGACGACGTCGCTGTCGTCGAGGCTCAGCGGCCCAAGTACGGCAATACCCATGTGTTGAGAGTCCGCCGGTTACGCGCTGTAGTCAACGAGGGAGATACCGCCGCGATACCGGGGCGGTACCTCCAAGGAGCCGGGGTGAAACCAGCGGGTGCGACAACGGAAGCACAACCGAGGCGACCCGCCTCCTAAACCAAGGAGCTTCCGATGAAGCGTTACACCCTTTCCTCAGATTCACCCCGCTGGTGGTGGCCGACCGGTTTGGCCGGCACCGCGGGAGTCATCTCCATCGCAACACTGTTCACGCTCGGCACGACCAGCGCGTCGGCGCAGTACCCCTACGACGGCGACGGCGCGTCGCAGCCGGCACCACCTGCGGACGCGTCCTTCGAGGCGCCATGCTTCGCGACCCCCGCGCAAGGATGGGCGGCGGCCGTGGACGGTGGCATCCCCCGGTGCGCGCACTACACCAACGACGGTGGATCGCTCGTCGCTCCGAAGGCCCGGACCGCCGACGTGGTCGACGGAGCCGTCTTCCAGGCGCCGTGCTTCAGCACCCCGAGGTACTGGTCACAGGCGTTGGACGGCCCGCTCACCCTGTGCACGCACTTCCTGCAGGACAGCGACGTCGAATGAGCCGTCAGCCGACTTGTCAGACTCTCAGCAATTCAGAGCGGCCAGAGGTTCTGACAAGTCGGTCAGATGGCGCGGGTGACGGTGACCGTGACGTTGGAGCACGACGCCGACTGGCTCTGGAGCGCCGACTTCTCGGCGGAGTCGACGTTGAGGCGCCAGCGAATCTTCACCGCGACCCACTCCCGGAGGTAGCGGCACTTGTCGTACGTCGGCATCCAGCTGGTCGGGTCCTGGTCGCCCTTGGCCTGGTTGACCGAGTCGGTGACGCCGACCAGCGCACGCGAGTCGCCCAGGTCGTTCGCGTAGGACTGGCGCTGCGTGCTCGTCCAACCGGACGCTCCAGAGTCCCAGGCTTCGGCCAGCGCGACCATATGGTCGATGTCGATGCGGGACTGGTCGGTCCACGAGACCCGGTCGTAGTAGGAGAACCACCGTCCACCGGTGAGAGCACAGCCCGATCCGATGGTCACGGGGTCGTCGGTCTCCGCGATGAGCACCTCTTTGCGCGTGTCGCAGCCGTCACCATCAGCATCGATCCAGTGATTGAACTTGCTGCGCAGATAGCCGGTGCGGTTCTCCACCGCGACCGGCAGGGAAGAGATAGCGGTCTGCAGAGGCGCCGAGTACGTCTCGGCGGCATGGGCAGGCGTCGTCGGGCCGAGCCCGACGAGGAGTCCGCTGGAAAGGCTGATGGCCAGGGCCGTGGCCACGTTGAGCATGCTGCGTTGCATAGGAGCTCCCGTCGAGGTGGATCAAGGACAAGGAGCAGGGGACGAGGTGCGGAATACCTGGGCGTCATGCTGCATGCTGGCGGCGGGGATAGCAACCCCTCCGCGGCCGGTCGCTTACTCAGACGTCGTACGACGCTCCGCAACTGGCCAGCGAGACGTCGCCGGAGAAGTGGGGGGCGGCCTCCGCGAGCACAGTTTCGGGCTCGTACCACGGCGGGATGTGGGTCAGGACAAGACGACCCACGCCGGCCCGCTCGGCGATCTCGGCGGCCTGCTTGCCGGTGAGGTGGAGGTTTGGCGGGTTGTTGGTGGCGGTCTCGACGAAGGAGGCCTCGGCCAGGAGCAGGTCACAGCCCTTCGCGATCTGCTCCAACGACGTGCACGGGCCGGTGTCTCCGGAGTACACCAGCGACCGCTCACCGTGGGTTACCCGGATCGCGAAGGCCGGAACCGGGTGGTCGACCTGGGACACAGCCAGCGAGAACGGCCCCACATCGAATGAACTATCGGGATATGACACGAAGTCGAACTCCCTCGTCATCCCCGGATCAGGGTTGAGGTCGTAGGCGCGCGCCATCCTTTCGGCCGTCCCCTCGGGACCGTAAACCGTGATCGGCTCGAGATGCCCACCCGGGTGGTACTTGCGCAGGACGTAGAAACCGCACAGGTCGAGACAGTGGTCGGCGTGCAAGTGCGACAGAGCGATCGCGTCGATGGACTCCGCCGTGACATGGCGCTGCAGCACTCCGAGAGCACCGCTTCCGAGGTCGAGCAGCAGCCGGAACGTCCGCCCTTCGTACGGCGCCTCGACCAGGTAGCACGAGGCCGGCGACTCGGGACCGGGGAAAGAGCCGGACCAGCCGATGACTGTCAGCCTCATGCATTCACCCACGCGAACTGGTCGACAAGGTCGAGCTCGGGGCCGAGGAATCGGCGACCGATCTCGCGGAAGTCCGCCGGCTGACCGGTCGTGAGGAAGCGATGCGTCGGCTCAGGCAGCGAGTCGGATCGCTCGAGGCCGTCGCGGACGAGCAGGGCGTAGACGTCCTTCGCCGTCTCCTCCGCACTCGACACGAGGGTGACGTCGTCGCCAAGCACGAAAGAGATGACGCCGGTGAGCAGCGGGTAGTGCGTGCAGCCGAGGATGAGTGTGTCGACGCCTTGCGCGAGGAGTGGGTCGAGGTACTCGTGGGCGGCGGCCAGCAGTTCGGGCCCACTCGTGACCCCGGCCTCGACGAACTCGACGAAACGCGGGCATGCATGCGTCGTGAGGGTGACCTGCGGAGCAGCCGCGAACGCATCGTCGTAGGCCTGCGACGCTTTGGTCGCCGCAGTACAGATCACGCCGACCTGGCCGTTGCGGGTGGCCGCGACTGCACGTCGAGTCGCTGGGAAGATCACTTCCACGACAGGGACGGGGTAGCGCTCACGCGCATCACGCAGCATGGCCGCGCTGGCGGAGTTGCACGCGATGACCAGCGCCTTGACGCCCTGGTCGACGAGATGGTCGAGGCATTCGAGGGCATACTCGCGCACTTCGCCGATCGGCTTCGGGCCGTAAGGCTGTCGCGCGGTGTCGCCGAGATAGAGCACCGGCTCGTGTGGCAACTGGTCGAGCACGGCTCGGGCGACGGTGAGACCACCGAAGCCGGAGTCGAAGATGCCGATAGGTGCGTCTGCCACGCTTGTGAGCGTACGACGGCTGGGGTGGTCACCGCCGCAAGGTGCGAGCGATGCCACACGTGACGCTGCTCTCGCGCAAACGCGGACATGCTGGTGCTGAACGGGCAGCAGACGTCGAAACAGGGCGCCAGGCGACGCCCAGCGCGAGCCAGGTCAGTCGTTCTCGAACGGCTCTTCGTCGAAGGGCAGGGTGGGCTGTGGTGGTGCGTGGGTCGGGTCGACGCCGTCGAAGAGCGAGCTCACCGACTCTCCTGCATGGACTCGTGAGATGGCTTCGGCGAAGAGTCCTGCCACCGAACGGACCTTCAGCTCGGGCCAGTCGGCCGGCGCGGGAACGGTGTCGGTCGTGACAACCTCGCTGATCGCGGGGTGACCGCGCAGCCGGTCGACCGCTTTTCCGACGAACAGACCGTGCGTGCAGGCGATCGCGGCCTCGGTGCAGCCGAGCCCTTGGAGCTTGTCGAGGAGCTCGACGATCGAGCCGCCCGTGGCGATCTCGTCGTCGAGCACGATCGCCTTCTTGTTGGACACATCACCGACGATCGCGTCGATGACCACGCTGTCATCGGCCAGCCGCTGCTTGCTACCGGCGGCGACCGGAAGGCCGAGCAGGCGGGCGAACTGGGTGGCCGTCTTGGCGTTGCCCAGGTCGGGCGAGACGACGACGGTGTTGGTGAGGTCGCGCTCGCGGAAGTGGTCGGCCAGGATGCCGAGCGCCGTCAGGTGGTCGACCGGGACCGAGAAGAACCCGTGCACCTGGGGCGCGTGGAGGGTCATCGTCAAGATGCGGTTGACCCCGGCTGTCGAGAGCAGATCAGCCACCAGCCGGCCACCGAGCGAGATACGGGAGGCATCCTTCTTGTCGGAGCGGGCGTACGCGAAGTGCGGGATGACCGCTGTGATCTGGGCCGCCGACGCCCCTTTGGCGGCGTCGATCATCAGCAGCAGCTCCATCAGGTGTTCCTGGGTGGGCGGCATCAATGGCTGGACGATGTAGACGTCACGCTGCCGGCAGTTCGCATGGAGCTGGGCCTGGAGACAGTCGTTGCTGAAGCGGGTGATCTCGACCGGTGACGGCCGGACCCCGAGGGATGCACAGATCGCTCGAGCGAGCTGGCGATGGGCACTTCCACTGAAGACGACGATCTCGCGCACAGGAGGCCTTTGGCAGTCGAGGTGGCCGGTACGGTGCCACCCTACATCGCCGCTCTGACCTGGTCTGCCTATCGCCAGCCCAACTTGATCCTTACGTCAGACGTCAGGCCCAGAGCTGGCCTTCGAGGCGTTCCTCGGCTTCGTCGATCGTGCCGTCGTACGCACCGGTGGATAGGTACTTCCACCCGCCGTCCGCCACGACGAAGGCGATGTCGGCCGCCTCCCCCGCCTTGACGCACTTGGCGGCTTGGCCGAGCGCAGCATGCAGGACGGCGCCGGTCGAGATGCCGGCGAAGATGCCCTCCGCTGCCAGCAGTTCGCGGGTACGCCGGACGGCGTCTCGCGGCCCGACGGAAAACCGGGAGTCGATGAGCGTCTCGTCGTACAGCTCGGGGACGAAGCCTTCATCGAGGTTGCGGAGACCGTAGACGAGCTCGCCATACCTCGGCTCGGCCGCGATGATGCGCACTGCCGGCTTGTGCTCACGGAAGTAGCGACCAACGCCCATCAGGGTGCCGGTAGTCCCGAGGCCGGCGACCACGTGGGTGACCGACGGGAGGTCGGCGAGGATTTCTGGACCGGTGCCCTCGTAGTGCGCGGCGGCGTTAGCCGGGTTGCCGTACTGGTAGAGCATCACCCAGTCCGGGTGCTCCGCGGCCAATTGCTTGGCCACCCGCACCGCTTCGTTGGAGCCGCCGGCAGCGGGTGAGGTGATGATCTCGGCGTCCCACATGGTCAGCAGAGTCCGGCGCTCTGACGACGTGTTCTCCGGCATCACGCAGACGAGCCGGTAGCCGCGGAGCTTCGCCGCCATGGCGAGCGAGATGCCGGTGTTGCCCGACGTCGGCTCCAGGATGGTGGCACCTGGCGTCAGCCGACCGTCCTTTTCTGCGTCGAGCAGCATCTTCAGTGCCGCGCGGTCCTTGATCGACCCGGTCGGGTTCTGGTCCTCGAGCTTGGCCCACAGGCGTACGTCGGTCGAGGGCGAGAGCGCCGGCAGCCCCACCAGCGGCGTACCCCCGACGTAGTCGAGCAACGAGTCGAACCGCATCGGCGTTACTGCCCGCCGCCCGCGACCGCAGGCAGGATGACGACGACGTCACCATCGCTGATCTCGGCGCCGAGCCCACCGGTGAAGCGGACGTCTTCGTCGTTGACGTAGATGTTGATGAACCGGCGCAGGTCGTCCCCTTCGATCAGCCGGGCCTTGATGCCCGGGTGGTCGGACTCAACACTGTCGATGACGTCGGCGAGCGTGCCGCCGCTCCCGTCCACGGCCTTGGCGCCGTCGGTGAGGAGGCGCAGGATCGTCGGGATGCGTACTTCAACTGCCATGGGGGATGACCTCGACTTCTTCTTCGGTGACGACTCCGTCAACAATCCTGAACGACCGAAATTCCACCGGCCCCTCCTCGTTGCAGCCTTGGGCGGTCGAGACGAGCACATAGTGCGCGTACGGCTCGGCTGCCCGGTCAATGTCGGTGCGCGACGGGTAGGCCTCGGTGGCGGTGTGGGAGTGGTAGACGACGACGGGCACCTCGCCACGGTCGTCGAGGTCGCGGTAGAGCTTCAGCAGGTCCATCGAGTCGAACTCGAAGTACGTCGGAGACCTGGCGGCGTTGAGCATCGGGATGAAGCGCTGCGGGTCATCGGATCCTTCGGGTCCGGCCACGACCCCGCACGCCTCATCAGGATGGTCACGCCGCGCGTGGGCGACGATCTCGTCATGGATGTCCTGCGTAATCCTCAGCACTGAACCAGCCTAGGCGAGCGTCCGCGCCACCTGACCGGCGAGGGCGATCAGCGCTTCATCGGCGCCGCGGCGACCGACGAGCTGGAGGCCCAGCGGCATAGCGCTGTCGGCAACGCCAAACGGAAGGGCCACGGCGGGCAGTCCGGCAAACGTCCACGGCATCGCCATCGCCGGATCTCCGGTCGTCTCGATGCCGATCGGCGCAGCCCCGCGGGCTGCAGGTGTGACGAGGGCAGCGACGTCCAGACTGTCGAGTCGGTCATCGAGCTGCGAGCGGAACGTTGCGAGGTGATGCAGCGAAGCGTCGTACTCGGCTTGCGAGATCGCCCGGCCCTCCTCGATCGACTTCGCCGTCTTGTCGCGATAACCCGCGCGGTAGCGGTCGAACCATGCGGCATGAGTCACGGCGAGCTCGTAGCGGTTGATCACATGGTTGTGCTTGATGACGTCGTCGAGGTCTTTCAGCACATCGACCTCGATCACGTCATGACCGGCCGCCCGCAGCTGCGCGCAGCCGTCCGCGAAGACGCGCAGCGCATCGCCATCCGCCTGGTCGAGGTAACGCCCCACGGGTATGCCCAGCCGCGTCGGCCTGGCAGTGGAGTCGCCCGCTGCTCTGGCTGGCGCCCAGGCATCCCAGGTCACCCCAGCTGCTGCAGCGAGGGAATCCACGTCGGAGGCTAGGAGCCCCAACGTGTCGAAGCTAGGCGAGTGCGCGATCACGCCGTCGACGGAGATGCGGCCAAACGTCGGCTTGAACCCGGCGATGCCGCAAAACGCCGCGGGCCGGATCACCGAACCGATCGTCTGGGTGCCGAGCGCCAGCGTGCACAAACCGGCGACAACAGCAGCTGCAGAACCGCTGCTCGACCCTCCGGGACTCCTGCCCAGGTCGTGAGGATTGAGCGTCTCGCCTGGCGCCGAGCCCGCGAACTCCGCGGTGACGGTCTTCCCCACCACCAATGCGCCGGCCGCGCGCAGTCTGTCGACAATCACCGCCTGGTCGCCGGCGAGCACTTCGGGTGGAACCTCGGATCCGGCGCGCGTCTCAAGTCCGTCGACACGCATGATGTCCTTCACCGCCAACGCGACTCCGAAGAGGCTCGGGCGCTCGTCAGGGGTAGGCCATCGGCTGGTCAGGGCCGCTGCCTCGGCGTGCAGACGCGCGCGCCGGTCGGGCTCGTCGACGTACGCGTGGATCTGCGGGTCGACGACCGCGATGCGATCGCAGAGCGCGTCGACGTACTCAGGCAGCCCGACTTGGCCATTCCGCAGGGCAGCGCTGTCGGCAAGCAAGCTTCGGGGCTGGATCAGCGACGTTGGCATGCCATCAACGCCGTACGACGTCGAGGAGCGACTCGAGAAGGTAGCCGAGCCAGCCATAGATCTCGTGGACGGGTCGTCGCTCGTCATCTTCGTCGAGCGAATCCCAGTAGTCCTCGTCATCGGCGGTGACGCCCAGCCGCTCTGCGAGTGTGAGCCGCAGGTCGGTGAGACAACGCAGCCACGCACGCGCTTCTTCGCGGTCGAGCTCGAACTCGATGTCGTCGACGGTGGCTTCCTCGATCGTGCCGAGAGAGGCAAGGACCACCGAGGCGTCCTGCACCTTGCCTCCTCGCAACGTGCGCTCGGTGAAGCGGCGGAACTCCGCGGACGCCTCGTCGTCACCCCGGTGAGCGTCGGGCAGCAGTCGCCGCAAGGCGGGATCCTCCGGCGTCTCACGCGGACCGTCGAACGCGAGCAGTTCCTCGAGCGGGTCTTCTCCGGTGGGCACGATCGGTTCGCCGTCCCTGAGCAGCTCGATCAGCTGACGCGTCAGGTTCGCGAGCAACCCGGCGGCGTACGGCGGAAGCTGGACATAGACGCCGCCCTTGCGACGCTGGCGAAACATCGTCATGCGTCAGTCTTCTGCAACGTGGCCCACAACCCGTAGGAGTGCATCGCCTGCACGTCGCGCTCCATCTCTTCGCGGCTGCCGCTCGACACGACTGCCTTGCCCTCGCTGTGCACCTGCATCATCAACTTCTGCGCCTTCGCCCTCGAGTACTTGAAGTAGTCGGTGAAGACGAATGTGACGTAGGACATCAGATTGACCGGGTCGTCCCAGACGAGCGTGATCCACGGAAGTTCGGGCAGCACCGACTGCTCGGAGTCGGTGCGCTCGATCGTCGTGGATTCGGGAGTAGCGGTCATCGCCACCATTCTCGCGCACGCAGGCTCAGCCGCACCGTTGGCCTCGCATGCTATCGACGGCCATCACTAGGCTGAGACCCATGCATTCCACGGGTCTGCTCACGGACCACTACGAGCTCACCATGGTGCAGGCGGCGCTTCGTTCGGGCACTGCACACCGGCCGAGCGTGTTCGAACTGTTCGCTCGCCGACTCCCTAGTGGACGACGGTACGGCGTCGTGGCCGGCACCGGGCGAGTGCTTGACGCGCTCGAGTCGTTCCACTTCGACGACCGGCAGCTCGCATACCTGCAAGAGCACGACGTGATCGACGAGACAACGATCGCGTGGCTGGCCGACTACCGGTTCACCGGCGACATTTGGGGCTACGGCGAGGGCGACACCTACTTTCCCGGCAGCCCGCTCATCGTCGTCGAGTCGAGCTTTGCCCAGGCAGTCGTGCTCGAGACGCTGCTCCTCTCGGTACTCAACCACGACTCGGCCGTCGCGTCGGCAGCCTCCCGGATGACGACCGCCGCAGACGGCCGCCCGTGCATCGAGATGGGCTCGCGTCGTACCCACGAGTGGGCGGCTGTCGCGAGCGCCCGGGCGGCGTACATCGCAGGCTTTGCGACGACGTCGAATGTGCAAGCTGGCCTCGACTACGGCGTGCCGACGAGAGGTACGGCGGCGCACTCCTTCACGCTGCTGCACGACAGCGAGCGCGACGCGTTCGTCGCCCAGGTCGACTCACTCGGCAAGGGCACGACCCTGCTCGTCGACACCTACGACGTGGCGGAGGCGGTCAGCGCCGCCGTAGAGATTGCGGGACCGGACCTCGGCGCTGTGCGGCTGGACTCCGGCGACCTCGCTGTGCTGGCGCGACAGGTACGCCGCCAGCTCGACGACCTGGGCGCCACCAAGACCAAGATCATCGTCACGAGCGACCTCGACGAGTACTCCATCGCTGGGCTGGCCGCGGCGCCGGTTGACGGCTACGGCGTCGGCACTTCCCTGGTGACCGGGTCTGGACACCCGACCTGCGGGTTCGTTTACAAGCTCGTCGCACGGGCCGACTCCACCGAGGCGGGCGCACACATGCGAGCGGTCGCGAAGAAGAGCACCGACAAGATCTCGATCGGCGGACGCAAGTGGGCGTTGCGCCGCCGTGACGCTGCGGGCACGGCCGAAGCCGAGATCATCGGGGTCGGTCAACGTCCGGTCGATGACGGTGACGATCGGCCCCTGCTGCGTTCGCTCGTGGCAGGCGGCGAGATCGTCGGACGCGAGTCTCTCGACGACGCGCGAGACCGTCATACCGCTGCCCTCGCCGAACTACCGCTCAACGCTCGCAAGCTGTCGCGAGGCGAGCCCGCGATCCCCACCGACTACCTCGGAGATGGATTGGCAGCCTCGACTGCACCGTTCTCCGGCTGACCTGAGAGCAGATTCGGGCTGGCGATCGGCGCCTCTCTGACCTACATTCACAGCACGCCGAACGGCTACGGTAGAGCCGTTCGGGCAAGCTGAAGGAGGTGCCGTGAAGAAGGCCCTGATCGTCGTCGACGTCCAAAACGACTTCTGCGAGGGCGGCAGCCTGGCTGTCGCCGGCGGCGCCGAAACAGCGTTCCGCATCGGTGGCCTGCTGCACACATGGCAAGTCGCCGAACCCGAGGAGCGGGTGTACGACGTGCTGGTGGCCACCCGCGACCACCACATCGACCCCGGTGACCACTTCTCCGACGATCCGGACTTCGAGCACTCGTGGCCGCCGCATTGCGTGGTCGGGACCGACGGTGCGGCGTTCCACCCGAACCTCGACCCTCAACCGTTCGACGCGATCTTCCTCAAGGGTGAGCATGCGGCTGCTTACTCGGGTTTCGAGGGCAAGACGAGCGATGGCGCGCCGCTCCTCGACTGGCTGCGCTCGCACGAGGTCACTGACGCCGACGTGTGCGGCATCGCCACCGACTACTGCGTGCGCGCGACTGCTCTCGACGCGGTGCAGGCAGGCTTCACCACGCGGGTACTCAGCAACTACATCGCCGGCGTGGCCCCCGAGTCGACCGAGACAGCGCTCGACGAGCTGCGCCGAGCCGGCGTCACCATCGCCTGACATCGCCGGCGCCTGATTGAGCCGGTCGAAGTCACCGGGTCTCGACAAGCTCGACCGCCGAAGAAAGCACCCCTCCCCCGCAACCGCGGGAGAGCACAGACCGTCAGCTGGCCGAGGCCTGCACTCTCCCGCAGTTGCCGGGAGGGGGAGTCATGGGCGAGGTCAGGGCGAGGGCAGCATCCACTCCAACACGGTGGTTTGGAGATACACCAGGACGCACATCAGCGCGAGGAACACCACGCTCCAGCCGACCACTTTGCGGAAGATGTCACCTTCGCGACCCGTCATACCGACGGCGGCCGCAGCGATGGCCAGGTTCTGCGGCGAGATCATCTTGCCGAGCACGCCGCCCGACGAGTTCGCCGCCGCCATCAGCGCGGGGTCGAGACCGGCCTTGTTGGCGGCTGTCACTTGGAGAGCCCCGAACAGTGAGTTCGACGACGTGTCAGAGCCGGTGACGGCAACGCCCAGCCAACCCAGCACAGGTGACAACAGCGCGAACGCCGAGCCAGCGGTTGCCAGCCAGTTGCCGAGCGCTCCGGTCTGGCCCGAGGTGTTCATCACGTACGCGAGCGCGAGGACAGCCATCACCGTGACGATCGCCGTCGCCAACTGACGGTAGGTGACCGCCATCGCATGGGCCGCCTTCGCCGGTGAGATGCCGATGATCGGGATGGTGATCAGGCCGGCGATGATCGTCAGCGTTCCAGCCGCGCCCAGCCAGCTGAACACGAAGTCGGCGGGGGGGTCACCTCCGGCGGTCACCAGGTCGAGACCGGGCCACTGGAAGAGGTAGGTCCAGGGCTCTTCTAAGAGCCCGTCTTTGATCGCCGGGATCTGGGCGATGCTGAAGATCGCGATGATGACCAGATAGGGGGCGTAGGCCTTCGCAACCTCAGCAGGTGCGTCACGCGGCACGGGGGTGGTCGTGGTGGTTGTCGGCTTGGTGCCGGTCGCCGTCGCCGCGCCGCCACCCCCGGGTGCGGGGCCGCGAGCCGGAGTCGGACCGTCGTCCGAGGCCGGTTCGGTGTAGGGCTCACTGGGCCTCCATGCCCGCAACAACACCACAACGGCGAGTGCGCTCACCAAAGAGGCCACGATGTCGGTCAGCTGGACCGAGAAGTACGTCGACGTCAGCCATTGCGCGACCGCGAAAGCCAGACCGCAGACGACCGCGGGCACCCAGGTCTGCCGGATGCCCCGCTTTCCATCGATGATGAAGACCAGGGCGAGCGGCACAAACAGGGCGAGCACCGGGGTTTGGTGACCGACCAAGGCACCCAGATGGTCCACGGTGAAGTGGCTGGCATCAGTGTCCGGATCAACACCAGTCGTCACCGCAGACAACGTGACGATCGGCGTCGCGAGCGCACCGAACGCGACCGGCGCAGTGTTGGCCACCAGGGCCAAGACCGCAGCCTTCATCGGCCGGAAACCGAGGGCAATCAGCATGACGCTGGTGATGGCCACCGGCGTACCGAAGCCGGCCAGCGCCTCCATCAGCGCCCCGAAGCAGAACGCGATGATGATCGCCTGAACGCGCATGTCGTCGCTCACGGCTGCGAAGGACCGGCGTAGAACGTCGAAATGCCCGGTCTCGACGGTCATGTTGTAGACCCAGATCGCATTGATCACGATCCACATGATCGGGAAGAAGCCAAACGCCGCCCCCCAGGTGGCCACCAAGACGGCTTGGTCCACCGGCATGGAGAACGCACCCACCGCCACGACGAGCGAGACCCCCAACGCCACCAGCCCAGAGATCCAGGCCGTGATGCGTAGTCCTCCGAGCAGGATGAACAGCGTGACCAGGGGTAGGGCGGCGACAAGTGCGGAGGCGGTGAGCGAGCCCCCCACTGATTCGATGTCGGGTTGGAAGGTGGCTAGCAGCATGGTGCGCTCCATGGTTGGACGCTGCTCTCGTCCTGCAATGGGTGCGACGAGATCAGCAGGGGTGCGAACTCCCGCACGTTATCGAGCATGTGCGCGGTCCGCCACACGAGCAAGCCGCGTCAGGCGGAAAAAAGATGATGAATCAACGACTACCCGGCGGGTCTACTGCCAGAAATTGGCGGGTCAACACCAGGCAGCGGTGAGTTTGGAGACCGTGTTCCAGTCCCTGGCGGTCGCGACCGTGTCGGCGATCCGCTCCATCCGCGAGTTGGTCAGCTTGGGACGTTCGGAGCTGAGCCAGAGGTGCACTTCGCGGCCGAGGACCGTGACCCGCTCGCCTGGCTCGTCCCACGAATGCAGCCGCTCGGCCGCGTCGACCGTGGGTTTGTCGCGAAGGAACGCCGCGTAGTGCCGGGCCTGGCCCTTCAGCGGTGACGCGAGCTTCGCTCCGGCGGCGTACAGCTCCCTCATCTGCTCTGGGGTACGCACCATGGCGGGCACGTCGAAGTCGAGCCAGTCCCCCAGCACATCCTCGAGCTGTTTCTCGACCTTCGCAGTGCTTCGCAGCCGACAGGTCACTCGCACGTTGCCACTCGCGATGAACGTCGCGACGTCACTGAACCCGTGCTCAGCCAGGTGTTCGCGCAGCGCAGCCATCTTGACCATCCTGCCGCCGACGTTCACTGCGCGGAGGAACGCGAGGTACGTCGGCATCAGTTGGCCGTTCGCGGCTCGAGGGAGAAGATCTTTCCTGGGTTGAGGATCGACTGAGGGTCGAGCGCCTTCTTGATGTCGCGGTGTACGGCGATCGACAGGTCGCCCAGCTCGCGCTTGAGAAGGTCCATCTTCAGTACGCCCACGCCATGCTCGCCGGTGATCGTTCCGCCGAGGTCGAGGCTGATTCCCATGATGTCGTCGAACGCCTGCTTGGCCTTCTCGACCTGGTCAGCGTCCTGCCCGTCGAAGACCACCGTGGGGTGGAAGTTTCCGTCACCCGCGTGACCGACGACGCCGATGACGAGCCCACATGCGGCCGAGACTTCTTCGATCCGCTCGATGAGCTCCGCCAGTCGGGTGCGCGGCACGCAGACGTCGTCGATCATCGTCGTACCCAGCTTCTCCATCGCCGTGAGCACCTGCCTGCGTCCCGCAAGCAGCAGGTCACCCTCGGCCGGGTCGTCAGCGACCGCAATCTCGATGGCTCCGGCATCGTCGAGCACCTTGGCAATCTGAGCGATGTCGGCTGCTGCTCGCTCACCTCCTGCGTCGGACTGCGCGAGGATCAGCGCGCCCGCCTCCGGGGCCATTCCCATGTTGAACGCCTCGTTGACGGCGTGCAGGGTGACCCGGTCCATGAACTCGAGCAGGGACGGTACGACGCCGCAGCGGACAACCTGCGACACCGCCTCGGCAGCAGTCGCTGCCGAGTCATAGACCGCCGCAACCGTAAGCGGTCGCTCGACTTCTGGTCGCAGCATCAACGTGATCTCGGTGATGACGCCGAGGGTTCCCTCACTCCCGACGAACAGGTGCGTCAGGTCGTAGCCAGCCACCCCTTTGACGGTGCGACGCCCCGTACGCAGCACCTGTCCGTCGGCAAGCACGACCTCCAGTGCCAACACGTAGTCGGTCGTGACGCCGTACTTGACGCAGCACAAGCCCCCGGAGTTCGTGGAGACGTTGCCGCCGATCGAGCAGAACTCCCAGCTCGACGGGTCGGGCGGGTAGAACAGGCCTTCAGCCGCAACAGCCTTGGAGAGGTCGGCGTTGAAGATGCCGGGCTGGGTCACGACCAGCCGGTTGGGAGCATCGATCTCTACCACGGAGTTCATCTTTTCCAGGCTGAGCAGGATGCAGCCGTCGATCGCATTGGCAGCACCAGACAGGCCACTGCGTGCGCCTTGTGGCACTACCGGCACAACGTGCTCGCTGGCCACACGCATCACATGCTGCACATCAGCGGTCTCACGTGCGTGCACCAAGGCGAGCGCTTTTCCGGCCGGGCAGTACATCGCCCGATCCATGCTGTACGTGGTGAGGACGTCAGCGTCAGTGACGACTGCACCCTCGGGCAGTCCGTGTTTGAGCGCGTCGACGACAGAAGAGGTCGTGGTGCTGGTCATGTCTCCACCCTAGGAGGTCATTCCGAAGTCCGACAGTCCGCACGAGAAGCATCGGTGGCGGACTGGCCCGCAACCCCCTAGGTTGGAAAAGTTGTTTGAGTGCTCACTCTTTCTGCCACCCCCAGGAGGATGAATGTCTGCGGACCGCAAACGGCTCCCTACGGGGACGGCCGTAATCGTCGGGGTCCTGCTCGCGATTCCCGTGCTTGCCCTGTTGATCGTTTCGAGTTACGCCAAAGAAGACCCGGAGTTGTGGGGGTTCCCGTTCTTCTACTGGTATCAGTTCCTCTGGGTTTTCCTCGCATCTGGATTCACCTACGCCGCCTTCAAGGTCATCGAGAAGGCTCGAGGCACTGGCGGTGAGCGATGAGCGGCGGCGGTGGTGCGGCCACGGCGGTGGACACCACGACACTTGCTGCTGACATCGACGGTGTCGCTCTCAGCATTCTCATCTTCTTCTTCGTGGTCGTCACGGCGGGTGGCTTCTATGCCGCGAAGTGGCGCCGACCCGACTCGATGGAATCACTCGACGAGTGGGGGCTTGGCGGACGCGGCTTCGGCACGATCATCACCTGGTTCCTGCTTGGTGGTGACCTCTACACGGCGTACACGTTCGTGGCTGTTCCGGCAGCGATGTACGCCACCGGCGCGATCAGCGGTTTCTTCGCCGTCCCCTACACGATCATCGTTTACCCCCTCATCTTCGTCTTCATGCCGCGCTTGTGGTCGGTTGCGCACGCGAAGGGTTACGTCACACCTGCTGACTTCATCCGAGGCAGGTATGACTCGCGAACCTTGTCGCTGGCTGTCGCTCTGACCGGAATTCTCGCGACGATGCCCTACATCGCGCTTCAGCTGGTCGGCATCGAGGCTGTGCTCGACACGATTGGGCTCGGAGCCGAGGGCTCGTGGTTCATCAGAGACCTTCCACTGTTTGTCGCGTTCGCGGCACTAGCCGCTTTTACCTACTCATCCGGTCTGCGGGCACCTGCACTGATCGCGTTTGTCAAGGACACGTTGATCTACCTCGTCATCGTGGTCGCGATCATCTGGGTTGCCCTTGAGTTCGGCTTTGGCGACGTCTTTTCCGCCGCCCAGACCAAGATGGAGACGGTCAACCCCTCGACGGACCTGCCGATCGGTGTCTTCATACCGAGCAGCGGTCCAGTCGGCTACTGGGCCTATGCCTCGCTGGCGCTGGGTTCAGCACTCGCACTCTTCATGTACCCGCACTCGATCACCGCGGTGCTCTCGGGTAAGAACCGCGACACCATCCGTCGTAACGCGACGATCCTGCCGGCGTACTCGCTGCTGCTCGGTCTGTTGGCGTTGCTGGGCTTCGCTGCCATCGCCGCGGAGACGTCAGTGTTCGGCCAGGACGGTACGGCGAACGCCCAGCTGGCCGTGCCCCACCTCTTCCAGGAAAACTTCCCCAGTTGGTTCGCGGGAATCGCCTACTCCGCCATCGCGATCGGTGCGCTAGTGCCGTCCGCGATCATGTCGATCGCGGCCGCCAACCTCTTCACGCGCAACGTCTACAAGGAGTTCCTCAAGAAGGACGCCACACATGCGGAGGAGGCCCAGGCGTCGAAGTACGCGTCGCTGGTGGTGAAATTCGGTGCTCTGCTGTTCGTGCTGGCACTGGACAAGCAGAACGCGATCAATATGCAGCTGCTCGGTGGCGTCTGGATTCTCCAGACTTTCCTGGCCATTGTGGCGGGCCTCTTTACACGCTGGTTCCACAAGTGGGCGTTGCTCGGCGGTTGGGCTGTCGGGATGGTCTACGGCACCGTGGTGTCGTACCAGCAGAAGGTGCCGAACGTGGTGACGAGACTCGTCGATGGCGAGCCCGTACCGACCGTCGATGGAGAACGGCACTTCGGAAGCCCGTTGGCAGCGTTCCCGTTCACCGACACGAAGGTCTACATCGCGCTGACGGCGCTCCTCCTCAACATCATCGTCGCCGTGATCCTGACGTTGATCTTCCGGGCCATTCAGACGCCGGCTGGCACGGACCACACCACACCCGACGACTACTACGCCGACCACGGCGTCGCGCTTCCGACGCCCGGAGAGTTCCTCGGCGACAAGGAGACCCCCGAGCCGAAACCTGCCTAGCGTCCTGCGCCACTGTTGCGACCACGCGAAGGTGTCAGAAGCCGTTGGCGAGTGTCCGTGCCGGCTTGTGACCGGAGTACAACCAGGCCCGGAAGAGGCCGTCGAGCTGTTCGTGGCTGATTCGCTCGGCGAGTCGCTTGAGCTCGACCGTGCTGCCGACGCCGTCGTCGTTCGCGTGCACCCAGCGGCGGGCGACTGAGAAGAACGCCTTGGTGCCGACCCGGTTACGGAGCGCTTGGAGCGTCATCGCACCTCGTTCGTAGACCCCGAAGTCGAACAGCCGGTTCGGACCGGGGTTTCCGATGCGAAGGTTCCAGTAGCTGCTCTCGCTCTCGAACGCGCCGTACGTGCTCAGAAACTTGCGCTGTGGAGACCTGCCCCCCTGGTGCTGGTCCCACAGCCACTCGGTGTAGGTCGCGAACCCCTCGTTGAGCCAGACGTCCCGCCACCTGCGAATTGTGACAGCGTCACCGAACCACTGATGAGACATCTCGTGGGCGATCAAGCTGCGGTCGGCTCCGAACGCGAACATGTCACGGCCATAGATCGGGCGCGTCTGGTTCTCCAAGGCGAACCCGAGGCGCACATTCGGAACGACGCCGCCGATGCTCCCGAAGGGGTAGCGTCCCCAGACGCTCTCCAACCAACGCACCACTGACGGCGTGGCGTGCATAGCGCGCCGAGCTGGGGTCGCGTCACCGCGGAGTCCGTGCTCGAAGGCGTAGAGGAACCGTTGCCGGCTGGGCGTGACGCCCTTCTCGATGTCGTACTGCCCGAACGCCGCGAACGCGAGGTACGTCGCCATCGGCTCCTTGGTAGCCCAGCGCCACACCGCAACGCGGCCGCTTGCCTGGTGCTGCCGCAGCCAGCCGTTGCTGATCGCCTCGTAGCCACGCGGCACCCTCAAGGTCGTGGTGAACGTTGCCTTGTCGGAGGGGTGGTCGTTGCTGGGGAACCACCAGGCGGCGATCTGCGGTTCACCGAGGGCGAGCGCGCCCGTTGCCGTCTTCTCGAATGGGGTTTCTCCCCCGTAGCTGATCCCGATGGGTTTTCCGGCGTACGTCACTTTGACCCTGACCAGTGACCCGGATCGGATGGCCCGAGCGGGTCGGACCGTGAGCTCATGCCGCTGCTGCGAGAAGGGGGCTCGTCGACCCGATACCTCGACGCGCGACGCCCTGAGAAGCAGGTCGAGGTTGAACGACGTGAGGCGCTTGGCCGCGCGGAGCGTCACGACCGTCGTACCCGAGAGCAACCGGCTGCTGGGTCGGTAGCGCACGTTGATGTCATAGCTCCGGACCCGGTAGCCCGTGTTGCCGGCCGACGGGAAGTAAGGGTCACCGATCCCAGCCCGGGCAGACGCGGCAATCGACGCGGCCGAGGGCGAGGACGCCGGGGCGGCCGGTGCCGAGAAACCGCCCAGGCCGCTCACCATGACGGCACTCGCCGCCAGCAGGCTGGCGGCACGGCGGGCCGAGGGCTGGCGAGGGTGGCGAGGTCGAGGCACGAAAGGTCACTCCTGGGGGCGGTGCATGGTGGGCGTTGACCCTCACGATGTCAGCAGTCGCGGCTGAGACGAAATGCGACAGCGGGCCCTGGTGAACCAGAACCCGCTGTGTGTCGCTTCCCTCGTCATAGATTAAGACGCGCTGGCGAGCGGTTTGGTTGCGAGGATCGGCAACTTTCTTTCTCCTGCACCAGCCATCCGCGGAGCCAGTTTGTAGATTTAGAGGTTGCCGCGGGCTTCTTGCTCCCGCTCGATCGCCTCGAAGAGCGCCTTGAAATTGCCCTTGCCGAACCCCAGTGAGCCGTGCCGCTCGATCAGCTCGAAGAACACGGTCGGCCGGTCGCCGATCGGTCTGGTGAAGATCTGGAGCAAGTAGCCGTCCTCGTCACGGTCGACGAGGATGCCCCGCTTCTGCAGCTCCTCGATCGGGGCTCTGACGTTGCCGATGCGAGCTCGAAGCTCCGGGTCTTCGTAGTAGGAGTCGGGGGTGGCGAGGAACTCCACGCCCTGGGCTCGCATCGTGTCGACCGTGGTCAAGATGTCGTTGGTGGCCAGAGCCAGGTGCTGCGCGCCGGGACCTTGGTAGAACTCCAGAAACTCGTCGATCTGGCTCTTGCGCTTCGCCACGGCGGGCTCGTTGAGCGGGAACTTCACCCGGTGGTTGCCGTTCGCGACGACCTTGCTCATCAGTGCGGAGTAGTCCGTGGCGATGTCGTCGCCGATGAACTCGGCCATGTTCACAAAGCCCATCACGCGGTTGTAGAACGTCACCCACTCGTCCATCTTGCCGAGCTCAACGTTGCCGACGACGTGGTCGAGAGCCTGGAAGAGGCGCTTGGGTGCGTCTGCTGGCCTGCTGACTGTCGTGGTGCGCTCGACGTACCCGGGGAGATAAGGCCCGTGGTAGTTCGACCGGTCGACGAGGCTGTGGCGGGTATCGCCGTACGCCGCAATGGCGGCAACCCGAACAGTCCCGTGCTCGTCGGTGAAGTCCTCGGGATCCTGCAGCACGGTCGCGCCCATCTCGCGGGCGCGGTCGATGCACTTGTCGACGTCGGGAACCTCGAGCGCGATGTCACTCACGCCATCGCCGTGGGCGCGGTGGTGGTCGAGCAACGTGCTGTCGGGGGCAACGCCGCCCTTGATGACGAAGCGGCACGCTCCGCTCTTGAGCACGAACGCCTTGTGGTCACGGTTGCCGGTCTCGGGCCCGCTGTAGGCGACGAGTTGCATGCCGAAGGCCGACTGGTAGTAGTGCGCGACCTGGGTGGCGTTGCCGACGACGAAGACGACGGCATCCCAGCCGGTCACCGGGAAGGGGTCCTTCTGCTCGTCGTACTCGACGAGTCCAACCAGCTGCTTGAGCTGGTCGAGGGTGAGGTCGGCCTGGACTTCTTCGGGGGTCAGCGTTTCGCTCATGGGCGTCATCGTGGCCGGGACCGTGCACAGTGTGCAAGACTTGGCTCTCCAGGTGTGCAGATTGCTTGGTTGTACGCCGAAATGAGCCACCATACTGCGCAGCCTGACCAAGGAGTCCCCGTGCCAGTCGATCGCCTCGACGCCGCCATCCTCCAGCTCTTCGCCGACGAGCCACGCATCGGGGTGCTGGAGGCGTCGAGACGACTCGGCGTGGCCCGGGGCACCGTCCAGGCCCGGTTGGACCGGCTGGAACGCACGCGCGTCGTCCGCGGGTGGGGTCCAGAGATCGATCCCGAAGCCCTCGGCTATCCGGTCACCGCGTTCGTCACGCTGGAGATCCGTCAAGGCGGCGGTCATGATCCTGTCGGCCAGCACCTGGCATTGATCCCCGAGGTGCTCGAGGCCCACACCGTTACCGGGCCGGGCGACCTGTGGTGCCGCGTGGTGGCGAAGTCGAACGCCGACCTCCAGCGCGTGCTCGACAAAGTCGTGTCGTATCCGGGCATCGAGCGAGCGGCCACGATGATCACGCTGGCGAGTCAGATCGACCATCGGGTGTTACCGCTCGTGGCCGCCGAGGTCGAATCCTGATGTTCTGACCGCAATGCCTGGCGTCGGACCCGCCCGTCTGCCGGACGCGTGGTGGCGCCGCGCAGCGACCCCGTGCGAAGGTGTCCCGGTCAGCCCTTTACAACGGATCGTCCGGCACGTTCCTGCCGGTGAAGGAGTGTTTCTACATGGCCACGGTGAGTTTCCAGGGCGCGACCCGCGTCTATCCCGGTTCTTCCACACCAGCGGTCGACAAGCTCAATCTCGACATCGACGACGGCGAGTTCATGGTCCTCGTCGGCCCCTCCGGTTGCGGCAAGTCCACCTCTTTGCGCATGCTCGCCGGCCTCGAAGAGGTCACCGAAGGCACGATCATGATCGGTGATCGCGACGTCACGACCGTGCCGTCGAAGAACCGTGACATCGCGATGGTCTTCCAGAACTACGCGCTCTACCCCCACATGACCGTCGCCGACAACATGGGCTTTGCGCTCAAGATGGCCCGGACCCCGAAGGACGAGCGCGAGAAGCGGGTCCGCGAGGCCGCTGAGCTGCTCGACATCACCGAGCTGCTCGCACGCAAGCCCAAAGCCCTCTCCGGTGGCCAGCGGCAACGCGTGGCGATGGGACGAGCGATCGTTCGCGACCCGCAGGTCTTCTGCATGGACGAGCCGCTGTCCAACCTCGACGCCAAGCTGCGCGTCTCGACGCGCACTCAGATCGCCACCCTCCAGCAGAGGCTCAACGCGACAACTGTGTATGTCACGCATGACCAGATCGAGGCCATGACGATGGGCGACCGGGTCGCGGTGCTCAAGGACGGCGTGCTGCAGCAAGTCGATACGCCGCTGGCCCTCTACGACCGCCCGGCCAACTTGTTCGTCGCAGGCTTCATCGGGTCCCCGGCGATGAACCTGCTGCCCGCACAGCTGACACCCGAGGGCGCCACGGTCAAAGGACACCCGATCGAGCTGCCGCTCACCGCTGAAGACCGACGGGCCAACTCCGGCGACGTCACGGTCGGTATCCGGCCGGAGGACCTGCGCATCGCGCCAGACGGCGAGGGCATCCCCGTCACGGTGTCGGTGGTGGAGGAGCTCGGCGCCGACGCCTACCTGTACGGCGTTTTCGACGCTCACGAGGACGAGGGCATCACGTCCGGAACGAACGTCGTCGTACGCATCGAGGCACGTCGCAAGTTCGAGAAAGGCGCCACGGCGTACGTCACCAGTGCGCCCGACCACCTTCACGTGTTCACGACGGCGACCGGAGAGCGGATCAACTAGCCAGCGCTTGGCTAGCTACGGCGTCGGGCGGCCCATTCGCGAATCTTCGCGATCCGCTCCACGAGTTCAGCACTCGTTGCGCTGGCCGCAGGTGGCCCTCCGCATGCCCGGCGCAGTTCGGCGTGGATGATCCCGTGCGGCGATCCCGAACGGTGATGCCACGCGGCTACCAACCCGTTGAGCTCTTTGCGCAGTGCGGTGAGCCGTTCATGCGCGGAAGGCTCATGCGCCGTGCTTCTCCTGGCGCGCCGGTTCTCCCTCACCCGTTCGGATTGCCGATGCCGGAGCAGGTCGCGCACCTGTTCGGGGTCGAGGAGGCCCGGTAGTCCGAGGAAGTCCATCTCCTCGTCACTCCCGACGGCGACGTGGCCCTCGTGGCCGAACTCCCCACCGTCGTACACCACCCGGTCGAAGGACGCCTCGCTGGACAGGGCCGCGAAGGCGAACTGTCCCTCCTCGACGGATGCGGCCTCTTGTTGTGCTTGCGCGAGCAGGCTGTCCTCGGCCGCGAAGATGTCGGCCTCATCACGGATCGGCCGTCCGAGCGCGTGGTCGCGCTGAAGCTCCATCGCGGCCGCGAGCGACAGGAGTGGGGTGACCGACGGGACGAAGACGGAGGCGGTCTCGCCGCGCCGTCGAGCCCGGACGAAGCGGCCCACGGCCTGAGCGAAGAAGAGCGGAGTGGCGGTCGTGGTGGCGTAGACGCCTACGGCCAGGCGCGGGATGTCGACACCCTCGCTGACCATCCGCACGGCGACCATCCACTTCGAGTCGCCTTCACCAAACGCGGCGATCTTGCGGCTCGAGGCCTTCTCGTCGGAGAGTACGACGGTCGGCTTTTCGCCGCTGATGCGTCCGAGGACGGCGGCGTAAGCGCGGGCGGAGTCCTGATCGGTGGCGATCACCAGGCCAGCAGCGTCGGGCACGTGCCGTCGTACTTCGCTCAACCTTCGATCCGCGGCCTCCATCACGGCTGGGACCCAGGCGCCCTCGACATCGAGGGCAGTGCGGAGCGCTTGCGCGGTCTGGTCCTTGGTGAGCGGCTCCCCCAGTCGCGCGGAGATCTCGTCGCCTGCACGAGTGCGCCATTGGACCTCACCGGAGTAGGCCATGAACAGCACCGGTCGGACCACCTGGTCGGCAAGAGCTTCGGTGTAGCCGTAGGTGTAGTCGGCGGCGCTGCGCGGGACGCCGTCGGGGTCGGGCGCGTAGGTGACGAACGGGATCGGGTTGATGTCGGACCGGAACGGAGTACCCGTCAGGGCGAGCCGACGGGTAGCCGGGTCGAACGCTTCGCGAACAGCCTCTCCCCAGCTGAGAGCGTCGCCCGCATGGTGCACCTCGTCAAGGATGACCAACGTGCGGAACCGCTCGGTGCGCACGCGGAACGCCAAAGGGTTGGTGGCCACCCCCGCATAGGTGACGGCGATCCCGACGAAGTCCTTGCTCGCCTTGCCTTTCGTCGGGGTATAGGCCGGGTCGATCGAGATCCCCACCTTCGCCGCCGCATCCGCCCACTGGGTCTTCAGGTGCTCGGTTGGGGTGACGACGGTGAGCCTGTCGATAATGCGTCGTTGCATCAGTTCGGCAGCGGCCGTCAGGGCGAACGTCGTCTTGCCGGCGCCGGGCGTCGCGACGGCGAGGAAGTCGCGCCGGGGTTCAGCGAAATAACGGTCGAGCGCCTGCTGCTGCCAGGCCCGCAGCTTGGTCGCTGTCCCCCAAGCGGCTCGATCGGGATACGCCGGGCTGATCGGCAGGGTGGGGCGAGACACAGCGGTTCGTCGATCCTCTCGGCAGGGGGCGAGGGGCAAGAGTACGTGGGAGTTCGTCGAGTCGAGGCCGCGACCTGCCAGTCACGATCCCGGATTTGCGGGACGGTGGTGGTGCCTGACGGCGTTCCGCCGGTCATCAGAATGCCGAGTCACGCCTCAACCGCGATCGAGCAGTTGGAGCAGCATGCGCCGGAGCTGACTGTGGCCCCGTGCACCAAGGGTGCCGATGATTTCGCGCTCGAGGGCAGCGACGCTGTCGCGGCCAGCCGCCGAGCATCGCCGGCCTGAATCCGTGAGCACGATGAGCTTGGCCCGCCGGTCGCGGGGATCGGGGGTGCGGACCACGTAGCCCAGACCTTCCAGCTCGTCCACGAGCTCACCCATCGACTGAGGACTCATCTCAGCGCCGCGGGCGAGGTCGGTCAGGCGGGATCCCTCCGGGCTGATCTGAGCGAACACCGCGCCATACGACGGCTTGACCGGATGGCCCGCTGCAGCAACCCCGTCGGCCACGCGGCGACTTACCAGGAGATGAGTCAATGAGATCAGCGTGGCGGTGTTCGGTGCGGCGTCCGGGGACCGTGGCGTGGACAAGGACGAACTCCTTCAGGTAACCTGAATATCAGGTGACCCTGATATTCTAGCCGTACGACGCCCGGTCAATGGGCCACTGCCAAGGATCGTCACGATCACGCCCATTCTAGGAGGCCGTCCATGGTCACCCAGCAAGTGTCTGTTCGTTCCTCAACCGCGCAACGGACCCTCAGTCGTGTCACCGCCATGTGCGGGATCACCACACTCGTCCTGGTCCTCGGGACTTCGCTCGCAAACAACTATCAGAGTGTGCCGTTCACCAGCGACTCCGCGGAGATCGTCACCTTCTTCCGATCGATCGACGACACGTTTGGCGCGGCGAGCTCCTTCCTCACGGGCGTGGGACTCATCGCCATGCTCTGGTTCACCCTCGGTCTGGCACTGCTGCTGCGTCCGTACGACGGGGAGCTCCCCTGGCGTTCTGCCTTCCTGGCGGGCGCGGGAGTTGTCAGTGTCGTGACCGGCCAGATCGCATCATGGGACGCGGCGGCGTTCCGATCGGACAGCATCGATCCACAAGTCGCACGCTATGCCTTCGACCTGGGGAACATCTCGTTCGCTAACGGCTGGGTCGCCACCGGAGCGGTTGCGATCTGCGCAGGGTTGATCATCCTCTCGGCGGCCGAGCTTCCACGCTGGCTCGGCTGGTGGGCAATCGTGGCCGGCGTCGGGCAGGTCCTCGCTCGAGCGGTCTGGACCAACGACCTCGCCTTCGTCCCGATAACGCTGTTCTGGCTCTGGGCCGCGGTGGTGTGCGGACTGCTCTTCGCCGGACGCTTCGAGAGCCCCTCAGATCTCTAGGCGCGAGGACGGCGTACGGGGAATCGTCGTCCCGGAATTTGCGGTCAGGGAAGAACTGGCAAGGCGTCAGCATGCTCGGGCCGGGCAGGGCGTACCCGGAACGCGACCACGATCGAGGCGAGCATCACCAACGCAGAGAGCGCAAAGATCAGCACGAACAACAGCGTCGGGTCGAGCGTCTCCCGCCACAGCGCATACACAACGCCTGCTCCCCCGATGACGAGCAGTCCCCCGAGAGAATCGCTCATCTGGATCGCGGCTGAGTTGGCGCCACGGTCCTGCACCGGGGAGAACTCGAAGAGCAACACCGCGTTACTGGCCATCGAGAGTCCCATCCCCAAGCCACCGATCAGCAGACCCACACCTGCCGTCCACGCCGGAACGACGACGGCATCGGTGGTGATGGCGGACGCACCGGTGATGATGACGCCGAACGTCGTGACGAACGCTCCCCTTCGGACGAGCTCCGTACGGGCCATCCGCAGGGTGGGTCGGCCCTGCCACCATGAGCCGGTGGACCAGCCGATCGCCGTACACGCCACTGCCAGCCCGGCCTGGGTCGGCGTCGCCCCACGGTGTTCGACGAGCATGAGCGGGACGTACGCCTGACAGCCGAAGAAGCCGCCCGCCGTCACGCCACGAAACGCGATGACCGACGGCAGCCCGCGGGCGAGCCGCAGCGTCCCCGGGGGGAACAGTCGGCGCGCAGCCATGACCACAAAGACCAACCCAACGACCAGAACCACGGCCGCAAACACCCAACGCGCCGCCTCGGCTTGTAGTCCGGCCCACTGCAGGAGCGCGGCACCGAGAGCCATCGCCGCAGCCAACCGGACGCGCCCGGGCCGCCGTACGGTCGACGGCTGCGAGGCCTTGATGCGCGGCAAGACCGCCATGAGTGGGATCGGAAGCATCGGGACGAGCGACAAGAACGCCCACCGCCATGAGACGTACTGCGTGAGTCCGCCGGCGATAAACGGCCCGATGACAGAAGGCACGACCCAGGCCGTCGCGATCAGCGACATCACGCGTGGCCGGACGTCCTCGGGGTAGCACGCGGCGATGACGACATAGACCGCCACGATCGTGAAACCAGCGCCGACACCCTGCACCACCCGACCGGCGATCAGCATCGGCATCGACGTGCTCAAGCCAGAGATGAGCAGCCCCACGGCAAACGCGAATGCGCCGGCCGCCAGCGGCACTCTTGGCCCGATCCGGTCGCAGGCTTCACCGGCCACGCCGTTGGCGAACATCGCCGCCCCGAGGAAGCCCGTCAACGCCCAGGGGTAGAGCTCGATCCCGCCGAGGTCGCTCGCAGCTCTCGGCAGCGCAGTCGCGACAGCCATGAACTCAAACGCGATCCCCACGATCAGCGCGAAGATACCCAACGAAAGCGCACGGTACTGCGGAGAGATCGGCCCCGCTGTCCGTGGCGTCAGCGGGCGCGAAACGCCGACCACTGCTGGTGCATCCGCACGACCTGGCCAGCTGAGAACCGGTCCATGCACCGGTCGTAGGAGTAGTCCATGAAGTTGTGGACGGGATCACGTCCTCGTGCCTGGCAGGTGTTGCGCTTGACCGGACAGGTGTACGACGGTCGGGCCTCCGCCGGAGTATCTGCCACGTGGTCGCCGCCGTGGCCGCACCCGCCGGCAAACGTGTGCAGCAGCCCGAGCCAGTGCCCCGTCTCGTGAACGGCAGCGTCGCCCGAGCTGTAGTGGCCTCGCTGTCCTCCGGCCATCGTGGCGCCGCGGATCACCACACCGTCCATGAACGGTGCGTTGCGGTAGGTCCGTGGCTGGTTAGCCCAACCCAGCTTTTGAGACAGGTTGTCACCGATGTAGAGGTTGAGGGCGTTCGCGTTTCCCCGGTGCAGGGCCCGCTTGGCGTGCCGTTCGGCGACTGTTCCCTCGTCCATGTGGTACCAGGTGGAGTTGGTGGTGCGGTCGATGTCGACCAGTCGGAAGTGGAACCGCGAGTGCGCAGCCGCCCGACTCTGACGACCCGCGTAGGCCTTGTTCATGATCGTGATCTGCCGGGTGACGCGGTGCCTTGTGACACCTCCGGCCGACTGGCCTTGCAGCACATGCACAAACACCCTGACGACTGTTCGCCGCGACGCGGTCGCCATCGCCGTTCGCGATTGATGAACTTGGGCCTTCACCTGCGTACGGTCCGATGGAACACAGCCAGCCGTGGGCTCGAGCGGTCGGGTCGCGAGGGCTGGCGCTGTGCCGCCCAGCAGGAAGAGCAGCACCAAGGACGCGACTACCGTCGCTCGCATGCTGGCTCCCTCGTTCGTATGGTGCGCTTACGCCGTCCCGCCGCCGTCGCCGTCGTCGCCTCCGCCGTCGCCGCCCTTCGAGAGCGATTCCCAGATCTCTTTGCAAGAAGGACAGACGGGATATTTCTTGGGATCACGGCTCGGAACCCACACTTTGCCACACAGCGCCACGATGGGAGTTCCCATCACCATGGCTTCGGTGAGCTTGTCCTTGCGGGCGTAGTGGCTGAACCGGTCGTGATCGCCCTCGTCGTACGCTTCCTCAGTCCGACGATCCTCGATCGTCTCCGCTCCCGGAGTCAGCTGCGTACTCACGGGGTCAGTTTACGGCGTTGCGTCCCGTGACCGCGTGCCCCAGGGAACAATGGAGCGGATGGACATCCTGGGAGCGGCCGTCGCCGCCGTACTGAGCCTGAACATCTTCGCGGCGAGCCCGGATGTCGCGGTGGTGTCGACACCTCAGACCCCGCCGGTGAACGCCAAGGCCGACTATCAGCTCGGCGGCGCCTACGCGCTGCCGCATGGAGTGCACGTCGTCTCCCGCGACCGCACCGAGCCGCCCGCCGATGGGGCCTACTCCATCTGCTACGTCAATGGGTTCCAGACGCAACCAGGTCAGTTGCGGTGGTGGCAGCATCACCACTCGAGATTGCTCCTCCGCGACCACGGTGAGCTGGTCCGCGACCCGGGGTGGCGCGGTGAAGTTCTCCTCGATACGTCGACCCAGAGCAAACGCCAGGGCATCGCTCGCGTCGTGAACCGGTGGACTCGCGGCTGCGCGCACGACGGGTTCGCCGCCGTCGAACCGGACAACCTCGACTCGTTCACGCGATCGCGCCACCTGCTGACTCGGTCAGACAACCTGGCGCTGGCCAAGAAGCTGGCGGTCGGGGCTCACCGAGCCGGGCTCGCCATTGCGCAGAAGAACCTCGCCGGGCTCACCCGGTCGGCGCGTCGTCATATTGGTTTCGACTTCGCCGTGGCTGAGGAGTGCGCGGTCTGGTCGGAGTGCGCCTCTTACAAACGGGCTTACGGTCGCCACGTCATCGAGATCGAGTACACCGACAGCGGCCGTGCTGCGTTCCGACGCGCATGTCGCCAGCACGGTGACACCTGGTCGGTGATCCTGCGCGATCGCATGTTGCGCACACCGTCGAGCTCGCGATACAGGTACGCCGCCTGCTGACGACGCGATGACCCGCGAGCCGTCGACTAGTTCATGTTCGGGTCGTCAGGGAATGTCGCGACATAGGCAAGCTCGCCCGGCTGTCGTCGCAGCACGGACCTCCAAAGACCTTCGGGTTCGGGGTGCAGCAGGTCTCCCGGCATCGCGTTGACGACATACCAGGAGCCTTCGAGGATCTCCTCCTCGAGCTGGCCGTCGCCCCAACCGGCGTACCCGGAGAAGACACGCAGACCCATCAGATCGGGGAGGATGGTCCCGGGTTCGGCGTCGAGGTCGACGAGGCCGTAGTCGTTCGAGAGCCGCTTGTACCCGAGTTCTGGGCCGTCACCGATGGACACCGCCACGGCGAGCGCTGAGTCGGGCGCGACAGGGCCACCGGAGAACAACAGGGACGGCGCCGTCACGACGTCAGACCAACTCGGCAGCACCGCCCGAAGCGGAAGCTCAGACGGCCGGTTGATCACCACTCCGAGAGCGCCATCGCCGTCGTGGTCGAGCAGCAAGATGACCGTCCGCGCAAAGTTCGGGTCGATCAGCTTGGGGGTGGCGAGCAAGAGCTGGCCACTGTGGAAGACCATGTCAGCTCCCGGCCGCGACCGATGCTTGTGCTGCGTCCTTGACTGCCGATGCGACTCGCTTGTGCACCTCTTCGTGGAACACGCTCGGGATGACGTAGTTCGTGTTCAGCTCATTGTCGGTGACAGTGGAGGCGATCGCATGGGCAGCCGCCACGAGCAGCGAGTCCTCAATCGTGTGGGCGGAAGCGTCAAGCAGTCCCCGGAATACGCCGGGGAACGCGAGGACGTTGTTGATCTGGTTCGGATAGTCCGAGCGACCCGTCGCGACGACAGCGGCATGGCGGCGAGCCTCGCCGGGGTCGACCTCAGGGTCGGGGTTCGCCAGGGCGAAGACGATCGAGCGATCGCCCATCGCGGCAATGTCGTCGCCGTCGAGGATGTCGGGCGCTGACACACCGATGAAGACGTCAGCTCCGCGCAGCGCGTCCTTGAGTGTGCCTTCAAAAGACGCCGCATTCGTATTCTCCGCGATCCACTTGAGCGACGGCGTCAGGTCGCCGCGGTTGCGATGTATGACGCCATCGACATCCGCGACAACGACATGGCGAGCGCCTGCCTCGATCAGCAGCCGCACGATGGCGGAGCCTGCTGCACCCGCACCGGACATCACGATCTGCACGTCCGCGAGGCTCTTCTCGACGACGCGCAGCGCGTTCGTCAAGGCCGCGAGGACGACGATCGCCGTACCGTGCTGGTCGTCATGGAACACCGGGATGTCGAGCAGTTCACGAAGCCGCGCCTCCACCTCGAAGCATCGCGGCGCCGAGATGTCCTCCAGGTTGATACCTGCGAACACGGGAGCGATGACCTGGACCGTACGCACGATCTCGTCGACGTCTTGGGTGTCGAGGCACAAGGGCCAGGCGTCGATTCCCGCGAACCGCTTGAAGAGGGCGGCCTTGCCCTCCATCACCGGAAGGGCGGCGGCCGGCCCAAGGTTGCCAAGACCAAGCACGGCTGACCCATCGGTGACGACCGCGACCGCGTTGCGCTTCACCGTCAGCCGGCGGGCGTCTTCGGGGTTGCGGGCGATCGCGAGGCAGACGCGAGCGACACCTGGGGTGTAGACCATCGATAGGTCGTCCCGGTTGCGGATCGGGTGTTTGGACGCCATCTCGATCGTCCCGCCGAGGTGCATGAGGAAGGTGCGGTCGGAGACCTTGTGCACGTCAACGCCGTCGATACCCCGGAGCGCTTCAACGATCTCGTCGGCGTGGTCAGTGTCGCGGGCGGCGCACGTCACGTCGATCTGCAACTTGTCGACGCCCGATGCCGTCACGTCGAGAGCAGTGACGTGACCGCCCGTGCCCTCGACCACGTTGGTCAGCTGGCTGACCGCGGTGCCTCCCGCCGGCACGACCAGGCGAACGGTGATGGAGTACGACACGGAAGGCGTGGCAGGCATGGACCCATCATGGCAAAGAAACCGACAACGTCCGTCCGGCCGTCGCGACGAGTTGCGGCCTAGGCGGCACCTCGCATCGACGTCTCCACGGTGATGCCACGCGCTCGCTCCTCGATCGCCCGGCCGATCTTGAACGCTGCTGGGTCTTCGAGACCGGCCAAGCCGGCCGCTGTGGCGAGCAGAACATGGTCCTTTCGGCGGGCCGACGTGATGGCCGGATGTTCGATGTTCGCGTCGAGAATCGCGCGCACGCCGGGCAAGTCTGCCGCGGCGTAGCGCCAAGCGTGGACGACAGCCTGCTCGAGGTCCATCGGCTGGTCCGCCAGGACGGTGTCGATCGAGCCGGACAGCCGCGTGTGCCAGCGCATCTGCAGCGCGCGCAGCACGTGGTCAGTGGTGCCGAAGATGCTCGCAGCATGGGAAATTTCCTCCCAGGGCAGCAGCCCGTCTCGGCGGCGGTCAGCCAGCTCGATCACGATGCGCAGCGCCTCGTCACGACGGTGGTGGTCAACCCAAGTCATCGGGTCTCCTCTCATACATACCGTTGGTACGTACTCTCAGTATGTCGCGGCCAGCGAGCGCACACAAGCCCGTCGCATACTTTTGGTATGTGAACCCCGTCACCGCCGAGCGAACGGCCGCTCTACGCCTATGCTTAGTGGTTATGACCCCTCCGGCGAAGGTGATCCGCGCGGCCACCCGAGCCACGAAGCGGCGTCAGGACTTCTCTTCATCCACCCGGCGCGCTCTAGTCGAAAGGGCCGCGGAACTCTTCACGGAGCGCGGCTACGCCGGGACATCACTCGATGAGGTGGTCGCCGCCGCGCGGGTCACCAAAGGGGCGCTCTACCACCACTATTCCGGCAAGCAGGCGCTTTTCGAGGCCGTCTTCGAGGCGACCGAAGATGCCGCGGTCAAACAGATCAATCACGAGATGCGCAAGGTCGAGGACCCGTGGGAGCGCGCCACCGTTGGCGTACGCGCGTTCATGGCGGTCTGTCAGCAGCCGCGTTTCCGCCGCATCGTGATGCAAGAGGGACCGGTCGCTCTGGGCTTCGACCGGTTCCGCGAGGCTGACGAGCGGAACACCTACGGGTTGGTCCGCGACATCGTGCAGAAGGTGCTGAAGTCGTACGACGTACCGCCAAGCATCGTCGAAACGTTCACGAGGGTCTTCTACGGCGCGATGACATCGGCGGGGATGTCCGTCGCCTCAGCTGAAGACCCCGAGTCAGCCGGCCGCGAGGTCGAAACCGTGATCGGTATCGTCCTCGCCGGCCTGCGCCAACTCGCGGAATCCGACGTCAACCTGCTCGACTCGTCGGCTACTTCGAGAGCTTAACGTCGCCGTCTCTAGGCACCAGCTCGATCCAGGTGTGCCCTGCGGGAACGCTGAGCTCCTTGCCGCTCTTGGTCTCCAGCGACAACGGGCTCTCCGGAGCCTTCTTGCTCCATCTGCACACAATGGCCTTGTCCCCATGGACGAGGACGCCCGCACCCTTGCCCACGAAGAAGGTCTCGGGAACGGGGTTGCCTGCTCCGTCGACGTAGCCGGCGTCGCCGACCTTCACCCGAAGCAGCAAGACGTTGTCGGCCACGAAATCCTTGCCTGGCACGGAATAGGACCCAGGCCGGGTCCAGCCTTCGTCGGTGTACTTCCAGTCAGTGGTGTGTCCGCCGGAGAACTGCGCCGTGATGGACTTGACGTCGACGTCGCCAGAGAAGTCCTTCTCGTCACCGAACTTCATGTAGGCGTCGGTCGGGGGGTGGAAGTTGCCGGGATCGTCGGCCAGCTCCGTCAGCTTCATGAAGAGGTTGTACGGCGCCGAGCGCCCGTCATTGCGGTAGAAGCCCGTTTCGCCCTCTGTCCGGGTGGCGATGTGAGCTTGCGAAATTCTGTTCACCGTGGGGCGGGCACCACCGGACGCGACCACCGTTGCGGACACCGGCTTCACAATGCCGATGTCAGTGGCCCGCAGCGAGCGCACCGGGCCGACGTCGTCAGGGACCTTCTCGTAGTAGAAGACCGCGAGCCGCGTCAGGCCGCCTTCGACGAGCTCTTCCACGATCATGTCGGCCGACCCGAGCCCCACCTGAGGGGCCGAACTGGACGTGTTGTCCATCTTGACCACGTAGACAGGGTGGTCCGGCAGGTCGCCGTCGAGCTTCTCCCCGGTCAGCGGCCACTCACCGTTGAGCGTGAGCGCGCCGGCCGTATTGACGGAATCGGTCGGCTCGTCTGAGCTCTCCTTCTTGTCGTCGCCGCCACAGGCGGCGACGACAAGAGACAGCGCCACTAGCAGGCTGGAGGCGGCCAGAGTGCGACGGTGTGCAGACATACGGGAATTCCTCAATAGTCGACCAAGTTGCATGGCATAAGTGTGACGCAGGGGCACCCCGATTCTGCGGACGACCCTGCGTTCGGGGCGTGTCATGGTCTGGCCACTACCTGTGCGGTCCACATCAGGCGGGCCAGGCCGAGCCCTGCTGGTCACCTGTGGTGGCGCAGGGTGCCGGCTTTCCACTGACGCGTCCATACCTTCTGGCGATGAACCACGGAGCCGGAACGTGGCGCGTGCAGGATGTATGAGTGTCCGTGCTTGCGAAACATGAAGATCCCTACGTGATAGACACCCGAGCTGTTGTAGAAGAACATCAGGTCACCCCGACGGATGTTGTTCTTCCTGATGTGCCGGACATAACGGTACTGGGCGTCCGAAGAGCGGGGTAGACGGAGTCCCGCACGACCGTAGGAGAACATCGTCAGGCCGGAGCAGTCGAAGCGGTTCGGGCCGTCGGCTCCGTAGGCGTAGGGGTCTCCTACTTGGTTCTTGGCGACGTGGATGCCGTGCCGGACCTTGCGCTCCCGCTTGACCGCGGCGTCGGCGGTCGGTGGAGTGAACAGGGACAGGGCCAGACACAGGGTCACGGTCATGGCGAGCATGGCGGAAAGGGCGGCGAATTTTCGCCGCCAGGCTGCAGAGGCAGGCATGGCGAAGCGTCTCCTTCTCACGCCTGCTCTCGGACTCAGTCCGCGCTCCTACCCCAGAGATTCGATGTCGATGACAGGGGATGGCGAGCGGCCGGGGGTAGGACTCGACGTACACCGCTCGCGGTCCTCGACGAGCTGTTTCCTCGATCAGGACGATGGCGATGTAAGCACGTCGTACGACGGAAGCCCAATCGACCAAACGCCTGTTCACGCTTGATTCGGGGGTTCGCTGTGCGAAGGATCACCCGACCCTTTGCAGTGCGTGACTGGTGCCGTTACTCAGCGTGAAGCAATGGCGGGCGCTTCGCGGCGTGCCGCGCCCGCTTCCAGCATCGCGATCATGTCCTCGCAGAGCATGGGATAGCCGAAGAGGAAGCCCTGAGCAATAAGTCCGCCAGCGTGCTCGGCGACGTGCACGAGCTGGCTTTCGCGTTCGACGCCTTCGATCACGACGTCGAGGCCCAGTGCCTCGCCCATCACGACCATCGATCGCACCAGCGAGCAGGCTTTCGGGTCCTGTTCGATCTTCGCCAGGAACGACCGGTCGACCTTGAGGATGTCGACAGGAAGTCGTTGCAGGTAGCCGATCGCCGAGAAACCGACGCCGAAGTCATCGATGGCGAAGCGAACGCCATCCTCTGAGAGCGCCGCCATGCCCGCCAGCGTTGTCTCGTCGTTGTTGACGAAGTCGCGCTCGGTCAGCTCGAGCACAAGATTGACGTCATCGCCCATCGCGGCCCGCGCGCGCTGCACCTGGGTGGCGAACCCCTCGGCATGCAGCTGCTGCGGTGAGATGTTCACGCTGATGGAGATGCTGCGTCCGGCGGCTGCGATCAGGGCCGGAGTATCGGAAGCGACGATCTCGAGCACGAGCTCTCCGAGTCCGACAATCAGGCCGCTCTCTTCAGCGGTGGGGATGAAGAGGTCCGGCGGGATCAGGACGCCGTCCCGACGCCACCGCACGAGGGCCTCGACCCCGAGGATGTCATGCGTCCGGAGATCGACAACCGGTTGATAGAAGACTTCCAGTTGTTTGGTTTCCACGGCGCGACGCAGCGTCTCCACCAACTCGATGCGCTGCAAGCGTTCGTCGCCGAAGGACAGTCGATAGGTCTCGAAGCGGTCCTTGCCCTGCCCCTTGGCGTGATACATCGCGAGGTCGGCCTGGCTGAGCAACGTGTCAGCGGAGTCACCCGGCTTGGAGAGCGCGACACCGATTGTCGTGGTCACGGAGACGATCTCCCCGGCGACCTCGATCCGTTCGCGCAGCGCTTCGAGGATGCGTTGGCAGGAGGCGCTGACGTCCTCGGGGTCTTGGACTTCTTCGAGCAGAACGGCGAACTCGTCGCCGCCGAGCCGGGCCACGGTGTCCGTCTGTCTGACGGTGCCTTTGATCCGGGCGCCCACCTCGACGAGAAGCTCATCTCCGGCAGCGTGCCCGAACAGGTCGTTGACCCGCTTGAACCCGTCGAGGTCGCAGAACAGCACGGCCAACTGACCGCCACGCCGGGCCTGCATCGCCATGGCGTGCTCGACACGGTCCATGAACAACGAACGGTTCGGCAGGCTGGTGAGCGGGTCATGCCAGGCCAGGTGTGTCATGTCATCGCTGAGTCGGAGCCGGGCGAAGGCGTCCTCAGCCAAGGCCACGAGAGCAGTCAGCCCCTGCTTGTCGTCGGCCGCCGTCGACCGAGCGCGGTTGCGCGACGGCCCGACGATCCACATCTCCTCGCCACCGCCTTGTACGACGACGCCGATCTCGTGGCCCACCGGTGCGTCAGCTCTGAGCTGCACCCGGCTGTCCCGAAGCAGGTCGCTGGAACCCTCACGCAGCGCGTCCATGACGGTGGCGCGGTCGGTGGCGATCTGCATCTTGACCGCCGTATCCAGCAGGATCTTGAGTCGGCGTGCATGCTCGCTGCCGCGTGACTGAGCTCGGGACGCGACCATGATCGTCGCGACGGGAACTGCGAGCAGCACCGCAGACCACGGTGGCAGCTCGCGGACGACAAGAGCCGCCAGATAGCCCAGCGAGGCGATGCCGAGAAAAGCGACCAGGGCGCCGAGCGCACCGGTCGCGCGCATTCCGGTGCGAACGCTGACGTCTTCTTCGAGACTGAGGGAGATGGCTGAAACGCTGAAGTCGACGATGAAGTAGACCGCCGCGCCGAGTCCCGCGGCCCACAGCTCGCGTGGGGTGCTTTGGGTCGACCCGCGCGTCATCTCGATGGCCAGCAGAGCCAGCCCGCCGGCGAAGACTCCGAGGCCGATGTTGAACACTTTGACCGAACGCCGCTTGTCAGACAGCAGCTGGCCGAGCAGAACTCCGATGGACCAGACCGCTAGCGCCTGCATCGGGTCGGTCACGGTGGCCAGAAAAATCAGCACACAGGTGTCCAGACCGATCTCGATCCCACCGCCGGTTCGGCCGATCAGCATCGGGAACCAGCCCATGATCATGATCAGCGGGATGCCGAGATAGTAGGAAACCTCAGACGAGTCGAAGTCCATGGAGGCGTAAATGAGCGCGGCAAGGCCAACCGCCGCCCCAGCCGCCACCACCGCCGCGTCGAAGACGCGGCTCAGCGATTGACGTGTCATGAGCGGCGACCGCCTGCCATTCCACGCTGAGTCACGACTTGAGACTACGGGTCGTATCTCCCAGGTGGGGAGGCTTTGACCGCATCGTTCACCGAACGGCCTAGCCACGATCGTCCGTTCAGCGGACCACAATTGCGACGTCAGTCGCTTCCGTGAGCAAGCCGACAACGGGATATCCCGGGATCTCCCCCGCCACGAGCAGCCCGCCGGAGGTCTGGGCATCAGCCAGCAGCAGGAGTTCGTCGTCCGAAACGCCCCTCGAAGTCAGGTGTGGGCGCACCCAGTCGAGGTTACGACGACTGCCGCCCGGCACGTATCCAGCGGCCAACGCGTCGACCGCACCCTCGAGGTAAGGGACGGCCGCAGAGTCGAGCACGGCGGATACGCCGCTTGCCCTCGTGAGCTTGAAGAGATGGCCCAACAATCCGAACCCGGTCACATCGGTCGCACACTCGGCTCCGGCTGAGAGGGCCTGCTGAGCGGCTCCGCGGTTCAACTCCGTCATCGTCGCGACCGCATGCGCGAAGCGCTCACCTGTCGCCTTGTGCCGGTTGTTGAGGACCCCGAGACCCAGCGGCTTGGTCAACGTCAACGGCTGACCAGGCTTCCCGGCGTCGTTGCGGAGCAGCCGCCCGGCGTCGGCGAGACCTGTCACAGCCAGGCCGTACTTCGGCTCGGGATCGTCGATGCTGTGCCCGCCGGCGAGGTAACAGTCGGCCTCCCCGCAGACATCTCCGCCACCACGTAGCACCTCCGCCGCAATCTCAAACGGGATCCGGTCACGCGGCCACGCGAGCAGGTTCACCGCAACCAGCGGCTCACCACCCATCGCGTAGACGTCGGACAACGCGTTGGCTGCCGCGATCCGCCCCCAGTCGTATGCGTCGTCGACGACAGGAGTGAAGAAGTCAGCCGTGGCGATCACGGCACGGCCACCGTCGATGCGTACGGCCGCTGCGTCGTCGCCGTGGTCGAGTCCCACGAGCAGGTCACCGCCTGCCATCCCGAATCCAAGGCCGCCGAGAACGTCTTCGAGATCGCCGGGCGGGATCTTGCAGGCACAGCCGCCACCCTGAGCGAACTGCGTGAGCCGAAGAGGAGGAGAGACCGTCGTCACCGTGACAGCGTACGGTTCTGCTCCCGCTGCGGCTCGCGGCGCCGTTCCTCCAACCGCTGGCGCTGCGGCTCGACGACGTAGCGCGGATCCTCAGCCGACGCCAGGCCGGCCTGAAACACCCCGAACCTCGTGAGCACCGATGCTCCAGCCAGCGCCAACCCGGAAGCCACGGAGACGAAACGCGAGCGACCGGCAACGATCGAACCCACCCCACCGGCAATGCTCAAGGCTCGGGCGCCACGAAGCAGGGCTCCGGGCCGGCCGCGCGTGTAGGGCTCCGCGACCATCCCCATCCGACGTTGCATGAGCTCCATCGAGACGAGATCAACCCCTGCTCCGATCGCGGCGAGCCGTCGTGCCGGCGCAGCCTCGTCGACCGGTGCAGCGACCATGGCGACTCCGCCAGCGGCAGCCGCCGCGCTCCCGGCGAACACGAACGGCAGCTCGCGATACCCCTCGTGCCAGGCAGGGACGGCGGTGTTGGAGATCAGCGCGGCGGTGTACGTCGCGAGCGGTGGTCCGAGGACAGCCGCGCCCACTCCCGCCAACCGCCCCAGGCGAGGCAGTCGCCCGGTCACGTCAGATGCCAGCGCCGCCGTCGCGAGGCCGCCGAACGGAGCAAGGATCCACGAACCGACGGACAGCGGCGACGTCGGCTTGAAGACCCGCAGCATGTTCAGGAACCGCGAGGGACGACCGAGGTCGTGAACGAGTGCGATGGTCCCGAGTCCTACCCCGCCGGCCGCTGCGGTGCGAGCAACGCGTTCCAGGCCGGGCCGACCTGTGACCGCTGCGCCCTCCGCAAGCACCGCCGACGCTCCAGAGAGTCCGCCCAAGAAGAGGTAGAGCGGCACGTCTGGCTGCTTCCACACAGGTCGCTTGAGGATCGGCTGACCGTAGTACGACGTGAAGTCAGTGTCGGGGACAAGTGGCTGCTCTCTCACCGGCGCCGTCCGAAGAACGAGGCGAGGCCGGCACCAGCCAGCGTGACGGCGGCAACGGCGACGTGCCGCCAGATGTCAGGGAGATCGCGGGTCGTCACGACCGGGTCAGGGGGCAGGCCGTACACCTCCGGCTTGTCGAGCAGCAAGAAGAAGGCCCCGTCACCACCGACCCCGTCGTCTGGGTCTGCGCCGTAGAGCTGTGCGACATCGACGCCCTGGGCATGCAGGTCGTCGACGCGCTGGTGTGCTCGCTCGCGGAGCTCGTCGACCTCGCCGAACTGGATAGAGTCCGTCGGACATGCCTTGGCGCAGGCGGGCTGCTCCCCCACCTTCAGCCGGTCGTAACACAGTGTGCATTTGAAGGCTCGGCCGTCCTCCTTGCGCTGGTCGATGACGCCGTACGGGCAGGCCGGAATGCAGTAGCCGCAGCCGTTGCAGATGTCGGCTTGCACGACGACGGTGCCGAACTCGGTGCGGAACAGCGAACCGGTGGGGCAGACGTCGAGGCAGGCCGCATGGGTGCAGTGCTTGCAGACGTCGGACGACATCAGCCAGCGAACCCCCGCCTCGTCTTCGGCTCCCTGTGGGTCAACCGCAGCGTCAGGTGGGCCGAACGCAGGCATGCCAAGATCCGTCGTGGTCACCGGGGCCGCCACGGGCGTGGACTGCTCGATGAAGGCAACGTGCCGCCACGTGTTCGCGCCGAGAGAGCCGGTGTTGTCGTAAGACATCCCCGTGAGCGCGAAGCCGTCGTCCGGCACCCCGTTCCATTCCTTACAGGCGACCTCGCAGGCCTTGCAGCCGATGCAGATGCTGGTGTCGGTGAAGAAGCCCATCCGCGGCGGCGGATCGACGTGACCGGCATCCTGGCTGACGTCATGCAGAGATCCGGACAGCCTGTTGCGGCTCATCACTCACCTTCCTGACGCTCTGCCTGGTCCGATCCTGGCTGAGGATCGGCATCACGGCCAGCGCGCTCACGGTATTTCGCGACGTACGCCAACAGGTCTGGCCCCCGCGGCCGCCGACCGGGCTGGATGTCACACGTCCCGACCTTGCCTTGGATGAAGACGTTGGGGTCGAGGCTGAGGTTGACCAGATCGTTGGACGAGTCACCGGTGCTGAGCCCACTGCCGCCCCAGTGGTAAGGCAGCCCCACCTGCTCGATCCACCGGTCAGCTACCCGCAGAGAGCGCATCCGCTCGGTCACGAGGACCCGGGCCTCGATCGCGGCGCGCGAAGTGACGATGGTGGCCCAGCCACCGTTGGTCAGTTCGCGCTCGGCCGCCAGCCGGGGCGACACCTCGCAAAACATCTCGGGCTGCAGTTCCGCCAGATACGGCAGCGTGCGACTCATCCCTCCGGCGGTGTGGTGCTCCGTCAACCGGTACGACGTGAACACGTAGGGAAAGACCTCGCTGAACGACGGGTTGATCGGGTTTGACTGATGATCGATTCGCTCGCGAGCCGGGTTGCTCTGTTGGCCGTACAGCGGATTGTGCACGGGCGACTCTGGCGGCTCGTAGTGGGTCGGCATCGGGCCGTCGGCCAGTCCGGCCGGAGCGAACAGCCAACCCTTCCCATCCGTCTGCATGACGAACGGGTCCTTGCCACCGATCGCGTCAGGGCCCCTGGCATCCTCGGCTGGCACGAAGTCGGGTGGCCGGTCGGCGATGAAGTCCGGCACGTCGAGGCCAGTCCACTTGCGATCCTCGGCGTCCCACCAGACGTACTTCTTGCGCTCGCTCCACGGGTTGCCGTCCGGGTCGGCGGAAGCACGGTTGTAGATGATCCGTCGGTTGGCCGGCCAGACCCAGCCCCACTCCGGGGCGACGTAGCTTTGCTCCCATCGCGGTTTGCGGCGGGCCGGCTGGTTGACGTCGTCGGCGTACACGCCGCAGTAGATCCAACAGCCACACCGGGTCGAACCGTCGTCGCGCAGCTCCGTGTACGCCGACAGGGCCTTGCCATCCGGGCCGGTCCCGTTGATCTCACGCAGCACCGCCTCTGGGCTCGGCTCCTGCAGCGGCCCTTCGGTCGGGTAGGTCCACGTGAGGTCGAGCAGCGGCCGGTCCATCGCGTCGGTGGAGTCCTTGAGCTTCTCCCGGATGCGCTGGCCGAGCTCGTAGTAGAACTGCAGCTCGCTGCGAGAGTCACCCGGTGGCTCAACCGCCTTGTGGCGCCACTGCAGCATCCGTTGGGTGTTGGTGAACGTACCGGCCTTCTCGACGTGGCTCGCGGCGGGCAGGAAGAACACCTCGGTCGCGATCTCTTCTGTCGCGAGCTCGCCAGTCGCGATCTCCGGCCCGTCCTTCCAGAAGGTGGCCGACTCGATCATCGCCAGATCGCGCACCACTAACCAGTCGAGGTTGGCCATCCCGAGTCGTTGCATCTTGCCATTGGACGAACCGACCGCCGGGTTCTCACCGACCAGGAAGTAGCCCTTGACCTTGCCCTCGATCTGCCCGACCACAGTCTCGTAGGTGCCGTGGTTGCCGTTGATCCGCGGCAGGTAGTCGAAGCAGTAGTCATTTTCTTCAGTGGCCGCATCGCCCCAGTAGGACTTCAGCAGGCTGACCGTGTAGGCCTTCATGTTGCCCCAGAAGCCGGTCTTCCCCGCGTCCTTGGCGACGAACCCGTCGAGATCCTCGTGCAGGTCCGCGTGTGGCATCGGGATGTATCCGGGCAGGATGTTGAACAAGGTCGGGATGTCGGTCGAGCCCTGGATGCTGGCGTGCCCGCGCAGGGCCATGATGCCGCCACCTGGTCGCCCGATGTTGCCCAGCAACAGCTGCAGGATCGCAGCCGTCCGGATGTTCTGGACTCCCGTGGTGTGCTGGGTCCAACCGACCGCGTAGCAGAACGCGCCGGTGCGCTCCCGTCCGCTGTTCTCGGTCAGCGCCTTCGCGACCTGCTCGAACTGCTCTGGCCTGATGCCGCAGACGGCCTCCACGACCTCGGGGGTGTAGCGGGCGAAGTGCCGCTTGACGATCTGATAGACGCAGTCTGGGTGCTGCAGCGTCTCGTCACGCTGCGGCTTGTGGGTGACCGCCGGGCCACCGGAGCCGGCGGTCTCGGCCTGGGCGGCCTTGTGCGATGTCTCGTGACTGTCGGCGTCCGACTGGTCCTGCGTGTCGTCGGTGGGTCCGTCCGGTCCGCCCGGCTGAGCGGGGTCACGCTGCCCGGCCGCAGGAGCCTGTGGCGCCCCGGCGTACTGCCAGCTGGCCGGGTCGTAGTGGTTGGTCTCCGGGTCGAAACCCGAGAACAGACCGTCGAGATCCTCGGTGTCGAGGAAGTCCTCGTTGACGACGGCGGCGGCGTTGGTGTAGTTGACGACGTACTCACGGAAGTCGAGCTCGTTGGTCAGGACGTAGTTGACGAGAGCACCGAGGAAGGCGATGTCGGAGCCGGCCCGGATCGGCACGTGCAGGTCGGCCACGGCCGAGGTGCGGGTGAAGCGCGGGTCGACGTGGATGACGGTCGCGCCTTTCGCCTTCGCCTCCATCACCCACTGGAACCCCACCGGGTGGCACTCGGCCATGTTGGAGCCCTGGATCATGATGCAGTCAGCGTTGGCGAGATCCTGTTGGAACGAGGTGGCGCCGCCGCGTCCGAACGACGTCCCCAGACCGGGGACGGTGGACGAGTGTCATATCCGCGCCTGGTTCTCGATCTGCACCGCACCCATCGCGGTGTAGAGCTTCTTCATGAGGTAGTTCTCCTCGTTGTCGAGGGTCGCTCCTCCCAAGCTGGCTATGCCCATCGTGCGGCGAAGTCGCCGGCCGTCTTCGGCCTCCCACTCCCAGTACTCCTTGCGGGTCTTGATCACCCGGTCGGCGATCATGTCCATCGCCGTGTCGAGGTCGAGGTCCTCCCAGTTCGCGCTGTGTGGCCGCCGGTAGCGCACCTTCGTGACCCGGCCGGGTGACGTGACGAGTTGTTTGCTGGCACTGCCCTTGGGGCAGAGGCGGCCGCGCGATATCGGGCTGGCGGGGTCGCCTTCGATCTGGGTGACCTGGCCGTCTTTGACGAAGACCTTCTGGCCGCAGCCGACGGCACAGTAGGGGCAGACAGAGTCGACGACGCTGTCGGCATCAGTCGTACGTGCATGCAGATCGTCGGTGGTCTTCGACGTGACTGCGGCGCCGCGACCGAGTGTGTCGCCTCCGGAAAACTGCCGCATCACCGGCCATGACCCTAAAAACGTCTTGGCTCCCACCGCCACACCCCTTCCCTCGCCACTCCTGGTGGTTTCCACCGTAGACCGAGTGCGGCGGTTCCACATTCCGGCTCGAGGTGCCCGCGCGCCACAGGTCACTAGAGTGTCCGGCGGAGGCGTTTCTCGTCTGGTGACGGGCGCGGTCTTCAAAACCGTTGTGGCCGAGGATCTCGGTCAGGCGGGTTCGATTCCCGTCCGCCTCCGCCACTCACGTTGCGGAGACCAGTGAAGGGCAGGCGATGGACGACGTACGTCGTACGGTCCCCAGCACTGACGCCGTGCTGGCCGACGAACGCCTCGTCGAGCGTGCCGGCCAGCTGGGGCGCGCGACCGTGAAGGATGCGGTCCATGCAGCCCAAGAGCGCTGCCGCACCGGTGAGATCGCTGCGGCGCAGGTCGTCGAGGCGGCGTTGACGTCGCTGCCCACTGCGCCGACCCGCATGCGACCGGTCATCAACGCGACCGGCGTGATCGTCCACACCAACCTCGGACGTGCCCCTCTGTCGCGAGCGGCAGTCGAAGCCATCACCCTCGCCGCGGGAGCGACGGACGTGGAGCTCGACCTGGAGTCCGGCCGCCGGGGGAAGCGAGGACGGTCCGCCCTGGAGGCACTGGCCGTCGCCGTACCCGATGCCGAGGACGTCCACGTCGTCAACAACGGCGCCGCCGCGTTGGCGCTCGCGGCTGCAGCGCTCGCTTCGGGTGGTGAGATCGTCGTGGCACGGGGCGAACTGGTCGAGATCGGCGACGGCTTCCGCATCCCCGAGCTCCTCGAGTCGACCGGTGCGCGACTCCGCGAGGTGGGAACTACCAACCGGGTGAGCCTCGCCGACTACGAGCAGGCGATCGGGCCCGACACCAGGTTCGTATTGAAGGTGCACCCGTCGAACTTCGTGGTGTCCGGCTTCACGTCGTCGGTCCCGGTGGCTGCGCTCGCGGAGCTTCCCGTCCCCGTCGTGGTCGACATCGGTTCTGGGTTGCTGGCGCCACATTCTCGCCTGCCCGACGAACCAGACACAGCCAGTAGCCTGCGCGCAGGCGCTGCGCTCGTGACCGCGTCGGGCGACAAGCTGCTGGGCGGACCTCAATGCGGACTGCTGCTCGGCCGGGCCGAACTCGTCGAGAAGCTGCGGCGTCATCCGGTGGCTCGGGCACTCCGCGTCGACAAGCTGACGCTCGCGGCGTTGGAGGCGACCCTCGCGGGACCCACGACTCCGGTGGCTGCCGCGCTGGCAACGCAGCCTGATCAACTCATGCGCCGAGCCGAGCGGATCTGCGCCGAGCTCGCTGGAGTTGTCGAAGCGGTGGTGGCCGAGTCACGTGCGGCCGTCGGCGGAGGTGGGGCTCCAGGCGTCGAGCTTCCGAGCGCGGCGATCGCGCTGCCGAGCGAGCTGGCCGTTGCGCTCCGGCAGGTTGAGCCTGCGGTGGTCGGACGTGTCGAACGGGGCAGGTTGCTGCTCGACTTGATCGCGGTCCCTGAGTTCGAAGACGCTGCGCTGGTGGACGCCGTACGACGGGCAGCCAAGGCCTAGCGCGCATGCACGTCATTGCCACGGCCGGACATGTCGACCACGGGAAATCCACGTTGGTGCAGGCACTCACCGGGCAAGACCCGGACCGCCTCGACGAGGAACGACGCCGCGGACTCTCGATCCAGCTCGGCTACTGCTGGACAGAGCTGGCTCCCGGTCTCGAAGTGGCGTTTGTCGACGTACCCGGGCATGAGCGTTTCGTCTCCACCATGCTTGCGGGCGTGGGACCTGTCCCCGCGGTGATGTTCGTGGTGGCCGCGGACGACCCGTGGATGCCTCAGGCAGCGGAGCACCTTGCAGCTCTCGACGCCTTGGGTGTCCAGCATGGTGTCCTGGTCATCAGTAGGAGCGACCTGGCGGACCCCGGTCCGGCACTCAACCGTGCCCAGGCCGAGTTTGCGAAGACCAGCCTCGCCGGAGCGCCTGCGATTGCTGTGTCGGCTGTCAGCGGCGACGGGATGGACGAGCTCCGTCGACAGCTTGTCAGCCTGATGGAGGGGCTGCCTGAAGCCGACGATGCAGCCGACGTGCGGTTGTGGGTCGACCGGGCATTCCATGTCAGCGGCGCCGGAACGGTCGTCACAGGTACGTTGGCCGCCGGACGAATCCGATCCGGCGACGTCCTACACTCCGACGGGACTCCCGTGCGCGTACGTGGACTCCAGACACTCGGGCGAGACGTCGACGAGGCGCGCGGTGTCTCGCGGGTGGCCTTGCGGCTCGGAGCCGGCGTGTCAGACCAGGTCAAGCGTGGCTCGGTGTTGGTCAGTCCCGACGCCTGGTGGCCGACGAGTCTTCTCGACGTCCGCGTGGTCGGAGCGCGCAAGAACGAGCCGGCAGGCGAGCACGTTTTGCACATCGGGGCCAGCTCGGTGGCTGCACGCTGTCGGCCGTTGGCCGCGCAGACCGACGACGGATCGCTCGCTCGGTTGGCGTTGGATCGGGCGTTGCCGCTGCGGGTCGGCGACCGCGGCCTCTTGCGCGACCCCGGCAACCGTGACCTCTGGGGTGTGGTGGTGCTTGACCCCGACCCGCCCGAGCTGACGAGACGAGGTGATGCGCGGCGGCGTGCCGAGGCTCTGCTGGGGAGCTCCGGCATACGTGACGCTCACGACGAACTGCGCCGACGGGGGCTGGCACGGATCTCGCAGCTACGGCGGCTCGGTGTCGACGCTACGACAGAGCCTGCCGATGCTGTTCGTCACGGCGATTGGGTCGTGGATCGGGCAACAGCGCAGTCCATGCAGGAGCGGTTGGGTGCCCTGGTCGTCGAGCAGGAGCGGGCCAACCCACTCGATCCCGGGATAACTCTCGCGGCGGCAGGCCGACAACTTGGCTTGCCGGCGTCGGACGTCGTGGCTGTCCTGGCCGCCCCGCCGCTGCGAATCGAGGACGGAAAGGTGCGCAAGGGATCCAGTGGACTTCCGGCGGCGTTGTCCCGTTCATTGGAGCTGCTCGCTGACGACCTGCGCGACCAGCCCTTCGCGGCCCCCGACGTGCACCGGATGGAGCAACTCGGTCTGGACGTCAAAGCGGTCGCGGCGGCCAGCCATGCCGGGCGGGTGCTTCGCCTGGCTGACCTGGTGGTGCTGATGCCAGGCGCCGATGAGGCTGCAGCCGAACGACTCAGCCAGCTGCCGCAGCCGTTTACGACGAGTGAGGCCCGGCAGCTCCTCGGCACGAGCAGGCGGGTCGCGTTGCCGCTGCTGGCGCACCTGGATCGGGTCGGGCTGACCCGACGCCTCGCGGATGATCGCCGTACGGTCGTGCCCTCGTAACAGATGCAGCTTAAGCGACGCAGCCCGAGTGGCCTGAGTCTCGCACCACGTTGTCGGTCGAACGGAAATGCCAGTCATATCCGCTGGCGTTCAGGGTCATGAACAGCACGCCCATGTGCGTAGCGTCGTGGAACCTCGATGCCGGGTCGATCGGCCCAAAAGGTCTCAAGCTCTTGCCACCTGTTCCGACGACGAAGGACCTGATTCCGTTCGTCGCGATATCACCATCGGCTTGCCGACGAGCGAACCGCTCGTAGTCGTGATCGTGTCCGGCCAGTACGACGTCGACCTGCTGATTATCGAGCACGTTCCACAGCGGCCTGACGGCCATGCTGTCGCCGTGCTCTCCTGAGGAGAAGCGCGGGTGGTGCAGGGCGGCTAGCGAACATTGACGCGGATGTGACTGCAGGTCGTTTCTCAGCCACGTGACCTGCGAATCGCAGTTGACAATGGTGCAGTTGGAATTGAGGACGTACAGCCGCCAGGATCCCAAGTTGAACGCGTACCAACCGCTCGGTCGGAGCACCCGATTGCCGAAGTAGCTAAAGAAACCGGACGCCTTGGGCGTCAGGTACTCGTGATTGCCCACGACGGGACGGGTCTTGCCCTTGAACTGGCCCCAGCTGTGGGCATAAGAGTCGCGGTATTGACTCAGGCGACCCTGCTCGTACTGGGTATCTCCCAGGGGCAGGACGACGTCTACTTGCCGTGACGTGATGAGCTGGGCTGTGGCGGCCATGCGGCAGCGCTGCGGGCCTACGGTGAACGGCGGTTGGCAAGCGATGTCGCCCGCAGCCGCAATCCGGACAGGGGGCGGCGCGCCCATCCGCTGGGACATCGGCTGTGTCTGTCTCGTGCCGACGTCAGAATCCCTTGCGGAGTCCTCTGATGCCGCGGTGTACGCGCCGGAGCCAGTTGCGAGAACGAGTCCTAGGGTGACCGCGAGGCCAGTGACTCGGGATCGATGTGGTGACAGCATGCCTCACCCTAGAACTCCAGGCGCCCGCGCGCCCGCGCGCTCGCGGTAGCAGCAGCCGTGAGTCAGGTGCGGGCGCTGACAAAGTCGGCGAAGACGACCACGTTGTCGTCGTACGTGCTGGTCTGCGGGTCAAACCCGCCGCAGGTGATCAACCGCAGTCCCGGACGGCCGATCTCGCCGTACACAGCGTCGGTGGGGAACTGCTTCTTCGGGTACTGCTTGACCTGACTTACCTCGAAGACGGCCACGCTGCCGTTCTTCCGTGCGACAAGCACCTGATCGCCTGACTTGAGCTGTTGCAGCCGGGCGAAGACACCGTCGGTCCCGCCCCAGTGCACGTGTCCCACGAGAATGGCTGGGCCGACCTCACCTGGCGTGGGTGCACCCGTGTACCAGCCAGCGGGGAACCCGTTCGGCGGGACCTCCAGGGTGTTGTCGTCCTGCAGACCAAGACGCATCAGCTCTGAGTCCACCGCGATCGCTGGGATCTCCACGCGGACCGGTGCGGATCTCGACATGGATCCGGTCTTGGCATCAGGCGACGCCGCTGTGCGGCTCTTCGTCGGCGACGACGAAGAAGGTGCCGGGTCCGAATGTGGCGGGGTGCTCTCCGGCTCGCTCGCGCAGCCGGCGGTTCCGGCGGCGATCGTGGCGAGCAGGGCGAACGGCCCCGCCATCACTGTGAAGCGAGCCAGGCGGGTGCGACGACGCTTGGGCTGCTGTTCCATGGTGGCGCGCGGACTCAGATGCGCCTACGTCGGAAGGTAGCGAGAACCGCTGTGCCACCGAGTCCGGCGGCCAGGATGATCCCAGCCAGCAGGCGATGTCCGTCGCTGTTGGTTCCACCAGTCGTTGCGCTGCCTGAGTCAACCGGCCCAGACGGGGTGTTGGTGATTTCGAGGTCGGGTGGTCCGTTCGACGGTCCGCCTTGCCCATTGGTGATGGTCGCGGGCGTGCCGCCATCGGGTCCGCCGCCTGTGCCGCCGCCACCGCCGCCACCGCCGCCACCAGTGCCGCCGCCACCGCCCCACCGCCGCCACCGCCACCGCCGCCACCGCCGCCGCCGCCACCGCCGCCACCGGGAGTAGCGGCACAGAACGGCCTGGTGATCGTGTTGGTGTCGAGCGTGACAGCGCCGTTACGGGCCAGCACACGACCGACCACTGTCGCATTGTTGTCGAGGGTGATGCTCGTCAACGCGAGGATGCTGCCCTTGAACGCCGTTCTCGTACCGAGTGTTGCCGAGCTACCGACCTGCCACCAGATGTTGCACTCCTGAGCGCCTCTGATCAGCACGACGCTGCTATCTGTTGCAGTGGTGAGAGTTGAGCCGGCCTGGAAGACGAAGACGGCATTGGGATCGTTCTCTCCGTCCAGCGTGAGGGCTCCCGTGAGGCCCATCGAGGATGCGGAGTTGTAGACGCCGGCCGGGAGTGTTTGGCCGCCGAGGTCGGTGCTGACTGAGTTCGGCGGTCCTTCACCTGCGGCTTGGTTGTATGCCGTGACCAGGTCACTCTTGGCCTGCTGCGTGACCGCGTCACCATGGTGGTTGGCCCCGGTGATCGTCATCGACCCTGAACCGGTGATCGACGGGTTGGGGAAGGTTCCGATATCCCCGTTGAGCGTCGTTGGTCCGGTGTTGGTAACGCCTGAGCCGGCGAGGACGACGAAGCTCTTCGCCTTACCGAGCAGGACAGGTGTCGGCGCCGCGTTTGCAGTGCCAGAAAACGCCACCAGCAACCCTGCCGAGAACAGGGCGACCAGTGGCACCGTGGGTGCAGCTCGTGGGATGTAACGCCTCGCGGAGGTGGTAAGCAGGCTGAACTTCATGTCGATCCTTTGATAGGTGGACCTGTCTGTGAAGCCCAGGCATCCCGGTGCTGTGAGTGGAGAATGGGCAGTTCGACGCATGCAGCGTCAAAGCCCAAAGATGGTGGCCGACTCGTCGATGGAGAACGAAGCGCGATGATGAAGGCGCGGTCGACCCGGGCAACCTGCCCAAGAGGGATCGTGGTTTTTTACCGCCGTTCCACAACGGAGTCGGTACGAGATACGGATCGACTGCCTGTTGCGGGAGTTACTCACTGTGGTGCTCTCGTCACAGTAGGTGGCCTTCACCGGCCTGTCAACGAAACGAACGGTTAGGTCATTACGCCACGCGGGCTAGTTCACCGCGAACGCGACATAAGGCTGCTCGCGGCGCTGACAAAATCTCTACCTGTGAACCCCTTCAGACGTTCCGCGACCGCAATGGTCGCCGTGGCTCTCTGCGCAGCCATGGCAGCCATCTCCGGGGCGAGCGCCGACGCGGGTGCGCTAGCCCGAAAAGGGAACCCCAAAGCATTCGCCTTCGTTCCTGCTGGATCGGGTGACGACTTCGTGGCCCGTTGGGACCCGTGCAAGGTCATCGACTACCGAGTCAACCTCAACCAGGCGCCGCCTCATGCTCTGTCGGACGTGAAGGAAGCTGTCCGAAGGATCCATCTGGCTTCTGGCCTGACCTTTCGGTACGCCGGTTCCACCGAGATGATTCCGTTCCGCAGAGGGACCTACAACAAGCTCCCCCGCGGTACCGACGTGGTGCTCTCGTGGGCTCGTCCCGGACAGTCGTCGTGGCTGCCCCGAAGCACAGACGCCATCGGCGTCGCCGGGCCGACGTACCACTTCCCCACCTCGACCGAACCCGATGCGCGCATCGTCGCCGGCTACGTCGTCCTCGACTCCACGGTGGACCTCAAGCCAGGATTCCAGAGCGCTCGTAAGCCGCCGTGGAACTCCTACGGGTCGGTCGGTCAACTCCTCATGCACGAACTGGGCCACGTCGTCGGCCTCGGTCACGTGAATGACGACCACCAGATCATGTTCCCGATACTTCGCCAGGCACCGGCAGTCTGGGGTGCCGGCGATGTCAACGGAATGGCCCGAATCGGCAAGCCACAAGGGTGTTTCGACTCAACCGACTCGAAGGTCGCCGGCGGATTTGAGCGCGCCGCCGTCGTGACAACCCCGTCGGCCTGACCAACCCGGCCGGAACCTAGAGCAGCTCAGCGATCAGGGCTGCCGCCCGCGCCGCGCCATCGGTCTCGACAGGTCGGTAGTCGACCACGCGCCCGATCTCTTCGGCAATAGCTAGCGCGATCCTCTCCGGAGTTGCCGTCTCGAAGTCCATGCAGCGTCCGGCGCCATAGCGCTGGAGTCGGTGGCGAACATGGAAGTTCTGCTCGAAGTGGTGCCGGAGCGGGAAGTAGAGGAAGGGCCGCTGGTTGGCCGCCAACTCCATCGACGTCGTCAGACCGCCCTGTACGACGGCGAGGTCGCAAGCAGCGAGGTGGCGGTAAAGGTCGGGCACGTACTGACGGATCTCGAGGCCACCACTCTGCGGAAGGGTCGCCGGGTCGATGCGCGGCCCAGCTACCACAACCATCCGCAGCGCCGGAACAAGCGTCTTCGCCTGCGGGAAAGCGTCGATGACCCGACGAAGCAGATGGGCGCCGACGCCTGAGCCGCCGACGGTGACGATGCAGACCTGCTCGTCCTCGGCATATCCCAGACCGGCGCGGAGTGCCGCCCGATCAGAGAAATCGGCGGGATCGAATCCGGTCACGTAGCCGGTGAGATCGTAGTGATCCTCCGTCCAGTCGCGGATCTGCGGCAGGTCGGGACCAAAGACATCAGGAACGATGTCGTCGGAGTTGCCGACGTACAACGCTCGGTCGCGGATGCGCGGGAATCGCGCGATGTGCTCGATCATCTCCGCGTTGTAGTCGGCGGTGAGGAATGCCTCGCGATCTCCACCATCAGACATCGGCAGCCAGCCGACGAAGTCGGTCATCCAGACGTACGCCGCTCGCTTCTGTTCTGGATTCTCGTGCAGGTAGTAGTCGAGCTCCCACGCCTCATCGCCGATCCACAGGTCGTAGTCCTCGTCCTGCACGAGATCGTGGAAGACCATGAAGTTCGAGAGCAGGATCTCATCCATTCGTCGGATCGCTTGGAAGCAGTGCAGGTCGTGCTCCGCCGACTCGCTCTCGATGTGGCCAGACTCGTTGGACAGAAACGCGCTGGCTGGGTGGATCGTCTCGCCGTGGCTCTCCAGCACCTTCGTCACCGGGTGCTGAGCAAGCCAGTCGATCTCCAGGTCGGGATGCATCTTGCGGAGCTCGTCAGCGATCGCCGCGTCCCGCTGTGCGTGACCGAGCCCGATGGGTGAGGAGATGTAGAGCGCGCGTTTGCGTCTCGACTTCCCTCGCGTCCAGCGGGGCGCCGACCTCGGCTTCGTCACGAACTCACGCAGCAGCACGTTGACCTTGACCGGGTCGCGCGCATGTACGAAGTGGCTGCCTCCCTCGACGGTGACCAGTTCACCGTTGGTCGCGGCGGCGAGCTCACTCCCCTGCGTTAGCGGGATGATCGCGTCCTCGTCGCCGTGGATCACGAGCACCGGACAGTGCACCCGCGAGCAGAGCTCGCGGACTTCGGCCCGACGCGGAGAGGGCGCGCTGGACAAGGTGATGAGCGTTTCGGCATCTGTTTCCAGGCCCCACCCCACCGCATCCTCGATGAGCTTGGTCGAGTGCGGCTCCGTCGCACATTGCGACATGAAGAACTCGACGAACGCGCGATAGTCCCGCCGCCAGAAGTGGGTGTTGTACTTCGCCCAGCCCTCATCGGTGTCGAGCGGCTCGTCGAAGGGCTCATCGCGGCCGGGGTGGCCGGGGGCCAAAGCAATCGCCGGCGCGATGAAGACGATGCCCTGCACCCTCTCGGGATGTTCGGCCGCGAGGATGAGGCTGCGCTGGGCGCCCATGGACAACGTCACCACGAACGCCTGGTCAGTCTGGGTCGCGTCCAACACAGCCAACGCGTCGGCAGCGAACTCCGACTCGGTGTACGCCTCGACGGTCTGTGGCCTGTCGGACTTGCCGTTGCCCCGCGGGTCGAAGACGATCACCCGACCGTGGCGTGCGAGGTACGGGATCTGCATCTTCCAGCACCGCGAGTGCACGATGGACCACGGCGGCACGAACAGGATCGCCGGTGCGCCTTCGCCGTACACCTCGTAAAACACGCGGACGCCATTGCGTTCGACGTAGCCCTCCATGTCGGGGTAGCGCGCACGCGACTGCTCCCGCGTCTGGGTGGTCAGTTGTCCAGCCATTGGTCGATCCAATCGAGAAGGGGTTGGTGGCCCGCGGTGACGCCGGACAGCCGCTCGAGGATGATCCCCTCGTTGAACGTCATGACCAGCGACACAAGTTGGTCAACAGGCATGTCGATGCCGAGGCGCTCACGGGGTTCGGCGAACGCCTCTGTCAGCACGGCCCGCCACTCGGCGTGCACGTGTGCGACCCGCTCCTGCAGTTCCGGCCGGTTCCAGGAAAGCGCCTGGAGCTCGAGCCAGACCTTCTGATAGGCGACGTCCTCGTCAGTGAGATAGCGCATCGCGGTCCGCCACTTTTCCGCGAAGGGCCTGTCGGCGGCGTACAGCTCGCGCTGGCGAGAGATCAGCTGCTCGGTGAACCGTTCGAGGACTCGCGCGAGAAGGTTCTCGATCGAGCCGAAGTAGTAGTGAACTAGCCCATGGTTGACGTCGGCCTCCCCGGCGAGCCGCCGCGTGGTGATGCTCGAGTAGCCAGAGACGAGCAAGACCCGCTCGGCGGCATCGAGGAGGGCCGCTTCGACTGCCGAGCGCGCGGTCGACGATGTCGCTACGTCGGTTGCCACAGCGTGTTCACGATCTTCCAAGCGCCCGCCGTGCGCACGAGCTGGACGTACTCCCTGTACAACGCGGAGCGGACGGTCACGTTGGCGATGGTGTCGTAGACGTCTTCAACCTTGACCTCGATCTGGTTGTCGCTCCGACTCAGTTCGCGGCCGACCCCTCGTGCGGTCGCGTCGATCATCCACTCGGCGGTCGTCTCATCCAACGTCGTGCCGTCCTTCTCGAGAGCACGCTTGGCGAGGTCGGGGTGAAGTGCTTGTGCCATCCGGTCGGCATCGCCGTCGAACCAACCCTCGAAGTAGTCCAGTACGGCGAGCGTGACCTCCGCCTCCACGGCCGTTCGCTCCTCGACGGTCACGGCGCCTCCTCTTGCCCGTTCACGTGACTTAGGCAGTTGTCTTAGTCACTCAACTAAGATTGCACCAGCGCAGAATCATGTCAAGGGAACGCTGGCGACCGACGACTAACATGCCTGCCATGGACGAGGCTGGCGCAGCTGTCGCTGTCGTCTCCGCAGGAGGGCTCGTTCGCCGCGAACGTGACGGCGTGACCCAGGTGGCACTCGTACGTCGCGAGCGATATGAGCCGGACGAGTGGACCCTGCCAAAGGGAAAGGTGGCAGACCAGGATGAGTCGTTAGCCGCCACCGCAGTCCGTGAGGTGAGGGAGGAGACCGGCGCAACAGTCTTGCTCGATGAGGTTGCAGACGTCATCGACTATCCCCTCGATCACCAGAAGAAGGTCGTCGTGTTCTGGTTGATGACCTACGTTGGCGAGGCCCCGGGCGAACGCGATGCGGGCGAGGTAAAAGAGGTCAGATGGCTGCCACCGCACGAGGCGGTCCGTCTGCTCAAGTATCCCAAGGAACAGGCGCTGCTCACGACAGCTGCGTCACACGAGAACTTTAATCTGCTTCCGCCTCCACGCCGTCGCTGGTTCTTCCTTCAATGGTTTACACGCGCTGGGCGGTTCTTCCGTCATTGGTCTCAACGTCCCCAGATGAACCGCCTCCTCGAGGAGATCAACGACCTCACCGCCGAACTTGCCGAACCGCGAACGCAAGAGCTGCCACCCTGGCGCGTGATGGCCGTCCGCCACGTCGCCAAGGCCCGCGAAGCGGCGGCCGCCGGTGACCTCGACACCGGGTGGAGCCAGACGTACCGCGCTCGAGAGTGCCAGATCGCAGGCTTCGATGACGACGAGGTGCTTCGAGAGGCAAGCGTGGTGCGAGACGAACTGCTGATCAGCGACAAGTTCGGGAAGTGGCGACGTACCGCGGCGAAAAACCTGCTCGCGCCGGTCCTAGCCAAGAAAGCCAAGAACAAAACCCAGAGCGCGAGCGACCGCGTAGAGCGCCTGCAGGCGGCCGTCCGGGTCCGCAACGAGAGTTTTGCCAACGAGTACCGCAAGCTCACGCTCCTCCGGCGCCACCAGCTGGCACTGCTCGGCTTCGGCATTGTCAGCATGCTGGCCATCATCGGTGTTCTGTTGCCTCATGCAACGACATTGGACTCCGACAGCGTGGACGAGTGGTGGGTGATGCTGGCAGCGGTCCTGCTCGGCGTCGTCGGCGCCGTCACGAGCGCTGCGCAGCGTTCAACGCGCCTCAATCATGGACGGATCCCGCAGCTCTTGGGATCAACCGTTGCGTCAATGTCACGGGTCCCCGTCGGGGCAGTGGCAGGCCTGCTCGCCTGGCTTGCCGGCAACACAGGTCTTGCGCCTGCCAGCGGAACGGCGGCGACGATCCTCGTCGGGGCATTTGCCGCAGGCTTCACTGAACGACTAGTCGCGGCGTCAGGTGACGCGAAGACTTGACCTCCAGACACCGACACGGCCTCACCCTGCGCCTCGCTCTAGCCGCACCCCGGGTCACCCGCCTCACCCCCTGAGGGTGACGTGCAGACCGCACTGAGATGCGATCGTTGACACCTGTCCGGAGTTCCCGCGTGCGCTGTGCTGCAGGAATGATCCGATGTGAACCGAATTGCGTGAGGGGTTGGCATGACTGACGAGCTCGATGAGATCGGCCCGATCGACTACTTGGTTGTTGAGTTTCCCGGCAACCGCATGACGGGAGAGGGTCTGCCCCTGCTCGTCGACCTAGTGGACCGAGGCATCATCCGGATCCTCGATCTGGTTTTTGTGAAGAAGGAACTTGACGGGTCAGTTGCCGGAGTCGCCGTCGCCGATCTGGACGGCGATGGTGAGCTCGATCTCGCCGTCTTCGAGGGAGCGACGTCCGGGTTGTTGGACCAAGACGACATTGCTGAGGCCAGTGGCGTGCTCGAGCCAGGCAGCTCGGCCGGGATCCTCGTCTACGAAAACCGCTGGGCGGCGCCCTTCGTCGGAGCCTTGAGGCGCGGTGGTGCCGAGCTGGTCGCCAGCGGACGGATCCCCGCTTCGGCGATACTCGACGCCCTGGACAGCACCGAGCCCGGCGCCTAAGCCATCAACTTCAGCCAGAAAGGATTGCAAAAATGCCTGGACTTCTTCGCGGCGTAGCCCGTACGGCCGTGATCGCCGGTACGGCGACCTCCGTGTCCAACCGCGTCTCGCGTCGGCAGGGTCAACGATGGGCCGCACAAGAGCAACAGCAGCAGGTGTACGAGCCTGCTCCGCAAGCCACTGCCCCAGCGGCAAATGACATGGATGCCAAACTCGCTCAGCTCAAGGACCTGGCCGAGCTGAAAACCCAAGGCATACTCACGGATGCCGAGTTCGAGGAGCAAAAGAGTCGGATCCTCGGCTCCTGACGTCATCGCTCGGTGACCAGCCCACGCTCCCGGCTTGGTTTAGGGTCGGGGCATGAGCGAGATGAGCATGAACAAGGTGATCCACGGCGCGTTCCGACGCGACCTTGATCGCTTCATCGCGGCACTCAGCGCCTTCCCCGCGGGCGACTTGGCCAGGGCGCAGCAGCTTGACACCGCGTGGGCGAACTTCAACCACGAACTGACGTACCACCACACGGGCGAGCACGAGATCGCATGGCCGGCCCTCGAGGCCGTCGGCGTCAGCAAGGAAGTCCTTGCGACGATGGACGCCGAGCACGAGATCATGGGCGCGGCGCTGGCAGAGACGCGCACCACGATGAGTGCCCTCACCCGTACAGCCGGGCGTGACGAGGCCCAAGCAGCCCTGGCCGCGTTCCAGAAGCTGCAGGCGGTCACCATCTCGCACCTCGACCACGAGGAAGCCGAGATCGAGGACATCTATCTCGCCAACCGCGACGCCCCGGAGATCAAAGCCATGGGAAAGCAATTCTCCAAGGTCAGCCCCGCCAGAGGCGGCCAGTTCTTCGCCTGGCTTCTCGACGGGGCATCGCCTGAGGAGCGAGCAGCGGTGGCACAGGAGGTTCCCAAGCCAGTGATCACCATCATCGGAGGCATCTTCGGGCGGGGCTACCGCAAGAACGTCGCGTCAGTCTGGAAGACCTAGCAAGCAGAAAGATCCGACGTCTGCGTGGTCATAGCCACGTAGACGTCGGATCTTTGCGGGTAAGGGTGGAGCTGCCGGGAATCGAACCCGGGTCCTCTGACGCCGATCCAAGCATTCTCCGAGCGCAGTCTGTTTGACGCTTTTCTCAGCCCCGGCACTTGAGCAGACGCATTGCCGACAGGCTCAGTCGCTGTAAAAGTCCTGCAAGACCCCCCGCGACCGGGGATCTACAGCAAGCCTCCTTAGTGAGGCCGGTTACTGGACCGGAGGCACTTCCAGACCGACCCTTCGGTTACTGCTTAGGCAGCAAGAGCGAAGTCAGTGCGCTTTGCATTGGCACTTATAGGTTTCCGGGGGGCGTTTACGAGATAACCCCGGGTCCTCGGCTCGCTTCTCATGGATCTAACGACCAAAGTCGAAACCGTTCAGCCCCTCTTGAGTTGTGTGTACGCCGTTCAGGCTACCGGGTAGAACAGCCAGAGCGCAGCGAAGATTCCGCCACGACGGCGTACGACGACGGCTACGCAGGATCGAACCACCCACCTCAGGCCTGCTCCGGGCTGACCCCGAACAGCCGGGCGCCATTGCCCCAACAGACAGCGCGCAACCAATCCTCCCCCAATTCGAGTCTCGCCAGGCTGGAAAGCTGGACGGCGTAGGCATAGGGGATATTGGGGAAGTCGCTGCCGAGCAGCACCTTGTCTTGCAGGGCCGCGAGTCGCGGCAGCAGAACCTGGGGGAACGCCGTGAGCTGCTCGAAGAACGGGGTGAACACCATCGTGGTGTCGACCAGAACGCGGTCGTACGCCTCAGCAAGCTCGACGAACTCGCGGTACTCCGGAGCGCCGCAGTGAGCAATCACAGCCACCACGTCCGGATGGCGGCGAAGCAGTTCGGCGATGGGTGCGGGTCCGGTGTGGGCGTTGGGAGCAGGGCCGGATCCTGCATGGATGACCACGGGTCGGCCGGCATCGGCGAGTGCTCCCCAGGCCTGGTCGAGCAGCGGATCGCAGACGTCGAAGTCACCGACTTGCACATGCACTTTGAAGACCTGCACTCCCCTGCCGATGGCGTCGATGACGTCAGCGGTGGCTGACTCCTCGGGGTAGAACGTCGCAGACGACAGGCTGTCGGGGTGCGCGGCGGCGAAGTCGGCCGCCCACGCGTTCAGGTAGCCGGCGACCCCGGGGCGGTGGGCATACGCCAAAGCCGAGAAGCGTCGTACCCCCATGGACCGGAGGTGAGCGACCCGATCGGGGTCGCTCCAGCGGTAGTTGATCGGCCAGTCGAACTTGATGAGTGGACCGGCTGCGGCGAAGGCCTCCCAGACGCGTTCCATGATCGGCGGCGGAAGGAAGTGCACATGGACGTCGATCAGGCCCGGGAGCGCGAGCGCCTGCCAGAAAGCCGGGACCTGGTCATCGGTCTCAGGATCATGGTCTGCATACGGATTGCGTCAGAAGCCCTTGGCTTGCCGGCCGAGCTCGCGAGTCGCATCGCGCTGAGCGTCGCGTTTGGCTATCGACTGCCGCTTGTCGTAGTTCTTCTTGCCCTTGGCGAGCGCAAGCTCCACCTTGGCGCGGCCATCCTTGAAGTACATGGACAACGGCACGATCGTCAGACCACGCTCGTTGACCCGCCGCTCCATCTTGTCGATCTCGTGTCGGTTGAGGAGCAGCTTTCGCTTGCGTCGTGGCGCGTGATTGTTCCAGGTGCCTTGGCTGTACTCCGGGATGTGCGCGCCGTGCAGCCACACCTCGCCGTCGATGATCTCCGCGAAGCCGTCGACCAAGGACGCGCGACCAGCCCGCAACGACTTCACCTCGGTGCCCGTGAGGACCAGGCCAGCTTCGATGCTGTCTTCGAGGTGGTAGTTGTAGCGCGCTTTCTTGTTCTGGGCGATGAACTTGCGCCCGCGCTCCTTGACCATCCAGCCATTCTGTCGTACGACGCAAGCGGGTATCGGTTGGCCACCGTCGGTGGGCTTGAGGGATTGTCGCGGTCCCGACGACACGAACCCCGCAAGATCAGGCTCGCGGCAGCCCTGTGGTGGTTAGAGCCAGGTGAGCGGGTTCCTCGTGTAGCCGTTGACGTACACCATGAAGTGCAAGTGGCAGGCCGTGGAGTACCCCGTCGTCCCGGAGTACGCGATCAGCTCACCACGTTGGACCTTCTCGCCCTGCCTGGCGACGAACGACGTGAGGTGGTTGTACGACGTCTGCAGGCTCACACCCTTGACGTAACCGTGGTCCATGATCACGCGGTTTCCGTAGCCGGCGTTGTAGTACTCCGCCAGGATTCGGCCACTGGCAGCGGCGTAGACGGGCGTCCCGCAGTTGGCGTGGAAGTCCGTGCCGTCGTGGAGCTTGTAGACGTGCAGGATCGGGTGCATCCGCATGCCGTAAGGCGAGGTGATGTAGGTGTTCTGCACGGGATAGCTCAAGAAGCCGCCGCCATTGGGGACGTGCGTGATGCGCGATTGCCGGTGCTCGCGGGCCCGCCTCTCAGCGATCTTGCGTAGCCTCGCCTCGACCTTCTGGCGTTCCTTGCGCAACTTGTTGAGGCGGTCGAGTTCGATTCGCTTGGCCGCAGAGATCTCCTGCTTGGCCTTGCGCACCGTGTCGACCCGGTCGGCCACCGCTTGCTTGGCGAGACGCGCCTGCTCCTCGAGATCCTGCTTGGTCTCGAGGTTGTCAGCGGCCTGCTGGCGCTTCACCGCAACGTCTTCTTTGGTCTCTTCCACCCGCTGCTCCGTCAACTTGAGCAGCACCTTGTTGGCCTCGAACTCCTGCAGCGCCACAGACTGCTTGTCGAGCACGGTGTTCGCAGCCTGCATCGTGTCGACGACCTCTTGCGCGGTCTGTGAGTCAAAGGCGACGCCAAGGTTGAACGCTGCCGGCCCCCCAGTCTGGTAGCTCGAGACGGCGTACGACGCCAGCTGAGCCCGCTGGCTGACCACGTTCCGGCGTCCCTCGACCAGGTCGGATCGGGCGTCTTTGAGCCGAACGATCGCCAGTTCGAGCCTTGCCTGCATCTTTCCGTCGAGGATGGTCGCGTCGTGCACCTGGACCTCGAGGATGGCGAGGCGCGTGCGCGCGTCGGCGAGATCCTGCACGGCAGAGTCGATTGCGCTGCGTGCCCTGACGAGCCGAGCGGAGATCTCGTCGAGGTCCTGTTTCCGGTCCTCGATGTGGTTGTTGAGCCGGTTCTGCTGATGACGCAGTTCCTCGTGATCACCGGACACGAGACTGCCGGATGCGCCCGCGAACGCGGCAGTGAGCAACGATGCCGTGAGCACCATCGTCACGCCGATTCGAGCCCGTCCTGCGTGTCCGTGGGGGAAGATCTGGACCACAGTCGAAGAACCTCACGTGGGGAAACAAAACCTTGCGAGTCGACGGTAGCCGAGGACCGTCAGACTTTGAGGTATTTGCGTGTCATCAGGAGCGTCGGAATTATCGCCAGTACCAGCGCAATCGCGATGACGGCCGACATCGCCTTGGTGGCGTCGACCCATTCGATCCACGGCCAGATCTTCAGGTGACCGCGCAGCCAGGGTACGAAGAACTGCATCACGATGAAGATCGACGAGCAGGCGAGCACAGCACCCACCAGGGCAGAGAACACCACCTCGAGCACGAACGGCAGCTGGATATAGATGCTCGAGGCGCCGACGAGCCGCATGATGCCGATCTCCCGTCTTCGCGCCATCGCCGCCAACCGGATCGTGTTCGACACTTGCAACACCGCAGCCAAGACGAGCAGGGCAGCACCACCTAGCGCGAGCCATTTGAGCATGTTGAGGGTCTTGTAGACCGGCGATAACTCTTCGCGCAGGTTGACGATCTGCTCCACGCCCTGGAGGTTCTGCACCGAACTGACGAGTGCGTCGGTGTCGTCAGGATCCTTCAGCTTCACCCAGTACGCCGTGGGCATGTCCGACACCTCGATCTCCTTACCGATCGCGTCGGTGTTGCCTTCGGAGTCGGTGTGGGTGGCCTTGAAGCCCTCGTAGGCCTCTTCCCGGGTGCGATAGCGGAAGGAGTCGACATAGCTGCTGTCTTCGATGACCTTCTCGACAGCTTTCTCCTGCTGCGGCGTCGCCTGGCCGCTGACGCAGTTCGGAGAGTTCGAGTTCTTGGCACAGAACGCGACCTGCACCTCGAGCTGGCTGCCGAAGTACTTCTCGATCGTCCCCACCTGAGATCGGATGAGCAGGCCAAGACCCACGAGAGTCAAGGAGATCCAGATCGTCAAGATGACCGCGATGGTCATGGACACATTGCGCTTGAGGCCCGAGCCAAGCTCAGTGGCTACATATCTCAGTTGCATGGTTTCCCGGTTCTTGTCAGGGGGTTACTGCGAAGGCGCGAGGAGCCGATGGGTCGATACCAGACGGGTCAGCTCTGGTATCCGTACACGCCACGTGCCTGGTCGCGGACGACGTGGCCGGACTGCAGTTCGATGACGCGCTTGCGCATCTGGTCGACGATGCCGGCATCGTGGGTGGCCATCATCACCGTCGTACCAGTCCGGTTGATGCGGTCGAGCAGCTTCATGATGCCGACGGATGTCGTCGGGTCGAGGTTTCCCGTGGGCTCGTCGGCGATCAGGATCATCGGTCTGTTGACGAATGCCCGCGCGATGGCAACTCGCTGCTGCTCTCCGCCCGAGAGCTCATCAGGCATCCGGTGGCCTTTGCCCTCGAGGCCGACCAGCTCGAGCGTCTCGGGGACGACGCGGGTGATCACGCTCTTGTGCTTGCCAATGACCTGCAGCGCAAACCCGACATTCTCAGAGACCGTCTTGTTGGGCAGCAGCCGGAAGTCCTGGAAGACAGTGCCGATCTGGCGGCGCAGCCCGGGGACCTTCCAGCTGGCGAGGCGGTTGATCTCCTTGCCCGCAACGAAGACGTGTCCGTTCGTCGGACGCGCCTCGCGGAGGACCAGCCGCAGGAAAGTGGACTTTCCGGACCCGGATGCGCCCACGAGGAAGACGAACTCGCCTTTCTCGATCTCGACGTCGACATTGTCGAGGGCAGGGCGATTTTGCCCGTCGTAGGACTTGGTGACTTTTTCGAACCGGATCACTGGCCAGATTCTAGGTGACGCCCTCAAACCATCCGTGCAGGGCCAGACCTCGGCGCGCCTGGGACACCGGAGGGTACGACGTCGTGCGACGTCGGCGAGTTGGACGCAGACATCGGGCGGATGATCGGACCGGAGCCCTCAGCCCTAACGCTGTAAGGTGGCACGATGGCGCTGTCCCAGGACCGCATCGTCGACGTGGCTCTGCAGTTGCTCGAGCGTGACGGCCTCGACGGGGTGAGCTTTCGGAAGATCGCGGCGAAGCTCGACGTGTCTGCACCAACTCTCTACTGGCACGTCGACAGCAAGCGCCGACTGCTCGATCTGATGGCGGCCAGGCTGATGGCCCAGACCGAGCAGCTCCGCCCCGCTGCGCCAGGTCATGAAGAAGAGCCGTGGTGGGAATGGCTGGAGGGCCGCACTCGCGCCATGTACGAGACGCTCATCCGACACCGCGACGCCCCCCTCGTTGCCGCCGGAAACCGCCCGCCAGTCACCGCACTTCCCTCCATCGAAGGCTCGCTGACCAAGCTGACTGACGCGGGCTTTGAGCCCGGCGATGCCATCGAGATCATCCTGACACTCGGAGCGTTCGCCACCGGCTGTGCTCTGGAGTGGCAGGCCGAGGAAGCCCGCACCCTCGCCGACGAATCAGAAGGCGAGCTCGGTGATGAGATCCGTGGCGGTGGCTACCCCACCCTCCTCAAGGCTTTCACCCAGCACCGAGAACGCCACCAAAAGTTCTCACCGCACGACCAGATGTTCGAGCACGGGCTCGCCCTGATGATCACTGGGCTTCGCGTACGACTCGGAGAACGGCAGCTCTAACTCTCGACCATCGACCCCTCGCTGATTGAGCTTCTCGAATCACTCCCCTGCTGATTGAGCTTGTCGAATCACTCCCTCGCTGATTGAGCTTGTCGAATCACTCCCTCGCTGATTGAGCTTGTCGAATCACTCCCTCGCTGATTGAGCTTGTCGAAATCACCGAGGGGTCTCGACGGGCTCGACCGCCGAGTGGGGATCTCGACAGGCCCGACCGCCGAGCGGGGATCTCGACAAGCTCGACCGCCGAGGTCCTCGCTGACGCGGGACTCTAGGGACGAAGCGCTTCCGCGGCTTCGAGCCGTATCGACTCCAGTTCCTCGATCTGGCCCAGCGCCCGCTGTTCCAAGGTCTCCATCTCGGTCGCGCTGATGCGACGGTCGGCCGTCGCCACTCGCTGAAGAATTCGCCACAGGCAACGCTTGCCCTCGACGCCAAGTCGCATGGCTTCGAGTTCGAGCAGGTCGCTGAGCGGCGACCGGGTTAGCAGCGTTCCATTGAGCTTGAGCCTTCCGAGACGTTCACCGACCCAGCCGGCGACGACGCGGTGAGTCTGCACCTTGACGTCGAGCTGCCGCATCAGCGCGATCAACGTCTCTCGGTCTTCGGCAATCTCGTACGACAACCGGGTCAGCACGGCGCGATTCGCCGGTTCTGACTGGTGGCTTGCCATCCGCCGGCTCAGCTTGACCCCGCTCGTCGCACCCATCAGGTGATCGTTGAGGTAGATACCCAACAACGCATGCGGTGAGGAGTCTGTGTAGGGCAGCAGGTTCATTCCCAAGGCGTACCCCGGGGTCAGGACTTTGAAACTGCTGGGTCAGGCGACTGGGGCTGAGCGACGCCAGCGGATGCCGGCCTCGATGAAGTCGTCGATATCGCCGTCGAGCACTGCCGACGGGTTGCCCTCTTCGTGCTCCGTGCGCAGGTCCTTGACCATTTGGTAAGGGTTGAGGACGTAGTTGCGCATCTGGTCGCCCCACGACGCCGCGACGTCGCCGCGCATCTCGTCGAGGGTGGCCTTCTCCTCGGCGCGTTTGATCGCCAGCAGCCGCGCCTTCAAGATCACCATGGCGGTGTTCTTGTTCTGGAGCTGGCTCTTCTCGTTTTGTACGGCGACGACGAGCCCTGTCGGCAGGTGGGTCAACCGCACTGCCGAGTCGGTCGTGTTGACGCTTTGTCCTCCAGGACCTGACGACCGGAAGACGTCGACCTTGACTTCTTCTTCGGGGATGTCGATCTCGTCGGTCTGTTCGATCACGGGGACCACCTCGACCGCGGCAAACGACGTCTGCCGACGGCCTTGGTTGTCGAAGGGCGAGATGCGCACCAGCCGGTGGGTGCCCTGCTCGACGCTCAACGTGCCGTACGCGTAGGGGGCTCTGATGGCGAACGTGGCTGACTTGATGCCCGCTTCCTCGGCGTACGACGTCTCGTAGACCTCGGTCGGGTACTTGTGCCTCTCTGCCCAGCGGATGTACATCCGCATCAGCATCTCGGCCCAGTCCGCCGCGTCGACCCCCCCGGCCCCAGACCGGATCGTGATCAGGGCGTCCCGCTCGTCGTACTCGCCGGACAGCAGTGTGCGGACCTCGAGACTCTCGATGCTCTTGGCGAGCCGGTTGAGCTCGGTGTCGGCCTCGGTGCGCGATGCCTCGTCGCCCTCTTCTTCTGCCAGCTGGACGAGTACCTCGACGTCGTCGAGGCGATCCCGCAAACCGGTGACCCGATCCAGCTCGGACTGAAGCGCGGACAGCCGACCGGTCACGCGTTGCGCATTGGCCTGGTCGTCCCAGAGATCGGGCGCGCTGACCTGCTCAGCCAGCTCGGCGACCTCGGCGCGCATCGCGTCGAGGTCAAGCACCTGCTCGATGCTGGCGAGGGTCGCGCCGAGCTGCTTGATCCGCTCGGGAAATTCATGTCCGGCCACGGGGTCAGGTTACGCGGCGCCGCGCGCAGCCAGCGAATCCCTGCCGAACCTACGGCGACGTGAGCATCGTGCGGACGACGCGCAGTCCGACCGACATCCTGGCGAGGTCGGACTCGTCGTCGGAGGTGATCTCCTCGATCGTGGCCTTGGCGCGACTGATCACCACATCGTCGTCGGCCTCCCAGGCGCTCACCCGCTCGTCGACCGACGCCTGGTCGCCAGTGTTCGCGAGCACCTGCGCGGTCAGGGACGCGTGGACGGCGTGAAGGTCATCGCGCAGTGACGCACGCGCCATCGTTTGCCACCGGTCATCACGCGGCAGATCGTAGATCTTCGCCATCAGCTCGCTGAGCCCGAGCCGCTCGGCCAGGGCCGAATGCACACGGGCCACTTCGAGCGCGTCGATCTTGTCTCGCTTGGCGATCTCGACCACTTCGAGTGCGGCGTACGCCGACGGGAGAATCGCGATGTCACGCGCCAAGTCTTCGGGGACCCCGGCATCCTGGAGGTGCTGACGACGGCTCCCGAACTCCTTGCCCTGCATGCCGGTGAGCACATCAGGCAAGGCCTTCATCACGTGCTGGATCTCCGTGCCGAAGTACTCGACCGCCGCCTCGGAGTCCAGTGGCGGACGCCGGTTGTTCACGAGCCAGCGAGATGCGCGCTCGATCAGCGTCCGCACGGCAAGACGCATGTCGGTCTGCACGACCGCATCGATCTGATTGTCGAGCTCATTGATCCGCTGGATCAGGCGCGTTGCGCCGTAGACCTCCCGGCAGACGAAGTGGGCACGCGCGAGCTCCTCGGCGCTCGCACTCGTCTCCTGGCTGAGCCGGTGGAAGAACGTGATGCCAGCGAAGTTGACCAGGTTGTTGACGACCTGCGTGACGATGATCTCGCGGCGTAGCGGATGCTTGGCCATCTCCTCGCGGTAGGACTGGCGCAGCTTCGTCGGGAAGTAGCTGAACAGCTCGCCACGGAGGAACCGGTCATCGGGGAGATCGGTCTCGAGAAGCTCCGCCGCAAGAACAATCTTCGTGTAGGCAAGCAGCACCGAGAGCTCCGGCGCCGTCAGCGGAACTCCGTTCGCCCGACGTGTCGCGAACTCCTTGACGGACGGCAGGAACTCGATCTCTCGGTCGAGCAGCCCTTGCTTCTCCAGCCGCCTGATCCACGCTTCGTGCACGTGCATGAGCGGTAGTGCGACGGACTCAGCGCTGGCCAGAGCCATGTTCTGCTCGTAGTTGTCCTGGAGCACGAGCTCGCCGACTTCGTCTGTCATCGACGCCAGCAGCTCTCCACGCTGCTTCTCGGTCATGTCACCGGATCGCATCACCGTGTCGAGCAGGATCTTGATGTTGACCTCGTGGTCGGAGGTGTCCACACCCGCAGAGTTGTCGATGAAGTCGGTGCAGATCCGGCCGCCAGCTTGGGCGTACTCGATGCGCCCGCGCTGGGTGAACCCCAGGTTGCCACCCTCGCCGACTGCCTGGGCGCGTAGTTCACCGCCGTTGACGCGGATCGCGTCGTTCGCCTTGTCTCCGGCATCGACGTTGGTCTCCGTGGAGGCCTTGACGTAGGTACCGATGCCGCCGTTCCAGAGCAGCTCGACCGGCGCGAGCAAGATCGCCTTCATCAGTTCGGCGGGTGTCATCGACGTGGTCGATGAGTCGAGACAGAGGAGAGTAGCCACCTCGAGTGAGATGGGGATGGACTTCTTGGTGCGTGAGAACACGCCGCCACCCTTGGAGATCAGCTCGGTGTTGTAGTCAGCCCAGCTCGACCGCGGCAGGTCGAACAGTCGACGTCGTTCGGCGCAGGACGATGCCGCGTCTGGCGAAGGGTCGAGGAAGATGTGACGATGGTCGAACGCGGCCACCAGCATGATGTGCTCGCTCAGCAGCATCCCGTTGCCGAACACGTCACCACTCATGTCGCCGATGCCGATGCAGGTGAAGTCCTCGGACTGCGAGTCGATGCCGCGCTCGCGGAAATGCCGGCGCACGGACTCCCAGGCGCCCCGCGCGGTGATGCCCATGGCCTTGTGGTCATAACCCACGGACCCACCGGACGCGAAGGCGTCATCGAGCCAGAACCCGTAGTCCTTGGCGACCGAGTTGGCGATGTCAGAGAACGTCGCTGTGCCCTTGTCAGCCGCAACCACGAGGTAGCTGTCGTCGGAGTCGTGACGCACCACTCGCTGAGGCGGGACTGTCTCGCCGCCGACGAGGTTGTCGGTGATGTCGAGCAGCCCCGAGATGAACGTCTTGTAGCAAGTGATGCCTTCTGCGAGCCACGCCTCGCGGTCGACGCTCGGGTCGGGCAGCTGCTTGCAGTAGAAGCCACCCTTGGCTCCGACGGGCACGATCACGGCGTTCTTGACCATCTGTGCCTTGACGAGACCGAGGACCTCCGTGCGGAAGTCTTCACGGCGATCAGACCATCGCAGACCCCCTCGTGCGACCGCCCCGAAGCGGAGGTGCACACCCTCGACCCGTGGTGAGTAGACGAAGATCTCGAACGCGGGCCGCGGCTCGGGGAGGTCCGGGAGCGACTTGGGCTCGAGCTTCAGGGACAGGTACGGCTTCGGGTTGCCGTTGGCGTCCACCTGGTAGAAGTTCGTCCTGAGTGTCGCCTTGATCGCTGTGAGGAAGCTCCGCAGGATGCGGTCATGGTCGAGGCTTGCCACGTCGTCGAGGGCTGTGGCGATGGTCTCCTCGAGCTGCTCGATCCGCTGCAGCCGGGTGGGCTCTTTCGGATCGAGGTCATCTCCTGCGCCAGGCTCGAACCGGGCCGCGAACAGGTCGACGAGAAGTCGCGCGATGGGCACGTTGGCACGCAACGACGTCTCGATGTACTCCTGGCTGAAGGAGGAACCACCCTGCCGGAAGTACTTCGCGTAGGCACGCAGGATCGAGACCTTGCGCCACGGGATGCCGCCGTCGAGCACGAGTGCCGAGAACCCGTCACTCTCGGCGAGACCCGACCACACGGCCATGAAGGCGTCCTGAAAGAGCTCACGCGAGCCTTTAGGCATGGTCGTCCCGCGACGGAGCCCGAAGTCGTAGATCCACGCGTGATCCTTGGGCCGCACGAGCTCATAGGGCCGCTCGTCGACGACCTCGACGCCCATCGCCGACAACACCGGCAGCACCTGAGACAGGCTCAACGGCGTACCAGAGCGAAATACCTTGAACCGAGCCTCACCTTCGGAGGCGTCGACAGGTGAGTAGAGGGACAGCCCGACCGGCTCGTCAGCGACCTCCTCCATCCGGTGTACGTCGGCCGCCGCCACGCGCGGCGAGAAGTCCTCTTTGTAAGCCTCGGGGAACGCATCGCCGTAGATGCGGGCCAGCCGCGCCCCCTCCTCCTCGCCGAACTGCTCCGTCAACGCGCCGACGAAGTCGTCTGTCCAAGACCTGGTCGCTTCGGCAAGCTTGTCCTCGAGATCTGACTCGTCGAACTCGAGCAGCGTCTCACCCGGTGCCGCGCGGACCACGAAATGCAGTCGGGCCAGCACCGACTCGCTCACCCGAGCTGTGTAGTCGATGGACTCGGCACCCATGGTGTCCTTGAGGATCTGCTGCATCCGCTCGCGCACCTGCGTCGTGTAGCGGTCGCGTGGGAGGTAGACCAGGCAGGACAGATAGCGGCTGTAGGTGTCACGACGAACGAAGAACCGCAGCTGCCGACGCTCGCGCAAGCGAAGCACCGCCTCAGCAACGGGGAGCAGTTCGTCGACCGACGTCTGGAACAACTCGTCGCGGGGATAGGTCTCGAGGATGTCCATCAACGCCTTGCCGCTGTGGCTCAGCAGGGAGAACCCCGCACCGGCCAACAGCTGCTTCGCCTTGTCGCGCAGCACCGGGATGCGGGTCAGGCTCTCGGTGTAGGCAGCCGAACTGAACAAGCCGAGGAAGCGACGCTCGCCGACGACATCGCCTGACTCGTCGAACGTCTTCAGCCCGACGTAGTCGAGGTAAGCAGGTCGGTGGACCGTCGACCGGGAGTTGGCCTTGGTGATGATCATCAGCTTCTTTTCACGAGCCTTGGCCCGCACCGCTGGAGGAAGCTTCCCGAACGACGGCGACATGTCTTGGTCTGAGCGCAGGATGCCAAGGCCGGTGCCGGGGACCGCCCGAAGCACGTCATCGCCCTCGACCACCTGCAACTGGTACTCGCGGTAGCCGAGGAACGTGAAGTGATCGTCGGCCAGCCAGCTCAGCAGGGCACTGCCCTCGCTCACCTCGTTTCCGGGCAGCGGCGGCGGGTGCTCATCGAGGTCGGCGACGATCGTCAGCGCCTGGTCACGCATCTTTTCCCAGTCCTCGACGACCTCACGGACGTCGCGCAGGATCTGGTTCAGCGTCTGGTCGATCGACTCGAGCTCTTCAGGTCGGCTCTCACGGTCGATCTCGATGTGCATCCAGGACTCGCGGTGCAGCTCAGCGTCGTCGTCGCTCGCATCGTCGGCCTCACACACCTCCCGCAGCACGCCGGTCACGTCGCGGCGCACCACCAGCTGGGGGTGAATGACCACGTGGATGGCGCGCCCCTGAGAGGTGAGGGCCATCGTCACCGAGTCGACGAGGAACGGCATGTCGTCGGTGACGACCTCGACCACGGTGTGCCCTTCGGCAGCCCATTCGTGCTCGTCGATGGAGGGGGTGAAGACATGCACGGCTGCCGTACCTTGTGGGCGGTTGGCGGCCAGTCGGTAGTGACTCATCGCCGCGCCATAAACGTCGACCGCGCTGCGCTCGAGGAGGTCCTCGGGAGCCACATGGCGGTAGTACGCGCTGAGCAGGTGCCGTGTCTTCTCGCGATCGGGAGCGGCGCTCCCCCGCCGGTGCTCGGCCAGCGCCGCCGCCTCGGCGATCAGCTGCTGTTTGGCGTCTTCCAACCTGCTTTGCATGAGCCCAAGACCTGTTCTGGCACAGCCGACGCGACACCTCTCGGCATCACGGCCGCACGCCGTTGTGCGACAGGAACGACACTAGTCCTGTGCGATGCCGAGGACACGTCATAGGTCAGAACGAAGGCCCCACAGCAGCGGGTAATAGCGCAGCGGAAGTCGACTACGGAGGTAGGCACCACCTGACGAACCACCGGTGCCGGTCTTCGTGCCGATCATCCTTTCGACCATCGTCACGTGGCGGGCCCGCCATGCCGCCGCAAGCTCGTCGTGCTGGATCAACGCCTCACCGATCTCCCAGACGTCGGCGTAGTGCTCGCGGTCGTGCGCGGCAGTGCGCAGCGAGGCGCTGATCTCTTCATCGCTCTCGGTGGGCAGGCCACGCTCCCGGAGTACGACGACGTACGCGTCCCAGAGTGTCGGCTCGTCGAGTCGCCGTTGGAGGTTGGCGCGCTCGTCGTCGGTCAACCCGCGGAAGCGTCGTACAAACGAAGGGTCCTTCGCTCCTGAGATGAACTCCAGCTCGCGGTACTGGACCGACTGGAAGCCGCTGGCCGGCGACAACAACGTGCGGAAGACCAAGAAGTCCTGCGGTGTCATCGTCTCGAGGACATCGACCTGCTCGATGAGCACCCGCTCGATCACGTGCATCCGGATCAGGAGGTGCTTGGACCACCACAGCCGGCCGGCGATCATCGCGTCCCGAGCCGTCTCGGCCTCGTGCAGCAACTGCTGGAACCACAGCTCGTAGACCTGGTGGATGGTGATGAAGAGCAGTTCGTCGTGCGCCGGTGGGTCTGACTCGAGGCGTTGGCTGCCGAGCAGGCGAGGCAGCTGGAGGTAGCTGCCGTAGGTCAGCCTGGCGCCCTGCTCCCCGAAGTGGATGTCGTCGGCGTCCCAGTCACCGACCGCCGGATCAGTCGCCGCTGCCGTCTCGCTCTGCCCGTCGTTCGCTCCGCTGCTCTGCCCGTCGTTCGCTCCGCTCACCTCGCCAGGCTATCGGTGGCATGATTCCGCCATGCAGATCAGTGCTGAGATCTCCTACCCGTCCGCGATCCCCGACCAGGCGTATGCACTCGCCCTCGACCGAGAGTTCCGCATCGCGGTGTGCGAGGCGACCCACGCACTCGCGCATGACGTGAGCGTCGAGGAGCGTGACGACAAGACCGCGACGGTGGTGGTCACGCGAACGATGCCGGCCGACGTACCCGACTTCGTCAAGTCGTTCGTCGGAGAGACGGTCGATGTCGTCCAGAGCGAAGACTGGGGACTGCCCGATGCTGCCGGACAACGCTCAGCCGACGTCGTCGTCCAGATCAAGGGTCAGCCGGCAAAGATGACGGGAACCCTCGCCATCCAGAGCAGCGGGGCCGGCAGCCTGATCACCATCCAAGGCGACCTGAAGGTCTCGATTCCGCTGTTCGGCGGCAAGATCGAGCCGGAGATCGCGAAGGGCATCTATCTGGCAGTCGAGCGGGAGCAGGAAACCGGAAACACGTGGCTCGCCAAGGGCCAGTAGGCGCGCCTCGCGGATTCTGTCGGTTGGCTCTGTCACGGTAGGACCATGAACGATGCAGCCGACTTGTTGATGCTCACCGGCGTCGCCCGTCCCTGCCCGGACTGCAACGCCGACCGAATCTTCGTCCCTGTCGACGAAGACGCGGACCGCACAGCCGCTGAGTACTGCTGTACGGCGTGCGGAGCCGCCATGTTGATCGACCCGTGCCTCGACCGCGCCCTCGCCATCACTCGCGTCGCCTGACTCACCAGCGCGTCGTCGCTCGTCACGATGACGACGGCACGTGAGGCATACAATCCCAGTGTGTCATTCGACGTGACGGCTGACGCCTACCATCGGTTCATGGGCCGCTACTCCGAGCCGCTAGCCACCGAGTTCGCCGCCCTGGTGGGCGCCGCTCCAGGCCAGCGAGCGCTGGATGTCGGCTGTGGCCCAGGAGCACTGACCGCCGAGCTGGTCGCGCGACTAGGGGTCGACGCCGTCTCTGCCATCGACCCGTCAGAGCCCTTCGTCGCCGCTGTCCGCGATCGGTTCCCAGAACTGGACGTGCATGCAGGCACCGCCGAGCAGCTGCCGTTTCCTGACCAGACCTTCGACCTGGTTCTGGCGCAGCTGGTCGTGCACTTCATGAAGAACCCCGTTGCCGGGCTCCGCGAGATGTCGCGGGTGGCGCGCCAGAACGGCACCATCGCGGCCTGCGTCTGGGATCACGCTGGCGGCTCGGGTCCGCTGTCGATCTTTTGGCAGGCCGTGCATGACCTGGACCCTGAAGCCGACGACGAGTCGAATCTTGCGGGTGCGCGCGAGGGCTACCTCGCAGAGCTCTTCGAGACCGCCGGTTTGCGCGACATCGAGGCCACAACTTTGACGGTCTCCGTTCCCTTCGCCAGCCTGACCGAGTGGTGGGAGCCCTACAACCTCAGCGTCGGTCCGGCCGGCGCTTACGTCGCCAAGCTGAGCGAGCAGCCACGCGATGAACTACGGAAGCGGTGCTGGGAACTGCTCCCACCCGCACCATTTGTGCTGCAGGGCTCCGCCTGGACCGTGCTCGGCCGACCCTGAGCCTTCGACGGGTCGCGGCTCAGCCCATGTGGGGGTAGCGGTAGTCCTTCGGTGGGGCGAATGTCTCCTTGATCGAGCGCGGTGACGTCCAGCGCATCAGGTTGGCCGCAGAGCCCGCCTTGTCGTTTGTGCCCGACGCCCTGGCGCCCCCGAAGGGCTGCTGGCCGACAACGGCACCCGTCGGCTTGTCGTTGATGTAGAAGTTGCCGGCCGCGAATCGCAACTCCTCCATCGTCCAGGCAATCGCCTTGCGGTCCTGCGCGATCACGGCGCCGGTCAACGCGTACTGCGAGAACGACTCCATCTGGCGAACGGCTGACTCGTAGTCCTTGTCGTCGTACACATGGACGCTCAGGATCGGGCCGAAGTACTCCGTGTCGAAGATCGCATCAGTCGGGTTCTTCGACTCGATGACGGTGGGCCGCACGAAGTAGCCCACCGAGTCATCGAGGTCGCCGCCGGCGATGACGTCGAGCTTGGACGAGCGCTTGGCGCGCGCAATGGCCTTCTTGTGCTTGGCAAAGGCCCGGTTGTCGATCACCGCACCCATGTAGTTCGAGAGGTCGCTGACGTCTCCCATCGTGAGCGACTCGACCTCGGCGACGAAGTCCTTGCGCATCTTCCGCCACACGGACTTGGCGATGTACGCGCGTGATGCAGCCGAGCACTTCTGGCCCTGGTACTCGAACGCACCCCTCGTGAGGGCGGTGCGGAGTACGTCGGGGTCAGCCGAGGGGTGAGCCACCACGAAGTCCTTGCCGCCGGTCTCGCCGACGATGCGTGGATAGGAGCGGTACCTCGAAATGTTCTCCCCTACTGTGCGCCACAGGTGCTGGAACGTCGGCGTGGACCCCGTGAAGTGGATACCCGCGAGGTCGGGATGTACCAGGGCGACATCCGACACAGCGGCGCCGTGGCCGGGCAACATGTTGATGACGCCGGGTGGCATCCCCGCCTCTTCGAGCAGGCGCATCACGAAGTGCGCGGCGAACTGCTGGGTCACCGACGGCTTCCAGATCACGGTGTTGCCCATCAAGGCGGGCGCCGTCGGGAGGTTGCCGGCAATGGCGGTGAAGTTGAACGGCGTGATGGCGTAGACGAAGCCCTCGAGCGGTCGATGGTCGGTGCGGTTCCAGATGCCCTTGGAGTTGGCCATCGGCTGTTCGCTGAGGATCTGCTGGGCGTAGTGGACGTTGAACCGCCAGAAGTCGATGAGCTCGCACGCGGCGTCGATCTCGGCCTGCCACGCCGTCTTGGACTGCCCCAGCATGGTGGCCGCGTTGACCGTCTGGCGCCAGGGTCCTGCAAGCAGTTCAGCGGCCTTCAAGATGATCGAGGCGCGATCTTCGAAAGCCATCGCATGCCAGCCCGGTGCGGCGTCCTTGGCTGCTCTGATCGCCGCCTTCGCATCGGCGGCCGTCGCACCTCGAGTCACCCCGAGCACGCTCTGGTGGTTATGCGGCTGGACGACCTTGAGCTCCTCGCCCTTGCCGAACCGCTGTTGCCCACCGATCGTCGACGTGAGGTCGACCTCGGACTTCTGCAGCTCGACCAGCTTCTGCTCGAGCGCTGCGCGCTCCGGGCTGCCGGGGGCGTAGCCGAGGTTGGGTTCGTTGATGGGGGTGGGAACAGTCGAAATCGCGTCCATGGAACGCATCTTGCCACGCGATCTCAGCGGGGTCGAAGCGGCCGCATCGCTAGGCCGTGGCGACCGGACGCTGCGTCAAGCCGACTTCTTGGCGGTCCTTCTCGTCGACTTGCTGGCGGTCTTCTTCGCCGCCGCCTTCTTGGTCGTGGACTTCGACGCAGACTTCTTGGCGGCGGACTTCTTCGCCGCCTTCTTCGCCGCCTTCTTGGCTGGCTTCTTCGTCGTACTCGACGAGGATGTAGAGCCACCGCCACCGCCCGACCTGCGTTGCTTGGCCGCGTCGACGCTCGCGCGCAACGCCGCAACCAGGTCGACGACCTCGGCGTCCTCACCCTCGTCCTCGTCGGCTTCGGGCAACGGAACGCCCTCAGCCTTGGCCTGGACCAACTGCTCGAGCGCTTCGCGGTAGTCGCTGTGGTAACGCTCCGGATCGAACTCCGACTCGAGGGTGGCGATGTAGGACTCCGCCATCGAGACCTCCTGCTTGCGGATCTCGACGGACTTGTCGTCGGGCGCCGCGAAACTGCTGTCGCGCACCTCGTCCGGCCACAGCATGGTCTGCAGCACCAGCGCGCCGTCCTTCTCGCGCACCAGCGCAAGCACCTCGCGGGTGCGGATCGCCACCTTGACCAGCGCGCACTGGCCGGTCTTCGTCAGGGCGTCGCGGAGCAGCACATAGGGCTTGGCGCCCACACCACCGTCGGCGCCCAGGTAGTAGGCCTTCGCGAAGTACAGCGGGTCGACCTGCTCCATCGGCACGAACTCCAACACCTCGATGGCCTTCGCGGTGGGAAGGGGCAGACTGGAGAAGTCGTCGTTGGTCAGGATCACCATCCGACCGTCAGGCATCTCGTAGCCCTTGCCGATGTCGGAGTACGGCACCTCTTCGCCGTCGATTTCACAAAACCGCTTGTACCGAATCCGGCCGCCGTCTTCCTCGTGCACCTGTCGGAACGAGATGTCGCGTTCCTCCGTGGCTGAGTACACCTTGACGGGAATTGTCACCAGGCCGAAAGAGATCGTGCCTTTCCAGATTGCCTGCATGTCTATGCCTCCCGCGCCGTTGTTACGTTCACGCTAGCAACTCAGGGATCTCCTGCGCCGCGAACCAAGCCAGATCGTCGTTGTCGACGCTCGACCTGACGTCAATATCGTCGCCATCAGCCAACACTGCTGCGATGCGGCGACCTTCCACGGGGTTGCTCAGTGTCACCTCGCCTGGTGAGCCGCCAGCCCTGTCCACCACCACGGCATAGGAGACCTCGGCAACCACAACTATCCGCCGTCCGCGGCGATCGAGACGCTCGGCGAGCAGTTGGCGTGACGCCTCGGCGGCCGCAGTCGCCACCGCAAACTCGGCTTCCTCGTCGGCGAGGTCCGGGAGTTCTGCGCGCAACTCGTCCGTGACTGCCCAGGCCGCCACGGGCGAGGGCAGCATGTCATCGGTATGCCACTGCCGCAGCACGTCGATCGTGACGGGCACGTAGACACGCATCAGGAACCCTTCTTCTTCGTGACACGACTGACCTTCTTCGCAACGCGTCCGCGCGGAGCTCGGGCTCGGGTCGACGAGGATGCATCGACGAGCTCGTCGAGCGACTCCTTGATGCATTGCGCCAAGACATTGATGTCAGGCAACGCATCGCGGTCTGCATCGATGCCGTAGAAGACCTTGCCGTCGTACGACGTCACCCCGATCGCCAGCGCATGCCCAGGCATCAGGGGAAGAACCGGGTAGCTGGCGAGCATTCGTGCCCCCGCGGCGTACAGCGGGAACTGTGGACCGGGGACATTCGTGATGAGCAGGTTGTAGGACCGCGGTGGATGGCTCGCCGCGACGCGCGCACCGAGGGCGTGGAACGTGGTCGGCGCAAAGCCCGCGATTTCCGCCAGCTTGTTTGCAGCCACTGCTCGACCGGTCTCCTTGTGCGCCTTGAACGCGTACGACACCTGGTGCAGCCTCATCACCGGGTTGGGCTCACCCACCGGCAGCTTGAGCATGTGCGGCGTCACCTGGCTACCGAGCGATGTCGGCTCGGCGAACTCGTCGTCGATGACACTCATCGGTACCAGCGCCTTGAGGCGCGTTGACGTGGTCACCGACTCGGCGCGGGTGAGCAGCCACGCACGAAGTGCGCCAGCGAGGGTGGCGAGGATGACGTCGTTGACCGTTCCGCCGTGCTCCTTGCGCACCTTTCGGTACGACATAAGACGGGTCTCGACAGTGAGGAACCGGCGCTGCTCGGAGAGGTTGGCCGACAGCGGGCCAACCGGCGCGGTCGGGCGACCGGAGACCAACGCGCCCGCCGTCGACCGTGCTCGCTCCGACGCGTGGCGCAGGGTGACGAGTTGGCCTCGCAGGTTGTCGGCGGCGACTGCCGGACTTCGTACGGAGTCGGCGAACGCCTGTGACAACAGTTCGATGCCGCCACGCGAACGTTCGGGGTTCCACGAGATGTCAGGCGTCTGGGGTGCATCAGGCGAGTCGTCCATGATCAGCTGACCGATGTCGACGGTGCTTCCGTCGACCAGCACCTGGTGAGACTTGGAGAGCACGGCATACCGGCCGCCCTCCAGGCCTTCGACGAGATAGGTCTCCCAGAGGGGACGAGCGCGGTCGAGCCGCCGGCTCATGATGCGCGCGACCAGCTCACGCAACTGCTCCATCGATCCCGGCCGCGGCAGCGCCGAACGCCGCACGTGGTAGGCGAGGTCGAAGTCCTCGTCGTCGACCCACACCGGATTGGCGATGCGTCCAGGGATGACGCGAACGCGCTGCCGATAACGCGGGACGAACGCGATCCGGTCGTTGATGAGCCCGACGAGCCGCGCGTAATCGAAGCCGTCCCTGTTCGGTTCGAAGATGTCGAGCGTCGCCACGTGCATCGGCGTACTCGCTGTCTCCATCGACAGGAACGTCATGTCCAACGGCCGCAACCGCTCCGGCATCGCTGTCCCTTCGTGTTGACCCGGGTGGGTGTGATCGGGTCTGGTGTGAGCGGGCTGTGGGTCGGCTGGGCGTCGCCCGCGGGAACCATCATGGTGCCACGGTCGTATCTTGTATGGTGCGCCCATCCGTCTTCGAGCGGTCGTCGACGCCACCGGTCACGGGCCCCGGCCCCCTAGCCCCCTCGAGTGAAGGAGCCCTTCCATGAGTCGCATCCGCCTGAGCGGAATCGCGCTTGCCCTGCTGCTGTCGTCCCTCGGACTGGTTGCCTGCTCTGACGACCCAGGAGGCTCCGACGGGTCCGGCGGTTCGAGTACGCCGGTCAAGGTCGACATCACCGAGAAGGACGGCAAGATCACTCCGGTCGGAGAGGTGGTCGACGTCGATAAGGGTCAGCCGATCCACCTCGTGGTCACCAGCGACGTGGACGACGAGATCCACGTGCACTCCGACCCCGAACACGAGTTCGAGGTCAAGGCCGGTGACGTCGACAAGACGTTCGAGTTCACGATCGATACCCCCGGTACATGGGAGGCCGAGTCGCACGGTCTCGAGGTGACAATCGTCAAGCTGCAGGTCAGCTGACCCCGGGTGTCTGACCCGACGTCGGAGCTACTCGCCCACGGTGTGGGCACCTCGAACGACCTCCCCATCCCGGCCAGCTATGCCTTCGCGGGCGCGGTCCTGGCCCTCCTGGTCTCGTTCGCCGTGCTCGCGTTCGCCTGGCGAACCTCGAAGTTCCGCGGCAACGAGTCAGGCCGGCCGCTGCCGCCATGGATGGCCGGGTTCATCGACTCCCCGATCACGCGCGGCGTGGTCGTCACGCTCGGACTTCTGTTCGCTGCGTGGGTGAGCGTTGCCGCGATTTTCGGATCCGACACCCTCGTCAACCCCACGTTCGGCAGCGTCTTCGTGCTCCTGTGGGTCGGGCTGGTGCCGGCGGCCCTGCTCTTCGGGCGGATCTACAAGCTGTGCAACCCGTTGCGATGGCTGCATCGCGGCATCAGCGCGGCGGCTGGGACCAACCATCGCGAGGGGCTGAAGTCCTACCCTGATCGGCTCGGCTACTGGCCGGCCGCATTCTTCCTCTTCTGTTTCGTGTGGCTAGAGCTCGTCAACCCAGCGACATCCACGAGCCTCTCGGCCATCCGACTGTGGTTCGCCGTCATCGGCGCGCTGCTCATGGTCGGGGCCGCGGTCTACGGCAACACCTGGTTCGCCCGCGCCGACCCCTTCGAGGTGTACTCGTCTCTCGTGGCACGGCTGTCGCTGTGGGGCAGGCGGACAGACGGCGTACTCGTGGTGCGAAACCCGCTGGAGAACCTCGACGGCCTCGCGCCGAGACCGGGGCTGGTCGGAGTGGTGGCGGTGCTGTTCGGATCGACGGGCTTCGACAGCTTCAAGGACTCCTCGCGGTGGCTGCGATTCGCCCAGCAGTACTCCGAACACGGCACCCTCCTCAATACCCTTGGCCTGTTGGCGTTCTGCCTGATCGTGTTCGTCACGTTCTCGGTTGCGTCGATCCTGACAGCCACGATCGGACACATCCCTCGTCGCAACCTCCCGAACCTGATGGCGCACTCGGTGATCCCCATCGTGGTCGGCTACATCGTGGCCCACTACCTGTCGTTCTTCGTGGCCACCGGCATCGACACCGTGCGTCAGCTCGGTGACCCGCTGTCGCGGGGCTGGACGTTGTCGTCCTGGATGTCGGGCATCAACAAGTACGCCATCTACGAACATCCGACGGCGCTCGCCGTCACCAAGGTCGTCGCGGTCGTCATCGGACACGTCCTGGGCGTCATCGCCGCCCATGACCGGGCCGTGCGACTGCTGCCGAGAGAACAGGCGTTGAAGGGTCAGCTGCCGATGCTGGTGTTGATGGTCGCCTACACCCTTACCGGGCTCTTCCTGCTCTTCTCTTCCTGACATGTGCGGGCTCGGCAATCCCCGCCAACTCGGCGGCGACCTTGCCCAACGCCTTCGTCAGCTTGGCGTCGGGTGCGCACTCGGTGAGTGTCTTGCCCTGCACCAGAGCGCGGTCGCACGCGACGGGATCGTCGGGCAGCAAGCCGACCTGCCGCACCCCCGTTGCCCGGGTGACCATCGCGGTTACCTCCTGACCGGACCAGCCGCCGCCACGTACGCGGTTGATCAGGACGTACGGCGTCACGGCTGGCGCAACCATGGCGACGTCATGGATGCCCCGGATCAACCGGCCCAGGCTGACCGGGTCTGCTCCACCGACCACGACGACGCTGTCGGCCTGGGTCAAGACCTCCACCGTGGCACCGTTGCGCCGAGGAGCCGACGTGTCGTACGACAGTTCCTCGTCGACCTCGAGGTTGAAACCACAGTCGACGACGGTGACCTCACTGACCCGCCTCGCAGTGTCGAGGATGCGGCGCATCAGCACCGTGCCGACTTCAACCCAGCGGTCCGCCCGAGGCAGTCCGGTCAGGATGCGTAGCGCCGGGTTGACTCCTCTGGCGTGCTTCACGAGTACCTCCGGCTGCAGCTCACCACGATTGGCAGCACGCGCCGCGGCCAACAACCCAGACGACTCGTCGAGAAGACCCAACATCGCCGCGACCGCTCCGCCGTACACGTCGGCGTCGACCAGCAGAGTCCGGGTACCACGTGCCGCGAGCTCGGAGGCCAACCCGACCGACACGACGGACCGACCCGGCGCCCCGGTAGGCCCCCAGACCGCAATGAGCTGCCCCATCGCGGTGCGGACCTCTGGCGATCCGACGTTCGGGTCCGCTGTCCAGCGATCGGCGGCGGGTGCACCCCGGTTGTCGGTCACCGTTTCGGCGACGAGGTCAGGCAGGTTGGAGAGCTCGCCGGCATGCCCGATCGCCGTCACGCCGAACCGCAGCAGGATCGCTTCATCGGCGCTCGTCGCGTCGGGAGTGAGACCCAGTACGCTGACGGCTTCTTCCTGGAGCCGTGCAACGACGTCAGTGTCGAGGCCACGCAGCTGAGCAGACACGATCGCGACATCGGCTTGTCGGGTCGCAGCAGTAGCCAGCAGGTCGGCGACATCAACGCAACGGCGTACGACGTGGAGGTCTCCGACTCCGGCCGCCTCGAGCAGCGCAGCCTCGAACGGCGCCGTCCCTACCGCGACCAAGACGCCCTTCGACACGGGCTAGCCACCGATCCTGACGAGAACCACAGACGCGTCGCGCAACGACCCCAACACACGGGCGACATCGGCGTCGGACGGTAGAGCGACCAGGATCTCCCGAGTGGACTCGACTCCTCCCGGACCGGCTTCGCCGACTGTCATCACGGTCACGTCGCTGAGCAGCTTGGTGGCTCCCTCGGCTGCTGGGTTGGTCGAGTCCTCGGTCGGCACCGCCCACACATCCACCTGGTCACCGCTGCGCAGGTCGGCCGGGAGGCCAGCGGCCGAGACCCCGAGCGGCAGCTCATCAGGAACCGCCCGCGCGTCGGTCGTGATGCCATCGGCAGCGAGCAGCTCGCCCGCACCGAAGTCATGCGCAGCGACGGCTCCGTCCGGCAGCGGTTCCCCGGCCGACAGGTAGCGAATGGCGTCGGCGTCGTCGGTGAAGTGGATCCGAACCGCATGGACATCGTCAGCGTCGATGCTCATGCCGGCGCTCACGTCGTCGTCGAGCGCCCAGATGGCGACCGTGTCGTCGGCCGAAGCGAGGATCTTCGCCCCGATGAGGACCGAGCCGACGACGAGCAGGCCGCCGATCCAGAGGCGCGGGTCTCGCCATCGATGGCTCTGGAGCCGCCGGGCAGGAGGCGACGCCTCGAACTGTTCCTCGAGCCGCTCCACGCCCTCGGAAGGTGCGGCGCCACGTTGAGAAAGTGACACAGCGCCCATTCTTCCCACAGTTGAGATTTGTTGGGAAGGCTGTCCACAGGCCCGAATGTCACGCTCAATGCGGCCATGGCGCCGTGGGAGACTCCTGGCCATGGCCAGTCGTCCCACCGCCCGGTTCCTGCCGCTGGCGGACGTCGCCGAGATCCTCAGCATCTCGATGTCGCAGGCCTACGCGCTGGTTCGGCGTGGAGACCTGCGGGCCATCCGGATCGGCGGCCGGGGCCAGTGGCGTGTGGAGAAGACCGAGCTCGAAGCGTTCATCAAGCGGTCGTACGACGCGGCAGACGACGAGCTCAAGACCCTGTCCCCCGACTCCGAGGATCTCAGCGAAGACGAGACCCAACCAACGCCGGACTGAGCGACCTAAAGTAGCCAGGTGGACGACCTGAGGATGCGCCACCTCGCAGCATCGGCTCGAGTCGGGCATCTGGGTACGACCTCATCAGACGGAGTCCCTCACGTCGTACCCGTCTGCTTTGCTCTCGTGGGTGATACGGCGTACACCGCCGTCGACCACAAGCCCAAGCGCACGACCCAACTGCGCCGTATCGCGAACGTCGAGGCCACCGGCCGGGCGTGCCTGCTCATCGACGAGTACGACGAGGACTGGTCGAGACTGTGGTGGGTGCGGCTCGACGGCGGCGGGCGCATCGTCGATGAGGCCCAAGAGTTGGCCGTCGCGCTGGCCAGTCTCACCACGAAGTACCCGCAGTATGCGCAGCAGCCACCGCTCGGCCCGGTGCTGGCTCTCGAGATCACCCGTTTCAGCGGCTGGTCCGCTGTTCCGAGCGGGCTTCGATGACCGTGACGGCCTAGCGGCCGAGCACTTCGCGGTCACCGGGATCGCGCGCCGGGTCGTTCTCGGGCAATGAGTCTGCAGCCCAGTCCGAGCGCTTCCACTCCGGCACCGGCGTCAGACATTCGGCGCGGGGAACGAAGCCCGAGCGGCGGACGAGCTGGTACCGATGGATGTAGCGAGGACAGTTCGGGTAGACGGCTCGGGCGTGGACGCGGACGACGAACTGCGCCTCGAGGTAGTCATCTCGCAGCGGATCTTCGGCGTCGATGCTGGCGGTGCCTTCCAGCCGCATGCGGTGACCTCGTTCGAAGTCGATGAACAACAGGCCCACTTCAGGATTCACCAACACGTTGCCTGCCGACAGAAACATGCCGTTGCCGTCGTAGTTGGGGAACGCGATGGTGCGTGGGTCGACCACCCGGACGAAGCCCGGAGCGCCACCCTTGTAGGAGCAGGTCGGCCGGCCCTCGGCGTCGGCTGTCGCGAGGAAGAACATGTCGCGTGCCTCGATGAACGCCCGGTCGTGCTCGCTGATGTTGTCGCTGACAAGCCGCTCGTCGATGCGGTCGGCGAGGTGGCGGGTGTCGAACTGATCCTGCAACGAACGGCTTCCGTCGTGGTAGTGCACACCGATCAGCTCCTCAGCTGGTTCCCGGACCCTCATTGTCGTGTCATCGACGACGTACGTCGAGAGAACCACCGGATGCTGTCAGGCCCAGGCCCCGGTCGATCGTCGGACGACAGCGATCGCGCTGAAGAGCAGGGCCTGGCGGCCGCGAATCGCTTGCGGTCGGGCGACCTGGTCAATGTCGTGCGCAGCCAGGTCGAGGTGATCGGCGCCGACCCGCTCTGGCGTCCCGGCTAACTCGGTGCCGTCAGTGAGCAGGATGCGGACCGCGGATCGGTCTCGCACGATCAGCCGCAGTGCCGACGCGATACCGAGCCGGCGGTCGACCTCGCTGACCCCCTCTGGACTCACCGCCTCACGTCCGAGCTGGGACACCCCTATGAGTGCAGGCAGCATCACCAACGACTCTTCGGCTCCCACCAGGAGCAGCCAGTCGGCACCGATGGCTTCGACCGTCCCGCGAACGAGGCCACCGCCTGCCGTCGAGAGCGCGACATCCCGACCATGAGCGGCGTGCAGGCGGCTGATCAGACTGACCTGGCCCACCTCGGCGCGGGTGCGATCAGCCACCTCCGCCTGCAGGTCGGCGCGCTCAAGGGACTCGGCTCGGCCCTCCAGATCCTCGAACAATTCGCGCCAGCGCATGACCGCACGCTACGCAGCACCCGTCCGGGCTGCCACCGGCTGTGGACAAGCCCTTGACTCCCGCACTGAGACACACTAAACAATGTCAAACGAGATCAAACTCTAGGGTTAGGCAGCAAACGATGAGCCGTAGCGGGGCGGAACAGCCGGCCACACCGGCCACCATCGACGACCTCGTGGTGACCGCGGCGACCCTCGTGGGCCTGGTACTGACCGCTGGGCTGCTGTGCTGCCTCGGACTCGCCCTGCTCGAGGCGATGGTGACGGCGACCCGACGTTCACCGGCCCCGTGGCGCTGCGCGCTTACACCGCAGTGGTCCAGGCGCGTGGTGTTTGCACTTTGCGGAGTGAGCATGATGGCGCCCACCGTTGTCGCGACTGCGCCGGGCGCCACCGGTGATCGCGGCCATCACGACAACTGTGCGCCGGCCTGCAGCGGCCAACTCGTCGGCTTGCCGCTACCCGATCTCCCAGCGACGCATCACGCAGTCGGCGTACCGACCGTGCACGTGGTGCAGCGTGGCGAATGTCTGTGGTCGATCGCCCGCGATCAGCTCCGCGGTGATGGCGGCCGCGCCGACACATCCGCCACCGCCGAGCACGTCCGCCGGCTCTACCTCACCAACCGCGCCGTCATCGGGAACGACCCCGACTTGATCTTCCCCGGCACCCCTCTCACGGCACCGGAGGCCACACCATGAAAGCAAGCAACACCAAGGACGCCACGACGAACGGCTCCACCTACCCCGTCGTCCGGCAACTCGCGCGGCCCGCTCATCGCCGTTGGCACCAGATCGACGCCGAACCAGGACAGGCCGAGCGCTACACCCAAGGTTCGCTCGCGCTCACGTTTCCGCTGCCCAACGGACTCGAAGCCAGTCCGCGCTCGCGCGCATTGACCTTGGTCAGCGGCGAACGAGGCGTCACGGCCGGCATTCCCGATGCGGAGCGATGGGCCGGTCGCTTTCTTCAGGCCGTGATCGAGGTGGTCTCCAGCGACCGACCACTCAGCCAGCTGGCACGCTGGACAGACCGGCGCGTGTATGCGGAGATCGCCCAGCGGAAGCAGCGGGTGGCCTCGCACCAGCGAACAGGACCGGTCAGGCCCAGCCGTCAGCATGTCGCGACCGTGCACATCTGGCAGTCGGCTGCTGACTCGGCCGAGGTATCGGCTCGCGTCACGTCCGGCGGCCGCTCGCGAGCTATCGCGGCAAGGCTCGACTTCAGCCGCAACCGCTGGCTGTGTACGGCGATCTGCTTCGGCTGAAACGAGCAGGGTCAGGCGTTGCGCCGAGCCGGGTCTCCATGGCAGCGCTTGAACTTGCGGCCCGAACCGCATGGGCACAGGTCGTTGCGTGAGACGCCGGCGAACTCGTCGGCCTCACTCGCCTGCTGGACGGCGGTACCGGCGTCACCGTCAACGGTCGGCGCTGAGTAGCTCAGCTTCCGGGGAGCCGACGGCGCCACCAGACCCTTCGCCACGATCTGTGGGCGGGGGTCATGCGCGTGGTCGTGCTTATCTGCATCGTCGGTGGTAGCGGCCACCGCGGGCGCCTCACCCGACACGAGCGCTGCAGCCGCCGCCTGGAGGTCGGAGGCCTCCTTGTTCGCGGCGCCCTCATCGACGCTGACTTCGACGTTGAACAGGTAACCGACGGACTCCTCCTTGATGGAGTCCATCATTGCGCCGAACAGGTCAAAGCCTTCACGTTGGTACTCCACCAGCGGATCGCGTTGGGAGTAGGCGCGGAGCCCGATCCCCTCGCGGAGGTAGTCCATCTCGTAGAGGTGCTCACGCCACTTGCGGTCAAGCACAGACAGCAGCACACGCCGCTCGAGCTCGCGCATCACCTCATCGCCAAGCTCTTCCTCGCGGCCGTCGTACGCCTTGTGCGCGTCGGCCTTCAGCTCGGCCGTCAGGAACTCCCGAGACAACCCCTCGAGGCCGCCGACCTCGTCGACGAGCTCCTGCTGTGTGACCACCACGGGGTACAGCTGCTTCAGCGCGCTCCACAACTTGTCGAGATCCCACTCTTCGGGGAACCCTTCCGTGGCGCCGACGACGTAACCCTCGATGGTGTCGTCGATCATTCCGCGAATCTGCTCGTGCAGGTCGGCGCCTTCGAGGACCTGGCGTCGTTCGCCGTAGACGACCTCACGCTGTCGGCTCATCACGTCGTCGTACTTGAGGATGTTCTTGCGCATCTCGAAGTTCTGGCTCTCGACCTGCGCCTGGGCCGAGGCGATAGCGCCGGTGACCCGCTTGTTCTCGATCGGTACGTCGTCGGGGATCTTCATCGTGGTGAGCACCCAGTCGACCCAGTCAGATTTGAAGAGCCGCATCAGGTCGTCTTCGAGCGACAAGTAGAACCGGGACTCGCCGGGGTCGCCTTGGCGGCCGGAGCGACCGCGAAGCTGGTTGTCGATACGACGTGACTCGTGTCGTTCGGTGCCGACGACGTAGAGACCCCCGGCGTCGTTGACCTCGTCGTGCTCGGCCTGCACCTGCTTCTTCATCGTCTCGTGTGTATCGGGCCAAGCGGCTTCGTACTCTTCGGAGTGTTCCGTCGGGTCGAGCCCCTGTCGACGCAGCTCCTCGTCGGCCAGAAACTCCACGGAGCCGCCCAGCATGATGTCGGTGCCGCGGCCGGCCATGTTGGTGGCGACCGTGACCGCGCCCTTGCGACCTGCCTGCGCGACGATGTGAGCTTCGTTCGCGTGGTGCTTCGCGTTGAGCACCGTGTGCGGAATGCCGCGTCTCTTGAGCAGACCCGAAAGGTGCTCGGACTTCTCGACCGACGTCGTACCGACCAGCATGGGTTGGCCCTTGACGTGCCGTTCGGCGATGTCGTCGACGATCGCGGAGTACTTCGCATCTTCGGTGCGGTAGACCAGATCAGGTTGGTCGGCGCGCGCCATCGGCATGTTGGTCGCGATCGGGATCACGCCGAGCCGGTAGATCTTGTCGAACTCCGAGGCCTCGGTCATGGCGGTACCCGTCATACCACCGAGCTTCTCGTAGAGCCGGAAGTAGTTCTGCAGCGTGATCGTCGCGAGGGTCTGGTACTCCTCGCGGATCTTCACGCCTTCCTTGGCCTCGATCGCCTGGTGCAGTCCTTCGTTGTAGCGACGCCCATGCAGCATCCGGCCGGTGTGCTCGTCGACGATGAGCACCTCACCCTCGATCACGACGTAGTCGCGGTCGTTACGGAACAGCTCCTTCGCCTTGATCGCGTTGTTGAGGAATGAGATGAGCGGCGTGTTGACGGCGTCGTAGAGGTTGTCGATACCGAGGTGGTCTTCCACCTTCTCGATACCCTCCTCGAGCACCGAGACGGTCTTCTTCTTCTCGTCGAACTCGTAGTCGATGTCGGCGCGCATCTTGGCGACGATTCCGGCGAATTCGTCGTACCACTTGACCTCATCCTCAGACGGGCCGGAGATGATCAGGGGCGTGCGTGCCTCGTCGATCAGGATCGAGTCGACCTCGTCGACGATCGCGTAGTGGTGGCCGCGCTGAACACAGTCATCGATGTTGTTGGCCATGTTGTCGCGGAGGTAGTCGAAGCCGAACTCATTGTTGGTGCCGTAAGTGACGTCGGCGGCGTAGGCCTCGCGGCGCTGTTGGGACGTCATCTGCGGAAGCACCATGCCGACGCTGAGCCCGAGGAAGTGGTAGATCCGGCCCATCCACTCGGCGTGATACTTCGCGAGGTAGTCGTTGACGGTGACCACATGGACGCCCTTGCCGGCGAGAGCGTTGAGGTATGACGGGAGGGTCGCCACGAGGGTCTTGCCCTCACCGGTCTTCATCTCGGCGATGTTGCCGAGGTGAAGAGCAGCACCACCCTGCAACTGGACGTCGAAGTGCCGTTGGCCGAGCACGCGCTTGGCGACCTCGCGCACCGTGGCGAACGCCTCAGGAAGCAGGTCGTCGAGCGTCTCTCCCTCAGCCAAGCGTGCCTTGAACTCGTCGGTCTGTCCCCGCAACTCCTCGTCGGTCATCGCGACGAAGTCGTCCTCGATGACGTTGACCTGCTCGGCGATGGCCTCGAGTTTGCGTCGTTGCTTGCCTTCACCGATGCGAAGGACTTTGTCGAGCAATGCGGGCACGGAATGGCTCCTGGTTCGTGTCTTTGGGCCAACCCCGGCACAGAGGCAGGCGTTGCCATCTTAGGCGACGTCCGCGAGCAGCCGGACCATCCGGCAGCGCAGGGTGCGCAGGGGGGCCCCAGCGGCGCACTCAGCGTCTCCGCCGCCGTCGGGCCGTCAGCCGATGAACCCCGTGAGCGCCGCGGCCAGATCGCCGCGACGCTCGACTCGCACCGAGGAGTGCCCGAGCCACCCCGCCAAGCTCTCGAGCTCGGCCGCCAGCTCGTCCGCGGTCTCAGGCGGAGCACCGGGCTCGGCATAGGCCCCTTTGACAACCAGGACGCCAGCCTTGCGGTCGGCCTTGAGGTCGACGCGAGCAACGAGGTGCTCGCCGAGCAGGAACGGCAGCACGTAGTAGCCGTAGTGGCGCTTGTGCTCCGGAACGTAGATCTCGATCCGGTAGTGGAAGCCGAACAGGTTCTCGGTGCGGTTGCGCTCCCACACGACGGGGTCGAACGGACTCAGCAGCGCCCGGGCCGAGACCTTGCGCGGCACCCTGGCATCAGGATGGAGGTACGCCGGCTGCGACCAGCCTTCGACCGAAACCGGGAGCAGCTCACCGCAGTCGACCAGCTGGTCGACCGCCACCTGGGTCGACGCCAGCCGGGCCGCCTTTTGCTGCCGCAAGCGGTAGTAGTCGGCCAGATCGCGAACCGTCGACACCCCCTGCGAGGCAGCAGCACGTCGGACCAGCTCACGGTGGGCCTCCTCCGCCGTCGGTGTCGGCGCGGCCAGGACCTCCGCCGGGAGCACCCGCTCCGGCAGGTCGTAGAGCCGCTCGAACTGGGTTGTTCGTCCGGCGACGGCGAGCTCTCCGGCCAGGAACAGATACTCCAGCGCCTGTTTGGTCTCCGACCAGTTCCAGCCCCAGTCGACCTTCTGACGCGGCAGCCCCTCGTCGAGCTCGCGGGACGTCGAACTCCCACGCTCGGCGATCTCGGCCATCAGCGACGCCACCAGTTCCTTGCGCTCGGGCAGCCCCATCCACGCGTGGCCGTCCTGGCGATAACGGTCCATCCGATGCTGCATGTGCGGCCAGAGATCGACCGGCATGAAGGCCGCGACGTGCGCCCAGTACTCGACGATCCGCCGAGGCGACTTCTCGGCGGCCCGGTGGAGCAGCTCGACGTCGTACGGACCCATCCGAGAGAACAACGGCATGTAGTGCGCTCGTTGCAGCACGTTGACCGAGTCGATCTGCAGCACTCCGGTCCGTGTCAGTGTGCGCGCGAACGTGCGCATGGTCGGCGTGGTGTGCCGAGGATCGAGGAAGCCTTGCGCGGCGAGCGCGATGCGTCGCGCTTGCGATCGGCTCAGTGACTCACGGGGACGGGTTGCCATCAGCGGATTGTGGCAGCAGCGACCGACATCGTGACGACACCCTGGGCAAGCGAGGGGTCAGCGGGTCACGGGAGGTCGAGCAGCTTCTCGCGAACGGCGTACATCACGGCTTCCATCCGGGAGTGCAACTGCAGCTTCTCCAAGATGTTGCGCACATGGTTCTTCACGGTGTTCTCACTGATGTAGAGGTCGCGAGCAATCTCGCGGTTGTTCTGTCCACGGGCGACGAGGTTGAGCACTTCAAGCTCGCGATCGGTGAGTCGTGGCAAGACGACCTCGGACTTGGTCCCTGCCCGCGAGATCGTCTTGAACTCCTCGAGCAGCTTGGCGGCCATCGACGGGCTGATCAGCGACTGTCCGTCGGCGACGACCCGGATCGCCTGGGCGACCTGGTCGATCGAGGCGTCCTTGAGGAGATAGCCGGAGGCGCCGTTCTTGATGGCGTCGTAGAGGTCACCCTCTTCGTCGGACACGGTCAGCATGATGATGTTGGCGGACGGTGCCACCTCTTTGATCGTGCTGCAGGCCTCGATCCCGGAGCGTTTCGGCATCCGAACGTCCATCAGCACCACATCGGGCACCAGCCGGGCGGCGAGTTCGGCCGCCTCGTCGCCGTCAGAGGCTTCACCGACGACGTCGATATCGTCCTCGGCGGCCACCAGCATGATGAGACCTCGGCGGAAGAGCTCTTGGTCGTCAACGACCACGACGCGAATTGGCTCGCGTCGCGGTGAGAACTCTGCGACCTCTTCCATGCCGGAAATCATGTCAGACATGACCTACCCCGCGCGGCTGAGTGGCCAAACTGTGCCAGCGGACGCGGTCCGAGCACGTCAACCCAGGCACGCAACAGTGCCCCTGCACAATGGGTGCGTCGAAGTCAGTCGGTGAGGCGAATCACCCCGTAGTCGTAGCCCTTGCGCCGATAGACCACGGAGGGCTGCTCGCTCTCCTTGTCGATGAACAGGTAGAAATCGTGTCCGACGAGCTCCATCTCATAGAGCGCCTGGTCGAGCGTCATGGGCGCCGCCGGATGCGTCTTTTCGCGTACGACGGGCGGGCCTTCGCCCATCACGGTGATCGGACCGGCCTTGCGCTCCACGACCTCGTCGTCCTCGACGACAGCTTCGGGTCGCTCCGTGGCATTGGCCGCCATGGCCTGCGCAAGCGACTTGGGAGTGCGGGCTCCGTGGTGAACTCGGCGGCGGTCGGAGGCCTTCCGCGCCTGGGCGCTCAGTCGCTCGACAGCCTTGTCCAGGGCGGACATCTTGTCTTCGGCGGCGGCCTCAGCGCGGATCACCGGCCCTTTGCTGCGAATCGTGATCTCCACGCGCACGGACTGGTCGGACAGGCGCGGGTTGGGTTCCTTGGACACCTCGACGTCGACGCGGATGACGCGCTGGTCATACTTCTCCAGCCGCTCCAGCTTTTCCTCAACGTGACTGCGGAAACGCTCCGACACTTCGCAGTGACGACCCTTGACCACGACTTCCACACGTGCCTCCTTGGGGATGAGAGCGGGACCTCGAACCGAGGCTTCGCCCATGTGGATACAAGACCTGACACCCGTCCGGCCGACCTGGTCTTCGTCCCCACACTCGCCTGCTGAGGTTTTCGCAGCTTGTGCCACTAACGACCTTCTCCCGGAGACGGAGGGGTTCTGACCCTCCACCGGGGCAGGACTTACTGCTAAGCCGCTCCGTGATCGATCGACGGGACTGCAGAAGGGCCCCGACGACCTTACGTGGGCCGTTTCGCCTGCGGCTGGCATCGGCTTGCCTCGGGGAGCCTCGAAGGATCGAGGCCCTCGTGGCGCAACCACGGACCCGGACGGGTGCCATGTCTCGACAGTAGCCGCTCGGTCGGGCAGCGGATAGCGATGTGAAAAATCCGGGACCTCAGGGCGTCCGTGAGGGAGTACGACGACGGGTGGCCGCGACGACTGCGACGCCGAGCACTTGCGCGCCGGCAACGCGAAGCGCGCGCACGGCCTCGGCTGCGGTCGCCCCGGTCGTCACAATGTCGTCGACCACGATGGCGGACACTCCACCAAGGCCGCGTCGCCGGCGTATCTCGAACGCTCCAGCGAGATTGCTCGCGCGATCGTTTGCCGCGAGCTCCGACTGATCGACAACGGCGCGAGTGAACCGCAACGCGGGGTCTACCGAGGCTGCGACTCCGGCCCGGCGCAGTGCCCGACCGCACTCGCGGGTGATCCGGAGCAGCGGATCATGCCCGCGCTCACGCACGACCCGGGCACGTGACGGCACCGGGACCAGGTGCACCACAGCCGATGCCGGTCGGTCTGACAAGGAAAGGACGCCGAAGACCGATAGCGCGAGAGCACGTCCGAGGGGTCGGCTCAAGGCGAGTCGACCCTCCTCCTTGTGAGCGATCAGGGCTGCCCGGGCCACACCGTCGTACGCCGCAACCGCCATCACGCACGACAAACCCTGAGGGCAGGGAGTGGGCGAGCTGCGAAACGGCAATCCTTCAAACGCGGCACCGCAGCGTGCGCACAACGCTGTCCCTGGACGTTCGCAGCCGACACACTGCCCACCGAGCAGGAGGTCGATCGAAGCTGCGCCGAGTTCGCGATGGCTGGTCATCGGTCCCATCGTTCGCGGGGACGGCCATGCCTGGCAGGGGTTCAGGGCTCGCTGTGGAGAACTTCACGGGAGGAGAGGAGTTGTGGAAGACGACGTGGAGGACGACGGATCAGCCGGGATAGACCGGCGCACGAACCCTGGTCGCTCCCCCGAAGCTGACCCATTGCGCGTCGGGAGAGTAGATGTAGAGCGCGCCGCTGTTGTCGCCGATCAACAGCCGGGCGTCGGCGTTCGGTCCCGCGGCCAGACTGGTGGGGCGGATCGGAAGGAAGCCGGCGACACCGGCCGGCACGGTCGAGCCGTCGATGCTGAACTCGAACGGCTGCCGTTCACCGCCCGCGTCCTCAGCGAGCACCGCTATCGAGGTCGGGCTCATCCAGGCGAGCCAACTCATGTTGGTAGGCGAAACCTCTGGGCTCACGACGGTCTGCGCCGGTCGCAACGACACCTGTCCGACCTTCGCCGGGTTGCGGTCGATCACCGAGATGACGAGCTTGGTGTCCGAGCCGCGGCCGATCAGGGCAGCCAGGCGGACACCGTCGCGGGACACGGCGAACGACTTGACGTTCTTCCCCGTGATGCCCGGGGCCTCGAGCTCGCGGCCACCCTCCCCCGTAGAGACATACAGCTTCGCACCGTTGGCGGCGTTGTCGATGATCCACAACACCTCATGCACGTCCCAGGACGGGCGCAGCACATTGCTGCCGCCGCGGAACCACACCGAGCTGCCCGTGGCAGCCGCCGACATCGTCGTCACCGAGACCGTGCTGCCGTCCCGGCTCACGACAGCTGCCTGGGCAGCGTTCGGGTCTACTGCCGCCCACCGTGACGTCCGAGAGATCGGCCCGACCGGACCCGGTACGGTCGTCGTGTCGTTGTTGGAGACGCTCACGAGACCTTGCCCTGAAAGCGCATACAACTGTCTGCTCGCGGCCAACCCCGCGGGGTCGAAGCCCGGGAACTCATCGACGCCGATCTCCGTACCCACCCCGAGATCGAGCCGAGCACCATCCACAGTCACGACGACGGTCTTGATCTCATCGATGGGTTGCAACGTCCACGTGAGTTGGGCCGCGAAGAGCCTGCGGTCATCCGCCGAGAGCTGCAGAATCTCATCTGTCAGCGGTACTTCGGCCACCCCGGCTTCCGAGATAGAAACCGACACGTCAAGGGCGGTGGTGGGTAGCGCGCCGCTCGTGACGACGCCCCCGAGATCGTCGGTGGGGCCGGCCAGCAAGTCCTTGACCAAGGACGTGGCCAAGGTCTCGCCCAGCAGCTGGTACACCGGGTCAGGGGTGAGCACGCTGCGCGTCGAGTCGAAGAAGTACAGCGAAAACGCGTCGTAGTAGCTGTCGAAGTAGTCGCGGTCGACAAACGTTCCCGTGAGCGGATTGGCGAGCCGCCACTCCCCGTTGACGCGGCGCATGTCGAGCTCGCTGCTGATCCCGCCTCCCCCAGGCGTCGCGGTCGTCCACGAGCCGCGCGCGTCGAGGGACCCCATGGCCCTCGCTCGCAACGCCACCGCGTCAGTGGTCTCCGACAACGTCAGGTCGGTGTAGACGACGAGTCCGTCCGAGGGGTCCCAGTTGCCTGCCGCTTGCGCTGTCAGGAACTGTCGGACGATCGAGGCGTCCTGTGGGTAGGCCATCATCGCGTTGAGGTATCCCGCCGCGACCTCTTTGCGGCCAGCGCCGGGCCGAGGACCGTCGGGGACGTTGCTGCTCAAGGGCGGCTCTTCTTGAGCACCCACGGCTCGACCCTGGTGGACCGACGAGCTCTCAGGTATCGACACGCAAGCGGTCGCTGCTACGACGACCAGCGCCAACGTTGCGACGCGAGCAAGGCTGCTGTGGCGGATCACAACACACCACGCCGATGGTCGTGGGGATAGCGGGCGTACGGCGCTCCGACCGCCACCGGAGCACGCTCGAAGGGCACCAGGGGCAACGGTGACTCACCAAGCGGGCCTCCGGCCCGACGTGGCAGCGTCAGCCTGAAGACGGAGCCAATGCCCGGCTCGCCCCAGGCATCGAGGCGACCGGAGTGCAACATGGTGTCTTCCACGGCGATCGAAAGCCCCAACCCCGTACCGCCTCGGGTGCGCGCCCGCGCGGGGTCTGCTCGCCAGAAGCGGTTGAAGACCAGCACTTCTTCGCCAGGCTTGAGCCCGACGCCCTGGTCACGCACCGAGATCGCGAGCGTTGTGGTGGTGGCCGCCACCCGGACGTGCACGTCGCTCCCCGCGCCGTACTCGATGGCGTTGACCACGAGGTTGCGGACGATGCGCTCGATCCGGCGCACATCGACCTCCGCTACGCAAGGCGCAGGTGGCGCGGTCAGCGTGAGCCGGCTCCCACGGCTTTCGGCCAGGGCGGCAGCCGACGCAACGACCTGGCCCACCACCTCGCGCAGGTCGACGTCGGTGAGGTCGAGGACGGCAGCGCCAGCATCGAAGCGGCTGATCTCGAGCAGGTCGGTGAGCAGACCCTCGAAGCGATCGAGCTCGGCCGCCAACAGCTCGGCGGATCGTGCTGTGGCCGGGTCGAAGTTGACCTTGGCGTCGTACAGCACATCGGCGGCCATCCGCACGGTGGTCAGCGGCGTGCGGAGCTCATGACTGACGTCGGCGACAAACCGATGCTGGACGCGAGAAAGCTCTTCGAGCTGTCGGATCTGCTGCTGCAGGCTGCTAGCCATCTGGTTGAACGACACACCGAGGCGAGCGATGTCGTCCTCACCCCGCACGTGCATGCGCTCTTCGAGTCGTCCAGCCGCGAGTCGCTCGGCGATACGACGGGCGAGTCGGACAGGGGTAACCACTTGCCGGGTGACCAGCCACGCGATGATGCCGAGGAGGACAACGAGCAGAGCTCCAGTGGTAATGAGGGCGCTGCGCACAAGGAACAGCGACTGCTGCTGTTCCTTGAGGGGGAACACGTAGAACAGGGCGTAGCGCTCCCCCGTCCCACTGACACTGATCTGCGAGCCGACGACGAGACCGGGCACGGTCTGGAGGTCGGGATCGTCGAAGTGAACGGTCGTGTAGGCCCACCAGGTGCCGGGCTCGTCGCTCACCTGGTCACGCACGGAAGCCGGAATCGACGAGGCGGGGTCGATATCGCCCGTGGCCCTGCTGCCACCGGTCGTCGACACTGTCCCGTCGGTCTGCTCGAGCGGGCCGATGATGACGACACCGAAGTCGTCGCGGGCCTGGTCACGCGGCGCCAGCACCTCGATCAGCCCCTTGAGCAGCGGTCCCACGTCGAACACGTCGGTGACCTCGGCGCCGTCGAGCTTGGACTGGGCCGTGTCGACACCCGCGGATGCCTGGGCAAGTGAGGCCTGCAACTTGCTGTCGAGCAGACCGTTGGTGACCTGGGTGAGCAGCACCCATCCGGCGAGGATCGCGAGGATGGCGGACAGCGTCACGGTGCCGATGACCACGCGAGCCTGGATCGACCGCCGCCACAGCTGAGCGAGCTGGCGCACGGGTGTCATGACCACAGTCATGACCGACCGCATGTTGGCACTGGCTCGGGGCTCAGCGCTGGGCGGCCGCTCACCCTGCGGTGAGGCCCGCTCCTGTCGCTGCTTACCGCCGTCCTGCTCCACCTGCTACCTGCTGCCTGCCGCCTCGCCGGCCTTGTAGCCCACGCCACGCACGGTGAGCACAATCTGTGGGTTTTCTGGGTCGATCTCGACCTTGGACCGGAGCCGTTGCACGTGCACGTTGACCAACCGGGTGTCGGCGGCGTGGCGATAGCCCCACACCTGCTCGAGCAGCACCTCGCGGGTGAAGACCTGCCAAGGCTTGCGCGCCAGGCACACGAGCAGGTCGAATTCCAGGGGCGTAAGCGAGAGCGCCTCACCTTCGCGCTTCACGGTGTGGCCAGCGACGTCGATCGTGAGATCGCCGATGTCGAGCGCCTCGGGTGCACTTTCCTCGAACTTGCGCAGCCGAGCGCGAAGCCGGGCCACCAACTCCTTGGGCTTGAACGGCTTGACGACATAGTCATCGGCCCCCGACTCCAGCCCGACCACGATATCGACGGTGTCGCTCTTGGCGGTGAGCATGATGATCGGCACTCCCGACTCCGCGCGGATTTCTTTGCAGACGTCGACGCCGTCCTTGCCCGGCAGCATCAGGTCGAGCAGCACGATGTCGGGCTTGAAGTCCCGAACTGTCGCCATCGCACGATCGCCCGTTGAGCAGACGCGCGGCTCGAAGCCCTCGTTGCGCAAGACGATCGTCAGCATTTCTGCCAGCGACGAGTCGTCGTCGACAACGAGGATCTTGCCTCGATGGCTTCTCACAGGTTCCACGTTGTCCCCTCGTGTCTGCCCCGGGTAGGGCGTGCCTAGCACGGCATGTTGACCGTACAAGAAGGGTACGTCGTGATGACGCTAAGCGTCGTACGTCAGCTTCCCCCGCATGGGTGCGGGTCACGCGTGGGCCCGTCAGTAGCGGTACTGGTCAGACTTAAAGGGTCCTTGAGCACTGATGCCGAGGTACTTCGCCTGCTCGTCGGTGAGCGTCGTCAACGATACGCCGAGTGCGCCGAGGTGGAGCCGAGCAACTTCCTCGTCAAGGTGCTTCGGCAACGTGTAGACGTCGGTCGGGTATTCGTCGGGCTTCGTGTATATCTCGATCTGCGCCAGCACCTGGTTGGTGAACGAGTTCGACATCACGAACGACGGATGGCCGGTCGCATTGCCGAGGTTCATCAGCCGGCCCTCGCTGAGCACGATGATCGAGTGCCCGTCGGGGAACGTCCACAAGTCGACCTGCGGCTTGATCGTCTTGCGCTCGATGCCGTCGACGGCTTCGAGACCGGCCATGTCGAGCTCGTTGTCGAAGTGGCCGATGTTGCCGAGGATCGCCTGGTGCTTCAGCTTGCCCATCTGCTCGGCCGTCACGACCTTGTAGCAACCGGTGGCCGTGATGACGATGTCGGCATCGCTGATCACCTCGTCGAGGGTCGCAACCTGGTAACCGTCCATGGCCGCCTGGAGAGCGCAGATCGGGTCGATCTCGGTGATGATGACGCGAGCCCCCTGGCCGCGCAGCGACTCGGCGCAACCCTTGCCGACGTCGCCGTACCCGCACACGACGGCAACTTTCCCGCCGATCAGGACGTCGGTGGCGCGGTTGATGCCGTCGATGAGGGAGTGCCGGCAGCCGTACTTGTTGTCGAACTTCGACTTCGTGACCGAGTCGTTGACGTTGATCGCCGGGAAGAGCAGGGCGCCGTCACGCTGGCGCTCGTAGAGGCGGTGGACGCCGGTGGTGGTCTCCTCGGTGACGCCCTTGATGCCGTTGGCGACCGAGGTCCACTTCGTCGGCTCCTCGGCGACCGTGCGGGTGAGGACCTTGAGGATCTCGCGGAGCTCGAGGTTGTCGGTGGACTCAGGAGCGGGGACCGCACCCTGCTTTTCGTACTCGACACCGAGGTGCACGAGCAGAGTGGCATCGCCGCCATCGTCGAGAATCATATTGGGGCCTCTCTCGGCCCCATCGAATGAATCAGTGGGGCCTTCGCCGCCGGGCCACGTGAGGATCTGCTCCGTGCACCACCAGTACTCGGGAAGGGTCTCGCCCTTCCACGCGAACACGGGGACACCCTTAAGGTCGTCCGGCGTACCGGTCGGTCCCACGGCAACAGCCGCCGCAGCGTGGTCCTGGGTGGAGAAGATGTTGCAGCTGGCCCAGCGGACTTCTGCGCCCAAAGCGACCAGCGTCTCGATCAGCACGGCAGTCTGCACGGTCATGTGGAGAGAGCCGGCGATCTTCGCACCGGTGAGCGGCTTGGAGTCGCTGTAGCGCTCCCGCATGGCCATCAGGCCCGGCATCTCGTGCTCGGCGAGCATGATCTCGTTGCGGCCGAACTCGGCCAGCGACAGGTCAGCAACCTTGAAGTCCATACGTGTTCCTCTGAGCTCTCTGCGATGGTGGGTGACGCGAAGCCCCGGAAGGGGGCGATCCCAGCATAGGTGCTGGGATAAGCCGCTGGAAAATCGTGAGAGGTGTGGACGTGGACATCGCTGCTCTGAGGGCTGAGACCCCCGGATGTGCCCACCGGGTGCACCTCAACAACGCCGGCGCTGCCCTGATGACCCAGTCCACTCTCGACGCGATGACCGGACACTTGCGCCTCGAGGCGGAGATCGGGGGCTATGAGGCGGCCGACGCGGCGCAGGAACAGATCTCCGCGACGTACGACAACCTGGCTGAGCTGATCGGTGGCGCAAGTAGCGAGATCGCGCTGTTCGACAACGCAACCCACGCGTGGAACGCCGCCTTCTACTCGGTTCCCTTCCAGCCGGGCGACAAGATCCTCACCGGCCGCTCCGAGTACGGCAGCAACGTGCTCGCGTATCAGCAGATCGCCAAACGCCGCGGGGCGGAAGTCGTCGTCGTACCCAACGACTCCGATGGCCAACTCGACACGGCAGCGCTGGCAGGCCTCGTAGACGATCGCACCAAGCTGATAGGTGTGAGCCACGTGCCGACCGGCGGCGGACTGGTCAACCCGGCTGCTGAGATCGGCCGCATCGCGAACGACGCCGGCGTCTTGTTCCTCCTCGACGCGGCCCAGTCGGTGGGACAGTTCCCCGTCAACGTCGACGAGCTCGGCGTCGACCTGCTCACCGTCACCGGGCGCAAGTTCCTCCGCGGGCCGCGGGGGACGGGGTTCCTCTGGGTGCGCGGCCGCGCCCTCGACCAGCTCGACCCGTTCGTGGCCGAGATCCGCTCGGCGACGTGGGACAGAGAGCGTGGAATCCGCTGGGTCGACGGCGCTCGACGGTTCGAGTCCTGGGAGAACAACTACGTCAGCATTCTTGGCCTTGGTGCGGCTGTCCGGCAGGGCCTTGACCTGGGCATGGAGTCGATCGCTGAACGCACGCTCGCCATGGGGACGCGGCTGCGGAGTCAGCTCGACGCAGTGCCGGGAGTTACCACCTACGACCTGGGTCGCGTCCGCTGCGCCATCGTGACTGCCCGAGTCGAGGGCGTCCCCGTAACGGACGTGGTCGCGGCGCTCGACCGGGCCGGAGTCAACGTGTCGACGACCGTGCCCGAGCACGCCCAGTTCGACACCGAGATACGCGACGTCCATCCGCTGGTTCGCCTCTCGCCGCACTACTACAACACCGAGGACGAGCTCGACCGTGCCGTCGAGGTAGTCGCCGACCTCGTCAGTACTTGATGTCGGGTTCAATGAAGATGTACTGAGCTTCGGGCACCGCCCGGCGGATTCGCTCCTCCGCTTCGTTGATCGTGTCGGTCACGACCTGGGCGCTGTCCGTCGGCGCGACCGAGATCTTCGCAGCCACCAGGATCTGTTCGGGCCCGACATGCAGGGTCCGCATGTGGATGATCTCCAGCACGTGTTCGCCCGCGAGGAGCTGCTCCTCGATCGCAGCCACATTTCCCACGTTGGCTGCCTCGCCGAGCAGCAGGCTCTTGGTCTCGATCGCCAGGACCACTGCGACAGCCACGAGCAGCAGGCCGATCGCGACCGTACCGGCGACGTCCCAGTAGCCGTTGTCGGTGAGCAACGTGAGTCCCACCCCGAACAGCGCGAAGACCAGGCCAAGGAGCGCGGCAAAGTCCTCGAGCAGTACGACGGGAAGCTCCGGCGCCTTGGCTTTACTGACGAACTGGCTCCAGCTCTCATCGCCGCGGATCTTGTTGGACTCCGCGATGGCCGTCTTGAACGAGTAGCTCTCCATCGCGATGGCGGCCACCAGCACGGCGATCGGCACCCACCAGTAGTCGCTCGTGAGGAGTTCGTTCTCATGACCCTCATGGATCTCGTGGTACTTGTGGTAGGCCTCGTACAGAGCGAACAGCCCACCGACCGAGAACAGCACGATCGACACAATGAACGCGTAGACGTACCGCTCCCGGCCGTAGCCGAACGGATGCTCAGCTGTCGGTGCGCGACGCGACCGTCTTCCGCCGACCAGCAGCAGCGCCTGGTTTGCCGAGTCGGCGATCGAGTGGATGGACTCGGCGAGCATCGACGACGCACCGGTCAGTCCCCAGGCCACGAGCTTGGTCACGGCGATACCCAGGTTCGCCGCCAGCGCCGCAACGATGGCCCTCGTGGAGTTACCGGTGCTCATCTAGTCATCGCTCTCTTCCGTGCTGCGGACCGTTGAGCCCCGGTCAGACCTCGCCGCGGTCTTGGCGAGCCCCAGCCCCAAATACGTAGCGGCGTATGTTCCGGTGTTGAGCAGGGCGGCGTACCGGCCCATCTCGGGGCCTTCGGCGGCGGCAATCGTCTGACTGCGTACGTCGTGCGCGTTGGCCACCGTAGTGAGCCGACCGCGTAGCTCACGGATCGTGGCCTCGTCGGCTCCATCGTCGAGCACGAGCAGGCCGGGTCTCGTCGAGCCACTCTCCTCGTCGTCGAGGGCGTCGGCGAACACGTCCCGGGCCCGAGTGGCCTCGAGCACGGGAAGCAGATGGCCGGCGTCGGCGGCCAGCGCAGGGCGTCCGGTCGCGCGCCGAATGGCCTCGGCAACGCGACGGGCCGCACGAGCCGCGAGGACCGAACCGCCCCACACGAGTGGGGCGGTGTCGGCGAGGAAGAGAGCCAGGTCCTTCGCCGGGTTGGAGGAGATGTCGCGGTGCGGTGAGCACGTGATCGCCACCTGGTCGAGCGTGCGTGCGATGTCGTCGGCATCGATCTCACGGCCGACCCCGATTTGGTGCAACGCCTGGAGCATGACGACGGCAACAGCAAGTGAGTCGTCGGTCTGGGTCGGCAGCACACTGCTGTGTCGGCCCCGTGCGTGCTCCGCGATCACCGAATGTGGCGGGCAGGCAGCGATCAGCGAGGAGCCGCGGCGGACTGCCTCACGCACGGCCGAGGCGGTGTCACCGTCACCACCGGCCGGCGCGAGCACGATCACCAGGTCGAGGGCACCTGCCCAACCGGGAAGCCCCGGTCCGGGCCACGCGACGAACGGAACCGGGCACCAAGGTTCGAGCACCGCGCGGAGCAACCGGGCATCTGATCCCGCGGCCACGATGGCGCGCGGAACACCGTCGCGGTCAAGCTCACGGATCGCGTCGGCGGCACCGCCCGCCTCGAGCCTGACCCGTGCGCCCGCACCCGCCAGCCATCGCAGTGGCTCGTCGGCGGCTGCAAGAGCCTCGGGGTCGTCGAGACGAGTGTCGTCGAAGAAGTCGGCCATGTGTGGCTAGGCCTGGTCGTCGTCAGCTGCTGCCGGGGTATCGGTCCCGACGCCCTCATCGTCAGCCGGCGTTGCCTCTGCCGACTCCGGCCGACGCGCCTCATCCACCAACATGACCGGGATGTCGTCACGCACGGGGTAGATCAGGCCGCAGCCGTTGCAGACGAGCTCGTCGTGGTCATGGTCGACGGTCAAGGAGCCCTTGCAGTCAGGGCAGACCAAGATGTCGAGCAGCACGGGGTCCAACTTCATGCATCTCTCCTCATCGGGTGTTGCTCCGCATGACGTCGAGCACGGCGTCGCGTACGTCGACCATGGTGTCCTCGGTGTCGCCCTCCACATTGAGCCGGAGTACCGGCTCGGTGTTGGACGCGCGGACGTTGAACCACCAATCCTCACCTATCACGCTCAGCCCGTCGAGCCGGTCCAGGCGCACTCCTTCGGCAGTGCCGTACCGGGCGGCGATGGACGCCATGATGGCCTCCGCGTCCTCGACCGGACAGTTGATCTCTCCGGACGCGACATAGGGGTCCAAGTCGGCCACCAAGGCCGAGACAGGCACGTCAGCCCCGGCCAAGTCTGCCAGCAAGTGCAGCGCCGCGAGCATGCCTGAGTCGGCACACCAGAAGTCGCGGAAGTAGAAGTGGCCAGAGTGCTCGCCGCCGAAGATCGCCTTGACCTCGGCCATCCGGGCCTTAATGAGCGAGTGCCCGACCTTCGTCCGCACGGGAACCCCGCCGTGCGCCCTGATGATCTCAGGCACAGCCTTGCTCGTGATCAGGTTGTGGATCACGTGAGCTCCGGGCTCGCGCTCCAGCTCCCGAACGGCGATCAGGGCCGTCAACGCCGACGGTGAGATCACCATGCCCTGCTCATCGACCGCAAAACATCGATCGGCGTCACCGTCGAACGCGAGTCCGAGATCTGCGCCAGAGTCGACCACGGCGCGTTGGAGGTCGACCAGGTTGGCCGGGTCGAGCGGGTTGGCCTCGTGATTCGGGAACGACCCATCGAGCTCGAAGTAGAGCGGAACGACGTCGACAGCCAAGCTCTCGAAGACGGCAGGAACGGTGTGGCCGGCCATCCCGTTGCCGGCGTCGATGACGACACGCAACCGACGTCCGGTGACTTCGACGATGCCGTGCAGGTGGCGGGCGTAGCTCTCGAGCATGTCGCGTTCCTCGATCGTCCCGCGACTGGCTTCGTCGACGGAGCCGGTCTTGCCAAGCTCAACCCGCCGCCGGATTGCATCGAGACCGGTGGCGTCCGCGAGGGCAACCGCGCCCGCCCGACACAGCTTGATGCCGTTGTACGCCGCCGGGTTGTGAGACGCGGTGAACATGGCGCCGGCCAGTCCCAACCGTCCCGAGGCGAAGTACAGCTCGTCGGTCGAGGCCAAGCCGATCATCACCACGTCGGCTCCCGTGTCCCGAACTCCTTCGGCAAACGACGATGCGAGGCCCGGCGATGTCGAGCGCATGTCGTATCCGATGACCACCGCCGGATCAGAGCTGCCGTCGACCACTTCGGCCGCGAACTCTCGGCCGATCAGCCGTGCGGTCGGTTCGTCGAACTGCTCAGGAACGAGACCTCTGACGTCGTACGCCTTGAAGATCGCTGCGAGGTCCGGCACGCCGCCATCCTTGCAGAGCGCCGGGCCTCGTCGGACCGTGCCGAGAGCGTGCGTGTCAGGGGTCGATCTCGTTCGGGTCGCGGCCCAGCAGCTCGGCGATGTGTTCGACCAGCACCTCGTTGATGAGGGCCGTGCGCTCGATGCGTGTCTTGGCGCGCAGCTCGATCGGCCGCCGAAACAAGACGATGCGAGCGGGGTTCGACGGACCGGCCCGGATCAACGAACCGAACGGAACCGGCTCGTCCTGCCAGTCGTCGGGGATCTGCGGAATGTCTTCGGTGCCGAACTCGACGTCTTCGAGGTCGGACTCCCATCGTGATGCCAACCGCTCCACCAGCGAGAGCACGAGCTCGTCGAACTCCTCACTTCGCGTCTGTCCCACGCGCGAACCGTCCGGGTTGAGTGGCCCCGGCAGAGCCAACGGCCCACGCAACCCTCGTCCGTGGCGGTTTCGCGCCAGCCCGCGACGAAGCCCCACCACAGAAGCGGTCGGGACGGACGGCGCAGGCTTCTTCACGAGGCAAACCCTAGTGGCGCGTGGTGGAGGTTCTTTCACAAAGTGGATACCGACCTCCACCACGGGTCACTTGGCGAGGGACTTACCAACTGCCTCGCGGGGGGACACGTCGCCTGATCCCCGTCCAATACGCCGAGGCAGCCGCGCGGGGCGGTAGCGTCACCTCGTGAGTCGACGTCGCGCCTGTTCCCGCAGCGCCTGCTCGCGATCCGCCATGGCGACGCTCACCTACGTGTACTCCGACCAGACCGCTGTACTCGGGCCGCTGGCCACCTACGCCGAACCGCACGCCTATGACCTGTGCGAGGCTCACGCCGAACGACTCAGCGCTCCTCGTGGTTGGGAGGTCATTCGGCTGGCCGCAGATCCCGCGATGCTCGGCCCCACGGTCGATGACCTGGTGGCCCTGGCCGAGGCCGTGCGAGAGGCTGCGCGACCGAGGGTCGTGGATGAACCGTCAGGCAACGGGATCGAAGTCGGCCGGCGCGGCCACCTGCGCGTGCTGCGCTCGACCGACGCCTGATTCCACCGCACCTCAGGGGGCTGGCCTGACGGCCGGGCGACTGACGGTCCACTCCCCCGAGACGATCGGCATCGACGCCAGGCCCGCACCGTTGTGATAGGTCACGACTCCTTGCAGACCAGCGCCATCGCGAACCGTGACCACCAGGTACGCCGTCCGACGTGGCAGCTTGTCACTCCAGATCGCCGTGGCGCCGGCCCTGACGTTCACGGGTTCAGTGCCGAGCGAGTCGCCGTTGTCGTCGTACATCTCGAGCTCGACTCTCCCGCCACCGTCCTTGACCGTGGTGAACGCCAGCGTGCCGGTCGTGCCGCTGAACACCGGTACGACTGCCGGTTCGCGCAAGGCCGGACTGCTCGTGGTCACCGTGAAATCAAGGGGGTTGCGCGATCGCTCGCTCACAGTCGCGGCGGTGACTTCGACCGTGGACGTGACGTTCAGCGCAGCCGACGTGCTGTCGGTAATGCCACTGATGTTCAGCATGCGGGATCGACTGGGCTTGATCTCCAGGTCCTTGAGACCCGTGGGGGTGAAGGGTCCTGACTCGCCGAGCACGCGCACTTGCACGAGCGCATCTCGACGGCCGGGGTTGGTGACCACGAGCCGCTGGTCACCAGGACCTCCGTCGCCGGCGTTGACGACCAGGTCGGTGGACGGCTCGTCAGCGGGTGAGATCCAGTCGTTTCCCGCCGGTGTCGCACCGTTGACGCGACTGACGTTGACTGCGGCTGTCACCCGACCTCGCTCGGCCAACACATGCAAGGTGAGCCCATCAAGACCCGGCGCAAACCTCGCGAGGTCAACCGAGTCACGCGAATGCGGTGCCAACGGGATGCCGCGTGCACCTACGGCGTTGACCGGGCCGTCGGGCCCGTAGAACTTCAAGTCCACCACCGCGACAGCCGGAGTCGGGTTGGACAGCACGAGCCGCGCGGTCGAGCCCACACTCGTATCGACGGCGTTGAGCCACCAACTGTCAGCCGGCTGCTGGCAGGCCGAGACTGCGAGACCAGACACCCGCTGATCGTCAAAGACCGACTCCTGCCCGGCGAACGCCCCGGCCGCCAGGCCACCCTTGCCCGTCACGGTGATCGACGGTTTGTCGGCACGCCTGAGGGGTGTCGAAACTGGCACGCCGACTTCGTCGCTCGTGCCGACGGCATCCCGTGCGGAGGAGGACAACGGCGATGCGATGAGCGACCCGTTGGCTCTGTCGCCGGTCGTCTGGCCACCAGGTGGGGCGACCGCAAACATCGACGTGCTCTCGCGTCGGTTAGCCGGTGACTCGGGGCAGCTGAGTTGAACGGAGCTGCTGGGTACGACGTCCGGCTTGAGGTCGATCGCCTCGGGCGCCGGTGACGCTGCCGACATCGCGAACACAGCGAGCGCGGCCACAAGGAGGGCCACAACACCGACGATTCCGCTTTTGCGCTCGCTCATTCGTCCTCCTCGACTGGGCTCTGTCGAAGCTCAATGGACGGCGTCGCGAAGACCGCAGCCACCACGAGGCACAACGTTTGCAGGAGCACCCACCACGGACGGTGCCCACCGGGGTCGACCTCCAACGTTCCCGCGTCGGAGCCGACGGAAAACCCGGTGCCGGGATCGACGTCCGCCGCGTCAAGGTCCTGCCCGTCAAGCTGAGCTTCGAAGCCGTCGCCGCTCCCGGTCGCGACGACGACCACTCGCTCGTCCGAGCCGGCCTCGACGTCCTCCCTGGCCCGTCCGCCTTTCGCGGGGAGCACGGTGGCGGACTTGGCGGACAGCGCCTTGTCAGGGTCGATCAGCCGGACCAGTCCAGTGGGCAGGTTGACCTGCCACCCGGCTAGCTGCCGGGTGTTCGTGGACGCTCGGGTCAGCCCGGGGAGACCGTCGAGCTGAGCGATCTGGTCGGTGTCGGCGGGAGAGGGCAACACGACGTACGCGATGCCGTAGTCAGCGAGCCGGGTGACGTCTTCGGGCTGGCCCTCCGACAACAGGTCGGTGACCAGTCCCGTGAGGCCCTCCGTTCCGTCGCCCGTGACCACGCTTTCATCACCGAGGCGGAAGCCGTCGTCGGAGTACACGGTGTAGGTGTTACTTGTCGTGCCGCCGTCATCGGTGGCCCGGACCACCAGAATCCGTTGCTGCGCAGGGGCGTCGACCGCATCGAGCATGTACGCCGGCAACGCCGATGCCTGATGACGGGAGAGCTCACCGTGCTCTGCCGTGACCACCCACCAGGCGATTCCCGCGACGGGAGCGAGGCCAGCGAGCACCGCGGTGCCAGCTGCCACGGGCTGCCGCCACCCGAAGGTGCCCGAGCCGATGAACCTGTTCACGCCGTCGGACGCGAAGCCTGCCGCCACGATCGCGGCCCCCTGGGCAACGAGCACCGGAACCCCAGCCCACGCGTAGAACTGCTCGTTCGTTCCCGGGGCCGTCACCACCGTTTGGGCCAGGACCGCCGCTGTGCCCAACGCCAGTGCCAGCACGACCCAGGCGCCCGCCACTCGGCCACGCCGATCCGGTCGCAACAGTGCCGCGACCGCCGCGAGAATGATCCCGACGGTGAGCCACCATGGCGCGTCACCGACCGCGGAGAGCCGACCGAGCGGAATCTGCCACGCCTGCTCGCCTGCTGGCACGGTCGACGGGTCGAGGCGACCCGCCTCCATCAGCAGCAGCGACGGATCGGCGAAGAGCCGGAACGACCAAGGCAGCAGCAGGAGAACGGGAAGGCCCGCCGCGACCCACAGTCCCCAGGCGGAGGACAGCCGCCCCGACATGGCGAGCCACATGGTCGCCACCAGCACCGCCGCGATCGCCATCGGCCAGATGATGGGGGCGAACGCAACCAGACCGGCGAGGACGAGACCGGTGGCGAAGACTGGCCGCCAGCCGGGCGCTCCATCGACGGCTACCGAATTGTCGACCAAGGGAATCGCTACTCGGACCAGCCACGGCAAGCCAACGGCCGCCACCGTCGTACCGAGGTGACCAGAGCCCACCGCTCCGGTCAGGACGGGCAGCAGGGCATACGTCACCGCCATCCAGACGCGAGCGCCGACGCTGGTGACCAGGCGACGAGCGACGACGTAGGCACCGATTCCGGCCAGCGGCACCGCGAAGAGCATGAGCAGATCGACGGCCAGCCAGGCCTTCCCGAGCAGCACGGTGCCGAGGATGCTGAGCATCCCGACGTACGGCGACGCCGCCTCTCGCGAACCGAGCCGCACGCTGTGCCAGGACTCGGTGTAGGTGTGCCACCAGGCCGAAGCCGAGTCCGGCGCCGGGAGCAACGCGCCACCCTGCAAGAGGCCGGAGCCCCATTGACCGCGCGATGCGATGATCGCCGCCAGCGTCAGGCCAGCAGTGAGCGTCAGGATGGGGTGGGCGAGTGCCCAGACGACGGGTCCGGCGCCGACAGAAATGTTGACTGCCTCGTCCGGGACCGGGCCGCTGTCGAGGCTCGACGCGTCGCCCCGACCCGACCGAAGTCGTCGCGCGGAGGCAGCGACTTGAGTGGCGGTGTCGCGGACCCCTTCGGCGAACCGGCTCAGCAGGGAGTCGATGCCGTTGAGGTAGGGGGTCCACCATCTCGGCAACAGCGGACGCACAACCTTGGGCGGCGCGTTGGCCGTGGCGCGGCGGCGTGACCTCGCGGCCACGATCCGCCAGGGACGACCGAGCACGCTGGCTGCCGCCGCCAGCTCGTCGACCGCAGCCGTCGGAAGCTTGCCCACGGCATAGCCCAGGGATCGAAACAGCGATCCGATGAACAGCCGGACGTACTGGACGGGAAACGTCCAGGGACTGCAGTTCGCCAACAGGATGAACAAAGCCGCCCGGCGGTCTCCCCGGTGCGGACTCGCAGAGGTGTTGGAGATGGTCCTGACGCCACGAGTTGCCGCCTCGGCGTGGAAGACGATGGCGTTCGGAGCGACAACGACCCGATGCCCCGCCCGCTTGACCCGCCAACCGAAGTCGACGTCGTCCCGGAACAACGGCAGGGCCGGGTCGAACCCGCCGAGCGTCTCCCAGACGTCACGCCGGACGAGCATGCCGGCGCTACTGACCGCGAGGACATCGCGCTGTTCGTCGTGTTGTCCTTGGTCGTACTCGCCGATCTCCACACCGGTCTCACGGTGCCCGGTGCCGGTGATCGTGACCCCGACCTCGAGCAGCCTTCGGGCTCGCGGCCAGGCGCGAATCCGGCCGCCGACCACGGCGATTTCGGGGTCGGACGTGGCGACGGCGAGCAACTGCTCGAGGGCATCAGGCGAAGGAGCGCAGTCGTCGTGGAGCAACCAGACCCAGCCGCCACTCGGGGCGTCAGGACGAACTCCGTCGCTTCTGCTGAGCGCTGTCGACACGGCTGCGCCGAACCCGGTGGTGGAGTCGGTGTCATGGACGGCGCCCGATCCGAGGGCGTCGACGAGCAGCTCGCGTGAGCCGTCGGTGGAACCCGTGTCGATAGCGACGAGGTAGTCGGGGAAGATCGTGCTCGCCTCGAGGGCGGAAATAAGGTGCGGAATCCAGCGGGCTCCATCGTGAGCCACGACGACTGCTGCCACCTGCTCGTCGAAGCGACGCGCAGCAGAGTCGATGTGGTGACTCATGTCTGCTGGCAACCTAGCGCGAGGGGAAGTGTGGACCGACCCCGATCAGCGGGGTGCGCCCTACCCTAGCGGCCCTGTTCAACGGGCCCACATGCTGCCAAAGACAGGTGTTAAACCGCGCGCTTCTTCAGCTTGCGTCGCTCACGCTCAGACAGCCCGCCCCAGATGCCGAACCGCTCGTCCTTCATCAAGGCGTACTCCAAGCACTCCCCACGGACATCGCATGACAAGCACACGCGTTTTGCTTCGCGTGTCGAGCCGCCCTTCTCCGGAAAGAACGCCTCGGGGTCAGTCTGCGCACACAGGGCACGCTCCTGCCACATGAGTTCTTCGGCGTCGCCGTCGAGCAATTCAAGTTCTCGCACGTCCATCGCCTCCTCGACCCTCGCTGTACCTGATGATGTGCCTTCTCGCGTTGAACGACACGAGTGAAATTACATGCCCGTAAGCACCTCCACGTCAAGCGAAGTGGGATATTCGGCCCCGACACGCCGTGAATTTGCTAACCAATCGTCCGAACGGCCCATGCCGGACTGGCCCAGACGACCTACTGGGGATAACTCTGCAGTCACCCGGGCCGCCCGGAACAGCCCGTTTCGCGCGTTCTGTCAACGCGTGGTGGAAGTCCCCGCTCGCGCGTGAAGACCTACGGGGTGGGCTGTTGCCACCAGCCACCCTGCTGCGGCGGCTGCTCGTCGTCCTTCTTCTCCTCCGCGTTCTCCGCAGCCGGATCGGCGGCTGGCTCGGGCTGCGGCGCAGAATCGTCTGCCACCGGCTCGCCCCAGGCCTGCGTCTCTTCTGAGGTGGGCGGCGGCGAGGCATGGCTCGGCGCGGCGTACGGCGACTCCTCAGCCGGCTCAGCGGCTGGCTCGGCCGGCTGTCCCCAGCTTTGCTGCGTCTCCGCAGGGGGTGCCCACGTCGGCTGCTCCTGCTCGGTCGGCTGTCCCCACGTCTGCTGGGCCGGCTGGCCTTCCCAGTTGGCGGCCGGGTGACCCTGATGCTCGGCTTGGGCCTCGGACTGGTCGCCCCATCCGGTGCTGCCCGCCGCTGCCGGACCACCGGCACCGTAGTCCTGTCCCCAGCTCTGCTGAGGCTGCCCGTACGCCGGGTCGGACGGGTTCGGTTGCTGGCCCCAACCCTGGTTCTGCCCCCAGCCCTGCTGCGGTTGTCCGTAGCCGGCGTCCGTCGGAGCTTGCTGGCCCCAACCCTGTTGTTGGCCATAGCCGCCCTGCTGGCCCCACTGCTGCGGCTGGGTGGCCTTGACGGGCTTCGGGAACCTCTCGAACACGGACCACGCGAAGAACAAGGCGAGGCCGAGGAAGATCAGTTGCGCGAGCCCGAGGAAGATCCCGACGATCTTGCCGGCCAGCAGGACACCCCCGAAAATCCCTGACGGGCCGAACGTGTCTGTGTCGGCTCCGAAGGCGCTGAGCCAGGAGATCAGCGCGAAGAGTGCCGAGATGCCACCGATGCCGAGCGCTGCCAGCACGACCGCCTTGGCGTTCTTGCTCGCTTCGCCGAAGCCACTGACCAGGGCAACAGCGCCTACCAGGGCAATCACCAGCAGTGGGTGGGCGAACAGGTAGCCGAATGCTCCGGCACGGCCGGTGAATGCCAGCCCGCTGTCCGCTTCGCTCTTGAAGAGCAGCGAGAGGCCGCTGATGAAGTAGAGGGCGGCGACGCCCAGCAAGCCATACGCGAAGACCTCGCGATACTTCTTGGTTGCTTCCGTGACCACAGGTACCCCCTGGGTAGTTTCGTACAAGAGTCGGGCAAAGTCAGATGAGCACACCTAGCCTGCCACACACTCGGGTCCTCCGTTGACAACGCATTGGCCAAAGCTCGAGCACGGGTTGACCAACGGTTGACCGGGCCAGTGAGGCCGCCCCGCGTGTGGCCACTAGCCTGCCGTCATGCGATTCACGGTGCTTTCCGGGGGGATCGGTGGTGCGCGCTTCTTGGCAGGGCTCCGAGACGCGACGGACGACGCGGGAGATCACACCATCACCGTGATCGGCAACACGGCTGATGATGTGTGGATGTTCGGTCTGCGGATCTGTCCCGATCTCGACACCGTCATGTACACCTTGGGCGACGGCATCGACACGGAGCGCGGCTGGGGACGTCGTGACGAGACCTGGCACGCCAAAGAAGAGCTCGCGGCGTACGGCGTCGAACCAACCTGGTTCGGGCTCGGCGACCGCGACCTTGCCACCCACATCGTGCGGACGCAAATGCTGGGTGCGGGCTACCCGCTCTCGGAGGTCACTGAGGCACTGTGTGCCCGCTGGAAGCCCGGAGTGCGGCTGATCCCGATGACAGACGACCGGGTCGAGACTCACGTGGTCATTGACGACGCCGAGTCAGAGGGCGGCCGGCGGGCCGTGCACTTCCAGGAGTACTGGGTGCGGTTGCACGCCCCCGACGCTCACAGCGTCGTACCCGTTGGAGCCGAGGATTCGACGCCGGCACCGGGAGTCATCGAGGCCATCGAGGAGGCCGACATCGTCATCGTCCCGCCGTCCAACCCCGTCGTGTCCGTCGGGACCATCTTGTCCGTGCCGGGGATCGCCGACGCCGTACGACGGACAGCGGCCGCGGTCATCGGTGTCTCGCCGATCATCGGGGGTGAGCCCGTCCGCGGGATGGCCGACAAGCTGCTGCCAGCCATCGACGTCGAGGTGACCGCGCGGGCGGTCGGCGAGCACTATGGCGCCCGTTCCCGCGGCGGACTGCTCGACGGCTGGCTCGTCGACGAGGCGGATGCAGCCGATCTAGATGCGCTGGCTGCGACCGGCCTGGTCGTGCGGGCGGTGCCGCTCTACATGAGCGACCCGCCGGCCGCCCAGGCACTCGCCGAGGAGACGCTCGCCCTGGCGTCGACGGTGACACGGTTATGACGGATTCGTCGCGGCTGGAGGTGGTCGCGGTTTCGTGGCCAGAGGTGTCGGCCGGCGACGACCTGGGCGCGATGATCGTCGAGTCGACGTCGCTGATGCACGGCGACATCGTGCTGCTCACCAGCAAGGTCGTGAGCAAGGCCGAGGGATGCCTGGTGGTCGGCGATCGCCGTGACGTGGTCGCGTCAGAGTCGCGACGCGTGCTGGCGCGACGAGGCGATGCAGTGATTGCGGAGACCGCCCACGGTCTGGTGATGGCCGCCGCCGGGGTGGATGCCTCCAATACGCCGGACGGCACGGTGCTCACCCTGCCGCTCGAGCCAGATCGGACCGCTCGGCAGTTGCGAGAGCAGCTCTTGTCGGCCACGGGGGCCAATGTCGCGGTCATCATCACCGACACTCTCGGTCGGGCGTGGCGCAACGGACAGATGGACCTCGCGGTCGGGTGTGCCGGCATGATCCCCCTCAACGAGCTTCATGGCACGCTCGATACACATGGCAACGTCCTCAACGTGACCGCACTCGCGCTCGCTGACGAGCTCGCGTCCGCGGCTGATCTGGTAAAGGGCAAGACGTCTGGACGACCGGTGGCCGTGGTCCGCGGACTCCCCCACCTCATACTCGAACCTGGAAAGCACGGACCGGGCGCGGCATCGCTGGTGCGCGCGAGCAACGAGGACCTGTTCGGGCTCGGCACTCGCGAGGCAGCGGTCGCAGCAGCGCTTCGCCACGACGACGTGGCGCTGGCGCACTTCCCACCTCGCTTCCCAGTCGACCCTGATCCGTTCGCCGGTGTCGCCTCCGAACGCGACGACGTCCATGTCGTGACGAGTCCGAGCCGAGGTGATGACGCTGCGGGGTGGGAGCTCCAGATCGACGTACGAGCGGATGCCGACGTCGAAGCGTGGGTCGCCGCCGGGCGGGTCTGGGAACGATGTGAGGTTCTTGCTGCCGCGCACCGACTGCGCTCAGCTGCCCCTTCGGACAGCCCCGCCGCGCGCCCGGGTTGGCAGACGGTGGTCTGGTCTCGTTGGAGCGTTGCGTAGACTTCCCGCGACGATCGACAGACCTGAAAGGCCGATTGCACCCGTGAGCAAGTCCAACAAGAACCGTGACCGTCGTGAGATGGTCGAGCAGCTCCGTCGCGAGGCGAAGGCGAAGGAGCGCCGCCGCACCCTGGGCATTCTGGCGATCTGCGTCGTCGTGGCTCTGGTCATCGTCGGGGCGGCCGGCTACAAGGTCTATCAGGACAACAAGGAGAAGGACGAGCTGGCGGCCACGGCGCTGACCGATATCGGTGCGTCCGCGAGCGCGGCGGGCTGCACCGAGATCAAGGAAGCCGACGCGACGGGCGCTGGACAGCACGTCACCACACCGGTCACCTACGAGACGTCGCCCCCGTCATTCGGGCCGCACAACCCGACCCCGGCCAACATCGGCATCCACATGTACACCGCTGAGGACCGACCCGACGTCGAGGTACTCGTGCACAATCTCGAGCACGGCTGGACCATCGCCTGGTACGACGAGTCGATCGCCGACGACAAGGAGCAGATGAAGCTCCTCGAGGCGACGGCCGACAAGTTCGACGCTCATGGCTCCGACCCGGAATTCAACCTGATCATCGCGCCGTGGCTCTCCAAGGACCAAGGCGGTGGCGTCATCCCAGACGGCAAGCACATCGCGTTCACCCACTGGTCAATCCATCAGCCGAAGTTCGACGCGAGCGTCTTCGAAGGCGCGCAGGAAGCTGAGACAGACATCCCGTCCTTTGGCGAGAGCCAGTACTGCTCAGAGTTCTCCGGTGGGGCGCTCGCGGACTTCATGAAGAAGTACCCCTACGACGACTCGCCTGAGGGCTACCTCTGGCACTAGTAAGTCAGGTGCGCTCACCATGAACCTGCTCCTGGCGACGTTCGCGATGGGTGTCTTGTCGGCCCTGTTCCCGCTCATCAACATGGAGGCCTACATCGCCGGTGTCGCGGCGATCATCGGTGACATCAACATCTGGCTCCTCGCTTTCGTGGCCGGCGTCGGTCAAGCCGTGGGCAAGATCCCCTGGTATGAGGTCAGCCGGTCCTCCATGGAGTGGCCCTACATCCGGCGCAAGCTGGAGAACCCTGACTGGCGGCGCCGCTACGACCGCGTGAAGAACCTCACCGACGAGCGGCAATGGGTGGGTTTGGCGTTGCTGTTCGCCTCATCGCTGGTCGCGATACCACCACTGGCGATCACGGCAGTGTTGGCCGGACAGCTCCAATTCAGCCGGGTGCTGTTCTATATCACGATCATCGTCGGCCGGACGCTGCAGTTTGCCGCCTTGCTGGGTGGCATCGCCTGGCTGACCCATCAGTGACGCAGCCGCAATGCCCAGTCAGACGTCGGAGGGCGAGCGGATCGATTCCACGGTGACTTCGCTGTCGCACGGGACGCGGGTGCCATCGCTGAGCTCACATCCGGCCGCGATGGCCGCACGGTCGCCGACTGCCACTCCCGTCAATACGACGTCGCGGCCAATCCGAGCACTTGGTCCGACCACGCAGTCGACGAGGCGCGCGCCGACGTCGATCGAGACGTCGGCGTCGATGACCGAGCTGGTGATCGACGCCCCGTCTCCGATGCGTGCGCCGGGCCCGATGGCGGTGCCCCCACGGACAGAAGCTGTCGACGACACCACGGCATCGCTATGGATCCACGCCTCGCCCGGAGGCTGAAGATAGGCCGGGCTGGTAGCCAGCCCGCGCACCAGGTCTGAGGAACCCCGACACACTGTGGCCGGTGACCCGACGTCGAGCCAGTACGCCTGCTCGACGTACCCCACGAGCACGCGACCGGCCGTAAGCAAATCGGGGAACGTCTCGCGCTCTACTGACACCGCACGTCCGGCGGGGATGGCCTCGATCACGTTGCGCTCAAAGAGATAACAACCAGCGTTGATCTGCCGCGAGACCGGATCGGGTGACTTCTCCAGGAACGCCGTGACGCGTCCTTCGTCATCCGTCGGCACACAGCCGTAGGCGCGAGCGTCATCGACCTCGACAAGGTGCAGTGTGATCTCAGCCGCGCGGTCCTGGTGATACGAAATCTGTGCGCGCAGGTCGTGGCCGCTGAGGATGTCGCCGTTGAGGATGACGATCGGATCGGTGCCAGCCGGGTCCAGCCGGGAGGCAGCGTTGCGGATGGCGCCGGCCGTGCCCAACGGCTCGTTCTCGGTGACGTAGACGAGCTCGAGATCCCAGCGTGAGCCGTCGCCGAGAACCGGCTCGAACAACTCCGCGTGATAGCTCGTCGCGAGCACGACCCGGTCCACGCCTGCTTCAGCGAGCTTGGCGATCTGGTGAACGACGAACGGGATTCCCGCGACGGGGAGCAGATGCTTCGGACGGTGTTCGGTGAGTGGGCGGAGCCTGGTCCCGAGCCCGCCGGCGACGATCACAGCCTCCACGCCGCCCATCCAACCATTGCCGCCAGTACGACGGATGGGAGACGCCGAATGACCTGTTCAAAGCGTCGGCCGGGCGCCTCCCGTGAACCGTCAGACCGTTCAGACCCTCAGCACGCTGAGAATTCGGTTGAGTACGTTCGCCAACTTGAGCAGGTCGATCAGCCGAGTGCCGTCAAGCAGTCCGGCTACGGCGCAGATCAGGTTCCCCAGCAGGGCTCCCGCACCCGAAGCAGCAACGATGTTCAAGACGACGCGGTCGAGGTGCACCTTGAGCCCGAGCAGGTTGAGGTCGAGCGGTCCGAGCACGAGATCGAGCACGCGGCAGTTCCGCCCCGCAACCTGAGTCGCTGAGCCCGAGGCCGTGGCCGAGGCTGTGCCGTGGTGAATCGGGATGGTGATCTGCTTCGTGGTTCTGCCGACCAGGCGGCCGTCGCCCTTCCTCAACACGGCGTGGAGTGTCCCGACGGCAAAGTCGTTGCCACCCTTGGTCACGAACCGTCTTGGCACGAACGTGCCGCGGACGATGCCTGACTTGTGGAACCCGCCCCTCACCGTGCTGGTGAGTCGTCCGGGCGCGGCCTTGCTCGCGGTGATCTCCTGCGCAGACGCTCCGGCAGAGCCGAGCCGCGTCAATGTGGACTGATTCTCCGCCGGCGCTGATGAGCCATCCGCGCCGGGCGTCAACGCCACGATCATGGCGATGGCCAGGGCTGCCGCTACGCCTGTGCCCCAACTTTTCAGATAATTCATGGGTATCTCCCTCCTAGCACTTCGAAGGCCGCTTCGTACCCCGTGACCCCCGCACACAAACCAGTCGAATCCCCGTTAACTCAAGGGATCTGCGTGATGCGCTCCTATGGTGGTGCCGTGCCTCCCCCCTCCGTCCCGCCCACCATCCCGGCTGCGCTGGCAGCCGCTTTGCGCACCGATCCCGGTCGTCCGCTCGTGACGTTCTACGACGATGCCACGGGCGAACGTGTCGAGCTCAGCGTCAAGACGTTCGACAACTGGGTCAGCAAGATCGCCAATTTGTTCAGCGACGAGCTGATGCTCGAACCGGGCGACCGGGTGGCGATCGACCTGCCAACGCACTGGCTCTCGCCCGTGACGGCTGTCGCAGCCTGGGTTGCGGGACTGGTCGTGGTGCTACGCCCTCCTGGCGAGACTTCGGCGGCGGCAGTTCATGTCGTGGGCGCGGACGCGCTGTCCCATGCTCATGCGCTGACGGGGCGGGTGGTCGCCTGTTCGCTGCGACCGCTCGGCGGTCGTTTCATCGAACCGCTGCCCCAGGGTTGGCTGGACTTCGCCCTTGAGGTTCCGGCCCAGCCCGATGTCGTTCTGACTCCGGCGCCGACAAGTCCGGACACGGCTGCTCTGGACGACGGTGAGCAGCTGCTGACACAGGCAGACCTCGTTGAGGGTGGTGTGGGCGGTGCCGGTGTGCTCGAGCTGCAGGCGGGCGGACGGCTGGCGACTGACCTGAACCCCATGACCACGGACGGCCTGGTGGCGGCGCTGCTGGCTCCCCTCGTGACGGGCGCCTCGTTGGTGCTCGTCGTCAAAGCCGACGGGATGCGCCGTGAGGTGATCGCCTCCCAGGAACGCGTCACCTGCCAGCTGTGGAGCGACGCTTAGCCAGCCAACGCCGAACGGGAAGCGGCTGGCGAGGATCAACCCAAGCGGTACGACGACCAGTCCCCCGCGAGGAACTGACGCGCGCCGAACCCGCCACCGGGGGACTTTCGATTCGTCTTGGCTCCGGGGATCAGCCAGGTCTGGCCCGACGGCACGCGGCCGACCAAGTCGGCTTGTCCGTCACCTGTCAGGTCCCCGACACCGACCACCGAGTCGTAGCGATCGAAGTGCCGCCCGATCACTCGCGGCTCATCGAGTCCGCCAGGACCGTTGCCGGGATAGAGCAGCATCAGCCCACCCGCCGTACGCACGAGCACGTCAGGTGCACCGTCGCCGTTCCACAGACCGACACCGATCATCGTTGAATGGCTGGGCAGCGACGACCGCATAATGATCGGCGCCTTGACGCCGCGGGTGCCGCGCCCGGGGTAGAGATAGACGTGGCCGCTCGACAGGGCCATCAGGTCCGGACGGCCGTCGCCGTTGAAGTCTCCGACGGGTGTGACCGCCCCACGGCGAGACCATCCGGTCCAGCCACCGACGGGCTTCGCGAACGTTCCGTCGGCCTTACCGCGGTAGAGCCACATGGCGCCGGTGGACCGACGCCGGGCCATCGTGTCGACGTAGCCGTCACCATCCCAGTCGCCGACCACCATGACCTTGTCCAGCCCACGCCACGCCGCAGACGCTGATCGCGGAGGCGACACCCAGTTCTGACGCCGACCGGATACGACGACGAGAGCCTCACTGCGGCTCCGGCCGACGAGATCGGGGATGCCGTCACCGGTGACATCACGGCTCAGGTCAAGGGATCTTGCGTTCGTCTCGAGCCGGCCGATCGAGGGCGACAGGCGTCGCCCGCCCAGGTTCGCGAAGATCGACAGCACACCCGACTTCGCGCGCCGAGCAACAACATCAGGCAGGTCATCACCGGTGACGTCGGCGCCTGCGCTGACAAGGTCCTTGGCTGACCAGTTCTTGGCGACTCTCATCTTCGACGGAAACGCGCCGGCGCCATCTCCGAGCCAGATCCACACAGCACCGGCCTTCCCGCGGCTGAGCAGGTCGGTGGAACCATCGGCGTTGAAGTCGCCGGCAGACTTGACGACGTTGAAGCTGCGGGCATCGGTGATCGCTACCCTGCCCTGGCCGAATCGGCCGGTGTCTCGGCCGGCGTACACCAGCAGCGAACCGGTCTTGGTGCTGCGGGCCAAGACATCGTCGCGGCCATCACCCGTCACGTCGCCGGCTCCGGCGAAGAGGTCGGTGCCCGACCATCGATCGGTTGCACGCACAGGCGCTCGGAACGTGCCGTCGCCGCGGCCGGGATAGATGGCCGTTGACCCCGTCTTGATCCTTCTAGCCATCACGTCGTTGATGTCATCGCCAGTGACGTCGCCAACGCCGACGACGCGGGTGATACCCGAAAGGTCGGTGCCGGAGGCGTGCATGCGTCCAAACCCAGGAGGACCCGTGCCTTGGGCGACCGCGACCGAGCCCTTCGACTTGACCAGGAGCACATCGGGGCGAGTGTCGCGGGCGAACGAATGCTGAAGCTCGCGACCCGAGAACCCATGCTGGTACTGAGCCGCCTTGGCAATGATCGTCGGGATCTTGGCGTAGAGGTAGCGTCCGGGGCACGCCGTGGATGCCGCGTCACGGTGGCCGCTGATCGCGTTGAACGTCGTACCTGCCACCGACTGTCGCGTCTTCGGGCGGACTCCGTGCAAGCTCAGCTTCCACGCGTAAACCCGCGCATAGGCGTTGATCATGGCGGCATTGGGATGGGTGGTCTCGTAGTTGCCGATCGCCGATGCCGCGAACGAGTTCTCGTTGTAGTCCAACGTGTGCGCGCCGACGATGGGCAGCCCGATGCCGCCATAGCGACCTTCCCAGATTCGGCCGAAGCGGTCGATGAGGAAGTTGTAGCCAACGTCGCGCCAACCTCGGGTCTGGGTGTGGTAGGCATAGATGCCGCGGATGATGGCCGGGACCTCACCGCGCCGGTAGCCGTTCGCGTTGACCGTGTGGTGCACGAAGCCGGCATGGACTTCGCCGTACTCCACGCAACACCCACGCAGTCGTTCGTCAGCGCCCCAGTCAGCCCGCGAGTAGATCTTCGGCATCGGAGTGGCTCCGCGCGCCACCACGGGAGAGGTCACGGCGGTCGGGCTGGCCGCAGCGGGAACGTCGGCAGCGTCGGTAGGGGGGATCCCTTCCGGGGATATGCCAGCTGGCGATACGTCTGCGCTCGACGTGCCTGGGTCGATCACGGCGAGCTTCAGCTGCCGGGGCGCGGCTCCGCTGTCGCTCATCACACGGAGCTGGATGTCGTCGACGTTTCCTACGACGAAGGGGTCGGTGCCCGGGCGGGCCTGCTTCGCCTCCTGTGACGAGGGCGAGGGACCGTGTTCGGCGTCGTACTGCATCGGCGTCCAACCTGACCACGTGCCGTGCGTGCGAGAGCGGATGGCGAGCGACAGTCCGGCCGGGGCGCTCCCTGACCACGTCACGCCGGTGACCGCGTAACCCGTCGCGGGTTCGGGGGCGCTGAGGGCGGCATAACCGCGTGCAACTGTGGCCTTGGCTGTTGAGAGCTGCCGCAAACCCGCACTGCTGACGCCGTCGACGGCAAACTCGTGAACGCTCGGCGCGACGGGGTGTGGCGCAGTGGGCGCGGGTACGACGTTCGAGGCGTTGCCGATGGGCTGGCCGGCTTCGACGGCCCGGTTCGGGAGGTGAGAGTTCGCGTCAGCCGGCCCTGCCGCAACGACCAGCGACGACACCATCGCGACCAGCGCGATGGGCATGGCGGAGCGGAAAACAGCAGGCACGACGAACTCCCAGGACTCAATAAATCTCAGTCACAATTGTCACAGCATCACCAATTGTCACAGCAGCGACTGGGGGCTCCGCAGGAAAATGAGAGAACTACAGTGCAGTAGTTCGCCACGGAGCGTCACGGAGCCGGTGCAGAGCGGTGCAACTTCAGCGCGAGGCTGATGGAGCCTGTCGAAATCACCGCGACCCGCTGATCGAGCCTGTCGAAATCACCGGGTCTCGACCAGCTCGACCACCGAGCGGGACTACCCGTCGTTCTCGTCGTTCTCGTCGTCGAGCACGTAACCCAGCTTGCGAACGGCGTCCTCGGCGCTGCCTTCGAAGACCATCCGGCCTTGCTCAAGCACCAGTCCACGGTTGCACACCTTCAAGACCTGCTTCGGGTTGTGGCTGACGAACACCAGGGTGCGACCCTCGCCCTTGAGCTCCATGATCTTCCGCATGCACTTGCGCTTGAACGGTTGGTCACCGACCGCGAGCACTTCGTCGGCCAGGAACGTGTCGCATTCGGCATGGACGGCCACCGCGAACGCGAGTCGCATGAACATCCCTGAGGAGTAGTGCCTGACCTCTCCCTCAAGGAACGACTCCATCTCCGAGAAGTCGACGATCGAGTCGAACTTGGCATCGATCTCGCGTTCGCTCATACCGAGGATCGCCGCGTTGAGGTAAATGTTCTCCCGGCCCGAGAGTTCCCCGTGGAAGCCTGCTCCGACCTCGATGAGACCGGCGATCCGGCCACGGGTCAAGACGCGGCCCTCGTCGGGGGACATCACTCCGGAGATCATCTTCAGCAACGTGCTCTTGCCTGATCCGTTGAGACCCATCAAGCCGATGCTCTCGCCCTGCTCGAGGCTGAACGAGATGTCCTCCAGCGCGGTCATGCTGCGGCTCAAGGGCCGTCTTCGGACAGCGTCAACCGTCATCTTCTTCAGGGTCTTGTGGTTGGCCAGCGTGAAACGCTTCGTCACCCCGTCAACTACGACTGCCTCGGTCATCAGAGCTTCTCCGCAAACTTGCCCTCGAGCCGGGCGAACACCATCTGCGCCACCCACAGGAAGATCAGCCCCAGCGCCAGCATTACGAGTCCGCGTTCGAAGAGGTGGCTGGGCAGCTGTTCCGCTGCAGCTAGTTCCGGATCGTCGGAGGTCGTCGTCCAGAACGCGCGGTTGTTGAGGAGGACCGCGATGCACAGTGGGCTCGCCAAGTAGATCTCGTAGATCGTGTGGTGCGCCTCTTCCAGCTTCTCCGCCACGATGATGAACGGATAGATCATCGGCACGGTCCAGGTAATGATGGTCTGGATGACGTCGACAACGTTCTGGGTGTCTCGGAAGAACACATTCCAAGCGCTGAGCAGAAGGGCAAAACCCAGCCCCCAGATGAGCACGATGCCCAGCGCCATCACGGCGGCGGCGACAGCGAGCATGTCGGGATGCCAGCCGATGAACACGCAGGCGACAAGCAGGATCACGTACATCGGGATCAGGTAGTACGCCGAGACCATGATCGAGGCCACCGGGAACATCTCGCGTGGCAGGTTGATCTTGCGGACGAGTGACGCGTTCTTCACCACCGACTTGCAGCCGGCGGTCAATGCGGTCGTGAAGAACGCCACCAACACCATGCCCGAGAAGATGTGCAGCGCTCGGTTCTCCAGCTTGTGCTCGAGCAGCAGCCCGATCACCCAGTAGTACATCGCGAACCGGACGCCTGGCTTGATGTAGGACCAGGCAAGGCCGACGAGCGAACCGGAGTAGCGGACTCTGAGCTCCTTGCGGACGAGGAGCCTGAGCAGGTAGCGACGCCGGAAGACGTCGAGGAGTCCGCCAGCCTGCACGGGGTTTTGCAGCGGCTCAGAGGGGTGAGCCGCGTCGATGGTGCCGACCATCACTCGATCCCGCCGCTCTCGAGGGGAGTCCCGTCAACGAAATGCGGCCGCAGCTTGTTGTCATACATCGTCAGCGCGGAGCCGATGGCCATGTGCATGTCGAGGTACTTGTAAGTCCCGAGCCGACCACCGAACAAGACGTTGGGCTCGGCCTTGGCGAGCTCGCGGTAACGCAGCAGCTTCTCGCGGTCCTCTTGGGTGTTGATCGGGTAGTAGGGCTCGTCACCCGACTCCGCGAAACGGGAGTACTCGTGAACGATCACGGTCTTGTCGGTCGGGTAGTGCGTGCGCTCAGGGTGGAAGTGGCGGAACTCGAGGATTCGTGTGAACGGCACGTCCTGGTCGGCGTAGTTCATCACCGGCGTCCCCTGGAAGTCACCGACATCCTCCACAGATACCTCGAGGTCGACCGTGCGCCAGGACAGCTCACCGGCGGAGTTACCGAAGTAGGCATCGAGAGGACCGGTGTAGACGATCGGAACCTTGCCGACGTACTCGTCGCGCACGTCGAAGAAGTCCGTTGAGAGCCGCACCTCGATGTTGGGGTGGTCCACCATCCGCTCGAGCCAGGCGGTGTAGCCGTCGACCGGCAGTCCCTCGTAGGTGTCGTTGAAGTAGCGGTTCTCGAAGTTGTAGCGGACCGGCAGCCGGGTGATGATCTCCGCGGCCAGCTCCTTCGGATCGGTCTGCCACTGCTTCGCCGTGTAGCCCCGGACGAACGCTTCGTAGAGCGGCCGACCGATGAGCGAGATCGCCTTTTCCTCGAGGTTCTTGGCGTCCTTCGTGTCGATTTCGCTGGCCTGCTCGGCCACCAGGGCTCGCGCCTCCGACGGGGAGTAGGAGCGGCCAAAGAACTGGTTGATGAGCGCGAGGTTCATCGGGAACGTGTAGACCTGGCCCTCGTACTTGGTGAAGACCTTGTGTTGGTAGCCGGTGAACTTCGTGAACCGGTTGACGTACTCCCAAACCCGCTGGTTCGACGTGTGGAACAGGTGGGCCCCGTACTTGTGCACCTCGATGCCGGTCTCAGGCTCGGGAGCGCTGTAGGCGTTGCCGCCGACGTGGTTGCGTCGGTCGAGGATCAGCACCTTGAGGCCGAGATCACTGGCGCAGCGCTCAGCGATCGTCAGGCCGAACAGGCCGGATCCGACAACAACGAGGTCAGCGTTCACTCAATCTCCTGGTAGACGTGCTCCGGTGCAGAGCGCGTGCAGAGCGCGGCCAAGTCTAGTGGCCGGAACGGGATGCTTCGGTCAATGTCTCCTGGGTCGCTCGCCTTTGTGGGCGATGAGTCGGCGGTACGCCGCAGTGCGAATTCGCTCCGGAACGAGCCGATACCCGCCGCGAATCATGACATTACGGAGGAACTGGGCACGAGTGGTGAAGCCCATCGCCCGCAGCTTGCGCTGCAGCGCCCACTCAGACTTGAGCAACGCCACACCGCCACGCCGGGCATATGCCCCGTCACCGACGCGGTACAGCACGAGCGCGTCTTCGACGTTGGCGACCTTGGCCCCCTGCCGGATCATCTTCGCGAAGAGCAGGTAGTCCTCCATCAGCGACAGATGCCGGTAGCCCCCCGCCGCCTGGACCGCCGAGCGCCGGTAGACGACCGTTGGATGGTTGAACGGTTGGTGGAAGCGCGAGTAGCGGACGATCTCAGCGGGGTCGATCGGGGGCACCCGGCGCCCGACGATGTCGTCAGGGTTGTCACCGAACTCAAGCAGGGACGAGCCAACAAGGTCGGCGCCGTCCTCGACGAGAGGTACCTGGACCTCGAACCTGCGAGGGAGCGCGATGTCGTCGGCGTCCATCCGGGCGACGATGTCGTGCGCACAAGCCGCCATCCCCTGGTCGAGGGCAAGTCCGAGCCCGACGTTGGCGTCGAGAGCGAGCAGCGTGGTCGGCACAGGCGACTCGTGAATTAGCCCGGTGATCCGTTCGGCGAGCTCAGGAGGGACCGGCCCGTCCTGGACGAGAACGACGTCGTCGGGTGGCCGAGTCTGGTCGTGGACGACGGACCGGAAGGCCGCCTCGAGATAGCCCGGGTCGTCGCCGGCGTACACACTCATCAGCAGGCTGAACTCCTCAGCCATCGTCGTCCGCCTTGGTCGCCGACGCGATCACGTCGGCGTTCGGGACAGGCCCGGCGCGCAGTCCAGCACCAAGCCCACGACGGAGGCCTCGCCACAACGTGCGACGGTCCGACGAGTGGACGAACGTGCGCGTCCAGCGTCGTGCGGTCGAGCCGGCGTACAACACTTTCTCCGCGGGAGCGAGTCCCCGCGAACGCCCGAACAGCCACACCTTGTTGCGCACTTCGTAGAAGAACCGCTCGCCCGGATCGGCCTCCGTGCCCGCGAACTCCTTGGTCTTGTGTACGACGACTGACGTGGGGCAGAAGAGCCCGCGCGTCCCCCGAATCATCCGGGTGGTGAACTCGAAGTCGTCGTTCCAGAGGAAGTAGTCGGCGACCGGCAGCCCTCGCTCCTGCACGGTCGCGGCGTCGACCAAGATCGACACGAACGACGCCGAGCGAATCGGGACACACCCCACATCGGCGGCCGCCGCGCGTTCCGCATCCCGCATCCCGGGCTTGGCACGCGGGGTGTTCATCGGGTGATCGCGACCGTCGGTCCAGAGCACCCGCGATGCGACGACGCTCGGCGCCGGGTCGCCGTACCTGGTCCTCGCCGCGACAAGCTCTTCGAGGGCCATCGGCGTCGGAACCGTGTCGTCGTCCATCAGCCAAAGGGCGTGGGGCGACCCGCGCAGCGCACGCTCGATGCCGAGGGCGAAACCACCGGCACCTCCGGTGTTACGGGTGGCCGAGACGACGCGCACTTCGGGGAACTCGGCACGCAGCATCGCGCCCGTGCCGTCGTCGGAGGCGTTGTCGACCACGATCGTTTCGTTCGGTGGCGTGGTCTGCCCGGCAACGGCACGCAACGACTCTGCGAGCAGTTCTCGACGGTTCCACGTCACGACGACTGCCGTGACGCGCGGATGCTCCGACACCGGGTCCTCTCCTTGGGCTGATCCCTTCGACGTCCCCGATCCTGTCAGCAGGCGTCGCTGAGGTCTCCACTGGCGTTGGCGTCGCGATGACCCTTCTTCTTGTGTCCCTTGTGCTTTGTAGACGTTGCCGAGCCGTCGTCCTTGGCCTGGGATGCGCTGATCGCGTCACTCACCATCGTGCGAATCAACGGGAAGTCAGGGTCACCGGTGTTGATCTTCGGCGGCACGAAAGAAACGCTCGACACCGGCAGGTCCTTCGTCTTCATGGACAGGTTGATGAACTTCGCCACCTGGCTAGCCGGGATCGACGTCGAGATGACCTGCTTGCCGGCCTTGGCGATGTCGCCGAAGTTTGTGAGCACGGTCTTCGGGTCGAGCTGGTGCAGCATCGCGTTCATCACGCACTTCTGACGGCCCATCCGCGAGTAGTCGTCAGACGTCGCGCGGCTTCGCGCGAACCAGAGTGTCCTGAAGCCGTCGAGGTGCTGTCTGCCTGGCTCGATCCATCCGGTGATCGGCGCCCCGACTCCGCCGATCGGAATCCGCTCTCCAACGTTGAGCGTGACACCACCGACAGCATCGACGAGGTCGCGGAAGCCCCTCAGGTCGATGAGCACGTAGTAGTTGATCGACAGCCCGGTGACCTCCTCGACCGCCTGGGTCGTGGCCTCGATGCCAGGGTCCTTCGCATCAGGGAACAGCTCGGGATGGTCGGTTGCCCAGGTGTTGACGGCGTTGAGGTAACAACCCTCGCAGTTGAAACCGCGGGGGAACTCCTTGTCCATCGCGCTGCCCTCGGGGAACGGTACGTCGGCCAGGTTGCGTGGTAGGCCGACGAGCACGGTGCGCCCGGTGTCCTCGTCGATGCTGGCCACCGTGATGCTGTCGGGCCTCGTGCCCATGCGGCCCGGACCTGCATCGCCACCCAGCAACAACACGTTGTACCTGCCGTGCTCGGGCTGCGTCACCTCGTCGGCTCCGAAGACGCTGGTGATGAAGTCCCGCTGGACCGCGACGACATGGCTCGCGAAGAGCAAGGTGCCCGACACGGCAAAGCACAGCACTCCGTTCAACCCCGTCATCAACAACCGCTGGCCACGGGCGAGACCGAGCGGCTCCGCGATTCGCCAGGCGTCGATGATCAAGTAGGCCCAGCCGACGGCGTACACGATGAGACCGAAGCGCAGGAGCAGCAGGAACCAGGTCTTGGTGAAGATCACGACGAGCTCGGTCTGCCAGAAGAGGCCGAGCATCACGACGGTCGCCACGAACAGGAGACCGGCTACGGCGAACCGCAGGGCGATCCGCCCCACGCGCTTGTTCCCGGCGGCGATCTGCGCGGTTCCGGGTGCCAGCAGCGTCATCATGATCAACGCCAGGGCGCGCCGAAAGCGCACCCGGGACGCGGCCGCCGTGACGCTCCGCGCGGGCAGCGAGCCCGCGATCAACGGGGGAAGGCCGGCCGACATAGGCATTAGTATCACCAGTCACACCGGTCCCTTCTGTCACGACCCGCCGAATGCTCTGGTCACGGATTGGCAGGGGTAGTTCGGATGGCCCCGTGCGGAGTCAAGGTCACTTGACATCTGCTGTCACGTCAAGCATCCTTGTCCTGTGACAAGTTCATTTGACACCTGGAACCTCTCGAGTGGCCGCGACAATGCGTAACGACATCCGCGACCGCCGATCCAACCAGGGCCTCTCGCAAGCACAGCTCGCCACCGCGATGGGGGTCTCGCGCCAGACGATCAACTCGATCGAGACCGGCCGCTACCTCCCCTCGCTGCCGCTGGCGATGGAGCTGGCCCGCTACTTCAACACCCGTGTAGAGGAGATTTTCCATGTTGAACAAGCCCTCGACGTCCACCCAGTCCACCCAGTCCACCCAGCCGACACAGCCGGCACAGCCCGCCATGAAGGCTGACCGCTCCAGGTGGACCGGATTGACCACCCCGCTGGTCGCCGTCGGGATCGGCGTTGCCTACCTGATCGCAGGATGGGTGGGAGGAGACCTGCAGTTCGGTCTGGTCGGCCTCGCACTGATGACCTCCGTCGCGGTCGTCCTGGTCCTCGTCAAGGGGCGCAGCGAGACGATTGCCGGCCTGCTCGACCGTCGAGACGAGCGGATCAACGACCTCGACCTCAGGGCCAACGCCTTTGTCGGACTGGTCCTCGTGGTGGCCGTCATCACCGCGTTCGTGGTCGAGCTGGCACGCGGCAATGACGGGTCGCCGTACGCCTGGCTGGGCGCCCTCGGCGGCGTCAGCTACATCGTGGCGCTGGTCACTCTCCGCCTGCGGCGATGAGTCAGCACCGCCTTGCCGCCGGGTAGCCTTCGGGCCATGGCTGACGACCAGAACCCGAAGGATCCGAAGTACGACTGGCTGTACTCCGGGCAAGGAAAGCCGCCCCAGGACGACTCCGGTGACCCCGAAGCCACCCAGCTGATCAGTCGCCAGTCTGCCGAAGACTCACCCACCGACGATGCGGCCGGAGCCAGCGACGGCGATGCCGGGGCCGACCCGGCCGAGGGGTCCGGCGGAGGCGATGCGGCTGATGGCATGGAGCACACCCAGGTGCTGGCGACCCAACGGCGCGCCAGCGACCAGCCGGACGCGGGGCCAGACCAGCCCGCATCCTTCGGCGGCACCTACACGGCGCCCGAGCGCGACGCACCGAAGTTCGCGCAACCGGTCGAAGCGCCACCACGCCAGCCGTCGCCTTCCGGCCCACCCACCACCACGCCGCCTAAACCGCCGCGGAGCAAGAAGCGCCCTAACTGGTGGGTGCGCGGCATCATCGCATTTTTCGTGCTGTGGCTCATCTTCCTCGTAGCGGTGCCGATCTGGGCCTGGTCGAGGATCAGCAAGGTCGATGCAGAGCCGAGCGGTGACCGTCCGAGCGACACGGCGGGTACGACGTACCTGCTGGTCGGATCCGACAGCCGCGAAGACCTCAGCAAGGAGCAGAAGGGCGACCTCGGCACCGGCAACGCCGCCGGGCAGCGCACCGACACGATCATCATGCTCTTCGTCCCTGACGGTGACGGGCCGAACCTGTTGCTGTCGATCCCGCGGGACTCCTTCGTCGAGATCCCCGGCCACGGCGAGAACAAGATCAACGCGGCGTACTCGCTCGGCGGACCAGACCTTCTCGTGCAGACCGTCGAGCAGGCCACCGACATCCACGTCGACAACTACATCGAGATCGGTTTCGCCGGCTTCGTCGACATCGTCGACGCGGTGGGCGGCATCACGGTGTGCCCGAAGACCGCGGTCAACGACCCCAAGGCTGGGCACCTGAAGATGGAGAAGGGCTGCCAGTCCATCGACGGGACTGAAGCCCTAGGCTATTCACGGTCACGAGCGTTCCCGCTGGGCGACATCACCCGCACCGAACATCAGCGAGAGGTGATCACTGAAGTCGGGAAGGAAGCCGCCTCGTGGCAGACGGTCCTGTTGCCGTGGCGCTACTTCTCCGTCAACAAGGCGGGCTCGGAGTCGCTGCGCATCGGGGAGAACGTCGGCCCGATCGACCTGGCACGCTTCGCGTGGGCGATGGCGCACAGCGGCGGTGATGACGCCAAGCGATGCGTCGTCCCGTTCACCAGCCTGGGTGCCTCGACGTCTGCGGGATCGTCCGTCATCTGGGACGACGACAAAGCGAATGCATTGTTCACGTTGATTCGTGAGAACAACACCTCCGACATCGAGTGCGACAACGGCGTGCGGAGGTGATCCGCATTGACCACGGCCGTGAGTGACAACCGCTGGACCGCAGCTGATCTCCCTGACCTCGCGGGGACCACGGTCCTGGTGACCGGCGCCAACAGTGGGTTGGGGCTCGCTGCGGCCCGCGCCCTAGGTGCTGCTGGTGCCCGCATCGTGCTTGGGGTGCGTGATCAGGCCAAGGGTGAGTCGGTCGCTGCCGACGTCAGCCCGATCGCCGAGGTACGACGCCTCGACCTGGCCGACCTCAGTTCGGTGCGGGAGTTCGCTTCGGCCTGGCGAGGAGACCTTCACATCCTCATCAACAACGCCGGCGTGATGGCGGTGCCCGAACGTCGTACAGCCGACGGCTTCGAGATGCAGATCGGCACCAACCACCTCGGCCACTTCGCACTCGCCAACCTGCTGCTGCCCCACATCCGAGATCGCGTGGTGACACTGTCCTCCTTCGGACATTGGGTCGGGAGCATCCGACTCGACGACCTCAACTGGGAACGCCGCCGCTACCACCGTTGGGGGGCGTACGGACAGTCGAAGCTGGCCAACCTGCTGTTCACGCTCGAACTTGATCGACGGCTCCGGCACGCCGAGCTCGCGTGTGCGTGCCGTGGCCGCACATCCCGGCTACGCCGCCACCAACCTGCAAAGCCACACCGGTAGCGTGCTGCAGAACGGCGTGATGGTGATCTCGAGCAAGGTGATCGCCCAGAGCGAGGAGATGGGCGCGCTTGCGCCGTTGTACGCAGCAACCCAAGACGTTCCTGGTGGGAGCTTCGTCGGGCCGAACGGATTGCTGGGCGGGCGAGGCTTCCCGGTGCTCGTGGGTCGCAGCAAGGCGGCGGGCGACCCGGCCATGGCCGAGGCGCTGTGGGACCTGTCGGAGCAGCTGACCGGCGTCTCGTTTCCCACCTCGATGACAGAGGCCTGAGCGCATCATGGTCGTCCGAACGATCTTTGCTGCGCCACGCCGCTGGTTCGGTCTCGTCGGTGGAGCCGTAGCCCTGATAGCTCCGCTCGTGGTGTCCCCGGCCGTCGTACCGGCATCTGCGACCCCACGTCAGCAGTCTTCGCTCGCTCGGCCGAACATCGTGCTGATCACGACCGATGACCAGACCCTGGCCGATATGCACGTGATGAAACAGACGCGGAGACTGCTTGCGGCGCGCGGTACGACGTTCGAAGGCATCTCCCCGCACCCGCTCTGCTGCCCGGCGCGCGCCGAGATCCTGACCGGCCAGTTCGCCCACAACAACGGGGTGTACAGCAATGTCGGGCCGCACGGCGGGTATCGCGCCTTCGACACGTCCTCGACGCTGGCGACCTGGTTGCATCGTGCGGGCTACAACACGTCGTTCATGGGCAAGTTTCTCAACGGCTACAACGCCAGGTCCATCGATGACCGGACGCCGGGATGGGACAGTTGGCAACCCACGGTCGCTGGTGTCTACAACTACAACGACTTCACGATCGACGAGAACGGCGAGGCGAGGGAGTACACCGACGACTACCAAACGGACGTGTACGCCGATCTCGGTGTGGACCAGATCGGCAGCCTCGCGGCCAAGCCGGCACCGTTCTTCCTGTGGCAGTCGTTCGTCGCGCCGCACGGCTCGTGTCAGGCCAAGGACGAACTGCGCTGCTGGGGCCCACCGAAGTCGGCCATCCGACACCGAGGCATGTTCCCGAACGCCACGCCTCCCGCTTTCAACGATCCGGCATACAACGAGGCCAATGTCCGCGACAAGCCGTCGTTCGTCCGAAAACAACCGCGCATCCACAAGGGAAAACGCGAAAACATCCTCAACGTCTACCGGGCGCGACTGCGTGCGCTGCAGGCCGTCGACGAGGCCGTCCAGCGCATGGTCGCCAAGCTCAGGCAGACCGACGAGCTCGCCAACACGCTGATCATCTTCACGTCCGACAACGGCTACCTGATGGGCGAACACCGGTTGCGCGGCAAGAACCAGCCTTACGAGCAAGCGTTGAAGGTGCCCTTCGTCATGCGGGGGCCTGGAGTGCCCGAAGGCGTCGTCCGCGACCGCGTCGGAGCCACTGTCGACATCGCTCCCACCATCGCGGCTGCCGCCGGAGTCACCCCCGGCATCACCACCGACGGTCAGAACCTGCTCGACGTGGTGGCCGGTGAAAGCCCGGGGTGGAAGAGCCTCCTCATCCAAGCCGGCGCCAAGGCGCAGCTAGACGACGAAGAAGACTGGTTCTTCCGTGGCGTCCGCACATCGCGCTACACCTATGTCTCCTACCCACACACGGGCGAACAGGAGTTGTACGACCGGCGACGCGACCCGAGCCAGCTCACCAACGAATCTAGAGATTCGCGGTATCGCGCGATCCGCATCGCGTTGCGCAAGCAGCTCAGGGCGCTCGATGACTGCTCGGGAGTCGATTGTCGGGCGACGTTTGCTCCGCTCCCCCGCCCGGCGCGCTAGCGCGTCATCGCTGCTCGGTGGCGTGGATGTTGAACGCAGGGACGCGAACCGAAAAGAAGTCGACGAACGGTCCGAGGAAGAAGATCACGAGCAATGTGCCGGGCCCGATCGCAGCACCGCAGAGCCAGCCGACGAGTGCGCCGCCGCCCTGCAGCACGCTGTATCCCCACTTGAACGGCACGGGCGGGTCGAACGCCAGCACCGCGGCCTCGGTAGGCCCCGCACCGGTGCCACTGCCCAAGTAGCCGGCGACACCGACTGCGAGGACCGGGAACGCCACCACGAGCAACAACACCCGGACACCGAGCTGGTCCGGCTCAGGGATCGCGCCGAGGAGCCAGGAGACCACGCCGCCGACGACGAGGGGCTGCACGATGGTCCCAGGCCCGGGTCGGAGCCCCCGCATCCACGCCAATGCGATCAGCAATACGCCGATCACGCAGTTGACGACGAGGAACGACGAGTCCAGGGCAATGGCGAGACCGTTGACGAGGGTGGAGTAACCGTCAGATCCCAGACTCGCCAGCAGCAGTAGCGCAACTCCGACTCCTAAGACGATGCACGACGCGACGAGTTGAAAGAGCCGCGATCGCATGCCTCATAATGTCAGCCACTAGGCGAGTGTCGTCGTCGCAGTGTTCCCGGAAGACAGCCGAGACCCCAGCCACCGCATCGCCGGTCGGCACAAGCGCTCGGCCGCAATACCGACGACAAGGGACAACACCACAGCCAGCACCGGGTGATCCACCTCGAGATGGGGATAGATCTGCCAGTGCGTCAGGTAAATGAACAGCGAGCTCGCCGCCAACGTCCCCATCAGCGAGGCGAGCCGCTTCGGCAGCCGCAGGCTGGGCAGCCAGATCAGGAGCACAAGACCTGAGATCACCACCACCTCACGTTCGAGATCACCGAAGAATCCGAGCACCGAGACCACACTCACGACGGTCATCAGGACGCGGCGACGCCACCCATCCGCCTTCGCGACGGCCCAACCCAGCGCGAAGCACCAGAAGACGAACGCTGGCTGGTAGCGCTGCAGCGGAGCGGCTTCGACACCCACGACGCCGTAGCGCACCACGAGTCCCGCAGCCAGCACGGCCAGCGCTAAACCGAAGGGACCTCTGCGTTCCAGTCGGTCGATGGCGGGGACGGCCAGCAGAGCAACCGTCAGCAACAAGATCCAGATCAGCGCCTCCAGGAACCAGAACTGCCAGTCCACTGTCCACGAGTCGCTCCCCAAAACACCGTTGAGGAAGAAGGCCGTCTGCGCGTTGTAGAACCCCGTGGTAATCGCTAAGCCACCGACGAAAAGCATGCTCGGGACGGCGATCTGCGCGACCGCCGCGAGTTGTCGCCTCACACGGATGGCACGTGGCGCGCCCGACAGCTGGAAGCGCGCGAAGTTGTAGCCCGCGACCGCGAGCAGGATGTGTGCACCGCCGTAGAACAGGAACAGGTCGACGTGGGACCCGACGATCGCCACGATCGCGGCCGCACGTAACAACACACTCGTCTCGACCACCGTGCCCCGGCGGGTGCGCGGCCGTGGCCCTTCGCGCTCGGCGAGCTCGCGGATGGGCATCTGGTGCCAGTCGCGAGGCAGCACGTCCAACAGCTCGCCGAGGCGCACCGACAGTTCGACGTACGACAGAGAGTCCGCACCGAGGGTGACGAAGCTGCTGTCGATCGTGCAGTCTGGCCGACCGAGCAGTTCCGCGTAGACATCGCGGAGGCGCTCCGCCGAGACGACAGTTCCGGCCGCGGAGCTCACCGGGACCCTGGATTGCTCGAGCAGCTTGGCGTGCCGGTCGATGGCGGCGTAGTCCGGTTTTCCGTTGGGCGTGCTCGGCCGATCAACGACGACGGCTGCGCGTATCGCTGAATCGGGAACACCGCAGTGTGCCGCCAACAGGGTACGGGCCTTCGCCCGGTGCCGGTGACGTGTGACGAACGCGTGCAACCGGTCGCGCGGCGCAACACAGGCGGCATCGATGCCGTGGCGCCTCAGCATCCGCTCGGTCTCGTCGAGGTCGAGTCGAAGGCCAAAGAGCTTGGCGAAGCGGCTCTTGCGGCCGACGATCTCGAAGACCCCGTTGTCGTGCCTCCTGGCGAGATCACCCGTGCGGAGGTCCGAGACCGTGCGCCCCAGGGCGAGGTCGGCGGAACTCTCGCAGTAGCCCATCATCACGTTGGGGCCCGAGTAAACGAGCTCGCCACTGTCGGGGAATGTGCACTCGGGGGTGGGTTCGATGCGAAGGTCGCCGCCAGGGACAGGCACACCGATCGACTGCGGCTGCGCGAAGGCGAGAGCGGGTGGGAGATAGGCCATCCGGGCTGTCGCCTCGGTCTGCCCGTACATCACGTAGAAGTCCCACCCACGACGGCGACCGAGTTCGGCGTACTCGACGACGCGTTCGGGGGCGAGCCTGCCCCCGGCCTGGGTGACATACCGGAGCCGCGGCAGGTCGAGGTCGGCGAACCCGCAACGGTCGAGGAGATCGAACGTGTAGGGGACACCGGACAGGCTGGTGCAGCCGGTGTCGCGGAACAGGTCCCAGAAGCACCGATCGACAACGGACAGGTCCGTCACCGTCAGACTCGCGCCGGCGAGCAGGTGGCTGTTGAGGATGGACAGCCCGTAGCAGTAGTGGATCGGGAGACTGGTGATCGCTCGATCCGACGAAGAGATCCTGAGGTACTCGGCGATGCTCACCGCATTGCTTCTGACGTTGTCGTAGGACAGGCGGACCAGCCTCGGAGAACCGGTCGACCCTGAGGTGGTGAGCAGCAGTGCCAGATCGGGATGCAGATCGTGCGCGGTGTCAGGTCGGCGAATGACGAGCCTCAGCTCGTCATTGTCGCTGGCGAGAACCACGTCGGGGTCATAGGCCTCGGTCCACTGTTCAACGTGCTGTGGGTGATCACCCGGCACGAGAAGGACGGTGTGCCCGCCTGCCAATGCCGCCAAGTAGGAGACGACGGACGACACGTCGTTCGAGGCGGCAACGAGCACCAGCCGCTTCGTCGCGCCGAGCTGATCGCGCAGTTCGTCGACCCGGTCAGCCAAGTCGGCGTACGACAGCTGATCGCGACTCGTGACGATCGCGGGACGGTCACCGAAAGCGTGCAGGTCCGCGAAGAGGGTCCGCTGCGCGGGCAGCGCGCGATCCCGAACGGTGTCGAGCATGCTCGAACCTTATTTGGTTAGGCTTACCTAAGACAAGTTGCGCGGGCCCGGGCTCTGTGCGGGGGCGGGCTCCTCCGGCGGCAGCTCCGCCACCGAAGCCGTCTCGCCCGGAAAGACGATGCCGTCGCCGCCGACCCGAACGCGTACGACGTCACCGACTCGCGGCACGTCAGGTCCTGAGATGCGGGCCACCACCCGCAGACCCGTGGGCAGCAGATCGAGGTGGACCGAAGCGTCGTGACCGAAGTAGCTGACCTCCGCCACGCTCGCCTGGACTCCCTCTCCCGGCCCCGTCAAGACCTCGAGCTGCTCGGGGCGCACCAGGACTTGGGCAGGCCCGGTCGGGTGTCCGGAGGCGACGCGCACCTCGCCCAGCGCGCAGTGCGCCACGTCGCCCGAGACGTGGGCCGGCAGCACGACAGCACCACCGACGAACTGCGCTACGCCAGGGTCGACGGGAGACCGGTAGAGCTCGACTGGACTCGCGACCTGGGCAAGTCGTCCGTCGCGCATGACGGCCACCTGGTCGGCCAGCGATAGTGCCTCGCTCTGGTCGTGGGTGACGAGGATCGCAGTGGCCCCAGCCGCTCGCAGAGCCCGGACGACGCTGCGCCCGGTGGCCTCGCGAAGTCCGGCGTCCAGCGACGAAAAGGGTTCATCGAGCAAGATCACGGCCGGGTCGGGGGCCAGCGCCCGTGCGAGCGCTACCCGCTGCTGCTGGCCACCCGAGAGCTCGTGCGGATACTGCGCCGCGATTGCTTGGGGCAGCTCAACCAGGTCGAGCATCTCGCCCAACCGCTCGCCTCGGCGTTCGGCGTACGGCAGACCGAACGTGATGTTGCGCGCCACGTCGAGGTGCGGGAACAGCGCACCCTCTTGCGCCACATAGCCGACCCGACGCTGTTGCGGCGGGACCGACCGGCCTGCCCCGACGACGGTCTGGTCGCCGAACTGCACCACACCGGCGTCGGGCTCGACGAAGCCGGCGATGATCCTCAGCAGCGTCGTCTTCCCGCAACCGGAGGGACCCAAGATGGCAGCAATGGATGCCTGAGTGACAGTGAGATCGAGGTGTGACAGCACAGTCTTCGCACCGAAGCTCTTCGCCAGCTGTCGCACGGTCAGTGAGGTCATAGCGTCACCGTGCTTCTGGCGTACCGGCTCAGGAGCAACGTCGCCGGGATCGAGATCATGATCATCAGCAGCGCGTACGGCGCGGCGGCTCCATACGCCGCAGCTGAGGAGTTCGACCAGAATTCAGTCGCCAACGTGTTGGTGCCGATCGGTGCTAGCAGCAGCGTGGAGGTCAACTCCGTCACCACCGCGAGGAAGACCAAGGCGGCGCCGGCGCCGAGTCCGGGAAGGATGACTGGCAACGTCACCCGCCTGGCCGTGCTGATCGGTCCTCGACCCAGGCTGTGCGAGATGTCCTCCAGCAACGGTGGAGCCTGTTCGAGTGCGACCCGCACACTCACCACGGCGCGTGGCAGGAACATCACGGCGTACGCGAGCACGAGCAACGCCGTGGTCTGGTAGAACGGCTGGGCCACGTGGATCGAGACGGTCACGAACGCCAGCGCCACCACGATGCCGGGCAGCGAGTTCGCGAAGTAGGCGCAGCGCTCGATCACGTTGCTCGACAGTCCGCGGTAGCGCACGGCGAGCCAGGCCACCGGCAGCGCGAACGCGATCGTCACTAACCCACCGGCGATACCCAACCCGAGAGACGTCGACGTCGTTGCGACGAGATTCTGCCAAGGGAACGCCGTAGACGACCCGACCATGAGCCAGTGCACAAGACTCATGATGGGCACGCCCAGAGCAAGCACGACCACGCCGGCCACGAACGGCAGGCTGATCGCGGACAACCACCGGAGTCGCCGACGCGTGGCGACCCGGGCAGTACCGCGCCCGACTCGTGCATAGCGCTGATGACCTCGCAACTTCAGCTCGCCGAGCAAGAGAATGAGACAGAACAGCACGAGCACGCTGGCGAGCATGTTCGCTGCCGGGCCGTTGAACGACGACCGGTATTGATCGTAGATGGCCGTGGTGAACGTCGGGAAACGCAGCATCTGCAACGCACCGAACTCAGACAGCAGATGCAGCCCGACGAGCAGCCCACCACCCAGGAGCGCAGGCCTCAGCTGCGGTACGACGACGAGGAAGAACGTCTTCCAAGGCCCGAAGCCGAGGGAGTACGCCGTCTCCTCGAAGGCCGGGTCGAGCCCACGCAGTTGTGCCGCCACCGGCAGGTAGACGAGAGGGAAGTAGGACAACGTCACGATCATGACGGCGCCGGCAAAGCCTTCAACGCTGTGCGTCAGCGAGATCCAGCCGTAGCTGTTGACGAACGCCGGGACGGCGAGCGGCGCAGTGAGCAGGCCATGCCAGAGGCGACGCATCGGCAGGTCGGTACGCTCGACCAACCACGCGCACGCAGTGCCCAGGACGATGCTCACTGCCACCCCGGTGACCACCAGCTTGGTGGTGTTGATCACCAGCGTGCCGACGCGCGGCCGGATCAGCAGCTCCCGTGCCTCGTCGAGCCCGATCAGCCAGGTGTAGACGGCGACGAACCCCAACGGCAGCAGTGCAATGGCCGCGACAACGATCCCACTCGCGAGCAGGAGCCACGGTGGGCGCTTTGCTGCCCCGACGCGTGCGTCGGAGGTGGTCTGAATGGTCAGAGCAGCCCGGCGTTCTGCATCAGCTCGACCACCTTGGGTCCATTGAGGTCGGCGATGTCGATCGGTGGTGGGTCAAGCTCGTCGAACGGCTGGACGTCGCCGCCGAGCTGGACCTTGGGATTGAGGGGGTACTCCAACGCGTAGCTGTCGGCCAGTGTCTGCTGACCCTCGACACTGCTGAGGTACTGGACGAACTCCTGGGCGTCGTCCTGCTTGTCGCTCGACTTCAGCACCCCGGCCCCAGAGACACTCACGAAAGCGCCCGGGTCCTGGTTGCCGAAGAAGTGGAGCGCCGAGGAGTCGCTGTTCTCGCCCGACTCCTCCTGGTCGCGATACCAGTAGTAGTGGTAGATGATTCCGGCGTCGACCTCACCGGAGTTCACGGCTTCGAGTACGACGTTGTTGCCGTCGTACACCTCACCGTTGTCCGCCAGACCATTGAGCCAGGCCTCGGTGGCTTCTTCACCCTTCAGATCGAGCACCGCGCTCACGATCGCCTGGAAGTCGGCCCCGGTGGGTGAGAACGCGATCCGGCCATCCCACTCCGGCTTCGCGAAGTCCATGATCGAGGCGGGAAGGTCGCTTTCCTGCAAGCTGTCGGTGTTGTAGACCGCGACTGTTGAGCGGGCGGCGAAACCCATCCAGTTGCCGTTGGACGGCGAGTACTGTGCCGGCACTTGTGCAAGCGTTTCCTTGTCGAGTGGTGAGAACAAGCCCTCGCTGTCGACGAGCGACATCGCGGGCGAGTTCTCGGTCAGGAAGACGTCGGCGGGCGATGCGTCACCTTCTTGGACGAGCTGGTTGGCCAGCTCGAAGTCCGCACCGTTGCGCAGCTCCACGTCGATCCCGGTCTTGTCCTCGAATCCCGGCACGATGGCCTCCAAGAGCTCCTCGTGCTGGGCGTTGTACACCGTGATCGAGGGGCCGTCATCGCCACCGCCGCAGCCGGTCAGCATCACGGCGCCGGCGGCCATGCGCGGCAGCAAGCAATCGGGGGGAGCGGGTCAGCATCGTTCTCCTTCGAGTTAGGTGTGCCTTACCTTAACGCAGGCGCAGGCTACGTACCCAGCCGGCTGGATCGCCGAGTGCAAGACTCCTGCCATGTCGGAGCCCTCGCCGTTGCCTGACCCAGCGCTCGTCGTCCTGGTCGGCGCTTCAGGTGCCGGCAAGTCCACCTGGGCGGGGTCCCGCTACCGGCAAGCGGAGATCGTCTCGTCCGACGAGCTGCGGGGCATCGTGGGCAGCGGCCGCCACGACCTCGACGCGTCGAGCGACGCATTCCGGCTGCTCGACCAGATTGTCGAGGCACGGCTGCGGCGCGGCCTGGCGACCGTCGTCGACACCCTCGGCCTCGATGCCGAACGACGCCGCGGTTACCTCGACGCGGCGCGTGCCGTGGACTTGGCGGCTGTCGTGGTGGCGTTCGACGCGCCGCCGGAGCTGTGTCGGCGCCGAAACGCCGAGCGTGACCGGCCGGTGCCGGCGCGAGTGCTGACCGACCAGCTCAAGTCATTCCGCAGCGCGTTGGACGGCTTGGCGGCCGAAGGCTGGGACGAGGTCGCTGTCGTCGAGACCACCGCGCACGATGACGACGGACCAACTCCGCAGCCCGTACCGGCACAGCGAACCGAGACTCCCTCGTCCACCGGTGTCGACGTCGTACTGCAGATCTCGCGATTCAAATGGGGCGACGACGACCCGGCTTCATGGCTTCGGAGCGTAGCGCTGGCCGCCGATCAGGTCGGCTTCGCCGGCATCGCGTTGATGGACCACCTCATCCAGATCCCGCAGGTCGGTACGGCGTGGGAGCCGATCCCGGAACCGTGGGTCACGCTCGGCATGCTGGCCGGGCTCGATACCGGGCTGCGGCTCGGCACCCTCGTCTCGCCTGTCACGTTCCGGCCGCCGGGCATCACCGCGAAGACCGTGTCCACGCTCGACGTGTTGTGCGGCGGCCGGGCGTTCTGTGGCGTCGGGGCCGGCTGGTGGGAGCGAGAGCACCTCGCCTTCGGCTTGCCTTTCCCCGGGCCAGCGGAGCGCTTCGACCAGCTCGAGACAGCCATCGAGACGATGCGCGCGCTGTGGTCCAAAGGCACCAAGGCGTACGACGGTGAGCGCGTCAGTCTGCCCGAGACCACGGCCTATCCCCGACCCGTCTCCGACATACCCATCATCGTCGGCGGTGGTGGCGAGCGACGTACGTTGGAGATCGCCGCACGGCTCGGTGATGGGTGCAACGTGTCGTCCCATCTCGAGACGCTTGACCACAAGATGCTCGTGCTCCGCCGTCACCTCGATGCCGCCGGGCGGGACCCGGGCGACGTGATGGTCACGGTGCTCGACCTCCCTGTCGTCGGGACCGACCGCGACGACGCATGGGACCGTGTCGAACGGCTGCGCGGCCGCACCTCTGCGGCGGCATACGCGAAACGTCATCACGCGGGAGTTCCGTCAGCCCATCGGGAGCGCTACCAGGTGCTGGCCGACCGTGGCGTGAGCACCATCTTCGTGGCGCTGCCCGACCTGACCGGACCAGACGACGTGCACCGGGTCGCGGCGATGCTTCCTACGTGACGCTGTGCGTTAGCGGGGCGTCGATTCGTTAGGGGTGAACGGGGGGCCGTGCCCGGGTACGACACGGACCACGCCCAAGTCAAGCACTCGCTGGCGACCCGCGTGCAACGCGTCGGCGTCGGTACCGAGTGGATCCTCGGACGGTCCGTCGGCGTACCACCACAGATGGGTGCAGGCCACCAGTCCGTCGGCTGTCTCGACCAGGGTGGTGATGTCTTGTGGCGTGTGTCCCGGCGTCTCGATCAACCGGATGTGCTGCGAGACGTGGCTGCCCTCGGCGCGCCGGTCGTCCCATTGGTCGCCCTGGTAGACCGCCCACACATCGTGCAGCCGGGCGGCCGGGAACAGCGCCAGGTGCCAGGTGTGGTCGGGGTGATGGTGGCTGATGACGACGTCGGTGACCTCGGTGGGTCGCACACCCAGCGCCGTCAGTGGTTCGAGGATCAGACCAGGGTCGCGAACCATGCCTGGGTCGACAATGACGAGCGCCTCTCCGTCACGGACGAACACAACGCTCGACGCGACGCCGTCGTCATTCGCATAGCCCTCGTGCAGGACGGTCAACTCGGCTGGCATGGATCAGAGCGTAGCGGCGAGGAGCTGTTTCTCGGTGTCGGAGTCGAGACCCATGACGCGCTCGGCATCTGGCGTGGGGTAGCCCTCGGTCTCGAGCCACCGCCAAGTGTCGGCCACGGTCTCGGCGACGGGTCGACACGTCAGACCTTCGGCGTACGCCGCCGAAACGTCACCGTCATGCAGCCCGGCGTAGTCGCCGCTCGGGGGCACCCAGATCGGGAGCTGCGTCCACGGCGAAACCCCCGCCGCCTCGATGACGTCCGGAGGTGTCCAGACCAGTTCGGCGGCCCGACCCGTGACGGTGTTGCACGCCTCGAGGAGCTCGCCCATCGTTGCGTGGCCGGGCTTGCTCACAGTGTTGAAGGCGCCGGCCACTCCGCGGTTGGCGGCGTCGAGCATCCAGCCGGCCAGATCACGCGCATCGATGTACTGCAGCTTGCGGTCGGGTGGCCCGGGCGCCATCACCTTCCCGCCTTCGGCGATACGCCGTAGCCACCACGGCAGTCGGCCCACACCTTCGTACGGGCCAAGAATCAGGCCGGCTCTGGCCAACAAGACCGGCCCCATGAAGGCGTCGAGCACAGCGACTTCTGCACCTCGTTTGGCGGCCGCGTAGTCCGAGTCGTCCGTGCTCGCAGGGTCTCCGTCGACCACGGGTGCAGACTCGTCGAGCCCCACCGGAAGTGGCCAGCGATACACCGAGCGGCTGGAGACATACCCGTAGTGCCCAGCCCGATCGGCCAGGAGAGTCGCGGAGTCGCGTACGACGTACGGAGCGTCCGACCAGGTGTCGATGACCGCGTCCCACTCGTCGTCAGCGAGTGCTGCCGCGAACGCGGCCTTGTCGGTGCGGTCAGCGTAGATCGCATGCGCCCCGTCGGTCGGTGGTCCGCTGACACCTCTCGTCACCGTCGTGACGTGGTCACCCCGATGCAACGCTTCCTCGACAACTGCTCGCCCGACGTGATGCGTCCCGCCCAGAACAAGAAGTCTCATAGAACCAGCCTGCTTCGCCACGACGTCGGGCACAACAACGTTCACCCACAGCACAACCGGGTGAAAGCGCGACAGGTCAATGACGCGATGACCGGCGCCGCAGGTACATTCGCGCGGCCCGTGCGAAGACCCTGTTGTGGTGGGCGAGCTCAAAAGCCTGCGAGCGCGCCTTGAATCCGAGAGCGCGGCCCGAACTCACGATCCGCGTCTTGAGGTCGACCTCGTCTGCCTCTTTGCGCCGTCGGGCCCGCCACCAGAAAGCGGCGTACTGCTCGATCGTCCCCGTGAGTGCTAACAAGGCGACCTCGGTCAGCTCGGACTCGGGGACCTCCGCGGGGTCATCGCCCTCGAACGCGATGGCATGGGGTCGAAGATCGTCCAGGTCTCCCACCACGGTGTAGGGCGACTCCTGCAAAAATCGGATCACGTCTGCTGAGTACTCCGTCAGCCACCCACGAAATTCGTCAGGCATCTTCAGCCGAGCCGAGGTGTCGCGGGCCCGGAACGCCGGCTTCACGGCCCGGTCGAACACCCGGATGTATTGGCGCTCGTTGAGTTGGCCGTCGAGACTCATGTTCAGCCGGCGGATGACTTCGGTCTCCGCCACCCCGACGGACGTGTTGACCATCCGCTCAGGTGGTGTGAGTTCGGTCGGGTCAACGCCGATCGCCTGAGCGAATCGATCAAGCAGCAATGACTGCGCGGCGCCCTCCGGTGGGACGACGACGACATGGATCCGATCCGCCGGCACTACGCCGGCCCAGAGAGCGAGCACGTGACGAAGGTCGTAGCGCAACCAGAACCCGACACCCGCTGTCGGCGGGCCCTGCTCAGGGTCGCGGACAGCGGCGACGAACTCCGCCCATGGCCAGGTCGCCCCTTGGGACACCTCGTGCTGCCACATCGACCCAATGACTCTCGTCAGGTCGCGGATCGTGATGACGATGTGCACCTCGGCCGGTCGCAGGTCGCGAACCACGCGTCGTACGTGTGAGCGTCGGGCGTGGACGAGGAACTCCTCCGAGAGGACGACGGTGGGGTCGGTCCCGGACTGGATCTGGTCAACCAGCGCGCGCCAGGACCCCGGTACCAACGGCTCATCGGGGCCAACTCGTCTGCCGATGAGGTCCCAGACCGCACGACGCTGAACCGAGTGATGCTCCCCCGGCACGGCAACGCCTTGCTGGGCTAGCCGCTGCTGACTGAGCCACAGCGTCCGTTGAATCGAGGACGTGCCCGTCTTTGGCAGGCCCACATGGACGAACACTCGGCGAGGCACGACCGAAGCCTATGCACGACCGGGCTAATCAGGCCATGCGGGGTGAGCGTCTGGTGGCTGCGTCTGGGGCTATCGTCCGGACTTCTTGTCGCGAGCTCTCACCCGCGCGCGATCGCGAATCCGGAGAACCTGCCGCATGCCCTTGGCTGCCAACACATTCTTGTCTGCAAACCGAGCGGCGCCGCGTTGGGCCCGGAACACGATCGCACGGACCCTGCTGCGCAGCCCTCCTCGCTCGTCGACGTCTTCGATCGATGCGCGCTTGCGCGTCCACAACTTCTTGGCGTAGTCCTCCGATAGCAGGGTGAGCGCATCGAGCGCGGCATCGAGCAGTTCGGCATCGGAGGCGTCGTCGGGGCGACGACCAACACCCGCGCGGGGATGCAGGTCGTCGAGATTCCCGACCACGGGATAACCGCGCGCTGTCACCGCCTCGATGAACGCCTCAGCACGCTCGGTCATCCACGGGATCTCCTCCGTCGGAACCGTGAAGCGCTCTGCCTCGGTACGGCGGGCGAGTGGCTGCGCCAATGCCATCTTGAGGACCTTCTCGTGCTGCCACGCGTTCAGCCGTCCTTGGAGTCGTTCGTTGACACGCCGGATCACCTCCGTCGCCGCGGCTCCCACCATCTCGTTGGTCCAGGCCGGCTCCGCCACGAGCTTCGCCGGGTCGACTCCGACGACGGACGCGAATCGGCTGAGCAGCTCACCCGGGGGGCCACCGGACGGCGGCACCGTGACGACATGCAGACGCGCAGCCGGCACCGCGGACTCCCACATCTCACAGATCTTGGTCAGGTCCTGGCGCATCCAGAAGGGGCGTGCTGGGCTCGTGGCGGCTCGCTCGGGATCCTTGATCCCCTCGACGTAGTCATGCCACGTCCAGCTCTGGTCGTTCTGGATCTCCTGCTGCCATGCAGACACGGTGACCCGCCCAAGGTCGCGGACGGTGACGATCACGTGAACCTCGGAGTCGGGGAACGCACCGACTGCTCGTCGTACCTGCTTGAGGGTGGACAGGCTGAGCCGCTCCTCGGAGATGAGGGCGACCGGCAGACTGCTGGCGTTGACATCCGCCACGAGCCGGTCCCACGAGCCGGAGATGCGACGGTCTGAGACTCCTCGTGGCTGCCTGCCCTGCAAATCCAGGACGGCTTGGAACTGCGCGGGCCCACCATCGCCACCGGGAAACTCGACCTGCTGGGCGTGAAGCGCCTCCCTGTTGGCCCGCATGACGTTCTGCAGGTACGTCGTCCCGGTCTTGTGGAGGCCGACGTGCAGGTAGACCGTCCTCGGTGCCACGCTGCTCCTTCGTCGCTTCTAGTCCGGCTCCGCGGTCGCTCTGATCGCCGCGCCCTTGGCGCGCGCCGCCTCCGCGAGCGATTGCTGGAAGTCCACCATCGCAGAGCGAAGGGCAGCGTCGCCCGCTGACAAGATGCGCACCGCCAGCAGGCCGGCGTTTCGGGCGTTCCCGATCGCCACGGCTGCCACGGGCACGCCGGCCGGCATCTGCACGATCGACAGCAGCGAGTCCATGCCGTCGAGGTACTTCAACGGCACCGGCACACCGATCACGGGCAACGGCGTAACGGCGGCCAACATCCCCGGGAGATGGGCAGCCCCACCGGCGCCCGCGATGATCACTTGCAGGCCCCGCCCATGCGCACCGCGACCGTAATCGAGCATCTCGGCCGGCATCCGATGCGCCGACACCACGTCTGCTTCGAACGGGACACCGAACTCGGTCAACGCGTCGGCGGCTGCTTGCATCGTCGGCCAGTCGGAGTCCGATCCCATCACGATCCCCACACGAGGGCCGGTGGAGCTGTCTGAGGTGGTCATCACTCGTGCTCCTCGTCATCGGAGAGCTTCCCCGCGAACCAGTCGGCGGCATGGCGGGCACGCTCGCGTACCTCGTCCAGGTTGTCGCCGTACGCCGTCACGTGGCCGACCTTCCGGCCAGGCTTCACGGTCTTGCCGTAGAGGTGCACCCGAAGTCCAGGGTCGCGCGCTTGGACATGGGGGAAGCCGTCGTACAAGGTGGGTGCGTCGCCGCCCAGGATGTTGACCATCACCGTCCACGTCTCTCGGGCGCGCGGTGATCCAAGGGGAAGGTCGAGCACGGCGCGAAGGTGGTTCTCGAACTGGCTCGTGACCGCGCCGTCAATCGACCAGTGCCCGGTGTTGTGGGGGCGCATCGCCAGCTCGTTGACCAGGATGCGGCCGTCGGTGGTCTCGAAGAGCTCGACCGCGAGGATGCCGGTGACGTCGAGCTCGTCCGCGAGTTGCATCGCCACCTGCTCAGCCCGTACCGCGAGATCTCGGTCGAGGCCCGGGGCTGGTGCGATGACCTCCACGCAGATGCCGTCGCGCTGGACGCTCTCGACGACGGGATACGCCGCGACCTGACTGCTCGGCGCGCGCGCTACGACGGCGGCCAGCTCTCGGGCCAACTCGACCTTTTCCTCGGCGAGGATGGGTACGCCGCTCGGGGCGTCCGTGAAGACTTGCTCGACCTCGGCCGGTGAGCTCACCAGCCAGACGCCCTTGCCGTCGTACCCGCCGCGGGCTGTCTTGAGGATCACCGGGAAGCCCTCGTTGCCTGCGGCGAACTGCGCAACTGCATCCACTGAATCGACGACGGCGTAACGAGGCTGGGCCACCCCCATCGACGTAAGACGTGCGCGCATCACGGCCTTGTCCTGAGCGTGGACCAAAGCGGCCGGGCCAGGGCGCGTGGCGATGCCGTCGGCGGCGAGCTTCTCGAGATGCTCGGTCGGAACGTGCTCGTGGTCGAACGTCACGACCGTGCAGCCTTCGGCCCACGCACGCAACGTCGGGAAGTCGGTGTAGTCGCCGACCTCGGTGTCGACGATCACCTGCCCGGCAGACATCCCGTCGGCCTCGGCGAGGAGTCGAAGCGGTACGCCCAGAGCAATTGCCGTCTGCTGCATCATGCGCGCGAGCTGGCCAGCTCCGACGACGCCAATGACGGGGGTCTCCACGGCCGAAGACTACCGATGGCGCAGTCCGGTCGCGTCGGCGCAACCGCTCCACGTACGCTTGGCCTGCACCTTTTGACCCACGCCTGCCGCCCTTTCAACCTCTCAGGAGTCTTCACCGTGCTGCGACGACTGCGCGCTCTGGCGCGCGAGGCCGCGAAGTTCGGCGTGGTCGGCGGCGTGGGTTTCATCGTCGACGTGACGGTGTTCAACCTGTTGCGGTTCGCCGGCGATCCAGGCCTCCTCGAGCACAAACCGCTGACTGCCAAGGCGATCTCGGTCGCCGTTGCGACGATGGTCACCTATCTCGGCAACCGGCACTGGACGTGGGCGGAGCGACAGCGCACCGGCGCCAGTCGCGAGGTCGCCCTGTTCTTCTTGCTCAACGCCATGGGGATGGCGATCGCGTTGGGTTGCCTCGCGATCTCGCACTACGTGCTCGACCTTCGTTCGCCGCTGGCCGACAACATCTCCGCCAACGTGGTCGGGCTCTTCCTTGGCATGCTGTTTCGCTTCTGGAGCTACCGGACGTTCGTCTTCAAGCGGCACCCCGAAAGCGAGGCGCTCGACTTCACCGGCGCAATCGCCGAGGAGATCGAAGCCGAAACCGTTGAGCGGCCACAAAGTCACCGTTGAGTGGCCACAAAGTCACCGTTGAGTGGCCACAAAGTCACCGTCCACGCGCAAGAAGTGGGCCACTGAGCCGTGAGAAGTTGGCCACTCGACATGGGTTGCTAGTGGTTGATGCGGCGCACCGAGATCGGTTGCACGGTCCCGAACCCCCGGATGGCGCGTTCGGTCAGCGGTCGGACGACGTACTCCGGCTGATCTTGAACGGCGTCGGCAGTCTCCTCGTCACAGATAACCCGGTTCCGCCGGGCCACTCCGGTCAACCGGCTGGCCATGTTGACCGGCGCACCGAACACGTCACCGAGCCGCATGACGACCGGGCCGGTCGCGATGCCGACATGTACGTCGGGAAGCTCGTCGTCACCACCGATGCGTTCCACGATGTCGCACGCAATGTCGATGCCAGCTTTTGGGCTGTCGGCGATGAAGAGCACTGAGTCGCCGAGCGTCTTGATCACCCGGCCACCACGCGCCGCGATCAGGTCAGAGCAGGCCGACTCGAAGTCCTCGACCATGTCGGCGAGACGGTCCTCGTCGATGCCGTTGGACAGCCGGGTGAAACTCACCAGGTCGGCGAAACCGACCGAGACGATCAAAGTATGGAGATCGGAGTCCTTCGCTCCCAGCGCCTCTACCCGGGCGACGGCCGCCGCGAGGTGACGCCGCCAGGCATAGAGCAACAACTCCTCGAACGGCGGCTCTACCGCGCGGATGACCTCGAGTCCGGTCGTGAGGCGTGACCCAGTGCCTCGGCCACTGTGCTCCAGTGATTCGACGTGCTCACTGAGTGTCGCCACCTGCCAGTCCGCGAGGCGGGCCATCGTGTGGCCGACCGCGCGGGTCAGTCTGATGGCGGTCTCGAACTCCAACGCGCCAGACGCCACTAGTGAAGACAACAGGTCCATGGCGTCGCGGTCGGCGCTGGTGAAAGCGGCTGAGTCGCCGGCGTCGGGGAAGCCAAGCGCCCGCCACAGCCGTCGCGCCGCACTGGCAGCGGTTTCGTCGCCGCCGACGATCTCGTCAGAGGTGAGGCTGGGCTCCTCACCCAGGATGGCCCGTTCAAGGTCCTCCCGGGTCGGGTTGGGCTCGTCGGCTGCGGAGTCGGGCTTCGGTTCTGTCTGGGTCACCGCGTGCGTGGCTCCAACGGATGCGGTGGAGTCCCGTCGTCGTCGTGCCCGTCATGCGTGCCGAACAACAGGTCGGTGATGACCAACTGCAGTGACTCGACCTTCGGAACGTCAGGGAGCACGGACCGGCCCTCCTCGCTGGCGTCAGAGATGACCAGCGTGCCGCAGCCCAAGAGTCGGTCGATTGGTCCTCGCTCGTACTTCACGTCGTTGATGCGGTGCAGCGGGATGTCGCGACCCTTACGCGTGATCACGCCCGAGCGGTTGATCAGTCGACGGTTCGTCACGGTGTACGACGCCGTGATCCAGACCAGGAAGGGCCGCACGGTGAACCAACCGATGATGAGCGCGGCCACAATCACGACCCCCCAGGTCGAGGCATCGCGGGCGCTGCCTTCCGGGACGACCCCGCCGATGAGGAAGCCGGCGACGGCGCACGTGACCAGCAAGATGACGACCGGGAAGACGAGGACCTTCCAGTGGGTGCGGGTCGAGATGATGACGTGCTCGCCCTCACTCAGCAGCTTCGGCGAGATTCCCATGGATCCTCCCAGCGGCGTGCTCGCACGCCTGTCCAACAGCAGGTCAGGCTCGACGACTGACCCATGTCGACACCGATGGTGTCACGGTCACAACCGAGTTGTCAGCGGGTAGTGGTTGCTCAGGCTCAGGGCGCCCTGAAAAGTCGGTCAGGTCGGTCGAAGATGAACCACATCGCCGGCGCCGAGCGCCACCTGGCCCTGCGCTGTTCGCACGAGGAGCCGCCCTGTGTCGTCGATCCCGACGGCGTCACCCTCGACGGAGGTGCCATCCGGCTGAGCCACGTTGACGCGTTGCCCGATCGTGCTGCACGCATCGACGTAGGCCACCTGCAACCCCTGTCGTGCGTCGCCGCCGTGTCGGTACCAGTCGGTCAGCATGAGCTCGAGATTGCGCAGGATCGACCTGGCCAACAGCGACCGGTCGGTGGTCTCCCCTCCCTCGATCGCCAGCGACGTCGCGGTCGGGACCGGCAGCTCGTCAGCACGAAGTGACACGTTCAGGCCGATCCCGATGATGGCCGCTGCTGCACCACGTGGCGCCTCGACGCGTTCGACGAGCAGGCCAGCGACCTTTCGGCCTCCGAGGATCACGTCGTTCGGCCACTTCAGCGTCGCGTCGAGCTCGGCTTCCTGTCGAAGCGACGCGGCGACGGCCAGTCCCGCGAGCAGCGGGATCCAGGGCCAGCGCGCGACAGGGACGTCGTCCGGGCGCACCAGCACCGACATGGTCAGCCCGGATTGCGCCGGCGCGGTCCAGGTGCGGCCGAGTCGACCCCGTCCTACGGTCTGGTGCTCAGCGATCAGCACCACGCCGTCGATTTTGGGGTCAGCCGCGCGTTTGACGAGCTCGGCGTTCGTCGACTCCGTGGACGTGACGACGTCGAGCTCAGACCAGAGCGATCCGGGTACGACGAGCGCCTTGCGCAACGCTTCCACGTGAAGTGGTGGCCGATCCAGGTCGCCGTACCTCGACGTCATCGATCCATGCCAGGCAGTGCAGACAGTCTCGGAATCACGCTCTAACGCTACGCTGCCCTGCGTGAGCGAGATCGATATCCATACGACGGCCGGCAAGCTGGCAGACCTCGACGAACGGCTCGAGGCGGCGGTGCATGCAGGCTCGCAACGGGCGATCGAGAAGCAGCACGCCAAGGGCAAGCTGACCGCACGTGAACGCGTCAACCAACTGCTCGACGACGCGTCCTTCGTCGAGCTCGACGAGCTGGCGCGGCACCGGTCGACCGCTTTCGGGATGGAGAAGAACCGACCGTACGGCGATGGCGTCGTCACCGGGTACGGCACGATCGACGGCCGCCAGGTGTGCGTCTTCGCGCAGGACTTCACGGTGTTCGGCGGCAGCCTCGGCCAGGTCTTCGGCGAGAAGATCGTCAAGGTGATGGACCTCGCGATGAAGACTGGCTGTCCCGTGATCGGCATCAATGACTCCGGCGGTGCTCGTATCCAGGAAGGCGTCGTTTCGCTCGGCCTGTACGGCGAGATCTTCCGACGCAACGTGCACGCCTCAGGCGTCATACCGCAGATCTCTCTCATCATGGGGCCTTGCGCGGGCGGCGCCGTCTACTCCCCCGCGGTCACCGACTTCACCGTGATGGTCGACAAGACATCACACATGTTCATCACCGGACCCGACGTGATCAAGACCGTCACCGGCGAAGACGTTTCGATGGAAGACCTCGGCGGAGCGCACACCCACAACTCCAAGAGCGGCAACGCCCACTACCTCGGAACCGACGAGAACGACGCGATCGACTACGTCAAGGCGCTGATTTCTTACCTCCCGCAGAACAACCTCGAGGATGCCCCGGCGTACGACGAGTCGATCTACGCCGATGACGACCTCGAGCCGAACGACCTCGATCGCGCTCTCGACACCCTCATCCCCGACTCCCCGAACCAGCCCTATGACATGCACACCGTGGTCGAGTCGGTGCTCGACGATGCGGAGTTCCTCGAGGTGCAGGCGTTGTTCGCGCCCAACATGATCGTCGGCTTCGGCCGCGTCGAGGGCCGCTCCGTCGGCGTCGTCGCCAACCAGCCGATGCAGTTCGCCGGCACGCTCGACATCGACGCCTCGGAGAAGGCCGCCCGCTTCGTACGCACCTGCGACGCGTTCAACGTCCCCGTCCTCACGTTCGTCGACGTCCCGGGCTTCTTGCCCGGCACCGACCAGGAGTGGAACGGGATCATCAGACGAGGCGCCAAGCTGATCTACGCGTACGCCGAGGCGACGGTTCCGCTGATCACCGTCATCACCCGCAAGGCCTACGGCGGCGCGTACGACGTGATGGGGTCCAAGCATCTCGGGGCCGACATGAACGTCGCGTGGCCGACGGCCCAGATCGCCGTGATGGGTGCGCAGGGCGCCGTCAACATCTTGCACCGCGCGGAGATTGCCGCAGCCGACGATCCCGAAGGTCGACGCGCTGAGCTGATCACCGACTACGAGGACACCCTCGCCAACCCTTACCTGGCGGCCGAACGCGGCTACATCGACGCCGTCATCTCGCCGCACGAAACCCGTTCGGAGATCGTCCGATCGCTGCGACTGCTCCGCAACAAACGCGAGACGCTGCCGCCGAAGAAGCACGGGAACATCCCGCTGTGAGCGACTCGGACTCGGCCGGCGTGGAGCCTCCGTTGCTGCGCGTCGTCAAGGGGAATCCCACCGACGAAGAGCTTGCCGCGCTGGTGGCCGTGGTCGCTGCACGCCGGTCAGCGGCAGTCGCGCAGGACTCATCCGGCGTACGACGTTCGGGATGGACCGACCGAGCAGCCGCTCTGCGCGGCATCCATCGTCACGGGCCTGGCGGCTGGCGCGCCGCCGCTCTGCCGCGTTAAGTCACAGGTTGGCGGCCGCGAGCAGGTCTGGATGCGGGCCGAGCTCAGCTTGGCTGAGCGCCCGCGCATCGATCTGCGGCCGGTAGCCCTCACGGAGCACGTTGACGGTCGAAGGCGGGGTCACCACCTGCACCTGGCCGTGCCGCGGTCGAGATAGCAGCGAGCCGTAGCCGATGGTCCGCCACGGCACGATCACATCGCCCAGGACCAGCATCGGCTGACCGTCATGAAGGACGAACGCGCCATCGGGAAGCGAGCTCCACGGCATCGCTTGCAGTCGCTTGGTGCGGGTGCGATGCACGAGCCGCTCGCCATGCAGTCGTCGGTCGATCTCGTAGGCCAACTGCTGCTTGCCGCCATTGCCCGCAGCCCAGGACTGCCGGAACTCGTCGTAGGCCGATCTGCGACATAGCGCACACGGTCGGTGGCCTGCAGCCAGGGCGACCGCCTCGTCGTGGAAGAACAGCACCGTGAAATGACCAGGCTTCCACTGCGGCAGCCGCCAGCCCTTGTGCTGGAGGGCGCAAATGATCCACAGCGGACCGCGGTGCAACCGCACCACATCGGTGCCTTCGTGCAGGATGCCCCGATTGCCCAGCCAGGCGCCGCGCAATGGCACCGACACGATGTCTCCGAGCGGCGTGACGCGGTTGCGCTTGGGATCATCCAGGACTTCAACAGAACGCTCAAAGCTCCCCATGAGCAGCACTTTAGGAGGCTGCGCCGACAGAACTTGCCCCCTTGGCGCGGGCCTGCTCAAGCCAGCAGAACCGCGGCTGAAACCGGCTCAAAATCGAGGCCGAGTCGTCACCCAAACATGCATGCACAGCGCGGGTGCCGCGACTACGTTGAAAGTGTGCCTGACTCCCAGAACGCCCACACCCACCGACCCGTCGACGCCATCGCAGACCAGTTCGTGGAGGACTACGCCGCCCTCGATCCGATCGTCGCCACCTTCGTCGGCATCGACAGTCACGAAGACCAGCTCAACGACCTCTCCCCCGAGGGCTTCGCCGCGCGCGAGGAGCTCACGCGTCGCGCGCTGACCACGATGCAGCGCACCGAACCGACGGACCAGCGCGAGCAGGCGGCCAAGGACTCGTTCATCGAGCGGCTCACCGTCAGCGTCGAGCAGTACGACGTCGGGACACCGCAGTCGCAGGTCAGCGTCGTCGCGAGTGAGCTCCACAACATCCGCGGCGCCTTCGACCTGATGAGCACTGGCGGCGAGCAAGCGTGGAGCAACATCGCCGACCGCTTGACCAAGATCCCGGCCGCGCTCGACGGCTACCGCGCCACGCTGACCATGTCGGCCGACGCCGGCCGGATCTCGGCGAAGCGCCAGTTCCGCGAAGTCGCCGCCCAGGTGCGCGCCTGGATCGGTCAAGAAGGCGAAGGCGGCAACTTCTTCCACGAGCTCGTCGCGCCCGCCGACGTGTCCACCAGCTTGCGTAACCGCCTCGACGGCGGAGCCGAGGCGGCCAGCGACGCGTTTGCCGCCTTCGGGCAGTACTTGACCGATGAGCTGCTGCCGCGCGGTCGAGATCGCGACGGAGTCGGCCGCGAGCAGTATGCCCCCGAGTCGCGCAACTTCCTCGGCGCGAACATCGACCTCGACGAGACGTACGCATGGGGCTGGGATGAGCTCAAGCGCATCGAGGACGACATGGCTCGAGTCGCCGACAAGATCAGCCCAGGAGCGAGCGTCGACGAGGCGGTCGCTGTCCTCGACGCCGACCCCGCGCGCACGATCCACGGCAAAGAGGCGTTCCGCGACTGGATGCAAGGACTGGCCGACCAAACAGTCAACGAGATGGCTGGGACTCACTTCGACATCCCCCACCCGATTCGTCGCATCGAGTGCTGCCTCGCACCAACCAACGACGGTGGCATCTACTACACCCCACCGACCGAGGACTTCGCACGTCCCGGCCGCATGTGGTGGGCGGTTCCCGACACCCAGACCGACTTCTCCACGTGGCGCGAGGTCACGACGGTCTATCACGAAGGCGTCCCCGGACATCATCTGCAGTGCGCCCAGACGGCGTACCGCCATGAGCTCCTGAACCGCTGGCAGCGAGTCCTTTGCTGGGTCTCCGGCCATGGCGAAGGGTGGGCGTTGTACGCCGAGCGGCTGATGGACGACCTGGGCTATCTCGACGACCCGGGCGAAAAGCTCGGCATGCTCGACGGCCAGGGAATGCGAGCCGCCCGGGTGATCATCGACATCGGCATGCACCTCGAGCTGCAGATCCCGACTGACAACCCGTTCGGCTTTCACCCCGGTGAGACCTGGACGCCGGAGCTCGGTCTGGAGTTCCTTCGTCAGCACTGCCGGATGGACGACGCGATCATCCGATACGAGGTCAACCGCTATCTCGGCTGGCCGGGTCAGGCTCCGTCCTACAAGGTCGGCGAACGCATCTGGCTGCAGGCGCGTGATGAGGTGCGGGCGCGCAAGGGCCCGGACTTCGACCTCAAGGCGTTCCACCAGTCCGCGCTGGACCTCGGGAGCATCGGCCTCGACCCGCTCCGGCAGGCGCTCGCCCGGCTCTGAAGACCGACGAATTTCGCCCTGATGTCGAGGGTTCTCCGCTAAATGAGACCGGAGCAGGGTACAAAGGACGCGTGTCCACCAGAGTCGAGCAGCACCCAGCCGAGAACCCGACTGCGACGACGGTCCGGGTGGTGCTGGCGTCCGCCTCACCTGCCCGGCGCTCGACGTTGAGAGCCGCGGGTATCTGTCCCGAGATCGTCGCGTCTGACGTTGACGAGTCGGCATTCACCGAGACCGACCCCACCGCACTGGCACAGGTGCTGGCCGTGGCCAAGGCAGAGGCCGTCGCCGAACTCTCGATCGCTGAGGGCGCCATCGTGATCGGGTGTGACTCCCTCCTCGACCTCGACGGTCAGGCGATGGGCAAGCCGGTCGACGCCGCCGAAGCAGTGGCGCGGTGGCGGTCGATGCGCGGCCGAGTGGGGACGCTCGTCACGGGGCACTGCGTTGTCGACACGCGTTCTGGCCGGCAGGCGACGGCGGTCGCCCACACAGTCGTCACGTTCGCCGACGCGAGCGATGACGAGATCGACGCGTACGTCGCGACCGGTGAGCCACTCGAAGTGGCTGGCGCGTTCAAGATCGACGGACTTGGCGGCGCGTTTGTCACCGCTATCGAAGGCGACCCCCACAACGTCGTCGGCATATCGCTGCCGCTTCTTCGCACGATGCTGTCCGAGCTCGGCGTGAACTGGACCGATCTCTGGAACCGTTGACCTACCGCGGTGACGCTTCCGACACACGTCGGACAACGTACGCGGCTAGCCCGAAATCTCGGCCGTCTTCCGACACGCATCGGACAACGTACGACGGTGGCGCGCGTACGGGGAGGCTGGTCGCCGATTACTCGACGGGTAGGCCAAGACTCCGGGCGATGAGGATGCGCTGCACCTCAGAGGTTCCTTCACCGATCTCGAGGACCTTCGCGTCACGGTAGAAACGGGCGACCGGATACTCCTCCATGAAGCCATAGCCGCCGAACACCTGGGTGGCGATCCGCGTCGCCGTGACGGCTGACTCGGTGGAGTAAAGCTTGGCGATCGACGCCGCTTGCTTGAACTCCGCGGCGGGGCGCCCGGCGTCTTTCACGGCAGCAGCCTTATGCGTCAGCGCGCGCGCGGCCTCGGCCATCACCTTGAGGTCGGCGATCTGGAAGGCCACCCCTTGCTTGCTGCCGATCGGGACGTTGAACGTCGTACGTTCTCCGGCGTACTGCACCGACATGTCGAGGCAGGCCTGGATACACCCGACAGCGAGCGCAGCGATCGCGACGCGGCCGTCATCGAGGGTGGCGAGGAACTGGGAGAACCCCTTGCCGCGTTCGCCGAGCAGGTTGGCCTCGGGTACGTGCACGTCGCTGAAGCTGAGCGGGTGGGTGTCGCTTGCATGCCAGCCGAGCTTGTCGTAGGCCTTCTCGGCAACGAAACCGGGCGTGCTCGTCGGCACGATGATCGTGGACACCTCGGCGCGACCGTCGTCACGCTCGCCCGTGCGAGCGCTCACAGTGACGACGGAGGTGATTTCTGAGCCAGAGTTGGTGATGAACTGCTTGCTTCCGTTGACCACCCATTCGTCGTCGACGAGATCTGCCCTGGTCTTCGTGGCGCCAGCGTCAGACCCGGAACCTGGCTCGGTGAGACCGAACCCCGCAAGGGTGTTGCCCGCCACCAGGTCGGGGAGCCAGGTCTGCTTCTGTTCTTCGGTGCCGTAGGTCAAGATCGGGTTGATTCCCAGCCCGACGGCGGCCTCGAGCGTGATGCCCATCGACTGGTCGACGCGGCCGATCTCCTCGATCGCCACGCAGAGGCTGGTGAAGTCGCCGTCATCGCCCGCACCGCCGTACTGCTCCGGCGAGGTGAGTCCGAACAGGCCGAGCTTGCCCATCTTCGCGACCACGTCGACCGGGAAGTGGTGGTCTCGATCCCACTGTGCCGCGTGCGGACCGATCTCTGACTCGGCGAACTCGCGGACGCTCTCGCGGAAGTCCTCGTGCTCGCGGGACAGCTCGAAACTCATGTCGGGAACCTTTCCGGCGATCAATGTTTACGTTAACGTAAGCGTAAGGCTACACTGTAGATGCCCGGTTCCTGGATCGCAAGGATTCAGCTCATCGCAAGGAGAAGCCCGTGACGACGCAGCTCGAGTCCTCTTCTTCGCGCACGTGGACGATCACCGAGGTCGCTGCGGAGTTCGACGTCACGCTGCGCACGATCCGGCACTACGAAGACCTGCGCCTGATCGCACCAGAACGGCGTGGCACCACCCGGATCTTTCACGCACGCGACCGGATCAGGCTGGCGCTGGTGCTGCGCGGCAAGCGACTCGGGTTCTCCCTCGACCAGATCGCCACCATCGTCAACATGTACGACGCGGAGCCCGGCGAGGAGGGACAGCTCGTCTACCTGCTCGGCCAGATCGACGTACGTCGTGCCGAGCTCGAACAACGGCGACGTGACATCGAAGAGACCCTCGCTGAGCTCGACACTGTCGAGCAGCGGTGTCGCGAAGACTTAGCGGCCCTGAGCCGCTGACCCTTCGCTCTACTCTCGCGCAACGAATCTGGAATGGCGGATGGGTCTTCGAGCCGGGTCAAGCCATGCGGGCGGAATGGATTCGGGGATGTGATCTGGAGCGAACCGGATTCGCCAAGTCTCTTTGTCGTAGAGCCCATGGTGGAACCCGCAGAGTAGGGTTCCGTTCGTCAGGCTGGTGCGGCCGCCTTTCCACCAGGGAATGACATGGTGGACGTCGCACCAACGTGCCGGCCGCGAACACCCTGGGTGGACGCACCCCTGGTCGCGGGCGATGACGGCACTGCGCACAGGTCCGAGAAAGGTCCGTTGCGCCCTGCCGACGTCAAGGATCTGGCTCTTACCTCCCAGCACGAGCGGGATGATCTGGGCGTCGCAGGCGAGCATGCGAATCGCGGCCGGTCCGAGCTCGGCGCCGGTGTCGACCACGGTCGCGGCGCCGACGCCCTGCTGCAAGGTGGCGAGCGGAACGGTGACCATGATTCGTGGACGGTCGCCACCACGTTGCGGCAACCCACCGTCGAGGCTGACTCTGCGGCAGGATTCGACGAACGCATCCGCGAGTCGTTGTGCGGCGGTCCGAGTGTCGAGCCCGCCAGGAGCAGCGGGTTCAGGGGCTGCCAGCGCGTCGAGCACTGGGTAGATATGCACGTCATCAGCTTCAGCGACTCTCAGCCTGTAGAAGACGTTGCCGTGTCCGTCGGCGAACCTCGTCCCTGAGCGGAGGCGGCGGGCTTCGCGCTCTTCACGGTCGAGGGTCTTGGCGAGGCGAACGTCTTCGGCTTCGGGGTCGACGCGTTCGAGGATCCGGTGTCCGAGTCGGGTCAGTTCGATCGGCCCATGCTGCGTACCAGCATCGACCATTGCCTCTTCGGCCGCGGTGCGGAGTTCCCGGTCGCTCTCTGGTGGCAACTCATCCAAAGCCGTCGCCACACAGCCGGCTTGGTCGACGCTCACCGTGCCGGCCAGCAGTCCGGCCAGCACTGCTGCGCCCTCCCGCTGATCGGGATCGGATGTGCCAACCGCTGGGGACAGCAGTTTGGCGAGCCGCACGTCACGCTTTGCCTCCGACGGTCGCATCCGCCGCCGCGCCGTCAACCATGCCGGTGTGGATGGTGCTCCCGCGAGGCCGGGCAGGTTGCGCCTGTGCACCTCTGCCAAGCTTGGAGCGCCACTGTGTGTGCTCGAGTCGCCAGGTCGTACGCTTCGTCCACTATCGCCACGGCGTCGTCGTCTGACAGCCGCCACGGCTGCGCCGTTGCCATCCGCCCCAACTCCTCGGACAACGCTGCGAGCGCAGCTGGATTGTCCAGCTGCGGTGGTGCTTCTAGCGTCGACGACATGCCGCCAATCTAGACGTGACCACCGACAGTTTCTGGACTCCATCAACCGCGAAAGCCCTTATCCACAAGGGGAAACTCCATCATCGATGCCGAGATGTCGGCCCCACGGTGTCGTGTTACCAGGTCACTCGCCGGACGTGGCGGGAGACGGCCGATAGCGGAGGTCGACGCAGCGCGTGGGCTGGTCACCGACCCGCTGCAGATGCAGGATCTCTCCGCCCGGCACGTCGTACAGGCGAATGCCGTCCCCGAGCAACACCGGCGCAAGGTGCAGGTCGATCTCGTCGATGAGCCCGCGGGCAAGAAGCTGTTTGCCGATCGTGGGTGAGAACACCTCGAGGTTCTTGCCTTGGGCAGCTTCCAGGCCGATCCGCACCGCCTCCTCCACCGAGCAGTCGAGGTACGTAATGTCCTCGGCGGGACGCGCATCCTGAGGATGATGAGTGAGTACGAAGATGGGCCCCTTCCATACTCCCCCGTAGGCCGGGCGTCGCCGATCGCGCTGTCGAAGCCATCCCGTCCCGCGAGGATGGCCCCGGTCGTCGCGATGTACTCCTGAACCAACCCATCGCGGACGGTCGTCCGGTTCATGTAGTCCATGTTGTGTCCGGGTCCTGCGACGAAGCCGTCCAAGGAGATCAGGAAGTGCAAGAGCACCTTGCCTGCCGCGGTCTGCGGCGCGGGATCAATCTCGGGCTCAGTCATGTCCGCTCCTCACGAGTCCTACGACCCGCTCATTGTGTAGCTGGGTACGACGTTGTCCGTTCCGGGTTCGCGCTGTGCGCGCGACGCGGCACGGGTCAGTGCCGGCGCGCCCAGGTCATCGAGACTCGGCCCTCCGGAGCACCGACTGGAACTGCTTCCCGAGCGTGCGCGCTCCGACGAGGGGAATCAACTTGCCAATCAGCCTGCCCCGGAAAGACTTGGGCACGCGTGTCAAAGTGACCTGCACGTCGGTGCCCCCGGCCGCTGGCGTGAGTTCGTAGCGCCAGCCGCTTCCCGACCCCCACAAATTCGAGTCCAAAGTGTCAATCGCGACGGTGCCGGCGGCAGCGTCCCACGTGTAGCGTTCGCGCTCCCAGCCCATCGCGTTGCCCTCGGTAACCTCGGCCCAGTCCGGGCCTAGCTCGTGCACCTTGAAATGCGCGTCGTTGACGTTCGGCCACAGATCCGCCCGGTCAGGTCCGAAGTCGGTGAACAGTCCCATCACATCGCTCGGAGACAAACTCGTATGAACCGTGAACCGCGTTTCCGGCATCGTGCTTCCTCTGCATTGGGCGGCGGCGACCGCCGTTCAACGACATCATCCACCTGTGCCGAGCTGCGACGCTGACCGAGTGGCGAACTAGTCGGCGGAGCCCCTCACCTCAGGGACATCCAACCCGCTCAACTGGTCGCGGTCGGTGACGATGTCCATCTCCACGATCCTGCCGTCGATGACCGTGAACGACGCGACCGAGTAGAGCACGCCCTCGGGGTCCACAGCGATGAGGCCGGCAGCGCCGTTGACGAGCACCGGCCGGGCGACCATTCCAAGCCGCTGGAAGGTGACTGCGCCCGACGCCACGGCCTCCGCGCCCCGCACAATCCTGAAGCCGTCGGCGGTAGACGCGCGCAGGACGACGTCCGGGTCGAGCACCTTGAGTAGCGCCTCGAAGTCACCCGCGCGGGCGGCGGTCTGGAACGCGTCAACGGCCGCGCGCTGGCGGGCGAGGTCGGGGTCCGGCATGGTGCGGGTGCCGTGCACCCGGCGACGCGCTCGGCTGGCCAGCATCTTGGTGGCGTCGGGCGAGCGTTCGACGATCGGCGCGATCTCGGAGAACTGCAGGCCGAACATGTCGTGGAGCACAAAAGCGAGCCGTTCCGCCGGTGCGAGCTCCTCGAGTACGACGAGCAGGGCCATCCCGACTGCGTCCGCGACGAGTGCCTGCTGTTCCGGGTCGCCGTGCCCATGGGAAGTGTCCTCCGGCGCAGTCACGACCGGGTCCGGCAGCCGCTCCTCGAGTGACTCCTCGCGCCGTGCCTTGCGTGCGCGCAACTGGTCGAGGCAGATCCGAGAGACCACCGTCGTCAACCAGGCAGCCAGGTTGACGACATCGGTCGTGTCGGTTCGGCTCAGCCGCAGCCAGCCCTCCTGCACGGCGTCCTCAGCCTCACTGACCGAGCCGAGCATTCGGTAGGCAACGGCAAGGAGATGAGGTCGGTGCTCTTCGAACTGTGCGGCCAGCGCTTCTTGCCGGGCTTGCTGGGTCTCCACTGGTTACCTTCCGCCGTCGCGATCCGTCAGAACTACGACGAACCCAAGTTATCCGACGTAACACAACCCACAAGGAGATAGACATGTTGATCGCAGTTGCAGGTGCGAGCGGACGGCTCGGCCACCACGTCGTCGAGGTCCTCCAAGAGCGCGGCCACGGCGTCGTACCCATCTCGCGAACCCACGGCGTGGACGTCATCACGGGTGTCGGCCTGGAGCAGGCGCTGACGGATGTCGACGCCATCATCGACGTCGCCACCGGTCCATCCCCGGACACGGAGGAGGCCACCGCGTTCTTCACCACCTCGACCCGGAACCTTCAGGAAGCCGGGCATGCGGCCGGCGTAAGCCGCATGCTGGTCGTGTCGATCATCGGCATCGAGGGGCTGAAGGGCGGCTACGGCGTCGCGAAGCTGGCGCAAGAGAAGGCGGCGCTCAGCGGCCCGATCCCCACCCGAATCCTCAGGTCCGCACAGTTCCACGAGTTCGTCGGCGAGCTGCTCAACTGGGGTACCCAGGGCGAAGTCGGCTACGTGGGCGAGGTACGCACCCAGCTGGTCGCCGCCCGAAACGTCGCCGAGACGCTGGCCAACCTGGTCACCGCGCCCGCGTGGGCGGCGCAGGACGGCCCGGCTGTCGAGGTCGCCGGTCCGAGGGCCGAGAACCTGGTCGACGCGGCCACCCTCCTCGCCGCGAAGCGCGGCTACCCGGCGAAGGTCGAGATCGGGGTCAACCCGGCCTATCCCGACCCCGATGCCGAGGCAAACGCGAATGGCGTGCTGCTGCCCGGGCCTGATGCGATCCTGGCCGGTCCGACATTCGAGAGCTGGCTCGAGACAGCGGACGTGTAACCGCCTTGCTACGTTGCCGCCATGACTAGGTGCACCGCGGGGTAGGCGGGGGTATGAAGGCGGCCGTCTACGACCGGTACGGAACACCCGATGTGCTGCGTATCGAGGACGTCCCGGTGCCGTCGCCCGCCGCTGGGCAGGTGCGGGTCAAGGTTGCTGCAACCTCGATCAACCTCAGCGATTGGGAGGGCCTCAGCGGATCGCCTGGTTACGCGCGAATCGGCGGCCCGCGTCGCCCCGCTCGTCGGACCCTCGGGTCGGACATCGCCGGGGTTATCGACGAGGTCGGGGAAGGAGTGACCCGGTTTGCACCGGGAGATCAGGTGTACGGCGACAACCTCGCGCTGATGGGCGGCTTCGCGGAGTACGCGGTCGCAGCGGAATTCTCTCTCGTGCACAAACCTGCCCAGCTCACCTTCGCTGAGGCGTCGACCATTCCGCAGGCCGGCGCGATCGCGCTGAAGGGCACAGCAAAAGTCGGAGCGGGTAGCCGGATGTTGATCAACGGCGCTGGCGGAGGGTCAGGATCCTTCGCCATTCAGCTTGCCAAGCGGCTCGGCGCTCACGTGACAGGTGTCGACAACGCCGCCAAGCAGGACTTCATGCGCTCGGTGGGCGCGGATGACGTGATCGACTACCGGCGGGACGACTTCACCCGGTCGGCTCCTCCGTACGACCTGATTCTGGATCTGGTCGCCTACAGGTCGGTCTTCGCCTACCGGCGCGCGCTAGCACCCGGCGGCACGTATCGGTGCGTAGGTGGCACGGTGCGCGCACTGCTGCGCGTGCTCACGGTCGGCTCACTCGCCGGGCGGGTGACCGGTCGCTCGATCGGGGTGCTCGTGGTGAAAGAGGGTCCGGAGCATTTCGGCCCCCTTGCCGACCTCTGTGTTGCCGGGGATATCGCGATCCACATCGACCGCACCTTCGCCCTCGACGACATTGCCGCAGCACTTGCTCATGTCGGTGAGGGACGCGCGCTCGGCAAGGTTGTTGTCACTCCCTAACCGTGGGGACGTGGCGCGTCAGTCGTCGGGCATCGAGCGGCGGTCGCCCACCGGGTGCTCGGTGAGCGGGAAGGCGAGCGAATCGGCGCGGACCCACCACGCCATCACGTCGTAGGCGAGCCGCCCTGCCACCACGGAGGGGTCGCCGTCCGACAGACGTGCAGCCTCGGCAGGCTCGCAAGCGAAGATTGACATCCCGCGATACGACGGTTCGCTCTGCTCGTCGAATGGCCCGTTCACGACCACCAGGCCCTGCCGCCACAGGTCGGCGCGGTAAGCGAGGTGGCGTGCCTGGAGTGTGTCGAGCTCCTCGTCGGACATCTCCGGCGCATCGGCCGGCCGTCGCAGGACCACGACCGTGTAGACGTCGAACGCATCGGGGATGTTGGGATCGCGTGGCATCGTTCCGCTCCTAGGGAGGTAGCGATCTGCCGCTAAGGGCTCAGCCAGTTGCCGAGCTCGGCGTCGGTGAGCACCTCACGGGCTTCTACCTCGTCAGCATCTTGCACCAGGATCCTGATCTGGATCGCGCCGATGGAGCCCTCGATGACGCTCATGTTGCGGTCGGTGACCTGGTAGGGGATGTTGGCCCCGCCGAGCAGGCTCTCGATGACCGAGATCACGCCGGGGTCGTTGGTCCGGACCAGCTCTGCCATGTGAGGACCTCCAGGTGAAGGGCGAATGGGTGGCACCATCGTAACGACGAACTGTCGATCGACGTGTGCTCGATCGCGGCGGTATCACGCGCCTTCGCACCGCCGTATGACGCTTCGTTTCGATCCAGAGACGAGCAGCCTACGCTGTGGGATGTGTCGGACGACGGGAGTCAGCCAGCCCGGATCGCGGACGTGCACGACCTGGCCCTGGGCATGCCACACGTCACTGTGGAGTACGGCACTGGAGATAACCCGGTCTACCAGGTGGGCCGGAAGTCTTTCATCTTCTTCCGCAATCCTCGACCGGATGCGGTCGACTCAAAGACCGGAGAGCGCTACAACGACGTCATCGTGTTCTGGGTTGCTTCCGAGGCCGACAAGCAGGCGCTGGTGCAGGACGACTCGTCACCGTTCTTCACCACCACGCATTTCGATGGCCATCGGTCGGTGCTGCTGCGGGCCAGCCGAATCGATGAGCTCACCCGCAAGGAGCTCGCAGAGGTGGTCCAGGAGGCGTGGCTGGCACGTGCGTCAGCGCGTCGTGCGGCGTCGTGGCTCAGCGATCATCCCGTGGACTGACAACCTGCTCTGCTCGACGAAGGGGCTGCCTCGCGACAGAAAAACCGGTTTTCGGCACGGACGTCGCTCTCTAACCTTCGGGCATGGAGTTGCGCTTCTTCGATGACCCACAGGAGTTTCTCGAGCTCACGGGCGACCACCTCGCGCGACAGCCTGTCGTGAACACGGTGGTCACCACGGTCGCCGAACGCATTGTCCGCGAGCAAGCGGCCGGCGTTGCCTGGCCGGCCGGAGTCCCGTGCTGGTTCGTCGCGGTGCTTCAGGACGGTGACGTCGTGGGAACCGCCATGCGAACCGCGCCATTTGGGTCCTACCCGTTGTTCCTCCTCCCGATGCCGGCGGACGCGGCTCGCCAGCTGGCGCACGTGGTCCTCGAGCGTACGGAGCAGGTCTCTGCTGCAAACGGTGCCCTGCCTGCCGTCCAACTGTTCTGCGACGAGGTGGCCGCCCGGCGCGGCGGCGCGGCTGACGTCGATGTCCACACGCGACTCTTCGAACTCGACCGGCTCATCGACCCGCCACCGGTTGAGGGCCGACTGCGTCCCGCGCAGTCCGACGAGGAGTCGCTGGTGGTTCGGTGGTTCGCCGCGTTCATGGTTGACGCCGACGAGCAGGCCGGTCGGCCCCCGGGGAGCAGTGCTCACGAGGCGCCCGAGGAAGACGCGGTGCGCCGTGCCATGAAGGAGGGTCGGCTGCTGGTCTGGGAGGACGTCGCGGGCCGGCCCGTCAGCATGCTGGGCGCCAGTCAGCCGGCGTACGGCGCGAGTCGTATCGGGCCGGTGTATACGCCTCCAGCGGATCGCGGGAACGGGTTCGCGAGTGCCGCCGTCGCGGAAGTCTCGCGGCGGATCCTGGCGCAAGGTGCGCGCGCGTGCCTGTTCACCGACCAAGCGAACCCGACATCAAACAAGATCTATCAACGGCTGGGCTACCGTGCCGTCGTCGACATGGCGCAGGTGGTCGTGCGACCGACGACGCCTCCCTCCTAGAGGCGCACTCCAGATTGGTACGGGGTCAGGGGTCGTCTCGCCAGGGAAACCCCTCCGGGTCGGCTGACGCTCGCGCCACCATGGTGGCCTGGTCGTGCGCGTTGACCTGGTCGAGGAAAGGGAAGTCCGCAGGAGTCACCTGGAGCGAAGCCATCGGTTGCACAGGCGTGACACTGGCCCATTGGTGGCTCGCGAGCTGCAGCCCTTGCCATTCTTCGCTGTCCTGCCGACCAAATCCGGTCTTGGGAAGTACATAGACAGTTCCCTGGTGCCACGGCTCGCTGTCAAAGGCATCGTCATTGATCGAGAAGTAGTAGAACGTGGACGGCGCACCGCTCTGGTCGACAGAAAAACTGGCATTGATCAATGACGTCGCCACCACCCGGTTGGCGATCGCGAAGAACATCGCCCAGATCCCGTCAGAGGCCGCGAAGACGGCCTGTTGGCCGCCGAACTCAGACGGGTCATCGGCGCGCCTCGGCTCGAACGCCGTAATGTCGCCGCGGCTCGAACCGTGCAAGAGCACGTCCTTGGTCTCGACGAGCCAGCACAGGAACTTCCACTTCGGCACGTCCAACCGGTAGTCGATGGCAGTGCCGGCGACGTGCGACTGAACCTGGTCGCGGTACAGGCGATCAAATGCGGTCGACTCAGCCAACGACCATCCCGCTGGACGCGACAGATAGAAGTCCGGCAGCTGCATCAGTGGCCTCCAAAACCTCTCCGCACAACGCGTAAGAGCGAACGTTCGTTGACAGCGTAGGGGCGGCAGTACTCACCGCACTATCACGATCAAGCTTGTGGAGCGGTCCCCTGATCTGATCAGGAATCGAGAAGCACGAGCGGTGTGGTCGGGCCTAGCCTTCTTTCAGATGGCCGGCACAACGCCGAGCCTTGAACGTCGAAAGGCAGCCCGAGAATGCCCACGAAGAATTCCAAGACCAAATCCGACGGCTTCAGTGCCGAGGAGCGTGCCGCAATGAAGGAGCGCGCCGCCGAGCTGCGCGCCGAGGGCAAGAAGGGCGCGAAGAAGGCCGACGGGCTGCAGGCAGTTCTCGACGCGATCGCGAAGATGACGCCGGAGGACCGTGCGCTCGCCGAGCGCGTGCATGTGACGGTGAGCGCTCACGCCCCGGAGCTGTCGCCCAAAACCTGGTACGGGATGCCCGCCTACGCGAACGTAGACGGCAAGGTCGTCGTCTTCTTCCAGGACGCGGGCAAGTTCAAGTACCGGTACTCGACTCTGGGATTCCAGGAAGATGCCAACCTCGACGACGGAGATCTGTGGCCGGTGTCGTACGCGCTCCAAAAGTGGAGCCCCAAGGTGGAGAAGAAGGTCGTCGAGCTGGTGAAGGCCGCGATCTCTTGACCGCTGCAGCGACCTCCTCGCATGCGTGGATAGGTTGGCCAGCATGGAGACTCGAGCGGGCCAGATCGCGGTCCACTACGTGGAACACGGAGCAGGGCGACCGGTGCTGGCGCTGCACGGCGCCGGTGTCGACCACCGCGAGACTGAGGCCTGCTTCGAGCCGGTCTTCGGCGGCGGTGCGGGGCTCCGGCGGATCTATCCTGACCTCCCCGGTATGGGCCAGACGGTTGCCGACGGGCTGCACAGCGCGGACGATGTCCTCGACACGCTGCTCGACTTCGCCAGGGAGGTAACCGACGGGAGTGCGTACCTGCTGATCGGTCACTCGGCCGGCGCCTACTACGCGCAGGCGATGGCGGCGAGGATGCCGGGGCAGGTCGCTGGTCTCGCGCTGGTATGCCCCCTGCTGCCGGGCGTGCGCGACGTCCCCGAGCACCGCGTCGTGGTCGGGTCGGGTGAGATCGGCGACGAGGATTTCCGTGGCTACTTCGTGGTCCAAACCCCGGAGATGCTTGAGCGGTACGAGCGCTATGTCGCCCCTGGGGCCGCGCTCGCCGACGAGGCGGCGATGGAGCGAATCGGCGAACGATGGGAGCTCACGCCGGATCATGGTCCGGCGTACGCAGGTCCGACGCTGGTCGTGGCGGGACGACTCGACTCGACGGTCGGGTATGCGGCCGCCGCAGACCTCGTAGACCACTACCCGCACGCCTCGCTCGCGGTGGTCGATGACGCCGGCCACGCGCTGCCTCACGAGCAGCCGGATCTCCTGCGCGCGCTCGTCGCGGAGTGGCTCGCGCGCGTCGAACGCTCGGGCTGAGGCGCCGACCCAGGTTCGATGCCGCATCGTCCTGGGCGCGCTCGCCATCGTCAAGGAAGACTAGGTACGTGACTGATCGATTCGAGACCAAGCCGTTGACGCCGACGACCTGGTCCGACCTCGAGGAACTCTTCGCGCTACCCGGCGGCTCGATCGTGCGTGGCTGCTGGTGCATGTTCTACCGGCGTACCGGGCAGGTCTCCACATCGGCGGCCGCCGGCCGAGACAACAAGCAGCAGTTCTGTGATCTCGTCGAGGCCGGCACCGTTCCAGGGCTGGTGGGGTATCTCCACGGCAGCCCGGTCGGCTGGATCAGCCTGGGTCCGCGCGAGGACTACCTCAAGCTGCGGCGCTCACCGATCATGAAGCCTGTCGACGACAAAGAGGTCTGGTCGATCGTGTGCACCTTCGTCGCCAAAGCCCAACGCGGTAAGGGATTGCAGCACCACCTGCTGGCCGCCGCCCTCGACTACGCCCGTGACTCCGGCGTACGTCTGCTCGAGGCCTATCCCATCGACAAGCCCGAGCGAAGTCACGACGACTTCATGTTCTTCGGCTCTCGTGGCCTCTACGAGCGAGCCGGGTTCCGCGAGGTCGTACGCCGCTCACCCACCCGGGTCGTCATGCGCCGAGGACTGCGGCCTCGGAAGAGCTGAGGCGAGCCGCCCATGGCGTCAACAGCGTGGGTGGTACTAGCCCCAAGGTCGCATGGTGCAGATGCGGGTGCGTCCCTACCGTGTTCACATGAGTCCGTCTGAGGTAGCCGACCCACATCGCGTCTACCTGCTCGTCTCGTCACCCGACGCAGCAGGTGGGATTGCCCGGGCCTCGGCCAACCTCGCGAACCGGCTCGTCGAGACACGCCAGGTAGAGATCATCGGTCTGCGTCGGCTCGGTCAGGGTCGTCGATACCCGCTCGACCCTCGAGTCGGAGTCAGGCATGCGTCTGACCTCGTCAACCCTTTCAACCGCTGGATGCAGTTGCTGCCCAGCCGGCTCGCGGGCTTCTCTCGCGCCCAGGGTCACTCAGCCTTGTCCGACCTCATGCTCCGGCGGATTCTCCAGACACTTCACCCAGGAATCGTCATCTCGACGCGGCCGGCACTGCACCTGGCGTCGGTTCGCTACGCCCCGAATCACTGCATCAAGATCGGCCAGGACCACGTCAACCTCGACTTTCGGGTCCGGAACTCTTCACTCTCGCTCATCCGGCGCGCCATCGACGGACTCGACCATTTCGTCGTCCTCACCGAAGCTGACGCCGCTGGCTACCGGGAGGCCTTTCCCGCCGCCGCAGAGCGGGTCAGCGTCATCCGCAACGCCGCGCCGTGGCCCATCACCAACTCCGAACGGACGAGACGGAAGGTGGTCGTCGGTGCCGGCCAACTCGGCGTTCGCAAGGGCTTTGACCGGCTGATCGAGGCCTACGCCTGGGTGGCCCACCAACGGCCTGAGTGGCGGCTCCACATCTATGGCTCGGGTCCGCTTCGTGACGAGCTGGCTCAACTCATCTCTGATCTCGGACTGGATGACCAGGTGGTGCTCAAGGGGCGGGTCGCAGCGTTGGACCGGGTGTTGGAGGAGGCCTCGGTGTTTGCGCTGACGTCTCGCAACGAGGGCTTCCCCATGGTGCTCATCGAGGCGATGACCAAGGGTGTGCCGATCGTCAGCTTCGACTGCCCTCGCGGTCCGGCGGAGATCGTGGTCGACGGCGAAACCGGCTTCCTCGTTGCTGACGGCGACGGCACGGGCCTGACGTCGGCGCTCGTGAAGGTGATGGACGACGACGAGCTGCGTGCACGCATGAGCGTGCGTACGCGGCAGGAGGCGGAGCAGTACCAGCCCAAGCACATCCTCCGAGCCTGGACCGATCTGTTCCGGCACCTCACCGAAGAGCGGGCCATCCCTCGCGAGGCAAGCCGAGCGGTCGAGCGGGACGCCTGACGGCCGAAGGCTCAGGGGTGGAGGCGGTCGCAGGCACATTCGCCTTAGACTCAGGCCGTCGTACTCGCTGATCGCTGAGGAGTTCTTCGTGCCTGAGCAGCGCCCGCTGACCAAGGTCTTGATCGCCAACCGTGGCGAGATCGCCGTCCGCGTGATCCGTGCCTGCAAGGACGCCGGGATCGGAAGCGTCGCCGTATACGCCGAACCTGACCGCGATGCGTTGTTCGTCAGGATCGCCGACGAGGCCTACTCACTCGATGGCTCGACTCCCGCGGATTCCTACCTCGACATCGACAAGATCCTCGCAGCGGCCAAGCGCTCAGGCGCTGACTCCGTCCATCCCGGTTACGGGTTCCTGGCTGAGAACTCCGGCTTCGCACAGGCGGTCATCGACGCCGGCCTGGTGTGGATCGGCCCGCCGCCTGCCGCGATCGACTCACTCGGCGACAAGGTCCAAGCCCGTCACATCGCCCAGAAGGTCGGCGCGCCGTTGGTCGCCGGCACCAAGGATCCGGTCAAGGACGCGAGCGAGGTCGTCGACTTCGCGCGAGAGCATGGGCTGCCGATCGCGATCAAGGCCGCCTTCGGTGGCGGGGGTCGCGGTCTCAAGGTGGCGCGCAAGGAGGAAGAAGTCGCCGAGCTCTACGAGTCGGCCGTACGCGAGGCAGTGACAGCGTTCGGACGCGGCGAGTGCTTCGTCGAGCGCTACCTCGACAAGCCGCGGCACGTCGAGACGCAATGCCTGGCCGACCAGCATGGCAACGTCGTCGTCGTGTCGACCCGCGACTGCTCGTTGCAGCGTCGCCACCAAAAGCTCGTCGAGGAGGCACCGGCGCCGTTCCTCAGTGAAGAGCAGCGCGACCTCCTCTACCGATCGTCCAAGGCGATCCTGTCGGAGGCCGGGTACGTCGGGGCCGGCACCTGCGAGTTCCTCGTCGGACAAGACGGCACGATCTCCTTCCTCGAGGTCAACACCCGCCTCCAGGTCGAACACCCTGTCACTGAAGAGGTCACCGGGATCGACCTGGTGCGCGAGATGTTCCGGATCGCGGCCGGCGAAGAACTCGGGTACGACGACCCGGTCATCGACGGCCACTCGATCGAGTTCCGGATCAACGCCGAAGACGCTGGCCGCAACTTCATGCCCGCCCCCGGCACACTCACGCGCTGGCATGCCCCCTCAGGGCCAGGCGTGCGACTCGACGGTGGCTACGACCAGGGCGAGACGGTACCCGGCTCGTTCGACTCGCTCGTCGCGAAGCTCATCGTGACCGGTCGAAGTCGCACGCAAGCCCTCGAACGGTCGCGTCGCGCCCTCGACGAGTTCGTCGTCGAAGGCATGCCCACCGTGATCCCCTTCCACCGCCGCGTCGTCGACGACCCGGCATACATCGGTGACGGTGACACTTTCAGCGTCTTCACCAGCTGGATCGAGACCGAGTTCGACAACACCATCCCGCCGTACGAGCGAGGCGATGAGCCTGACGAGCCCGCCATCCGCGAGACCGTGACCGTCGAGGTCGGCGGCAAGCGGCTCGAGGTCTCCCTGCCGGCCGGGCTGGCCGGCACCGCATCGGCGGCTGGGGCCAAGAAACCCGCCAAGCGTTCGGCGGGCAAGAAGGCCGGCGCCGCTGCTGGCGGGAACGCCCTCACCGCGCCAATGCAGGGCACGATCGTCAAGCTCGCGGTCGAGGAGGGTCAGCAGGTGGCCGCCGGAGATCTGATCGTCGTCCTCGAAGCAATGAAGATGGAGCAACCCATCAACGCGCACAAGGCGGGGACGATCACCGGCCTGGTGGCCGAGGTCGGCACGACGGTCACGAGTGGTTCCGTGCTGTGCGAAATCACTGACTGAGCGCGGCCCAACTTCGCTCGTCCGCCCAGAACGAGAGCGGACTGACGTACTGACGCAGCCAGGTCGTGTAGCCACGCCCGCTACGGCCGTGCAGCTCGTCCGACGCCATCGTGCGCGCCACGCCAGCCAGGAAGTCAGCCAGCTGAACCCGCGGATCTGCTTGTGAGTCCACCAGCCGCAGGTCGACCAGCTCTCCGCGTGCGATGTCCTCGACGCCGGGCGGCGCCTGCTTCTCGACGATCGATTTGATCTCGTCCACGCGGAGTGCGGTCAGGGTGTTGGTCTCGTCGTGCACCACGCTGACAGCCCTTCCGCCGCGGCTCCAGGAGACGACCGTCGCGACGATGGCAGGGATGAGCGGGTCGAGTACCGGGATGCTCGCCGGGCTCGCGTCGAGCTGCGCGCGGTATGCACGTGCCCTCGGCCCTGCCTGCCGAAGCCGGTTGACGATGCCTCCGAGCCTGCCGGTTGGCCGAGCCAGGCCGAGGTCGTCGGTCGCCCGGCCGAACGCTTCGACCGAGGCGTCTAGGCCGAGCAGGTTGCGGCTGCGCATCAGCCCGTTCGACGCGACCAGGAATGCGAGCCACGAGTCGGGTCCGAACGCGGCCGGACCCTGGCGGTACAACGTGGTCGCCGTGTCTGTGTCGGCGTCCTCGAGGAGCGCTGCCACGAGTCGATCCACCAGCAGGTAGCGCTTGTCGGTCAGATGGACCTGAGCTTGGCCGCGGATGGGTCCCGACGGCCCGAGGAACCACTCGAGGGTCGACCCGTGCTTCGCCCTGAGCAGGTGGTTCGCCTTATACTCCGTCGCCGGCGAGCCGATCCGGTCGCGCAGTTCCACGAGGCAATCTCGGGCTCGTTCCCAGGTCACCGCAACACTGGCATGCGCGAACACATCGGTGTTGCCGCCGACGAGGTTCTCACCCTCCGAGCCGGACTCGTCGCAGGCAAGCTCGATCGGTTCGGCGGGCATGACCGCGATCATCGGTGATTCGCGCGCGAACAACAACCTGTTTCGCCTGACACAGTGACCCGAACGGGGACGTGACGTGTGCGCGATTCACGTGGCTTGTCGCGGCTGTTCGCGCGGCTCCGCCGCTGCGGACAGCCCGTAGGCTGAGGGCCATGTTCGCGAAGGTGCTGGTGGCCAACCGTGGCGAGATCGCGGTCCGGGCGTTCCGGGCGGCGTACGAGCTCGGCGCCAAGACCGTCGCGGTGTTTCCCCATGAGGACCGTGGTTCCGAGCATCGACTCAAGGCAGACGAGGCCTACGAGATCGGCGAGCGCGGCCACCCGGTGCGCGCTTACCTCGACCCCGACGCCATCGTCGAGGCGGCCCTACGCTCTGGCGCGGAGGCGGTCTATCCCGGCTACGGCTTCCTGTCGGAGAACCCTCAGCTGGCCCAGGCGTGCGCCACCGCTGGCATCGCGTTCGTCGGGCCCTCAGCGGACGTGCTTCGCCTGACGGGGAACAAGGCGACAGCGGTTCGAGCGGCTCGCGAGGCCGGCGTCCCCGTCCTGGCGAACGTCGAACCGTCCCGTGATGCTGACCAGCTCGTCCAAGCGGCCGCAGAGCTCACGTTCCCTGTCTTCGTGAAGGCGGTGGCAGGAGGTGGCGGCCGCGGGATGCGCCGTGTCGATGCGCCCGACACTCTGCGCGAGTCCATCGAGTCGGCGATGCGGGAGGCCGAAGGCGCCTTCGGCGACCCGACCGTGTTCATCGAGGAGGCGGTGACCGACCCGCGCCATATCGAGGTGCAGATCCTCGCCGACGCTCAAGGCGACGTCATCCACTTGTTCGAGCGCGACTGCTCGATGCAACGACGACACCAGAAGGTCGTCGAGATCGCCCCCGCCCCCAACCTCGACCCGGAGCTTCGCGATCGGCTGTGCTCGGACGCGGTCGCGTTGGCCCGACAGATCGGCTACACGAACGCGGGCACGGTGGAGTTCCTGGTGAGCCCCGAAGGCAAGCACGTCTTCATCGAGATGAACCCACGCATCCAAGTCGAGCACACCGTGACCGAGGAGATCACTGACGTCGATCTCGTGCAGTCGCAGCTGCGCATCGCTGCCGGTGAGACCTTGGCTGATCTCGGGTTGCGCCAGGAGGATCTGGTCATCCGTGGTGCAGCCTTGCAATGCCGGATCACCACCGAGGACCCGTCCAACGGCTTCCGGCCCGACACCGGGCGCATCACGGCGTACCGGTCTCCAGGCGGGGCTGGGATTCGGCTCGACGGCGGTACGACGTACACGGGCGCCGAGGTGTCCGCGCACTTCGACTCGATGCTCACCAAGCTGACTTGTCGCGGGCGCACGTTCGAGATCGCGGTCGACCGGGCTCGAAGAGCAGTGGCGGAGTTCAGGATCCGCGGCGTCGCCACCAACATCCCATTCCTGCAGGCGGTGCTGGACGACCCGACGTTCCGCGCCGGGCGAGTGACGACCTCGTTCATCGAGCAGCATCCGAGCCTGTTGACGGCGCGGTCCTCGGCCGACCGCGGCACGCGGCTGCTGCACTACCTCGCCGACGTGACCGTCAACAAGCCGTATGGAGAACCACCGAGCGAGGTCGACCCGTCCAGCAAACTCCCACCGCTCGACGCCAATGATGCACCGCCCGGGTCTCGGCAACGACTGCTCGAGCTGGGACCGGACCGGTTCGCTGCGGCGCTTCGCGAGCAAACCGCTGTCGCCGTCACCGACACGACGATGCGTGACGCGCACCAGTCGCTGCTCGCCACCCGGGTGAGGACCAGGGACCTGGCCGCCGTCGCACCTCACCTGGCCGCGCTGACACCGGAGCTGCTCTCGGTCGAGGCTTGGGGTGGAGCGACGTACGACGTGGCACTCCGCTTCCTCGCCGAGGACCCCTGGGAGCGGCTAGCGGCGCTACGCGAGGCGATGCCCAATATCTGCCTGCAGATGCTCTTGCGCGGACGCAACACCGTCGGCTACACGCCTTACCCGACCGAAGTGACGGACGCCTTCGTTGCCGAGGCAGCCGAGACCGGGATCGACATCTTCCGCATCTTCGACGCCCTCAACGACGTCGGACAGATGCGCGCCGCGATCGATGCCGTCAGAGCGACGTCGACCGGCGTGGCCGAGGTCGCGCTGTGCTACACCGGCGACCTGTCGAGCCCCGACGAAGACCTCTACACCCTTGACTACTACCTCCGCCTCGCCGACAGCATCGTCTCGGCAGGAGCACACGTCCTGGCGATTAAGGACATGGCCGGCCTGCTCCGAGTGCCGGCCTCGCGCACGCTGGTGACGGCACTGCGAGCACGCTTCGACCTTCCTGTGCACCTCCACACGCATGACACGCCCGGCGGTCAGCTGGCGACGCTGCTCGCAGCCGTCGACGCGGGGGTCGACGCCGTCGATGCCGCGAGTGCACCGTTGGCGGGCACGACCAGCCAGCCCGCGCTCGCCGCGCTGGTTGCGGCGACCGACCACACCGACCGAGCTACTGGGCTCTCGCTCTCCGCTCTCTGTGACCTCGAGCCCTACTGGGAGGCCACCCGCCGGCTGTACGCGCCCTTCGAAGCTGGCCTTCCCGGCCCGACCGGTCGCGTCTACACGCACGAGATCCCCGGCGGTCAGCTGTCGAATCTGCGTCAACAGGCGATCGCGCTCGGGCTGGGCGAGAAGTTCGAGCAGATCGAGGACATGTACGCCGCAGCCAACGACATCCTCGGCAACATCGTCAAGGTCACCCCGACGAGCAAGGTGGTCGGCGACTTGGCCCTGCATCTGGTGGCGGTTGACGCCGATCCGGATGAGTTCGCCGAAAACCCGGGCTCGTTCGACGTCCCGGACTCAGTGATCGGCTTCCTGTCGGGAGAGCTCGGCGATCCTCCTGGCGGGTGGCCCGAGCCGTTCAGGACCAAGGCGCTGGCCGGCCGAAAGGTCAAGCCACGTGAGGAGAAGCTCGAGGACGACGATGTCCAAGCCCTCAAGTCCGAGCGACGTGCGACGCTGAACCGGCTGCTGTTCCCGGGCCCGAGCAAGGAGTTCGACGAGTCTCGAGAACGCTACAGCGACCTGTCGGTCTTACCGACGAGAGACTTTCTGTACGGGCTTGGGCCAGACGACGAACACGACGTCTATCTCGACGAGGGTGTACGCCTCATCCTCGGCCTCGAGTCGATCAGCCAGCCCGACGAGCGCGGGTTCCGCACGGTGATGTGCACGATCAACGGTCAGCTTCGCCCGGTTTCGGTGCGTGACCGATCTGTGTCGTCGGAGGCACCCACCCGAGAGCACGTCGACGCCAGCGTGCCCGGGCAGATCGGAGCACCGTTTGACGGCGTCGTTTCCGTCGTCGTATCGGTCGGGGACGAGGTGTCAGCAGGAGCTACGGTCGCCACCATCGAAGCCATGAAGATGGAGGCGTCGATCACCAGCCCGATAGCGGGCACAGTCGAGAGAGTCGCACTCGACGGACCGCGGACTGTCGAAGGTGGCGACCTGGTGGTCGTCGTGGCGCCCGGCTGATCTCAACCAGTTGACGGCGCTGTCGCGGTCACTGCGAGTCAGGAGTGACGCACGATGAACGTGTTCGTCGCGCGCTTCCAGATGATGAGGCCGTCCTCGAACTTGACCCGCTGACCGCCGCTGATCACCGTCACGTTGGTCGTCGGGTAGCCGAGCCACCCGCCGGGACCATCCTCTTGTGCCCAACGACGCGAGATCGGACCGTAGATCGCGTGCGCACCGGTGCTTTTCTTGTTGTAGATCCGGCCATGCTCGAAACGCACCTTGCGGCCGTTGCCCGGTGCCTCGAGAATGCCGGTCGCCGGCCAGCCGAGGGTCGACTCCGGACCACCGAACTTGTGGTACGCGGCCAGGATCGCGCCCTTGACCTCACGGGCTCCGGTCCTTGCGCTCCAGAAGATCTTGCCGTGGGTGAACCGCTGCGCAGAACCGTTGTCGACCGCGAACTCGCCAGACTTGACGCTCCCGAGACCAGACTTCGTGGCACCGAGCTTGCGCCAACGTTCGATGATCGGGGTCGGTGCGATCGTGAACCAGTTGGAGCGAAGCGCATAGTGCCAGCGGAAGTCATCGCCGGTGAGGAAGGCGGTTCCCGCGGTGCCGTCGAGCACAATCTGCAGAGCTCGTCCGTTCCAGGAGCCATGGCCGTCGCGCTTCGTCACTCGGAGGTCGACAAGCTTGCCGATCTCGGGGTGGGAGCGTTCGAGCGAGGCCGCGCTGACCTTGACCGACCAGTTGTGAACGGAGTTGCCGGAGAAACCGTCGTACGGGTCCTTCTTGGCGGGCAGGTAGGGCACACCGCCAGACGATGTCCAGCCTCCCGACGATGCCGAGAACTGGGTGAACGCCGGCCTCTTCTTGTAGGTGAGGATCCTGCCCTTGGTGCCGTCCACGGCCTGGTTGCTGGAGGCTTGTTCGGCGGCCATCCCGCCGTACACCTGACAGGACGTGGTATCGCAGATCTGGTAGTAGCGCTTGGGGTTCTGCGCCCGTTGCCACGAGGCATACGTCCGGGCTGCAACAGCTTGGGCGCGCAGCGCTTGCGGTTTCCATGACGTGGGCATCTCGTAGGGGACGACGCCCTTCACGTAGGAGTCCATGTCGAGGACGTTGACGGTGTCGCGAGACGACGCTCCGGCGTAGGGACGAACGAGCCGCAGGATGCCTCGGTATCGCTTCCCCACGACGTCGCTGCCGCGTGGCACCAGCAGCGTCAGGCCGCCTCGTGCGGAGAACTCACCGTCGCTCTTGAACTTGACGCGAGAGCCGGGGATGCGCCAGAGGTGCCACCCCTGGTCGTTGTGGAACTGTACGGCGGTCACGTTGCCGCTCGGAGTGAGTCGCCAACGGTCAATGCCGTTGCCCGTGGGCAAGGTCCATTTCCTACCGTCCGACAGGTCACGAACGGACAACCCCCGCTTCGGCTTGACCTGGAGGTCAGAGGTCGTGTCAGAGCTGATCAGCACTCGCACCTTCCCCTTGACCGTGGACCAGTTCGTGCCGGGGTAGTAGAAGTCGATGATCTCGGTGTAGTTGAGCCCTTTCAGCGCGGCACCTTGGGCGCCGTACTGGCTCATCCCGTGGCCATGCCCATATCCGTGACCACGGATCGTCCATGACTTCGTCACCGGCACGTAGTAGGTCTGATCGGCCTGTGCCGTCGACGCGTTCGTGGTGAGGCACAACGGCGCGGCGACCATCGCGGCAAGACCCACGACCCAGAGGCGGGTGCGGGGCGGCACGAGTGTCGAGGCGGTCATGTGTAACTCACAATTGTTCGTCGGGTCTTTTTGTCATAGCGGATGGTCCCGTGCTGGAAACGGGTCGAGGCGCCGCTTGGGGATGTCCGGACCGTCGTCTTGGGGAATCCGAGTCGTCCTTGAGCTTGCCCTTCTGCACGATATCTGCTGAGCACTTGACTTCGCGGAAGAATGCGACCTCTCGTCTGCGGAGACCAGTAAATAGAACCCTTCTGAAAACCTGCGGAATATCCATTTCTTGGGCTGTGGATTCCGGTCGTGGGATATCCCAGTTGTCCCCTGACTTCACGTGCTTTGACGTACCTGTCGAGCACAGGGCCGGACTTGAACGTGAAGACCCCAGCGGCGCTGGAGTACATCCGGCCACGCCCGAACGTCGTGTGATGTCCGTGCGCGGCGACGGCTTCACCCACGCGAACCGGACCGAGGGCACCGCCTGCGCCACCGCCCTTGAGCCACCGGCGTTCGATCCGAGACTTGAATCCGTCGAGCCTGTGATTGACCAAGGAACGCAGTCTTGGAAGCCAGTCATAGACACGCTGGCCCGGACAGGCTGTCGACATCGCGTCACGATGACCGGAGATCCGGGCGAAGCGTTTGCCGGCGATCGAGGCATGACCGTAGCCGTTGTGGTACGCAGTGCCGAGACGCCACGAGACCAGCCGGATCAGCGCCTTCTTCATGGCCATCGTCGGGCTGACGGACTCGAACATGCCCATCAGCGAGATACCCGTGCTGTTGACGTTGTAGTCACCCGAATGTGCACCGCGGACCGGCTTGCGGATACCGCCGTCGCGGCCTTCATAAATGTTGCCGTACTTGTCGACCAAGAAGTTGTAACCGATGTCGCACCAGCCGCGCGACTGCGTGTGGTACGCGTAGACGCCACGCACCACAGAGGCTGACTCAGCCTCGCTGTATGTGTTGCTCCCGGCGGTGTGGTGAACGAAGACCGCCTTGAACTGCGTCCCGTAGCGCGGTGACCAGCACTGGTCACCGAGACTCTCGTCGGCGCCCCATTGCCGTCGGGTGATGATCGCGGGCATCCCTGGGAAGCCGTCCGTCGCCGCACTCATGGTGCGGTTCTTTGCGGTGAGGGCGGTTGCGTCGTACGACGAGGAGCCGGGGTCAATCGCGTCCATCTGGAGCTGGTCGGGGCGCGAGCCGTCGGCGGAGTACACCGCCACCTCGACACCGTCGGCATCACCGACGTACAACGGTTCTGTCCCATCACGCACCGAACTGTCTTCACTTGAAGACGGGCCTTCGTCGGGATCGGCATGGAGCGGCGTCCACTGACCCCACGAGTCTGCGGTTCGCGCTCGAACCAGCACGTCGATGCCGTCCGACGACCCGCTGCCGCGCGACCAGGTCACGCCGACCAGCGAAAAGCCATCGGTGACGGGAGCCTTCAGATGTGCGACCAGCGGAGCATCGCTCGCCGCTCGACCCGCGACGTTCCTCATCGCCAGCTTGCTGGCGTCGTCCGTTGACTCAGCTGGAACCGAAAGGGAGTGCACCTCTGGCGCGACAGCATGCGGCTTTGCAGCAGTCGGCGCGGAGCTGACGGTGCGCACGGTCGTGGTCGCGCCGCCCGATGATGCGGTCGCTGGTGCCTCCATCACCGTGCCGACGAGGACGAGCGACAGACAAGCGGGCAGCGCCAACGTCCGAAGGTGGCTGCGGGCTGGTGCCGGCTCGCGGCGCTGAGGCATGAAGACTCCCGGCCGACATCGTCGGCGTCATCGGTGGTGCGGGGCTGAAGGGACAAATGTGAATGGTGTGACTACAGGGGCCGATTATTGTCACGCCGCGTGAGCCTCGCTACCCGAAATGCGGAATTCTTATAATCCCCCACCGTAATTACATGCGTGTAATTTAGGGCCCTGTGAATTCGACCGTTCACTGCTGCGAATTACGTCAAAACAGGCGAGTGAGCGAAGCCGCGAGGCAGTCAGCGGGTGTGGAGCCGGCGAGCAGCCTCGGCGATGGACCCGCTCAGCGAGGGGTAGACCGTGAATCCGTGGGCGAGCTCGTCGACGGTGAGCCTGGCCTCGACGGCGAGCGACACCGCGTGGATCAGCTCGCTGGCGCGGGGAGCCACCACGACTCCCCCGATGACGATGCCCGTGCCCGGTCGACAGAAGAGCTTGACGAATCCGTCATGGACGCCCTGCATCTTGGCGCGCGCGTTTCCCGCGAGCGGCAGGCTCACGCTGTTCGCCTCGATCTCACCCGCATCGACGGCTTGCTGGCTCCATCCGACGGTCGCGATCTCCGGAGCCGTGAAGACGTTGGACGAGACCGTCTTGAGGTCGAGTGGTGCCACCGCATCGCCAAGTGCGTGCCACATCGCGATCCGGCCTTGCATGGCCGCCACCGATGCCAGCATGAGGACGCCGGTACAGTCGCCGGCGGCGTACACACCACGTGCGCTGGTCCGCGAGACCTTGTCGACCGTCACGAATCCGTCGTCGCCGATATCGACGCCCGCCGACTTCAAACCGATGTCGTCCGTGTTCGGAATGGACCCCACCGCGAGCAAGCAGTGTGAACCTTCGACACTGCGCCCGTCGGTCAGCGTCACCATCACCTTGTCCCCGTCGCGCACGACTCCCTGGGCGCGGGACTTGTGGAGAACAGTCATCCCACGACGGGTCAGCACGTCTTCGAGCACCTCTGCGGCCTGGGCATCCTCGCCGGGAAGCACGCGGTCACGGCTGCTCACAAGGACGACGTCGACACCAAGGGCGTTGTAGGCGCTGGCGAACTCCGCCCCCGTGACGCCCGAGCCGATCACGATGAGCCGGCTGGGTTCCTCGTCGAGGTCGTAGACCTGCTCCCAGGTGAGCACTCGCTCGCCATCGGGCTTGGCGGACTCGAGCACTCGAGGGTGCGCACCGGTGGCGATGAGTACGGCATCTGCGTTGAGCCGTTCCTCACCCGAGTCGGTGCTGGCGATCACCGTGTCCGGGCCGTCGAACCGTCCGGTGCCTCGGATGACCCGGACCCCTTCTTCGGCGAGACGACGAGCGATGTCCTCAGACTGAGAGGACGCCAGTTGCTTGACGCGGGCATTGACCACCGCGAGATCGACCGACGCGGCTCGGCGGAAGTCGCCTTCATGCCCGGCGAAGCGGACGCCGAGCTCGCTGGATTCCTGCACCGACGTCATCAGCTCCGCAGTGGCGACGAGCGTCTTGGATGGGACACAGTCGGTGAGGACGGCCGAGCCACCCAGACCGTCGCGCTCAACGATCGTCACGTCGGCGCCGAGTTGCGCCCCGACCAGGGCAGCCTCGTAGCCGCCTGGTCCACCGCCGATGATCACCACCTGAGTCACGCGGCCACGATAGCCTGCACAGCGTGGTGCTCTATGCGGCGTACGGATCGAACCTGGATCCGGCTCGGATGGTCAAGCGCTGTCCCCATTCCCCCTTGCGAGGCACGGGATGGCTGGTCGACTGGCGCCTCACCTTCGCTGGTGAGGACCACGGTTGGGACGGTGCTCTGGCCACGGTGGTCGAGGCACCCGGACACCACGTGTTCGTCGTGCTGTACGAAGTGGCGCGCGACGACGAGTCCCGGCTCGACGAGTGGGAGAGCGGGCTCTACCGCAAGATCCGGGTGCGGGTCCACACACTCGAAGGTGAACAGTTGGCCTGGCTCTACGTGCTCGACGCTTACGAAGGCGGCTTGCCGTCAGCCAGCTATATCGGCGTACTGAGCGAGGCCGCGCAAGCCGCAGGGGCACCCGATGACTACGTGCACGAGCTGCGCACGAGGCCCTGCCGGTCAGTGAGCGACTGACACCCGCCTGACGGTACCGTCAGCAGGTGACCACACCGACCCCCGAAGGCTCGCCCTACGAGCTCGCGACCGAGGCCGCCACAAAGCTCAAAGACCTTACCGGCATCGACCGCCACGATGTGGCACTGGTGATGGGATCAGGCTGGCTTCCTGCTGCGGAAGCGCTTGGCGATGCTGTTGCAGAACTGTCCACGAGTGACCTGCCCGGCTTTGCCCCACCCGCAGTCGTGGGGCACGCCGGCAAGGTCCGTTCGATCGACGCCGGTGGGGTCAAGGCGTTGGTCTTCCTGGGACGCACCCACTACTACGAAGGACGCGGCGTGGCATCCGTGGTCCACGGCGTGCGGATGGCCGCCGCGGCCGGCTGTCGCGCGATCGTCTTGACGAACGGCTGCGGCGGCCTCCGACCTGAGTGGGTGCCTGGCACACCGGTGCTGATCAAGGACCACATCAACCTCACCGCCACCTCTCCGATCGTCGGCGCGAACTTCGTCGACCTCACGGATCTCTACTCCCCGCGACTGCGCGCGCTCTGCAAGGAGATCGAGCCAAACCTCGACGAGGGGGTCTACGTGCAGTTTCCCGGGCCGCATTACGAGACACCGGCCGAGATCGCCATGGTCCGGGCCATCGGCGGTGATCTCGCGGGCATGTCGACGACGCTCGAAGCGATCGCGGCCCGCGAAGCCGGCATGGAGATCCTCGGAATCTCGCTGGTCACCAACGCCGCAGCCGGCATGAGTGGTGAGCCCCTCGATCACGAGGAGGTGCTCGCCGCGGGTCAGCAGGCCGCCTCGCGGATGGGCGAACTGCTCGTCAACGTCGTGCCGAGGATCTGAACATGCGCATTCTCATTACCGGGGCTGCGGGGCATATCGGCACTGTGTTGGCGGACAAGCTCGGTGCCGGGTTCGAGATCCGAGGGCTTGATGTGCGGGAGGCGCCGGCGTCGTACCCCGGTGAGTTCCTGGTCGGTGACTGTGCTGACCCAGCGGTGGCGGCACGCGCGGTCGAAGGCATGGACGCCGTCGTCCACCTCGCCGGCGTCGCTGATGAGTCGAACCTTCCAGAAGTCCTGCACGGTCATGTCGTGGGCACGGCAGCGCTCCTCGACGCGATGGTGCAGTCCGGCGTACGACGGATGGCCTACGCCAGCAGCAACCACGCGGTCGGGATGACGCCGCGCACGGAATCGTTGAGCGTAGAGGCGCCGCACCGACCCGACACGTTCTACGGCGTCGGCAAGGTGGCGGCAGAGGGGTTGCTCAGCCTCTACGCCGACCGCCACGGCATCAGCTGCGTGGCGATGCGGATCGGCAGCTTTCGCGAGCGCCCCAACACACGTCGCGCGCTCGCCACTTGGCTGTCGTACGACGACTGCGTCGCCATGGTGCGGGCCGCCCTCACCGCAGACATCGAAGGTGTGGTCACGATCTACGGCATCTCGGCGAACCGGGACGGCTGGTGGGACCTCGAGCCGGGCCACGCCATCGGCTATCAGCCTCGCGATGACGCCGCCGACTACGAGTCCGACCTGCCAGTCCGCGAAGAGGACGAAGCCGAAGCCGCGCGGGTCGGTGGACCGTTTGCCACCGACGCGTTCACCCGACGTCCGTTCAGCGACGCTTGACCATCCAACCCCTGCAGAGTCTTGGAGCACACCGTGTCTGTCCCCACCGAGCTGAGGCAACGGGTCGAACGCTGGACCGCTGACGACCCGGACGAGAAGACCCGGGCCGAGCTCACCACTCTGCTCGCCGCCGCGGAGACCGAGCCGGCCGCGTTGGCTGAGCTCGCTGATCGGTTCGCCGGTCGCTTGGAGTTCGGGACAGCCGGCCTCCGGGGAGAGGTCGCGGCTGGATCGAACCGGATGAACCGTGCGGTCGTCATCGCCGCCGCTGCCGGCTTAGCCGCCTACCTGAAGGAGACCGTCGGCTCCGGCACGGTGGTGATTGGGTACGACGCTCGCCACATGTCGGACACGTTCGCCCGCGACACGGCCGAGGTCATGCGTGGGGCCGGACTGGATGCCGTCCTCCTGCCACGCATCATGCCGACACCGTTGCTGGCGTTCGCGATCAGGCACCTCGACTGCATCGCTGGCGTGATGGTGACAGCGAGCCATAACCCGCCTCGAGACAACGGCTACAAGGTCTACCTGGGCGACGGCAGTCAGATCGTGCCACCGGCAGACATCGAGATCTCTCGGCACATCGACGCGGTCGAATCGGTGTCGAGCGTCCCCCGGCGCGACGGCTGGGCGGTCCTGAACGACGACATCCTGGACGCCTATCTCGACGCAGTCTGCGCCCTGCTCGACCCGAGCTCGCCCCGCGATCTGACGATGGTCTACACGCCGCTGCACGGCGTCGGCGACGAGACCGTGCAACGCGCGCTCGAGCAGGCAGGTTTCGCTCGGCCGATCGTCGTACCCGAGCAGGCCGCGCCGGACGCCGATTTCCCGACCGTGTCCTTTCCCAACCCCGAAGAGCCCGGGGCTATGGACTTGGCCATGGCGCTGGCGGCAGAGCATGACGCCGACATCGTCATCGCCAATGACCCGGACGCCGACCGGTGCGCCGTAGCCCTGCCGACGATCCAGGGCTGGCGAATGCTGCGCGGCGACGAGGTGGGCGCTCTCCTGGCCGACCACTTGCTGCGGCGCGGAGTTCGTGGCGTCTACGCGACCACGATCGTGTCGTCCTCGCTGTTGAGCGTGATGGCGGCGGCCAACGCCGTCGAGTTCACGGAGACGCTGACCGGGTTCAAGTGGATCGGACGCGTGCCCGGCCTGGCCTTTGGCTACGAGGAGGCGCTGGGCTACTGCGCTGCACCCGATCTGGTGCGTGACAAGGATGGCGTTTCGGCGCTCCTTCGGGTCACTGAGCTCGCCGCCGAGCTCAAGGCGTCCGGCCAGACCCTGTTCGATCGACTCGACGAGATCGCGGCGAGGTACGGCGTCTTCGCCACTGACCAGATGTCGGTGCGAGTGGCCGACCTCTCGCTGATCGATGCCGTGATGCAGCGGCTTCGGACGACGCCGCCCTCATCGCTTGGCGGCTTCGACGTCGTACAGATCGACGACCTGAGTCCGGGAAGTGACGCGCTTCCACCGACGGATGCACTCCGCTACCGGCTGGACGAAGGTGGGCGGGTGGTGGTGCGCCCCTCTGGCACCGAACCGAAGCTCAAGTGCTACCTCGAGGTCGTCGTGCCGGTCGAGCATGACGACGTGGCGGCCGTCCGCATCTCGGCGGCGGGACGGCTCGATGCGATCCGGTCAGACCTGTCGATCGCTGCCGGCCTGTGAGTGAATATCGTCCGGGCCAGCTCTCCGTCAGACAAAGGCGAGCACCACGCACACCGCGGACACGACGACCGTGATGAGAGGTACGACGGCCACGGCAGTCACCGGCTGAGACGCGTCTGTTTTGTCGGCCGACGCGACCAGACCGTTGATCCGTGACTCGACATATCCGGTGTAGGTGCCGCCCAGTTGCTCCTGCTTGGCAAGGCTCGGTCCGGACGGCTCCGTCGGGCTGGTGCGAGCGAACTTCGACACGATCCCGGTCGTGATGGGGACAGCGCCACGGTCTTCGATCATGATCCTGCGTGCCGATCTCGTCACACCGAGGCCGTGGTACACCTTCTCGTCAGTACGGACCTGCAAGGTCTGGTTGGTTGCACATCGCTGAATGCGCGCCCACGGGATCGCGGTGTCTCGGACCATGTTGCGCAGCAGGAGCGCCCGCTGATGCGCTGATGCACGGGGGCGGATCATCGTCACCCAGGTAATGCCGGCCAGCGCGATGCCACCGAAGATGAGGCCGCGATTGTCGGCCGTCTCGGTCAGTGCAGCGCCAGCTGCCACCACGAGTCCGACTCCGACGCCGACCCAACCCATGAACCGGCCCGACGACGACGCGAACTGCTCGATCTTCGGGCCAGCCGCATCAACGGCAGCGTTCCCCGGAGTGCTCACCATGCGGCCACTGTAGGTGGCTCCCTCGCGGAGGCCAAGATCCTGTGGCCAAGATGCAATGTCGGATCCGATTCCGGTGAAACCGGGTCAGTCCGCCCGGACACCATCGGTTTCCCTCGCAAGGCTTACGACAACTAGACTCGGCAAGTGACTCCATCCGCCCCTGCTTTCGGACCTACGCGCTTCGTCGACAACCTCGAAGACGCCGTCGCCTCGCCTGCTGCGCTGGGGCGCTTCTTGCACGGTCTGCCCGGCGTCGACCAGGTCGGATGCGAGGCCCGTGCCGCGACGCTGGCCTCCCGCTCCATCAAGACGACGTCCAAAGCGTGGGCACTTGACCTCGCTATCCGGATGATCGACCTGACCACGTTGGAGGGCCAGGACACCCCGGGCAAGGTGCGTGCGCTGTCGGCCAAAGCCCGCCAGCCCGACCCCGCCGACCCCTCGTGTCCGCAGGTCGCCGCCATCTGCGTCTACCCCGACATGGTCGCCATCGCCAAGCAGGCGCTCGGCAGCTCAGGCATCCACATCGCCTCTGTCGCGACGGCGTTCCCTTCGGGCCGATCCAGCCTCGACATCAAGCTCCAGGACACCCGCGACGCCATTGCGGCAGGCGCCGACGAGATCGACATGGTGATCGACCGTGGTGCGTTCCTCGCCGGGAACTATCAGTTCGTGTACGACGAGATCGTGGCCATCAAAGAGGCCTGCGGCAGCACCCACCTGAAGGTCATCCTTGAGACCGGCGAGCTGGTGACCTATGACAACGTCCGCCGAGCGTCCTGGCTGGCGATGCTCGCCGGCGCCGACTTCATCAAGACGAGCACCGGCAAGATCCAGCCCGCCGCGACGATGCCCGTCACACTCATCATGCTCGAGGCTGTCCGCGACTTTCGCGAGGCCACGGGTCGGATGATCGGAGTCAAACCCGCCGGTGGTATTAGCACCGCCAAGGACGCGATCAAGTACCTCGTGATGGTCAACGAGACGGCTGGCGACGACTGGCTCGACCCGGACTGGTTCCGGTTCGGCGCCTCTCGTCTGCTCAACGACCTGCTGATGCAGCGCACCAAGATGACGACCGGCCGTTACTCCGGTCCCGACTACTTCACCCTCGACTAGGACCTGACCACCATGGCATTCGAATACTCCCCAGCGCCGGAGTCCCGCGCGATCGTCGACATCAAGTCGTCGTACGGCCTGTTCATCAACGGGGAGTTCGTCGACGGCAGCGGACCTGCGTTCAAGTCGGTCAACCCGTCGACCGAGGAAGTGCTCGCCGAGATCTCCGAGGCAAGTGAAGCCGACGTCGATCTCGCCGTCAAAGCGGCACGACGTGCCTTCACCCGCACCTGGTCGAAGATGCCCGGAGCCGAGCGCGCTAAATACCTCTACCGGATCGCTCGCATCATCCAGGAGCGTTCGCGCGAGCTGGCCGTCCTCGAGTCGCTCGACAACGGCAAGCCGATCCGCGAGTCACGCGACGTCGACGTTCCCCTGGTTGCTGCCTACTTCTTCTACTACGCGGGGTGGGCCGACAAGCTCGAGCACGCCGGGTTCGGCCCTAACCCCCAACCGCTGGGTGTGGCGGGCCAGGTCATTCCGTGGAACTTCCCGCTCCTGATGTTGGCGTGGAAGATCGCGCCGGCGCTTGCCTGTGGCAACACTGTCGTCCTCAAGCCCGCAGAGACCACGTCGCTGACGGCCATGCTGTTCGCCGAGATCTGCCAGCAGGCCGACCTACCGCCAGGGGTCGTCAACATCGTCACCGGTGCAGGCGAAACCGGCCGCTCCCTGGTCGGCCACCCTGATGTCGACAAGGTCGCGTTCACCGGATCCACCGAAGTCGGCAAGGCAATCGCCCGCACCGTCGCCGGCACCCGCAAGAAGGTGACGCTCGAGCTGGGTGGCAAGGCCGCCAACATCATCTTCGACGACGCCCCGGTCGACCAGGCGGTCGAGGGGATCGTCAACGGCATCTTCTTCAACCAAGGACACGTCTGCTGTGCCGGCTCCCGCTTGCTGGTCCAGGAAAGCGCGTACGACGACGTGCTCTCGCGGCTCAAGCGTCGGATGGCCACTCTCCGCGTCGGTGACCCACTCGACAAAAACACCGACGTGGGAGCCATCAACTCCTCCGAACAGCTCGCCAAGATCCGCGAGCTGTCCCAGGTCGGGGAGTCCGAAGGCGCCGAGCGATGGTCAGCGCCGTGTGAGCTGCCTGACCGGGGCTTCTGGTTCGCTCCGACGATCTTCACCGGTGTTTCCCAGGCCCACCGGATCGCTCGGGAGGAGATCTTCGGCCCGGTGTTGTCGATCTTGACGTTCCGTACCCCGGCTGAGGCAGTCGAGAAAGCCAACAACACGCCGTTCGGACTGTCTGCCGGCGTCTGGACCGACAAGGGTTCTCGCATCCTGTGGATGGCGAACCAGCTGAAGGCCGGTGTCGTCTGGTCCAACACGTTCAACCGCTTCGACCCGACCAGCCCCTTCGGCGGCTACAAGGAATCCGGATTCGGCCGCGAGGGCGGCCGCCACGGCCTGGAGGCTTACCTTGCCCACTAAGCCCGCGAAGACCTCGAAGTCCGCCAGCGCTCGCGCCGCCAACCCGCGGCTCGACGTGCGCAAGACCTACAAGCTCTACATCGGCGGCGCCTTCCCGCGCAGCGAGTCCGGCCGCTCCTACGTCGTCGAAGACGCCAAGGGCAACTTCCTCGCCAACGCGGCGCTGGCGTCTCGCAAGGACGCTCGCGACGCCGTCGTGGCTGCGCGCAAGGCGTTCGGTGGCTGGTCGACCCGGACGCCGTACAACCGCGGCCAGGTCATCTACCGCGTCGCCGAGGTTCTCGAGGGCCGACGCGACCAGTTCGTCGAGGAAGTCCAGCGCAGCGAGGGCATCACCAAGCCGCGAGCCAATGCGGCAGTGTCCGCGTCGGTCGACCGTCTCGTCTGGTACGCCGGCTGGGCCGACAAGATCGCCCAGGTAGTCGGCAGCACCAACCCGGTAGCCGGGCCCTACTTCGACTTCTCGATCCCCGAACCCACCGGCGTCGTCGCGATCGTGGCTCCGCAGGAATCGTCGCTGCTCGGCCTGGTGAGCGTGCTGGCCCCGCCCGTCGTCACTGGCAACACCGCGGTCGTGCTCACGTCGTATCGACGTTCGTTGCCCGCGATCTCGCTGTCAGAAGTGCTGGCGACCTCTGATGTGCCGGGCGGCGTGATCAACATCCTCACCGGCAACACTGCCGAGGTCGCGCCGTGGCTGGCGTCGCACATGGACGTCAACGCCATCGACCTGACGGGGGTCGTCGATCCCGAGCTCGCAACCGAGCTGCAGGTCGCGGCCGCCGACAACCTCAAGCGCATCGTGCGCGCGGAGGCGACCGAGCCTGACTGGAGTGCCGATCCTGGAACCCGCCGGCTCACGCCTTTCCTGGAGACCAAGACCGTTTGGCACCCGGTCGGCGTTTGACCCTCGTGCGAGCCAGGCGGTGAGACGTGGCCGACCTTGACGGCGACCCGTTCCACGACTGGGGCGACCGCACACCACTCCGCGACGACGACGGTCGCCTACTCCTCGTCTACAGCAAGACGCAGAGCACGCGAGGCGGCAAACCGTGGGCCGACGGCGCCTGGCGCCCCGACGGCGTACCCCCCGAAGACGCGGTACGCGCGTCGCTCAAAGCCCTTCCGGGGTGGGCCATCTCGACGTCTGACCGTGACCTGGTCGCTGCGTTTGCGATCGTCGATGCGGCCGTCTTGCGGCACGCGCACGCGATGAGCCACGACCTGTCCGACATCGTGTCGGTGCCGGCGACCGACGGACTGCGGCTCGAACCGTTCTCCGCGGCTCAGCTCGATCGCCATGTGAGCCGCCTTGCAGAACTGAACTTTGCTGCCTACCCACCGGATCACCCCGACCACGGCAACGCGACCGTAGAGAAGACGGTCTCGGAGCTACGCGCCATCGGCCGAGGCCAGGTCCTCGGACCGATGATGGGCCAGTCCCACATCGCTCTTCACGACGGAGAGATCGTCGGTGCGTGCATCGTCGTCGACCGCGAGGGCTCGGCACCTGAAGGTGGACCGTGGGTGATCGAGATTTTCCGCGACCCTGAGTCGACGGTCCGCGGGATCGGGAGGTCGCTGATGACCGCTGTGCTCACTGACGCCAAGAAGAGCGGGCTGGCGTCGGTCTCGTTGGTCGTGAGCCACTCCAACACGCGGGCGTTCCAGCTGTACGAGTCGTTGGGATTTACCGACGCCGTGCAGAGTTGGACCCTCGCCGTTCCCGAGGCGACCAGTTAGCCCTATGCAGCGACAGGTCATCTTGATCGCCGGCCCGTCCGGCGCCGGCAAGTCACGACTCGCGTCCCGCCTTGGGCTGCCGATCCTCCAGCTCGACGACTACTACAAGGACGGCGACGACCCCACGCTGCCGCGTTTCGCGTCCGGCACGGTCGACTGGGACGACCCCTCGGCGTGGAACGTCGAGTCGGCGATGTCTGGACTTCGTGACCTGTCTGCCGGCGGCACGACCGATGTGCCGGTCTACGACATCAGCGCCAACGCATGCGTCGACCACCGGATCCTCGACCTCGGCACAGCGACGTGCTTCGTCGCCGAGGGAATCTTCGCTGCCGAGCTCGTCAAGGCGTGTGAGTCCGAGGGACTGCTCGGGGCCGCCATCTGCGTACGCCGTTCGAGGGCGGTCACATTCGTGCTCCGACTGACGCGGGACCTTCGCGAGCACCGTAAACCCCCACTTCTCCTGCTGCGGCGTGGCTGGTGGTTGGCTCGCCGAGAGCCCGAGATCGTTGACGCACTCGTCGCCAAAGGCTGCACACCAATGACGCCGCGTGAGGCTGAGGCCTACGTCGGCGGACTCGTCACACGTCAGGGCTAGCCGCGCCGACTATGAGGCGGACAGTTTGAGGTAGCCGGGTTTGATCACGTCGTCGATGAGCGCAAGCCGCTCGTCAAAGGGCAGGAACGCGCTCTTCATCGCGTTGATCGTGAACCAGCGCAGCTCGTCGAAGTCGTAGTCGAACGCTTGGCTGAGCAGCTCCATCTCGCGGCTCATCGTCGTACCGCTCATCAGCCGGTTGTCGGTGTTGACCGTGACCCGGAAACGCATCGACGCGAGCAGCCCGATCGGATGGTCCGCAATCGACGTGGCCGCTCCTGTCTGCAGGTTGGACGACGGGCACATCTCGAGCGGGACGCGTCGGTCGCGGACGTACGACGACAACCGCCCCAGCTGCGGCTCTGGCCCGGAAACATCGATGTCATCGACGATGCGTACGCCATGTCCGAGCCGCTCGGCGCCACACCACTGCAGCGCCTCCCAGATCGACGGCAGCCCGAAAGCCTCGCCGGCGTGGATCGTGAAGTGGGCGTTCTCGCGTTGGAGGTACTCGAACGCGTTGAGGTGACGGGTCGGCGGGAACCCGATCTCGGCACCGGCGATGTCGAAACCGCCGACCCCCTTGTCCCGGTGCCGCACGGCAAGCTCAGCGATCTCACGCGAGTTGGCTGCGTGCCGCAACGCCGTGACGAGCTGTCGGATCACGATCGGCCTGCCGCGCGAGGCGGCCGCCGCCGTACCCTGCTCGATGCCTTCCTGGACCGCCTCGACAACTTCGTCCAGGCTCAACCCAGCGGTGAGGTGCTGCTCCGGGGCGTAACGCACCTCGGCATACACCACTCCGTCGTCAGCCAGATCTTCGGCGCACTCGGCAGCCACTCTTCGCAGATCCTGGGCGCGCTGCATCACCGCGACCGTGTGGTCGAAGGTCTCGAGGTAGCGCACCAGGGTGCCTGAGTCAGCTGACTCGGTGAACCACCGGTCGAGCTCGTCGGGCGTCGTTGCCGGCAGCTCGTGCCCGACCTCCTCGGCCAGCTCCACGATCGTCTCGGGCCGCAGTCCGCCATCGAGGTGGTCGTGAAGAAGCGCCTTGGGCGCGGTGATGAAGCGGTCGTCGGAGGCCTGATGCATGCCGTTATCCTCCCAGTGACCCCTCTCGATGTGATCGGAAGGCCCCACATGAACTCCACCGACCAGCGCATCGCCATCGTCACAGGCGCTGCCCGCGGGATTGGCGCGGCCGTTTCTCAACGGTTGAGCAGCGACGGGTTCGCGGTCGCCGTCCTCGATCTCGACGAGAGCGCCTGCTCGACGACCGTCGACGCCATCACCGCATCGGGTGGTCGGGCACTCGCCGTGGGCGTAGACGTCGCTGACGGGGTTGCGGTCGAGACTGCGGTGGCTCGCGTCGCTGACGAGCTCGGGCCTCCAACGGTGTTAGTCAACAATGCGGGCATCACGCGCGACAACCTGCTGTTCAAGATGACCGAGGACGACTGGGACTCCGTGCTGCGGGTCCACTTGCGGGGCGCATTCCTCATGAGCAAGGCCGCCCAGACCCATATGACGAAGGCCGGCTGGGGCCGGATCGTCAACCTGTCGAGCACGTCGGCACTCGGCAACCGCGGCCAGGCCAACTACGCCGCCGCCAAAGCAGGCATGCAGGGTTTCACGAAGACGCTGGCGGTCGAGCTCGGCAAGTTCGGCGTCACCGCAAACGCGATCGCCCCGGGCTTCATCGTCACCGACATGACGCGCATCACCGCCGAACGGATGGGCGTGAGCTTCGAGGACTTCCAAGCCGCACGTGCAGCCGAGACGCCGGTGCCGCGCGTCGGTCAGCCCGACGACATCGCGCACGCGGTGTCGTTCTTCGTCAGCGAAGGCGCGTCGTTCGTGACCGGTCAGGTGTTGTACGTCGCCGGCGGGCCGAGGGGCTGACATGACCAGGACGTTCAACTCCGCCGGCGAGCTCGAGGCCGCTGTCGGTGAGCACGTCGGTCACAGCGAGTGGGTGCTGGTCGACCAGGCCCGCATCAACGCGTTCGCCGATGCCACCGGTGACCACCAGTGGATCCACGTGGATCCGGTCAGCGCGGCGACCGGCCCCTTCGGGACGACGGTCGCTCACGGGTACCTGACCTTGTCGCTCGTCCCGGTGCTCGTGGCGTCCCTCATCGAGTACGCCGGTTGGCCCGTCAAGATCAACTACGGCTCCAACAAAGTGCGGTTCCCGATGCCCGTGCCGGTCGACAGCCGAGTACGCGCAGGTGTCGAGGTTGCCGGTGTCACCACAGTTCCGGCCGGTATTCAGGTGGCGATGAAGGTGACCGTCGACATCGAGGGACCGGACGGCGAGATCCGGCCGAAACCCGCCCTGGTCGCTGAAACCTTGACTCTCCTCGCCGGCTGACCCTCCTCGCCAATCAACGCGAACGGTCGAGACCCGGTGATCTCGACAAGCTCGATCAGCGGGAGGCGGCTCGATCAGCGGGAGCGGCGGTCGATCAGCGGGAGCGGTCGAGACCCGGTGATCTCGACAAGCTCGATCAGCGGGAGGGCACAGGCGGGCCAGCGGCGATCCGCTCGCGCACCTCGGCCATCCGCTCCGCGGAGTTGTGCGGCATCTCCCAGTTCGTCTCGAGCCACCAGGTTGCGCCGGCAGCGGCCCACTTCTCCACCTGCTCTGCTGCGGCGACTCGGTCTTCGGCCGGCGTCTGACCCTCGCTGATGAGGTCGATCGGGCGCTCGGCATGCGCATCGAGCCAGTCCCGTACCTCGAGCATCGTGTCGGGTCCGGATTCGCCGTCGTACTGGGGAACGACGCCGTCGCAGCGCAACACCCGTCGCATCGACTTCGGCCGCTGCCAGGCACCAACCACCCAGATGGGTATCTGCCCGCGGGGTTGTTGCAGCGCCTCCACCAGATCGGTCCGCTCGCACGCGTAGTCGTAGTGCCGACCGTGGTACTCCTGGCGACCAGCCCAGAGCTCGCGCATCAAGTCGATGCCTTCGTCCATCATGTCTGCCCGCGTGCGGAGGTCGAGGTCCTCACCCGTCAACGGCAGGTCGGTCGAGACGGCACCGACCCCGACCGTGAGGATCGCGCGGCCACCTGACAGCTCGTCGACGGTGGCGACCTGGCTCGCCACCTTCCAAGGACGCCGCCACGGCAGCGGGGTCAACAGGGTGCCGAGCTTGACGCGTTCGGTGCGCGTCGCCATCGCTGCCAGCAGCGACCAGGCGTCGACGCCGTATGCCGCCTCCCACACGAAGACGCCGTCCCAGCCCATCTCTTCCGCGAGCACTGCCTGTGCCAGCTGCTCCGACGCGCTTCCACCAGGGAGGATCACTCCGGTCTTGATGCCCATCTTCTCTCCGAATCGTCTGAGTCGAGTCGGATCCGATTATGCGCACCGGGTCGGACAATTTTTGAGCCGCGTCACTCGATGCGGTCCAAGACGATGTCGCGACCCTCGGACTCGGCAGCGCCCTCTGACGCGATGTCGTAGGCGCCCTCGAGTGACTCCTCGGCGCGGGCGAACCGGTCAGGCTCGTCAGTCAGCAACGTCATCAGCGGTTGCCCCGCCTCGATGCGGTCCCCGGGCTTGGCGTGAAGTACGACGCCGGCTCCGGCCTGCACCGGGTCTTCCTTGCGAGCACGTCCCGCACCGAGACGCCAGGCCGCCGTACCCACGCTCAGCGCATCGAGGCGGGCCAACACGCCCGTAGCCGGAGCGGCCACGACCTGACTCTCGTTGGCCACGGGCAGAGGAGCGTCGGCATCGCCACCCTGCGCGGTGATCATCGCTCGCCAGACGTCCATCGCCGAACCATCAGCGAGCTTGTCCTGGGGATCGACGTCATCGCGCCCCGCGGCCGCGAGCATCTCGCGCGCCAGAGCCAGCGTCAGCTCGACGACGTCGGCCGGGCCGCCGCCGGCCAGCACGTCGAGCGACTCCTGCACTTCGATGGCGTTCCCGGCCGTGAGCCCAAGGGGTGTGCTCATGTCAGTCAGCAGCGCCACGGTCTTCACGCCGGCGTCGGTCCCGAGCTCGACCATGGTGCGCGCCAGCTCTCGGGCGGCGTCCAGGTCCTTCATGAACGCACCGGAGCCCACCTTGACGTCGAGCACGAGGGCGCCGGTCCCTTCGGCGATCTTCTTGCTCATGATCGACGTGGCGATGAGCGGAATCGCCTCGACTGTGCCGGTGACATCTCGCAGGGCATAGAGCTTCTTATCGGCCGGCGCAAGGGTCGAGCCCGCGGCGCAGATCACCGCACCGACGCTTTCGAGCTGGCTGATCATCTCGTCGTACGTGAGGTCGCAGTTCCAGCCGGGAATGGACTCAAGCTTGTCGAGGGTGCCGCCGGTGTGGCCGAGGCCGCGGCCTGACAGCTGTGGAACGGCGACGCCACACGCCGCCACGAGAGGTGCCAGCGGAAGGGTGATCTTGTCGCCGACGCCACCGGTCGAGTGCTTGTCTGACGTCGGTCGCGAGAGCCTGGAGAAGTCCATCCGCTCGCCCGTGTCGATCATCGCCTGGGTCCAGCGTCCGATCTCACGCCGGCTCATCCCGTTGAGCAGGATCGCCATCGCCAGAGCCGACATCTGCTCGTCGGCCACGACCCCTCGGGTGTACGCGTCGACGACCCAGTCGATCTGGCCGTCGGTCAGTTCCCCGCTATTTCGTTTCGTGACGATGACGTCTACTGCGTCGTATGCCTCAGCCATGGCGACAACCTATCCGGCGGTTGACGTCGCGGCGACGGGTACGTCGCGGTAGCCGCGGAGCACGAACGTCGGCCTGCGGACCGGTTCTCGGGTCAGCGCCAGGTCGGGGTACGTCGACACCAACAGACTGAGTGACTCCGCGAGCTCGACGCGGGCCAGCGGCGCACCGAGACAGAAATGGACACCGGCGCCGAAGGCGAGATGCGGGTTGGGATCGCGTCCGACATCGAGAGCGTCAGCTCGGTCAAACACCTCCGGGTCACGGTTGGCCGCCCCCAGGAGCACGGCGACTTTCTCGCCGGCTCGAACCTGCACATCTCCCACCTCGACGTCCTGGGTCGCGGTCCGCTCGAAGAGCTGCAGCGCCGAGTCATACCGCAACATCTCTTCGACGACGGCGGTCACCGCAACCTCACCGCGGACGACGCGCTGCCACTGCTCTGGCGCCTTGAGCAAGGCCACCAGTCCATTGCCGAAGACGTTCACCGAAGCCTCGTGGCCGGCGTTGAGCAGCAAGATCGCCGAAGCCAGCACCTCGTCGTCGGTCAACCCGTCGGCCCCCTCCTGCGCGCGCAACAGGTCGCTCAACAGGTCGTCTCGGAGGTCGGTACGACGCAGGGCGATCAGCTGCCGCATGTAGTCCGCAAACTCCTGGCTGGCCGACAGAGCACGCTGTTGGACGTCTTCGGAGATCGATGGCTCGTACATCCGCACGATGGCTTGCGACCACTCACGAAGGGACGCGAAGTCCTCGGTCGGTGCGCCCAACAGCTCCGCGATGACGAGCACCGGCAACGGCTCGGCGAAGTCTGCGAGCGCGTCGAAGGAGTCGCCGTCCACGTTGCTCAACAGCTCTCGGCCGATCGCCTGCACGCGTGGACGCATCCGTTCGATGTGGCCGCGGGCAAAAGCCGCTGACACCTTGCGCCGTAACCGCGTGTGGTTCGGCGGCTCGCTCTCCATCATCTGGTTGCGGTGCAGCACGTTGAACGGTTCGAACGCGTCTCGTGGATCGCGGTCGTGCCAGATTCGACCGAGCCGACGGTCGCGGAGCGCCTGGCTGCAGGCGGCGTGGCTGACGATCAACCAGGTCTGGCTTGGCTGGTGCCATCCGACCGAGCCACGCTCACGCTCGACATCGAACGCGGGATAGGGGTCGGCGACAAACGCCGGATCTGCCAGGTCGAGCCCACTGTGGCGTTGCCGAGTCATCGGCTCGTCAGACATTCCTCAGGTTGTCCGCGCCGAACGCGTCCGGAAGCACCTCACGCATTTCTTTGACCCCGTTCGCCGTCGCGAGCTGGCAGCTCGGACCGCCGTTCTCCCACAGCAGCTGGCGACAGCGGCCACATGGCATCAGTGGATTGCCGTTTCGGTCGACGCAGGCGACCGCGACGAGTCGGCCGCCACCGGTCGCATGCAAGGCCGACACCAGCCCACACTCGGCGCAGAGGCCGACGCCGTACGCCGCGTTCTCGACATTGCAGCCCACGACGACCCGGCCGTCGTCGACGAGTCCGGCAGCGCCCACCTGGAAGTTGGAGTACGGCGCATACGCGTTGCGCATGGCGTCCGTGGCCAGGGCGCTGAGCTGCTTCCAGTCGACAGGCTCGGCGCTCATCAGATCGACTGACCACGTCGGTAGCGAAGGCCGTCAGCTGCCGGCATCCGGAGCCGCTGGGCCGCCAGCGCCAACACCAGCAGCGTGGCGATGTAAGGCGTCATACCAGCGAATTCCTTCGGCACGGTGTCTGTCGTGAGGAACCACGCCAGGAAGCCCAGGCCCATGATTCCCAAGACGGCGGCGGTCGTCTTCTTGCCCTGGCGAAGCCGCCACAGGGCCAAGCCCACCAGGACGAGGCCGACCACGAGGAGCAAGGCGTGGACGGACGTCGAGTCACGCAGCTGCAGGCTGTCGGTGTAGCCGAAGAGCAGGGCACCCGCCGCGGTGCCACCTGGTCGCCAGTTGCCGAAAATCATGGCGGCAAGGCCGATATATCCACGACCACCGGTCTGCCCCGTGGTGAACCCGCTCGACGACACGAGAGCGAGAAACGCTCCTCCGATGCCGGCCAGGGCGCCCGACACGACAACGGCCGCGTACTTGTAGCGGTAGACGTTGACGCCGAGGCTCTCGGCGGCACCGGGGTTCTCGCCGCACGACCTCAGCCGCAGACCGAACGAGGTCCGCCACAGGATCCACGCCGTCGCGATCACGATGGCCGCCACGAACAACACCATCACCGACATCTCGGTCGTGATCGCGGCGATGAACGCGGCGATGTCCGACACCACGAACCAGTGTTTGTTCGCGATGTCGGTGGCCAAGTCGGAGACACCGGGAACCGTGATCCGGCTGGGTGAGTCCAGCCCGGTGAGCTGCTTGATGCCGCCACCTTCGAGGTCCTTGAAGTACGCCTCGGCGAGGAACTTCGCGGCGCCGAGGCCGATGATGTTGATCGCGACACCGGAGACGATGTGGTCGACGCCGAACGTCACGGTCGCGAGGGCGTGAAGCAGGCCGCCGACGGCGCCGAGAAGTGCTCCGCCGAGGATGCCCATCCACGGCCCGTAGTAGTAGGCGAAGTACGCCGCGCCCCAGGTGCCGAGGATCATCTGTCCCTCGAGACCGATGTTGACGACGCCGGCGCGCTCACTCCACAGACCGCCCATCGCGGCCATCAAGATCGGGCAGGTCGCGATCATCGCGGCCCGGATCGTGCCGGCCGAGTCGATGCCTTGGGCGTCGGTGAGAACGCGCACCAGCGATACGACGACGATTCCAGCGAAACCGATGTACAGCCAGGCGTGCTGGATCTGTCGGGCCCGCATGAACCGGGCCTCGGGGGTGGGAGGGGTCTTGGTCGTCGTACTCATGACGTCACCGCCTCCTCCTTGCGCGACGGATCCTGGGCTGCGAGCTTCTGGGCGACGTTGCGCTGCTCGAGCTTGGCTCGATAGCGACCGACCACTTCATACGCGACGACCACGGTCAGCACGATGACACCCTGGGTGATCTGGACGACGTTGACCGAGATGTCGGTCTCGAGGGTGAGTCGGTTGGACTGCTCGTTGAGGAACGCAAACAGCACGGCACCGAAGATGATCCCGACCGGCTGGTTTCGGCCGAGCAACGCGACTGCGATGCCGGTGAAACCCAGCCCCGCCTGGAAGGCCGTCCCGTAGGAATGTGCGGAACCGTAGAACGACGGCATCCAGATCAGTCCGGCGATCCCGCCGGAGATGAGCATCGAGACGACGACCATCTTGTTGACGTTGACGCCGCTCGCGACGGCCGCGGTCTGCGACATCCCGGTGGCGCGGAGGTCGAACCCGAACCGGGTCTTGTTGAGGAGCACCCAGAAGGCCACCCCCAGCACGACGGCGAGCACTGCCAACGTCCAGATCGCACCGTCTGCCTCCGTGAAGGGCACCCAGCCGCCCAGCTGGCTGCTCTCGGGAATCACCTTGCTGCGCACACCGTTGCCCTCGTGCACGCCGTACTTGTTCAGCAGGTAGCCGACGAGAGTGACCGCGATGGCGTTCAGCATGATCGTGGAGATGACCTCGCTGACCCCGCGGGTGACCTTGAGCAGACCCGCGATCCCCGCCCAGGCGGCGCCTACGACGACCGCGAGGATGAGCGGTATGACGACGTTGAGCAGTCCCGGGAAGAACGCCGCACCGGCGAGCGTCGCCGCTGCGTAGGACGCCAGCAAGTACTGGCCCTCGACGCCGATGTTGAAGAGGTTCATCCGGAAGCCGATCGCCGCGGCCAATGCGGAGATGTAGATCAGCGATGTCTGGTTGATGATGTTGACCACGGCGCGGTCCCGCGGCTTGGAGATGATGACGTTCCAGAAGTCACTCGCCGCGTTGCCCGACAGCGTGATGACGATGCTCGTGATGATCATGGCCACCGCAATAGCAATGACCGGCGCGAGCAGGCTGGAACCTATGCGGCGGAGAGTGTTCATGCGACGTCCTCGTCCCCACCGGTCATGGCCGAGCCGAGATCTTGAGGCGTGACCGACTGCGGGTCGAACTCACCAACCAACCGACCCCGGAGGATGACCTCGATCCGGTCGGACAGCCCAATCAGCTCATCGAGGTCGGCGGAGATCAACAGCACCGCCAGCCCGGCGCGACGGGCCGCCTTGATGTGGCCCCAGATCGCCGCCTGAGCACCGACATCGACACCTCGCGTCGGGTGGGAGGCGATCAGCAGCACGGGGTCGCCGCTCATCTCGCGGCCGACGATCAGCTTTTGCTGGTTCCCGCCTGACAGAGCGCGGGAAATCGTGTCGATGCTCGGAGTGCGGACGTCGTACTCCTTGACGATCCGGGCGGTGTCTGCGCGAGCGCCGCCTCGGTCGATCCAGGGTCCCTTCACGGACGGCGCCTGCGTCTGGTGGCCGAGGATCCGGTTCTCCCAGAGCGGTGAGTCGAGCAGCAGCCCGTGTCGGTGCCGATCCTCCGGGATATAGCCGATGCCCGCCTCACGTCGCGCCCGGGTTCCCCAACTGGTCATGGCCTGGTCACCGAGGCTGATCTGACCGGCCGTGGGTTTGCGCATACCCATCACGGTTTCGACCAGCTCAGCTTGGCCGTTTCCTTCAACGCCGGCGATGCCCAGCACTTCACCGCGGTGAATCGTGAACGTCACGTCCGTCAGCAGGTTGCGGCCGAACTCGTCGGTGAGGGTGATCTGCTCCAGCACGAGCTGGGGCTCATCGGTGACAGTGGACTCTTCGGTCTCCGGAGAGGGCAGCTCGGAGCCAACCATCAGCTCCGCGAGCTGGCGCTTCGTGATCGACCCGGGCTTGGCGGATCCGACCGTCGTACCTCGTCTCATCACCGTGATGTCGTCGGCGATCGCGAGGACTTCGTCGAGCTTGTGGGAGATGAACAAGATCGTGTGGCCCTCGGCCTTGAGGTCACGCAGGTTGGCGAACAACGCCTCGACCTCTTGTGGCACGAGCACCGCGGTGGGCTCGTCGAGGATGACGATCTCGGCCCCGCGATAGAGGACTTTGAGAATCTCCACGCGCTGTCGGTCACCGACGCCGAGAACCTCCACAAGGGCGTCAGGATCGAGGCCGAAGCCGTACTTCGAGGAGATCTCCTTGACTGTCTTGCGGGCGTCATCTCCGATGCCGTGCTGCTTCTCTGCGCCGAGCACGACATTCTCGAGGACTGTCAGGTTGTCGGCGAGCATGAAGTGCTGGAAGACCATCCCGATGCCATGGCTGATGGCGTCGGTGGGCGAGTGGAACGTGACTTCTTCCCCGTTGACGACGATTGTGCCGTCGTCAGGCTTTTGCACGCCGTAAAGGATCTTCATCAGCGTTGACTTGCCGGCGCCGTTCTCGCCGATCAGGGCGTGGACCGTGCCTTTGGTGATCGTGATGTCGACGTCATGGTTGGCGATCACGCCAGGGAAGCGTTTACCGATCCCCCCGAGCTCCACCGCGGAGGAGGTGGTGTCGCGGGTCGCCGTCGCAGTCATGAAATCTCCCTCAACGCGGATGACCGATGATGACAGATAGAGCACGAGCCCGGGACGAACGCTACCGCGAAGTCCCGGGCCCATGTCCTACTAGGTGCTACAGCCTCGTTACGGCGCCGTGGGCACCTTGATGTCGCCGTTGCTGATCTGGTCAGCGAAGCCGTCGATGTCACCGGTGATGTCGTCGATGAAACCGCCCGACGTGGCGTAGCCCACACCATCGTGCGCCAGGTCGTAGACCTGGTAGCTGACAAGTGCCTTGCCATCCGCAACTGACGAGACCATGTCGAAGGTCGCCGTGTCCACCCGCTTCAGCATCGAGGTGAGGATGTGCGGCTGCTGCTCCTTGGACGCCGTCAGGTACTGGTCGGAGTCGACACCGATCGCCCACATGCCCTCGCCTGCGTCAACTGCCGCGTCGAAGACACCGGAGCCCGAGGCACCGGCTGCGTGGTAGACGATGTCAGCACCGTCGTCATACATTCCGGTCGCGGCGGCCTTGCCACCGGCCGGGTCACCGAAGCCGGACAGGTCCGACTCCTCGATGTACTTGACGTCGACGGTGATGTTGGGGTCGACCTCCGCCACACCGGCAACGAAACCGGCTTCGAACTTCTTGATCAGGTCGTTGTGCACGCCACCCACGAAGCCGACGTGGTCGGTCTCGGTCTTTTCAGCGGCGGCGACACCGACGAGGAAGGAGCCCTCGTTCTCGGCGAAGCCCAGGTAGGCAACGTTGTCGTTCGGCTCGTCGTCGGGGTCGAAACCGTCGACGACGGCAAAGCTGAGATCGGTGTAGTCAGGAGCCACCGCGTTCACGGCGTCGCTGTAGGCGAAGCCGACGGCAATGATCGGGTTGTAGCCGCCCTCGGCCATCTGGCGAAGCCGGTCTTCGCGGGCCGACTCGGGCTCGCCGTCCTGAGCTTCACCCTCAGTGCAGGTGGCACCGAGGTCTTCAACGGCCTTGGCCATGCCCGTGGCCGCGGAGTCGTTGAACGAGTGGTCACCCTGGCCACCCACGTCGTACGCGAGTCCAACCTTGGGACCGTCGCCGCTTGCGGCGTCGCAATCCAAGCCCGTGGACGTATCGCTTGTGTTGTCGTCTGATTTATCGTCATCCTTGGCGCATCCGGCCAAGGCGAGAGAGGCAGCCGCTACAACTACCAGGATCTTGGTCGAACGACGCAAGATGACTCCTTCCACCCGGCGTGCAGCGAGAGATTCGGCACGCATCGGACGGATCTTAGACCAGGCGGGGATTTCTGGGTTGTAGACGACGCCGCTGGGGAGGCGTCGATACCCGTTTGTGACCTAAAGGGCCGCGGAGCTCGTCGCCAGGGCGCAGAACAGCCTCACGCCCACAGAAATCGCAGCCTCGTCTATGTCAAAACTCCCCTGATGGAGGTCTCCGCCGTCGGCAACTTCAGGGCTGCGCACTCCGAGCCTGGCCAGCGCCCCCGGCACCCGGCCGAGAATCCAGGCGAAGTCCTCACCTCCAAGACTCTGGTCTGTCCCCGTCACGGCCTCGGTGCCGAACAGGTCGACCGCGACCGACCGCATGGCGGTCGTGGTCGCCTCGTCGTTGACGCACGGGGGCACGCTCGTGTGCATGTCGATCTCAACGTCGACGCCGTACGGCGCCGCGAGCGAGCGAATCAGGTCGGGTACGACGTCGTGAGCCGACTTCCAGACGTTCGCGTCCAGACACCGGATCGTCCCTTCGGCAAACCCGGTCTGGGGGATCGCGTTCGCCGCGGCACCGGCGTGCACCTGGCCCCAGACGAGGCTCAGCCCGGCCCGCGGATCGGCCAATCGGGACAACACGGCGGGCAGCTGGGTGACGACCGCACCGAGTGCGTAGACGAGATCTGCGGTGAGATGCGGACGCGCCGTGTGGCCGCCCGGTCCACGCATCGTGACGTGCAGCCGGTCGGCGCCGGCCGTGATGGGGCCGGCTCGAAACCCCACCTTGCCGATCTCGAGGTTGGGGTCACAGTGCAGCGCGAAGACACGCTCGAGGCCCGTGATCCCGCCGTCGGCGAGCACGTCGAGGGCACCACCCGGGGTGATCTCCTCCGCGGGCTGGAAGATGAGGCGCACCGACCGCTCGAGCAGCTGTTGCCGCTCGAGCTCTGCCAGTACGAGCCCTGTCCCCAGCACGATGGCGGTGTGGGCGTCGTGGCCGCAGGCATGGCAGGCATCGGCGACCGTGGACTGGTAGGGAACGTTCTTCGTGTCGACCAGCGGCAGGGCGTCGATGTCGCCTCGGAAGCCAACCGTTGGTGCCTCCCCCAGGGACCCGATGATGTCGCAGATGACGCCGGTTCCGGATGCCAGAACGCGCGGCTGGAGCCCGGCAGCGGTGAGCCGATCGACGATGCATTGCGTCGTACGGTGCTCCTGACGACCCAGCTCGGGGTTGCGGTGGAGATCGCGGCGGAACTCGATGAGTTCGGCCTCGAGGGTCTTTGTCACGCGGTCGATGTCGTCGCGCACAGCGGGGTCAAGCACCGGCCTAGTGTCGCATTGTGTCGAGGTGATTCAGGATTCGAGGTTCCTCATACGCTCGATGAAGTCGGCATCTGTCGGCAGCGGGAGGCGAAACGACTCCTCACGCACTAACTCGGTGAACGCTTCCAGCCCCATCGCCGAAGCCAACGCCTCGATCTGACTCTCCTGGGCGAGCATCGCTGCGACTTTGCGGGTCACCTGATCATCGTCACACGTGAACGTCACGCTCAGGTCAGCCTGGTCAACCGACTCGGGTTCGAGTCCCTCGACCATCATCACGGTCGCGGGATCGAGCCCCGCGAAAAATCGGTCGCGCCAACTATGGGTCCTCGTCGCATACAGCAACTGGGTGTTTTGCGGTGCGGCGCGGGCTACCGCCTGCGTGGTCCACCGACAAGCGGCGATGTGATCGGAGTGACCGGTCCCGCCGTCCGGTCCGAATGTCAGCACAGTGTCAGGTCGTACGTCGTCAATGATCTCAGCCAGGGTGGCCACCGCCTCCTCGTCGGGCACCAGCGCACACTCGCCGTCGCCGTACCCGAGCCACCGGTGCTCAGTCACGCCGAGGATTGACAGGCAGGCGGCAAGCTCTGACTCGCGGATAGCCATCCGCTCGGAGACGGAACGTGGGTCGTCTGCTGGAAAGCCGGCCTCGCCTTTGGTCGCGGTCACACACACCACCCGGTCTCCGGCCGCGACCGCCTGCATCATCAGACCGGCTGAAAGCCACGCTTCGTCGTCCGGATGTCCCCAAATGCCGAGAATGCTGCCCAGGTTGCCGCCACCCACGTCTGCGCCGCCCATGTCTGCCCCTTTCAGACCAGCCGAGAAACCATCCTGTGATGCACGATGATCGCAGGGTTCTCCGTCGTTACTCGGCCAGCACGTCGATGAGCACCTTGCCCACGGCCCCGCCCTCGACGGCAGCGTGCGCCTCGCCAGCTTGCTCCAAGGCATAGTGGTGCAGCGGGAGGCCGACTTCGTCCCCCACCCTCGCGGCCCCGTCGAGCACTGCTGCCGAGACGTCCTCCAGGGCGCGCAGCCGCCAGCCGTCTGGAGCGTTGTAGACCAAGACGAACTGCCAGCGGGCGTTCGGCACCATGGAAGGCCGCACGGGGAGCTCCATCTCACTTCCACCGTTGTTGGCGTAGACCGCCACCGAACCGTGTCGGGCGAGGACTTCCGCATCGAGGGCGGCGTTCACCGCCGGAGAGACCTCAACGATCGTGTTCACGCCGTGCGGTGCGATCTCTCTGATCTCGTGAGCCACGTCCTGGCGCTTGTAGTCGATGACGTGGTCAGCACCCGCATGCGCGGCCAGGTGTCCCTTCTCCGGGCTGCTGACCGTCGTGATGACCGTGGCATCGGACCACCGGGCAAGCTGAATCGCGGCATTGCCGACGGCCCCGGCTCCGCCGGCCACCAGAACCGTTCGACCTTCCAGTGTTCCCGGTCCGAGTCGGGTCGAACCATCCTCGGTCACGGTCAGGCACCGGTGCGCAGTGAGGAACGGCACGCCGAGACCGGCTCCGAGGTCGAAGGACGCGATGTCGGGCAGCAGCACCACATGGCGAGCTGGTACGACGGCATATTCCTGCGCAGTGCCGCCGGCGGGTCGCAGGTGGGCTGCTTCCCAGATCCAGACCCGGAGCCCGAGCATGGCCGCCTCGACGCCCTCTCCAACGGCGTCCACCACCCCGGAGCCGTCCTGGTTCGGCACCTGCGCTGGGTCGACAGCGGTGCCGGCCTCGGTGCCGCGCCGCGACTTCCAGTCGGTCGGGTTGACCCCAGACCGATGAATCTTGACCCGGACTTCCCCATGTTTCGGGTCAGGGACCTCCCTCTCGACGAGAGTCAGGACTTCGGGGCCACCGGTGACGGAATACTCGATTGCACGCACAGAGTCGACGTTATCCCCGAACTCGACGTGCTGCCTGACTGCCTCGGATCCGGAAGACTGATCGCATGCGCTTGTACCTCTCGTCATTCCGCATCGGCGATCGGCCGGACCTGTTGCTCGCGATGCTGAGAACGGAGCGACCGGTCGCGGTGATCGCCAACTCCATCGACGGCGCTCCCGATGACGTACGACGAGAGGGCGTCAAACTCGAGCTCCGAGCCCTTGCTGCGCTAGGGCTCGACGCGGAAGAGCTGGATCTGCGCCAGTACTTCGACGCGGCAGACACGTCGGCCCTGGAGACTGCGTTGCGGCGTTATGAGGTGGCGTGGCTGCGGGGCGGGAATGCCTTCACCCTGCGTTATGCGCTCAACCGCAGCGGCGCCGACGAGGTTCTTCCCCGGCTCCTCGCGGAGGATGCCATCGTCTACGCCGGCTACAGCGCGGGACCGTGCTGCCTGGCACCAAGCCTGCGCGGACTCGAGCTCTGTGACGACGCCGATGAGGTGCGTCAGCTCTATGCCGAACCGACGATCTGGGACGGCCTCGGCGTCATCGACGAGGCGTTTGTGCCCCATCTCGACACACCTGGCCATCCGGAAACCGAGCTGGTGGCCAAGGTCGCCGACCTCTACGAACGCACCGGCGTACCGCATCTGCGGCTGAGCGACGGTGACGTGTACGTGGTCGACGGCGACACCCGGGAGCTCGTGTGCCGACGCTGATCGCCGCCGGGCGTGAGGCCGACGTCTTCGAGGCCGGGCCCGACGTCGTCCGCCGCCGTTATCGGGACGGCCGGTCCGCCGCACCCGAGGCGGACGTGATGCGGTGGTTGTTCTCGCAGGGCTATCCGGTTCCCGAGGTGCATGACGTCGACGGCGCAGATCTGGTGATGGCCCGGGTCGAGGGTCCGACCATGGCTGAGTCCATGCTGAACGGCGATCTGGATCCCAGTGCCGGTGGAGACTTGCTGTCTGACCTGCATGACCGGCTCCATGGCCTCCCACATCCCGAGGCGGCCGCGTCGCAGTGCATGGCCCATCTCGACCTGCACCCGCTCAACGTGCTGCTGTCACCAGACGGTCCAGTCGTCATCGACTGGAGCAACGCGCGACTGGCGGAGCCCGCGCTCGACACGGCGTTGACCGTCGTCATCCTCGCCAGTGCCGCGACGATTCTTCCGCCCGAGGTGGCAGAGCTTGATCCGGACAAGGTGCGCGATCAGGTGACGGAGTTTCTTTCGGTCTTCATCCACTCAGTCCGGCACGACCCGAAGCCGGTGCTGGACGAAGCGGTGGCCCGGCGTCAGGCCGATCCCAAAATCGGCGACGACGAGCGCAGCATCCTCGACGAGGCCGTCGCCTGGGCCCTGACACTCTGACGAGCGTTGTGCAGGCTAGAACGCGTTGGGTGGTCGGTAGACCCCCCACACCTCACGCAGCACGTCGCAGACCTCGCCGACCGTGCCGCGTGCTGCGAGCGCGGCCTTCATCGGCGGCAGCACGTTGTCCTTGCCGTCCGCGGCTGAGCGCAGCTCGTCGAGGTGCTTGTCGACCTCGTCCTGGTTGCGCGTCGTACGCAGCCGAGCCAACCGCTCGGCCTGCTGCTCCTCGATCAACGGGTTGACCCGCAGCGGCTCGTAGGGGTCCTCAATGTCGAGCTGGTACTTGTTCACTCCCACGATCGTGCGTTCCTCGCTGTCGATCTGCTGGGCGATCCGGTACGCCGACTTCTCGATCTCGTTCTTCTGGAAGCCGTGTTCGATGGCGGCGACTGCTCCGCCGAGGTCTTCGACGGACTTCATCAAGTCACGTGCGGCGCCCTCGACGTCGTCGGTCAGGGACTCGACGGCGTACGACCCTGCAAACGGGTCGACCGTCTTGGTCACGTCAGTCTCGTAGGCGAGTACCTGCTGCGTGCGGAGTGCGAGCCGGGCGGCCTTCTCCGTCGGAAGCGCGATCGCCTCGTCGTAGGAGTTGGTGTGCAGCGACTGCGTTCCGCCGAGTACGGCGGCGAGCGCCTGGACCGTCACCCGCACGAGGTTTACCTCGGGCTGTTGAGCCGTGAGCTGCACGCCTGCCGTCTGGGTGTGGAAGCGCAGCATCAACGACTTGGGGTTCTTGGCTCCGAACTCGTCGCGCATCACCTGGGCCCAGATCCGGCGGGCGGCTCGAAACTTCGCGACTTCCTCGAGGAGCGTCGTCCGTGACACGAAGAAGAACGCCAGCCGGGGAGCGAACTCGTCGACATCCTGGCCAGACTCGATCGCGGCGCGGACGTACTCGATGCCGTTCGCCAACGTGAACGCGATCTCCTGTGCAGGCGTCGCGCCGGCCTCGGCCATGTGGTAGCCGGAGATCGAGATGGTGTTCCAGCGAGGCATCTCGCGACGGCAGTAGGTGAAGATGTCGGTGATCAGCCGCAGCGACTGCTTGGGCGGGTAGATGTAGGTGCCGCGAGCGATGTACTCCTTGAGGACATCGTTTTGAGAGGTGCCCGTGAGGGCGTTGCTCGGTACGCCCTGTTCTTCACCGACGAGCTGGTAGAGCAGCATGAGCAGACTCGCCGGAGCGTTGATGGTCATCGAGGTCGACACCTGGTCGAGCGGGATCCCGTCGAACAGCAGCCGCATGTCCTCGATCGAGTCGATCGCCACCCCGACCTTGCCGACCTCACCGTGCGCGATCGGCGAGTCGGAGTCGTAGCCCATCTGGGTCGGAAGGTCGAACGCCACCGACAGTCCGGTCGTGCCGGCCTTGATGAGCTGGTGGTAACGCTGATTGGACTCCACCGCCGTACCGAATCCGGCGTACTGACGCATCGTCCACGGCCGACCGGTGTACATCGACTCGTAGACACCCCGGGTGTAGGGGTACTCGCCGGCTTCGCCGAGCCGCTGTGCCGGGTCCCAGTCGGCGAGGGCTTCGGGCCCGTAGACGGGCTCGAAGGGCAGTCCGGATTCGGTTTCGCTCATGCGCGAAGAGTACGGCGAACTGCCCCACGCTGGTATTGGCCAGGTCTCGTGAGATCCCCCACGTCAAACCCGGTCAGGTGGGGAGGGAGTCGTTGTTGCCACCGGAGATGACCACGACGACGGTCTGGCCGGCGGGTACGACGACTTGGCCGGTCAGCAAGGCCGCCAACGCCACACAGGCACCGGGCTCAGCCAGCACCCGCACGGTGTCCCAGAGGAACCGTCGAGCCGAGACGATGGCGTCTTCGTCGACCAGCACCGGCGAAACCCCATGTTTGGAGGCCACCGCGTAAGCGATCTCACCGATCCAGGGAGCACCGAGCGAGTCTGCCGCCACCCCTCCAACCTCGGTGTCGGTTGGACCGCCTTCGGCGAGGGCCAGCGCAAGGTCGGGGCACAACGCCGGTTCGATCGGCTGCACCCGCGCCAGACCCTCGAGCGCGGTCGCCAGTCCGGCGTACAACCCGCCGCCCCCGCATCCCACCAGAACGAGGTCGGCCTCGGGCACCTGCTCCTCGATCTCGAGCCCGGTCGTCCCGGCGCCGGCCACCGTCTCGAACGTGTCGTATGGATGGAGCAATGGAATCTCTCGCTCCGCCGCGAACGCGAGGCTCGCCTCCAACGCGTCGCGCACGTAGCCCTCGACGAAATGCGTCTTGGCGCCATAGGAGGCGATCCGGTCGATCTTGGCCGGCGTGGCATTGCTTGGCACGAAGACGTCGGCCGACAGCCCGGCCCGGTTCGCCGCCCAAGCGACGGCCGCGGCGTGGTTGCCTCCCGACGCTGCGCAGACTCCCGTCACGTGCGCCGGCAACGACAGCACCGAGTTGAGCGCGCCCCGAGCCTTGAAGGAGCCGGTGTGCTGGGTGAGCTCGAGCTTGAGCTGGATGTCGAGGTCGATGCCGTGTTCGCGGAGACCTATCTCAAGCATCGGCGTACGACGAACGCCGCCACCCAACCTGAATGAGGCGGCCTCGATGTCGGCGCGCGTCGGCAGTTCGCTCGTCATGCTGACGCCTCGAGGAGCCAGCCGTGGGTGCGGGTGAACTTCACGCCGGACATTGTCTCCCACCCACGGCGTCCAGACCACGGGCGGGTTCAGGCGCGGCGGCGGAAGAGGATCGTCGCCAACGCTCCCCCGGCGAGCCCGATCACCGCACTTCCGGGATCGAACCGTCCGCGGAATCCGGTCGCCTCCGTCGCGGCAATTGCACCTGGTCCGACGGGGATCGCCAGTCGATCTGCCGCTTCATCGGCAGCGACCACGGCGGCCTCGGATCGGTCGGTACGACGGTTGAGCGCGTTGTACGAGCGAGGCGACGTCATCGCCCACGAGGCGCCGGTCAGGACGAGTCGGGAGAAGTAGTTGATCCACACCACCAACGTGACGGCGATGGCCAACTGCGCAAATGCGGTGCCGCCAACGCTGCCGACGATATAGATGGCCAGCAGCTTGAGCAGCTCGAAGCCGATGGCGCCGAGGAGGGCGCCCTCCCAAAGTGGCCGGATCGGCAGATCGGGGTGAGCGAGCAGCCAATGCATCACAAAGAGCAGGAGCGTGCTGGTGGCCAAGCTGAGCGCGATGCCCACCCCCCAGACGAGCGCGGCTCCCACCGCGATCCCGTCGAGCTGCAAGGTCTCTACAACCTTGTCAGTGAGACCTTCGACGACGCCCGAGGTCCCCACGCTGACGATCATCACGAGACCGAGGACGGTGAGCACGGCGAGGTCGGTCCCCTTGCCGACGACGAAGTTCGGTTTGCTCTCATGCGGAATCTCGAAGACGTCGGCGAGGCCTGTGCGTAATCCGGAGACCCAACCAAGCCCGGTGTACAGCACGCCCACAAAACCGATGATTCCCGCGGTCGCCTTCGCATCCTCGATCTGCTGCAGGCTGATCGTGCCGGCCTCGCCGGTCGAGCTGACGATGCCGGGAAAGAACTGCTCGATGGCCGTCGTCAGCGAGTCCTGCGCGTCCGGAAACGCCGCGCTGATGTACCCGACGACGGCGAATGCGAGCGCGAGAATCGGGAAGAACGACAGGAAGCCGAAGTAGGTGACAGCTCCGGCAAGCACGTTGCCCTCGACCTTGCCGTAGTGCTGCACCATCCGGACGACATGGTCGACAAACGGGTAACGCTCACGCGCACGCGCAAACCGCTGCTTGGCCCTGGCCGCCATGCCCTGCTTCTCAGTCATGCACCCTTCCTACCCTTCGCGGGCAGGTGACACACATGCGGTGTACGGCGGTCAGCCGGCGAGCTCAAACGTACGAACGGGGCGCCAGACGCCGTCGTCCCCATGTACGTAGAGGTGGAACTCCATGACGTCGAAGGCACAGTCGAAGTCAGCGAGAGTCTCGTACGCGTGGTCCAAGGCACTCTCGCTGAGGTGATGGGCGACCGTGACGTGCGGGTGATACGGAAACGTCAACTGATGGTCGAGCGGCCCGCGACGAGCGGCGTCCGCCAACAGCTCACAGGCCGAGATGCCCTCCGAGACCACGATGAACACGACCGGAGATACCGGGCGAAACGTCGCAGTGCCGCGCAGCCTCAGACGAAAGACGCGCTGCTCCTTGGCCACGGCGGCGAGGTGGTCCTCGACGTCGGCCAGCTCGCCGTCGATCTCGGTCGGCGGGATGAGCGTGATGTGGGTCGGGATCGCGCCCGCCTGTGCATCTCCGAACGACGCGCGGTGGCTCTGCAGCTCACCAGCCCAGGGTTCGGGGATGGCGATGGCGACGCCGATCGTTGACACCCGTGGACCCTATCGCTGACTTCGATGATCAGCGAGCCTCGAGGAACCCGATGCGGTCATAGACCTGACTCAGCGTCTTGGCGGCCACCGCACGGGCCTGATCGGCGCCGGTTCGCAGGATCGCGTCGAGCTCGGCACGGTCGTCAAGCAGCTCCATAGTCCGGGTGCGGAACGGGATGGCGAAGTCCTCCACGATCTGTCCGAGGTCCTTCTTCAGGTCGCCGTAGCCTCGACCGTCGTACTCGGTGACGATGTCGTCGATCGTGCGGCCACTGAGAGCCGAGTAGATCGTGAGCAGGTTGGAAACACCCGGCTTCTCCGCTTCGTCGAAGTAGACCTCTCGGCCAGAGTCGGTGACGGCGGAGCGGATCTTCTTCGATGACCGCTTCGGCTCGTCGAGCAGTTCCACGAGCCCGGCTGAAGACGAGGCCGACTTGCTCATCTTGGCGGTCGGCTCCTGCAGGTCGCTGATCTTGGCGACGTCCTTGATGATGTGTGGTTCGGGGACCACGAACGTCTCACCGAAGCGGTGGTTGAATCGGCCCGCGAGGTCGCGGGTCAGCTCGAGGTGCTGGCGCTGGTCCTCGCCCACCGGCACCCGGTCGGCTTGGTAGAGCAAGATGTCGGCGGCCTGGAGAACGGGGTAGGTGAAGAGGCCGACCGTCGTGCGGTCCTGTCCTCCCTTGGCTGACTTGTCCTTGAACTGGGTCATCCGCGCGGCCTCGCCGAAGCCGGTGAGGCAGCCGAGCACCCAGGCGAGCTGCGTGTGTTCGGGGACGTGCGACTGCACGAACAACGTGCACTGTTCGGGGTCGACACCCATCGCGATGAGCTGAGCCGCCGACACCAGGGTCCGCTCACGGAGCAGCTCAGGGTCATGTTCCTGCGTGATCGCGTGCAGGTCGACGACGCAGTAGAACGCGTCATGGTCGAACTGGAGTGCCACCCACTGCCGCAGCGCGCCGAGGTAGTTGCCGAGGTGAAACGAGTCGGCGGTCGGCTGGATGCCCGACAAGACGCGCGGGCGTTCCGGTGCTGCGGCGGTCGACATGCGCGTCATTGTGCCAGCGGCGCAGCGCCGCAGTCGCTGAGACCCCGAGTGTGCGGTGTTAGTTGGTGGACGGGTCGGGAGGCGTCAGGTCCTCTACCGGCGGCTGGGTCGGGGTGTGTGATGCCTTTACCTTGACGCGCGCGATCCGCCGGCCGTCGACGCCGACAACCGTGAGCGTATGGCCGTCGAAGCCCGCCGTTTCACCGACGCCCGGGACATGGCCGAGCTGCTGCACGATGTAGCCCGCGACGGTTTCATAAGGCCCCTCCGGTAACGCGAGACCGGTCTCGTCCTCGAAGTCGTCAAGGTTGAGCAGCCCATCCACCTCAAGCTCCCCGTTGAGCAGCCGGGTGGTCTCGGGCTCGTCGACGTCGTACTCGTCCCTGATGTCACCGATGAGTTCCTCGACCAGGTCCTCCAGCGTGATGATGCCGGCCGTACCGCCGTACTCGTCGACGACGATGGAGAGGTGTGCGCCCTCGCGGCGCATGTCGCTCAGCGCCGAGAGCAGTTGGCGGGTGGCAGGAAGCAGCAGCACGTCACGGGTGATCTCCTTCACCCGCACGGAGCGCCCGGACAGATCAGGGTTGAGCAGGTCGCGCACGTGAACAAACCCGAGGACGTCGTCGGATGAGTCGCCGATTACCGGGTATCGAGAGTGCGGGCGTTCCAAAGCAAACCGCGCGGCCTTGTAGGCGGGCATCGTCGCGGAGATGAAGTCGACTTCGGTGCGTGGCACCATCAGCTCGCGGATCTGGCGGTCACCAGCCTCGAAGACGTCTTCCACAATCTGCCGTTCTTCGGCACCGAGAGTCGCTGAGCCCGACACGAGCTCGCGAATCTCAGCGTCGGTGATCTGCTCACGGGACGCCTTCGGGTCCCCTCCGACGAGGCGTACGACGACATCGGTGGACACCGAAAGCAACCAGATGACGGGTCGGGAGATCTTGGCGATCCGATCCACGGTTGGTGCCACCGCCAGGGAGATCGACTCAGCGCGTTGCAACGCAAGCCGCTTGGGAGCGAGCTCACCGATGACCAACGAGACATACGAGATCGCGAGCGTGATGAGCACCAGCGCGGTCGCATCGGCGACTCCGGGAGACATGTGCAACTTCTCCAGCTGCGGAGACAACCGACCCGCAAGGGTCGCAGCGCCGAACGCCGCCGACATGAAGCCAGCGAGTGTGACACCGACCTGAACGGCGGCGAGGAAACGATTCGGATCACCGTTGAGCTTGGCGACGATCGCGCCTCGCCGGCCCCGGCCCTCGAGCGCTTTGGCCTGGCTGTCGCGCATCGATACCAGGGCCATTTCGGCGATCACGAAGAAGCTGCTGGCCAGGATGAAGACCAGAACGAGGGCGATGTCGCGGAACGTGCCGCTCACTGCATCTCCTCTGCTTGGTCAAACAGCGAGAGTGCGTTGTGGCGGCACTGGCTACTCCATGGATCATCCATAGGCGACTAGCGTACGGCTCGGCCGGTCCTGAGGCGACGTTGACGCACGCCTAGACGCCCGAGGCGAGTTGTCGGAAATCGGGTTGAGTCGCCTCTGCCTGCCAGGCAGGGTTGCGTCATGAGATTCCCCGACGACGTACCGGTGCTCACTGAGGGCGATGTCACCCTGCGGGCGCACCGACAGGACGACGTGCCGGCGCTCGTCGAACAGTGCAATGACGCGGTGTCCCTCGAGTGGACCACGGTGCCGCGCCCCTACACCGACGAGATGGGCATCGAGTTCATCACCAAGTCGATTCCAGGGCTGTGGGAGACCGAGAAGGAGTTCCTCTTCGCCATCGAAGCCACCCACCCCGACGGCGAACGACGCTTCGGCGGAACTCTGTCACTGCGAGACCAGGGTGCCCGGCGGGCGGAGGTCGCGTTCGGTGCGCATCCGGCCATCCGGGGTCGTGGCGCGATGACGACCGCCATCAACCTGCTCCTCGACTGGGGCTTCTCCGAGCGCAACCTCGAAACCGTGAGCTGGCTGGCGAACGAGGGAAACATCGCCTCCCGTCGGGTCGCGTGGAAAACCGGCTTCACGTTCGGTGGCACCGTACGACGCTGGCTCAACCACCGGGGCGAGTACACGAATGCCTGGATCGCGGCCCTCCACAAGGACGACCCACGTGAGCCCGTCAGCGAGTGGTACGACTTCCCGGTGATCGAGGGCGAGCGCGTCAGGCTTCGCCCGATGAAGGAGGCCGACGTCCCACGGATCGTCGAGGCATCCAGCGACGAACGCGCTCAGCACTGGCTGCCGTTCATGCCCTCGCCCTACACCGAGAAGGACGCTCGGGAGTTCATGTCGCGCACCCAGACACAGGCCATGGAAGGCCAGTCGATCACCTGGGCCGTCGCGGATCGCGACAGCGACCAGTTTCTCGGGACCATCGGACTTCCCCGCAAAGGTCGGGTGAGCTGGGAGGTGGGATACCTCATGCACCCGGATGCCCGTGGCAAAGGCGTCATGAGTGAGAGTGTCTCCATGCTCGTCCGGCATCTGTTCATCCCCAAGGAGGACGGCGGGATGGGTGCCACCCGGGCCTTCGTCAGAGTGCCGGACGGCAACGTCGCCTCTCAACACGTTGCGCGCGCCAACGGCTTTGTCGAATACGGCCGCGAACGCCAGTCGGAGCTGATGCGAGACGGCAGTCCGGTCGACATGGTGCAGCTCGATCTGCTCCGCTCCGAATGGCTCCTACGCCCCGAACGAAAGGCCTGACCTGGTGAGGTTCCCGGACGACGTACCTGTGCTCACTGACGGCAACGTCACGCTGCGCGCTCACCGCCCTGACGACCTCGAGGGCGTCTTCGAGCAGTGCAACGACCCGGCGATGCAGGAGTTCACTACGATCCCCGTCCCCTACTCTCGCGAGGACGCCAAGGAGTTCTTGGCCGGACGCGCCGAGCCGTGGGAGAACGACACGGTCTGGGTGTTCGCGATCGAGGCCGACGGTGGAGCGGGCCCCAGTCGATTTGCTGGCTCGATCAACGTGCGCAACACGGGATCAGGGTGGGGTGAGATCGGGTTCGGTGCCCATCCCGGCGTACGCGGTCGAGGGGTCATGACGACGGCTGTGCGGCTGATCACCAACTGGGCGTTCGAGGATCGGGGACTCCAGGCGATCAGCTGGGAAGCGTACGAGGGCAACGTCGCCTCGCTCAAGGTGGCCTGGAAGACCGGCTTCACGCTCGAGGGCACGACGCGCGCCAGGTTGCCGCGTCGGGGTGAAGTCGTCAACGGATGGCAGGCGTCCTTGTTGGCCAGCGACTCGCGTGAACCGAAGACTCGCTGGCTTGATCCTGTCACGCTGTCGGACGACAACGTGCGCCTTCGCGAGCTTCGACACGACGACGGAGCGCGCTATGTCGAGACCAACAACGACCCCGAATTCCTGCACTGGTTGGGAAACATCCCCTTCCCGCGAGACTCCGAGGCATTCAAAGGACACCTGGCCGGCCGTGCGCTGGGTAACGCGACCGGTGGATCGGTCGAATGGGCGATCGCCGATCTCCAGGATGACCACTACCTCGGCACGATCAACCTCTTCGGGTTCAACGGTCTCGACTACAAGTCCGCAGAGGTGGGCTACCGCACGCATCCCGATGCCCGCGGCCGCGGCGTCGTCAGGTCAGGACTCAACCTCGCTCTCGCGCACGCCTTCGCCACGGAGGAGGAAGGCGGCCTCGGACTTGAACGCATCTCGCTGGGTGCCGGCGACGGCAACCTCGCCTCGCAGGGCGTGGCACGCACCTGTGGCTTCACCGAGACCGGCCGCGACCGCCAGAACTACAACGTGTACGACGGCTCGGTGGTCGACCTGGTGCGCTTCGACCTGCTGAAGTCCGAGTTCAAGCCGACCTGACAAGCACGCATTAGGCGTCGAGCGCGGCACCCTCACGTCGTACGACGGGATCCATGTCGCTCCACGGGAAGTTGATCCACTTGTCCGTGCGTCGCCAGACGTAGTCACACTTGACCAGCGAGTGGCTCTTCTCGTAGAGCACCGCCGTGCGGACCTCTCCGACCTTGCCCTGGCAGAACTGCTGGACGCTGAGCAGAGTGTGGCCGGTGTCGGCGACGTCGTCGGCGATCAGGATCTTCGCGTCTGCCAGGTCGACGAAGTCGGGTGCCGGCGGCAGGATCCGCGGCACCTCGAGACGTTCGTTGACGCCGGTATAGAACTCGACGTTCATCGTGTAAGTGTTCTTGACGCCGAGCGCATACCCCAACGCTCCGCCGATCAGGAGTCCGCCGCGGGCGATCGACAAGATCATGTCGGGTTCGAAGTCGTCGGCGACCGTTTGCGCGAGCTCCCTCGAAGCCTGGCCGAACAAGTCCCACGTCAAGATCTCGCGCTCATCTGCCATGCCTCACCCTATCCAGCGCCTCCGGCTGCGCGCCCCTCTCGGATGGGATCATGGCGCCGTGACAATCGACGGAACTCGACGGACATGACGAGCACCTGGTCTGCTCCCGGGAGGGTCAACCTGATCGGCGAGCACGTCGACTACAACGACGGACTCGTGCTCCCGTTCGCACTTCCGCAGAAGACGACCGCGCGCGTGAGTACAACGTCAGAAGACGACATCGTGGTGACGTCCCGAGGTGAGACGGAGCGGTTCGCCGTCGAAGTCGAGCCCGGAGATGTAGAGGGTTGGGCGGCGTATGTCGCCGGGGTCATCTGGGCGATGCGCCAGGACGGCGTGACTCTGCCAGGGCTGCGAATCGAGCTCGAGAGCGATGTGCCTGTCGGTGCAGGGCTCTCGTCGTCGGCGGCGTTGGCTTGCGCGGTGGCAGCAGCCACCGCCGAAGAGGCCGGGCTCAAGATCGACCGCGAGCAGCTCGCCAGCCTGGCCCGCCGGGCCGAGAACGAATTCGTCGACGTCCCGACCGGTGCGATGGATCAGTTCGCGTCCATGCTCTGCGTCGAAGGTCAGGCGCTGCTGCTCGACTGCCGAGACATGTCGACCCGGCAACTGCCCTTCGACCCTGCACCCGCCGGACTGACGCTGCTCGTCATCGACACGCATGCCGGCCACGAACTCGCAGGGGGCGAGTACGCCGACCGGCGACGCGCATGCGAGGCCGGCGCTGCCGCGATCGGCGTGGCCTCTCTGCGGGACGCCACAGCCGCCCAAGTGGAGGACATTGACGATGCCACGCTGCGTCGGAGGGCGCACCATGTCGTCACCGAGATCGCCCGAGTGAAGGACGTCGTGGCGATTCTCGACGCCGGCCGGCCGGCCGATATCGGGGCCCATCTCACGGCATCACATGAGTCGCTCCGTGACGACTTCGAGGTCTCGTGCGACGAGCTCGATGTCACGGTCGACGCGGCGACCGAGGCTGGCGCGCTCGGGGCGCGGATGACGGGCGGCGGCTTCGGTGGTTGCGCCATCGCGCTAGCACGCACGGAAGACTCGTCGCAGATCGAGCAACGCGTGAGGGCGTCGTACGACGGCCGAGGCTGGCAGCCGCCGACCATCTGGCCGGCGCGTCCGTCAGCCGGTGCACACCGCCAGAACGACGCGGGCTGAACGTCAGGCCATCGCCTTCTGCAGGTTGTCGTCGAGCGCCGCGAGGAACTCCTCGGTGGTGAGCCATGACTGGTCAGGCCCCACCAGCAACGCCAGGTCCTTGGTCATCTTGCCTTCTTCGACCGTCTCGACGCAGACCCGCTCGAGGGTCTCGGCGAACTGGGTGACGTCGGGAGTGCCATCGAGCTTGCCGCGGTGCTTCAACCCGCCGGTCCACGCGAAGATCGACGCGATCGGGTTGGTCGACGTCGGCTTGCCCTGTTGGTGCTGGCGGAAGTGCCGCGTCACCGTGCCGTGCGCTGCCTCTGCCTCGACGGTCTTGCCGTCGGGGGTCATCAGCACCGATGTCATCAGGCCGAGCGATCCGAAGCCTTGTGCCACAGTGTCGGACTGCACGTCGCCGTCGTAGTTCTTGCACGCCCAGACGTAGCCGCCTTCCCACTTCATCGCGGCGGCGACCATGTCGTCGATGAGCCGGTGCTCGTAGGCGAGGCCGGCTGCTTCGAAGTCGGCCTTGAACTCCTGCTCGAAGACCCGCTCGAAGATGTCCTTGAACGCACCGTCGTACGCCTTGAGGATGGTGTTCTTCGTGGACATGTAAACCGGGTACTTGCGCTGCAGCCCGTACGCGAAGGACGCCCGCGCGAAGTCCTCGATGGACTTGTTGAAGTTGTACATGCCCATCGCCACGCCACCGTCATCGCCGTAGTTGGCGACGACATGCTCGATCGGCTCGGAGCCGTCTGATGGCGTGAACGTGATCGTGAGCTGACCGGCGCCGGGAACCTTGAAGTTCGTGGCCTTGTACTGGTCCCCGTGAGCGTGACGGCCGATGATGATCGGCTTGGTCCAGCCCGGAACCAGCCGCGGGATGTTGCTGATGATGATCGGCTCGCGGAAAACGACGCCGCCCAGGATGTTGCGGATCGTGCCGTTCGGGGAAACCCACATCTGCTTCAGACTGAACTCCTCGACGCGCGCCTCGTCGGGCGTGATCGTCGCGCACTTCACGCCGACGCCGTGCTCCTTAATCGCGTTCGCGGCATCGACGGTGATCTGGTCATCGGTCGCGTCGCGGCTCTCGATACTGAGGTCGAAGTAGAGCAGTTCGATGTCGAGATAGGGATGGATCAGGCGGTCCTTGATGAACTGCCAGATGATCCTCGTCATCTCATCGCCATCGAGCTCGACGACGGGGTGCTGCACCTTGATCTTGGTCATGGGGTCTCCGGCTCTCCAACGATTGCTTGACGTCAAGATATCTTCCCGCAGAAGATTGCTTGACGTCAAGATATCTCAGGCGGCCAGGCCTTGCCGAACCCCGGTCGGGACCACTAGCGGCGTACGACGACCTCGAATCCGGCGGTCTTGGGAAGCTCGACGCGGACTTCCCCGTCCGGCTCGACGACCACCGCCAAGGCGGTATCGCCGACGCGCAGACCGCGCAGTCAAGGGCTGACGCGGTCTGCCGAACGCGTCAGGCGTCAGAGGCCACCGGAAGCAGGCGCAGCGCACGGTCGAGGAGGTCGTCCATGCTTGCCTTGGCGGCGTAAGCGATTGCTCGACGGGCGACCGATTCGGCTCGCGCGGTGTCTCCACACTCCAGAGCGGCTTGGGCCTCGGCGATGAGGATGTCCACGTCGACCCAGGCGTACGAGTCGGTGACCCGTCGACACAGCGTGCCCGCATTCGACAACCACTGCAGGCCGGTCTTGGGGTTGTCCTGCGCCACGTGGGTAAGGCCAATCACCTTCGCCGCGACCCCCTCCCAACAGGGGTCCTGCAGCTGCCGGGCGAGTGCGAACGTGGTCTCCGCGTCCTCGCGCACCACGCTCGGATTCACACCGCCGCTGAGGCGGGCATGGGCAAGCCAGGCTTCCGGCCACGGCAGGAACGCCGTCCACCGTTCGCGGCGAGCGAGGTCGGCTGAAGCTCTGGCCCATTCCATGGCATCGTCGAGCCGCCCCTGAATGAACAGGGTGCGGGCGCCGAGACCAAGGTTCCACACCTCTCGTCGTACGGCGCCTGCGCTACGACTCAGCTCCACGGCTTCTGCGAAGCGGTTGCTGCTCGCGTCGAGCTTGCCCCAGTCGCTGAGGTTCATGGCATCGAAACCCGTGAGAGCGGCGACGAGCGTTGGGTCATCGGCCGCAATCTCGCCAGCCGATCGCAGGTATTGGCCAGCGCTGGCTCGTCGGCCTGCCAACAGATCGACATAGGCCAGCTCCGAGAGCGCTTTGGCCGCAGTGACTTCCGCTCCCGCCGCGGTCGCCCTCTCGACGGCCATGCCGAGAACCACCGCTCCCTCGTCGTCGTAGCCGCGGATCGAGTGCACGAGTGCTGTCCCGAGCTCCATCAGGCATCGGCTGAGCAGCTCCTGGTCACCCGCCTCCTCTGCTGCCCCCGACGCGCTGCGAAGACATTCGATGCCCGCATCAGCAGCGCCCGCCGACAGCGCGGCGAGGCCAGCATCGAAAAGTGACTTCGCCGAGGCGCTTGCCGACACACCTGGGATGGGTGCAGCGACGGCGGGCCGCGCCGCCGCCCGGATCGCGGGGGTCGCCTCGACACCGAGCTCGTCGACAAACATCGCCTCACTAGCGTCGGCCTGCCGGACAGCGGCGTCCGCATCGCCCGACGCCGCGAGGGCCGTGACCAACAAGACGTGCGGGCCTTCCTCAAACGCCGCCCGCCGGACCATCGCGCCGGCCAGCGTGACTGCGCGATCGAACTGACGGCCCGACAGGGCGCGGAGCGTCGCCTGCCGCAAAGCTGAGAGCACCTCACCGTCGACGCGCTGACGCTCGACGAGCAGCCAGGACTCAAAGCCTGGCGACGCCTTGACCTCGATGCCCTCAAGGAACTCGCCCTCGGGGATGTCATCCCCCATCGCGCCACGCGTGACGTCGTACACATCGACCGTTGCGTCGTCGCCAAGCTCGATCGTGAGCGGATTGCCCTCCAGCGCGCCGGCCAGACCTGTCCGTCGGCGCAGCTCGGCCAATGACCACCGAAGCGCGCCCATCGGATCGTCGGCCTCGCTGAACAACTCATTGACCAGCACCTGACGGGATACCGGATCCGCCGACCGGACCAGCCTGGCAAGCAAGGCCCAGCTCTTGTGCCCACGAGGACCAGGAATCGGCTCGCCGTCACGCTCGAGCCTCGGTCTCCCGATCAGTCGAATCCGCAACACCACGTCAACCTATCGATTCACCCTGCAAGCGCGAGGTCAGCGCGGCCAAGCAGCGTATCCAGCAGCTGCAGTTGGTCCCGAGGTTCGAGGTCTCGCAAGATGACTCCGTGCACGATGCCGAAAGCCCGGAGCCGAGCGACCTCCGAGCCGCTCCAATCGACGAGCGCCGCGGCTGCGCCGGGACGTAGATCCCGCGCGGCATCCGCCATGGCGTAGAGAGTCTGAGTCTCGGTCCGCGCGCCGCCTCCAACAATGCGGTTAGCCGTGCTGTCGAGAATCCTGGTCAGTTCCATGAAAGTTCTTCTGTTGGTGTCCATGCCCGAACACTCCGCCGTACCCGTGTGACGGAGCGAGTGACGAAGGCCCTCTTCGCACCGGGTTGTCACACACGCCGCGTCAAACGCGTGGACTATTCGATGTCTCCAAGACGAGTTCTTGGCGATCAGCGTCGGACTCACCACTCCGAAAGGCCGAGGTGGCCCAATGCCTACGTTCCCACCGATCACCCATGTCGCCGTGACGGTGACTGATCTCCGGCGAAGCACTCGCTGGTACACCGAACTGTTCGACGCCGAGCCTGTCCTGGATGAGGACGAACTGATCGGCAAGTTTCACCACACAGTGTTCGCCCTCGAAGGAGGGCAGCTATTCGGCTTGCATACGCACCCGGAAGCCGCGGACGACCGATTCGACGAGCATCGCACCGGTCTCGACCATGTCGCCTTCGCCTGCGACGACCGCGCCGGGCTGCTGCGCTGGGCAGCACGCCTCGACGAGCTGGGCATTGCGCACGGCGAAATCGTGGACGCCCACTACGGCTCTGGTCTCTCCTTCCGCGACCCCGACGGCATCGGACTCGAGTTCTTCGCACCGCCCGCCTAACTGCCGTCGGCGATGAGCTCACCGGAATTCTCTTCGTGGACCACACAGAAGGTTCTGTTGTCGCCAAGGCCAACTCCCGTCGCTGTCCCACCGGAAGCCACACCTTGGCCAAATCCTCTCCACCGGTCTGCTCGAGGAGGCGACTTCGATCGTGACCTCTGGCGAAGACCTGGTGCTCGGCGGAGAGAATGCTTGGGGACTCGGCTTCGGAGTGGACGACGACGGCTACGGCATGGGCGGGATCGGCGGACACATCGGCTGGTGGAGCAGGGCGGGCGAGTACGCGTTCGGCTACGTGAACGGCAGTCTCGGAAACTACGACGCCGTCGAGGAAGTCGAGAACGTCTTCCGCGACTGCATCGAGCTTCCATCCTTGTAGGGGCTGGCGCTCCGCACGCGGCGGTGGTCTGATGGGTTTGCGGGTTCACCGGCGTACACAAAAGGAGCCGACATGGCGGTCACCACGCCCACTACTCCGCAGAAGCTCGCGGCTGAGTTTCTCGGAACTTTTGTTCTCGTGTTCGGCGGCTGCGGCGCCGCGGTTCTGGCCGCCGGGTTCATGTCCGGCGACGTCCATCTCGGCATCGGCTTCCTCGGCGTATCGCTCGCCTTCGGCCTGACCGTGCTGACCATGGCGTACGCCGTGGGCCACATCTCGGGCGGCCATTTCAACCCCGCGGTCACGATCGGCGTGGCCGCCGGCGGCCGGTTCCCGTGGCGACTCACGGTCAGCTACATCGTCACGCAGGTCGTGGCCGCCATTGCGGCTGCCACTGTCCTGTTCATCGTGGCGAACGGCCAGGACGGCTTCTCCGCCTCCGACTCGGGCTTTGCCACCAACGGGTACGACGACCGCAGTCCCGGTGGCTACAGCCTGTTGGCGTGTCTGGTCATCGAAGTGGTGCTGACCGCGGTGTTCGTCTACGTCATCCTCGGGGTGACCGACACCCGGGCGCCGAAGGGATTCGCGCCGATCGCGATCGGCCTCGCGCTGACGCTGATCCACCTGATCTCCATCCCGGTCACCAACACGTCGGTGAACCCGGCACGTTCGATCGGCCCGGCGTTGTTTGTGGGCAGTGATGCGATCAACCAGCTCTGGTTGTTCATCCTCGCGCCGGCGATCGGAGCGCTCATTGCCGGCTACTCCTACGCTCTCCTGTTCGGGCAGGTCGACGACGCGGTCACCCTGCCGACGGCAGCGGAGGGCTGAGACCCAGGCAGCCGCAGAGCCTGGTCCGCTGTTAGCGTCAGCCTCAACCGTTCATACTCAACTCATTCGAACCAGGAGTCGTCGTGAGCAGTGCCCCCGTCAAGGTCGCCGTGACCGGTGCAGCCGGCCAGATTGGCTACAGCCTTCTCTTCCGCATCGCCAGTGGCTCGTTGTTGGGGCCCGACACTCCGGTGGAGTTGCGGCTGCTCGAAATCACCCCCGCGTTGAAGGCGCTCGAGGGCGTTGTCATGGAGCTGGACGACTGCGCGTTCCCCACCCTCGCCGGCGTCGAGATCGGCGACGACGCGAGCACTATCTTCGACGGTGTCAGCCTGGCGATGCTCGTCGGCGCACGTCCCCGCAGCAAGGGCATGGAGCGCGGTGACCTCCTCGAGGCCAACGGCGGCATCTTCAAACCGCAAGGTAAGGCACTCAACGACCACGCGGCCGACGACGTGCGAGTTCTCATCACCGGTAACCCGGCCAACACCAACGCGTTGATCGCGATGAGCAACGCTCCCGACATCCCGAACGAACGGTTCTCAGCACTGACCCGTCTCGACCACAACCGGGCACTGGCTCAGCTCGCCGCCAAGGCCGGGGTGAGCGTCAACGACCTGACCAAGATGACGATCTGGGGCAACCACTCGGCAACCCAGTACCCCGATATCTTCCACGCCGAGGTCAACGGCAAGAACGCGGCCGAGACGGTGAACGACCAGGAATGGCTGGAGAACGACTTCATCCCGACGGTGCAAAAGCGCGGCGCAGCCATCATCGAAGCCCGCGGCGCCTCGAGTGCAGCCAGCGCCGCGAGTGCGACGGTCGACGCGGCGCGCGACTGGTTGCTGGGCACGAAGGACGGCGACTGGACGTCGATGGCGGTGCGGTCCGACGGCTCTTACGACGTACCTGAAGGCCTGATCTCGTCGTTCCCCGTGACCACCTCGAACGGCGATGCGACGATCGTCCAGGGCCTTGAGATCGACGACTTTTCCCGTGCGCGCATCGATGCCAGTACCGCCGAGCTCGCCGAAGAGCGTGACGCCGTCACCTCCCTCGGCCTCATCTGACCCGCCACCCCGAATCGTCTGACTGAGCGCGCAAGGTTTCTTGCATCGTCAGTCGGACGAACCATGAAAAACACGTCACGCAGTGTTCCCATCTGACTGCTCTGTGGTTGTTGACGCCGCACGTACAAATGAGGGGACGGTCAGGGCAAGGGATCCTGAGTCAGGGAGGGAAATCGTGCGTAAACCATTACTCGTGGTAGTCGCTATCGCAGCTGTAGTCGCCCTCGTGGCGCCGCAACAAGCAACGGCCACGAAAAAACAACCGCATCTCACCGTTCTGTCGACCGACTTCGCCGCGCCGTTCAACGTCTCGGTGCACCCGGGGGGCATCTTCGTCGCTGACGGCGGACCGGGGATCGTCGCGAGACTTCAGTACAACGGGGACGTCACACCGTTGGTCACCAATGCCATCGGCGCGTCGGGAATCGCCAAGAAGGGATCGAAGCTTGCCTACACGACGACGGAGTCGGATCCCACCACCTTCGAGAACACCGCCAGCGCGCTGAACATCAAGGGGTCGCACGCCACGACCAAGGCGAACACGCTGCGGTTCGAGCGAAACAACAACCCCGACAAGGTCAACACCTACGGGTTCGCCCACCCGACGCAGTGCCAAAAGGACGTGCTCGGTCCGGACGCCCAGTACACCGGGCGCAAGGACTCGCACGCCTACTCGGTGGCGTCATGGCGCGACAAGTGGATCGTCGCGGACGCGGGTTCCAACACGCTGCTGACCGTCAGCCCGAACGGCAGTCACATCAAGACGCTCACGGTCTTTCCTCCGCAGCCAGCCGTGATCACGGAGGAGTTCGTCGAGCAGAACGGCCTCCCCCCGGAGTGCTTCGTCGGCTCGGTCTACGGCTTCGAGCCGGTTCCGACCGACGTTGAGGTGGGGAAGAACGGCATGCTGTACGTCACGACGCTGCCAGGCGGCGACGAGACGCCTGCCCTCGGTGCACGTGGAGCGTTGTGGCGAGTCAACCCGTGGAACGGTCACGCAACGAAGATCGTGGGCGGCTTCCTCGGAGCTACCAACCTGGCCATCGGCAATCGTGGTCAGATCTACGTGACCGAGCTGTTCGCTGGTCGCATCTCGGTGGTCTGGGGCAACCACGCGACGCCGTATGTCGACCTGCCGGGCGTTGTTGCCGTCGAGCGCGGACTTCGTAACGGCAACCTGATCGCCGGCACGCTGGACCCGACGTTCTCGGGTCCGGGGTCGGTCGTCAGGGTGGGGCCGCAGCACAAGGTGCACCCGGTCTCCTAGCTCAACCGGAAAGACTGCTGACGCCGTCGGGGCTGGACCCGGCGGCGTCAGCCGTTTCCGCACGTCCAGCGGACTGCAGCGCCGCTTGACAGGACCCCACAATGCGGTGACGATGGTGCTGATGTTCCAGATAGTGCTGCATAGTTGCGTATGACGCAACCAAGCAGCCGGGCGATGTGAGAGAGACCTTCATGGCAACAGTGCCCAGCACGGCCCGCGTGGTCGTGATCGGAGCCGGCATCGTCGGCAACAGCCTCGTCTACCACCTGGCCCGGCTGGGTTGGAGCGACATCGTCCAGCTCGACAAAGGAGCGCTCCCCAACCCCGGCGGCTCGACCGGACACGCGTCGAACTTCATCTTCCCCGTCGACCACTCCCGGGAGATCACCGACCTCACGCTGGACAGCATGAAGCAGTACAAGGAGATGGGCGTCTTCACCGAGTCCGGCGGCTTCGAGGTGGCTCGCACCGAGGAGCGGATGGAGGAACTGCGCCGACGGATGTCGTCCGCGCGAATCTGGGGGATCGAGTCCGAGCTGGTCACCCCTGAGCAGGTCGTGGAGAAGGTCCCGTTCCTCGACCCGTCCCAAATCATCGGCGCGTTCTGGACACCGTCGGTTGGCGTGGTCGACTCGCTGCGCGCCGGCACGATCATGCGGGAACGCGCTCTGGAGCTGGGCGCCCTCACCGTCGTACCTACCGTCGAAGTGACCGGGCTGGACGTCGAGCAGGGCCAGATCCGCCGCGTCCGGACGACCGGCGGCGATATCGAAGCCGAGACGGTCGTCATCGCCTGCGGCGTTTGGAGCCCCAAGATCGCGAAGATGGCCGGCGCGCATATCCCGCTGACACCGGCTGTGCACCAGATGATCAGTGTCGGTCCGGTCGAGGTGCTCGCGGAGAAGGAAGGTGAGATCTCCTTCCCGATCGTGCGTGACATGGACACGTTCTGCTACGAGCGACAACACGGCGCAGACATGGAGGTCGGCTCGTACGCCCACCGGCCGATCCTCCACGACCCTGAAGAGATCCCGTCGATCGAGCAGGCGAAGCTTTCCCCGACCGAGCTGCCGTTCACGCAGGAGGACTTCGACCCCCAGCTCGAACAGGCTTACGAGCTGATGCCTGATCTGCTCGGCGCAGACGGCGCCGAGATCCGCTACGCCATCAACGGCCTGCTGTCGCTGACGCCTGACGGCGCTCCGATCCTCGGCGAGTCACCAGAGGTACAGGGGTTGTGGTCGGCCGCAGCCGTCTGGGTCAAGGAAGGTCCGGGCGTCGGACGAGCGGTAGCCGAGTGGATGACGGATGGCCTGCCCGAGATCGACCTCTCCCATTCCGACATCGCGAGGTTCTGGCCGCACCAGCGCACGCGTTCGCACATCCGCTCACGCACCAGCGAGGCCTTCAACAAGACCTACGGGATCATTCACCCCGGCGAACAGTACGAAGGCGACCGTAACCAACGCCACGCGCCGATGTACGCAGCCGAGGTCGAGCTCGGTGCTGTCTTCGTCGAGGCGGCCGGCTGGGAACGCCCCATGTGGTACGAGTCCAACCAAGGGCTGCTCGAGGAGTACGGCGACAAGGTGATGCCGCGCGAGCACGAGTGGGACTCGCGGTGGTGGTCGCCGATCATCAACGCCGAGCACCTCGCGATGCGTGACCGGGCCGGCATCGTCGACCTGTCGGCGTTCGCGATCTTCGACGTCGTCGGCCCCGGAGCTCTGGAGGCGGTGCAGTCCATCGTCGTGGCGCAATCCGATGTGCCGCTGGGCCGGGTGATCTACACCCCTGTGCTCGACGGCCGCGGCGGCTTCCGATCAGACCTCACCGTGATGCGGCTCGCGCACGACCGTTTCCGCGTCGTCACCGGCGGCGCGCACGGCATGGTGGACCGCAAGTGGTTCGCCGACCGGATGCCCAAGGACGGGACGGCGAGCGTGGTCGACCTGACGTCGGCGTACACCACGATCGGGCTCTGGGGACCGAACGCACGCGACATCCTCGGTGAGCTCACCCGCGACGACATCAGCCACGAGGGCTTCAAGTTCGGCAGCTGCCGCGACATCGAAACCGACTCGATGTCCGTGCTCGCGTCACGGATCTCCTACGTCGGTGAACTCGGCTGGGAGCTCCACACACCGATCGAGCAGGGCGCCCGCCTGTGGTCGCTGCTCCACGAGGCCGGTGCTCCCCATGGCGCGGTCCCGGTCGGCATCGGCGTCTACGGCACAACCGGCCGGATCGAGAAGGGCTACCGCGCCTTCGGTTTCGAGCTCGACTCCGAACGCACGATCATCGAGGCGGGCATGCAACGCCCGAAGGTGAAGGCGGCCGACTTCGTCGGACGTGAGGCCTATCTCAAGCAACGCGCCGAAGAGCCCAAGACGGTGCTCTGCACGCTGACCGTCGACGACCACACGTCGAGCTCTGGGATCAAGCGCTACATGCTCGGTGGTGAGCCGCTCCTCACGGCCAGCGGCGGTGTTCTCACTGATGACCACGGCCATCGCCCCTACGTCACCACCGCCGGCTCCGCACCCTCGCTCGGCAAGCACGTGCTGATGGCCTACCTGCCACCGAGCGAGGCGACCGTGGGCAACCAGCTGTCCGTCTCGTACATGGAGGAGCGCTACCCGGTCACCGTAGGCTCGGCCGACGCATCAGCGCTGTTTGACCCGACCAACGACCGGATCAAGGGGTAGCGCCGATGGTCAACGTATTGGTATGCATCAAGCGTGTCCCGGAGACCTCCGGACAGATCTTGCTCACCGATGACGGACAGTCGATCGACGCCCGCCACGTCGGCTACACCGTGAGCGCGCACGAGGAATGTGCGGTCGAGCTCGCCATCCAGGTGGCCAAGGCGACCGACGGTGAGGCGACGGTGCTCACCCTGGGCTCAGCTGACGCGCTCGAGCAGATTCGTGACGCCCTGGCCGTCGGCTGCACCGGCGCGATCCTGATCGAGGCCGAGGCAGATCGGTTCGGGCCAGTCGACGTGGCACGGGCTATCGCTGAGGTGATCCGCGCTCGCGAGGCCGACGGTACGACGTTCGACCTGGTGCTGGTGGGCAACGACGCCGCCGACACCGGGGACTTCCAAGTCGGCGTGCGACTCGCCTACGACCTCGGACGTCCCGTGCTGACCGGGATCTCGATGATCGACGTCGACGGCGAGACTGTCACCGCGCGTGGTGAGGGTCCGGACGGCACTGAGGTGTTCGAGCTGCCGCTGCCCGCCGTCATCGCCGTCCAAGAGGGCGGCATCGAGCCCCGCTACCCGAGCATCCCTGGCCGGATGAAGGCCAAACGCACTCCTGTCGACACCATCGCGTCTGCAGTGGAACCCGTCGGCACCGGACGCGTCGGACTGAAGCTGCCACCTTCACAGCCCAGTGTCGTCGAGGTGCTCGGTGAGGGCGCCGAAGCAGCTCCTGCTGTCGTTGACCTGCTCTACAAGATCGGGGTGGTGACCAAGTGATCGTCGTACTGGTCGAGACCGATGGGCAGGGCGCCACTGAGACCTCGCTCGAGACACTGACGTTCGCGCGCGAGCTGGCTGATCGGTCGAGCGGTGGCCCGGTTCACGCGCTGATCGTCGGCACCGTTGCAGCGGAGGTCCGGGCGAAGGCGCTGTCACAGCTCGGAGACCAAGGAGTCGCCGTCGTCCACCATGCGCAGCATGAGCGGCTGTCGTCGTACGCCGCCGCAGCCTGGGCAACGGCCGCCGTGGAGGTCGCCACTGACCGAGCGGCCCCTTTGGTGTTGGCTGCGGGGACCCCTCGTGGCAGCGAGGTGATGGCGCACGTGGCGACCCGGCTCGACGTGACGATGGCGGCCAACGTGGTCGAGGTCGATGATGTTGATCCGCTGACGGTGTCACGACAGGTGATGGGTGGCTCGGCGCTGGAGATGATGCGTCTCGACACTCAGCCAGCCGTGCTAACGGTGGCTGGGCACGCGGTCGACGCACGACCAGCGACCCAGCCGAGCCAACCGGAGGTGAAGGACTTCGCACCAACGCTCACTGACTCCGACCTGGTCGGCCGCGTCGTACGCGCCGAAACCCAAGAGGTCGATGACACGGCCGCACTGACCGGCGCACGCGTCGTCGTCGGTGCTGGCCGCGGTGCCGGGAGCGCGGACGGCTTCGGCGAGTTGCTGGAGCTGGCCGAGCTGCTCGACGGAACGCTGGGCGTTTCACGTGTCGTGACCAGCCTCGGCTGGCGCCCCCACCATGAACAGGTCGGGCAGACCGGTAGCCGGATCTCCCCCGACATCTACATTGCGTGTGGGATCAGCGGTGCGATCCAGCACTGGGCCGGCTGCTCAAGCGCGAAGACGATCCTGGCCATCAACACCGACGCCGACGCCCCGATGGTGACCAAGGCCCATTACGCCGTCATCGGCGACCTGCACGAGATCGTGCCCGCGATCAACGAAGAGCTGCGCCGCCGCGCGAGCTGACGCAAGATGCCCACAACCCCCGAGTGGGCTTGTGGGCATCCGTTCTGCGTTCAGCTGGGCTTCTGCTACTTGCCGAGCCAGGTGTCGACCGTGTCCTGGTTCTCCTCGATCCACGCGTCGGCGGCGTCTTCCGGGTCTTCCTTGTCGACGGCGATGGCCTTGGCCACCGCGTTCTGGTCGTCGTTGGTCCACTGGAAGTTCTTGACCAGGTCGACCGCCGGGCTGCCGGAGTCCGCCCACTCGGTCGAGACGATCTTGTCCAGCGGGTATGGCGGGTAGTCGGTCGCCACATCAGGACCCTCCACCGGGTCGCCCTTCTCCCACTTCGGCAAGTCGACGTGGACGAGCGGGACTTCGGCCAGGAACCACTGCGGCTCGTAGAAGTAGCCGATGTAGGGCTCCTTGTTCTCTTCCGCCTTGCGGAAGCCCTCGATCAGCGCGGTCTCGCTGCCCGTGAAGACGACCTCGAAGTTGAGGTCGAGGTTCTTGATGATCGCCTCGTCGTTCGTCACGAAGCCGGGGTCGCCGTCGTAGAACGTACCCTTGTCGCCAGTCTCACTGGTCTTGAACAGGTCGGAGTACTTGTTCAGGTTCTCCCAGTTGGTGATGTCGGGGTATTCCTCGGCCATCCACGGCGGCACGTACCAGCCGATGATGCCGTCGTTGCCGGTCAGACCGAAGTTGGTGGCACTGCCGTCTCCACCCTTGTCCTTGATGTACTTCGACTGCAGCTCGGGGTGACCCCAGTTCTCGATCACGACGTCGACCTCGCCTGTGCCGAAGCCCTTCCACGACACCTGCTCGTCGAGGCGCTTGTACTCAACCTCGCATCCCAGCTGTTCCTCGGCCACGCGCCCCACGACGTACGCGTCAGCCTCGTAACCCACCCAGTTGTTGATCGCCATGTTGAGCGTCCCGCAGTCTTCTCCCCCTGCGGCGTTGTCGTCGGTGTTCTCGATACTGTCGCCGCCACAGCCGCTCAACACTCCCGCGGCAGTCAGGACGAGAGCTCCGAGTCCTGCGTACGTTCGGGTCCTCTTCATGTGCCCCTTCTTCCTGTCCAGACTTCCGGTTTGTTTTGTTCCGAGTCCCTCATGAGCCACCCAAATCCCTCTAAGCCGGCTCAAGCGCCGGTGCCGCCGACGTAGCCTGAGGTTTGCGTTTGCTGGCCGATGCCTTGACCCAGCCGGCCAGGCCCTTACTAGCTGCACCGTACGTCGTAATCCGGTCCAGCATGATGCCGATCAACACAATCGCGATGCCCGCGGCAAGACCACGACCGACATTGTCCGCGTTTCGGAACCCGCTGACGACGTCGAAGCCCAGTGCGCCGGCTCCCACCATGCCTCCGATGACGATCATCGAGAGGACGTAGAGGAGGCCCTGGTTCGCCGCCAGCAGCAGCGATGCCCGAGCCATCGGCAGCTGCACCTTGGTGATCATCTGCCATCGACTCGTGCCTGACGACTCAGCCGCCTCGATCGTCGTTGGCGAGACACCACGGACGCCGTCGGCGACCAGCTTGATGGCCACCGGAGCCGCGTACACGATGCCGGCCACGATGGCGGTGAACCGGCTGGACTCGAACAGGATCAGGATCGGCACGAGGTAGACGAACGGTGGCATCGTCTGCCCCGCGTCAAGGAAAGGTCTGACCATCCGGTCGGCAGTCTTGCTGCGTCCGATCCAGACACCAACGACGACCGCGAGGACCATCACAACGGCGGTCGCGACGAGTACCGAGGTCAGCGTGATCATGGCGTTGTTCCACAGGTCGAGGTAGTAGATGCCCCCGAGGCAGACCACGGTGTACGCGAGCGCCCGCCACCCACCGACGATCGCGGCGATGGCCGCGATCGCGACGAACGTGACGTACCACGGCGAGTTCGCGATGAGGTCTTGCATCGGGTTGAGGAGCCAGACCGTGAACTTGTCCTGGATCGTCCCGGTCACATCGGAGACGTTCGTCCTCAACCAGTCGCTGAAATCGTCGACCCGCTCACTGATCGGTGTCCCGATGTCCCACGACTCTGGCCACTCGTTGTAGTCGAGCCGGTTGTGCGACAGGTAGATCGCGACGAGCGTCAGGACGCCTCCACCACCGAGGACGTAACGCCGCTGACGTTTCTTCTGCCTGCCGGAGCGTCCTGCTGTCTCTGCCCGGATACTCGCCGCGGTCGTGGTGCGGTCGAGCATGATCGCCATGATCACGATGCAGATGCCTGAGACGAAGGCGCCGCCGAGGTCTCCGCGAATCAGCCCCTCGATAACGGGCTGACCCAGGCCGGGACTGTCGATGAACGCCGCAATCGTCACCATCGAGAGGGCGGCCATCATGGTCTGGTTGACACCCACGATAATCGTGCGCTTGGCCATCGGCAGTTCGACGTTCTTGAGCCGCTGGAACTTCGTCTGACCGAGCGACGAGGTGGCTTCGAGCGTGGTCGCCGAGACGTTCTTGATCGCGTGCGCCGTGATCCGGGTGACCGGTGGCAACGCGTAGACCAGCGTGACCAGGGTGGCACAGGCAGCCCCGATGCCGAACAGGATGACGAATGGCAGCAGGTAGACGAACGACGGCATCGTCTGCATCAGGTCGAGGATCGGCGTAAGGATCGCCGTGACCACCTTGCTGCGTGCCATCCAGATGCCGAGCGGAATACCAATGAGCAGCGCGAAGGCCACGGCGACAAACGTCACGATCAGCGTGTCCATCGAGTCTTGCCAGAAGCCCAACGCCCCGAACAAGACGAACGACACAGCGACGAGCAGGACGCTACGGCCACCGGCGACCGCGTAGGTCACCCACATCGCGATCGCGATCGTGCCGAGCCAGCCGATCTGTGGAACTGGCCGCGGGAACTTGCCCTCGGTGAAGATCTGCTGCAACCAGGTGATGAGGCTGTTGATGCGGTCGGCGATCCAGTTGAGGATGTTGAGGGCCCAGTTGTTGTCCGCTTCGATGATCGCGTCGGCGCGTGCCTGCAACCAGTCGTGAACGTCGGTATGTGTGGCCCCCGAGATCTTGAGGGTGTCGGTGCCCTGCGTGACGGACCAGACAACGATCCACAGCACGATGACGCCAACGAGGGCCCACGTCTGGGCGTGACGGCGCAGCGACGCGATGAAACCAAGGTCGAAGCCGCCAATCTTGGTTGCGGTGGTCGTGGAACTCATACGGGCACGCTCTCTGCGGAGTCTTCCTCAGCCACGACGACCCGCAGGATCGCCTCGTCGTCGACGATGCCAATGAGCTTGTCGTTCTCGACGACGCGAACAGCGTGCTCGGACGCCAGCGCCGCGCGCGCTGCCTGCCGCACGATCGTGTCGGGCGACATCACCGGCCCCTCCGTGGAGTCCTCCGGCGTCGGATCACGCATCACATAGCGCAGGGTGAGCACGTGTGACTTGGGCACGTCGGAGACGAAGTCCTTCACATAGTCATCAGCCGGGTGTGCGACGATCTCGGCCGGCGTACCCACTTGGACAACCTCACCGTCGCGCATAATGAGAATGCGATCGCCGAGCTTGATGGCTTCAGCGAGGTCGTGGGTGATGAAGACCATCGTCTTCTTCAAATCTTCCTGAAGGTGGATGACCTCATCCTGCATGTCGCGGCGAATCAGTGGGTCGAGGGCTGAGAACGGCTCGTCGAACAGGAGCAGCGACGGGTTGCTGGCCAAGGCGCGCGCGAGTCCGACACGCTGCTGCATACCGCCGGACAGTTGGTCAGGGTATGAGGCCTCGTAGCCCTTGAGGCCGACCAGCTCGACAATTTCGCCGGCCTTGGCGCGCCGCTCAGCCTTGCCCACTCCGCGGATCTCGAGACCGTAGGCGACGTTGTCGAGGACCGGCCTGTGCGGCAGCAGCCCGAAGTGCTGGAACACCATGGACACGTAGTTCCGGCGTAGGTCTCGCAGCTTGGACTCCGACGCGCTGGTGATGTCGTTGCCGTCGATCGACACGTCCCCCGCGGTCGGCTCGATGAGCCGGGTCAGGCAGCGAACGAGGGTGGACTTGCCCGATCCGGACAAACCCATCACGACAAAGACTTCTCCTTGCGCGACCTCGAAGGAGATGTCCTTCACGGCAGCGGTGCAGCCGGTCTTTTCCAACAGTTCTGGTCGCGGCAAGTCCGCTTCGGCCGAGCCGATGATCCTGTCCGACTTCGGGCCGAAGACCTTCCAGAGGCCCTCGACCGACAGTGTCGGTTCTGAAGTGTCGGATACCTGAGTGGTCATGATGTCGAGTCACTTCCTTGGCCGACCCGAGACGTCGGCGGATAGAGCGGCATGTTGTCGCGGTAGCGGTAGTAAGGGACCTGCTCGGCGGGAAGAGGGGTGTTGCCAAGGATCAGATCCGCGGCCTTTTCGGCGACCATCATGATCGGCGCGTAGATGTTGCCATTGGTGACGTACGGCATGACCGATGCGTCGACGACACGAAGGCCGTCGACACCGTGCACCCGCATCGACCGCGGATCGACCACGGACATTTCATCGACACCCATCTTGGCACTACAGGAGGGGTGCAACGCTGTTTCGGCGTCCTTCGCAACCCAATCGAGAATCTCCTCGTCCGTCTCGACACCTGGCCCGGGCGACAGCTCTCCGTCGTTGAACGGTGCGAAGGCGGGCTGCGTGAGGATGGTCCGCGCCACCCGGACTGCTTCGACCCACTCTTTGCGATCGGTCGGGGTCGAGAGGTAGTTGAACAGCAGAGCCGGATGCTTCTTTGGGTCGGTCGAAGTGATCTTGACGGTGCCACGGGTGTCGGCGTACATCGGCCCGACGTGCACCTGGTAGCCGTGTCCCTTGGTCGGGGACGATCCGTCGTACCGGATCGCCACCGGCAAGAAGTGGAACATCAGGTTGGGGTAGTCGACGTCGTCGTTGCTGCGGCAGAAGCCGCCGCCCTCGAAGTGGTTGGTCGCCCCCAAGCCCCTGCGGAAGAACAACCAGTCGAAGCCAATCTTCGGACGCGCCCGCCATCGCAAGCCCGGGGCGATCGACACCGGCTGCTTGGACGCGTACTGGATGTAGGCCTCGAGATGGTCCTGGAGGTTTTCCCCCACGCCTGGAGAGTGGTGTACGACGTCGATGCCCAGCGCGCGAAGCTCGCGCTCGTTGCCGACCCCGGAGAGCTGGAGCAGCTGAGGCGAGTTGATGGCGCCACCGCACAGGATGACCTCGGCGCCTCGAACGTGTCGCTTGGACTTCCCGGCGTGCAGGTAGTCCACGCCGACAGCACGCTTGCCAGCGAAGACCACCTTGGTCGTCAGTGCGCGCGTCTCGACACGCAGGTTCGGGCGTTTCATCACCGGATGCAGGTAGGCGCGAGACGCCGACAGCCGGCGACCTCGGTGGAGGTTGCGGTCGAATCGCGCGAAGCCCTCCTGCCGGTAGCCGTTGACGTCATCGGTCAACGGGTAGCCGGCCTGTTGCGCGGCTTCGAAGAATGCCGCGAAGAGCGGATTGGTCGCGGGGCCGCGCTCCAGAACGAGCGGACCCGAGTCCCCGCGCCAGTCGTCGGCGCCAGCCATGCAGGTCTCCAGCCGCTTGAAGTAGGGCAGGCAGTGCAGGTAGTCCCAGTCCTCCATGCCGGGATCCGCGGCCCATCGCTCGTAGTCGAGCGGGTTGCCGCGCTGGAAGATCATGCCGTTGATGCTGCTCGACCCACCGAGCAGCTTGCCGCGCGCGTGGAACACTCGCCGGCCGCCCATGAACGGCTCCGGCTCCGTCCTGTAGCGCCAGTCGTAGAAGCGCCTTCCGATCGGGATCGGGAGTGCCGCCGGCATGTTGATGAACGGGTCGAACTTGTAGTCGGCGTGCCCCGCCTCGAGCACGAGCACCGAGTTCGCCGGGTCGGCGCTGAGCCGGTTGGCGAGGGCGCTGCCGGCCGAACCCCCTCCGACGATGATGTAGTCCCAGGTCGTGTCGCGGCCGGTGGCCATCAGCTGCCTCCGAACCAGCGCTGGACCTCAGGCTGCACGTTGTGCCAGACGTGCTTCGTCTCGCGGTACTCGTCGAGCCCAGCGGCACCGAGCTCTCGGCCGACGCCGGACTGCTTGTAGCCGCCCCACTCCGCCTGCGGAACGTACGGGTGGTAGTCGTTGATCCACACTGTGCCCATGCGCAGCCTGGACGCGACCCGTTCAGCCCGACCGGCGTTGGAGGTCCAGACGGCACCGGCGAGCCCGTAGATGCTGTCGTTGGCGATGCGTACAGCGTCGTCCTCGTCGGTGAAGGACTCGACAGTCAGCACCGGACCGAACGACTCGTCCTGCACCACCGTCATATCAGCCGTGCAGTCATCGAGGATGGTCGGAAGGTAGAAGTAGCCGTCGGCCAACGACGGGTCGTCGGGGCGTGCGCCACCACACCGAAGCGTGGCGCCTTCAGCCAGACCTCGCGCGACGTACGACTCGACCTTGTCTCGGTGTGCTGCCGAGATCAGTGCGCCGGTCTCGGCCTTCTCGTCGAAGGGGCCACCAAGTCGGATCCGGCGTGCCCGATCGGCCAGCTCGTCGACGAACTCCGCCTTGATCGAGTCCTGTACGACGAGTCGGGCACCGGCCGAGCAGACCTGACCGGAGTGCAGGAAGACGGCTGTGAGCGCGAAGTCGAGGGCTACCTCACGATCGGCGTCAGCGAAGACGATGTTGGGATTCTTTCCGCCGAGTTCGAGCGCGATCTTCTTGACGGTGGCGGCGGCGTTTGCCATCAGAGTCCGACCGGTCTGCAGCCCGCCCGTGAAGGACACCAGGTCGACGTCGGGGTGTGTGGAGAGTGGCCCGCCGGCTTCAGGGCCCGCACCGAGGACGAGGTTGGCGACGCCCGCGGGCAGACCGGCCTCGGTCAGGTAGCGCATCAGCAGGATCGCGGTCGAAGGCGTCAGCTCGCTGGGTTTGAGCACGAAGGTGTTGCCGGCGGCCAGAGCTGGGGCGACCTTCCATGAGGTCTGGAGGAGCGGGTAGTTCCACGGCGTGATGAGGGCGCAGACGCCGAGCGGTTCATGCACGATCCGGCTGCGCACGTTCGCTTGACCCGTGTCGACGACACGACCTGCGTCTTCGCCCGCGACACCTGCATAGAAGCGGAAGACCCCAACGATGTCGTCGACGTCGTACTCGCTCTCAACGAGGCGCTTCCCGGTGTCGAGGGACTCTGCGCGAGCGACCTCGTCCTTGTTGGCTACGAGCAAGTCGGCGACGCGGTGAAGGAGGCCGCTGCGGTCACGGACGGAGGTCGTCGCCCAGCCCGAGTTTTCGAACGCACCCCGCGCTGCCGTGATCGCGTCGACGGTGTCTTCGGGCCCGGCCTCATCGACGGTCGCGACCTGCGCGCCGTCAGCCGGGCAGCGAATCTCGCGCCGTCCACCACCCCGCGCAGACCGCCATTCGCCGTCGATGAAAAGATCGGGCACCAAGCCTCCGAAACCGGTGAGATCAGGTCATAGTTGCGCATCACGCAACCCACCCTGTTCTACGCAACAACATAAGCAGTCGGAGCGCAAGGACGTCAAGCAAAACGGCCAGCCGATACGTCGCTGAGACCAGTGGGCGCCAGCGACGTCCGCGGACGGTGGAAGGTCAGCCCCGCCAGCCAAGTCGGCGTGAGACCTCGTCGGCCGCGGCCTGTACGGCCTCCCCGAGCTGAGGCACGCGCCGCGCGTCGATCCGGAATGTCGGTCCGGAGATGCTCATCGAGGCAACCGGCTCGCCGTGGGAGTTACGGATCGGTGCCGCCACTGCCGTGAGGCCGATCTCGAGCTCGTCGATCGCGAACGCATACCCCCGCGTCCGCACCTCGTCGACCTCGCGCAGCAGACCGTCCATCGTGGTGATGGTGTTCGCGGTGTATGACCGCAAGGCCGGGACCTGCCGGGCGACCTCGCTAGGCTCGAGCGCGCTGAGCAGCACCTTGCCGTTCGACGTTGCGTGCAAGGGGATTCGTTGTCCGACCCAGTTGTGTGGCTGCAAGGCAGACGACCCGGCCACCTGGTCCATGTAGAGCGCCGCGCCGTCGGAGAGGACAGCCACATTGACGGTCTCGCCGGTGCGCTGCGCCAGTTGCCGCGTCACTCCTCGGCTTTCCTGTACGAGGTCGAGCCGCGACGTCGTGGCGCCGGCGAGGCGGAGCAGGCCGGTGCCCAGTCGGTACTTCCCGCGGCCGGCGTTCTGTTCGACCAGGTTTCGACGCTCGAGCGCGGCCGTCAGTCGGAAGGCGGTGGACTTGTGAACCCCGAGCTCGCGAGCCAACTCAGTGACCCCGGACTCGCCCGTGCGAGCCAAGATCTCGAGGATGGCAACGGCGCGGTCGACCGACTGAACCGGACTGGCCGTCTCGGTGATATCGCCCGAATCCGCGGGGCTGTTGTTCATAGCGAAACACTAATGCATAAAGAGCGACAACAGCCACAAGCGCAGGGAATACTCGCACCATGACGCCTCCACCCCCCGCCGGCGGCATGGTCTTGAGGTTGCGGTGTCCAGACCGCCCGGGGATCGTGCACGCGGTGTCAGGTTTCCTGGTGCAGAACTCGGCCAACATCGAGCAGAGCCAACAATACGGCGATGCCGAGTCGGGCGGATTTTTCATGCGTGTCCAGTTCGCCTTGCTGGGTGATGACGTCAGTGTCGAGGAGATGCGGTCCCGCTTCGCGCCGGTCGCCGACTCCTTCGGCATGACGTGGGAGATGTGGGACGCCGACTCGCCGTACCGGACATTGATCATGGTGTCGAAGTTCGGCCACTGCCTCAACGACCTGCTCTTCCGCTGGAGCACGGGGTCACTCCAGATCGATGTACCGGCGATTGTTTCCAACCACCGCGACTTCGAACGCCTGGCGGCGTCGTACGACATCCCGTTCCACCACATCCCGGTGACGCCGGAGACGAAGGCTGACGCCGAGAAGCAGTTGCTTGCACTCGTCGACGAGCTGGACATCGACCTCGTAGTGCTCGCGCGCTACATGCAAGTGCTCTCAGACGAGACGTGTCAGGCACTCTCAGGCAAGGCGATCAACATCCATCACTCGTTCCTGCCGGGCTTCAAGGGCGCCAAGCCCTACCACCAGGCACACCAACGCGGGGTCAAGCTGATCGGAGCCACAGCGCACTACGTCACCGGCGATCTCGATGAGGGGCCGATCATCGAGCAGGACGTCGCTCGCGTCGACCACAGCTACACGGCAGAACAACTCGTCGCGGCGGGTCGAGACGTCGAGTGCTCGGTGCTAGCGCGGGCAGTGCGTTGGCACTCCGAGACTCGGGTGATGCTCAACGGCTCCCGCACCGTCGTCTTCCGCTAACCACATCGCCCCTCCCGTTGACCCGGCACTTGTGGTTGCGCCAGCCGGCAGTTGTGGTTGCCCCAACCGGCACTTCTGTGCGCCGGACGTACGCCTGTGGATAGCCGCCGCGCGTTGAGCGTCTGCCGCGCCATAGTTCGACGATGCTCAAGCCACCGCCCCCAATTGCGGTACCGCGCGAACCCTTCACCGCCAAGCAGGCCGAAGCCATCGGGATCTCGCGCCAACGGCTGCGGCAAGCGCTGCATGACCGGACGGTACGACGCGTGCTTCGCGGTGTGTATCAGGCAACATCGATCCCAGACACGCTGATCAGCCGAGCGAAGGCCGCGGCACTTGTGGTCTCCCCGTTTGCAGTCGTGTGCGACCGCACCGCGGGTTGGCTGCTCGGGGTAGATGTGTTCCGCTACCGCGAGTTGGACATCCTTCCACCGCTAGAGACTTTCGTCCTCAGGGACTGTGCGCGGATTCGTAGATCAGGCATCCGCGGCGGCGAAAGGGATCTAAGTGCCGGCGATGTCATGACGATTCACGGGGTGAAGGTGACAACTCCGTTGCGGACTGCGCTCGACCTGGGCTGTCTGCTGTCTCGACGCGATGCCCTCGCGGCACTCGATGGGTTCATGAGGGTGCATCGCCTCACCCATGATGACTTCTCAGCTAGCCTTCCTCGATATTTCCGCAGACGTGGTGTGCGTCAGTTGCGCGGGCTCGTCGCATTGGCTGATGCGCGCGCCGAGTCACCCGGTGAGTCATGGATGAGACTCGAGATCGTCGATGCTGGCTTACCAATTCCCGAACTGCAGTGGTCTATCAAGCAGGATGGCCGCGAGCTCTTCCGGCTGGACCTCGCCTACCCCCGCGCCCGAGTGTGCGTCGAGTACGACGGTGAGGAGTTCCATGACTCACCAGACCGCAAGGACGCGGACCACAAACGCCGAGACTGGCTTCGAAGCCGCGGCTGGACCGTCATCGTCGTCAAGAAGGGCAATTTCACTGGTGATGCCATTGCCATCTGGACCAACGAGGTGAGGCGGGCTATTCACTACTGACCCGACAACGCACCCCGCGTGCCGCCGTACTCCCCACAACCGCCGGGTCACGCAACCACAACCGCCGGGTCACGCAACCACAACCGCCGGGTCACGCAACCACAACTGCCGGGTCACGCAACCACAACCGCCGGGTCAACAGGGATGGGTTAGTCGCCGAGTTCGGCGCGGCGTCGTACGACGTACTCCTCCAGCTCGGCGCGGATCGCCTCATCGAGCGGAGGTTGCTCGTACGTCTCGAGCTTCTCCTTGTAGATCTTGGTCGCCCGGGCCGCCGTGTCCAGTCCACCTGTGCGCATCCACTTCTCGTAGTTGTCCGACGACGACAGGAACGGCCGGTAGAAGCAGGTCCGGAATCGCTCCATCGTGTGCATCGCCCCCAGGAAGTGGCCACCGTGGCCGACCTCCTCATGCGCCCCGAACGCCAACGAGTCCTCGTCAATCTCCAGTGGCGTGAACTCAACTTGCAGCATCTCCAACAGCTGGACGTCGATGATGAACTTCTCGTAGCCGGCGACCAGCCCGCCTTCAAGCCAACCCGCAGAGTGCATCACCCAGTTCGCCCCGGCCAAGAACGTCGGCAGCAGGGTCATCGTCGCTTCGTAGCCGGCCTGCGCGTCTGGCACCTGGCTCGATGTCAGACCTCCACCGGAGCGAAACGGCAGTCCGAGGCTTCGCGCAATCTGGCCCGTGCAGAACAGCCCGATCGCGGACTCTGGCGTGCCGAACGTCGGCGAACCCGACTGCATGTCGATGTTGGACAGGAACGACCCGAAGATCACCGGGCAGCCCGGTCGGATCAGCTGCGAGAGCGCGATGCCAGACAACGCCTCGGCCATCTGCTGCACCAACGCCGCCGGAATGGTCACCGGTGACATCGCACCCATCAGCAGGAAAGGCGTGAGTACGACGGGCTGGGCCGCCTCGCAGTACTCGAACATCGCGTCGAGCATCCGGTCGTCCCAGCGCAGCGGCGAGTTGCAGTTGATCAGCGAGATCGAGGCCGGAGTCTTCTCGATCACGTCACGACCACCGAAGAGGATCGAGCTCATCGCGATCGTGTCGGCCGCGTTGACACCCGAGACGACGTTGCCCATGTAGATCTTGTCGGTCAGCGTCTGCAGCGCGTAGGTCATGTCGAGGTGTCGCGAGTCGAGAGCCGTGTCGTTGGGCTCACAGACGACTCCACCGGCGGAGTCCATCACGTCGAACGATTGTGAGAGCTTCGCGAAGTTGCGGAAGTCGTCCATCGTGGCGTCGCGTCGTACCTCACCCTCCCGCAGGAACGGGGGCCCGTAGACCGCGGAGAAGGCCATCGCGTCGCCACCGATGTGGACCGAGTTGGCCGGGTTGCGGGCCTGAACGTCGAACTCCTTCGGCGCCTTCGCCACCTGCTCCATCACGAAGTCCGGGTCGAGGAAGACCGTGTTGTCCTCGACCCGTTGGCCGGCCTTACGGAACAGCTCGAGAGCACGGTCGGACATGAACTCCACACCGATCTCGGTGACAATCCGTCGCCAGCCGGCATCCAAGGCTGCCATCGCGTCGTCCGACAGCACCTCGTAGCGCGGCATCGTGTTGTGGAACATCTGGTCCTCCCGACCTCAAGCGATGGGAACGGCGCTGGAGCACGCGTCGGACCACGCCGCGGATTGTATCCGTCATGATGTGGAACTAAGGTTCCATATTGTGGTTTCATGAGGGGTACGACGTCAACCACCTCGTCAACCACTTCAAGGAGCGACACGTGAGCGGCAACGGCACCCAGGCCATTGATCGAGCAGCCGAGCTGCTCTCGCTGGTCGTGCTGGCCGAAGCGCCTCCCGCCTTCGGTGACCTCGTCACGGAGACCGGGCTCGCCAAATCCACCACCTCACGACTCCTCCAGGCTCTCGAGCGGCACCGCCTCGTGCACCGAGACGACGCCGGCGGCTACGCACCCGGCGCCCTCTTCACTATCTACGCCACTCAGCACGAGCCGCTCGACGAGATGATCGCGCTGGCCCAACCGACGCTGGAGCAGCTGAGCGAGGCCACCGGCGAAACCGTGAACCTCGCAGTCTCCCGCGGAGACTCCGTCCTCCAGATCGCCCAGATCGACGCCACGTTCCTGCTGGGTACGACGAACTGGGTCGACGTCGACGTACCCCCGCACTGCTCGGCTCTCGGCAAGGTGTTCTACGCCGCGGGTGCCATCGAACCGCCGGCCAAGCCGCTCGAACGGCGCAGCGACAACACGATCACCGATCCCCGTGAGTTCGCCGAACAACTCCAGCAGATCCGCTGCCAGGGCTACGCCGTCACGCTCGGCGAGCTTGAGGTCGGCCTCGACGCGGTGGCCGCCCCCGTGCGCGGCCGCTCCGGAGACGTCGTCGCCGCCGTGGGCATCTCCGGACCGAGCGACCGCATCAACCATCGACTTCCGCAGCTGGGTTCGCTGCTGAAAGGCCACGCCGAAACGCTGTCCGAGGCGCTTGGGCATGTCACCAGGAAGGAAGGCGCCGCATGACGCCCGAGGAGATTCTGCAAAAGCTGTATGACGAGACGCTGATCGGCAACGCGCCGTCGGTGCTCGAGCTCACCCAGGAAGGCCTGGCTCTCGGGATGGCCCCCGAGACCATGCTGTTCGACGCCCTCATCCCTTCCCTCGAAGAGGTCGGTGCCCGCTTCGAACGCGGCGACTTCTTCGTGCCCGAGATGCTGATCGCCGGCCGCGCCATGAGCGGCGCACTCGACGTCTTGCGTCCGTTGCTCGCCGAGACCGGTGTCGAGACGGTAGGCACGTTTGTGATGGGCACCGTCAAGGGCGACGTCCACGACATCGGCAAGAACCTCGTCAACATCATGCTCGAGGGTGCCGGGTTCCACGTGATCGACCTCGGTGTGCAGGTGCCGCCGGAGAAGTTCGTCGATGCCATCAACGAGCACAAGCCCGACATCGTCGGCTTCTCGGCGTTCCTCACGACAACGATGCCGATGTTCAAGGCCAACATCAACGCGCTCGAGAAGGCCGGGATCCGTGACCACGTCGTCGTCATGGTCGGCGGCGCACCGGTGACTCAGGAGTACGCCGACGCGGTGGGCGCCGATGCCTATGCCGCCGACGCGTCGCAGACCGTGAAGAAGGCGAAGGCGCTGATCGAGGCCAAGCGCTCCAAAGTCCCGGTCTGACCTGCATCCGTCCTCGACACCTGACCGTCGTACTCACCTGCAAGGAAACCCATGGCTCCGATCCACACCGTGTTGAGCTCCGCCAGCAAAGAGGTCGTGCTGGGCCACGACCGGCCTTTCTGCCTCATCGGTGAACGCATCAACCCGACCGGACGACGGATCTTCCAAGACCAGCTCCGGGCCGGCGACCTCTCGGCGATCGAGCGAGACGTGACCGCGCAGGTGGCCGGTGGAGCCACGGTGCTCGACATCAACATGGGCGTGCCGCTCACCGACGAGCCCGCGCTGCTCAAGAAGGCAATCAAGCTCGTGCAGAGCCTGACCGACCTACCGCTCTGCATCGACTCGTCGGTGGTGGAGGCGATCGAGGCTGGACTTTCGGTGTACGAGGGTCGGGCGCTGGTCAACTCGATCACGGCGGAGGACGACCGGATGGCCGAGATCCTGCCGATGGTCAAGCACTACGGCGCAGCCGTGATCGCCTTGCCCAACGACCACGACGAGATCCCGATGGAGGCCGACAAGCGACTCGTCCTCACCAAGAAGATCCTCGACGTCGCCGTCGACAAGTACGGGCTCGCCATCGAAGACATCGTGATCGACCCGCTCGCGATGCCGATCGGCGCCGACCCCACCATCGTGCGCGTCGCCTACGAGACGATCCATCGCATTCATGAAGACTTCGGCGTCAACATGACGCTCGGCGCCTCCAACGTGTCGTTCGGCATGCCGGGTCGTCCTACGATCGGCGCCACCTTCCTGCCGATGGCGATGGCCGTGGGCCTGACCAGCGCCATCATGGACACCCGCACCCCGCAGATCGTCGAAGCCGTCAAGGCTGCCGACCTGCTGCTCGGAAATGACGAGTGGGGCGGCAACTGGATCGCGGCTCACCGCGCCAGACAGGCCCTGGAGAAGGCAGCCACCCCATGACGGCTGGCCCCGACAGCGACGACGCCATCGACCCGGCTGGTCTGCGCCGTGAGGGCCTTATCGTTCGTCCGGCCGACCAGTCGGCAGGGCAGGTGGTCAGCCACGACGGCACCGGTCGCGTTCGGCTTCGGTTCACGCCGTCAGACCGAGAGGTCCGGGTGCCGCCGGGCGTCAGCGTCTTCGACGCCGCGAGTTGGAACGGCATTGCGATCGACTCCACCTGTGGGGGCCACGGCACCTGCAAGAAGTGCAAGGTGCAGATCATCGAAGGGTCGGTGCCGATCTCGCGACTCGACGAGCGCTCTTTCGGACAGGAGCAACTCGACGGTGGCTGGCGGCTGGCCTGCCTGGCTCAGGCGACGACTGACCTGGCGATCGTCGTACCACCGATGCTCACCCGTCCCAAAGCGGCCACCGTGGGAGTCGGCCGGCAGGTCATCTTGCGGCCGGCGATCCAGAAGCGCTACGTCGAACTGACCGAACCGACACTGGCAGACCAGACCTCTGACCTGGCGCGACTGCTGGCGGCGATCGACGACCTCGAGCTGCGAGTCGACATGTACGCCTTGCGCCGGCTACCGACCGTGGCGCGCGCGGCCGATTTCAAGGTCACAGCGGTGGTGGTCGACGACGTACTCATCGATGTCGAGCCCGGCGACACGACGGCATCCCGCTACGCCATCGCCTATGACCTGGGTACGACGACAGTCGTGGCTACCCTGCTCGACACCTCGACGGGTACGCCGGCCGCAGTTGCGTCCATGCTCAACAAGCAACAACCTTTCGGCGCTGACGTCATCACGCGCATCAGCGCGACCATGATGGACAGCGAGGCGCTGGGTCGGTTGCGCGATCTCGCCCACACGACCCTCGACGAGCTGACGCGCGAGGTGTGCACCGAAGCCGGCATCGACGCGGCACAGATCTATGAGATCGCCGTCGCCGGCAACGCCACGATGACGGCACTCGCGCTCGGCATCGACCCCGAGCCGCTCGGGGTCGCGCCGTTCATCATGTCGTCGGCGACACTTCCTGAGTTGCTCGCCGATGACCTCGGTGTGCATGTGCATCCGCGCGCTCGAGCAGTCGTGCTGCCGGCTCTTGGCGCTTATGTCGGCGGCGACATTGTGGCCGGCATGCTGGCGTCGGGGATGGACCGCGATAAGCGCATGCGGCTGTTCATCGATGTCGGCACGAACTGCGAGATCGTGCTCGGAGACGGCGAACGCATCGTGTCGACGGCTGCGCCAGCCGGGCCGGCCTTCGAGGGTGGTGCGATCCGTTGCGGCATGCGCGCCGCCGACGGCGCGATTGAGGTCGTCAAGATCAGCGCGGACGACGTGGAGTGTCAGGTGATCGGCGATGTGGCTGCCCAAGGCTTGTGTGGATCGGGTCTCGTCGACGCAGTCGCCGAGCTGGTCCGCGTAGGCCTGCTCGACGCGAGCGGTCGATTGGTGGCCGACACCGCCGCCGGTGCGATCCAGCCTGGCCTGGTTGACCGGCTGGGAGAGGTCAACGGTGAGCGAGTCTTCGCGTTGGCGTGGCATGACGACGGCAAGCACGAATTCGCCGACTCCGTCTACCTGAGCCAACGCGACGTACGTGAGCTGCAGTTCGCGAAGGCGGCGATCTCGACCGGTTGGTCGCTGCTGCTCGAGGAGCTGGGCGCTGACCCCTCCGACGTACAACAGGTGCTGCTCGCGGGGTCGTTCGGGTCCTACCTTTCGCCCGCGAGTGCGGTGCGCATCGGACTCGTGCCGAACCTTCCTGTGCTGCGAATCGTGAGCGCTGGGAACGTCGCCGGTGAGGGCGCGAAGATGACGCTGCTCAGCATGCAGGAGCGCAACGGCGCGCACGCGTTGCTCGAGGAGGTGCGTTATGTCGAGCTCTCCGACCGGCCGGACTTCAACGACCGATTCGTCGACCAGCTCGCCTTCCCGGTCTGAGCAGCCCGGCCTGCCGTTGGCGGTCGTGCCGGGATTGGGTGCCTCGACTGACGACGTGGTGACCAGCCCGCGCGCGGACGTCGCGGTCATCGCGTGTGGCGCAATTTCCCAACCCTGCAAGGAGATTGTCGATCGACGAGGCTGGTCGGTCGACGTACATCCGCTACCCCCACTGCTTCACAACAGGCCTGAACTGATCGCCGGCGAAGTGGAGCGACTCGCTCTCGAACTAGGCGCGCGCTATGAGCGCGTTGCGGTCGCGTACGCCGACTGTGGCACCTACGGAGCCCTCGACGAGGTCTGCTCACGGTTGTCGCTGCGCCGGCTGGCTGGCTTGCACTGCTACGACGTGTACGCCGGCGCCGACCGGCTGCAGACGTTCTTCGACGAGCAACCCGGTACGTATGTGCTGACCGACTTCCTGGCTCGATCGTTCGCGCGCACGGTGATCAGCGAGCTCGGCCTCGACCGTTTCCCCGAACTGCGTGACACCTACTTCGGGCACTACACCCGGGTGGTCTGGCTTGCCCAGCAACCGACCGACGAAACTCGGGCACTCGCAGCCGAGGCGGCCGACAGCATCGGCCTCCCCCTGGTCACTGTCGAGGTGGGCACAGGCGGACTCGAGCGAGAGCTCGAGACGCTGATCGCCCAGGTGGGCTGAACTCAGCGGCTCAGCAGTTTCTGTCGCCACGTCTCCGTCTCGGCCACCTGGTTGAACGTGAAGAGGTGCAGGCCCGCGACGTTGAGAGCGGGGTCGGCGAAGATCGGTGTCGCCTTGCGCAGGAACCGGTCGGGGCTAAACCCTCCTGGAGCCGCGATCCGTGCGAAGGTGCTGGCATGTGACTTCAGGAAGCGGGCCGACTGACCGACGCCGATCTTCGTCGCCATGGTCAGCAGCTTGGTCCGTTCGACCGGCCCCGGCAGCCCGATCAGCACAGGCAGCGAGATGCCACGTTTGCGCATCCGGCGGAGCCACTTCGCAATCGTGTCGGGATCGAAGCAGAGATTGCTGACGACGTACGTCGCGTGTGGCCGCTTGTCCCACATCGACTGGATCGTGACGTCGTCCTCGATCGCGGGATGGCTTTCGGGGTATCCGGTGATGCCGACCTGTGCGAACGGCCGCCCTAGTTCGGTGAGGTGCTCGAGCAAGGCCAGCGATCCGACGTACTCCCCTGCCGGCGGATCGGCGTCTCCGGCGGGACAGAAGACGTTCGTCACGCCTTGCCCTGTCAGCCGGTCGGCGATCTCGGCGAGCTCTGCCTTGCCGGAGATCATTCGGGCTGCCAGATGCGGGACGACGGAGTAGCCCTCGCCGATCAACAGCTCTGCCAGATCAAGAGTGGCACCGATGCCCTTGGTCGGGCTGGCCGTGATCGTCAGCGTGACGTCGCGCGGGACGTTGTCCACGATCGTGGCGGCGATCTTGGCAGTCGGCAGCACCTCATACCGGGCGGATTTCAGGGCACCGTGGAGAGCCGCACCTGAGGCCTTGTTGCGCATTGATCAACCCATTTCTTCATACGCACCAACCTGCTGACTACTCTAGCCCGCCGAGCGGGGGCTGGGAACCGTTCTGTCGCGGCTAGGTGCGGGTCGGGATCACTGCAGCGAGGATGAGCATCCCGCCGCCGCAAATGGCCATCGCCGTGAGGTCGACGAATCGCCGACGGATGCGGAGCATGCCGGCCCGCTCATCAGGGAGCACCAGCCGCGCGACGAAGGCCAACCCGAAGCTCGCACCCATCGTCACGACTCCGACTCGCCAGGCTCCGGCCGCGGCGATGGCCAGGCCTGTGAGCAGGGTGGCGACGACGATCAGGTAGATGATTCCGCCGGTCGTCGAAGGCTTCTTGAGCCAGTTCACCTAGAGCCCGGCCGCACGCTCAGCTGCCTCGACGACGTTGGTCAGCAGCAAGGCCCGCGTCATCGGGCCGACGCCGCCCGGCATGGGTGCGATGTGTCCGGCGACTTCGTGGACGTCCGGCGAGACATCGCCCACCAGGCTGCCAGCTTGCGTGCGAGATGTGCCGACGTCGAGGACGACGGCGCCGGGCTTGACCATGTCGCCCGTGATCAGTCCGGCGACCCCGGCAGCAGCGACGACGATGTCGGCTCGTCGAACGTGCTCCGCAACGTCTCGGGTGGCGGTATGGCACAGCGTGACGGTGGCATTCTCCGTACGACGCGTGAGCAACAGGCCGAGCGGCCGCCCCACGGTGACGCCGCGTCCGATCACACAGACCTCGGCGCCTTCGAGCTTGACGTCGTACGCACGCAGCAGCTCAACGATCCCGCGTGGGGTGCATGGCAACGGGGCATCCGCCATGAGCACGAGACGGCCGAGGTTCATCGGGTGCAGTCCGTCGGCGTCTTTGTCGGGATCGACGAGCTCGAGGGCGCGTTGGGCATCGAGGTGCTTGGGCAGCGGGAGTTGGACGATGAACCCGGTGCACGTCGGGTCTTCATTGAGGGCGGTGATGCGCTCCTCGAGGAACTCCTGGCTGATGTCGGCGGGGTGATGCTCCTTGAGAGAGGCGATCCCGACCTCTGCACAGTCGCGGTGCTTGCCGGCGACGTACGAAACGCTTCCGGGATCGTCGCCGATCAGCACCGTCCCGAGTCCGGGCGTGATGCCGCGCTCGGCCAGTCTCTCGACGCGATTCTTGAGGTCGGACCTGATGGTCTTCGCGGTCGCCTTGCCGTCGAGAATCTGCGCAGTCACGCGCCGATTGTGTCACGCACGGCAAGGGCCAACCGTCAGTGGGCGAAGTGGCGGGTGCCGGTGAAGTACATCGTCGCGCCGGCGGCCTCGGCAGCCTCGATCACTTCGGGATCGCGCAACGACCCACCGGGCTGGACGACAGCTCGCACCCCCGCGTCGAGCAGTACCTGCAGCCCATCGGCAAACGGGAAGAACGCGTCAGAGGCCGCCATCGACCCGGCGGCCCGATCGCCGGCGCGAGTGACCGCAAGTCGCGCCGAGTCGACACGGTTGACCTGCCCCATCCCGACCCCGACCGTCGCGCCCCCGGCGGCCAACACGATCGCGTTGGACTTCACCGCCCGGCAGGATCGCCAGGCGAAGGCGAGCTCGGCCAACCCGGCCTCGTCAAGCGCTTCTCCGGTAGCCAATGTCCAGGCCGATGGCTCGTCGCCAGGCGACTGGAACCGGTCGGCCACCTGCACGAGCAGCCCGCCGCTGATCTCTCGCGACTCCAGTGGCGAAGCCGGCGGCGCACCGCAGACAAGCAACCGGATGTTCTTCTTCTGGGTCAGCAGGTCGAGCGCTTCTTCGTCGTACGACGGAGCGACCACCACCTCCGTGAAGACGTCGGCGATCTGCGCGGCCATCGCCCCCGTGACCGGACGGTTCGACGCGATGACACCGCCGAACGCGGAGACCGGGTCGCAGGCATGAGCCTTGGCGTGGGCACCGGCGATGTCGCCTCCGACGGCGATGCCACACGGGTTGGCGTGCTTGATGATCGCCACCGCAGGGAGCGCGAAGTCATACGCAGCGCGATGTGCGGCCTGGGCGTCGACGTAGTTGTTGTAGCTCATCTCCTTGCCATGCAGCTGTTCGGCCTGCGCGAGCCCTGGCTCGGCGGTGGGATCGACGTACAACGCGCCCGGCTGGTGGGCGTTCTCGCCGTAGCGCAGCGCGGCTCGGCGCTCGAACGTCTGCCCGGCGAAGTCCGGGCACCAGACTTCGGGATCGGCCGTCACCTCCTGGGCGAACCACTCGGCCACGCTCACGTCGTAGGTCGCCGTGTGCGCAAACGCCGCCGCCGCAAACCGTTGGCGCTGCGCTAACGAGAACCCGCCGTCACCCAGGGCGGTGATCACGTCGTCGTACTGGTCCGGCGAGGTCACGATCGCGACACTCGGATGGTTCTTCGCCGCCGCGCGCACCATCGACGGACCGCCGATGTCGATCTGTTCGATGCACTCGTCCGGCGGCGCGCCCGAACGGACGGTCTCGCTGAACGGGTAGAGATTGCTCACCACGAGGTCGAACGGCTCGATGCCGAGGTCGGCCAGCTGCGCGCGATGTGTCTCCAAACGCAGGTCCGCCAAGATGCCGGCGTGCACCTTCGGGTGCAACGTCTTGACCCGCCCGTCGAGACACTCGGGGAAGCCGGTGAGCTCCTCGACCTTCGTCACGGTGGCGCCCGTGGCCGCGATGCGTTCCGCGGTCGAGCCAGTCGAGACGATGCTCACGCCGGCTGCTGACAGCGCCGCGGCGAGCTCCTCCAGTCTCGTCTTGTCGTACACCGAGATCAAAGCTCGTCTGATGGGTCGCTTGCCGTCGCTCACGGGATGGAGACCTTCCTGCCGTTGATGGTGAAACCGTCCCGCGCCATCCGACCGATTGCCTCGACCAGCATCGCGCGCTCTGCCTCCTTGATGCGTTCGGTCAACGCCGCCTCGTCATCGCCTGCTTCGACGGGTACGGCGACTTGGTCGACGATGGCGCCCGTGTCGACTCCTTCGTCGACGACGAACAACGTCGCCCCGGTGATCTTCACGCCGTACTCGAGCGCGTCACGTGGCCCATGTATGCCGGGGAACGACGGCAGCAAGGCGTTGTGGGTGTTCACGAAGCGCCCACCGAACTGGGCCAGGAACTCATGACCAACCAGCTTGAGGAAACCCGCCGATACGACGATGTCAGGTTCGAAGCTCGCCACCTGTCGGCTGAGCTCGGCGTCCCATTCCTCGCGCGTCGCGAACGACGACACGGTCAACTCGAACGTCGGGACGCCGAGGTCTCGGGCGCGCTGGACGGCCAGCGTGCCTGGCCGGTCTGCTCCGACGGCCACCACCTCTGCGCCGTACGCCGGATCACCACAGGCGTCGAGCAAAGCCTGCAGGTTGGTTCCAGTCCCGGAGACCAGGACGACGAGACGGGCGGGCACCGACTGACGGCTCCTAGTGAGGTGGCTCCTGGTGGTGTGGATGGCCGGAGTCACGATAGCGACTAGGCGTCAGCCGACGCGAGCCGACTGCCACCACCGGGCGGCCAGCGCGCTCACCGCGCCGCCCAGCATCATCGCGGCAGCGCACACCAGCGTCGTCGCCACGAAGTCCGGGCCGATGTCCTGCATCCGACCGGGACCCACACTTCCCGTGGCGAGCCAGGTGCTGGCGCCGAAGCACACCCCACCGAGCAGCCCGGCCAACCCGCCCCGCAGCGCCGCATGGTCGAAGCCGTAGACGGGATAGCGCCGCACCGCGACAAGGCCAGCGAGGCTCCCCGCAAGGACGGGAAGCCCGATCAGCGCCGTCTGCCACCACGCGTCTGCCCCACTCGGGACGATTCCGAGCAACGGAAACCCAGGAAGCGAACCAAGGTTGACGTTTCCCGGAGCGACGGCGGTCGCGGTTCCCAGCGCGAAACCCGGTCCCGCGATGAACGAGCCGGCGCACAGTACGGCGTTCGGCACCGCCGCCATTCCGACGAGCGCCATCACGCCACCGCCGACCCGGCCGGCGCCGAGCCCTTCGCTCAAGGTAAGTACGTCGGAAAAGTGCGTGACCAACGCGCCCGTGACGAGCAGACCTCCGGCCGCGATCATCACCATCACGCCGACCAGGCCACCCGTTGCCGCAGCGCGAAGCTCCTCCGGCAGCATCGAGACGAGCTTCGCGGTGGACTGCGATCCCCGGATCACACCCAGTCCACCGAACACAAGACCGAGTGCGCCGGTCGCGACGAGTGCCCGGACGAGCTCGGTGTGGGAGCTCCCCGTGCGCGCGATGGAAACGACGAGGGCGCCGATCGCGGCGTACACGACAGCGATGACACCTGCGCCGATCGCGACGTCTCGACCACGACTCACGGCGGAGTGCGCACCGGTCCACCAGCCGCCGCGATAGAGCAGCCACGCACACACCGCGAGAAAACCGAGCGGGATACCGGTGATCGCGACATCTCCGACCACGAGGCCGCCGCCGTTGCTGACCAACCACGCGGAGGCCCCGACTCGCACGGCACCGCCGAACGATCCGGTGCTTCCGCTGAACCAGGTCCCCACGGCAATCAGCACGCACGTGACCAGTCCCACACCTGCCGCGACAGCGGCGGCCAGAGCGGCCGACAGTGCAATCGGACGCTGGGGAGCCTCAGCGGTCGCCTTCACCCGCAGGATCGGGCGGGACATCAGGTCGGTCATCGTTCCTCATGGTGTATGACGGTCGCCGTTCCGAGCGGGCGGACACGCCGCGACGGCGGCGCCGAGCACGGCGTCGCGACTCCGCGAGTTGGATATCGTGAGGGGCAATCGTCTACCGTCGTCAGGGCCGACGAGGCCACGTATCCCACCCAGCAACCCTGTCCGAGGAGTTTCCGTATGTCGCGAGCAGACGCGTACGCCGCGTTCTATCGCATCTCGCGGGCTCGGTTGCTGCACCAGGTGTATGCGTACTGCGGTGACACCGAGGTGGCCCAGCGGGCAGTCGCTGATGCCTTCGTCTCCGCTGGCCACCACTGGCGCAAACTCGTCGATGATCCCGACAAGGAAGCCTGGATGCGCGAGCGGGCATTCCGCGCGTCCACGCGAACGCAGAACCGCGGCCGCAATCCCTGGTACGTCCGGGCGCTCAAGACGGCCGACGAGCATCGAACGGTGTTGTCAGCGCTGCTCTCGATGAGTCCCACGGACCGGCAGCTCGTCATCCTGCGTTACCTGGTGGGGCTCGACCTGTCGGCCGCCGGACGCGAGGCCGGCGTCACCGACGCGGCGGCACAGCACTCACTCGCCAACGCGGCAAAAGTCTTCGCCGAGCACGGTGTCGACGCCAGGCCTGAAGCAATCTACGCAGAACTGATGGACCTGCGGCATGACCTCACCGACGAGCCCGTCGACCGGGCTAGCCGCCTGCGTCGTGAGGGCAACCGACGCCGCCACTCCCACATGGGGCTCGCAGCGTTGTGCTCACTCGCCTTGGTCATCGGGGCCGGCGCCTTGACGGCCGCCCAGCCCGAACGCGTCGTCTCAGAGGCTCCGACAGACCTGCCCAGGAATACCCCGACCCCGAAGAAGCCGGTCAAAGAAATCGAGGCCAGCGCACTGGCGCCCCTCGCAGCGGTGAAGAAGGTCCCCGCACCCCACCCCTGGCGACAGCTGGAGACGTCCACCGACTTCGAAGCCGCGATGCCCTACGACGAGTGCCTGACCGGGGTCCCGAGCGATCGGCGAGCACGCCACTTCTACGTCAAGACCTTCGAGTCCGGCCGCGGCCAGCAGCCAACGGTCGGCACCCAGGCGCTGGAAGTGTCGACCTCGATCCAAGCCGCGGACCGCAACTATCAACGGCTGGTCAAGACGTTCTCGGCGTGCACGGCGGACAACCACCAAATTCTGGACTTCCGCGTCGTACGTGGCGTCGGTGACGCCGCGAGCGTCGTGTCGTTGAAGTACGTTGACTCCAACGGCACGCACGAGCAACGCATCGCGATCGGCCAGTCAGGGACGACCGTCACCGTCTGGGTCGTCGACTCGCCTAACGCCAAGCCCGTTGAGCCCCGGGCGATCGTCAACCTGTTGGCGAGCTCCATTCAGCAGGTGTGCGGCTTGAGCATGGGCGCTTGCGCGCGTCGGCCCTACCAGATCATCCCGCAGGTACCGCCGAAGATCGATCGAGCCGAGGGCTTCCTCACCGCCCTCGACCTTCCCGTTTTCGAGGGGCTCACCGAGCCATGGGTCGCCACCTCGCCGAACGTTGTACGCGTCAACCCGGCCGCCACGGACTGCGACCGCACCAACTTCGTCAGGGCCAAGGCGAAGAATGTAGAGGCGCGAAACTTCGTCGTCCCGAGCGAACGGCAGCTGGCGACGACATTCGGCATGACGGAGACCAAGGGTGTCTTCCCTTCGACACGACGGGCCGACAGGTTCATCGCCGACGTCCGCAAGACAGTGCAAGTGTGCCACGAGCGACAGCTCTCACTCGAAGTCAACTCCAGCCAGCCGATCGTCGTCGAGCAAGGCCATGGTGACGTGTGGGAGATCAACGTCGCGTCATCGCAGGCGCAGGGACTGACCTTCCGGATCGCGTTGTTCCGCGTGGGTACGACGGTTGCGCAGGTCACGTTCACTCCGACCAGCGAGTACGACCTGACTCAGGACGAGTACATCTCGCTGGCCCGTCGCGCTGCCCTCCGCGTCATCCAGAACTGAGCAGCTCGCGCATCAGCTGGGCGGTCGCCGACGGCGTCTTGCCCACCTTCACCCCGGCAGCCTCCAGGGCTTCTTGCTTCGCCTGGGCGGTGCCCGACGAGCCCGAGACGATGGCGCCGGCATGGCCCATCGTCTTGCCCTCGGGTGCGGTGAACCCGGCGACGTACCCCACGACCGGTTTGGTGATGTGGCCGTCGATGTAGGCGGCCGCGCGCTCTTCGGCATCGCCGCCGATCTCTCCGATCATCACGATCGCATCTGTCTCTGGATCGTCCTGGAACGCTTGCAGGGCGTCGATGTGCGTGGTTCCGATGATCGGGTCTCCACCGATACCGACGGCTGATGAGAAGCCGAAGTCACGGAGTTCATACATCATCTGGTAGGTCAGCGTGCCGGACTTGGACACGAGCCCGATCCGGCCCGGCTTCGTGATGTTGGCCGGGATGATGCCGGCGTTGGACTTCCCTGGACTGATCAGGCCGGGGCAGTTCGGGCCGACGATCCGCGACGTTCCCTTGGATTGCGCATACGCGAAGAACTCCGCCGTGTCCTTGACCGGCACGCCTTCGGTGATGATGACGATCAGTGGCACTCCCGCATCGACAGACTCGATGACGGCGGCCTTGGTGAACTTGGGTGGTACGAACACGACGCTGACATCGGCGCCCGTCGCCTCGACTGCTGCGGAGACTGAGCCGAACACCGGCACGGTCGTGCCCTCGAAGTCGACGGTCTGACCATCCTTGCCTGGGGTCACACCTCCCACGATCCTGGTGCCTGAGTCGAGCATTCGCTGGGTATGTTTGGAACCTTCCGATCCGGTCATGCCTTGCACAATGACGCGGCTGTTCTCGTTCAAGAAGATGGCCATCGGTCAGTCCTTCCCCTGCTCGGCTGGACTCAGCGCGGCGAGTTCGGCGGCCCGGTCGGCGGCACCGTCCATCGTGTCGACCATCGTCACCAGCGGGTGGTTCGCCTCGTTGAGAATGCGGCGTCCCTCGTCCACGTTGTTGCCGTCGAGGCGGACGACGAGCGGCTTGTTGGCTTCGTCACCGAGCAGCTGGAGCGCGTGCACGATGCCGTTGGCGACGGCGTCGCAGGCCGTGATTCCGCCGAAGACGTTGACGAACACACTCTTCACCTGCGGATCCCCGAGCACGATGTGCAAGCCGTCGGCCATCACCTGGGCCGAGGCCCCACCACCGATGTCGAGGAAGTTGGCCGGCTTGACGTTGTCGTGAGCCACTCCGGAGTACGCGACGACATCCAGCGTCGACATGACGAGTCCGGCACCGTTACCGATGATGCCGACCTCGCCGTCGAGCTTGACGTAGTTGAGGCCCTTCTCCTTGGCCTCCGCCTCCAGCGGATCAGCCGCCGCCTTGTCCTCGAAGACCGAGTGGCCCGGGTGGCGGAAGTCGGCGTTCTCGTCGAGCGTGACCTTGCCGTCAAGCGCGTCAAGGTGGCCGTTCCCGAGCCTCACCAGCGGGTTGACCTCGACAAGCGAAGCATCTTCTTCGACAAACACCGTCCAGAGCTTCTGGATGACCTCGACCGCCTCGTCGGCGACGTCAGCAGGGAAGCCGGTTGCTTCGACGATCTCGCGGGCCTTCGCCTCGTCGACTCCGACGAGCGGGTCGATGCCCACCTTGGCGACCGCGTCGGGGTTCTCGTGTGCCGTGACCTCGATCTCGATACCACCGGCGGTGCTGGCGATGCAGAGGTATTGACGGGTGGCTCGGTCGACGAGGTAGGAGAAGTAGTACTCCTCCGCGATGTCGGCTGTCGGGGCGACGAGCACCCGGTGCACGGTGTGGCCCTTGATGTCCATGCCGAGAATCTGGTCCGCTTTGGCGACAGCGTCGTCTGGCGTCTCGGCGAGCTTGACGCCGCCGGCCTTGCCACGGCCACCGACCTTGACCTGGGCTTTGACGACGACGCGCCCACCGAGCTTCTCGGCAGCGGCGCGGGCATCTTCGGCTTTCTCGACGACGACGCCCATCGAGACGGGTACGTCGTGCTTCGCGAAGAGCTCCTTCGCTTGGTACTCCATCAAATCCACGGTGTTTGCTCCACGGTGAGTGCCGTCCTTTGGATGCTGATCGGCGTGGCAGGAATCCCTCTGACCCTAGCCACGATGCGGCGCTTTGGCAGACTCGGGGTCGGCACCGATCGAAGGGAGCCCGATGCCCCATCCGGAACAGCGTCGACTGACCCGGCGCACCGTCGACTCGGGTGGCTTGCGGCTCGCCGTGTGGGAAGGCCCGAAAACCGGACCGACGGTGATTCTCGTGCACGGGTTCCCCGACACCCATGTCGTCTGGGACAGGGTGATCCCGCTGCTCACCGCTGACTTCCACTGCGTGACGTACGACGTTCGAGGAGCGGGGGAGTCGCAGGTCCCGGCCAGTCGAGACGGCTACCGGCTGGCCCGTCTCCTTGACGACCTCGTGGCCGTAATCGAAGCGGTGTCACCTGACAGTCCAGTCCATCTCGTCGGCCACGACTGGGGGTCGGTCCAGCTCTGGGACGCGGTGATCCGTGAACGGCCGGACCCGCGCCTCACCGGGCGGATCGCGTCGTTCACGTCGATCAGCGGACCATGTCTCGACCATGTCCGGGCACTCGTCACCGCGGCGTGGCGCGGCGGCTGGACCCGCAAACGCGAGGTACTGTCGCAGGCGAGGCACTCCTGGTACGTCTTCGCTTTTCAGATGCCGGTGATCCCAGAGTTCGTGCTGCGCCGGATGAACCGTCGGTTGATCCAGACTCGCCAGCGGGGCAGCTACCACTTTGCGTCGACTCTCCCCGAAGACGCCGCCCACGGCGTCAACCTCTACCGCGCGAACCTGTTCGGCCGTCCCCGGGTGCCAGGCGGCCCGCACACCCAAGTGCCGGTCCAGGTGCTGGTGCCGTTGCGGGACGCCTACGTCACGCCGGCCTTCTTTCGCGACCTCCATCGCTTCGTCCCCGCCCTCGAACGCGTCGATCTCGACGCCGGTCACTGGGTGCCCTACACGCATCCGAACGAGGTCGCCGACCAGGTCGCGGACTTCGTCCAGGCCCACGAATGGCCTGGTCGTCGCGGCGGGCAAAATGCACGGACGTGACGTGCGTCAAGGTCGTCGCAAGATAACTCGGTAGCCGCTGGCTCGTTAACTCCACCAGAAGCCATCGGCATCGGAGGAAACCTTGCGCGCGTCCCATCCTCGTCTCGCGGCCATCGCCGCCACCGTTCTCGGTCTGGTGGCTGCGACGGCATCCCTTCCTGGTCCCGCCGGCGCTTCCGCGAAGGACGAGGGGCAGACAACCGCAGCCGCCGCGTCGGTGGCCAAGCGACCGGCGTACACGAAACGCGCCGTCACGATCCCCGTGCGAATCGGCCCGAACAATGACACCAAATGCACCATTGCCGCTGATCTCTACCGGCCGGCCGGTGTGAGCAGCCGTCACCGCGCACCCGCCATCTTGACCACGAACGGCTTCGGTGGCGCGAAGGACGACGCCAACCAAGCTGGCATCGGCAGGGGCTTTGCCCAGGAGGGGTACGTCGTGCTGAGCTACTCGGGGCTCGGCTTCGGTGGGTCCGGCTGTCGCATCTACCTCGACTCGCCCGCCTACGACGGCAGAGCCGGCAAGCAACTCGTGAGCGTCCTCGCGGGATCGAAGCGGGCTTTCTCGGTCGCGTCAGGGAAGGCGTTCCGCATCGGCTACGTCGCCCAGGAGAGGCCGGGCGACCCGCGCGTCGGCATGATCGGCGGTTCTTACGGTGGCCAGATCCAGTACGCCGTCGCCAAGCAGGACCGGCGTGTGGACGCGTTGATCCCGATCATCACGTGGAACGACCTCAGCTACTCCCTCGCGCCCAACAACACGAGTCTGCGGGGCGTCACCTACGGCACACCCGGCGTGCACAAGAGGGAGTGGACCAGCTTCTTCTTCGCGGTCGGCATCGCCGACGGCATTTCCGGCGCCGGCGTCGACCCGACGCGCAACGTCGGCTGCCCCAACTTCGACCAGCGAGCCTGCCAGGCGAAGGCCCAGCTCGAGGTTCAGGGCTACCCGGACGCGCAGACCCGGCGCTTCGCCCGGCAGGCGTCCGTTTCGTCGTACATGAGTCGCATCAAAGCGCCGACGTTGCTCGTGCAGGGCGAGAAGGACACGCTCTTCGACCTGCAAGAGGCCGTTGCGACCTACCAGGCGTTGCGCAGGAACGGCACGCCGACTCGGATGGTCTGGCAGTCGTGGGGACACTCGGACGGCACCCCCGCGGCCGGCGAGGTCGACCTCGGTGCCAACAGCATCCGCGACAGCTACCTCGGTCGCCGGTTCCTCAACTGGATGGACCACTACGTCCGCGGCCACGACGCCGCTCCCGTCGGTCCGCGGTTCTGCTACTTCCGTGACTGGGTCCACTACAACACCGCGCCGAAGCACGCCGGCCGCGCCATCGCCAAGGCGTATACCTGTAAGGGTTCCTACACGGGTGACCACCTCAATGCACGGCTGTACTTCACCGGCGACGGAGCACTCACGAAGCATGCGGCCAAGGTGCAGTCGGGCAGCGCGTCGTACGCCAGCGCGCCAGGTGCGCCCACCAGCTACAGCGAGACCTCAGCGTTGGAAGGCGACACCGTCAACCTCCCGCCGACTGACGCGCCCGGCACGTTCGCAGCCTTCACGAGTCGCCGTCTCGACAAGCCGGCAGCGATCGTGGGCAGCCCCACGCTGACGCTGCACCTTCAAGCGTCGGTCGCCGAGGCCGGCCAGGACGTCGATCCCGGTGCGCACCTCGTGCTGTTCGCGAAGATCTACGACGTCGCGCCCGACGGCTCGATCGCCCTGCACAACCGGCTGATCTCGCCGGTCCGCGTGACCGACGTTAAGAAGGCCGTGCACATCACGCTTCCCGGCGTCGTTCAGCGCATCAAGGCTGGGCACCGGATTCGCGTGGTGTTGGCCGCCAGCGACGCGGCATACGCCGGCAACACCGTGGTGCAGCCGGTCACGGTCACGACGGCACGCAAGCACCCGAGCGTGCTCAGGGTTCCGCTTGCGACAGGGCGCCTGCACTTCCGCTAACCGCCCTCCTCGAACTCGCTGCTTCAACTGCATCCGATGCTTCAACTGCATCGAAATGGGCACCCCCGTAATGCCGCGGAATGCCCGCCCACGTTGTCAGTTGAGGAGGCCGACTCGATGTCTACCGTCGCCGAAATGATCGTCACTGCCCTGGCTGAGCACCAAGTCAAGACGATCTGGGGAGTGGTAGGCGACGCACTCAACCCGGTCACGGACGCGATCCGACGCGAAGACCGCATCGAGTGGATCGGCGTTCGACATGAAGAAGTCGGCGCGTTCGCCGCCGGTGCTCAGGCCCAACTCACTGGTTCCCTCGGCGTATGCATGGGCACGGTCGGACCAGGCTCTGTGCATCTGCTCAACGGTCTCTATGACGCGAAGAAGTCACACGCGCCAGTCCTCGCGCTGTGCGGCCAGGTGCCGGTCGCCGAGATCGGCAGCGACTTCTTCCAAGAGGTCAACAACGACCTGCTTTTCAGTGATGTCTCCGTGTTCTCGCAAACGGTGACGAGTGCGAGCCAGATGCCGCAACTGCTCGAGCAGGCAGTCAACGCCGCCCTCCAGAAGCAGGGGGTCGCAGTCCTGACCTTGCCGGGCGATGTCGGTTCGCTCGATCTGCCCAAGCACACTCGGCTGCCGAGATTCGTAGCTTCGCACCAGCCCACCACGCCAGCGCCGGCGGATGTCAGCGAGGCGGCCGCACTGCTCAATGACGCAGGCAAAGTCACCCTGCTCGTCGGTCAGGGCGCCAGAGAAGCGCGCGAAGAGGTGCTCGCCCTGGCGGAGGCGTGCCAGGCACCCGTCGTTCTGACCCTCAAAGCCAAGGAGGGGCTGGAGCACGACAACCGGTTCCAGGTCGGCCAGACCGGTCTCATCGGGAACCCGGCTGCCGCCAAAGCCCTCGACGGATGCGACCTCCTGTTCATGGTGGGGACGGACTTCCCGTATCGAGACTGGTATCCCGAAGGGAAGCGCGTGGTACAGCTCGACGCCCGCGCCGAGCACATTGGCCGCCGTACGTCGATCGACGTCGGACTCGTGGGTCACGCGGCTCCGACGCTGCAAGCGATGCTCCCGTTGCTCACTACGAAGCACGACGCCGACCACCTCGAGGACGTCAGATCGAAGTACGACGCCTGGGTGCAGCGTCAACAACGCCTCACCGATCCCGAGTACGACGAATCAAGCGGAGGCCTGTTCAGGCGCAAGCTCGACAACACCGAGGATCGCATCCGACCCGAACTGTTGGCCGCAGCAGTCGACCAGTACGCGGCGGAGGACGCGATCTTCACATCGGACACCGGGATGTCGACGGTGTGGCTATCGCGCTTCGTGGCGATGCGTGGTCATCGCAGGTTGCTCGGGAGCTACAACCTCGGCTCGATGGCCAATGCGATGCCGCAGGCGCTTGGCGCGCAAGCTCTCGACCGATCTCGTCAGGTCATTGCGTTCTGTGGCGACGGCGGACTCACGATGCTGCTCGGCGATCTCCTCACTGCGGTGAGCCACGAACTTCCGGCGACCTTCGTGGTCTTCAACAACGGCAGACTCGGCATGGTGAAGCTCGAGCAGGAAGAAGGGGGCCTTCCAGAGTTCGGGACGGTTCTGCACAACCCTGACCTCGCTGCCGTGGCGCAGGCGATGGGCCTCACGGGAATCAAAGTGACTGACCCCGGCGATGTGCACCGGGCCGTGCAGCAGGCGCTGGCACACCCTGGTCCGGTGCTCCTGGACGTCGAGACGAACGCCGAAGAGGTGGCGGTTCCGCCGAAGCCTGGACTGGAGCAGGCCTGGGGCTTCGCTGTGGCGAAGCTCAAGGAGGGCGTCGTCAGCCGCGGCGCGGAGTGAACTCCAGCGCCAGGCTCAGGCGTCGCTCATCGCGGAGTTGACCCAGTTGACGACGTCTTGGGTCTTGGTGCCAGGGGTGAAGATCTTCGCCACCCCAGCCTCCTCAAGGAGCGGGATGTCGGCCTCGGGGATGATGCCGCCGCCGAAGACCAGGATGTCGCCGGCGTCGCGCTCAGCAAGCAACGCGAGCAGCTTCCGAAACAGGGTCATGTGAGCACCGGACAGCACCGAGAGTCCGATGATGTCGGCGTCCTCTTGCAGCGCGGTCTCGACGATCTGCTCGGGCGTCTGGTGCAGACCGGTGTAGATGACCTCCATACCTGCATCGCGGAGAGCGCGAGCGATGACTTTGGCACCGCGGTCATGACCGTCCAGTCCCGGCTTGGCGATCACCACGCGAATGGGGGCCACGTGCTGCTCACCGCCTCTCACCCTTTGCCGCAGGTTTGTCCACACGGCTGCTGTCCGACTTGTTGTACGACGCTCGCAGACTAGCCAATGCACGTCCCCCGGCCACCTTCTGGGTAGCGTGTGATTACGATCACTGTGCTTCGGGAGTCACCGCAGCGAGTCACGACGGTGGAAACATGTCGTCAGCGAGGAAGTGGGTGAGAGCAAGATGTTAAGCCGCCCGGCTTTCCCCTCAGTGCTCCCGGCCGTTCGCGCTGTCTCGGCTGCTGCCGTCGAGATCGGCTGGGTTACCGCCCACTGCGCCACCTACCCGCTCGGCCTGTTTCGCGACCGTGGCGACGATCTCGACCCCACCCGCTTCACCCTGACCGACTTGCCGCCTGCTCAGCGGGTGCTGATCGGTGCCAGCGTCGAGGCCGCGACGACGCCGATCGTGCTGGTGCATGGAGTCGTCGACAACCGCACGATCTTCACGATGCTCCGCCGCGGTCTGCGACGCCGAGGATTCGGCTGCATCCGGAGCTTCTCCTACGGCCCTCAGACGAACGACCTCCGCTCGACTGCTGAGCGCTTCGGAGAGTTCATCGAGACCCTCGGCGACGAAACCGGCTCCGATCGAGTGCACGTCATCGGCCACAGCCTGGGCGGCCTCATCGCGCGCTACTACGTCCAACGACTCGGAGGCGACCACAGGGTCGACACCTTGGTTACCCTCGGCAGCCCACACGACGGCACCCATGCCGCGCGACTGCTGCCCAACCGACTAGCCCGCCAGCTGAGGCCAGGCAGTGAGGTGCTGGCCGAGCTCGCAGCGCCCGCCCCGGGTTGCTCCACCCGCTTCCTGGCCTTCTACAGCGACGTCGACCAGCTGATCGTGCCGGCCCGAAACGCCCGGCTGGCCCACGAAGACCTCGACGTCGTCAACGTGCTGGTGCGCGGGGTCGGCCACCTCTCCTTGCCCATCAATGGGCGGATTGTCCACGAGACGTGTACGACGCTTGCTCACCACCGTCACTTCGACGAACTGCGCATCGCCACGAACGACCTTGGCGACGAGGCAGATGACGAACTGTCCGTGATGGGTTGAAACAGGTGACTCAACCCACATGGACAACGTCCGAACGGTTGATATTGCGCCGTATTGCGGCGCCTAACCTTTCGACGGGTCCACAGTTGGTCCTTACATGGGTTTCTCAAAGGCTCGGTTCTCCGTTAGTCTCGGACCTTCGTGCCCCCTCCTTCGCTGCGCACCCCGAAAGGATCCCCTGAGCGTGTCGTCGCACCGTGCTGAGAAGCACCGCGCCACCAAGGCAGCAGTCCAGGCACCTACGTCGGCTTCACCAGCCGGCCGGCGTCGGGCTGCACGCGCTCCCCAAAGGTCCTCCGCGCTCTCGCTTTCGTCGATGATCGGTGGCGCAGCCCTGCTGGTCGCAGCTGTCGGAGCGGCAACGGCCGGGCAGGCCATTTCGGCCGGCGACAGCACCACCCCCACGGCCTCGCACAACCGCGGCAGCTACGTCGCCAACCTCTCCTCCGCGTCCCTCTCGGGTCGCGACGCCACCCAGGTCAGCCGCGCCAGCGACCGGCCCAGCGTGACGAAGGGCGGCGGCAACGCCTCGCTGCAGAGCCTGGCGGAGAAACAAGCCCAGGCGCGCACCGACCTCCTTCAGTCGGCGGCAAGCAGTGCCGAGAACTATGCGCAGGAGCTTGCGTCTGACCTGTGGGTGATGCCGACCACCGGCTTCAACATCTCGACGTGGTTCGGCGAGGCCGGCGGCTACTGGTCATCGGGCTACCACACGGGTATCGACTTCTCGACGGCGTACGGCACACCAGTCGTCGCAGTCGCGAACGCGACCGTCGTCCAGACCGGGTGGGACGGCCCCTACGGCAACCAGATCCGGATGCAGCTCGATAACGGCGACGAGGTTTGGTACAACCACCTCTCCGCGATCGAGGTCACCGAGGGTGAGTCGGTCCTGAAGGGCCAGCCCCTTGGCCGGGTCGGCGACACCGGCAACGCCTACGGCTACCACCTGCACTTCGAGTACCGGCTGGCTTCTGACCTTCACAACGGCGTTGACCCCGTGCCGTATTTCGCCGAGCACGGCATCCCGCTCACCTAACTGCGACTCCCAGCTGGCGCCTCGCGCCTAGATGTCGGCCCGAGCACATAGAATTTGTAAGACATGTCTGCGCTGATTCCGCTCCCTCCGCTGGCCGATCCTGAGGTCGATTCTGTCGACACAGCAGGGGCCAACGACTCTGACGACCGCCCTCGGCGACGGCGACCCACGCCCGAGGAGCTGCTCGAGGGGCTCAACCCCTCGCAGCGCGAGGCTGTCACCCACGAAGGCAGCGCGCTGCTCGTCGTCGCGGGTGCCGGCTCCGGCAAGACGCGGGTGCTGACGCGACGGATCGCCTGGCTGCTCGCGCAGCGCGGCACCCACCCGGCTGCGATCCTGGCGATCACGTTCACCAACAAGGCCGCCGCCGAGATGCGGGAGCGTGTCGAGGAACTGGTCGGTGGCCGAGCCAAGATCATGTGGGTCTCGACCTTCCACTCCTCGTGCGTCCGCATCCTGCGCAAAGAGATCTCCCGACTCAACTACGGCTCCAACTTCTCGATCTACGACGATGCCGACTCCCGGCGCCTGATGGCGTTGGTGTGCCGGGATCTCGACCTCGACCAGAAGCGCTACAACCCGCGCGCCGTTCTCAACTGGGTGAGCAACTGCAAGAACGAGCTGCTCGACCCCGAGGCTGCTGCCGCCAAGGCCAACAACCACCTCGAGCGCACGTTCGCCGAGTGCTACACCGCCTACCAGGCGCGCCTTCGTGACGCCAACGCGTTGGACTTCGACGACCTCATCATGACCACGGTGCACCTGTTCCAAGCCTTCCCTGACGTCCGCGAGACCTACCGTCGCCGGTTCCGCCACGTGCTGGTCGACGAGTACCAAGACACCAACCACGCGCAGTACGTCTTGATCCGTGAGCTCTGCGGAGCCGGGGCCAGCCGTCGTACGGCGGATGGCGACCTGGTGGGCACCGAGCCAGGCGAGGTCAGCGAGCCGGCCGCCGACCCGGCCGCGCTGATGGTGGTCGGTGACGCCGACCAGTCGATCTACGCGTTTCGCGGGGCCAACATCCGCAACATCCTCCAGTTCGAGGAGGACTTCCCCAACGCCACGACCGTTCTGCTCGAGCAGAACTACCGCTCGACCCAGACCATCTTGTCGGCCGCGAACGCGGTGATCGCGCAGAACAAGGGACGCAAGGCCAAGAACCTCTGGTCCGACGCAGGTGACGGCGAGCCGATCACCGGATATGTCGCCGACAACGAGCACGACGAGGCGCAGTTCGTCGCCGAGGAGATCGACCGGCTGAGCGACGAAGGTCTCGTGCAGCCAAGTGGGGTCGCCGTCTTCTACCGCACGAACGCGCAGAGCCGCGTCTTCGAGGAAGTTTTCATCCGGGTCGGGCTGCCCTACAAGGTCGTCGGCGGCGTCCGGTTCTACGAACGCCGTGAGATCCGCGACGCCCTGGCTTACCTGCGGATGCTGGTCAACCCTGATGACACGGTCTCGCTGCGCCGCATCCTCAACGTTCCCAAGCGCGGCATCGGCGACCGGGCCGAGGCCTGCGTCGACGACCTCGCGCAGCGCACGGCTACGTCCTACTGGGAGGCGCTTCGCAACGCTGCCGAAGCACCCGCCATCGCCACTCGTTCGTTGCGCAACGTCGAAGGGTTTGTCTCCCTGATCGAAGGCCTGCAACAACTCGTCGACGAAGGTGCCCGGCCAGACGAGATCCTCGAGGCGGTGCTCACCCGGTCCGGCTACCTCGCCGAGCTGGAGTCATCCGATGACCCGCAAGACGAGACCCGCGTCGAAAACCTCGGTGAGCTGGTCGCGGTGGCACGAGAGTTCGCTGACGAGCGCGAGGACGCCACGCTCGGCGAGTTCCTCGAGCGGGTCGCCCTGGTGGCCGACTCCGACCAGATCCCTGATGAAGACGAGTCGGGCGGTGTCGTCACGCTGATGACCCTGCACACGGCCAAAGGGTTGGAGTTCCCGGTCGTCTTCCTGACCGGTCTCGAAGACGGCATCTTCCCGCACTCGCGCTCGTTGGGAGATCAACCCGAGCTCGAGGAGGAGCGCCGGCTGGCCTACGTCGGGCTCACGCGCGCCCAGCAGCGGCTCTACGTCTCCCGGGCAGTGGTGCGGTCAGCATGGGGTGCTCCTCAGCACAACCCGGCCTCGCGGTTCCTCGAAGAGCTGCCGGAGACGCTGATCGACTGGAAGCGCACCGAGTCGGCCCAGACCACGTGGGGCAGCTCGTCGGCCTCGAGCCGGTACGTCGATGGCGGCGGCTACATTCCCGCGAGTGCGACCGCCACCGGACGACGCGCGCCGAACCTGCCGGCAGCCAAGCCGACCAAGGGCACCCGGCCAGTCCCCAACCTCGCGCCCGGCGACCGGGTCGTCCACGACACGTTTGGCATGGGCACGGTCGTCACCGTCGAGGGAGTCGCCGACAAGTCGGTGGCCTCGGTCGACTTCGGCTCCCTCGGAGTCAAGCGGTTGCTGCTTCGCTACTCCCCCGTCGAAAAGATCTGACTATTCGTCTACCAGAACACCGCTATGCCGGCGTTCACGAGCGTCAGCAGGATCATCACGTAGAACAGGCCACTGGGAACGTTCCCCTTACGACGGTTGACCCAGCAGAGCACGGCGATCACGAGGGCGACACCGAGCTTCACCCCCACCTTGGTGTTGTCGACCTCTTCGTCGAGGCCTTCGATCACCCCCACCAGCAGCAGGCCTGTGACCACCTGGGTGAGCGCCCCGTAGAGCATGGCCGTGTTGACCACCTTGACCTCGTCACGGACCTGGACGACGGCGCCACCGAACAGAGCAGCGAACCCGCACAGGTGGATGAAGAGCAAGACATCACGGCCGAATTCCACTTAGAGCCCCTTCTTCGGCGCGACCAAGTCGCGGTACTCAGGATGCTTCTCCAGGAAATCTTTCACATACGGACACAGCGGTCGCAGCGCCATGCCGTCGTCACGGAGCTTGTCGAGAACGGTCGTGACGAGCTCCGCCGCCAAGCCCTGCCCGCTGTACTTGTCGTCGACCTCGGTGTGCAGCGCCGTGAAGGTGTCGCCCCGGATGAAGTAGTCCATGAACCCGGCCCGATGGCCGTCAACGTAGAGCTCGTACCGGCCCTCCTCGGGCACGTCCTTGACCTCGGCCATGGCTCCCATCATGGCCCGTCAGAGCAGTCGACGTTCGGATGCCCAGCGTGTCAGTTCGTGTCGACTCGAGAGCTGGAGCTTGCGCAACACGCTCGACACGTGGGTCTCGACCGTCTTGATCGAGATGAACAACTTCGATGCGACCTCCTTGTAGGCGTAGCCACGGGCGATCAGCCGCATCACCTCACGTTCCCGCTCGGTCAGCCGGTCCAGGTCCTCGTCGACATCGGCCACATCGAACTGTCCGGCGAACGCGTCGAGGACGAACCCTGCGAGGCGAGGCGAGAAGACAGCGTCACCGTCGTTGACACGGCGCAGCGCGGCCACCAGCTCCTTGCCAGTGATGTTCTTCGTGACGTATCCACGGGCGCCGCCTCGGATGACCGCGATGACGTCCTCGGCGGCGTCGGAAACACTGAGCGCCAAGAAGCGGACGTCGGGCAGCCGCAGTGCGACCCGGCGCAGCACTTCGGTGCCGCCACCACCGGGCAGATGGACGTCGAGCAGTACGACGTCGGGGACTTCACGGGTGATGGTCTCCACCGCCTCGTCGACGTCAGCGGCCTCACCGACCACGTCGACATCCGTCCCGAGCTCGGCCTTGACGCCCGTGCGGAACATCGCATGGTCGTCGACCAGGACGACCCGCAGTCTCTTGATCATGGGGAACTCTCCAAAGTGTTGGTGTGAGGCAAGGTCAACCGCACCTCGGTGCCGTTGTCCTGGTCGCTACGGACCTCGGCCCGACCGCCATGGCGCTCCAGTCGGTCGATGATCGAGCGACGTACGCCGAGCCGGTCATCCGGCACCTCAGCGAGCTCGAACCCGACGCCACGGTCCCGGACGAAGAGCTCTGTCTCTTCGGCACCCACCTCAGCGTAGACGTCGATGCGCGACGCGCCCGAGTGCTTGGCCGCGTTGACCATCGCCTCACGCGTTGCTGCAACGAGCGCCGACCCTCTGGTGTCCATCGGATGGTCGCCGACGACGACAAGCTCCACCGGCAGGTGGTGAGCGGCCTCGACTTCGTTGACGGATTCCTGCAGCGCAGTCTTCAAAGTGGCCCCGTTCGCGTCGGGTGACTCGAACAGCCACGTGCGAAGCTCCCGCTCCTGCGTTCGCGCAAGCTGGCTGACGACCTGGGCATCGCCCGCCTGACGCTGGATCATGGCCAAGGTCTGGAGCACCGAGTCGTGGAGATGAGCAGCCACGTCGGCGCGTTCCTGGGTGCGGATGCGTTCGCCGCGTTCACGGCGCAGGTCTCGGTTCAGCCGCACCAACCAGGGACCGAGCACGAGTCCGACGCCGACGACGGCGAGGATGATGGCCCCGAGCGCGTCATCCAACGTTCCTGCCACGCCGGCCTGGAACAGTGCGAGGAACACCGCGCCGGTCAGCAACGACACTCCGATCAGAATCCGTAACCAGGCCTTCCAACCACCGGATGTCGACAACCAGGCAGCGCGATCGCCTTCGTCCGCCTGCCACCAGAGCAACGCCAGGCCGGTCGCTGCGACCAGCAGCGGCCAGAACAGCCGCGGACTCACCCAGAGGCCGGCGTACTGCAGCAGCACGATCCCGCCGAGCGCCATCGCGCCGATCGACGCCACGACACCGACATCACGGCGCCGGATGCTCCGGCCGGCCCTGAACCCGCGACGGGTCGCGGAGGCGAGGCCCGGGGCATCGGGGCTGTCCAGACCCGGATGGCGCAACGGTACGAACGCCCATAAGCCGGCGTACAAGAGCACTCCGAAACCACTCCACAGCACCATCACGAGAAAGGCCACCCGCACCACCATGGGCTGGAGGCCCAGATGTCGGGCAACCCCCGAAGCGACACCGGCGAGAAACCGGTCGTCCGGGTCGCGGGTGACGCGCCGCGGTTCAAGAAGCGTCTGCGTCATGATGTCCATGATCGTCGCACGGCACGCGCAACACCATCGGCCTCAGCCCTGAGCGACACCTGAGGAAGGGTCAGGGTTGCCGGTCCAAGATCGGGGGGTTCCCCGATACCCGCGAGACCAACGGGCAGCCAAGGTAGAGGTATGACAGGAACGACACCACCACCCACCGCTGGACCGCGCGTCACCAAGGAGCAGGTTCGGGATCTGAGGCGGCTCCGCCGTGCCTCGAACCGGCCCATCCTCGGCGGTGTATCCGAGGGCCTCAGCCGTCACCTCGACATCGACCCGGTGCTGATCAGGGTCATCTTCGGCGCGCTCACGATCTTCGGTGGTGCAGGCATCGTCCTGTACATCTTGGCGTGGCTGACCATCCCTGCCGACAACGCCGAACAATCCTGGGTCTCGCGGACGTTCCGTCAAGATCCGGAACGCGTGATGGTGCTCGGCCTGTCGCTGGCGGCGATCGTGGCCAGCCTCATGTTGATCGGCGCCATCGGCTTTGCCACCCCGAACCCGTGGGCCGTGATCACGGTGAGCCTGTTGGCTCTGGTGCTCTTTGCGTTGTTCAGCCGGCGCTCGGGCCCGGCGAGCCCTGCACCCGGAGGTGACGCGGCCCCTCCTATCCCGGCTGACCCCGCGACCACGGACGACGGCGTGACAGCTACCGACGTGCCCACCCCCGAGGCTGACCTCGAGACCACCGACCTCAGCAGTACGACGTCTGGCACTGACACGGCGGTTCTCCCGACCGCTGTGACACCCGAACAGCGAGACGCCGAGGTGCGGAGCTGGTGGCGGCGGAACTCCGACTCGGGAGGTCCAAGTGTTCCCCATCCCATCGTGCCGGGGCCTCCTCCCCGCCCCGGCCACCAGCCAGCCGGTCTCGACTCGTCCTGATTGCTCTCGCGTGCATGGCGTTGGCACTCGGCGGAGTGTGGTTCGCCGACGCGTCCGGCGCGGACATTCACCCATCGGTGTATCCCGGCACCGTGCTAGCGATCTCCGCGATCGGCCTCATCGTCGGGACGTGGTTCGGACGCGCCAAGCTGCTGATCCCCGTCGGCCTGCTGAGCGTCTTCGCCACTGTCGTCCTCACCGTCATCGGTCCCGGTCCATACGGCGAGCGGATCTACTACCCGCCAACAGCGTCAAGTGTCGAGAGCACTTACGAGCATGGGGCCGGACGCATGGTCGTCCATCTCGAGGAGGTGCGTGACCTGGCAGACCTGGACGGTCGGACCATCCACGTCGACGCCCATGTTGGAGAGGTCGAGATCATCATCCCAACCTCGTTGGATGCCGACGTGAGGGCGGAGGTCGACGGCGGTGACATCAAGGGAGCAGCCTCGATCCGCAACCTCGACAACGGCGGTCAACAGGCGGCGATCGACCCCAGTTTCGATGGCCGTCCACGAGTGTCGATCGATGTGGACCTGACTTTCGGCCAGATCGAAATCCGGCGCTTTGACTGTCCCGGCAGCGCGGCTCTGCTGCAGAGCCCAACCGCGAGCAGCAACTTCAGCACGCTTACCTGGATAGGAGACGGCCATGTTCCCGCGGCATGCAACTGACGTCATCTCGTTGGTCTTCGGCACCATCTTCGTCGGCTTGACCGTTGTCTGGTTGCTGACCGTCACCGACGTTCTCGACTACCAACACGCCTGGATCGGTGGCCCGATCACGTTGGTCGCCGCCGGCGCGGTAGGCCTCATCGCCGCGCTCGTCCCACGCAACCAGCAACCCCAGACGTCGTACTCCGAGCCCGTTGTTGAGCAACATTCGGAGCCGCATCCCGAAAGCTCCGTCGAACAGCACCAAGACACCACCGAGGGCCCGCTCTGAGCAGGTAAACCAATGGCGTGACACCCCACGTCATCCGTACCGTTGGCGTGTTATGCGTCAACTTCCTCTCCTCGACCCGGGGACACCCGACGTCCGCTCACCCGGCCGCTATCTGTGGTGGGTCGCTCGCGGGCAGATGTCCACGGTGATGGGCGGTGTCACGTTCGGGATCGTGTGGATGGTGGCGCAGTCCGTGATGCCGGCCATCATCGGGCGGGCGATTGACGAGGGCGTTCGCGCCGATGACATGAGCCGGCTCTGGATGTGGGCCCTGGTCCTGCTGGGAGTTGGCCTCCTGCAGGCCGGGGCCGGCATCCTGCGTCACCGCTTCGCCGTCGCCAACTGGCTGATCGCGGCCTACCGCACCGTTCAGGTCGTGTCACGCCATGCCGTCCGACTCGGAGCGACCCTCCCACGTCGCGTCTCCACGGGTGAGGTGGTGTCGATCGGCTCGTCTGACCTGGCCCACGTCGGCAACTCCATCGAGGTGATGGGACGCGCAGCTGGTGCAGTCGTGTCATTCTTCGTCGTCGCAGCGATCTTGCTCCATGCCTCGGTGACGCTCGGGCTCGTCGTACTCATCGGCGTACCCGCCTTGCTTTTGCTGCTCGGACCACTGCTCAAGCCGCTGCAGCGCCGCAACATGGCGCAGCGCGAAATGATGGGCGACCTCAACACGCTCGCGTCCGACATCGTCGGTGGCCTCCGCGTGCTCCGTGGTATCGGCGGCGAAGAGGTCTTCCATCGCCGGTACGTCGAAGAGTCTCAGCGGGTCCGCCAAGCAGGCGTGCAGGTAGCAAAGCTTCAGTCCTTGCTCGATGCACTGCAGGTGTTCCTGCCGGGCTTGTTCGTCGTCATCGTCGTCTGGATCGGCGCCCGGTTCGCGGTCGAGGGCACCATCACTCCGGGCGAGCTGGTGGCGTTCTACGGCTACTCAGCCTTCCTGATGATCCCGCTGCGCACCGGCACTGAAGTCGCCAACAAGCTCATCCGCGGCCTGGTGGCTGGCCGGCGAATCTGCCACGTCATGTCGGTGGAGCCGGAAGTGCAGGACATCGAGGTGCCCCAGACGGCTTCGACGAGCGGCGACCTGGTCGACGTCAGGTCGGGCTTGCGGGTGCGCTCGGGGCAGATGACCGCTGTCGTGGCGGAGATCCCCGAGGAGTCGGCAGCGTTGGCGGATCGTCTCGGCCGCTTTGCCGAAGGACCGGCTCTGCTCGACGGCGTCTCGTTGTCCGACATGGACAGGGCCTTCGTCCGCCAGGCGATCCTGGTGAGCGACGCGAACGCCACGCTGTTCAGTGGCCGTCTCCGCGATGAGCTCGACGTGCGTGGATCAGCGACTGACATCGACATCATGTCGGCCATCGCGACGGCTTCAGCAGACGACGTGCTCGAGACGCTTGACGGTGGACTCGAGGCGGAGGTCGAGGAGCGCGGCAGGTCGTTCTCCGGCGGGCAGCGGCAGCGGCTCGTGCTCACGCGCGCCCTCGTCGCCGACCCTGACATCTTGGTGTTGGTCGAGCCGACCTCTGCGGTCGACGCACACACCGAGGCCCGGATCGCCGAGCGACTGCACCGTCACCGGTCGGGCCGCACGACTGTCGTCACGACCGCGAGCCCGCTGATGCTCGACTACGCCGACGAGGTCGCGTTGGTCGAGCGAGGAAAGGTGGTGGCCGTGGGCCGGCACCGCGACTTGCTCGATGACCCGCGTTACCGCCGCATCGTGGCGCGAGGAGAAGACGAATGAGAACGCTGCTACCGATCGCCGATGGCCGCACGGTCCGCCGCTACGCGGCGCAGATGGCACGCACCCACCCCCGGGCCCTGGGGGTGGCCGTCGGGCTGCATTCGCTCGCCGCCATCGCCGGTCTCGCCGCGCCCAAACTGATCGGGGACCTGGTCCAGGACGTGTCGGATGGCACGACTGTGTCGACCGTCGACAAGACCATCATTGCGATTGCGGCCTTCCTGCTGGCGCAGACCGTGCTGACGCGCTACGCCCGCTACGCCTCCTTCGCTCTCGGCGAGAAGCTGCTCGCTGAGCTGCGCGAGAACTTCGTCGAGCAGGCCCTCGCGCTCCCGGTCTCCACGGTCGAGAGGGCTGGCACCGGCGACCTGCTGACACGCACGTCCCGCGACGTCGAAGCGCTCGGCTGGTCGGTGCGGTTCGCCGTACCCGAGACGATCATCGCGTTCGTCACCACGATCTTCACGATCGTCGCCTGCATCCTGGTCGGGTGGTGGGTGCTGGTGCCGCTCGTCCTCGGCGTACCGCTGCTGTTCGTCGCGACTCGGTGGTACCTGCACCGGGCCAAGGACGGCTACCTCCGCGAGTCCGCGTCGTACGCCGCGATCAACGCCACGGTTGCCGAGACCACCGACGGCGCCAGGACTGTCGAGGCGCTCGGTCTGGAGAGGCGGCGGATCGAGCAGGTCGACGACGACATCGCCGAGTCGTACGCCGCTGAGCGCTACACGTTGTTCTTGCGGACCATGTGGTTCCCGTCGGCCGAGATCGGCTACCTGCTGCCGACCGTTGTCACGCTGATGTTCGGCGGCTACCTCCACTCGCAAGGAACCGTTGACATCGGGGACGTGACTGCGGCAACGCTGTATGTCCAGGCGCTGATCGATCCCGTCGACCGACTGCTCTCCTGGCTTGACGAGCTTCAGGTAGGAGCGACGTCGTTAGCTCGGCTGCTCGGCATCGCCAGCGTGCCCGACGACCGCACCGTGACCGGCCGTACGCCTTCACACGAAGACATCGAGGCCGACGAGGTCCGGTTCGCCTACGTCGACGACCGCGATGTGCTCCATGGCGTCGACCTCCGGGTCGACCGCGGCGAACGCGTGGCGATGGTTGGGCCGTCGGGGGCGGGCAAGTCGACGCTCGGCAGGTTGCTGGCCGGCATCCACCCGCCCAGGAGCGGAACCGTGACGATCGGCGATGTCGGGATGACCGAGCTGCCACTGGACGACCTGCGTGGCTATGTCGCCCTGGTGACGCAGGAACACCACGTGTTTGTCGGGACGGTGAGGGAGAACCTCGCTCTGGCGTTAGATGACATGGCGTCTGATGACCGGATGCTTAACGCACTGCGCGCGGTCGACGCCATCGACTGGGTGTTGGCGTTGCCCAACGGGCTGACTACCAGGATTGGCTCAGGCGGCCTGTCGCTCTCGCCCGCGCAGGCGCAGCAGCTTGCGCTCGCCCGACTCGTCCTGGCCGACCCACACACCCTGGTGCTCGATGAGGCCACGTCGCTGATCGACCCGAGGTCGGCCCGCCACCTCGAGCGGTCTCTCGCGGCGGTCCTGGAGGGGCGGACCGTGATCGCGATCGCGCACCGGCTGTTCACCGCACACGACGCTGACCGCGTCGCGGTGGTCGAGGACGGACGGATCTCCGAGATCGGTTCGCACGACGAGCTGATCGCCAACGACGGCTCGTATGCCGCACTGTGGCAGTCCTGGCACGGCGAGACTGAGGAAGTTTCGGTCCAGCCGATGCCCTAGCGCATGACGCGCGATGGTCAGATCTGGCCGTGCCGGGGTGGTCTGATGCCGAGCAGCGTCGAGCGACCCAAGTGGTGGTACTTCCAGCGCACCGGGTCGTGCAGCGTGTGGGTTCGGGCGAGCTTTCGGCAAGCTCATGTGCAACGACGATCGCTTGGGCGTCGTCCAGCACGGGAACGCGTCGCGTTGAGCGCGCCTCCGGTGCACGTTCAGTCAGCTGCGTCATGCGCTCGCCCTCCTTGGGCTGTTCAGTCCCGCTGGTGTGGGTTCGTTCAGGTTAAACTCTAGTGAATTAGTAGAGATTAGCAGATAGGGCAAGGTGGCTTCACCTTCGGCGTGCCGAAGGTGCCTGAGTGCTGTTGACTCGGTGACCCCGGCGCGGTGCGCTTGGGCAGCCAACCAGTCAAGGAGTGATCCCCGGTGAGTGACCCGATGGACGTCAAAGCCGTCCACGAAAGCTTGGGCAAGGCGATCGACATGCAAGCCGAATCGGTGCTCGCCATGGCGCTGTTGGCGGGCAGCATGCGCGGTATCGAGGCGACCGCGATCAAGCAGAGCTTGCGCGAGTTCGTGCTGGCCGAGCTCGAAGACACCTACCAACTCATCGAGAAGTTGTCCGCCCTTGGCGGTACTCCGTCGATGAAGGCAGCGGACGTGACCGTTGACCCTGACACCGGGAAGGCCCTCAAGGGACTGCTGCAGCACGAAGCGAAGGGGGTCGCGGCGCTGCATGCCGTCATCCCGCACTCTGGTCAGGAGCCACGAAGCGAGGCTCTCGAACACCTCCTGGAGCACTGCATCATGCGGAAACAGCAACAGATCGACTTCCTGTGGCACGCTTCGGATCTCAAACGCCCGCTGTCGGTCGACCTGGACGGCTGATCGGCGCTTGGCCTCAGAATGGTCACGTGAAGCCCTTCCTGCTGCAGAGCCTCTCCGAGCTCGCGGCCCAGCGACCTCCGCATGGGCAGGAGATCGTGCACTTCACCGAGTCGCTCGCCGAGACCGTCATCGAGGAGTACTCCGAGCCGGGTGACCTCGTGCTTGACCCGTTCGCCGGGTTCGGTACGACGCTGGTGGTCGCGGAGCGGCTCGGGCGTCGAGCCCTTGGGGTCGAGCTGCTACCGGAGCGGGTCGAGCAGATGAGGGCGCGGCTCACCGCACCGGAGGCGGTGGTCTGCGGCGACGCACGCCGGCTCGATCAGCTCGTGACGGAGCCGGTGGCACTATGCCTCACGTCTCCGCCGTACATGACGGTCAACGACCACCCTGAGAACCCGCTCGAGGCGTACGAGACAGATACCGGCGACTACCCGACCTACCTTCGCGAGATCGGCGAGGTCTTCGGTCAGGTGGCGGCATTGATGCGACCGGGAGGCTACGTCGTCGTCAACGTCGCCAACATCGTGTCGGACGACGTGATGACACCACTGGCGTGGGACATCGCCCGCGTCATCTCGAAGCAGCTGACGCTTCGCCAGGAGACGTACCTCTGTTGGAACCGGCAGCCTCCAGGAATCAGCGGCGACTATTGCCTGGTGCTCCAGCGCCCAGTCTCCTGAGTCGGCCGGCTACCTCTGGTGGGCTTGGCCGCTGTTGGCGCGGATCTTCATCGAGTTGGTGTTCACCGCAACGAAAGCCCTCGCCGGGATGCGCTTGAGCTGGTCGAGCAGACCCGACGGCCAGTGACGCGCGGACTCACCCTGGAAGAACCACGGTGACCCGTTGTCGGCGAGGACGAGTCCGTAACGCTTCATCGCCCGCAGCACCACCTGCGTGTCTTTACGGGCATGTCCGAGGTTGAAGCCAGGCTTGAGGCGGAACCGCGCTCCCATCGGTGGATAGGCATGACTCGAGCGCGAGCCCGCGTCGTGACGGGCCGGCCACACGTGCCGCCGGTCAGTGAGGTCCATGGTGAACCGGATCGCGTGGGTGACCCGGCCGGTCACCTCGACCTCCCGGTAGCGCAACAGGCCCGGCAGGATCGGGAGCCCGGCGGCGTCGGCCGAGGTCCAGCCCTGAGGACGCAGCGCGTTGCCCTTCAAGCTCCAGGTCGCACCGGATCCCGCGCGCCAGTGGCCATGCCGCTTCGTCGTCGCGAACGTCTCATAGAGGCGGCAGCGTGATTTGTCGACGACGATGGCGTGCCGATCCCCACTGCGCATCTGGCCGCCTTCGATGCGGGTGTCTGCGCCAAGGGGGTAGCGCACTCGGTCAGACTCACCGGCGTACACGAACCGCACGTGCACGCGTCGATGTCCCGCCCCGACGGTGGTGACCGGGATGCCGTAGGGAACGCGTTGTTCACCGAAGCTCGGCCCGAAGTCCGGGTGCAATCGCGTTGAGGGCGACATGTGCGACATCCACTGCCTGCTGCGCGGGTGACGCGGAAGCGACGACACCGGGGTGTTCCAGAAGTTGTTCGCTGGGAAGACCCGACATCCCGCCACGGCCGGAGCCTTCGCGGCGCTCGACAGCGCGAGGTTGGCGGGCTGGCCACTGACCGGGCTCGAACCAGACAGTAGGAGGCCGGTGCAGCTGGCGAGGGCGGTGACGACGACGGCGCGACGAGCGTGCATGCGGGTGGGCCTTTCCGTGGGGAGGACCTCGAAGGTGCGGGACCCGGGTCCAGCATGCAACAGTTTGAGCCGTTCCCGCGACTGTTCCGGGTCGTCGCAGGGTGCTGGGAGTCGTCCGTTCGGACGGTATTTCTACATCTCAGCGTCACGATTTGGCCGGTTGGCAGGCTGACGCCGTCGAAAGTGCGAGAATGCCGCCATGCGCATCAACGCGTTTATCCAGCCTCCTGAGCACGCTGTCCTCCACCTGGCCAGCGCACTGGATGACATGTCGATCCAGGACACCCAGATCAACTGGCTTGACCCCGCCCTGTGGCTGCTCCACCTCGCCAGATTCGGCAACGTAGCCATGCAGGACTCGATCGGCCTCCAACGACTCCTGCGCAATGAGCTGCGCTCCGTGCTCCCCATGGAGCTCCGACTCGCGGTGGTCACTCCCCTGCCTGAGGACGGTGATGACGCCGTCTGGGCCGGCCTGGAAGGTGACACCGAGCAGCTCAACCAGCTCGCCGCGTCAATCCCCCGCTGGGTTCGCCCCCATGGCTTCCTACTCGATCGGCGTTCCTTTCGCACCCGGATCCGGATCGGTCGGGTGACCCCCTACACCACGGTGATTGACCTCGAGCGTCTCGTCGAACGGCTCGGGCACTACCAAGGTCCGAGCTGGATCGCGGACGACATTGTGATGGGGAAGCCTCGTCACAACAGCGACGGCGTCCACGTCGGTTATGACACCGACGGCAGCATTGCGTTCGGCAGTGAAGACCTCGACGACGCCGACAGCTACCGCTGACCCGACCATTCAGGTCGTTGGTGCCTCCAGCGTCAGCAGGGTCTGCTTCGCCGCCGAGCCGCCGACATACCCGCCGATCGTGCCGTCGCTGCGAACCACCCGATGGCAAGGTACGACGACCGGCAACGGGTTGGTCGCACAAGCCGAAGCCGCAGCCCGCACCGCCTTCGGGTTGCCCGCAGCGGCCGCGATTGCCGCATAACTCGCGGTCTTGCCGTAGCCGATCTCAGGGAGGTGCTCCAAAACCGTACGGCGGAAGCCGTGCGCGAGCTGGAGGTCGAGCGGCAGGTCGAACTCGTTGCGCCGACCGTCGAAGTATTCCTCGATCTCCCGAACCGCCAGGTCGAGGCGTCGTGGCGCGTGCAACACCCTGGGGCTGACACTCCTCGTCAGCACCTCGAGGACCTTGTCGTGGTCCTCGCGGGGATAGGCCACCCGGACCAGTCCCTTCTCGGTCGCCGCCAGCAGTAGCGTGCCAACGGCGGTGTCGAACGTGCGGTAGGCGATGTCGAGGATGCCGGCCTCGTCGGCAGCGGCAGCGAGTCGCGTGTGCAGTCTGGTCTCGGTGCCTTCGTCGATCTCGGCCAGTGCGGCGAAGATGTCGCCATCGCCACGGGGCGTGGTTGCTTCTGTGGTCATCATCGGTCGCTTCCTTCATGCTCTCGGAGGTAGGTCTTGCGGAGGGCGGCGATCCCGTCGCTGGCGGCTCTTCTGGCCGCTTCGGGACTGCCGCCGAGGATGTCTGCGATGTCGGCGTACGGCAGGCCGGCGAGGTAGTGGAAGGCGACTGTCTCGCGCTGTTTGAACGGCAGCGCTTTGAGCGCCTCCCACAGATCGGACTCCCAGTCACCCGGAAGAATGTCGGTGGTCGGTTTCTCGGGTAGCTCGGCTGTCGGGACTGCTCGCCTTGCCTCCGCGCGCACCACATCGATCGCCTTCCGGTGAGCGATCGTGACCAGCCAGGCCTCGACATTGCTATCGGGTGGGAGGTCGGGATACGCCTTCATGGCCGCCAGGAACGTCTCCGACCACGCATCGTCTGCGGCAGTGGGACCAAGCACCGCGCGGCATACGCGCAGCACCGTCGGTCCATACCTAGCGACGATCGCTTCGAAGGGTTCTTGGCTCACACCTGGTAAACGTAGGGGATCGCCTGAACGTGAGGTGCTGCTCGAGAGCAATCGCAGCGGCATACGCCGTTTTCAAGATGCGGCCACCCATGAGATGGCACCACACTGGCCGACATGTCTTCTCGGGCAGACGTGTCTTCAGTCGCGTCAGCAAGCACGACCCGCACTCCGCATCGGCGTTGGCCTGCGCAGCTCGGGGTCATGGTCGTCGCATGGGCGGTCTTGCTCGGACTTGTCGTCGGTGTCGGCCGGCTCATCACCGGGCCGCTCGAGGACTCGGTCGGCGCAGCGGACGAAGACCTGGCTCGCTGGTTCGCCGGCGAGCGTACGTCGTCGTTGAACCAGGTCGCGGAGTACGTCAGCCTGCTCGGCGATACCCGGGTCGAGCTCGTGCTGGCACCGATCATCGCCGTGGGACTCCTGATCTGGCAACGCAGCATCTGGCCCGCCCTGTTCGTGGGTTTGACGACCGCTGGCGTGGGTGGGATCTACATCCTGTCCGCCAGCGCAGTCGAGCGACCACGACCGCCCGTGAAAATCCTCGACCCCGGTCTCAATCCCTTGCACAGCTTCCCCTCGGGGCATGTCGGGACCGCAACCGCGTTGTACGGCCTCATCGTCGTCCTGGTATGGACCTATGCGCGAGCGGCCCGGTGGTGGGTGACTCCCCTCCTGCTATTGCCAGCGCTGGTGTGCATTTCTCGGATGTACGAGGGCGCGCATCACCTCAGCGACGTCGCGACCAGTTTGGTGTTCGCGTCGATCTGGCTCACGGTCACATCTGTGACTATTTTGCGGCTCCACTCTGATGCGGACCCCGGCTCCACGCACTAGCCGGGTCGGCGTTTGAGTCGTTGGTGGCGGATGGGTCGTTGTTCGGGGTCGATGCGGGCCGGTGGGATGACGTCGGGGATGCCGTCAACCGCCATCACGATCGCCCAGTCCCGCTTGTGGATCAGGTGGTGGTGGAAGGAGCAGAGCAGACAACCGTTGGTGAGGTCGGTAGGTCCGCCGTGTGACCACGCAGTGATGTGGTGGGCTTCGCACCAGGCAGGTGACCGGTCGCAGCCGGAGAAGCTGCAACCGCCATCGCGCTGGGCCAGGGCGAGTCGCTGGTAGCGGTCGAACAGCCGCTGGGTCATCCCGAGGTCGAGGATCTTGGAGTCGCCGCCCAGGACGAGGGGAACTAGGCCAGCGTTGCAGGCGAGTCGGCGAGCCTCGCCGGCTGAGATCACACCGCCGGTGTCGAGGGTGGCTTCCCCAAGGCCGGAGCGGAGCCGGCCTTCGTCGATGGTGACCACCATCGAGGCGTTGGCCACCCCGTGCTGAGGCAATGAGTCGGTCGGGAGATGTTCGATGAGTTCGCAGAACGCCCGACCCAGCCGTTGGCCGTAGGTCAGGACTCCTATTTCGGTGTCGCTGTGTGCGCCGTCGACGTCGACCACGTCCGACGTGCCCGGCCCAGTGCGCATCTTCTCTGGTGACGTGCCAGGCGGGTTAACCTGGTTGCGGCGCGGGGACGCAACCGCTTCCAGCCCTTTCCTCAACATCGAGAATTGCAGGTTGGGCATCTTCCCCGAGAACGACGCGATCCCGTCTAACCCGGTGCGACCACGAAATGTGGTGGCCGCTAAGGCCCGGGCCTCTTCGGCTTCAAGCTGTTCGGCCAGTTTGGCGTCGGCACCGTCTGGGTCGATGACTTCGATCAGGTGATGAGTCAGCCGAGCCAACTGGGAATGGCCTAACGTCTGAGCGTGGTCAATCAGGTCGACCTGGGCGCCATGAACGCAACTGGGCTCGATGCCTTCATCGAGCATCGCGATCGCTTTGCCGATCAGGCCCGCCGCGTCGGCAGAGATCAGCCCAGCCGCCCAGGCCTGCCTGGTCACCTCGGTCCGCTCGGTCATCGAACGCGGCGAGGCCACCAATCCTGCTGCTGCACCCCGCGGCATCCGGTAGGCAGCCATCAGATACGCCTGCGTCGATGACCCGCCTGCAGCCCCGGCGAGGTCACGGTCATCAAGCTGGCTGACGAACCGGGCCGCCAGCTCATCGACGCTTGCGCGAACCGCCAACACCTGACCCAGTCGGGTCTCCAGCCGCGCATCGTCCAACGACCACACCGCAGCATCGACCAGCTCGCTGAGTTCGGCACGCACCTGGCTGAGAACCCGGCCGAACACATCGCCCGCGCCACCAGCGCCGTTGGCACCGCCGGAGCGATCGGTTTCGCGTTTTCGAATGGTGGTCGACATACGCCGACTCTACGACCTGAAGCTGACAGTTTTCGACCGTATGTTCGAAGCCTGTGGACGGCTCCGTGACGGCCAGGCCGCTGTGGAAAGCCGATGCCGCGATAGGTCGCCTATTCGTCAACCAGGGCAGGGTTTTCGGCGTACGCAAGAGCGGTCAACGCCATCGCCTTCGCGCCCTCGAGGAGAGTCTTGTCGCCGGCCGGTCCGACGCAGTGGTCGGCGAACTCACGCTGGTGTGCCACCACCGGCCAGGAATGCACAGCGAGGTCGGCGTGCAGTGCTGGCACGAGTTGGCTGACGTTGCCGAAGTCGGTTGATCCTCCGGAACCCGAGCCGGCTGGATCCAGTGTCGGAGGTCGTCCGATCTGGTCACAGGCTCGAGCAAACGCTGCCACCAGACCGGCGTTTTGCAACACGGGCTCGTAGGCATGGCCAACCGTCGACACCTCGACCGTCGTACCGGTCGACACAGCGGCGCCCTCGAAGCACTCTCGCACTCGGGAGCGCAGGTCCTCGAGGTCCGTCATGTCAACGGCCCGGAGGTAATACGCCGCAGCAGCGCGCTCCGGGACGACGTTCGGAGCGTCGCCACCTTCGGTGATGATGCCGTGCACTTGTTGATGCGGGCCGAGGTGTTGGCGGAGCATCGCGATCGCGGTGTAGCCGGCGACGATGCCGTCGAGGGCATTGCGGCCGAGGTGGGGTTCTGAGCTGGCGTGTGCTGCCTTGCCGTGGACGACGACCGACCACTCCTCGATCGCGAGTCCAGGAGTACCCGGCTCGTCGTACGCCGACGGGTGCATCATCATCGCCACGTCGACGTCCTCGAAGGCACCCGCGTTGATGAGGTCGACTTTCCCGCCGCCGGCTTCTTCTGCCGGCGTGCCGAGCACCGTGACTCGGAGCCCGGCCTCGGCGGCCACGGGCAACAGCCCCAAGCCGGCGCCGATGCCCGAGGCAGCGATCACGTTGTGACCGCAGGCATGGCCGATCGCGGGCAGAGCGTCGTACTCAGCGCAGATCACCAGGTGCCGGCCGGTGCCACCACTTCGAGCCGCGAACGCGGTGGGCAACCCGTAGGCGCCACGTTCGACCTCGAACCCGCCAGCCTGCAACACGTCAGCGCACCGGGCTGCCGATCGCACCTCCTGGTAGGCCAGCTCAGGGTCGGCGTACAGCGCATGGGAGAGCTCAAGCAGCTGCTCCGTCAGCTCGTCGATGCGCGCGAGCACGGCAGCGTCGAAGACAGTCATGCGCGCACGATACGCCAGCAAGCAGAGCCGGTCGGGGAGCGCCTGGGGCTGCCTGCCGCAGCCGCGCCAGAGCGCTCCCATCTAGCCCATCAGGGCCATTGCTCTGATGTTTGGCTGAGCGTAACTTTTCAGTGTCCGGCGCCCCAGCCTCGAAAGGGATTTCCATGGATGCTCCGTATCAGGCCGCTCCAGATGTGCACGTCTTTCCTGCCAACTTGCCGCTCCCCGGTGTCGGCGTCCTTCCCGTTAACGCGTACCTGCTGATGGCGGAAGAACCCATGCTGATCGACACCGGCATCGGAATCGACGTCGATGACTTCATCGCGGCGGTCAGCTCAGTTGTTGACCTGCGGGAGCTCAAGTGGGTGTGGTTGACGCATGATGACGCCGACCACACGGGCAGCATCCGGCGAGTCATGGAGCTGGCACCGCAGGCGAAACTCGTCACGCACGCGTTCAGCGCGTTCCGGATGTCAACCTGGTGGCCAGTTCCTATGGACCGGGTGCACGCGATCCGGTTTGGGGACCAGCTTCACCTTGGAGATCGCACCCTGACCGCCATCGCCCCGCCCCTCTTCGACAACCCGATGTCCACGGGTTTGCTGGACCATTCGACCGGTGCGTTGTTTACCGTCGACGCGTTCGGGGCGATTCTCCCCGAAGCCACCCAGGACGCCGCCGATGTGCCGCCAGACGCGTTGGCCGGCGGCATGCTGGGCTGGGCCACGTCCGATTCGCCTTGGGTGCACCTCACCGACCGCAAATCCTTCGGCGAGGTTCTTGATCGGGTGCGCGAGATCCAGCCCCGCCAGATCTTCTCCTCGCACCTGCCGTCCGCGAGCGGAACGTCATTGGATGAGTTCCTGAGGGTATTGAAGACGGTTCCTGACGCGGAGCCATTCATGCCACCGGACTCGGAGCAGTTCGCACAGCTGATCGAGGCTATGGGCGAAGAGCAACGCAGCCACGCACCAGCGGAGTCGGTCCACCAGTAGTTCCGGTCTGTGATGTCTTACTGAAACACGTAACCTCGAATCCTGAGACCACTGCATCGCCCGGGTCTTTGGTGGGCGTACGGCTTTCAGGCGTCTACGCCGCTGGTGATAGCCACAGCTGCTAACTCGTGGGGATTGAGGTAGTGATGGCACCGACCGACAGTGACCCAGCGCGGGTAGCTGACGTCCTCGTGGTGTTCGGAATCACCGGAGATCTCGCAAAGGTGATGACGTTCCGATCTCTCTACCGGCTTGAGGCACAGGGCTTGCTGACATGTCCGATCATCGGTGTCGCAGTCGACGACTGGAACGTGAATCAGCTCGTCGAACGCGCGCGCGAGTCGATCGAAGGCACTGGCGAGCACCTTGACGAAGCCGTGTTCCAGCGTTTCGCGGCTCGGCTTTCGTACGTGAGCGGTGACTTCACCGACGATGACACCTACCGGCGCATCGGCGCGGCGATCAAAGGGACGGCTTGCCCGGTCTTCTACCTCGAGATCCCCCCGTTCCTTTTCGGTCCTGTGGTCGGGAAACTAGCCGAGGCCGGACTGACTGCTCAGGCTCGCGTGGTCGTGGAGAAACCGTTCGGCCATGACCTCGAGTCGGCTCGCGCGCTGGCCGCTGAATTACACCAGTACGTCGATGAGTCACAGCTGTACCGCATCGACCACTATCTCGGGAAGATGGGTCTGGAGGAGGTCCTCTACATGCGGTTCGCCAACACCATGCTCGAGCCGGTGTGGAACCGCAACTACCTCGACTGTGTACAGATCACCATGGCGGAAGACTTCGGGGTCGAGGATCGCGGGCACTTCTACGATCCCGTCGGGGCCTTGCGTGACGTCGTCGTCAATCACCTGATGCAGGTCATGTCCGTGGCTGCGATGGAAGCACCCTCGGGGCGCGACGTCATCAAGGACACTCAGGTGGCCGTCTTCAAGGCGATGCCCAGCGCTGATCCCACCAGCTATGTTCGAGGTCAGTACGACGGCTACCGTGTCATCGACGGTGTCGCAGCTGATTCGACGACCGAAACATACGCGGCGCTCCGCCTCGACATCGACAACTGGCGGTGGTCAGGCGTTCCCTTCTTCATCCGCACCGGCAAGAGACTGCCCGTGACCCAGACCGAACTTCGTCTGGTGTTCAAACAGCCGCCGCGACTCGGCTTCGGCTTCGTCGGAGATCGGGCGCCGACGCCCAACCAGTTCGTGATCAAGATGGACCCCTTCACCGGTGTGAGGATCACAGCTGACGCTCGTCGTGCCGACGCGCCAGGGCCGCAAGCGGTAGACCTCGACGTCGAGTTCGCTCAGGCAGGCGGAGAGGGGCCTACGCCGTACGAAGTGCTCCTGCATGCGGCCATGCAGGGCTGGTCGACTCGCTTCAGCCGACAGGACGCCGTCGAGGAGGCCTGGCGGATCATGCAGCCACTCCTCGATGCGCCGCCGCCGGTTCACCCGTACGCACCAGGGTCGTGGGGCCCCAACGCCGCCGATGAGCTCGTGGCCGACGCCGGTGGGTGGCAAGAGCCCTGGATCTGATCGTCCACTCGACCTCCGAGTCACACCGCCCCGAAGATCACGAGAACGGTCGTCACACGGACACTCACAGCGACAGCTCCTGGAGTCGGTCGGCCAGGATGATCCGTCCCGCCGCCTCGATCAGAGCGAGGTGAGAGAACGCCTGCGGTACATTGCCGAGGTGCCGCGCAGAGTCGACGTCGAACTCCTCGGCGTACAAGCCCAGCGGCGAAGCGACCCGCAAAAGGCGTTCCATCAGATCAGTCGCCTGACCCATCTCGCCCACCATCGTGAGGGCGGACACCAGCCAGAAAGAACAGATCAGGAAGGTCCCTTCCTCACCGGACAACCCGTCATCGGTTTCGTCTGTGCGATAACGCAGGATGAATCCTCTCTCGGAGAGTTCCTCCGATATGGCCTTGACGGTGTTGTGCATCCGTTCGTCCGTGCCGGGCAGGAATCCGAACAGCAGGGCAAGCAACGTGGATGCGTCGAGAGCGTCAGTTTCATAATGTTGGCGCAGCACCCCACGGTCGCTGACTCCTTTGGCCAAGATGTCCGCCCGAATTTCCTCGGCGACCTTGCCCCACTCCCGCTCCCGATCGCCGTCGTGACGGATGGCAGCCAGCTTGGCAGCTCGGTCCATCGCAACCCAACCCATCAACTTCGACGACACATAGTGCTGGGGCTTCCCACGCGCCTCCCAGATGCCCTGGTCAGGCTCGCGCCAGGCGGCGATGGCACAATCCGCCTGCGATTGCACGAGCGGCCAGAGACGCCTGGGCAGGCGCTTGCTGCGACTGGTGTGCAGCAGGATCGAGTCGAGTACCGCGCCGAACACGTCGTTCTGGCGCTGGTCGAATGCACCGTTGCCGATTCGCACCGGCTGAGCGCCCTCATACCCGGATAGTTCGTCCCGCGTTGTCTCGGTAAGGTCGCGCCGCCCGTCGATGCCGTACATGATCTGCAGACTGCCGTCCTTGTTGGGCTCGACATCGGCGACGAACTGCATGAACTCGCCCGCCTCCCAGTCCAGGTTGAGGTAGTGCAGGGCCTGCAGGGTGAAGGTGCTGTCCCGCATCCAGGAGTACCGGTAGTCCCAGTTGCGCTCGCCCCCGGGGGTTTCCGGGAGGGACGTCGTCAGCGCAGCCACGGTCGCGCCTGTGGGCATGTACGTCAGGCCTTTGACCGTGAGCGCCGACCTTTCGAGCGGGTGCCGCAGCCGATGATCGGGAATGCGTGCTCGGGCGAGCCAACTGCGCCAGAACCGCACAGTCCCGGCGATGCGGTCGACGGCATCTTGGACGTCTGTCGGGGACGCGAGGCCCTCGGCCCACGACAGCGCGGCGAAAGCTCGCTGGCCCTTCTCTAGCGTGTGACGGGCTCGGGCAGAGCTGCCCTCGATGCCGATCGACATATCCGAGCTGAGCCTGACAGTCTGCCCGGCGCCCGATGCGTCGGCGGCGTGGCCGTCGTCGTCCACCAGGGTCCACTCAGCGGGTTCACGCCCGTAGTCGAAGGCGGGTTCGCAGACCAACTCGACTTCGACCGAGCCCTCCAGGCACTCGACTGTTCGCACGAGCAGATGCTCGGCGTCATCGTCGGCCGGTGGCCTGGTATGCGGCGTGATCGCGTCGTGTCCGTGGCGCGGGCCCATCGTCAACGCGTCATGAACCAGCAGCCATCCCCTCGGCGTGTGCCACGTGGTCGTCATGACGTTCGTGCCCGGCACGTAGGTCCGGGCAGTGGGTTGGTTGATGCCGTACGGGCCGAACCGGAACGAGCCCGCCCCGCGATCGAGGAGATTCCCGAAGGCGCTCGGCGAGTCGAATGCAGGCATGCAGAGCCAGTCGACCGAGCCGTCCGGAGCGATCAGCGCCCCGGTATGGCAGTTCGACAAGAACGCGTAGTCGGCGATCGGTGGAAACGGCGACGTCGCAGAGCTCATGTCATGGCTCCTTCAGGAATCGTGGGTGAGGAGAAAATGGGCACACCCCTCATGTTCGGCAAACCGACCCTTGGACGCCTCACCCGTGGAAGGTGACTTCCCTCCCTCGGGGCGACCACCGGAGCTTGGTGCCCCCGACGTGGGGCGAGAGGAAATCGATTGCCAGCGCGTGCGGCGAGCGGTCATGGTTGCATGGATGACCAACGAGTGGGATCTCCGCGTCGGAGTCGACGAGCAAGCTGAGGACTTTGTCACCGGCCAGCTGGTCGAGTACAACAAGCATCGGTCCCCAATGGTTCGAGAGCGCTTCCGGACGGAAAACCTCCGGTCCCGTCCGTTGGCTGTCTACGCGTACCACGGCAACCGGCTAGTTGGCGGTTGTACAGGGTCAACCGTGGACCTGTGGAAGTGGTTCACCGTGGACACCATGTGGGTCGAGGAAGGTCTCCGCGGACGCGGACTGGGCGCGGGGCTGTTGGCGGCAGCGGAAGAGCAAGCGCGTCGACGCGGCTGTCGCTGGTCGAAGCTCAATACGTGGGACTTCCAGGCTCCGGACTTCTACCTGCGCTGCGGCTACCAGGAGTACGGCCGGGAATTGGATTATCCTCCTGGGCATACGAACTTCCTGCTGCGTAAGGATCTGCTCTAGCTCACGGTCACTCGTGAAGGTCCCGTCATGCCGCGATCCGCGAGTGATCGGCGGTCGGATTTCTCCGATCAACATGGCCGACAGGTTCGTCGCTCGCCCTCCCCTGTGAAGGGCCTGACGCGCGGCCGGGCTCTATCTCGCGGCCCGGGCCGACATCGCTGCCCAGGCACCCACCGGGATCAACCGGGCCGCCTTCATCAGCGCTGCCATCCGCAGTGGGAACACGATCTCGGTGCGTCGTCGCTCGATCCCGTCGGCGATGGCTCGGGCTGCCTCGCCGGCCCCGATGATGAACGGCATAGGGAACTGGTTGTCCGACGTCATCTCTGTCCTCACAAATCCTGGGCAGACTGTTGTCACACGCACGCCGCGCCGGCCGAGCGAGGCTCGCAGCGCCTCGAGCAGGTTGATCTGCGCGGCCTTGGTAGCGCCGTAAGCCTCGGCCCCGGCGATCCCGCGGTATCCCGCAACCGACGCGATCCCTACGACGTGGCCGCGCCCGTCCGCGGCCATCGTTGGGAGCACCGCAGCGAGGAAGTTGTTCAGCCCGAGCAGGTTGACCTCGACGTGGCGCGCGAACACTTCTGGATCCCACTGTGCGGCGTCGAACCGCTTCCAGTAGCCCGCGCACCACACCGCGACATCGAGGCCGCCGAGCGTGTCGGTCACGTCGGCGGCGGCACGACGTACTGCATCACGGTCGGTCGCGTCCAGCGGGATCACGCCCATCTTGCCGCCGGATACAGCTTCGAGGTCTTCAGCCCTCCGGGCGCTGATCGCGACCCGCGCGCCGCGACGTACGAGCTCGTTCGCGAGTGCGGCGCCGATACCGCTCGAGGCTCCCACGACCCAGTAACGGCGGCCGCGGATCGGCGAGTCGTCGGCCCGCGTCATGCGGCTTCGGCCAGTTCGCTGTCGAGGGGAGCCGGCATCGAACGCTCGAGCCGGATCTGCGCGACGTCCAGGTAGCCGGATGCGAAGCCCGCCTCGCAGTAGGCCAAGTAGAACTCCCACCTACGGCGGAAGACCTCGTCGAAGCCGTGTGCCTCGACCTGCCACCACTGCTCGTTGAACCTGTGCCTCCAGCGGCGCAACGTTTCCGCGTAGTGCATCCCGAAGGTGTTCACCTCGCTGACCCGCAACGTTGTATGGCGCTGGGCGGTGTCCTCGATCGCGCGCCGCGAGGGGATCAGCCCACCGGGGAACACGTGCTTCTGGATCCAGCCGTAGGAATTTCGGGTAGCGAGGTAGCGGTCGTGGTTCATCAAGATCGCCTGGATGGCTACGGTGCCGCCGGGTGAGAGGCGGGCGTCGAGCGTGGAGAAGTAGGTCGGCCAGTACTCCTCGCCCACCGCCTCGATCATCTCGACACTCACGATCGCGTCATAGCTGCCGTCGCCCTCGCGGTAGTCCTGCAACCGGATCTCGATTCGGTCGGTGAGCCCGGCGGCGTCGACTCGCTCCTGCGCGAGTGCGGCCTGTTCGGCCGACAGGGTCAATGTGGTGACCTGCGCACCCCGGCGAGCTGCCGCGATTGCCAGCGTGCCCCAGCCGGTGCCGATCTCCAGCAACCGGGAGCCCGCGCCGACACGAGCCTGGTCGAGGATCGCGTTGACCTTGCGCAGTTGCGCCTCCTCGAAGTCCTGCTCGGCCCACGGCGTCGTGTTGTCGAACAGCGCGGAGCTGTAGCTCAACGTCTTGTCGAGGAAGGCCGCGAACATGTCGTTGCTGAGGTCGTAGTGCGTCTGGATGTTCTTGCGCGACCCTGTCACCGAGTTGCGCTGGGCGTGCGGGATTCGGCGGTCGACGAAGCGCCGCAGCCGTGCGAGGGCTGGCGGCACGATCGTGGTGAGTTGCTCCGCGAAGGGCCGCAAAAGTTCGGCGAGGTCGGTGCCGGGCGCGGCACGCCAGTCGCCTGCCATGTAGGCCTCGCCGATCCCGATCTTCGGGTGGTGGGCGAGCCGCTCGAAGAGCGCCTGCGGTCGGACCACTTCGAGCACCGGCCGGTCCGCTGACTCCCTCCTAGCATCCGGTTGTCCCAGGAGAGTCCCGTCGGGCATGACTACGTCGACGGGCACCCGTCGAGCGACCGTCTCGACGATCTTCCGCGCCACGACGGCGCGCACGCAGAGCGGGCGAAGCAGGGGCTGCCGCAGGCAGATCGGCTGGACCATGGTCGTCATCGGACGCCCTCCTCGGGCAGTCGGGTCGGTCGGCGGAGGATAGGTAGGCCACGCAGCCACAGGTGGATCCCGTGCCACCGGATGAGCAGGCTCACCCGGTGCGTCATGAAGAGGTGATGCGCAGTGGTGCGGACCAGGGCGCGGGTCGTGGCCTGGACAGGCGTGCCGGTGGTGATCGCCGTCAGCACGCGCTCGCCGTCGCGGTTGAGTGCGACGGTCACGCTCACCTGGTCGGGCACCAGTTGTACGCGGACGTCGTACGCCCCGGACACGTCGTTGAACGGCGAGACGTAGAAGTCTTTGTCGACGTTCGCCCGGCCAGCGGAGTCGACATCCAGCAGGTAGGCATGCCGCTCGCCGTGGGTGTTGTGCACCTCGAAGACGATGGCTTTAACCCGGCCGACCGAGTCCAAGCACCAGAACACCGACAGCGGGTCGAACGTGTGGCCGAGCATCCGGGCGTGAGCCAACATCAGGATCCGGTCGCCGGCGGCCATCTGGATGCCGCGGCGGGCGAGGAAGCGCTCGACGTCGCCGCGGATGCCGCCCCCGAGCCGCCCCCGGTCAAGGTGATCGTCCGGGTCGAACCGGGCCAGCAGCCGCGTGGGCCACCGGAGCCGCGGGAGCGCGTCGAGGTCAACCAGCCATTGGAACTGCCGGTGCGTGAACGCGCGATGCAAGGGAGTGCGGCGGACATGGCTGACGGTGCCGACCACCAGCGCCGGAAGCGGTGGAGTGAGGACCGTGTTCACCAGCGCACCCCGAAGGATTCCGCCGCCTCGACCCCGGAACGGCAGCCGTCCTCGTGGAAGCCCCATCCGAGATGAGCGCCCGCAAAGGCGAGCCTGGCGCCGCCGGCGGTGCGCAACCGGCCGGCTGCCGCGACCGCGTCATGGGTAAAGACCGGGTGCGCATAAGTCATGCGCGCGCTGACGAGGGCCGGATCGACTCGCCCCGCGGCGTTGAGAGTGACCACGTGATCGTCGGTGTCGTCGAGCCCGTGCAGCCGGTTCATCCAATAGCTGACCAGAACCCCGTCGGAGCGGGTGTCGCAGCGCATTCGGTAGTTCCAGGACGAACGCGCGTTCCACCGCTCGGGAAGGACCGAGGAGTCCCGGTGGAGCCAGGTGTGGTTGACGGAGTACTTGATCGCACCCAGGTCCTGCTTCTCCTCGGGGGTCGCATCGGCCAACAGGTCGAGCGCCTGGTCGGCATGAGTGGCGATGACGACCCGGTCGTACGTCGCGGCATCGCCTGCGACCGTGCGCACCTCGACACCGTCGTCGTGGCGGACCACTGAGGTGACGGCACTTCGACGACGCACGTTGGGCAGGCGCGCGACCAGCCGGTCGACGTATGTCGCCGAGCCGCCGGTCACGGTTCGCCAGCTCGGAGAGCCCGTCACCGTGAGCATCCCGTGATGGTCGAGGAAACGGAAGAGGTGGCGGGCAGGGTAAGCGACCGAGTCGACGTCTCCCGAGGACCAGACGCAGGAGACCAGCGGGAGGGCGAAGTGCTGCACGAAGAAGTCGGAGAACTGGCTCTCGGCGAGGAACTCGCCCCAGGTCGGGTCGGTGGCGTCTGCATGGTCGAGGAGGGCGTGCGCGGCCCGGTGGAAGCGTCGTATCTCGGCGAGCATCCGCAGGAACCGCGGGTCGGCCAGCCGGGAGGGTTGGGCGAGGAGGCCACGCAGCCCGCGTCCCCCGGCGTACGACAGGCCGCACGCATCGCAGGTGATGCTCATGCTCATCTCGGTGGCCTGCGTCGGCACGTCCAGCTCGCGGAAGAGCCGAAGTAGGTGGGGGTAGGTGCGCTCATTGTGGACGATGAAGCCGCTGTCGATCCGGAGTGCGCGGCCGTCGGCCGCCGGGACATCGTGGGTGTGCGCGTGGCCACCCACGCGGGTGTCGGCCTCGAACACGGTCACCTGGTGGGTGCGGTTGAGCACGTGCGCCGCGGTCAGGCCGGAGACGCCGGCGCCGATCACCGCCGCGGTCGGCCGGGCTGCTGTGCTCAAGGGTGCCTCCAGATTTGTGCGCACACCCCGTGATTCGGCGCTGCGCGGGAAACGGATTGTCGAAGGTTTGGTGAACACGAATGCTAGAGTGTTTGACTAAGGTTTGTCAAAGGTTTGGAGAACATTATGAAAATCGTCCGTACCGTCGTCACCGACCGGCCGAGGGCGGAGGTGTTCGCCTACCTCAGTGACTTCACCACCACCGAGGAGTGGGACCCGGGCACGCTGCGCACCACGCGTGAGAGCGGCGACGGAGGGGTCGGCACGCGCTACCACAACGTCTCGAAGTTCCTCGGCCGCGAGACCGAGCTGACGTATGTCGTCGAGGAGTCCACTCCGCACCACCGCTTACGGCTGCGCGGCGAGAACGACACGGTTGTCGCGCACGACACGATGACGCTCAGCGAGGTCCCCGGCGGCGGCACCGAGCTGACCTACCGCGCGGACTTCACCTTCAAGGGGGCGGCCCGGTTGGTGGCACCTCTGTTGGCACCTGCCCTTCGACGGCTGGGTGACCGGGCCGAGACGGGGTTGAAGCAGGCCCTTGCATCGCTCGGCTCCTAGACTCCACAAACCATGTACACGATCAAGCGGGCGGCGGAGCTCGTCGGAGTGACGGTCTCGACGCTTCGTGCGTGGGAGCGGCGCTACGGCGTCGTCACGCCGCACCGCACGGAGGCGGGCTACCGGCTCTACGACGACGAGGCTGTGCATGTGCTCACGGTGATGTGCTCGCTGGTCCTCGACGGCTGGTCGCCGCGCCAGGCCGCGGACGAGGCGAAGCGCCGGTCCGAGGCGGGAGAGATCCAGGCTGCCCCTGCCTCGGTGCCCGCCCGCCCGTCCGGCAGCGCAACCACTGCAGGCGCGGCCCTCGACACCGAGGAGTTCATCGACGCCGCCGCCCACCTCGACGGGGTCGCCGTGACCCGCGTGCTCGACGAGCGCTTCAGCCGGGGGTCGTTCGAGTCAGTCGTCGACGACTGGCTGATGTCGTCGCTGGTGGCCCTCGGTGACGCGTGGGAGGCAGGCCGGATCGACGTTGCGGGAGAGCATTTGGTCTCGTACGCCGTCCAGCGTCGCCTTGCCGCGGCGTACGACGCGGCAGCATCCCAAGCAAGTGGTCCGCGGATCATCGTCGGGCTACCGCCGAAGGCGCGTCATGATCTAGGTGCGCTCGCGTTCGCGGCGGCGGCTAGGCGCCTGGGGCTGAATGCGGCGTACGTCGGCGCCGACCTGCCCGCGACCGACTGGGTCAAGGCGACGAGGGCGCACGGGGCGGTCTGCGCGGTCCTCGCAGTCACGCAAGCCTCCGACGTCACGGGGCTTCGGTCGGTCGTCTCCGCGTTGCGCGCCGACCAGCCCGACCTGGTCCTGGCCGTCGGTGGAGCACAGTCCCACCTCGCTCCACCCGAGTGCCTCCAACTGGGAGACCGGATCGGGAGCGCTGCGGCCCTCCTTGCCTCGACATTGGCGTCGGGCCCTGCGGCACGGAATTGATCGGAGGCCGGAGGATGCAGACGTTCCTGCCCTACGCCGACTTCGAGCGCTCGGCGCGCATTCTGGACCGCAAGCGGCTCGGCAAGCAGCGTGTGGAGACGATCCAGGTGGTACGCGCATTGACCAGACCCGGCTACGGATGGGCGAACCACCCGGCTGTGCTCATGTGGAGAGGATTCGAGGAAGCGCTCGGCCGATATGGGTTCACGTGCTGCCAAGCTTGGATTGAGGTCGGCTTCAGCGACACATGTGCACTCACGATTGCAACGGACCTGCGCGCAGCCGGCGTCAACACGGTCCGCACGCAGCCAGAGCTTGCCGCAGCGGATGCGCTGCCCCCTTGGCTCGATGATGAGGCGCTGCACCGTAGCCACCAGTCCGCGCTCGTACGCAAGGATCAACAGCACTACCGGCCGCTGTTCCCCGACGTCCCCGACGACTTGCCGTACGTGTGGCCGGTCCGGTCCCCGGCGGTCCTTGAGGCGGAACAACGTAAAGCCGAGAACGAAGCGCGACGACAGGAACGGGCACTCGAGCGGACACGGCTCGAGGTCGAACAACTGCGGCGCAAGCGCAGCCGTGCCGCAAAGAAATCCTGGCAGACACGACGACAGAACTCCGCCCGACCGACACGCGTTGGGTCAGACATTGCGGATGACGGATGACACGTTGCTGCCGCGTTCGCCAGGTCAGCGTTGGTGGCTTACTCCCACTCAAGCTGGCTAGCGGGGATGCTTGGTAGCACACTCATACGGATCCGCTCGCCTCACTAGGCTGCACTTCATGAGGTTATCCGGCCGCCCTGCGAAACCATCGTCGGAGCCTCCCCGTGCCTGAACACAAGCGCCCCGCTGAAGCGATCGATGACTACGAACGTCATCGGTTGGCCAGAGGGAAGGCAGCGTCCACGGTCATCAACGAGATGTACGTCCTACGACGATTCCTCGCTTGGTACACCGACGTCCAGATGAGGAACATGACCTCCGAGAAGGTGGCTCAATGGTTCTACGGGGACGGCGGATTGCGTACCGATCACACCACTCGGGACGGCCGACGTCGTGCCCCGGTCGCCGCAGCACTCACAACTACTACCGAACTCGACTGAACGGCTTCTTCGGCTTCGCATCGCGTCGGGCTGGCTCAAGACTGCCCTTCTTGAGGATGTCGACCCCCAGCGCCTGCCCTAACACCGACACCAGAGCAGAGGAAGCCTCCCCACGCCACGACCTGCACGATGCCGCAAGGCCGCAAGGCCGCAAGGCCGCAGGGTCGCAGGGTCGCGGGCCAGCTTCAGCGCGATAGGAGCTTGTGGAACTGCCTCTGTCTGTGGCGAGCGTCTCAACGGTGTCAGTATCTGACGTTCTAGGGTGGTGCCCATGACTGCGACGCAGCCGCTGAGACGGTTGCATGTGGGCGCGCGGTTGGAAGACGTCCTGTATGGCCGGGTGGCTGCGTTGATGCGCGGGCGCGGTTGGCGCCCCCGGGTGGTGCCCTACACGACCTACGGTTCTTCCGGTGTCGACGGTGCGGGCTGGGTGCGGGTGTTGGCGCGGGTCAAGCTGAGCCCCCGGCCGACAGGGTTCGTCTCCCGTGACGTTGCCCGCTGGTGGCGGGCGTTCCTCACGGTGGCCGTGGCGGATGTGCCGGTGTCTGTGCGGTTAGGCAGCCGACGTCACCAGGTGTGCAGCGTCCGTGGCGGCTACGTCGACGTTGTGCTCGCCAGCGATCTTGGTCCGGGATGGCACGACGTATCGCTGGAGGTGACGGGGCAACCGGAGGCGCGCGGGCGTGTGCGCGTCGTGGGTCCACAGGAGCGGCTCGGTCTCGTCAGCGACATAGATGACACGGTGATGATCACCGCGCTCCCGCGACCCCTGCTTGCGTTCTGGAACACCTTCGTCGTCCATGAGTCCAGGCGCCAGCCGGTGCCGGGAATGGCTGCGTTGTACTCCCGGCTGCTCAGGGAAGACCCTGACTCGCTCGTGGTCTACGTATCGACCGGAGCTTGGAACGTTGCCCGTGCAATCTCGCGTTTCCTGGCCAGGCACGGTTACCCTGAGGGGCCACTTCTGATGACCGACTGGGGTCCGACGGCGGAAGGCTGGTTTCGCTCGGGGCAGGCGCACAAGCGCACGCAACTGCGTCGGCTGGTCCACGAGCTGCCCCAGCTGCGCTGGGTACTCGTCGGCGACGACGGGCAGCACGACCCGCAGTTGTACGAGGAACTCGCCACCCAGATCCCCGAGGCGGTCAGCATGGTGGTGATTCGTCAACTGTCGGCCACCGAACAGGTACTGACACACGGCACAACCACACCGCCTGTTGCCGCGCAAGCCGAAGCACCAGCCTCCTCCGTCGTCTGGCTGCGCGGCTCCGACGGTGACGCATTGGCGACCCAACTGCCCTGAGCTGTCCCGAGCGCGGGGTCGTGTCGATCGGAAGGGAGTCTTGGCAACTGAAAGCAGAGCCGCCCATCCCGCGATGAACGGGACAGGCGGCTCGTTGGGAAGACGCCAGCAAAGCTGGCGGGGTCCAGGATTACTTGACGCGTAGGACTCCGCAGATGGCGGGGTCTGTCGCTTCGGCCGGCAGGCTCCGGTCGAGGTCGCTGCGACCTGCGCTGCGGAAGTCGTACTTGCCGTTGCCGTTGTAGTCGACTCCGTGGATCACGATGACGCCGCGACCGTTCTTGATAGCTCGCACGACTGCTGCTTTGGCGAAGTTGATGCGTCGGTCGTAGTGCTCCATACCCTTGGGTGTGGTCGGGAACCGCTTCACCGCCAGGGCGCTCTTCGGGCTGGTGTCACCGCGGGTGGTGAGCGACTTCTTGATCGGGCCGTAAGCCGGTCCACCATCGGTGGTGCTGAGCCGGTGGTCACCGTTGCTGTCATCGAACGCGCTGGGGCACTCGTTGCGAGCATCGCGCCCAAAGTGGATGTGCTGCGCGTGGGGAAGCCCGCGGGCCAGGCGGTGGGCATCGATGTGAACGCCGGCGCGATGGCCGTGGACCTTCACGTCGGCGTTGCCGAAGCCGCCGGAGTTGTTCAGCGGCCGCAGTGCAGCGTGTAGTGATACGCCGTGGCCCGATGGGTGGGAGGCCGAGACGGCTGAGCCGTTGGCGCCCACCGCGGCTGCCGACAGGGTGCCGACCATGAGAAGGGAACCCAAGCCTGCGTACAGTTTGGTTCGTTTCTGCATCAAGATCTCCGAATCAAAGTAGTGCGATGACTGCCGAGTCAGTCCTTATGCGTGATTCGTCGCCAAGCCGCATTTGGATGCTAAAGATCCCCTGAGAGAGTTCTGCGGCGCACTAACCGCATGCGCCGCGTCGACCCGCGCGCCGATCCCGCGCGACAGTTGGGGTGGCTGCAGAGCTCCGCTAGGTTTCTCGACGGTATCCAGGCGGTGCGCTTGCGCGCCAGCACATGACACTGAGCCTCTTCGTATCGCAGCTCGACCCGTCCTCGACGTCTTGCTCCGGACAGCCGAGTAGCGAAGAAATACGTGTGGCTGGGTGGTGGCCAGCCGGACCCAGTCCGCGAAGTCCTCAACTACCGACATGGGGTGCGCGCTCTGTACCTCGCTCACGATGAGGCCCGGCTCCTAGGTTCGGTCCAGCAGAGCCGATGTTCATGAGACATCAGTCCGTTCCCCAGCTCCGGTCGCGAACTCGCGCCAACGCGCGAAGCCACCCGCAGCAGGATCCAGCGGCGGGGTGCCGGCGCCATGCCCCGCTTGAAGGCCGGCCAGGAATTCCCGAATAGCATCGACGGCTGCGACTTTGGGGGACCACTCCAGTTCCGTTTTGGCTCGGGTGGTGTCGAGGACGGGGAGATTCATGAGGGCGTCGAAGAGTCTTGGAGGGGCCGGTATGACGCGCGAGCGCCAACCAGCGGACAGAGCCGCTCGGACGATGCGTGGTGATACGGAAACATGCCGGGCGTGGAGTAGGTCCGCGAGTTCGTCGCCGGACAGTACGCCATCTCCTGCCAGGTTGAACGCACCTTTCACCTCTCGTTTTAGTGCGCTGACGATTGCCGCGCCGACATCGTCTGCATGAATCGCCTGAAGTTGGAGCCCGGCAGGCACGGGGAGAACGGGGATGAGCCCAGGGCGGATCAGGGAACCCGGCACGAGCGGCCCCGCAAACAGGCGGCGCTGCTGGGCGGCTGATCCCTTTTGGAAGACAAATGCGGGTCGGACGCGGACCACGCGGACGGCCGCGTGGTTGCGCTCGAAGGTGTCAAGAAGTCGCTCCACGTAGGCTTTCTCACGTGAGTAGGCGGCGCTCGACGCGCCGTGGGTTGGCCAGGACTCATCGACCTTGCCATGGTTCCGGACCGGGGAGTACGCCGCGATGGACGAGGCGACGACGAGAACCGAAGCGCGACCCGGGCGCAGGCTTTCGAGCAGTCGACTCGTGCCGACCACGTTGTTTCGCCACGTGACCTCAGGTCGGTGGCTGGGTTGGAAGAGCCAGCCGAGGTGGACGACCGCATCGGCCTCGGCGACGACTGGGCGGATGTCCTCATCCGCGACATCAACTGTATGCACTTGAATGTCATGGAGTACTTCGGCCAAGTGGCTCGGGCGTCGACGCGCCACTACATGCACCTCGTGATCCTCGCCCGTCTCCTGCAACTGGCGCACCAGCGCGGTCCCGATGTTGCCAGTGCCGCCAACGATCACGATCCGCATGCCAGAGCGTGCCCCGAACGTCGTACCCGCAAACGTCTAGGCTCCAGTACCGCTTGCGTGGCGATCCGGCAGATCGCTCAACGCCGTGCAGTTACCCGCCCGTGGTGGTCCGTACCTCGCGCTCACTAACGGAAAGCCGTGACCGGTTCAGTCGCTGGATGCGGGGACTACCTTGTGGGTGCCGTCGCACCAAGGACGGCTAGCCGACTTACCGCATCTGCATACGGCGACAACTGGCCGTTCGATCGGGTGTTGGTCACCGTTTGCCGAGATCAGCAGGTCGGCACCGCGAACGAGGAGAGGGCCACCAGGGCACGGCGTGACTTCCACATCTTGACCCCGCCGACTCGTGGGCTGTGTCGCTCTTCGCAAGATCATGCGCGCGCTGCTTCGGTGTTGGATTGGTCGCTCAAAGCAGTGCTGCCGTAGCGGTCCCAGTGCTCTAGCATCTCTGCCCCTGAGCGCGCATCAAGCCAGAGGCAGGTGGCGGCGCCAAAGAACACGTCCTCCAACAGCCGCTGGTCATCCGCCACGAGTTCGGCGCAGATACCTCTCAGCGCGAGCTGCTCGTGAACTGCGTCCGCCTCCACATGCTCGTCGAAGTACTCTGCAGCCGAATCGCTGAAGCCGAGCCGCCGGAGCCCCCCTGCGATGCGCCGCGAGGGCAACGAGCTCGTCGCCTCGAACGCTCCAAGGTGACCCATCGCGGCTGCTCGCAGCCTTCGGTGCAAGCAGAACATACTTGCGGCGTTGTTCACCGCCAAAGCGGAGGCCGAGACAAGGTCGATGTAGGCGCCGTAGGTCGAGTCCAACCCGCAGGCTCGCAAAGTCTGGGCAAAGAGTGTGGAGTGGAGTCGCGTCGGCCTTCCAGCTCCGTACTCGTCGAACTGGAGCTCGGCCAGAGCCACTTTGGCCCGGCCGTTGAGGCGCGATAGTACGAAGGATTGGGGATCAAACTCCTTGAGGTGGTAGATACTGCGGTGAACGAGGAAGTCGAGCATTTGGCTTCGCGAGGCCTGACGTTGAAGGAATCTGGCCAGTTGTGGCCCGTCCATCTCGCCGATGAACGCAAACAGTCGGTCTGCCACCTCGCCACTTTGAGCAAGCGCGGATTGGACCGCGGCTTGAGTCTCCGAGCGCAACTGTCTCTCGAAGGCAGTCTCCAATCGTGCACGCAACCTGAGGATGTCCGGGTCTAGTTCCCAACGATCGTCAACGTCCTCGAACCCCTGGTAACTCAACTCGTACATCGTCCACAACGCCAGTTGAAAGTCGCCATCTGCTGCGACGTCCTCGGGAAGTGATGGGAAATGGTCGGTCCGCGGCAAGGTGTGCGGAGGGAACTCTGCGTGGCCCGCCAGGACACCCACGACCATGTCACTCAGGGGACCGCGCGCAGTTGGTAGCCTCATCAGATTCCTTGATAGCTCGGTGAGGCCGTCCCCTTGGGTCCGGTATTTCTCCGGGCCGAGCCGCCAACTGTCCTCGCAGCATCCACGTTGTCCAAGACGAGTTGACGGACCACTGGTCCGGGCGGGCGACGAGACAGCATGAGAGTGACGGTCTCGGCGACATCGGAACGCGACAGGCCCGCCGTAACATCTGGCAACTCTTGAATCTCGCCGCGGCAATCGACAAAGGCCGGCGTGAGTGCCCCGTGAAGGAGAAGGCCGCTGCCGAGCGATCCGTCAAAGACAATGCGGAGCCTACGCAGACACGCGATGACGGCTTGGTCACCCCCCAGGCTCGAATCAGCGTGCGCACCACCACCGTCTGCGGCGCGAGCATCCGCGACGCCGACAACTAACGCAGGTTGGTCATCAGGCACCAACTCCGGCAGGAGCACGTCAACGCACCGGTCAATCAGCGCCGGGTTTTCGATACCAGGGCAGAGAACCAGCCGGTCCAAGCATCCTGCCGCTCCAGCCACCTGTTTTCGGAACTCGATAGGGTCAGAGAAGTCTGCATACACTTGGGGAATCTGTTCAGGTGCTCCCGCGGTATCCACGACCACGGGCTGAAAACCGTACGATCCGACCGCGGCTGTCACGCTCACACCGAGACCCGAAGCACCTCCGACGATGACTACGCTCCCGTGCGTCATTAGCCCTTCACCCCTCCCGGCCACAGCAGCAGTCCGTTCCCTGACGCGGTTATCTGGAAAGGGCACGCACGACTTCGCCAACAGTTTCGTCTGGGAGTTCTCGGGCCACGTCGGCCTGGCTCAGCATCCCGATCAGGTCATGTCCATCGATCACCGGCAGTCGTCGTACCTGGTGCTCTGCCATGGTCCGCAGCGCCTCTTCGGCGAAATCGTCGGCGCCGATCGTCACGGGCTTGCCCTGCGCTAGGGCACCCGCAGTGACGTCGTTCGGGTCATTGCCTTCTGCGACCACCTTGACCACGATGTCGCGGTCGGTGAGCACGCCCTCGAGACGCTTGTCGTCGCCGCAGATCGGCATTGAACCAACGTCGAGGTCACGCATCTGGCGCGCGGCGGAGACGAGGTTCTCATCCTCGGCGACACATTTTGGGTTGCTCGTCATCAAGTCTCGAGCTGTAGTCATTTCTGTTGCTCCCTTCGGCTCACGTCTACCTGCACATGCCCATTTCCGCGCACCCATAAACACGCGCTTCGCAGGGGGTTTGGCGACATCAAGGAACGTCCCCCGCGCCTCTTCATCGAGCAGCGACTCCTCCGAGCCCAGGCCCATGGGACGCATCCTTTTCACAACTGACTTGCTGGGTACAGACACCGCAACGTACCGAGCGCAAGGGAGGACCCGTGACCGAGTCACCGCAAGAAATGCATGATGTGCCGCCAGAAGAGGAGATCGATTCGGCCGACGCCAAGGAACGGCTCGAGCTGGAACCAGAGGATCAATCGAACGCTCCGAACAGGCGCCCTGTCACCGAGACGGTTGGCCCAGACGGCGACGATGAGGCAACCCGAAACTAGACGACCAAAGCTGAGGCAATTGCCGCCGCCGGAACGTCCGGTCTTAGTCCCGCCGAACCGCTGCCTCGCTCACGCGGGACCGTGCTGACCGGACGCTTCGGGCTTCAACGCTCTAAGGCCGCGGGTGGCGGGACCCTCCAGGAGTGAGCCGTCAGCGGAGAACCTGGAGCCGTGCAAAGGACAGTCCCAGGACTGTTCTGCGTCGTTCCAGCGCACGATGCCTTTGAGATGTGGACAAACAGCAGTGAGCTGGTGCACCTGTCCGTCAACGTTGCAGGTGGCGACGGGATGCGTACCTCGTCGGGTGACGAAACCCTTCCCTTTATCGGGAGCGTCAGTTCCTCTTCTCGTGACCGCGCCTGTCCATCCGCCGGCGAGGTATGCCGCCACCGATGCGTTGAGGGAAACCAGTCGTGGCAGAGAGCCCAGCTCTCGGAGCCGCCAACTGTCCCACACCTCTGCCCAGTCGATGTGACCGCCGAGAAGTCTGGCACTCAGAGCAAGCGAGGCCGCCACCGCTGAGGTCATGCCCCACTTGTCGTACCCGGTGGCGACGTAGATACCACGGTCGACCGGCGTCAGCGGACCCACGAAGGGGAGCTCGTCAACCGCTTGATAGTCCTGCGCTGACCACCAGTGGGTTCGGATCGCGCCAGGGAACGCCTTCAGGGTCCACGAGGTCAGGTCCTGGACCCGGCGGGCAGGCGAGCTGTCACGTCCGACGGTATGCCCGTTCCCGCCGGTCAACAGCAACTCGTCATATCCGTTGGGAGCCGACCGGAGGGAACGGCTCGGTAGGTCCGCCGACAGGTACATCCCCATCGGTGGTAGACCGGGCACGCGGAAGGCGGCGGCATACGATCTCAACGGCTCGAGTCGGGCGAAGAATCCGCCGCGATCCAAGATGGGGGTCCCGGTCGCCACGATGACCTTGTCCGCGGTGACCTCGAAACCTTCGCCTGACACCAGATGACGAGCACCCCGTGTCTGTACCGCACGTACCCGGGCGCCCTCCTGAATCGAACCCGCATGCTCCTCGATATCGGCCACAAGGGTTCTCAGGAGATCCGTCGGATCCAACTGGGATTGCTCATTGAGATAAACCGCCCCGTGTGTCGGGAAGGAAAGCTCGATCTCGTCTTCCCACCGCGCATCGATGCCAGCCCCGCGACAAGCCTCCAGCTCACGCTGGATGGCGTCGGCGCCCCCCGCCGTGGTCGCATACGTGAAAGCGGTTCGGGTCTGGATCGGTACTGTGCGCTGTCGGCAATACTCCTGAAGCCATGCCTGACCCTCCCGGCTGCCTTGCACGTAGGCCTGCACCACCTCGGAGGGCTGCCGCTTTCCCATCTTGGACAGACGTGTCCCCTGCAGCAGACTGACTTTCGCCGTCGAGTGCCCAGTGGTGCCGGCCCCCACATAGCGCGCCTCCAGAACCAAAACACCGCGACCAGCCTTCGCGAGCAGAAGCCCCGATACCAGGCCGGTCAATCCCGCACCTACGATCACGACGTCGTAATGCCCGCCGCCAAGTGGTCGCGGCGGCTGACCGGGCCCTGCTCGGCCACGACTCAGCCACAGTGACTCACTCGCGGGCTCATTCACCGCGTCCTCCTGTCGCCCGGTTATCCGAGAGTCCTTGCCCTTGGTACTCGCGGTGCAAACCTTAGGAATCTCGGTGGGGACTCCGCTACAGGCAATGCCCGATCTCGGCAGATCTACACCCCGTGTAGGCAGTGCGACGCCGGGTGCAAACCGCCTGCTGCCAAGCGACGCGGCATCGGAGGCGGTGAACGCAATGGCATGTGAGGAAGAGGAATGCGCGCCAGGGCAAGACCGGCAACTCCGAACAACAGGTGAACGATGTTATGCAGGATGGACACCTCGAAGATTCCCAGGAGCTTGGCCGCGGACTCGTGACCGGCGAACTCCGTCGAGTCGACATCGGTTGCGATGCCCGGGGGACGAATCCCAGAATCTCCACAAGCAAGAAGGCTGCGCCCACCGCCGCCGCGGTCGGCTGCAGGGTGCTGCCTTCTTCGTTAAAGTTGTGCGGACTGTGCTCTTGTCGACTCCTTCGTCAAGCATCGAGGTCTGGCGACGTGGCGCTGCTCTTCTTCTCCGGTGGCGATCTTCATCCGGGGCCAAGGCGTTGACCGAGCCGTCGGCTGCTCGAGTCGACGGCCCGGTCAACGGGTATCAGGCGGGGTTGTGCGAAGCGGTCTGGGGATGGCCGCTGCCATGTCCGGTCGGTTGACCCATCGAGGAAGCCTCCGCTTGCGTGCGCCGCCGCCCGGTCTCGAGGTCTTCCTTGACCTGGCCCTTGTGGCGCTTGCCAGCGTCGTACGCGTCGGACAGCATTCGCTCCGCGATCGGGCGTCCTCCGAGGCCGAAAGCAAGGGCAAGGCCCAGGGCAAGCGCGAACATCGTGGCAGCAAACGCGATCTCAACGATCTGAGGTGCAATGTTGAGCTGCTCGAGAATCATGAAGAGAGCGATGACCATGACGACCGCCGGAAGCACCGTGGCGGCGATTTTGCCCGTCGGGGTGTCGCCCATCACACGGGTTGTCCCAGCTGTAACCGCACCAGCCACTATGGCTGCGACCACGAAGATGAGGATTGCGGCGATGATGTTGGGCAGGTAGGCCAGCACCTGGTTCATGAACGTCGTGAGCGCCGGGATCTTCAGGGCTCCGATGGCGCTGAACAAGAAGAAGGCGAATACCAAATAGAAGACGACGAGTCCGATTCCGTTCGACGGACTCGCGCCGGGCATCACGCGCTCGACGTATCTATGGGCGGCGGACTCGTGGAGCTGCTGGTCGATCCGCACCTTTTGCAGTGCCTTGACCACGATGGCCTTGACGACCTTGGCCACGATGTAGCCGATGACCAAAATGACGATGAACGCCAAAAGGTTGGGCAGGAAGCCAAAAAAGCCGTCGAACGACTTCTGCAGACTGTCGTCGAGCTCGATGGCGACGTTGTCTCGATGCATGAATTCTCCTGGGTAGATCCTGGCGCCGGGTTCGGTCGCCGTCAGGACCCCCGGTACCCACTTACAGCATAAACTTACAACGTAAGTTTGTTTTTCTTTGAGGATTCTCTGTCAACTGACGCCGCGAGCGGCACCGGGGCCAGGACACGAGACCGACCACGGACGACGCCATGACCCGCTCGGAGGAGAGCGTCGAGAGATACTGCTTCAGGGGACCGAAGCCTGCCACTCCGCCACGACCGCCAGGCGCGGCCTTATTCACCCGGAATCTCACGAGCTGAGACGCACTTGGTCGAGTGACTTCGATTTGACCCCGCAAAAGGCCAGGTCAGAGTTGGTGGCTTACTCCCATTCGATGGTGCCGGGCGGTTTGCTCGTCACGTCGATGGTGACCCGGTTGACCTCGCGTACCTCGTTGGTGATGCGGGTCGAGATGCGCTCGACGACGTCGTACGGGAGCCGCGCCCAGTCAGCGGTCATCGCATCCTCAGACGTCACCGGACGGAGCACGATCGGGTGTCCGTAGGTGCGCCCGTCACCTTGCACGCCAACGGAGCGAATGTCGGCCAACAGTACGACGGGGAACTGCCAGATATCACGATCGAGCCCGGCCTTCGTCAGCTCTTCACGGGCGATCGCATCGGCTTCGCGCAACGTCTCCAACCGATCCTCAGTCACGGCGCCCACAATGCGGATCGCGAGACCAGGACCCGGGAACGGATGCCGCCAGACGATTTCAGCCGGCAAGCCGAGTTCGATCCCGACCTTGCGGACCTCGTCCTTGAACAACGTGCGCAACGGCTCGACCAGTTTGAACTGCAGGTCGTCGGGCAACCCGCCCACGTTGTGGTGTGACTTGATGTTCGACGTACCCGCACCACCACCGGACTCGACGACGTCCGGGTAGAGCGTGCCCTGCACCAGGAACTCCACCGGCTCGGCTGCACCGCCGGCTTCGAACACGATCTCGCGGGCCGCCTCTTCGAACGAGCGAATGAACTCGCGCCCGATGATCTTGCGCTTCTCCTCTGGATCGCTCACACCGTCGAGAGCGGTCAGGAACGTCTTGGCCGCCTCGACCACGCGCAGCGACACTCCCGTGGCAGCGACGTAGTCGCGCTCGACCTGCTCGGCTTCACCCTTGCGGAGCAGCCCGTGGTCGACGAACACGCACGTGAGCTGGTCACCGATCGCCCGCTGCACGAGGGCGGCTGCGACCGCGGAGTCGACGCCCCCTGACAGTGCACAGATGACCCGCTTGTCGCCGACCTGCCCGCGGATCACGTCGAGCTGTTCCTCGACGACGTTGACCATGGTCCAGGTCTGCCGGCAGCCGGCGATCTCGACAAGGAAACGCTCGAGCACTTGCTGTCCGTGTTCGGTGTGCATCACCTCGGGGTGCCATTGGACGCCCGCATAACGCCGCTCCACGGACTCGAAGGCTGCCACCGGCGCGCCCTCAGTGCCGGCCAAGGCGGAGAAGCCGGCAGGCGCTACGGCCACGGCGTCGCCGTGGCTCATCCAGACGCGGTGCCCGCTGGAAAGCCCCCTGAGCAGAGTCCCCTCGGTGATGACGTCGACACTGGTGCGGCCAAACTCCGAGACGCCGGTACGACGTACCTCGCCTCCCAGTGCCACCGCCATCGCCTGGAACCCGTAACAGATGCCGAAGACCGGCACATCGTTGTGGAAGATGCCGCGATCGAGCTGAGGTGCGCCCGGCGCATACACCGATTGCGGCCCGCCGCTGAGAATGATCGCCTTCGGTGATCGGGCGAGCATCTCCGCCGCGGGCATCGTGTGCGGCACGATCTCGGAATACACCCGGGCCTCGCGGACCCGACGGGCGATGAGCTGGGCGTATTGCGCCCCGAAGTCGACGACGAGGACGAGGTCATGTTCGGCGGTCAAAAGAGGCGCCTTTCGCTCCCGGGGTGGCCGGACTGGCCGGCTGAGGCGTCAGTCTATCGACGCGGAAAACATTTTTCGGATCAGACCGTAACCGGGCCGTTTCGTCTTCGTTGTCCCGATTGGATCACGTTGGGTCCACGTCTGCGTAGGGACCCGCGTCGCCGCCGGTGTGCAAGCCACCGGACGGCATCAGGGCCCGGTCATCCCTCCCTCCCGACCGGGCCCTGAGCCACACCTCGGAGGCCCCTTGCAAGGTCCTCCGAGACGAGCGTCAGCCCTGGACATACCAGTCCAGGGCTGACTCATGTGCTAGTGGAGCGATCAGGCAGCGGCGCGCCCGACTGCTTTCTGACGCGCCGCTCGGGTGCTGCGGGTAGTACGGAGTCGGGCTCGTTACGAGATGAACGTGGCGTTGTCGCGGGCAATGTCGCCGTAGGCGTCGTACTCAGCCGCGGTCTTCAGCGGCCAGTGGCACGCGATGTTCTTGAGATGGGTGGGCTCGCGGTGGAAGTAGAAAGCCATCGCCATGTCGCTCTTGTGGGCAGCCAGGTACTGGTGGGCGTTCCGGAGCCATTGCGCTCTCTTGTAGTCGGGGGTCGCAGCGAACTCAGCGAGTGCGGTCTGCTTGCCGTGTGCCCTCGCAAAGGCGATCACCGGATCGGTCAAGGTGGACAGCTCGACCCAGCGCCCACGGCCATGGCCGCAGGTGTACCAGTTGTAGGCATCGGCAGCGACGATGTCGACGTAGTAGTCGCCGGGGTACCACTTCGAAGCACTCATCCGGTCAGAGGCAGGCGCGCGGAATGACCAGGCAGTCATCTGCCAGACGTACTTGACGTTCGTGGCCCCGTGGCTGCGCATGATCGTCACGACCCGGCGGAATGCCTGGGCGAAGTCGGAGGCGTTGCCCTTGCCCATGTTGGCCACCATCTCGGGTTCGTGGCCGTAAGCCAGCGAAACAAACCCAGGACGGGCCTTGAGCGTGTTCGCCCACCGGACGATGCTGGCGTACAGCGCACTCCCCGGCTGCGCGTGAGCCACTTCCTGCCACCGCGCGTCACTGTTGACGGTGATCAGCCGAGCATCTGGCACCGAGCCGGTGAACTTGGCGTACGCATGCCAGGCCATGGGCGCGTGGGTGTTAGCCGCCATGCCCTGGGGATCCCCGACGGCGCCGAGGATGACACCCCGCGTGCCGGGTGCCAACGAGGGGTCTGATGCCGACGGGGACGACGTGCCGGCCGTCGCGGGAACCATGCCGGCCATCAGGACGGCGCCGCACATGGCCAACACGACCTTGCGCTTGGAGGCTTTGCTGCGGAGCTGGGTTTGCCGAGATCGGCGATGACTGGTGGGCGTTGAAGCGCGATGCAGAGGACTCATGAGACCGAAAGACTTCCTTTTCCGGGCCGCCGACCGGGTTAGCTGACGGGTTCGGGCTGGAAAGGTAGCCCTACGACGCAACGCGCCGATTCACCCCATAGGGACGATTGGGTCCCCGGCTCCCGCACTGGTACCAGGCAGGGATTAGGCGGGGTTGCGGGATGCTCGGGATGGGCAAGGGTGCACGCAACCGTTCTGGACCCTAGCGGCTCTTTCCCGCCTTGGCCAAGAGGGATCTGGTGGAAATCCTGGCCTAATCCGCCGGCCGATTTATCGCCTCGGCCCCACTTAGGATTGCCATATCCGTACTTGGCCAGACACCCAAATCCTCCTTAACAGGCGGTGTTGGACTCCCGCGCATTCACGCTGAGCAATCGGTACCCCACCGCCGGTGACCACCTAGTGGGACAGGTCACAGAACGTCGTACCGACTCGTTGGTCAGCGGACCTCGACGAGCGGCAGCCGCAGTGCTCCGGGAGCGTGCTCGGGCACGACCGGGTTCTTGGGCATGACCGGCCTGAGCCGTTGATACGCCGCACCCAGCTCCGGACGCAGATCCGGCTCACCCTTGTTGGGCCACAACGCCATCGCCCGCTCGGTCTGGGCGGTGATGGTGAGCGACGGGTTGACGCCCAAGTTCGCCGAGATCGCCGAGCCGTCGGCGATGTGCAGACCGGGGTAGCCGTAGACGCGCTGATATGGGTCGATCACGCCGGTGTCCACGGAGTCGCCCATCGTGCAGCCGCCGATGAAATGGGCGGTCATCGGCCGGTTGAACGGCTCGCCGATCGAACCGCCCGGCGTGCCACGCACGATGCGGGCCATCCGTCGTACGGCCTCATTGGCCACCGGAATCCAGGTCGGATTGGGTGTGCCATGGCCCTGTCTCGAGGTCAGCCGGCGCTGCCGTGAGATCCGCGACTTCTTGGTGTACGTCGTGATCGAGTTGTCCACCGTCTGCATCACCAACGCGATGACGGTGCGCTCTGACCAGTGACGGACGTCGTACAAGTCCTTCACCGAACGCTTCTGCCGCCACAGCTCCTTCAGCCACACTCGCCACCGTGGGACATCTCCGTCGTCATCGGTGAGGACGGTCTGCAGAAAGCTCATCGAGTTGCTGCCCTTGCCGTAACGCACCGGCTCGATGTGGGTGTGGTCGTCAGGGTGGAACGACGAGGTGATGGCCACCCCAGCGCTGTAGTCGACCGTGCGGCTGTCGGCGATCGCGCCCAGGATCGACTCGGAGTTGGTGCGCGTCAGGTATCCGAGCCGCTCCGACAGCGCCGGCAGGACGGCTTCGTCGCGCATCTGGTGCAGCAGCTTCTGCGTGCCGAGGGCCGAGGCCGCGAAGACGACCTGCTCGGCGGTGAAGGTTCGCCCCGAGCGACGCCTGAGCGGCTGCCTGGCATCGGTCGACCGGGTGCCGACGCTGTAACCCCCACCCGGAAGCGGGCGCACTTCAGTAACGGTAGTGAGCGGGTGAACCTTCGCGCCCGCCGACTCCGCAAGAAACAGGTAGTTCTTGGTCAAGGTGTTCTTCGCATGATGACGGCAGCCGGTCATGCACTCACCGCACTCGATGCACGCCTTGCGGTCCGGGCCGACACCGCCGAAGTAGGGGTCGGCCACGGACGCGCCTGGGTCCCCGAAGAGCACTCCCACCGGAGTCGGGTGGAACGTCTCACCCACTCCCATCTCATCGGCGACCTGCTTCATCACCTCGTCGCTCGGCGTCGTGGTCGGGTTAGGCACGACGCCGAGCATCCGCTTGGCCTGGTCGAAGTACGGCGAGAGCTCGTCGCGCCAGTCGGTGATGTGGCTCCATGACGGGTCTCGGTAGAACGGCTCGAGCGGTTCATAGAGCGTGTTCGCATAGACCAGGGAACCACCGCCGACACCCGCACCAGACAGGATCACGCAGTCGTTGAGGACGTTGATGCGCTGGATGCCGTAGCAGCCGGCAGGTGGCGCGAAGAGGAAGCGCTTCAGGTCCCAGGAATTCTTCGGGTACGACGCTTCGTCAAACCGTGCCCCCGCCTCGAGGACGCCGACGCGATAGCCCTTCTCTGTCAACCGAAGCGCACTGACAGAGCCACCGAACCCGGAGCCGATGACGAGGACGTCGTAGTCGTAGCTCATGGACGATGGAGCTTCTTCATCAGCCGCAGGGCCGACGTCATCGTCTTCGCGTAACGCTGCTCTGACATCCCGAGCACCGGCCGGATCGGCAGCAGGCGCTGGGTGGCGACGGTCTGCGTCTCGGTGTAGCGGTGGATACCCTCGGGGCCCTGGCGCCGCCCAAGGCCCGACTCGCGCATCCCGCCCATCGGCGAGTCGATGGAGCCGAAGGATGCACCGTAGGCCTCGTTGATGTTGATGCTGCCGCACTTGATCTGGCGCGCGAGTCGCCGACCACGAGCCGCGTCTCGCGTGTAGATGCTGGCGTTGAGTCCGTAGCTGCCATCGTTGGCCCGCGCCACCGCGTCCTGCTCGTCGGCGAACCGGTAGACCGAGACGACCGGCCCGAACGTCTCTTGCGAGAAGCAAGTCATCGACGGGCTGACCCCGGTCAGCACCGTCGGCTCGTAGAACAGTGGCCCGATGTCCGGGCGGGCCTGCCCACCGGTGACCACGGTGGCGCCCTGGGACACCGCGTCGTCGAGGTGTGCTGTCACCTTGTCGAGCTGCTGCTGGGAGACCAGTGAGCCCATGTCACCGGAGTAGTCGAAGGCACTCGAGAGCTGCATCGCCTCGATGCGTCGTACGAACCTGTCCATGAAGCGGTCGTAGACGTGGTCGGCGACGTACATCCGCTCCATCGACACACACAGCTGTCCTGCGGACGAGAAGCACGCGCGCACGGCACCTTCGGCCGCCCGATCAAGGTCGGCGTCGCGGAGGATGAGCATCGGGTTCTTTCCGCCGAGCTCGAGCGATGCCCCGACCAGCCGTTCGGCTGCTCGGCTCGCCACCAGTCGGCCCGTGCGAGTCGAGCCGGTGAAGCAGATGTAGTCGGCGCGGTCGATGATGGCTGGGCCGATGACCGATCCCTCGCCGTGGACGATCTGCCACACCTCCTCAGGTGCCCCAGCCTCGGCAAGCAGCTCGACGCCGAGGAGTGCGGCCAGTGGTGTCTGCGCGTCGGGCTTGTGCACAACCGTGTTGCCCGCCAGCAACGCCGGCAGGCCGTCGGAGAGGGCCATCGTGAACGGGTAGTTCCACGGCGAGACGACGCCAACGACACCTTTGGGCACCCGATTGATGTCGACCCGGGTCACACCGGGGTAGAGCCCGATCCGTCGATGTGAAGAGAGCTGGCGCTTGGCCATTCGGGCGTAGTAGCGCGCCGTCATCGCGACGTGGGCGACTTCCTCGAATGCGTGCTTGCGAGCCTTGCCCGACTCCCACTGGATGAGGTCGAGGATCTCGTCTTGGCGGTCGAACACGAGGTCATGAAAGTTAAGGAGGATCTTCGCTCGCAGCTCGAGCGGGACTCTGGCCCAGGACCGTTGCGCCGTTCGGGCTGAGTCGACGGCACGGTCCACGTCGTCGGTCGTCGACAACCCGAGCGAGGCGATCGGCTGTCCGGTGAACGGGGCGTACGTCGTCTGGGACTCCCCCGACGTCGACGCCACCCGCTTCGCGAGGCGGCGGGCCATCCGAGGATCGACGGCGTAGGTGGCTCGCGGGTCGTGCTCGGGGTCGGCGGGGGCGTGGATGTCCGGACCAGGGTGCGGGTTCATCCCACCGAGCGTATTGCGCCGCATTCGGATTGGCTACCCGCCGGTAACAGGAGGTCGTCGGGTGTGTGGTGGATCTAACAGGGTGCAAAGAAGAGGGGTGCCGCCTGACCTAGGCGACACCCCTCATCTCGTGGGTGCTGGGTGAGACCTCTGGTTAGGAGGCCGTCACCGCTGTGTCGTCGATCCGGAAGTTCGTTGCGAGCGAGGAGTCCTCGGTGCCGACGAACTTGATCGTGACGGTCTTGCCGATGAAGCTGTTCAGGTTGACCGAACGAGCGACGTACCCGGTGCCGGCGTTCGCGTTGGAGTAGGTGGCCAACGTGGAGGTGACTCCATTGCTGACGACCTGCACCCTCAACGTGTCGTACGGGGTGGAGCCGCTTTCTGCCGTGGTGATGTAGAGGTAGAACGCGAGTGACGCCGCCGACTTGCCAGCCGGGATGCTGACGTTCTGCGACAGCGTGTCAGTGTGCGTCGTGCCGTACCCGTTCAGCCACGCGTTGTAGGAGCCGGTGCGGGGTGTGTGGCCCGTGCCGGTTCCGATCACGCCGCTGCTCGCCGACCAGTTGACGTTGCCCGACTCGAAGCCCGGGTTGAGCAACAAGTTGCCGGTGGGCGGCTGCGTTGTCCCGCAGGACTCAGAGCCAAGCGGCACCGAGACAGCGTTGAACGCACTGACAACAGCAGCGCACTGGGCCGACGTCGCGCCGTACAGGTCACGCGCGGCCTTGATGCTGGCGTCGCGCGCACCGGTGTACCTGGTCGTCGACGTCATGTACGTCGTCAGGGCGCGGTACCAGATCTTTGATGCCGCGTCGCGGCCGATGCCGGTGACCGTCGAGCCGTTGCACGTCGGGCTGTTGTGCGCGCGTCCACCGATCGTCTTCGAACCAGAGCCCTCGGCCAACAGGTAGAAGAAGTGGTTACCCACGCCGGAGGAGTAGTGGACGTCGAGGTTGCCGACACCTGAGGACCAGCAGTTGGCACTTCCGCCGTCGAGGGAGGGGTTGTCCATCCGTCGCAGGTAGGTGCCGTCTCTGGCGATCTCTTCACCGATGTAGTAGTCACCCGGGTCATTGGCGTTGTTGGCCGTGAACTCGACGCTGGTTCCGAAGATGTCGGACGTCGCCTCGTTGAGGCCACCGGACTCACCGGTGTAGATGAGACCCGCAGTGTTGGATGTGACGCCGTGCGTCATCTCGTGGCCGGCAACGTCGAGGGACACGAGCGGGTTGAACGTTGATCCGCCGTCCCCGTACGTCATGCAGAAGCACGAGTCGTCCCAGAACGCGTTCTCGTAGTTCACGCCGTAGTGAACGCGGCTGTAGGCAGCAACACCGTTGTTGCGGATGCCGTTGCGTCCGAAGGTGTTCTTGTAGAAGTCCCACGTGGTGGCGGCGCCATAGGCAGCGTCAGCGGCGGCCGACTGGCGGGAGGAGCTGGAGCCGGTGCCCCATACGTTGTCGGCGTCGGTGAACAGCGTGCCGCGTGAGGTGCTCGTGGAGTTGTTGGCGTCGTAGATGCTGCTGGTACCGCGCGTGGTGTCAGTGAGCTGGTACGTCGACCCGGACAGCACCGTCGTCAACGGCACCGAGCCGGAGTACAACGTGTTGCCCGTGCCCTCAGCGTGGTTGATGGTGTTCCACTTCGCGATCGTCTTGCCGGTGCTGGCGTTCGTGTAGGTGAGCCGGTCGACCGGGCCACCGTCAGCGTCGACGGTCTTGCGGTGGGACTCCCACGCCAGGACGGGGCGATGGTTCGCGGCGAACACGACGAGGGACGCGCCCTTGGTCGGTGCGTTCGTCTTGGCAGTCACGCTTCGCAGCGCGACGTCGGCCTTGGAGGCGTAGTCGACACTCGCGACCCTGCCGTTCTCGGCCTGGTGAACGATCAGGTCGCCGCCGATGACGCGGAGGTCCTGGTAGGTGCGCTCGTAGCGGATGTGCATGGTGCCGTTGGTGTCGGCCAATGCGTCCGAAGGCTGCAACCGCTCAGCGCTGGGGAGACGAAGGGACTTGGCCGTCGCCGAGGCGTCAGCTTTAGCCTCGCGGATGGCGGTCGCGCGCTCAGCGGGGCTGAAGTGCGGATCGCTCTTGGTGGTAGCTGCCTTGGTCGCAAACTGGGGGGTGGCGGCTTGCGATGATGCGACGGAAAGACCAGCAGTGGTAACTGCGACGATCGCTCCGATGGTGGCAATACGTTTCACGAACAACCTCCATGAGTGACGTGCCGACGACACTGTCGACACTTGAGAGGCTCACGGCCAAGACTGTGACGAGGGTCACGACGAGAGCCTCGCCGGACACTTCCGTATCGAGGTTTGTTGCGTCAAGAGCAACCTGATGCAACATCACTGCGGAAATTCGTCGTCAGGATCAGAAAAAGTCCCGCAGCCGGGCGAATCCGTCATAGACATCGACGAATCTCGTTGTCAAAGCGGCCATTCCAAGACGGATTCCGTCGGGACGACGAAAATCCGGGATGACTCCCGCTCCCGGGAGTTGTTGGGTGACAAACCGCGCATTGGGGTGGGTAACGGTCAGGTGTGAACCCCGCCGATCAGGGTCGCGAGGGCTGGCCAGCGTTGCTGCGCGGGGCGCCAGCCAGGCGTCGTACAGCTGCACACCGAGAGCCGTGAGCGCCTTCGACTTGCTGCGGATCGCCGGCATCCCGGCATCCATGATCATCTCCACACTGGGTTCGATTGCGCACAGGGAGAGCACGCTCGGCGTGCCGGCCAGCCAGGCTCGCATGTCGCCATAGGGCTGGTAGCCCTGATCCATGTCGAACATGTCGGCGCGTCCCCACCATCCCCAGATCGGCTGTGACAGCCGGGCCTGCAGATCGCGCCGAACATAGGTGAACGCCGGTGAGCCCGGTCCGCCGTTGAGGTACTTGTAGGTGCAGCCGACGGCGATGTCGGCGTCGTCGCGATGAAGGTCGACCGGGATCGAGCCGACGGAATGGCAGAGGTCCCAAAGCGTCAGTGCACCGGCCTCGTGCGCCGCGCGCGTCAGCGCAGCCATGTCGAGAATCGCAGAGGAGCGATAGTCGACATGGGAGAGGGTAAGGAAGGCGACATCCTCGTCCAGCAAGGGAATGACGTGATCGAGCGTCACGCCGTCAGAGCCAACCTCCTCGATCCATCGGACCTTCAGACCGCGCTGCTTCGCGAAGGACTCGGCGAGATAGCGATCGGTCGGGAAGTTGTCGCGCTCGATCACGATCGTGTGGCGATCAGGCTGGGCATCGAGCGCAGCCGACATCGCCTTGTAGAGCGACACGGTGGTGGAGTCGCCGACGATGACTTCGCCGGGATCAGCGCCGAGCAGGCCGGTGCCGATGAGGTCTCCGGTGCGTTGTGGAAGGTCGATCCAGCCGTCCTCCCACGACCGGATCAGGTGGCTCCCCCAGTCGTCATCGAGCACCTCACGGACCCGGTCACGGCTGGCATTGGGAAGTCTGCCCAGTGAATTGCCGTCGAGGTAGATGAGGTCGTCATCAGCGATGACAAAGTCGTCACGATAGTGCGCGAGCGCGTCTGCCCGGTCCAGCTCCTCGGCGTACTCCCGGCTCGGCTCGGCGTCCATGCCCGCAACCTACCGGCTGCTGCCGAACCACTCCTGTGCGCACATCTGGTGCGTAGGACGCCGATGTGCGGATCGCCTGTGGTCCCGTGCGCAGTTCTTGTCGCTGACCGGGTCGACGGCGTTCGTTTGTGCCTCCCTACTGTGTGGGCGGATGTCGCCGCATGGCTCTAAAGTCGTCACATGGCTGACTATCCACAACTGCTGCATACCGCCATCGACACCACCGACGCCCGGGCACTTGCCGAGTTCTATCGACAGCTCCTGGGGCTGCAGTACCGACCGGGCGATGAACCTCCTGCGGATGGTGAAGTCGACGATGCAGACTGGCTCGTCCTCGTGGACTCCAACGGTGCCCGCAAGCTGGCGTTCCAGGAGGTCGAGCGGCTGGACAGGACGACGTGGCCCACTCATGACGTCCCGATGCAGATGCACCTCGACTTCACGGTTTCGAGCTTCGAGGAGTTGCAGCGGCACCGAGAGCGAGCCGAGTCGCTCGGAGCGAAGCTGCTCCTAGATCGCACCGATGACTCAGACGAGCCGCTCTACGTCCTTGCCGACCTCTCGGGCCATCCGTTCTGCATCTTCGTCGCCTGATCTCCTCGACTCCGGTTCTCGCGGTCAGGTCCATATGATGGTCGTCCACGCGCTCGAGGAGGACATATGAAGTGCCCGATTGACTCAGCAACGCTCGTCATGACTGACCGCAGCGGCGTCGAGATCGACTACTGCCCCGAGTGCCGGGGCGTCTGGCTCGATAGGGGCGAGCTCGACAAGATCATCGATCGCGCCGAGGGAGAGTTTGCCGCCAGCACCCGTGCAGCGCCGGCTAGTGACCGTGGATCCGGGAGCCGTGATCGTCACGACTCCGATGGTGGTTACCGCGGGAAGAAGAAAGAGAGCTGGATGCGCGAGCTCTTTGACTGAGCTGGCTCCTGGCGCTGGTGCCTAGCGGTACTCCGGGTTCTCGAAGTCGAAGCGCGCCCCGGCATCCCATTCGGTGCGCTGGTTGCCGTACGCCGGGATTCCGCCGGCCCGGTCGAGCAGGTTTGCCAGGTGCATGAGGTTCCAGGTCATGAACGTCGTGTTGCGGTTGGTGAACTCGTTCTCAGGGCCACCTGACCCTGGGTCGAGGTACGACGGACCGGGTCCAGCCTCCCCGATCCAGCCGGCGTCGGCCTGCGGGGGAATGGTGTAGCCGATGTGCTGCAAGCTGTAGAGGATGTCCATCGCGCAGTGCTTGATCCCATCCTCGTTGCCGGTGATCAGTGCGCCACCGGCCCGGCCGTAGTAGGCCCACTGCCCAGCGTCGTTGACGTCTCCTGAGCTCGCATAGAGCCGCTCGATGACCTGCTTGGTGACGCTCGAGTTGTCTCCCAGCCAGATCGGCCCGGCAATGACCAGGATGTTCGAGGCCATCACCTGCTCCTGGATGCTCGGCCACTCGTCGGTCTGCCACCCATGCTCGGTCATGTCGGGGTACACCCCCGTGGCGATGTCCCGATCAACCGCCCGGATCACCTCCACCGCCACCCCCTGCTTGCGCATGATGTTGGCACTGATATCGACCAGCGCTTGGGTGTTACTGACCTCCGGCGACCGCTTGAGGGTGCAGTTGATGAAGAGGGCTCGCAGGTTGCTGAAGTCGTAGTCACTCACGCCCCCACAATGGACTGGCTGAGCGCAATCCGCCAGACCTCATTTGCCGGGCCTAGCCCTCCGTAGGTGTTCGCCAACCGGGGCCTTGACTAATACGGATATTTCGGGCTGGTCCGAATGGACTAGTAGCCGTCCACTCTTCGGGCAAAGCTCGCACCTTCTCACGCTGAGTCGCTGGTCAAGTCCTTAGAGTTCAGCTATGCGCGAGCGTAGAACGACGTGGCTGCCACGGCTGCCGCGTCGTCCCGAGTCTCGGCGGCGCTCTCAGAGAGGTGCCGTCGCGGTCGAGGCCGCCATCATCACACCCCTTTTCATTTTGCTTGTATTCGGCATCATCGAGTTCGGGATGGTCTTCAAGGACTTCCTGGCGGTGACCTCCTCGGTCCGCGCAGGGGCACGGATGGCTTCTGCCGAACCGCGCAACCTCAACTTCGCCCAGGACGCCGCCGATCAGGTTGCCCGCGAGGGTGGTGCCTTGAACATGAGCAAGATCAAAGAGCTGTGGGTCTACAAGGCCGACCCGAACGTATCCGTCACCAACGGAGCACCACTGGGGGGCGGGGGAACGTTCAGCAACTGCACGACGTGCGTCAAGTTCGTCTGGAATGCCTCGACCCAGAAGTTCGACGTAAAATCCGGCTCGCCTGGTTGGAGCGCCGCCTCACAGAATGCCTGCTCCGGCGATGCGGCGCACGACCGGCTCGGCGTCTACCTGGTGCTCGACCACCCGTCCATCACCGGCTTGATGTTTGACTCCTTGGACCTAAAGTCGCACACCGTGATCAGCCTTGAGCCACTCCCAGCGACAGCGCCGTGTAAAGCGCCATGACCCGTCCTCACTGGCGTAACCCGCTGAAGTCCAGACGACGCGATGAGGGCGGCTATGTCGCCATCCTCACCGTGATGATCTTCGTCACCCTCTTCGGCATGTGCGCGTTCGCCGTCGACGTCGGCAACTGGTACCACACCGGCCAACAAGAACAAGCCGCCGCCGACGCAGCCGCCCTCTCCGGAGTCCCCAACCTTCCTTCCAACCAGGCTGCTGCCTTCGCGGACGTCCAGAAGTACGCCAAAGCCAACGGGTTCGACGGCGCACTCTCCACCGTCGATGTGATCCCCTCCATCGACGGACAACCCACCAGACTCCGTGTCACGATCTCCAAGACCGTCACCAACACCTTCGGTCAGCTTTTCGGCATCGGTCACACCACGATCGTCCGCACCGCCGTTGCCGACTACGCCGGACCAGTCCCGATGGGCAGCCCCTGCAACGAGTACGGCAACGACCCGGATGCGACCTCGGGCGTCCGAGGCACCACCTGTGCAGGTGTGACTGGTCAGTTCTGGGCGAGCGTCAACTCGCCAAACTCGGCCAAGTCCAACGGTGATGCCTACCAGTCCACCGGCTGTGTGGCCGGCGTTGACGGTTGTTCCGGCACCACCAACACCGACTACGCGGCCGACGGCTACTTCTACACCGTCCACGTACCGGCGAGCGCCGCCGGAGAGAACCTCACCATCCAGGCCTTCGACGGCGCCTTCGTCAACGTGGGTCTGACCTGCACCGACGGCAACTTCGGCAGCGGCACCACCGAGGCAAGAGACGCCCTCAACCCGTGGGTCCTCGACGAGTCGACCCGCTACGCCGATACAGCGACCTCCGCCTTCTGCACCGGTGACAACGCGTACGGCGGCTCAGGCGCCATGAATACCCAGTTCACTGTGCGTGCCCCCAGCGCCGCTCCCTGGGACCCGCTGACGTTCCCGCCACTGTCCGGGTGCCAGAAGACGTATGCCGGCTACGACGGAAACCTTTTCCCGGCGCTGAACTCCACCAGCGGCGGTTACCGCTCCGACATCGCTCAGAGCTTCCGGCGATGGGACACGCTCTGCACGATTCCCAGTGCGGTCCCCGGTGACTATCTCGTCCAGGTCAAGACCAATGGGCTCGGAACGGACAGCACCAACCAGGGCAACCGGTTCTCGCTCCGCGCTTTCAGCACCACACAGCCCACTGCTAAAGACACCGTCTCAGTGTCCGGACGCGAGAAGATGGCGATGTTCTCCAACAAGCCCGGTGCGACCACGGAGTTCTACCTGGCTCGCGTGCAGAGTGGCGCGCATGGACAGCTCCTGCAGATCAAGCTCTTCGACATCGGCGACTCCAACTTGGACGGCACGATCCAACTCGTCAAGCCGCCGGACGCTACAGGCGACGCCTTTACCAACTGCACGGGGAGCGGCGTCAAGGTCGGTAACCTGCCTACCTGCTCGTTTACGGTAAACGCCGGTAGCCCTTCGCCCTTCAATGGCAAGTGGCAAACTGTTCAGATCCCGATCCCAGCCAACTATGCCTGTGCTGACGCAGACACGAGCAAGTGCTGGGTCAGACTGAAGTATGTCTACGGAACAGGCTCGGCACCTACAGACGTCACCTCGTGGTCGGCGAACCTCTTCGGTGACCCTGTCCGCTTGGTGGAGTAGCCGCTACTTGCAGCTCGATGACCGCGCGCTTGCCCAACGACACGGGTCGATCGCGCTGGTAGGTGTTGATCCGACGTGCTTCGTCGATCTCAGCGGGATCGAGGTCGACCACCACCATTCCCTCACCTGACGTCACCCGGTCGACTGCGCGGCCCTGAGGGTCGTAGACCGCAGTGCCACCGTTGAACTCGAGCTCGCCACATCGGCCGATCAGGCCGGCGTAGACGACGTAGATTCCGTTGTCGATGGCACGGGCGGCGTAATAGAGGTCGCGACGATGTTCGCTCCCAACGACGTACGCCGACGGACAGACATAGACCAACGCACCGTCATCCGCTGCAGCCCGCGCATGCTCAGGGAAACAGCCGTCGTAGCAGATGCCAAGGCCGAGGCACCAGTCACCGAGCAGGACCGACGACCCACCCGAGCCGGGGGTGAAGATCGCCCGCTCCGCGTCCCAGAGGTGCTGTTTGGCGTAGAGGACGCTCACGTCACCAGAGGCCGCAAAACCCATCAGAGCAAGAGATCGTGCACCATCGTGGCGACGGAGTGATGCCCCCACGATCACCGGAACATCACTCTCACGGGCGGCAGCTGCGAGCGGCTCGATTCGCTCGTCCTCGGGCGTGACATCACACCGGCCGGGCTGCTCGCGCAAGGTTTTGGGGTCGTAGCCAGGCAAGAACAACTCGGGTAGCACGACGAGTTGCGCTCCCTGCGCCGTCGCCTTGCCGACCCACTCCGCCGCCACCGCGACGTTGCGTTCGACCTCGCCCGCCACGGACTCGGCCTGTACAGCCGCAACGCGCAACCTGCCCTGCGTCACGTGACAACCACCTCGACGCGCTGAAACTCCTTTAGCTCGGTGTAGCCGGTCGTGGCCATCGACCGCTTCAGCGCTCCGATCAGGTTCATGGTGCCGTCGGATACCGGCGAAGGCCCGTGGAGGATCTGGTCGAGCGTGCCGACCGTGCCGATCTCGACGCGTTCGCCTCGAGGCAACGAGGCATGCCGAGCTTCCGCGCCCCAGTGGAAGCCGCCACCAGGAGCCTCCTGTGCTCGCGCCAGGGGCGAGCCGATCATTACAGCATCCGCCCCGCACGCGATCGCCTTAGCTACGTCGCCGGACTTCCCGATCGAGCCGTCAGCGATGACGTGCACGTAGCGACCACCGGACTCGTCGAGGTAGTCACGGCGCGCGGCAGCGACGTCGGCCACCGCTGTTGCCATCGGCACTGAAACCCCGAGCACGATGCGGGTCGTGTGAGCCGCGCCGCCGCCGAAGCCGACGAGCACTCCCGCGGCCCCCGTGCGCATCAGGTGAAGCGCGGCTTGGTAGGTGGCGCACCCACCCACGATGACGGGTACATCGAGCTCGTAGATGAACTGCTTGAGGTTGAGCGGCTCCGCCTGCCCCGAGACGTGCTCGGCCGAGACGGTCGTCCCCCGGATCACGAACAGGTCAAGGCCGGCGGCAATCACCGACTGCGCGTGCTCTTTGGTGAGTTGCGGCGACAGAGCGCCCGCCACGGTGACGCCGGAGTCCCGCATCTGCTTGACGCGGTCGACCATGAGCTCGGGCTTGATCGGCTCGGCGTAGATCTGCTGCAACCGGCGGGTGGCCTCGTTGCCGCGCATCTCGGCGACCTCCCTCAGCAACGGCTCGGGGTCGTCGTACCTCGTCCAGAGTCCCTCGAGGTCGAGCACGCCGAGGCCACCGGCGCGCCCGAAGGCAACGGCCGTGGTCGGTGACATCACGGAGTCCATCGGTGCGGCAAGCACGGGGATCTCGAAGCGGTAGGCGTCGATCTGCCAGGCGACGGAGACCTCTTCAGGGTCACGGGTACGACGGCTGGGCACGATCGCGATGTCGTCGAACGAGTAGGCGCGGCGTCCTCGCTTGGCTCGGCCGATCTCGATGTCCATAGGGGCCCTTCTGCGGGGGCGTCAGTGCGCCGAGTAGTTGGGGGCTTCGACCGTCATCTGGATGTCGTGCGGGTGGCTCTCCTTGAGGCCCGCCGCAGTGATGCGGGTGAACTGGCCGCGTTCCTGCAGCTCGGGGATGGTGCGAGCGCCGACGTAGAACATCGACTGGTGCAGGCCGCCGATGAGCTGGTGGGCCACCGCGGACAACGGTCCACGGTAAGGCACCTGGCCCTCGATGCCCTCGGGAACGAGCTGGTCGTCGCTCGTCACCTCGGCCTGGAAGTAGCGGTCCTTGGAGTATGACGGCTTGCCACGCGATGACATCGCGCCGAGCGAGCCCATCCCGCGGTAGCTCTTGAACTGCTTCCCGTTGACGAAGACCAGTTCGCCCGGGCTCTCCTCGCACCCTGCGAGCAAGGAGCCGAGCATGACGGTGTCCGCCCCGGCGACCAACGCCTTCGCGATGTCTCCGGAGTACTGCAGGCCACCATCGCCGATGACCGGGACACCGGCCGGCTTGCAGGCCAGCGCTGCTTCGTAGATCGCCGTGACCTGGGGTGCCCCCACACCGGCCACGATCCGCGTCGTACAGATCGATCCCGGACCAACACCGACCTTGACCGCGTCTGCGCCGGCGTCGACGAACGCCTGGGCGCCGGCGCGGGTCGCGACGTTACCGCCGATCACCTGCACATGTTGGGTAGCCGGGTCCTTCTTGAGCCGCTGCACCATGTCGAGCATTACGCGCACGTGGCCATGGGCTGTGTCGGCGACGAGCACATCGACGCCGGCATCGACGAGTGCAGTGGCTCGCTCCCACGCGTCTCCGAAGTAGCCGATGGCCGCGCCCACCATCAACCGGCCCCGAGTGTCCTTGGTGGCGTTGGGATACTGCTCGGACTTCACGAAGTCCTTGACCGTGATGAGTCCCGAAAGCCGGCCCTGCTCGTCGACGAGCGGCAGCTTCTCGATCTTGTGCTTGGCCAACAGGGCGGCGGCATCCGGCGAGCTGATCCCCTCAGGTGCCGTGATGAGCGGCATCGAGGTCATCACCTCGCGCACCGTGCGGGTGGCCCACTCACGCATGGGCACGAACCTCAGGTCGCGGTTGGTGATGATGCCAAGCAGGACGCCGGACTCGTCGACGACCGGCAAACCGGAGACGCGATAGCGCCCGCACAGCTCGTCGAGCCCGTCGAGTGTCACGTCGGGCCCGACGGTCACGGGGTGGGTGATCATGCCGGATTCGGATCGCTTGACCAGGTCGACCTGGCCGGCCTGGTCGTCGATCGACAGGTTGCGGTGCAGCACTCCCAGTCCGCCCTGGCGCGCCATCGCGATCGCCATCCGGGCTTCGGTGACGGTGTCCATCGCGCTCGAGACGAGCGGAACTGCAACGTCGATCTCGCGGGTCAGTCGGGTGGTCGTGTCGACTTCGCCCGGGATGACGTCAGTCTCTCCCGGCAGCAGCAGGACGTCGTCGAACGTGAGCCCGAGCGTCGCAAACTTGTCTGGTACGCCGACTGACGTGGTCTCCATGCCGCCTATCGTACGGGCGCGAGTCGCTCGGCGTGTTCACGCATCTTGGTCAGCGCCCGGTGTTGCGCGACACGTACGGCGCCCGCGGTCATGCCGAGAGCTGCACCGGTCTCCTCCGAAGACAAGCCGGCGACGACGCGTTGCAGCATCACTTCGCGGAGGTTCTCCGGGAGCGCGTTCAGCAACTGCGCAGCGTGCTCCACGTCGCAATGCTGGACCGCCCGGTCCTCGGGGGTGGGAGCATCATCGACTTCGTCGGGTAGCTCATCGGTCGGGTAGGGGTGGCGCGAGAAAGCCCGCTGAGCGTCAGCCACCTTGCGTGAGGCCACCCCATGGACGAACGCCTCGAACGGTCGGCCACGGTCGCGATAGCGCGGCAGCGCGCCGAGCACGGCGATGCAGACGTCCTGCGCGACATCGTCTGCAAGATGTGCGCCCCCGGGATAGCTGCCCAAGCGGGCAAGGGAGTACCGGTGGGCGATCAGCCAAACCTGCTCAAGGAGGGCTTCGGTCTCAACGCTGCCCCCAGATCGCGCTTCGCGGGCGAGTCCGCTGAGGTCAAGGGAGGCGGGTGCTTCGGCTGGCGGGGACTGCAGCCCTTCCACCCCCGGGGTGATCACCGGACAAGACTGGCATAAACCCGCCTCATTCCCTACGTCAGACGGCTAGCACGACGGATTCCGTGGCCGACGCCGCCGTGAGACCTCTGATTTCGTTGTCACGGACAGATCCGCGCTGATTGAGCCTGTCGAAATCACCGTCTCGACAGCTCGAGGGTCTCGACAAGCTCGACCGCCGAAGGGGAACCCACCCGCTGATTGAGCCTGTCGAAATCACCGGGTCTCGACAAGCTCGACCGCCGAAGGGGCCGGGTCTCGACAAGCTCGACCGCCGAGACGTGAGCAGAGGCCCGGCAGCGGGTGCGCTGCCGGGCCTCGTGGTGAGGGCGAAAATGTTGTCCGATATCAGTGGCTGTGTCCATGGCTGTGGCCATGGCCGTTGCTCTCGGCTTCTTCCTCAGCGGGCTTCTCGACGACCAGAGTCTCGGTCGTGAGCAGCATGGCGGCAATCGATGCGGCGTTGGTGAGTGCGGACCTCGTCACCTTCACCGGGTCGAGCACGCCCTGGGCGACCAGATCGCCGTACTCACCGGTGGCAGCGTTGAAGCCCTTGCCGCCGCCAGCCTCGCGGACCTTGGCCACCACGACGTAACCCTCGTAGCCACCGTTCTCAGCGATCCACCGCAGGGGCTCGTCGACAGAACGACGGACGATGCGGACACCGACCTTCTCGTCGCCGGAGAGGCCCATCCCGTCAGCAAGGACCTCGGCCGCATGGACGAGGGCTGAGCCCCCACCAGCGACGATGCCTTCCTCGATCGCGGCACGCGTGGCCGAGACGGCGTCCTCGATGCGGTGCTTCTTCTCCTTCAGCTCCACCTCGGTGGCCGCGCCGACCTTGACGACGCAGACGCCACCGGCGAGCTTCGCGAGCCGCTCCTGCAGCTTCTCGCGGTCCCAGTCGGAGTCGGTCGAGTCGATCTCGGCCTTGATCTGGTTGACGCGCCCCTGCACCTCAGCCGTGTCGCCGGAGCCATCGACGATCGTGGTGTTGTCCTTGGTGATGACGACGCGTCGTGCGGTGCCGAGCACCTCGAGACCCACCTGGTCGAGCTTGAGGCCGATGTCAGGCGAGACGACCTGCGCCCCGGTCAGCGTGGCGATGTCCTGGAGCATGGCCTTGCGCCGGTCGCCAAAGGCCGGAGCCTTGACCGCCGCTGCCGTGAATGTGCCACGGATCTTGTTGACGACCAGAGTCGAGAGCGCCTCACCGTCGATGTCCTCGGCGATGATGAACAGCGGCTTGCCGGCCTGGATGACCTTCTCCAGGAGCGGCAGCAGGTCGCTGATCGCGGAGATCTTGCCCTGGTTGATCAGGATGTAGGGGTCGTCGAGGACCGCTTCCATGCGCTCTGCGTCGGTGACGAAGTACGGCGAGATGTAGCCCTTGTCGAACTGCATCCCCTCGGTGAACTCGAGCTCGGTGCCGAGCGTGTTGGACTCCTCGACGGTGATGACGCCGTCCTTGCCGACCTTGTCGAACGCTTGGGCGATGAGCTCGCCGATCAGCGCGTCGCGGGCCGAGATCGTCGCCACATGGGCCATGTCTTCGGTCGAGTCGACGTCGCGAGCGAGCTCGCCGAGCTTGCTGTTCACGGCCTCGACAGCCTTGTCGATGCCACGCTTGAGGTCCATCGGGTTGGCGCCGGCCGCGACAGCTTTCAGGCCTTCGTGCACCATCGCCTGGGCGATCACGGTGGCGGTGGTCGTACCGTCGCCGGCCACGTCGTTGGTCTTGGTGGCGACCTCTTTGGCGAGCTGCGCGCCGAGGTTCTCGAACGGGTCGTCGAGCTCGACGTCACGGGCGACGGTGACGCCGTCATTGGTGATGGTCGGTGCACCCCACTTCTTGTCGAGAACGACGTAGCGGCCCTTGGGGCCGAGGGTTACCTTGACGGTGTTGGCGAGTGCATCGACACCGCGCTCAAGCGCGCGCCGAGCATGCTCGTCGAACTCCAGAATCTTGGGCATTGAGGATCCTTTTCAGGTCACTGCATTGGTGGTGCGGAGCTGTAGGAAGATGGTTTCGCCCCGGGGCCCGGTTTCGGACCGCCGGGGCGTACCAAACGTGGTGAGAAGTGACTACTTCTCGATGACGGCGAGGACGTCGCGGGCCGAGAGGATCAGAAGCTCCTCGCCCGAGTACTTGACCTCGGTTCCGCCGTACTTGCTGTAGATGACCTTGTCACCGACAGAGATGTCGAGCGGGACACGGTTGCCGCTGTCGTCGACGCGCCCCGGGCCCACTGCCAAGACTTCGCCCTCCTGGGGCTTTTCCTTGGCGGTGTCCGGGATGACCAGGCCGGAGGCCGTGGTCTGCTCGGCTTCGAGCGTGCGGACGAGAATGCGGTCTTCGAGCGGCTTGATGCTGACAGACACGTGCTGGACCTCACCTTTCATGGGAAGAACAGAGAGGCATCGATGTTCGGATGTGGACTTGCTCTGGTTGCGATCAGCTCACGTCGTCGCGGGTGCCGTGATCTTTTCGCGCTGGCACCCTCAACCCGAGAGTGCCAATACCGAATCTAGGCCGTGATTAGCACTCGGTCAAGCCGAGTGCCAGACGAACGCGTTCGTCTGGCACTCGGCTTGACGGCTAGACGGTGCAGAACCGTCACGGGAGCAAGCGCGCGAGCCAGCGGAGGAACGACGCTTGAGCGTCCGCGCAGTTCGTCTGGACCCGCGCCTGCGGACCACGTCGAGCAAGTTCGTCTGGCACTCGGCTTGTCGGTTAGGCGACCTTCGCAAGCACGAGTAGGTATTCATACTCGAAGCCGCCGGAAGCGTCGTGCTCCGCGGTAGCGAACGCGAGTAGGTCGCGGTCGAGTGCCTCGAGCCGATCGGGGTCGTCTGCGATCCCGGCGTACGTCGCCACCACCGGCGGGAAATAGCGGCGGTAGTACGCCACCATCTCGGCGGGGCCGCCCTCGAACCTGAGACGAACATGCTCGCGACGGCTCTCAAGTCCGGTCACCCGGTCCCCGAACAGCGCCTCGACGTGCTCGGGTACACCCCAGTCGGTGGGGGCAGGACCGGGTGGGGCCGGCGGCGCGTAGGGCGCGAGCGTACGAAAGAACCGGCCGGCGGCGCCTTCCGGCGTCCAGTTCGCCATCGCTACCGTCCCACCGCCGCGGCATACCCTCACCAGCTCATCGGCGGTCGCGCGCTGGTCAGGTGCGAACATCGCACCGATGCACGAGACGACGACATCGAACGTGCCGTCGGCGAACGGAAGATCTTCTGCGCTCGCACATTCCCAGCGAAGGTCGAGCCCGCGCCGCCCTGCCTCGAGGGCTCCGACCTCAAGCAACTCCTGGGTCGGGTCGGTCGCGACGACGTCGGCGCCGGTCTCGGCCGCCGGCAAGCTCGCGTTGCCCGTGCCCGCGCCGACGTCGAGCACCAGGTCGCCGGGACCCAAGCCGCTGAAGCGGACGAGGTCGCGGCCAAGATCCGCGAGCAGGTCGCCGATCCGGCCATAGTCTCCGATCGACCAGAGCGGCCGCTCTTCCGTCGTGACTCGGTCAGTGTCGTGGTGATGTGTCATGGCTACCTCCGCCAAGTAGGCTGCCGCGCGCGGCGTGCCTTGAGAAGTACGAAATCTGGACCACACCAGTCAACGAGTCCGTTGGATACTGGGAACGAACCCGCTGCCTGGAGGCGAGACATGTCCAACACCTACGGCCAGTACTGTCCGATCGCACTCGGTGCTGAGATCTTCGCCGAGCGATGGACGCCGATCATCGTGCGCAACCTGATGGTCGGCAGCGAGCGGTTCGGCGACATCCTCGCCGGCGCTCCCGGAATGCCTCGGAGCGTCCTGTCCCAGCGATTGCGGCGACTCGAGCGGGAGGGAGTGGTCGAGCGCCACCAGGATGGACGCGCCACGACGTACCGGCTCTCACCGTGCGGTCGCGAGCTCGCGCAGGTCTGTACCGCCCTCGGCACCTGGGGCGCGCGCTGGCGCGAGGTGCTTCCGGAGCACCACGATCCCTACCTCGCACTCTGGTCCCTCGCCCACTTGATCGATCCCGCGACGCTGCCGAGATCGTCTGTCGTCGTCAGGTTCGAAATCACCGACCGCCGTCCTGGCCGCTACTGGCTCGTCCTTGGGAAGACTGGCAACGAGGTCTGCGTCCAGCCGCCCGGGTTCGACGAGGACGGCATCGTCGAGACCAACGCGAGCTGGCTGATCCGCTGGCACATGGGGCGCACGACGCTCGCCAAGGCTCAGCGTGCCGAGGGCATGACGGTCACGGCTCCGCGTTGGCTGCGGAGCGAGCTCGCCCGCTACGGCAGGCTGAGCCCGTTCGCCGAGGTGGAAAGCGCCCGGGTCGCCGGGTGACCGACGCGCGAGCCGGAGCGGCGCCGTCTGCCACCATGCACACGTGGACGATGCGACCTTCGGTTTTCTCCTGACCTCGGGTGGCCAGGAGCTGCTGGCCGAGATCCAGGCGTCGTACGACGGCACGAACGCGATGACCGTCTCGACCCGGCTTCGCCGCACCCACGACCCGGCCCACGTCGCCGCGGCGATGACCCAGGTCGAGCTGAGGACTAAGGCGCGGACGAAGTTCGGGTCAGACGCCGAGGCGATGTACTTCACCGCCTCCGGACTCGAGCAGGCCACCCACGGCCTTGTCGCCGCACACCGCGCCCAACGACTCGTCGAACGCCAGGACGCGACCGCGCTCGATCTCTGCTGTGGCATCGGAGCGGACCTGCTCGCGTTCGCTCGTGCCGGACTGGGCGTGACCGGCGTCGACCAGGACCCGGTTGTCGCGGCTGTCGCAGCCGCCAACTTGCGCGCGCTCGACTACGCCGGGCACGTGCAGGTTGGCGACGCCGAGACGACCTCGAGAGCCGGCTATCACGTCACGTTTGCCGATCCAGCGAGACGCGGAGCGGCCGGTCGAGTCTTCAACCCGGCGTCGTACTCGCCACCGTGGACATTCGTCGACGAGCTGCTGCGCGAGCGCGCCGTCGTCAAGGTGGCTCCGGGAATCCCCCATGACCTCGTCCCCGTCGGCGTCGAAGCCGAGTGGGTCAGCCTCGACGGCCAGCTGAAGGAGGCCGCGCTGTGGTCGGGACAACCCGGAGCAGCGCGACGGGCCACCCTGCTGTCCAAGCACGCAGACGGGGTGACCCTGACGGACGCCGACGACCCCGGCAGGGCAGCGGTCCAAGAGCCGGGACGCTACCTCTATGAGCCCGATGACGCCGTGATCCGCGCCCACCTGGTCACCGCAGTGGCAGCCCAGGTCGAGGGCTGGTTGCTCGACGAACATCTCGCCTACGTGTCGTCAGACGACCTTGTGCGCGCACCGTCGGCTCGTGGCTACGAAGTGACTGACGTCCTGCCGTTCAAGGAGAGGCCGCTGCGTACTGCCCTCAAGGAACGCGACATCGGCCCTCTCACAATCAAGAAACGCGGCGTCCAGGTCAGACCCGAGACGTTGCGGTCACGGCTGGGGCTCAAGGGCTCGCAAGGTGCGACGCTCGTGCTGACCCGCACCCCGCGGTCAGCAGTTGCGCTGCTGGTCAAGCCCCTGGACTGACACCGGCAGCGACCCGCGAGGCGTCAGCTTGCCGGTCAACACGTCGACCAGGGCTCGCATCGCCTCGGGGCCGTCGCCGTACAGCGCGATCTTTGCGACCCTGGCTCGCGACGAGGTGAGTGGGTACGGCGTGTCGAGCGCTACCACGATGTCGCCTCGTCTCGCGGAGGCGCCGAACCCGAGAAGGGTGACCCGAGTGCCGCCGTCGGCGATCTTCAGGCCGGCCCCCTTGGCCGCTGCCGTGAAGCCCGCGACATCTTCAGGGTCACCGGCCGGGTCAACAGCGCGCGCGACGTACGGACCCGTGCAGCGGCCCTGGACCACCGTCACCGCTCGGGCCGAGACGTCGTAGGAGAGTTGGTGGTGGCTGCCGATCGTGGCGGCTCGCACCCGGTGCGCGCGGGCCTGGTGCATCATCAGCGCGACGATTTTCGCCGCGGCGTCCTCGACACGTTCGCGCGGCAGAGATCCATCGGAGAGCGCGTCGACAATGGCTTGGTGGGCGGCGGCCACATCGGCGGGCATGAGCAGCAGGTCAACACCCGCGGTGAGCGCCTCGACTGCTGCGTTGTCGGCCGTGTAGGAGTCCGTGACAGCCGCCATCTCGAGCGCATCGGTCGTGACGAGACCCTCGAAACGGAACTCGTCTCGCAGCAGGGCGATGTCCTTGGCCGACAGGTCGGCGGGCACTCCAGGGTCAATGGCCTCGAGTGAAAGGTGACCGACCATGACCGCGGGCACCCCAACGAACACGGCCGACTTGAACGGTTTGAAGTCGCGCTGGCTCAGTTGCTGCAGCGTTTGCGATTGCACGGGGAGGGTCTGATGGCTGTCGGCGGTGACGGATCCGTGCCCGGGGAAATGCTTGACGACAGGGATGATCCCGGAGTCGAGGTAGCCCTGGGTCGAGGAGGCTACGAGGGCTGCAACCTGGTTGGGATCGTCCCCTGCGGAGCGGCTGCCAATCGTCGGGTCGGTTCGGCCGATCGTGACGTCGGCCACCGGCGCGTAAACCATCGTGAAACCCGCGGCCCGCAGTTCCTCGCCGCTGGCTTTCGCGGCTTTGCTGGCCAGTGCCGGGTGGTCGGCGGCGCCGAACCCCATGTAGCTGGGGAACTCCGTCATCGGCGCTCCGAGCCTGGCGACGCTCCCGCCTTCCTGGTCGACGCCGATCACGAGTGGCCAGGATCGGTCGTCAGCCGCCTGCAGCGCCGTGTTGGAACTCATCACCTGGTCGACCGACTCCACATTGTCAGGCATCACGATGACGCCGCCGAGGTGGTAGTCGCTCACGAGGCGGGTTGGCGCGTCCGTGCCGACGTAGCGCGCCACGATGACCTGCCCAGCGAGCTCCGCGTCCGTCATCGTGGCGACGGCGCTCCGGGCCCTGGCCAGCTCGGCCACGGTTGGTCCCCACGAGGTTCGAGCCGGCGGCTGGTGGCCACCGCGCGTCGGAGTCGGCAATGACGGTGTCGCCTTCGAGGGGGGCGATGGCTCGGGAGAAGCCGTGGGTTCGGACGACGTTGCTGGTCCCGACGAGTCCGAGGGCGTCGCCTGGTCGGGAGACTCGGAGTCCGTGCAAGCGCTCGTCACGGCCGCCACCAGGGCGCCGTACACGACGAGGCGGGTGAACGCGGCGCAGAAGGTCATGGCGCGACCAGTGTGCCTTGTACGACGTCTGGACGCCGAACAGAACCCGCTGTCAGGCGGTTGAGGGTGCAACCTTTCGGCTCGCTCGATACGTCCTGGGGGCGAAGGAGGTACGGCAATGAGCGCTGCGACGGCTGCCCCCGTCACGCGTCTAGGCTTGGCCGCTGTGAGCCCCGACCAGACCGCCGACTCGACGGAGGCGGACTTCGTCGAGTTCGTGCACGCGCGCCAACAGACGCTGCTGCGGTTCGCCTACCTGCTCACCTCCAACCACCACACCGCTGAGGATCTCGTGCAGACTGCGCTGGCCAAGACCTACCTGTCGTGGGACAAGTTGCGTGATCGTGGCGCACTCGACGCCTATGTCCGGCGGATCATCATCAACGAGAACGCCAGCATGTGGCGACGCGCCTGGAAGCGGAAGGAGCGGTCCTCGAGTGAGCTTCCTGAGACCGGTGTCCACAACGCGGATACCGACAGCCGCGACGCGATGTGGCAGGTGATCCAGACCCTGCCCCCGAAACAACGCGCAACCGTCGTCCTCCGCTACTACGAGGACCTCAGCGAGGCGGAGACGGCCGCCGTCCTCGGCTGCTCTGTCGGCAACGTGAAGAGCCAGACCTCGCGGGCGATCGCCGCGTTGCGCACGAGGTTGGCAGCCAATCCTGGTCTGCTGGGGCGTGAGTCATGAGCGACCACCGCGACGACGTCAACCTCCACCTCAAGGCCGCCCTGGAGCGCTACGCCGATGACGCCCCGCGGGTCGATCTTGCCGCGGGCGCCGTGAAGCGGGCGCGCCGGATCCGGATGCGTCGGCGGATCGGCGTTGGCGCTGCCGCGCTGGCCGTGGCCGCAGTCGCCGTACCGGTCGGCGCCACACTCATCGGCCACTCCGACAACCAGACCCCGGTCGCCGGCAAGACGGGAGCAACGTCGACCGATGGGGATACGCAGGCCGCACCCCAGGCCATCGACGTGTCCTTGCCCGAGCTGGCGCGAGGCGATGACCCGAGCGTGCCGTACGTCGGGGACGGCCAGTTCGTCGAGGACGGTCAAGCCGTGAGCATCTCGACGGACCACCCGGTGGTGGACGCGACCCGGCTCGCTGAGGGACCGGTGATCTGGCACTACAAGCCGGGGAGCGCGGTCCTCGACTACGACACGTCAGTACGGGCCAGCGTTCTGCCTCGCGGCACCAGCGCATCAAACCCCGCGATCGACTCCAACGGTTCCGCGGCTTGGGCCATCGCGAACATCCCCCTCAACCATCAGCGCGCCGGCGTCGAGATGCTGGTGTACACCGACTCACTCACGGACCCCGGTGTCGCGAAGTACGCCGAAGTCGACCCGCTGTCGGTCAGGCAGGTGCTGGCCGCCCATGAGGGGACCGTCGTGTTCAATGCCAGAGACGACGATGGCATCCAGGTGGTCGGACGCGCGGACATGACCGCCTCCGCACCCGCGCAAGTCGAACAGCCGTGGCCCGACGTCGCTTCGCTCACCGCGGTGAGCCTGCAGGCTGGTTTGATGGCTGGCCGCACGTCCGACATGACGGGCCCGCAACACAACTGCGCCGCAATGCTGTCGTACGGCGACGCGTCGGAGCTGTGGCGCACCTGCAACTGGATCCCGTTGGAGTTCTCAGGCGATGGCAGCCGCGTCTACGCGATCGCCAAGAGTACGGAAGGTTTTGGCCCTCGCCTGGTCGCTGTGCTCGACTCCAGTTCCGGTGAGGTGCTGCAGCAGTTCACCACGCAGGGGACGTTCGGCCGCGCAACGTTCGAGGGTGATGCGCTCGACATCGTCACTGTCCAAGACGGCAAGGCCGCCATCGTGCGTTGCTCGAGCGACGGCGACTGCGAGCTCGCGACCGACCCATTGCCTGCGGCCGCCGACTCGCTGGTCGAGCCCTACCAGCTCACCGCCAACCCCTGACCTCGGCTTAGGCGACGACGGTGGTCAACGGCATCGACGAGTCAGCGGGGATATCCAGAGCCGACGGGTGGCGCCCTCGTCGTACGAGCTCAGAACCCAGGGCAGCGACCATCGCGCCGTTGTCGGTGCACAGGCCGGGTCGCGGCACGCGTACGACGATGCCGTGTTTGTCGGCCCGCTCCTCTGCCAGTGCCCGGAGTCGAGAGTTGGCCGCCACCCCGCCTCCAATGACGAGGTGCTCCGCGCCCGACGTCGTACACGCGTCGATCGCCTTGCGGGTGAGGACGTCGCACACCGCCTCCTGGAACGATGCGGCAACGTCGGCGACCGGCACCGGCTCTCCCGACCGTTCGCGGGCCTCGACCCAGCGCGCCACCGCGGTCTTCAGCCCACTGAACGAGAAATCGAAGCGATGGCGCTCGAGGTCGCGGCCGCCGGTGAGCCCTCGTGGGAAGTCGATCGTCACTTCACCGCCTTTGCGCGCACTCCGATCGATGTGTGGGCCGCCTGGGAACGGCAGGCCGAGCAGCCGGGCCACCTTGTCGAACGCCTCTCCGGCCGCGTCGTCGACGGTGGCCCCCATCGGGGCGACGCCTGCGGTGACGTCCTCGACGAGGAGCAGACTCGAATGTCCCCCACTGACCAGCAGGGCCACGCACGGCTCGGGCAGCGGACCGTGTTCGAGCTGGTCGACAGCGACGTGCGCGGAAAGGTGGTTGATGCCGTAGAGCGGCTTGCCGAGCGTGAGAGCCAACGTCTTTGCGGCGGCTACGCCCACCAGCAGCGCACCGGCCAACCCCGGGCCTGCCGTGACGGCGATGGCGTCGATGTCGGCCAGACCGACACCTGCATCGCGGCAGGCGCGTTGGATGGTCGGGACCATCGCCTCGAGGTGAGCACGACTCGCGACCTCGGGGACGACGCCACCGAACCGCGCATGCTCCTCGACACTGGAGGCCACGGCGTCAGCCAGCAGGTCGTTGCCGCGCACCAGCCCGACGCCCGTCTCATCGCACGACGTCTCGATCCCCAGCACGAGAGGTAGGTCTGCCACGTCAGCCATTCTGCCCGCCGTGATCTGAAGGCCTCATCATCACGAGTGCGTCGACGTCATCGGGGTAGTAGCGCGGTCTGCGGTCGATCTCCTCGAAACCTTCCTTCGCGTAGAGCTCGATGGCTGCCGCGTTGTCTGCGGCGACCTCGAGCATCACGCGCTCGCAGGACCGTCGGTCGGCCTCATCGATCAGCTTGCGCAAGAGTGCCGTCGCCAAGCCGCGGCGTCGGTGGTGCGGGGTCACGGCAACGCGCTGGATGTCGGCCACCGCTCCGACGTACCACCCGATCGCGTAGCCGACGATCCGCTGCTGCTCGCCTGAGTCGGCGTCGGACTCGGCAGCCTCAGCGACCACGATGAAACGGCTGTCGCCCAACGCCTCGAACTCCGCCTCGACCGCGCGAGGCGACCAGGCCGACAGGCCGAGGAGCTCGAACTCGAGTACAGCGACGGCGTCGAGATCTGTGGACCGGGCGGCCCGGATCGAGCTCATAGCACGCGCTTTCGCTGTCCAGGCGCGACGGCGTCGGGTCGCCGCAGGTACAACGGCTCTGGCGGCAGCAGCTCGACCGAACCCGCGATGACGACGCGCGCGAGGTCGGCGGCGCTGGGGTTTTCTGGTGGGATCGCGACCGGAAACGCATCCGGATAGAGCAAGGCGCCACGACCAGCCACCGATCCTTCGAACGCGACATCAGCCGGATGGTCGACGGCCGGCGGTGAGGTGCGCTTTCCCTCGCCGTCGTACGACGCCCAGTAGACCTCCTTGCGGCGAGCGTCGGTGGCCACGCGGAAGCCCTCGGGCTCGCCGCTGACCGCAGCTGCCAACACGTCGAGGGTGCACACGCCGTCGAGCGGTATGCCGAGCACGGCCGCCATCGTCCGCGCGGTGATGATCCCCACCCGCAAACCCGTGAAGGGGCCAGGCCCGACGCCGACGGCTATCCGAGTCAGGTCGCGCGGCGTGGCGTCGGCGCCGGCGAACACTTTCTGGATGCCGGGCGCGAGCAGCTCGCCATGACGAAGCGCGTCGACGACCGTGGACTCGGCGACAACGTGCGTCCCGTCATGCAGGGCGACGGTGACGGCGTGGGTGGCTGTGTCGAAAGCGAGCAGCATCTCGCGGTCAGCCTAGGGCGCGGAAGCGGGCAGAGCGCTGCCGGTGGCGAGCAACGTGGACCGGACCCCGGCCCCGAACCAGCGGGCGCCGACCGGCACGACCGTGACCGTACGGCGCTCGTCGCCGCTCTCCCCTTGGCTTCGGGCGAGGTGGACGCGCAACCGATCATCAGAGAGCGCCTCGGCGATCCCGCCACCCCACTCCACCACCGTCACGGCGTCTTCCACGTAGGCATCGAGGTCGAGGTCGTCGAGCTCGGCCTCGTCACCGAGTCGGTAGGCATCCACATGCACCAACGCCGGACCATCGACCAACGACGGATGCACCCGAGAGATGACGAACGTCGGCGATGTCACGTCCCCTCGGATGAGAAGGCTCTCACCCAGGCCCTGGGTCAACGTGGTCTTGCCCGCGCCGAGCTCGCCCGTCAGGAGCACCACGTCGCCGGCACGGCACACGCGGGCGAGGCGCGCGCCGATCGCGCGAGTGTCGTCGGCTGTGTCGGCACCGAGTTCGAGGGGCAGGGCCTTCCCGAACGTCACGTCGGTGCCGTTGTGGGTGAGCTCGCTGTAGCCCCGGCGCTCCCAGAACACCACAGTGGCGGGCAGCTCGGTTCGCGCCTTCAGCTTGATGTCGTCGTAGCCACGTGCGGCCGCGATCTCCTCGGCCACACCGACGATGGCGGAGGCGACGCCGCGCGACTGGAAGTGCGGGACCACGCTGACCCGACGCATCGCCAGCGCCGTACCTGCGTCGTCGAACAACACTGCACCTGCAGGCTCGTCATCGACCCAGCAGAGGACCCCACCGTGCGTGCCGAGTGCGTCGGCCACCGAAGCCGTCGTCTCCGACAACGCGGTGCTGGGCGGGTTGAGCCGGGGTCGCGGTCCGAAGGCCGCATGGATCACGTCGCGCACCCGTTCGGCGTCGTCCGCGCCCGCCTCCACCACCCGGAGATCACTCACGGCTACTCATCAAGAGCCGCCGCTCGTTCGACCAGCTGCCGAAGCGTCTTCGTGACTTCGTCGTGGCATTCGAGGATCACCATGTGCCCGGCTTCAGGGAGCTCGACCAACTCAGCGGGGCCGATCTGCTCCGCCAGCCGGCTGTTGTGCTCGTACGGGGTGATCGCGTCACGGCCCCCCGCAATCACGACCGTCGGGACCTTCGAGAGGGCGGCCAACGCGGCGTACTTGTCATGTGTGTCGATGCCCGGGAAGAACTCAGCTACCACGTCGAATGGGGTGGCGGCGAGCATCTCGTCGGTGAAGTCGACGTACTCCTGCGGCACCTCGGTGCCGAAAGCCAGCTTCCGAGTGACCACGAACCCGATGTCGGATCCCACCCGTCGGCCTCGTTCCACGAGTCGCGGTGCCCGCGCCATGGTGGCCATCACTGCCGGCGAAAGCCGCTGCAGCAACCGCCCCGGCATGCCGGGCAGCCCGAGGGTCGACGCCTGCAGGCCACCGGCGCTCGTCGAGATGAACCCGACGCCGGCGACGCGATCTCCGAAGAGTTCCGGTTGCTGCTCGGCGAGCGCCATGATCGTCATGCCGCCCATGGAATGACCGATCAAGATCACCGGCCCGTCGGGGACCAGTTGATCGAGTACGGCGGCGAGGTCGCGGCCGAGCTGGTCGATCGTGGAGTGCTCGGGGCGCGATCGGTCCGACCGGCCGTGGGAGCGCTGGTCGTAGAACACCATCCGGTAGTCCCCACGTAGCGCCTCGCGTTGGAAGTGCCAGCAGTCGAGGTTGAGCGCATATCCGTGCGCGAACACCAAGGTGGGCTTCGGTGGTGCCTTGGTCCGGCGCTTCTTCGGTGGGGCTTGAGGCTCGTCGATCTCGGCATACAGCGGTAGCCCGTCGTCGGCGGTCACCGTGCGACGGTCACCGCGCAACGACCCGAACGGAACTTCTGCGGCCGCCCGTCGCCGCGCGACGAGCTTGCGTTCGGCGAGGACGCCCGCTGCCGCGCCGGCAGCGACGACGCCGATGGCCGCGCCCGCCAGGCCGGCGTACTTCCTGGTCGTGCTGGCTCGACTCACCGCGTCAGTCTCCCGCCGCGCTCAGCAAGCTCACCTCGGTAGCTGCGGGGCACCCGCGAGCCGATCCGCGTCACGATCTCGTACCCGATGGTCTCGGCTGCCTGCGCCCAGTCGTGTGCGCTCGGTTCGCCACGTGCAGGATCGCCGAAGATCACCGCTGAGTCGCCGGCGACGGCGGGCGCCTCACCGACGTCGAGGACGAACTGGTCCATGCAGACCCGACCCGCGATCGTGTGAGTCTGGCCGTTGAGCAATACAGGTCCTCGGTTGGAGGCGTGTCGGGGGATGCCGTCGCCGTACCCGACGGGCACGAGCGCCAGCCGCGTCTCGCGGTCGGTGACATACGCATGGCCGTAGGACACGCCTTGCCCTGCGTGCACCTGCTTGACGAGAGCGAGCTGGACGCGGAGTGTCATCACCGGCCGAAGCGGCACTGGGCTCGTGCCATCGGCGAAGGGCGAGACCCCGTAGACGGCAATTCCAGGTCGCACCATCGAGAACCACGTGTCGGGACTGGCTAGCACGCCGCCGGAGTTGGCGAGGTGGATGTGCTGCGGTTCCAGGCCGGAGTCGAGGGCGTAGCCGACCGCTTTGTCGAACTCCGCCGTCTGTGCGGCGATGGACGGATGACCGGGCTCGTCGGAGCGCGCCAGGTGTGACCAGACACCGGTGATGTCGACGCTGCCCTGGTCGCGCAACGCCAGTGCCTCTTCGATGAGTGCTGCCCAGTCATCGGGGTGCGCGCCACCGCGTCCGAGCCCGGAGTCGACTTTGAGCTGTACGGCGGCGGGTATCCCGGCCTGCCGCGCCGCATCGGCAATCGCCCGCAACTGGTCGACGGAGTACGCCGACACCTCGACAACAGCACGAACCGCCTCGTCGTACCGCTCCCCCGGAACCGCCAACCAGGAGAGGATCGGACCGGTATCACCGGCTGCGCGGAGCTGCAGGGCCTCGTCGAGCAGTGCCACACCCAGCCACCCTGCACCGCCTGCCCGGGCCGCCCGTGCCGACTCGATGATGCCGTGGCCGTAGCCGTCAGCCTTCACCACGGCCATCACGTCGCGGCCGCCGACATGGGTGCGCAGCGCGGCAACGTTGGCGCTCAGCGCGTCGAGGTCGACGACTGCCTCGGCACGCGGACGTGCGCCCACGTGGGACTTCGGGCTCTCAGCGGCAGCGGCAGTCATGTCGCCGCCATTGTGTCAAAGCAGGACGTGCCTACCCGCCCGTGCATCCTCCGGTGGGCGGGGTTACGGGCAGGCCAGCGGTCAGGCGAACGTCCAGACGACGGCGACCGTGACCTTCAGGGCGGACTCGCCGGCGCGGATCGGCACGGACGACTCATCAAGCGACCTTGCCGCCGTGTCGTAGGCCAACGGGTACGGCCGGGGCTGGCTCGCGTTGACCTCGCGGATCGAGATGGCGTCACCGAGCTCGCGGCCGGCAGCGTCGGCGTACTCCTCGGCCTTGGTCATCGCCTGGTCGATCGCGTCGGCTCGCGCCTTCTTCATCAGCGCTTCCTTGTCGCCGATCTGCAGCTTGATCCCACTGATCCGGATGTCGTTGCCACCAGCAGCGGCGGCAGCGCTCAGCACCTTGCCGGAGCCGTCCAACGAGTCCACGAGGACGCTCAGGCGTTGGGAAGCTGAGTAGCCGGTGATCACCGGAGGGCCTTCGACGGAATAGTCATAGTTGGGGTGAATCGACAGGCCGGTGGTCTGCAGGTTCTCGTGGTCGACGCCGTTCGACTCGAGAGCGTTGAAGATGCGGCGAGTCGTGGCGTTGGCCTTCGCGAGGGCGCTCGAAACGTCAGACCCTTCGGATTCAACCGCCACCTGGAACGCCAGTTGGTCTGGCACACCGGTCGCATCGCCCGTACCCATCATCACGATCGTCGGGGTCTTTGCAGACGTGGTGTCCTCAGCGACCGCTGCCGCTCCCCCGCCACTGTCGTGGAGGGACCCGATGAAATAGGCCATCAGCAGAGCAACGGCCACCCCCAAACTGATCACCATGGTCCTGACACTGACCGTCACCTTCGTATCCACCGTGCATCACTCCTGGCTGCGCTCGTCGATTGCCGATCTGACGCGGCGCACGCGATGACGGTTCCCGCGCAGGAAGTCAGGCCAGAGTGTCGCGGATGGTGGCAGGCAGTGCGGAGATCACGTCGCTGGCCACGATCGGCCCACCGGCCGAGGCTCTGGCCGCGGCTGATCCGTGCAGCCAGGCGCCGGCCGACGCCGCATCGAACGTGTCGAGCCCGGTTGCGAGCAGTGCCCCGATGACGCCGGACAGCACATCGCCGGCGCCGGCAGTAGCGAGCCACGGGACTCCGGTCGTGTTGACGCGGAGTCGCCCGTCAGGTGCCGCGATAACCGAATGAGCACCCTTGAGCAGCACAACAGCGTCCCAACGGTGGGCCGCCTCCTCGGCGCAGCGCAACATCTCGGCCTCCACCTCGGCGCGAGGCACGTCGAGCATGTTGGCCAGCTCGCCAGCGTGCGGCGTGAGCACGGTCGGGGCTGTGCACCGCGAAGGGAGGTGCCGCAACGCGTCGGCGTCGACCACGGTAGGCAGCCTCTCGGCCAGCACCGAGGCGACCTGCGACGCCAGCCCGCGGCCGATGCCCGAGCCCACGACCCACGCCTGCACCTGTCCGGATCCGATCACGACTTCGGGACGAGCTGCCCGGATCAACTCGTCGCTGGCACCTTCGTAGCGCACCATGCCCGGCAGACCGGATGCCACGGCAGCGTCGACGACGAGGACCCCGGCCCCGGTGTACTGCGGCGATCCTGCGACAACACCGAGCACGCCACGGGAGTACTTGTGCGATTCGGGACGCGGTCGCGGCAGCAGCCGTCGTACGTCGTCCGGCTGGAGCACCTCGATCACTGGTTCGGGCAGGTACGGCGCCAACCCGATGTCGACGAGCTCCACGATCCCGGCAGCGGAGGCAGCAGGTTCGACGAAGTGCGCGACCTTGTGGGTGCCGAACGCCACCGTCACCGCGGCTTCGATGTGCGGGCCGTCGATCAGCCCGCCGTCGACATCCACACCACTGGGTGCGTCGACCGCGACGACCGGCGCAGTCAGCCCTGCCACGACAGCGGCAGTCGATTCGTCGAGACCGGGTCGGCCGCCGATGCCGACAATGCCGTCGATGACGAGGTCTGCTTCGCCAGGTGTCTCGACGACCCGTCCCCCTGACCGCTTCAGCGCCTCGATTCCACCCTCGTGCGTGCTGGACCGCAGCAGCACCGCCTCAACCTGGGCCCCACGCCGAGCGAGCTGAGCGCCGGCATACAGAGCGTCTCCGGCGTTGTCGCCCGAACCAGCCAGGACGACGATGCGCGCGCCGTAGACCCCGCCCATGAGCTGCGCGCAGACCGTCGCCAGTCCGGTCGCCGCACGCTGCATGAGAGCGCCTTCGGGGAGTGTCGCCATCAGCGCTGTCTCAGCAGCACGCACCTGTTCGACGGTGTGGGCTTGGCGCATCAGCGGGTCAGCGCTCCAGCACGACAACGGCCGAGGCGATCCCGGCATCGTGGGACATGGACACGTGGGCGTGTACGACGCCGAGCTCGTCAGCGCGCTGTGCCACCGACCCCGCCATCACGAGCGAGGGACGACCGGTGTCGTCGGTCTGCACTTCCGCATCGATCCAGTTCATGCCCGCCGGCGCCCCCAGGGCCTTCGCCAACGCCTCCTTGGCTGCGAACCGTGCCGCCAGCGACGCCAGCGGCCGGGTCCGCTCAGCGGCGGTGAACAACCGCTCGCGCATCGCAGGAGTTCGCGCCAGTGTCTCGGCGAACCGCTCAACGTCGACGACGTCGATTCCCACTCCGACGATCACCTGGCGACTGCCTATTCGACCGTGACGGACTTGGCGAGGTTGCGAGGTTGGTCGACATCGTGACCTCTGACGGTGGCCATCTCGCACGAGAACACCTGCAACGGGACGGTGGCGACCAGCGGCTGCAGCAACGTCGGCACCGCCGGCAGGCTGATGAGCACGTCGGCGTACGGACGCACCGCCTCGTCACCGTGTTCGGCGAGCACGATCGTGCGGGCCCCACGGGCTCGGATCTCCTGGATGTTGCTCACCATCTTGTCGTGGAGCATCCCGCGGCCCTTCGGGGGCACGATCACGAAGACCGGTACGCCCTCCTCGATGAGGGCGATTGGACCGTGCTTGAGCTCGCCCGCTGCAAAGCCTTCCGCATGCATGTAGGCGAGCTCCTTGAGCTTGAGAGCACCCTCCAGTGCCACCGGGTAGCCGACGTGGCGGCCCAGGAACAACACCGACGACACGTCACCAAGCTCGCGAGCCAGCTCGCGTACGGGCTCGATGGTCTCCAAGACCTCGGCGACAGCCTTGGGCATCTGGTCGAGCTGGTGGACGATCTCGCCGATCTCGTCGGGGTACTTGGTGCCGCGCACTTGAGCCAGATAGAGAGCGATCAGGTGGCAGGCAATGATCTGGGTCAAGAACGCCTTGGTCGAGGCGACGGCGATCTCTGGTCCGGCGTGGGTGTAGAGCACTGCGTCGGACTCGCGAGGGATCGTCGAGCCGTTGGTGTTGGAGATCGCCAGCACCTTGGCGCGTTGCTCGCGGGCATGCCGTAGCGCCATCAGCGTATCCATCGTCTCGCCGCTCTGGCTGATCGCAATCACCATCGTGTCGCGGTCGATGATCGGGTCACGGTAACGGAACTCCGAGGCCAGCTCGACTTCGCAGGCGATCCGGGTCCAGTGCTCGATCGCGTACTTCGCCACCAGTCCTGCGTGGAACGCCGTCCCACAAGCGATGATGATGATCTTGTCGATCGCCCGCAGCTCCTCGTCAGACAGCCGCATCTCGTCGAGCTGCAGCTTGCCCTCCTTGGTGAAGCGGCCGAGCATCGTGTCGGCGATGGCCTGCGGCTGCTCGGCGATCTCCTTGAGCATGAAGTAGTCGTACCCAGCCTTCTCTGCCGCAGCGATGTCCCAGTCGATGTGGAACCTGGTGCCCTCACTGACTTCGCCGACGAAGTCGGTGACCCGGACCCCCTCGCGGGTGATCGTCACGACCTGGTTCTGCTTGAGCTCCATGGCCTCGCGGGTGTGCTCGATGAACGCCGCCACATCGGACGCGACGAAGTTCTCGCCGTCACCCAGGCCGACTACGAGAGGCGACGTACGCCGTGCGGCGACCACCGTGTCTGGTTCGTCGGCAGAGGTCGCCACCAGCGTGAACGCACCCTCGAGCCGACGGCAAACACTCTGCATCCCGGTGGTCAGGTCCGCCCCGCGAGAAAGCTCGCTCTCGAGCAGGTGCGCGGCGACTTCGGTGTCGGTCTCCGAGCGCAGCTCGTGCCCGCCTGACTCGAGCTCGGTTCGAAGAGCGGCGAAGTTCTCGATGATGCCGTTGTGAATCACCGCGACCCGGCCCGCGGGCCCGAGGTGCGGGTGGGCATTGCGGTCGTTCGGGGCACCGTGTGTGGCCCAGCGGGTGTGACCGATTCCCGTCGTGGCTGCCGGTGGGGTGTCGTCCGCGAGTGCCTTCTCGAGATTGGCCAGCTTGCCGGCTCGCTTCTCGGTGAAGAGCTCTCCGCCGGTCACCAGGGCCACACCTGCGGAGTCGTATCCGCGGTACTCGAGGTGTCGCAGTCCTTCGACGATGACGTCGAGCGCAGGCTGCGCACCGACGTACCCCACGATCCCGCACATGGGCCTCACCCTACCGACGTAGCTGCCGCCCCGAAGCCCACCTCGGTGCGCATGCGCGAGCGCGTCAGGCAACAATGGCGCGCATGGCCTCCGACGACCTGTCCCCCTATGTCGAGCTGGACCGCTCGGCATGGGCGGCGCTTGCCGACTCGATGCCGCTGCCGCTGTCAGCCGAAGAGGTCGAGCGGTTGCGCGGACTCGGTGAAGAGCTCGATCTTCAGGAGGTCTCCGATGTCTACCTACCGCTGTCCCGGTTGTTGAGCTTGTACGTCCTCCATGTCGGCGCCTTGCACCGCGACACGGAGTCGTTCCTGGGTGCCCGCCAACCCGATCGCACCCCGTTCGTGATCGGGATCGCGGGGTCGGTGGCGGTCGGCAAGTCGACGACGGCGCGACTCCTGCGCGAGCTGCTGGCGCACTGGCCCGAGCATCCGGACGTGGCGCTGGTGACGACGGACGGGTTCCTTTACCCGAACGCCGAGCTGGACAGACGCGGCCTGCTCAACCGGAAAGGCTTTCCTGAGTCCTACGACCGACGGGAGCTGTTGAAGTTCGTGATCGACCTCAAGTCCGGCAAGGAAGAGGTCAGCGCGCCGGTCTATTCCCACCTGAAGTACGACGTGATGCCCGACGAGCGGTTGACGCTCAAGCGTCCCGACATCGTGCTGATCGAGGGGCTCAACGTGCTGCAGCCGGCTCGCGTCACTGCGTCAGGGCGGATCGGGCTCGCCGTGCGCGACTTCTTCGACTTCTCGGTGTACGTCGACGCCGCCACACCCGACATCAGGCACTGGTACACCGAACGCTTCCTCCGGCTGCGCGAGACCGCGTTCCGTGACCCGGCGTCGTACTTCCGCCGCTACGCCCACCTCAGCGAGGAGGAGGCGGTCGAGGAGGCGCAGCGGATCTGGGACGAGATCAACGGCCCCAACCTCGATGGCAACATCAAGCCGACACGCGGCCGCGCCACACTGGTGCTCCGCAAGGACCGCGACCACTCCGTCCGCTACGTCCGCCTCCGCAAACTCTGACTTGACCGCTCCCCGCTAAACCATTGGTCGCGGACCCCTCATCATCCCTACTCTCAAGGGGTGGAACTCCGACAGATAGACCTCAATGACGACGCCGTGTTTGGGCGCTTCTACGCCATCATGCGGGCGGCCAACCTGCACGAGCGCGAAGGAATGCCGTTCTGGTCCGAGCGAGAGTGCCGCATCATGTTCCAGCACGAGGAGCCGGGCGAGGAGTGGTACGGCTACGCGGCGTTCGACGGTGACGAGATGGTCGGGATAGCCGTCGTCATGCTGACACTGCTCGACAACACCGACCTTGCTTTCGTCTCCGTCTCGGTGCCGCCGGAGAAGCGGCGCCGCGGCATCGGGTCGGCCTTGATGACCCACGTGGTCAAAGCAGCCAAAGATGCTGGCCGCACCAAGGTGCTCACCGAGAGCAACATCCCCGTCTCGGCGCGGGAAGACCACCCCGACCGCAAATTTGCAGAGAAGAACGGCTTCACCCTCGCCAACGTCGAGATGCGCCGAGTCCTCGACCTCCCTGTCGACGACGACCTGCTACTCAAGTGGCAAGACGAGGCGGCGGCCCGCCACGAGGGCTATCGCATCGAGACCTACACGGGTCCCATCCCCGAAGAGATCATCGACTCCTACGCCCACCTCTACAACCAGTTGGCCCTTGACGCCCCGACAGGGGATCTTGAGTTCGAGCCTGAGGCCTTGACCGCCGAAACCCTCCGGATTCGCGAGAAGAAACTCGATGAGATGGGCCGGACGGTCTACACCACCGTTGCCATCGCTCCCGACAGTGACGCCGTGGCGTACACGAACATGGCGGTGTCGTCCGACGACGTCAACAACATCGCCCAATGGGGCACGCTCGTGCGGCGTGACCATCGCGGCCATCGCCTCGGCCAGGCAGTGAAGGTGGCCAACCTCAGGGCGCTCCAGCGCGACTATCCCGACCGTCCGACGATCGTGACGACCAACGCCGAGACCAATGCGCCGATGGTCGGCATCAACGAGATGATGGGCTTCCGGCCCGTGGAGCTGCTCGCTGAGTTCCAGCTCAAGTTCGACGAGACCGGCTGATCAGATGGACATCCGGCGGGTTGATCCCGACGACGAGAGCATGGAGGTCCTCAACGCGATCTCGACCGAGTCGCATGAGTTCGAGAACCCCTATCCCACGCCTTTCACGTTGGATGAGCACCGCGAGGAACTCCGCAACAAGGAGTCAAGCATCCGCTCGGAGGGCTACCTCGGGTACGACGGCGAGACCCCGGTGGTTGCGGGACACGTGGAGCTCTTCCTGTCAGACAACACCGACAAGGCCTTCGTGATCGTCGACGTCGTACCGTCCTTGAGGCGTCGCGGATTCGGGTCGCAGATGACGGACTTCGTGCTCGACAGGGCTCGGGCAGAGGGCCGATCTACCCTGATCACCGTGGTGCACTACCCGTTCACCGCCGATGAGTCGCATCCCGACCGGACGTTCGCGGTCAACCGCGGCTTCGCGTTCTCTCAGGCCGACCTGCACCGCGTCCTGAAGCTCCCCGTCGCCCCCGCCGCGTACGAACGGTTGGCGGCCGAGGCTGCCGACCACCACAAGGCATACACGTTGGTGGACTTCGTCGGGCTAGCGCCCGAAGAGATGCGCGAGGGCTACTGCGTCTTGCTCAACCAGATCATCACCGATGCACCATCAGGTGACATCGACTTCGACGAGGGTCGGTTGACGCCGGAGCACCTGATCGAGCGTGAGGCCGTGTTCCAGGCACAAGGCCGTACGACCTACACGACCGTGGCGCTGGATGCCGAGGGGACGCCGATCGCTCACAACTTGCTCGTCGTCCCGAAGCACGATCCCGACAAGATCTTCAACTTCGACACGATGGTCCTCCGAGCTCACCGCGGTCACCGGCTCGGCATCGCCACCAAGGTCCGCAACCTGCAGCGGGTCGCGGCTCTGCATCCTGAGCGCACCACGGTGCACACATGGAACGCCGAGTCGAACGGCCCGATGATCGCGGTCAACGACGCCATGGGCTTCGAGCCGGTCTCCTACCTCGGCGAGTACGTCCGCACGCTCACGTGATGCCCTGACGTTCCGCCCACAGCGCCGCCTGTGTGCGGTCGGTGACGCCGATTCGTTGGAACGTCGACGTGAGATGCGCCTTGACCGTGCGCTCACTGATGCCGAGCCGCCGCGCGATTTGTTTGTTGGCGAGTCCCTGACGCACCAGTCCGAGCACCTCTGTCTCGCGTCGCGTCAGGTCGACCGTGTTCGTCGGCGGCTGCTTGCTTCGCGCCGTCAAGAGCTGACGCGCAGCCCGGGGATGCAAGGGTGACTCGCCACGAGCCGCGGCGTGCACACCGTGGAGCAACTCCTCCGGTTCGGTGTCCTTGAGCAGATAACCCACCGCACCGGCGTCGAGTGCCGCGACGATGCGCTCGGTGTCGGAGAACGACGTGAGCACCACGACCTGCACCAGTTTGCCCTCGGGGTATTCGCTGACGATGCGCCGTGTCGCCTCGACCCCGTCGAGCTTCGGCATCTGCAGATCCATGAGTACGACGTCGGGCAGCTTGTCCAGCGTCACCGTCACCGCTTCTTCACCATCAGAGGCCGTGCCGACCACATCGATGTCCGGGTCTGCCTCGAGCAGTTGCTCGAGGCCACGTCGCACGAGTGCGTGGTCGTCGACGAGAACAACTCTGATCACGACGGCATCACTTCCAACGTCACTCGCGTTCCCGCTCCTGGCGCGGAGCGCACCTGAAGCCTCCCACCTGCGTCACGGACCAGGTCGTGCAACGCGCGCAATCCCAGGTGTCCTGGCTGTGCTGGGCCGGTCACGTCGAACCCCACCCCATCGTCGACCACCTCCAGCTGGACGCCCCCGTTGGGACGGGTCACGATCAACGCCAACCGACGTGCGTGTCCGTGCAGCCGGGCGTTGCGCACCGCTTCCTGCGCGACCCGCCACACCAGCGCCACAACCTCGTCAGGCACATCGGACGTGTCGGCGACGTGCACCTCGGTTTCCACACCGGCGGCGGTCACCGGGGCCACCAGATCATCAAGTGCCGCCGCCAGTCCTTCGGTGCGGAGCTCCGGCGGGTAGATCTCGACCAGCAGGGACCGCAAGGCCCGCAGGCTGTGGCGGATTCCGCCCGCGAGCTCCTCGAGGGTCGCGGCCGTCTCGGGCCGGCCACCGGTTTCGCGTGCAGCAGCAGACAGCGCGAACGACGTACCGGCGAGCTCCTGGACGACGCCGTCATGCAGGTCGCGTGCGATCCGTCGGCGCTCGATGTCGGAGGCGTCGACGGCAGCCACGAGCAGCCGCTCCCGGCTGGCGGCACTCGCGTCGAGGCGCCGTGCGAGCACGTACACCAACGGCGTCGTGAGTGCGAGGAAGACCAGCAGGCCAGCAACAGTGATCGGACGGAACGAGTTGAGCACCTCCGCACTTCGCTTCGAGACGTCGTCGTAGGAGAAGTAGGCCTCGAAGAGCAGCTTCTGCCCGCCAGGCCCGCGAAGCTGCGTGTAGACCTCGAGGACACGGCCGAACCCAGCCTCGAACCGGTTCTCGGCCTTGCTCAGGTCAGAGACCTCCGCTGCGCTACCGCCGTTGCGCAACACCGCAAGCTCTTCTTCGTCGAGGTCGAACTGCTGGCCGATGAGGCGCGTCTGGTCGGAGTAAACGACGCGACCGTCCGCCGTCCAGATCTTGAGGCGGAGCACGTCGCCGACGATCACCCGGCGCAGCATCTGCCAGTCGAAGCGATCGACCGCTGCACTGTTGCCGGCCATCAAACCTCGAGACATCGTGGGTTCGACGACGGATCTGGCCATCAGCTCAGTCGTCCTGCGCGCGTCATCGATGGCCTGCTCAGTCGCGGCTCGCTTGCTCAGCCACCCGGACGTCACGAGAAGCACGATCAACGCCACCATGCCTGCTGCAAGGAACTGGGCGACCGGGCTGGAGAAGAACAGCCGAACCGGGTGCGAGATGAGGTGACGCGAACGACCAACAGAGGCGGCCCCGGGGGAAGGGGACCGCCTCTGAGGGCGAAGTGAAGGCATCGAAGTCGCTCCGTCGTCGGGCTCCTCAGTATGCCCCCTCGTCTCGATCAGAATCGGAGTGATCCACGACAAACCTCACCGCTGCGGGGGTTCTTCGCGCGGAAGCCGATGTGGTCGACGCCCCGGCCGTTGACCAGCAGTCGGCGTACTTCAAACGATCCACTCGGGGCATGCGTCGTGGCGCGGCCATGAGCAGAGACCTTGCCGTCATGGAAGATCCGCCAGCGCCAGGTCTGGCCGTTGTGGTTGCTGTCGATCTCACCTTCGACTTCGATGCGGCCGTTCTCGGGGCTGCCCTTGAGCTTCCAGTCGGTGGCGCCCGAGCAGGAGCCCCGGCGGATGACATCGTCGTCATTGGCGACTGCCGGGGTGAGGCCGGTGGCCGTGATCCCCAGCGTGACGGCCACCAATGCAGCCGATGAGATCCAGCGTTTCATTTTGTCCTCCGAAGTGTCGTGGTGTGTATCTCCACGATGGACCAAGGCAGGTGCAGTCCGCCATTGTCCGCTAGTACTACGACCTCAGTTGCGGCGCTGGACAATGACCTCGTGCTCAAGAGGCTGGTAACCGAGCCTGTCGTTGAGGGCGATGATCGGGGTGTTGGTGTCCTCGTTGGACGTATGGACCGCAACGCAGCCGGTCTCTCGCCTCGGCAGTGCTTCCAGTGTCGCCAGCTTCATGGCCAGTCCAAGTCGATGGCCACGGTGACCTCGAAGCACTAAGGTGTTGGCCTGCAGCACGTGCCCGTTCCACTCCGGTTTGGTGACCAGCTCGCTGTTTCCGACGAGGGTGCCGTCTTTGGCGAACGCCACCGCCGTCAGATCGCGGCGCCCCTGTGCCCGGCGGCGGGCGGTGACCGTGGTCAGCCGCTCGACGTCCCAGACCACCGGCTCGTGGTCCAGGTTGCCCATCGGGGTGTCAGTAGCCATCGCGCTGAGCAAGCGGGCGTAAGCGTCGTACGACGGCGGGGGCACCTCGTCCCACACCTCGATGCGGTAGTCAGCCGACTGCTCCGTCGCCTCAGCGCGGAGGTCGTCGAGCACCATCGGGTCGGCCGGTAGGTCGAGGCGTCGATGCGTCGACGTCGCGGCCACGGAGAAGCCAAGCGCCAGCGCGAACCCTTGACCTGGGCCGACGGTTCCGACCGGAAAGGCGAACTCACCTAACAGCTTGGTCCTCCCGGATGCCCTGGCAACATCGACGGCGTGCTCGTACAGCCTGGACCCGACCCGCCGGCGCCGATACTCAGGGGAGACCACGATCGTGAGCTCCATCGAGTCGAGGTTTTCTCTCACGGGCAGGCACAACAAGCTGATGCCCACGATGGCGTTGTCGCTGAGGGCGAGACCGTGCCGGTAGCCGAAGAGACCGCCGCTCTTGACGTGTTCAGTGCGCATCTCCTGCAGACTCAGCACGAACGGTCCTGCGTCGGGCCGGTCAATCGCTGCGGCGGAGGCGAGGACGGCGTACCAACTCTGGTAGTCCGCCTCGTTGTGCGGATCGATCTCGACGATGCGCAGTGGCGCATCGCTCATCGTGAGACGTCGTCGACAGGCAGTGTGTCCAGACAGTTCAGGCAGTTCAAGCCGTTCAACCCTCGTTGGACCCGAGCTTGAGTTGCATCTCGGCGAGCCTTTCGACCGGCCGGAAGCCGAGCGTGTCGTTGATCGCGACCATCGGCCCGTTCTCCTCGGCGTTCCATGAATGCACGACCCGGGCGTCGGGGAACCGCGTCTGGAAGTGCACCAGGTTGGCGGCCTTGAGTGCGATTCCCAGCCGATGTCCGCGATGACCTTTGAGCACGAGGGTCCCGCCCTGCATCGCGAGGTGCGGTTGCTCGTCGGTCGCCATCATCTCGGTGTCTCCGACGATAGTGCCGTCCGGGGCGATCGCTGCCGTCACGGTTTCGTGGCGACCCTGACGGCGGAACCTTTCCTCCATTTCCCGCACACGAGCCTCGTCCCAGACCTCGTCCTCGATCTCCAGGTCGCCCATGGGGGCGGCGGTGTTGAACCCCACCTGCAAGTCGCAGTAGCTGGCGAGGTACTCGTCAGGCACCGCGTCCTCCCACGTCACGAGCCGGTAGTCCTGATGATGCGGCGCGCTGGCGGCCATCAGCTCTTCGAGTCGCGATGCGGCCACCGGAAGGTCAAGGACGCGGTGGACATCGACGATCGCCTTCTGGAAACCGTGGTGAGAGAGAAACGCCGATCCTGGAGACTCTTCCCCTTCAGTGAGAGGCAGGTGGGCTTCACTGACGACAGTGGTGCGACCGGCTTGTCTCGCCTCGTCGACGGCAGCTTCGAGCAGCGCGGTGCCGATCCCGCGGCGGCGATGCTCAACTGCCACGTACGGAGCGACGTACGCCAGGTGCGTGTTGTCGAGCAAGGGATACGACAGCTGGTTGACACCGACGATCTCACCATCGTCGAAGACGGCCGTTTGGTGCTGCTCAGTCGAGTTGTTCTCGGTGCGAAAAGCTACCTTCGCGGCCCGCAGCGACCAGAAGGCGGCGTACTCGCGACCATGGGCATCGGCATCGCGAGCGGTCTCCCACCATGCCTTGACCTGTTGGTCATCGTGTACGTCGATCTCCCTCACCTGCATGCATCGAAGCCTAGAGCCGTTTGCGGGCGAACCCCATCGATTTATCCGCGAGTAGGGTTCGGATGTGCCCGTGGTGAGCGTGTTGGCGCTGCGTCCCGACGATGGAGGCGCGATCGAGCGCACCCTCTCAGCAGTGGTGTCCGCTGTCGCCGAGGCGCTGGCCGCCTCTCCGCAGGGCACGTGGGCACACTTCGTGTGCGTCGACGCCGTGCAACAGGGCGAGCAGGCGATGGGCTTTCGCGGCCACTGTCCGATCGTCGTCGTGCGCGGCACGCCGCGCGAACCCGTCGTGGTCGCGGCAGTCCTCAGTGGTGTGGCGAGCGCCGTCTCGGGCAACTTGGACGTGCCGCTCGAAGACGTCTGGGTGCAGTGGGTCGAGGTTGAGCCGGGCTACGTCTTCGCCGGTGGCGAGGTCATTTCGTAAGCCTGGTGCCACCAGCCGCAGCGGTCAGAGCGCGAGCGACACCTTGACGACGTCGGCCAACCGCTGAGCCAACGACTCAGCCTGGTCGGCTGACTCAGCCTCGACCATCACGCGCACCAGCGACTCGGTACCCGAGGGCCGGAGCAGCACTCTGCCGGTCGCACCGAGCTCGTGTTCTGCATCCTTGACCGCGGCGGCGACTGTTCCGTCGCTGCTGGCTCTGGCCTTGTCGACGTCTCGCACGTTGACCAGCACCTGCGGTAGCCGTCGCATCACGCCCGCCAGCTCGGCAAGCGAGCTGCCGGACGAAGCCATCCGCTCGGCGACGTGCAACGCCGCCAGCACCCCGTCGCCGGTCGTGGCGTAGTCGCTCATAATCACGTGGCCGGATTGTTCGCCGCCGAGAGTGAAGCCTCCCGTGCGCATCTCCTCGAGCACGTAGCGGTCACCGACTTGGGTTTGGATCACCGTCACGTTCTGATCGCGCATGGCGAGGACGAAACCGAGGTTGCTCATCACCGTGGCCACCACGGTGTCGTGTGCCAGTGCTCCTCCGTCTCGCTGGGCCAGCGCCAGGATCGCCAGCATTTGGTCGCCGTCGACCACCTCACCGGCGGCGTCCACGCCCAGGGACCGATCGGCGTCGCCGTCGAGAGCGAAGCCGGCGTTGGCGTGGTGCTCGAGGACGGCGGCCCGCAGCGAGTCCAGGTGGGTGGATCCGCAACCGTCGTTGATGTTGAGACCGTCCGGCTGGTCGTGGATCGCGACGACCTCCGCACCTGCGGCCCGGAAGACGTGAGGAGCGGTCAACGAGGCGGCACCTTCGGCGCAGTCGAGCACGATCTTCAACCCGGTGAGCGGTACCGAGAGCGTGCTCGCGAGATGGGCGACGTAGCGGGCGACCGGGTCTGGCTCGTCGTTGACCCTGCCGACGGCTGCTCCGGTCGGGCGGTCGGCGGCTTTCCCGAGCGCGGCCTCGATGGCGTGTTCGGCTTCGTCTTCGAGCTTGTGCCCACCGCGGGCAAAGAACTTGATCCCGTTGTCTGGCATCGGATTGTGGGACGCGGAGATCATCACGCCGAAGTCCGCTTCGGTGGCCGCAGTCAGGAAGGCCACTCCGGGTGTGGGCAGGACGCCCAACCGTCGTACGTCGACACCGGCCGACGCGAGGGCACCGACGACGACGGCTTCGAGGAACTCACCGCTAGCTCGCGGGTCACGTCCGATGACGGCAACCGGACGGGGTCGAGACGTGTCGCCGGACTGGCCCAGGACGTGTGCTGCCGCGATCGACAGGTCGAGCACGAGCTGCGCCGTGAGGTCGACGTTGGCGACACCGCGGACGCCGTCCGTTCCGAAGAGTGTCCTCGGGTTGGGTGTCCTCGGGTTGGGTGTCCTCGGGCTAGGCATGCGCGCGCTGGGTCCGGACACGAGCGACTTGCGGCTCAGCGCTTGCTGTACTGAGGAGCCTTACGGGCCTTCTTGAGTCCAGCCTTCTTGCGCTCCTTGATTCGCGCGTCGCGGGTCAGCATGCCGGCCTTCTTGAGCGACGGCCGGTTGGCTTCAGTGTCGGTCTCGTTGAGGGCGCGGGAGACGCCGAGCCGCAGTGCGCCGGCCTGGCCGGTGAGGCCACCGCCGTGGATGCGGGCGATGACGTCGTACTGACCGACGAGCTGGGTCAAGACGAACGGCTCGTTGACGAGTTGCTGGTGCAGCTTGTTGGGGAAGTAGGCGTCGAGGGCACGTCCGTTGACGGTCCAGGTGCCGGTGCCTGGCACGATCCGGACCCGAGCCACGGCTTCCTTGCGACGTCCAGTGGCGCCGGCCGCTGCGATGTTGACCGCACGGGGAGGCGTGTCAGGAGACGCCGCGCTCTCGGTGGTGTACTCACTGGGCGCGTCGATCTCTTCAGTGACGTCGGTGACGTCGGTGACGTCGGTGACTTCGGTGGTGGTGGTCTCAGCCACGGATGTTCCTCACTTCAAAACTGCAGGTTGGGGTCGGCACGACCAGGGGGTCACTGGGCGATCTGGGTGATCTCGAACGTCTGCGGCTGCTGAGCCGAGTGCGGGTGGTTCGGTCCGGAGTACACCTTGAGCTTCTTCAAGAGCTGACGGCCGAGGCGGTTCTTGGGGAGCATGCCCCAGACAGCCTTCTCGACTGCCCGGCGAGGGTCCTTCTCGAGCAGCACACCGTACGCCGTCGAGGACAGGCCACCGGGGTAGCCCGAGTGGCGGTAGGCCAGCTTGTTCTCGCGCTTGCTGCCGGAAAGGGCCACCTTCTCGGCATTGATGATGATCACGAAGTCGCCAATGTCCATATGGGGTGCGAACGTCGGCTTGTGCTTGCCGCGCAGCAGCGTCGCGGTCTGGACGGCGAGACGTCCAAGAACTACGTCAGTGGCATCGATGACGTGCCACTCACGCGTGACGTCGCCGGGCTTCGGGCTGTACGTGCGCACGGTCGTTGACCTTCGTTCGTTTCGGATCCAACAATGATGTGTTTCTGGCGATGTGTCTTTGCCCGGGACTCGTCGAGACAGATCAAGAGTCATCTCGGGCGACGCGTTGCCTACCCTGGCCGGACGCCTCGAATGCGGCTCGTGAAGTGACGCAGACCGGCTGAGCACAACGACCGCCCAGAATACCGGCCTATACCCGTAAGGGTCAAAACGAGGACTCCCCCGGTCTGCGCCTCAGGCGCCGCCCCAAGACGTCGTACATTTCCAAGTTTTTCCAAAAGTACGGTAGGGGCATAGGTTGGTCACACCAGCAATCCGACCTGATCACGCCCGGATGTTGGGGTGCGGGGCCCAAACCGGGGTCGCTCGCGCCCTGCGGGCAAGTGGCCTCGATCCAGGCCCGACACCTAAGGAGAGCCGCCGTGTCCACAGACACCAACGACACCGCCTCCGGCACCGCTGCCCGCTCCTCGCTCACCGTCCGCGATAACCGCACTGGCACCGAGTACGACGTCCCGATCACCGACGGGGCCGTGCGCGCCGCAGACCTGGCCAAGATCAGGTCTCACGACGACGAGCCGGGAATCGCCGTCTACGACCCTGGCTTCGTCAACACCGCCTCGTGTCGTTCCTCGATCACCTACATCGACGGTGACAAGGGCATCCTTGAGTACCGCGGCTACCCCATCGAACAGCTGGCCGAGAAGTCGAGCTATCTCGAGGTGGCCTACCTGCTCGTTCATGGCGAACTGCCCAGCAAACAGCAGTTCGACTCGTGGGAGCACCAGATCACGTTCCACACGTTCGTGCACGAGAACGTCAAGAGCTTCATGGAGGGGTTCCGGTACGACGCTCACCCGATGGGAATGTTGCTCGCCTCAGTCGGGGCGCTGTCGACGTTCTACCCGGAGTCACGCAATATCTCCGAGGCCGGGATCCGGCAGATGCAGATCGTCCGGCTGATCGCGAAGATGCCGACTCTCGGGGCCTGGGCGTTCCGGCACGCGCAAGGCAAGCCCTATGTCTACCCCGACAACGACCTCGGCTATGCCGCGAACTTCCTGTCGATGCTGTTCAAGATGAGCGAGCGAAAGTTCGAGGCTGACGAACGGCTGATCAAGGCGCTCGAGGTGCTGTTCATCTTGCATGCCGACCACGAGCAGAACTGCTCGACCAACGCCGTGCGCGCGGTCGGCTCTTCCCAGGTCGACCCTTACTCAGCCATCTCTGCCGGAATCGCCGCCCTGTTCGGCCCGCTCCACGGCGGCGCCAACGAAGCGGTGCTCAAGATGCTCCGCCGCATCGGCTCGGCCGAGAAGGTGCCCGAGTTCATCGACGGCGTGAAGAACGGCAAGGAACGCCTGATGGGCTTCGGACACCGGGTCTACAAGAACTACGACCCGCGCGCGACGATCATCAAGAAGGCATGTGACGACGTCTTCGAGGTCACCGGCGTCAACCCGCTCCTCAAGATCGCCGTCGAACTGGAAAAGATCGCGCTCGAGGACGAGTACTTCGTCTCGCGCAAGCTCTACCCGAACGTCGACTTCTACTCCGGCCTGATCTACGAAGCGCTCAACTTCCCGCCGGAGATGTTCACCGTGCTGTTCGCCATCCCCCGCACGTCGGGCTGGCTGGCGCAGTGGCTCGAGATGGTCCAGGACGACGAGCAGAAGATCGCCCGTCCCAAGCAGATCTACACCGGCGAGCGCAAGCTCGACTTCATCCCCGCCAGCGACCGCTGGAGCTAATCCCTGATCCAGCTGGTCAGACCCCTGGTGCAGCCAGCGGACTTGTTCGATCAGGGCATCTGCGAGGATCGAACGTATGGCCGTGTTCTCCCCATTTCTGCGACGGGTCAGAGCTGCTGCCGGTCTGTTGCTCCATGGGCCTGCCGAACCGCGTGAGGAACCAGACACTCCTGACCTGACGACCGAAGAGCCGGCAGACGACGCCGACGAGTCGCCCGGTGACCTGCCGAGTGGCTACTTCGTGAACCCGATCGCCGAAGGCGCCGACCCTTTCGTCGTACGGGATGGCAACCGCTATCTGTGGTGCCAGAGCGAAGGCAATGTCGCGATCGCGATCTGGGAGTCAGACCGGCTCACCAGCCTGGGACGTAAGCACGTCGTGTGGCGCGCTCCGGCTGAAGGCCCTTACAGCAAAGAGGTCTGGGCGCCGGAGCTGATCAAGCTCGACGGCCGCTGGTACATCTACTTCGCCGCCGATGACGGTCGCAATCGCAACCACCGTACCTACGTCCTCGAAGCCGAGAGCGACGACCCGCTCGGCTCCTACTCATTGCACGGTCCGCTGCTCACGGGAGAAGGCGCTGACTCCGCTCGCCCTGACCTCTGGTCGATCGACATGACGGTCCTTGAACATCAGGGCCAGCGGTACGCCGTCTGGTCGGGCTGGCCCGCCGAACGCGAAGACCTCCAGCACCTGTACATCGCGGCCATGGCCTCACCGCTCGAACTTGCCGGCCCGCGAGTGATGATCGCCGAACCCGGGGTGTTCGTCTGGGAACGCATCATGGAGACGCCGAAGTCACGTGGTCTCGTCGAGGGCCCGCAGGTATTGCGGCAGGGAGATCGCACGTTCCTGACCTACTCGTGCTCGTCCTCGTGGCTGCCGACCTACAAGGTGGGACTGCTCGAACTTACTGGCGACAACCCTCTTGACCCGGCGTCATGGACGCGCTTTCCAGAGCCGATCTTCAGGTCCACCGACGAGACCTACGGCGTCGGGCACGGCGGCTTCGTACGCTCCCTCGACGGCAGTGAGTGGTGGCACGTTTTCCATGCGAAGGTCGACCGCGCGAACGGTTGGCGGCGCTCGATCCACGTCCAACCGATGACCTGGCGTCCGGACGGCACCCCCGACCTCGGCACGCCGCTGGCGTCGAAAGAAGTCCTCGCGGTTCCCGCTGCCACCACGATCTCGAACCACGCCGAAGCGCGGAGCTGGGACTTCACCAAGCCGGACGCGCTCAACGACTTCGATTACTACGGCCACCACCAGTTCGTCGATGAGGCGACGGACGGGCTGCACCTCGGCGGCCAGCCGGAAGCACCGGTGAACGCCTACCGCACCGGAGAAAAAGTCGTCGTGCGTGATGGCGCGTACGACGATGTGGAGCTGTCGGCTACCTTCAAGTTCCTCGGCGGCCTTCGCGCAGCCGGAGTCGTGTTCAGGGTTACCGGGGCGGCCTTAGGTTTCGATGCACAGCGGGGCTACTTCGCGGGGCTTTCTCTTGACCGGGGAGCTCTCGTCCTCGGCAAGACCGACGGCAAAGGATTCGTGCAGCTCGCTGAGACGCGGTTCTTGATCAACGAGAGCGCCACGCACACCATCACGGTCAGAGCCCTGGGCGATCTGATCACTGTCACGTCTGGAGAAGCCGTGATCCAGCATCACGACGGCGACTACCACTGCGGCTCCGTGGGTCTGCGCATCGTCGACACCCATGTCTGCTTCACCGGTCTCTCGGCAAAGCCCCTCGACCTACCGGCTGAGTAAGGTCGAATGCATGGCTCAATCCAGGCTCGAGGCGGTCGTCTTCGATCTCGGCAACGTGCTCATCAGCTGGGATCCCCACCCGGCCATCGCGTCCGCCGTCGGCCCGAGCGAGGCGACCCGGTTCCTCGCTGCTGAGGACTTCGACTTCGGCGCCTGGAACCACGAGCAGGACGCCGGCCGGCCGTGGGATGAGGCCGAGAGCTCAGCTGCCGAGACCCACCCGCACTGGCGACAACACATCCTCGGCTACCGCCGATACTTCGAGCGCTCGCTCACCGGACCGATCGACGGCACGGTGGCGATCGTGGAGGAACTTCATGACGCCGGAGTTCCCTTGTTCGCGCTGACCAACTGGTCAGCCGATTTGTTCCCCTACGCGCGGCGCCGGTTTGCCTTCCTCGAGCTTTTCGACGACATCGTGGTCTCCGGCGATGAAGGTATCGCCAAGCCAACGCCCGAGATCTTTGCGATCCTCAAGCGGCGAGTGGCGAGACCACTGGAGCGATGCCTCTTCATCGACGACTCGGCGACCAACGTCGAGGCCGCGAGGCTCGCCGGCCTTGACGCCGTGGTGTTCACCGATCCTGACCAGCTGCGCTCCGAGCTGCGCGCTCGAGGCCTGCTCGCCTGATACATCGCCGACGTTAGCGGGCGCGCTGCACCCGGCCTTCATCCCAGACCGCCTCGTCGGACTCATAGACCGACCCGTCTGCGCCGAACACCATGAACCGGTCGAAGCCTCGGGCGAACCAGCGGTCGTGTGTCACGGCGATTACGGTGCCCTCGAAGCTCTCCAGCCCTTCCTCGAGCGCTTCAGCTGACTCGACGTCAAGGTTGTCGGTCGGCTCATCGAGCAGCAAGCAGGTCGCGCCGGAAAGCTCGAGCAGCAAGATCTGCATCCGGGCCTGCTGGCCGCCCGACAGCGACTCGAACTTCTGCTCAGAGGCATGCGCAAGCTCATAGCGATCGAGCGCACGTGCGGCGGGCTCACGTGGCATGCCGTCTCGATGGTCGTCGCCGCGATGCAAGATCTCCAACAACGTGCGCCCTTTCAGCTCTGGGTGTTCATGCGTCTGAACGAACCACCCAGGACGCACGCGGGCCCCGAGGCGCGCCCTCCCGTTGTGCAGCACGGGTTTGATCGGCACCTCGCTCACCGGGCGGTGCTCCACATCGGGGTCGCTTCCGCCCGCAGCGAGCAGCCGCAGGAAGTGCGACTTGCCAGAGCCGTTGGAGCCAAGCACGGCCACTCGCTCGCCGTACCAGACCTCGAGGTCGAACGACTTCATCAAGCCGGTGAGCTCGAGCTGTTCGCAGATCACGGCACGCTTGCCAGTGCGGCCGCCCTTGAGGCGCATCTTCACGTTCTGCTCGCGAGGCTGGTTCTCCGGTGGCCCTGCCTCGACAAACTTGCGTAGCCGAGTTTGAGCGGCCTGATAGCGGGAGGCCATCCCGTCGTTGTAGGCGGCCTTGATCTTGTACATCTGCACGAGCGCCTTGAGCTTGGCGTGCTCCTCGTCCCAGCGCTTGCGCATCTCCTCCAGGCGAGCGAAGCGGTTTCGCCGTGCTTCGTGATACGTCGCAAACCCACCGGGATGCACCCAGACGGTGTTGCCTGCGGCGCCAAGCTCCACCGTCACCACCCGGGTCGCGGTGTTGTTCATCAGCTCGCGGTCGTGGCTGACGAAAAGGATCGTCTTCGGTGACTCCCGGATCCGTCCTTCCAGCCACAGCTTGCCGGGCACATCGAGGAAGTTGTCGGGCTCGTCAAGCAGCAACACCTCATCAGGCCCCCGCAGCAGCGCCTCGAGGACGAGACGCTTCTGCTCACCACCGCTCAGCGTCTTGAGGTCCCGGTACTTCGCCTTGTCGTAGGTGACACCGAGCGCGGCGATCGTGCAGACGTCCCACAGCACCTCGATGTCATAGCCGCCGGCGTCGGCCCACTCTGACAACGCTGCGGCATAACGCATCTGGGTCTTCTCGTCGTCGACCTCCATCATGGCCAGCTCAGCCACGTGTACGACGGCTGCGGCAGCCCGGACACGCGGCGGCGCTACGGACAGCAGGAGGTCGTGGACGCTCCAACCGTCGTTGCCCTGAGTTACCAACTGGCGCATCACGCCGAGCCCGCCACTGCGCGTCACGGCACCGCCGTGCGGTGTCAGGTCGCCGGTGACGATGCGCAGCAAGGTCGTCTTGCCCGCACCGTTGGCGCCGACGAGCGCTACCTTGGCGCCTTCGCCGACGCGGAACGAGACGTCGTCCAGCAGCACCCGCCCGTCAGGCAGCTCGTACTGGACTCCCGCCACATCAACGTGACCCACGACCCTGCTCCTCCCAGATCTCAAGCTCTGATGTTGCTCGACCCTCGGGGGCGCACTCGGCGAGACGTCCGCAACGACCCATGGTCCCCCGGCATCGCATGTCGCCGCACCCTCTTTTAGGAGCCGAGGTCCTTGAGCGCTTCCTCGATCGCCCGGTGGAACGTCGGATAGGCGTAGATCATCGACCGGAGTGTCGACGTCGAGACCTTGCCATGCACCGCCACTGTCAACGCCGACAAGATCTCTCCGCCATTGGGACCGATGGCCGTGGCACCCACCAGCACGCCTTCGTCGGCGTCCTCGACGACCTTGATGAGACCATTTCCATTCTTGTGGATCCAACCGCGGGTCGAGCTCGCCAAGTCTGTCGCGCCGACGCGCACGTTCAGTCCTGCGTCGCGCGCTTGCTTCTCCGTCATCCCCACCGACCCGACCTCGGGGTCGGTGAACGTCACTCGTGGGACGGCGCGGTAGTCAGCACCCGGCCCCTCTTGCTCGAGAATCGCGCGAGTGGCGATGGCCGCCTGGTACATCGAGTTGTGGGTGAAGCCGCCCTTGCCGGTGATGTCCCCGATCGCCCACAGACCGTCCTTGACGAGCATCCGCTCGTCGGTGTCCAATACCCGGGCTTCGGGGTCGAGGTCGACGGTCTCGAGGCCGATGTCTCCGAGGTTGGGGCGCCTGCCGGCAGCCACGAGCAGCTTGTCGGCAGTCAGAGTCTGTTCGTCGAGGGTCACCGTGAAGTGCCCGTCCTCATACGCCACCGACGCGATCGTCACATCAGCAAGCACCTGGATGCCGTCACTGCCGAATACCTCGCCGATCAGCTTGCTGGCCTCGGGCTCCTCGGGCCCCAAGATGCGCGGGCCAACCTCGATCACCGTCACGTCCACACCGAAGCGAGAGAACACCTGCGACATCTCGGCGCCGATGGCGCCACCGCCGATGACGATAAGCGAACCGGGCAGCTCTTTGAGCTGCACCGCGTCGCGGTTGGTCCAGTACGGCGTGTCGGCCAACCCGTCGATCGGAGGCACCGCGGGCTCGGTGCCGGTGTTCAGGACGACGCCGCGACGGGCCACGAACGTCTGATCGCCAACCTCCACGGTGCGATCGCCAGCCAGCCGCGCAGCGCCTCGCACGAACGTGACGCCGGCGTCCTTGAGCCGGTCGACAGCTACCTGGTCGTTCCAGTCGTCCGTCGCCTCGTTGGCGATCCGCGCGGCCACCGGCGTCCAGTCGGCGGTCACGCTGCTCTCACCGGCCAGGCCGGGAATCCTCCGACCTTCAGCGAGGAGGTCGGACGCTCTCACCATCATCTTGCTCGGAATGCACCCGTAGTAAGGGCATTCGCCGCCGACCAGATGTTTGTCGACGCCGATGACCTCGAGACCCGCCCCGGCCAGCTGACTTGCCAGCGACTCCCCTCCCGGTCCGAGTCCCACAACGATCACATCGACCTCAGTGCTCATGACACGCCTTCCCGGTGGACAACAGACATCTACAGTCTTACCCGCGCCGGGCAAACCCGATCACCGCTGCTGCGATCATGACCGTCGTGACCAAACGTCGGGCGTTGACCTGGCTGCTGCCGTTGGTGCAGGCCAGCCATCCGCTGCCTACGCTCGCCGTGACCACGATGACGACGGTGCTCATCGCTGGCGCCGGCAACTCAGCCCGCACCTGTGTCGTCGGCGCTGTGGCTGTGCTGGCGGGACAGCTCTCCATCGGCTGGTCGAACGATGCCATCGACTCGCGTCGCGACCTGGCCACGGGACGCTCCGACAAGCCGGTGGCTCTCGGCACCCTCTCGCCGCACGTCGTGGCCATGGCCGCGGTGGTCGCCGCGGTCGTGACAGTCCCAGCCTCGCTTGCGCTGGGGTGGCGGTCCGGCGTCGTACATCTCGTTGGGGTGTCCTGCGGGTGGCTCTACAACGTGGCGCTGAAGTCCACGTGGCTGTCGGCCGTGCCGTTCGCGATCGCGTTCGGTGGGCTGCCGGCGGTCGCCACCCTCGCGTTGCCGAGCCATCCCTGGCCGCCCTGGTGGGCGCTGGTCGCGGGCGCCTTGATCGGGGTTTCTGCCCACCTCGGCAATGTGCTGCCGGATATCGCTGACGACGCCGCGACCGGGGTTCGAGGACTTCCGCACAGGATCGGCCCGTGGGCGACCGCTGTCTGCGGAATCAGCGCAGCCGTGCTCGCGTGCTTGCTGGCCGCGCTGGCACCCGCCGGGTCACCGTCACGATGGGCGCTGGCTGGGTTGGCGCTCGCCTTCGTGACCGCGGTGGCGGGCTTGATCCGGGTACGACGCCAGGCCACCTCCGAAGCTGCGTTCCACGTGACGATGGCGGTCGCCGCGATCGGGGTCACCCTGCTGGCCGCCTCTCCCGCCTTCCCCTAGCCCTGAGGCTGCGCGAACAGGTCAGTAAACCGGCCCCCGGGGTAGTAGACGTAGATCCGGACGGCGTTGACGGCCCACTGCTCGACATCGGTTCGGCTGAACTCACGCACAGACCCATCAACGACATAGCCGGCCTCGCAGCCGCCGAGGTGTGCGGGAATGATGGAGCGGCCCGCTGTCCCTGTCACCTGCAACAACACGGTGTAGAGCTCGCCCGTCTTGTTGCAACTGGCGTCCGCCTCGTCGGGCGGTTTCGCTGCCACGATCGAGTCGAAGACAGCCTGGGCGGCGCGGCCGTCGAGGGCCGTGGAGTAGACGAACTCCGTCTCGTCCTCGTTCGCATACGCACAGATCGCCATCCGCTTGACATCGCCGATGTCCCCGGTCGGGTCCGAGCCTTCGATCGGGCCTTGGGCGTCGTACTCGGGGTAGATGTTGGCGACGTGCTGAAGGTCGGTGCGGCAACCGTTGTCATCGACGTCAACCGGTTCGACGGCTGCGATGATGGCGTCTCGCTCGGTGGCGTTGTCGCTGGCCACGCTCACCCGTTGGTCGCCCACGTCGACGGTCACCCGGGTGAACCCGCCAGGCAGATCCTCCGTGCCGGGCTCAACGAGGGAGTCAAACCACACATACGGCTGGGTTGTCGCCGGAATCCCGACCGTGCACATGTCACTTCCATGGGTGGGATGTCCGACGTAAGGGCTCTGCTGCGCTTCGACCTCAGTGGGGCGCGACCCCCCTGCCATCAGCCCTACGCCCGTACCGCAGGCCAAAACTGTGTCGTCATCAATGCTGTCGCGAAGCGGTGAGTACCCCCAGCCCCAGTCGGAAGGTACATACAGCTGCACGCCCCCGTAGGACTCGGCGCGCCAGTCGGCGGGCACGGTCCCCGTCGCTGGCCCCGAGATCATCGGCTGGGTCACGGCGTCAGTAGGAGACCCGCCGTCCTCCTCATTGCTGGCGATCACGACCACGGGCACGATCACGACTGCGGCCGCGACTCCGGCCGCCGCCACACGCATCCGTCGTCGACCGCGAGCCCGCTCACGTGCCGCACCCGCGAACTCGCGCTGCTGTTCGACCTCGTCCGCCCGGGCTTGCAGCCCGCGCCTCATCGCGTCTTCGAGCCGGTCGTCATCCATCGTGGTTCTCCTGGTCCTCGATCATGGTCCGCAGGGTGGCGAGTGCTCGATGGATGTAGGAGCGAACGGTCGCCTCCGGGCACTCCAGCATCGCCGCGATCTCGGCGTAGCCCAGGTCCTCGTAGAAACGGAGTACGACGCTGGCCCGTTGCCGAGGTGGAAGCTCGGTGCAGAGTCGCCAGACCGCATCCGCCTCGGAGATGGCTATCGCGTGGTCAACGCCGGTGCGGCCGGCTCCCCGGATCTCAGCGACCGGAGACTCGCGCCGACCAAACCGTCGCCACCACGAGATGTGGGAGTTGACGATCATCCGGCGCACGTACGCGTCCTGATCGGCCATCCGTCGTACGCGCGACCACTTTTCAAAGGTCTTAGCCAGGGCCGTGGCCAGCGCCTCCTCGGCCGCCTGCTGGCTGCCCGTCATCAGATAGGCGAAGCGCAGCAAGGACCCTGAACGGGCGGCGACCCAGGCATCGAAGTCCTCGGCTGCGGGCGCAGAGAGGTCAGATTCGTCGGCTGCCACGCCTACATCCATGCACAACTAACGCCGCAAAGGCGACGTTTGTTGCGCTGGCACCAAGAATCTCTGGTCGTCGGACAGGACTACCGGCGGACCTCGAGGACGCGGAAGCCCTTCGCAGACGCGAGCCGCTGACAGCTGTAACCCTCCCCGACGAGCCAGCGCTGCAACGAGTCAGCGCCCAGGTTCCTGCCGACCACAAGCACCGCCCGCCCCGCTGGCGCCAGCCGAGGCAGCCACATCATCAGCAGTTCGTGCAGGGCGGCCTTGCCGATGCGGATCGGTGGGTTCGACCAGATCTCGTCAAACTCGATCTCGGGGGGTACGTCGTCTGGGCGCACCGGCCGCACCCGGCCCTCGAGCCCCAGCGATCCCGCGTTCTCGCCACACAGCCGTAGCGCGCGCTCGTTGACGTCAACGGCCCACACCGTCGACTCGGGCTGGGCGACGGCCAAGGCGCAGCCGATCAAGCCATAGCCGCAGCCCAGGTCGAGATAGGTGCCAGGTGACACGGGCGGTGAGGTCTCGCGGAACAGCACGGCGGTTCCGATGTCGACGCGTCCCTGGGCAAACACTCCGGAGGCCGACGAGAGTGTCAGCTCATGGCCCCAGACGGTCGCCTGGACCGGCTGTCGCTTCTCGATCGAGTCCGGATCGGCCGAGAAGTAGTGCTCACCCACGAGGTGCCCCGGTGGCCAGCGTGTCCGGATGCTCACGAGATTCCGGCGAGCCGTCAGCCGTTGAGAGCGACCGCTTCGCCCGCGCCCGCTCCGCTCGTGCCGCCAGCTCGGCGTGATCGGGATAGCCGACCTCTTCCAAGGTGAGGCCACCCGGACCGATCACTTTCGCCCGCGGATCGCGGATCATGCCCGCGAGCACCTGGCCGGGCCACTCGATCGGCTGCCGCCTCTCTCCCACGGCGACGAGACAACCCACCAGAGACCGAACCATGTTGTGGCAGAACGCGCTCGCGACAACTCTCGCGGTGACCAGGTCCCCTTCGCGGGTCCATGACAGCTCGTCCAATGACCGGATCGTGGCCGCCCCTTCGCGTTTCTTGCAGAAGGCCGCGAAGTCGTGCTCGCCGAGAAGCACCTCGGCGGCAGCATTCATGGCTGACTCGTCGAGGCGTCGAGGCCACACGAGCACGTGCCGGCGCATCAGTGGGTCGGCGTGCGACCCGTAGTCACAGACGCGATACGCGTATCGCCGCCAGATCGCCGAAAACCTGGCGTCGAAGCCTGCCGGCGCTCGCGTCACCCGTCGTACGCGCACATCGTCGGGCAACAGCCGTGCAAGGCGATCACCTAGCCGCGCTGGGTCAAGCTCGGGGATCGCCGAGGCCGGCAGGTCGACGTGGGCGACCTGACCTCGTGCGTGCACGCCGGCGTCGGTGCGTCCCGCGACCGTCAGTCGGGCTTCTGGCAGCCGGCAGACCGTGGTGAGGGCGGCCTCGAGGGTTCCTTGCACCGTACGAAGGTGGGGCTGCACAGCCCAGCCCGAGAAGTCCGTCCCGTCGTAGGCAATGTCGAGTCGCAGCCGCACCAGCTGATTCGCCTGGTCAGCATCCCGCTCCTGCTGCTGCGTCGCCTCGACGCCTGACACCGACATGCCCGCCATTGTGACGAGCCGTGCTGTCATACGCCAATCGCCCCCAGCGCTGGGCGCTTGCCGGTTGTCACCACGACGTCAGGAGTGTTGCGCAACCTCGACGCAGCACTCGCCGGGTCGTGGTGCCAACGCTGCGGTCAGGTCATCGGCTCCGAGTCCTTCGAGCAGTCCGGACAGGTAGCTGGCATTGATGCCACAGACCAGTTCGGGCGCGCGCTCTGCGAGCGGGTGGAAGGGACAGTTGTGGAGCCGGATCGTGTCAGGCTCGCTGCGGTAGGGCTCGTAGCCATGCTCATCCAGCCACCCCTCAACCTGTTCGAGCGAAGCCGCGCTGGCTGATCCGGCGGCCTGCCGACCAGCGCGCGAAGAGTCACCTATCGCGCGGCCTCGGCTGCTGGCGCAACGAAGGCATGCTTCGTCGGGCGTCTCGTCGTCGCGGGCGCTGACCACCGCATCGACCAGGATCGAGGCGAGCGAGTGGTGAGACCGCGGCGGGATGCTGACCTGCAGTGCATCATCGACGGGTTCATACACCTTCGGAGCCCGCCCGACACGGCGTGGGACGTCGACCTGCGTACCCGCTCGAAGCAGCCCGACAGCAACCAGCTTGTCGAGGTGAAAGGCAGCCAGCTTGCGCGAGATCCCGACAGCATCTGCGGCGCTCTCACGCGTCACGGGACTCTGGGCGCTGCGCACGTGGTCATAGAGCCGACCCCGTACGGCATCCTCGAGCGCCGCGACGGCCGTGATTAATGTCTTCTTGGTGCGTTGACCTGCTGCGTTCACCTGGCCCCCTTCGAACTTCCGCGCGGTTCCGTTGCCCGGCATTGACGTGGTATCACTAATAAGACTAGTCTTTATTAGTCAAACCTTCCAGTACCCAGTCTCTGGCACGCGAAGAACCCTAGTCAGGAGCAGCATGACAGCCGAGCTCGTCCGCGACCTGCCGAACCTCGAGCGCCCCGACCTCGAGCCCGACCTCGGACGCCCTGACCTCGACGCGGCGACCGAGGCCGCCCGAGCCTTCCTCACGGCACTCGGCGTCCGGACCGACACGGACTCACTGCGTGAGACCCCCCGACGGATGGCCAAGGCGTACGCCGAGCTCTTCGAGCCCCGCGCGTTCAGCCTGACCACGTTCCCGAACGACGAGGGGTACGACGAACTCGTCCTCGCCAGGTCGATCCCGCTTCGGTCGGTGTGTGAGCACCACCTGCTTCCGTTCGTCGGTGTCGCGCATGTCGGCTACCTGCCGGGTGACCGGATTCTCGGACTCAGCAAGCTGGCCCGTGTCGTCGAGCACTTCGCGTCGCGCCCGCAGGTCCAGGAGCGGCTCACCACGCAGGTCGCCGGCTGGCTACAAGACCAGCTCAACCCGCAGGGTGTTGGCGTCGTCATCGAGGCGGAGCACACCTGCATGTCGTTGCGCGGAGTCCGAGCAGTCGGATCGAGCACCGTGACGTCTGCCATGCAAGGCTTGATGCGCACAGACCCGCGCTGTCGTCAGGAGTTCCTGGCGCTCACCCGGATCATGGGCTGAGGGGTTAGCAGACCTCCGGATACCACAACCCAGCTCTAACGCAACGCACGACCAGGCACGAACCGAGGAGACACCATGGCAGTGAAACAGAGGATCGTGATCGTCGGCGGCGGTCTCGCCGGCGCCAAAGCCGCTGAGGCCCTACGTGCCAAAGGTTTCGACGGCACGTTGACGCTGATCGGCGCCGAGGAGCACCTCCCGTACGAGCGCCCGCCGCTGTCGAAGGACTACCTCGCAGGCAAGGCTGACCGGGACTCGCTCGATGCCCTCGAGACAGGTTGGTACGCCGAGAATCACGTGGACCTCATCCTCGGCAAGTCCGTCACCCACGTCGATGCTCAAGGTCATGAGGTAGAACTCGTCGACGGCCGCCGGATCGGCTACGACAAGCTGCTGCTCGCCACCGGGTCAAGCCCCAGGACGCTCCCGCTACCCGGCGTCGGCGCCCACGGAGTCTTCACGCTGCGACGGGTCGAGGACTCCGACGCGATCAACGCCGCCCTAGGCGCCAGTGGCCGACTCGCCGTCATCGGTGGTGGGTGGATCGGTATGGAGGTCGCTGCCAACGCCCGCGAGCGAGGTCTCGATGTCACCGTGATCGAGGCGGCCGAGTTGCCGCTCGGCGCAGTGCTCGGACCGGAGCTCGCTCAGGTGTTCCTCGATCTGCACCGCGAGCACGGCGTGACGTTCCACCTCGGCGCCTCCGTTGCCGAGATCACGGCAGTCGACGGTCAAGCCACCGGCGTCACCTTGGGCGACGGCACCCAGGTCGCGGCTGATGCCGTCGTGATCGGAGTCGGAGCACAGCCCAACCTCGAACTCGCCGAAGCCGCCGGGCTCGACATCGACAACGGCGTGCTGGTTGACGAATCTCTGCACAGCAGCGACCCGGCCATCTGGGCCATCGGCGACATCGCGAACCAGCAGCACCCCATCCTGGGCGGCCGGGTCAGAGTCGAGCACTGGGCCAACGCGCTCAACCAGCCAGCAGCCGCTGCAGCCTCCATGGTCGGCGAGCAGGCGTCGTACGACGAACTGCCCTACTTCTTCACCGACCAGTTCGACCTCGGGATGGAGTACTTCGGCCACGCGCCGCCGGGCAGCTACACCCGCGTGGTGACAAGAGGCGACCTCAAGGGCAGGGAGTTCATCGCCTTCTGGCTCGACAGCGACGACCACGTCTTGGCCGGCATGAACGTCAACATCTGGGACGTCGGCGACGACATCAAAGCGCTGATCCTCGCGAAACGCGCGATCGACGTCGAGAAACTCACCGACCCCGACGTCCCGCTCTCCGACCTCTGACGCCGCGAGGTTCAAACGACGAAGCCCGCCACCCCCAAGGGGAGTGGCGGGCTTGTCGCGTCAGAGCCGGTTACTTCTTGGAGTCGTCCTCGTCTGCCTCGGACTCCTCAGCGGGCGCGTCAACCTCATCAGCGGGAGCGTCGACGGTCTCGCCCTCGGGCTCCTGCTCGGCGACGGCGTCCTGAGCCTCGACCTGCTCGGTCTCGTCTGCTTCAGCCTCGACCACATCGCTGTCGGTTGCCTCAGCGTCGACCGCCTCAGGCTCCGAGACCTCAGCCTCCGAGGCTTCGGCCTCGGTGTCGGTGGCCTCGGTGTCGGTGACCTCGGTCGTGCTCTCCTCGACCTCGGGCTCCGCAGCAGGCGCCGCGGCTGCCTTCGAGTCGGACTTCGTCGAGCGGACCTTCGCGGTGAACTCCGCCTCGACGAGCTCGATCACGGCCATCGGAGCGTTGTCGCCTTTGCGGGGGCCGATCTTCGTGATGCGGGTATAGCCACCAGGGCGCTCGTCGTAGCGCGGGCCGATCTCCGTGAACAGCGTGTGCACGACACTCTTGTCGCGGATCTGGGACATCACCTGGCGACGGTTGTGAAGGTCACCACGCTTCGCCTTGGTGATCAGCTTCTCGGCGTACGGACGCAGCACCCGCGCCTTGGCCTCGGTCGTGGTGATGGCGCCGTGCTCGAAAAGGCTGGTGGCCAGGTTGGCCAGGATCGCCTTCTGGTGCGAGGGGCTGCCGCCGAGGCGGGGGCCCTTCTTAGGGGTTGGCATGTCATTCTCCTCTTCCGAGCCGTACAAGGTACCCGGATAGCGTGACTGGTTGAGTTGTCCTCGGTCATCGACGCCGCAGAAGGTTCTGCGCCACCTCAGTCGAGGGTGCTGCGGTTGCTACAGAAGGAGGCTGGATCCGACGGGACTCGCAGCGCCGTCAAAGAGCGAAGCGAAGGCGCAAGAGCCCGTCGGCGCAAGCCGACCGTGAGTGAATCAGTACTGCTCGTCTTCAACGAAGGTGGCGTCGTCGTCATCTTCGTAGGAGTCGATGACCGAGCTCGGGTCGAAACCGGGCGCGCTGTCCTTGAGGGACAACCCCATTTCGGCGAGCTTGGCCTTGACCTCGTCGATCGACTTCGATCCGAAGTTCCGGATGTCCAGCAGGTCCTGCTCGCTGCGCGACAACAGCTCACCCACGGTGTGGATGCCTTCGCGCTTGAGGCAGTTGTAGGACCGGACGGTGAGCGAGAGGTCCTCGACCGGCAGGGCGAGGTCGGCCGCCAGCTGCTCGTCGACGGGCGACGGGCCGATGTCGATGCCCTCTGCCTCGACGTTGAGCTCGCGAGCCAGGCCGAACAGCTCCACAAGCGTCTTACCGGCTGAGGCAAGGGCGTCGCGGGGCTTCATCGACGGCTTGGTCTCGACGTCGATGATGAGACGGTCGAAGTCGGTGCGCTGCTCGACCCGGGTGGCCTCGACCTTGTAGGTCACCTTGAGCACGGGCGAGTAGATCGAGTCGACCGGCATCCGGCCGATCTCGGTGTCGCCGGCCTTGTTCTGCACGGCAGAGACGTAGCCACGACCACGCTCGACGACGAGCTCCATGTCGAGCTTGCCCTTGTCGTTGAGGTTGGCGAGCACCAGCTCCGGGTTGTGCACCTCGACACCGGCCGGGGGCGCGATGTCGGCGGCGGTGATCTCACCCGGGCCCTGCTTGCGCAGGTACATGGTGACGGGCTCGTCGTGCTCGGAGGAGACGACCAGCTGCTTGAGGTTCAAGATGACCTCGGTGACGTCCTCACGAACGCCGGGGATCGTCGAGAACTCGTGGAGCACTCCGTCGACGCGGATCGAGGTGACCGCGGCGCCAGGGATCGACGAGAGCAAGGTACGGCGCAGTGAGTTGCCGAGGGTGTAGCCGAAGCCAGGCTCGAGAGGCTCGATCGCGAACCGCGAACGGTGATCGTCGACGACTTCTTCGGACAGGGACGGACGCTGAGCGATAAGCACAGTAACAATTCCTTTCTACGTCGCCCGCTATATGACGGACGTAGATCTCAGTGGAAGGACTCCCCGCAGGGAGGCGAGCAGTTATTTCTTGGAGTAGTACTCCACGATGAGCTGCTCTTGCACCGGAACGTCGATCTGCTGACGAACCGGCAGTTGGTGAACGAGGACACGCATCTTGCCGGTGATGACCTCGAGCCATGCCGGGACGAGCCGTTCGCCGTGAGTCTCGCGAGCCACGATGAACGGGGTCATCTCGATGGACTTGGCGCGGACGTCGATGACGTCGTGCGCCGCGACCTGGTAGGACGGGATGTTGACCTTGCGGCCGTTGACCTGGAAGTGACCGTGGTTGACGAGCTGGCGCGCGTGGCGACGAGTCCGGGCAAAGCCGGCGCGGTAGACCACGTTGTCGAGGCGACCCTCGAGTAGCTGCAGCAAGTTGTCACCGGTCTTGCCGGGACGACGGCTGGCTTCCTTGTAGTAGTTCGCAAACTGCTTCTCCAGCACGCCATAGGTGTAGCGAGCCTTCTGCTTCTCCATCAGCTGGTTGCGATACTCCGACTCCCTGACGCGACCACGGCCATGCTGGCCGGGCGGATAAGGACGACGTTCATAAGCCGCATCTCCACCGATGAGGTCAACCCCCAGGCGGCGCGACTTCTTTGTCATGGGTCCGGTGTAACGGGCCATGGTAAATCAGTCTCCTTCTCTTGCTCGGGGGATCAGACGCGGGGCCGCTTGGGAGGGCGGCATCCGTTGTGGGGGCTCGGCGTGACGTCTTGGATGGTGCCGACCTCGAGGCCGACCGCACCCAGTGACCGGATCGCCGTCTCGCGACCCGAACCCGGGCCCTTGACGAAGACGTCGATCTTCTTCATACCGTGCTCCATCGCCCGACGACCCGCGGCTTCAGCAGCCATCTGAGCAGCGAAGGGAGTGGACTTGCGTGAGCCCTTGAAGCCGACGGTGCCGGCACTGGCCCACGAGATCACACCACCCATGGGGTCGGTGATCGTGATGATCGTGTTGTTGAACGTGCTCTTGATGTGGGCATGGCCCACGGCGACGTTCTTCTTCTCCTTGCGGCGGACCTTCTTGGCGCCGGCTTGGCGAGCCTTGGGAGGCATCAAAAACTCCTAGAGACGAGGTAGCTGGTGGCAGGCGACATCACTTGGCGGCCTTCTTCCTGCCGGCAACGGTGCGCTTGGGACCCTTGCGGGTACGCGCGTTGGTCTTGGTGCGCTGACCACGGACGGGCAGACCCTGGCGGTGCCTGCGGCCCTGGTAGCTACCGATCTCGACCTTGCGTCGAATGTCGGCGGTCACCTCACGGCGAAGGTCACCCTCGACCTGGAAGTTGTTTTCGATGTAGTCACGAAGCTTGACCAGCTCCTCGTCACCCAGCTGATGGACGCGCATGTCGGGGCTGACCCCGGTCGCGTCGAGCAGCTCATGGGCACGAGTCCTGCCGATTCCGAATATGTAAGTGAGTGCGACCTCAAGGCGCTTGTCGCGCGGTAGGTCGACACCAACGAGGCGTGCCATCAGGCGGTGAACCTTTCATTCAGTCGAAGGTGTCTCGCGCGCCGCGTCCCTGCCCGCCTCTCCGATGACAATGCTGTCTCGGACTGGCAGGGCCCCGGCCTTCGGTCCGGGGGCGACATCGTCGCTGATCTCACGTTCCCGTGAGGGTGACGACGATGAGCGGTCGCGCTTGGTGAGGACGCCCAGTTGGCCGCGCCTCTGGTGGTTTGCGATCAGCCCTGGCGCTGCTTGTGCCGCGGGTTTTCGCAGATCACCATGACCCGACCGTTACGCCGGATCACTTTGCACTTGTCGCAGATCTTCTTGACGCTCGGGTTGACCTTCATCGAGCTCTCCATGAACGGTGCTGCGTGAGCGGCCCCTCGAAGGGGTCCGACACGATGCACTCGGGGTTGACGGCTGTCTTGGTTGATTCGCTGATCTGACTGCTGGGCATTACTTGTAGCGGTAGACGATCCGACCTCTGGTGAGGTCATAGGGCGACAGCTCGACCACAACGCGGTCCTCAGGAAGGATCCGGATGTAGTGCTGACGCATTTTGCCGCTGATGTGGGCGAGAACTTTGTGCCCGTTGTTGAGTTCTACGCGAAACATTGCGTTCGGCAGAGCCTCCACGACGGTGCCCTCGATCTCGATGACCCCTTCCTTCTTCGGCATGTCCTCCGCTATCTGTCGCAGTCAGTGATGGGTTGGCAATCTTCGATGGTGACGTGATGCGGTGCTGCATCGGCCCCGGCGCCGCTCACCGGCGCCCATCCCTGCTGGGGCAGCCGCTGGGCACAGCGAAACGGACCCGGACTTGGGCCGACCCCCAAGTTTACGCCACGTGGCCGGAAATAGAGAAATCGGGCCAGCCGCGCTGGCTACCCCTCGTAATCCTCAACAATTCGCTCAGATCGCACCTCTGCTGCGTCTGGATCCTCACCGAACTCGCGGCGGGCATCGCGCTGACGCAGCAGATCCCACATCTGGTCGAGCTCGGTCTCGATCTCCCGGAGCCGGGCGTGTTCTTCGTCGGCGTTGATCTCGTGCCGCCCCAGCTTGCGGCGCAGGTCACGTTCCTCCTCGACCAGTTCGCTGATGTGGTCTCGGATCGTGCGGTCTTGGGCCATCTCCCCAGCGTACGACGGTCCGAGCTCGCCCAGATAGCGCTCAGCCGCCTCGACGGCACAGCCATGCCCTTGACCAGCCCGCGGAAGTGTCGCGGGCACCAGTGAAGCGGTAGAACAGTGGCAAACATGCTCAGCCGAGGAGGCATCGATGTCGACCGAGAACCTGCCCGAGGTGGTGTCGCGCGAGGACTGGCTCGCCGCCCGTCTGGAGCTGCTCGAGAAGGAGAAGGAGGTCACCCGCGCTCGTGACCGGGTCAACGCCGACCGCCGTCGGTTGCCGATGGTCCGCATGGACAAGCCCTACACGTTCGAGGGCCCGAACGGGACGGTGGCCTTGCTCGACCTGTTCGAAGGCCGGCCGCAGCTGGTAATGCACCACTTCATGTACGGGCCGGACTGGGACGAGGGCTGCTCGAGCTGCTCCTCCGCCGCCGACGGGATCGGCCGGCTGCGCCAGCTGCACGTGCGCAACACCACGCTGGCGGCTGTCTCGCTGGCCCCGTACGAGAAGCTCGCCGCCTACCGCGCGCGGATGGGCTGGGAGTTTCCCTGGTACTCCTCATACGGCAGCGACTTCAACTACGACTTCCACACCACCCTCGACGACCGGGTCGCCCCGGTGATGCTGTTCCACCGCACCCAGGCCGAGCTCGCCGAAGCCGGCACACCCTGGACGGAGAGCATGCGCGGCGACGAGCTGCCGGGCATCAGCGCGTTCCTGCGGGTCGGCGAGGAGGTCTTCCATACCTACTCGACGTACGGTCGCGGCATCGACGAGTTCCACAACGGCTACCAGTACCTCGACCTCACGGCTCTCGGTCGCCAGGAGGAATGGGAGGAACCGAAGGGACGCGCCACCCCACTCGGCCTGCAGGTCGGCGGTCCCGCCATGCGGCTCCCCGACGAGTACGACGTCTGATCGCCAACCGTCAGGCGGTGCAGGGGACGCCGAGCTCCGCGAGCTTGGCCGCACCGCCGTCGAGGGCCGTCAAGATCAGCGCACCGTCGGGTTGCAGCGTGAACGAATGCTCGAAGTGGGCCGACCAGGTGCCGTCGCTGGTCACCACGGTCCAGCCGTCATCGAGCGTTCGGGTGTCGATGCCCCCGAGAGTGATCATCGGCTCGACGGCGAGTGCCATGCCCCTGACTAGCTTGGGGCCCTTGCCGGGTCGCCCGTAGTTCGGGACGCTCGGCGGCATGTGCATCTGCGACCCGATTCCGTGGCCGACGTAGTCCTCGACGATGCCGTAGTCGCCCTGGCTGCGTACGTAGGCCTCGATCGCGAACGAGATGTCCGTGACGCGGCCGCCGAGTCGGGCAGCCGCGAAACCCCGCCACATCCCCTCCTCGCAGACCCGCATCAGCTCCTCCAGCTCGGGCGCAACGTCGCCCACAGCCACCGTGATGGCGGCGTCGCCGTGCCACCCCTCGACGATGGCCCCGCAGTCGAGGGAGATCAGGTCGCCGTCCTCGAGAACGCGATCACCTGGGATGCCATGAACGACCTCGTCGTTGACGGAAGCGCAGATGGTTCCGGAAAAGGGCGGCACGCCAGGGCCTCCGCCGTAGCCGAGAAAGTTCGGAGTGGCACCTCGAGAACGGATATGGTCCTCGGCGATCGTGTCGAGCTCCTTCGTCGTCACGCCAGGTTTGACTGCGGATCTCAGGAGTTCGAGCGTCTCGCCGACGACGAGACCGGCCCGTCGCATCAGAGCGATCTGGTCAGGCGTCTTGATCTCCACGCCGCGTTCGCGGAACATCTGCGGCGTCAGACGTCAGCGGTGGTTGCCGACGTCAGCGCCTCGATGGCACGTTCGGTGATCTCATCGACCGGACCCTCGGCGCTGATGGACCGGAGCAGCCCAGCATCTCTGTAGAACCCGACGAGCGGAGCCGTCTGTTCGCCGTAGACCTCGAGCCGGCGGCGGATCGTGTCGGGGAGGTCGTCGTCGCGCTGGAACAACTCACCGCCACAGACGTCGCATTCGCCCTCCTGCGAGGGCGGGTCGAACTCGACGTGCCACACGTGCCCGCATTTGCGGCAGGTACGACGCCCGGAGAGCCGACGGACTACTTCGTCATCCTCGATCTGGAGCTCGAGCACCACGTCGAGCGGCGTACCGAGCTCTTCGAGCGTGGCGCCAAGCGCCTTCGCCTGTGTCACGGTGCGCGGGAACCCGTCGAGAAGGAAGCCGTCCTTGGTGTCGTCTTTGGCGAGCCGGTCACGAACGATGCCGATCGTCACCTCGTCGGGTACGAGGTCGCCGGCGTCCATGTAGCGCTTGGCCTCCTGGCCGAGCTGGGTCTTGGCAGCGATGTTGGCGCGGAAGATGTCACCGGTGGAGATCTGCGGGATTGAGTATCGCTCAGCGATGAACTTCGCCTGCGTGCCCTTTCCGGCTCCCGGCGCTCCGACCAACACCACGCGCATCAGCGCAAGAATCCTTCGTAGTGCCGCTGCTGGAGCTGGCTCTCGATCTGTTTAACAGTATCGAGACCCACGCCGACCATGATCAGCAGCGAGGTGCCTCCGAACGGGAAGTTCTGGTTGGCGTTGACGACCACGAATGCGATCAGTGGCACCAACGCGACGAGACCCAGGTACATCGCGCCAGGGAATGTGATGCGCGACAAGACGTAGGCGAGATAGTCCTCGGTGGGCTTGCCGGCCCTGATACCCGGGACAAAGCCGCCGTACTTCTTCATGTTGTCGGCAACCTCTTGCGGGTTGAACGTGATCGCGACGTAGAAGTACGTGAAGAACACGATCATCAGGAAGTACAGGAGCATGTAGTAAGGATGGTCGCCACGGACGAGGTGGCCGCTGACCCAGCCCGACCAGGGCGCAGTCGGGTTGAACTGCGTCGCGAGCGCCGGGAGGTAGAGCAGGCTGCTGGCGAAGATGACGGGGATGACGCCGGCCTGGTTGACCTTGAGTGGGATGTACGTAGACGTGCCGCCGAACATCTTCCGTCCGACCATCCGTCGCGCGTACTGGACGGGGATACGGCGCTGGGCCTGCTCGATGAAGATGACGGCTGCGATGATGATGAGCCCGATCCCGAGAACGATGGCGAACACGTCCCAGCCGTGCTCTTTCTTGATGCCCCAGGTCGCCGCCGGGAATGCGGAGATGATCGAAGTGAAGATCAGGATCGACATCCCGTTGCCGATGCCGCGATCGGTGATCAGCTCACCGAACCACATGATCATCGCGGTGCCTGCGGTCATGGTGATGACCATGAGCAGCATGGTCGTCACTTTGTCGTCGACTAAGAGAGAGCCCGTGGTCCCTGACCCCTGGAAGATCTGTCCGCTGCGTGCGAGCGCCACGATGCCGGTCGACTGCAAGATGGCCAGGCCGAGGGTGAGGTAGCGGGTGTACTGGGTGATCTTCGCGGTGCCGGCCTGACCCTCCTTCTTGAGGGTCTCGAGCCGTGGGATCACCACGGTGAGCAGCTGCAGGATGATGCTGGCGGTGATGTAGGGCATGATGCCGAGCGCGAAGACGCTCAACTTCAGCAGTGCGCCACCCGAGAACAGGTTGATCAGACCGTAGATGCCGTCGTTTTGGACGCCCTCGAGACCGTCTTGGACCTTGACGTAGTCGACACCGGGCGACGGGATGGCTGAACCCAGCCGGAACAGCACGATGATCAGGAGCACGAACAGCAACTTGCGACGCAAGTCCGGGGTTCGGAAAGCGTTGACGAAGGCGCTTAGCACCAAGTCCTCCCAGCAATCCCCCATCCGGGAGACTTGTTCGTGTCAGGGTCCGAAGATTCAGCGTCCCACGGACGCATGCCTTCGGACAATAACAGTCCGACCACCGCTGCAACTGAGCGCCCTAGCACTTCGTTACCTCGGCGGATCATTACGTTATGCGTATTTCTGCAGGCGAGCCTGCACGCTTGCGACAGGGGACGCAGACGACGTGTCAGAGCTGGGTGGCCGTCCCACCGGCCGCGGCGATTTTGTCCTTGGCGGATGCCGAGAACGCGTGCGCGCTGACCTGAAACGCGACGCTGGCTTCGCCGCCGCCGAGGATCTTGACCGGGGAGTTGTCGCGAACCGCACCCTTGGCGACCAACGCTGCGGGTGTGACCTCTCCGCCGTCCGGGAAGAGTTCGCTCAGCTTGTCGAGGTTGACGACCTGGAACTCGACGCGGAAGGGGTTCTTGAAGCCCTTGAGCTTGGGCAGCCGCATCGCCAATGGCATCTGCCCACCCTCGAAGGCCGCCGGCACCTGGTAGCGCGCCTTCGTGCCCTTCGTTCCGCGACCTGCCGTCTTACCTCTCTTGCCGCCCTCACCGCGACCCACTCGGGTCTTCGCGGTCTTGGCGCCCGGAGCGGGACGCAGGTGGTGAAGTTTGAGCGTCATGTCAGTCGACCTCCTCGACAGCAATGAGATGCGGCACCGTGGCCAGCATCCCGCGGATCTCGGGTCGGTCTTCCTTGACGACGACGTCACCGATGCGCTTCAACCCGAGGGTCCGAAGCGTCTCGCGCTGGTTCTTCTTCCGGCCGATGCCGGACTTGACCTGCTGCACCTTCAGGCGGCCCATCACTCGGTCGCCTCCGCTCGTGCCTTGAGCAGTGCGGCGGGCGCGACCTGCTCGACGGTGAGGCCACGCTGGAGAGCGATGTCCTCGGGGGTCTTGAGCATCCGCAGCGCGGCAACGGTCGCACCGACGATGTTGAGCGCGTTGGACGATCCGAGCGACTTGCTCAGCACGTCGTGGATGCCTGCACACTCGAGCACCGCACGCACCGGACCACCGGCGATGACACCGGTACCCGGAGCAGCGGGCCGCAGCATGACGACACCGGCGGACTTCTCACCCTGAACGGGGTGCGGGATGGTGCCCTGACTGCGTGGCACCGTGAACATCGACTTCTTGGCCTCTTCGACGCCCTTGGCGATGGCCGCAGGGAACTCCTTGGCCTTGCCGTAGCCCACACCGACCTTGCCGTCACCGTCTCCGACGACGACCAGGGCGGTGAAGCTGAAGCGACGACCACCCTTCACGACCTTGGCGACACGGTTGGTCGCCACGACGCGCTCGATGTAGGCGGTCTTCTCCGCCGCCGAACCGCGACGATCGTCGCGACCTCGACGGTCGGAACCGGCACCGCCACTGCGGCGCTGGGGTCCGCTCATTCGAACTACCTTCTCTCTTGTACGTCGTGTGGGTTCATCAGAAGGCCAGGCCACCCTCACGGGCGCCTTCGGCCAGGGCGGCGACCCGCCCGTGGTACTTGTTGCCGGCCCGGTCGAACACGACCGAATCGACACCTGCAGCCTTCGCGCGTTCCGCGACGAGCTCGCCGACCTTCTTGGCCTTGGCGGTCTTGTCGCCGTCGAGCGCGCGCAAGTCAGCTTCCATCGTGCTGGCAGACACCACCGTCTTGCGGGCCAGGTCGTCGACGACCTGGACGAAGATGTGGCGGCTGGACCGGGTCACGATGAGACGAGGACGCTCTGTGGAGCCGTGGAGCTTCTTGCGACCACGGACCTGACGCCGCTGACGGGAGGCAGTCTTCGCAGCCGTGTGCTTGCGTGCCTTGAGTGCGATAGCCATCACTTACCAGCCTTTCCGACCTTGCGGCGGATCTGCTCGCCGGCGTACCGGATGCCCTTGCCCTTGTAAGGCTCGGGCTTGCGGAGCTTGCGAATCTTTGCGGCCACTTCACCGACGGCCTGCTTGTCGATGCCTTGCACCGCAAGCCTGGTCGGTCCATCGACGGTGAACGTGATCCCTTCGGGCGCGTTCACGGTGATCGAGTGGCTGTAGCCGAGCGAGAACTCCAGCGTCGTCGGTCCCTTGGGGACGACGCGGTATCCGACACCGACAATTTCGAGCTTCTTCTCATAGCCATCGGTGACACCGGTGACCATGTTGGCGATCAGGGTGCGCGACAGCCCGTGCAACGACCGGCTCTCACGCTCGTCGTCGGGGCGCTTGACCTGCAGCGAGCCGTCGTCGCCCTTGGCGACCACGATCGGCTCACGGACCGTGTGGGACAGCGTGCCCTTCGGGCCCTTGACCGTCACCTTCTGGCCCTCGAGCGCAACGTCGACGCCAGTCGGGACCGTGATGGGGAGCTTGCCAATACGTGACATCAGTCTTCCTCCTCCAGCTACCCGGGCTACCAGACGTAGGCGAGAACTTCCCCACCTACGCCCTTCTGCTTGGCCTGACGGTCGGTCAGCAGACCGGTCGACGTCGAGATGATCGCGACACCGAGTCCACCGAGCACCTTGGGCAGCGCGGTCGACTTGGCGTAGACCCGCAGACCCGGCTTGCTGATGCGGCGTACGCCGGCGATCGAGCGCTCCCGGTTGGGGCCGTACTTGAGGTCGATCACGAGCGTCTTGCCGACGACGCCCTCTGCGGGCTCATCGACCTTCCAGGAGCCGATGTAGCCCTCCTGCTGGAGGATTTCAGCAACTCCGGACTTCAGCTTGCTGTAAGGCATGCTGACCGTGTCGTGATACGCCTGGTTGGCGTTGCGCACACGCGTGAGCATGTCCGCAATGGGGTCTGTCATCGTCATGGCCGAGGGCCTCTTCTCCGCTGTGGTTTCGCTTGGTTCCCGGTCCGGGACGTCTTCGGCGACCTACGGCGATCTGTAAATGGATGTGGCTGGTCTCTGGTTGGGGTGGTCTTAGGGGCGGCTGTTACCAGCTGCTCTTGGTGATGCCGGGCAGCTCGCCGCGGTGGGCCATCTCGCGCAGGCAGATCCGGCACAGGCCGAACTTGCGGTAGACCGACTTAGGTCGGCCACAGCGCTGGCACCGGGTGTAGCCGCGAACCTTGAACTTCGGCTTGCGGGCTGCCTTGACGACTAGTGATGTCTTGGCCATCAGTTCTCCTTGAAGGGGAAGCCGAGGTGCTTGAGGAGCGAGCGCCCCTCCTCGTCGTTGGAAGCGGTCGTGACGATCGAGATGTCCATGCCTCGCTGGCGATCGACGTTGTCAGGGTTGATCTCGTGGAACATGACCTGCTCGGTCAGACCGAACGTGTAGTTGCCCTTGCCGTCGAACTGCCGGGGCGAGAGACCACGGAAGTCGCGGATCCGGGGCAGCGCCAGCGAGAGCAGCCGGTCGAGGAACTCCCACATCCGGTCACCGCGCAGCGTCACGTGGGCACCGATCGGCATACCTTCACGCAGCTTGAACTGGGCGATCGACTTGCGGGATTTCGTCACCTGCGGCTTCTGGCCGGTGATGATCGTCAGATCCTTGACGGCCCCTTCGATGAGCTTGGAGTCACGCGCTGCCTCGCCGACACCCATGTTGACGACGATCTTCGTCAACCCGGGTACCTGCATGACGTTGCTGAAGCCGAACTCCTCCTTGAGGGCAGGAAGAATCTCTTCGCGGTAGCGCGTCTTGAAGCGCGGCGCGATGCCTTGTGGCGTCTGTGACGACGAGGACTTCGAAGACTCCGTCGTGGTCTCCGCCGTCGTGTCAGTGGTGGTGGTCATCAGATCTCCTCGCCATTTTTGGTGGCGATGCGCACGCTGCGGTGCGCCTTGTACGTCGTGCCGTCGGCCCGGGTCTTCTCGACGTCGATGCGCTTGGCACCGATCCGGGTCGGGACCTTCTTGCCACTGACCTCGGTCAGCAGCATCACGTTGGAGGCGTGGATCGCGGCCTCCTGGGTGATGATCCCGCCGGTGGTGCCGGCGCGACCGCCCTGGTTGACGAGCTTGGTGTGTCGCTTGACGCGGTTGATGCCTTCGACGATGACGCGGTTCTGCTCAGACAAGACGGCGATGACCTTGCCCTCGGCGCCTTTGTCCTTGCCGGCGACGACGCGGACGACGTCACCCTTCTTGATGGTCAGCTTGCCTGCTTTGTGTGACATGGTCACAGCACCTCCGGCGCGAGCGAGATGATCTTCATGAACTTCTTGTCGCGCAATTCGCGGCCCACCGGGCCGAAGATGCGCGTACCACGGGGCTCGCCGTCCTGACGGAGCAGCACGGCTGCGTTCTCGTCGAAGCGGATATAGGAGCCATCAGGGCGACGACGCTCCTTGGCGGTGCGTACGATGACGGCCTTCACGACCTCGCCCTTCTTGACGTTGCCACCAGGAATTGCGTCCTTCACGGTGGCGACAATGACGTCGCCGATACCTGCGTAGCGCCGACCAGAGCCGCCGAGCACCCGGATGCACAAGATCTGCTTGGCACCGGTGTTGTCGGCGACTTTGAGTCGCGACTCCTGCTGGATCATCTCTTACTCCTATGTCGCATCGGTTCTCAGCGGGGCTGAGCCTGATGGAACTGGTTACTTGGCCTTTTCGAGGACTTCCACGACGCGCCAACGCTTCGTAGCGGACAGCGGTCGCGTCTCCATGATGAGGACGCGGTCACCTGTGCCGCACTGGTTGGTCTCGTCGTGTGCCTTGAGCTTGCTGGTACGACGCAACACCTTGCCGTAGAGGGCGTGCTTCACGCGGTCCTCCACGGACACCACGACGGTCTTGTCCATCTTGTCGCTCAGGACGAGACCTTCACGGGTCTTGCGGCGGTTGCGCTCGGTCGTTGCGGTGTCGCTCACATTGCTCTCTTCAGTCATGCTGCGCCTTCACCTTCTTTACCTTCTGCTTTGTCTTCTGTGGCTTCCGCGGCGTCGTTTCCGGCGCTCTCACCGGGACCATCAGAAGTGAGCTGCTCGGTGATGCCGAGCTCGCGCTCGCGCAGGATCGTGTAGATCCTGGCGATGTCGCGGCGCACGTGGCGCAGACGTCCGTGCGATTCCAGCTGGCCGGTGGCCGCCTGGAAGCGAAGGTTGAAAAGCTCTTCCTTGGCCTCGCGCAACTTCTCCTCGAGCGAGTCGTGGTCGAGGTGACGCAGTTCAGCTGCCGTGATCGTCGTCGCCATCAGAATTCACCTGCTTCGCGGCTTACAAAACGCGTTTTCATGGGCAGTTTGTGCATCGCGCGGCGCAGGGCCTCGCGAGCGACCGACTCGGGTACACCCGACAGCTCGAACATGACCCGACCGGGCTTGACGTTGGCGATCCACCACTCGGGTGAACCCTTTCCGCTACCCATCCGGGTTTCGGCCGGCTTCTTGGTGAGCGGACGGTCGGGGTAGATGTTGATCCAGACCTTTCCACCACGCTTGATGTGCCGCGTCATGGCGATACGGGCTGACTCGATCTGGCGGTTGGTGACGTAGTGACCCTCGACCGCCTGAATGCCGTACTCACCGAACGACAGCCTCGTGCCACCCTTGGCCATTCCTCTGCGGTTGGGGTGGTGCTGCTTGCGGTGCTTGACCCTCCGGGGGATCAGCATGGCTCAGCCCTCCTGTCCGGTGGTCTCGGTCGGGGCAGCGGCCGGTGTCTCGGTCGGCGCCGCCGCGGGAGCCTCGGTGGTCAGGACAGCCACCGGAGCGTCAGTCGCAGTCGCGACGGGAGCTTCAACGTTTGCGGTCGCGACGGGAGCCTCAGTCGTCGCCTCGGCAGCAGGCGCGTCGGAGGGACGTCGGTCACCGCGGTCGCTGCCGGGGCGACCGCCGCGACGGGCGGCCGGACGGTTGCGGTTGCCGGCCTGGGCGAGCTGCGCTGCCTGAGCCTCGCGCTCGGCCCGCGTGCCGGCGACCTCGCCCTTGAAGATCCACACCTTCACACCGATCCGTCCGAATGTCGTCTTGGCCTCGTAGAAGCCGTAGTCGACGTCGGCGCGGAGCGTGTGCAGCGGGACGCGACCTTCGCGGTAGAAGTCAGAGCGCGACATCTCGGCGCCACCGAGACGCCCCGAGCACTGAATCTTGATGCCCTTGGCGCCGGACCGCATGGCGGTCTGGATCGCCTTGCGCATGGCACGGCGGTAGGCCACCCGGCTCGACAGCTGCTCAGCCACACCCTGGGCGACCAGCTGAGCGTCGATCTCGGGGTTGAGGACCTCGCGAATGTTGAGCTTGACCTGCTTGCCGGTGAGCTTCTCGAGGTTCTCGCGGATGCGGTCGGCCTCGGCGCCGCGGCGGCCGATCACGATGCCTGGGCGCGCGGTGTAGATCGTCACGGAGACGCGGTCACGGGTGCGCTCGATCTCGACACGGCTGATGCCGGCGCGATCCATCCCCTTGGTGAGCAGCTTGCGAATCGCGACGTCTTCACCGACGTAGGACTTGTACAGCTTGTCGGCGTACCAGCGGCTCTTGTGATCCGTGGAGATGCCGAGGCGGAAGCCGTGCGGGTTAACTTTCTGGCCCATTAGCGGGAGCCTCCCGGGGTGTCAGAAGCGGTGTCGGCGGGCTGCACGACCAGCGTGATGTGGCTGGTGCGCTTGAGGATGCGGGTTGCACGCCCTTGCGCCCGGGGCCGGAAGCGCTTCAGCGTCGGGCCTTCGTCGACCATCGCCTTGGTGATCACGAGGGTCCCGCGCTCGAGACCCTCGCCGTCCGTCGCGTTGGCGACGGCGCTCTCGAGGATCTTGTAGACGTTCTCGGCGGCCGCCTGCGGGGCGAAGCGGAGCGTGGCCAGGGCCTCGTCCACCTGCGCGCCACGAACCATGTTGACGACGCGGCGTGCCTTCATCGGCGTCACACGGACGAAGCGCGCAACGGCGAAAGCGCCTGGCTGGTCACCCAGCAGGCTCTCGCGGCGGGCGCTCATGCGCCTGCGCTCAGTAACGCTCATTGTCAATACTTCTCTCGGCAGTGTTCTTCAAGGTCCGGTCCGGCATCAGCGGCGGCGGCTCTTGCGGTCGTCTTTTTCGTGTCCACGGAAGGTGCGGGTCGGAGCGAACTCCCCCAACTTGTGTCCCACCATGGAGTCGGTCACGAACACGGGGACGTGCTTGCGTCCGTCGTGTACGGCGATCGTGTGACCGATCATGGTCGGCACGATCATCGAGCGGCGCGACCAGGTCTTGATCACGTTCTTGGTGCCCTTGTCGTTCTGCACGTCCACCTTCTTCTGCAGGTGGTCGTCGACGAATGGGCCTTTCTTCAGGCTGCGTGGCATAAGTCAGGCCCTTCTCAGCGCTTGCCGGTTCGGCGGCGACGGACGATCATCTGGTCACTGGCCTTGCGCTTACGCGTCCGGCCCTCGGGTTGACCCCACGGCGAGACCGGGTGGCGACCACCGGAGGTCTTGCCCTCACCGCCACCGTGCGGGTGGTCGACCGGGTTCATGGCGACACCGCGGACGGTCGGGCGCTTGCCCTTCCAACGCATCCGGCCGGCCTTGCCCCAGTTGATGTTGGACTGCTCGGCGTTTCCGACGGAGCCGATCGTGGCCCGGCAGCGTACGTCGACGTACCGCATCTCACCGGACGGCATCCGCAGCTGTGCGCGGCTACCCTCACGGGCGACGAGCTGCACCGCGACACCGGCAGAGCGGCCGATCTTGGCACCGCCGCCGGGGCGGAGCTCGATCGCGTGGACCGTCGTGCCCACCGGGATGTTGCGCAGCGGCAGGTTGTTGCCCGGCTTGATGTCCGCCTTGACGCCGTTCTCAACGAGCGCGCCCTGCTTGAGGCCGGTCGGCGCGATGATGTAGCGCTTCTCGCCGTCGGCGTAGTGGAGCAGCGCGATACGCGCCGTGCGGTTGGGGTCGTACTCGATGTGAGCGACCTTGGCCGGCACGCCGTCCTTGTCGTAGCGACGGAAGTCGATGATGCGGTAAGCGCGCTTGTGCCCGCCACCTTGGTGGCGAGTCGTGATCCGGCCCTGGTTGTTGCGGCCACCCTTCTTGGGAAGCGGCTTGACCAGAGACTTCTCCGGAGTCGAGCGCGTGATCTCGACGAAGTCGGCGACGCTCGAGCCACGGCGGCCCGGCGTTGTCGGCTTGTACTTGCGGATACCCATGAGTTCTCAGTCCTCGTTCTCGAGCCCGGTCAGGAGACCGGACCTCCGAAGATGTCGATGCGCTGTCCCTCGGCGAGGCTGACGATCGCCCGCTTGGTCTCGGGACGACTGCCCCACCCGTTTCGGGTACGGCGGCGCTTGCCTGGACGGTTGAGCGTGTTGACGCTGGTGACCTTGACGTTGAACACCTTCTCGACCGCGATCTTGATCTCGGTCTTGTTGGAGTCCTTGTGAACCAAGAACGTGTACTTGTTCTGGTCGAGCAGGGCGTACGACTTCTCGCTCACCACGGGGGACAGGAGCACGTCGCGGTGGTCCTTGTACAAGTTGCTCACTTCGTCGCCTCGCTGTCGCTCGTCAGACTCGTGACCATTGCTGCTCTGCTGAATTGTTCGCTCGCAAGCTCGCTCACTTGCCATCCTCCTTGGCTGCGTCGGCCTCGCTGGCCTTGACGGACGCCTTGGATCCGGCTTCGAGGAAGCCTGCCTTCTCGGCATCCTCGACAGAGGCGAACCAGACCTCGGCGACGGTCTGCTCGTACCAGCGGCCCTCGGGCTGGTGGTACTTCATCGAGGTCGTGTTGCCCTTGATCGTGAAGCCTTCGGGAGCGTCGCCACTCTCGAGAGGTGCAGCCGAACCGACGCCGTAAGGGGCATCGCCTGATGCGGCAGGCGCATCAGCCTTCGGCTCGGCCTTGGCCTTCGCGTCTGCCTTGGCCTTGGGCTTGTCGTCGGACTTGGCCGACTTCTCCGTCTTGGCCTTCGGCTTGCTCTCGGGCTTGTCCTCGACCTTCGGCTTGTCGTCGGCCTTGGCCTTCTCGGTCTTCGCGGGCTTGCTGGCCGGCTTCGCAGCCGCTTCGACCTCAGCCTCAGAGGAGGTGGCGACAGCCTTGATGGACTTGCCCGTCGTAGGTCCGGACACGAACACGTCGTACGCGGCCTTGGTGAAGATCACGTCGTCGCTGAGCAGCACGTCGTAGGTGTTGAGCTGGTCAACGCTGAGGACGTGGATCGTGTCGACGTTGCGCAGGCTCAGCCAGGTCAGGTCGTCGCCGCGCTCGAGCACGATCAGCGAACGAGGACGTTCGGTCAGCTTGGCGAGGATGCCCAACGCGGACTTGGTCGACGCGTGATCGCCCTCGACGAGGCTTTGGACGACGTGGACGCGACCGTCGCGTGCACGGTCAGACAGCGCGCCACGCAGGGCGGCCGCCTTCATCTTCTTCGGAGTGCGCTGAGAGTAGTCACGCGGGGTGGGGCCGTGGACGACGCCACCACCAGCGAACTGCGGTGCACGGATCGAGCCCTGGCGGGCGCGACCGGTGCCCTTCTGGCGGTACGGCTTGCGGCCACCACCGGCGACCTCGGCGCGGTTCTTGGTGTCGGCGCTGCCCTGGCGGGCGGCAGCCATCTGCGCCACGACGACCTGGTGGATCAACGGGATGTTGACCTGGACGTCGAAGATCTCAGCAGGCAGGTCGACGGTGCCGGACTTGCTGCCCTTGGCGTCGAGGATGTCAATCTTGCTCATTTGGCCTCCTCCTTCGCCTTGGCCGCGCTGCGGACGATGACAACGGTGCCACGAGGACCGGGAACCGCACCCTTGATGAGGATGAGGCCCTTCTCGGCGTCCACGGCGTGCACGGTCAAGTTCTGGGTGGTGATCGTGTCGACACCCATCCGGCCGGCCATCCGAAGTCCCTTGAAGACGCGGCCCGGAGTGGCGCAGCCACCGATCGAGCCCGGCTTGCGGTGGTTGCGGTGTGAACCGTGAGAGGCGCTCACGCCGGCGAAGCCGTGACGTTTCATGACGCCGGCGAAGCCCTTGCCCTTGCTGGTGCCCGTGACGTCGATCTTCTCGCCGGCGACGAAGACGTCGGCGCCGAGCTCTTGCCCGAGGGTGTAGTTGGCGGCGTCCGCCGTACGAATCTCGACGAGGTGGCGACGAGGGGTGACCCCAGCTCGCTCGAAGTGACCTGCCATCGGCTTGGTCACTTTCGAGGACTTGACCTCGCCGAAGCCGAGCTGGACGGCGGTGTAGCCGTCGGTGTCGGAGGCGCGGACCTGGGTGACGACGTTCGACGCGGCCTCGATGACCGTGACGGGTACGACGCGGTTGTTCTCGTCCCAGAGCTGGGTCATGCCGAGCTTCTTGCCCAGCAACCCACGGACGTTACGCCCAGTGCTGGTTGATGTAGTGCTCATTGGTTTCGTACCCCTCAGAGCTTGATCTCGATGTCGACGCCGGCAGGCAGCTCGAGTCGCATCAGCGAGTCGACCGTCTTCGGCGTCGGGTCAATGATGTCGATGAGGCGCTTGTGTGTGCGCATCTCGAAGTGCTCGCGGCTGTCCTTGTACTTGTGCGGCGAGCGGATCACGCAGAACACGTTCTTTTCAGTAGGAAGCGGCACCGGGCCCGCGACCTTCGCACCAGTACGCGTCACCGTGTCGACGATCTTGCGCGCCGACGTGTCGATGACCTCGTGGTCGTAGGCCTTGAGCCGGATGCGGATCTTTTGTCCCGCCATGCTCTCGCTTCGTCCTTCTACTCGTACTCGGGTGGTGTTCTCGGCGTCCGGGAGGACGCAGAGTCCTAGTTGTCCGACCCCCGAGGTCGGGCGTGTCGTGTGGTCCGCACAGCGCACGCCGCTGATCTCGTCGATCGTCGTACTGGGAGTTGTAAGGGCTTCTCGTCCCCGGAGGGACTCCGAGCCCGCAGCCTTATGGAGTGGCGTCTCCGGTGCGGCACAACCGATGACCCGCAAACCGCGAGTGACTCTCGGCGCGCCCCGGCGACCCCGCCTGAGCAACCCCGACAGTCTGCCAGATGGTCTGCGCCGTGCCAAATCGAGCCCCAGCCCAATCTCAGGCTCCGGGGTTTGCCTTGTTTTCAAGCCAAAGAGCTTGTTCACAAGGCAAACCCGCCTTGCGGACTGTGGGCTTGCGATCTCGATCTCACGATCCGGACGAAGCTGGCCGAATCGCTCGGTGCTTAGCTGGCTCGCGTCAGCACGGTATTGACATGGTGTCGTTACGACATCATAGTGGTGCGGGTGACTACGGCTCCCTCCTCCCGCACCCCTGACCAGCCTCTCGCCCCCATGAACGCAGGTACGGCGATGATCCGCGCCCAGGACCTCCGCCGGACATACCGCAAGCGCGAAGGTTGGTTCCGGTCCAAGGCCGTCGTCGAGGCCGTTCGTGGCATCAGCTTCGAGGTGCCGCGCGGGACGATCTTCGGCCTGCTTGGGCCTAACGGCGCCGGGAAGACGACCACAATCAAGATGCTGGCGACCTTGCTCATCCCCACCTCGGGAACGGCTGAGGTCGACGGCTTCGACGTCGAGCACGACGAGGTCGCGGTACGACGACGACTCGGCGTCCTCTTCGGTGGCGACAAGGGCCTCTACAACCAGTTGTCAGGGATGGAGAACCTCCGCTACTTCGGGCATCTCTACGGCATGCCCGAAGAACTGATCACCGAGCGAGCACACGACCTGCTCGAGCAAGTCGGCCTGACGACTCGCGCGACAGAGCGGGTCGAAAGCTATTCGCGCGGGATGAAGCAGCGGCTGCACATCGCCAAGACTCTCATCCACCGCCCACCCGTCGTCATCCTCGACGAACCGACGATCGGACTCGATCCTGGCGCTGCGATCGACGTACGTTCTCTGATCTCTGACCTCGTTCCCCACCACACCGTGATGCTCTCCACCCACGACATGCACGAGGCAGACAGCTCTGTGCGACCAGGTGGCGATCATCGACCAGGGCGTGATCGTCGCCAGCGGGACCCCCGCCGAGCTCAGAGCCGCCGCTCCCGTCGACCGCCAGGTGGTCATCGTGGTCGCGGGCTCGCTTGACGGCACCGCGCCGACGCTCTTGGACAAGGTCAGCTGCCTCCCGTCCGTGCTGAACGTCAGCCACGCCGTCGGCGTCGACGACACTCTCACCCTGCGATGCAGCGAGAGCACCGCTGCGCTTGACCAGACGCTGGCGCTCCTTCGCGGGTTCAGCGCGTCCGTCCGGGCCATCGAAGTACGCGACCCGACGCTCGAGGACGCCTTCCTCGGTGCGACCGGGCGCACGTTCGAGCCAGCGGAGACTGAGGCCGACGGAGAGTCGGCATGACCGCCTCGCTGGCTCCACCCACCGTGGAGACTCCGCTGCGACCCGGGCACGCCGAGCTCCGCGTCGTTTACGCCACCGCTCGGGTCTTCCTGTTCAGGTTCGCGTCCAACCCGCTCATGGTGATCCGGACGCCGCTCGGCCCCATCCTCATCTTGCTGGGCTTCCACCTCGTGTACGAAGTGTCCGGCCAGACCAGCGTCGACGGTCTCGACGCGATGGGCTTCCTCGTCATCGGGATGCTCGGCACGCTGGCCTGGTCATCGACAGTGTGGGGGGCGGGGAACGCCCTTCAAGACGAGACCTACCAGGGCACGATCAGCGCAGTCATCATCGCGCCGCAACGCGTCTCGTCAGTGATCCTGGGATACGGCGTCGGCAGCATGCTCTTCAACCTGCCCGCCCTCGCAGTAAGCGTCGTCACCGGCTTCCTCCTGGGCGCGAACTTCCAGGTTGACCACCCGGCGGCCGCACTGCTGGCGCTCGTCGCGCTCTACGCCTGTTGCCTCTGCATCGGCCTCGGCTTCGGCGGGCTGTTCATCCTGACGCGTCAGTCCAATGCACTGTCGAACTTCCTCCAGGGCCCGATCTACCTGCTTGCCGGCTTCTTCGTCCCGAGGTCAGCCCTGCCCGAGTGGCTGCAGCCGATCTCGGTCATCCTGCCGATCTCCCACGCCGTCGAGGCGCTCCACAAGAGCCTCTTGTCAGGTGCCTCCGTCGCTCAGATCGGTCCAGAACTGGGCTGGACGGTCCTCACCAGTGCAGTCTTCCTGGTCGCCGGACTCGTTGGACTGCACTGGATGGACGACGTCGTACGCCGTCGCGCAACCTTGGACCTGATGTGAGTACGACGACGAGGCCTTCGAGCGCGGCCGACACCAAAGGCACCACGCCGACCGAACCGACGCGACGCATGGGGGTCGCCACGTCATTGCGGCTAGTGGGTTACGTCGCCTGGTCGAGGGCCATGCAGCGGATCCGGCTCAACAGCCTGGTCTTCTACATGCTGGTCTGGATGGCGCCGTCGCTCTTCAGTGCTTTGACGGTGGTGTTCATCTACCGCGGTTCACCTGAACTGCGCGACTACGCGATCGTCGGAGGAGCGGGCCTGTCTCTGTTGTTCGCGATGCAGTACAACGCCGGTCAGGCGCTCGACGAGGCGCGCCGGCTCGGCACGCTCGGCAACCTCTTCGTCTCCCCCGGCCCGCGTTACGTCTGGCTGGCCGGGTTCCAGGTGTTCGCGGTGATCGAGTCTCTCGTCGCAGCGACCTTCACCGTCGGGGTGTGCGCAGCCGCATTCGGCATGAGCGTCTCCATCGACTTCGTGAGTCTCATGGTCACGGTGATGCTGCTGCTCGCCTGCATGTGGGGATTCAGCATGGTGGTCGGATCGATCGGTCTCGCCTTGCGTGACGCCAACCAGCTGTCCAACCTGTTGTTCCCGCTGATGACGCTTCTCGCCGGCACGATGTACCCGATCGAGCTGATGCCGGACTGGGTTCAGGTGCCGGCCCGGTGCCTGCCCTTTGGTTACGCGATGCAGGGCCTGGTTGACTCCGTCGTCAACGACGCATCACTGAGCGAGCTCAGGGGCGACCTGCTACCGCTCGCCGGATTCGCTGTCGCCCTTCCACTGCTCGGCATCGCCGCCTTTCGGGCGATCGAGCGACGCGTGCGTATGCAGGGAACCCTCGAGCTGATCTGAGCACGCGACAGCGACAGCAGCTGTCAGCTTCCTGGCTCGTCCTGTTCATCGTCTTCTTCGTTTGCACGGGAAAGGAAGGGAATGACGACCCAGAGCACGATGAACAAGGCGGCCAGGCCGCCGGTCGTGACGAAGGCCAGGCCACGGCTGAACAGGAAGTCCAGCACGAGCAGGACGGCCCCGGTCATCGCGAAGAACAGGAACACCAGGCCTGCGACGACGTACCGGGTAGCGGCCTTGATGAGGTCGTCCTTCATCCCGCGGCGGAAGACAACGCGGTGGAAGGGTACGGGCCCGACGATGCACGTCGTGGCGATCGCGGTCGACACCAGCGTGAAGTAGTAGACGTCACGCTGGAGAGTCGTCACATCCGCGAATCGGGAGGCGAAGGGCAGGCTCAGCAAGAACGCGAACAGGATCTGCATACCGGCCTGCAGGACCCGCATCTCTTGGAGCAGCTCACCGTAGTTGCGATCGAGGCGCTCCGCCTCCGACTCGTCACGATGCACGGTCGGTTGAGATCCGTTGCCTGGTTTGCCCATGCAGGGATTCAACCACCTCACACGTGGCGCGCTCGCAGGCTTGAGGGAACCCGTACACACCGCCGCATCAGGGTCGATGTGATTTGGCGTGCCAGCCACCACGATCCGGTCCAAACCCGTAGAATCCGCATGTGGGGGAACGGGGAACTACCGTCGAGGCGCCCGTGCGCGAACCCGCGACGAACGTTCACCGCATCGTTGATGAGTGGTGGTACACCGCCGTCGTGGTTGTCGGTGCTGCCCTGATGGTCGCGGCCGCCATCACCCAGCCGTACAACCAAAACGAGTTCAAACAGATGACTCCGTACGGCAGCGGCGACTACGACGTCATCACCGGCGGAACGCGCCAACCCCCGCTCGACCCGCTGCTCGGCGCGGTGGTGCAACACCTGCTCGGTGAGGGGCAGCTGACGCAGCGGCTGGTGCCCATCGCTGCCGGGGTCGGCACCCTGGTGCTGACGAGCCTGTTCCTGCGGCGCCTGCAGTTCGGGTATGCCGGCGTGTTCGCAGTGGCGATGCTCGCGACCCAGCCCTTGATGGTGCACTACTCCGCGTACACCCGGCCCTACGCCCTCCCCCTCTTCCTGATGATGCTCTTCACGTACTCCGGATGGCGCTGGCTGGAGAACGGCGCGCTTCGCTGGCTGGTGCTAGCCGCGGTGGCGGCGTGCCTACTGCCGATCAGCAGGTTGCCCGAGCCGGTCGTGTTGCTCTCGACGTCCGCACTGATCCTGGTGTGGCTCTCACTTCGGGGACGTCACCCCTGGTCGGCAACGGTTCCGCTGGCCGCCGTCTCGTTGGGCGCCCTGGCCCTGGTCGGATACCCGATGTACCAAGCCTTGGCCGAGCAGGAAACCAACTCGATCTTCGACCCCAGCGCGTCTGGGATCGCTGATCGCTTCAAGGGTGGGATCGATGAACTGGTGACGGGACTGCTTCCGTCGCTGGGTGACTGGTTCCCGTGGTGGCCTCTCACCATCGGCATCATTGTCGCGGCGGTGGCACTGCCGATGTCGCGCCGCCGCCTGTTCGGAATCTGGGCGTGGTGGCCGCTGCTGCTGGCACCGTTGGTCTTTGCCCTCGGTTATTACTTCCTCAATCCCCACAGCCTCGACCTGCGGCCATACCGGGACCGGTACGCCTACTTCTTTCTTCCCGCGTTCGTCTTCGTGGTCGCCTCCCTCGCCGCGGCGGCAATCGAAATAGGGAAGGACTTCCGCCGGATCAGGATCGCGTTCTCCGTGCTGCTCAGCGCCGCGTTGATCTCACAACTCCCGGCGACCGGACGGATCGTGGCTGAAAAGATCTCACCGGACTACCGCGAGGCCTCAGCCGTGATCCTCGACAAGGTCCCCGATGGGGCGTTGGTCCTCTACGACAGCCCAGCCGCGCCGGGACCGTACCGACAACCGTTCTCCGGCAAGGGTCGCTTTCTCGGCACGATGCCGTTCCTCATCGAGGTCAACAAGATTGCCCACTATCCCGAGAAGGTGGGTGGCTATGGACAGGTCTACGTGTTGGTCCTGGACGGTGAGTGCTCGTCTTCGGCGTACTGCGACAACGCCACCCGGCCTTGGAACCACGACGTCCCGGGATTCCGGATCGCGGATCGCTTCGACCGTTTCACGCTCTACGCACCGACCGACAAGCAGTCCGGGATGGACGGGGTCGTCGATGCACTACTGGCTTTTCGTGACGCATTCGGCACCAGGATGGGGATGATGGAGACCTTCGCCGCCGCCGCTGTCCTCGAGCACAGCGGGCACCGGGATCAGGGCCGCGCGCTGATGAGAGACCTCTGGACGAAGCTCGGCGCTGAGGCTGAACACTTCCGAAGCATCGCCAAACGACAACACCTCAACGCGATCACCTGACCAGAGCAACACGCTCACGCACCGCGGTATCCGCCTGAATGCGGAAGAGGCCCGCACCCGCAATGCGCGGGTGCGGGCCTCTTCGGCTCGCTCAGTGGTGAGCTGGGTTTACTTGCTGATCTTGGTGACGCGGCCGGCGCCGACGGTGCGGCCACCTTCGCGGATAGCGAAGCGGAGGCCGTCCTCCATGGCGATCGGCTGAATCAGCTCGACGGACATCTCGGTGTTGTCACCGGGCATGACCATCTCGGTTCCCTCGGGCAGGGTCACAACGCCCGTCACGTCAGTCGTACGGAAGTAGAACTGGGGACGGTAGTTGTTGAAGAACGGCGTATGACGGCCGCCCTCTTCCTTGGAAAGGATGTAGACGTTGGCATCGAAGTTGGTGTGCGGCGTCGTCGAGCCAGGCTTGATGACGACCATGCCACGCTCCACGTCTTCGCGCTTCGTGCCACGGAGCAACAGTCCGACGTTCTCGCCGGCCTCACCCGTGTCGAGCAGCTTGCGGAACATCTCGATTCCGGTGACCGTCGTCGTCTGCTTCTCATCGCGGATACCGATGATGTCGACGGTCTCGTTGATCTTCACGATCCCGCGCTCGATCCGGCCGGTGATGACGGTTCCACGACCGGTGATCGTGAACACGTCCTCAACGGGCATGAGGAACGGCTTCTCGGTGTCGCGCTCAGGCTGCGGAATGTGCTCATCGACAGCAGTCATCAGCTCGACGATGGACTCGCTCCACTTCTCGTCGCCGTTCAGCGCCGGGAAGGCAGCCACGCGGACAACGGGAATGTCGTCGCCGGCGTACTCGTACTCCGACAGCAACTCGCGAACCTCGAGCTCGACGAGCTCGATGAGCTCCTCGTCCTCGACCATGTCGCACTTGTTGAGGGCAACGACAATCGCCGGCACGCCCACCTGGCGAGCGAGCAGCACGTGCTCACGCGTCTGGGGCATCGGGCCGTCGGTGGCGGCAACCACGAGGATCGCGCCGTCCATCTGAGCCGCACCGGTGATCATGTTCTTGATGTAGTCGGCGTGACCCGGGCAGTCGACGTGCGCGTAGTGACGCGACTCTGTCTGGTACTCGATGTGGGCGATCGAGATCGTAATACCGCGCTGCTTCTCCTCAGGCGCCTTGTCGATGTCGTCAAAGGCGAACTGGGGGTTCAGGTCGGGGAACTTCTCGTGCAGCACCTTCGAGATCGCCGCGGTCAGAGTGGTCTTCCCGTGGTCGATGTGGCCGATGGTGCCGATGTTCACGTGCGGTTTGGTCCGCTCGAATTTGGCCTTCGCCACTTGGACTTCCTCCTCGTTAGAACTTGACTCGTTACGTGTACGCCGGAAAGCAACCCTAGTGGGTCACTCGCCGCGGACCTTCTGGATGATCTCGTCGGCGACGCTCCTCGGAACCTCGGCGTACGAGTCGAACTGCATGGAGTACGACGCGCGACCTTGGGTCTTCGACCGCAAGTCACCAACGTATCCAAACATCTCTGAAAGCGGAACTAGAGCCTTGACCTGCTTAGCTCCACCGGGTGCTTCCTCCATGGCCTGGATGTGTCCACGCCTGGAGTTGAGGTCGCCGATGACTTCGCCCATGTAGTCCTCAGGTGTGGTGACCTCGACGGCCATCATCGGCTCGAGCAGCACCGGGTCTGCTCTGCGAGCCGCTTCCTTGAAGACCATGCGGCCGGCCATCTTGAAGGCCATTTCGGAGGAGTCGACGTCGTGGTAGGCGCCATCCTTCAACGTGACCTTGATGTCGACCATCGGGTAGCCGGCGAGGACGCCGAACTCCATCGCTTCCTGGATGCCCTCATCGACCGGCGGGATGTACTCGCGCGGGATGCGCCCACCCGTGACGGCGTTGACGAACTCGTAGCCACCGTCGCCGTCGCCACCTGTGGGCTCCATGTCGATGATGACCTTGGCGAACTGACCCGAACCACCGGTCTGCTTCTTGTGGATGTAGTCCACTTTCTGCACGGGACGACGAATCGTCTCGCGGTAGGCCACCTGCGGCTTGCCGACGTTCGCCTCGACGCGGAACTCGCGACGCATGCGGTCGACGAGAATGTCGAGGTGGAGCTCGCCCATGCCACCGATGATGGTCTGGCCGGTCTCTTCGTCAGTGCGGACCGTGAACGTGGGGTCTTCCTCGGCGAGCCGCTGGATGGCGACGCCGAGCTTCTCCTGGTCGCCCTTCGACTTCGGCTCAATCGCGACCGAGATCACCGTGGCGGGGAACGTCATCGACTCCAGGACAACCGGGTTGGCCTGGTCGCAGAGCGTCTCGCCGGTGGTGGTGTCCTTCAGACCCATCACAGCAACGATGTGCCCGGCGCCGACCGATGCGATCTCCTCACGCTTGTTGGCGTGCATCCGGTAGATCTTGCCGATGCGCTCTTTCTTGCCCTTGGTCGGGTTGAGCACCTGGGTGCCGGTCTCGAGACGACCCGAGTAGACGCGAAGGTAGGTCAGCTTGCCGAGGTGTTGGTCGGCCATGATCTTGAACGCGAGCGCGGAGAACGGTTCGGACTCCGCCGGGACCCGAGTGATGATCTCGTCCTCGTTGTCCACTGCGTGACCGTCGATGCCCTCAACGTCAACCGGCGACGGGAGGTAGTCGACGACAGCGTCAAGCAACGGCTGGATGCCCTTGTTCTTGAACGCCGTGCCCGTAAGCACCGGGGTCAGCTTGCCGCCGACCGTCGCACGCCGGATAGCGGCCTTGAGCAGCTCGACCGACGGCTCTTCTCCTTCGAGATAGAGCTCCATCATGTCGTCGTCGGCCTCAGCAATGGTCTCGAGCAACCGGTCGCGCCACTCGCGTGCAGCGTCGGTGTGCGACGCAGGAATGTCCTCGGTGCTGTAGTCCTCGCCCTTGGCGGTTTCGCCGCGCCATGTGAGCGCACGCATCTCGACCAGGTCGACGACACCGATGAAGTCGGCCTCGGTGCCGATCGGGATCTGCAGCACGAGCGGGATCGCACCGAGACGCGACTCGATCATTTCGACACAGCGGTGAAACTCAGCGCCGGTGCGGTCAAGCTTGTTGACGAAGCACATGCGCGGAATCTTGTAGCGGTCAGCCTGGCGCCAGACGGTCTCCGACTGCGGCTCGACGCCGGCGACACCGTCGAACACGGCGATGGCACCGTCGAGGACCCGGAGCGACCGCTCGACCTCGACAGTGAAGTCGACGTGTCCTGGGGTGTCGAGGATGTTGATCGTGTGGTCTTTCCACGTGCAGGTCGTCGCGGCGGACGTGATCGTGATGCCGCGCTCTTGCTCCTGCTCCATCCAGTCCATCGTGGCGGCGCCCTCGTGGACCTCACCGATCTTGTAGTTGATGCCGGTGTAGAACAGGATCCGCTCGGTGGTTGTGGTCTTACCGGCATCGATGTGAGCCATGATGCCGATGTTGCGGACCTTGCTCAGGTCAGTCGTGATGACGGTTGCCACGGTTGGCGTTCCTTAGCGGTATATGGGTGGATGAGCTTGGCGGATGGCGTACGACGAACGTCGGGTCGAGAGACCTCTCGCGGCGTACACCCTCATCACCAGCGGTAGTGCGCGAAGGCCTTGTTGGACTCGGCCATCTTGTGAGTGTCCTCGCGGCGCTTCACGGCAGCTCCGAGCCCGTTGGAGGCGTCGAGCAGCTCGTTCATCAAACGCTCGGACATGGTCTTCTCACGGCGAGCCTGCGAGTACTGCACCAGCCAGCGCAGCGCGAGGGTGGTCTGGCGAGGCACGCGGACCTCGACCGGAACCTGGTAGGTGGCTCCACCGACACGGCGGCTGCGGACCTCGAGAGTCGGCCGGACGTTGTCGAGGGCGCGCTTGAGCGTGATCACGGGATCGGTGCCGGTCTTGTCGCGGCAGCCTTCGAGTGCGGTGTGCACGATCTTCTCGGCAACCTGCTTCTTGCCGTCGACGAGCACCTTGTTGATCAGCTGCGTGACCAGCTGGCTGCCGTAGACCGGGTCGATCTCGACCGGGCGCTTGGGGGCTGGGCCCTTGCGAGGCATTAGCTCTTCTCCTTCTTCGCGCCGTAGCGGCTGCGAGCCTGCTTGCGGTTCTTGACACCTTGGGTGTCGAGCGAGCCGCGGATGATCTTGTAGCGAACACCCGGCAGGTCCTTCACTCGGCCGCCGCGCACGAGCACGATCGAGTGCTCCTGGAGGTTGTGGCCGACGCCTGGAATGTAAGCCGTGACCTCGATGCCGCTGGTCAGACGCACACGCGCCACCTTGCGAAGAGCGGAGTTCGGCTTCTTCGGCGTCGTCGTGTAAACGCGCGTGCACACGCCGCGCCGCTGAGGGGATCCCTTCAGGGCTGGCGTCTTCGTCTTCGACACCTTGTCCTGGCGGCCCTTACGGACCAGCTGTTGGATGGTGGGCACCGCGTCGTTCTCTTTCCTGTCGGTTTGAAACTCGAGGGATTCATGCTGCGGCGTCTGTGTCCGCGACCCCCGCGGCCGGGTGTGTCCCTGACATCGGTCACAGGTGCAGACCGGAGTCGGCGTCTGTATGGGTCGAGCGCAGACCTCGTGGCCTGAGTGACACACGAGAGGGCCTGGAAGCACTCCAGGCACAGTGGTCAAGATTACCGGGTGCGGGTGGCAGGGTCAAAACGACCCCGATCCGGTGACTACGGGCGGAGCCAGACTCAGTTAGGGCCCTGCTCGCGGACTGCCTTGACGTTCTCCATGGCGCCACGCAGCTCGCTCAACCACTCCTCGGAGTGCTGTCCGACCAGCCGGACGCACCAACCCAGGGCGTCTGCCCGGGAACGGGCCACTCCGGACTCGACGAGGGTGTCGAGCACCCGCCGCTGAGGCTGCCGGAGCCGCGTCATCACCGGTGCCGCGAGGTGGGTGAACAAGGCTGACCGCTCGTCGATCGTGGCTCCCCACGACACCTTCCGGTCAAAACGGGACTCTGCCTCACGGGCGACGGCAATCCGGTGGTCACGGGTCTCTTCACGCCAGGCCGAGATCCGCCCAGCGGCGGCTTCCTTGCGAGCGTCCTCAGTGGCATCGTCGCCGAGCTCGATCGGGTCGAGGCCGATCAACACCGTGATCTCCTCACGATCGACGGTGATGCTGGGCTGCTGAGCGGTCCAGCTGGCCGGCAGCCGGCCCGTGAACCAGGCTGCAATGGTCTGGTCGGTTGCCTCGTTCGTAATCATGTAATCAAGATTACCTCGGAGATCGGCGCTGCACCAGGTCCAGGGTGTAGCGGACCACATCGGCTGCCGGAAAGTCCGATTTCAGCGCCTCGGCGATCGGGATCCAGGCCACCGCGTCCGTCGTACCGTCGACCTCGATCACGTGCGGCTCGTCGTGCGCTGACGTGATCGTCGCGTCGTAAAGCAGATGCACACCATGGAAGTCCTCGAGCACACCCTGCGGGGACAGCCCGGTGAAGTGTCGCGAGAAGACGCCGCGAACCGCGCCGATCGCCACCTCCAGCCCGGTTTCTTCGTGCACCTCACGACGCAGCGACTCCTCCGGGTGCTCTCCGTGGTCGACACCGCCACCAGGCAGCGTCCAGGTGCCCGCCGTCCCGTAGCCCGAGCCGGCGATCCGGGCGAGCAGTACCTCGTCTCCCCGAATCAAGATCGCACGAGCCGACAGCCGTTGATGGCGTACGGGAGTCGCAGCGGGATCCGCCGACGCGCCCCCACGATTCATGGCGCGAACGTTAGCAACCGCGCGTACGCGGAGTCCGCGTCAGGCTCGATAGCCGCCCTCCGGGCCGGCCCACCCTTGAGGAGGCGGTGGCGGCGAGCTGGCTCGGCGGTTGACCTGCAGAGCAACCAGGCCGATCAGAGCGAGACCTCCGACCAAGGCAAAGGCGCCTGCCCAACGCAGCGGATGATCGGTCTGCAGTGAAGCGATCGCCGAGACCGGGATGATGGCCGCGCCGAGGAAGGAAAGAATCGCGAAGCCCACGTAGCCCGTGTAGGCGTAGGCCAACGCCGCCAAAATCGCGACGATGAGACCCATCACCATCGCGACCCTGATGTCGGAGCGAACGCTCGACAGACCCGGGAAGTCCCCCGCGCCCGTTACGGGCTCTGCGAACGCATTGCTGATCGCGTAGATGGTGGCGTTCACGTAGATCACCAGGGCCATCGCCAGCAGCGAGATGCTCACCCCGATCACCCCCAACAGGTGACGGGTGTCGAAGCGCCAGCCAGCTGCGGCGACCACGAGCCCGTAGACGAGGAAGCCGATCCCCACGAGGAGCACATCGCCTGAGTCGTTCGGGGAATCTGACGACAACGTGTCACTGAAGATCTGTCCGAGCAAAACGCCGCCGCCGACAACAGCCACGACCGCGAACAGGTGTCCTTTCAGGAACCAGTAGCCGGCGCCCCCACCGACCAGCATCAGAACCCCGGCGAGGTAGACCAGAGCATCGGGGTCCCACAAAATGACCAAAGAGAGCGCGAACGAGGCCAGCGCGAGGGCTCCGAGGATTCCTCCCACCCAGGCCGCGTAGGGCCGCCCGCGCAGGAGGAGAAAGCTGCCCGCGGACGTCGCCGCCAACAGCACGGTCACAGCCGCGAGCATCAAGAGCAGCTTCCACTCGAAGTCTTTGCCGCTGGAGATCACCGATGTCTCGGCGAATGCGGTCCCCAGCAGGCCGGCAGCCAGAATCGCCCCCGCAGCCAGCACGCGTGGTCGCTCCCAGCCCGCGGCTCTGACGTCAGTCGGCGTGCCGGCTTCGCTATGCGGCGTAGCTCCGGCGTTCACCGCCCGGTAGACCCGGTCGGCCTGATACGGAGTCAAGGTGCCGTCGGAGACGAGCGGGTTGAGGGAGGAGTACAGCGAGTCGGGTGGTCCGTTTTGGGCGCTCATGGTCAGACGATAGTGGCTGACCCGGTCACGACCGGCCGGCTGGGAGCCGCGCCGCGTCAGGAGTCGAGAAGGCGGCCCAGCAGGTCGGCGGCTTCGTCGACCGACCACTCCACTGTCGACGCCCCTACGGCGAACTCCGTCCAAGACCAGCCCGGCACGTCTGCAGACCTCCAGGGTGAGGTCAGCACGAGCTTGTCGGACTCCATGGTCGCGATCAGCCGGTCCATCAGGTCATCCACGGGCAACGGCGCAAAGATCCGAAATGCGTTGGCATGCGGCGGATTGGGGAAGACCTCCAGGCCGCGCGCCGGCAAGGCGGCCGCAAGCGCGACGGCGTACTCATGGAACTCGCCCATCCGCGGAAGCTGCTCACGCAGACCACGTATCGCGCTCAGCGCGTAGGGCGACATCCGAAACAGCGTGCCGCCGTGGCGTTGTCGCCACTGGCGTGCCTCGGCGACGAAGTCCGTCGACCCAACGATCGCGGCACCCGACAACCCTCCGAGCCCCTTGTAGAACGAGACGTACACGCTGTCCGCGAGTCCGGCGATCTCGTCGAGCCCGTGCGCGAGGTACGGCTGCGACTCCCAAACCCGCGCGCCGTCGAGGTGCAGTGGTACGTCGCGATCTTGGCAGGCGGTGGAGAAAGCCGACAGCTCGTCCCAGGTCGGGAGCAGGTAGCCGGCATCCCGGAGCGGAAGCTCCAACAGGGCCGCGGCGAGGACACCCGGGATGGCGTCGAGGTCTGCAGCGACCGGGACTTTCGATCCGACCGTCAGCCGCTCATAGGTCAACCCGTGCAGGTGCTGAGGGCCGTCGAGCTCGTGGTGCAGGAGATGCGAGAGATCTGGAATCGCGACGCGCTTGGAGCCCCTGCGGTCACTCCACACCCGTAGCGCAGCCTGCTGCGCCATGATGCCGCTCGGAAACATCAGTGCTGCCGGCTTGCCGAGCAGCCGGGCAACCTCCCGCTCGAGAACCTCGACAGGACCCGACCCGCCGTACCGATCCCAGGTTTCTGCATCGTCGAGCTTGTCGACCTCCGCCGCCAGCGACTGCATGGCCTCCCGAGGAGACTCAGGCTTCGCCACGTGAAGCCAGCGGTCGGCACCGCGGGCGAGGTCGCGGAAGCGCTGCTCACGCACTTCGGGTGCTGCGGGATCTGGCGGGTCGACTGGGTCTACCGGCTGCTGGTCCGCGTCGCTCACGAGAGCATGATGCCACGCACGCGCTCACGCTTCGGTGAGTCCATGGACGACGAAGGGCGGGTACGACGACTCAGTCGTCATACCCGCCCCACGCTTGGAGTGGCCTGACTTTAGTTCTGGTAGGAACCGAAGTCGAAGTCGTCCAGCGCCACCGACGGAGCCGTGGACTGACCGAAGTCGTAGTCGTAGGTGTCGTAGTCGATGGAGTAGGCCTGCGCCCGAGCCTCGTCGGTGGGCTCGACCCGGATGTTGCGGTAGCGCTCCAGACCGGTGCCGGCCGGGATGAGCTTGCCGAGGATGACGTTCTCCTTCAGGCCTAGCAGCGAGTCGGACTTGCCGTGGATCGCCGCATCGGTGAGCACGCGAGTCGTCTCCTGGAACGATGCCGCCGACAGCCACGACTCGGTGGCCAGCGACGCCTTGGTGATCCCCATCAGCACCGGACGACCGGAAGCGGGAGTGCCACCTTCGGCAACGACCCGACGGTTCTCGGTCTCGAACCTGATCCGCTCGGCGAGCTCGCCGGGCAGCAGGTCAGAGTCGCCGCTCTCGATCACCGTGACCCGACGCAGCATCTGCCGGATGATGATCTCGATGTGCTTGTCGTGGATCGCCACAGCCTGACGGCGGTAGACCTCTTGCACCTGGTCAACCAAGTGCTCCTGGGTCTTGCGCGGCCCGAGGACGCGGAGAACGTCTTGCGGGTCGGCCTTACCGATCGTCATCTGCTCACCGACCTCGACGTGCGAACCGTCCTCGACGAGCAAGCGGGTGCGCTTGCTGACGGGGAATGCCAGCTCCTCGGAACCGTCGTCGGGTACGACGACGATCTTGCGCGTCTTGTCAGTGTCCTCGATCCGGACACGCCCGGCTGACTCGGAGATCGGCGCCTTGCCCTTGGGCTGACGGGCCTCGAACAGCTCGACCACACGCGGCAGACCTTCCGTGATGTCGTCTGCCGACGCCACACCACCGGTGTGGAACGTGCGCATGGTCAACTGCGTGCCAGGCTCACCGATCGACTGGGCGGCAATGATGCCGACCGCCTCTCCGATGTCGACGAGCTTGCCGGTCGCGAGCGAGCGGCCGTAGCACTTGGCGCAGGTACCGGTCTTGGCGTCACAGGTGAGCACCGACCGAACCTTGACCTCGTGGATGCCAGCCTCGACGAGCATGTTGATGAGTACGTCGCCGATGTCCGCGCCACCCTTGGCCAGCACGGCGCCGGTCTCGGGGTGCTCGACGTCGACCGCGAGGTTGCGGGCATAAGCAGACGTCTCGACGTACTCGTCCTTCACGACACGACCGTCGTCGAGCTTGACGCCGATGATCTTGCTCAGGCCACGCTCGGTGCCGCAGTCGTCCTCACGGATGATGACGTCCTGTGACACGTCGACAAGACGACGCGTGAGGTAGCCGGAGTCCGCCGTACGCAACGCCGTGTCGGCAAGACCCTTCCGGGCGCCGTGCGTGGAGATGAAGTACTCCAGAACGGACAGACCCTCGCGGAAGTTCGACTTGATCGGGCGCGGGATGATCTCGCCCTTCGGGTTGGCCACCAGACCACGCATACCGGCGATCTGGCGCACCTGCGTCATGTTTCCGCGAGCACCCGAGTTGACGATCATGTAGATCGGGTTGGTCTTCTCGAACGTCGCCTCCATCGCCTTGGCGACCTCGATCGTGGCGGTGTTCCAGATCTCGATGAGCTCCTGGCGACGCTCCTCGTCGGTGATCAAGCCGCGCTCGTACTGCTGCTGAACCTTGGCGGCCTGCTTCTCATAGCGCGCCATGATCGTCGGCTTCTCAGGCGGCGTCACGACGTCCTCGATGGAGATGGTCACACCTGAACGGGTCGCCCAGTAGAAACCAGTGTCCTTCAAAGCGTCGAGCGTCGTCGCAACTTCGACCTTGGTGTAGCGCTCCGCAAGGTCGTTGACGATCACGCCGAGTTCCTTCTTGCCGACCTCGTCGTTGACGTAGGCGTAGTTGGCAGGAAGTGCCTCGTTGAAGATCGCCCGGCCCAGAGTGGTCTCGAGCGTGAGCGGCTGCCCCTCTTCCCAGGCCTCGGGCGTCTCGTAGCCCATCGGCGGGACCATCTCGGCGAACCGCAGCTTGATCTTGCTCTGCAGGCCGATCTCCTTGCGGTCGAAGGCCATCATGGCTTCTGACACGGACGTGAACGCACGTCCTTCGCCTGGGTAGTCGTCGCGATCGAGGGTGAGGAAGTAGATGCCGATGATCATGTCCTGCGTCGGCATCGTCACGGGACGACCGTCAGCCGGCTTCAGGATGTTGTTGGTCGACAGCATCAGGATGCGGGCCTCGGCCTGAGCCTCGGCCGACAACGGCAGGTGCACGGCCATCTGGTCGCCGTCAAAGTCGGCGTTGAATGCCGAGCAGACGAGCGGGTGGATCTGGATGGCCTTGCCCTCGATCAGCTGCGGCTCGAAGGCCTGGATGCCGAGGCGGTGCAGCGTCGGTGCGCGGTTGAGCAGCACCGGGTGCTCGGTGATGACCTCTTCGAGGACGTCCCACACGACCGGCCGGCTGCGCTCGACCATGCGCTTGGCGCTCTTGATGTTCTGGGCGTGGTTGAGGTCGACCAGGCGCTTCATGACGAACGGCTTGAACAGCTCGAGCGCCATCGCCTTGGGCAGACCGCACTGGTGCAGCTTGAGCTGCGGGCCGACCACGATGACCGAACGGCCGGAGTAGTCGACGCGCTTGCCGAGCAGGTTCTGACGGAAGCGGCCCTGCTTGCCCTTGAGCATGTCGGACAGGGACTTGAGGGGCCGGTTTCCGGGCCCGGTCACCGGACGTCCGCGGCGGCCGTTGTCGAACAGCGAGTCGACGGCCTCCTGGAGCATCCGCTTCTCGTTGTTGACGATGATCTCGGGCGCGCCGAGGTCGAGCAGTCGCTTTAACCGGTTGTTGCGGTTTATGACGCGGCGGTAGAGGTCGTTGAGGTCAGAGGTCGCGAAGCGGCCACCGTCGAGCTGCACCATCGGGCGCAGGTCGGGCGGGATGACCGGGACGCAGTCAAGCACCATGCCCTCAGGGCTGTTGGTGGTCAGCAGGAACGCCGACACGACCTTGAGCCGCTTGAGCGCGCGGGTCTTGCGCTGCCCCTTGCCCGTGCGGATCGTCTCGCGGAGCGACTGTGCCTCGCCCTCGAGATCGAACGTCTGAAGCCGCTTCTGGATCGCCTCTGCGCCCATCGCGCCTTCGAAGTACTTGCCGAAGCGGAACTTCATCTCGCGGTAGAGGATCTCGTCGCCCATCAGGTCTTGGACCTTAAGGGTGCGGAACGAGTTCCAGACCTCTTCGATGCGGTCGAGCTCACGCTGCGCACGGTCGCGCATCTGCTTGAGCTCGCGCTCGGCACCTTCCTTGACCTTGCGCTTGGCGTCAGCCTTCGCGCCTTCGGCCTCCAGTGCCCCGAGGTCCTCCTCGAGCTTGCTCATGCGTGCCTCGACGTCGGAGTCGCGGCGCTGCTCGAGCTGCTTACGCTCGACGTCGATCTTCGCCTCGAGCGAGGACAGATCCTTGTGCCGGGCGTCGTCGTCGACGGCGGTGATCATGTAGGCGGCGAAGTAGATGACCTTCTCGAGGTCCTTCGGGGCCAGGTCGAGCAGGTAACCGAGCCGGCTCGGCACACCCTTGAAGTACCAGATGTGGGTGACCGGAGCGGCAAGCTCGATGTGGCCCATCCGCTCGCGGCGCACCTTGGAGCGGGTGACTTCGACGCCACACCGCTCACAGATGATGCCCTTGAACCGGACGCGCTTGTACTTACCGCAGTAGCACTCCCAGTCGCGGGTCGGGCCGAAGATCTTCTCGCAGAAGAGCCCGTCGCGCTCAGGCTTGAGCGTGCGGTAGTTGATGGTCTCGGGCTTCTTGACCTCGCCGTGGCTCCACTGACGGATGTCGTCAGCGGTGGCCAGGCCGATCCGAAGCTCGTCGAAGAAGTTGACGTCTAGCAAGACTGTTCCTTCGTCTGGTGATGCTCTGATGTTTTTCTCATCTGGTCTGCGCTAAGAGCGGTCGACCGGGTCTGTTCTGTTGAGGATGGCTGAGCTTGCTCAGACTTCCTCAACAGAACTCACTCCCTCATTAGGACGGCGTGCCAGGTCGATGCCGAGTTCTTCGGCGGCCCGGAACACGTCTTCGTCGGTGTCACGCATGTCCATGGCGACGCCGTCGCTCGACAGCACCTCCACGTTCAGGCACAGCGACTGCATCTCCTTCACGAGCACCTTGAACGACTCAGGGATGCCCGGTTCGGGGATGTTCTCGCCCTTGACGATGGCCTCGTAGACCTTCACGCGGCCGAGCACGTCGTCGGACTTGATCGTCAACAGTTCCTGGAGCGCGTATGCCGCACCGTAGGCCTCGAGAGCCCACACCTCCATCTCACCGAAGCGCTGACCACCGAACTGCGCCTTACCACCCAGCGGCTGCTGCGTGATCATCGAGTACGGACCGGTCGAGCGAGCGTGGATCTTGTCGTCGACCAGGTGGTTGAGCTTGATGATGTAGGTGTAGCCAACCGAGACCTGCGCCGGGAACGGTTCCCCGGTGCGTCCGTCGAACAACGTGGCCTTGCCGTCGCCGCCAACCAGTCGGTTGCCGTCGCGGTTGGGTCGGGTCGCGGCCAGCAGACCGGAGATCTCGTCCTCGCGGGCACCGTCGAACACCGGTGTCGCCACCTTGGTGTTGGGCGGAGCCTCTGCAACGCCGATGTGAGCCAACCGCTGCTGCCACTCGGCCTTCTGGCTGTCGATCTCCCAGCCGTTCTTCGCGACCCATCCGAGGTGAGTCTCGAGCACCTGGCCGATGTTCATTCGGCCGGGCACACCGAGCGGGTTGAGGATGATGTCGACCGGAGTCCCGTCCTCGAGGAACGGCATGTCCTCAGCGGGCAGGATCTTGGAGATGACGCCCTTGTTTCCGTGGCGTCCGGCGAGCTTGTCGCCGTCGGAGATCTTGCGCTTCTGAGCGACGTACACGCGGATCAACTGGTTGACACCGGGCGGCAGCTCGTCTTCTTCCTCGCGGTCGAAGACGCGGACACCGATCACGATGCCGCTCTCGCCGTGCTTGACCTTGAGTGACGTGTCGCGGACTTCGCGAGCCTTCTCACCGAAGATGGCGCGCAACAGGCGCTCTTCGGGGGTCAGCTCGGTCTCGCCCTTGGGCGTGACCTTGCCGACCAGGATGTCGCCAGGGACAACCTCGGCACCGATGCGGATGATGCCGCGCTCGTCGAGGTCGGCAAGCATCTCGTCGGAGACGTTGGGGATGTCTCGGGTGATCTCCTCGGGGCCCAACTTCGTGTCGCGTGCGTCGACCTCGTGCTCCTCGATGTGGATCGAGGTGAGGACGTCTTCCTGGACGAGTCGCTGGCTGAGGATGATGGCGTCTTCGTAGTTGTGGCCTTCCCACGGCATGTACGCCACGAGCAGGTTGCGACCAAGAGCCATCTCGGCGTAGTCGGTGCTGGGACCGTCGGCAATCGGCCAACCGGTCTCGACCCGGTCGCCTTCGACGACGGTGGGACGCTGGTTGACGCAAGTGCCCTGGTTGGACCGGCGGAACTTGGCGAGACGGTAGGTCTCGAAGTGCCCGTCGTCCTCCTTGATCTCGACCAGGTCAGCAGAGACCCCGGTCACGACACCAGCGGCCTTGGCCACCACGACATCTCCGGCGTCAACAGCGGCGCGGTACTCCATGCCGGTGCCGACGAGAGGTGCCTCGGCGCGGATCAACGGCACAGCCTGACGCTGCATATTGGAGCCCATCAGCGCGCGGTTGGCGTCGTCGTGCTCCAGGAACGGGATCAGCGCGGTGGCAACCGACACCATCTGGCGCGGCGACACGTCCATGTAGTCGACTTCGCTGCCCGGCAGATAGTCGATCTCACCGCGACGCTCACGCACCAGGACGCGGTCTTCTTCAAACGTGTTGTTCTTGGCGAGCGGTGCGTTGGCCTGGGCGATGACGACCCGGTCCTCTTCGTCGGCGGTGAGGTAGTCGACCTGAGTGGTAACGACCCCCTTGACGACCTTGCGGTAGGGCGTCTCGACGAAACCGAACGCGTTGACCCGAGCAAACGTGGCCAGTGAACCGATCAGCCCGATGTTGGGGCCTTCGGGCGTCTCGATCGGGCACATCCGGCCGTAGTGCGAGACGTGGACGTCACGGACTTCGAAGCCGGCACGCTCGCGCGACAGACCACCAGGGCCCAACGCAGAAAGTCGGCGCTTGTGAGTCAGCCCGGCCAGCGGGTTGATCTGGTCCATGAACTGGCTCAGCTGGGACGTCCCGAAGAACTCCTTCAACGCCGCCACGACAGGGCGGATATTGATCAGGGTCTGCGGGGTGATCGCTTCGACGTCCTGGGTGGTCATCCGCTCACGCACCACGCGCTCCATCCGAGCAAGTCCGGTGCGCAGCTGGTTCTGGATGAGTTCCCCGACCGTACGGAGACGGCGGTTGCCGAAATGGTCGATGTCGTCAGACTCGACGACGACCTGCCCACGCGGCGAGGCCATCTCCTCGCGACCGTCGTGCAACGCGACGATGTAGCGGATCGCGGCGACGATGTCCTCGTTGGTGAGGGTCTGCTTGTCGAACGCCTCGTCCTGACCGAGCTTCTTGTTGATCTTGTAGCGACCAACCTTGGCGAGGTCGTAGCGCTTCGGGTTGAAGTAGTAGTTCTCGAGCAGCGTCTGCGCGGCTTCGCGGGTCGGCGGTTCGCCGGGACGAAGCTTGCGGTAGATGTCGAGCAGGGCGTCATCCTGACCCGAGGTGTGGTCCTTCTCGAGGGTAAGACGGATCGACTCGAACTCGCCGAACTCCTCGAGAATCTGCGCCTCGGTCCAGCCGAGGGCCTTGAGCAGTACGGTGACGTTCTGCTTGCGCTTGCGGTCGAGGCGGACCCCGACGAGGTCGCGCTTGTCGATCTCGAACTCCAGCCAGGCGCCTCGTGACGGGATCATCTTCGCCGTGAAGATGTCCTTGTCAGAGGTCTTGTCGATGCTCCGCTCGAAGTAGACACCCGGCGAGCGGACGAGCTGGGAGACCACGACACGCTCGGTGCCGTTGACGATGAACGTGCCCTTATCAGTCATCAGTGGGAAGTCACCCATGAAGACTGTCTGGCTCTTGATCTCGCCGGTCTCGTTGTTCATGAACTCGGCGGTGACGAACAACGGAGCGGCGTAGGTGAAGTCGCGCTCCTTGCACTCCTCGACGGTGTTCTTGGGTGGCTCGAAGCGGTGATCGCGGAACGAGAGGCTCATCGTGCCCGAGAAGTCCTCGATCGGGGAGATCTCCTCGAACATCTCCTCCAGACCTGACCTCCTGGAGACGTCTTCACGTCCCTCAGAGGTCGCCTGCTCGATGCGGCTTTGCCATCGCTCGCTACCGATAAGCCAGTCAAAGCTGTCGGCTTGGAGGGCAAGCAGATCGGGAACCTCCATGGGTTCTGCGATCTTTGCGAACGACACGCGACCGGTGTCTACGGCGCTGCTGATACGGGTAGTTGATTGGTTGTTACTGGCGTTGCGCGAGGCGGCCAAGAGTGGTCCTTCCGAAGGCTCGCGGACTCATCCCAAAAGCGCATGCCACCGGAACACACCAAAAGACACCCGAGACCGGGTTTGAAGTGAGCGGAAGGCAGCGCAAAGAAGCAGTTTACCCTAAGGGCCGACTGCTGTCCAAACCGGGCCTCGAGGGTGATCTCGCTGGGATGTGGCTGAGATCGCCGTCCTCGCCGCGATTCGCGATCGGAACTGAGGCGAGCATGCCTCGCCGGGCCTGCTGAGTCAAGCCTTCACGCCTCGAAATCAGCCTAACGGCCCCCGATTCGGGAGTGAAATGCCCGATTTCTATAGAGCTTCGATGTCGTCGACCAGCCAACGGTCGCCCTGCTCGACCATGGTGAACACCACCCGGTTGAGCGCCGTCTGCGGGTCGGCATTGGCCGTCGTCTGGCTGACTTGGTCGATGAACAGCAGCACCTGGACCTCGGTCGGGGTCGTTGAGGCGACTCCGGAGGCCATCACCTTGGCCTCGACGTGCGCCTTGACCTGGTTCGCCGGCGCTGTCAGGAGTGCGTCGACGGTGTTCTGGAATGTCGTGGCGTACTCCGACGTCATGAACGACTTCGCCTCGTCAGCATCACTCTCGAGCGTCTTGTAGTCGTAGCCCAGGATGCGCACGGCCGCCTTCTCCGCCTCCGCCGGCGCCGTGTTGAAGGCGGACGTGATCGAAGCCGAGCGCGTGTCGGTCTGCTCGGTCTCGTTGTGGGCCCGGATGCCGATGATGACGTCGAACGTCACCGCAGCCGCGAGCAGCACCGCCAAGCCGACGAGGAGCCAGCCCGGGATGCGCGCGGCATTGCCAGCTCCTCCTGGCCCCGACTCGTCATCACGTTGGCCATCGCCGTCTCCTCGGCCGTGGTCTGGGGGCGGTGGTGGTGGTGAGGCGGGACCGTCGCCGGTGTGGTCGTCGACCGTCTCTTGAGTGACCGACTCCTGAGTGGAGGTGGCCTGGGCGGCGGCGCCGGGCTCTGTCGCGCGTCGGCGCCGCTCTCCGGCGATCTTGCGCCGGGACGGGGGTGGGGTCGGATCACTCATCGGGCTGCCTCACTCCACCGGTTGGAAGTCGTCGATCAGCCAGTCGCCCTCAGTGTTGACCAGGCTGACCTTCCAGCGGAAATGCCGCTGCCGCTCCCCCAGAGCCGACGTGACATGGGCGTCGGCGACGACCAGCGCGGTCGCGCTGTCGCGGTCGAGGGTGCTCACAGCGGTCTTGAGAACCTCGCCGTCAGAGGTCATGTTGGTGGCCTTGACCTGGCTGACGATGTTGTCGATCGCCAGGTCGAACGATTCGGCGAAGCCGGTCGTCAGCAGCGGGGTGATCCGCTCCTTGTAGCCGTCGATGTCGTCAACGGAGTAGCTGTTGAGGTTGGCAACGAACGCCCCCACCGCGGTCTGCACGTCGTCACGCGCGTCGAGCTCAGCCGACAACGAGCTGTCCACCTTGCTGCCGGTCGTCGAGTCATCGTCTCCGGCGTAGCGCACGGTGACCACGATGCCGGTGACGACGGCGGCGATCAGGGCGCACGACAGAACCACAGCGAGGACGAGACGAGCTTGGTCCGACAAACCCACGCCGCGCGGCTCGAGCTCGGCGGCGGTTTCGCCTTCGCTCACCTGTGCGTCGTCGCCAACGGGCCGAGCAGGAGCCACTTCCACGAGTCCTCTCCCAGTAATTGCTGCTGACCACCGGTCGACGAGATGTTTGCACTCGGGTCGACCGAGGTCGGCGCTAGCCGCCCCGTCTCCGGATCGTACTTGGCGACCACCGGCGAGCGGTTGTACGCCGGAGCGTGCTGGGCGCCGCGCGCATTGCTTTGAGCCTGCGGCTCGGTGCAGTGGGCGTCCTCGTTCATGGGTCTCTCAGACGTGTCATTGGGGTCACGCTGAGGAGTGTTGTAGCCCTGGTGGCACACAGGGGGGTTCTCGGTGAGGACGAGTCCGAAGTGTGCGTCGTACAAGCCGGTGAGCGGGTCCTTCGCGACCACGGTGTAGCCACCCTCGACGACGTAGGGGTAGAGCACCAGGATCTGCCGGATGCCCTCGACCCGGGCAGAGCTGATCTCGCCGGTGGTGATCAGGTTGTTGATCAAGGCGGCAAGTTGGACCTGGTTGTCCTCGATCAGGAGTCGGACGTCTCGGGCTGCCTGGCCGCCCTTGTCGATCACGGTGCGCAAGTCCTCGTCGCTGTCGGCCAGGGTGTCGGAGAACAGCCGAAGGTCCTTCGTGAAGGACCGAATCGACGATGCACTGTCGAGCTGGGTCTGAAGCGCGACCCTGCCGTTCTTGATGAGGCTCTTCGTCACGTCAAGGTGCGCGTACGCAGTCTCGATGAACGAGTTGCTGGTGTCGATGATCGTCGCGATATCAGGGCCAGCGCCCTTGAAGGCGGTCCCGAGCTCGTCGATCACGGTACGCAGGTCATCCTTGTCGACTGAGTTGACCAGCTCATCGAGGTCGACGAGCAGTTTCGTCGCCGCCAACGGAGTCACGGTGTCCTCTCGCCCAATCACCGATCCCTCGTGAAGGTAGGGCTCACCCTCCGTCTGCGGCTGGAGATCGACGTACTGCTCACCGATCGCCGATCGGTTGGCCACCACGGCGATGACGTCGGAGGGGATCGTGTCGTTCTCGTTGGTGATTCCGAGATCGGCAAAGACACCGTCGTCGGACAACCGCAGCTTCTCCACTCGTCCGACCGAGACACCGCGGTAGGTGACTTCGGCGCCGACGAAGATGCCGCCGGACTCGGCCAGGTCAGCCGAGACGGTGTAGGCCTCGTCACTGAAGAGCCGATCGAGCTGGGCGTACTTGGCTCCCACGTACGACACACCGAGCAGGGTGATCAAGGCGAAGATCACCAGTTGGATCTTGGTAGTGCGCGAGATCATCGTCTGATCACCCCTTGCAAGAGGAGCAGCGCCAGATCTTGGTCGTAGCCGCGTTCACGCCACTTGTCACGTCCATAGTCGGGACTCGTCCGGCAGAGAACTGGGGCAATAGTGCACACCGGGTCAGCCGGACCACCGCCGCCACCACCGCCACCGCCGCCACCGCCACCGCCGTTGTCGCAGCCGAGCGGCAGCAGCTGGCACAGCAGGTTGGCGAGATCGGCGCAGCGCTTGCCGTCAGGGAAGTTCTTGCAGAACGCCTTGATCAAGTCTTTGCACTTCTGGCCCGTCGGGTTGTCCTTGCAGAACTGCTTGATCGGCTTGGAGCAACGGGGCAGCGTGGGCTTCTTGAGGCAATGAACCACCGGCTCGATGATGGTGGTGACATCGGTGGGCAGAGCTGTGGTCGGATTCGGGCACGTCACCGGCAAGGGCAGGGCGTCGCACGGGTCTGGCAGGGGCGGCGGGTTGCAGATCGGCAACTGCGGAACCTCGTCGCACGGATCGGGGAGTTCTGGAGCGCCCGGGAGTGCATCGAGGTCGAGATGGAGCTGGGCGCTCAGGTTGGTGTAGTCGCCCATATGAAGGTTGCGAGCTTCCGTGGGGGTGTTGCCCACCGTGGCGTCGACGAACGGGTAGGTGAGGAACACCTGGAGCGACTTCGGGATGGCGTCGCCGGCGTTAGCGAGCTGGGTCAGGATCGGGTCGAGGGCCCGGAGGTTGGCCAGCGTGTCCTGCTTGCTGGCCCTGATGACTCTGATCGCGACCGGGCTCAGCCGCTGGAGACCGTCGAGCATCTTGACCAGCCCGCTGCGTTGCTCATTGAGCACCTCCAGGGCCGCAGGCAGCTGGTCGAGCGTGTTGACGATCGTGGTCTTCTGCTCCTTGAGGTCGATCGCGAGGGCGTTGACGGACCGGATGGCCGCGACGATGTCCTCCTTGTTCTTGTCGATCTGCCGCATGAAGTCGTCAAGCTGGGTCAACACACTGCGGACATGGGACTCATTGCCTTCGAGGGCGTTGTTGAGCTCTGCCGCGATCGTCTTGAGCTGCGCCACGCCTCCACCGTTGAGGAGCAGCGACAGTGCGCCGAGGACTTCTTCGACCTCAGGGTTCCGGCCGCTTCGTGACAACGGGATCGTGTCGCCGTCAGCCAGCTTCCCGGTGGGCGCCTCGTCGACCGGCGGCGACAGCTCGACGAACTTCTCGCCCAGCAGGCTGGTCTGCCGGATGGTGGCCAGCGAGTTCTCGGGCAGCTCGACGTCGCCGTTGAGCTTGAGCTCGACCAAGGCTGTGTAGCCGTCGAGAGAGACGTTGTCGACCTTGCCGACCGTCACCTCGTTGACCTTGACCGCGGACTGAGGTACGAGGTCGAGGACGTCTCGGAACTCGACCTTGACGGAGTACGCGTGGTCACCGAGGTCGGCGCCACCAGGCAGCGGAAGGCTGTACACCGTGAAGTCGCAGGCGCCGAGCGACAATACCATCGTCAGCGAGAGCACGAGAGCACGCAAAGTTCTCATCACTTGTCCGCCTCCACGAGCCCGGCAAGCGTGGTGTCGATGCGTTCGACCTCGACCGGGCCGATCTGCTTGTAGTCGAACGGCTTGCCGCGGTTCAGCCCCGAGCTCGGCAGCGTCTCGAACAACCTCTTGATGGCAGCACAGGCGTCACCGGGATTGTCCGCTTGCTCGACGATGGCGCACAGGACCAGGGCTGGATCGTTGGTGAGCTGGTTGATGTTCTCGCCGATGTTGCTGCGCTGGTCGAGGGTCCCGCTGTTGGGGTTGTAGGCAAGGAACAGGTTGTTGAGGGCCAACGGCGCGACATCGAGGGTCTCCTTGAGGGCGTCGCGCTGGTTGACGAGGATGCGGGTCACCTTCGCCAGACCGGTGATGTTCTCCTTGAGCGCATCCTTGTTGTCCTCAACGAACTGCGAGACGGACCCCAGCGCCGTACCCAGGTTGTCCAGCGCCTGGGCCAGGTCTTGGCGCTCGTCAGCGAGGACACCGGCGACGTCGGCCAGGTTCTTGTTGAACGAGCGGATCGTTTGGTCGTTCCTCGCGAGCATGGCCACGAACCGGTCGAGCTGCGTCACGGTGTCGAACAGCTCGTCCTTGTTGTTGGACAACGTGCCGGTGAACTTCCCGAGGTCGCTCAGCGTCTGCCGCATCGTCGCGCCGTTGCCGTCGAGGTTGTCGGCCGATACCCCGATCAGGTTGTCGAGGGCGCCCTCCTTGTTGGCGCCTCGTGGGCCCAGCGCGACGCTCAGGTCATCAAGACTCTGGTAGATCTCGTCGAGCTCCACAGGGGTCGCCGTGTGGTCGAGCTCCAGCACAGCGTGGTCCTCGAGCTTGGGTCCTGAGGTGTAGACGGGTGTGAGCTGCACGAACCGGTCACCGACGATGGCCGGCGAGATGATCACGGCCTTGGCGTCGGCCGGCACGTCGTACTCCGCCTCGTAGGTCATCGTGACCTTCACTTGCTGGCCCTCGGGTTCGACCGACTCCACCTTGCCTACGGGAACACCGAGAATCCGGACATCTGAGCCGGTGTAGAGGGCGACGGTGCGCGGGAAGTATGCCGTCAGCTCGTTCATCGGGGGCGCGGGACGCATCGTCCACAGCAGCGCCGCCACGACGGCGACGATGAGGATGGCCGCAATCACCCGAGGTCCGGCGATCAGCCGGTCGATGGCGGGAACCTTCGCCATGTCAGTTCCCTCCCGTCAGGTCGGGGACCGGCGGCAGGTTTTGGACGAACGTGTCGAACCATGGGCCCGTGCCGAGGGTGTTGGCGAAGACCCGGTAGAACGGCGCCATCAGCCGCAAGCTGTCGTCGAGCTGTTCTTGTCGGGCGTTGAGCAGGTCGACCACGTTGTCGAGATGGTCGAGTGCTGGCTTCAGGTCTTCACGAGAGTCTTGGACGAGCCCGGTCAGCTGCTTGGAGAGCTTGACGGAGGCGACGAGCAAGTTGTGGACCGCTTCGCGGCGCGCGTAGACGGCCTGAAGCAAGACGTTGCCGTCCTTGAACAAGGTCTCGAGGTTCTCGTTCCGGTCGGCCAGCACCTTCGAGACCTTCGAGGCGTTCGTCAGGAGCGTGTTGAGCTGCTCGTCGCGGGCTGCGACATTGCGGCTCAGGCGAGACAATCCGGTGAGTGACGCTTTGACTTCGTCGGGAGTGTCCCTGAACAGGTCAGCCAGCGTGTTGAGCGACGTGGCCAGTCGCCCCGTGTCGATGCGCTGTTCGGTCGTCGCCAAGCCGCTGAACGCCTCCACGACGTCGTACGGCGATGCCGTCCGTTCGAGCGGGATCTCCGAGTCAGGGTCGAGCTGACCGGTGCCGTCGGGTTCGAGGGCGAGGTACATCGCCCCGAGCAGTGTCTTGACGCGGATCGAGGCACCCGTTTCGGTGCCGAAGTCGGTGCCCTTGTCGATCCGGAACCGCACGAGAACATGGCCATCTTCGAGGGTGAGGTCCTCGACCTGCCCGACACGGACGCCGGCCACCCTGACCTCGTCGTTGATCTTGAGCCCGCCAGCCTCGGTGAACTGGGCGTAGTACACGTCGCCACCACCGATCAGGGGCAGCTCCTCGGCGCGGAAGGCGGCAAGCATGAACAGTGCGATCGCGACCAGTCCGGCCGCGCCGATGATCACGGGGTTGCGTTCGCGGAACGGCTTCATCATCCGAGGTCACACCTCGCTGTGTGGACGTCGTAGTCGATCGGGACGCTCAGGTCGTTGGCGGCGCCGACACCAGGAACGGTCACTGTGCCGCGGAAGTTGCAGAGGTAGAAGTTGAACCATGAGCCGTACGACGCTGTGCGCCCGATCTTGTGCAGCTTGACGGGCAGGATCTGGAGCGCCCTGTCGATCTCGGCCTTGTTGTCGTCGAGGGTCTCGACCACGCGCCGGAGCTGGCTGATGTCTCGGGTCAGAGCGGGCCGCGCATCGCCCACCAGGTCGGCAGTCTGCACAGCGAGCTGAGACACATCGTCGAGCGACCCGAGGATCGCCTCCCGATCCTGCTTCAGACCAGAGATGAACTGTTGGAGCTGGACGATCAGGCTGGAGAGCTGCTCGTCGCGCTCACCGAGGATGACGAGCACGTCGTTGAGGTTCGTGATCAGCTCGCCGACGATCTTGTCGCGGTCGGCGAGCGCGTTGGTGACCGAGGCTGTGGACTGGAGCAGGCTCTCGACGGTGCCGCCCTCACCCTGGAAGACCTGGATGATCTCGTAGGACAGCTTGTTGATGTCTTCTGGCGAGAGCGCTGCGAACAACGGCTTGAACCCGTTGAACAGCACAGTCAGGTCAAGCGCAGGCGCCGTACGGTCCATCGGGATGGTGTCGCCGCCGTCGAGTGTTTCGGTAGAACCCGGACCTTGCGTGAGGGCGATGTAGCGCTGCCCGACCAAGTTGCGGTAGCGGATCGTGGCGTTGGTGCCTTCATTGAGCTCGGAGTCCTTGTCGACGTTGAAGCTCACGATGGCGTACTTGCGCTCGTAGATGTCGATGCTTTTGACGGTGCCCACGCGAACGCCGGAGATGCGGACGTCGTCACCCTTGTTGAGTCCGGTGGTGTCGGTGAAGACGGCCTTGTACTCCTCGGTCTCTCCGAAGGACAGGTTGCCGATCGTGGCGACGAGCAGTCCGGTTGCCAGTGAGGTCACGACCATGAAGATCAGCAACTTCACGGCGTCTGAGGCGGTCTTGGCGTCAAGGAGCTTCATCGGACACTCACCTCCGTTCCTCGCGTGATGGGTCCGAGCAGGAGGGTGGCGATGTCGGGGACTTGGTCGGCGTCGATTTTGAGCAGTGGCGCGGCCAGCGCATCGACGAACTTCTGCTCCTCGGCAGTGCCGGCATAGCCCGACGTCAGGTCATACGGCGGGGCCGGGCGGTCCTTGCCGTGGCTCTGCTCCACCCCGTCGTCGACGGTTCTCGGGGAAGGCTGGGGAGCGGGGTTGGCCTGCGAGTACGGCGGATTGGGCAGCGTCTCGCAGTGCGGCCCGTTGTCTGCTCCGTACTCCGGGTTGTCGGCGGGTGAGTAGCCAGTGGGCTGACGCTCAAGAACCTCCAACGTGATGTGCAACGTGCGATCGCGGTAAGCCTCCGCCATGTGCGGGATCCAGCCCACCATCCCCTGCGCCAAACACGGATACTCCGGCGCATACTCAGCCAGCGCCTGCATCGTCGGCAACGACACCTGCCCCAACCGGATGATGTTGTCACCATTGGCCTGCAAGAAGTCCCGCGTCGTCGACGACATCGCCGCCACCTCAGTGAACAACGCCTCCAACTGCTGCTGCTTGTCCACCACCGTGTTCCCCGTCAACACCTGGTCATCCAACGTCTTCGCCACATCAGGCAACACATCCCGATACAGATCCGACACCCGATCCAACAACCGCAGATTCTCCACAATCGACGGCACCAACGGATTCAACTGCTTCAAATACCCATCCAGCCGCACCAAGTTCTCACCCAGCCGCGACCCCCGCCCCTCCAACGCCGACGACAACGCATTCAACGTGTAGGACAACTGCACCGGCTCCACCGCCGTCAACAACGGATAAGAGTCCGACAGGACCTGCTCCACCTCAATCGACACCGCCGTCTCCGAAATCACATCCCCCGCAGCAAGCGACTCCGACACCGGCGTCTCCGGAATATCCAGCTCGACATACTTCTCACCAAACAACGTCTTCGGCAAAATCCGCGCCGACACATTCGCCGGAATCGACCCCACCTCACCCGGATCCAACGCCAAATCCAACCGAGCACCATCACCATCCGTCGAAATGTCGCGCACCTCCCCCACGATCACGCCACGCATCTTCACATCGGCGTGCAGGGGCAGCTGGAGACCAACCCGCGAGGTCTTGAGATCAACGTGCGCGACACTGACGAAGGACTTGTTGTAGACGGCATAGGTCAGCCACACGCCTGCGAGGAGCATCAACACGAAGACCACCCCGAGGACGCGGTGGCGAAGCACGGTGTTCATCGAGCTCATCGGACGCTCACCTCGGTGTCGCGGGCGAGTGGCCCGAACAAGAGCGTGGCGATGTCGGGAACTTGGTCAGCTTCGATTGTGAGCACGGGGGAAGCCAGTGCATCGACGAACGCCTGCTCTTCTACAGTGCCGGCATAGCCCGAGGTCAGGTCGTAGTCCGTCGCGATGCGCGACTTGCCATGGTCGCCTTCCGAGCCGTCATCGATGTCTGGGTGCGGTGCGGGATTGGCCTGGGAGTACTGCGGGTCAGGCAGGTCGGCACACGTGGGCGGGTCCGAGGCGGCGTACTCCGGGTTGTCGGCGGGTGAGTAGCCAGTGGGCTGACGCTCAAGAACCTCCAACGTGATGTGCAACGTGCGATCGCGGTAAGCCTCCGCCATGTGCGGGATCCAGCCCACCATCCCCTGCGCCAAACACGGATACTCCGGCGCATACTCAGCCAGCGCCTGCATCGTCGGCAACGACACCTGCCCCAACCGGATGATGTTGTCACCATTGGCCTGCAAGAAGTCCCGCGTCGTCGACGACATCGCCGCCACCTCAGTGAACAACGCCTCCAACTGCTGCTGCTTGTCCACCACCGTGTTCCCCGTCAACACCTGGTCATCCAACGTCTTCGCCACATCAGGCAACACATCCCGATACAGATCCGACACCCGATCCAACAACCGCAGATTCTCCACAATCGACGGCACCAACGGATTCAACTGCTTCAAATACCCATCCAGCCGCACCAAGTTCTCACCCAGCCGCGACCCCCGCCCCTCCAACGCCGACGACAACGCATTCAACGTGTAGGACAACTGCACCGGCTCCACCGCCGTCAACAACGGATAAGAGTCCGACAGGACCTGCTCCACCTCAATCGACACCGCCGTCTCCGAAATCACATCCCCCGCAGCAAGCGACTCCGACACCGGCGTCTCCGGAATATCCAGCTCGACATACTTCTCACCAAACAACGTCTTCGGCAAAATCCGCGCCGACACATTCGCCGGAATCGACCCCACCTCACCCGGATCCAACGCCAAATCCAACCGAGCACCATCACCATCCGTCGAAATGTCGCGCACCTCCCCCACGATCACGCCACGCATCTTCACATCGGCGCGCGGCCCGAGCTGCAGCCCCACGTGAGATGTCCGGAGGGTCACGTGGACGGCATCGCCAAATGTCTTGTTGAAGATCGCGTACGTCGCGAGGACACCCAGCGCCAGGAAACCCAGGAACGCGACGCCGAGAAGCCGGACCCGCAGAACCGAGGGGTATCGAGACAGGGAAAGGGTCACTCGCTAACCAGCCAATCTCACCGTGGTGGTGGTGCCCCAGATCGCCATCGACAGGAACAAGTCGATGACGTTGATGGCCACGATGGAGGTTCGGACGGCGCGACCGACGGCTACGCCGACACCAGCCGGGCCGCCGGAGGCGTGGTAGCCGTGGTAGCAGTGGATCATGATGACGACGATCGCGAAGATGAGGACTTTCCCGAACGACCATAAGACGTCACCGGGCGGTAAGAACAAGGTGAAGTAATGGTCGTACGTGCCCGTGCTCTGCCCGAAGAACGTCGTCACCACGAGTCTGGTCGCGAAGTACGACGAAAGCAGCCCGACGACATACAACGGGATGATCGCGATGAGACCGGCGATGATGCGGGTCGTCACGAGGAAGGGCAGTGACGGGATCGCCATCACCTCGAGGGCATCGATTTCCTCGCTAATACGCATCGCGCCGAGTTGGGCGGTGAACCCGCATCCGACCGTGGCGGCGAGGGCGATGCCGGCAACGAGCGGAGAGATCTCGCGGGTGTTGAAGTAAGCCGACACGAACCCTGAGAAGAGGGCGGTGCCGATCTGGTTCAGTGCGGCATAACCCTGCAGACCGACCTCGGTGCCTGTGAAGAAGGCGAGGGCGGTGATCACCCCGACCGTGCCCCCGATGACGGCCAGCGCCCCCGACCCGAGTGTGACCTCCGACAGCAGCCGGAGGATCTCCTTCTTGTAGCGGACGATGGCCTTCGGGGTCCACGCGAGGGCGCGCACGTAGAACGCCAACTCGCTGCCAAGGTTGTCGAGCGCCGCCAGCGGGCGCCGGTAGATCGTGCGGGGGTCAGCCACGTCAACCTCCCTTGGGTGGCACGAGCTGGAAGTAGATGGCGCTCATCACGAAGTTGACGATGAACAGCAAGATGAACGTGATGACGACGGACTCGTTGACGGCATCGCCCACGCCCTTCGGGCCACCCTTGGCGTTCATGCCCTTGTAGCACGCGACGATGGCAGCGATCAGCCCGAAGATCAGGGCTTTGACCATGCCCTGCCAGAGGTCGGGTAACTGTGCCAGGGCAGTAAAGGACGCCAGATAAGCGCCTGGCGTACCTCCTTGCAGGACGACGTTGAAGAAGTAGCCGCCGGTGACGCCGACGACACTGACCAGACCGTTGAGGAAGACGGCGACGAGCATGCAGGCGAGCACGCGAGGGACGACGAGACGCTGGATCGGGTCGATACCGAGCACCATCATCGCGTCGAGCTCTTCGCGGATCTTCCGGGCACCGAGGTCGGCGCAGATGGCCGATCCGCCGGCTCCAGCGATCAGCAGGGACGTCGCGATCGGCCCCGCCTCACGGACCACGGCCAGCACGGCTGCGGAACCCGTGAAGGATTGCGCACCGAATTGCTTGATGAGACCACCCACCTGCAGGGCAATCACGGCGCCGAATGGGATGGCCACCAGGGCGGCCGGGATGATCGTCACCGACGCGACGAACCAGGCTTGCTGCAGGAACTCCCGCATCTGGAAAGGCCGCCGGAAGAGTCCGCGCGCGACGTCCAGGCCGAACGCGAAGAGGTTGCCGCTCGCCCGCAACGGGGCGGTGGCGCGCCCCATCGAGGTGGTACTGCTCATGGGGCCATCACCATCGTGGGCTCGAACGACCCGGGCGGCGGTGTCACGCCGTTGTCACGACACCAAGCGCCGGGCTCACGCTGGGTCGGGCGAGGGTTTCCGTCGGAGGGCTCGAGCTGAAGCGGAATGGGCGGGAGGGGAGGAAGCTCCTGGCCTTCTTCGGCGGCTAGCTCGTCGGCATCCTTCTCTTCCGACATCCCGATCGGACCGATGCGCTGGGCGTTGAGGAACTGGCGGACGACGGGCTCTTCGCTCGAGAGCAACATCTCGCGGGGGCCAAACATGGCGAGGTGACGGTGGTAGAGCAGGCCGATGTTGTCAGGGACGGTGCGGGCGGTGTTGATGTCGTGGGTGACGATGAGCATCGTCGCCTCGATCTGCGCGTTGAGGTCGACGATGAGCTGGTTGAGGAACGACGTACGGACGGGGTCCAGGCCTGAGTCGGGCTCGTCGAAGAGGACGATCTCGGGGTCGAGGACGAGTGCGCGCGCCAGGCCGGCACGCTTGCGCATGCCGCCGGAGATCTCGCCCGGAAGCTTCTTCTCCGCTCCCAACAGACCGACGAGCTCCATCTTGTCCATCACGATCTGCCGGATCTCCGCCTCCGTCTTCTTCGTGTGCTCACGCAGCGGGAAGGCGACGTTGTCGTAGAGGTTCATCGACCCGAACATCGCGCCGTCCTGGAAGAGCACGCCGAACAGCTTGCGGACCGCGTAGAGGTCGCGCTCGCTGCAGGTCGCAATGTCGACCCCTTCGATGACGATGTGACCGCGGTCAGGCTTGAGCAGGCCGATGAGCGTCTTGAGGAACACGGACTTGCCGGTTCCGGACGGACCGAGCATCACGCAGATTTCGCCCGCGGGGACGGTGAGTGAGACGTCGCCAAAGATCACCTGCTTGCCGAAGGATTTTGTCAACCCATCGACTTGGATCTCGACTCCCATGGGTGGCCCTCCCTAGCGCGCCTGACTAATGAAACGACCTGCGTCGCCTGAGGTTACGCGCGAGTTTAGTTAGCCGCACGACGGGTGAGACGCGGGTCAGACAGTGGTGCAGACCTCCAGGCCCCCGCGGGGTCTCCCGACATTCTGCACCCATCGGTCCACGCCAGACCTGATTCAGGGTGATTTGCGAGCAAAAGCACGAAGGGCGGCCCCCCTGCGGGTGGCCGCCCTTCGACGGTGCTTCTGTTGCTCACGGTGCTGGTGAGACGGCGGCGCCATCGGCGCCGGAGGTCACTTGACCGTGACGGTGGCGCCGGCTGCCTCGAGGGCGTCCTTGGCCTTCTCGGCCGCGTCCTTGGCGACCTTCTCCAGGATCGGCTTCGGCGCGGCCTCGACCAGGTCCTTTGCTTCCTTGAGACCGAGGCTGGTGAGGGTGCGCACCTCCTTGATGACCTGAATCTTCTTGTCTCCGGCTGCCTCGAGGACGACGTCGAACTCGTCCTGTTCGACAGCGGCTTCGGCGTCGCCGCCAGCGGCGGGCGCGCCTGCAACGGCAGCGGCAACGGGAGCGGCCGCGGTGACGCCAAACGTGTCTTCGAACTGCTTCACGAACTCGCTGAGCTCGAGGAGGGTCATCTCCTTGAATGCGTCGAGGAGCTCGTCGGTGGTGAGCTTCGCCATGGTGGCGTTCCTTCCATGTTGCTGGCTCAGGCGAACTACCTGGGCCGGGATCGGGTGGTCGGTCCGGGAGCGTCAGCCCTCGGTGGTCTCCTCTGCGGCGGCTTCTTGTCCGTCGCCGTCAGCAGCGCTGTCGGCAGCGGGCTCGTCACTCGCAACATCGGCCGCAGGAGCGTCATCGGTCGTCTCGGCGCTGTCATCGACAGCGGTGTCCGTGGCGGCTTCAGGCGCAGCAGCGGTGTCCTCCGAAGGGGCCGGCACGCCGGCGCCGCCTCCGAGGATCGACGGGTCCTGCTCCGCCTTCGCCTGGAGAGCGCCAGCAAGGCGGGCGACATTCGAGAGCGGGGCGTTGAACAGGGAAACGGCGTTTTGAAGCGATGCCGTCATCGCTCCCGCAAGCTTCGCGAGGAGGACCTCGCGCGACTCGAGGTCAGCGATCTTGGCGATCTCGGCAACGGTCAGTGGCTTGCCGTCAAGCACACCGCCCTTGATCACGAGAGGTGAGTTGGCCTTGGCGAAGTCACGCAGACTCTTGGCCGCTTCCACCGCATCGCCCTTGATGAAGGCGATGGCGGAGGGCCCTTGGAGCAGGTCGATGAAACCGTCGACCCCTGCCTCTCGGGCGGCGATCTTGGTCAGCGTGTTCTTCACCACGGCGTAGCTGGCGTTCGCACCGAGGGCTCGCCGCAGATCCTGCAGCTGCGCCACGGTGAGACCGCGGTACTCGGTCAGCACAGCGCCCTCGGAGCTGCGGAACTCGTCCACCAACTCTGCGACGGCTGCTGCCTTGTCCGGCCGCGCCATGGGTCCTCCTTCTGATGTCACATCTGGTCGAAAGACTCGTCAGGCGGCGCTGCACAATAAAAAGCGCCCCATGCAGGCGCACGGGGCTGACCATTGCTGGTCGACTCAGTTCACCTGCGCGGGCCGCCCGCTGTGCGGGGCCTTCGACTGATCGAAACAATCTCGATCAGCGACCGGCGGTCTTCGGTGACCCCAGCGTACGACGATCGGAGCCACCGGACCAAATCCGCCCGGTCGGGATCGGTCAGAGACTGAACTCGCCGACGTCGCTTGCGGGTGGCGCCTCAATCGAGACGTCCTTGCCGTAGTCGGAGAAGTGCACCTCGAAGGCGCCGGTGGCGCCCAGGTCGACGTTCATCGAGACGGGTCGGTTGTCGCTGTCGACGTACACGTCGCTCGTCACCTCGTCAGGAAGCCCCAGCGTGGCCTGGTCCTGCCCCTTGAAGATCGGGTTGGCGGCCATCATCTTGGTGGTGTCCACAGTCACGGAGTAGTGGTGCGCGCTCACACCGTCGACGGTCTCGGTACCCTGGTCGTCGAACTTGGTGATGCCGTTGAGATAGGCGGCGAAGTTGCCAGGGTTTGCTGCGTCGAAGATCTGGCCCATCGGGTTGTCGGGGTCAGACAGGTCGATCTTCAGCCACGACTTGCCCTTGACCTCGCTCAGCCCATCGCCCTTCACGTACAGCGACTTGTCGAGGACGATCAACTGCATCTGCTGTCCTCCGAAGTCCATGCTCAGATCCATGGACGTGGAGTCGGGGTGGTCGAGACCAGCGATATCTCCCGACAGGGTCAGCGTCTGTCCCTGAGCCTCGACGGTCGCCTCAACGTGTGCTGACTGCGCGTCCGACTGAGCAGCCACCACGCTCTGCGCGAAGTTGTCCTTCGTCAACGCTGCGGCTTGGGCGTTGTCGGACGCCGAACCGTCGGTCTTGTCGTCACTGTTGCAGGCGGTCAGACCCACCAGCAGACCTGTAGCGAGTACGGACGCGGCGATACGTCGCATCTTCATCGATGGAAACCCCTTGCCGAGACGGTGGTGTGCAGAACCTGTGCGTCCAGCGTACGTCGCACCACCGCGGCTAGCCCAAACGAGCAGGGAGGCGGCGTCAGTGTTGCTCAGCCGCCCGGAGGCGTTTGCACATCACCTGGAGCAAGGCCCTGGCGACCTCGGGTTCCTCGTCGAGGATCGGCGTGAAGGACCAGGAGACCAGGGAGACGGTCGTGAGGTCCGACACCGCCGTCACCGTCGCAGACCGGGGTTTGCCGTCGATCAGCGAGATCTCACCAAAGTAGTCACCGGGTCCGAGGTCGGGTCGAGAGGTTGAGCCGACCTTGACGGATGCCGTGCCCGACGTGATGAGGTGGAAACCGACGCCGCGGCCACCCTCTTCTGTGATCTCCTTGCCAGCAGCATGCGCGACGACGTTGGCCTCCTTGGCGATTCTCTCGAGGTTGCGCTTGCTCAATGAGGAGAACAGATCTGTCGAGCTCAACGCCTTGACGACAGCAGGATCAGCGGTCATAGGGTCACTCCCTCGGGTCGCACATTGCCGTACGTCGGCGTCGTGATGTTATCCCCGCATTGCACCCGTGCCAAGCACTCCACCGCGCTCGTTGTGTGTGGGTCCGCGTCCTCCGGCACCGCATGCAACCAGGATTCATTCCCGCGAATTCTCGCGAGATGACGAGTAGCCTGACGCCGTGGCGGCATGTGCGCGGTGCGGGGAGGACAATCTCAGAGATCGGCGCTTCTGCGGGAACTGCGGAAACGCCCTTGAGACACGTTGTCCTTCATGTGGGGCCGGACTGACCCCGAGTCAGCGGTTCTGCGGTGATTGCGGCACACAGGTGCAGGGGATCGACCAGGCACAGAGCGCCCTTGACCCCGCCCCCGTCGCCGAGCGTCGGATCTGCTCTGTGCTGTTCGCGGATCTCGTCGGCTTCACCCCCTTGACCGAGGAGCGTGACCCCGAGGACGTTCGCGAGCTGCTCTCCCGCTACTTCGCCACCTCCCGAGCCATTGTCGAGAGGTATGGCGGAACCGTGGAGAAGTTCATCGGCGACGCCGTCATGGCCGTCTGGGGAACACCGACGGCTCTCGAGGGTGATACCGAACGTGCTGTGCGCGCCGCTCTCGACCTCGTCACCGGGGTCGCAGCCCTCGGCGACGACGTCGGTGCGCCGGGACTGACCGCACGCGCCGGGGTCGTCACCCGCGAAGTGGCGGTGACCCTGGACGCCGCCGGCGAAGGCATGGTTGCCGGAGATGCCGTCAACACGGCGGCAAGGGTCCAGTCTGCAGCTGACCCCGGCAGCGTCCTGGTGGACGATGCGACACGGCGACTTGCCGCAGCGGCCCTGGAGTTCGAAGACACCGGAGACCACACGCTCAAGGGCAAGGCTGCACCCGAACATCTGTGGCGTGCGGTGCGGGTCCTCTCCGGCGTCGGCGGTGCTCAGCGCGTCGACGGACTCGAAGCACCACTGACGGGTCGGGACGTCGAGCTTCGACTCGTGAAAGACCTCTTCCACGCCTGCGCCGACCGTCGTACTCCGCGAATGCTCGTCGTGAGTGGTCCCGGCGGCGTCGGCAAGACCCGGATCGGCTGGGAGTTCGAGAAGTACGTTGACGGGCTGGCAGAGCCGGTCTTCTGGCACCGCGGTCGTTGTCTGTCCTACGGCGATGGGGTGGCGTTTTGGGCGTTGGCCGAGATCGTGCGGGCAAGGTTGGGGATTGCCGACGATGACGACGCCGACGTTGCTGAACGAAAGCTCTCCGAGGGGATCCGCCGGTTCATCCTGGAGCCGCAAGAAGCTCCGTACGTCGAGGCTCGCCTCGCGCGGCTGCTCGGTGTGGAGACCGACGACAAGAGCGGAGTCTTCACGCGAGACGAGCTCTTCGCCGGATGGCGCATCTTCTTCGAGCGACTCGCCGATCAGAGTCCGGTCGCCCTGCTGATCGAAGATGCTCAGTACGCCGACCCGGGTCTTCTCGACTTCATCGACCACCTCCTCAACTGGACACGCGGGATCCCGCTCTTCATCGTCGTGTTCACCCGTCCTGAGCTCGACCTCCAACGTCCAGGGTTCGGAGTAGGTCGCAACCGGACGGCCTTGGCGCTCGACCCTCTTGACGAAGCATCCATGAACTCCCTGTTGGAGACTCTTGTGCCAGGGCTGCCAAAGCCCACCATGCAGGCAATCGCCAACCACGCCGACGGGATCCCGCTGTTCGCGGTCGAGACCGTGCGCTCGTTGATCGACCGGGATGTGGTGGAGCCGCGAGACGGCGTCTACACCCTCGTCGGTGAGGTCGGAGAACTCGAGGTACCGAGTTCGTTGCACGCGCTCCTGGCCGCGCGACTCGACGCTCTTGGCCCGATCGCAAGGTCGCTGGTCGGCGATGCCTCGGTGCTGGGTAACTCGTTCCCCGCGGACTCGCTCGTGGCGGTTTCGCAGCTGACGCCTGAGAACGTCCATCAGATCCTCGAGGATCTGGTCCGTCGAGGTCTGATGGAGGTCAGCGCCGATGTGTTGTCTCCCCAGATCGGCACTTATCGGTTCACTCATGGAATGCTCCGACAAGTTGCTTACGACACCCTTGCACGCCGTGACCGCAAAACCCGCCACTTGGCTGTCGCAAGCCACCTGCGCAGCACCTTTCCGAATGACGGCGATGAAGTTGTCGACGTCATCGCTCAGCATTATCTCGACGCGATCCACGCCGTCGCCGAGGACGAAGATGTCCCGGAACTGCGCGCAGACGCTGTCGCGGCGATGACCCGCGCCGGGAAGCGGGCGCTGCGCACCGGAGCACCAGCAGCAGCCGAGTTGAGTTACGCGGGTGCTGCCCGGTTGATCGAGGAGACCGAGGGTGAACCCGCCGATCTCCAGGCAGCAGACATGTGGGAGCGTGCAGCGCTCGCCGCCAGGCAGAACGCCAACAGCGACCTTGCGGTGGAGAATGCCCAGCGCGCTGCCGAGCACTACCGACGCCATGGGCAGGACAGAGCGGTGGCTCGGACTCGAGCGATCATGGGCCAGGCCTACGACGATTCCGGCGACTTCGTCGCGGCTTACAAGGAGCTGACCAGCGCCCTCGAGGTGCTCCGCGACGAGCCGGACGTTGACACAGTCACCACGATGTCAGCTCTTGCCACCTTGGCCGCGTTCGGCGGGCGTGGGGACGCCGATCGGCTCAGCGCTGAAGCGCTGGCCCTTGGGGAGGCGCTCGGGCTTGACCGCGGCATGCTGGCGGACTTGCTCGTCGTCCGGTCGATCGTGCACGGTTTCGCCAACCGGACGGTCCAGTCGGTCATGTACTGCCGGGAGGCCGCTCGAATCGCCGAAGAGGTCGGAAACAGCGCAGTCCAGGCTCGAGCGCTGCTCAACCTCGCGTCCGTCACGGCTATTGACGACTCCGAGTCGGCAGCCGAGGCCGCCCAGGCTGCGATCGCGCTGCTCCGCCACGTCGGAAACCCGTTGATGCTCTCGACCGCGGTCGTCAACTTCGTCATCCCCGCATTGGAAACGGGTCGGTGGGACGAGGCTGTTGAAACGTTGCAGGTGGCGATCGAGACCGACGGGATCGATCTGCCATTCCTCTGGCGGTGGCCCGCTCTGATCCATGCGCTGCGGTCAGACACCGCCAAGTCACGGGAGATCCTCGACCGCTCGCGGCTGATGAACGTCCGCGAAGGTCCGCAGGAATTGGCGGACGAGGCGCTCGTCGCGTCCCTGATCGCCTATGTCGAAGGCGACCTTGCAGCCAGCCTGCGGCATGCCCGGATCTGCCTGGGGTTCTCCGATGTCCTAGGCATGAGGTGTGAGACCAGCCGTTGGTCATGGAGCGTCGCCTCGCGAGCCGCCTTCGAGCTCGGTGACGATGTTGCCGTTGAGGAGTTGCTCGGGCGGCTCGACGATCTCCCCGCCGGTCACGTACCGCCGCTCCTCAGGGCCGAGCGAGAACTCGCCCGCGCCCGGCTCGCCTCGTCACAGCGGGATGCAGAAGCCGACGTTCTCTTCCACGGCGCTCTCCAGCAGTTGCGAGAACTCGGATCGCCCTGGCATCTCGGGCACGCGTTGGTCGACGCCTCGCAGCATCACCAGACCGGCAATGTCGAGATGGCGGCCGCTCTGCTCGAGGAAGCGCGTGGCAGAGCGGCGGCGGTCGGAGCCCTCCCGGTGCTGGATCGGATCGCCAAACTTGACGAGCCGGACCGCCAGCCTCGGTTCGCCGACACCAATCCGGGCTGACAGCACCCGGCCTGCTTACTCTTCTTCGGTGCCACCCTCGATTGCGAGGTTGCGCGTGCGGTTGGGGTCAACTGGAACGCCGGGCCCATCGTCGCGGAGAACGTGACCTTGCTGAGATAGCGGCCCTTGGAGCTCGCCGGCTTCAGCCGGAGCACCTCCTCGAGGGCGGCAGCGTAGTTCTCCGCGAGCTTCACGGTGCTGAAGGACGCTTTGCCGATGATGAAGTGCAAGTTGGCGTGCCGGTCGACGCGGAACTCGATCTTGCCGCCCTTGATGTCGTTGACGGCCTTCGTCACGTCGGGCGTGACCGTGCCGGTCTTGGGGTTGGGCATCAGACCACGGGGGCCGAGGACACGGCCGAGGCGACCGACCTTGCCCATCATGTCGGGCGTCGCGACGACGGCGTCGAAGTCGAGCCAGCCACCGTTGACCTTGTCGATCAGCTCGTCGCCGCCGACCACGTCGGCGCCTGCTGCCTTCGCCTCCTCGGCTTTGTCACCGACGGCGAAGACGAGAACCCGTGCCGTCTTGCCGGTGCCGTGAGGGAGGTTGACGGTGCCGCGGACCATCTGGTCGGCCTTGCGCGGGTCGACGCCGAGTCGCATCGCCACGTCGAGGGTCGAGTCGAACTTGGTGGAGCCGCCGGCCTTGGCCAGTTTGACGGCCTCGATCGGGTCGTAGAGGCTGTCCTTGTCGATGTTGTCTGCTGCGGCGGCGTATGCCTTGCTGCGCTGCATGAGCTGGTTCCTTTCGTGATGTACCAGTTGTGGTCGAGTGGGCCAGCGCGGCCCTACCACGTGTTTCTGGTGCTGCTTGGATGCCTGCGTTGTCAGCCGGTGACGGTGATGCCCATCGAGCGAGCGGTACCTTCGACGATCTTCATCGCCGCGTCGACGTCGTTGGCGTTGAGGTCGGGCATCTTGGTCGTGGCGATCTCGCGCACCTGGTCGCGGCTGATCCGGCCGACCTTGTCGGTGTGCGGGGTCGAGCAGCCCTTCTGCAGGCCGGCGGCCTTCTTGATGAGCTCGGCAGCCGGCGGCGTCTTGGTGATGAACGTGAACGTGCGGTCTTCGTAGATGGTGATCTCGACCGGGATCACGTTGCCACGCATCGCCTCGGTGGCGGCGTTGTAGGCCTTGCAGAACTCCATGATGTTCACGCCGTGCGGACCAAGTGCGGTACCGACGGGGGGAGCAGGAGTTGCCGCGCCGGCCTGCAGCTGCACCTTGACGAGCGCGGCGATCTTCTTCTTGGGAGGCATGCGTTGGGTTCCTTGTAGTTGACTCGTGAGTTGACAGTCTCAGGTGGCTTGCCTTGTCAGTAAGCTGACTATGGCCAATTCAGAAGGTTGAGTCGGTGCACGCGCCACCTCAGACCTTCTGGATCTGACTGAAGCTGAGCTCGACCGGGGTCTCGCGGCCGAAGATCTCGACCAGCGCCTTGACTCGCTGGGCGTCGACGTTGATCTCGGTGATGGTGGCGTGCAGCGTCGCGAACGGGCCGTCGACGACCATGACGGAGTCGCCGGCGTAGAAGTCGGTGAACTCCACCTTCTTCTGCTTCTGCAGTGAGGGGGTGGACTCGGCTTCCTCGACAATCGACGGCGCCAGCATGGCTTCGACCTCGGCGAGGCTCAGCGGGACCGGCTGGTGGCTGTGGCCGACGAAGCCGGTAACGGACGGGGTGTGCCGGACAGCCGACCATGACTCATCGGTGAGGTCCATCCGGACCAGCACGTAGCCCGGCAGCACAGTACGGCTGACCTGGCGGCGCTGGCCGTTCTTGATCTCCCCCACCTCCTCCTGCGGCACGTGGACCTCATAGATGAAGTCCTCCATGTTGAGGGAGGTGATGCGGTTCTCGAGGTTGGTCTTGACCCGCTTCTCCATGCCGGAGTAGGTGTGGATGACGAACCAGTCGCCAGGCCGGGTGCGCAGCGACTCGCGGAACTCCTCGAGCGGGTCAGGGGCAGGCGTGTCGATGTCGGCAGTCTCGCCAGCGTCGTCCGCCGCCTCAACAGCACCCTCGGCAGGGGTTTCGCCAGCCTCGTCGGGTGCTGCGACCGCCTCGGCGTCGGCGTCAACGACCTCGTCAGCGACGGGTTCGGTGACCTCGGCGACCTCAGCGACCTCAGCGACGTCGGTCTCAGCAGCCGGCTCGACCACCTCGGCGACCTCGGCTTCGGCTGTCACGTCCGCGTCGTCGGCGACATCCTCGGTGGCGACTTCGGCACCTTCGGCAACCTCAGCCGTCGCATCGGACTCCGGCGGGACCTCCGCCTCGGCGGCCGGCTGCTCCGCTTCGGTGTCGGCTGGGGTGGTGGGGGTGGTTTCAGCGTCGACGATGTCGTCGACTGGCTTTGACACAGATTGCTCCGTCACTGTCTTGTCACTCACAAACTCACATGGTCGGTCAGGCGCACAGGCGTCAGCCGAAGATCTTGAACATCGCCGAGTTGAACGCGTAGTCCAACAGCGACACGAACGCGATCATGAAGAGGACGAAGACCAGCACCACCATGAAGTAGGTGACCAGCTGGTCGCGCGTCGGCCAGATGACCTTGCGCAGCTCAGCGATGACCTGTCGGAGGAACAGGGCAAGACCGGTACGACCATCGCTGCTCGGTCGACGCTCGCTCGATGAGCTCGTGGCGCGAGTCTCCGTCATGTTCTCCCTTTCTCTTGGCGTGGCTTGTCTTCGCAGGGCAGGAGGGACTCGAACCCCCAACCGCCGGTTTTGGAGACCGGTGCTCTGCCAATTGAGCCACTGCCCTCCGGCGCCAGTACCCAACGTAGGCCGCCAGCGAGTCCGGTGCGAGCCGTGGTCAGGGCATAGCGAACTAGGGTGCAACTGCCACCAAGAACACGAGTGTACGGGGTCGGGCCGCCCCGGGTCGAACCGAGATCGGGAGCGCACCACGACCGGGCAGTCGAGCCAGCAAAGACCGCTGGTGGACCCGGCCGCCACGACCACCTGTGAAGTGCAACGATTGGCTCATGACGCAGAGCATCGCTGCCCACGACCGGACCCGCCGGATCTCCCAGCGGATCGCCAGTATCACCGAGTCGGCCACGCTGGCGGTCGACGCCAAGGCGAAGGCGCTCAAGGCCGCCGGGCGTCCGGTGATCGGGTTCGGTGCCGGCGAGCCTGACTTCCCCACTCCCGACTACATCGTCGAGGCGGCGGTGGAAGCGGCCCGCGACCCTCGCAACCACCGCTACACACCTGCAGGCGGCCTGCCGGAGCTGAAAGCGGCCATCGCCACGAAGACGGCACGCGACTCCGGTTACCAGGTAGATGCGAGTCAGGTGCTCGTCACCAACGGCGGCAAGCAGGCGGTCTACGAGACGTTCGCGACACTGCTCGATCCGGGCGACGAGGTGGTCCTTCCGGCGCCGTACTGGACGACGTACCCCGAGGCCATCGCGCTCGCCGGCGGGAAGCCCGTCGAGGTGCTGGCCGACGAGACGCAGGGCTACCTCGTCACCGTCGACCAGCTCGAGGCGGCCCGCACCGAGCGCACCAAGATGCTGCTCTTCTGTTCACCGTCCAACCCGACCGGTGCGGTCTACACGCCTGCGCAGGTGCACGAGATCGGGCAATGGGCGCTGGAGCACGGCATCTGGGTGGTCACCGACGAGATCTACGAGCACCTGGTCTACGGCGACGCTACGTTCAGCTCGATCGTCGTCGAGGTGCCCGAGCTCGCCGACACCTGCGTGGTGGTCAACGGTGTCGCCAAGACCTACGCGATGACGGGCTGGCGGGTCGGCTGGATGATCGGGCCGTCCGACGTCGTCAAGGCCGCGGCCAACCTCCAGTCGCATGCCACCTCCAACGTCGCGAACGTCTCCCAGCGAGCGGCGCTCGCCGCTGTGTCGGGTGACCTGTCGGCCGTCGAGACCATGCGCGCCGCGTTCGACCGGCGGCGGCAGACCATCGTGGCGATGCTCAACGACGTCAACGGCTTCGTGTGCCCCGAACCCAAGGGCGCGTTCTATGCGTTCGTCTCGGTGAAGGGCGCACTCGGACGCGATATTCACGGCCGGGTCGCGGCGAACTCGACGGAGCTGGCCGAGATCATCCTTGAGGAGGTCGAGGTCGCGGTGGTGCCCGGCGAGGCGTTCGGCAGCCCGGGCTACCTGCGGCTGTCCTACGCGCTCGGTGATGACGATCTGGCCGAAGGCGTCGGCCGCATCCAAAAGCTCCTCGCCTGAGGTCGCGTCATCTCTGACCATCCGCGGGCACTCGAGTCGCTGCCCAAGGCGCACTTGCATCTGCATTTCACCGGCTCGATGCGCCACCCGACGGTCGTCGAACTGGCCGAGTCGCAAGGCATCTGGCTGCCCGACGCCTTGACCGATGAGTGGCCGCCCCAGCTTTCTGCCGCCGACGAACGCGGCTGGTTCCGCTTCCAGCGGCTCTACGACATCGCCCGCTCGGTGTTGCGCACCGAGGACGGCGTACGACGCTTGGTCCTCGAGGCCGCCGAGGACGACGCCCGAGAGGGGTCGCGCTGGCTGGAGATCCAGGTGGACCCCAGCGGGTACGCCGCGAAGTTCGGCGGCATCACGGCGTTCACCGACCTGGTTCTGGACGCCGCGCGCGAAGCGTCGGCGGCGACAGGCGTGCAGGTCTCGTTGTTGATCGCCGCCAACCGCACCCGCCATCCGCTCGACGCCCGGACGTTGGCACGGCTGGCCGTGCAGTACGCCGGCCGAGGCGTCGTCGGGTTCGGGCTGTCGAACGACGAGCGTAGAGGCGAGGCGCTGTCGTTCGCCAAGGCGTTCGAGATCGCTGAGCGGGCCGGCCTGATCGCGGCACCTCATGCCGGAGAGCTCCGCGGGCCCGAAAGTGTCTGGTCCTGCCTCGACGGACTAGCCGCGCAGCGGATCGGCCACGGTGTCCGGTCGGTAGAGGACCCCCAGCTGGTGGCACAGCTGGCCGACACCGGCGTGACCTGCGAGGTGTGTCCCACGTCGAACGTCGCGCTGGGTGTCTACGCATCGCTGGAGGATGTCCCGCTCCGCACGCTGTTCGATGCGGGGGTGCCGCTCGCGCTCGGAGCGGACGACCCGCTGCTCTTCGGGTCGCGGTTGCTCGACCAGTACACCGCCGCCCGCGAGGTGCACGGCTTCACCGACCCCGAGCTCGCCGAGCTGGCCCGGATGTCGGTACGCGGGTCGGCCGCCCCAGACGACGTACGCAAGCAGTTGCTTGACGACATCGACGGCTGGCTTGCTTCATAACCCGCTTCGGCTAAGTGCCGTCGACGAGTGGGTGGCGCCGAAGTCGTGTGCGCAGCAGCCGTTGCTCGGCCTCGTTGGACGTCAACGCGAGGGCCTGAGCGTCTGCGGTATCAGCCTCGTCCGCACGGGCGAGCATCCGCAGCAACTCGGCCCGGGTCGCATGCCACAGGTGATAGCTGTCGAGGGCGCCAGCAAGTCCGTCCACGTCGGCCAGCGCCTGGGTGGCGTCACCGTTCTGCGCCAGCGCCACCGCCCGGTTGAGTCGGGTCACCGGGCTCGGGTCGATGCGGATCAGCACGTCATACAAGGTGAGGATCTGCAGCCAGTCGGTCTCGGCCCAGGTCGAGGCACTGGCATGACAGGCGGCGATGGCCGCCTGCAGCTGGTAGCGACCCGGCGCGTGCAGGGCGGCTGCCCGTGAGAGCAGTTGGTTGGCGCGGCTGATAGCGGCGGCGTCCCAGCGGCTGCGGTCCTGATCGCGCAGCAGCACCAGCTTTCCGGTGCTGTCGAAGCGAGCGTCGGCGCGCGCGTGCTGCAAGGTGAGGAGCGCAGCCAGCCCCAGCGCCTCCGGCTGGCGTGGTAGCCGGGTGGCGACGAGCGTCGACAACCAGACAGCGTCGTCACCAAGGTCGCGGTCCTGCCCATCCGGGCCGGATGTCGAGACGAATGCCTCGTTGTACATCAGGTAGGCAACGGTAAGCACGTCAGCGAGGCGGGAGGGCAGCTCGCTGGCATCCGGAATGGTCAGCGAGATCCCGGCGGTGACGATCTTCCGCTTCGCCCGCACGATCCGCTGGGCGACCGTCGTCTCGCTGACCAAGAAGGCACGGGCGATCTGGGCGGTGGTCAGACCGACGACAGCGCGCAACGTCAGCGCGAGTCGGGCCTCCAGCGCCAGTGACGGATGACAACATCCGAAGAGCAGGGCAAGCCGCGGATCGTCGGCCAGATCATCGACGTCGTCGGCGAGCGGACGCATGGTGGTGAGCACGGACCGACGGCGGCTTGCTGTGCGAACCAGATCCAGCGCGTTACGTCGAGCCGCGACCGTGAGCCAAGCCCCGGGACGCTCGGGGACACCGTCGGCTCGCCAGGTCGTCAGTGCTTCCACGACCGCTTGCTGCACGGCCTCCTCTGCGACGTCGAAGTCACCAAAGCTGCGGTGCAGCCGGCCCACCAGGACGCCGTGCTCCTCGCGGATGGTGCGCGCGAGGGCACGGTCGATCTCTGGTTGGGAGGAGGTCATCCTCCGCTGTGGTCCACCATCGGACGGATCTCGATCGCGATCCCGGGCATCCCCATCGACGGCCAGGTCTTCGCCATCGCGATAGCGGCGTCGAGATCGGGTACGTCGATGACAGAGAAGCCGCCGACGACCTCCTTCGCCTCCGAGAACGGCCCGTCGACCACGACCGGCTGGCCGTTGTCACCGGACTTGACGGTTGTCGCCGTGGAAACCGGGTGCAGCTCTGCCCCACCGTCGGCGAACTTGTCGGCGTTGTCGGTGAACCACTGGTAGACCTTGCCGTACACCTCTTCGGCGCGCTCAGCAGGAACTGCCTCGTCGAGGTCAGGGCGGTGGGTGAACATAATGACGTACTTCACGGTCGGTCCTTTCGTTGAATCCGAGTCTCACCCATGACGGCGCACGGGCCACGGGGTTTTCGACAGCCGCGACCCAAGAATCTGAAAGGTGTTGCGTGGCGCCCACAGTGGGTCAGATGCTGCAGCCGACCAGCACCGGCTCCGGGTGCAGGTCGATCCCGAACCGTTCTCGGACGCCGGCATGGATCTCCGCCGCGAGCGACACCAGATCGGCACTGGTCGCCGTTCCCCGGTTGGTGAGGGCCAATGTGTGCTTGGTCGAGAGGCTGACTCTCTCGTTGCCGTAGCCCTTGCCGAACCCAGCGCGCTCGATGAGCCAGGCTGCGCTCGTCTTGACGCTTCCGTCGTTCTGAGGGAACGCCGGCGCACCCTCGGGGACAGCGTCAGCTTCGATGAACGGGTTGGTGAAGAACGACCCGGCACTCCAGGTGTCGTGGTCGTCTGGGTCGAGCACCATCCCTTTGCTTCGGCGCAGAGCGAGCACCTCTTCTCTCACCCGCGCGGCTGCGATGCGCTCGCCTGGGACGACCCCGACGGCGCGGGCCAGCTCGGAGTACGTCACCGGGGCGCCGAGCGAGCCACGGCTGAACCGAAACGTGACGCTTCCGACGACGTACCTTCCGGGATGCTGCTTGAACATGCTCGTGCGGTAGCCGAAGCCGCAGTCGGCGTTCTGCAACGTTCGCGTACGACGTTCGACGCGGTCGTAGACGTCGACGTGGGAAATCGTCTCCGCCACCTCCTGGCCGTAGGCGCCGACGTTCTGGATGGGCACAGCACCGATCGTGCCGGGGATGCCAGCCAGCGACTCGATGCCGACCCACTCGTTCTCGACCGCCGCAGCGACCAAGTCGTCCCAGTTCTCCCCTGCCTCGACCGTGACTTCGACACCGTCAGAGGTGGCCTCGTCAACGACCTCGACGCCGCGTGTGGCGACGCGGATGACGGTCCCGTCGAAGCCGGCGTCGTCGATCACGAGGTTGCTGCCGCCGCCCAGCACGAGGACGGGTTCATCTGCGGCGTCGGCGTTCGCGACGGCCTCGTAGAGCTCATCGCGTGTCGGCGCTTCGAGGAACCTGGCCGCCGGACCGCCGAGGCGAAGGGTGGTCCAGTGCGAGAGCAGCTCGTCGGTCCGGCTCAGCACCGCACCGTGGCCTTGGTCATGCCGAGCACCTTCTGGTCGCCACTCGTCACGGTGAGGTCGATGCTGGCGAGGCCGTTCTCGACGCTCTTGACCACGCCGGCGACTCGGACCTCCGCGCCCGCGTCATCGTCGGGCACCACGACCGGCTTCGTGAACCGGGTACCGAACGAGACGACCTTGGCCGGGTCACCGACCCAGGACACCAAAGCCCGGCTCGCGAGAGCCATCGTGAACATGCCATGGGCGATCACACCCGGGAGGCCGACGGACTTGGCGACTCGGTCACTCCAGTGGATCGGGTTGAAGTCACCAGACGCCCCGGCATACCGGATCAGGTCGGCTCGCGTGACGGTGTAGGTGACCGGGTCTAACTCGACCCCAGCCTCCCAGGTCACGCGCCACCGCCGCGGTGGACCAGCGTGGCAAATGCGGTGGCGACGCGCTCGCCGTCCACGGTCGAGATCTCGGTGCGGGTGCCGATCATGTCCATGCCCGCCGCAGCGCGAAGGCTGTCGATCGTGAGGGTGCCGGTCAAGACATCACCCACGCGGACCGGCCGGTCCTGCTCGAAACGTTGATCGCCGTGGATCACGTTCTGGAGTTCGATACCGACGTCGGGGTCGGTCATCAGGTCGTTCATGGCACCGAAGGCAACCACGATGGGAAACGTCAGGGGCGCGGTGTCGCCGTCATCTAGCGGAGGCGAGCCGATGGCGTGAGTGAACTCGTCGATCTTCTCGCGGCTCACGGTGTACGGCGGCGTCGGCGAGAACGTGCGACCGGACAAACCAGGGTCGAGTGCCATGCGGCGACGCTATCGGATCAACGCCAAGACGGAGAGCGTCAGCGGGTCTCGCGGTGCACCTGGTGGCCGCGGCAACGCGGGCAGAACTTCTTCAGCTCCAGCCGGTCTGGGTCGTTGCGACGGTTCTTTTGCGTGATGTAGTTGCGCTCTTTGCACTCGGTGCACGCCATAGTGATCTTGGGACGGATGTCTGAGCTCTTGCTGGCCACGGGATGCCTCGTTTCGAAAGTTGCGCGGGTGTTGCGGATGGTACTCAGGTCGAACAGGGATCGAACAATCGTGCCTGGTAGCGGGGGCGGGACTTGAACCCGCGACACCACGATTATGAGCCGTGTGCTCTGACCACCTGAGCTACCCCGCCGCCCGAAACCGGTGTCCCCACCCGACGTTTTCACGGGTGCCGGGTGAGGCTCCGATTTCAGAGCCCCAATACGGAATCGAACCGTAGACCTTCTCCTTACCATGGAGACGCTCTACCGACTGAGCTATTGGGGCAAGCGACGTATGAGAATACACAGCCTGGAGTCTTGAGCGTTAATCGGACAGACCGCCTGGCATCGGTGCCGCAATGCGGCCTCGCGACTAGGGTCACCACCATGAACGCACCAGCAGACCCGGACCCTCCGTACGCCGACAAACCCATCCGGATCGGCGTCCAGCTGCGGCCACAACATTCGGAGTTCGCCAGCATCCGTCGGGCGGCCGTCGAGGCCGAGGAGATCGGCGTCGACGTGGTCTTCACCTGGGACCACTTCTATCCCTTGCATGGTGACCCCGAGGGCAAGCACTTCGAGTGCTGGACCATGCTCGGCGCGTTGGCCGAGGCCACCGAACGCGTCGAGGTCGGTGCCCTCGTCACCTGCAACAGCTACCGCAACCCCGACCTGCTGGCCGACATGGCCCGAACCGTCGACCACATCAGCGGCGGCCGCCTCATCCTGGGCATCGGTTCGGGATGGTTCGAGAAGGACTATGCGTCTTATGGCTACGAGTTCGGTACGCCGGGCTCGCGCCTCAATGCGTTGGGCGAGGCGCTTCCCCGGATCGCCCACCGGCTCGAGGTGGTCAATCCCCCACCGACTCGTCACATTCCCGTCTTGATCGGCGGTGGCGGCGAGAAGAAGACGCTGCGTTTCGTCGCCCAGCATGCAGACATCTGGCACGGCTTCGGCGACGCCGACACGATCCGCCACAAGCACGCAGTCCTTGACGCGTGGTGCGCCAAGATCGGTCGCGACCCGGGTGAGATCGAGCGGTCGTGTGGCGCCGGAACGGGCGACCCGGAGACCCATGGGGCGTCGCTGGTGGAGGTCGGCACCAGGCTCTTCACAGTCAGCACGGATGGGCCTGACCACGACCTCGGCCGGGTGCGCGACTGGGTCGCGTGGCGCGACGAGCAGCGGGCTGCGTGACGGCGTACGAACACCAAGAATCCCTCGAAAACACAGCGCCCAGTCCGAGGACTGGGCGGGTGGTGGCAGGTGTAGGGTTCGAACCTACGTAGGCTGAGCCGGCAGATTTACAGTCTGCTCCCTTTGGCCACTCGGGCAACCTGCCAGGTGCCACGCGGGATCGCTCTTCGACGGCCACGCAGCGAGCGACAGGATACCCCTACGTACGGGGTGATACGCAAAGCGCCCTTGGGGCGCTCGACTAGGGAGGGCAACCGCTATGGCAGGCGACTCTTCGTTCGACATCGTCAGCAAACTCGACCACCAGGAAGTCGACAACGCACTCAACCAGGCGGCCAAGGAAATCTCTCAGCGCTTCGACTTCAAGCACACCGGTGCGGAGGTCTCATGGCATGGCGACGCGTCGATCACGGTGACCGCCAACGCTGAAGAACGCGCCCTCGCCGTCGTCGATGTCCTCAAGGAGAAGCTCATCAAACGCCACCAGTCGTTGAAGATCCTCGAGGTCGGCGAACCTCGCACCTCCGGCAAGGAAGTCAAGATCGAGATCGACCTCAAAGAAGGTATCTCCCAAGAGCAGGCCAAGAAGGTCTCCAAGCTGATCCGCGACGAGGGTCCCAAGGGCGTGAAGGTCCAGATCCAGGGCGACGAGCTCCGGGTCAGCAGCAAGAAGCGTGATGACCTGCAAGATGTCATCGCCCTGGTGAAGGCCCAGAACTTCGACTTCGCGGTTCAGTTCATCAACTACCGCTAGTTGCTCGAAGGCTCGATCTCGGCCAGCTGCTTGGTGAGGTAGCTGCGCATGTGATCCCGGTGCTCCTGCTCGACCTGCTGCAACCGGGCGAGTTCGGCCTCGAGGGCTGATTGACGCTCGGCCAAGTCAGACAGGATGTCTGTGCGCTGCTTGTTGAGCTCGGCGGTCTGCTGCGTGCGAGCCTGCTCGAGTTCGGCGGCCTGCTGCGTCCGAGCCTGCTCGAGTTCGGCGGCCTGCTGCGTCCGAGCCTGCTCGAGTTCGGCGGCCTGCTGCGTCCGAGCCTGGTGGAGCTCGGTGTGCACCTGCTCCGCCTCCGTGCGGGCCGCGACCAGAACCTGGTCGGCTTCCGCGCGTGCCGTGGTCACCATTGAGGCAGCCTCGGCTGTCGCCTCGGCGAGGAGTTGGTCTGTGTTGTGGGCGACGATCTCCAGGAGTCGGGCAGCCGCTCGGGAACCGTGGACCACACTGGTGCCGTCGGTGCCGTCGGTGACGTCGGTGCCGTCGGTGACGTCGGTGCCGTCGGTGACGGTGACGTCCGTGAAGTCGGTGACGTCAGTGACATCCGCCAAGTCCGTGACGTTGGTGCCGTCGGTGAAGTCCGTGACGTCGGCACCGTCGGCGCTGTCGGTGTCGTCGTTCGTGGTCCTGATCAGGTCGGTGGTCGTCATGTCGTGTCCCCCTACGGGTATGGAGTGCGGGCCTACGGTGTGAGCGCGATCCAGCGCACGGGGCTGTTGGGGCCTTGCATTCAGTGTGTGGGCGTCCGGAGCGCTCAGTGACGTGAATTCGGAGAAGCGACCGAACGGACGACAACCGGGTGGACAAGTGGCTAGGGGGAGACGGCGGAGAACAACAGGCCTGGGAAGACCGACAACGCGACCGCGGCCACCAGCGTCATCCCGACCACGAGCTCGGTCGACCAGGCCACCCGACGGGTACGAACGATGACAGTCCCCGCCGACGATCCAGCCACCGGCTCTGCCGCGTCGGCGGAGTCAGGCGATGGTCGAAGCAGTACGGCGATGAAGCGCAGGTAGTAGATCAGCCCGATCGCCACATTGACCGCCATCACCACAGCGAGCCAGACCAGGTCGCCGTCGACGGCACTCTCGAACACCGCGACCTTCGCGACGAGCCCCACCACACCGGGTGGCAGCCCGGCGAGACACAACAAGGCGAACGCGAGCGACCCACCCAACCAGGGATGACTGCGAGCCAGGCCGTCGACGTCGTCGATGTCGACCGCCCCCCACGCCGCTGTGGCCAGCACCGCCGCAAACGCGGCGAGGTTCACCACTGCGTACATCAAGGCATAGGCCTGGATCGCCTTGACGTCGCCAACGGAGCCGCCGGCGGCGATCGGCACGAGGAGGTAGCCAGCTTGCGCGACGGAGGACCACGCCAGCAACCGGATCGCGTGTCGCTGCCGGAGGGCGGCGAGGTTGCCCACCGTCATCGTGAGTGCAGCGGCGACGGCCACAACGGTCGACCACGTCTCGACGTACGGCGCGAAGAAGCGGAACAGCACGATCATCAGTCCGGCCAAGCCGGCGGCCTTGCTCACCACCGAGAGATAGCCGGCAATCGGGATCGGCGCGCCCACATACGTGTCAGGGACCCAGACCTGGAAGGGCACCGCGGCCACCTTGAAGGCCAGCGCGATGAGGGTGAGCACCATGCCGGCGCCGATCACCGGGGCGATGGCGTCGCCGCTCGCGAGCGACGCCGCGACTGGACCAGCGACGACTGAGCCGGTGGCGCCGTACACCATCGAGATGCCCAACAGGCTGAACGCCGTGGCGACCACTGAGGCGATGAAGAACTTCAACGCCGCTTCAGACGCTCGTCGGTCGCCCCGCCGCAGGCCGACCAGAGCGAATGCCGGCAGCGACACGGTCTCCATCGCCACCAGCAACGTGATCAGGTCGCCAGCCGCCGCCACCGCCAGCGCGCCCGCCGCAGAGGCGAGGACGAGGAAGTAGAGCTCACCGGCTGGCAGTTCGCCGCTCCCGACCGCCGGCAGAAGCATCAGCACCACGATCGCCGTGGCCACCAGCATGATCAACCACCAGGAGACCGAGATGTCATCGACCAGCCAGGAGCAGTTCGCCGGTGTCTCCGAGTCGCCGCCTGAAAGACAGAACGTCGCCCGGTCGTCGCCTCGCAGCGAGACCGCGAAGCCAAAAGCGACGGCCGTTCCCGCGAACGCGACGGCTCCGGCGGCACCGACGACGCGTGGCAGGAACGCGTCGACGAGAAGCGCACAGAGCCCCGCGAGGAACAGCACGAGCGGTGGCGCGACGGCCCACCAGTCGATCGTCTGCGTCATCGCCCACCTGCCAATGCCGTCGGCGCCGCCCACAGCATGATCACGGGGAACAGGCCGAGGGCCAGCGTCATCACGACCAAAGGCGACCACGCCACCCACTCGTCCAGACCTACGTCGACCACCGCGTCCCGGTCGACGGCGCCCTGGCAGACCCGGCGGATCGCCACCACGAAGTAGGTCGTGGTCAGCACTGCACCCACGCCGGCCAGGGCCATGAAGACGAGGTACGTCGTGCGGGGCAGCTCGTCGGCAGGGGAATACGCGGCGAGCATCGAGAGCATCTCGCCCCAGAAGCCGGCGAGACCCGGCAGTCCGAGACTGGCCACCGCCGCGAACGCGAACACTGAGGCGAGATGCGGCGCACGAGCGTAGAGCGCCCGCCCGATGGCTACCAGGTCACTACTTCCCACTCGATCCTTGAGAGCACCTACCACGAAGAACAGCAAGCCGGTGATCAGGCCATGCGCGACGTTGGCGAAGTTGGCGGCGTAGATTCCCTGGTCGGTCAGCGTCGAGATGGCGAGCAGCACGAACCCCATGTGGCCGACGCTCGAGAACGCGATGAGCCGTTTGAGGTCACGCTGGGCGAGACAGGCCAAGGCGCCGTACACGATCCCGACAACACCGAGAGCGCCCAGGTATGGGGCGAGCGGGACGACTCCGTCGGGTACGAGATCACGCCAGAACCGCAGTAGGCCATACGTTCCGAGCTTGAGGAGCACTCCGGCGAGCAACACCGAGCCGACGGTCGGGGCCTTGCTGTGCGCGTCGGGCAGCCAGAAGTGCAACGGCCACATCGGCACCTTCGCGCCGAACCCGAACATCAGCAGTACGGCGATGAGCACCTGAGTGCCGTGCCCGATCTCGCCGGCTCGGCTGCGCAGCTCCTCGACGTCGAACGTGCCGGTCTCGGCATGGAGCAGCAGGAACGCCACCAGCATCAGCGCTGACCCGACCACCGTGACGACCAGGAACCGGGTGGCGGCACGTCGACGGCCGACGACGTCATGCTCGTCTCCCCAGTCGGCGATCACGAACCACATCGGGATCAACACGAGCTCGAAGAAGACGAAGAACACGATCAGGTCGAGGGCGGCGAAAGTGCCGATGCTCCCCGCCTCGATCACCAACACCAGCGCGACAAGACCCGGGCGCACACCGCCCTCCGGCGCCCGACGCACCAGCGCTATCAGGCAGCACCAGGTCAGCACTGTGGTGAGGACGACGAGTGGCGCCGAGAGGGAGTCAACACCCAGCGTCCAACGAATGTCGAGAGCGCTGATCCACACCACGTCGGTGCGCGCCACGAAGTCATCCGACGAGTGGAACGTCGCCACCCACGGCACCACCGAGCCGACGAGTGTCAATGTCCCGGCTAGTACGCCGACCCACGCCGCGAGCTCGTCTCGACGCGCCAGCGCGAGAACGGCGACGGCACCGACCAAGGGCAGAGCGATGAGGAACTCGAGGCCACCGAACATCACTGAACCACCCCGACGATGACGGCTACGGCGACTGCCCCGACGACGACGGCGGTGAGATAGCGCTGCGCGTTTCCGTCGTGCGCCCACCGCACGAGGCGCGCCCCCCACTGGCTCGCGGAGTCGGTGCCCCCGACGTACGGGTCGATCACGTGGTCTTCGTTGGCCAAGGTCACGCTGGCGGCCCAGCGAGTGGGTCGCACGGTCAGGCGGTCGATGAGGCTGTCGTAGCTGAACTCTCGAGCCAGTGCCGGCCGCCACCGACCCAATGTCCGGGCCGGGTCGCGCTTCTCGAGGCGGAGCCACTCTGCGGTGGTGAACGCCGCGCTGGTCACGACCAACGCCAGACTCAACACCATCACCCAGACCGGCACCTCGTGACTGTCGATCCCGAGGAACCCCGGCTGCAACACCGCAACGCCACCGACGACCGTCAGGCCAGACAACACCACGAGCGGACCCAGCATCCACCAGGACGACTCGTGCGGCGTGACCTCGGTGGTCTCGCCCCGACGCGGCCCGAAGAAGACCATCAACCAGGCACGCGTCGAGTACGCCGCCGTGATCGCTGCGACCAGCAGCCCGGTCACCAGCAACAGCCAACCCCGTCCGGCAGCACCATGCATGGCCTCATCCGCGGCCAGCCCCAGCACGGCGTCCTTGGAGAAGAACCCGACGAAGGGCGGCACACCGACGAGGGCGGCGATGCCGATCGTCATCGTCACGAATGTGATCGGCATCGACTGGCGGAGCCCGCCCATCTCGCCGAGCCGCTGGGTGCCGACCGCGTGGATCACCGAACCGGCCGCGAGGAACAGCAGAGCCTTGAAGGCGCCGTGCGACAGCAGGTGCAGAATGCCCGGACCGTAGCCGCCAAGCGAGAGCGCAGCAAACATGTAGGCCAGCTGGCTGACAGTCGACCACGCCAGCACCCGCTTGAGGTCGTCGGTGGCGAGTGCGAACAGCGCAGACCCGAGCATTGTCACTGCTGCGATCACGGCCAGCACCGTCATCGCGACCGTCGAGAGCACGAACAGCTGGCAGCAGCCGTGCCACCAAGAAGACACCGGCGGCCACCATCGTCGCGGCGTGGATCAGTGCGCTGATGGGAGTCGGACCGGGCATGGCGTCGGGCAGCCACGTGTGCAGCGGGAACTGGGCCGACTTGCCGACGACGCCGCAGAGCATGAGCAGAGACGCGGTCGTGGCCTGGTTTTCCGTGATGCCGCCAGACACGGCGGCCTCGAGGATGCCGCTGATCCGGTAGGTGCCGGCCGCCTGACCGAGCGACGAAGAAGCCGAACAGCAGCCCGACATCGCCGAGGCGGGTCATCACGAACGCCTTCACGGCTCCCGCTCGCGCAGGTTCCAGTTCCCAGTGGTGCCCGATCAGGAAGTAGGAGCAGACGCCCATCACCTCCCAGCCGATCAGCAGCACGAACAGGTCGTCGGCACTCACCACCAGGGCCATCGCCGCCGTGAAGATGTAGACGAACGCGGCGTACGACGGATAGCGCGGATCGCCACGCAGGTAAGCAACGGAGTAGATCTGCACGAGCAAAGCCACCGTCGTCGCCAACACCAACATCGACGCACTCAGCTGGTCGACACGAAGCGTGAACGAGATCGGCAGGCCTCCGGTGTCGACGTGACCTGAGCCGGTGACCCGAGCCGTGGCCGACTCTCCCCACTGTTGGACGCCCACCACCATCGCCGCGACCCACGCGACGGCAGTGCCCAGCACACCAAGGGCGGGCGCCTTCCGGTCGTCGCGGTGACCCACCAGGACCGCCGCGAGCGCGGTCACCAGCCGGTGCGACCAAGATCAGCAGGGTCATGAGCGCACGCCGCTTGCCTGGTCAGCGTCGGACACGGGGTCACGGTCGGCCAGCTCACGCAGGTCGTCGACGTTGATGTGCTGGTGGGAGCGGAACACCAACAGCACGATGGCCAGTCCGAGCCCGATCTCCGCGGCCGCGATCGTGATGACGAAGAGCGCCAGCACCTGGCCTGAGTCGAGGGTGTCGTGCCACCACGCGTCGAACGCGACCAGGTTGAGGTTGACCGAGTTGAGCATCAGCTCGACACCCATGAGCACGAGCACGGCGTGCCGTCGGGCCAGCACGACGTACACCCCGATGCCGAACAGCAACGAGGAGACGACGAGCGGGAACAGGAGCGGCACTACGGCGTCTCCCGTCGGCGGGACAGCACGATCGCACCGATGAGTGCCGCCAGCAAGATGACGGACAAGATCTCGAACGCCAGCACCCACGAGCCGAACAGAGTTCCGCCAACGCTTCGCGTGTCCGCGATGTCACCGTCCTGGATGTCGATCCTGGTATCGCCGAAACCGGCCGCGAACGTGACGATGAGAAGGGTGGTCGTCGCCACCCCCGCCAGCGCCGCGACCACACGGTTGGGGCCAGTCAGGTCTTCAACCGCGCCGGTCGGAGCGCGGGTCAACATCAAGGCGAAGAGCAGGAGTACGACGACTGCACCCATGTAGATGAGCACCTGCACCCACGCAACGAACTCCGCCGCAAGGAGCAGATAGCAGCCCGCCAACGCACCGAGGGTGACGACCAACCAGAGGGCACAGTGCACGAGGTTGTTGCTGAGGGCGACGAGCAGCGCAGACGCCACTGCCAGCAGTCCGAGGAGGCAGAAGATCACCTCCACTGTCGTCACGCGTCGTCACCTGTCGTCGCGGCGGATGAGGCGGCGCGCAGCCGGTCGGCCGCCTTCTCGGCGGTGGCGATCTCCTTCGGGTCTGGAGCGGCACCGTCGAGCGCCGGTGGCGGCGGCACCGTCCACATCCACTCCTGCAACCGCTCCTTCTCATGGGTGAGGTCGCGGATGTCGAATTCGGCGTACTCGAACTCCGGTGTCCAATACAAGGCGTCGAACGGGCAGACCTCGATGCAGATCCCGCAGTACATGCACAAGGAGAAGTCGATCGCGAACCGGTCCAGCACGTTACGGCTGCGTTCGCGTCCTCCCTCGGTGGCCGGTGCCACGGCTTCCTTGTGGGAGTCGATGTAGATGCACCACGCAGGGCACTCCCGAGCGCAGAGCATGCACGAGGTGCAGTTCTCCTCCATCAGCGCGATCACGCCGCGAGAGCGCGGCGGCAGCGCCGGCAAGGCGTCGGGGTAGTGGGCGGTGACCGATCGACGGGTCAGGTTGCGCATCGTGACGACGAGACCCGTGATGAGGCCCTTGCCAAAGACCCGCTTCGTGCTGGCGGTCATGACGACCTCACTTCCCTGGACGGACTCATGTGGCTGCCACCACCACGGTCGTGATGACGAGCTGGAGTAGCGCGAGCGGGACCAGCCCCACCCAGGCCAACCGCTGCAGCTGGTCTTCCCGCAGGCGCGGGTAGGCGACCCGCAGCCAGATGACGAGGAACGACAGCGCGCCGATCTTGACCAGCGTCCACAGCCATCCGAGCTGGTCGGCCCAAGGTCCTTGCCAGCCACCGAGGAAGAGCACGGTCGTCAGAGCTGCGAGCACCACGATGCCGGCGTACTCGGCCAGCAGGAACAGCGCGAAGCGGATACCGGTGTACTCCGTGTAGGGGCCGAAGATGATCTCGGCGTCGGCGACCGGCATGTCGAAGGGCGGTCGCGACAGCTCGGCCAGGCCGGCGACGAAGAAGACGCCGATCGCGGGCAGCTGCCACAGCAACCACCACGGGGTCCAGGCGTCGGCGATCCCGGCCAGCGACACCGTTCCCGCCGCCATCGCGGCAGAGGCCGCGGCGAGCACGAACGGCAGCTCGTAGGACATCAGCTGTGCCGCGACCCGCAACCCGCCGAGCAACGAGAACTTGTTGGCGCTCGACCAGCCGGCCATCAGCGACCCGAGCACGCCAATGCTCATGACGGCGAGCACGAAGAACAGGCTGGGATCGAGGAAGGCGCCAGCCGCGTCGGGCGCGATCGGGATCGCTACCAGGACGACGAGGTACGGGAGCAGCGCGACCGCAGGGGCGAGCCGGAACACGTTGCGGTCGGCGGCCGACGGGAGGACGTCCTCCTTCTGCACGAACTTCACGCCGTCGGCGACGAGCTGAGCCCAGCCGTGGAACCCACCGGCGTACATCGGCCCGACCCGCGACTGCATGTGCGCCATCGCCTTGTGCTCGGTCTGGCCGACGAGCAGCGGGAGGACGAGGAACGCGGTGAGCACCACGATCATCCGCAGGGCGAGATCCCACCAGTCGATCACGTCCGTCTGCTGTCTGTCGGACCCCATTCCTCGGGGTCGGGGACTCCCGGCGGTCGGGTGCGACGGCGGGTGGGGACTGCATCGCCTTCAGACTCCCCCGGCTCCTTCGCCCCGGGAAACGGCTTGGCCACCCGCGAGACCAGAACGAAGTCCTTGCGCAGCGGATGCCCGTCGAAACCATCGGGCAGCAGCAGCGGGTGGAGATCCTCGTGCCCGTCGAACCCGATGCCGAACATCTCGTGGGTCTCACGCTCGTGCCACCCTGCACCGCTGTACACACTGCAGATGCACGGCAGGTGCGGATCTGCCCGCGTGACCCTGGTGCGGAGCAGCACCGAGTCGACGTTGCCATGACCTGGCAACGCGAGATGCGTGACGACCGTGAATCCTTCGTCGAGCTCGTCAACAGCGGTAAGGAAGTCGAAGAACGTGCAGCCCAAAGTCTCGAGGGCGGTGCGGGTCGCCTCTAGCCAGCCGTCCGCTGGCACGTCGACCGTTGGCGGCCCGAACCCGGCGTCTGGCTCGACGTCGTACGCCGTCTGCAGTGTCTCGAGCCAGCTCACGCAGAGTCCGAACTCTCCGGCGGGCGACCGAGGAGCGGTCGGGTCAGTCGAGAGACCAGCGAGCGCTTCTCTGCGACCTGCGCGGTGAAGTCGTAGCGGTCGGCCAGCGACTCTCCCGCGATCTTCTCCTGGAGCTTCACGATTCCTTGCAGCAGCGACTCCGGTCGAGGCGGGCAGCCCGGCACATAGACGTCGACGGGGATGATCTGGTCAACCCCCTTGGTGACGCAGTAGGAGTCCCAGTAGGGACCGCCGGAGTTGGCGCACGAACCGAACGAGATGACGTACTTCGGGTCGGGCATCTGCTCGTACAGCCGCTGCACTGCGGGTGCCATCTTGTCGGTCACGGTGCCCGACACGACCATCAGGTCGGCCTGGCGAGGACCCGGGGCGAAGGGGATGACACCGAGACGGATGAAGTCGTGGCGGGCCATCGAGGTGGCGATGAACTCGATCGCACAGCAGGCGAGTCCGAAGTTGAACACCCACAACGAGTAGCGGCGTCCCCAGTTGAGCACGTAGCGCGCCGGTTCGGGCGCAAGCCGCTGCAGCGCTCCCACGCGCGGCATCGGCAGATCGACGCGGGTCGCGCCAGCCTCGGTCAGGTCCACGTGAGCACGCCCTTGCGCCAGGCATAGCCGAGGCCCACCGTGAGCACCCCGACGAAGATCCCCATCTCCGCGATCGTCACCCAGCCCATGGATTCGAAGACGGTCGCCCACGGGAAGAGGAACACAGCGTCGACAGCGAACACGACGTACAGGTAGGCAAAGATGTAGTAGCGGATGTGCATCTGGGCCCACCCCGAACCCACCGGGTCGACGCCGCACTCATAAGTGAGCAACTTCTGGGCCGTCGGACGTGATGGTCGCAGCAACCGATTGGCTGTCATCATCGCAAACACGAGCGCCACCCCGATGATGATGATGGCCAGCACAGGCACATACGTCTCAAGGTACGACGAGTAGCTGTCGCTCATGCCCTACAAACTAGTGGCCCCGAGACGGATCCGTCTCGGGGCCACCCAGTTGCTCGCGTGTTGGAGCGTGAAGCGATCAGTCGTTAGCGTCCTTGCGCATGAACGACAGTGCCAGTCCCCCAAGGACCAGCAGCAGGCTGAGCCAGTAGGAGAAGCCATGGCCGAAGTCGATGGCATCTTCACAGGCCTGGATTCCTTGACAGTCGCCACCAGGAATGACGAAGAACGCGATCAGCAGGCACAGGGTTGCCGCGCCGAACAGCGCCAACACGGCCGTCCGGATCGGGAACTGCAGCCGGACGTTGAACAGCGGCAGCGCGACGAGGACCGCCGCGGCCAGCGCGAGCAATGCGCCGAACCAGCCGAAGAATCCGTGCCAGGCCGAAACTGAGTCGGAGCCGGAGAATCCAAGTCCGCCGCTCACCTCGACCGTGTAGTAGCCAGGGAAGAGCGAGATCAGGAAGATCAGCACGCCTGCAATGACGATGCCGAGGTCGTACTTGTGAGCGCCCTGGATCGCGGCCTTCATGTCGTCGCCGGACATTCCTGACGAGGACTGCGACGCAGGCTGGTAGGGCCCACCTGCCGGTCCGGTCGACCCAGTGGGACCCGGCGGGTCAGGCTCGGGCGGAGGCGGAGGGGGTGGTGCTGAATCGGACATGGTCTCTCCCTTGAGAAGCAGCACTAGCAAATCTGACGCGGGGAGGAGCAATAAGTCCACTCCCAGATACGCCTGATCGTGAACATGTTCCCACCGGTAGCAAGACAGGATACCGAAAAGGCGTTTTGCCCGAATTATGGCGAGTCGTCAGGGCTTCTAGGTGACCAGCACGGCGATCAGTCGAACGATCCCAAAACCCACCCAAGCCGACACGACGGCCCAGAACACGCGTCCGCGGAACACCTGCCGGAGCGCCGGAACCGGTCGGCGTCGTACGACGGCGAGCCCGGTCACCCCGGCGACGAGCCCCACGAACAACACCGCGACCACGCCGAAGGGGTTGGCCACCACGCCGTCGTGCCATTGCCCGTGCATCAGGTAGACCCATGACCGGATCAGCCCGCAGCCGGGACACGGCAGCCCTGTGGCGTGCCGGAACGGACAGACCACCGGCCCTTGATCGACCGTGGTGGGGTCAATCAGCGTAGCGGCGCCAAGGGCAGCCACACCCAACCCCGCGACGAGGGCCGTGGTCGGACCCGTCGTGGGGCTGTAGGCCGACGTGGTCGCGCGAGCGACGTCAGCGAAGCGGACGGCCATTGGCGTCAGGCACCTTGCGCAGGGCGATCAGGATGATGTCGATCACGTACCAGATGCCAAGGCCCCCGCAGGTGAGCAGCTTCGCGATGCCGAGTCCTATCTGTCCGAGATAGAAACGGTCGACGCCGAGAGATCCGATGAAGACCGAAAGCAGCAGCGTGATGAGCCACTCCTTCTCGGAGAAGAGGCCTGGCACCTCCTTGGCCTGAAACCAACCGCCGCCGGCCGCTCGCCGCGCCTGTGCGTCAGGTTTCAAGGTGCCGCTGGTCGCCATCATCTGCAGGTCGCCCCAGGTGTAGGGGCCGACCTCCTGACCCATGCTGGCGAGGAAGAACTGGTCGCCGGCGCCAGGTGGTGAGGTCGGATTCCCTGCGTATTCAGTCATGGTCGTGCAGCCTACTGGGAGCACTCATCAGCGCTGCATGGAAACGCTGAGTGACGCGACGCCCCCGAGATGTGGACTCGGCGGTTGAAAGCAAACTCAGCGGCGTAGACTCGATTCCACAGCAAAAACGCAGGGATTCGGCTCGGAATAGAGGATGCAATGACCAAACAGGTCAAGCAGCTCGATCGAGTGATCATCCGGTTCGCCGGCGACTCCGGAGACGGGATGCAGCTCACGGGTGACCGGTTCACCCAGGAGACCGCCGCTTTCGGCAATGACCTCTCGACCCTGCCCAATTTCCCGGCTGAGATTCGCGCTCCCGCCGGCACCCTCCCTGGCGTCTCGTCGTTCCAGCTGCACTTCGCCGACCACGACATTCTTACTCCGGGCGATGCCCCCGACATCTTGGTGGCGATGAACCCCGCGGCACTGCGCGCCAACGTCAAGGACCTCGCGGCCGGCGCCACGATCATCGTCGACACGCACGACTTCACGACGCGCAACCTGTCTCGAGCCGGGTACGCCGAGAATCCCCTCGAGGACGGTTCGCTCGACAACTACAACGTGCACGCAGTCGACCTGACGGCACTGACTGTTGAGTCAGTGAAGTCCTTCGGACTCAGCCGCAAGGACGCCCAACGCGCCAAGAACATGTTCTCGCTCGGCCTGCTCTCGTGGCTCTACGGGCGTCCGGTCGAGTCGACCGAGGAGTTCCTCAACCGGAGGTTCGCCAAGCTGCCCGACATTCGCGACGCCAACATCGCGGCCTTCAAGTCCGGCTGGAACTTCGGCGAGACGACCGAGACGTTCGCCGTCTCCTACGAGATCAAGCCAGCGCCGATGCGCACCGGCACCTACCGCAACATCTCCGGAAACCTGGCCCTCAGCTATGGCCTGGTAGCGGCTTCGGTTCGTTCAGGCCTGCCCCTCTTCCTTGGCGCCTACCCGATCACTCCGGCGTCCGACATCCTGCACGAGCTGAGCAAGCACAAGCGGTTCGGCGTGATGACGTTCCAGGCCGAGGACGAGATCGCCGGCATCGGCGCTGCCCTCGGGGCATCCTTCGGCGGTGCGCTAGGCGTGAGCACCACGTCCGGGCCGGGCATCTCGCTCAAGAGCGAGACGATCGGGCTGGCCGTGTCGCTCGAGCTGCCGCTCATCGTCATCGACGTACAACGAGGCGGGCCCTCCACGGGTCTCCCCACCAAGACCGAGCAGTCTGACCTGTTGCAGGCGATGTTTGGCCGCAACGGTGAGGCGCCGTTGCCGATCGTCGCGCCCCAGTCGCCCGGAGACTGCTTCGACGCCGCCCTCGAGGCCGCCCGGATCGCGTTGACCTACCGCACCCCCGTCATGTTGTTGTCTGACGGCTATCTCGCTAACGGCTCGGAGCCGTGGCCGCTGCCCGACCTCGACGCCCTTCCGGAGATCGAGCCGGCCTTCGCCACCGAGCTCAACCACGAGACCGAGACGGGCGACCGCGAGTTCTGGCCCTATCAGCGCGACCCCGAGACGTTGGCCAGGCCCTGGGCGGTCCCTGGTACGCCAGGGCTGGAGCACCGGATCGGCGGACTCGAGAAGGCCGACGGCCACGGAAACATCAGCTATGACCCCACCAACCACGACCTGATGGTGCGCACTCGTCAGGCGAAGGTCGATCGGATCGCTGACACGATCGGACCGCTCGAGGTCGACGACCCGGACGGCGCCGCGAGAGTCCTCGTGCTCGGCTGGGGTTCGACCTACGGCCCGATCGGCGCGGCCTGTCGTCGCTTGCGACTTCAGGGTCTCCACATCGCCCAGGCACACCTGCGCCACCTCAACCCGTTCCCCAACAACCTTGGCGAGGTGCTGCGGCGCTATGACAGCGTCGTCGTACCCGAGATGAACCTCGGTCAGCTAGCGATGCTGCTCCGAGCGAAATACCTCGTCGACGTCGTCGGTTACAACCAGGTACGCGGCGTGCCGTTCAGCGCGACCGAGCTCGAAGGCGTCTTGTCCACCACCATCGATTCCACCCAGTCTGGAGACGGACCCTCATGACCACCGAACTGCCCCTGCCCGGACTTCGCGACGTTCCGACGTCCGACGTTCCCATGAATCGGAAGGAGTTCACCTCCGATCAAGAGGTGCGGTGGTGTCCCGGCTGCGGTGACTACATCATCTTGGCCGCCGTCCAAGGTCTGCTGCCGACACTCGGCCTGCGTCGCGAGAACATCGTCTTCGTTTCGGGCATCGGCTGCTCGTCGCGGTTCCCCTACTACCTCGACACCTACGGCATGCACTCGATCCACGGCCGCGCCCCGGCCATCGCGACCGGGCTCGCGACATCGCGCTCCGACCTTTCGGTCTGGGTCGTGACGGGCGACGGTGACGCGTTGTCGATCGGCGGTAACCACCTGATCCACGCGATGCGCCGCAACGTCAACATGACGATCTTGCTCTTCAACAACCGCATCTACGGGCTGACGAAGGGCCAGTACTCCCCCACCTCGGAGTCGGGCAAGATCACCAAGTCCACACCGATGGGTTCGGTCGACCGACCGTTCAACCCAATCTCGCTGGCCCTCGGCGCCGAGGCGACGTTTGTCGCGCGCACACTCGACAACGACCGCGCCCACCTGACTGAGGTGATCACGGCTGCGGCCGCCCACCGCGGCACAGCGCTGGTCGAGATCTACCAGAACTGCCCAATCTTCAATGACGGCGCCTTTGAAATGCTCAAGGACAAAGAAGAGGCGGCGGCGCGACTCGTACGGCTCGAGCACGGCCAGCCAGTGCGCGTGGGTGACCGCGAGTGGGTCCACGACGCCCATGCTGACAATCCGTCGCAGGCTTTCGAGATCTCCCGGCTCGATGACGACGGCACGATGGATCATGTGCCGATCGGCATCTTCCGTCAGGTCGATCGACCGACGTACGACGACCTGGTCCGCACGCAGGTCGACGCCGCGAAGGACGACCAGGGCGACGGAGACCTCGCGGCGTTGCTCGCTGGCACCGACACCTGGACCGTCAGCAACTAACCTGCTCGCTGGCTCAGCGCAGCCGCGTCGTGAACACTCCGCTGTAGGACCAGATGAACGTCGTGGTGGCCGGCACACTGGCACGCCACCACCACCGACCATGTCGAGGCGCCGGCACGTTGAATCGGAAGCTGCCGTGTCGCCCGGTCTGCGTGCTGCGCTTGCGGTGCCACCCGCAGCTCGCGCACTTTCTCTTCTCGAGGAAGACCGTGCGGTGCGCCCAGTTCGGAGACACCCGGCCGTGGAACCGGCCCGAGCCGTCTTCGAGCTGCGCCGGCAGGTTGCGGTGGGCAAGCACTCTCGTGACGCCGCGCGATGACTGCAGCTTGGCGTTGCCGCCGAAAGCCACGCGGTAGGTCGCGTTCGACCGCGTCGGGGCACGGAAGAGGAAGCGGGCGTAGTTGCCGCGGCCGGTTCGCTTCTTGCTGATCTGTTTCCAGCCACGGGTGCCGTCGAGCTTGCGAGAAAGCTTGACCAGCACGCCTCGTACAGCGCGAGGACTTCCGTGCACGGAGGTCGCTACCTGGCCCTTGATGGTGGTCTTGGACAGGAAGGCGCGCGTGTGGTCGAAGTCGAGGAACCGGATCGATGTGTTGCGGCGGGCGCCGAAGGCCGCCGCGACCACCGCCTGCGGCCCTGGCGAGGACACCGTTCGCTCGGCCGGGGTCGAGGTCGCAGCCGGCACGGCCGCGGCGTTGGCGGGCAGGCCGAGCAGCCCGACGGCGGTGACGCCGACCAGGAGGGATTTCACAGAGGACATGGAGTAGCACGGTAGGGGTCTGCCCTGGAGAACTCCAACTTGGGGCTGGTGCCAACGTGTCTCATGTCAGAGGTCAAGCACGGTGATGGTCCTGACACTCCGTTAGCATCGACGCATGCATGACGAGCGTCGCGGCCTGGCTTACGGGGCCGCTGCGTTCGGACTTTGGGGCCTATTTCCGCTGTATTGGCCGCTTCTCGAACCCGCTAACGCGTCCGAGATCCTCGCTCATCGGGTGCTGTGGTCGCTGATCGTCACGGCGATCCTGCTGGCGTTGTCTCGTCGAGGAGCGGCGCTCGTCACGATGTGGCGCAACCGGCGAGTCCGGTGGGCCATGCTGGGCGCCGGGCTCTTCATCGGCATCAACTGGTTCACCTACATCTGGGGTGTCAACAACGACCATGTCGTCGAGACATCCCTCGGCTACTACATCAACCCGCTCGTGACGGTCCTGATGGGTGTGGTCGTGCTCGGCGAGCGGCTACGCCGCTGGCAGTGGGTGGCTCTGGGCATTGCTTTTGTGGCTGTCATTGTGCTGAGCCTCGAGCTCGGTCGACCGCCGTGGATCGCGCTCGTTCTCGCGTTCAGCTTCGGTACGTACGGCTTGCTCAAGAAGCAGGCTGCCGTAGGCCCGATCGAAGGGCTCACCTACGAAGGACTCGTGCTGGCACCCGTTGCGCTGGGCTACTTGGTCTGGCTGACGTACGCCGGCCATGCCTCGGCCTGGTCGCAGGGCATCGACCATGTCGCGCTGCTCGCGACCACCGGGCTGGTTACGGCGGCACCCTTGCTGCTCTTCGCCGGAGCGGCCAACCGGATCTCGCTGACCAGCTTGGGACTCCTGCAATACATCGCCCCGACGCTGCAGTTCGCCCTCGGAATCACGCTGTTCGGCGAACCGATGTCGACGGTGAGATGGATCGGGTTCTCCATCGTTTGGCTGGCCCTCGCCATCTTCACCGTCGAGTCGATCGTCTCGGCTCGTCGTCGAAGCGTCGTCCGCGAGCTTCAGGGCGTGGAGGCGTTCGAAGCGGGCGTCGTACTCGACCCCGACTGCGTGGACCGACCTCGCTCCGAGCCGGTCGCGGCGGCCAGCCGACACACCGATTGACCCGAAACTCCTTGCCCACAAGGCGTCTCGGTGGCAGCGCTGATCGTTCAGGGTGACCCACGGGGCCGACCGCTCGGTACCTGAGTACCGGCAGCCGGCACCTCAGGAGGACGCACGCCGACAGCGTCCAGCCAACGATGGTTCACATGACCACGCTCATCGCTGACCCCTGTGTCGCCGAGATTCCCGTTGTGGACAGTGGCGAACCACTCATCGACGTCACTGGCCTCGGGATCTCGCACAACGGGAGGACGACGACCGGTCGTCTCGTCCGGGCGGGAGTGGCCCAGCGCCTCGTCGCCGCGCAGCCGCTGCTACCGCCGGGTGTGCGGCTGCTTCTCATGGAGGGGCACCGCAGCGCCGAGTCGCAGGAACGCCTCTTCACCGCCTACTCGGACGGGCTGCGCCACCGGTTCACCGATGCTGACGACCAGGAGATCCGCCGGCTGGCGACCCGCTTCGTCGCGCCGCTCGAGGTGGCGCCGCATGTGGCCGGTGCCGCAGTCGACATCGCTCTAGTTGACGTCTTCGGTGACCGGCTTCCCATGGGGACAGTCGTCGACGGCACCCCCGAGCAACGCGACGCCTCATGCAGGTTCGACGCTCCGGACATCGACCCAGTGGCGCGAACGCACCGCACCATGCTGGCGCATGCGCTCACCGAAGTTGGCCTCGTCAACTACCCGACCGAGTGGTGGCACTGGAGCTTTGGCGACCGGTACTGGGCGCACATCACGGGTGCCGACCATGCGTTGTACGGGCCGGTGCGCCGATGACCGCCCCCGGAACACTGCCGCCGAGCTCCCACACCATGCCGACATTGACCGTCGACCTCGAGGCCATCGCCGCCAACACCCGCGACTTCGCAGCTCGCATCCCTGGCGAGCTGATGGCCGTGGTCAAGGCCGACGGGTTCGGCCACGGCACCGTCGACATGGCGCGGGCCGCAGTGGACTCAGGCGCCACCTGGCTTGGAGTGACCACAGTCTCCGAGGCGCTCGTGCTCCGCGACGCCGGCCTTCAGACGCGGATGTTGAGCTGGCTCAACCCGGTGGCTGTGGACTTCGCGACTGCCATCCAACGAGACGTCGACGTCGCCGTACCTGGCCTTGAGCACCTGGTAGCCGTAGCCCGGGCTGCGGCCCGGTGCGACCGCCCGGCGCGGATCCACCTGCACCTCGACTGCGGGATGACTCGCGATGGTGCCTCCATGTCGGACTGGGCGCTGCTGTGCAGAAAAGCGAGGGTCGCCCAGTCCACCGGTCTGGTGCTCGTCGTCGGCGTGATGGGTCATCTTGGCTGCGCAGAGACACCAGGCGACCCCCATAACGAAGCTGGGCTGGTCGCCTTCGAACGAGGTGTGCGTGCACTGCGAACGCGTGGTCTGCATCCGGACGTGCGGCACCTCGCAGCCACCGCCGCCACCCTGACCGACCCACGCACACACTTCGACCTCGTGAGAGTCGGCGCCGGACTCGTCGGCATCGACCCGTCGGGCACCACCAGGCTGCGCAGCGGCCTGATCTTGACGGCGCCGGTCGTGTCGGTGCGTGACGTCCCGGCTGGCACCCCGGTCGGCTATGGCCACAGCTACGTGACAGAGCGACGTACCCGACTCGCGCTGCTTCCTGTCGGGTACGCCGACGGGATCCCGCGCAGCACGTCGAACTGCGGTCAGGTCGCCCTGCGCGGACGACGACGCGATGTCGTGGGACGTGTCTCGATGGATCAGCTGGTGATCGACGTGGGGACCGATCCGATCTGCCCAGGCGAAGTTGCGACCATCTTCGGACCAGGGCGCGATGGCGAGCCCACCGTCGCCGAGTGGGCCGGCTGGGCTGGAACCATCGAGCATGAGGTCATCACCGGTCTAGGCGCCCGCCTCGCGCGCCGGGTCGTTGCACCTCGGAGGCCGCAGCCGTCCCGCCATCACCGACTCCTGGAACCCGCATGAGCGGCGTGTCTGCCGACATCCGTACCCGCGTTGCTGTCATCGGCGGTGTGCAGAACTGCGAGCACGCAGTCTCGCTGGCCACCGCCGCCTCGGTGGCCCGAACGCTTGATCCGGAGATCTACGACGTCGTCCGCCTCACCATCGCCGAGGACGGTCGCTGGCTGTACGACGGCATGCGGCTCAACGGTCTCGCCGGTGCTGTGACGATGCTTGAGTCCTGCGATGTCGTGTTCCCCGCGGTGCACGGTCCAGGTGGCGAGGACGGCACCCTGGCCGCGCTGTGTGAACTCGCCGGCGTCGCGTATGTGGGATCGGACGTCCGCGCGGGTGCCCTCGCGATGGACAAGTGGACAACCAAGCTCATCGCAGAGGCGCTCGGCATCCGCACCGCCCGAGGAGTCGTCGTGATGGACTCCCGCCCCGACTTGCGGACGCTGCCCCCCTGCCCGGTCGTGGTGAAGCCGGTGGCGGCCGGCTCAAGCCACGGGGTCACCCGGGTGGATGACCCCGACGACCTCGAGCAAGCGCTCAAGACCGCCCTTGCTCTCGACGATCGGGCGCTCGTCGAGGAGCTCGTCGACGGACGAGAGATCGACATCGCCGTGCTCGACCTGCCGACCGGGGGGCGGCAGGTCGGGCCGGCGTTGGAGATCGTGGTCGAGGACGGAGCGCTCTTCGACACCGACAGGAAGTACGACGGGACGGCCGACTTCCGACTACCGGCAGACGTCGACCGGTCAACGCTCAGCGCCCTCGAGTCGGCTGCGCTGGCGCTCCATGACGCGCTCGGCTGTGCAGGAGTCAGCCGCTTCGACTTCTTCGTCACCGACGGTGGCGTCATCCTCAGCGAGGTCAACACGATGCCTGGCATGACCGAGGAGTCACAGGTGCCGAAGATGTTCGCCGCGGCGGGTATGTCGTACGCCGCGCTGCTCGACGTGCTCATCGACGGCGCGATCCGTCGCACGGGACGTGAGCCGCGCCCGTAGGTGGTTCAGCGCACTTCTGACCCGCGACGTGATTCCATTACGGGGTGCCAGCGTCAGCTACTCGTGGGAGGACCGACATCGCCGTACTGACTGTGAGCCTGCTGGTGGCTTCGCGAGCGGCCGCATGAGTCTCCTCGCATCGGTGCGGCGCACCCTGCCCGTGCGCGACGTTCTGCTCGGGGTGACGGTGCTCATCGCGGGGCTGTTCGAGACGCGCCAGTCGGCAGTCTGGGCCAGCATCCCGTTGTGGAAGGCCCTGCTTGTCGTCCTGCTCCTCGCAACCGCCGTGGGGTGCTACCGGCTGCGCCCAGGGCTCGGGCTCGTCCTGGCGTGGCTGCACGCCGCGCTGATGATGACGTCGGATGTCAGTGTCTTGTTCACCCAGCTCAGCATCCTGCTGCTCGCCTACGGTGCCGCGCGTCACGGGAGCCTGCTCACGTTGTGGGCCTCCGGGTTGTCGATTCCGGCCGGCGGCACAATCGCGGCCTGGTACGTCGTGAATCATTTCGAGGCATGGAACTTCGGACTGGGTTCGCTGGTGATCAGCCAGCCACTCGACACGAGCAAAGCCACACCGACCGTCCTCGCCATGCTGGTCGCGCTCGTGCTGCTCACCAGCCCGTGGGTCATCGGGCTGATCCTGCGCCTGGGTGACACAGCACGCCGAAACCGCGCCGAGCGCGAGCGCGCGATCGAGCAGGCGGCGCGTGCTCAGGAGATCGCGGACGTCCGTGCCGAGCAGGCGCGGCTCGCCCGCGACGTGCACGATGTCGTCGGGCACTCCCTGACGGTGATCCTCGCCCAAGCGGACTCCGCCCAGTTCATGGAGAACTCCGACATTGACTCGATCCGGGCTGCAGTCGACAACATCGCCCAGTCCGCACGCAAATCCTTGGGCGACGTCCGCCACGTGTTGTCGTCGACGGGTGATGCGGTGGCGACCACCGAACATCTCGGCGAGCTGGACAGCCTCGTCGAGGGTGTGCGCGCGGCCGGCTACGACGTGGTCGACCGCGTCTCGGGCTTGCCAAGACCGCTACCACCTGAACTCGACATCGTCGCCTTCCGAGTGCTCCAGGAGATGCTGACGAATGCGCTCAAGCACGGCGAGCGAGGGGGCACCATCGAGGTCGACCGCACGTGGGGACTTGATGAGCTGACGATCGAGGTACGGAACGTGCCTGTCGAGTCATCCGCCTGGGAGCAGGCCCACGGGTTAGGACTGCCGGGGATGCGCCGGAGGCTGGAGTCGGTCGGTGGTCGCCTACAGGTCCGCAGGAGCACTTCGACGGCCGGCCCGCTGTTCGTCGCGACCGCCTGGGTGCCGGCCCGTTCACAGGTGGCGACATGACCGAGCCGATCCGAGTCCTCCTCGTCGATGACCAGGAGTTGTTTCGCAGCGGTGTCGCCGTCAACGTCAATGCACACCCCGACATGGAGGTCGTGGGGCAGGCGGCGAACGGCCGCGAGGCGATCGCCTTGGTGGAACAGACGGAGCCCGACGTCGTGTTGATGGACATCAGGATGCCCGAGATGGACGGGGTCGAGGCAACCCGACTGATCTTCGCTCCCCAGGCTGCGCTTCGACGTAACCGTCCCGTGCGTGTCATCGTGCTGACGACGTTCAACCTCGACGACAGGGCGGCGACCGCGATCCGCTACGGCGCGAGTGGGTTCCTGCTGAAAGACACGACGCCGGAGTTTCTGCGTGCGGCGATCCAGACCGTCCACGCGGGTACGGCCGTGCTCGCTCCCGACGACCTGGCCACATTGCTCGACGGCTCGTTCAAGCTGCATCACGCTGCACCGCCGGCGGCATACCAGCGACTCACCGACAAAGAACGCGAGATCCTGCTGGCTGTCGGACGTGGCCTGAGCAACACCGAGATCGCGGCCGAGGTCTATCTCAGCGAGTCGACGGTCAAGACCCATGTCGGCAGCATCCTGCGCAAGCTCGCACTCCGTGACCGGGTGCAGATCGTCGTCTTCGCGCACGAGCACGGGCTGATCGGCTAGGCGTACTTCGACACTACGACGGCGGCCGCGCCGCTCCGTCAGGAGGTGCGAGTGGTGACGAGATCGCAGAGCCCGAGAAGCGCGTCCCGGGCGGGAATGTCGGGCACCGAGTCGAGCAGCGCCCGTGCCGCTTCGGCGCGCTGCTGCACTTCCGCACGGGCAGCGTCTATCGCGGAGTGTTCGCGCAGCAGGGCCAACGCTTCTGCATGCAACCGGTCGTCTCCGAGCGGGCCGTTCAGCAGCTCGAGAAGCCGGGCGTCCTTGGCGTCTGTGGACTGCTGTGCGAGCAAGACCGGAAGGGTCGGAATCCCCTCGCGGAGGTCCGTTCCGGGCGTCTTGCCCAGGTCGTCGCTGTCGCTGGCGACGTCGATGACGTCGTCGGACAGCTGGAACGCGGAGCCGATCTGCTCGCCGAAGTCTGTCAGGGTCCGCTCGACCTCAGCCGGTGCGCCAGCCAGCTTGGCTCCGAAACGCGCTGATGTGGCGATCAGTGACCCGGTCTTGTCGGCCACCACAGAGAGGTAATGGCGCAGCGCATCTTCACTGTCGCGCGGGCCGACCGTCTCGCGAATCTGGCCCTGCACGAGCCGGGCAAAGGTCTGCGACTGGATCTTCACCGCCGTCGGACCCAGGTCCGCGACGATCTCCGACGCCCGCGCGAACAGGAAATCCCCGGTCAAGATCGCGACCGAGTTGGTCCACCTGGTGTTGGCGCTCTGCGCGCCACGCCTCAGGTCGGCTTCGTCCATGACGTCATCGTGGTACAGCGTCGCGAGGTGCGTGAGCTCCACGACCAACGCAGCAGGTGCGACGTCTGGGGTGGCTGGGTCACCGAACTCCGCCGCCAGCACCACGAGCAACGGCCGGAAGCGTTTGCCCCCTGCGTCGAGGAGATGCCGGGCGGCCTCGTTGACGAAGTCGACGTCGGACGTGACGGCCGCGGCGAGCTCTTTCTCGATCTCGAGCAGCCGGGCGCGGACCCGCGACTCGAGGTCGGGGTCGACGAGGGGCAGCCCCCACGAAGTCATCGACACAAGCGCCATCCTGTCAGCGAATGAACTCGCCGGCTTGTTGTGCCAGGTCGAGCACCGGCTGCGGCACGACGCCGAGGATGAGGGTCATGGCCGCACCGATGGTGATCGCGGCTGTCGTCAGGATGCTCGGGACGGCCACCGTCGGACCCTCCCCGACCGGGTCGGAGAAGAACATCACGACGATGACCCGGACGTAGAAGAACGCCGCCACGGCACTCATCAGCACAGCGACCACCACGAGCGGCCAGGCACCGCCGGCCCAGGCCGACGCGAAAACAGCCCACTTCCCGGTGAAGCCGCTCGTCAACGGGATGCCAGCAAACGCGAGCAGGAAGAACGCGAAGACGCCCGCAACGACCGGCGCTTCCTTGCCGAGACCGGCCCAGCGCGACAGGTGCGTCGCTTCGCCGCCAGCGTCGCGGACGACGGTCACCACCGCGAACGCCCCGATCGTGGCGAAGCCGTAACACACGAGGTAGAACAGCACGGCTTGCAGGCTGGAGATCTCCTTGCCGGCGATGTCGATGCCCTGCTGGGCTCCGACGAAACCGACGAGCAAGAAGCCACCGTGGGCGATCGAGGAGTAGGCCAACATCCGCTTCACGTCGGTCTGCGTGATCGCGATGATCGAGCCGATCGCCATCGTCAGGCCGGCGATGATCCAGATCATCGGCTGCCAGTCCCAGCGAGCTCCACCGAGCGACACATAGAAGACCCGCGTCAGCGCCCCGAAGGCAGCCACCTTCGTACACGCCGCCATGAACGCGGTCACCGCGGTGGGCGCACCCTGGTAGACATCGGGGGTCCAGGCATGGAACGGGGCAGCGCTCACCTTGAACAGCAAACCCACTGCGACCAGGCCCATGCCGGCGAGCAGCAGCCCACTGTTACCGGACTGGAACGACACGGCCGTGTCGATGTCGGCCAGCTTGAAGCTGCCGGCATAGCCGTAGAGCAGCGCGATGCCGTACAGGAAGAAGGCCGACGAGAACGCGCCGAGCAGGAAGTACTTCATTGCGGCTTCCTGGCTTATCAGCCGCCGTCTGCGCGCCAGACCGCACAGCAGGTACAGCGGCAGCGAGAACACCTCGAGCGCCACAAACATCGTCAGCAGGTCGTTGGCCGCCGGGAAGAGCATCATGCCGCCGACGGCAAACATCACGATCGGGAACACTTCGGTGTGCTCGATGCCCCGTGCCGACGCCTCGCGTTCGGCCTCCGTGCCCGGCAGCGCCGCAGCCTGGCCCGAAAAGGCCGTCACACCACCCTCGAGATGGCGTTCGGCGAACAACAGCACGCTGATGATCGAGAAGATCAGCAGGATTCCCCAGATGAACAGCGACGGCCCGTCGACCGCAATCGCACCCATCGCTTCGAGGCTGCCGCGTGACGTGCCGTCATTGTGAGAGGTCAGATCACCGGCGACCAGGACGACACCGACGAACGCCGCCACCAGACCGCCGAGCGCGAGCACAGACTGGATGAGGTAACGACGCTGCCGCGGAGCGAAGGCCTCGACGAGCACGCCCACCAGCGCGACGCCGAACACGATGAGGATCGGGTAGAGCTTGTCGTAGGCGATATGGGGAGCATTGAAGGAGGGGTCAGCAGCAAGAGTGATGGTCACTTCGCCCCCTCCGTGTCAGCAGCGACGTCCGGTTGCGGATCTTCGACCCCGACGTTTTGCAGGATCGAATCCACCGTCGGGTTGAGAACGTCGAGCGCCGGCTTGGGGAAGAAGCCCAAGGCGACGATCAACGCAATCAACGGCGCCAACGCTGCGATCTCACGTGGTCGCAGGTCGGGGAGGTTCTTGGTCGACTCGCGGAGAGGTCCAGTCATCGTGCGCTGGTACATCAACAGGATGTAGAGCGCTGCCAACACGATGCCCAGCGTGGCGAAGACAGCCGCCGTAATCGACTTGGTGAACGTTCCCGCCAGCACCAGGAACTCGCTGACGAACGGCGACAAGCCAGGCAGCGACAGACTCGCCAGACCGGCCACGAGGAAGATGCCGGCAAGCACTGGCGCCACCTTTTCCACGCCGCCGTAGTCGCTGATCATCTTCGAACCTCGACGGCTGATCAGGAAGCCGGTGACGAGGAAGAGGGCTGCCGTCGACAGGCCGTGGTTGAACATGTAGAGCGCAGACCCGGCCACCCCCTGCGAAGTGAGGGCGAAGATGCCGAGCACGATAAAGCCGAAGTGGGAGATCGACGTGTACGCGATCAGCCGCCGGATGTCGTTCTGGCCGACCGCGAGCAAGGCGCCGTAGAGCACGGAGATGACCGCGAGCGTGATCACGACCGGCGTCGCCCAACGCGAGGCTTCGGGGAAGATCCCCAGGCAGAACCGCATCATCCCGAACGTGCCGATCTTGTCGAGGATGCTCACCAACAGCACCGATGTGCCCGGAGTCCCCTCGCTGGCGGCCTCGGGCAGCCACGTGTGCACGGGCCACATCGGCGCCTTCACGGCGAAGGCGACGAAGAAGCCGAGGAACAACCAGCGCCCGGTCGTGGTGCCGATGTCGAGCTTCATCAGGTCCTCGAGCAGGTACGACGGCCCGCTGTCCGAGTCCGACCCCACGACGTACAGACCCACGACCGAGGCGAGCATCAACAGCCCACCCAAAAGGCTGTACAGCAGGAACTTCACCGCGGCGTAGGAACGTCGCGGACCGCCGAAGCCGCCGATCAGGAAGTAGATCGGGATCAGGGTGGCTTCGAACAAGACGTAGAAGAGGAACACGTCGGTGGCGGCGAAGACGCCGATGGCCAGTCCCTCGAGGGCCAGCATCCAGGCGAAGAACGAGTTGACGCTCCACCGCCCGTCGTCGGCATCGTTCCAGGAGGCCAGGATCACCACAGGCGTCAAGATGGTCGTCAGCAGCACCAGCACGAGACCGAGACCGTCGATGCCGAGCGCGTAGTTGGCTCCGAACGACTCGATCCAGGAGTGCTGCTCCACGAACTGGAAGCCACCGTCAGGGTCGAACTCGACGGCGATGCCGATCGAGATCGCCAGCGCCACCAAGGATGCACCGAACGCCAACTGCTTCGGCAGGTCTGTCCCGCGGGGCAGCAGCATGACGATGATCGACGCCACCAACGGCAGCGCAGCCAGGATGGTCAGCCAGGGCACATTCATTTCCTCGCCGCTCATGCGAGCTTCACCGCCAGCAGCGCCAGCACGATAAGGGCCGAGCCGGCCAGCATCGAGAGCGCGTAGGAGCGGACGAACCCGGACTGCCAGCGACGGATCCGCCCTGACGTCCCGCCGACGAGCGCGGCCACGCCATTGACGGCGCCGTCGATGCCACGGTTGTCGACGTACACCATCGAGCGGGTGAGGTATTGGCCTGGCCGCATGAACACGGCTTCGTTGAGCGCGTCACCGTAGAGGTCGGCGCGAGCCGCCTTCGTGAACGGCGAGACCCGGATCGGCGCGACGACGTCGATCCGCTGGCGGGTGTAGGTCACATACGCGACGGCGACACCGACGCCGACGACGAGCAGCGTCAGGAGCGTGACGCCCAGTGCGGACAGCGGTACCTCCTCGTGTGGTTCGGGCCCGAACACCGGCTCCAACCAGTCGACGATCCAGTCGTTGATGAGCAGCACTCCACCGAAGACCGACAAGCCGGCGAGCACCATCAGCGGCACGGTCATGACCGGCGGCGACTCGTGCGGATCCGCCTCCTTCGGCCATCGCTTCTCACCGAAGAAGGTCATGATCATCAGCCGCGTCATGTAGAACGCCGTGATGCCGGCGCCAAGCAGCGCGCCGATCCCGACGGCGATGTTGTCTGCGAAGGCAACCTCGATGATCTTGTCCTTGGACCAGAACCCGGCGAGCCCGGGGAACCCGATGATGGCTAGGTAGCCGCAGGCGAACGTGAAAAACGTGACGGGCAGTACCGCGCGCAGGGCGCCGTACTTCCGCATGTCGACGTCGTCGTTCATGGCGTGCATGACCGAGCCCGCGCCGAGGAAGAGGTTGGCCTTGAAGAAGCCATGCGTGAGCAGGTGGAAGATCGCGAACGCGTAGCCGGCCGGGCCGATGCCGGCAGCGAGCATCATGTAACCGATCTGGCTCATCGTCGAGCCAGCCAACGCCTTCTTGATGTCGTCTTTCGCGCACCCGATGATCGCGCCCCAGAGGAGGGTGACGAGACCCACGATGATGACCGCGGCTTGTGCGACCTCGCTTTCCTCGTAGACGAAGCTCGACCGCGTCACAAGGTAGACACCAGCCGTCACCATCGTCGCGGCGTGGATGAGCGCTGACACCGGGGTCGGGCCTTCCATCGCGTCGAGCAGCCAGCTCTGCAACGGCACCTGGGCCGACTTGCCACACGCCGCCAACAGCAACAGCAACCCGAGGGCGTTGGCGGTTCCGGTCGACACTTGGCCCATACCGGCCTCGACGCCCTCGAACGTCATTGTCCCGAACGTGGCGAACATCAACATGATCGCCAGCGCCATCCCGAGGTCACCGACCCGGTTGACGAGGAACGCCTTCTTGGCCGCGACGGCTGCGGAGTCCTTGTACTGCCAGAAACCGATCAGCAGGTAAGACGCCAGACCCACGCCTTCCCAACCCAAGAACAAAGCCAGGTAGTCGTCAGCCAGCACGAGTGTGAGCATGGCCGCCACGAACAGGTTGAGGTAGGCGAAGAAGCGACGCCGCCGCTCGTCATGTGCCATGTAGCCGATCGAGTAGATGTGGATCAGACCGCCCACACCGGTGATGAGCAGCACGAACAACGCCGACAACGGATCGAACAAGATGTTGAACTCGACGTTAAAGCTGCCGGCCTCGATCCAGGTGAACAGGTGCTGGGTCAACGCCTCCTCGTCGCCGCCGTCGAGCTTGAAGAACGCGATCAGCCCGATGACGAACGACGCCCACGGCGCAGCAGCCCCGAGCAGGTGTCCCCAGGCGTCGCCAGCCTTGCCGCTGAGCAGCAGCACCGCTGAACTGGCCAGCGGTATGGCAATGATCAAGTACAGCAAGCTCACAGCGTGGACTCTCCTAGTACTTGAGGAGGCTGGCGTCGTCGACCGAGGACGAGCGACGCGTACGGAAGATGGTCATGATGATGGCCAGCCCGACGACGACCTCGGCTGCTGCAACGACCATCACAAAGAAGGCAGCGATCTGGCCGTCGAGGTTGCCGCTCTGCCGGGAGAACGTGACGAACGCGAGGTTGGAGGCGTTCAGCATCAGCTCGATGCACATGAACACGACAATGGCGTTGCGACGCACGAGTACGCCGATGGCACCGATCGAGAACAGCAGGGCCGACAGCACCAGGAACGGAGTGGGGTCCATCACTCGCCCTCCTCGATCTGGCGTGTCTCGTCCTCGATCTCGATCTGTACGACGTGGTCGCCCGTCACATCGCGAACGGTGCCGCGGGCACGCATGACACGCGAGATCGACAGCTCCGATGGGGTGCCATTAGGCAGCAACGCCGGGGTGTCCACCGAGTTGTGCCGGGCGAACGAACCGGGGCTCGGGAGCGCGCCGGGGTGCACCCCTCTCTCGCCGTAGTCACGCATCCGCTGAAGCACCATGTCGCGCTGAGTGGGTTTGGGCGTGAGGCGTTCACGGTGAGCGAGAACCATCGCGGCCAGGGCAGCGGTGATGAGCAGCGCGCTGGTCACTTCGAACGCAAACACGTATTTGCTGAACAACAGCGTGGCAACCGCGGGCACATTGCCACCGTCGTTCGCCTCGTCGAGCCCCACGACCGCCCCGATGGTTGCCTGAGTGATCCCCGCGACGAGGAGAATCGCAAAAACCGCTCCAACCACGATGGCGGCGGCGCGCTGACCGCGAAGTGTCTCGACGAGTGAGTCGGGGGTATCGACGCCGACGAGCATCAGCACGAACAGGAACAGCATCAAGACGGCACCGGTGTAGACGATGATCTGGACGGCGAAGAGGAAGGGAGCGTCCTGCACGGCGTACAACACGGCAAGTGAGACCATCACGACGGCGAGCAGCAGGGCCGAGTGCACTGCCTTGCGTACGACGACCATGCCCAACGCCGCAGCCACCATCACCGGGGCGAGGATCCAGAAGGTAATCACGCTGGGACCTCACCTTCGCCCCGGTTGCGGGACGTCGTGGCTGCCCCTCGGTAGTAGTCGCCCTCGTTGTCGCCGAGCCGCATCGGGTGTGGCGGTTCTTCCATGCCCGGCAGCAGCGGCGCCAACAAATCCTTCTTCTCATAGATCAGGTCGGCCCGGTTGTTGTCGGCGAGTTCGTACTCGTTGGTCATCGTCAGCGCCCGAGTCGGGCAGGCCTCGATGCAAAGCCCACAAAGGATGCAGCGCAGATAGTTGATCTGGTAGACGCGGCCGTAGCGCTCACCCGGTGCGTAGCGTTGACCCTCGGCGTCGTCATTGTTGGCGCCTTCGACGTAGATCGCGTCCGCTGGGCAGGCCCACGCACACAACTCGCAGCCGATGCACTTCTCGAGTCCGTCGGGCCAACGGTTGAGTTGGTGTCGCCCGTGGAAGCGCGGTGCGGTCGACTTCTTCTCGAACGGATACTGCTCCGTGACGACCTTCTTGAACATGGTCCGGAACGTCACGCCGAAGCCGGCGATCGGGTCCCAGAACTGTTCCTTCACGCTAGCCACGAGCGTTCTCCTCTTCGGGCATCGGCGGAACCGGGTATCCACCGGCGAATGCGTCGGCGTCGTCGACCGCCTCGGGTTGCGCGGCTTCCTCCTCGTCACGCCCCTCCGGGACGAAGCCCAAGGCGATGAACACCACGACAGCGATCGCCGCCGCAATGAAGAGTGACGTCCTGTCGATGGGTCCCTCGAGGCTGATCGCCCGGATCGTGCCGACCGCGAGGATCCACAGCAGCGAAACCGGGATCAGCGCCTTCCACCCGAACTTCATGAACTGGTCGTAGCGCAGGCGAGGCAGCGTGCCGCGGAGCCAGATGAAGACGAAGACAAAGAGCAGCACCTTGGCGAGGAACCACAGCACCGGCCAGTAGCCCTGGTTGGCATCTTCCCAGAGCGAGAGCGGCCACGGGGCTCGCCAGCCGCCGAGGAACATCGTGGTCGCGAGCATCGACACCGTGACCATGTTGATGTACTCGGCGAGGAAGAAGAATGCGAACTTGATCGAGGAGTACTCCGTGTGGAATCCGCCGACCAACTCCCCCTCGGCCTCCGGGAGGTCGAACGGGGCGCGGTTGGTCTCACCGATCATCGAGATCATGTAGATGGCGAACGACGGCAGCAGGATCACGCCGAACCAGAGGTCAGCCTGGGCGTCGACAATCTCCGACGTCGACATCGAGCCGGCGTACAAGAACACCGCGACGAAGGACAGCCCCATCGCGACCTCGTAGGAGATCACCTGCGCAGACGACCGGAGAGCACCCAGCAGCGAGTACGTCGACCCGGACGACCAGCCCGCAAGCACGATCCCGTACACACCCACGGACGCGACAGCGAGGATGAAGAGGACACCGACAGGAAGGTCCGTCATCTGCAGCGGCGTCGTGGTGTCGGTGAACGGGACAGTGACCTCCGGCCCGAACGGGATCACGGAGACCGCCAGGAAGGCCGGGATCGCCGCGAGCAACGGAGCCAGGATGAACACGACCTTGTCGGCCGCCTTCGGGACGATGTCTTCCTTGAGCATCAGCTTGACGCCGTCGGCAAGGCTCTGCAGCAGTCCGAACGGACCGTGCACGTTGGGGCCGATGCGGTGCTGCATGCGAGCCACGACGCGGCGTTCCAGCCAAATGTTGAACAACGTGAAGAGCAGCATGATCAGGAACGCCAGCACGACCTTGATCACGATGACCCACCACGGGTCTACCCCGAATGCACTCAGGTCGTCTTCGGCGAGGTACACAGTCGTCGGCATCAGGAGGACCCGCCTTCGAGCCGGACGGCAGCGCCTGCACCGACTCCGAGGTCGCGGTGCACGTTGACACCTTCGGAGTTCGTCGGAATCCAGACGACGACATCGGCGATGTCACCGGTTTGGACGGGAAGGCTGACCGAGCCACGGTCGGTGGACACGGTGACCGAGTCTCCAGCACTGAGGCCAAGGCGATCAAGGGTGGCCGGCGAGACGATCGCGGCTGCCGAGTGCGCGGTCGCGAGGAGGTAGGGCTCACCGTCGACGGCTCGGCTGCCGTCGATGAGCATCCGCCACGTCGAGAGCACGTAGCCGTCGGCGGAGTCGGACGCGACCGAGACGGGCTCGAATTTCGCGCGTTCGCCGTCCCACGGCCCGAGCTCCATGATCTCGCTCCGCGCCCCTTCGATAGTGCGGAAGCCAAGCGACTTGCCGAGCTCCTCCGCGATGCCCGCCAGCACACGCACGTCGGTGATCGCGTTGGACTGCAGCACCTTCTCGAACGGCCGGACCCGGCCCTCCCAGTTGACGAAGGAGCCGCTCTTCTCCTCGACCGGCGCCACCGGCAGGACGACGTCTGCTCGCCTGGTCACATCGGACTCGCGGACCTCGAGACTGACGAGGAAGTCCACCGCGTCGAGCGCGGCCACTGCGGCGGCAGGGTCTGCCAGGTCATCGACGTCGACGGCTCCGACGACCAGGGCCTTGAGGTCGCCGGTGGCCGCAGCTTCGAAGATGCCACTCGTGTCGCGACCCGGCGTCGACGAGAGCAAGTCGAGGCCCCACGTCGCGGCGACGTCGACGCGCGCCGAGGCATCGGCGAGCGGCCGTGAGCCAGGAAGCAGGTTGGGCAGCAGCCCGGTCTCGAGGGCTCCCCGCTCACCCGCGCGACGCGGGACCCAGCCGAGCTTGGCGCCAGTCGAGCTCGCCAGCGCAGCAACAGCGCTGAGTAGGCCAGGCGAGTCGGCTGCACGTTCACCGACCAGGACCACGCCGCCACTGTCGAGCGCAACATCGGGGTCGTTGGCCAGCCGCGAGACCACACCTGCCTCGACACCAGGGGTGGCCTGGAACAAGCTCCCCCGGAGCTTCTCGAGCCCACGTGACGTGTGCGAGGCGACGGAGTAGATGCGGGTGCCGTGGCCGCGCACTGCCTTGCGGAGCCGGAGGAAGACGATCGGCGACTCTTCTTCGGGCTCGAAGCCGACCAACAGTACGGCCGTCGCGTGCTCGAGATCGTCGTACGTCGGTGAGGGTTGGGTGGCGATGTGAGAGGCGAGGAACGACGCCTCTTCATCAGAGTGCGGCCGGGAGCGGAAGTCGACGTCGTTGGTGCTGAGCACGGCCCGAGCGAACTTGCCATAGGCGTAGGAGTCCTCGGCGGTGAGCCGCCCTCCTGCGAGGACGCCGACCGCGCTCTGCGCTTGGGCGAGCCCGCGCGCGGCGGTGATGAGCGCCTCGGGCCACGAGGCCGCCCGCAACTGACCTGACTCGTCGTCTCGCACGAGCGGATGGGTCAGCCGGTCATCTTGCAGTGTCGACTTGAACGCGAAGCGCCCCTTGTCGCAGTTCCACTCTTCGTTGACCGCCGGGTCGTCACCTGCGAGTCGGCGGGTGACCTTGCCGCGACGGTGATCTGTGCGAAGGGCGCAGCCGGAGGCGCAATGCTCACAGATCGATGGCGTCGAGACGAGGTCGAATGGCCGCGCGCGGAACCGGTAAGCGGCCGATGTCAGAGCCCCAACCGGACAGATCTGAATCGTGTTGCCCGAGAAGTAGGACTCGAACGGTTCGTGTTCGTAGATGCCAACCTGTTGCAAGGCGCCCCGTTCGATCAGCGCGATGAAGGGGTCACCGGCGATCTGCTCACTGAACCGCGTGCAGCGAGCGCACAACACACACCGCTCCCGATCGAGCAGGATCTGGGCCGAGATATTGATCGGCTTGGTGAACGTGCGCTTCGTCTCGTTGAAGCGAGAGTCGCCGCGCCCGTTGGACATCGCCTGGTTCTGCAGCGGGCACTCGCCGCCCTTGTCGCACACCGGACAGTCGAGCGGGTGGTTGATGAGCAGGAACTCCATGTTGCCCTGCTGCGCCTTGTCTGCCACCGGGCTGGAGTGCTGAGTGCGCACGACCATGCCCGCTGCGACCGCGAGCGTGCACGACGCCTGCGGCTTAGGGATCGGCCGACCGTTGCCGGCATCGGGGATGTCGACGAGACACTGCCGGCAAGCACCGACTGGGTCGAGCAGCGGGTGGTCGCAGAAGCGCGGGATCTGCACGCCGATCTGCTCGGCGGCGCGGATCACGAGCGTCCCCTCGGGCACCGTGACCTCGACGTCGTCGATCGTCAGCGTGACGGTCTTGACCAGGGCGGTCTTCTGCTCCACTTGGTCGGTCGTCATGCGGATGCTCCGGCGGAAGACGCCGCGAACAACGTCGCAGCCTCATGGTCGAACGGGCAGCCACCGTGGGTGAGATGGCGTACGTACTCGTCGCGGAAGTACTGGATCGAGGAGGTGATCGGCGCCGCGGCCCCGTCACCGAGTGCGCAGAATGCGCGGCCGACGATGTTGTCGCACAGGTCGACGAGGACCTCGAGATCGTCCTCGCTGCCTTCGCCGTTCTCCAGCCGCTCCAAGATCTGCACCAGCCACCAGGTGCCCTCTCGACACGGTGTGCACTTGCCGCAGGACTCGTGCTTGTAGAACTCCGTCCAGCGCAGCACGGCCCGTACGACGCAGGTCGTGTCATCGAAGATCTGCAGCGCCTTCGTACCGAGCATCGAGCCGACGCTGGCGACGCCTTCGTAGTCGAGTGGCACGTCGAGGTGCTCGGCCGTCAGCAGCGGCGTCGATGATCCGCCGGGAGTCCAGAACTTCAGCTCGTGGCCCTCGCGAACTCCACCAGCCAGATCGAGCAGCTGCCGCAACGTGATACCGAGCGGGGCTTCGTACTGTCCGGGGTGCGTCACGTGTCCTGACAGGGAGTACAGCGTCGGGCCTTTGCTCTTCTCCGTGCCCATCGAGCTGAACCAGTCTGCGCCGTTGCTGATGATGCAGGGCACCGAGGCAATCGACTCGACGTTGTTGATCACGGTCGGGCAGGCGTACAGGCCGGCCACGGCGGGGAACGGCGGCCGCAGCCGGGGCTGGCCGCGCAGACCTTCGAGCGAGTCGAGCATGGCCGTCTCTTCGCCGCAGATGTAGGCGCCCGCGCCCGCGTGCACGATGAGTTCGAGGTCGTAGCCCGAGCCGTGGATGTCCTTGCCTAGGTGACCGGCCAGGTAGGCCTCCTCCACCGCGCGCTGCAGACGTCGTACGACGTGCAGCACCTCACCACGGACATAGATGAAAGCAGTGGACGCCCGGATCGCGTAGGACGAGATGATCACGCCTTCGACGAGTGTGTGCGGGCTTGCCAGCATGAGCGGGATGTCTTTGCACGTGCCCGGCTCGGACTCGTCCGCGTTGACGACGAGGTAGTGCGGCTTGTCGTCACCTTGCGGGATGAAGCCCCATTTCATGCCCGTGGGGAACCCAGCGCCGCCGCGGCCGCGCAGCCCCGAATCCTTGACCAGCTCGATGATGTCGTCAGGTGGCTGCGCCAACGCCTTCTTCAGCGCGGAGTATCCACCGGACTGCTCGTACGACGACAAGGTCCAGGCCCGTTCGGCGTCCCAGTTGTCGGAGAGGACGGGGGTCAGGGTGTCCATCAGGTGCGATTCCCATCCGTGGAGTCCTTCGAGTCGTTCGAGTCGTCGAACAGCGAGGCCTGGTGGTCGGCCTTCGTCTCTGACTCGGCGCGAGAAGTGTCGGCCCGCTCGACCGCCGCCACCTTGTCACCCTTGGTTTCGGGCGTGGGCCTCCCGCCGTTCGTGCTCGGCGCCTTCCAGTTGTTGTCGCGGGCGAGCTTGAGACCGACCAAGGTGGCCGGTCCACCGACAGGGCCCTCGTCGGCGCGGTCGTCAGGGAATCCAGCCAGCACGCGCTCGGCCTCCCGCCAGTTGCACACGCGAGCACCGCGAGTCGCGGTGACCTCGGCCCCGCTACGCAGGTCGTCGACGACCTGCACGGCCGACTCCGGGGTCTGGTTGTCGAAGAACTCCCAGTTGACCATCATCACCGGCGCGTAGTCGCAGGCGGCGTTGCACTCGACGTGCTCCAGCGTGATCTTGCCGTCGTCGGTGGTCTCGTCGTTGCCGACGTCGAGGTGGCTCTTGAGGCGTTCGAAGATCGCGTCGCCACCCATCACCGCGCACAGCGTGTTGGTGCACACTCCCACGTGGTAGTCGCCTACCGGCCGACGCTTGTACATCGTGTAGAACGTCGCCACCGCGGACACCTCGGCTGCGGTGATGTCGAGGATGTCGGCGCACACCTCGATGCCCTCAGACGTGACGTAGCCGTCGACGCTCTGCACCAGGTGCAGCATCGGCAGCAACGCCGATTGCGGCTGGGGGTAGCGCGAGGCCAGCTCGCGGAGCTCGTCGAGGGTGTCGTGCGGCAGGCTCATCGATCCACTCCGCCCATCACCGGGTCGATGCTCGCCACGGCAACGATCACGTCGGCGACCATCCCGCCTTCGCTCATGGCGGGTGCGCACTGCAAGTTGACGAACGACGGATCGCGGAAGTGGGCGCGGTAGGGCCGGGTGCCACCATCGGAGACGACGTGGCAGCCAAGCTCACCCCGGGGAGACTCCACGGCGGAATACGCCTGGCCGGTGGGCACGCGGAACCCTTCGGTGACCAGCTTGAAGTGATGGATCAGCGCCTCCATCGACTCACCCATGATGTGGCGGATGTGGTCGAGAGAGTTGCCCATGCCGTCTGAGCCGACAGCAAGCTGGCTCGGCCAGGCGATCTTCTTGTCACCGATCATCGTCGGCTGGCTTTCGAGGCCCTGCAGTCGCTCGGCACACTGCTCGACGATGCGCAGTGACTCCCACATCTCCTCGAGCCTGATGCGGAAGCGTCCGTAGGCGTCGGACGTGTCCCACGTGACGACGTCGAAGTCGTAGGTCTCATAACCGGAGTACGGCGCCTTCTTGCGCAGGTCCCAGTCGTAGCCCGTGGCGCGGAGCACCGGGCCTGACGCGCCCATGGCAAGACAGCCGGCCAGGTCGAGGTAGCCGATGTCGACGAGGCGGGCCTTGAAGATCGGGTTGGCGTTGCACAGGTCGGCGTACTCCGGCAGCCGCTTGCGCATCAGGCCGATGAACTCGTTGATCTTCTCCAGGGCTCCGGGGGGCATGTCTTGCGCGACCCCTCCGGGACGGATGAAGCCGTGGTTCATACGGAGTCCGGTGATGAGCTCGAACAAGTCGAGGCAAAGCTCGCGCTCACGGAAGCCGATCGTCATCACGGTGAGCGCGCCGATCTCCATGCCCCCGGTCGCGATCGCGACGAGATGGGAGGAGATCCGGTTGATCTCCATCAGGAGGACGCGCATCACCTGCGCCTTCTCGGGGATGTCGTGCTCGATGTCGAGGAGCCGCTCGATCCCCATGCAGTAGACCATCTCGTTGTAGAACGGCGACAGGTAGTCCATCCGGGTGCAGAACGTGACGCCCTGCGTCCAGTTGCGGTACTCCATGTTCTTCTCGATGCCGGTGTGGAGATAGCCAATCCCGCACCGCACTTCGGTGACGTTCTCGCCGTCGAGCTCGAGCACAAGTCGCAGCACGCCATGCGTCGAGGGGTGCTGAGGACCCATATTGACCACGACGCGTTCGTCGGCCTCGAGATCGATGCCGGAGACGACGGAGTCCCAGTCCTGTCCTGTGACCGTGAAGACCTTGCCGGACGTGGTGTCTTGGGCAACGGCGTACGGGTCAGGGGCTGCGTTGGTGGTGTCGGTCATCAGTTGTAGGCCCTCCGCTGGTCTGGCGGCGGAATCGTCGCTCCCTTGTACTCGACGGGAATGCCACCCAGCGGATAATCCTTGCGCTGCGGATGTCCTGGCCAGTCATCGGGCATCTGGATGCGGGTCAGGGCTGGGTGTCCGTCGAAGATGATGCCGAAGAAGTCGTAGGTCTCGCGTTCGTGCCAGTCGTTGGTCGGATAGACGCCGACGACCGAGGGGATGTGAGGGTCCTCGTCGGGACAGGTGACCTCGACCCTGATCCGGCGGTTGTGGGTCATCGAGAGCAGGTGGTAGACGGCGTGCAGCTCAGCGCCGGTTTCGTGGGGAAAATGCACACCGCTCACACCGCTGCAGAACTCGAACCGCAGCGCGGGGTCATCGCGAAGGGTCTGCATGACCGAGACCAGCTTCTCTCGCTTGATGTGGAACGTGATCTCACCGCGGTGTACGACGACGTTCGCGATGGCGTCCAGAGCGCCCGCACTTTCGAGGGCGTGCTCGAGCCGGTCGGCTGCCTCGTCGAACCATCCGCCGTACGGACGTTGGGTGGCTCCCGGAACCGCGACCGGTCGGACGAGACCGCCGTAGCCGGAGGTGTCGCCGCTGCCGGAGATCCCGAACATGCCCTGCCGGACGTCGACGACCTCGAGGTCCTGCTGCGGGAGCGGACCGGGGTCGTCGCTGACGATGAGCTCGTTGTCGTGCAGGGACTTGTCCGCCACCGAGCGCTCCTCGAGCGGCTTGTCCTCGAGGGAGCGCTCCCCTACCGGCTTCTCCGGGGTGCCTTCGGGCTGACCCTGCGGTGGTACGGGAGGCGGGTTCTTGTCGCTCATGGCAGCAGCCCCCTCATGTCGGAGGTCGGTGCGGCGACCAGGGCCGCCTGCTCATCGCGCTCGATCTCGTCGAGGCGGTTCGCACCCAGCTTGGAGTGTTGGATGTCGGCGTGCAGCTTGAGGATCGCGTCGATCAGCATCTCCGGGCGCGGCGGGCAGCCAGGCAAGTACATGTCGACCGGTACGACGTGGTCGACACCCTGGACGATCGCGTAGTTGTTGAACATGCCACCGCTACTCGCGCAGACACCCATCGCGAGGACGTACTTCGGGTTGGGCATCTGGTCGTAGATCTGGCGGAGTACTGGAGCCATCTTCTGGCTGACGCGACCGGCGACGATCATCAGGTCGGCTTGCCGTGGCGAAGCCCGGAAGACCTCCATGCCGAAGCGGGCGAGGTCATAGCGTGGGCCACCTGAGGTCATCATCTCGATCGCACAGCAGGCCAACCCGAACGTGGCCGGCCAGAGCGATGCCTTGCGGAAGTAACCAGCAAGACCTTCGACGCTGCTCAGCAAGATGCCGGACGGCAGCTTCTCTTCTATGCCCATGGATCCGCTACCTCAGTCCCACTCGAGGCCACCACGACGCCAGACGTAGGCGTAGGCGACGAAGATCGTGCCGATGAACAGGGCCATCTCGACGAGGCCGAACAGCTTCATGCTGTCGAAGTAGACGGCCCACGGGAACAAGAAGACGATCTCAATGTCGAAGACGATGAACAGCATCGCGGTGATGTAGTACTTCACCGGGAACTTGCCGCCCCCGACCGGCTGAGGAGTGGGCTGGATCCCGCACTCGTAGGAGTCAAGCTTCGCGCGGTTGTAGCGCTTGGGTCCGATCACCGAACTGATAGCCACAGAGCCGACAGCGAACAGCGCGGCGAGGAGCATGAGGCCGAGAATCGGCACGTACTCCGTCATGCCTTCTCCCTCCCGTCTCTCATCTCGAAGCCTTGGTGAATCACAGGTTTTGCCATCCTAGGACCGCCCCCATCAGGCCGCGGGGGCGACCTTGGACAGTCCGTTGATCAGCCGGTCCATCGTGTCGCCGTCACGGGGATCGGTCAGGTTTGCGAGCAGCTTCAACGCGAACCGCATCAACGTCGGATGGTGCAGTCCGTGCTGAGTGGCCAACCTCATCACCTGGGGATGGCCGATCGCCTTCACGAAGACCCGGCCGAGCGTGTAGTAGCCGCCGTAGCGCTGGTCGAGTGCGGTCACATAGCCCTGGAGGGCGCGTTCGTGAGCCGCCGGCGTCGTACGGCTCAAGGCCTGGGTGATGACTTCTGCCGCCATCTCGCCCGACTCCATCGCGTAGGCGATGCCCTCTCCGTTGAACGGGTTGACCATGCCGCCCGCGTCACCGACGAGCAGCATGCCGTTGGAGTAGTGGGGCTTCCGGTTGAATCCCATGGGCAGTGCAGCGCCTCGCACCGGGCTGGTCATGTTGTGGTCGCGGAACCCCCACTCTTCGGGGGTGTGGTCGAGCCAGCGCTTGAGAAGGGCCTTGTAGTCGACGTTCTGGAACGCCGACGACGTGTTGAGGATGCCGAGTCCGACGTTGACCGTGCCATCGCCGACGCCGAAGATCCAGCCGTAGCCGGGCAGCAGAGCACTGTCGCCTGGCGCACCCTCCCAAAGCTCGAGCCAGGACTCGAGCCAGTCGTCGTCGTGACGAGGGCTCGTGTAGTAGGTGCGGACGGCGACACCGATGGGGCGGTTGTCGCGCTTCTGCAAACCCATCGACAGGCTGAGCCGGGTGGAGTTGCCGTCGGCGGCGATCACGATCGGCGCGCGGTAGGTGATCTCTTCGCCAGTCTTGCGGCCATGCTCGTCAACAGGCTTGGCGGTCACGCCCACGAGGCGACCTGCCGGGTCGAGAACCGGTCCCGTCACGGCAGTCTGCTCGTAAAGACGCGCGCCCATCTTCTGGGCGTGGCGGGCCAGGATCTCGTCGAAGTCGAGGCGCGTGCGCACCAGACCGTAGTTGGGGTACGCCGCCAGGTCGGGCCAGGGCATCTCGAGTCGATGACCACCACCGACGATGCGCAGCCCTTGGTTCCTGATCCACCCCGGGGTGTCGAGGTCGATGCCCATCGCGATCAGCTGGCGTACGGCGCGCGGAGTCAGGCCGTCGCCGCAGACCTTCTCACGCGGAAAGGCGGTCTTTTCGAGGAGGAGAACGTCAACGCCCGCCTGAGCGAGGTAGGTCGCAGCCGTAGCTCCCCCAGGGCCTGCGCCGACGACGATGACATCGGCCTGCCGCTCTGACGCGGAGGTCAGTGCCGTGTCGGGCATGGGCATGATCCTTACGATGGAACGCGACCTCAAGTGAACAAGTGAAAATCTTCACGAGCGAAGATCAACGGTCAGTCTAGGGGCACGCCCGGGGCATCGCACCACCGATATAGACCACATCTGCGTTGGCTAATTTGACCATCGCCGTCCGCCGTCCGAGGTCCAGGTTTTCAGTCACCGGGCCGGCAGTCCGTAGGCATGCGTCACCGTGATGCGGGCGACGAGTCGCCGGTCATCCACCATGGCCTGCCGGTACTCGTCCCAGTCGGGGTGTTCCTTGCCGGCGACGGTGCGGAAGACGTCGATGAGCTCCTCGACGGTGGCGTCGTCGACACGCGCAGCAGGTTCGCTCATCGTCACGTCGCCCTCGACGACGGCGTAGGTCCAGCCGTCCGAACTCTGGACGAGCATCGAGGCTCGCGGGTCGCGGCGGAGGTTCGCCACCTTGGCTCGATCACCCGTGAGCGACATCCGCACGAGCTTGGTCTCGACGTCGTAGGTGTAGCTGACGTTGGACAGCTGCGGTCGACCGTCGCGCTTGATCGTGGCCAGGGCGCCCACATTGCGTTGTGCCACGAAGTCGTGCAGCTTCGAGTCGTGCGACATGAGGAGCTCCTGTTTGTCACTCAGTGGGCCAGGACCTGCTTGACCCGATCGGGGAGGTTGGCGAACGGCTGGGCGGGGACAACGATCTGACCGAGCTGTTTCGCCTGGTCGACCAGCCAGTTGCCGTAGAGCCAGGCCAATCGGGCGCCCTTTTCGTGCCACGGCTTGGGAGCGGCCCCTTCTCGACGCGATCCCATGAAGCGTTCCAAGGCACCGAGATCGGGCTCGTGCAGGTAGACGGCTGACACGGCGGTGTCAGGGAGGTCAAGCCCGGCAACGAACTCCGGCAACACCCATGCTCCGTCAGCCACCAAGGTCTCGTGGGCGTCCAGCTCGAACGCCAAGACCGACGGCAAGACGCGACACACTGCCGCCGCAGCTGCACTGACATGACCGACCAGGTCTTCGGCGCTCTCGTGTCCATCACGTACGCGGGCACGGATGTCGAGCAGGTCTCGTTCGCTCTCACCTGACGCGCCGTCCAACAAGGCAATCCACACCGAGTCGAGCTGCAACCAGCCCGCCCCAATCTCTGCAGCAATCGCCCGGGCTGTCGTCGTCTTGCCTGTGCCGGCGCTGCCACCGATCAGGATGAGTCGTCGGGTCATCGGGTCGCGCGGTGAAGGGCGACGATTCCGCCCGAAAGGTTGCGGTACTCCACAGTTCGCCAGCCTACTTGGCCGATGTCTGTTGCTAATGCGTTTTGGTCGGGCCAGGCCTGGATCGATTCCGCGAGATAGACGTAGGACTCCGGGTTGGAGGACACCTTCTTGGCGAGTGCGGGTAGCGCCTTCATCAGGTACTCGCCGTACACCTTGCGAAACGGCGCGTACGTCGGCTGGCTGAACTCGCAGACGACGAGTCGGCCGCCCTCGCAAGTCACGCGCAGCATCTCGGCCAGGGCCTGCCGGCGGTCAGCCACGTTGCGCAGACCGAACGAGATCGTCACCGCGTCAAACGTCTCGTCGCGAAACGGCAATCGCATCGCGTCACCGGCCACGAACGGCAGACGCGGACGAGCGCGCTTGCCGACCGCCAACATGCCGATGGAGAAGTCGCACGGAATCGCCGTAGCACCCTCGAGAACGAACGGCACACTGCTTGTCCCGGTGCCCGCCGCGAGGTCGAGCACCATTTCGCCGGGCTTCGGAGACACCGCGGACAACACGGCGCGACGCCACCGACGGTCCTGGCCGAGCGACAGCACATCGTTGGTGACGTCGTACCTCTCCGCCACGTCGTCGAACATCGCCGCCACCTCGTGCGGCTGCTTGTCCAGGCTGGCTCGCGTCATGTCGCTTAGCCTCGCATGTCGAGGCGCTGCGTCACGCTCTAGGCTGGGCAACTGTGACAAGCCAGGCCTACGGCGCTCCCGACGCCCCCCTCGTTGCCCGCACTGTCGTCATCGACGACCCGGGCACCCTCGTCGACCTCCTCCCCGCCACTGCACCGTTGTCGTGGGTGCATCGCGGCGACGGCCTTGTGGCGTGGGGCGAAGCCGCGCGTTTCACGACCTCCGGACCAGAGCGCTTCGTCGCCGCTGAGCACTGGTGGCGCGAGGTCTCCAGTCACTGCGTCGTGCGCGACGAGGCCGACGTCCCTGGCAGCGGGCCGCTCGTCTTCGGTTCCTTTGCGTACGCCGACGAACCCGGTCTGTCAGTCCTCGTGGTCCCAGAGGTCGTCGTCGGCCGCCGCGGTGACTTGTCGTGGGTCACCACGATCTCGCGCGGCACCCTGGCGCCGACCCCGACACTGCGTGCGGACACACCCGTGACGACGCCGGGTCAGGTAATGTTCAGTGACGGAGCGATGAGTGGTTCCAGCTGGGAGCTGGTCGTGGCCGAGGCCGTTCGCCGCATCCGTGGGGGCGAGCTCGACAAGGTCGTGCTGGCTCGTGACTTGATCGCCGACCTCGACGTTCCGCTCGACGTGCGCGCTCCCCTTGGTCGGCTGGCGGCGCGCTATCCAGCCTGCTGGACGTTCCATGTCGAGGGACTTTTCGGTGCCACACCAGAGATGCTCGTACGACGCGAACGTGGTCTCGTGACAAGCCGCGTCCTGGCCGGGACGATCCGTCGTACCGGCGACGACGCCCATGACCTGGCGCTGGCTGCGACGTTGGCGCGTTCGTCGAAGGACCTCGAGGAGCACGAGTTCGCGGTCCGATCCGTGGCCGAGGCGCTGGCGCCGTACTGCCTGAGCATGAACGTGCCCGAGAGCCCGTTCGTGCTGCACCTCCCCAACGTCATGCACCTGGCCACCGACGTCACTGGCGTCCTCGATGACACCACGACGTCTTTGGGCCTGGCGGCCGCGCTTCATCCCAGCGCCGCAGTCGGTGGAACGCCGACGTCGGATGCCGTCGCCATGATCCGTGAGCTTGAGCAGATGGATCGTGGTCGCTACGCCGGGCCGGTCGGTTGGATGGACGCCCATGGCGACGGTGAGTGGGGCATCGCGCTGCGCTCGGCCGAGTACGACGGCACCCGGGTCCGGCTGTTCGCGGGCTGCGGCATCGTGGCCGACTCAGACCCCGAGGCCGAGCTCGCTGAAGCCGCCGCCAAGTTTGTGCCCGTGCGCGACGCGCTCAGCGGCTAGTCGGACTGGCTCATACTGCGAAAGCGAATGGCCCCCGACCACGAGGTCGAGGGCCAGCCAGGTCTAGGTGGTTCAGGCCTTGGTGCTGATGCCGAACTGCACGGAGCCGGCTTCGTCCACGTGCGCGTCGAGCACTTCGCTTTCGAGGGCGACCGCTGCGGTCTCGTCGAGGAAGACGCGGGCGCCCTTCTCCTCGACCACCTGGTCGCCAGGTTGCGGCGCGTCGACCGCGGAGAGCCCGAGGGTCGATCCGTCGGACTCCTGCTGACTGATGCGGACGCCAGCGTCCGCAGAGTCGGTTGTCTGTTGGGTGATCGTCTTGACCACGTCGGCAGCGTTCTTGGTCAGGGTGAGCATGAGACTCTTTCCTGTGTCGAAGGCGTGACTGACATCTCCACCGTTGCGCGTATCTTCCGAGGCTTCAACCCGACACGTGATGCCCAGCCAAGGCCTATGAGATGTCTCACTTTGCTTGCCCGCCAGGGTCCCGCTATGACCGTTCTCGAGCTCATGCGTTCGAGCCTCAGAAGAGCGCCGGCTGCTCTCGGGACAGGTCGAAGCCATGAGCGGGGTCAGACTTCAGGTAGTAGCAGTGGATGCCCGCCTCAGTGCTCGTGCAGCCGAAGTCGCCGACGACCGTTGAGGTGCCGTACTTCAAGATCGGTGCCTTGGGGTTGACCACCGTGTCGGTGACACAGATGAAGCCGGCGACGCCTTCTCGCGTGACCTCAATGCTCTGGCCGTAGTCGCCGTTGCAGGTGTCGGGCTTGGGCGGGCTCTTGTAGCTGTGCTGGCGAATGTCACAGCGGGCCGCGTCCGACGTGACGAGGCAACCGATGTTGTGCGATGGCGTCAGAAACGAGGGGACGGCACCGACGGTGTGGGGCAGCACCAGCCGCTCGCCGGGGGCTCGCGTCGGGGGCTGGGCGGCCGGCGTCTCGTCGGTTGGGTCAGGGCCTTTCGCGGCCGGTTTGTCGTTACCGCCAGCCCGGGACGAGCCAGTCGTGGCGATGTCGCCCGCTGACGCACATGCGGACAGGCAGAGCGCGGTGACGGACACCGCGACCAGTTGTCGCACCTGCACTCAGCGCTCCTCTCGTCATGACCATGATTGCTGCAAGAGGCCCTCTGGGCCAGCCTCCGATCATGGCATACGGCGAGAAAGCGCCCGTGCACACGAGGGACCCGCTGATTGACCTTGTCGAATCACCGGGTCTCGACAAGCTCGACCGGCGAGGGTCAGACGAGGGCGCGTAGCTGCTCAGCAAGACCCCTGCGGTGGCTGCGCGCCAGCGGCACCTCGATGACCCTGATGCCGCTGGCGTCTCGAGACAGTGCGGTTCGCAGTTCGGCTGGGTCATCAATCCGCTCGTATGACGTCTGAGTAGCCCGGCACAGCGCACCGATGTCCACTCCGTGCGGCGTGCCGAAGACTCGCTCGAACGAGTCGGTGAAGTCCGGGCCGCCCTGCTCGAGAGTGGAGAAGATGGCGCCGCCGTCGTCGTTCGCCACCACGATCGTGAGATCCGGGCGAGGCTCGTCGGGACCCAGCACCAACGCGTTCGCGTCGTGCAGGAACGTCACGTCTCCGACGTAAGCGAGCGACCGAGTCGACGAAGGGCGGCCGAGCGCGGCACCGATGGCCGTCGACAGGGTGCCGTCGATCCCCGCGAGGCCGCGGTTGCCGACGATGCGGCGGCGCCCGCCCACCGGGTAGGGCGTGGCCATGATGTCGAAGTCGCGAACTGGCTGTGACGAGCCCACGACCAGGAGGGCCTGGTCGGTGACGGCCCGCGCGATCTCGGCCGCAACCCGCAACGGCGCGCCGTGCTCGGTAGCGGCAACGTCGTCCACGCCGGCCGAGAGCTTGGCGTCGGCAGCACGCCATGCGGAGATCCAGGACTCGTCCTCCGACTCGTCGACTACCGGCATCGCGTCGACATGCACCGCCACGCGGCCAGGATCAGTGCACACGCCCCCCGGTCCGCGCACGGACACCACTTCGATGTCTGATCGTGAGATCAGTCGCGTGACTGGTCGTGACAACGTCGGGTGTCCCGTCACGACGACCCGCTCGATCTGATCGCCCAGCTCGGACTCGAGCAGCAGCCGGTAGGTCCGCAACGCGTGGGTGCCAGTGCGTGATCCGGAAGTGGGTTCGGCAAGCAGCGGCCAGTTCGCCTTCTGGGCCATCATGCGAGCAGGTGGCCCGGCATCGTCACCAGCAACCACCACGGTCAGCGGACCCGCATAGAGGTGCTCGCCGTCGTCGGACTCCTCGCGCTGCGACCAATGACGAGGTCCACGAGCTTGCACGGACGTGTCGGCCAGCTCACCGAGCAGCGGCAACGGTTCGGGTAGCAGTGGCTCGGCGAACTGGAGGTTGACCTGCACCGGAGCCCGCCGTCGTACGCCAGCGTGAATCGCATCCGCCGCCTGCACCACGTCTCCCACCGGAACGTCGACGAATCTCACGCGTCGGCCGAGCAGCCCCACCTGTTCAGTGGTCTGGTTGGCGCCAGTGCCCCGGAGCGCGGCCGGGCGATCGGCGGACAAGATGATCAGCGGAACCCCGACATGGGAGGCCTCGAGGACAGCTGGGTGCAGGTTGGCGACGGCCGTGCCCGACGTGGTCACGACCGCGACGGGGTGGTGCGACCCTTTCAACAGGCCGAGCGCCAGGAAGCCAGCCGTGCGCTCGTCGATGCGAACGTGCAAGCGCAACAGGCCGGCCGCGTCGGCCTCATGCAAGGCCACCGCAAGTGCGGCCGAACGCGATCCGGGGGCGAGCACCACATCGCTGACACCAGTACGCCGCAACGCAGAAACGACCGCGACGGCGAGCTCAGCCGAGGTGTTCATCGAGCCCGATCTTCCAGCACCTGTTGGCATTGCGCCAGTCGCTCGCGCCATCGTTGCTCGGTCGCAGCATCGACTTGGGCGGCCGCGATCAAGCCGGGATCAGCGCGAGTGGACCGCACCGTGAGCGCACCATCGATCGGCGTCATCGGCTCGTCCGTAAGGTCACGCGTCAGCATCGACGTGGTCGCCAACCCGCAGGCATACGGCAGCTCCGGAAGCGCCGCCGCCAGAGCGACCCCGGCTGCTATCCCCACCGATGACTCGAGCGCGGACGAGACCACGACAGGGATCGCCAGCTTCTCGGCCAAGCGCAGGCAAGCGCGGACTCCGCCGAGCGGCTGCACCTTGAGCACCACGATGTCGGCCGCGTCGAGCTCGACGACTCGGTGCGGATCGTCGGCTCGGCGAATCGACTCATCGGCAGCAATGGGTACGTCGACGCGTCGCCTCACCAGCGCCAGGTCCTCGACCGAGGCGACCGGCTGTTCGACGTACTCCAGGTCGAACTCCATCAGAGCACCAATGGCTTCGGCGGCTTGCTCGACAGACCACCCACCGTTGGCGTCGACTCGGACCTTGCCTTCGCGGCCGAGCGCACCTCGAACAGCAGCGACTCGGGCCAGGTCGTCGTCGAGACGTTGACCCGGTTCGGCCACCTTCACCTTCGCGGTCCGGCAGCCGTGGGGGTCGGTCACGATCGCAATCGCCTGCTCCGGGCTCACGGCCGGCACCGTGCAGTTGACGGGCACGCTGTCACGCACCGGGTTAGGGAAACCGGTGTCGGCGGCCTCGAGCGCGGCGGCCAGCCATGAAGCGGACTCCTTTACGTCGTAGTCCCAGAACGGGCTGAACTCGCCGACGCCAGCCGCACCGTGGATCAGCACACCCTCGCGGTGGTCGACGCCACGAAAGCGAACGTTCATCGGCAGCGAGAAGACCTCGAACCGCGGCGTCACGTGTCGGCCACATCGAGCAGTTGCGGGAGGCGCTGCCGATCGACCTTGCCCGACTCGAGCAGCGGCAGCGCCTCGACCACGATCAGCTCGCGCGGTGCCCAGCTGCGTGGGTGCTGGACGGCCACGAAGTCCCGGACCTCACCGAGGTCTGGTGGGTGCTTCGAGACGACGAGCGCGACCACCGTGGCGCCCCACTCGGGGTCGGGTCGCGAGGTCACCGCTACGTGGTCCACGCTGCCCATCTGGGCCAGCCGGGCCTCCACGTCCGCCAGGACGACGTTGACGCCCCCACTGATCACCACGTCATCGGCTCGGCCGAGCAGCACCAGCCGCCCGTCGGCATCGAACCGGGCCAGGTCGGGTGTGTGCAGCCAGCCGTCGCGGAGCACCTCGGCGGTGAGATCAGGTCGATCGACGTACCCGTCGAAGAGCACCGGCCCGGCGATGCGCACCTCACCAGCCGATCCGAGCGCCACAGCGACGCCGTCGAGCGGCCAGCCGTCGTACACGCAACCGCCGCAGGTCTCGCTCATGCCGTACGTCGTGATCACCCGCACGCCACGCTCAAGGGCCTCAGCGAGCAGGGCAGGTCGGGCTGCCGAGCCACCGACGAGCACGGCGTCGTACTCCGTGAGTGCCTTGATGTCGACGTCGTTCTGCATCCACCGGTGCAGCTGCGTCGGAACGACCGCGAGGTAGCGACGATCTCCAGTCAACGCCGCGGTGGCGGCCGACAGGTCTGGATGATCCTCGAGTACGACGGGCGAGGTCCCGGCGAGAACCGACCGGGTGATGACCTGCAGCCCTGCGACGTAGTGAGGCGGCAGCGCCAGGACCCACTGACCCGGACCACCGATCCGCTGCAGGGTCGCCGTCGCGGAAGCTCGTAGCGCGGCAGCCGACAGCGCGACATCCTTTGGCCCGCCCGTCGACCCAGACGTTCGAACCGTCAACGCCGGCGACGTCTCGTCGAAGAGCCAGCTCTTCAACAGCCGCTCGACCTCGGGCGCACTGCCGTGAAGGGGACGACGCAGCGACGGTGGGGAGGTCACGCGACACAGACTACGGCCGGGTGGTCTGGGAGACTGACCGCCACCATGGCTACGTCTCTTCAGTGGATCGAGGGTGCTCGACCCCGCACTCTCCCGGCCGCCGTCTCCCCTGTCCTCGCCGGAACGGGCGTCGCGGTCTACGCCGATGAGTTCGTGTGGTGGAAGGCGTTGTTGGCGCTGGTTGTCGCGCTGGCCCTGCAGGTCGCCGTCAACTACGCCAACGACTACTCCGACGGGGTCAGGGGGACAGACGACAACCGCGTCGGCCCCCTGCGACTGGTCGGGTCTGGTGCGGCGAAGCCGGCACACGTCAAAGCGGCCGCGCTGGCTGGCTTCGCTGTCGCCGCCGTCGCTGGCATCGTGCTTGCCGCCACGTCGAGCTGGTGGCTGCTGCTGGTCGGCGCCGCGGCGGTCGTGGCCGCCTGGTTCTACACCGGTGGCAGCAAACCGTATGGCTACCGTGCCCTGGGCGAGTTGAGCGTGTTCGTCTTCTTCGGACTCGTCGCCGTGTTGGGAACGGCCTACGTGCAGGTCGGCGAGCTCGGTGACGGCGTGGTCTGGGTGGCATGCGGAATTGGTGCGCTTGCCTGCGCGATCCTGGTCGCCAACAACCTGCGCGACATCCCCACCGACGAGGTGTCGGGCAAACGCACTCTGGCTGTGGTGATGGGCGACAGCGGGTCTCGAGAGCTCTACGCAGCGCTCCAGGCTGCGGCGTTCGCGTTCGTCCTCGTGGTGGCGTTCACCGTCACATGGTGGGCGCTCCTCGCAGCCGTGGCGCTGCCGTTTGCGTGGCGTGCCCAGATCGTCGTACGCCGAGGTGCGACCGGGCCGGCGCTCATCCCGGTGTTGCGCGACTCGGGCCTGACCGAGCTCGTGTACGCCGTCGGGCTCTTCGCGGGATACCTCGTCGCCAGCCTGACCTAACCGTCTTGTCAGAAGTAGGTAGGGCTATAGGCCGATGTACTTCTGACAAGTCGGTCAGTCGTCGTCTTCGGCGGAGCGTTTCGCCTCGAACGCCGCCTTCGCCCTCGCGGCACGTCGCTCGATCTCGGCGGCGAGGTCGGCCCGCATCGACTTGAGCACGGCGAACGCGATCAGCGACGAGATGATCATCGCGAAGAGCGCGGTATAGAGCCCGCTGAGCGCGTTCCACTCGAGGTTGCGACCGAAGATGAGCCAGATGAGCCCGTACACCACGGCGAAGAGGCCGAGCCGAGCCAACGTGTAGAGGGCGAAGATCTTCATGACCTGCCTCCGACCAGCACGTCGGCGAGCAGCGCCGGCTCAACGTTTCCGCCCGAGACGATCGCGACGGCCGGACCTTCGGCCACAACCTCTGGATGCGCGAGATAGCCCGCGACCGCGACTGCGCCACTCGGCTCGCAGACGAGCTTCGCGCCGAGCACGATCGACCGCATGGCGGAGCGGATCTGTTCCTCGGTCACCGTGATGACATCGTCGACCAGCGATGCGATGTGCAGCCAGTTGAGCTCACCGACGGCACTGACCCGTAGCCCGTCGGCGATGGTCCGCCCGGTCAGTGCGGTGTCCCACTCGACTCGCTCACCACGGGCGAATCCTTCGGCAAGATCGCCGGCCAGCTCCGGCTCGACGCCGATCATGCGCACGCTCGGTTTGCGCGCCTTGAGAGCGGCGGCGATGCCGCTGATCAGGCCGCCCCCGCTGACCGGCACGAAGACGGTGGCGACCGACGGAAGGTCTTCGTAGATCTCGAGGCCGACCGTGCCTTGGCCGGCGATGACCCGCTCGTCGTTGAACGGCGGGAGGAAGACCGCGCCTGACTCCTGCTGCAGCCGTTCCGTCACCGCCGCCCGCTCGGAGATGTCGACGAGCACCAAGTTTGCGCCCAGCGCCTCGGTGGCGGCGCGCTTGATCTCGGCAGACTGCCGGGGCATCACGATGGTGGCTGGCACTCCTGCGTCACGGGCTGCGCGGGCGATCGCCTGCGCGTGGTTTCCCGACGAGTGGGTGATCACGCCTCGCGCTCGCTCTTCCTCGGTCAACGAGGCGATGGCGTTGGTTGCTCCGCGGAGTTTGAACGACCCACCGAGCTGGAGGCACTCGGCCTTGAGGTGCAAAGCGGTGTCTTCGCGGCCGAGGGACGTACGGAGCAACGGCGTGCGTCGTACAGCGCCGGCTATCCGCTTGGCCGCGGTCTCGATCTCCTCGACCGTGACGAGTCCGTCCGTTTCCACCCCGTCACCCTAGATCCCCGTACCCCGCCGTCGGCGAGATGCCTCACGCTCTCTCGGGGATCGGACTACATTGGAGAGGTGAGAGGAGGTCGACAGCCATGAGGTTCCTTCCCGGCATTCTGCTCATCGTGCTGGCGATTTACTGCTGGATCGAGATCGCGCAGTCCGATCCCCGGCAGGTGCGCCAGTTGCCTCGCGGTATGTGGGCCCTGATTGTGCTCATCCCGCTCGTGGGCCCGGCAGCCTGGCTGGTCTACGGCCGACCCAACGGAAGCGACGTTGTCCAGGCGGCACCCAAGCCGCGGCCGAAGGTGGTTGCGCCTGACGACGACCCCGACTTCCTGCGCAGCATCCGCCGGCCGCCGAAACCCCCGGACGACGACCACCCCGCTCGCTCCTAACCACCGACTTGTCAGGAGTACATCGGCCCTAGCCCTACCTACTTCTGACAACCTGGTCGAAGCTACATGCCGGAGTAGGAGTGCAAGCCGGAGCCGAACAGGTTGATCCCGACGAAGTTGAACAGGAACGTCGCGTAGCCAAGCAGCGCGACGTACGCCGCGGCCCGTCCTTGCCAGCCCGCAGTGGCTCGCGCGTGCAGGTACGCCGCATAGGCAACCCAGGTGATGAACGCCCAGACCTCCTTCGGGTCCCAGCCCCAGAAGCGGCCCCAGGCGTACTGCGCCCAGATCGCCCCCGCGAGTACCGCGAACGTCCACAGCGGGAATGCGAAGGCGTGCACGCGGTACGCGACCCGGTCGATCGCCTCGGCGTTCGGCGTCCGCCACAGGAACCCCGTGCGCGGCGCCTCAGGATGCGCGGCGGCCTTCGTCTCCAGCCTGCTGCGCAACAGGTAGAGCACCGACGCGAGCGCGCCGATCGTGAAGGCGCCGCCGGCGGTCGCCGCAGCCGAGACGTGGATGACCAGCCAGTACGAGTGCAGCGCGGGAACGAGTGGTCCGACCGGCCGGTACAGCACGATGACGGCGATGCCGAGCACGATGGTGAGCACGCCCGTGACGAGCAGACCGAGCCAGCGGATCGTCGTAGCGGCGGACCAGGAAGACATAGGCCACCGCCACGGCCAGCGAGCCAGTGATCGAGAACTCGTACATGCTCCCCCAGGGCACCCGCTCTGCGGCGAGCCCGCGGGTGAGGACCCCCGACCAAGTGGAGCAGGAAGCCGAGCACCGTGAGCGACAGCCCGATCCGGCCGAACCGGTCGCTTCGCTCGATCTCGTCGTCGGACGCTGCCGGGAGCGGACGAGGCGCAAGCGGCGGATCTGATGCAGACGGGATCGGAAACCAGCACCGTCGCGCGACGAGGTTCGCCACGGCAACGGAAGGAAGGTCACGCGCCTTCGCCCACTCGACGACATGCGCGAGCATGGCGAGCGCGTAGACGAACGTGGCGGAGTACATCGCGTTGTTGCTGAGGTGCGCGAACGTCTCGGTCATAGCCGTTCCTCCTGCTGCGCCGGCGTCGACGTGCCGGACTCTGGCCTCGCTGGTCGCAGCGCCAGGCCACCTCGGTGACGTGCCTTGCCGGATCGCCACCTGACACCCGGTCAAGCGCCGCGACCTCGACCACCGTACGCCCGTCGACGGTCCGCAACCGCACCCAGGTACGACGCGGCCGGACGAACAGCGAGCCGAGCAGGCCGACGATCGCCGCCAGTACGCCGACCAGCGGGACGATCTTGCCCGGAGCGTGTGTTGATCTGGAGCTTGACCCACCGGTCGTAACCGTCGAACGTGATCGACCCGTTGCCCTTTCCGAGGCTGGCGGTCTTGCCCTCGCTCAACAGCAGAGCCTTCGGCCGGCCGCTGGCTGTCGTGAACGGCTTGAGCTCGTCCTTGTCGAGCACGTAGACCGACTGCGGTTGCCCCGACTCGTACCCGAGGTCACCTTGGTAGGCGACCAGAGACAGCACCGGGTTGTCGGCGTCAGGGAACGTCGAGCACGGCTGACCGTCACACAACGAGGCGGTCGGGAAAGAAGTAGCCCTCGAACCCGAGCTGGGTGGGCGCGGCATCGGGCACCTTGATGACGCCGTAGGACACGAACGAGCTGTCCTGCGGCAAGGAACACCACAGGCCCGGAGAAGGCAACATCGCCATCCCCGTCGCGCACCGTGACACGCGGGGCATACCCGTGGCCGACGAGAAAGACCGACGTGCCGTCGACGACGAGCGGGTGGTTCACGCGAAGGTCGTAGTCATACGGCTGCGCACCAACCTCGTCGGTCACCGAGAGGTCGGCGTCGAACGTCAGCGGGGTGCCAGACCCAGACCCTTCGCTCCCCCAGGTGACGTGGAAGTCCTTGACCGCGAAGTGGAACGGCGCGAGGTCGGCGCTGTCGAACCAAGCACCGGGCGTGAAGTCGTCGTACTGGATCAAGGTGTTCGAGAAGCCGTTTCCGGAGATCACCGCGGCACTGCCCTTGAAGCCGAAGAGCCCGGTGACGGCGACGCCGACAAGCACCACGAGCAGCGCCACGTGGAAGAGCAGGTTGCCGGCCTCACGCACATAGCCCTTCTCGGCGCTGACCACGATGTCGTCGCCGTCGGCGTACACCTCGACGCGTCGGCGTTGCCCGGCGAGCAGGGCGCGAGCGCGCTCGGACTCCGCCTCCACCGGTGCTTCGGTCGTCCAGGTGTCGTACGCCGACAGACGTGACAAGTTGCGGGGCGCCTTCGGCGGGCGCGCCCTGAAGTTCCGCGCGTACGTCAGGAAGCGCGGGATGATGCAGCCGATCAGCGACAGCATCAGCAACAGGTAGATCGCGCTGAACCACACCGAGCTGTAGACGTTGAACATGCCGATCCGCTCGAAGAGCGGTGTCACGCTCGGATGGCGATCCTTGAACGCAGCGACCGCCGACGGGTCAACCCGCTCCTGCGGGATCAGCGAACCCGGGATCGCCGCGATCGCCAGCAGGAACAGCAAGACCAGCGCCGTGCGCATCGAGCAGAGCTGCCGCCACGTCCACCTGGCGAACTCCAGCGGGCGAAGCGTGGGGACGGCCGGCTGATCAGACGACGGTTTCATAGCCACCAATCCAGCCCTTGATGTGCACGATCATCGAGTCCCACGCGCCGGTGACCAGCAAGAGACCGACGACGACCAGCATCCCGCCGCCAAATCGCATCACGGCGAGCTGGTGACGGCGTACCCACCCGACCGTGGTCATCATCTTGCGATAGGAAACCGCCGCCACGAGGAAGGGCAAACCCAGACCCAGGCAGTACACGAACGCGAGAAAGGCACCCCGCGTCGGACTTCCGCCAAGACCAGACAACGTGAGCACGGCGCCAAGAGTCGGGCCGATGCAGGGCGTCCACCCGAGTCCGAACAGCACGCCGAGCAACGGCGCCGCCCCGAGCCCCACTGCCGGGACGGAGTGGATGCGCACGTCACGCTGCATCCACGGCACCACACCGGCAAAAACCAGGCCGAGCAGAATCGTCAGGACACCAAGGATCTTCGTGAGCTCGCGCTGATGATCGATCAGCTCGTAACCGATCTGTCCAAATGCACCGCCCACAGCCACGAACACGAACGAGAAACCGAGGATGAACAGCAATGTCCCCGTCACCATCCGGCCTCGCACACCTGTGCTGCCGTTCGTCACGATGTCGGCGCTGGACAACCCGGTGATGTAGGAGAGGTAGCCCGGAAGCAGCGGGATCACGCATGGGGAGAAGAACGACACGGTTCCTGCGATCAGGGCGACCGGGATCGCCAGCAGCACCGGCCCATCGAGGGCGGTGTCGCGGAACCAGGAGGCGACCGAAGCCGCTGCACCCAGCGCGCCAAGGGATAGGGCGACCGTGTCAGCCATCACGTGCGGTCAGATGTCCTTCTCGACGTCCTGCACGAGACCGACGATCGTGCTCTTCGTCGTGGCACCGGTCACCACGGCCGCAACTTGCCCCTGGGAGTCCACGATGATCGTCGACGGGATCGAGTTCGGGTTGATGATGTCGTAGAACTCGAGCAGCAGTTGGCTGTCCTGGTCGACCAGGCTCGGGTAGGGGATCTCGAACTTGCGCACAAACGCCTCAGCCGCTGCAGAGTCGGGGTCACGCGTGTCGAGTCCGACGAACTGCGCGTCGGGCAGGCTGCGCGCGGCATCCGCCAGATCCTCCGCTTCACCCCGGCACTCACCGCACCACGATCCCCACACGTTGAGCACGATGACCTGGCCCGCGTAGTCCGCGGTGTCGAGACTTCCGCCGCCCAACGCGTCCCCCTCGAGCGTTGGGGCCGCCTTGCGTTCTGAAGGGGCCACCAACGCTATCGACCCATCGCCAGTGACGTAGCCTTTGCTGCCGGTGCTGTCGGCCCCCGCCGTCGTACACGCGGTCGCCACGAGCCCGACCATCGCAGCGATGGCGGTGGCGCCAGCAGTTCGTGAAGTACGACGTCGGGGCGACACGGTCATGCCCCGGCAGTGAACTTCTTGTTCGCCTTGACCGGGACGAGATCGGCCGCCGGCTCCGAGTAGGCAACCGACACGACGCGGTCGCCCTCATAGGTGAAGGTCGTGAGGCTGGCGAGGCTGCACTGGCGCTTACGCGGGTCGTGAAACAAGCGCCGTCCCTCGATGAACGAGCGCACGATCCAGACCGGCAGCTGGTGCGACACGATCAGCGCCTCATGGCCGGCGGCGGCCTCGCGGGCGTCGTGCATCGCGGCCAGCATGCGCACGACGATGTCTTTGTAGGGCTCACCCCAGGACGGCTTGAACGGGTTGTAGAGGAGCTTCCAAGCCGACGGCTTGCGCAGCGCCCCGTCGCCTACGCCGAACTTCTGTCCCTCGAAGGAGTTGGCGGCCTCAATCACCCGCGCATCGGTGACGATGTCGAGGCCGAATGCCTCCGCCGAGGGCTTCGCGGTCTCTTGGGCGCGCTCGAGCGGCGATGACACCAGATGCGTGACATCGCGACCCGTGAGCACCTTGGCCACTCGTTCGGCCATCTGTACGCCGAGCTCACTCAGGTGATAGTCGGGCAACCGGCCATAGAGCACACCGAGCGGGTTGTCGACCTCACCATGTCGCAGCAGGTGAACGACCGTGGTCGCCGGTTTCGAGTCGGGGGACGAGTCGGACGAGCTCATGCTGCCCTTTCGGGGTCGGGTCGGGCGGCTGCCGCGGCGGCGGCCGCCTTCGGGAGGGCGTCGGCGATCCGGTCGACCGCGCGGTCGTCGTGCGCGGCGCTGACGAACCATGCCTCGAACGCGCTCGGTGGCAGGTAGACACCTTGGTCGAGCATCGCGTGGAAGAACGCGCTGAACTGATGCAGTGCCTGACCACTGGCATCCTCGAACGTCCGCACGACGGGCGTCTCACTGGGATCGACGAAGAAGGTGCTGAAAAGGTTTCCGGCGGCCTGAACGACGTGCGGCACGCCAGCGGCGGCCAATGACTGCCCGACGAGGCCAGCGATCGTGGCGGCCGTCTCGTCGAGCCGGGCGTAGACGTCGGCCGTGGCAAGGCGCAGGGTCGTCAGGCCAGCGGTCGTCGCGACCGGGTTCCCCGACAGCGTGCCGGCCTGGTAGACCGGACCGACGGGCGCCAGGTTGTCCATCACGTCGGCGCGGCCGCCGAACGCTGCGGCTGGGAAGCCGCCACCCATCACCTTGCCGAACGTCATCAGGTCGGGCGTCCAGCCCTCGATCGCGCCGTCGAGCCCCCAGTAACCAGCTCGGCTCACCCGGAAGCCCGTCATCACCTCGTCGCTGATGAACAGCGCACCATGCTCCTTGCACAAGTTGGCGAGACCGGCGTTGAACCCCTCGATCGGAGCAACGGCGCCCATGTTGCCGGCTGCCGCCTCCGTGATCACACAGGCAATCTGGTCGCCGTACGACGCGAACGCCTCCCTGACCGCACCGAGATCGTTGTAGGGCAACACCAACGTCGCGGCCGTCGACCCAGCCGGGACGCCGGGGGTCCCAGGCAGCGCGAAGGTCGCCACTCCTGAGCCAGCCGCCGCCAGCAGCGAATCGACATGACCGTGGTAGCAGCCGGCGAACTTGACGACGAGGTCGCGGCCGGTGAAGCCGCGAGCCAGCCTGATCGCCGACATGGTGGCCTCGGTGCCTGACGAGACCAGGCGCACCTGCTCGATGGGAGCACGCTCGACGATGTGGCGGCGAGCTCCACCTCCGGCAGGGATGGTGTGCCGAACGACGTGCCCGCTGACACCGCGCGGTGGACCGCGTCGACGACCTCCGGATGGGCGTGTCCGAGGATCAGCGGACCCCATGAGCAGATCAGGTCGACGTACTCATTGCCGTCGACGTCGTAGAGATAGGGGCCTGACCCGCGGGCCATGAAGCGCGGGGTACCGCCGACTGCGCCAAACGCACGAACCGGACTGTTGACACCTCCGGGAGTCACCTCGAGTGCGCGGCGAAACAGTGCCTCGGAACCAGCACTCCTACGATCGGTCGCGGCGTCGAGAGCAGCGTCGTGAGAAGGCACCGCCCCATTGTCGCCGAGAGCTTGCGCGGCCGAGGAGTCACCCCGGCGCATCACAGTCGGCCGAGGAACTGCTGTGACGCATGGGGAGGCGTGTTGGGAGGTTAGTAACGAATGCCCGCGGGGTACATCACACGGTGGTGCGTGGAGATCGGCGTCGCCGTAACCTGGCAGTTCGACTCTCGTTACCTCAGGTAGGGCTCCACGCGGCAGACCCGCAGGGAGCGGAGGGAACCATGTCGGAGGAATCAATGGCGTCACGGCGCAAGCAACGACCTCGCACTCCCCGGTGGCAGAAAGCGACAGCACTCATCCCGTTGGCACTCCTCGCCGGCGCCTGGACGGCAAGCCTCGGGTCACCCACCACAGCCACTGCAGACTCCGTCGTCGGGGACCCTGGAGTCCCGGCCGTCCCGACCACCTCCTTCGACCAGCCGGCCAGCTACACAGTCCCGCCAAAGCTCGATGCGGCCGACATCTCCCCGAACGGCAACCAGCCCGCGCTCAACCCGGGCAACCCTTCTTCGTTGTCCTCCAACGGCATCCCCACTGCTGCCATGACCGCCTACCAGCGCGCCGCGGCAGTGCTCGCCAAGGCCGACCCCAGCTGTCACCTCTCATGGGCTCTGATCGCAGCGATCGGACGCGTTGAGTCCGACCACGGCCGGTATGGCGGCAGCGTCCTTGGCAGTGACGGCAAGTCCACACCCGGGATCTTCGGCCTCCCGCTCGACGGCACCCGGTCCACCGCATTGATCCGAGACACCGACAGCGGCGCCTTTGACAACGACCCGGTCTACGACCGTGCGGTTGGCCCGATGCAGTTCATCCCCGGCACTTGGGACATCGTCGGTGTCGACGGCGACGCCGACGGCGTCCGTGACCCGCAAGACATCGACGACGCAGCGCTCGCCACTGGCGTCTACCTGTGCGCGGGTGAGCAAGACCTGTCCACGACGTCTGGTCAGCGCACTGCGGTCTTCGGCTACAACCACTCCGACGCCTACGTCGACCTGGTGCTCTCGATCATGCAGGCCTACCTCAATGGCGACTACAACACCGTTGCCGACGGCCTTCCCAGCAATACGTTCATCCCGTTGAAGGAAACCCAGCAGCGCCCCGATGGCAATCACCGACACGACAACAACCGCCCGCATCGCAGTGGCAACGGGACGGGCGGTGGCGACGGTGGGAACAACCAACCACCCAGCAGTGAGCCGCCCTCGGACGACGGTGACGGCGGTGGCGGTAACGGCGGCGGAGGTAACGGCGGCGGCAATGGCGGCGGTAACGGCGGCGGCAATGGCGGCGGCTCATCCGACCCGACGCCGACCACTCCCACCATTCCCACGCCGAAGCCGGTCGAGGATGTCCTTTCCTACGCCGAAGGCCTCGCGCAATGCACGAGCAAGCTCGACGACTTCTCGCCGCTGACCACCCAGCAGATGATCACGGCGTGCGCCAACAAGCTCCAAGGCCAGACCCAGCAGGAGGCGAACGACCTGCTGTCCGGCAACACGCTCGCGGAGGTGCTGAACAGCCTTGGCCTCGGCAGCCTCCTCCCGACGGGCGGTGGCGGCTGCCTCCCCCTCACCTGCTGATCAGCCGCGCGTTGAACACTCTGCTGATTCGCCCAGCCCTTGCCGACGACGCGTCGTCGATCGACGCGGGTGTGCCGGCGCCGGGCAACTTCAACGGCATCCGCCTCGAGCGCCACCTCAGAGGCCAGACGTTGTTTCTTACGGCCTGGCTCGGCGATGACTGCGTCGGCCGAGCAGAGGTGTTGTGGGACGGGTGTCGGGAGCCGGAGGTACGTCAGGAGTTTGGCGGCGTACCCGAGGTCAACGGGATCGACGTGTCGGTGCCTCATCGCGGGGAAGGCATCGGCACGGCGTTGATCAGGGCGGCCGCCGGTGCGGCGCAACAGCGTGGCCATGCCCGGATCGGCGTAGGGGTCGACCTCACGAACGAAGGCGCCCACCGCCTGTACGAGAGGCTCGGCTTCACGGGCGATGTGAGATACCGCGACCATTACACGATCGTCGAGAACGACGTCCGTCACGCGTTCGCGGATGTATGCCGCTTCATGGTTGCCGACTGCAGCGCACTGCTCTAGCGCTCACGGCCCCGCAGGTCGAGGGCGTAGAAGACCTTGTCGTAGCGGCAGTCGCCGAAGGCCACGAAGCGCTCAAGCCGCCCGTACTCGACGAACCCGAGCGACGAGTAGAGGCTGGCGGCTGCGTCGTTGTCGCCTCGGAAGTCCAACGTGACGACCTCGACGGAGCCTTCGCGAGCCGCGTCGACCAACTCCTGGGTCAGCCGCCGCCCGACCCCGTGTCCTTGCCACCCCGGGTCGACAGCCACCCGCTCGATGTCGACGTGTGGGCGGTGAGTCGCTCGGGCATAGCGGCGCCAGTAGCCGAACCCCACGAGAGGTGTCGCCGGACCATCGCTAATAGCCACCAAGGCACAGGCATCCGCGACATCAACCGCCGCCGCTAGGTCATCGAGCAGCTCGGTGATACCGGCGACTCCAGGCGGCTCCACCCAGCCCAGCGCGGCACCACCGGAGACGAGCTGGTCAAACAGGTCAGTCACCTGCTGGCGGAGGGCGGGGCTACTCAAAGCATCAGGTGTCAGCCGGCGTACGTCGACCGAGCGGTCCGCCATGTCAGCGAGCGAGCCAGCGTGCGGCCTCGGTTGCCCAGTAGGTGAGCACGAAGTCGGCGCCCGCTCGACGAATCGACGTGAGGGCCTCCATCGCGGCCGCCTCGCGGTCGAGGTAGCCGGCGGCAGCAGCGGCCTCGACCATGGCGTACTCACCCGACACGTTGTAGGCGGCGACGGGTACGTCAGACAGCGCCGCGACCTCACTCAGTACATCGAGATAGCCCAGCGCCGGTTTGACCATCACCATGTCGGCGCCCTCGGCGAGATCGAGACTGACCTCGCGGATCGCCTCACGACCGTTCGCAGGATCCTGTTGGTAGGTACGCCGATCGCCTTGCAGCGTTGATGAAACTGCCTCTCGGAACGGTCCGTAGAAAGCAGAGGCGTACTTCACGGCGTACGCAAGAATCGCCACCCCGTCATGCCCACCGGAGTCGAGAGCCTCGCGGACAACGGCGACCTGGCCGTCCATCATCCCGCTCGTTCCGACGACGTGGACCCCGGCTGCCGCCTGGGCCACAGCCATGGCGGCGTATTGCTCCAAAGTGGCGTCGTTGTCGACGGTTCCATCGTCGGCAAGCACCCCGCAGTGACCGTGATCGGTGAACTCGTCGAGGCACAGATCGCTCATCACGACGGTGGCATCACCCACTTCGGCGACCACGTCGGCGATCGCGATGTTCAAGATGCCGCCGGGGTCGAGACCTCCGGACCCAGTGCCGTCCTTCGTCGTCGGTATGCCGAACAGCGTGATGCCGCCGACGCCGGCCTCAACGGCCTCGCTGGCCGCCTTGCGCAGCGACTCGCGAGAGTGCTGGACCACACCCGGCATGCTGCGGATCGGCACCGGGTCGTCCGCACCCTCGGCCACGAACATCGGCAGCACGAACTGACTAGGCCGCAGCGTGGTCTCCGCTACCAGCCTTCGCATGGCTGGCGTCGAGCGCAGCCTTCGTGGTCGCGAGGCGGGAAAGCCCATGACCCTAGGTGGCCCGGCGGCGCCCAGGCGGACGCCGCTGAGACGGCTTCGTCACCGGCTCGCCGGCATCGATCAGCGACAACCGTCGGGTCGCCCCGAAGTCGGCCAACGCGTCAGCGAGCTCCTCGGCGGAAGGTTTCGGCGCGAGCACGTCGACACGCAAGCCGTGCTCCTCGCACGTCTTCGCCGTGGCCGGCCCAATCGCCGCGATCACCGTCGAGGCGTGCGGCTTGCCGGCGATACCGACCAGGTTTCGCACCGTCGAAGACGACGTGAAGACAACCGCGTCGAACTTGCCCGACTTGATCGCGTCACGAGTGGGCGCGGGCGGCGGCGCGGCGCGCACGGTCCGGTAGGCCGTGACGTCGTCGACTTCCCAACCGAGCTCGTGCAGGCCCGCGACCAGGTTCTCGGTCGCGATGTCTGCGCGGGGCAGGAAGACTCTGTTGATCGGGTCGAGCACGTCGTCGTACGGCGGCCAGTCCTCGAGCAACCCGTGAGCGGACTGCTCTCCGGAAGGCACCAGGTCAGCCCGAATCCCCCACGCAGCAATGGATTCTGCGGTCTTGTCGCCGACGGCGGCGACCTTCAACCCGCTGAACGCGCGGGCGTCGAGACCGTACTCGTCGAACTTCTCACGCACGGCCTTGACCGCGTTGACCGAGGTGAAGACGATCCACTCGTAGCGGCCCTCGACGAGACCGCGCACGGCCTTGTCCATCTGCAACGGGTTGCGGGGCGGCTCGACCGAGATGGTTGGCACCTCTTCGGGCACGCCGCCGAACGAACGCAGCTTGGTCGACAGCGACCCGGCCTGCTCCTTCGTACGCGGCACCAGGATCCGCCAGCCGAACAGCGGCTTCGTCTCGAACCACGAGAGCGCCTCGCGCATCGCCACGACTTCACCGACGACGGTGATAGCGGGTTCGCTGATGCGAGCCGCTCTCACATCGGCCGTGATATCGGCGAGCGTCGAAACGATGGTGCGCTGCTCGGTGGTGGTGCCGATCGACGTCACCGCCACCGGGGTTGACTCGTCGCGGCCAGCGGCGATCAGCGCCTTGGTCACGTGTGCCATCGACTTCACGGCGGCAAGGAGGACCAGAGTCTGGCAGTGGGTGTGCGCAGACCAGTCGATCTTGTTTTCGGCGACGTTCAGCACCGTGACCTCACGCGATGTGCGCGTGGTCAGCGGCACGCCGGCGTACGCCGGAACCGCAGTCACCGAGCTGATACCGGGCACGATCTCGAAGCTGACGGACGCCTTCGCGCACGCCGCGGCTTCCTCGGTGCCGGTGGCATACATCCACGGGTCGCCGGAAATCAGCCGGACGACGTTGCCGTTGCCCTTGGCGTGTTTGACGACGAGCTTGGCACGTGAGGCGTGGGTCAGCGGTTGACCGTCCTCGCCGTACCCACCGTCGACGACAGTGATCTCATCGAGGCGGGAGCCGAGCAGGCTGCGCAGCAACACCTCGTGCTCGGGCGCCTCGGTGATGACGACGTCGGCGGTCAGGATGAGTTCGGACGCCCGAACGGTCAGCAGTCCTGGATCACCAGGACCGGTGCCGATAAAGGCGACCGACCCGACAGGACGAGGTGCGGCGATGGGTTGGTTGACGCGGGCCGCGGCGCGGCTCGACGTCTTGGCGGCGGCAGTCTTCGGCATGGTCTTGTTCACCGTCTTGCTCTTCGAGGGCTGTTTCCTTGCGGGTGCTGCGTTCTTCACTCGGGATACTCCCCGGGTCGTCGTACGTGTGCGTGCTCTGGTCACGATGCTCGCTCCTGCATGAGGGATGCGGCGCCTTCGGCCAGCAGATCGTTGGCGAGGGCCTTACCGACGCCCTCTGGGTCATCGGCACGGCCGACAGCCGAAAGCCGAACCACGTGGCTGCCGTCGAGCGCAGCCACCACACCTCTGAGCCACAGCTCGGGGCCGTCGTCGCCTTCGGCGATGTCGGCCAGTGCGCCGATCGGTGCACTACAACCGGCCTCGAGTACGCGGAGCAAGGTGCGCTCCGCCGTCACGGCTGCTCGGGTATGAACGTCATCGATGGCTGCCACGTCATGAGCCAGTGCGTCGTTGCTGGCGGACACCTCGACGGCGAGAGCACCCTGACCGGGTGCTGGAAGCATCTGGATCGGGTCGATCGTCTCGGTGATCTCGTCTTCTCGACCGAGCCGGACAAGTCCCGCCCGGGCAACGACGATCGCGTCGAACTCGCCAGCGGTCACCTTGCCGACACGAGTGTCGACGTTTCCACGGATCGGTACGACGTCAAGGCCAAGACCGAGGGCGTGCAGCTGAGCGGTTCGACGCGGAGATCCAGTGCCGACGCGTGATCCCGCCGGAAGCTCTCCGAGTGTCAACCCGCCACGAGCGACCAGCGCATCACGCGCGTCGCCACGCAGCGGAACCGCAGCCAACACGACACGGTCGTCGTGCACCGTCGGGAGGTCCTTGAGCGAGTGCACGACCAGGTCGACTTCACCGGCAACGAGGGCTTCGCGCACGGCCCCGACGAACACACCTTGGCCACCGATCTCGGTGAGGGGGCGACTGGACGTGTCTCCGTCACTCAGCACATTGACGAGCTCGATGTCGACGCCGAGCAGAGTCGTCAGCATGTCTCCGACGATGATGCTCTGCTCACGCGCCAACGCGCTAGCTCGGGTGCCGATGCGGATCGTGCTCACTCCTTCTCACCCGCCCGGGTGACGGCTTCGACAGCCGCCGGGTTGAGCGCGAAGAGCTCGGCGAGCGCCTCGGCGTAGGAGGCGTCGGGCGTGCGGCCGGCGAGCTCCTTGATGCGGACCGTCGGCTCGTGCAGCAGCTTGTCGGCCACGCGACGTACGGCGTGGACGATCTCTTCGCGCTGTGCGGGCGTGAGGTCGTCGAGACGACCCCAGAGCCGGTCGAGCTCGGTCGCGACCACACCGGTGGCCATCGACCGGAGTGCAACGACGGTGGGTGCAACCCGGGCGGCGTCACGCGCCGACGCAAACGCGGTGACCTCTTCGGCGACGATCGCCTTGACGGCGGCGACATCCTCGAGGGCGGACCCGTTGTGGACGCTGTCGGCCACCGACTGGAGTCCGATCAGCGTGACACCGGGCAGGTCAGCGACGCTGGGCGTCACGTCATGAGGCAACGCAAGGTCGATGATCGCGAGCGGGGTGTCACTGGTGCGCTCGGTGAGCGCCGTCGAGACCATCTCGGCCGAGACGACGACACCAGTCGCGCCAGTGCACGAGACCAGCAGGTCAGCCCGACTCAGCTCATCGACGAGCTGAGCCATCTCGCTGGCTCGACCTTCGACCCCGAGCGCGAGGCGCTGCGCGTTGGAGAACGTGCGGGAGCAGATCACGATGTCTGCGGCGCCGGCTCGTCGTACAGATGCGGCCGTCAGCGCGGCGATCGATCCAGCGCCGACAATGCACACGCGGGCGCCCTCGAGCGGCCCGATGGACTCCGCGGCGTCCTCGAGCGCGACCGACACCACCGACTGACCGGCTCGGTCGATGCCGGTCTCGGAGTGGGCACGTTTGCCAACGCGGAGACCTTGCTGGAACAACGAGTTGAGCGCGCTGCCGACCGCCTCGTCGCTCTGTCCGCGACGCAACGCATCGCGCACCTGTCCGAGGATCTGGCCTTCTCCGACGACCATCGACTCGAGGCCAGTCGCCACCGAGAAGAGGTGCGCCACCGCGGCTTCGTCATAGTGGACGTACAGAGAGGCGATCACTTCTTCGGCAGGTGCGTCGGCACGCTCGACGAGGAGCGTGGTGAGATCCTCGACGCTGCCGTGGAACCGATCGACCTCGGCGTAGATCTCGATCCGGTTGCAGGTCGCGAGCACGATCGCTTCAGTCACATGATCGCTGTGCAGGACCGCGGTGCGGAGCTTGGCCGCGCCCTCGACGTCGAGGGCGAGCTGCTCGAGCAGGTCGACGGAAGCGCTCCGGTGAGATGCACCGACGATCAGGATGCTCATAACGCACCCGCCTGCAGCTCGGTGATGCCCTGCGCCTTGCGCTGCTCGTGGTAGGCGAGGATCTGCAGCTCGATCGACAGGTCGACCTTGCGTACGTCGACATGGTCTGGCACCGCAAGGACGGCCGGCGCGAAGTTGAGGATGCTGCTGACGCCTGACGCGACGAGCTGGTCGCACACGTCCTGGGCGGCGATGGCGGGAACGGCGATGACTCCGATCGACACGTTGTTCTTGCGCACGATCGCATCGAGGTCGTCGAGGGACGAGATCTTGAGACTGCCCACCTGCTCGCCGACGCGTGCCGGGTCGTTGTCGAACAGAGCTGCGACGCAGAAACCGCGAGACACGAAGCCGGAGTAGTTGGCGAGAGCGTGACCAAGGTTTCCAATACCGACGATCACCACTGACCAGTCCTGGGTCAGGCCGATCTCGCGGGCGATCTGGTACAGCAGGTAGTTGACGTCGTACCCGACGCCTCTGGTGCCGTAGGTGCCGAGGTACGACAGGTCTTTACGGAGCTTGGCCGAGTTGACCCCAGCCGCACGGGCGAGATCCTCGCTGCTCGCCGTGGCGACATTGCGCTCCGACAGCGCAGTCAGGGCGCGCAGGTAAACCGGAAGGCGCGCCACCGTCGCCTCGGGGATGCCACGCTCAGCGCGATCCTCACGGGCGCTGCCGCTCTTGCGGCCTCGTGCAGCGGTCACCATGCTCCTTTGGGCTCCTGATCACCTTTGACGCAACGGTGCTGCCACTCTAAGAGTTTGTGAACGTGAGAACAAAATCGTCTCGGGGCTGCTCTTCAGCCCGGTGATTCAGGTCACGCCAACGAGGCACTCCGACGATGGCCACAGCGGGTGAAGTTGACACTCTGGCACGCAGGTAAGTTAGGTTTGCCTAACCTATACTCCGCCCTCGTCGAACGGTCTCACTCATGCGCATGTCCCGCTGCCTCCTTGCCGCAGCCGTAGCCACCGTCTTCACGGTCAGCCTCAGCGCGTGCGGCTCCGATGGTTCAGATGACGACAGCACCGAGGACAACGGGTCTCCCGCCCCGCAGTACGACGCGGATCTCTTGCAGTCGCGCGTGAAGGACTACCAGGATTACGTCGTCAAGGAAGCCACGACAATGACGGTCGCCACCAAGACGTTCACGGACGCAATACGCGCGGGCGACGCCGAGAAGGCCAGGTCGACGTTTGCCGACAGTCGCTACCACTGGGAGACCATCGAGCCCATCGCCGGACTCGTTTCTGATGTCGACGGCGCTGTCGACTCGAGAGTCGACGACTTCGCGAGCGTGACCGACCCGGCTTTCACGGGTTGGCACCGACTCGAGTACATCCTGTGGGAGCAGCAGCGGCTCGACTCTGAAGCGAGCATATTCGCGACCACCCTGGACGAAGACCTAGCGAAGCTGCCAGACCTCGTCGCCGGTCTGACGATGGCTCCCAAGGATGTCGCTCAGGGCGCGGCCGAGCCTCATCGAAGAGGTGAGCGAGGGAAAGCTCACCGGCGAGGAAGACCGCTACTCCCACACTGACCTCTACGACCTGGCAGCCAACGTGAACGGCAGTCTGCGCGCCTTTCAGGCGTATGAGCGTGTGCTCGCCTCAGTCGACAAGGATCTTGAGGTCAAGATCGAGCAGGGTTTCCTCGACGCGAAGTCGCTGCTGAGCGACTACCAGCGTCCGGACGGGACCTACGAGTCATTCCTGGAGCTCACGAAGGCAGACAAGCAGCAACTGCAGGCGAACCTGGCGACGTTGAGCGAAGACCTGTCGCAGGTCGCGGGAGTACTCGCGCTGTGAGCCCACTCCGGGTCAGCCGTCGCGCTGTGCTCGGCGGTGCCGCTGCCGGGACGGCCGGCGTCGGCCTCGGCGTGGTCGGGGGCGCGCTTGCTGCCGGCCACTCGACGCGCGGCCTCGGCCCGGTGCGTGGCTGGTTTGGCGACACCCAGCCCGGAGTCGCCGAACGAACGAGAGCCAACTCTCTCCTTGCTGCCTTCACGTGTGTCACCGTCGATCGAAACGCACTCGAACAGACGTTCCGCGACCTCGGCGCGGAAGCGCAGCGACTCTGTGACGGCGTCAGCGAGGGCTCTGCGACCCCGGAGTCACCACCTCCGAGCACCGGGATCCTCGGTGACGACTCGACCCGGGGTACGTCGGTCACGGTGAGCGTGGGGGCTTCCTTGTTCGATGAGCGCTACGACCTGGCCGACCAGAAGCCTCGCGAGCTCGTGAAGATGCCCTACCTCGCGAACGACCGGCTCGACCCTGCCTGGACTCATGGCGACGTCCTCGTGCAGATTGCGGCCGACCGACCAGACGCGATCGCGCATGCCCTACGTCAGGTGATGCGCGCAACGCGAGCGGGCCTTGTCCTGCACTGGGTGATGGACGGGTTCAGCCGCGCTGAGCCCGACGAGCGTCCCGGCCACACGGAGAACCGCAACCTGCTCGGTTTCAAGGACGGCACTGCCAACCTCGACATGACCAGCGGCGACGCCACCGACTTCGTGTGGGTGGGCGTCTGACCACAACAACGGAGTCGAACCGACGTGGACCACCGGCGGCAGCTACCAAGCAATCCGGCTGATCCGCACGCTGGTCGAGCGATGGGACCGGGCTGCGCTCATTGAGCAGGAGGAGATCCTCGGGCGCTCCAAGGCGAGCGGGGCGCCGCTGGGCTTGTCCGATGAGGCGGACGACCCGGAGTACGGCGACGATCCCCAGGGCAACCGCATCCCGCTGGACGCCCACATCAGGCTCGCGCGGCCGCGCACCAAGTCGACGGAGCACCAACGGATCCTGCGCAAGGGGTTCAACTACGCGCACGGCTTCGATGGTGCCGGCATGGTCGACCAGGGGCTGGCGTTCGTCAGCTATCAGAAGACGCTCGACGCGTTCCTGGCTGTGCAGGAGCGATTGAAGGGCGAGCGGCTGGAGGAGTACACGTTGCCGTTCGGTGGTGGATTCTTCTTCGTACTCCCCGGCGTACGCGATGAGGGTGACTGGCTCGGCCGCCCCTTGCTCGCCTAGGCCTTGGCGGTCAGGGCCGAACGCAGCCGTTGCGGATCTACCCGCCAGAAGTCGTGCTGAGCCCCGTCAACGAACGTGACCGGGATCTGCTCGCCGTACTCCTCCATCAAAGCGGCGTTTGAAGAGATGTCGACTTCGTCGAAGTTTTCGCCCAGCTCGGCACACACCGCCTCGATGATCGCGCGTGCGTCGTCGCAGAGGTGGCATCCGGGTTTCGAGAGCAACCGCACGCGTTCGGTCACGACAAGCCGATCGCTCGCCGGGCCTGCGCCGCGCGCAGCCGGCCTTTCGCTACCTTGCCGGTGACCGAGTGCGGCAGTTCGGCGACCACCTCGACGACCGAGGGCACCTTGAAGCGCGCCACGCGCTGCTCGCAGTGCGCCTTCACGGTGTCGGCCAGCGCCGAGCTGTCGGCACCTTCGGCTGGGACGACGTACGCGACGACCGCCTCACCGGTGCGATCGTCCGGTTCGCCGATCACCGCGCATTCAGACACTTGATCGACTTCGGAGATGACATCTTCGATCTCTGACGGGTAGACGTTGAACCCGGACACGATGACCAGCTCCTTGAGCCGGTCGACCAGGAACAGATCGCCGTCCGCGTCGAGGAACCCGATGTCTCCGGTCGCCAGCCAGCCGTCGTCCGTCGGAGCTCCGTCGCCGTCGGGCCAGTAACCGCTGAACAGGTTGCGGCCGCGCACCCAGATCTCGCCGGGGTCATCGACGTGAACGTCGTGGCCGGCGTCGTCGACCACTCGCAGTTCGACACCTGGCAGAGCGTGACCGGTCGACCCCGGTTTGTGGGTGCTGGTGCCGATCGTCGACGTCACGATCGGTGCCGCCTCGGTCAGCCCGTAGCCCTGCTCGATGGCAACACCGGTGCGACTTTCGAAGTTTCGCACCACATCTTCGGCCAGCGGCGCGGCACCAGAGAGCAGCAGCCGTACGGACGAGAGTTTCGCGATGACCGCGTCGACGTCGTCGTCCTGCATCCAGGCGGCGATCACCGGTGGTGCCACGGGCACACATGTCACGTGTTCGGCTTCGATGAGCCGCAACGTCTCGCCGGGGCTGAAGCGCCGCCCGACCACCAGCGTCGCCCCCTGGAGCAACACCTGTCCGAGCACAGCATTAAGGCCATAGACATGGAACAGCGGCAAGACCCCGAGCACGATGTCGTCGCTCTTGATCGGTTCCGGCTTCGTTTGGGATGCCTGGTCGATGTTCGAGATCAAGGCCCGGTGGCTGAGCATCGCCGCCCGGGGTCGACCGCTCGTACCGGACGTGTAGAGAAGGACCGCGAGTGACTCGGTGTCTCGCGGCGTCGAGACCTGCGGACCGGGAACACCCAAGGCGTCGTACGCCGTCTCGTCCTGCTGTGCCGATGCACCCGCTACGACGATGTGCACCGGGTGGGCGGTGTTACTTACAGCCGCGCGCACGGCATCGACCGTCTGCTCGTCAGCAACGCACACCCGAGAGCCGCTGTCGAGCAGCATCCGCTCGATCTCGTCAGCTGTCGACCCCGCGTTGAAGGGGACGGCCACCATGCCGGCACGAAGCACGGCGAGATAGGTCGCTACGAACTCCGTGCTGTTGACCATGGCGATCGCGACCCGGTGGCCGCCCACCAGTCCTCGCTGCGCGAGTCCGTGGGACAGCGCCGAGACCTGCTCGTCCAACTCCCCCCACGTCGTACGCGCCTCGCCGTCGATGAGCGCGACCTTTTCTGGGCCGCGATCGGCGCAACGCTGTAACAGGTCAGCGACGTTGGTGGCCGAGATACGCACCTTCACGGGGCCGAGTCTTGCACACGAGGAGGGGTCGAGATCGCGGCCCGGAACGGCCTACGCTGGCGGAGTGACGCCACCTCTGCCCAGCGATCCGTCCGCAAGACTTCGGTCGCGATCGCTGCTGGCCGGGGAGGCCGCGGCATCAAGCGCGGAAGTCGAGGCTGCGCTCACCACCCCGCCCGATCCGACGGCCGCTGCCTTCTTCGACGTCGACAACACGGTGATGCAAGGCGCATCGATCTTCCACCTCGCTCGCGGACTGCATCGCCGCGACTTCTTCACGACCAAGGACATCGTCAGGGCCGCCTGGGACCAGGCGTACTTCCGCATGGTCGGCGTTGAGCATCCGGCCGCTGTCTCCAACGCGCGACTGTCCGCGCTGTCCTTCATCGCCGGACACCGGGTCGAAGAGCTGGAGTCACTCGGAGAGGAGATCTTCGACGAAGCGATGGCGCACCGGATCTGGCCCGGCACCAGGGCGCTCGCTCAGATGCATCTCGACCAGGGCCAGCGCGTGTGGCTGGTGACCGCCGCGCCTGTGGAGATCGCCAGGATCATTGCCTACCGGCTCGGCCTGACCGGAGCCTTGGGGACGATCGCCGAAAGCGTCGACGGCGTCTACACCGGTCGACTGGTTGGGGACTTGCTCCACGGCGCCTCGAAAGCTGAGGCAGTCCGAGCGCTCGCCGAGCAGGAGGGCCTCGATCTGGAGCGCTGCTCGGCGTACTCCGACTCCTACAACGACTTACCGATGCTGACCATGGTGGGCGTCCCGTGCGCGATCAATCCTGACGGCAAACTGCGCGACCACGCCCGGCGCCACGGCTGGCGAATCCGTGACTACCGAACAGGACGCAAAGCGGCCAGGCTAGGCCTGTTCGGAGCTGCGTGTGCCGGCGCCGTCACGGGTAGCGTGGCCGCCGCGATCGCGCTCCGACGCAAGATCCGCTGACGGTCCGCGCGAGAAATCCGCCCTCTCGTCCCTTGTGATCCGTGTTACTGACGGGTTCTCTTGGGGTACGGCCACAGCGTACGATCAGTCGGATTGGGACCGGCACACGTGCCGGCAGAGGGAGACCGGATGGCTCGCACCGAGATCGCCGCGATGACAGGGTATGACGCCCTGCGCTGCGCTGTCGCCGACCTGATCCTGTCTGGGCCGCTGATGGCCACCTCGTCCGCGACGTCACCAGGTCCCAGCGGCGGTGGCCACGACTACCCACCGGATGCCGACGATGCGGCCCTGCGGGTCGCCGCACTCGTCGACCTGGCCAGAGACGGCGATGCAGAGGCCTTCGGTTCTCTCTACGACCACTACAGCCAGCAGGTCTACCGCTTCGTCTATTACCGGGTCAGCTCACCGGCACTCGCCGAGGACCTGGTCAGCGAGACGTTCTTCCGGGCGCTCCGGTCGATGGCCAGCTTCCAGTGGCAGGGCAAGGACTTCGGAGCCTGGCTGATGACAATCGCGCGCAACCTGGTGGTCGATCACTACAAGGCCGGCCGCACCAGGCTCGAGTCGGCTACCGATGACTTCGGCGGGCACGAAGAGGTGTCTGCCGGACCCGAGGACGAAGTGCTCGTCGGGCTGACCAACGAGATCCTGCACGAGGCGATCACGCACCTGCCGGAGGAGCAGCAAACCTGCCTGGTGATGCGCTTCCTCAACGAGAACTCGATCGCCGAGACCGCCCTTGCGCTGGGACGTACGGAGGGAGCCATCAAACAGCTCCAGCTCAGAGCCGTACGCAACCTGGCCAAACTGATGCCAGAGGGGGTCCGATGAGGCTAGGACAATATAGCCCGTTTGGTGCCGTAACTTTCCCCCTGCTTGGGTCGTTCATCCTCACAAGGAAGCACAATCCCACCTCTGAGCAACAACTTGGACCGACCAGAGAGACCCCATGATGCGCATGGTGACCGCACGGAAGCGTGCGGATGAGTTCGCGGCGGCCGTCGACGGCCGACCGACGAGCGACGCTGCGCATCGCGAACTGCTCGCATTCGTGGCTCTGGTCGAGCAACTGCGTGACCTCGAGACCCCCGTCATGCGGGAAGAATTCTCCGGTGACCTGCGCGCTCGCCTGATGGCTGCCGCGCCCCAAGAGCTCGCCGACCTCCCGGCCACCTCGCGGCGTTCACCTCGCACGTCGAAACGCACCGCTGAGCCAGCACGTCGTCGCGCCGTTTCGGTGGCTGCCGCGGCCTGCATTGTCGTGGGAAGCGCTGTAGGCGTGGCCGCTGCGAGCCAGTCGTCGCTCCCCGGCGACCCGCTCTACCCACTCAAGCGCGCCATCGAAGGCGTCGAGGTCTCCGTGGCCGGCTCGTCGGATGACCGCGGCCATGAACTGCTCGAGCACGCCAGCACCCGGTTGTCGGAGATCAGCGACCTGTCGGTGTCCCGTTCGACCGATCCGACAACGCCGGCCCTCATCGGCCAGGCGCTTGACGACTTCACCAGCCAGGCGCAGGACGGTGCAGACGACCTCATCACGGCGTACGACGAGGAGTCCAGCGACAGCAGCATCGGCGACTTGCGGACCTTCGCCGACGAGTCCGCGGCACGACTCGATGCATTGAGCGATGCGCTGCCCGCCAACGTCGATGACGAACTGGCCGCAGCTGCGAAAGCGCTTACCGATCTCGACGCCCAGGCACGGAATGCCTGCCCGACATGCAGTTCGCTGCCGTCGTTGCAGCTGTCGTCAGCTTTGTTCGACCTGCGCACCCAGGTCGACGACACTCTCGGAGACACGGTGCCCGGCGGAACTCTCCCGACGCTGCCGGCACAGACCGAAGGTCAGTCTGGGACGCCGCAGCACCAGTCCGGGAACGGCGGAAACAACCCAGCGGACGTCGACATACCGACGCTTCCCGATCTAACGGGACCGCTGGACCCGACGCAGGGCGATGATCCCGGCCAGACCCAGCCGCCTGAGACGACAGGCGGCGCAGACGTGGATACGCCGGGAGTACCCCCGGTCAGCGTGACGGTGGAGGTGCCAGGACTTCCGATCCCCACTGTGGAGATCGAAATCACGCTGCCGGTCCCAACGGTGCTCGACGATCCCCTCGGCCTTCCGTAGCACGCAGCGCGTTACGCGTCGACGCCTCAGGCGAAGACGCTGCGCCGTTGAATCAGCAGTGAGTAAAGCGTCTGCTGGATTGTCTCGCGCACCTGGTCGGTCACATTGAAGACCAGCATCGGGTCATCCGCGGCGCCATCGCCATAGCTGTCGGTGCGAATCGGCTCGCCGAACTCGATCAGCCACTTCGACGGCAACGGGATCATGCCGAGCGGCCCGAGCCACGGAAAGAACGGCGTGATGGGGATGTAGGGCATCCCGAGCAGCCTGGCCAGCGACGGGACGTTGCCCACGAGCGGGTAGATCTCCTCAGCCCCCACGACCGAACACGGGATGATCGGTACGCCTGTGCGCAGGGCGGCTGAGACGAAGCCCCCACGGCCAAACCGCTGCAGCTTGTAGCGTTCGGCGAACGGCTTGCCGATGCCCTTGAACCCTTCTGGCCAGACACCCACCAGATCGCCACGAGACAACATCCGCTCGGCATCTTCGTTGCTCGCGAGCGTGGCTCCGCCCTTGCGCGCCATCTCTCCGACAAACGGCAACCGGAAGACCAGGTCGGCACCCAGCATGCGCAGGAACCGGTGGGCGTGATCGTGGACGACCAGCGACGTGATCATCCCGTCGAGCGGCACCGTCCCGGAGTGGTTGGAGACGACGAGGGCGCCTCCTTCGCTGGGGATGTTGTCGATGCCACGGACCTCGACGCGAAACCACTTCTCTGCCAGCGGCCGCAGGGCCGTGAGCAGAAACCTCTCGGTGACCTCGACGTCGAAGCCGAAGTCGTCGACGTCGTAGTCGCCGGTGATACGACGACGGGCAAACGCCATCAACTCAGCGAGCTTGCGCTCCCAACCCGCGTCACCGAACACCTCACGCGCAGCTCCCGCGATCGCGTCAGCGAGGTCATCGGCGGAGTGACTGATCGGGGTCACCGGCTCAGACGCCTGCTTGGGCGGCTGCTTGGGTGCCTTCTTCGTCGTCGTTCTCGGCGCCTTCGTGGCGGTCTTCCTCGCTGCTGTCTTCTTGGTCGTCTTCTTTGCCGCCGTCGGCTTGCCGGCAGGATCTTGGGCCACCGACTTCGCCTGCGGGGCTAGGGCTCGCGCCGCTGCGCTCGGAGACGTGCGTGCTCCGCGGCCAGGTCGCCCCCGCCCCCCGATCGGGATGACCTCAGCGTCCGCCATCGGGTGTCCCCTTGGCGACCAGCGTGGAGACCCGTCGCTCGAGCTCGGCGAGGCGTTCTGGGTTGAGCGCGCCCGGTCGAAGTCGGCGGGCGAACTCGTCGAACGCTTCGGCCGTGGTGTGCTTGGGCTCGAACTCGAGCATGTCGCGCATCCGGGTGGTATCGATGCCTCGACCATAGGTCAAGAACGCGGTCTGTTCGCTCGAGAGGTCGGCGTGCCGGGCACGTGGAAACACCGAGCCGATCGGGCTCATCGCAAACGACGGTACGGCGACGCTCGGGCGGCCCAGCCGTCGTACGGCCTGCGAAAGCATCAGCACACCGTCGCCAGCAACGTTGAACGTGCCGTCGACATCGCTCAAAGTGGCGTGATGAAGAGCCGCCAACGCGTCGTCTTCATGGCAGAACTGCAGTCGCGGGTCGAACCCGAGGACGGTCGGGATCACCGGAAGAGAGAAGTAGCGCGTCAAGGATGTCTCGATGCGAGGGCCGATGAGGTTGGCGCAGCGCAGCATGGTGACCGCGACATCGGGGCGCCGGCGGGCGAAGCCACGCACGTAGCCCTCGACCTCGACGGAATCCTTGGCGAACCCCGAACGTGGCATCCGGCGAGGCGCCATGTCCTCCCTGAACATCGCCGGGTCTTTCGGTGACGAGCCATAGACCTGCGACGAGGACTTCACGATGAGGCGCTCGACGCCTGGCGCCTTCTGGCAGGCAGCCAGCAGCTGCATCGTGCCGATGACGTTGATCTCCTTCATCGACGTTCGCCCGCCGGCGCCGCTAGGAGTCGCTATCACGCTCAGGTGAACGACAGTGTCGACCTCGTCGGCGGCGATGACCTTGGCGATGACCGGGTTGCGGATGTCGGCCCGGACGAAGCGAACGTCACCCAGATCATGTCGAGGGGGGACGACGTCGACCCCGATCACGCGATCGACGTGGGGGTCTTCGGCGATCTGGCGTGCAAAGCGCCCACCGAGATCCCGGCATACGCCAGTGACCAGGACGACGCGACCCATCGGGGCTCGTACTGCCTTACTTGCCTTGGCGGCGACGCTGGATGCGCGTCTTCTTCAGCAGCTTGCGATGTTTCTTCTTCGCCATCCGCTTGCGGCGCTTCTTGATAACTGAGCCCACGGTCTACCTTTCGGGCGTTGCTGTCTTGGGGGCCGGTGCTGCGGGACAGCCGCCGGGGAGGATGCTCGTTGCCGCATTCAAGCGACCGGGCCAGCCTACCGGTTGACCCTGGGCCCACCCGATGTGACCCTGATTCATACTTATGCGTGACTTGGAAGGGTCTTGACTAGGGTGAAGGGCTGAGCCCTCGTCCCCCGATCGGGGGAGGCCGTTCCGGTGCATTTTTTGGACGATAGGCCGCGTATCGGGGCCAAATTAACTACTCTTGGTGATAGGACTTGCACGCTCTGCAACCTTACCCCCACACTCTAAGTCGGCTCCGGAACATGTCAGGGCCGATTAGATCCCTGGGGAGGGAGAAATAAATGTCAGACCGGAACACTAGCCATACGGCTCAGATATCTCCGAGGACAGGCTGGCTCCGCCAGCGCGGCCTCGGTGGGGCTGCCATCGCCGCTCTTGCAGCCTTCGCCGTCGTCCTGCCACTCCAGACGCCAGCTCAAGCCAGCACGACAGCGGCACCGTCTAGTGCTTCCGCAAGTGCCGTCAATGTGGCCACCACCGTCACACTCGCGACCAAGGCAAAGAAGACTCCTCTCAGCCAGGCTGGTTATGAGAATCGGCTGCACCGCTGGGCCAACAAGGCCCGCGCACATCACGGCATCAGGGCTCTCTCGGTACGCCCTTGCCATGAGAACTTCGCCCAGCGCTGGGCCCGCCATCTGGCCAACAAGAACGAGTTCTACCACCAGGACCTCGGCAGGTATATGACCTCCTGCAAGCTCGGCAAGGCCGGTGAGATTCTCGCGATGGGCAGTGTCTCGCCGCGCAACATGGTTCGGATGTGGATGCACTCATCGACGCACCGTCAAATCCTGCTCGACCGTTCCTTCAGGCTCGCAGGCATCGGCGCCCGCAAGGACGCCCGCGGCAACTGGGTCGGATGTATCGACTTCGGCCGCCGCCTCTAAGACTCGCACCCACACAAAAGCCCGCACCCACACAAAAGAAAAAGCACCCACGTAAGAAGAAGGCGAGTGCCCCTCGGGGCACTCGCCTTCTTGGTGTTCTGATGACTCGATGTTCAATGTTCACTGTCTGACGGGTACGCCCGACCAAGTTGCAGTGTTCAGCCTGCCTGGAAGAAGGACTTCCGCAGATACTCGTTAACGGCATCCTCGGGCACGCGGAACGAACGTCCCACGCGAACCGCCGGCAGCTCACCTGAGTGCACCAACCGGTAGACCGTCATCTTGGACACCCTCATTGCCGTGGCTACCTCAGCCACGGTAAGGAACTTGACCTCGGAGAGGGCATCTCCGGGCGGGTTTGAGGCCATGACGCACCAACTTCCGGCACAAGCGCTCCTCGGCTTCCCCACCGAAGACCAATCGCCTGCGCGTTTAAACGTGAGAGTAGTGGCAAATGAGGCTGATGGGGAAGCAGAGTCGAAAATAAAGTGCTGAATCGAGACAGATATGGCGCACTTTGTCGGCGTGTCGCTTGCATTTGCCTCCTCCAACCGTACCGCCTGGTCAGTACCCCAAATCGATGCCATGCCACGGGAAGATCTCGCGACGGGTCTGCTCGACGGACCGGTCGAGCCAGGAGTCGGGGTTGTAACCGTTGCTCCAGTCGGTGAAAAGCGGATCGCGACCGTCGGTCATCACCGTCGGGCCACGGTGTCCGGTCGCCGTGGCGACATAGTCGCGCCACTCCTCGGGAATCGGCGTATGCGGGTCAAGGGGTCGGCCGGCGACCACGGCCAGCAGGTGCGACCAGGTCCGGGGTACGACGTCGATCACGGCGTATCCGCCCCCTCCCGTTGCCACCCAGCGTCCTTGGCTGACCTCATGGGCGAGGTCGTGCAGCGCCAGATGGGCGGCCCGCTGACCGTCGACGCTGAGCATCAGGTGGGCGAGCGGGTCATCCATGTGGGAGTCACAGCCGTGCTGGGAGACCAGCACGCTGGGTTTGAACTCGCGCAGCAGCGACGGCACGACCGCATGGAAGGCGCGCAGCCAGCCGCCGTCGCCCGTGCCCGGTGGCAACGCGATGTTGACCGATCCACCCTGCGCGTCAGGCCCTCCGCTCTCGCTGGGATCACCCGTGCCAGGAAACAGCGTGCGTGGGCTTTCATGCAGGCTGATCGTGAGCACCCGCGGGTCGTTGTAGAACGCTGCCTGCACTCCGTCACCGTGGTGCACATCGATGTCGACGTACGCCACCCGCTCGGCACCTGCACGAAGCAGCCACGCGATCGCGATCGCCGGGTCGTTGTAGATGCAGAAGCCGCTCGCGCATCCCGCCATCGCATGGTGCAGGCCACCGCTGATATTGACGGCATGCAGCGCTTCACCCGACCACACCTGTCGCGCGGCTTCCACCGATGCGCCGACGATGTGGGCCGAGGCCTCGTGCATGCGCGCGAAGGTCGGGTTGTCGTCGGTGCCGAGACCATGGACGAGATCTCGTTGGCCGGGGTCGGCGCTGATCCCCTTCACGGACGCGATGTACTCGGGCTCGTGGATCAGCTCGAGGTCGTCGTCGGAGGCCGTAGGCGCTGGCACCACTTCGATCTCGGGAAGGTCGAGCACCCCGAGCGCGCGGGCCAGCCGGATCGTCAGGTCGACCCGAATCGGGGCCATCGGATGGCTCGGACCGAAGTTGTACTGCGTCAGCTCATCGTCGAAAACGACACGCGCGACTCCGGTCATCGTCGATAACTACTCGTCATCGCCACGGGCCAGCGCCCGCGAGCGGTTTCGCGCGGCTTCCAGCGCTGTCATGAACGCCGCCCGAACCTTGTGGTCCTCGAGCTGGCGAACCGCGGCAGCGGTGGTCCCTCCGGGTGAGGTGACCCGCTCGCGCAGGACTGTCGGATGCTCGCCGGTCTCGCGAAGCAGCTTTGCCGAACCCACCATGGTCTGGACGACGAGCTCGGTAGCGGTGGAGCGGGGCAGACCGAGGTGCACGCCAGCTTCGATCATCGCCTCGACGACGAAGAACAGGTATGCCGGACCGGAACCGGAGATCGCCGTGACCGCGTCCTGCTGTTTCTCGGGCACGCGAATCACCTTGCCGGTGGCCGCCAACAGCTCCTCCGCCTCAGCGAGGTGGGCCTCGTCGCAGTGCGAGCCCCGCGAGATCGCGGCCATGCCTTCGTCGACGAGAGCAGCCGTGTTAGGCATCACCCGCACCACCGCTATCCCTTCGGGGAGCCTGGCCTCGATCGAGGCCGAGGTGATGCCGGCTGCCAGCGAGATCACCAGCTGAGCGGGTCTGACGACAGGAGCGATCTCGTCGAGCAGATCAGGCATGTCTTGCGGCTTGACGACGAGCATCAGGGTGTCGGCCTTGGTGGCCGCGTCGATGTTGGAGACGACATCGACGCCGTACCGCTCGCGCAGCTCAGCCGCTCTCGCCGGGCGTCGTTCAGACATCAGCAGCTCGGCGGGCGGGCGCCCGGCACGCACGAGGCCGGACACCACCGTCTCGCCCATCACCCCCGCGCCGAGGATCGCGACCGTCATCGGCTGCCTCCTTCTGTCATGGAGCGTGTCGTGGGGTCAGCCCTTGGTGAGGACTGACCTTGCGAAGAATGCCAGGTTGGCGGGGCGCTCGGCGAGCCGTCTCATCAGGTAGCCGTACCACTGGTCGCCGTAGGGGATGTAGACGCGCACCTTTTCTCCGACCGCGGCGAGACGCTTCTGCTCGTCAGGCCGGATGCCGAACAACATCTGGTACTCGTAGCTCCCCTGGGCCCGTTCGTTGCGAGCCGCGAGAGCACCGGCGATCTCGATGAGCTTGGGATCGTGGGTGGCCACCATCGGGTAGCCAGGGCCGGCCATCAGCGCCTTGAGGCAGCGTACGTAGGAGAGGTTCACCTCATGCTTGCCCTGGAAGGCGACCGACTCCGGCTCTTTGTAGGCGCCCTTGCACAACCGCACCCGCGAGCCTTCGTAGGCGAGGTCGCGGCAGTCTTGCTCCGTACGATGCAGATAGGCCTGGACCACGGCACCGGTGGTCGGGAAATCGCGCCGCAACTCGTGAAGGATGCCCAGCGTGGAGTCCGTCGTCGTGTGATCCTCCATGTCGAGCGTGACGGTGGTACCGAACGTGCTGGCCACGTCGCAGATCGCCCGAGCATTGTCGAGCGCGATCTGTTCACCGTCGCCCGGAAGCGCTTGCCCGACCGCAGAGAGCTTGACCGAGACTTCGGCACCCGGCGTCAGACCCGCTTCTGCCAAGTGCTTGAGCAGCTCGAGATAGGCATCGACGGTGGCTTGCGCCTGAGGGAGGTCAAGAGTGTCCTCACCGAGGAAATCAAGGGTGACGAGCAGACCGTCGTCGATCGAGGCTTTCGGGTCGCGCCCACGGCTTCGTCGACGGTCTCCCCCGGGACGAACCGGGAGACGATGCCACTCGAGACAGGCATCGAGCTGACGAGGTGCTTGATGTTGTCGCTTCGCGACAGCATCAGCAACGAACGACGCAACAACGCGGGTCCTCCTTGACCGGTACGGCCGGCTGCGCCGGCGCCGGCTCAAGGCTACGCCGTGGCACCCGGTGGCGCGGAATCGGCGGGCGATCCGCGGCACCCGGCTCGATATGCTCGCTATACCTGCATGAATCCCGCTGCATCAAAAGCTTGCCCGGGCCGACCAAAGGAACGTGATGAGTCACTTCGTCAACGCAGAGCTCGTCGCCAATGTGTGGAAGGTGGTGGCGAAGGCAGGGGACACCGTGCAGCCTGACGACACTCTCGTGATCCTGGAGTCGATGAAGATGGAGATCCCGGTGCCAGCCGAAGTGGCCGGCAAGATCGTCGAGATCGCCGTCAACCAAGGAGACGTGGTGACCGAAGGCGACCGGATTGCCGAGATCGCCGAGGACTGAGGCGGGGCTCGTAGCGTGGGGCGTGCTCACGCCGTACGACGTCGCAATGTGGCGGCGCCGAGGGCCACCGCGGCAACGATGAACGCACCGATCACCACGAGGTCCAGGACGAACTCGGAGGTGAGGTCGGCCGAGGCTTGCAGTCGCTGCATCCCGTCGACGGCATAGCTCAACGGCAGCACGTTCGACACGGCGTGGAGCACGTCAGGGAGGGCGTCGCGTGGCACGAACAGCCCGCACAGCAGGATCTGAGGAATCACCACCGCTGGCATGAACTGCACGGCCTGGAACTCCGTCTCGGCGAAGGCCGACACGAACAACCCGAGAGTCGTACCCAGGACTGCGTCGGCGACCGCGACCAACGCGAGAGCCCAGACGGGACCGGCAACATCGAGGCCGAGCAATCCGACCGTGAGGGTCACGGCCAGCAACGCCTGGACCAGCGCCACCACACCGAACGCGATCGCATATCCGAGCAGCAGGTCGAGCTTGGCCATCGGCATCGACAGCAGCCGCTCAAGCGTCCCCGAGGATCGCTCGCGCAACGTCGTCACGGACGTCACGAGAAACATCACGATGAACGGGAACATCGAGAGCAGCGGCGGGCCGAGCTGGTTGAACACCTCCTCGTTGCGGTCGAACATCCACCACAGCAACGTCAACAGGACGCATGGCAACACCAGCATGAGAGCCAGGGTGCGATGGTCGCGACGCAGCTGGATCAGCACTCGCTTGGCAACCGCCATCGTGATCCGGCGGATTCATGCCGCGCTCCGTCTCGACGAGTGACAGGAACGCAGACTCGATGTCGGAGGTGCCGGTGTCTTCGAGCAGCGCGCGGACGGTGTCGTCGGCGATCAGCTCGCCCTCGCGCATCAGGAGCAACCGGTCGCAACGCTCAGCCTCGTCCATCACGTGGCTGGACACGATGATTGCGGCGCCCGCGCTCGCAAGCTCGGCGAACGTCGACCAGAGCTGCCGGCGAAGCACGGGGTCAAGACCCACCGTCGGCTCGTCGAGCACCAAGACGTCGGGCCGGCCGAGCAGCGCCACGGCGAGGGAGACCCTGGAGCGCTGCCCGCCGGACAGCTGATCCACCAGGTCGTCGTCGGCTCGGTCGAGGCCAACGGTGGCGATGGCCCGGTCGACGTCGTCGCCGCCGACTCCAAGAACCGAGGCGAAGAAGGAGAGGTTCTCCCGAACCGTCAGGTCCGGGTACACGCTCGGCGCCTGGGTGACGTAGCCGACTCGTCGACGCAGCCCGGGGCTCCCGGCGGGCTCCCCAGCACGGTGACGGTTCCCGACTCGACGATCTGGACGCCCACGATCGCGCGCATCAGGGTGCTCTTGCCGCAGCCGGAGGGCCCGAGCAAGCCGGTGATCTGACCAGCGACGATCGAGGTGTTCAGCGCAGGGATGACGGCGCGGCCACCACGAACCACGCGGAGATCCTTGATCGAGATGGCTGGCGGCGAAGAGTTCATCATGTGCAGGGATTATTCCCTGCCTCAGCCGCCCTGACCTTGAGCCAGGCCGCCCGACTCGGCCGCCGTCGAGGCAGCGAAACGCGGGTCTCCGGTCGCCAGGTGCAGCCGGGTGAACGCCAGCGACTCCGCGATGTCGGCCTGTCGCGCTGCGTGGGTCGAGGCGCGTCGGGTATTGATCTCGACGACGACGCTGCCCGCGAAACCCTGGGTGGCCAGCAGGTCAAGCAGTTGCGCACAAGGTTGAGTGCCATGTCCCGGGATGAGGTGTTCGTCCTTGGCCGAGCCGGTGCCGTCGGCGAGATGGATGTGGCGCAACCGCGGACCGAGCTCGGTCACCATATGAATCGCGTCACTCCCTGAAGTCGAGGTGTGCGAGAGGTCGATGGTGACGTTGGCGTAGTCCTGGTCGACGGGGTTCCATCCCGGCAAGTACGCCTGGAGCTCGCGTTTGGACGCCCGCCAGGGATACATGTTCTCGACGGCGATCGCCACGCCGGTCTCGGCTTCCATCTCCGCGATGCCGTCGATAAAACCGCGTGCGTAGTCGCGCTGCCATCGAAACGGGGGGTGTACGACGACAGTGTCGGCACCCAGGGAGCCCGCCATCGCTGCACTGCGTTTCAACTTCTCCCACGGGTCGGTACCCCAGACGCGTTGGGTGATGAGCAGGCACGGAACGTGCACCGCGCAAACCGGGATCTGGTGATAGTCGACGAGGTGCCGCAGCGCCCCGACGTCCTGGCTCACCGGGTCGATGCCGACCATCACCTCGACGGCGTCGTAGCCCAGCCGACCAGCCAGCTCGAAGGCGCTGGCGGTGGACTCGGGGTAGACCGATGCGGACGAGAGGGCCACTCTCGCGGCGGGCACCCGGACCGGGCTCACCACCGGGTCAGAGTCTTCATCCGCCGCATCACTCACCCCCTCAGACTAAGGGTTGGCCGAGCGGCCAGATCTGGTCGGCTACAGCAGGTCGAGCTTCTCGAGGATGACGCCCTCGCGGAGCGCCCAGGGGCAGATCTCGAGTGCGTCGATCCTGAACAGGTCCATTAGCGCTTCCGCGACGAGTCCGCCTGCCACCAGCTGGTGGGCCCGTGCCAGGGACACCCCCGGCAACGCGACTCGCTCCTCGCTCGTCATGGCGGCGATCTTCGGCAACCACTTCTCGAGGTCTTGGTGCTGGAGCAGACGTCGTACGAAGGGCCCGTCTTCACTCGGCGCCGCACCACAGATGCGCGCCAGCGAACGGAACGTCTTCGACGTGGCCACCGTGTGATCTCCGACGCCCGCGCGAAGAATCGGCCCGGCGTCACGTGCAAGCTGCGTGCGGATGTGTTTGCGGAGCGACTTGAGGTCGGCGGAGGACGGTACGTCTTTGGGCAACCACTCACGAGTCAGCCGCCCCGCACCGAGCGCAAGCGACTGGGTGATGTCGGGACGCTCGTCATCGCCTGTCGCGATCTCGAGTGAGCCACCACCGATGTCGAAGACAGCCAGTCGGCCAGACGACCATCCGAACCAGCGCCGCACGGCGAGAAACGTCAGCCGTGCCTCGTCTTCGCCCGTCAGTACCTCGAGCTCGACGCCGGTCTGCTCCCGAACGTAAGCCAACACATCGTCGGTGTTCGTAGCCTCGCGGATCGCGGAGGTCGCGAACGCCGTGACCGACTCGCAGCCTTGATCCTCCGCTTCTTCGAGGGCGAGCCTGATGAACGAGACCAGCGCGTCGACGCCGTCGTCGGACAATGCCCCGCCGGTGGTGATCTGTTCGGCGAGGCGGAGTGTTTGCTTGGTCGACGACGCCGGCAAGGGCGGCGCTCCCCGGTGCGCATCGACCACGAGGAGGTGGGCAGTGTTGGAACCCACGTCAAGCACGGCTTCTCTCATGGTTGCCTCCTACAACGAGGCTAACGCGCCCGACACCGGCTTCAGTGAACTTCCGCCACAACGTCGAACGTGGCGACGCCGGTCGGTCCGTCGTACGGGCCAGCAGCTGCGGCCAGCGCGGCAGTCGGGTCTGTTCCCGGGAGCAGATGCGTGAGCAGCAACCGCCTGGCGCCGGCAGCTGCCGCCAATTGGCCGGCTTGAACCGCGCTCGACAGGTAGAGCTGCGAATCTTCGGGCACCCGATCCACGTAGCTGGCCTCGGCCAGCAGCAGGTCAGCGTTGCGTGCGAGTTTGGCCAGCTCCGGGCTCGGTCCGCTATCACCGGTGTAGGCGAGAGTCCCGTCGCCTGCCGTCAGGCGGAGACCGGCGTTGGGCACCCAGTGCGACAGGAGATAGGTCTGGGCAACGAATGGGCCGATCTCCAGACGACTGCCAGGGATGAACTCGTGCAGAGCGTAGGCGGCGTCCAGCATGCCGGGTCGGTCCAGTGCGAGCACCGCATCGAGAGCGCCGGGTGGTGCGTAGATCGGTACGGGAGCGGGTGGTGATTCCGCCAACGCTCTAGCCCGAAGAAACGGATTGAGATCGGCGCAATGGTCGGGATGGCCGTGGCTGACAAACACGGCATCAACCTGGTCTGCAGCAGCGACCTGCAGCAGTCGCGGCAGCGTCGCATAGCCGGGGTCGATGAGTAGCCGGAAATCGTCGAGCTCAACCAAGTAGCCATTGCATGCCTGGCCCGCGCCAGGCCAGGCGCCAGACCCGCCAAGAACCCGGAGTCGCACACCCACATCTTAGTTCGGCGTGACGAGTACCCTTCCCACGTGACTGACGAAGCGGTCGTGGTCTGGTACAACCCGCGCTGTTCCAAGTGCCGAGGAGCAGAAGAGCTGCTGGCGGCGCACGGCGTCACGATGCAACAGCTGCGCTACCTCGAGGATCCGCCGCCCAGAGCCGAGATCGTCCGCGTGCTGGGCCTGCTGAAGGCGAGCACGCCTCGGGAGATGATGCGCACCGGTGAGACCCGCTACGCCAAGCTCGGACTGGCGAACGCCTCCGACGAAGAGCTGATCGACGCCATGGCGGCCCACCCAGAACTCATCGAAAGACCTATCGTGATCCGCGCGGACCGAGCCGTCGTGGCGAGGCCGCCTGAACTCCTGCTGTCGCTCCTCGACACCGACGATCGACGTCGCCTCCCGACCAGGATCGTCACCTCTTCTGTGTGCATTCCGGCGTAGCTGAAACGGTGAGGTTGGCAGGGCGTCGCCAACCTCACCGGGAGGAACACCTACGCTGGGCAGATGCCTGAAGTAGCCCTCGACTTCCCCCGAGCCTGGGTCGAGTTCGACGACCCGAGCGATGAGACCCAGCACTACAAGATCGACCTCACCTGGTTGACATCACGCTGGGCCTGCATCTTCGGCGCGGGCTGTCCCGGCATCTACGCCGACCGACCAGACGACGGCTGCTGCACGTTGGGCGCCCACTTCTCCGACAAGGCAGACGAGAAACGGGTCCGCAAGTTCGTCAAACAGCTCGACCCGCGAGGACTGGCAGTTCTATGACGTCGGCCACGGCAAGAACAGGTGGATCGAGACCGACGACGACGGCGAACGCAAGACGGCCGTGCACGAGGGCGGCTGCGTTTTCTTGAACCGACCAGGCTTCGAGGGTGGCGCGGGCTGCGCTCTGCACGGCTGGGCGCTGCGCAATGACCACCACCCGCTGGAGACGAAGCCGAACGTCTGTTGGCAGTTGCCCGTACGCCGGCTCTTCCGCGAGGTCGAACGAGCAGACAGCACGTCGTACACCGAGGTCACGATCACGGAGTACGACCGTCGAAGCTGGGGCGAGGGCGGCCATGACCTCGACTGGTACTGCTCGGGCAACACCGAGGCGCACGTGGCCCAAGAGCCTGTCTTCGTGTCGTACGCTCCGGAGCTGGTGGAGATGATGGGGCAGCAAGCGTACGACGTGCTCGCCGAGCATTGCCGCGAGTTTGCCGCCCGCCGCTCGCTGCTGACGTTGCATCCCGCCGACCCGACAACGCCTCCAAAGAGCGGCCGCGCATCCGGGGAGAACGCCAGCCCGATCGCCGGCTGAGTCGATGGGGCGCAAGAACCAAGCGCCAATCTGACCCCGCCGTCTGACGCGAATCGACGTGTGGCAACAATAATCCGCATGCATCTGGACCATCTTTCGTTCGCGGTAGGACCGGACGGACTCGACGGCACCACCGAGCGACTGTCTGAGCTGCTGGGTGAGAAGTTCATCGACGGCGGTGTCCATCCTCGGTTCGGCACTCGCAACCGGGTGCTGCCGCTGACCGATGGACAGTTCCTCGAAGTCGTCGAAGTGCTCGACCATCCGGCATCCGACAAGGCCCCGTTCGGTCAGGCCGTGCGCGCCAGGTCCGAGTCGGGCGGCGGTTGGCTGGGTTGGGTCGTCGCTGTCGACGACCTTGGTCCGGTCGAGAAGAGACTCGAACGCGAGTCTGTTCCTGGCAACAGATGGCGGCCGGACGGTGTCGAGCTCCGCTGGCGGCAGATCGGCGTCAAGGGTTTGCAGTCCGATCCACAGCTGCCGTTCTTCGTGCAATGGGAAAGCCCGCCCGAGTTGCATCCTTCTGTCGGAGCGACTGGACACGTCGAGCTGTCCAAGATCGAGATCGCCGGCAGCCCCAACCGGGTCGGCGCATGGCTCGATACCCCGTATGAGCACCGGATCGGCGCGTTCGAAGTCGAGTGGATCGCCCAGAACGGCACCCCAGGCATCATTGCCGCCACCTTCACCACCCCGGACGGCGCCGTCCGGATCTGACGCCGGCTGTATCTGACAACGGGCTACCGGCGTGGCCACCTGAGACTGTCGGCTCGTTGACCTAGCGTCGTACTCATGTCCAACAGCGCCACGAAGAAGCCTGCCCTGAGCTTCCGCTGCGCCGAATGCGGTTGGGTCTCGGTGAAATGGGTCGGCCGGTGTGGTGAGTGTCAGGCCTGGGGCACGGTCGACGAGATCGGCAGGCCACCCGTGGCCAGGGTGTCCGCCGGCCCGGTCAGTTCGCCCGCACTCCCGATCTCACAGGTCAAGGCCGAGGCCGCGACGGCGACCTCGAGCGGGGTGGCCGAGCTCGATCGAGTGCTCGGCGGCGGGATCGTCCCAGGGGCCGTCTTGCTGCTGGCCGGTGAGCCCGGAGTTGGCAAGTCGACGCTGCTGCTCGAGGCGGCAGCCCAGGCGGCGCGACGCGGATCGAAAATCCTCTACGTCTCGGGCGAGGAGTCGGCCGCTCAGGTGCGGCTGCGGGCGGAACGGACTGGTGCGCTCGAAGACCTGCTCTACCTCGCCGCCGAGGTCGACCTGTCCGCAGTGCTCAGCCACATCGACTCGGTTCAGCCCGACCTGCTCGTTATCGACTCGATCCAGACGATTGCTAGCAGCGACATCGAAGGCTCGGCCGGCGGGGTCACGCAGGTGCGTGCGGTCACGGCCGCGCTGGTCCGGATCGCCAAGGAGCGCCATCTGCCCACGATCCTCGTCGGTCATGTGACCAAGGACGGCTCGATCGCAGGGCCGCGTGCCTTGGAGCACATCGTCGACGTGGTGCTGCAGTTCGAGGGAGAGCGCAACTCACGGCTTCGATTGCTGAGGGCAGTCAAGAACCGCTACGGACCGGTCGATGAGATCGGTTGCTTCGACCTTTCCGACGACGGCATCGTCGAGGTCGCCGATCCGACGGGATTGTTCATCTCCCATCACTCCCAGCCGATGCCCGGCACCTGCATCACCGTCACCCTCGAAGGACGCCGACCCCTGTTGGCCGAGGTGCAAGCGCTGATCACTTCGGCATCAGGTCCGTCACCTCGCCGGGCAGTCAGCGGGCTCGAGTCTTCGCGTCTTGCCATGCTGCTCGCGGTGCTCGAGCGTCGGGTCGGTCTCAAGCTCGCCCGTCATGACATCTATGCCGCCACGGTTGGCGGCGCATCACTGCGCGGACCAGCCATCGACCTTGCCATCGCGGTCGCGGTGGCAAGCGCGGCGTCCAACGTGCCAGTTCCGATCGGCACCGTCGCGATCGGCGAGGTCGGGCTCGCCGGAGAACTTCGTCGGGTTCCGAGCATCACCCAACGTCTCAACGAGGCCGCCCGGCTGGGCTTCACGCATGCGATCGTCCCGAGCAACTGTGGTGCAGCGCCGACCGCGCTGCCTCGGATCCAGGGGATGACGCTAGTGGAGTGTCCCGACCTCCACTCCGCACTGACTGCCCTCAAGCTGGTCGGCCGTCCGGTGGGACGCGAGCACGCTGACCTGCACATTGTGTAGGCCTGTCTAATAGACCCCGGTCGTCGCGCAGCAGACCATGGGCCTGTCGCCAGGCCTCAACGGTCGCTCCACGATCTCGACCGCGTCCTGGCTCGGGGTGCCCCTACACTGAGGGCGCACATCACAGTCATTTGAGGCAACTGAAGGGCAAGACGTGGCAGGCGGCGACAGACAATCACCCGAAGCACGGCTGCGGGCGACCTTGGCAGCGGTAGCGCCAGGGACTGAGCTGCGCGAAGGGCTCGAGCGGGTGCTGCGTGGACGGACCGGTGCACTCGTCGTACTCGGCAACGACCGCACAGTCGAGTCGATCTGCACGGGTGGCTTTGCCCTTCATATCGAGTTCACCGCCACCGCACTGCGCGAGCTGTCGAAGATGGACGGCGCCGTCATCTGCGACAAGGACGCCGACCGCATCATGCTCGCCGGCGTGCACCTGATGCCGGATTCGGCGATCGTCACGCAAGAGACCGGCACGCGCCACCGCACCGCCGATCGGGTCGCACGCCAGACCGGCTTCCCTGTCATCTCGGTCTCACAGTCGATGCACATCATCGCCTTGTACGTCGGCGACACGCGTTACGTGCTTGAAGACACCGGGTCGATCTTGTCGAAAGCCAACCAGGCGCTCGCCACGCTGGAGCGCTACAAGATGCGTCTCGACGAGGTGTCCGGGACGTTGTCCGCCCTCGAGATCGAAGACCTGGTCACCGTGCGCGATGTCGCGTCGGTCGCCCAACGGCTTGAGATGGTACTGAGGATCGCGAAGGAGATCGAGGACTACGTGCTCGAGCTCGGCACCGATGGGCGACTGCTTTCGCTGCAGCTTGATGAACTGGTGGCGGGCGTCGACCACGAGCGCGAATTGGTGATCCGCGACTACCTGACGATAGGTCGCCGTGCGCGTAGCGCCGAAGCGGTGCTCTTCGAGGTCGACTCGTTGTCGTCGACCGAGCTGCTCGACATCGGCACCGTCGGACGAGCCTTGGGGCTCGGAGGTGCCGAAAGCCTCGACAGCGCGGTCAGTCCACGCGGCTACCGGCTGTTGGCGAAGGTTCCCCGCCTGCCCGGCGCCGTCGTGGAGCGGCTCGTCGACCACTTCGGGACCCTGCAGAAGCTGCTCGCGGCCAGCATCGACGACCTGCAAGCCGTCGACGGTGTCGGTGACAGTCGCGCCCGTTCCGTGCGTGAGGGGTTGTCGCGGCTCGCCGAGTCGAGCATCCTCGAGCGCTACGTCTGACCGGCCAACCGCCGCTAGTTCGCGATGTCGAAATACGCGCGCTGTGGCTCGCCGCCGATCAACGCCGCCTGCACCCAGTAGCCGCCGGCCTCTGGGAGACTGTCCGCCGGCTGACAGTCCTCGGTCGAGCGCTTGCCGTTCCAGCGGAACTCATACGCCGTCGGCGGATCTTGCCGGGCCACGATCTCCTTCACCCGAAGTGCGTCGGGACAGTCTTCGCTCGACCAGACCACGTCATCGCCTGAGGTGATCCGGGCGACCATCGTGGTCGGCGTGATCGCGAGTGTGCACGCGGGAGTCGACGTACTCGTGAAGATGAAGGTCGCGGAGTTGGGCTGTCCGGCCTTTGCGTCCGAGACGTCGATCTCGAGGTCGACGTCGGCCGGATCGCAGTCACCGGTCGGTGTCGCAAGCGGGGTGCGTGTGGATTGCGTGGGGTCAGGCGTCTTGGGCTGTTTCGACTTCGGCTGTGTCTTGGTCCCGTTATCCGGCTTGCCGTCTTGCTGCTTGGTGCCGTCGTCCGGCTTGCTGTGATGCTTCTTGGCTTGGTGGTCCGTGTCTGGACCGTTGCTCGACGGCACCGTTGTCGTCGGACTCAGATCAGCGGCGCCGGACTCGTTGGCGCTACCGCGACCACTGACGAGCCACCACACCAACGACGTCACGAGCACAATGATGGCAAGCAGCCAGAGGCGCCTCGCCCAGTAGACCCTTGGCGGCAGTGGGCCAGAAGGCCGGATCACACTGCTCATTCGTCAACGCTAACGCGGCCATCGCTCGAATCGTGGCATCATCGCCTCGACATGCCTACATCGCTTGCGCACAAGCCCATTCTGGGCTGGTACGACGACCACCAGCGCACGCTCCCGTGGCGTGAACACGGAGTCGGGGCGTGGGCCGTGCTCGTCAGCGAGGTCATGCTGCAGCAGACGCCGGTGATCCGGGTGCTGCCGGCCTATGACGCTTGGTTGCGACGCTGGCCGACTCCGGCTGCTCTGGCCGCGGAGTCGCCGGGTGAGGCGGTGCGGATGTGGGGGCGCCTGGGTTACCCGCGACGGGCGTTGCGCCTGCACGCGGCGGCGACTGTCATCGACGAGAAGTACGACGGGCAGGTGCCGACGTCGTACGACCAGCTGAGGGCGTTACCCGGTATCGGCGACTACACCGCGGCCGCGGTGATGGCGTTCGCGTATCACCAACGAGCGCCCGTTCTCGACACGAACGTGAGGCGGGTGCTGGGGCGGCTCTTCGGCGGCGCCCAGTTTCCAGCGACCGGCCAAACGAGGTCAGAGCGAGAACTGGCGCTCGGCGTTCTCCCCGACGACGGCGAAGTCGCGGCCACCTGGAGCGTCGCCGTGATGGAGCTGGGGGCACTGGTCTGCACGGCCCGGTCACCGCAGTGCGATGCGTGCCCGGTGTCGGAGCTGTGCCGTTGGCGCAACACGGGATACCCGGCCTACGACGGGCCGTCTCGCCGCGGACAGACCTATGCCGGCACCGATCGACAATGCAGAGGGCGAATTCTGGAACTTCTGAGAGATAGCGAAACCACGGTGCCGCGGTCGGCCGTGGCGACCCTCTGGGACGAGCCGGTCCAACGCGATCGCGCACTCGCCTCGTTGCTCGAGGACGGTCTCGTCGTTGCCCGAGGCGACGACGACCTTGCGCTGCCGTGACCTAGGAGTTGCGGTAGTAGTCCTCGGGTCCGCGACGCTCGTCAAGGCGGTCGCGGTCAGGGCGCTCAACGCGGATCATCTTCGGCTTCTGCTTGGTGGCCCAGAACGCCCACGCCGCCATGCCAAGTGCGATTGCTCCCACCATGAGGTTCATCATCGCCACCCACTCCTTCGCAGCCACTAGGCTGCCTGCTTTGCAGTGTAGCCCGGGTTGTTTGGACAACCCGGACACACAGCATCAAACCGGCTTCCGTCAGACCTACTGGCTCGGCGGAACCGTCTTCTCCTCGACCGGCGGGGTCTCCTCGATCGGCGGCGCGTCGGGCAGTTCGGACTTCGGAGTGCCCTTGAACGTGAACTGCTCGTTAGTCCCTTCGCCCTCGACGTCGACCAGCACGATCTGACCGGGACCGACCTCGCCGTACAGCATCTTCTCGGCGAGCACGTCTTCGAGATCGCGCTGGACGGTACGACGCAGCGGCCTGGCCCCCAGCACTGGGTCGAAGCCGCGAGTCGCGAGCAGCACCTTGGCCTTGTGGGTCAGCTCGAGCGCCATGTCGCGGTCCTTCATGCGCTCCTCGACGGCGTCGATCATGTAGTCGACCATCGAGATGATCTCGTCCTGTGTCAGCGGCGGGAAGACGATGATCTCGTCAACACGGTTGAGGAACTCCGGCCGGAAGTGCTGCTTGAGCTCGTCGGTGACCTTTGCCTTCATCCGGTCATACGACCCCTGCTGGTCGCTGGACTGGCTGAACCCGAGGCCCATGCCCTTGGCGATGTCACGGGTACCAAGGTTGGTCGTCATGATGATGACGGTGTTCTTGAAGTCGATCACGCGTCCCTGCGAGTCGGTCAGGCGACCTTCCTCGAGGATCTGCAACAGCGAGTTGAAGATGTCGGGGTGCGCCTTCTCGACCTCGTCGAACAGCACCACGGAGAACGGCTTGCGGCGGACCTTCTCGGTCAGCTGGCCACCTTCTTCGTAGCCGACATAGCCGGGAGGCGAGCCGAACAGCCGCGAGATCGTGTGCTTCTCGGAGAACTCGCTCATGTCGAGCTGGATCAGCGCGTCCTCGTCGCCGAACAGGAACTCCGCGAGCGTCTTGGACAGCCAGGTCTTACCGACACCGGACGGGCCGGCGAAGATGAACGAGCCACCGGGACGCTTCGGGTCCTTCAGGCCGGCACGGGTACGACGGATCGCCCGCGACAGCGCCTTGATCGCCTCGTCCTGGCCGATCACGCGCTTGTGCAGCTCGTCTTCCATCTTGAGCAGCCTGGTGGACTCGGCCTCGCTGAGCTTGACGATCGGGATACCGGTCGCCGTAGCCAGCACTTCGGCAATCAGCTCCTCGTCGACCTCGGCGACGACGTCCATGTCGCCGGCCTTCCACTGCTTCTCACGCTCGGTCTTGGCGACGATGAGCTTCTTCTCTTCATCGCGCAGCGAGGCAGCGAGCTCGAAGTCCTGCGCGTCGATCGCGCCTTCCTTCTGCCGCCGTACTTCGGCGATCTTCTCGTCGAACTCCCGCAGGTCGGGCGGCGCGGTCATCCGGCGGATCCGCAGCCGCGAGCCGGCCTCGTCGATCAGGTCGATGGCCTTGTCGGGAAGGAACCGGTCGGAGATGTAGCGAGCCGCGAGCGTTGCAGCCGAGACGAGCGCCTCGTCGGTGATCGTGACGCGGTGGTGCGCTTCATAGCGGTCGCGAAGGCCCTTGAGCATCTCGATCGTGTGCGCGATGGTCGGCTCAGCCACCTGGATCGGCTGGAACCGCCGCTCGAGCGCAGCATCCTTCTCGAGATGCTTGCGGTACTCGTCGAGGGTGGTTGCGCCGATCGTCTGGAGCTCGCCGCGTGCCAGCATCGGCTTGAGGATGCTGGCGGCGTCGATGGCTCCCTCTGCGGCGCCGGCCCCCACGAGCGTGTGGATCTCGTCGATGAAGAGCACGATGTCGCCGCGGGTGCGGATCTCCTTGAGGACCTTCTTCAGGCGTTCCTCGAAGTCACCGCGGTAGCGCGAGCCTGCGACCAGAGCACCGAGGTCGAGGGTGTAGATCTGCTTGTCCTTGAGTGTCTCGGGCACGTCGCCCTTGACGATGTTTTGAGCCAGGCCGGCCACGATCGTGGTCTTGCCGACACCAGGCTCCCCGATGAGCACCGGGTTGTTCTTGGTGCGGCGCGACAAGATCTGCATGACGCGCTCGATCTCTTTGTCGCGCCCGATCACCGGATCGAGCTTGCCCTCTCGTGCTGCCTGGGTCAGGTTCTGACCGAACTGGTCGAGCACGAGCGACGACGACGGAGCGCCCTCGGTGGGCGCACCGGCGGTGGCGGTTTCCTTGCCCTGGTAGCCGCTGAGCAGCTGGATGACCTGCTGGCGCACCCGGTTGAGATCAGCGCCGAGCTTCACGAGCACCTGAGCTGCTACTCCTTCGCCCTCACGGATGAGGCCGAGCAGGATGTGCTCGGTGCCGATGTAGTTGTGGCCCAGCTGAAGCGCTTCGCGCAGGCTGAGCTCGAGGACCTTCTTGGCCCGGGGAGTGAAGGGAATGTGACCGCTGGGTGCCTGCTGGCCCTGGCCGATGATCTCCTCGACCTGTGCACGTACAGCTTCCAGCGAGATGTTGAGGCTCTCCAGCGCCTTGGCAGCCACGCCCTCACCCTCGTGGATGAGTCCCAGGAGGATGTGTTCGGTCCCGATGTAGTTGTGGCTGAGCATCCTGGCTTCTTCCTGGGCCAGGACGACGACGCGCCGTGCGCGGTCGGTGAACCTCTCGAACATGTGACTCATCGCTCCTTGGTTGTGCGCTTCACACCATGTTAGTCGGAGACCCCAGGGACGTACCCTCTGATGGAAACAACCGGCCGAACGGCCATACCGGGGAATGACACGGTGAAAGTGACAACCAGCCAACCGCTGGGGATGTTCCCCGTAAGCCGCCCCAGGAGTTACGCCGCAGGCGAACACCGCCCGAGCAGCAGGCTCAGAACCGCCTCAGAGTGGCTAGTGGGCCGCGTCGTACGCGGTTTTGATGTCGGCGGGCACTCGGCCGCGTTCAGACACCTGGTAGCCGTTTTCCCGTGCCCATTCGCGGATCTCTGACGCATTGACGCCGCTGGCCCGGCCGCGTGAGCCGCGCCGGCCCCGAGCGGGTGTACGACGTGCGCCTCCCACGTATTTTGCGAGGGCGTCCCGTAGGCGCGCGGCATTCTTTGCGTTGAGGTCGATCTCATAATTGACGCCGTCCAACGCAAACATCACAGTTTCGTCGGCACTGCTGCCATCAAGATCGTCTTCGAGGACGACGTGCACCCTTTGAGCCACCGGAATCTCCTTATCGCGAGCTTGAGCGTGCCTACGCTAACAGCACATTCCTAGCGACGCGACCCGGGCTATTTCGAAAGCCGCCAGCCGTCATTCCGGACGCAACACGGGGAACAGAATTGACTCGCGAATTCCGACACCCCATAACAACATGACAAGCCGATCAATACCCATGCCCATCCCGCCTGCCGGTGGCATGCCAAACTCCAACGCACGAAGGAAGTTCTCGTCCAGCTCCATCGCCTCTGCGTCTCCCTCAGCGGCCAGGATCGACTGCGCAACGAGGCGTTCTCGTTGCACCACGGGGTCATTCAGTTCCGAATACGCCGGTGCAAGTTCGACGCCATTGATGATCAGGTCGAACGCCTCACCCAAGCCAGGAATGCTGCGGTGACGCTTTGCGAGTGGTTTGAGCTGTTCGGGATAGTCGCGAACGAAAGTCGGCGTCATCAACGTGGGCTCGACAAGCTGTTCGTAGAGTTCGACAAGAATATCGGGAGCACCCCACCCAGGCTGCAACGCAACGTCGTGCTTGTCTGCATAATCGCGCAACTTTTCTGCGGGAGTCTCAGCAGTGACTTGTTCACTTACGGCGTCTGAGACAAGGGTAAGAAGAGGGACATGGCGCCATTCACCTTCGAGATCGATCTCCGTGCCGTCGCGGGCCGTGATCACGGTGCGATCAACGGCCTGTGCGGCCTCGACAACAAGCGTTTGGAGAAGGCTGGCCATCGTGTCGTAGTCGCCGTAGGCCTCGTAAGCCTCCAGCATCGAGAAGTCGACGGCGTGCGTGGAGTCGATGCCTTCGTTGCGGAACGTTCGCCCGATCTCGTAGACCTTCTCCACCCCGCCGACCAGCGCCTTCTTGAGGTCGAGCTCGAGCGCGATGCGCAACACCATGTCCTGGTCGAGGGCATTCAGGTGCGTGCGGAAAGGTCGCGCGGTGGCGCCGCCGTTCGTGAGCTGAAGGATGGGCATCTCGACCTCGAGATAGCCCAGCCGGTCGAGGGTGGAGCGCAGGGACTTGAGCACGGCCGCCTTGCCGCGCACGATGTCGCGCGCCTCCGGCCGCACGATCATGTCGACGTACCGGAGCCGCATGCGCGCTTCATCAGACAACGGCTTGTGCTCGTTGGGGAGCGGTCGCAGGGTTTTGGCGGCCATCTGCCAGGTCACGACCTGCACCGACAGCTCGCCTCGACGACTCGTGATCACCTCTCCCTGGACAGCAAGGTGGTCACCGATGTCGACGAATGCCTTGAAGTCAGAGAACGACTCCTCGCCGAGATCGCCGAGGGAAAACATGGCTTGCAGCTCGGTGCCGTCGCCTGCGCGGAGCCTCGCGAAGCACAGCTTGCCGGTGTTGCGGAGGAAGATGACCCTTCCGGTCACGGCGACGTGGTCGCCGGTGCGATGGTCAGGGCCAAGACTCTCGGCGTCGTAGGTCGCGACAACGTCGGCAAGGGTGTTGGTCCTCGTCACGGACACGGGATAGGGGTCGTGACCCTTCTCGATGAGTTTGTCCCGCTTCTCCCGACGCACTCGCATCTGCTCGGGGAGATCATCACCCTCGGTGGGATGGCCGGTTTCGGTGGAATCTGCCATGGGGACGAGGCTACGGCATCGACTACTGACGACTGCGCTCATAGATGATGCGTAGGCCGTGCAACGTGAGATGTGGTTCCTGGTCGGTGAGCGAGGTGCACGCGGAGACAACGGCTGAGTCCAAGGCGCCGGTCGCGATGACGCGAGGACGGTCGCTCGCTGCGAGCTCACTCACCATGTTGGCGACCATCCCGTCGACCAAGCCGGCGAAACCGTGAACCGCGCCGGACTGGAGGGCCTCGATCGTGTTCTTGGCAATCACGTTGCGCGGCCGCTCGACTTCGACCTGCCGAAGCTGCGCACCCCTTTCTCGTAGGGCTGCGACCGAGATGTCGATGCCAGGCGCGATGGCTCCTCCGACGTACTGCCCGGCATCGTTGACGACCTCGAACGCGATCGCCGTCCCGAAGTCGACCACGATGCACGGACCTCCGAAGATCGCTGCCGCAGCCACCGCGTTCGCAACCCGATCTGTGCCGACCTCGCGAGGGTTGTCCATCAGCACCGGCAGCCCGCTCTTGACTCCCGGCCCGACGACGATGCAGGAGACGTCGGCGAAATGCCGGCTGATCATCGAACGCAGCTCGTGGAGCACCACAGGAACGGTCGAGGACACGCAGATGCCGTGGACCTCAGGAGACGGGCCCTGCTGCAGGAGGCCGTTGACCAGAAGCGCCCACTCGTCGGCGGTCCGGTGCGCGTCGGTCGCCACTCGCCAGTGATGCACGAGGGCGTCGTCGTCGAACAAGCCAAACGTCGTATGAGCGTTGCGCACGCTGACGCAGAGCAGGCTCATGAGCGCAGGTCCAAGGCGATGTCGAGAATCGGTGCGGAGTGCGTGAGAGCGCCCACGGCGAGGTAGTCGACGCCCGTGTCGGCCACTTCGCGTGCGCGTTCGAGCGTCAGGCCACCACTCGCTTCGAGCCGTGCCCGGCCCGCCACCAGCTGAACCGCCTCGCGCATCGACACCGTCGACATGTTGTCGAGGAGGAGCAGATCAGCTCCCGCGTCGACGGCTTCGACGGCTTGCTCAACCGTTTCGACCTCGACCTGCACGCGGACATCGGGAAAGTCCTTGCGGACCCGTCGATAGGCCTCGGCGACGCCCCCGGCTGCCACCACGTGATTGTCCTTGACCAGAGCCTCGTCGGAGAGCGCCATCCGGTGGTTGACGCCACCACCACACCGAACGGCGTACTTCTCCAACGGTCGCATCAGCGGCGTGGTCTTGCGGGTGTCGCGGATCCTCGCGCCAGTGCCTGCGACCGCGTCAGCCCACTGCCTGGTGAGAGTCGCAATGCCTGACAAGTGGCAGAGCAAGTTGAGAGCCGTGCGCTCCGCGGTCAGCAATCCTCGCGTCTGCCCGTAGACGGTCATCAGCACGTCGCCACGATGGACGACCGCACCGTCGATGTAGTGGCGCTCGACCTCGAGGGTTTCACCCACCACGGCACGCATCACCGCTTCGGCGGCATCAAGCCCGGCGACGACGCCGTCCGCTCTGGCGACGAAGCCCCCCGCGGCCTTCGCATCGGCTGGGATGGTCGCCACGCTGGTGACATCGACGCCGCCTGCCAGATCCTCCTCGAGCGCCGCTCGCACAAGATCCTGCAAGTACGGCGGATCGACGGTCATCGGTTCATCGTGGTGGACGGTGACGTCCATGCCAAGACCGGCTGGCTCCACTCGCCGCACGACATCGAGATGAACCGCCCAGCGCTCGTCGTCGCGCTCGGGGAAGTCGTCTCGCCAGTGACTGCCGCGGGTCTCTTCCCGGATCGCGGCGGCGGCAGCGACTACGGATGCGACGGTGACGAGGTTGGTGGCTGTCCACGACTCCACACCCGCGTCGTCAGCGCCCGTGCGCGCCATCTCGGACAACGCCCGTTGCGCCGACTCGAGCCCGTCGCCAGTGCGCAGAACTCCGGCGTGCTCTGCCAACTCCTGCTGAAGACGGGGTACGACGCGTGGGGCTACGACTCCGGGGACTCGCTCGTCCGTGACCGGCTGGCGTCGTACCGGCAATCCGCGCGCCAGGTCGGCGGCGATCCGGCGGCCGAAGACGAGCCCCTCGAGCAGCGAGTTCGACGCGAGTCGGTTGGCGCCGTGGACCCCCGAGCAGGCGACCTCACCGCATGCGTACAGGCCTGGCAGCGTCGTACGGCCGTCGAGATCGGTGGCGACCCCTCCCGATGCGTAGTGACAGGCGGGCGCCACCGGGATGAGCTCAGAGACGGGGTCGATTCCGTGGCTCCGACAGGTCGCCAGGATCGTCGGGAAGCGCTGAGCCCACACGTCCGGTCCGAACCCGCGCGCGTCGAGCCATACGTGCGGACGCCGCTGAGCCCGCATCACGCGCATGATGGCCTTGGCCACCACATCGCGGGGGGCAAGGTCGGCGAGATCGTGCTCGTCTTGCATGAATCGGACTCCGGCGTCGTCGACGAGATACGCGCCCTCGCCGCGCACGGCCTCCGAGATGAGTGGCTGCTGACCTTGCGAGGCTTGTCCGAGCCAGAGCACGGTCGGATGGAACTGCACGAACTCCAGGTCGCGCAGCGTGGCACCGGCGCGGAACGCCAGCGCGATGCCGTCGCCCGACGACACCGGCGGGTTCGTCGTCGAAGCGAAGATCTGACCAAGGCCGCCACTCGCCAGCACGACAGCGCGGCAGAGCAATGCGCCCACGCCGTCGCGCTGCCCTTCACCCATCACATGCAAGGTGACACCCGCGACACCACCGTCGGCGGCCGGGATCAGGTCGAGCGCCAGGGCGTGCTCGACGACTTCGATCTCAGGTGCTCGTCGGACGGCCTCGATGAGAGCCCGTTGGATCTCCGCACCGGTGGCGTCGCCGCCGGCATGCACGATCCGGTCTCGGTGATGGCCACCTTCGCGGGTCAGCTGCAACCCGCCTTCAGAGCTGGTGTCGAAGTTCGTCCCCAGGTCGATCAGTTCGAGCAGGGCTGCCGGACCTTCGGTGACGAGAAGTCGTACGGCGTCCTCGTCACACAGGCAGGCGCCGGCGACGAGCGTGTCGTGCAGGTGCTGCTCGGGGGTGTCGCCTGGCCCGATCGCCGCGGCGATCCCGCCTTGCGCCCACTGAGTCGAGCCGGCGGACAGCACGTCCTTGGTAACCACGACCACCCGACCATGAGCGCGGGCTCGAAGTGCCGTTGTGAGCCCGGCAATACCCGAGCCGATCACCACGACATCGGTCTCGGCGTGCCAACCCGGCTCACCCGCCGTCAGACGTTGAGGCAGCCCGGTCATCGTCACGCCGTCATTGTGCCCCGTCGTCCCGGTTTACCGAGACGGCCCCGCCTTCACCTTGGCGCTGAACTCGTTGACCCAGTCGCCCTCCGGCCAGATGGAGTCGACCAGCCAGGTCGCGCCGGCGTCGGCGTATTCAGCTGCGGAGTGCTCAGGTGCCCACTGCGACACCACGTCCCAACCTTCCGGGACAGGCCCACCGAGGTAGTCCGCGAGTGCACTCGGCGTCAGCGGCTCGGCACTCTTGGAGCTCGGAGCCACCCCGTCCCAGCGACGCGCTCGCTCGAGCGGCCGGCGATGAGGGACGACGCCGGCCACCCAGATCGGCGGTCTCGGCTGCTGCACCGGTCCCGGTCGGAGCTGGGCATTGACGGAGTAGTGGTCACCGTGATGGTTCACCTGGTGGCCGCGAAGCAGCCCGTCGAGCACGGACAGCGCTTCATCGAGCATCTGACCGCGCACCTTGGCGTCGGCTTCGTCGCCGAAGGCGGCGAAGTCCTCGGCGGCTGGCTCTCCCAGACCGACCGCGAACGTCACCCGGCCGTTGCTCAAGTGGTCGAGGGTGAGCAGGTGTTTGGCGACCACATGTACGCGTCGACGCGTCAGTGGCGTGATGAGCGTGCCGATCTTGACCCGCTCGGTCGCCTGGGCGATCGCGCCGAGTAGGACCCACGGGTCGTGCACAGGCGGCCGCATGTGGGGCTCGAACTGCAGGTGGTCCCAGAGAAAGACACCGTCCCATCCCGCGTGCTCCGCGTCGACGGCGAGGTCGACGACGGTCGAAGCGTCGGTGAAAGGCGGGATGTTGATCAAGGTCTTCGGGTGCATCATCGTCCGAACGTAGCGACAGCCGCCGACGGTCTTTTTGGTCAGTGGGCACCGGGAGATGTCACGAGACCGGCAGCTGCAGGTGAGTCGGGGACGCCTTCAGCCGCGTCGCTCTTCTCGATGAGGTTGTTGGCCCGATCGACGAACACGACGGCGGGGCGAAACGCCCGGGCCTCCGCATCCTCGAACTGGCCGTACGCGATGAGTATCACGATGTCACCGCGGTGCACGAGATGTGCGGCTGCTCCGTTGATGCCGATCACACCACTTCCGCGCGCTCCGGCAATCGTGTAGGTCTCGAGCCGGGCGCCGTTCGTGACGTCCACGATGTGCACGAGCTCCCCCGACAGGAGGTCAGCCGCATCCAGCAGGTCGGCGTCGACGGTGACGGAGCCGACGTAGTGCAGGTTGGCCTCGGTGACCGTGGCACGGTGGATCTTGGACTTCATCAGAGTGCGAAGCATCAGACGTCCTCTCGTGTCGGCGCGTCGCGTCGGGCATTCGGGTCCAAGACCACCGCCGTGTTGTCGATCAGTCGAGTCGTGCCGATCTTGGCTGCCACCAGCAGCCGGGCCTCGCCCACCGCCGGTGCGTCCTGAAGGTCAACACCTCGCAACGCGAGGTAGTCGACGTCGAGTGCAGCGTGAGCGAGCTCTGCGGACGCTGCTGCGAGCACGCCGTCGGCACCCTGCTGGCTGGCCGCTCGGCCAGCGGCGAGGGCCCGGCTGAGCGCCAGCGCCGACACCCTCTCCTCAGGCGAGAGGTAGTGGTTGCGTGAGCTCAAGGCAAGACCGTCTGCCTCCCGAACTGTCTCAACCCCGACGATGTCGATCGGCATGCAGAGGTCCTGCGCCATCCGTCGGATCAAGACCAGCTGTTGATAGTCCTTCTCGCCGAACACCGCGACATCGGGCGCCACCAACCCGAACAGCTTGGCGACCACCGTGAGCACGCCACGGAAGTGACCCGGCCGGGTTACCCCCTCGAGGAGCTCCGCAGTCGGCCCGGGCTCGACCGTGACCACCGGCTCGCCGCCGGGGTACACCTCGTCAACCGACGGAGCGAACACCACATCGACGCCGTGCTCCGCGCACAGGGCCAAGTCGTCGTCGAACGTGCGGGGATAGCGCGCCAGGTCTTCACTAGGCCCGAACTGCAGCGGGTTGACGAAAATGGATGCGACGAGCACCTCGCCCCGTTGCCGGGCTTCGTCGATCAGAGCAGCGTGGCCCGCGTGCAGAGCCCCCATCGTGGGTACGAGCGCCACCGACCGTCGTACGCCGGCGCTCTGAAGCACCTGACGCAGCTCCTCACGGGTGCGAACCGCGGTCACACCTGACCGCATCACGCCACGAGGCCGACAAGGGCGTCGTTGAGGATCTCGACGAGCGCGGCCGCACGCCGCTGTTCGAGCCTGCCGTCGGCGACAGCGTGGTTGGCGGTGGCTCGCGCCATGGCGACGTATGACTCCAATGTCGAGCGTGGCTGGTCTGGCGCGGAGAGACTCTTGAGGTGTGACCGCACGGTTTCGACGTCGCCACGAACGATGGGTCCGGTGAGGGCAGCGTCTCCGTAGGCCAACGCGTTGTCGAGGGCGGCCGTCAGCAGTGGCCGCAAGGTGGCAGCGGGGTCGGACGACCCGGCGGACCGCAGCAGCTCCATGGCCTGTGCGACCAGCGTGACGAGGTGGTTGGCACCGTGCGCGAGAGCGGCGTGGTAGAGCGTGCGGTTCTCTTCTGCCACCCACACGATCTGTCCGCGGAGGTCTGCGACGAGGCCCTCGACCACTAGGCGCTCGGCGGCGTCGGACGTCACTCCATAGATACAACCGGCCAACCGGTCGAGGTCGAGGTCAGTGCCGGTGAAGGTCATGGCGGGGTGCATGGCAACTCCGCGGGCACCGATCTCGATCGCCGGGCGGAGCACATCCAGCCCGTGACGACCGCTCGTGTGTACGACGTACTGGCCAGGGCGGATGGCGCCGGACGCGACGAGCATCCGAACGACGTTGTCGAGCGCGTCGTCGGGAACGGTGAGCAGGAGGAGGTTGGACGCTTTCGCAACCGCGGTGGGCTTGTCGATGTGGACGCCGGGAAGCAGGGTCTCGATGCGGGTGCGGGATGCGTCGGACTCCCCTGCGACTTCGGCGATCTCATGGCCCGCCGCTTGCAGCGCTGCCGCGAGTACGGCGCCTACCCGGCCGGCGCCAATGACGCCGACGGAGAACTTCTCACCCATAGGTTTCGCCTTTCGGTTCCAGTCCCTGTATCGGGTACCGGACGTTCGTGCGATCTGCGCCCAGGAAGGACGCTGCCGCCAACGATAGCCGCGCCCGAGCGGGCCGGGGTATCAACCGTGTGGTGGGTTACCTCACACCGCGAGCGTCACGAAGAGCCCTTCGCCTGGCTTGAAAGCCAACCTCCCGGGTTCGTCCGACTCGTTCGGCGACAATTCGACCTCCGGATCCTTGATGCGAAAGCCGCCGCTGCGGACAAGCTCGGCCACCTCGACCGTGATCTCGACCGACCAGGTCGATGCTGCGGCGGCGTTCGACGAGGGGCGGATCGCGTCAGCGAGGTCGGCCCGCGCGTCGAAGCCACAGTCGTCGTACCTCTGCGGCGGGCGGCTGACCCATGCGGTGGCCTCGGGGGACGTCCGCTGTACGACGGCCAACGGGATCGTCTCTCCGGTGGTCGAGCGCAGGACGGCCGTGATGCGGCAGGTGACGCCGGTCGTCGGCGCGCCACGGATCAACGCGAGACCGCGCAGGACCAGCGTTGTCCCGTCCCAGTGCGCGTTCTGCAGCCTGGCGTCGAACTCGAGCTCGTGGGCACCCAGCCAGAAGGTCTCGGCCGGAATGCCTGAGCCGGGCTCATCCGCGAACGGCAGGCCGGCCACGACATGATCACCATCCACCCGCAGCGGCAGCGGCCCGGGGTGCTGCTCAAGCCAGGCGAGCACGGTTTCGGCGTCCGACCTGCGTTCCTCCGTCACCAACCAGCCCACCAGCCGCTGGGGGACGCGTAGTCGCGACTCGTGGATCGGCGGCAACCCGGCGAAGAGCTCACGAACGCCCGTGTGGAGCACCTCCCAGTAGTCGTCATCAGCCCCCAGGATCTCGCGGAAGTACACCGGCAGATCCCCCGCCAACCCGTTGCGGGCCCAGTAGTCGAGCACCTCGGGGGAACCCAGCTCGGTCACGACGTCGGTCGTCATCTGCTTGGTGGTGAGCCGGTCGCGCAGATCGACCAGCTCGTGGCGGCGCTGGGTGATAGACGAGCCGTCGGATCGGATCCGCCAGACATAGACGGGACGCTTCACCACGTCGAAGCCCTGGGAGAGCAGATAGGCCTTCATGCAGGCGGGCTGGTCCTCATACTTCACGCCCTCAGGAAAGGTCAGGTCGATGCGTTCGTAGAACGAGCGACGAAAGACCTTGGTCCATGCGAAGACGTTGCGGGTGACCTCCGGAAGGTCCTCGACCTTGATCCCGAGCCGTCGCTCGCGATGCGCGAGCCGGATGAACCCCAGCTCGCTGCGTTCGCCGTCGACGAGTTGCTCGGCAGAACCCACGACGAAGTCGGAACCACTCTCGTCGAGTGTCGAGACCATTAGCTCATAGGCGTATGCCGGCAGGAGGTCGTCAGAGTCGAGGAACGCGATGTACTCACCATGCGCCTCCGCGGCGCCGCGATTGCGGGCCGCGCCGAGGCCACGGTTCGCTGTCCGAACCATCCGCCAGTGCTGGTGGGATTCGGCGTAACGGTTGGCGATGGCGGTAGACCCGTCTGTTGAACCGTCGTCGACGATGATGACTTCGAGATCGCTGTAGGTCTGCGCGACGAGACTCTCCAGGCAGTCGCTGACGTACGCCTCGACGTTGTAGAGCGGGACAACGACGCTCAGGCGCGGTGTACCCCCACGGCGACCGAGCAGGCGTGTCAACACGGCCTCACCCTAACGAGGCCCCGGAGGGACGGCCCTCCTGAGTTGCGCACTCCCACCCACTAGCGTTGGGACGTGGCCGACGATGCGAGATGGATCCCCTGGCGGGAGGCCTGGGATCAAGCGCTCTACGGTCGACAAGGCTTCTATCGCCACGCCGAACCACACGCGCACTTTCGCACGTCGGTCCACGCCTCCCCGATGTTTGCGCAGGCCATCGTCATGCTCGCTCGCAGCCGCAACTTGCACGCCGTCACCGACTTGGGCGCGGGCTCGGGTGAACTGGTCCGCCAGGTGCACGCCATGGCACCCGACCTGAAGGTCACAGCTGTGGAGCTGCGACCTCGACCGGACGACCTTCCTTCCAGCGTGGCGTGGGAGTCTGAGCTTCCTTCGGAGATGACTGGTCTCTTGCTCGCCAACGAGGTGCTCGACAACGTGGCCTGTGACGTGGTGGAGGTCGATCCCGACGGCGTAGTACGCCTCGTCGAGACAGATGCCGCGAGTGGCCAGGAGCGGCTCGGCGAGACCATCTCGACCGAGATCAGCGACTGGTTGGAGAGGTGGTGGCGGCTGCACGCTCCTGGGCAGCGAGCTGAGGTGGGCCTGACCCGAGATGTCTTCTGGCAGCGAGCGTGCGATCGCATGCAAGCCGGCGCCTGTCTTGCGGTCGACTACGGGCACCTGCGCGACTACCGGCCCGAGGTGTCCACCCTGCGGTCGTATCGCGAGGGCCGCGAGACGACGCTGTCTTTGGACGGCAGCCATGACGTCACAGCACACGTGGCGATCGACTCCGTGGCGGCCGCGGTGGGCGCGAGCATCTCCCGACAGCGCGACATGTTGCGCGACCTCGGGCTCAGGGGATCACGGCCGGACATCAGCCTCGCCATGGATGACCCCGGTGCGTACGTGAAGGCGCTGTCGTCGGCATCAGAGGCCGCCGAGCTGATGGATTCCCCAGGACTAGGTGACTTCCACTGGATCCTCTGCGAGCGATAAGAGCCGCCGACCTATCATCGGCGACATGACGTCTCACACCGAACGGATGGCGGCCGGCGACTGGTACATCACCGACGAGTCCATCATGGACCTTCAATACGAACGCCAAACGCTCATGGAGCGATTCAACGCCACCGGCATCGCAGACACGCTGACGCGTCGGGAACTGCTCATTGAGCTCATCGGCGTCGTCGGGGACGACGTCGAGGTCCGGAGCCCGGTGTACGTCGACTACGGCAGCAACGTGCGACTCGGCAGTGGCGTGTTCATCAACTACGGCTGCCAGCTCGCCGATGTCGCGACGATCACGATCGGCGACCACTGTCAGATCGGTCCCAACGTCCAGTTCCTCACGCCGATCCATCCCCTCGAGGCCCAGCGCCGAAAAGACAAGTGGGAAACCGCCGCACCCATCGCCGTGGGCGAGAACGTCTGGATCGGCGGTGGAGCGATCATCTGCCCTGGCGTGACCATCGGCGACAACACCGTCGTCGGCGCCGGAGCCATCGTCACCAAGGACCTGCCCGCCAGTGTCCTCGCGGTGGGAAACCCCGCCCGGGTCGTGCGCGAGTTGACCTGACCGATTCGTGGGAGCATGACTGACGTGACGGAGCAGCGGATCATCGGCGTCGGTGCGGGCGCGGCTGGCTTCGCCGGCTATGAACGCGGCGGCACCGGCGAAGGCAGCGAGCTCGCGACCGAGGACATGGTCCTCAACATCGGCCCCCAGCACCCTGCCACCCACGGAGTGCTGCGCCTCAAACTCACCCTCGACGGCGAACGCATCGTCACGTGCGAGCCGATTGTCGGCTACATGCACCGCGGGGTCGAGAAGCTGTTCGAGGTACGTGACTACCGACAGATCGTGGTGCTCGCCAACCGCCACGACTGGCTGTCGGCGTTCTCCTCCGAGCTCGGCGTTGTACTCGCCGTTGAACGGATGCTCGGGATGGAGGTCCCGGAACGCGGGACGTGGACTCGGATGCTGCTGGCCGAGCTCAACCGGGTTCTCAACCACCTGATGTTCCTGGGCTCCTACCCACTCGAGGTGGGTGCGATCACGCCGATCTTCTACGCCTTCCGAGAGCGCGAAACCATCCAGGAGGTGATGGAGGAGGTGTCGGGGGGCCGCATGCACTACATGTTCAACCGGGTCGGTGGCCTCAAGGAGGACCTCCCTGCTGGTTGGCTGACCCGGGTTGCGGCCGCTGTCTCAGCCGTACGTTCGAGGATCCCGCAGATCGAGGAGCTCATCTTCGGCAACGAGATCTTCCGTGCCCGCACCGTCGGTGTTGGCGTCTTGTCGCCCGAGAAGATCGCGCAGCATGGTGTGTCCGGTCCTATCGCCCGGGCGTCCGGCGTTGACTTCGACCTGCGCCGCGATGACCCCTACCTCGCGTACGACGAGCTGACCTCGTCCGGCGTACTCACGGTCCCCACCCGCGACGGCGGCGACTGCCATGCGCGCTTCGGCCTGCTCCTCGACCAGGTAAAGGTGTCACTCGACATCGCTGATGCCTGCATCGCCAGGATTGCCGCGATGCCGCAAGGGCCGATCAACGTGCGACTGCCGAAGATTCTCAAGGCGCCCGAAGGTCATACGTACTGCTGGACCGAGAACCCGCTCGGAATCAACGGCTACTACCTCGTCTCGCGGGGAGAGAAGACGCCGTGGCGACTCAAGCTGCGGTCGGCATCGTTCAACAACATTTCCGTGCTTCCCAGCATGCTCAGAGGCTGTGTCGTGGCCGACATGGTGGCGATCTTGGGTTCGATGTTCTTTGTCGTCGGCGATATCGACAAGTGAAATAGCATCCCCAACAGGGGTTTTGCGCCTGAAACCGGCCCAGACGGGCAGTCGGCGTGCGCGAGCGGCGATTCTTTGATGGAGGCGGTGAAATGCTACCGTTGCGAGGCATTGAACCGTCGTACGTCATGGCAAGGGAGTCTCTCTAGTGGACTACCAATCTGCCCTCTCTGAGACGTTGGCGGTGTTGCGGAAGATTTCCACCGAACACCGGCCTGCGGTGCTGGCGAACGCGTTCGGCCCCGAGAGCATGGTGATGACCGACCTGATCGCCAAGCACGAGCTCGACATCGAGATCATCACCATCGACACGGGCCGACTCCCCGAGGAAACGCACGCGTTGGCACACAGCGTCCACCAGCGCTACGGCCCCGTCATCAAGGTCATCAACCCCGACGCCGATGAGGTCACCGCCTGGACGGCAGAGCACGGCCAGAACGGCTTCTATGACGACGTCGACTTGCGGCACGGTTGCTGTTACGTGCGCAAGGTAGCGCCGTTGCGCCGCGTCCTCGCCGGGAAAAGCGCCTGGCTCACCGGACTGCGTCGGCAACAGTCGGTGACGCGCCGCGACTTAACCGTGAGTGCGTGGGACGACGACTACGGTCTCCAGAAGTTCAATCCCATGATCGACTGGACCACCGAACAAGTGTGGGCCTACATCCACGACCACACGGTGCCCTACAACAAGCTGTACGACCGCGGCTACACCAGCATCGGTTGCGCCCCCTGCACGCGCGCGATCACTCGAGGCGAAGACCCCCGGGCGGGGCGGTGGTGGTGGGAGCTGGACTCCGTGAAGGAGTGCGGCGTGAACTTCGACCCCAAGACCGGACGCGTTCAGCGGGCCAAGGCTGTCGCCAACGGTCTGACACTCCAGCCCACCCTCAACATCGACGACCTGCACCACGACGACACCCACGACACCGACCGCACCAAAGACACGCAAGACACCGAAGACATCGAACTTGTCACACACGCTGCTGTGGAGCCGCAGACCGCGGTCTCGACGAACCATGAAGGGAAGACCATGCGGGTACTCATTCTAGGCGGGGACGGCTTCTGCGGCTGGCCCACGGCGCTGCACCTTTCCGCGCAGGGACACGAGGTGGCCATCGTCGACAACCTGTCCCGCCGCAAGATCGACATCGAGCTGGAGGTCTCTTCGCTCACGCCGATCCGTCATATGGGTGAGCGACTGCGCGCCTGGAAGGAGGTGTCCGGCAAGGACATCACGTTCCACGACATCGACGTGGCGGTGAACTACCAGCGACTGCTCGACCTTCTTGAGGACTGGAAGCCGAGCGCTCTGGTCCACTTCGCCGAGCAGCGGGCTGCGCCGTACTCCATGAAGAGCAGCCGTCACAAGCGCTACACGGTCGACAACAACATGAGCGCCACCAACAACGTGCTCGCGGCGGTCGTGGAGAGCGGGCTCGACATCCATGTCGTCCACCTCGGCACCATGGGCGTCTATGGTTATGGCACGGCCGGTATGAAGATCCCCGAGGGCTATCTGCAGATCAAGGTGGAGACCGGCCAGGGCCTCGTCGACCAGGAGATCCTCTACCCGGCGAACCCGGGCAGCATCTACCACCTGACCAAGACGCAGGACCAGCTGCTGTTCGCCTACTACAACAAGAACGACCACGTCGGGGTCACCGACCTGCACCAGGGCATCGTGTGGGGCACCCAAACGCAGGAGACCAAGCTCGACGAACGCCTGATCAACCGGTTCGACTACGACGGCGACTACGGCACCGTTCTCAACCGCTTCCTCATGCAGGCAGCGATCGGCTACCCGCTGACGGTGCACGGCACCGGCGGCCAGACCCGCGCGTTCATCCACATCCAGGACACGGTGAAGTGCATCCAGCTGGCCCTGGAGAACCCACCCGCCCGCGAGGACCGGGTGCAGATCTTCAACCAGATGACCGAGACCCACCGGGTCCGCGACCTGGCCAAGATGATCTCGGACCGCACCGGAGTGAAGATCGCCAACCTGCCGAACCCGCGCAACGAGGCAGACGAGAACGAGCTGCACGTGTCGAACGAGCGGTTCCTGCACCTCGGCCTCACCCCCATCACCCTGAGCGAGGGCCTGATGGAAGAGGTCACCGAGATCACCAAGAAGTACGCCGATCGCTGTGACCCGACCAAGATCCCGTGCGTCTCGGTGTGGAGTAGCGACGCCGAGGCCGCCAAGGCGGGACAGACCGAGCCGGTCTGACGGTGTCGGACCTGTCGGAACACGCCAAGACGACGCCGGCCAAACAGGCCGGCGTCGTGGCGTGGCAGGACGTCAGGCGGTTCTACCCTGGCCTCAACATCGACACTTTCCTTCGTCCCTTGCCTGAGCACGACCTCATCTACGTCAAGAACCCCAAGGTCGCCTCCTCGACGATCTTGTTGTGGCTCGACCGGCTGCACACGGGTGAGTACGACGTCGAGCTCGGCAACATCCACAAGCACCACAGGCTGCCGCGCCTGGCAGACGTCGGCCGGAATCGGGTGGCCCGCATGCTGTCCGGGTCGGCGTACCGCTTCTCGTTCGTGCGCCATCCGGTCCACAGGTTCGAGTCGGTCTACTGGAACAAGATGATCACCCAGACCAAGTTCCTCCGCAGGGCAAAGACATCCCTCGGGCTGCCGCTCGACCCGGAGGCCCAGGTCACCTTCGAGCAGTTCCTCGGCGCCGTGGAGAAGCAGGACCCGATCGACGAGATGGATCCGCACTGGCGACCCCAGCACGTCAACCTCCTGCATCCGCTGATCAGCTACGACCATGTCGGGAAGCTGGAGAACTTCGACGACGAGATCGAGCGGATCAGCGAGGAAGCCGGCCTCCCCCACGTTCCCTTCCAGGTCAGGAACTCGTCGTCGCGCCCGGCCAGCGACAGCGTCTACGACGGTCGACCCGACCTGGTGCAAAGAGTCGAGCTGATCTACGCCAAGGACTTCGAGCTCTATGGCTACTGAGCGTGGCGCCACGCACTTGCGTGGTGCCACTCCCGGTCAGGACGACAGGGGCTCATCGCTCACCTGGCAGTCGATCGAGCGATACTTCCCTCGCAGCAAGCCTGAGAACCACATCCTGACCGTGCCGGCGTACTCGCTGGTCTACGTCAAGAATCCCAAGGTCGCCTCGTCGACGGTGGTCGTCTGGCTCGACCGCCTGCACACTGGCGACTTCGACTTCGACCTGCAGAAGGTACACACCCAGCACCGGCTCCCCTCCGTGGCCGAGGTCGGCAAACCCCGAGTCCTCGAACTGCTTGCGGGGGCGGGCTATCGGTTCTCGTTCGTGCGGCATCCGGTTCGCCGGTTCGAGTCGGTGTACTGGGACAAGATGGTGCGTCACCGCAAGTTCCGCCTGCAGGTCGCCGGTGGTCTCGGGCTGCCACCAGAGGATCCTCCGTCGTTCGAGCAGTTCCTCGGCGCCGTAGAGAAGCAGGACCCGATCGACGAGATGGATCCACACTGGCGACCCCAGCACGTCAATCTGCTGCACCCGCTGATCAGCTACGACCACGTCGGGAAGCTCGAGAACTTCACCGACGACCTGGAGCGGATCAGTGACGAGGCTCGGCTCCCCGACATCCCGCTCGAGGCTCGGAACGTCTCGCCCCGCAAGCGTCCGGACAGCGTGTACGACGGACGGCCCGATCTCGTACGCCGCGTCGAGCAGCTGTACGCGGAGGACTTCGAGCTCTACGGCTACTGAGCGGGAGTCGGAGACGAGTCCTGGGTCGCGGACAGATCGCGGACCCGGTCGATCGCCATCTCAGGCATTGACCTGACCAGCGACTGCGCACCCTTGCTCTCGACCATCAACGAGAAGTCGCGGCGACGCTTGAAGATGATCGTGTCCTGCACCAGGACGTGCTTCCATCCGCGTGACATCGTCTCGATGGCGAACTGCCAGTCCTGGTAGGAGAGGGCGTTGGCGATATCGCGGTGGATGTAGGGAATGTCGAGATGCGCGTCCCGCGGCGTCATACACAGCGAGTCGTAGCAGTTGCGTACGTAGAGGAAGTACGGCGTGAACAGCGGCGAGTCCTGGGCGACGTTCTGGTGCAGCCCCACTGTCCCGTCGAAGGTGATGATCACCTCGGGGTGCGCGATGGCGCGCTCGCCACGCTCCCGGGCCGCCTCCAGGTCTGCTACGCCCTTCACCAGCCAGTTCTCGCTGAACAGGTCGTCGGCGTCCAGGTAGGCAATGTAGCGCCCGTCGGTGCGCGGTGCGATCGCGTTGCGCACCCGCCCGAGATCGCCTTCATGCATGACCCAGCGCTCCCAGCCGTCGTACTCGGGCTGGTGGAAGTACTCCGTCGTCGCCTCGGTGGCCTTGTCCAGGGCGATGACGGTCTGGACGACGTAGCCCGCGTCTCTCGCGGCGGCCACGGCACGGTCGGCCGACTCGATGGTGGGTCCACTGACGAGCGTCTCGTTGTGTGCTGTGACGACGAGGGTGAGATCGGTGTCGGTCATCGTGGTTCGCCTCCGCTCTCGTCACTGACAAGCAACATGTCGGCCACCTGGTCGGCGAACTCCTTCTCGGTCCGCTCGCGCAGCATCCGCTCGCGTAGGGTCAACGCTCGTCGACGAGACGCGGCCGGATCGACCAGCACCGACCGGATCGCGTCGACATAGCTCTCCGCTCCGGCCTCCTGACCCACCGGCCAGGCCTCTCCTTCGCGGAGCACCTCGCCGGTGCCGCCGACCAGGCTTCCGACGATCGGGATGCCTGTCATGGCAACCTCCAGCAGCTGGCTGGGAACGCCGTCCCAGCGAGAGGTGTAGAGCCAGACGTCGGCGTCGGAGAGTGGGATCTCCGAGATGTGGGAGTAGCGTCCTTCGACTGTCACGTTCGGCGGCATTTGCATGGCGCCCTGGCCCATCACCGGCTCGCCCCACATCCGGAAGTCGACGTCCGGCATCTGGCGCGCCACCCTGCGGAGCAGGTTGATGCGCTTCTGCCGGTCCCACCGGCCGGCCCAGAACACCTGCGGCCTGCGGTCCTCGCCCTCCGGGGGGCTCGTCACTAACGGCAGCGTGGCATCGACCGGGGCCCGCAGCACCTGCATGCGATCGCGGTCCGAGGCGGGGACGTGATAGGTCTCCGTCAGCTCGTCCATGAGGTACTGGCTGTCGGTGAACACGCCCGCCACCTGGTCGAACAGCCGGTAGAAGTAGCGCATGCTCCAGCCCGTCCAGGCCCCTGTCGGGATCTGCTCACTGCAGAAGAAGCACAGGAACAGCCGTTCCGAGGCGGCCAGCGCTCGCCCGAGCAAGGCAGCGGCGCTGTACAGAGTGCTTGAGTTGATGTTGACGATGGCATCGCTGCGGAATGTGCGGAGCAAGATCACGAGCGCGGCCTGCGCCTCTTCGGGCTCCATGGTCTTCGCCGTGGACGCGAAGTCGATCTCGCGTACGCCGGCCGGGAACCGACCCTCGGGGGCCTCTCCACTCTTGTCGGTGTAGATGACTACGATCTCTTCCGGGCTGATCCGCGAGGCCAGGGCATGAGCGAGATGGCCCTCCATCCGGCGTCCTCCACCCCAGCGCGGTCGGTTAATCACCAGCACCAGCCGAGCCGTCCGGAAACCTGCCGCCTCGTGCGCTGCATGGATCGCCGCCATCTGTTGCAGCGCCGGCGGATGCCCGAACGGCAGTAGACGCGGCCGGGTGGCGCGCACCCAGGCACGAGCGATCAGTGGCTCGATCTCGCTGGCCCGGGCGACCATCTCGCCCAGCTCGCCGGTCCGCAGGCGCTCGACCAGATCGGTGCGCCTGGCGGTGAGCAGCTCGACCGTCTCGTCGGTCTCGAGCCCGAGGATATGCGCCATCTCGGGGATGGCCGGGGCGGGATCGGCGATCTCTCCGGCAGCCTTGCCCTCCTTGATCCAGTGCAAGTACGGCGTGCGCTCGGCGCTGTTCGCCCTCTCAGGATACCTCTCCAGATAGGCGCCCATGGCGAAGTTGATGTCCGGGCTGAGTCCGAGGTCGACACCCGTGCGCAGATAGTGCTCGATGTAGTCAAGGCCCGGCCGCTCGAGCAGGCGCGGCACCTGCAGCACGTAGTGCAAAGCGTCGAAGTGCTCGTACAGCAGGTCGTAGTCCGGGTCGGCACCGATGCGCAGCTGCCGCTTGGCGTGGAGCACGGCTTCGTCCATCACCGGTCCGAGGTGCGTGGTTTCACGCTCGACGTCGGGCGCCTTGCCAGTGCGCCTGGTCTGCGGCGCTGCGACCTTGCGCGGCGGCGGTGCCGGCGTTCTCGACCGGAGGACCCGATTGCGGACTCGGCCCGCCTTGGGCCGCAACCTCAGGTAGAGCTCACGGGCGCGCCGTTTCACCGACTCAGCCATCTCGCTGTTGGGTGCTGAACCACTCCCACGTGTGGCGCAGACCAACTTCAAGCGGTGTCGCAGGATCGAACCCGAAACCAGCTCGAGCCTTCTCGATGTTGCACCAGGTGTCGCGGATCTCACCGGCCCGGAAGTCTTCGTACACGACGTCGAGGTCGCGGCCGGTCACCGTGCGCATCACGTCGATGAGCTGGTTGAGCGTGGTCGGGTTGCCGCTGCCGAGCTGGTAGGCGCCCTGGGCCTGACTCTTGACGGCCGTCCAGATGCCCGCGACCAGGTCCCGCACGAAGAGGTAGTCGCGGGTCTGGCTGCCGTCACCGTAGACGACGAGCTTGTCGCCAGCCAGGACTTGCTTGAAGAAGTGCGCGACGACCGATCCCTTGTGGAACGACCGAGGTCCGTAGATGTTGGAGAAGCGCAAGGCCGTCGTGGTCATGCCGTACGAGCTGGCGTAGGCGCTCAGGTAGCCCTCGAGCATCAGCTTCGAGGCGCCGTACGGCGACGACGGCTGCGGTGCCATCTGCTCGTGCACTGGTGGCTCGACGTCCCCGAGGATCGCCCCACCGGTCGAGGCCGCGACGATCCGGTTCACACCGAGCTCACGGCAGAGCTGGAGGAGGTTGAAGGTGCCGACGACGTTGGAGTCGAAGTTGTGGGCGGGGTCGGCGATGCTCTCGATCACCCGGGTGTCGGCGGCCAGGTGGACCACCACGTCCTGACCCTCCACTGCCGAGCGCAGCTCGTCGCGGTTGCGCAGGTCGCCCAAGATGAAGCGGACCTTGTCGAGATCGAGGTGCTTGCGGTTCCCGAGCGACTCGTTGTCGAACACGGTGACGGCCACATCACCTTGGCCTACCAGGTAGTCGGCCAGGTGCCGGCCGATGAAGCCTGCGCCACCCGTGATCAGGACATTCGTCATCTGTGCTCTCTCGATCTCGGCTACGGGACGTGCCTACGATAACCTCCGAGGTCGCCAAGCCAGGAACGGCACCATCGCGAATGTGCCCGCCTGCCAGGGCGCAGCGACGTGAGAGAGTGACCCCAGCAACACTGCCAACTCGCGTCCGCTCTGGAGGAAAGGCAGCCGTGCCAGCTGACAGTGCATCCACGAGGGATCCACTGGATCTTGTGCTGCACATCGGCTCGGGGAAAACGGGCACGTCGTCCATCCAGTACTTCATGAACCTGAACCGGGCCGCGCTGGCCGACCTCGGCCTCCTCTATCCGCGAACGCCCGGACCGAGGCGGCATTACCGTCTCAGTCTCTTCGCCCGCTCCGACGGCCCGCTTGAAGACTTGCCCTCCTGGCGCCGGGAACGGGAGCGAGGTCGATTCTCGTCGCCGGAAGCGTTCCGAAAGACGTTCAGACGTCGACTGCTCAGGGAGATCGACGAGTCCGGGCTGTCCCGCGTGCTGCTCTCCGACGAAGCCCTCTACGCCTCTTCAGACGAGGCGATGCAACGGCTGAGCCGGTTCGTCCACCGGATCGCTAGCAGTCTGCGGATCGTCGTCTACCTCCGCCGCCAGGACGACCATCTGGTGAGCCGCTACCAGCAAGTCGTGAAGCACGGTGAGACCGTCCGGTTGGCCGAGCGGACGCAGCAACCCAACCTGTCTGGGACCTACGACTACTATCTCCGGCTGCGAACGTGGGAAAGGCTGCTCAAGCCCAGCGAGTTGGTCGTACGCCGCTTCGAGCCCGACGGATTTGTCGACGGATCCCTCGTCCAGGACTTCCTCGATGCGGCGAACATCGACGCCCGAGCCGACGACTTCAAGCAGGCCGAGCCCGTGAACGAGAGCCTGGACGCCGAGGCCGTGGAGTTACTGCGGATCCTCAACATGTTCCGGGCGGAGGACGCGGCCGCGCAGGCTCTTCCTGCGACCAACAATCCGCTGATTACCCGGCTGGCCGCGGCCTCGGCCGGACCGACCCTGACCCTGTCCTCCCCAGTCCTCGACGAGTTCATGGCGCGATGGGAGCAGTCCAACCAGGACGTGGCCCGTGAACTCCTGGGCGACGAGAGCGGAACGCTGTTCCACGCCCCACGGAGGACCCACAACACGACCACCGAGCAGCGTCTCGACCCGGCCCGCCTCAACCAATTCCTCACGCTGCTGGAATTACCGGAGCAGGTGCACGCTCCGTTGCGTGCCTTGGTCGAACGCGAGGCGAAATCCCCCTGATGCCCATCGACTCACCACTCGGCAGGCCGCTGGACATGGTCCTGCACATCGGCACCGGCAAGGCTGGCTCGTCGTCGATCCAGAACTTCCTCCGGCAGAACCGCGATGCGCTCTTCCAGCTGGGAGTACTCCTTCCGCAGAGCCCAGGGCAGTCGCGGCACGCCCGGCTCAGTCTGTTCGTCAAGACGGACGAGGAGCTCGAGAACTCCCCCGAGTGGCGCCGGCAGAAACAGCCCGATCCCGCGAAGTTCCGCAAAACGTTCCGGCGGCAGCTGCTGACCGAGATCGAGCTGTCCGGAGCCCCTCGCGTGATGCTCTCCGACGAGGTGCTGTTCGGGTCTTCGGTTCCAGCGCTCCGGCGGCTGGGCCGGTTCACCGGACGCGTCGCGGACCGGCTGCGCGTCATCGCCTACCTCCGTCGCCAGGACGACCACATGGTGAGTCGCTACCAGCAAGGCGTGAAGATCGGGTGGGTTCAGCGGCTGAGCGACTGGGCGCAGGAGGACATGACCGACCTGTACGACTACCACGTCCGCCTACGCAGGCATGCGCGGCTGCTGGATCCCGACGATCTCGTCGTACGCCGTTTCGAGCCCGACGGCTTCGTCGGCGGTTCGCTGTACCAGGACTTCCTCGATGCCGCGGGGATCGACGCCCGCGCTGCCGAGTGGGAACAAGGCGAGTTCCGCAACCAGAGCCTGGATGCCGAGAGTGTGGAGTTCCTGCGACTGCTGAACCTCTACCGAGTCGAGGACGAGTCCGCGACGCCTGGATTGATCGACAACCGAGCGCTGATTTCACGACTCGTCGATGCATCATCGGGACCGGTGCTGACGATGCCGGCGCCCTTCCTCGACGCCTTTATGGCGCAGTGGGAGGAGACCAACCAACAGGTGGCGCGCGACTTCCTTCGTGATCCGAGCGGCGAGTTGTTCAGCGTGCCCCGCAAGACCGGGAACACCACCGTCGAACAGCGCCTCGACCCGAGTCGGCTCGACCACTTCCTCGCCCTTGCACAACTCCCAGAACTGATGCACGCACCGTTGCGCGCGCTGGCCGAACGCGAGGCGAAAGCCCGTCCATCGTCCTAACGGCGGGTGGAACCCAGGTCGCGGATTCGATCGATCGCCATCGCCGGCAGCGCCCGCACGACCGACTTGCGGGTGTTGCTCTCGGTGACGAGGGAGAAGTCACGGCGGCGCTTGAAGATGATCGTGTCCTTCACCGCGATGTGCCGCCAGCCTGACGCGAGACTCTCGATGGTGAACTGGAAGTCCTGATAGGAGAGGCCGTTGACGACGTCTCGGGTCACGTAGGGCAACTCCAGGTGTGCTTCGAGCGGCGCCATGCACAGCGAGTCGTAGTAGTGCCGGAAGTAGAGGTAGTGGGGCGTGAACAGCGGCGAGCTCTGGTCGATGTTGAGCAGCACTGCCTTCGCGCCGTCGAAGATGACGTTGAGCTCCGGGTGAGCAATAGCGGGCTCTCCACGTGCGGCCGACGCGTCCAGAGCCGCGACACCCTCCAACAACCAGTTCTCGCTGAACAGGTCATCGGCGTCCAAGAACGCGACGTACCGACTGTCGCACTCGTGGATGATGGCGTTGCGCACCATGCCGAGGTCGCGCTCGTCCAGGGTTCGTCGCTCCCAGTGGTCGAAGTGCGGCTGATTGAAGTAGGTCAAGGTGTCGGGCGCAGGTGCGTCGAGCGCGATGATCCGTCGCACCGTGAGCCCTCGCGCTTGTGCTGCCTCGATCGCGAGATCGGCGGCGCGCATCGCCGGCCCACAGACTGCCGTCTCGTTGTGGGCGGTCACGATCACGGTGAGATCGGTGGTCATCCGGCCTCCTCGGCCTGCTTGAGCTCGGCGTCAACCAGCAGCAGGTCGGCGACGTGGTCGGCGAACTCGGCCTCCGTACGTTCCTTGAGCAACCGGTCGCGGAGCGCGCCCGCACGTTGGCGCGCCCTGGTCTGGTCAGCGAGCACATCGCGGATCGCTCGCGCGTACGCCTCTGGGTCCTCCAGGTCGGCCACCGGCCAGGAGTCCTCCTCGCTGAGCACCTCACCGGTTCCGCCGACAAGGCTGCCGACGATCGGGATGCCGGTCATGCCGACCTCGAGCAACTGGCTTGGGACCCCGTCCCAACCGGACGTGTAGAACCAGACGTCGGCGTCGGACAACTCGAGGTCGGAGATATGCGCGTAGGCCCCTTCCAGCCGGACGTTGTTGGGCGCCCTGCGAACGTGACCGGGAGTCAGTACCGACTCTCCCCACATGCGGAAGTCTAGGTCGGGCATCCGGCGCGCGACCTCAAGCGCGATGTCGATGCGCTTCTGCCGGTCCCACCTTCCTGCCCAGAAGACCTGCGGCCGCCGCGCGGGATCAGACGCCGGCGGAGAGACAACGGGGATGTGCGGATCAACCGGGCCGTGCAGTACGTGGATGCGTGTTCCCTGCTCCTCTCCTAACTGGTGTCTCTCGCGCAGCCAGTTCGCCAAGTACGCGCTGTCGGTGAGCACCCCCTCGACGAGGTCGAAGCAGCGGTAGAAGAACCGAAGCGGGACGCCCACCCAACTGCCCGTGGCCACCTGCTCATTGCAGAACATCATCAGGAAGAGGCGCTCTGAGGCCGCGAGTGCCTTTCCGTATATGGTCAACGCCTCATAGAGCACCCGCGAGTTGATGTTGACCACCGCGTCAGCGTGGAACGAGCGGATCAACTCGACGAGAGTGCGATGGGAGGCCAGCCGATCCGTGCCTTCTACTTCGCGGGCGAAGTCGATTTCCCGAACACCCGCGGGGAACCGGCCGGGGGGCGCAGTCCCGCCTTTGTCGGTGTAGATCACGACGATGTCGTGGGCCTCGATGCGGCCAGTCAGGGCATGCGCAATGTGCCCTTCCATTCGACGGCCGCCTCCCCATCGTGGGTCGGAGGCCACCAGGACCAGCCGCGCACTGGCGAACCCGGCCGCCTGTTGGCAAGCGTGTATGGCGACGACCTGATCAACGATGTTCGGCGTGACCAGCGGCGGGATGTTCGGTCTCGTGGTTTCGGTCCAGACGTCCCCGATCAGCGGCTCGACTTCCGCGGCTCGGGCGAACATCGCTCCGAGAGTGCCCGTACGCAGCCGCGCCTGCAGGTCCAGTCGGATATCGGCAAGGGTCTTGACCAGCTCTTCGGGCTCCATCCCTAGGACTGGAGCCATCGCCTCCAAGCCGGGGGCAGGTTCAGCGATTTCGCCGCCGTCCCTGCCCCGCTTGAGCCACTCCAGGTAGGGGCTGCGACCGGGACCGCCCTCCTTCTCCGGATAGCGCGAGAGGTAGGACTGCATGCTGAAGTTGATCTCGGGGCTGGACAGGGCATCGGGACCCTTCTTCAGGAAATGCTGTAGCGGATCAACATCCGTCGACAGCAGGTGTCGCGCCTGAAGCAGGAAGTGCATGACGTCGAAATGCTCGTACGCGAGGTCATAGTCGGCATTGAGCCCGGCCGGCCGCATCGCTCGCCTCGCCTTGGCGACGGCGGCGTCCATGATCGGGCCGACGTTGGTTGTCTCCTCCACGACCTCCCGAGGAACTCCCTGTCGGTGGGGCGGATGGTCGCCCTTGACGTAGCGCTGGAGCCGACGCATCACCGCACCGCCCTTACGGCGCAACTGGTCTCGGCGCTTCCCGACCCATCGCCTAGCGGTCATCACGTGGCCTTCTTCTGGTGCGCTTTCATGGTCATGTGCGTCAGGAACGAGGCTTGATCGCGAGCCGCCCGGTTCCGATGGGAAGCAACAGCAGCGGCTCGGGCAACGTGTTCAGGAACTCTTCGGTCGCTAGCCGAGCCCCGTCCCAGTCGCCATAGTCGTCGATGATCAGGACGCCACCTGGGGAGAGGTGGTCATAGAGATTCTCGAGCTCATGCCGAGTCGACTCGTACCAGTCCGTGTCCAATCGGAGGAGCGAAATCTGAGCTGGCGCACGACTCGGGACCGTGTCCTCCACCAACCCCTTGTGGAAATGGATCTGGTCTTCCGGATAGGCAGTCTCACGCATCGCCTCCTGCACGTCGTCCAGTCCGGCAACGCCCCAAACGCGATGGTCCTTGTCGTGGGTGGCCAGCAGCTCCTCGGCGCTGGACCCGTTCGAGCGGGTGTCCTTTTCCGTGGGGGGCGGCATTCCTTCGAACGTGTCGAAGAGATGGAGTGCTCGGTCAGTCGCGCCTTGCTCAATCAAGGTCAGCGCGACGGCCTGCATACTTCCCCCTCGCCACACACCGCATTCGACGATGTCGCCGGGGATCCCGCCTTTGACGACGTACCTCGTCGCCTCGACAAGGCCGTAGAGCTTGGCGTGGTCGGTCATGGTCCGGGGTTCTACCCGACGCAGGATCTCGACCGCAGCCTTGTCGTAGTGGGTGGGCATGCCCCTGGCCTTCGTGGCTCGCCGTTGCTGTTGCTTGGCCTTGGCCTCCGCCTTCTCGCGCTGGAGCTCGACCTTTTCAAGTTTCGCGGTCGTCTCGCCAAGTTGTGTGGTCGCCTCACCCAGTCGCGCCTTGGCCTCACCAAGTCGGGTGTTGGCCTTTTCGAGCTGCCTCGTCAACCGCACCACTTTTCGCTCGAGGGCTCTGCCTTGCTTCGCGATCTCAGCAGCCGTGCTGGCACGCTGCAGCTGTAAACCCGTGAGCCGCCGCAGCACGCCGTTGACCGATTGCCTCCACATTGGGGTAACCCTAATCGGCCCGGCACGAACCTCCGCGGTCGGGCTAGTCACCCATTTTGATCACTCACGTGCGCTGAACCAGCGCCCGTCAGCGGTCAGAGCAGATCGTTGGCGGTGAGGAACTCCGTCGCCACGTCCTCAGGCTTCTGACGCTCGAGATCCACCTTGCTGTTCATCGTCGCCAGGTCTTCGGTCGTCAGCGTTGAGGACAGCTCGTTGAGCACGTCCGCGATGTCGCCGTGGTCCGCGAGGAAGTCGGAGTTGACCGCCGGGATGAGGTTCTGAGCGGGCTGGATGCCCTGGTCGTCCTCGAGGATCACCAAGCCCAGCTCGGCAAGGCTGCCATCGGTCGTGCCGGTCTCACCGAGCTGCACCTCGCCCTTCTTGACCGCGTCCTTCATCTGAGCGCTGGCGAAGTCGAGCGGCACGATCTCGGTGATGTCCAAGCCGTAGACGTTCGTCAGACCGCCTTCGCAGTCCGACCGCCCCTCGCAGTCAGGCGGAGCGGCGAGCTTGATCGGCTCCCCCAGCGCAGCCAGGTCAGACAGCGTGGTGAGGTTGTTCTCGTCGGCGAAGTCCTGGGTGACGAAGAAGGCGTTCTGGTCGGTTGCCTGCGAGGGCTCGAGCATCGAGATGCCCTTCTCCTCGGCCAACGGCTTGAGTGCTGCGAGAGTCGCGTCCGGGTCGTTGGTCGAGACCGGCTCGGCCGTGTCGCCGTTCTTCTCGGTATTGAGGAAGTCGGTAATTCCGGCGAGATAGTCCGGTACGACGTCGACACCCCCGTTGCCCAGCTCACCGATGTAGACGTCGCGCGTGGTGACCAGCTTGGTTTCCACGTCGTACCCCGCGTTGCTGAGCAGCTGCTCATACATCGAGGCCATGATCTGCATCTCGGTGAAGTCCTGTCCACCAACGGTCAATGACCCTTTGTCGGCAGAAGCTGTGTCGTCACCTGAGTCTTCTAAGGAGTTGTCATCGCCACCGCAGGCAGCGGTGATCATCAAGCCAGCAGCGGCCAGCGCAAGGCCGACAGAACGGTAAAGCTTCATGTGGTGAACCACCTTCTGTGTCCCGCGAGCATGCGCCCGCGCGTGTCCGATGGGCACCACCAGTCCGGCACCCCTGTGAACAGGAGAGCACCAGATGAACGTTCACGCAACTACGAAACGGTCACGATGCGCGCGCGTTGGCCCGACGACGAGCGCCGCGCATGGGGTCGAGCCTGCGCTCAGCCAGCACGGCCAGCCCTTCCAGCACCAGCGCGCCCACTGCCACCAGGATGGCACCGGCCAAGACCTCATACGTTCTGTGGTTCGCGAAGCCGCGGGTGATGATGCGTCCCAGCCCCGGACCCGCCACCAACGCTGCGATGGTCGCAGTCGCCCAGACCTGCACGAGGGCAAGCCGTACACCGGTCAGGACAACAGGTATCGCCAGCGGGAGCTCGATCTGGCGGAAGACACCCCAACCACTCATCCCCATACCGCGAGATGCCTCGATGATGTCGCGGTCCACTTCGCGCATTCCGACGTAGGCGTTGGTGATGATCGGCGGTAGCGCGAACAGGATGAGCGAGATCAGTGTCGCCAGCCCAGCGCGACCGAAGGGTCCGAACACTGCAGAACCCACCGGACCGATCGAGAGCACCAGCAAGACAGCGAACACGGGAATGGCGCGTCCGATGTTGGAGATGTTCACGGCAAGGAAGCCGCCGCGGCCGCGGTGCCCTAGCCACAAGGCCAGCGGGAGACCAAGTGCGCAGGCAAGCACGAGACTCGTCACGGTCAACAGCATCTGCTGGCTGAAGAAGGCTCCGATGCCCGTCTCACCGGACCAGTTCTGTCCGTCGAAGATGTAGCTCAGGGCGTCGGCGAGCATCTCAAGCCCTCTCGCCGGCTCGGGTCCATGGCGTCATCAGTCGTTGTGCGCCGAGCAACACGACGTCCAGGACCACCGCGAGCGCGACACACAGCACACTCGCTGCAAAGATCTGCGCCTTGAACTGGTTGCCCACTGCATCGAGCAGCAGGTTGCCCAAGCCGCCGTTCGCGACAATGGAACCGATCGTCGCGAGGGCGACCGTGGACACCGTGGCGACCCGCAGACCCGCCATGATGACCGGTAGCGCCAACGGCAGTTCCACCTGCAGCAAGAGCCGAGTGGACCCGTACCCGGCTCCGAGCGCAGACTCCTTGACCTCGTCTGGTACACCGCGCAGCCCAGCGAGAATGTTGCGGACCAGGATCGTCAACGAATAGAGAGCAAGGCCGATGATCACAGTCGTCTTGGTGAGCCCCGTCATCGGCAGCAGCAACGAGAAGAGCGCCAGTGACGGGATGGTGTAGACGATCGTGGTCCCGCCGATGATCAGCGCCTCCAAACGGTGATAGCGACGAGCGAGAAGGGCGAGTGGGAAGGCCATGATGAACCCCAAGAGGACCGACACCACGGTGAGCCACACGTGCACTTCCAGGGCCTCGATCAGCTCGGATCGGTAGTCCTTCCAGTACTGTCCGCAGATCCAATCGTTGTCGATGTAGCACTGCGGCACATCGGCTGCCAGAGGCACGGCGCTGTCGATCTTGGTCGCGAGGTGTGCGGCCGCCGCTGCCAGTAGAGTCACGGCATGGACGCTACCGAACATTCCATGATCCGGCTGCAGGGCGTGGGCAAGACCTACCCCGGTGGCACGGTAGCGGTCCAGGAACTCAACCTCGACGTGGCTCGTGGCGAGCTCGTCACGCTGGTCGGTCCGTCTGGTTGCGGCAAGTCCACGACGCTGAAGATGATCAACCGACTGATCGAGCCCACGACAGGTCGGATCGAGCTCGACGGCGAGGACGTCACTCACATCAACGCCGTTGCCCTGCGCCGTCAGATCGGGTACGTCATCCAGCAGATCGGGTTGTTTCCCCACCAGTCCATCCGCGCCAATGTGGCCACCGTTCCCAAGCTGCTCGGCTGGGACCGCAAACGCACCAACGCCCGCGTCGAAGAGTTGCTCGACACGATGGGACTCGACCCCAAGACCTTCGCCGACCGCTACCCGCACCAGTTGTCCGGCGGCCAACGCCAGCGGGTTGGCGTCGCGCGCGCACTCGCCGCCGACCCCGACGTGCTGCTGATGGACGAGCCATTCGGAGCCGTCGATCCCATCGTGCGCACTCGACTGCAGGATCAGTTCCTCGACATCCAGGCGACGTTGGCGAAGACCGTCGTCTTCGTCACTCACGACATCGAGGAGGCGGTTCGGCTGGGCGACCGGGTCGCCGTCTTCGAGCCTGGCGGACGGCTTGCGCAGTTCGACACCCCGGCAAGGGTGCTCGGCGAGCCCGCAGACGAGTTCGTCGCCGAGTTCGTCGGTGCCGACCGGGGTCTTCGCCGATTGGCGGTCACCCAGATTGAGAGCGTCGACCTCGAACGCCCACCCGTCGTACACGACACCGACACGTTGGCTGACGCACACCTGGGGATGGACGCCGTAGGTGCTCGCTGGGCAGTTGTGCTCGACAACGAGGAGAACTTGCGCGGCTGGATTGCTGCCGACGACTGCTCCGGACCGGGCAAGGTCGCTGACAAGGCGGAGCGGATGGACGCCTGGGTCGACAAGGAGGCTTCACTGAAGGACGCGCTCTCCACCATGCTTCAGTGGGATGCCGGCTGGGTGGCGGTGCTCGACCGCGACCAGTTCCTCGGAGTTCTCACGCCGAACACCCTGCACGAAGCACTGCGCCGTTCCATCGGCGCGGAGCACGACGGAATCGCGATCGAGGACGTCAATCTGTCGACGACTGGTCCGCTGCGCTGATCAGCGAGACCCGCTGATCGAGCCTGTCGAGATCACCGGCCCGCGGCTCGTCAGGCCTGGTGGCGGAGATCCTCGAGCATGGCCTCGTCGGCGCGCTCTTCCCACGCCAGCAGGTCGACGATCGTTGGCAGGTCTGCTGCCTCAGGAATGTCGTCGCCCTCAAGAGCTGTCTGCTGAGCCAGCACCTCGTCGAGCAGAACCGACAACCGCTCGTGTGCCTCGTTGGCCCGTTGCGCCTCGCGCTTGACGCGCACTTCCGCCTCGTCTGCTCGCCTCTCGGCCAGCCGCAAGGTGCCGTCGAGCTCCATGATCGCGCGATCACGTGCGAGGAGCCGGGACGTGATGGCCGAGGTGAACGCTGCATGCTCGGTCTGGGTCTTGGTCATGGCTGCCCCGAAGTCCTTGGCCATCTCGGCACGGTCGTGCGCAGCCTCGCGCCGGCTCTGGGTAACTTCGGTGTAGATGATGCGCGACGACGTCGCGCCGGCGAGCAGGGAGAAGATCGCGGCCGCGTCGACCCACGTCGAGGTCGCGACTGCGGCGATGACGGCCACGGCGGCGAGCACGAGGATGCCGCGGCTACGGACACCCGGATGCTGCGCTGAATGCGTCGGCTACCTGACATGGCCGGAATTCTATTCGTCGGGGTCCTTCGGAATCCGGCAGGCGCGCTCAAGCAGAAGCCCAGAAACCACAATAACCACAGCAGTAACAGCCGCGAAGAGGGATCGAATGACCCTTTCGCGTGGAAGATCCGCTTCCATTCGGTCGACGAACTCGAGCGCAAAACCGAGGTAGCCGCCGGCGATCAGAGCGCCCACCAACGAGCTCGCCTTGGCCAACAGCAGGAAGCTGACCGCGCGATGAGGGTCGATCCGGCGGCGTTCACGATGCACGGTCCGGTAGGTCGACCAAGCCATGACCAGCACGATGGCGGCGATCGCGACCAGCGCAAGGACTGACGTCCACTCGACCCGGGGGGCCGTCGTGTCGACCCGTTGGGTGACGTTGGCGAACGCGTAACCCAACAGCGCCCCGACGACGAAGATCAGCAAGAGAACGCGAAACCGGGTAGGCCCGATCGGTTCCCTGCGGAGGATCCGGCTGACCTGCCACGCAGGCGCCTCAGACTTCGAGTGCGACGTCGTCGCGATGGACGACGCCCGACGTGTCGAGCTCGGCGAGCAGGTCGGCGATCTTGCCCTTACCGGGGATCTGAGCCTGTTCGTCGACCTCATGCCACGGCACCAGGACGAAGGCCCGCTCATGCGCCCGCGGGTGCGGCAACGTGAGCTCCTCGGTGTCGGACAGGCGGTCGCCGACGACGATCAGGTCGACGTCGAGTGTGCGCGGAGCGTTGACTCCAGCCCGCTCTCGCCCGAACGCCGCCTCGACGGCCTGGGCTCGGTCGAGCAGCATGGCGACCGACAATGTCGTGTCGGCCAGCAGGATCGCGTTGAGGAAGTCAGGCGAGTCCGGCGGCGCATCGACCGGCGCTGTCTCGTACACCGACGACACCGCGACGACGTGGACGTCTGGGGTGTCGGCCAAGGCATCGATGGCGCCCTGGAGGTTGGCGAGGCGGTCGCCGACGTTGCTGCCCAGCGAAAGCACGGCCGGCCGGATCGGCCGCATCTCGCCCGTCAGGGTGTCGGGGTCGATGATGTGCGGGTTGGGCGTCTCAGTCATCTCGGCTCCGGTGGATAGTAAGGCTGACGTCGTCGAAAGCCACGGGGATCGGTGCGTGCGGCTTGTGAACCGTGACCTCGACCCACGTGACGGGTGGCTCGGTCAGGCAGACGTCGGCCAGCCGTTGCGCAAGCGTCTCGATCAGGTCCACCGGGTCGGAGGTCAGCGCGTCGTGCAGCCGTTGCGGCCAACTCTCCGTAGTGGACGGTAGCGGATAGGTCGTCGCCCGCGGGCAGCCAGGCGGGTGTCCAGACCCAGCTCGACGTCGACGACGAACTCTTGCCCGTCGCGACGCTCGTGCTCGAAGACACCGTGATGGCCGACACCACGCAAACCGCGCAGAGCCAGCCGATCCACCGACCGCTCCGAGCCCTGCGTCATGCTGCTCTCATCGTCCTCGTGGCGTCCGGGCTCGACAGTACCGGTGATGCGTGATGGATCCACAACCGCCAACCTGCCGATGTGCGTCTGAACACATTGGTCGCGGCCGCGCTTCCTCCGGCGAAGACTCCCACTGGCGTGTCAGCTCCCGCCGACAGCACATTCTCGGTGCACGTCACCGACGCGAGGTCACCCACGACCGACGCTTGCACGTCGGTCAGGAAGAACTGGATGTACGGCGCATTGGCCATCAGGGCCAGCCATGACCGCATCACGGCGGCTCTTCCTCGGATCGGCTCCGTGCCCGGGTGGACGCACACCACGCCCTCGTCGTCGGCCCACATCTCTTGCATAGCGTCGAAGTCGGACTTCTCGAAGGCGGCGTAGAAGGCAGCATGAGCCTCGAGGACGGCGGCCACCTGGTCTGGCTCGCTCGTCATGACCCACCCTCCTTCGCCCACCGCGCGGCGACCTTGACGGCGTCGATCGAGCGACGTACGTCGTGCACACGCACGCACCACGCGCCCGCAATCGCCGCCATCGCCGACAACGCCGCAGAGGCGTCGTCGCGGTCCACGGCCGGTCGAGGGGCTCCGTTGTCCGCGAGCAGCGTGCCGAGGAATGCCTTGCGCGAAGCCCCCACCAGGATGGGCTGACCCAACACGTGCAGCTCGTCGAGGTTCCGCAGCAGGGCCCAGTTGTGGTCGCCTGTCTTGGCGAAGCCGAGGCCAGGGTCGATGACGAGATGCTCGCTCGCGATGCCGGCATCCAACGCCGCCCGGACCCCGGCCTGAAGCTCCGCGACCACATCGGCCACCACGTCGTCGTACGTCGCGAGCGACTGCATCGACGTCGAGTGTCCCCGCCAGTGCATGCTGATGTAGGGCACACCAAGCTCGGCAACAGTGCCCAGCATGGCCTCATCTGCCCGGCCACCCGAGACGTCGTTGACGGCTTGGGCCCCGGCAGCGATCGCGTCCCTAGCTACCTCGGCTCGCATCGTGTCGATGCTGACGACGGCGCCTGCCGCTGAAAGCTGGGTGACGACCGGGATCACCCTGCCGAGCTCCTCGTCGATCGACGGCCGCTCTGCGCCCGGCCGGGTCGACTCGCCTCCGACGTCGACGAGGTCGGCGCCGTCAGCGAGGAGCGACAACCCGTGCTCGACCGCCGCGGCGGGTTCGAACCACATGCCCCCGTCAGAGAACGAGTCCGGGGTCACGTTCACGATGCCCATGACGAGCGCTCGGGCTGGCGGGGCAGCCCGTCGACGTAGCGTGGCGGAGCGCTGAAGATCACGGGTGCTGGCCTGTTACCCGAGGATGAGGCTCATTGCCTCGGCTCGCGTGGCGGGGTCACGGAGCTGGCCGCGCACAGCGCTTGTCACGGTCTTGGAGCCGGGCTTGCGGACGCCACGCATCGTCATGCAAAGGTGCTCGCACTCGAAGACAGTGATCACGCCGCGTGGGCGCAGGATCTTCATGAGCGAGTCGGCCACCTGCGTGGTCAGCCGCTCTTGGACCTGTGGCCGCCGCGCGAACACGTCGACGAGCCGCGCGAGCTTGGAGAGCCCAGTGATCTGACCCTCGGCGTTCGGGATGTAGCCGACGTGAGCGACTCCGTTGAACGGCACCAGGTGGTGCTCGCACATCGACCAGACCTCGATGTCCTTGACCAGGATCAGCTCGTCGTGGCCGATGTCGAACGTCGTGGTGAGGACGTCCTCGGCCCGCATGCGCAGGCCGGCGAACAGTCTCGGCGTAGGCGCGGGCTACCCGCTCAGGCGTGTCCTGAAGTCCGTGTCGGTCAGGGTCCTCGCCGATGGCGATCAGCAGCTCGCGGACGGCCGCGGCGACTCGCTCGTGGTCGACCGCGGGAGCCGTCCCGTCTTGCGACAACGCGACCGGGTCGATTCCCATCCCGTCAGTCCTGGGAGCCCATGGGTGGCCCGAGCGGCGGGCCAGCGGGGGGCGCGCCTGGTGGGCCGGTCGGCGGTCCTTGGTCGCCGGACAGTCCGGCGCCGGGACTCTCCGTGCCTGGGGACACCGTGATCTCACCGGCAGGCTCCGGACGTTGGCCGTTCACACCGGCCGGTACGTCGACCGGCGGGATCGTCGACGGGACTCGGGTGTCGGAGCCGGTCCAGGCCGGACGCTCCGGCCGCATCTGGATCTCGGCGAAGACGTCCGCAAGACCCTTGCGGTCGATCGTCTCCTTCTCGAGCAGCTCGGTGACGAGCTGGTCGAGGACGTCGCGGTTCTGCACCAGGATGTCGAACGCCTCCTGGTGGGCCTTCGTTGAGGAGCACGTTGATCTCCTCGTCGATGATCGCGGCGATCTCCTCGGAGTAGTTGCGCAGTGTGGCCGAAGTCGCGGCCGAGGAACGGCTCGCTGTTGTCCTCGCCGAGCTTGACGGCGCCGAGCCGCTCGCTCATGCCGTAGCTCGTCACCATCGCCCGCGCGACCTTGGTGGCCTTCTCGATGTCGCTGGACGAACCCGTCGTCGGGTCGTGGAAGATCAGCTGCTCTGCGGCGAGACCACCGAGGGCGTAGGCGAGCTGGTTGAGCAGCTCGTTGCGCGAGACCGAGGACTTGTCGCCCTCGGGCAGCACCTGGGTGAACCCGAGCGCCCGCCCGCGCGGCAGGATCGTGATCTTGGTGACCGGGTCGGTGCCAGGAAGCGCAGCGGCGACGAGGGCGTGACCGCCCTCGTGGTAGGCCGTCATCAGCTTCTCCTGCTCGCTCATCAAGTGCGAGTGGCGCTGCGGGCCCATGCTGACGCGGTCGATGGCCTCGTCGAGGAACCAGTCGTCGATCAGCTTCTTGTCCTTGCGTGCCGTCAGCAGGGCGGCCTCGTTGAGCACGTTGGCGAGGTCGGCACCGGTGAACCCCGGGGTACGTCGCGCGACCGCCATCAGGTCGACGCCGGCGGCGATCGGCTTGCCGCGCGAGTGCACCTGCAGGATCTTGTGGCGGCCCTCCATGTTGGGGGCCGAGACACCGATCATCCGGTCGAAGCGGCCCGGACGCAGCAGGGCCGGGTCGAGCACGTCGGGCCGGTTGGTGGCGGCGATCAAGATCACGCCGCCGCGGACGTCGAAGCCGTCCATCTCGACGAGCAGCTGGTTCAGCGTCTGCTCGCGCTCGTCGTGGCCGCCGCCCAGGCCGGCGCCGCGGTGGCGGCCGACGGCGTCGATCTCGTCGATGAAGACGATCGCGGGAGCATTCTCCTTGGCCTGCTCGAACAGGTCGCGGACGCGGGAAGCGCCGACACCGACGAACATCTCGACGAAGTCGGAACCGGAGATCGAGTAGAACGGCACGCTCGCCTCACCGGCGACCGCGCGCGCCAGCAGCGTCTTGCCGGTGCCGGGGGGCCCGTACAGCAGCACGCCCTTGGGGATCTTGGCGCCCACAGCCTGGAACTTGGCGGGCTGCTGGAGGAACTCCTTGATCTCGCCGAGCTCCTCGATCGCCTCGTCGCACGCCGGCGACGTCGGCGAACGTGGTCTTGGGGGTGTCCTTGCTGACCATCTTCGCCTTGGACTTGGCGAACTGCATGACGCGTCCGCCACCGCCTTGCAGGCTGTTCATCATGAACAGGAAGAAGAGCACGATCAGCAGGATCGGGAAGATGCTGGAGATGAAAGTCCAGAGCAGGCTCGGCTGCGGCACCTCGACGTTGTAGGTACTTTCGATGGTGCCCTTCTCGACACCCTTCTGCACCAGGTTGAGCAGCTCAATGCCCTGCTCGGAGAGCCATTGCGATGTAATCTCGTCGCCGTTGTGGAGGGTTGCCTGGATGCGTCTGGTCGCCGTCGATGAACGTAACCTCCTTGACGTCGCCGGACTTGAGTTCGGCCACCATCTTGGAGGTGTCGACGTCCTCGGCGCCGTCGCCGCTCGACACGACGTCGAGCACGACGAGGATCACCACGGCAAAGAGGACGACCCACAACCAGGGTCCACGTAACCAACGCTTCACGCTTGTGTATCGGAGCGAGAGCGCTCCGTTCCTCCTACCAGTCTGACTCTACGGTCGCCTCTATTGTCACCTACGGACAAAATCTGCGTACACACCCATCGAAAATCGTTTGAATGGTCACGAGTAGACGTGCGGGGCGAGCGTGGCGACCGAGCGCAGGTTGCGGTAGCGCTCGGCGTAGTCGAGGCCGTAGCCGACGACGAACTCATTGGGGATGTCGAAGCCGACGTACTTGACGTCAACTGCCATCTGCTGAGCGTCGGGCTTGCGCAGCAGCGTGCAGATGTTGACCGACTCCGGTCCGCGTGACTCCAGGTTCGCGACCAGCCACGACAGCGTGAGTCCGGTGTCGATGATGTCCTCGGCGATGAGCACGTGCTTGCCGGTGATGTCGGTGTCGAGGTCCTTGAGGATGCGGACGACGCCGGACGACGTGGTGCCGGACCCGTACGACGACACCGCCATCCAGTCCATCTACACGTGTCGGTTGAGCGACCGGGCCAGGTCGGCCATCATCATCACGGCGCCCTTGAGGACGCCGACGATCAGCAGTTCCGACCCGGCGTAGTCGTGCTCGATCTCACCCGCCAGCTCGCCGAGCCGGTGCTGGATCTGCTTCTCGGTGATGAGGGTCTGAGAGAGGTCCTTCTCGACGTGACTTGCGTCCACAGATGTCTCCAGCGGTAGGTGAGTCGGAGCGAACCGGATGCTGAGCGGTTCTCAGCGGCTTGCGGGGTTGCCGCTTAGCGTGCCACACCTCCCTGCTTCGGGGTGAACCTGATCCACCCCTGCTCGCGAAACGCCTCGACCCGGCCCGGCAGGTCGAGCGGGCCCTGACCGTGCCAGTCGATGACCAGCCGCTCCAGCTCATCGACGTGTACGGCGAACAGGTCCCCTGGCGGACTCCCCGCCTCCAGGGCCGAATGTCTGAGGACGCGGCGGCGCAACGCCGGAGGGCTGTCCTCGAGCGCGGCAACGTCCAGCCCACCGCTGTCGTCGCGGATCGACTCGACCAGATTCGCGGCCAGCTGGTCGAGGGCATCTCCGTCGTGTCGCGCGGCGATGGCCGTGCGCGCCAGTGCCTCCGCGACGCCTGGGCCGAGGGCGTTCTCCAGCGCGGGCAGCAGTTCGCGTCGTACCCGGACCCGGGTAAACCGGGGGTCGGCGTTGTGCGGGTCGTCCCAGACCTCCAAGCCTTCCGCCGCGCACGCGCGTTGCGTCACCGTCCGCCGGACTCCGAGCAGCGGTCGGCGAAACGGGTCATGCGCCGCGGCCATCCCGGCCAGCGACCGGGTGCCGCTGCCGCGGGCAAGGCCCAGCAGGACCGTCTCCGCCTGGTCGTCCAAGGTGTGGCCGAGCAGCACCAGCGCGCCATGGCGGTCGGCGGCAGCCTCCAATGCCGTGTAGCGAGCCTCGCGAGCCGCCGCCTCGGGACCACCGTCGCTCCCGACGTCGACGGTGACCACGTCGACGGGGTCACAGCCGAGCCCGACCAGGCGCGCGGCGACATCACGGGCAACGTGGTCGGACTCCTCCTGGATGCGGTGGTCGACCACAATCGCCCCGACCTGCCAGCCGGCCTTCTGACCCTCGAACGCCGTGGCGGCCGCAAGCGCGAGCGAGTCGGCACCTCCGGAGCAAGCCACCAGGACGCGCATGCCCGCGTCAAGGTCGGTCAGGGCCAGCCGGACAGCACGTCGTACCTCCGCCACCGCCGGATCGAGTCGGTTCACAGGCACTCTCCGGTCGGCTGCCAGCCGGGGCTCACCCGTGGATGCGCTTGACCCACAGTGAAGGGTCGCCGATCTCGTCACGCTTCGGCAGGTTGGCCGGCTCGGCCCAGACGGCATTGAACCCGTCCATGCCCACCTTCTCGATGACGCCGCGAACGAAGTGTGCCCCATCGCGGTACTGCCGGAGCTTGGCGTCGAACCCGAGCAGCCGGCGGATCATCTGGTCGACCGGCCCGGCACCGGCGCGGCGCTTGGTGAAGCGTTCACGGATTTTTTCGACGGTGGGTACGACGTCTGGGCCGACACCATCCATCACCACGTCGGCATGGCCCTCGAGCAGCGACATCGACCGCCGTCAGCCGCTCGAGCACTTCTCTCTGCTCGGGCGTCTGCAGCACGTCGAGCAGGGAGACCTCGGAGTCACCGCGGACCAGCTTTCCGACACTCTCGATGCCGTCACGCATCATCGACGCGAGCTTGGCCGGGTCGAGCTCGGTGCTCTCGAGCAGACCGGCCATCTCGCCCAGCAGATGCTCGCGCAGCCACGGGACCGCGGTGAACTGCACGCGGTGGGTCTCCTCATGCAGGCAGACCCACAGCCGGAAGTCGTGCGGGTCGACATCGAGCTCCTGCTCGACATGGACGATGTTCGGCGCGACGAGCAGCAGCCGCCCGCCGTGCGTGGCGCCTGCCGGTCCCGCCGTACCAGTGAAGAACGGGTCGAACTGGCCAAGCACCTTGTTGGACAGGTAGGCGAGCAGGCCACCCGCCTCCAAGCCGGTCACCCGCGAGCCGATGGCGGTCGTCAGGCTCCCGGGGTCGCCGCGCTTCTCGCGCATCTTGGCGATCAGCGGGCGAAGCACCTGCTTGAACCCGTCGGCGTTGGCCTGCACCCAGCCCCCGCGGTCGACGATCAGCACGGGTGCCGTTGCCGACTCCGCGTGCAGCTCGGTGAACTCACGAACGTGCGCTTCGGACTCGGTCGCGAGTCGGCGCAACTCACTGACGACCGAAGCCGCCTCGTCGCGGCTGATCTCCGGACCCGGTCGCATCAGCCGCTTGGCGGTGGTGACCGCGAGGTCCCAGTCGACCATGTCCACGGTGTCGTCAGCCATGAGTACACCGTACGTGGTGTCCGGTCGCCATCCCGGTGCGGCCAACGCAGGTTCAGCAACCGCACGTGGCGAGCCGCGCGGCGATCTTGTCGAGCTGGTCACGTGCGTCGAGCGTCCTGGGAAGTCGGACCCGGTCGGCGATTGCGGCGAACACCAACGGCACCCCGCTGCGGGTCATCACCAACCCCGCCAGGCCATGCACGCCCGTCAACGTGCCGGTCTTCGCGCGCACCTGACCGAGCCCATCGGGAGCCGACACGGTGAAACGGACGGCGAGGCTTCCCGTGAAGCCGGCGACGGGCAAGGTCGAGACAACCGTCCGCAGCTCTGGATGCTCCGGATCGGCAGCGAGCTGGAGGACGTCGACCAGTACGCCGATCGGTAGCCGGTCCTGGCGCGAAAGGCCGCTGCCGTCGTACACCGTGGCGCGTGACAGGTCGACCCCGAGTTCGGTGAGCGTGGCCGTCATGGCAGCCACCCCGGCCGTCGCCGAGCCCGGCTTGCCGGCGGCGATCGCCACCTGCCGGAGCAGGACCTCAGCACCTTCGTTGTCGCTCACTTCGATGATGTGCTGCACGATCTGCGCCAGCGTCGGCGACGCGACAGCCGCCAGTGGGTTCGCCGCTGCTGGCGCACGCGCGACCTTCACCGCACCGCGCACACTGACACCGGCCTTGGAAAGGTACGTCGCAAACCTTGCAGCTGCCTCGGCGGCCGGGTCTGCCACGCGGAGTCCGAGCCCCGGGCCCTGGCGGCCTTCGTCGACCCAGAGCGCCGTGATCGGGACTGACCACGGAGTCGCCGATGTAGGTCGGTTCCCAGTGCGGGTTGACGGCCGGTCCGGTGAACAGCGAGGCGTCGTACCCCAGTTGCACTCGCCGAGTGCCGCGATCCTTGAGCTGGGCAGCGGTCTTGCGCGCCAGGTCCTGCAAGCTCGCTGGCAGCGGGTACGTCGCCGTGGCCGCCCCGGGTTTGAGGGAGGCACCGGTCAGCAGCGGGTCTCCCCCGCCGACCAGCACGATCGACTGACGCGATCGGCCACGCACGACCTGTGTCTCGAAACGGTGATCCGGGCCGAGGCCGTGCAGAGCGGCCACCGTGGTCAGCAACTTCAGCGTCGAGGCGGGAGTGACGAGGTCCGGCTGTCCGAGCTGTAGGACCGGCTTGGCGGCGCCCAGTCGCGCGACGATGAGGCCGAAGTGCTGACCCAGCGCCTTGTCGTCGACTGACGACCCCAGCAGCGCGCGCACACCCGCTGCCGTGACGCGCGCCTGGCCGCCGACGTCGTCGAGCACCGGGCTCACCGTCTGGGGCGTCTCGAACGTCAGTCCCGGGCCGGAGGCGGGGGGCTGGCTGGGTAGGTCGGCGCTCGGTTCTGCGGAGTCGAATGTCGGGATCAGGTCTTGCTGCGCAGCGACACCGGCCGCCAGGATCAGCACCACGAGGACCGCAGCTACTTTGTGCAGCATGGCGCCGCGTTCGCTTCGGGTCGGCACCCCGCCCCTCTCGACATACCCAAAGCGGCCCACGTAGGGGACACTAGCCGTACCGAACGAGCACGGCCGCCATCGGGCGATGCCGTCACCCATGCTGAGCCGACACACCGATAAGGATGGAACGCGTGGATTTCGACGTCACCATTGAGATCCCCAAAGGACAACGCAACAAGTACGAGGTCGACCACGCGTCAGGCCGGATCCGGTTGGACCGCACACTCTTTACCGCCACGCAGTACCCCGCTGACTACGGCTTCATCGAGGACACCCTCGGCCAGGACGGCGATCCGCTCGACGCCTTGGTGCTCCTCTCGGAGCCGACCTTTCCCGGCTGTCTCATCCGCGGCCGCGCCATCGGGATGTTCCGCATGACCGACGAGAAGGGCGGCGACGACAAGGTGCTCTGCGTCCCGGCCGGTGACCCGCGGCAGGAGCATCTGCGCGACATCCACCACCTCGCCGAGTTCGACCGCCTGGAGATCCAGCACTTCTTCGAGGTCTACAAGGATCTCGAGCCTGGCAAGTCCGTCGAGGGCGCGAGCTGGGTCGGGCGCGCGGCCGCCGAGGCCGAGATCGTCGCGTCCCAGCAGCGCCACATCGACGCGCACGGCGAAGGCGTCAGCACGCTGTTCACGCCACCCGGCGCCACGTCAGCGCAAGCGCACGGCACCGGCCGCGGCGGCCACTAGCCACTCCCGCAGATTGAGCTTGTCGAAATCACCGGTGCAGGGGTCTCGACAAGCTCGACCGCCGAGACCCTCGCTGATTGAGCTTGTCGAAATCACCGGTGCAGGGGTCTCGACAAGCTCGACCGCCGAGACCCTCGCTGATTGAGCTTGTCGAAATCACCGGTGCAGGGGTCTCGACAAGCTCGACCGCCGAGACTCTCGCTGATTGAGCTTGTCGAAATCACCGAGACCTCGCTGGGATTTGCGGCTATCTGTGGTTCGGACAGCCGCGCACGCGCCGATTTCCCGCACGCTGGGTCAGCTCCGGCGGGCGATGGGCGCGCGGATCAGCTCCTCCGGAATCGCGAAGCCGTCGGTGAGCGTCTCAGCGACCGGCGCTAGTTGCTCACAGAGCCGTCCAACCATCGTGGTGATCGCCTTCGAGCGTTCGCTCGAGAGCCGCCCGTGCTCAAGGAACCAACCGCGGTCGGCCTCGATCGTGGCGAGTGCGTGCAACTGGCAGACCTGGCGGAGCAAGGGACGGATCGTCTCGTCCGCTCGATCGATACTGGTCACGAACGAGCCGAGGACCATTCGCTCTGCATGAGCCCGCGCCATCGCGACGACATGGTCCTGGCAGCTGGCAAAGACGTCGAAGGGATCGGCACCCTCGTCGATCCCGCGCTTGAGCCGACGCGCCAGACCGGCGCGGATGTGCTCCTCACGCCAGCGGAACATCGCCTCGTGGTAATCGAGATCGAGCAACCCGGCGTCGTCGTCTTTATTAGGGACGGCGTCGCGGACCCGCTCGACCAGCTGACGAAGCGCAGTCTTCTCGACGACGCTCTCGACGGCCTGGGTGGCGACGAAGCGAACCATCCCCATCGGGTCAAGGTCGTTGAAGCCCTGCTTGAACTCGGTGAGCAGACCCTTGGCGACGAGCTGCAACAACACGGTGTTGTCGCCTTCGAACGTGGTGAAGACGTCGGTGTCGGCCTTGAGAGTGGCGAACCGGTTCTCACTGAGATAGCCCGCGCCACCGCAAGCCTCTCGACATGTCTGGATCGTCTCCGTGGCATGCCAGGTGGCCAACGCCTTCTGGCCGGCTGCCCGTGACTCGAGCACGCGCCGGTCCTGCTCGGGCGCGTCAGCTGCCGAGAAGCTGTCGTGCAAAAGCAGGAGCACGTCTTGCTGCGCCGCCGTCAAGGCGTACGAGCGGGCGAGCAACGGGAGCAGTCGGCGTTGGTGGACGCGGTAGCTCATCAGCGTCGCCTCATGACCGGACGCCGGTGGCCCGAACTGCCGACGCCGGTTGGCGTAGCGGACAGCGATCGTGAGGGCGACCTTGCTGGCATTCAGGCCGGCGCCACCGATGCTCACGCGACCCTGGACCAGGGTGCCCAGCATGGTGAAGAAGCGCCGGTCAGGATTCTCAATCGGACTCGAGTAGGTGCCGTCGGCGTCGACTTCGGCGTACCGGTTGAGCATCGCCTCGCGCTGCACCCGGACGCCGCTGAACGACAACCTGCCGTTGTCGACGCCCTTGAGTCCGAGCTTGGGACCGCAGTCTTCGACGTCGACACCGGGCAACACAGTGCCGTCGTGATCACGGATCGGGACGATCAGCGCGTGGACGCCATGGTGCTCTCCCTCGACGATGAGCTGAGCGAACACGACAGCCAGGTGTCCATGGGCGGCGGCGTTGCCGATGTAGTCCTTGCGACCGGACTCCGTCGGAGTGTTGATGACGAACTCCTGGGCGTCCGCGTCGTACGTCGCCGTGGTCTCGACCGCCTGCACGTTCGAGCCGTGGCCGGTCTCCGTCATCGCGAAGCAGCCGATCGTCCGACCCGAGATCACGTCGGCGAGATGGGCCTTGTGGTGACGCTCCGACCCCAGGTGCAAGATCGCACCGCCGAACAATCCGAACTGCACGCCCGCTTTGACGAGCAGCGACAGGTCGGAGTAGGCGAGGGTCTGGAACGCCGCGATCGAGGCTCCGATGTCGCCCCCACCGCCGTACTTCGTGGGAAATCCCAGCCCGGTCTGTTTGCTCTCGGTCATCAGCAGCAGCGTCTTCAGGACGCGCTCGCGAAATGGCCCGGCTGGCTCCTCGAGCTGGTGATCGAGGATGTCGGCGTGCTTGGCGAGCTCGGAGCGCACGCCGGCGGCAACCTCGGCGTACGGCGCTTCGAGGTACTCCGTCAGCAGCACAGGGTCAGGCGCCGGTGGCTCCCCACGCTCCGCGGTCATGACGCAAGACTGCCACCGATCAGGGGCGACCGAAGAAGTCGGGCGTCTCCCAGTACCAGATGCTCTCGACGCGCACCGTTGATCCGGTGTGCGGCGCGTGGATCATGTTTCCGTTACCGATGTAGAGCCCGACATGGAAGATCGTGCTCGGGTCTGATGAGTTGCTGCCCCAGAAGACCAGGTCTCCGGGTCGGAGTTGGTTGACGGAGATGGCTGTCGTGGCGGAGTACTGGTCGACCGAGTAGTGCGGCAGGTAGACGCCCGCACTCGCCCAGGCCCCCATGGTCAGGCCAGAACAGTCCCACGAGTTCGGGCCGGCTGCACCCCATACATACGGCTCACCGAGTTGGGCGTACGCGAAGTCGATCGCGGTCTGCGCCTTGCCCGGGTTGCTCGGCGGCGGGTTGTGGTGGGGCGGTGGTGTCGGCGGCGTCGGTGGTGGCGACGGAGGTGCCGGTGGCTGATGAGGATGGTTTTGCTGCTGACGACGTTCCCGTCGTTCCTGCGCCCGCTGTTGTTGACGGAGCTCGCGCTGCTCACGGACGTCCTGACGGTGCTGTTGACGTTGCTGGGCGAGCTGCTCGAGACGGCGTTGCTCGGCGCGCTGCTCCTGGCGACGCTGCTCGAGTCCCTCTTGGCGTTGAGTGGCGACCGCGACCGAGACGTTCTGTGCCTGGGCCAGCTCTTCGATCAAGGTTTGACGTTGGGCACCGATGCTCACGACAGCTGTCTGCTGCGCATCGACGGCTTCCTTCGCGGCCTGCCGGGCTGCCTCTGCGGCGACCTTGGCGTCCGCCGCTTCGGCGAGGGCAACCTCCGCCTGCGCGCGGTAGACCTTCGACAGCTCGCTGGCCGCGTTCCATGCCTGGTAGTGGGCATCGAAGGCTTGCGACGAGGCGTCGTAGTTGGAGATGTTCGTCAGCAGGTCGTGCGGCCCGCCGGCGGTCAACGCCGTACTGAATGTCGAGAGATCCGAACCTGCGGTCTCTTGTGAGACCACGAATCCGGCGAGACTTGCTCGGGCCGTTTCGGTTTGGGTGGCGGCCTTGTCAGCCCGCTGACGTGCGGTGACAGCCGCTTGCTGGGCTGTCTCCCAGTGGACCAGCGCACCGTTGTAGGCCTCGGACGCCTGTTCGGCAGCGATGCTGAGGTCTTCCAGTTGCTGGTTGGCGGCGGCCAGGTCAGCCTGGATCGCTTCGACCGAGCGCTCTGCGTCGACGACGTGCTGCTGTGCGTCGATCACGTCCTGTTTGCTCGGGATGACGGGGTCGTCGGGGTCGGCGTGAGCAGTCGGGCCCAACGCGATCGTGAGGACAGCGGCAGCGCACATCGCCACCGTTCTGGTCCGTACTCGCGTCGACACGTGGTGCCCTTCGTCTGCGTTGAGGTGCATTGACGAGGCCGGCCGCCCTTCCCCGGTGGCCGGACCCTCTACCAAGCAGGACCGTAGCCACCTTTGGTCCCAGGCGGAACAGTTTTCCCATAAAAACCTTGCGTAACACGGCGTGTCGACTTGACGAACTACAACCTTGTAATTTTATACGTAGGTGAATGTCCGGCTTTGCGCGGATTTTTTTGAGACGGGTGGTGACAGGCGGACAGGTGGGACTGAGTTGCCGCGGACAGCCGAAACAGAGAGCGTCGGCCCGATTACCCGGAGTTGCGGCTGATCTGGGAGTCGTGAGATCCCTTGATCACCGAGAAGACTTCACCTTGCGGACCTTCGAGCACAGCCATCCGGCCATAGGGCGTGTCCATCGGACCGGTCCGCAACAGGGCTCCCAAGCTGGAGGCCTGTTCGACCGTGGCGTCGGTGTCGTCAGTGGCGATGTAGGTCATCCAGTGCGAGGGGATCTCGGCCGGCATCTCCGGACCGAGCTCTCCGATACCGCCGACCACGCGGCCGTCGACAAGGATCTGCGCGTACTTGAACTTGTCGTCCGCGAGGTCTTCGAACTCGTGGCCGAACACCTCGCCGTAGAAGGACTTGCTGCCTTCGTAGTCGCGGGTCATGCACTCGTTCCACGTGAGGGCCCCGGGCTCGTTGACGATGCCTGCGCCGCGGTGCGACTTCGCCTGCCAGAGGCCGAAAGCCGAACCGGCTGGGTCGAAACCGACGGCCATCCGACCGACGTCCATCACGTCGAACGGCTCGAGCATCAAGCTGCCTCCTGCCTCGATCACCTTGCGTGCTGTCGCTTCGGCGTCGTCGGTGGCGAGGTAGGTGGTCCACACACTGGGCATGTCCATCCCCGGAGGACGTGGACCGATCCCGGCGGTGGGTCGGCCCGAGAGAATGCACATCAGGTAACCGGCTGCTTCGGGCGGACCCTCCTCCAGCTCCCACCCGAACAGCGGACCGTAGAACTCGCGGGCCGATGCGGTGTCGGGCACGATCAGATCGATCCAACACGGAGTACCCGTGGTCCAGGGCTCGTCGCGCGTACTCATGCGGTCTCCTCGATGTTCGTGTCGGACGTCATCCCCCGGAGGCCCTTAGCCAAGCAGCAGCAACTCCCGTGCGCTAGTGCGTCGTCCAGCGGGGAGGTCGGCGCTCCCGGAACGCGGTCATGCCCTCGCGAGCCTCCTCGGAGCCGAACAACCGGGCTGAAAGGGCCACCAGATCGTTCCCGTGAGCCTCGATGTGCTCGAGCAGAGGCTGGTTGAGCAATGCCTTGGTCTCGCGCAATCCCTGTGGAGACACCTTCTGAAAGTCGTCCAACAGCCGCGAAAGGTCCGCGTCGAGCTCTTCGCCATCGACAGCCCTCGTCACGAGCCCGCTCCGCGCGGCTTCGACCCCGTCGAACGTCGCGCCCGTGAGGTACTTCAGCGCCGCGTCACGCTCGCCCAGCCTGCTCCGCGTGGTCAGCGAGATGATGGCTGGTGCCAGGCCGAGCAGCGACTCGGTGAAGGCAAAGGTCGACGAATCGGTCACGATCGCCACGTCGCACGCACCGACGAGCCCCATCCCGCCGGCCCGGACATGCCCTCGGACCACGGCGACGACAGGCGTCGGCAGCCCCAGGACCAAGCGCAGCAGCGCCAGCAGCGAGCGGGTGCCCTGTTCCATGCCGACCTCGACTGCCTCTGCGAGGTCCGCCCCGGAACAGAACGTGCCACCGCTGTGCGTCAACACGATCACACGTACGTCGTCTGAGGCGGCTGCCGACCGCAGGTGCTCCGTCAGCTCAGCCACGAGCTGGCTCGACAACGCATTGCGGTTCGCGGACGAGTCGAGGGTGACGGTGGCGACGTGGTCGGTGATGCTCAGGTGGACGAGTTCGGGAACCTCGCTCATGCGGGGGCGGTGTCCTTCGGCTCGCTGTCCTTCGCCTTCGGGGCGGTGGTCTCGGCCTCACCCTCAACGGAGGTGCTGTCGGCGTCACCGTCGAGGGAGGTGGTCTCCGCGTCGGTCTCGTTTGGATGGGATGTCTTCCTGCTCTCGGGGGGAAACACCCCGATGACGCCATCGCCCTCGGCCCGGTGCCGCTGGACCTCCATCACATGACCGGTCGTCTTCGCTCCGATCCAGACGGCCAGCCAGCCGATACCTATGCCCGCGATGTCATCGAGCAAGTAGTGCCAGCCGAAATAGATCGTGGACAACGTCGTCAGCACGAAGTACACCCACATGCCCCACCGCACCAGCGCACTGGGAATCACGTACCAGCAGATCAGGGCAGCGGTGAAGATGATCGACACATGCAAGGACGCGAACGCAGCGACACCCTGGATCGACTGGGTTCCTTGCGGGTCATCCAGCACCCTCAGGCGAGAAGTAGCGAGCGCCGTCTGCAGGGCAGAGACGCCGGTCGACGGCAACTCGTTGAAGGCGCCGTTCTTGTAGAACGGGCCCAGCGCGGGCACCCAGTAGTAGCTGAGGGCGCCGAGCACCCAGTTGACGCAGAGCGCCGTGACATACCAAAAACCGGTGGCGACGTTCTTCGACCACACCAGGGCGGCGCCGAGGCTGACGGGCACGAACATCAGGAAGCCGACGTAGACAAAGGACAGCACGTGGGCGGAGATGCCCGTGCCGAGCAGGTTGTGCAGCACGACCGCGGGGTCATGGCCGAACATCAGGGCCATGTCGAGGCGGTGCAGGACGCTGTCGTACGGCTTGACCTCTCGAATAAAGGGAAGGAAGCCCTTGATGTTGCGGTAGGCGACGTACACGACATAGAACGTCGAGAGACCGACGAGCACCAGCGCGATGCGGCTACCCGTCCAACGCGTCTTCGAGTAGAGCTTGAACGAGGCGAAGAAGCCCTTGAAGCCGCGGTTCCTGATGAGAACACGGGGAATGACGTCGGCGAGGAAGAACAGGATGACAATCAGCGGCAGCCGGATGTACGACGGACCGGCAAGACCGTCAGGATCGCGAAGCGGAAGGTCTGTCCGGTAGGAGCTCACCCAGGCAAGGAGCCCGAACGCGACGGCGAGGCCGACTGCGAAGCCATAGGCCCGACGCGTCATGGAGCGACCCCATCCCTTCACATCCCTGTGGTAGCTTGCGCCGCTCGACGAGGCGGGCGCCTCACCTATCCTAAACCCCGCGCGACCCGCAAACCGCCTCCCGTGGTCGCCATCGGCTGCGCGACGGCGGTAGGCTGGCCGAGACGACAGGGGAGCGCCAAGAGCGCTGAGAGTGCGGCAGATCCGCAGACCCTCGAACCTGATCCGGTTAGGACCGGCGAAGGGAGTCGAGACTCGAGCAGAACACTGCTTCCCCTCCCAACTCCTTGGGAGGCACCGCTGATGGCACAGATGAGCAACACCACCAACACCGACAGCACCAGCACGACCCGCGCCGGGACGACGTTCGGAGCTCCGGGCCCGGGATCGCCGGTCAACCCGGCCGGCTGGCGCACCATCGACTTGATGACGACGGCGGTCATCGGCGTCGTCTTCGGCGTGGCCTATTGGGGCTGGAGTTCCGGCTACACCGCGATCGACGCGGCGGCACCGGCGCTCGGCGCCGCCAAGGGCCTGCTCGGCGGTCCCTGGTTGATTGCGGGCGTGGTTGGCGGGTTCGTCGTACGCCGACCAGGCGCTGCGCTCATCGCCGAGACATTGGCGGCCGCGGTGTCAGGCATCATCGGCACGCAGTGGGGTGCGACCGTGCTGCTCTCGGGCCTCCTCCAAGGGCTCGGCGTCGAGCTTGCGCTGGCGTTCTTCCTGTTCCGCAACTACCGGGTCTACGTGGCCATGCTCGGCGGAGCGCTCGCGGCAGCGTTCGAGACGTTGTACGAGTGGGACGCTTACTGGGTCGGCATGACAACGGCGTGGAAAGTCGCCTACCTCGGTTGCTTTGCTGTTTCGGGCGCCCTGGTCGCTGGACTCGGTGGCTGGTGGTTGGTCCGGGCACTCGCTGCGAGCGGTGCCATCGACGGACTGCCCGCCGGACGCGAAGCCGCCGGACGAGAAGCCGCCGACGATCACAGCGCCTGAAGTCTCCGGGGGCGCCGACGTCGCGATCGATCGGCTTTCCTGGACACCGCTTCGCAGGCGCACCCCGGTCCTCGATGATCTGAGCCTGTCGATCCCGGCAGGCCAGCGCGTCGTGATCGTCGGCCCGAGCGGCGCCGGCAAGTCGACGTTGCTTCGCGCCATCGCAGGAGTGCTCCTGACCGGCGGGCACGGAAGGCTCGAAGGCAGCGTTCTCGTCGACGGGCGTGAAGCGGGCCGCGTCCCAGGCGACGTCGGCCTGCTGATGCAGGACCCGGTCGCGAGCGTCGTCGCCGAGACCGTCGGCCGCGACGTGGCGTTCGGCCTCGAGAACCGCCGCGTGCCTCGTGCCGACATCTGGCCACAGGTCCGGCGCGCGTTGGCCGCTGCCGCCTTCCCGTACGACGAAACGCATCCGACCACAGCGCTCTCTGGCGGTGAGACCCAGCGACTCGTGCTCGCGGGGAGCCTTGTCCTCGGAAGCCGGGTGCTCCTGCTCGACGAACCCACGTCGATGCTCGACCCTGAAGCTGCCAAGACCGTGCGCGATGCCATCCGCACTGATGTCAGCCGACGAGGAACCACGACGATCATCGTGGAGCACCACTTCGAGCCGTGGCTCGATTTCGCCGACCGGCTCATCGTCCTTGGCCGCGCCGGCACGATCGTGGCCGATGGGCGGCCACGCGACGTCCTGGCGAACCATCAGGACCTACTCGGCGCCGAAGGCGTCTGGGTGCCCGGGCTCGGCAGCCCCACGTTGCACAAGCTCGACGAGATGCTCGTCGCACCCTGGCTCGACCCGCCACGACGCCTCGTCGAGGCCACCGACGTCCGTGTCGAGCTGCCGACCAGCCTGGTCGACCGACGCCGACCGCCAACCGTCGCGCTCGACGGGGTGAGCGCGTCGATCGACGCCGGTCGCTGCCTGTCGGTCACCGGAGCCAGTGGTGCCGGCAAGTCGACTCTCGTCTCCGTGTTGGCGGGTCTGCGCCGACCGACAGTTGGCGATGTCGTGTCAGCCCCAGAGCTTGCGACGCGCAAGGGCCCGGAGCCCTGGCGCTGGAAGTCACGTGACCTCACAGCCCGGTTGGCGTGGGCGCCGCAGACTCCTGAGCATGCGGTCGTCACGACCAGCGTGCGCGAAGAGGTGCGGGCGTCCGCACGGGCGAGTGGACGCGCGGGACAACGGGCAGATGCGCGGGCCGAGGGCTTGCTCGAAGCCTTCGGGCTCAGCCACCTGGAGTCGGCGAATCCGTATCACCTTTCTGGTGGCGAGCAACGCAGGCTCATGGTCGTCGCGGCGTTGGTGCATGGCCCCGCCGGCGTACTGCTCGACGAACCGACGGTCGGACAGGATCGGCAGACCTGGGCCACTGTGCTCGGTGCCGTGGCGGCCGCTCGCGACGCAGGCACCGGGGTCGCTGTCAGCACCCACGATGTCGAAGCCATCGAAGCCGTAGCCGATGATCGGCTGACCCTTGCGGGCGGACGGGTGCTGGCATGACCGGCTTTCGCAGTCCTGGGCCGTTGGCTGTGTTGGCGGCCTGCCTCATGCCGGTGATCGGTGCGTTTGCGATCACCAGCCTGAGCGGAGGTGTGACGGCGCTCGTGATTCAGCTCGCCGCCTTGGGATGGCTGGTCCGAGACGTGCGGAGCAGCCTGCAGCGCGCCGCGTTCGGCCTGGTCGCGGCAGCGGGCATCGCCGTCTCCACCTGGTTGTACGGCGGCCGCGACCTGGCGGAGGCGGGAACAGCCGCCTGCCGCATCCTCTACCTGGTGCTCCCGAGCGCCATGTTGCTGCCGCTGCTGCGCCCGAGCGAGCTGGGAGACCACCTGGCGCAGCGCCTGCACTTCCCTGCTCGTGGCGTGGTTGCGTGTGTCGCTGCCCTGCGCCGGCTGGACTCGTTCGGCACCGACTGGAAGACGATCCAGCGCGCACGGCGGGCCCGTGGCTTGGGACTCGACGGTGGACCCATCCGTCGTACGAAGGAGTCTGGGGCGAGCGCGTTCGCGCTCCTCGTGGTGTCGATGCGGCACACGGGGGCGATGGCGATGGCGATGGACGCCCGCGGTTTCGCCTCGGCAACGGACCGCACGTGGGCCGAACCTGCGCCCTGGCGCTTTGCCGACACCCTGCTCCTCGTCGTGGCCCTCGCTCTCGCCGTGGTGCCGTGGTACGTAGGATGACGGATTGAAATAGCGCCAAAACGTACGGGTTGGCGAGCGAGGAGTTGGGATGGTCCGGTGGCCGGCCCTTGTGGTGTCGGTGCTCGCCCTCCTGTTGAGTTCGTGCTCCGACGATCCCGCTGACACCGAGACCGAAGATCCACCGATTAAGGTCGGTGACTGCTTCGCCGGCGGCTCGACCAAGCCGATCGACTGCAAGCAGAACCACACCGCGCAGACGGTCTATGTCAGCGCCGAGCCTCCGAGCAACACGTCTGCGGACCTCTCGCCGTGCCGCGAGGCGCAGGCCAAGTTCCTCGGCCAGGACTTCAACACCCGGCTCGACGTCCAGCTCTGGGTGCCGGAGGACGAGTCTTGGTATCGCTGCGACATCCTGCTGCGTAACTCGACGCACGCCGTCGCCGGCTACCAGGTGCTCACCACGTCACTCAAGGGCGCGCTGGACAAGGGTGTTCCGGTCGACCTCCAGGCCTGTCTCGACGAGAAGTACACCGCGTCGCGAGACCAGCCCTACGCGCCTTGCGACACCCCGCACGTCTCGCAGGAGATCATCGTGGCCCCGGCGATTGGGACGAATGAAGAGAAGTTCCCGCGCGATGTGTCAGACCGCGCGACGCGGGCGTGCAATGCGACCGCCTCCGCCTCCGACCTCCTGGTCGGAGCCAATCAGGTGGAGGCGTTCTTCCCCGAGAACCCCGACGCTTGGTCGACCGGGGAACGCACCGCCGACTGCTGGATCACGGCCACTCGCGGACAGCTGCCTGCGGTCAAGAACAACACTCGCTGACCTCGAGCCCCTGACGTCAGGAGACGAAGCCGGAGCGGTAGGCCATGATGACAGCCTGCGTCCGGTCGCGGGCGCCAAGCTTGGCGAGCAGGCTTGCGACGTGGGTCTTGATGGTCTCGGTCCCGACCAACAGCGCCAGCGCCATCTCGCTGTTCGACAGTCCGGCCGACATCAGCCGCAAGACCTCTTCCTCACGGTCGGTCAGGCCTGCCTTCTCGAAACCCGGGTCACCTACGGGCGATCGCCCGGCGTCGTACGACCGGACCAGATCACGCATCGCCTGGGGGAAGAGCAGCGCCTCATCAGTCGCGACCGTGCGCGTCGCGTACACGATCTCGTCAGGGCTGGCCCGCTTGAGGAGGAAACCGCTGGCGCCGGCGAGCAGCGCGTCGAGCACGTACCCGTCGTTCTCGAACGTCGTCACCACGAGCACCTTCGGCGGATGCGGGAGATCGAGGAGACGCCGAGTCGCTTCGATGCCATCGATCTTCGGCATCCGGACATCCATCAGGACGACATCGGGGTGCAGCGTCGCCACCAACTCCCGCACGAATGCCCCGTCGTCGGTTTCGCCCACGACCTCGAACTCGGGGTCGCTCTCGAGCACCGCTCGCAGACCGTTGCGCACCAGTGGCTCGCCATCAGCGAGGAGCACGGTAGTCGTCATCGGGGCATGCGCAGTCTCACTCGCACTCCTCATCTCGTCCTGACCCGCTCAGTCACGCGTCAAGATGACCAGCGGACGGAGGTGCGCCCTGTTCATAGTGTCCACCGCCCGCACCAACGCCACACACCCGGGACGCCGCAGACCACTCCGCGGTTGAGCAACCCGCTGCCCGAGTGACCCAGCGCAGTTACGCTACCGGGGTGCAGAGTGTCTCGGGTTCTTGTCGCCACCGCGTGTGCGGCGGCGGCTGCGCTGACGCCCTCCGGCACCGTTCAAGCCGGCGACGCACAAGTCGATGGCACACCTGGTGCGGCGTTCTCTACGGCTCGCTCCAACGAGCCGTTCTCGGAGGGTACGGCGTCCGTGGCGGGCCGTCTCAACGGCAAGCTGTTCGTCATCGATCCAGGTCATCAGCTCGGCAACTCTCGTCACCCGACGCAGGTCAACCGACAGGTCAACGCGGGCGGCTTCTCCAAGGCGTGCAACACCTCAGGCGCGGCCACCAACGCCGGCTTCCCCGAGTCGACGTTCGCGTGGCGCGTCTCGCAAGCCTTGAAACGCCAGCTCGAGGCCCGCGGCGCCACTGTCGTGCTCACCCGGACGACGAACTCGTACGCCGACTGGGGCCCCTGCATCGGCGTGCGCGGCCGAGTGGGCAACCGGGTCGACGCCGACGCGGTGGTGTCGCTCCACGCCGACGGTGCCCCGTCGTCGGTTCGCGGGTTCTTCGTGACCACTCCGGGGATGCGACGCGGCTGGACCGACGACATCGTCACACCGTCCCACCAGCTCGGCAAACGCGTGCAGGCTGGCCTGGTCTTCGCCGGCGCGAGCGTCTCCAACAGCTACGGCGACGGCTTCGACGAGCGAACCGACCTCGGCACCCTCAACTGGAGTGACCAACCGATCGTGATGGTCGAGCTCGGCAACATGCGAAACTCCCATGACGCAAGACATTTGACGTCGCACCGTTATCGCAACCACGTCTTTGCTCGCGGTCTGCGGATGGGTCTCTCCCATTTCGTCTTCCAGCGCTGACTTAGCCACCTGTCTCAGACCCGGATGCCGGGTCGATCTCCGCGCTTTAGCCTGGCTGGATGGCAAACGCTCCCCTGAGCTTCGAGGACTGGTCGCCCACCCATGTCGACGCCGCAGCCGCACTGCTGGCGGCGCGCCACGAGCGTCATCGCGAACACCGGCTTGAGCTGAGGCGCGCGGCCTGGGTGTCGGCCGCACGATCACCGCCGCTCTGCTGGATTGGGCGCGGACCGGGGGACACCCCCACGTGATCTGCGACTGGCGGTCCACCAACCTTCGACTCGTCTCGGGCGTTCACGTCCTTTGGTTGGCAGCCGACGTTCTATCGCCTCCACCGCGCCATTCCTATCCCCTGACCGACTGGTCAGGCGGTGCTGTCCGCGGTCTCCAACATGGCCCGGGCCGACTCGAGGCGTGCGACCGGGACTCGGAACGGCGAGCACGAGACGTAGTCGAGCAGGATCGTCTCGAAGAAGTGAATCGAGGCAGGGTCGCCACCGTGTTCACCACACACGCCGAGCACCAGGTCCTCACGAGTCTCCTTGCCCTCCCACGCCGCCACCGCGACGATCCGACCGACCCCTGACGTGTCGAGGGTCTCGAACGGACTGACCGAGAAGACTCCCTGGTCGATGTACAGCGGGAAGAACGCTGACTCGACGTCGTCACGGCTGAAGCCCCACGTCGTCTGCGTCATGTCGTTCGTTCCGAACGAGAAGAAGTCCGCCTCTTCGGCGATCTCGTGGGCGGTCATGGCCGCGCGCGGAAGCTCGATCATCGTGCCGATCAGGAAACTCAGGTCGAGGTCGACCTCCTTGCCGACCTCCGCGATCGTCTCCTCGGCTTGACGGCGGATGATCGAGAGCTCTTTCACGTCGGCCACGAGCGGCACCATGATCTCCGGGTGCGGGTCGAGGCCGCGCTTCTTCAGCTCGGCCGCCGCTTCAGCAATGGCCCGCACCTGAAGGAGGAACAGCCCCGGCACGACCAGGCCGAGCCGCACGCCGCGCATGCCGAGCATCGGGTTCTGCTCGTGGTGTCGCTGAACTTCCTTGAGCAGTTCCGCTGCCTCTTCGTCGGGCTTGTCGAGCGCCTCCGCGACGGCGACCTTGACCGACAGGTCGGTGAGGTCGGGCAGGAACTCGTGCAGCGGTGGGTCGAGCAACCGTACGACGACGGGCAGTCCGTCCATCGCCTCGAAAATGCCGAGGAAGTCCTCACGTTGAAGTGGCAGCAGTTCTTCGAGCGCCTTCTCGCGCTGCTCGTCGCTCCCGGCGAGGATCACTCGTTCGACGATCTTGCGACGCGACCCGAGGAACATGTGCTCAGTTCGGCAGAGCCCGATCCCTTCAGCTCCGAAGTCGCGCGCTCGCTGGGCATCGTCGGGAGTGTCGGCGTTGGCTCGGACCCCCATCCGCCGGATCGCGTCCGCGTGCTCCATGATCAGCTTCACCGCGTTGACGAGCTGGGCGTCCTCGGCCTCGTCAGAGCCCTTGGCATGGGAGCCACCCGTCGAGCCCTTCGGGGCCAGCAGCGCTTCGACCACCACGCTGGGCATGACGGACACGTCGCCGAGGAAGACCTCACCTGTCGAGCCGTCGATGGACAGCAGGTCGCCTTCCTTCACGTGAGCCCCGTCCGGCGTACGGATCTCCTTCTTCTGGGGGTCGACCCGCAAGGCCTCGACACCAACGACGGCCGTGCGCCCCATGCCACGCGCGACCACGGCAGCATGAGACGTCTTGCCGCCGCGGCTGGTCAGCACGCCTTTGGCTGCGATCATCCCGCTCAGGTCGTCAGGGTTGGTCTCGCGCCGGACCAAGATCACGTCTTCACCTTCGGCAGCCCAGTCGACCGCGGTTGCCGAGTCGAACGCCACCTTGCCGACCGCTGCGCCGGGACTCGCGGCCATGCCTTTGGCGATCAGCTTGAGGTCTCCGGACTTGTCGAACTGCGGGAACATCAGGTTGGCCAGCTGCGCCCCCGTGACTCGGCGCAGCGCCTCGTCCTTCTCAATCAACCCTTCGTCGACGAACTGCACGGCGATCCGGAACGCGGCGGCGGCAGTGCGCTTGCCGACTCGGGTCTGCAGCATCCAGAGCTTGCCGCGCTCGACCGTGAACTCGATGTCACACATATCCTTGTAGTGCCGCTCAAGCGTTTCCATGATGCCGAGCAGCTCTTCGTAGGACTTGGAATCGGTCTCGCCGAGGGCCGTGAGCGGCAACGTGTTGCGGATACCGGCGACGACGTCTTCGCCCTGCGCGTTGGGCAGGTAGTCGCCGTACACACCCTGGTGACCGGTCGCCGGGTCACGCGTGAAGCAGACGCCGGTTCCCGAGTCGTCGCCGAGATTGCCGAACACCATCGAGCAGATGCTGACTGCCGTACCGAGCTCGTCGGGGATGCGCTCCTGCCTCCGGTAGATCTTCGCGCGGTCGGTGTTCCACGAGGAGAACACCGCCAGCACGGCGAGGTCCAGTTGCGTCCTCGGCTCTTGGGGAAACTCCGAACCGGTCTGGTCGACGATGATCTTCTTGTACGTCGAGACGAGCTCTCGAAAGTCATCGGCCTCGAGCTCGACGTCGGTCTCGACACCGCGCTTTTCCTTGATCTCGTCGAGCGCCTCGTCAAAGAGTGCACGTTTGACGTCGAGCACGGTGGCGCCGAACATCGAGAGCAGCCGACGATAGGAGTCCCAGGCAAATCGAGGGCTGTCTGACATCTTCGCGAGGCCCTCGACGGACCCGTCGTTGAGGCCGACGTTCAGGACGGTCTCCATCATGCCGGGCATGGAGAACTTCGCCCCGGAGCGCACCGACACCAGCAGCGGGTTGTCCGCCTGACCGAGGGTGCGTCCCATTTCCGCCTCAAGGTCTTTCAGGTGCTGGTCGACCTCGCCTTCGAGCTCCGCGGGCTGCTCGCCGGTCCGCAGGTACACGCGGCACGCCTCGGTCGAGATAGTGAAGCCAGGGGGGACCGGGAGCCCAAGGTTGGTCATCTCCGCCAGGTTCGCTCCCTTGCCGCCAAGCAGATCCTTCTGAGAGGCGTCGCCTTCATTGAAGTCGTACACATATCGAGTCATCGCTGGTCCTCTGGCGCTCGGCGTGTGGGGTGTTCAGTGACGTGTGCCTTATCTTGCCCCTAAGCCACCGGAGCCGAAACCGTTGGGCCTCAACCCGATTCGGGCTGCTGACCGGTGGGCGGTTCGTGACGTAGGCTCCCACCACGGAGTCCAAGTCTGGACTGGACCTGAGGGGAATTCGCGAACGATGGTCGTGCGCAAGACGACGGTGACGGTGCTCGGCTGGCTGCTGGTGATCGTCGGAATCGCGGCGCTCGTGCTCCCCGGACCCGGCCTGCTGCTCCTGCTCGCCGGCCTGATCGTGTTGTCCCAGGAGTACGAGTGGGCCGAGCGTCGCGTCGAGCCCGTCAAAGAGAAGGCCTTCGAGGTCGCCAAGCTTGGCGTTTCGACGTACCCCCGGATCATTCTCAGCGGGCTGTCGGCGTGCGCGGTGCTGGCGGCCGGGGTCTTCTGGTGGATCGCACCAGACATTCCCGAGATCGGACCGATCGGGCCGGAGCTGCCGTTCGGTGGTTGGGCGACCGGAAGCAGCATCATCTTGTCGGGATTCGTCGCGCTGGGCCTGCTCATCTACAGCATCAAGCGCTTCCGCGGGGACGCGCTGGCAGATCGCCGTGCCGCCCGTAACCCCTCCAGCAGCTCGCGCGCCTCCTCCTCGTCTTCCACCTCCTGACCCCTCCACCAGCGCCGCCGGGCCGAACGGTGTGGACCGTCACGAGACCCTAGGCTGTGGACATGAGTTCTCACTTCGACGTCGTGGTGTTGGGTGCAGGTCCTGGGGGCTACGTCGCTGCGATCCGCGCATCGCAGCTCGGCCTCAAGACGGCCGTCATCGAGAAGAAGTACTGGGGCGGGGTCTGTCTCAACGTCGGCTGCATCCCCAGCAAAGCCCTGCTACGCAATGCCGAGCTGGCCCACATCTTCAACGCCGATGCGAAGACGTTCGGAATCTCCGGCGACGTCAGCTTCGACTACGGCGTTGCCTTCCAGCGCAGCCGCAAGGTGGCCGACGGTCGCGTCAAGGGCGTCCACTTCCTGATGAAGAAGAACAACATCACCGAGTACGACGGCTGGGGAACCTTCACCGACGCAACGACCCTCAACGTCGCGCTGAGCGACGGCGGTGAGGAGGCCGTCACGTTCGACCACTGCATCATCGCCACCGGCGCCACCACCCGCCTCCTCCCGGGCACGTCGTTGAGCGAACGAGTCGTCACCTACGAAGAGCAGATCATGACCGAGGATCTCCCCGGGTCGGTCATCATCGCCGGAGCCGGCGCAATCGGGGTCGAGTTCGCCTACGTGCTCGCCAACTACGGCGTCGACGTCACGATCGTCGAGTACCTCGACAGGCTCGTCCCGCTCGAGGACGAAGAAGTCTCCGCCGAGCTGACCAAGCGCTACAAGAAGCTCGGCGTCACGATCCACACGTCCACGCGGGTCGACGCGATCGACGACAGCGGAGACACCGTCAAGGTCCAGGTCACCAAGGGCGACGAGCAACAGACCCTCGAAGCCGACAAGGTGCTGCAGGCGATCGGCTTCGCACCCCGCGTCGAGGGCTACGGCCTCGAGAACGCCGGAGTCGCCCTGACCGATCGTGGCGCCATCGAGATCGACGAGTTCATGCGCACCAACGTGCCGACCATCCTCGCCATCGGTGACGTCACGGCCAAGCTGATGCTGGCCCACGCGGCTGAGGCGATGGGGGTCGTCGCCGCCGAGACGATCGCGGGCGCCGAGACCATGCCGATCGAGTACGTCATGGTGCCCAAGGCGACGTACTGCCAACCGCAGATTGCGAGCTTCGGTTACACCGAGGCACAAGCCAAGGAGCTCGGGCACGACGTGACGGTCGCGAAGTTCCCGTTCACCGCCAACGCCAAGGCGCACGGACTCGGCGACCCTGGCGGGTTCGTCAAGATCGTGGCTGACGCCGAACACGGCGAGTTTCTCGGCGCGCACCTCATCGGGCCGGACGTCGTCGAGCTGCTCCCCGAGCTCACGCTTGCTCAGCAGTGGGACCTGACGGCAACCGAGGTGTCCCGCAACATCCACGCGCACCCGACCCTGAGCGAGGCCGTCAAAGAGGCCGTGCACGGCGTCTCGGGCCACATGATCAACTTCTAGCGACGAGCACGCTGTCCGGGTCGCGCTGCAACGGCAGGCACGCCAGCCGGCAGGAAGGGTACGGCGTCCGGTGGCGTGTGGAACATCCACAGCGCCATCGATCGGTAGGCCTTCCAGTCATACATCAGTGCACGCATCGAGGCGACGACCATCTCACCTGACCGCGACGGCGCCTGCTGCATCAACATCCTGACCGCCGGGCCTTGCGGCAGTTCGAGCTGGACCAGTGCGGCTAGCGGGAGTTCGGACTCGTACGGGAAGCGAATGGCGGCGCCTCCCACCGAGATGTCCAGGAGCTCGACGGGCACGCCGTTGACCGAGGCCGGCGTGGCGAGCTTGGTCCGGGGTGCAACCCGACGAGACGTGGCGTACTCCGCGGCGCGAATCCGGTGCGCACCGAGGAGCAGAACCCCTGCGGCCAGCAGCGGCCACACGCCTGCGGCGATCGTCGATGACAAGTCGGCGCGCCAGGGCACGAGGTGGAGCACGCCAGCGACCGCGTAGACCAAAACGACGGAGACGAGCACAGTCAGTCCCCAAAGGATGCGAGGGACCTGCCCACGTCGCCGCAGGTGCGAGGCGCCCTTCGGCACAACCTCGAACTCGAGTGGTCGTCGGGCGACCAACCAGCGAAGGCAGGCGATTCCCACGGGCACCCGGAGGATCCGCAGCGCCAGCGCCGTACGCCACTGAATCTGACGACGCACCAACAACTTGAGACCAGCGAGACGGATCGCCATCATGGCCGTGAACGCGAGGGCCAACGTAGCCGGGTCGGCGGTCGACGTGTGGGCTCCCGACAGCAGCACCACGATCGGAATCAGAAAAGCCACCAGGGTCGCAACTCCCTCCACCCACCACAGGGTGTGTGACAGGTAAGCCCGGAAGCTGCGCCAGCTCATCCATCGCTTGGCAGCGAGAATCCCTTCCGTCGTGAGGATCTGGGTAGCACCAAGACCGCGGCGACGTCGTTGGAGCAGGTACTGGTCGGGCGTGGAAGGAGCGAGGCCCACCGCCAACGTCTGGTGGTGGTAGACCGTCTTCCACCCGGCACGGATGAGCTTCAGTCCGGTGTGCATGTCTTCGGTGATGGTCTCGGTGGCCACGCCGCCGACTTGACGCAACGCCGAAACGCGCAGCAGTGACGTTGATCCGCACCACAGCGGAGCTCCCCCGGCGTGGAAGAGAGCCGGCATCTGCACGGTGTAGAAGAGTCCTTGTTCGCCGCTGAGGCCGTCATCGTCAAACGCACCCCCGTTGTAGAACGCTTGCGGCGCCTGGACGAGGGCAACCTCTGGGTCTGCGAACCAGACCAACGTCGTACTCAGGAACGACGGGAGCGGCACGTGATCACAGTCGAGCACCGCGACGATGTCGATGGCGTCAGCTCCGGCTGCCTCCTCGGCGGCCATCAGCGCAAGGGCGTGATTGAGGTTGCCAGCCTTCGCAGCCTCGTGAACCGGACGAGACACATAGCGCGCGCCCATGGCGGCGCACAGCTCGGCCAGCCAGTTGCGGTCTCCGTCGTCGAGCACCCACGTCTCATGCGCCGGTTGCAGCGCGCACGAAGCGGCGATGGTCGGCGCGATGATCTCCGCCGGCTCGTTGTACGTCGGAATGAGGACCGCGACCCGCTGACCGTGCGGAGCCTGCGTGACCGGCACCGGCGCGCCGGGACTGTCGATGTTCCACAGGCTCACCGTCCTGACCGCGAGGCCAATCACGGGGAACGCTTCGAAGGTCACCAGCAGGTAGGCGAACACCCGGTCGCTGGTGTCATCAGGGAACGTGAAACCGATGCGCCAGCCGAGGTAGGCGATGAGCGCCGTGATCGCAGCCAGCCCACCGAGATGGGCTAGTCTCCGCGACCACGTGCCTTCGGCGCCGGGCGACCCCAGCTGCCCGGCCCATGCGGCAACGCCGGTCTGCCGGACCACTGGACGAGGAGTCGTCTCCTCGGCCAGCGACACGGTGTCCACGTGCGCCACATCGCCTCCTGGTGGGGAAGGGGCTGCGCCGCGCGACGAACAATCGCAGGCGTGCCCGGCCCCGACTCAAGGATCTGACGCTGAGTGCTGGGTTCGCTACTGATTGTGACGATTTAGAGCCGTTCGGCCATGGAAGTAGGCCGTTCGGAGGACGCAGTTCGGGTGGCGCGTTCAGCCGACCCAGGCGAGCAGCGCGAGTTCGCCGAAGAAGAGGTAGACCAGCGCCAGGCTGCGGTTGACCATCACGGCCGAACCGTTGTCCATGGCCAGGGTCGAGTGCCAGATGTAACCACCACCGAACAACATCACCAAAGCCATGAGCATGGCGGTCCCCTCCCAGCTGCGTTGTTTAGAGTTTGCCACCGCGACAAGCCGACCGAAAGACCATAGATGCGACCAGCCGGTTGCACTCCGTCATGTTCTGAGCAGTGCGTTACAGAGCGGTCGCTATCGGTTCATTCGGAGGGGTCTCGGCGCCCTCCATCCACTGCACGAGCTGGATCACGACCCCGTTCGGGTCGGTCACTTGGAAGTAGCGTTCTCCCCATTCTTCGGTCTCGATCGGTGTCGTGATGGCGACCCCTTCGGCCTGCACGCGAACGTATTCAGCATCGATGTCGTCGACCACGAACGCGATCAGCAGGCCGTCGGCGACGTGGCCGGCCAAGGCAGCCGGCTTGAAGGTCGGCAACCCCGTGTGCAAGTAGATGAGGTTGAAACCGACGTCGGGGCGCGACAGTGAGACAAAGCCGTCCGCAGCCATGTCCACCGTGAACCCGAAATGGCGTTGAGCGAAGGCCGCCGACGCGTCGACGTCGGGCACGTTCAGCGAAATAGCTGAGGCGGTGACCTGCATGGCGGTTCCTTTCGATCGGGACTCCGTACGTCGTACGGCGAAGGGGAACAACGTGCCGCACCTCAGACATGGTTCCCCGCTGGTTGATAGATCGCCGAGTCGCGGTTGTGGATGCCCGCAGCGATGTAGTAGACGTTCGTGACCACGATCAGCACCGCACACGTGGCGATGTAGAGCGTGGTGTTGAGTGCCGGGACCGAGTCGGGCGGCAGCGTGTAGGCCATCGCGACGCGGAGGGCGGCATCAAGCAGGGTGCCGATGCCCCACAGCACGCTCGAGACTTGCCAGATCCGGCGGAAAGCCGGTGAGCGGTCCCACAGTTCGTCCCACCGCCACGGCCAGTGGAACCGGCCCTCCAGAAGAGGGCGGGTAAGCACGTACGACAAGGGTCGTTCGGCCCACAGGCTGGCGATGAACCAGATTCCTGAGACACCCGTCAGCAACGCCCCTTTCGCCATCATGAACTGCGGACTGCCGGCCAGCAACGAAACACCGACGGCCCCCACCATCATGGTGGTCGCAAAGGTCGAGATGCCGTCCAGCTGACGGCGGCGGACGAACTGGAGCAGCGACGAAACGGCCGACAGCAAGGTGCTGATGAGCAGCGCCAGATAGACGCTCACGCCGTAAGCGCGCAACACGTAATAGGCAGCCACCGGCGCTCCGAAGTCGACCGCCACGCGAACTGCGAGAACAACCCAGCTGCGGAGGCTACGCGTTGGCGCGGTCTTCGGGTCTGCGGGATCCGTTTGCACACTCGTCACGATGCGCTCCGTCGGGTGGCAAGCTCAAACGTCGTCACCAACTCACGGCCGTACGCGGCACAGTCGAGGTCTGGGGTCGCCTCGAGGAGAAACGGGAGACCCTCGACGGCACGCTGAATCGTCGTACCCATCACCCGTGCATCGAAGTCGCGAAACTCACCGTCGGCCTGGCCCTTCAACAAGATCCGCTCCACGTGTCCGACCACCGTGGCGTCGGTCTCCGCGTCGTAGTTCAGCGCACCGGCCAGCAAGATGCCCATCAGCGCCTTCATCTGGACGCGGTGGGTGGAGATGAACTCCACGGTCCCCTCGATGTAGGTGCGGAGCATGCCCGCTGCGGTCGTCTCCGCGCGGATGCGCTGCTCCATGAACCGCCCGATCGACGTCATCACGTCGTCGGCGACGGCCGCGATCAGGTCTTCCTTGCCCTCGAAGTGGTAGGAGATCAACCTGGTGCTCGACAGCCCCGCCTGCTCGGCGATCCGCGCGAACGATGCTTGGCCGTACCCGGCCTCGGCGATCACCTCGATGGTCGCGGACACGATCTGCCCTCGCCGAGCGGTGGCCGTCACCGATCGGAGCGGTGAATCCGTCTCTGTTACTTGCACAAGGCAAAATTACGTCAGCCAAGTAACGCAGTCAAGCTGGGTTATCGCTAGGCGATGGAATCCAGTGGGGTCCGGCGGCTCTTAACCCCTTCGACCACCTCGTTGGCCACCTCCCGCAATTTCACGTTGCTGGTCTGTGACACCCGGGTGAGAAATCCGAAAGCCCGGTCCTCGTCGAGGTCGTAGCGTTCCATCAGGATTCCGGTTGCCTGGCCAATCACGGTTCGTGACGCGATCGCCTCGTCCAAGGTCCTGACCGTGCGCGCATACCCCATCACCAGCGCCGCGTGAGAGGCGAAGAGTTCGGCCATCTCGACGCCGTCTTCAAAACCGCCGACCTGCTTGGAGTACAGGTTCAAGGCGGATCGCGTCTTACCGTCCGCCAGCAGCGAAAGCCCCAGCTGTGAGCCGACTCCGAGCTCGGCGGCCCGGCGACCGTACGCCGGCCATCGAACGTCTCGGGCCAGGTCGGAGGCAAAGAGGACTCGCTCGCCCTCAACCGCCGCCTGGTAACACGGGCCTTCGTGCAGCTCGTACTGCAGCTCATCGATCTCCACGGCGAGCGGATCCGTGGGCGCCAGCGTTCGGAGCCGGCCATCACTCTCGAGAACCGAGATGCTCACGCAGTCGACTCCGTGAATCGCCTCGAGAGCGCTTTGGGTCAGCGCCGTCAGCGTTTCGTCGACGTCCCTTGCCTGATGCAGATGCCGGGCGAGATCCTCGACGGCATGGCGAACAGAGGGGTACAGCGTCATCTCAGCGACCAGCTTCCTCGCAGGGAGAAGGGCGGGTTCGCTTCGGCCTACGTCGTCACTGTCCGCTCTTTGCCGGCAAAGCACAACGTAAGTCGCACATCCGCGCCCGAATCAGGCTCCCACCGGTCGGTGCGCCGGCTGCTGGCCATGGCAACGTCGAGAAGCCCCCGGACATGACAGGGCCCCTGACCCCCTCACAGCAGGGGATCAGGGGCTGTCTTCTGGACTAACGAAGTGACCCGCTAAAGGTGACGGCCGATCTTTCGCAGATTTCAGGCGTCGTCACGGCCGGCGGCTTCCGCTTCGTTGGCTCGCAGTCATCCATGCTGTGAACGCGTTGTCAGCGTCCCCGATGGCCGCGCTCAATGCCGGGTAGTGCCGGAGCAACACAGTCTTCATCGTGTTGTCGGCGACCCAGTCCAAACCCTCTCGTGTGTAGACATCTGGTGTGAAATCGGTGGTGAAGAACCTGTCGCTGTTCAGTCGACGAGACGCCATCAGGATGAAGATCCGGAACGCCGTGTCGCTGAACGCGAAGCCTTCCGGGCGCTGCTCGGCAAACATCCCCACCATCAGGTCGAGCTTCTCGATGTCTCCGTCGTACAGGTTCGCCATCGTCCGAGCGATCGACGCGTCGTCAGTCAGCTCGGAGAAGTCCCTGGGCGCACGCAGATGGAGCTGCCTGCGGAACTCGCAGTATCTCGGTACGCCGAGCTCCCGGTGCCTCAAGATGTCGACGGCGGCCAGATCCATCAGCTTCCCATCGGGGCGCTCGAACTCCTGTAGGAACTTCGGGAAGTTGTGCAGGGTCACCAAGCCGGGATGGATTGTCCCGAACGAGTAGAGCAGGTCGACCATCGGCACCTTGTCGAGCACGCGAAGGGCGTTCTCCCCCGCCAGGTCTCGCAGGGTGAAGTTCCCGAGCGACGCGTTGTCGTTGTGCCGCCGCATGTGCCAGTCGTCAGGCATCAGCGGATGCATCCGGTAGACGGCGGTGAACTCTTCCGTGAGCGAATACGGCACGCCGTAGTCCTGAACCTTCGCACCGGGGATGCCGCTGATGAGCTCACTGGCGCTGATCCGGCCGAACCTTCGCTTGATCCGCTCTCCGGCGAGGCCGAACCAGTTCGCGCGCATCGCGGTCACCGTCGTCGGGTGGTTGATGACGGCGGGGGTCCATTCAACGGTGTGGATCTTGGCAATGAGAGCCGCGACTACCAGCCGCGCCCGCTGGAAGATCCGCTCGTCACTCCAGTCCGGATAGGCCGCACGCAACCGGTCGCAGACCGCGTTGTGCTCGAGGGTGAACACGGTTTGCAGGATGAGCAAGCCGATCCAGAAGCCCGGTTCCGTCGTAGGACTGCCGTCCTGACCAGGCGGGATCGGCAGGGTTCCGTCGGCGTTGACGTGCAGCTTGCCGTCCGTCCCGGTGCGAACGAACTTCTGGTACTCCGCCGACGTGCCGTATATCTGCGAGGCGTCCCACCAGTGCGTGCACGTGTTGACGAAGGTCGGCGTCGAGCCTTGCGCATCGGCGGGGCGGGTCGGGTCGTCCATCGTGCGGGGGACCTTCATCGGTGACTGGCCCCAGTCGTCGTCCGGCGCGAGCTCGATCTCCCACGGGTTGTCGGTGGGGCTGGTGCCGTGGCTGAACCAGTCGCGGATCATGAACTGAAGCCACGCGGCCAGCATTGCGTTGGCGGACTCTGCCTCGATGATGCGGGTTCGCGTCATCAGCGCCCGGCTGACCTCGCGCGGGCTGGGGTGCATCATCTCCTCTCGCGACTCCGTCGTCACGGCTTCGAGCGGGATGTTGCGGCCGAAGCGCGCGCCAGCCATGCCGCTGCGGGGCTTCTCGAGATCGTTGTAGCTGCCGTCGACTGTTCTGTTCGAGCGGTGCTCGTCTCGGGGAGGATCAATCGGTGCCGGTTCGGTGGTAGGCACAACTCCGGTGTCGTGCAAGTTGTCGCGACGAAGTGTGTCGCGCAGGAACACCAGCACGAGAAGGCCCTTCGGCTTCCAGAGCTTGTCCCAGCCAACTTTGGTATCGACGCCTTCGGCCCAGTCTCTCGCCGTCCGCCAGAAGAAGCCGTCGTGGAAACCGCGAGACTCATCGGCCCGCTCTCGACTCATCGAGCACCCCCTCAACCTGGCGCAACGAGTGTGCCTGCGCCGCCAGTCGCTGTAAAGATGCAGTTCCGATGCGACCATTGGCGACTTCGCCGCCGCTGGTCGAGACTGGGCGGCGAAGCCGGCCGGCGCACCGATAGTCAACAAACGAGGAGGCCGCTCATGACCACAGCCGGGAATCCCAAGCTGATCGCACCAGGTGACGGCAAAGTCGTCCGGCTGTTCGGCGTGCGCTTCGACTACAAGGTGGAGAGCGACGACTCCGGCGGTGCACTCTCGGTCATGGAGGTCGAGATTCCGGCGAAGACGCTGGTGAAGCCGCACACCCATTCGCGAGAGGACGAGTATTCGCTGATCCTCGAGGGCGCTGTCGGCGTACGCATCGGCGACGACGTGATGGAGGCGACGCCCGGCACCTACCTGGTCAAGCCCCGCGACATCCCGCACGCCATGTGGAATGCGGGCGACACCCCGGCGAAGGTGGTCGAGATGCTCTCTCCGAGCGGTCTCGAGTCCTACTTCGAGGAGTTGGCGCCGATCCTCGTCCGCCACGACCCACCGGAGACCTATTACGCGCTCGCGGAGCGCTACGGCATCACCATCGAGAACGACTGGATCGAGGAGCTTGAGCGCACCTACGGCGTCTCGATGTGACGATGGTCTGAGCAAGGGGAACCGCACGGCGGCTCATCGCGTCACACTGGCATCGAGTCATATCGCCACATGAGGGGTAAACCATGGCCGTCTTGCTGAGTTCTCGAAGGCTGCGCGGCCTGCTGCTGGCCATGATCCTGCTCGTGTTCATCCCTTGGCCGGGGAGCACCGCATCTGCCGATTGCGCCGCGCCTTATCTGCAGATCGCTGACAGCGAAGACAAGCCTGTGGTGGTGCAAGGCACCACGATCAGCGTACAAGGCAGGGCATTCGTCGTCGGCTGCGACGACATGGGCGACTCTGGAGGATGCTCTGGCGACCGCGAGGAGGAAGTGCCGATCAAGAACGTGGAACTGTCCCTCCGCCAAGGCACGCAGCGATGGGACTTCTCGACCGAGGACGCCGGAGTCGCCGCGGACAGCAAGCTCGGACAGATCAACTGGGATCTCCAGGTCCCGCCCCAGGCCAAGCCGGGACGTGCGACGCTCGTCGCAGGTGACGCTCGACTCGCGGTGACGGTGCAGTCAGCGAAGTAGGCCCCAAGCCAACAGGCCCGCGCCGACCAGTCCGGCGTCGGCACCTGCAATCGCTGCCTCGACTGGCGGAGCACCCGGGCGAGCCAGCAACTGCGGCACCACCTCTTGCACGCGCGCCGGGAGTGCGCCTGCTCCGGTGCCGATGCCGCCACCCAGCACCACGACGGCGGGGTCGACCACCTGGATCATCGATGTGATCGCATGCGCGACAGCGTCGGCAGCAGACTCGACCAACAACCGTGCGTCTGAGTCCCCCTTGAGAGCGCGACCCGCCACTTCGACTCCGGTCAACGATCGAGAGGTGCGGACCGCGTAGCGCTCCGCGATGCCGAGGCCCGAAGCGAAGCGTTCGAGGTTGCTCACCCACGTCGGGTCGGTTCGCCCGTCGACCGGCCACTCCCCTAGCGCCAGTGCCTCGCCTCGATGCCCCCCGACACAACGTCCGTCGAGCACCAGGGTGCTGGACAGGCCGGTGCCCCACGAGACAAACAGCATCGAGTCGCCCTTGGCCTGGCGTCGTAGCTTCGCCTCGGCAGTGGCCGCGCATCGCACGTCGGCGTCGACCGCGACGGGGCCTGGGTCGGCGAGAGACGCGAACAAGTCGCGCGGCTGATCGCGCCAGTCGAACACCTCGGCGCTGGTGAGCTGACCGTCCCGGACGTACTCGGCGATGCCCAGGCCGAGTGCCTCCACCTGATGGCCCGCGGCGCGGCCTCGTTCACCCAGTCGGTTAGCGAGCGCGTGCAGTGCCGTGAGACCCGAGTCGCACCGGCCGGCACTGCGCGGAGTCTCGAGCTGGTCGCGCTCGAGAACGTCCCCGTCGCGAGTCACCAAACCACCGACCAGCTTGGTGCCGCCCGCGTCGAGAGCAATTACGACGCCGCTCACATCAGTCACCGGTGCGCCGAGCCGGCAAGCGTCACCTGAGCTGCACCGACAGCTGTTCGCCGGCTGGACCGCCGAACCAGCTCACCAGCCAGCCGCCTTCTGCACGGGCCGCGTCTGCGTCACCGGACACGCTGACCTCCCGGTCCGTCTCCAGCAGTGCCTGTCCAGGTCCGTCGCCGCGTCGCAGCAACAACGTCGACCCGTCACCGGCACCGTCAAGCTCGACCGTTGCCCAACGAAGCAACGCACCCTCAAGCTGTACGTCGACTGGAAGCATCACTCCGCCTCGCGCTGCCAGCTCGAAGCTAAAGCCACCAGCCACTGGCGAACCGTTCAGGTCGAGTGTGAACGACTGCGTCACCGGCGCGACGTTGACCAGATGCACCAGTCGCTGCCCGAGGTCGTCCGCGGTGGTGGTGGTCACCAGACCCGGCGTCGCACCGTTCGCGATGACCCGACGACGTACTCCGAGGCGATCGAGAAGGGCACGCCATAGCTCGAGGTGGCAGGGGTAGTCGCACGCCAGCACGACGGCTCGCCCGCCGCCGTCCAGGGCGACCTCGACGGCCACTGGAGAGTCGTCGGAAACGTCGAGTGCAAGTGGCTCGACGTGGGTCGAACCACTAGCCACCAGATGCTCCAAGACGCCCACCCGAACCTCTGGTTGCGTACCCGCCCAGCTGGTCGCACGCACTGACGGGTAATGCTCGGGCGTCCCCTCGACGCGCCCACCGACAGTGAGCCCGAGAGCGTCGGCGAGCACCGTGCACGATGTGCCGTCTTCGTCCAACACAGGCACCACACCATGGAGCAACAACCGACCGCCGGCACCAACAAACGCGGCAAGGCGCTCCTGGATGGCGCGCCCGAGAACGCTGGGCGTGGCAACCGCGACCGCGGGACCGGCCGGGTCCAACTCGGCCCCGGCCGAGGTCGGCGCGCCCGACAAGTCGACGGCGCTGAAGGAGAGACCGCCGAGCAGCATCGCCCGGGCCAGGATGTCGCGAGGGCCCATTCCGCGGAACCTCTCGACGTCCCGGACAAGGTCGCGGCGCCGTGTCGAGGAGGGGTGGCAGTACTCGGTGAGGTAATGATCGGGAACGTAGCCGAGGACGATGTCGTCGTACTCCTCGTCCATGCCAGCAAGCAGATGCTCGGCTCCTCTGACCGCCCGCACCGCGCTCGTGGTCGCCATGTGGGCGCCGTTCAAGAGTCCTTCCGGGTTGACCGGAGCGGCGAAACCGTGGCGCTCGCCGGTGAAAGCGATCCGGTCGTTGCCGTCGCCGACGGGCTCATCCAACGGCGGGTTGTGCCCGCCCGCAGAACAGGTAGTAGTTGATCAGCCGGTTGCCTTGTGCCACGCACAACCGCGTCTTCAGCTCCGTTGTCTGCGGGCTCGTCAGCCGACTCAGGTCCTCGCTGTAGTCGCCCGTCCCGGCCTCGAACTCCAGCGATGTGATCGGCTGGTCGGCGTCGTGGACCGCCGTCATGAACGCGTTCATCACGTACAGGTCAGGGACGTTCTCGACAGTCAACTCGCCGATGTAGTGGTCCGAGCCAGACGTGGTCTGCGGCACTCCGGCGTACGCGGCCGAGAGCTGGCTGATGCCGATCGGGAACGCGCGGCCGCGACCGCCGATCGTGCCGTGCACGTTGATCAGGAACGGCACGTCTTCGATGCCGTGCTTCTGCGCGACCTCGCGTAGCCGCATCAGGTACGACGCATAGCGGTCGCGGTGATGGGCGCCGAGGTCGTGGTGCAGCGCCAGCTGCTGTGCATCGCTGCCACCGTCGGTGCCACCGGACCGCCACCAAGCCGCCCAGCTCTCGGCGTCCTTCGGGTCTGCCCCGTACCGATCGCTGGCAGCCTCCCGACCCCAGGTCGCCTCGGCCCAGTCGGCCATCGTGGCGAGCATCGCGTCGGTCATCTCCGGGGTGTTGGTGATCCACGAGAGCATCCCGACCTCGTTGTCCAACTGGACCGCTGCAACCGGTCCGCCACGGGTGATCAGGTGTTCGGCCAGCACGGGCATGATCGCGGCGTACCAGTCTTCGGCAGCGGCTAGGTAGCCAGGTTCGAGGTAGTCAAGCGTCGCGGTGGGAGCCCGGGTGCCGTCCCAGCCCAGCGGTACGGCGTCGGGGTGCTCGCGGTACATCCGGAACGGCAAGCCCTCGTTCTTGAGCTCGGCCATCACGAACGGGCCAGGACGGGCGACCACGAGCAGATCGCGCTCCGCAGCCAGCTCGAGGAACCCCACGAGGTCGCGGTACTCGCTCGTGGTTCCGGTCAGGTCGATCTCGCCAGACGCGGTCTCATGCACGATCCAGGGCATGTAGCTGGCCACCACATCGCACCCGGCGGCGACGAGCTTGTCGAGCCGGTCGGCCCAGTCCTTGCGGTGCAACCGGAAGTAGTGCACCTCTCCGGACATCAAGATCCTCGGCACACCGTCCACCAGAAGTCGGCGGCGCTGAAGCCGCACCGACCGCGGCTGCCGGCTCGGAGCGCCCTCCGATCCTGGTCGCAGGGGTGTCACGAGATCTTCTGAAACAGGAGTGTTCACGGGTGCGCGTCCTCACAGAGAGTGATTTTCGAGCCTGGTGGCGGACCACAAACCGGACGAGGTATTGCCACACAGGTACGGATCTGTTTATGGTGAAACCGGTTTCTGGACGTGTTTCGAAGCGTGGGAAACCGGTTTCTGAACTTAGCGGGAAGTTGGGTCGATGGGCAAGAGCCCGGTGAATGTGCGGTGGGTCGCCGAGATGGCTGGCGTGTCCCCGGCGACCGTCTCGCGCGTTTCCCGCGGCTCGACGCAGGTCTCCCCTGAGCTCCGCGAGCGGGTGCTGCGGGTCATCGAGGAACACGGCTACCGGCCCAACCACCTCGGGCGAGCGCTCGCCGAAAAGCGCCACGGCGCACTGGGTCTGGTGTTTCCTGGACTGTCCGGTCCGTACTTCTCCGAGCTGATCCAGGGGTTCGAGGCCGAGGCGCTCGAGACTGGCGACAGCGTGCTGATGCTGGCCTCGCACCTCCGTGCTGACACCGACACCACGGTGGTCGACCTCGCCGGCCGTGTCGACGGCATGGCGATCCATGGCGGGACGGTTTCGGCCGCGGCCGTTGAGCGGGTGGCTCAAGAGACCCGCGTCGTGATGATGGCTGATGACACCAGCCCCGCTCAGGCCTCTGTCCGAGTCGACAACAACACCCTCGAAAGCCTCACCCACCACCTGCTGGTCGATCATGGCTACCGCCGGTTGGCCTTCGTGGGGAACCCGGTGGGATCACCCGACGTGACAACGCGCTGGAACGCCTTCCTCGCAGCGCACCGCACCGCAAGCCGGGCGGCACCTGCGGAGCCGGTCCGGGTCGGACTCCAGCAGTCGGACGGCGCGGTCGCCGCGAGAGAACTGCTCGACGGCGGCAACCTGCCCGAGGCCGCGGTCTGCGCCAATGACGAGATCGCACTCGGCCTGATGATCGGAGCGCTCGGTCGTGGGTTGCGGGTGCCGGACGACCTCGCCATCACCGGCTTCGACGACATCGCGATGGCCGCACTCGTACAGCTGACCACCGTGCGCCAGCCGATCCGCGAACTCGCGTCGACCACCGCCCGCTTGCTCAACGACCCCCTGACACAGCCGACCGGCAACATCTTGCTGGCCACCGAGCTGGTCTTGCGTCGATCGTGCGGCTGCCCTGCTGCCGACCTCGCCGAACTACCGCTCGCCGACCTCGCCGCGGGTGCTGCTGCCCCACACGGAAGCGGCGACCAACCCGACCTGGATTTCTCAGACGCACCCACGCCCGGCACCGATGCCGGACCAAGAGATGAAGACGCCGCACCCGGCGATATGGAGGTTCTCCGACCATGAGACGACGATTGACGACTGCCTTGGTGGCCGCGGTGGCAGGTGCGAGCCTGCTGCTAGCAGGCTGCACGGGCACCGAGGACTCGGGCGATGAAACGTCGACCGAAGGCATGATCAACTACCTCAACCTCGCCGACTTCGGGGGCGGCGCCGCGCCGCAGGAGAACTACAACCCCTACCTCGACACGGTCAAGCTGGCCGCCTCGAACTACGTGTTCGAGCCCCTCTATGTCATCGAGACCTACGGCTGCAGCGAGATCCCGTGGCTGGCAACGGACTACGAATGGACAGACCCGAAGACGCTCGTGTTCCAGACACGCGAGGGCGTGAAGTGGAACGACGGAGAGGACTTCACCGCCGAGGACGTCGCGTTCACGTTCAACATGATCAAGGAGTACGACGTCCTGGACGTCTACGGCGTATGGGCTGACCTGGACTCGGTCGAAGCCACCGGTGACAACGAGGTGACCTTCTCGTTCAAGCGTCCTGGCGCCGCTTCGTTCACAACGATCGCCGGCAACGTCTTCATCGTCCCGGAGCACGTCTGGTCAGAGGTGAAAGACCCGACCACGTTCACCAACGCGGAGGACCCGGTCGGCACAGGCCCGATGACGGTCAAGTCGTTCAACCCGAACCAGCTCGTGGCCGAGCGAAACCCTGACTACTGGCAGGCCGACAAGGTCAAGGTCGAGGAGATCCGCTGGAACAAGGCCGACGCCGGTGGTCCGGTCGAGCAGCTCCGGATGAGCAAGGGCATGTACGACCAGAACGCTGCGTTTGTGCCCGACATCGAGAAGTCCTACGTCAGCGGCGATCCCGAACACCGCCACTACTGGTACGCACCAGGCGGCTTGATCAGCATCTACATGAACCTCACCAAGGAACCGTTCAACGACGTCGAGTTCCGTCGCGCGCTCCTCACCGCCTTCGACCACCAGCAGGTGATCGACAAGGCCCAGCTGGGCTACGTCACCCAGGCCAGCCAGAGCGGTCTCGTCGTACCTGGTGAGGCCGAATGGCTGCCGGAGGACGTCGAAGACGAGGGTCGGATGCCCTATGACCCCGAGGCAGCAGACCAGGCACTCACTGACGCCGGCTACGTCCTGGACGACGACGGCAACCGACTTGACAAAAACGGCGATCCGATCTCGTTCACCTTCCAGGTCCCGGGTACGTACGTCGACTGGGTAGCAGCGTCTGACATCTTGATCGAGAACCTCGAAGATCTCGGCATGCAGGTCGACCAGCAAACCCCGACACCTGAGGCCCACGACGAGGCTCGCCTGATGGGCAACTACGACATGATGTTCGGAGTCCACGGCGGTGGGTGCAATGTCTACGCAAACTTCGACGACCCGCTCGACAGCGCGAACACGGCGCCGGTGGGAGAGCCGGCATCACTCGGCAACGAGGTGCGCTGGGAGGACCCCGAGACCGACGCGCTGTTGGCGGATCTGCAGGTCGCCACGACCGAGGATGCGCAAAAGGAGGCAGTCGCCGGGCTTGTCGACATCATGATGAACGAGGTGCCGATGATCCCGATCTGGTACGGCGCCAAATGGTTCCAGTACGACACCACCAAGGCTGAGGGCTGGCCCAACGAGGACAACCCCTACGCCGATGGCGGGAACAACCTCGTGGTGCTGACCCACCTGGTCCCGTCCGACGAGTAAGGGCTGACGGGAGATGCTGTACTTCCTTCGGCGCACCGGGTTCTTCGTGCTCACGCTGTGGGCCGCGGTCACGCTCAACTTCTTGATACCGCGGCTCCAGCCGGGCGACCCCGCCAAGACGGCCGTGTCCAAGCTGGCGGGAAAGACCGGGACGGTCGACCCCGATCAGGTGGCGGCCATCAGCAAGATGCTCGGTGTACCGGACGGAAGCCTGTTGTCCCAGTACTGGGACTACTTGGGTTCCCTGTTCAAAGGGGAGTTCGGCATCTCCTACACGTACTACCCCTACTCGGTGACCGAAGTGATCGGTGACGCGGCGATCTGGACCATCGTCTTGGTGGGTGTGACGACGATCCTGTCGTTCATCATCGGCACCCTGCTCGGAGCATGGGCGGCGTACCGGCGCAACACCAAGGTCGACTCGACCATCACCCTCGGGTCGACGTTCATCGGCTCACTGCCGTTCTTCTGGGTGGCGCTGTTACTGATCTATGTTTTCGCGATCACCCTGAACTGGTTCCCCGAAGGCGGCGGCTACGGTCCGGGCAGCACCCCGGGCTGGAACTGGACGTTCATCTCAGACGCCATCCAGCACAGCGTTCTCCCGGCCCTGTCCCTGATGATTCTCGGCCCGATTGGCTGGATCTTCGGGATGCGCAACCAAATGGTGCAGGAGCTCGGTGCGGACTACGCGCGGCTAGCCCGGGCCAAGGGACTGCCGCGGCGACAGATTGCCCTGACGTACGGCGCTCGGGTCGCCATCCTGCCGAACGTCACCGGGTTCGCGATGGCTCTCGGCGGCCTCCTCGGCGGCACCGTCCTCGTCGAGACGATCTTCAACTACCCAGGGGTGGGACGGCTGCTGCTGGAGGCAGTGTCCAACAGCGACTTCCCACTGATGCAGGCGCTGTTCCTGTTCACCACCATCGGCGTCCTGATCGCGAACTTCGCCGCCGACATGCTGTACGGGTACTTGGATCCACGAGTTCGGAGGGACGAGGCACCATGACGGTAACCCCGAGCAGCACGCCACCCCCCACTGCCGGCGATACCGAAAACATGCAGGTCGCCGTCCTCGATGCCGCCAGATCCAGCCGCGTGCCCGGGTGGTTCATCATCTTGTGGCGCAACGGCAAGTGCCGGCTCGGCCTGGTGATGTTGGCGGCGTTCATCCTGATGGCCGTGTTCGCGCCAGTGATCGCGCCCTTCGCCCCCCGCGCTGACGACTTCATCCCGTCCCAGGGACCCTCGGGAGACCACTGGCTGGGGACCACAGCCCGTGGGGAAGACGTGTACTCCCAACTCATCTACGGTTCCCGCACCTCGCTGCTGGTGGGGATCGCGTGCGGCGTGCTCGCAACCGCGATCGCCCTGGTCATCGGACTCACCGCGGGTTATCTGCAGGGCGTGGTCGACGAGGTGCTGTCGTTCGTGATCAACCTTGGCCTCGTCATCCCGATGCTGCCGCTGCTGATCGTGCTGGCTGGGTATTCACCGGTCAAGGGCATCGGAGTCATCATCATCGTGATCGCGATTACCGGATGGGCCTACGGTGCCCGTCTCAAACGCGCCCAGATCATCACCCTGCGCAAACGGGAGTACGTCACGGCGGCCAAGTTCGCAGGCGACAGCACGGCCAGGATCATCTTCTACGAGATCGCGCCCAACATGAGCTCGCTCATTGTCGTCGGGTTCATGGGCGCGGCTCTCGGCGCGATCGGCGCGGAGTCCGGCCTGGCCTTCCTTGGCCTGGGCGATCCGCATACGACGAGCTGGGGCACGATGCTCAACCAGGCCAACGAAGGTGGCGCGCTGGTGCTCGGCCTCTGGGCGTGGCTGGTGGCGCCTGGTCTGATCCTGGCGCTCTTGATGACCGCACTTGCGCTCATCAACTTCGGCGTCGACGCGCTGAGCAACCCGCACCTCCGGGAGGACTGAGATGGCGCTGCTTGAAGTCAAGGACTTGAGTGTCACCTACACGCCGCGTGACTCGCGGGCAGTGCGAGCAGTTGACGGCGTGAGCTTCGAGGTTAATGAAGGCGAGTTCGTCGGCTTGCTCGGGGAGTCCGGTTGCGGCAAGTCGACCCTTGGAACCGCCGTCTTGCGGCTGCTCGAGAAACCGGCGGCCATCACGGGCGGGACGATCACCTTCGACGGGCGCGACGTGACGAACCTCGACGAGGACGAGCTGCGACCGATGCGGTGGGTCGACCTGTCCACCGTCTTCCAGTCCAGCATGAACTCGCTCAACCCGGTGATCACGATCCGCGCGCAGTTCGCCGACACGTTCGCAGCACACCCCGAGGCCACACTCGACGACCTCGATGTCGACCAGCGCGCCGGGGATCTGCTGGAGATGGTCTCTTTGGACCCTGAGGTGCTGCGCCGCTACCCGCACGAGCTGTCGGGTGGCATGAAGCAGCGCGTCGCCCTCGCTCTCGCCCTCGCCCTCAAACCGCGGTTTGTGCTGCTCGATGAACCCACCACCGGACTTGATGTGGTGGTGGCGCGCGACATCCTCGACCGGCTCAACGCACTCCGGACCGAGTTCGGTTTCGCTGTCCTGTTTATCAGCCACGACCTCGGCACCGTGATGGAGATGGCAGACCGGGTGATGGTGATGTACGCGGGTGAGATCGTCGAGGATCAGCCCGCGGCCGACATGCTGGCCGAGCAGCTGCATCCCTACAGCACGGGGCTGTTGGGCTCGTATGCCGACCCACGTGACGAGGTCGTCGCGGTTTCGTTCATCCCCGGCCGACCCCCGGACCTCTCCCGCGAGCACGCCGGCTGCCTCTACGAGCCGCGCTGCCCAGTGTCGGTCGACGCGTGCCGCTCAGATCACCCCGAGTTGCTGCCTGCTGGCCGCGGCCGGGCACGCTGCTTGCTGGTCGAGCAGTCTCTGCGCGACGGCGTGCCGCTTCAGAAGGCCGCGCCGCTCGAACAGCTCGACGCGGTGTTTTCCGCCGACGCCAGCACCCGCGGTGAGGCGGCCGCCGAGCCGGTGCTCGTGGTGCAGAACGTCAGCAAGACCTACAAGACCAAACAAGGCATGGGCCACGTGACGACCGAGGCCGTCAAAGATGTGTCGTTCGTGCTGCGTCCTGGTCGGGTCAGCGCGCTCGTCGGCCAGAGCGGATCGGGCAAGTCCACGATCGCCCAGCTGGTCACGGGGGTCGTGCGGCCCACTGAAGGGTCGATCCACTTCAAGGGCGACCAGATCGACCATCTGCGACGTCGCCCGATGCGTCGCTATCGACGGCACGTGCAGCTGGTCTTCCAGGACCCGTTCTCGGCGCTGAACCCCACCCGCAGCGTCGCCTACGCCATCAGCCGGCCGTTGCAGAACTACCTCGGCATGAGCCGCAAGGATGCCCGCGCCCGTGCGGCAGAGCTGCTCGAAAGCGTCGGGATGAGTCCAGCCGATCAGTACCTGGACAAGCTTCCGCACGAGCTCTCGGGTGGGCAACGTCAGCGGGTGGTCGTCGCTCGCGCGTTGGCGCCGGGACCTGAGATCCTCATCGCCGACGAGCCGATCGCGATGCTGGACGTCTCGATCCGAGCCGAGATCCTTGCGCTTCTAGACCAGCTGGTCCGCGAGCGGGGCATCGCGATGCTCTACATCACCCACGACCTCCTGAGCGCCCGGCTGCTCGCCGACGATGTGATGGTGCTCAATCACGGTGTGATGGTCGAACGCGGCCCAACGCTGAAGGTGATCGGCGAGGCCAAGGACCCCTACACGCGAGAGCTGCTCGCGGCGATCCCCCGACCCGGCAAGACACGGAAGGCGATGCTCGACAAGCGATCCGACGAGCCGGACGAGCGGGACGAGCGGGACGAGCGGGACCAGCCGGAGGACAAGCCCCTCGTGGGGGCGTGAACTCTCGTCGCCTCGACGTGCGGTCTAGCGCAGCCAGGCGGTGCCTGGCGAAGGCAGCAGACCTTGCTCGGTTAACGGCCGGCTGCTGGCCAATACCTCGGACCCCCAGTCGTCCAGAGTCAGCGGGTCGGCGCTCGTGTTCAGAACGCAGGTGGTCCCGTCGCGGCGAAACGCCAGTACGCCGTCTGGCGTCTCGAGCCAGGTCGGCGACGAAGCATCGCGCAGGTCCTTGCGGGCCGACATCGCTGCTCGGACCACGCTCAAGGCAGACCAGGCCTCAGACTCCTGAGCCTGCACACTGCGCTCTCCCCACCTCGGCGGTTGCGGCAGCCATGTGCGTGTGTGCGTCCCGACAACGGAGAAGCCGTGGTTGGCGTCCTCGGCACGAGTCCACGGCAAGGGCACGCGGGCGCCGTCTCTACCTCGTTCGATCCCGCCCGAACGACGCCACGTCGGGTCGCGCAGATCAGCGTCTTCGAGTGCGACCTCGGGGAGGCCCAACTCGTCGCCGGCGTACAGGTAGGTCGCGCCGGGAAGCGCGAGCAGCAGTAACAACACCGCCAGTCCGCCCTCAGGTCCCCACCTGGTGGCTGCGCGAACGACGTCATGGTTACCGTGCGGCCATGCGGGCCGTCGTCCCTGCCGGGCCGCCGCATCGAGGTAGCTGCGCACGGTTTCCCCGAGTGCCGCGGCGTCGAGCGGCGTGAACACGAGGTCCATGGCGAACGCTTGCTCGAACTCGTCCGGACGCAGGTAGGGCTCACTCAGCCAGGCTGGCCCCCAGATCTCCGCCACCCCGAACCGGTCCGGTCGCTCGGCTAACAGCTCGGCGAACCGACGGTGGATCCGGTGCACCTCGGGTCGGTCGCTGTAGGGATGCTCATCACCTGGCTGTCGATCGATCGCCGGCACGGTCACCGGTGGGTAGCCGGGGGCTTTGGCCAGCGCCCCGGCCGCGTCGAACCGCAGTCCGTCGAAACCCCGGTCAAGCCAGAAGCGCACAGTGCGTTCGACGTCGGCGACCACGTCTGGGTGGTCCCAGTTGAGGTCAGGCTGTTCGACGTCGAACAGGTGCAGGTACCACTCGCCATCACCGAACGGCTCCCACGCGGGTCCGCCGAACAACGACTCCCAGTCCGAGGGCGGGCTGTCGCCGCGTCCAGATGCGACGTGATAGCGGCCGCGCGCCGGGTGGCCGGGACCGCCGAGCCGGGCCTCCTCAAACCATGGGTGGTGGATCGAAGTGTGGTTGGCGACCACGTCGCCGACGATCCTGAGACCTCGGGCGTGCGCCTGTTGCAAGAGCTCGTCGACGTCGGCGAGCGTTCCCATCTCAGGCTCAACAGCGCGGTGGTCGATGACGTCGTACCCGGCGTCCGCTCCGCCGCTGACGTAGAACGGGTTGAGCCACAAGGCGTCGACACCGAGGTCGACGAGGTGGTCAAGGCGCTCGATAACGCCGCACAGGTCGCCCGTGCCATCGCCGTCGGAGTCGGCGAAGCTGCGGAGGTAGACCTGATAGATGACGGCGTCCCGCCACCACGGCGCCTCACCGCTCACTGTGTCGACTCGGGCGGCACGGGTGTCAGCTCGACAAGACTGAGCGCGCTCGTTGGCAGGTCGAGTACCAGCGTCGCGGTCCCGTCGTGCCCGACGTCGACCGGCTCGTGCGGTAGCTGCGCCATCACGTCGAGATCGCCCAGCGACTGCCACTGCTGGTCGTTGGGCCAGTCCACGACCCCGAGGTCGGCAGCGTGCTTCGCCAGGTGCGAGTGCTCTGGGTCGACGCGCTGGTGTCGTACGACGTACCGGCCGGCGGAGAGTGAACTGAACTCGACGCGCACGGCTCTGTGCAGGTCGTCACGATCGCGAGCCCAGTCGTGCTGTTGCAGGGTGCCATTCCAGACGGCCACGGCAAGGCGGGATGCACCGCTGTCGGCGGGGTCACCGCCAGCCCAGGCCTGCACCAGCGACTCCGCGCCATCGCCGTCCAGCCGGACGCCGACCTCCTCATCACCGAGCTGCTCCAGGGCCGACAACGCCCAGAACCGAGGTTTGGCGAGTCCACCGACGCTCAGCAGCCCGAACCCGCCGTGCACTAGCCGCGGCGGACGGCCGAGCTCCTCGAAGTGGTCGCTGGCGACCCAGCACGACACCGTTGCTCCGACGCCGGCGGCCGCCAGCATGCCGCGCGCCGTGAAGGCGGCAGTCCAGGGGTGGTCGTTGACGGGGTTGAAGTGCGTCGGGGTCGGACCCCATTCGCTCCACCAAACGCTTGTGCCGGCACGCCCGTGTCGCTCGAGCGCGGGCCGCACGTCGAGAGGCGGAATCCCGTAGGCGTGTGGGGTGAGGATGTCGAGCTCAGAGCCGGACCCGGCCACATGCTCCAGAAGGGCGTCGAGCCAACCGACTGCAGCGCTTGCCGGGCCGGCGATGGGCAGCATCGGATGAGCCCGGCGGATCGCGCTGGCGCTGGCGTCGTACAGGCGGAGGTAGTCCTGCTGGTCGCCGGTCCAGAAGACGTCGAGGTTGGGTTCGTTCCAGACCTCGAGCACCCAGCCACGGTCGAGCTCGTCATCGCCATAGCGCTCACGCACGTGGACGACGAACGCCTCTACGAGGTCAGTCCATCGCCCCAAGTCCTTGGGTGGATTGGAGAGGCCGGCCTCCGTGATCTCGTGGTGTGGGCTGTCGGCCATCGCCCGTGGCGTGAACCCGAGCTCGAGCATCGGCCGCATCCCCGTGCTGAGCACCGTGTCGAGCACGGTGTCCAAGGCCGAGAAGTCGTGAACGGAAACGCCGTCGGCATCTTCGCGATACACGCCCATGTCGTCGCCCAAGGTGCCGTGCGCGCGCACCCTTTGCACCCCGAGCTCGGCGTGCACGCGAGACAGCGCTTGCACGGACTCGGCGCCGATCGGGCGTCCGCCCGACTCATCGCGGCAGAGCAGGTGACTCAGGTGCTCACTGCCGACGCAGGCACGCCACGGCCGCGACAGCGTGCCGCGACGGTCAGCCGCATCCACCTGCACCACGACCTGCGGCAACGGCGCCGACTGGTCGTGCGCCAACGGCGTGGCATGCACCGGTTCTCCCGGGGCACCAGGACCGTCCTCGATGCTGCGCACGGCCGCGACGGCGTACCACCCGCCGGCCGACGTGCGGGTATCGGCGTACGGCAGAGACGGCACGACCAGCAAGTCGCCGCCACCGTGGTCGAGCGGTGCCAGCTCATCGGGTTGGTCACCGTGATGTACGACGTAGCCGACTGCGTCATCGACAGCCGGCCAGGTCAGCGTGACCTGGCCGACTCCCGAAACAGCGTCGAGGCGGGTCGGTGGCGCTATCGCGTCGACGGTCAGCATCTGACGTGCACCAGCACCGCGGCGGGCTGGGGCAGGTCGAACACGAGGGCAGCGCCTCCCACGGCATGCTGCAAGGCAGCGGGTTCGGCGACCAGGGTGTCAGCGGCGCGCAGCTGGTCCCACTGCTCTTCGGTGGGCCAGTCGCTTACGCCGAGGCGCCCGGCCAGCGTGGTGACATCGCCATGGTCGGCGTCGAGCCTGGTGATCTCCGCCGTCGCACCCTCGTCGAGACCGTCCAGCTGCAGTCGGACGGTGCGACCGAGTGCGTCGTGGCCGGCAGCCTTGCCCTGGTCCAACGTGTGGTTCCAGACCAGGATGCTCAGCGATCCGTCTTCGTGCCGAGAGGCCCAGGCCTGCACCAGGCCGTCGGCACCGTCGCCCGACGCGGTCACCGGCAGTTGGGTTTCGCCGAGCTGCGAGAGCAGGTGCAGTGCGTGGTAGCGCGACTTGGCGATTCCGCCGACGGTGATCAACCCGAATCCGCCATGCAGCAGACTCGGCGGCCGACCGAGCTCCTCGAAGTGGTCGCTGGCGACCCAGTAGGACAACGCATCGAGGCGCCCTGCCGAAGAACGCATGCCGTGCAGCAGGAACGTCGCCGACGAGACACCGTCGTTGACGGGGTGGAAGTGCCTCGGGGAGACGCCCCACTCGGTCCAGAGGATCCTGGCCTCGCTTCCGTAGCGCGCCAGGGTAGGGCGCAGGTCGAGGGGCGCGTTGCCGTAGGTGTGGGTGGTGACGAAATCGACAGGGGCTCCAGACCGGCTGGTGTGCTCGAGAAGCTCGTCGACCCACGCAGCCGCCGCTGACGAGGGACCGCCTACTGCGAGACGCGGGTCGACCGCCTTGATCGCGTCGGCGGTGACGTCGTACAACCGCATCCACTCGACGCGTGTGCTGGACCAGAACACCTCGAGGTTGGCTTCGTTCCAAACCTCGAAGTCCCAGCCGAGCACCTCGTCGTCGCCGTACCGATCGATCAGGTGACGCACCAGGGCGCTGATCAGGTCGACCCAGCGCTGCCAGTCCTTCGGTGGCGAGGTGATGCCGCGGTACTCGAAGACCGTCCGCTCCGGGTCGCTCGCGAGGTCGCGAGGCATGAAGCCGAGCTCGACACAGGGACGCAGCCCGATCGCCAGGATGCGGTCGTAGACCTCGTCGATGAGCGTGAAGTCGTGCACGGGTTGCCCGTCGACCTCGCGGTAGACGCCAAGGTCGTCGTGCAGAATCGCGTGAGCCCGGACCGTGCCGACGCCAATCTCGTCATGCACTCGGCGCAGCGCGTCCTCGAGCTCGGTGCCGATCACCTGGCCGCCGGACGTGTCGGTGCTCAGCAGCTGGCTGAGCCGTTCGCTGCCGATCATCGGCTGCCAGGGCCGCGCGAGCGGCTCACCGTTGCCGAGAATGTCGAGCGCCAGCTCGACCCGGGGCGCGGCACTTTGCTCCGACAACGAGGCGGCGGTCACCACCTCACCCACCCGACCGCAGGTCGTCACCGTCGGCACGGATGCCACAGCGTAGTCGTACGCCGTGCCGGGCTCCCCGGTGGTGTCGGCGTACCAATTGTCGGGGACAGAAAGGACATCGCCACCGAGGTGGTCGAGCGGCGTCAACTCCTCGTTCGCGGATCCGGCGGGTGCGCGGTGCACCAGGTAGCCGACGGCGCCCTCGACGTGATCCCAGCGCAGCGTGACGTGGCCTGCTCCCGGCGTCAGGGTCAGCGCGGTCGGGGGCGGGAGGTCGGGGACGGGAGCCGTCTCACGCTGGTCAGAGCGGGTGGAGATCCGCCGCTCCCAGTCCTCGCGGGCGGTGATTTCGCGCTCGGCGTCCCCCTGGTCGATCTCGGTGGTGCGCTCGATTCCGGTGCTCATGCGTCCTCCAGGTCGTCGTTTACGAACGTGTGCTCGGTGCCGGGTGATCACGACGGTCACGTACAGACTCCCCCGTGTGAAACCGGTTTCTCAACCAACCCCACAGCAACGCGGCCACGGTGTCAAGCCAACTTTTTGCCCGTGAGATGCACCGACGGCGTATCGACCGCGATTGACGTCGAGACCGGCGTCAGAACCTGCGGTACTCACTCGGTGGGATGCCGAACTGCGCCCGGAATCGCCGGGATAGGTGGAATTCGTCGGCAAAGCCGAGCGTCCGGGCGATCTCGCGAAGCGTCATGTCGGTGAGCCGCAGCAAGGTGGCGGCAGTCTGCAGCCGGCGGGTGGTCCGGAAGGCCGAGGGGGTCTGACCGACTTGAGCGGTGAAGTGCCGTCGGAATGTGTCGTAGGTGAGCCCCGACTCGGCCGCAACGGTATGCAGGTCGACGCTGCCCGTGAGGTCGTCGGCCAATCTGCCGACGGCGCCTGCGACCTCGACGCTGAGGTCGGGCGCGGCGGAAATCTCGCTGGTGTCCTCGGTGTCGAGCAGCCAGTCAGCCAGCGCGAGCAGCTGGTGTTCCGCGGCCCGCTGCGACCGAGGTGGCGTCCGCAGTACGGTCCGCAGCGCACCGATCGAGGGAAGCGGTCGCGGGTAGCGCGGGCCGGGGACGGCGAACCCGCTCAGCTCGCCCAGCGAGTCGAACACCGGGCCGGTGAAAACGGCGAACAGCTCCGTCCAGCGATGGCCGCGATCGGTTCCGTACCAGTGCGGGAAGCCGGGCGGCACGATCGTGTGGGCGCCCGGGACGATCCGCTCCTCGCGCCCGTCGGCATCGCGGTAGGTGCCCTCTCCGTCGAGGACGACGGACAGGACGTAGGCGTCCATCACGCGCAAGTCCGACGGCATGATCGGCTCGTCGTCGACCACCTCACCTGCGAGCAGGAGCTGTCCGAGCCGGGTGACGGGCCCTTCGGAGACCGCGATCACCGTGCGGAGACTCACCATCCGGCCACCGTACCGCGCCAAAACGTTCATGCCTCCGCCCTGTCCAGACATTCTTCGCCGGGACCCGTCGCCCTAGTGTCGATGACGTCAGCATCAGACAACCGTGGGCGTCGCCCACGTGCCCAGGAGGACCGCATGACCTCGACCGACAACGCCGTCCGCACCGGACTGGTGACATCCGAGCACTTGGCCCAGTACGAGAAGGAGGGCTACTTCGTCCTCGAAGGCGTGCTCACCGACGACCAACTCGAACTGCTCCGCGGCGGCGCCCAGTACTCCATCGACAAGCTCGATGCCGAGATGGACGAGGCCGGCGTCGATCGGATCGGGATCAACGCCCGGGGCCGGCGCTACTTCAGCAACATGATCTACAAGGACCGTCCCGAGCTTCGGCAGTTCCTCTTCAGCGACACGATGGCGCAGATCTGCGAGGCGACCCTCGGCAAGGACGCCTACCTCTTCTGGGAGCAGTACGTCATCAAGGCCGGTGACCCCGACACGTCGTTCGCCTGGCACCAGGACTCCGGCTACGTCGACGAGGACCACGAGCCCTACCTCACGTGCTGGATCGCCCTCGACGACGTCACCGAGGAGAACGGCTCGGTGTACCTGCTGCCCTACTCACGTTCGGGCATCAAGTCCTACATCAAGCACATCCCCGACCCGGTGACCAACGACAAGGTCTGCTACTTCGGGTCCGACCCCGGCGTCCCGATGACCGCGCCCGCCGGATCGATCGTGGTGTTCTCCAGCGTCGTCATTCACCGCAGCGGCCCCAACCTCACCGACAAGATGCGCCGCGTCTACCTCGCTCAGTACTCCGGCGAGGTCATCACGTTCAAGGACGGCAAGACGCCAGCGGGCTCGTTCGACCACTTCCTCGAAGGCGGCGACGTCGTCGCTGAGATCTGAACCGCACCATCCTCTTCGGTGATCCCCTGCGACTGTTCAGTCGCGGAGGATGGGTGTTTCTCAGCGAGAGCACGGCCAGATGGAGCCGCCTGTCGGAATCGAACCGACGACCTTCTCATTACGAGAGCATGCCGCGCCCCAACGTTTCAGTCTGGTGCGCCGGCGCCTTGTCGGAGTGCTTGTGTTGTTGGCCGCATCAACTCGGGGTGCGTGGGGGTGCGCCCTCGGGAGCGGCCAAGAGGGAGCCTCCGGCCCGATAACCAGCCCTCTTGCTCGGTGGTGGCCGGGGTCCAGGGCGGCCGGAGGCCCTCGCGCAGCGACGCTCTGCGCCCTCGCGCCGGAGGCGCGCTTGAACCAGTAAGGAAAGTCGTAACCGAACTCGGGATCCATCCGGACCCGGAGCCGTGACTTCCGCGCGCATCGCGGCATGTCTGGACGTTGCTTCGGCATTCCGCGCGGATCCCGGCATGTGCGGACGTTGTGACCGGACCAGCCGCACAATATGCACTGGACGCGGCTGGACGACTTCGAGGATGACGGCTACGAACGCGTAGTGACCGATGACTTACTTCCGGGCGGGAGAACAGCGCAAACCTTCATTTACGCGCACCCCCAGCCGAGGACAGGCCGGAGTGACATCGACGTCCGCTCATCGTCGGCATGAGCGCGGATCGCGGCATGAGCGGACGTTCGCCTGCGCCGGAAGTCAGCCGGGCTGCAGCCTCCTGGATTCAGCCCCCGCCATGAAAGCGACTCAAGGTTACCGCTCCCAACGGCAGCGTCACGACCGAGTAGAAGACCCGCCACAGGAGCGCGGCAGCCACCAGGGCGTCGTCCGATGCGCCACTGAGCTCAAACAGCATGGCAACCAGGACCGCGTCCACGACGCCAAGGCCGCTCCCGGTGATGGGGATGACAGCTCCGGCCCAAAAAGCGATCGCGAACGCCGCGAAGGCATCCGGCGCGGAGAGCTCGGCGCTCGTCACACCCACAAACCGCAACGAGGCGAGCAGGATCAGGAATGTGAGCAGGAGGTTGGCCGCGACCCCGATCGTCCCCAGCCTCCAACCTTGCTGGAGGACAGCGAGAGTTTGGATGCGCAGCGCGGCCACCTTCGTAGCCAGCTCCGCGATCGGCTCGCGCTTGAGCACGGACCGGACTCGATTGAGCGGCCGCTCGGCTCGTGACCCCAGCCAACGCGCCGAAGTCTCTGACCGCAGCAAGCAATACCCAGCGGCGAGCGCCCCGGTGGTAATGAGAAGCGCAACCCCGCCCGCGATGGCGACCGTGCCGTCGACCTCACCCGTGACGAGCAGTACGAGCACCGCGACCAACGGAAGCAGGAACCGGCCAAACGTGGGAAAGACGAACGTGCCGGCCGCGGCCAGGCCTGCCGTGTCGACCGAATAACCATCCCGACGGAAGTAGGCGTACTGGACGAGACTCGCGCCGGGCGGGGGCAGGATCTGTCCGGCGAAGTTCGAAGAGAGGTACGCCTCACTTCCGCGCCACAGACCAAAGGCGGGCAGAAAGGCCCGATACATCAGCGCCTCCGTCGGCACCCGTGCGAGCGCGAGCCCGAGCAGGACCACGACCTCTACGGCGTCGAGCCTGGTGAGGGCTTCCCAGACCTCGTCATAGTCGATGAACAGAGGCAGCAACCAGCCGAACACGAACACGAGGGCTGCGATCATGAGGGCGGGCCTGACCATCCGCCGCCACAGCGGGCTCGGCGCACGGAACGGCAATGACTTGCTCATCGAGCATCGATGGTGGAGGACGACGCCCGGACCCGGCGCACCCATCTGGGGACGAACCGTGGACCTGTGGCGGCCGCAGCGGCCCCTCGCGCCATACTGGCATCGTATTGGAGACCGCTCATCGTGTCGGGTCGACGCACCCGCCAAGTGCCGCGACCGCGCCTCACTGCAGCACGTGAGGACATTCGCCTTGGCGGTCTGCGTCACCCCAATCGGGTGACGTTAAGGCACTTGGGGGCTGACACGGTCGGACCACAACGTTAGGGAAAAAAGTCGGGTGAGAGCATGTCGATGTCGGGCATCACAGGGAGCGGGTTGTCACCGGAGCAGATGCGGGAGGTGATCGAGGGGATCTCGTCTGCTGACAGGATCGACCCACCGTTCGGGCTCTTTGAGTTCTTCGATGGCCTGCCCCTACCCAGCACGGTATCTACGGTCTACGACGCACTCGACCTCATGCGCGGCATCGAGGTCTTCCTCAACGCCGTCCCAGGCGCTTCGTTGGTCGCGATGCGCCGAGGAATAGATCAGCCGGCGTCCCCTCCCCACGGGTCATCGGGTTCACCGACCCGCGAGCGAACTCCCAGAGCCTGTCCTGACGCCCAACACCGAGACCACCTACGGCACTGCCCTTCTCGACCTGAAGGAATGGGGCCCGACCGTCATCGATGCACCGCCCCAGTCGCTGTGCGTGGTGGACGACTTCTGGTTCCGCTACGTCGCTGACATGGGCATCGCGGGGCCTGACCGTGGTCAGGGCGGCAAGTACCTGTTCCTCCCTCCTGGGTACGCGGGCGCTGTCCCCGATGGCTATTTCACCTACCGCTGTCCGACGTACTCCAACTGGGTCGTCCTGCGTGCGCTCGGCGGCGTCCCGGCGATCAAGACGACCAGGATCTACCCGCTCACTGACGCAACGGCACCGGAAGCCAACGAGTTCATCAACCTCGCCGACCAGATCTTCAACACCGTGCACAGCAACGACTTCTCGTTCTTCGAAGAGGTCGACGAGCTCCTCCAGGAGGAGCCCACCGAGGCGCTCGACGCTGAACGCACCGGGCAGCTCGCCGCCATCGGGCTGGTCGCGGGCCAGCCGTTCGCGCCGGACGCGAGGATGCGAGGCATCCTCGCCAAGGCTGCCGAGATCGGAGCCGGCATGGCCCGCACCGTCGCCTATGCACCCCGCGACCCGGAGGCGGTCCTCTACGGCTCATGGAGGATCGGGTTCGTCGGAGGCAGCCACGAGTTCCTGCGCAACGGAGCACGGCTGCTCGACGCCCGCACCCAGTTCCACTACCTGGCTACGGTCGTGACCCCCGCGATGGCACACGCGCAGGTCGGCGCTGGTTCGGCTTACGCCTACACCATCCACGACAGCAACGGCGACCTCTTCGACGGGGCGCGGACCTACCGCCTCCACGTCGACCCGGACGTACCAGCGAAGAACTTCTGGGCGGTCGATCTCTACGACACCCAAACCCGCTCGCTCCTCCAGGTTTCATCGACCATCTGGCCGGCCCTGGCCAGCAACACAGACACCCTCCGAGCCAACGACGACGGCTCCCACGACCTGTACTTCGGCCCCGTCGCCCCCGAGGGCCGGGAGGCCAATTGGGTCGAGACCATCCTCGGCAAGTCGTGGTTCCAGCTCTTCCGCGTCTACGGCCCGCTACAACCCTGGTTCGATCAGACCTGGCGGCTCAACGAGTTCGAGCCGCTCGACTGACACCACACCAGGGGCTGCCCGCTCATCGGCATGAGCGCGCGGATCGCGGCATGTGCGGATGTTCGTGTGACGCTGGCGTTGAGGGGCGATCCCGTCTGGCGACTTGAGAGTCGAGCAAGGACTTGTCCAACCTTGTTGCTGCCCCATGCGTCTTCTATAAGTGGAGGATAGTAGGCGATGGGCTGAGGAGCGGCTATGGCGACACGAAGCCAGGAGCACATCTCAGCCTTTGCCGACCTCGTCGAGGCTCGTTCGACTGCGTTGCTGCGTCTGGCCTATGCAGTCGTCGGTGACTACCAGCTGGCGCAAGACCTGCTCCAGGAGGCGCTGGTCAAGGTGTACGTGGCCTGGCCGCGACTGCGAGACGGATCAGCGGCCGAGGCGTACGTTCGTCGAACAATCGTCACGACGGCGATCTCGTGGCACCGCCGCCCTTCGTTCCACGAGCCCCCCGTCGACATCGTTCCCGAGCGTGAGCATGCCGACGAGGCGGATCGGCTCGCCACCCATCGCGTGCTGTGGCAGCACGTGCGCGGTCTTCCACCCCGGCAGCGCACGGCGCTGGTGCTGCGCTACTACGAGGATCTGTCTGAGGCCGAGACCGCGGAGCTGATGAGCTGCACGGTGGGCACCGTGAAGAGTCAGGTCTCCACAGCGTTGGACAAGCTACGTGAGCGGGTCGGACCCGACTCCGGTGTGCTGTTCCCCGAAGATCAGGCGGTGGCCCGATGAACACCACGTTGCGTGAAGCTCTGGCCGAGCAGATCAACGAGATCGGCCCGGCCCACCTGGATGTCGATGAACTGGTCGGCATCGGCGAGCAACGGCTTAGCCGTCACCGGCTCACCGCCGCCCTGGGCAGCGCAGCCGCGGTGCTTCTCGTGATCGCGCTCGCCATCGCTGGGGCCATGCTCAGCCGATCGACCGAGCACGGCCAGGGGCCCACAGACGGCCGCAAGACAGGCGACAACGCACCGAATGAGTCACAGGCGCAGGCCCGCCCGATCGTCTACGGCGATCACGTGGCTTTCGCCGGCCCTCCCCTTGGCTCGGTCGTCGGAACCCTCCAGGTGGGCGACCGCGAGGTCGAGATCGACCAGACAGTGGACGTGCGGAACTGGGGAGGCATCGCTGTCACCGACGCCGGTGCGGTGTACGCGCAGGCCGACCACAGCCTTTGGTTCACCGACGGCGGCCCCCCACAGCAGATCGCTGAGCAGGCGTGCGCCGACTCGTCGGGAGACCTCGAGGATCTCGCGACCGGAAACGCCGGGCCGTTGGTCGCCTGGTTCGACTGCGCCCCCGGGTCGCGGGAAGACCTGGTGGTCTACGACACAAACCTGGGCCACGAGGTCGCCCGGCACGCAGTTCCTTCATGTCGAGCAACGGGTCTCGAAGGCCGAGAGCACGGGTGCAGGCCCGACGGCCTCATCGGTGAGCACGTGTACTTCACCCACTTCAACAGCGCGGGGCGGCTGACCGATCACCAGTTCAGGCTCGACGTGACGAGCGACAAGGTGACCCCGGCGGGTCCCGCGATGTACGCCGACGACCTCCGGACTCACCCACGAGCCCTCGTGATCGGCGACTCCTGGCACGCCGGCACGCTCATGGAGGCCCACAGCGCCTTCGATGGCGTGGACTTCCGCGTGGTCGGCTCGCGGCTGGTCGCCACGGCCTACGTTCGCGCTTCGGATGAGACCGTGCCAACCCGGGCCTTCGACGCCGCCACCGGCCAGCTCGTACGGTTCCGCCTTCCGAACGGGTACCCACCCGATCCCGCGCCAGGTTTCGACACTCCCGCCGACCCCGATGCCTTGACGGGCAACGACGACTTCCGCACCATCCAGTGGCTCGACGACGACACCGTCGCGCTCGCGGGTGACCTCCTCGACGACATCATCACCTGCCACCTGTCCGACGGCAGTTGCCAGATCGCCGTCAAGGAGCCACCGCACGACAACATACGCATCATGCCCGGCCAATCCCTTCCCGGCTGACAGCTGGCAACCTGAGGAGAGCACAGATGAACAGGCGCATGTCACGAACGGCGCTGGCCATGGTCTGGCCCGCGTTGGGGATCTGCTTGCTCGCCGGCTGCTCCGGCAGCTCAGGCGGCGATGGAGCGGCTGCCGGCACCGGTCCGTCCGCATCGAGGTCGAGCGACCCAGGCGACCTGGGCTCGGCCGCTCCGCCGCAGTTGGCCGGGGACTCCTCCCCGCTCGCGCCAGGGACCTACCTGTTCTCATTCCAGGCGAACCCCGGTGTGGAGACACCTGACGCGCTTGTCGAGGTCCCGAGCGGCTTCGACGACGGGGCTGAGTGGTACGTCCTGTCACACGATGACGACGCATTCCTGGGCCTGTGGACGGTCGGGCAGGTCCAGCGCGACGCCTGCCTCCGACCGCTCCATGATTACTTCACTCCCGGGCCTTCCGTCGAAGACCTGGCCGACGCGCTGGTCGCCCAGAAGTCGACCGGTGCGTCCGCACCAAAGCCGGTGACCCTCGCCGGATACCAGGGCCTGTACGTCGAGCTGGCCAGTCCCCGAGACCTCAGCAGGTGCGACCGGACCCCCGGTCTCTGGGGAGACCCGGGCGGACGCGGGATCTACAGCGACAGCCAGATCGACAGGGTGTGGATCCTCGACGTCGACGGGCAGCGCCTCGTGGTCAACGCAGCCCACGGACCCACGTCCACCGCCTCGGAGCGCGACAATCTGACTTCGATGGTCGAGTCACTGGAGTTCGTCTCGGCGGGTCAGGGGTAGGACCCCTTCAGCAGCCGACTGCTCGGGCCCATCCGCTCATCGACATGTCAGGACGTTTTTCTGGGCCGGTTTCGGCGCGGCTGGCCCGAGGGGTCGACCCGGTGACCGTGCAGGCCTGGCTCGGACACGCCTCGATCGCCACCACGAACATCTACCTGCCTCACCTCGGCTCGTCAGCGGACCGGGCCGGATTGGACCGCCTGAACGCGTCGGGGGGCGCGGGGGGTGCGCGAGAGGGCAGGAGTGCAGAACGACAATCCACGAGTTCCGCCATCGCTTTCGTGTTTCCGCAGGTGGGAGAGGGTTTGGGGTTGGAGCCGCCTGTCGGAATCGAACCGACGACCTTCTCATTACGAGTGAGACGCTCTGCCGACTGAGCTAAGGCGGCGCAGCCCCACGACTGCCGGGCCGACGGGAGAGATTACCAAGCCGCGATGCCCCCACCCAAATCACATCTGTGAACGCGTTGCCGGTTGTATCGCCCAAACGTGACTAACGTCGGCCATCAGGGGTATTGCCTGCGTGATTGCACCGTCACGGAGGAGTCGCCTTGATCACTGTCGCCGCTGGAAGCTCACTACGACTCGACGCCAACTTCGTCGACTACCTGCTGGTTGCCGTGTACTTCGTCTTCGTCCTCGGCATCGGCCTGCTGGCTCGCAAGCAGGTCTCCTCCAGCCTCGACTTCTTCCTCTCCGGCAGGTCTCTGCCGGCGTGGGTCACCGGCATGGCGTTCATCTCCGCCAACCTGGGCGCCGTCGAGATCATGGGTATGTCGGCCAACGGCGCAGAGATCGGCATGCCGACCATGCACTACTACTGGATCGGCGCCATCCCGGCGATGCTGTTCCTGGGCGTGGTGATGATGCCGTTCTACTACGGCTCAAAGGTCCGCAGCGTCCCCGAGTTCATGTTGCGCCGGTTCGGGCCGTCTGCTCACCTGGTCAACGCGATCACCTTCGCCGTTGCGCAAGTTCTCATCGCGGGAGTGAACCTCTATCTGCTCGCCACGGTCGTCAACAGCCTGCTGGGCTGGCCGATCTGGGTCTCGACGGTCGTCTCCGCAGCCATCGTGTTGTCCTACATCACGCTTGGTGGTCTGCGCGCCGCGATCTACAACGAAGTACTCCAGTTCTTCGTCATCGTCGCCGCTTTGCTGCCCCTCACGCTGCTGGGACTGCACAAGGTCGGCGGATGGGACGGCCTCAAGGACAAGATGACCACGGCCGGTACGGAGGCTCAGCTCCAATCGTGGCCCGGCAATGACCTGACCGGGTTCACTTCGTCGTTCTGGTCCGTCGTCGGCATCGTGTTGGGGCTCGGCTTCGTGTTGTCGTTTGGCTACTGGACGACGAACTTCGTCGAGGTGCAGCGCTGCATGGCGTCCAAGGACATGAGCGCCGCAAGGCGGTCCCCCATCATCGGAACGTTCCCGAAGATGTTCATCCCGTTCATCATCATCATCCCCGGCATGATCGCGGGTGTCGCGAGTAGCGACCTGGCCAAGTTCAAGGCGAGCGGCGGCACGAGCGGCAACGTCGATTACAACGACGCTCTCCTGCTGTTGATGGAGGACCTGTTACCCAACGGGCTGCTCGGCGTGGCCATCGCCGGTCTGATGGCCGCCTTCATGGCCGGGATGGCGGCCAACGTCTCGGCCTTCAACACCGTGTTCAGCTATGACATCTGGCAGACCTACGTACGCAAGGACAAGCCCGACGAGTACTACACGCGGATCGGTCGGCTGATGACCATTCTCGTGACGATCATGGCGATTGGCACGGCGCGGCTGGCATCGAGCTACACCAACCTGATGGACTACCTGCAGACGCTGTTCGGGTTCTTCAACGCCCCGTTGTTCGCCACGTTCATCCTGGGAATGTTCTGGAAACGGATGACGGCGACCGCTGCTTGGACGGGCCTGGTGTCCGGCACCGGTGCCGCCGTCCTGGTCGCCATCCTCAGCCAGGACGCGCTGGGCAGCGCCAGCACTGGGGTGCTCAACCTGAGCGGACAGGGAGCGAGCTTCGTTGCTGCGGGCGCTGCCTTCGTGGTCGACATCGTGGTCAGCGTCATCGTCACCGGCATGACCAGTCCCAAGCCGGACTCCGAGCTGCGTGGACTGGTCTACTCGCTCACTCCCAAGTCCGACTTCCACGAGGGCGATACCACGGCGGCACACTGGTGGCTGTCGCCGACCAAGCTGGCGGGGGTCTCGCTGGCCCTCGTCATCGCCTTGAACCTCGCCTTCCGCTGACAGGAGCCAGTTCATGTCTGACACCTCCAAGAACTCGTCCGGATCGACCCGCCGGCACGTGGCGGGCTGGTTCGACATCCGCAACGTGATCGGTCTGCTGCTGCTGATCTACGGCGTCGTCCTGCTCGTCTTGGGAATCTTCGACGCCAGCGACGCCGAGCTCGACCGCGCTGACGGAGTAAACGCCAACCTCTGGGCGGGGATCGGCATCACCGCGGCCGGCGCCTGCTTCATCATCTGGGCCAAGCTCCGCCCTATCGTCGTCGACGAAGCCGAACTCGAAAAAGACAAACACGCCGACAATTGAGCGAGACGAAGGCGGCGGGGTAGTGGACTGAACGGCGGCGAAGCGGGCGGATCAGGCGGACTGGAGAGCGGCCAAGGGACGCGGGCGAAGCGGAGGCGGGACTCGAAGCGCCGTAAAAGAGCGAAGCGAAGGCGCGAGAGCCGTCCCGGAGCGGACCGCGCAGAGAGCAGGTTCAGCGATGACGGCCGCGCGACTTCAGCCGAGTACCGGGCATGGGCGGCGCCACCAACCGATCCCCGTCATACCCCACGACTTCGCCGAACTGCTCTCCCCCACCGTCATTCCAGATCCGCCGGAACTCCACGATCTCCTCGTGGCTACGCCCGATGAAGTTCCACCACATGACGAGCTCTTCGGCAAACGGCTCACCGCCGAGCAGCAAGGCCCGCGCCACCTCACCAGAGGTGGTCCCCACCGTCAGCGCTCCACGTCCCCCTCCGACGTACGCGATCTCGCTGACCTCAACTCGCTGTCCCTCGACGACCAGCCCAGGGTCGATCGCCAGCACGCCGTACTCAAAGTCCGGCCGCAGGGCGAGGTCAACCTCAGCGGACACCGCAAGCTCGACCCCCACGATCGGGGTGTACGCCGTAGCGGGCGACACGGCGCCCTCGAACTCCCCCATCACCACAGTGGCCCGCAAGCCGGCGCGCTCGACGACAGGGAGGTCGGAGTACTGGGTGAAGTCGCGTGGTGCGACGTGGCGAGCTTCTTCGGGCAGCGCCACCCATAGCTGCACACCGTGCATGGTCGCGGAGTGTCCGGGTGGCGACTCCTCTGAATGTGCGATTCCCGGCCCCGACGTCATCAGGTTCAGCTGACCGGGGACGACGAGAGCGTCACTGCCGAGGCTGTCTCGGTGCGAGATCTCACCCGCGAGCAGCCAGCTGACGGTCTGCAGCCCTGAATGGGGATGCGGTGGCACCCGCATGCCGCGCTGGTTCGTGATGTCCTCGGGACCGTAGTGGTCGACGAAGCACCAGGCACCGATCAGCCGACGCTCCTTGTTGGGGAGCACCCGCCGGACCTCTTGGCGAGGCCCGAGGAAGACCGTGCGCGGCTCGAGCCGTTCCATCGTCGGGACGAGGTCGCACGCACCTGCCGGTTCGGCGATCTCACGGTCGGCCTCGAGGTTGCTCACCACGCCTCCTTCGACGGGCTCGTCAGCAGGTTGTGCCATCGGCCGGCGGCGTGCCCTGCGACAGGTAGGTGTCGATCGCCTGGCTGATGCACGGGTTTCCGGAACCATACGCCGTGTGGCCGTCGCCGTCCCGACTCAGGAGGACGCCCGAGTCGAGCTCCTTGGAAAGTCTCACCGCTGCCTCGTACGGCGTCGCCGGGTCGCGTGTCGTACCCACGACAACGATCGGCGCAGCACCCTTGGCTGAGTAGTCGAGCTTCGGGTCAACCGGTTTCACCGGCCAGTTCGAACAGGCATAGGGCCACCACTTCGCCGCCTGCCCGAAGACCGGCGACTTCGCGATGAAGGCGTCGCCGCCGTTCTCGATCTCGGCCAGCGACTTGTTCTCAGGATGGTCGAGGCAGTTCACCGCGGATTGCACCTCGAGGGAATTGCTGGGGTAGGTGCCGTCGGGCGTTCGCTCGGTGTAGGCGTCGGAGAGCAACAGCAACGTGTCACCCTTGCCCTCGACGGCCTCCGTCAATGCTGACGTCAGGTAGGGCCACGAGTCTCGGCTGTAGAGCGGCACGATGACGCCGAGGAACGCTAACCCCTCAGTCACCTCACGGCCAGACGCCGTCGGCAGAGGGGAAGCGTCGATTTCCTTGAAGAGCTCGATGAGCCGGTCGCGAGCCGAGTCGACCGAGTCGCCGAGCGGGCAGTCACCCTTGCTGATGCAGTCTTCGAGGTACGCCGTGAGGGCTGTGTCGAAACCGGCCGCCTGGTTGACCTGGTTGTCATGGGGCTCGGACAGCGGGTCGATCGCGCCGTCGAGCACCATCCGGTCGACCTTCCCCGGGAACAGCGCCGCGTAGGTCGCGCCGATGTAGGTGCCGTAGGAGGCGCCGAAGTAGTTGAGCTTCTGGTCGCCCACAACAGCTCTGATGACGTCCATGTCCTTGGCCACCTCGACGGTAGAGACGTGCTCGAGCAGCGGGCCCGAGTTGTCGACGCAGCCTTGGGTGAAGTGGGACCACACGGCCTCGAAGTCCGCGACCTCACCCGCGTCGTCGGGTGTGGGGTCGGACGCCACGTAGTTGTCGAGGTCTGAGTCAGACAGGCAGTCGACTGGCGTGCTCTGGCCGACTCCGCGCGGGTCGAAACCCACCACGTCGTACACGTCGGTGACGCTGGCGCCGAGATTGATGAAGCCGAGGTAGTCGATGCCTGAGCCGCCCGGGCCGCCGGGGTTGATGAGCAGCGATCCGCGACGGTTCGCCTCGTCACCTGCCGGGTGCCGCTTGGCCTTGATCGTGATGGCTTGCCCATCGGGGTCGTCGTAGTCGAGCGGCACCCAGATGTCTGCGCACTCGCCGCCTTCGCAGTCCGTCCAGGACACGTGCTGCTGGTAGAACCGCTCGATCCCCTGGCCGGCTGGCCCGTCGCCGAAACCCGCGGGGAGACCACCTGTGGGGTCTGCAGTGCTGGGCGAGGGTGTCGTTGGCAGCGGCGAACTGTCGGTCGACACGGTCTGCGTCGGTTCGCCGCTGTTGGCGACGTCCTGGGCGGCGCTGCAGCTAGCCACCAGGAGGACTGCTGCCAGGGCCGCCGTACCTCTGGTAAGTGCGAAGTCGAGGGTCACCTCGCCACCCTACGTGGCGATGGGCCGGACCAGGCTGCTCTTTGCGGGAGTCACCCGCGAGAGGTGTGGCCCCCTCACCGTTCCGGTTCGGTGGAGAGGGCCACACCGGCTATCAGCAGGCGTCCAGCGGGGTCGCCTCCGTCAGTCGGAACTCCGAGCGAGCGTCGAAGAGCAGCGGGATCAACGGTTGATCCGGCTGCGCCATCGTGACGTACGCACCGGCTGCGTTGTTCTGCCACGTGATGCCATGCAGCTCCAGCGTCGGCCGGAGATCAGCCAGCTGGGCAGCGCTGAGCTGGTAGCCGCACATCGGTGTCGGGTCGACCTGGTCGTTCGACGTGGGAAGCATGTTGTCTTGACCCGCGAAGTAGACGACTCCTGACTGTGCAGCCCCCTTCGCGGTGGCCCGCTTGGCGGCCGCAGCCGTTTCCTTGGCGATCTCGCCTCGGTTCTCGTCGATCATCGTGGCGACGCCGATGGCGCTTGAGTAGTTGCTGTCCACCCGACGGCGGTTGAGCAACGACTCGTCGGCGGCCTCCGCGTCGTTGAGCGGGTCGGTGGCTGTCTCGCTGAGCATGCCGACGACATGTTCGAGGCCCGCGTAGTTGCGCAGGATCCGCGCCTGACCATCACCAGCCACCTGGAGGAACGACTCGCCGTCCTTCACCCACTCGCCGTACACCCCGGTGCTGTAGCCGTGGTCTGTGACCGCTGGCCCCGCGTAGTCGTTGGTCATCTCCTTGCTCAACGCATAGATGGTCTTGTCGGCCTGCCGGTTTCGCGGCCACAGCTGCAGGAGATCGGTCTTGTAGTACTGGTTCGGTCCGTACTCGTGCAAGTCGCCCAACACGTCCGGCTTCCAGTCGCGCATCACGGCGAGTACGGCCCGCCCCTCAGGTGTCGCAGCTTCCATGTAGTCCCGGTTGATGTCGACACCGTTCGCGTTGCCGCGGGTGTCGGCGACCCAGCCATCAGGGTTGGCGTTGATGAAGAGAACCGTGGTTTCGCGAATCAGCCGCTTCACCGCTGGGTGCTTGCTGAAGGCCATGTCACGTTCGAGTTGCATGCATGCTTCGCGGCCGGACGGCTCGTCTCCATGGACCGAGCAGACGTACATCAGCACCGATCCGCCGGCTGCCTGGGCCGCTGACTTAGGCGCTGGGTCACCGATCTGGACGAGCTGGAGTGGCCGTCCCTGAATGGTGGTGCCGACCTGATTGACCTTCACGCGAGGACTCGCGGCATCGAGGTCCGCGAGGAACTGCTCGGCCTGGGGTTCCGTGGTCCAGTTTGCTCCGTTGCTGTCCTCGAACGGAGTCGTCAGCGGACGAGGGGCTGAGCGCAGTCCCTCATCCAGCGGGTTGCGCGGGCCTCCGGAAGCGGGCTCGGAGCTGAGGACCAACCCGGCCGCGAACAGCGCCGCGACGCCGGTCAGCGCAGCCAGGCGACGTGGAAGGACATGGCGGAGAACGTGGTGCGATGACATGCGGCGGCTCCTTGAGATCGCCGGCTCGGCGTACCCTCCCCACGTCGTTGGTGACGCTACGCAGCCGAATTGTCACGTTGAGTCACCATAGTACGGAGGAGCCCCGGCAGACTTCAACGAAACTGTCCGCTATGCGGAACGTGGTCCGGTTGTCGGGACGGCTGGAGTGCGGTTACTGGTCGGAGACCGGTCCGGTGAAGTCCGCCCCGTCGCCGCGGACGGCAAAACAGAGCACCCGATGCCCGTTGTCGTCATCCCAGACGGCTTCGACGGGCCGGATCCGCAAGGAGACGAACTCGGGGTTGGAGCTGGTCGCCGCATCGACAGACTGCTCACACTCGGTGGCCGACTGTTCATCGAGCGCCGTCTCACCGGGATAGTCCTCTCCGTTGATCGGGATGACGGCGACGGTCTCGCTGTTGTGGGGATCTCCGCACGGAACACCCTGGACGTCGTTCGCGTCGACATCAGCCGAGCCGTTGATGTCGGGGAGACTGAGACAGTCGCCCTCACGCACATCACCAAAGGCGAGGGTGCCCGCTTTGACGATCTGTCCGGAGTCGTCGCGGTCTGCCTGTTGACTCTCGACGAAGGCGGCGAGGGCGATGATGCCCACCCACCACAGCACCGACAAGACGATGCCCGCGATGGCCAGCGCCTTGCCCTTCTGGTGCGTCTTGCCAATCTTGACGAGCGCGACGATGCCGAGGGGTACGGCGATGAACAGGCCAAGTAGTGGAACGACCAGGCCGACGACGAAGGCGGCGATAGCCAAGCCACTGCGCCCCGTCTTGCCGTACTCCTGGTCGCCGTAACCGCCGGGGTATCCGGGATAACCGGAGCCTCCGGCATAGGGTTGGCCGGGCGGATAGTTCGCTGGCGGGGCTCCGTAGGGGTTCGGCGGCGGGCCGGGTGGTTGGCCCGGGTAACCGGGGTATCCCGGCTGACTCGAGCTTTGCGGCGGCGGGAAGCCGGGCTGGCCGGTGTTGGGCGGCGGGTAACCAGGCGGCACCGACGGCTGGCCCTGCCCAGGGGTGGGCGGCTGCCCCGCTTCGGGGTACGGTGGTGGGCCTTCCGTGCCTGACGTGTCACTCATGCGAGCCGCCTCTCAGCGAGATCATCAACGATTCCAAGGCCAGCAGCGGAGCGACCTCTCCCTCGAGTGACTCCCGAGTCTCGAAGATGGCTGCCAGCCGCTGCGCCGAGATCTCTCCCGTCGTGGCTCGCGCCATCGTATCGATTTCTTGGCGCAATTCTTCGTTAACCAGGTCAGAACGTGCCCCGAGCTGGACACAGACGACGTCGCGGTAGAAAGACGCCAGGTCGAGGAGGGATCGGTCGATGGCGTCCTTGACGAAGCGTTTGGCCCGCAGTTTCTGCTGACGCTGGAGTTCCTTTTGGGCTGCGGCGAAGCCGGACGTCTTGACCCCGCGAGTCCCGGCGCCGTACGCCATCCCGAGGTCGTCGAGCTCCTTCGCGTCGAGCGCTTCGGTGCGCGGCTGCGCCTCGTCGGTCGCCTGGTCGACGAGGTTGGCGGCGGTGGTCATGCAGGAGCCGAGGTCTCTGAGCTGGGTCGGAATTCGCAGCACCTCACGCCGTCGATTGCGACTCCCTTCGTCGACAGCGAGAGCGCGTGCCCGACCGATATGGCCCTGGGACGCGCGCGCGGCGAAGCTCGCAATTGCGGGCTGCACTCCGTCACGCTGCACGAGGTGCTCGGCGACCGCAGCGGTGGGCGGGGTGCGCAGCACCACCGCCCGACAGCGTGACCGGATGGTGGGAACGACGTCTTCCACGGTGGGTGCGCACAACAGCCAGACCGTGCGTGGTGGGGGCTCCTCGATGCTCTTGAGGAGTGCGTTGGCCGCCGGGTCGTTGAGTCGATCAGCGTCCTCGACGATCATCACCTGCCAACGCCGGCTGGCCGGAGACAGGGCAGCGAGACGCACGGCTTCTCTGGTGGGTTCGAGCGTTAGCTGGGTTTTCTCGGTGACCAGCGACGTGACGTCGGCGTGCGACCCGGCCAGCGACGTACGACAGGCCAGACACTCGCCACAGCCACCGCGCTCACACTGCAGGGCGGCGGCGAAGGCACGTGCGGCGTTCGACCGTCCGGACCCCGGCGGCCCGGTGAAGAGCCACGCATGCGTCATACCGGAGTCGCCGTCTCCCTGGAGAGCTCGCGCTGCTGCTTCGACCGTGCGCTTCAACGTGGCCACCAGGTCGTCCTGTCCGACCAGGTCGTCCCAGACCGTCATGCGTCGACCCCGTGGTGGCGGTCGGCGAGGTTGAGCACTCCCGACAGCCGTTGGCGGATGGCAGCCGCGATGTCGTCGGGCGGCAGCCGTGCGTCGATCACGAGATAGTGCTCGGGGTCGGCGTTGGCGAGCTGGATGAAGGAGTCGCGGACACGTTGATGGAAGGCGACCGGCTCGGCTTCGAGGCGATCGACATTCTCGAAGCGACCGAGGCCCAGCTCGGGGTCGACGTCGAGCAGCACCGTGAGGTGCGGTCTGAGGTCGGCCGTGGCCCAGCGGGCAATGTGCTCGACTTCCAGCGGCATCAGGTCACGCCCTGCGCCTTGATAAGCCAATTGCGAGTCGACGTACCTGTCAGTGATGACCACCGACCCCTGCCGCAGTGCGGGCTTGATCAGCTTCTCGACGTGCTCGGCCTTGTCAGCGGCATAAAGCAACGTCTCGGCTCGGTGGTCGAGCTCGCCGGTCTCGGGCGAGAGCAGGATCTCCCGCAACTTCTCACCGACGAGGGAGGCTCCGGGCTCGTGCGTGAGTACGACGTCATAGCCCTCGGCGGTCAGCGACTCCTTGAGCAAGGTGGCTTGAGTGGACTTGCCCGCGCCCTCACCGCCTTCGAGCGCGACGAACACCCCGCGGTTGGCGTAGACGCCGGTGTCACCCATCAAGGACCTCTTCAGCTCGCTACGGATCGTGGTTCCGGGCCGGTCGTTCATGTGACGGTAGGACAGCACACCGACGGTGATCATGACCAGCGCTGACCCGAACATCGTGATCGCCGCACCGTTGTAGTCGAGCACCGCGTCGTCGTTGACCCGCCAGCGATGTTGCCCGATGATCCCCGCGATGAGAGGAGCGGCGGCCAACACGATGGCGAGTGACAGCCTGATCAGCGTCTGCACAAAGGCAAACGTTCGCCCTCGCATCGAGTCCTCGACCTCGAGTCCCAGCAGGGTGTAGCCGGTGATCCAGGCGGAACCGGCGAAGAAGCCGAGGCCGACGGTGAGGACGGTGACCACGACGAGGTTGGCGACGATCGCCACGCCCGCAAGGAATACTCCTGCAGCGATCAGCGAGAAGCCGAAGAGGCGGCGCCTCGACATCGCAGTGAGCAACCTCGGGCCGCGCCACATGCCCAAGGCGAGTCCCGCGAAGACAGCGGCGAACAGAAGACCGTAGCCAGGGTCGCCGCCACCGAGATCGGCGACGTAGACCCGGGCCAGACCGACGACGACACCGCCGGCGGCGAAGGCGCCGGTGATGCCGATGACGAGCCCGCGGATGAGAGGCGTCCGAGCGACGTACGACCAGCCGTCGATGATCACCCTCGACATGCCCTGCCGGTCCTCGGGCGGGATGGCGGAACCTCGGGGGATGTCGTGGAGCGTGGCGATGACCAGTCCGGACACGATGAACGACGCCGCATTGAAGACCAGCGACAGTGTCACGGGGGCGTCGAGCCAGCCGAGTGAGGAGTTGAGGCCCTTGGTCGACAGCGAGAGCAAGACGAAGATCGCCGCAGCTGGGAGCGCCGATCCGTACGTCGTCGCTATCGAGATCCGGTTGGCTTCCTCGAGTTTGTCGCGTGGAACCAGGTTGGGGATGGTGGCGTCCTTGGCGGGCAGCCACACAAGGGTGATCGCCTCGATGATCACGGTCGCGATGAACACCCAGGTCAATGTGTGCACGATCGGGATCGAGATGAAGACGGCACCGCGAAGGAAGTCGCCGATGATCAAGGTCCAGCGCCGGTCGAGGCGGTCGGCGACGTACCCGGCGAGGGGTCCGAGTACGACGGCGGGGACCACACGCAGGAAGAGCACGCCGGCGATGGCGAAGTTCTGGTCGGCGTATTCGGGATCTGCCAACGAGCTCGCCATCGCCGTCAGTGCGAGCAGCCCTAACCAGTCACCGAGGCTCGACAGACCCAGCCCGATCCACAACCGCCGAAAGGCCGTGATGGAAAGGACCCCACCGGGAGGGTGGGCCCGGCTGACGTCAGACACCTGAACAGCCTAGTGAGTAGCGCTTTGTGCCCTGTGGTTGTGCTTGGCGTTGTGCATGGCAGTTGTGCGCGTCAGGCAGCCGGCGGCGAGGGATTCACGCGGCTGACAGCGCGCGGGGGTTGAGGTTCTTGGCAGCTATGCGCCGAACGTGTGCGGGGGTTGGGGCTCACGCTCCCCGGTTGCTCTACGTCTTCCGACACTCGTCGGCAAACGAACCCTGAAAGCGCCGAAACCCCTACGTCTTCCGATACTCGTCGGCAAACGAACGCGGACAACCGGGCGCCCCAGACCAACCGACGGCGCGTAACTGCCAAAAAGCCCAATGCCAGCCGAAACACGATGTCCGGTCGTCCGAGTCAGTCCTTCTTCGCGGCAGTTCGACGTGCGTCACGATCCTGCAGATCGCGTACCGACTGAGCAGCCACCTCGCTCGTCGGCTGGTGACCGTTGACCGCGACGAGAAACGACTGACGATCCAACGAGAAGGCGGTGACCGGTGTCGCGGCCTTCGCGCTCGCCGTGCGACGTCCATCCCGCAGCAAGGCGATCTCACCCAGTCCGTCACCGCGCCCCAGCGTCGAGATCGCCTTGCTGCCTTGCAGGATGTCGACTCGCCCGTCGACGATCGCGTAGTAGCAGTCTCCCGGTTCGCCTTCGCGCATGATGAAGGTGCCTGCCGGATACTCGACCTTGTCCAGCCCTCGGGCAAGCCCCTCCAGCGTCGGCATCGGCAGCGCTCGGAACAGTGACAACGTCCTCAGAAGCGAGATCTCGACGATCGGTACACGGGCGTGCTGGTCGACCCGTCGCAGCACCGTGATCCGGGCCAACACCAACGCGGGCAGGAAGACAGCGACACCAATCAACGCGGTACGGGCACCGCCAATCGACACCAGCACCGGAACGAGCAGCGAGCCGACGGCCACTCCAGCCATGCTGAGACCTTCGGCCAGACCGAAGATCCGGCCGACCATGTCAGCCGGCACCGTTCGTTGAAGCAACGCTCGGGTCCCGAGGTCGAACAGCGCGCGGTTCCCGCCGACCACGGCCATCAAGAGCGCGACGAGGAGCGGGGCGGTGGAAAAAGCCGAAGCTGACAGGGCAAGTCCGAGGAGAGCAGCGGTTGTCACGATGACCGGGCCGAGTCGACGCCCGACCAAGAGCACTGCGAGGCCTCCGAGGACGACGCCGCCCGCGCCGTACGCCATGTTGAGATAGCCCGCCCAAGCTTGGCCGGTGTGGAGCACGTCGAAAGCCATCACGACGAAGAGCACGTCGAGCGCCCCGATGACGACGTACTCAGCGCCGAGCAGAGCAACAAGGAGGCGGGCGGTCGGGCTCCCGCCGACCTCGGCCAGCCCAGCGCCGACCCGGGCGAGTGCGCCGGCCGACGTACTGTCGTTTCCTGGAGCCGCTGAGCGCAGGGATACCACCAGAAGTGCAGCCGCAAACATCAGCCCTGCGCCAAGCCCGAAGACAGAAGCAACACCAGCAAACGTCAGCGCCAGTCCGACCGCCGCGCCGGCCACCAGGATGCTCACGCTCTCGACCCACCCGACCAGGGCGTTCGTCGCCGTCAACTCCTTGACCTCACGTGTCACAGCAGGTACGAGGACCGCCTGTGCAGGCCGCGATGTGGCCACGGCCGTGGAAGCGACGATTGCGCCGAGATAGACGAGCATCGGGGACGACCCAGCGAAGACGAAGGTGCACGTGGCCGCGTAAGCGGCTCCTTGAACCAGATAGCTGCCGGTCAGCACCGCTGCCGGTGATCGCCTGTCGGCGAGCGGCGCCACGAGGGGTGCGGCGACAGCCGCCGGCACCATCTGAGCAAGTGCTACGAGACCCGCCGTCGTAGCCCCACCCTGCCGATAGGAATAGACGAGCGTTGCGATCCACACGGCGTACTCAGCGAGGACGAAGCCGGCAAACGCCAGCACGATCCGCCGTAGACCGCGGTTGCGAACCACGTCAGCAAAAACGTTGAGCGTTGCGCTCACAGGATGACCCTAGTCTCAGGACCGAGGGCCAGCCGGGGCTTCGCGTCAGCTCTTCTTGGCGGCGGCCTTCTTGACGGCGGCCTTCTTGGCAGCAGCCTTCTTCGCTGTCGACTTCTTGGCCGTCGACTTCTTCGCTGTCTTCTTGGCGCCACGCTTCTTGGGGGCGGGACCTCTCTCGCGCTTGTCGGCCAGCAGCTCTGCCGCTCGCTCGATCGTCATCGTCTCGACATCGTCGTCCTTGCGCAGGGTCGCGTTGTACTCCCCATCGGTGACGTAGGCGCCAAAGCGACCGTCCTTGACGACCACGGGCTGCCCACTCACGGGGTCAGGCCCGAGCTCCTTCAGCGGCGCCGAGGCACTTTGCCGACCGCGCTGCTTCGGCTGCGCATAGATCGTCTGTGCCTCTTCAAGCGTGATCGTCAACAGCTGTTCTTCGGAGTCGATCGAACGCGAGTCCGTGCCCTTCTTCAGGTACGGGCCGTAGCGACCGTTCTGCGCAGTGATCTCCTCGCCCGACTCGGGATCGACACCGACGACGCGCGGCAGCTTGAGCAGCTCCAGCGCCTGCTCGAGCGTGATCGTGTCGAGCGCCATCGACTTGAACAGGCTCGACGTACGCGGCTTGGCGTTCTTGGGCGCATCGTCCGCGAGCTGTTCGGTGACGTACGGCCCGAAGCGACCGTTCTTCGCCACGATCTTGCGGCCACTCGACGGGTCGTCGCCGAGCTCGTGTTCGGCTCCGGCCGGGTTCGCCAACAACTCTCGGGCCTTCTCGATCGTCAGCTCATCAGGCGGCAGGTCTTCCGGCACGTTGGCGCGGCTGCCGTCCGCCGACTCGACGTATGGCCCGTAGCGACCGACACGCAAAGCAACACCGTCGCCATCGCCGATCTCGAATGTCGACAGCTCTCGGGCATCGATGTCGCCCAACTCGGTGACGATGGTCTTCAGTCCCTGCTGGGATGCCGAGCCAAAGTAGAACTCCGCAAGCTCGGCTGTCGAGTCTCGCCGTCCAGCCGCTACCTCGTCGAGCACGTCTTCCATGCCTGCGGTGAAGCCGTAGTCGACCAACCGCGCGAAGTGCCGCTCGAGCAGCCGCACGACGGCGAACGCCAACCAAGCCGGCACCAACGCCGTCCCCTTCTTGTAGACGTAGCCGCGGTTGAGGATGGTGCCGATGATCGAGGCGTACGTCGACGGGCGGCCAATCTCACGCTCTTCGAGCTCGCGGACCAAGGTGGCTTCCGTGTATCGCGCCGGCGGCCGCGTCTCATGTGCTGCCGATCCGAGCTCGGCGACCGTCAACGGATCACCCTCAGCCACGTCGGGCAGCCGGGTCTCTCGGTCTTCGCGGTCGGCGTCCGGGTCATCGTGTCCCTCGACGTACGCCTTCATGAAGCCGTAGAACGTGATGACGCGTCCGCTCGATGAGAACTCGCACTGCTCACCACTCGTCGCAGCCGCCTCGATCCGTACGGAGACCGAGCGGCCCTCCGCATCGCGCATCTGCGAGGCGACCGTGCGCATCCAGATCAGCTCATACAGCCGGAACTCATCACCGTGCAGGCCCGTCTGGGCCGGAGTGCGGAAGTGCTCGCCTGCTGGGCGAATCGCCTCGTGCGCCTCCTGCGCGTTCTTGACCTTGCTCTGGTACGTGCGCGGCGACGCAGGCAGGTAGTCAGCGCCGTACAGCTCACGCACCTGCGCACGGGCCGCGTTGATCGCCGTCCCCGACAACGTGAACGAGTCGGTGCGCATATAGGTGATGTAGCCGTTCTCGTAGAGCCGCTGTGCGATCTGCATGGCGCGGGCGGCACCGTAGCCGAGCTTGCGCGAAGCCTCCTGCTGCAACGTGGTCGTGCGGAAAGGCGCCGACGGAGAACGCCGATACGGCTTGGACTCCACAGACCGTACGGCGAACTGCTGGTCTCGTAGAGCCTGCGCCAACTCACCGGCGCGAGCCGCGTCGAGATGGACAACGTCGCTGCCGTCCTTCAACTGTCCGACTGAAGTGAAGTCGCGGCCTTGAGCGACGCGCTTGCCGTCGACCGACGTCAACTTCGACGGGAACGTGCGGGGCGTCTTGGACTCACCGGCATCGAACGTCGCCTCGAGGTCCCAGTACGCCGCCAGGCGGAACGCGATTCGCTCGCGCTCTCGGTCGACGACGAGGCGAGTGGCGACGGACTGGACGCGTCCGGCCGACAGCCCACTCATCACCTTCTTCCACAGCACGGGTGAGACCTCGTAGCCGTAGAGGCGATCGAGGATGCGGCGGGCCTCCTGCGCCTCGACGAGGTTGTCGTCAATCTCGCGTGGGTTGGCGACTGCCTCGGCTATGGCTTCAGGCGTGATCTCGTGGAACACCATCCGACGTACGGGAACCGTCGGCTTCAGCTCGTCGTAGAGATGCCACGCGATGGCCTCACCTTCGCGGTCCTCATCAGTGGCGAGGTAGAGCTCGTCGGCGCCCTTCAACAGGGACTTGAGCTTGGTGATCTGGGACTTCTTGTCCTTAGGCACGACGTAGACCGGCGTGAATCCGTCATCGACGTTGACGCCGAGCCGACCCCACGACTCACCCTTGTACTTGGCGGGCACCTCGCTGGCGTTGTTGGGCAGATCGCGGATGTGGCCGATCGACGACTCCACGACGTAGCCGTCCCCGAGGAATCCCGAGATCGTGCGCGCCTTCGCAGGCGACTCCACAATCACGAGCTTGTGTCCACCATCAGCCACGGTTGCTCTACTCCTCCCCCCGTTGTCACGGTAAGAATCCGGTCCTGAACGACAGGGTGCCGCGAAGAACGGTAACGCGTCTGCCAAGCGGCACCTTCATCCGCGACCTGTCGCAGATGGAGAAAGAACCGCTATGCGTCGTCTTTGACGGACTCCTCGAACGTTGCCGCCCACGTCTTCGGTGAAGAGATCTCGCTCAGGGCGGCCTTGTACTCCTCCGCGAGCCGCGGCCATTCCTTCGCGAGCTGCATGTGAAGGGTCACCGAACGAGACAGCAGTCCGCGGAACAACTCGGGCTTGCGCTTGTACCAGGCCGCGCTCGTCCCGTCGGCGGAAGAGACGAGAGCCGAGTCGTACTGAGCCAACAGCCACCACTTGAGGTCGACGTGTGGGACGTTGACCTCCGGATGTTCTCTGGACAGGTCACGGATGGGCATCACCTGACGGATAGCGCCGGCAGCCATCGTCTTCGCGCGACCGACCAAACCAACAGGCGTCGAGGGTGCCCTGCCCCGGCGCGGCGGCTTCTTGCGCCGGGCCTTCGGGAACTTGTCGAGGTCGGGCTGGGAGATCGAGTCGTCGTAGGTCTTGCGCAGTGCGTTGAGCTCGCCGAGTCGCAGCCGCATGTCGCGGTGCATACGCTGCGGGCCCTCGAGAATGTCCTCGATCGCCATCAGGCCCATCTCGGCAGGCCCGTACTGCATCGACAGCAGGTGCTTGATCTGCGTCTCGAAGCTCTCCTGTACGAGCCGGCCACCGCGCTCGTACGGCGAGTGCAGCAGCGCCGCAATGATGCGGTTGCGACGATGGAAGTAGGCCTGCCAGTCGATCGTGTCGTCCTTCTCGTGCCACGGCACGTGCCACACAGCAACGCCAGGAAGGGTCACGGTCGGGTAGCCGTGCTCACCCGCACGGAGCCCGAAGTCAGCGTCGTCCCACTTGATGAACATCGGGAGCGAAAGGCCGATTTCGCGGATCACCTGCGTCGGGATCAAGCACATCCACCAGCCGTTGTAGTCCACGTCGACTCTGCGGTGCAGCCACTTCGTCGACCGGAGCGATGCCTTCGCAAAGTTGTGGCCGTGGCGGGTCTTGGGTGCGGGACCCCAGAACCAGCGCCACTTCGCGACGGTCTCGCCGAACGCATGCATGACGGTCCGGTCGTAAAGGCTGAACATCTGTCCACCCACGAGGCTGGGTTTCTTCGCCAGGTCGGCGAACGCAACGGCCCGCAGGATGCCCTCGGGCTCACAGACCACGTCGTCGTCGAGCAGGAGGACGTACTCGGCACTGCCCTTGCGGGTGACCTCGTCCATCGACCTCGAGAAGCCGCCTGAACCACCGAGGTTGCCTTGCTCGATCAGCCGGAGCTTCGGTCCGAGTGCCTTCGCGGCTTCGGCGTACAGCTCGTGGTCGCGGACCTTCTGGGTGCCTTGGTCGACGACGATGACCTCGTCGAGGATGTCGAGCACTGCCGGCTCTTTGCTCAGCTTCACAAGCTGGTCGACGCAGAAGTCGGGCCGGTTGAAGGTCGTGATGCCGATCGACACGGTGCCGGGGTCTGTGCGCTCGGTCTCTACACCCCAGTCGGCGGAGTGCAGCGTGAACGGGTGGTCGCCGGCCTCGATGTCGAACCAGTACCAGCCACCGTCGATGAACGGCTTGAGCGGCAGCTCGAACTCGAGGACTCGGCGATCAGCCCCGGTCACTACTGCGCTGTCGGCGCGCTGGACGTGGCCCTTGGCGGTGGAGCGGTAGAGCAACAGGGTGCCGCTACCCGAGACCGTGGCGACCAGCTTGACGGTCTGCACGTTGGTCCAGCGACGCCAGTAGCTGGCCGGGAACGCGTTGAAGTAGGTGCCGAACGTGAGGCGATGCTCGGGATCGGCGACGGCTCCGTCGGGCGTGATGGCCCCGAAGCCACCGACGCCTTCGACAATCTCCGTCACGGGCTCGTCAGACCTGTCCTTCGGGTTGCCCTTGCCGCGTACGTTGCGCTCGGTGTCGGTTTCCTCGCCCGCGCCGGACTGACGCGAAGTGCTCAACCCGCCGCCGAAACCAGACAGGCCGTTGATGTACATCGGCCGGATATCGAGCTCCTGATCGGCTCTGATGATCGTGTGCTGGACGATCCGCAGGCGGTTCGGAGGGGTCGGTTCGACGGGGGTCTCCTGGACAGGAGCCTCGGCGGTGTCAGTCAAGATTGAGTCCTCAACGCAGGGGTTTGAGCGGGGGCAACAACCGCTCACGGTAGCAGCCACCCCCGTGGTGGACGCCAATCCGTGAGGCGAACCGGCGGCGCTCACTAGGATGGGCGGGTGCCTCCCCCGCAACCGGCCGTGTACCTCCACATCGGTCCTCCCAAGACCGGCACGACGTACCTCCAGGAAGTGCTGTGGCGCAATCGTCGGCGGCTGACCAAGCAGGATGTCGCCTTCCCAGGGGCCCGGCCGATCGATCACTTCCGTGCCGCACTCGACCTCCGGGGGATGACGTTCGGCGGTTACGACCACCCGGCGGTGAAGGGATCGTGGCTGCGGCTCGCCAACAAAGCCACCGGAGCCTCGACGAGCAAGGTCGTGATCTCCCACGAACTACTCGCAGCAGCCGACGACGAGCAGATCAGCGCTGCGGTGGGGACGCTCGCGCCGGCACGTGTTCATGTCGTGTACGGCGCTCGCGACCTCGCGCGGCAGCTTCCCGCGGTGTGGCAGGAGTCGCTCAAGAACCGACGCTCACGATCGTATGACGCCTTCCTCGAGACGACACTCGGGTCCGGAGAGGACGGCAAGCAGTCGCCCTTCTGGCAGTCCCAGGACCCGGCTTCCACCCTGAGTCGCTGGTCGCGCCACGTACCGCCCGAGCGTGTGCACGTGATCACGCTCCCTCAGGCAGGCGCACCGTCGAGCATGTTGTGGGAGCGCTTCTGCCAGGCGCTGGACATCGATCCCGCCGGGTGTGACCTTGACGTGGCTAGGCGCAACTCGTCGCTGACCGCGGTCGAGGCGGAGGTGCTGCGGCGCCTCAACAAGACGTTGCCGCAGGATCTGGCCTGGCCGTCGTACGAGCGGATCGTCAAACGCCGGTTCAACGACCTCGCGGACGCGCAGACGAACGACAAGTCGTTGCGCGTGCCGAGTCGGCTTCGTGAATCGGTGCTGACCCGCGCGGCGGAGATGGCGACAGCTCTGTCGTGCGCAGGCTACGAGATCGTCGGCGACCTGGCTGACCTCGTCCCCGCCGACGACTCCTTCGGACCGATGCCCAAACCCGCCGCCGATAAGGTCGCGAACGCTGCTGTGCGGCTGCTGGCGGCCGAGCTCACCGACGTGAACGGCTCAGGCCGCGCAAACCTCGGCAGCCGAGTCACCGGTACCCAGCGACGACAAGGACGAGGAAGCTCCTGATGGCCATGCCCGAGCACGGGGAGACCACGGGCAAGCGCGTCTTCTTCCATGTCGGCGCGCCCAAGACCGGGACGACGTACCTCCAGCACGTGTTGCTGCAGAACAAGAAAACCCTTGCTGCCAACGGGATTCTCTACCCGTACGACGATCATGGGCAGTCTTTCCGCTCCATGCAGGACTTCCGAGGAGCCGGGTGGGGCAGCCAACGGGCGAGCCACTTCAAAGGCGAGTGGCAGCAGGTCGCCGACAAGGCGGTGGCCTGGCCCGGTCACACGGTGGTCATCTCCAATGAGCTGCTCGGCGGTTCGTCTCCTGAGCGGGTGGCAGCCGGTGTGCAGAGCGTGCAGCCCGCCGAGATGCAGGTGATCTTCTCGGCCCGCGACCTTGCCCGCCAGCTTGTCTCGGACTGGCAGGAGCACGTCAAGCACAAGCACCAGGTCACGCTCGAGAAGTTCGTCGACGACCTGATCGAGTTCGGGCTGGACGCACCCAAACCCTTCGGGGAGCTGTTCTGGGGGATGCACGATGCTGCGTACGTCCTCCGGCGATGGGCAGCCGTCGTCCCTGCCGAGAACATCACCGTCATCACGCTCCCTGCCCCTCGCGCACCACGTGACACGCTCTGGAAGCGCTTCTGTGCTGTCACGGGGCTTGACCCCGCGGCATACGACATCGAGACCAAGAGCGACAACCCCTCGATGGGGGTGGCCGAGACAGAACTCGTCCGTCGCATGAACGCCGACGTCCAAGGCATGCCTGCCGAGCACTATGACCCGCTGGTTCGGGTGTTGCTCGCCGGGGAAGTGCTGGGTGGGCAGCCGCCACGACTGACCTTGCCGACGGGTCGCCTCGACTGGGTCATGGACCGTTCACGGCAGCTCATCGACGAGCTCAAGGTGGCCGGCTATGGCGTCGAGGGCGACCTCGAGGAACTGATGCCGCGCCCAGAGGACCATGCGACCTACGTGTCCCCCACCCAACTCACCGACGCCGAGCTGGCGCCGGCGGCGATGCGCGCCGCGACCGGACTGCTCCGACACAGCGGGCGGCAGCGTCGCCGGATCGTCGAACTGCAGGACGCCGCGGCGGGAATCGTCCCGCGCCGGCCAACCATGCGCGACCGGGCCCGTGACCTGTACTGGCGAACGCGCGGCAGAGTCGGCCGCATCGTCCGACGCCAGCGGCGTTCCTAGCTCCCGTCGTTCTCGTCAGGTTCCGACATCTCATCCGCCTTCGACGGACCCGACATCTCTCGCTTGGTTATGAGCAGGTCCAGGACGACGTCGAGCAGACCGTCGACCACCTGAGCCTGCGTGATGTCGCCGGGTCGTCCCTCGGAGACCTTGGCAGCAGCGGCCCGGTCGCCGATCAGGTCGGCCGTGTCGCCGACGATGTCGTAGCCCGCCTTCTCGAGCGCTTTGACGAACTGCGTGTCCTTCTTGATGAGAAAGTCGCGCTGTTGAGTCGTCAAGGCAGGCCTGGACTTGTCGTCGATGACCCGACCGAGGACTTCGAACAGCCCATCGCGCACGACCTTGCGATATTGAATGTGCGGCATCTCCTTGCCGTGCCGGACATTGAACCGGCGCAACAGTTCCGCGGACGTGACGCTCATCGACGTGTTGGCCGCAGGGACGTCGCTCGGGTAGTCAGCTCCGTCCAACCCGATCACGCTGGCAAACCGCTGCCACAACACATCCGGCGCGGACCCGGACGGCGGAGCCGTGACCACATGGACGTGTGCAGGATCGACACCGTAGGACCAGCGCTTGAGAGCCGTTGGCGCATCCTGAGCCATCCAGAATCCCTGAGCCATCGGGGTTTTGCTGCGTCCCATCATGTCGATGAGGAACCGGTCGTAGGGCAGGGCGTGCTGGTTCTTGATGCGTTCCTGCCAGACCGCGGGAGCCTGCCGCACCAGATCACGTGCGGTGTAGATGACATGCACCTCCGCGTCGCCGAACGCGCTGACTGCGCGCTTGGCGGTGGCCTTGTTCGCATAGACGAACAACTCACTGGAGAAGACAACGGTGTGCCCCTTCCAGTTGGCTGCCTTTCGCACGGCATCGTCCCAATGCCCGCGGATGTCCGAGCCGAACTCGCGCCGCTCCCACGTACGACGGAGGTCCCACATCGCGGTGTGGTGCGCGTCGCCCCCAGCGACGCGCGGATAGAGCACACCAGCCTTCTTCATCGCACCGCGATTCTGCTTTAACACGTACTGGAGATACGTGGTGCCGGTCTTCGGTGCTCCGATGTGGATGAAGACCCGTTTAGTCATGCTTGAGTCTCTCCTTGAGGCGGGTGGCGAGGACGCGCGCGGCACCGCGCATCGAGTTGGCTTCTGTCGTCGCGGGTGGCTCGGACGCCTGCTGTGCGAGCACTCGGAGCGACGCGTCTAGCATCTCCGGCTCACTGATCTCGTCAGGCAGTGGGGTGGAGATCGGTGCGAGCTTCGGGCGAAGCTCGTCGAGGTCGCCGATGACCCTGCAACCGAGCGCCCGCAGGTCGGTGATCATCTCGTCGGACACCTCAGTGATCTGCTCATGCCACTTCTCGGGTATGACGATCGGGTCGCCAGAGCCCAGCGGTCTGAGCGCTTCATGGACGAAGGCGCCTTTGATGCGTGACTCATACGCCGGCCAGTCCAGGTCGTCGGGGAGGCGCGAGTTGAGTCGGCGCAGCAGCTCAGACTCCAGGGCCCCGAGTGACGTGTTGTGGATGCCGATGTCGAAGGAGTACATCAGGTCGGGGAGATCGACAGCAGTCGCGAACCGACGCCACAGTTCTTCTCGATCGGCACCCGGTGGAGGCAGGGTCACCAGGGTGATGTGATCGGCGCCGACCACCGAAGACCAGCGTTTGACCACACGTGGGAGGTACTGGGCTTTCCAGACCCGCGCCAGCCTGCGGTTCCTGATGGCCCCCGGGGTGAAGATCTCTTCCAGGAAGTCGCTGTAGGTCTGATCGTTGCGGTTCTTGACGTTCTCCTGCCAGATCGCAGGGATCTGTCGACCCAGGTCGCGGGTCGTCAGGACGATCTGGACATCAGAGGTGGTGAAGCTGTCGACCGCTTGCTGGATAGTCCCTCGACGGGTACGGGCCAGGCTTTCGTGCGAGATGAGACCGGTTCCGTCGTACGCGTTGATCTGATCGACGAAGCTCTGCCACACACCGTCGGCTTCGGGGTAGCTGTGGCCCTGGAACTTGGCGCCTCGGAGGTCGAGCGACGCCATGAAGTGGGTATCACGCTCGGCGCCCGGGTAGAGCACACCGTTCCTGCGCAGCAGATCGCGGTTGGCAAAGAGCAGGCGCTGCAGGTATGTCGTACCGGTCTTGGCGACACCCACATGCATGAAGACCGTGCGGGACAGGGGGTCCTCCTCACCAGGTCGACGGGGCGTGAGGCCCCGGTGATTGAGCTTGTCGAAATCCCTGGTTTCGACAAACTCAACCTACGGCCTTCGGCCCGAGGGTCGAGCGGGCCCACGCTGGAGCACAGGTCAGACGGTCGCCGTCGGCGCCTCAGCCTCGGTGTCGACGTCGCCGATCGCGATCGGACGCCGCTTGGAGATGTACACCGCCGCCGCGATACCGAGTGCCGCGACCACAGCGATCAGGATCCGCAGTGGGTCGTTCTCGTCGTCACCGACCGACATGGTGATGACAGCAGGAGCGATGAGCAGCGAGACCAGGTTCATCACCTTGAGCAGCGGGTTGATCGCCGGTCCGGCGGTGTCCTTGAACGGGTCACCGACGGTGTCACCGATGATCGTCGCCTCGTGCGCGCTCGAGCCCTTGCCACCGTGCACGCCGTCCTCGACGAGCTTCTTGGCGTTGTCCCAGGCTCCACCGGAGTTCGCCAGGAACACCGCCATCAGCGTGCCGGTGCCGATGGCGCCCGCAAGGTACGCACCCAGCGGGGCCGGGCCCAGACCGAAGCCGACGGCGATCGGAGCCAGGATGGCCAGCAGACCTGGCGTGGCAAGCTCTCGCAGCGAGTCCCGGGTGCAGATGTCGACCACCTTGCCGTACTCCGGACGACCCGTTCCCTCCATGATCCCGGGGATCTCGCGGAACTGGCGGCGTACTTCGAACACGACAGCGCCCGCCGCACGACCCACGGCATTGATGGCGAGGCCCACGAACAGGAACACCACGGCAGCGCCGATGAGCAGTCCGACGAGGTTGGCCGGGTTGGCGACGTTGAGCACACCGAGCAGAGGCAGGCCGTCGGCGAAGCTCGTGTCGTCGGTGAAGGCTCCAGCATCGACGGCTGCCTGGGTGACCGCGTCGGTGAACGACCCAAACAGTGCAGTCGCTGCGAGCACGGCGGTCGCGATCGCGATGCCCTTGGTGATCGCCTTCGTCGTGTTACCGACAGCGTCGAGCTCCGTGAGGATCGCGGTGCCCTCTCCGTGCACGTCGCCGGACATCTCAGCGATGCCCTGCGCGTTGTCGGAGACCGGACCGAACGTGTCCATCGCGACGATCACGCCGACGGTCGTCAGCAGACCACAGCCCGCGAGCGCGACCGCAAACAACGACACGACGACTGCACCGCTCCCGAGGAGGAACGCGCCATACACGGCGGTGGCAATGACGAGCGCTGTGTAGACCGCGGACTCAAAACCCACCGACAGACCGGACAGGATGACCGTCGCCGCACCGGTGAGGGATGTCTTGCCAACGTCCTTGACCGGGCGGTGTTCTGTGCCGGTGAAGTATCCAGTGAGCGCGAGGATCAGCGCTGCCAGCACAATGCCGATCAGGACAGCGACCGTGGCAATGACACGGGGATCACCGCTCGAGGGATCGGAGATCTGGGCCAACAGGGTCCCGAGCAGACCGCCGTCTTCCGTGCCGTGATCGAGCTCGTCGAACGATCCCGGCAGGTAAACGAAAGCGGCGATCGTACAGAGGACGGCCGAGACGGCAGCGGAGATGTAGAAGGCCCGGTTGATGGTGGTGAGTCCACCCTCGTCGGGACGCGGCTTGCAGAGGTAGACGCCGAGGATGGCGGTGAGGGCGCCGATCGCCGGAACGATCAGCGGGTACACGAGCCCTTCAGCGCCGAAGGCGGCCTTGCCGAGGATCAGCGCAGCCACCAGCGTCACGGCGTACGACTCGAACAGGTCGGCCGCCATACCGGCGCAGTCACCGACGTTGTCGCCCACGTTGTCGGCGATCGTGGCCGCGTTGCGCGGGTCGTCCTCAGGGATGTTCTGCTCCACCTTGCCGACGAGGTCAGCGCCGACATCAGCAGCCTTGGTGAAGATTCCGCCGCCGACACGCATGAACATCGCGAGCAACGCCGCACCGAAGCCGAAGCCCTCGAGCACGGCTGGGGCATCGCTCTTGTAAAACAGTACGACGAGAGAGGCACCGAGTAGGCCGAGGCCGACGGTCATCATGCCGACGAAGCCACCGGTTCGGAACGCCACACGCATGGCCGGGTCGCGACCCTCGTCGCGGGCGGCAGCCGCCACGCGCACATTGGCCTTCACCGCCAGCGACATGCCCGCGTAGCCGATCGCAGCCGAGAAGCCTGCGCCGACCAGGAAGAAGATCGAGCGCCCGATCCGGATGTCAGCCTCACCCGGCAGCACGAAGAGCAGCGCAAACGCGATCGCCGCGAACACGGCCAGGGTCTTGAACTGGCGGGTCAGGTACGCCTGCGCGCCCTCTTCGACCGCCAACCCGATGGCCTTCATGTTTTCGGTGCCATCGGGGGCGGCGAGCACTTCCTGGCGGAAAAGGGTCGCCATGGCCAACGCCACCACAGCGATGACGGCCACGATGACCACAAGAGTGATGTTTCCGCCGGAGAGGGACACGTCCGCGCCGCTGGCGGCGAGGGTGAGCCGGGACATCCGATACCTCCATTGAGCCGAGGGGCCCCATTGCGTTGCGCACGCCATCTGACGGCGTACGAAATGATCAGCGCCTGACCCTGGACAGCGGTGACGCCAGTCACAAGGCAAGACCGGCGGGAGTCTAGCGACCCCGCCCGGGCCATGGGACCACCGGTCCCGTTAACAACGCGAGATCAGGCCTCGACGGCAGCCTCGACGGAGTCGTAAATCGGGAACACCTTCGCCAATCCGGTGATCCTGAAAATCTTCAGCAGCCGCTCTTGGGTGCAGACCAGAAGCAACGATCCCTCGTGTGCGCGGACCCGTTTGAGCGCACCCACGAGCACGCCGAGACCGGTGGAGTCGAGGAAGTCGACCCCTTCGAGGTTGACGATGAGGTGGTAGTGGCCGGCGTTGATGAGTTCGACCAAGCGCTCACGAAGCTTCGGCGCGGTGTACACATCGATCTCGCCACCGACATCGACGACCATGCGCTCGCCGTCAGTCCTGTTGTCCAGCGACAGGTCCACGAGTTGCCTCCTCCGGTTGCCTTCGTTCGCAAGGAACGGTCGGTCCAGTCCGGGCCAACGCTTATTCAACCATGTCTGAGTTAAACCGTGGTCTGAGTTAAACCGTGTCTGAGGTTGATGCTGCGTAATGCGAGGATGACGGATCGTGACTCGGTCCGCTCGTGTGTTCGACCCCGAGGCGGCGGCCCTGCGGCTCGCTGCCGCCTCGTCACGCCGCGACCGGCTCACGCACCTCGAGCTCCGTCCGGCCCGAGACGCGCAGGTCGCGGGTTGGCCTGACTGGGCCGACCAAGAGCTGGTCGACGCCTACCTGGCCCGCGGCGTCGTGTCGTTGTGGAGCCACCAGGCCGAGGCAGCCGAGCTCGCGTGGGGCGGGCAGCACACCGTGGTCGCCACGGGTACGGCTTCAGGCAAGTCTCTCGCCTACCTGCTGCCGACGTTGTCGGCGATCGCGCGCAGTGTCGAGCGACCGGGTGCGCGAGGAGACACGGTGCTGTATCTCTCGCCAACCAAGGCGCTTGCGCAAGACCAGCTGACAGCGATGTCGGGGCTCACACTGCCTGGGGTGCGTCCGACGACGTACGACGGAGACTCGACCCGCGAGGAGCGCGACTGGGCGCGCAGCCACGGCAACTACCTGCTGACCAACCCCGACATGCTGCACCGCACAATGCTGCCGTCGCACGCGCGGTGGGCGGAGTTCTGGGGGACATTGCGATTCGTTGTCGTCGACGAGTGCCACCACTATCGCGGTGTCTTCGGGTCACACGTGGCGCAGATCCTGCGCCGGCTTCGTCGGGTGGCATCCCACTACGGCGCCGACCCGACGTTCATCCTGGCGTCCGCGACAGCCGCCGAGCCCGATGTGACGGCGAGCCGGCTCGTCGGTGCTCCGGTGAAGGCCGTCGACGTCGACGGTTCGCCGCGCGGCACGACGGCGGTGGCGTTGTGGGAGCCGCCTCTGACGTCGCTCCGTGGCGAGCATGGCGCACCTGTACGACGTTCCGCGTCAGCCGAGACCGCCGACCTGGTCGCCGATCTGGTGGCTGACGGAGTCCGCACGATCGCGTTTGTCCGCAGCCGACGCGGTGCCGAAAGCGTTGCTCTGCAGGCCCAGGGGCTGTTGTACGCGGTCGACCCCGACCTCGCGCGCCGCGTTGCGCCATACCGCGGCGGCTACCTGCCGGAGGACCGGCGTGAGCTTGAGCAACAGCTGCGCAGCGGCGAGCTGCTGGCGGTGTCGGCGACCAACGCTCTCGAGCTCGGCATCGACATCAACGGCCTCGACGCGGTGGTGATGGCGGGCTTCCCGGGCACTCGCGCTTCGATGTGGCAGCAGATCGGCAGGTCGGGGCGTGAGGGGCAAGGTGGCCTCGGGGTGCTCGTGGCGCGCGACGACCCGCTCGACACTTATCTGGTCACGCATCCCGAGGCGTTAATCGGTGCACCTGTCGAGGCCAATGTGTTCGACCCCGGCAACCCGTACGTCGTCGCGCCGCATCTGTGCGCAGCCGCGCAGGAGATCCCGTTGACTGAGGACGATTTCGCGACCTTCTCCGGCGATGTCGCCGGAATCGTGGCGTCGTTGGTGGACCAGGGCTATCTGCGTCAGCGATCTCGAGGGTGGTTCTGGACCCGACGCGACCGCGCGGCCAACCTCGCCGACATCCGGTCGAGCGGAGGCAACCCGGTGCGCATCGTGGAGGAGTCGACGGGTCGTCTCGTCGGCACGGTCGACGCGTCGTCCGCGCATGCCACGGTCCATCAAGGAGCCGTCTACGTGCACATGGGGCAGACCTACCTGGTGGCGTCCTTCGACCACGAGGAAGGCGTCGCTCTCGTCGACCTGGCCAACCCTGACTACTCGACGAACGCGCGAGATCTCACCGACATCCGGATCCTCGGCACCGACGTGAGCGAGCCGTGGGGAGATGCGACGTTGTCGTTCGGGTCGGTGGAGGTGTCGTCACAGATCGTGTCGTACCTGAAGAGGCGCAGCGCCACCGGTGAGCTGCTCGGTGAGGAGCCGCTCGACCTCCCGCCGCGACACCTGCAGACCAAGTCAGTGTGGTGGACGCTCACACCGGAACAGCTCGAGTCCAGCGGGGTCGATCCGCGCGACGTACCCGGGGCGGCGCATGCGGCAGAGCACGCCTCGATCGGTCTGTTGCCGCTCTTCGCAACGTGTGACCGGTGGGACATCGGCGGCGTCTCCACGGCGCTTCACGAGGACACCGGCCTGCTCACGGTGTTCGTGTACGACGGCCATCCGGGCGGCGCGGGTTTTGCGCAGCGTGGCTTCCAAACGGCGGGCGAGTGGTTGACGGCCACCCGCGAGGCCATCGCGTCGTGCGAGTGCGACGACGGCTGCCCGTCGTGTGTGCAGTCTCCGAAGTGCGGCAACGGCAATAACCCGCTCGACAAGCGCGGTGCCATCATGCTGCTTGATGTACTCCTCGCGGAGCAGAGCTGATGTCGATACGGTGAAGGACGCGACCGCTTTGGTCGCGGAGGGGATGAGGAGCCTCGCGCTCGAGAGGAGAAGCCGCCCATGATCGTTCTGGGACTGCTGATCTTGATCGGTGTCGTCGCCGTTGTCGTCGCCGCGGTCGCACGTGGCGATGAGTCGGCTCACGTCGACCTGGGGTCGTTCGACGTCAACACCGACGTCAACGCCGTCTTTGCCGCTGGCGCCATCACCATGCTGCTCACCCTGATCGGACTGTGGCTGCTCAACAAGGGGCTTAAGCGCTGGCGCTACCGTCGTTCAGAGATGCGCGAACTCAAGAAACGGGCGGCCAAGGGCGAAGAAGAAGCACGTCGTGAACGCGCTGCGTCAGCCGAAGCCAGCGAATCAGACGAGACGACTGTGGTCGACGGCGACAACCCCGATGCTCGCCACGTCGCCGGCGACACCGACGAGCACTTCGACACCGCGCCCCGCGAACGCTGACGGTCACCTCGCGGTCACGACTCTTCCGGGCCGGCGCGAGCGACTGACGTGATGCGGCCGTCGATCCCCCAGGGCAGATCGACGACGTCACCGACCGACACGAGCACGTCATCCCCCTCGATCGTGCACGTGACCAGCTCGACGTCGTTCGCCCGCGCGATGCGCTCGGCCGCCGCGCACGCGTCGCCACCCGCGACGAGTTGACTCGCGGCGGACAGCGAAACGAGGTCGGCGGCACCGTCGAGGTGCTGCTGCTTCGCCACCGCCATCACGAGCACCAGGGCCAACCAACCGATGCAGAGACAGCAGACGATCCACGTGACCGCCCAGACCGTGGCGATCCCTCGCTCGCCTCTGATGCGGCTACGGCGATTCGGCGTCATCGCCCTCCACCTCCACCGTTGAACTCGAGCCGACGGTCACCTCAGGCAACGGCACCAGCAACCATCCCGGAGCGCCGGCCGACACCGAGACCGTGACCTTCACCGAACCGTCGCCGCGCTTCACGTCGACCCGGGATCCTTCGGCTGCGGTGCGCTGCGCCTGCGCGATCGCCTGCTCGTCATCCTCGCCGCGGGCAATCGCACGAGCGGCATCACGAGCAGCGTCCACGGCCTGCACCTGCGCGATGCCGACCGACAGCATCCAGATCAAGGTCAACGCGAAGGCGGCCACGATCGGGAGCACGATGGCCGCCTCAGCCGTGACGCTCCCGCGCTCCGCGTGCCGGGTTGACGCGTCGCTGGAAAGCCCTGCGAGGACGGGCGGCCGCGGTGGGTTGGCATTCATCGAACTCTCCTCAAGGGGGCGGACTAACAGGGGCGGGGTGGGCTCGTGGCCCACCCCGCGGTGGTGATCAGAAGGGCAGCAGGCCGGTCACCTTCTCGAAGATGCCCTGGAGCAGGCCCTGTCCCCAGCCGGACGTCAGAATCTGGTAGAGGATCCCCGCGAAGCCACACGCTCCGACGGTTCCGACGGCGTACTCCGCGGTGTTCATCCCCTTCTCGTCGCGAACGGGGAGTGTGGGGTTGACGAGTGGGTCGACGATCTTTGCTGGCATGGTCCATGTCCTTTCAGTCGTCTCCCGCCGTGACGAGAGAACCGGGTGAATTTGTCTGAACCAGCACACCGAGACGCGGAGCTCAGGACGAGAGGGGCGCGACGATCTGTAGACAAGGTGGTGGTTGCTCGAGGGCTGTGGACCGCGGTCACAGCACGAGATGGGAGAACGCTCCGGCGATCGTGGGAACCACCCCGACGAGCATGAAGGCCGGCAGGAAGCACGCCGCCAAGGGACCGGCCGCTTTGACGCCGACGCTGCGAGCTCGGAGTTGAGTCTGCGTACGACGCTCACGACGGCGGTCGAGAGCCAACCTCGTCAACCCGTCGACCACCGGTGCCCCGGATTCGTGACTCCGCATCATCGTTCGGCCGAGTGGCGCGAGCAGCTCGTCCTGGCAGAGCCGTGACCACTCAGCCACCGGGTCCGCGCCGAGTTGGAGTCGCGCGGCCATTACGTCGAATCGACGCGCCAGCGCACCACCCACGGCCCGAGACACCTGCGCTAGCGAACGATCGACGGAGAGTCCGACCGCGGCGCATGCGGCGAGCAGGTCCACGGCGAGCGGCAGGTCGCGGCTGACCTCTTCGCGTTCGCGCGTGACGCTGGGGGGTTCGAGCGTGCCGAGCCACCACGACAGGCCGAGACCTGCCGGGGCGAAGATCACACCGGCCACCGGACCGTGCAAAGCCCAGCCGACCATCGCACAGGCGGCAACGGCGAGGACTGAACGTCTGAACGGGTCTTCGATGAGCGGACGCCGCGAGACCCGGAGGCCGTTGGTGTCGCGTGGCCGCTCCCCCAGCCGGGCGAGTGCACGACCACGGTCCTCACACCACATCCAGACGGCCACGAACGTCAGCGCCCCGGCAAGGATCGGCATCAGTCAGACCTCAGCGGCGTCGGCGAGATGTTCGACCCACAGCACGCCGAGGAAGGCCAGCATCACACCACCGCCCAGGCAGGTGATGCCGATCCCCGAGCCGAGCAGGAACGCCACCGGATGCGCTCCCATCGACACACCGAGACCGAGACCGAAGAGGGGCAACGCGGCGAGTAGCTTGGCTGTCGCGCGCGGTGGTCCGAGTGCCGCAGTGACCTCAGCGCGCGCCTCTGCGTCGCTGCGCAAACCGTTGGCAACGCGGTCGAGCACATCGGCGAGAGCGACTCCCGATCGGCTTGCCACGTCCCACGCCGCGGCAGTCGCCCGCAAACCCTCAGCGCCGGGGTGGGTTGCGCACGCACGCATTGCTTGTGCCACATCGCCACCGAGTCGCGCCGCCGCGACCACAGACGACCACTCTGGCCAGACCTCGAAGGCATGCTCGATCGCGCGCACCGCGGGCAGACCGGCTCGCAGCTCCGCGGCAAGGGCATCGCAGAGCTCGATCGCCGCGTGTTGTCGCGCTGATCGAAGCCGCCGGGCCCGCCAGCGCGCTAGCAGGCGCTGACACCCGGCGGCGACCACGAGACCGCCCGTCAGCAAGGCGAAGGCCGTCATGCCCAGATCACTCAGACTCCACCGGATCAGAGCTATGAGGCCGACGACGGCGCCCAGGATGTGCAGACCGCGCCACGAGTGGGCTGGCTGGCGCAACCCGTCGTCGCCTGTCTCGCCGAGACGACGAAGTGAGCGACCAGGATCAGGCAACAAGGTGAGAACGGCTGAGCCCAGCAGCCCGGCCGCGAGGAATGCGGCAGCGGTCACGAAGCGGCCTCGGTCAGCCAGTCATCGAGGATCGCGGCTCCTTCGGAGGTGACAGGAGCACGGCCAGGCGCGAACGAGACCGCTGGGATCACGTCGACGAAGCCGTCAGCCCGCCGATGTACGACGGCCACCTGGGCCAGTCGTCGTACGCCGTCTCGGCCGCGCCGCAGGTGAATGACCACCTGGAGAGCGGCAGCGAGCTGGGCATGAACGGCTCCTCTTGGCAAACCGGCGGCTGTCCCGAGTGCCTCGAACCGGGCGGGCACGTCACCGGCCGCATTGGCGTGGATCGTGCCGCATCCGCCCTCGTGACCCGTGTTCATCGCGGCCAGCATGTCGACCACCTCGGCTCCCCTGACCTCTCCCACGACAAGGCGGTCAGGCCGCATCCGCATGGCCTGGCGAACGAGATCGCGCAGCACGATGGCGCCGACACCCTCGACGTTGGGTGGGCGAGCTTCGAGCGACACCACGTGCGGATGCCTCGGTCGCAGCTCGCTGGCGTCCTCGACGATGACGAGGCGGTCGGTGGCGTCGGCGTACGACAGCAGTGCCGCGAGCAGCGTGGTCTTCCCGCTACCGGTGCCGCCAGAGATCACGAACGCGAGCCGAGCGTTCACGATGTCGAGCAACAAGGCAGCTCCCTCGTCGGTCGTGCTGCCGGAGGTGACGAGGTCGGCCAGCGTCAGTGAGCGCCGGGCCGGGATACGCAGCGACAGACAGGTCCCGGGGCTGGAGACCGGACTGAGGACAGCATGGAAGCGGGTGCCGTCGCCAAGTCTGGCGTCGACGTAAGGCGAGGCGTCGTCGAGTCGTCGACCGGCAGCGCCCGCGAGACGTTGGGCCAGCCGTCGTACGGCGGCATCGTCAGCGAAGCGCACGTCGGCGAGCTCCAGACCGTGGCCGCTGTCGACGTACACCTGGCGCGCGCCGTTGACCACCACATCAGTGACGCCGTCGAGGCGCAGCAGGGGTTCCAGCGCCCCGGCTCCGATCGTGTCGCGGCGCAAAGCGTCGACCATCTCGAGCACGGCCGTGTCACCTACGAGGCTCCCCTCGGAACGCAGAGCGTCAGCCACTTGAGCCGGGCTCGGCTCGGCACTTTGTTCGGCCAGCCGCATCCGGATCCGTTCGAGAAGGTCACTTTCGACGTCTGTCACGGAACGCCCTCGCGATCCCGGACGAGCCCATCAAGCAGCGCGTCGCAACGACCTGCCAGCCGACCACGTGCGAGTGGACCGATGCCTTGGTTGATGCCGTCCTCAACCGCGCGCAAGGTGGGCACGACCCCAGCCAGCGGGACCTGCAGGCTGGCCGCCACGCTGTGCGCGTCGACGTCGCACCGGCCCGTCTTGCGAATCACGACTCGTACGTCGCAGCACAGCGGCCGCAACGCCGTCATCATCTGGACACCGCTCGCGACGGCACGAACGTCCGGTGTGCACACCATCAACAGCGTCTCGGCACTGACCAGCGCTTCCGTTGCGGCATCGTCGAGGTGTCGTGGGATGTCGACGACGACCCAGTCAGACCCTCGCCTCGCCGTGTCGAGCATCGAGTGCATGGCCGCCGCGGAGACGATCGTGGTCGCTGCCGTGGCGCCGCGATCCCACGACAAGACCACGACATCGTCATGTTGTGGCAAGGCCTGACGAAGTGCAGCCGCGCTGACCCTGCCTTGCGTGACCGCGACCTCTGGCCAGCGCAAACCCTGGCTCTCCTCGATACCCAGCAGCAGCTCGATCCCTCCGCCGAGGGGGTCTGCGTCGATCAGCAACGCACGCTCACCCCGCGCGGCCACGCGCAGTGCCAGACCAGCAGCCAAGGTGGATGCGCCGGCGCCGCCTCGCGCGCCGATGACCGCGACAACCCGGGCGAGGTGACCGCCGCCCTCCGCCGCCTCGGTCAGCCGCTGGACCAGCCAGCTCTGCGCATCGGGCAGAGTCACGACACGGTCAGCTCCGAGGGTCACCCCGCGACGCCACAACTCCGCGGACTCGGCTCCGGGCGCCACGAGGATGACACCCTCGCGCCGTCCCAGTCCGGCTGCCGTGATGTCGTCGGCGAGGTCAGCTCCGACGACGACTACGGCTGCGGTCCGCCACAACCCACGCAGCTGGCCCGCCTGGTTGATCACGTCGGGGGTGACTGAGGCAGCGGCACACAGTCGCATCAGCTGGTCGAGAAGTTCTGGGTCACGGGTCGCGATGACCGCTGGGCTAGAAGGAGTGAGGTCCATCACGCCAGCCTCGGCGTACACCGCGACAGGAAAGCCCCATCGGCCGACACCTGTGGACGGGAACGAGGGTAGCCACGATCTGGGGACAGGACCTGAGAAAGGGACAGCCCCCGGTGGGGGGGTACCGGGGGCTGCCAGGGGTCTCGATTCCGGGGGGGATGGAATCGACCCCGTTAGTCCAGCGACGAGGGGGGATGTCGCTGGAGCTCTGCAAATCACTGTACCCCCAACCCCAAGCGCTCATGCAAACCGTCGGGGCCTCACCGTATGCTCGAAGTGCGAATCCGACGGGAGGGAGACGGGAGGGAAGTGCGTCGATGTCACCCATCACAGGACGGCCTGCGGCGTTCTTCGACCTCGACAAGACGATCATCGCCAAGTCCAGCACTTTGGCGTTCAGCCGACCTTTCTACCAGGGCGGCCTAATCAACCGTCGATCCGTACTCCGCAGCAGTTATGCCCAGTTCGTCTATCTCGTCGGCGGTGCCGACCACGACCAGATGGAGCGGATGCGGCGCTACCTCTCCGACCTGGCCACCGGCTGGCACGTTCAGACAGTCAAAGATATCGTCGGCGAAACCCTGCACCACATCGTCGACCCACTCGTGTACGACGAAGCCGTCGGTCTGATCGAGCAGCACCACAGCGAAGGCCGCGATGTCGTCATCGTGTCCACCTCAGGCGCAGAAGTGGTCGAGCCGATCGGCGAGATGCTGGGTGCTGACCGGGTGATCGCCACCGTGATGGTGCAAGAGGACGGCCGCTACACCGGCGAGATCGACTTCTACGCCTACGGCGCCAACAAGGCGACGGCGATCGTCGAACTGGCCGAGGCCGAGGACTATGACCTCGACTCGTCCTACGCCTACAGCGACTCGGTCACAGACATCCCGATGCTCGAGGCGGTCGGACACCCGTTTGCCGTCAACCCCGACAAAGTGCTCCGCAAGGTTGCCAACGAACGGGGTTGGCCGGTGCTCGACTTCACCAAGCCGGTCGAGCTGCGCAAGAGGGTGCGGTTCGAACCGCGCAAGAGCACGCTGGCAGCGGTCGCTCTGGGAGCGGGTGTCGCGGCAGCGGGGGCTGTTGTCTTGTCCGCCCGCCGGTCTCGTCGCAGCTGAGCTCACCGTCGCCAACGCGACCGCAAAACGCTGAATGCTCAAGCCAGCAAGGGATTTTCTGCACATGCGAGCGGCGCCCTCGGAAGGAAGACGCCGCCGCTGACACATGAGTTCCGGCTACCAAGCGTGCAAATTCTCAAACGTCGCCCCGGGAGTATCCCGAATTCGACTGCCCTCTACGAAGGGTGGGTCGCCGCGTGGGTACCAGCCTCATGTGCGGGTATTGATTTGTTGTTCTCTCTTTGTACGCCGATCGGCCCGTCAACGGAAGACCTACCGGCGAGTCGTTTCGAAGACTCGCCAATCGCCGCGCACAAAGCGAGGGTTTCGCACGGTGCGGACACGCCTGACGATCAGCCACTCAACGTGAGCGGGCTGGCCTCAACGCCGCGGGTCAGCGCGGCGGCCACGTGCAACAGCCAGGCTTGTCGTCCGGCGAGGTCTCCCTGGCCGTAGGCGACGAGAGCCGATCGGTACGACGGCTCGAGCACGAGGTGGCCGGCCTCGGGAACCACCATCGACGTCGGGTCGACACCGCGAGCCACGAGCACCAGCCGCTCGAGGGCCCGGGCGACCAAGCCGTTCGCTATTTCGAACGGGGCCAGCGTGGCGATCTCGGCGTGGGCGATTCCGGCGACCGCGATCGCCGGCGCTGCACTGGTCGCGAGCAGCGCCGATGACAGCCGCTGCAGCCGATCGGCCAGCCCGGGTTCGGGACGCGGCCGGCCGAGCGCGTCATCGGCGACCCGACCCGACGCGGCCACGGTATGGAGGCGGGCGATCGCCTGCAGCGGAGACCGCTTGACCACGGGTACCAACGCGAGCAGGCCAGCATTGAGGCGGGCCGCGGCCATCGCGATCTCGTCGCCACCATCGGCTCGGAGCGTTTCCAGGTCGGACGTGCTCCCCTCCAGCATTGCCGAGGCGGCCGCGCCCCGCAGGAGCGACTCGGTCGTGAGGTCAGCCGTCGTACGACGCAGGCCGCGATCCCGCAGCAGCACGTCAACCCCGTCGCGGGCCGCCGCCAGCGCCGACGGAACCCCCTCCAGCGAGGCCCACCGGGCGAAGTCGACGTCGCCGGACACGGCCGACAGCCTAGTGGCGCGTGGTGGGGGTTCTTTCACCCTTGCGACGAGGACGGGTGGATGCATCGCAAGGCGGAGGAGGAGGGCGATGCGCAGCATCGGTGACGACGACAACGCCGCGGGCGCCGCACGGACCGGCGCAAAGTGAATACCGGCCCCCGCTACGCGTCACTAGCAGAAGCAGCGCTGATGTCGGATAGCCTCGCGGTCATGGACGCCGATGAAAAACGCCGCCGGGCGAGCAGTTTCGGCGCCGTGGCGGACAAGTACGCCGAACATCGGCCGGACTACCCCACCGAGGCGGTCAGCTGGCTGGTCGGCACGAGTCCCGGGCGGGTGCTCGAACTCGGCGCCGGAACTGGCAAGCTCACCGCGGCGATCGTTGCGCTCGGTCATGAGGTTGTCGCCACCGACCCCTCTGCCGAAATGCTCACCCAACTCAAGCAGGTCGCTCCTACCGCCTATCGCGCGGTCGGGCGGGCCGAGAACATCCCGCTGCCGAGCAGTTCGGTCGATATCGCCGTCGCCGCCCAGGCCTTCCACTGGTTCGACCAGGACCGGGCGTTGCCCGAGATCGCCCGCGTGCTGCGACCCGGCGGCACTCTTGCCCTGGTCTGGAACAACGCCGACCTGACGGTTCCCTGGGTCAAGAAGGTCTATCGCCTCATCGACATGCTGCACGATGACGTCGGCGACGACCCGGTCGAAGGTTCTGAGCTGTTCACCACGAGCGAGCAGCACGTCGTACGCCACTGGCAGCAGTTTCATCGTGACTCGCTCATCGGGTTCGTCGGGTCGCAGTCTCGTGTGGCGGGCATGACACCTGCCGAACGTGAGGCGCTGCTCGAAGAGATCGGCAACATCTACGACAGCTACGGCCGTGGTCCCGACGGGATGCTGATGCCGTGGAACACGTACTGCTACCGCGCCCGCGTCACTGGGCTCGCCAGCGTCCATCGCGAGCCTGAAGAGGACCTCGACGACGGCCTGCTCATCGACTTCAATTGAGCCGCGGTGGGCTCCGCGCAGACGATCCTCGTCGCCGCAATCGTCGTGGCCGCCGCTGTGGCCTTGGCCCTGGCGTGGATCGCCCGCGGCCGCCGCGACTTCGGTACGTCGGCTGACCGCACGACCTTCCGCACTCTCCATACCGCGAACCTCGCATCGCCTCCCCTGCGTCACGGCCTCACGTCGAGCTCGGCCGACAAGTCGCTGCGCTATCTCCGGGCGTTGCTCGGGGCCCCAGCTGCGGCGCTTACGGACCTCGAGCGAGTGCTCGGTTGGGACGGCGGCGGCGAACACCACCGCGAGTCGGCGTACGAGCTGGCTGAGCACACGATCCAGTCGGGCTCGACGTCGGCGGCGGCTGTTTCGTGCAGCCAGTCGGACTGCTCGCTTCGCCACGTCGTCTCCGCGCCGCTCACGGTCGACGAACGTGTCGTCGGCGCCCTCCTGGTGTTTGTGCCCAGCCCGAGTGCGGGCCTCATCCGGGCCACGAACGAGGTCGCGCGGTGGGTCTCCACACAACTCGAGCTCGCCGAAGCCGACCGGTCGCGGGCGCGGCTGATGGAGGCCGAGGTGCGAGCGCTGCGCGCGCAGATCTCGCCGCACTTCATCTACAACTCGCTGTCGGCGATCGCGTCATTCGTCCGCACCGATCCGGAGCGGGCTCGCGAGCTGTTGCTGGAGTTTGCGGAGTTCACCCGGTACTCGTTCCGGCGGCACGGCGACTTCACGACGCTGTCTGAGGAGCTGCGCTCGATCGAGCGCTATCTCGTGCTGGAGAAGGCCCGCTTCGGCGACCGGCTGCAGGTCACGTTGCGGGTGGCGCCAGAGACGCTGCCCGTGGCGCTGCCGTTCCTGTCGCTGCAGCCACTCGTCGAGAACGCGGTCCGGCACGGCCTCGAGGGCAAGTCGGGAACCGGCCACATCACGATCGACGCCGAGGACCTGGGCGCCGAGGTGGTGATCTCGATCGAGGACGACGGCGCCGGCAACGACCCGGAGCGAGTACGTCGGGCGCTTGCCGGTGACACGAGTGTCGACTCGGTCGGACTCGGCAACGTCGACGAACGGCTGCGTACGACGTTCGGCGACGACTACGGCCTGGTCATCGAAACCGCGGTCGGTGCCGGCACCCGAGTCGTGGTGCGAGTCCCCAAGTTCGCCCCCGGCGTCCACCCCTGAGGTCCCGGGTTTGCCTTGTTTTCAAGCCAAAGGGCTTGTTAACAAGGCAAATCTGCCTTGCAGAGTGGGGGTTTGCCTTGCAGACCTAGCCGCCGACCTAGCCGCCGGTCGGCGAGTCGGCGGCTTCTGGAGTACGACGCATGGGCACGTGCGGGATCCCGTCGTCGTCATACACCGGCCCGGTCACCACGAAGCCGAGGCGCTCGTACCACCCCTGGACGTGTGCCTGCGCGCCGAGCACGCACGGCCGATCACCGATCTCGTCGAGCGCCACCATCATGAGCCGCGCGGCCAGACCCTCGGAGCGCCGTGACCCGTCGACGCACACTCGCCCGATCCGCGCCTCTCCCGAGGTCTCCTCGAGCACGCGCAGGTAAGCAATCGGCCGAACGTCGTCTTCGGCCCAGACATGCCGTGTCCGCGGATCGATGTCGTCACCGTCGAGGTCCAGATAGGGACACTCCTGTTCCACCACGAAGACAGCCTGTCTCAGCTGCCAGAGTTGATAGCCGGTCAGGGCACCGAGCTCGTCAAACGCCGCACTACGGATCTGCACCCGGCCACTATCCCCGATTTCGAGCCGCGCGATGAGAGGGTGAGGGGTGCTGATCTTCCATATCGCCGACCCAGCCGACTGGGAGGCGTCCTCGAGCAGCGGCTCCTACACGATGTCGACCCTCGATGTGAGCCTTGACGAGGAGGGTTTCATTCATTGCTCACGGTTCGAGCAGATCGCCGGCGTGTTGGAGTTCGTGTACGGCGACATCCACGAGGACCAGACCCTGCTCGTCATCGAGACCGACCGCCTCTCGTCACCGTGGCAGTTCGACGACGTGCCAGGCGCTGACATGACCTTCCCGCACATCTACGGACCGCTCAACGCCGACGCCGTCATCGCGACAGCACCGATCCGTCGTAGCGAAAGCGCGTGGGACGTCGGCTGGGCGCCGGCCGACAGCAAAGACTGACTAGCGACTGAGGTGGTAGCGGTCGCCGTACACGTGCCACGTGAGCGGCAGCGTGAGGTTGAAGTTGTGCTGACGGAGGAATACCCGCTGCTCGGTGTCGACGCGCGAGGTGTCCTGGTGTGCTTCCTCCGTGCGCATGGCTGCCTTGCGGGCGTCGAGGAACGCGTTGAGGTAACGCAGTTCGCGACCGCCGTCGGCGGGTGTCCGGGCATGTCGCCTGGCAGTGGCGCGGATGCCACCGAAGCTGACCGAGTCGTGGCCGGGACCGTGCATCACGATCGCGTCGTAGTAGATGAACTGGCCGAGGATGCGCAGGCCGTCGGCCTTCGCTCGTCGCACTGCGGGGCCGAAGTAGACCCGATCTCGTTCACGGTTCTGGGCCTGGCGAAAGATCGGATCGTGCGCCGCGACCTTCCACGCATGCACGAACTTCCGGCCGAGTCCGCGATGGGAGTCCGAGCCGTTCACCCGACGAAGCGCCGGTAGGAAGCGCGCCAACACGTTGTGCCGCTTGTGGGCTTCGTAGTCCTTGACGACCTCGAGCATGTCACCGGTGCCTGAGCAGAACCCGATGATGCCCGCCGTGTAGCCCCTGCCGTCGTGGATGTCCTCGATGTACTTGTACTGCCGCCGCCAGTGCAGCGACGAGTTCTCGGCGCTCGACACCAGCTTCATCGCGATGTTCTTCTTCGCCGGGCTAGCCAGCCCGCGGTCTGCCACAGCCACCGGCGCGGAGGGCGGCGTCCCACCGGTCGCCGGAGCGTCACAGATCACGGTGGTCAACGCGACGACGGTGGCGGCCGAAAATGCGACCGACCGACTTGCCCGGTTCATGCCCAAACACTAGCCCTCGAGCGCCCGCTCACCTGCGCAAACGGCAGTCAAGCCCGCAGTGCGGACCCACCGAGCCACGGCTATCGTCATCGCATGCCCGAGCGGCCCGGCTTACGCGTGCTCGTCGTCGATGACGAGCTACCGGTGCGCGAGGAGCTGAGTTTTCTGCTCGGTTGCGACAGTCGGGTCGGCCAGGTGGCTATCGCATCGTCGGGCGCCGAGGCACTCCAGCATCTCGAGCATGCCGAGGTGGACGCCGTCTTCCTCGACATCGCCATGCCTGACCTGTCGGGCATCGACGTAGCCCGCGTGGTCGGCCGTTTCAAGAACCCCCCTCAGGTCGTGTTCGTCACTGCCTTCGAGGGTCACGCTGTGGAGGCGTTCGAGATCAACGCTGTCGACTACCTCCTCAAGCCCGTGCGCGACGAACGCGTCCAGGAGGCCATTCGTCGGGTGGTCGAGGCAGACGAGACCTCCACCGTCGTACATTCCGACGAGACGATCCCCGTCGAGCTCGGCGGGGTCACCCGCTTCATCCAACGAAGCGACGTCCGCTATGCCGAGGCGCAAGGTGACTACGTGCGGCTGCACACCGACCAAGGGTCACATCTGCTTCGGGCGCCGTTGACGAACCTCGAAGAGGAGTGGCGTGACGCCGGCTTCGTGCGCATCCACCGCAGCCTGCTCGTCGCGCTCCCGCACGTCAGCGAGGTGCGCTTCGACCAAGGCCGGTGCACCGTGATGGTCGACGACGTCGAGCTCCAGGTGAGCCGTCGTCATACCCCTGACCTGCGTGAGGTGCTCGTACGACGTGCGCAGCCAGCGCGAGGGCAGGTCCATGGCTGAAGCACCACGTCGAGTTGTCATCACCAGTGCGAGGCGCTCGGCGACTCGGCCGCGACGGCAGGTCGTGACCCAGGAGATCGACGACCAGACGGCGATCGGCGACGCTTACATGCGGTCACTGATCCGCACCCAGCTCAGGCTCGCGGTGACCGTGCTGATCGTCCTTGCCGTCACCATCGGAAGCGTGCCGTTCCTCTTCTTTGCGGTGCCTGACTCGCGGGACGCACTGGTCTTCGGCGTGCCCCTTCCCTGGGTGCTGCTGGGTGCGCTCGTCTACCCGGCGTTGATCGCGCTCGGCTGGTTCTACGTGCACCAGGCCGAACGCAACGAGCACGACTTCACCGAGCTCGTCGAGCGGGAATGAACCCGGCAGCCGGCTGGGCCGCGATCATCCTGGTGTCGCTGGCCACGGCCGTGATCGGCGCCTACGGGCTGCGCATCAGCCGGACGACGAGCGACTTCTACGTGGCTTCGCGAAGCGTCGGGCCGGTGCTCAATGCGTCGGCCATCGGTGGCGAGTACCTCTCGGCAGCGTCGTTCCTCGGCATCGCCGGGCTGATTCTCACGTACGGCGCGGACATGCTCTGGTACCCCGTCGGCTGGACCGCTGGCTACCTCGTGCTCCTGCTTTTCGTGGCCGCGCCCTTGCGTCGCAGTGGCGCTTACACGCTTCCCGACTTCGCGGAGGCGCGGTTGGAGTCCGGCGACATACGACGGTTGAGCAGTCTGCTCGTCTGTCTGATCGGCTGGCTGTACCTGATGCCGCAGTTCCAGGGCGCCGGCATCACGCTGCAGACTGTGACAGGCGCTCCCTCGTGGCTTGGCGGTGTTGTGGTTGGCGCGGTCGTGCTGTTCAACGCCGTCGCGGGCGGCATGCGCAGCATCACGTTCGTCCAAGCGTTCCAGTACTGGCTGAAGCTGACCGCCATTGCGCTTCCGCTCATCTTCTTGCTCAGCGTTTGGCACGGCGATGGCTCGCCGACGGTCCCGACTGGGACGCTGCCCTCAGTGGATCTGCCGTCTCACACGCTCTACAGCACCTACTCGCTGATCCTCGCGACGTTCCTCGGCACGATGGGTCTGCCCCATGTGCTCGTGCGGTTCTACACCAACCCGGACGGCCGGCAGGCGCGTCGTACGACGCTCGTCGTCCTCGGGCTACTCGGCCTCTTCTACCTGATGCCCACGATGTACGGCGCTCTCGGCCGCCTGTACGCGCCCGACCTCGCGGGAGAGGACACCGTCGTCCTCGAGCTGCCCGGTCGGATGATCGGCGGGCTGGGCGGTGACCTGCTCGGCTCACTCGTCGCGGCCGGTGCGTTCGCCGCCTTCCTGTCCACGTGTTCTGGTTTGGTCGTGTCTGTCGCCGGCGTGCTGAGCCAGGATCTGATCACCCGACGTGGTGCCTTGCGACTGCGTGGCGTGGCGGCGTTCCGCGTCGCAGCGTGTGCGGCCGTGGCGGTTCCGCTCGTGCTTGCGCTCGTCGGCGCCGACGTTCCGGTGGCCAACGCCGTGGGACTCGCCTTCGCCGTAGCCGCGTCGACGTTCTGCCCCCTGCTCGTGCTCGGGATCTGGTGGCGAGGCCTGACGGCACGCGGCGCGGCAGCAGGGTTGGTCGTAGGTGGTTTGCTCAGTGGCTTCGCCGTCATCTCGACGATCGTGACCGACATCGGCCACGGCTGGTTCGACACGTTGCTCGCGCAGCCCGCGGCGTGGTCGGTCCCCGCGGCGTTCGCCACAATGATCCTAGTGTCTCGAGCGACGCGCGACCGGGTGCCTCCGGGAGTCAACCGCATCATGGTCCGCCTACACGCGCCCGAGCAGATCGACGTGGATCGAGGCCCCGAGGCCGTCCGTCGCTCTCGGTAATGACCGCTAGTCGCGCGGAAGATACCGCTCGTCGCAACCTGGTCCGCCGTACGTCGACCCAACACAGCCGCTGAACGACCCTCACCTCCGCGCTACTGCCGCGACGACCGAGTGCCCCCTACGTTCGTTTGTTGGGTGATGCCCCACACGCACCCTGTCGACCCCGCCGACCTTGAGGTGAAGTCATGACAGAACCGGCCACCAAGCACTCGATCTACGAATCGCTGCATGCGAGTGCGGACTTCCAGGAGCTTCGCAAGCGCTATCGCCGGTTTGCGATTCCGTGGACCATCGCGTTCTTCTCCTGGTACATGCTCTACGTCATCTGTAGCAACTGGGCGCACGACTTCATGAGCCAAGACATCGTCGGCAACATCAACGTAGCCCTCGTCTTCGGCGTCCTCCAGTTTGTCTCGACGTTCGCCATCTCGTGGCTCTATGCCAGTCACGCCAACAAGCAGTTCGACCCGCTCGCGAAACGCGTTGAAGCAGGCGTACACCAAGGAGATCGGACGATGACCTACCTCGCTGCTGGTGATGACCACCAGGCCCTTACCGCGTCACTGTTCATCGCCGTCGTCCTCATCACCGTCGGCATCACGTTCTGGGCGAGCCGGCAAAACCGCAGCGCCGCCGATTACTACGCAGGCGGCCGCTCCTTCACCGGGCCGCAGAACGGACTCGCCGTCGCAGGTGACTACATGTCGGCGGCCTCCTTCCTCGGGATCTCCGGCGCCATCGCCTTGTCGGGGTACGACGGATTCCTCTACTCAATCGGGTTCCTGGTTGCGTGGCTCGTGGCCCTGCTGCTCGTCGCCGAGCTGCTGCGTAACTCGGGTCGATACACGATGGCCGACCAGCTTGCCTACCGGATGCGGCAGACGCCCGTCCGGACTGCAGCCGCGACTTCCACCGTGGTCGTGTCGATCTTCTACCTGCTGGCGCAGATGGTCGGTGCCGGTGCCCTTGTCACCCTTCTTCTCGGTGTCACCGATGAGGGTGCGAAGGACTGGGTCATCGTCGGCGTCGGACTGCTGATGGTCTTCTATGTCACGGTCGGTGGCATGAAGGGCACCACCTGGGTGCAGATCGTCAAGGCAGTGCTGCTGATGAGCGGCACGATCCTCATCACGTTCCTCGTGCTGCTGCACTTCCACTTCAACATCTCCGAAATGCTCGGCGGCGCTGTCGAAAAGACGGGCAAGCCGAACTTCCTCGAGCCCGGACTGAAGTACGGCATCAGCACCACCAGCAAGATCGACTTCGTGTCTCTGAGTCTCGCGCTCGTGCTCGGCACGGCCGGCCTCCCCCACATCCTGATCCGCTTCTACACCGTGCCGACATCGAAGACTGCTCGCACGTCGGTGCTGTGGGCGATCGGCCTCATCGGGTTCTTCTACCTGATGACACTGGTGCTGGGCTTCGGTGCCGCAGCTCTGCTCGACACCGGCCCGGACAGCGCCATCGCGGCGAGTACCGGAAACCTCGCTTCGCCACTTCTTGCTGAGGAAGTCGGCGGCGGGGCGGGCTCCTTCGGCGGCGCGCTGTTGCTGGCATTCATCGCGGCGGTCGCGTTCGCGACGATCCTCGCCGTTGTGGCCGGGCTGACCCTGACCTCGGCGTCGTCGGTCGCGCACGACATCTACGCCAACGTGATCAAGAAGGGGCAGGCGACCGAGAAGCAGGAGATCAACGTCGCGCGTGGTGCTGCGTTCGGCATCGGCTTCATCGCGATCATGCTCGCGATCCCGGCGCAGAAGCTCAACATCGCCTTCCTGGTGGCGTTGGCCTTTGCCGTGGCCGCGTCTGCCAACCTGCCCTCGCTGCTCTACAACCTGTTCTGGCGCCGCTTCAACACCCGCGGCGCCGTGTGGAGCATCTACGGCGGGCTGATCGCGTCCGTCGGGTTGGTCTTCTTCTCCCCCGTCGTCTCAGGCAAGGTCGACCCGGCGACAGGCGAGAGCCTCTCGCTGTTCGGGCTCGGGACCGACTTCAGCTGGTTCCCGCTCGAGAATCCCGGCATCGTCTCCATCCCGGTCGGCTTCCTGCTCGGCTATCTAGGCACGATCACGTCGTCCGACCCGGACTCCGAAGCCATGTACGACGAGCTGGAGACTCGGTCTCTCACCGGAGCCGGCGCCGAGAAGGAAGTCGTCCATTAGGTCCACAAGTGTTCACCGCACCCACAACACGAGCGGGTGTGCGCCCAGCGAATTGCGCGGCGCACACCCGCTCACCACAACCGACTTGTCAGAAGTAGGTAGGCCTAGAGCCCGACCTACTTCTGACAAGTGGGTTGGGCACCAGTTGTCAGCGAGCCCCCGACGTGTTGAGGTAATCCCGTGACCAACTCCGACTCCTCCACCCCGACTCCCACCACAGACGCGCTCTCAAACCTCTCGCGCGAGGAGCGCCATTTCGACCCGCCGGCTGACCTGGCCGCCGACGCGAACGTCAAGGCTGACGCCTACGACGATGCCGAGTCCGACCGGCTCGCGTTCTGGGCGAAGCAGGCCGAGCGCATCAGCTGGGCCGAGCCGTTCACCGAGGTGCTCGATTGGAGCAACCCGCCGTTCGCGAAGTGGTTCGTGGGAGGCAAGCTCAATGCGGCGTACAACTGCGTCGACCGACACGTCGAAGCGGGTCGTGGCGACAAGGTCGCGTTCCACTGGGTCGGTGAACCCGAGAATGACACCAGGTCGATCACCTATGCGGAGCTCCAGGACGAGGTCAACCAGGCGGCCAACGCGCTGATCGACCTCGACGTCAAGACCGGCGACCGAGTTGCGATCTACATGCCGATGATTCCCGAGACGGTCATCGCGATGCTCGCGTGCGCCCGGATCGGCGCACCGCACACGGTGGTGTTTGGCGGCTTCTCGTCGCAGGCGCTCGAGGACCGCATCATCGACTGCGACGCGCGCGTCGTGATCACCGCCGACGGTGGTTACCGCCGCGGATCGCCGGCCGCACTGAAGCCCGCCGTCGACACCGCGCTGAAGAAGTGCCCAGACGTACGCAGCGTGCTCGTCGTCAAGCGAACAGGTCAGGACGTCGAGTGGACCGAGGGGCGCGACCTCTGGTGGGACGACATCGTCGGCAAGCAGAGCAAGGAGCACGCGCCCGAGGCGTTCGACGCCGAACACCCGCTCTACGTCATGTACACGTCAGGTACGACGGGCAAGCCCAAGGGGATCCTGCACACGACCGGCGGTTACATGGTAGGTACGTCGTACACGCACTGGGCGGTCTTCGACCTCAAGCCCGAGACCGACGTCTTCTGGACCGCGGCCGACATCGGCTGGGTGACCGGGCACTCCTACATCGTTTACGGACCGCTCGCCAACGGCACCACCTCGGTGATGTACGAAGGCACACCTGACACCCCCCACAAGGGTCGGTGGTGGGAGATCATCGAAAAGTACAAGGTGAACCTGCTTTACTGCGCGCCGACCGCGATCCGCACGTTCATGAAGTGGGGTTCGGAGTTCCCCGAGAAGTTTGATCTCTCGACGCTGCGCATCATCGGGTCGGTTGGCGAGCCGATCAACCCCGAGGCTTACATGTGGTACCGCAAGGAGATCGGCGGCGACCGCTGCCCTGTGGTCGACACCTGGTGGCAGACCGAGACCGGCATGCTCATGATCAGCCCGTTGCCTGGCGTGACCTCCGGCAAGCCGGGGTCGGCGATGAGAGCCCTGCCGGGTGTGTCGGCGCAGGTCGTCGACGACGCCGGCAAACCGGTCGAGAAGGGGTCGGGCGGTTATCTCGTGTTGACGGAGCCGTGGCCTGCGATGCTCCGCACGCTGTGGGGAGACGACGAGCGTTATCAGGAGACTTACTGGTCGCGGTTCCCCGGTCTGTACTTCGCCGGAGACGGCGCCAAGCTCGACGAGGACGGCGACGTCTGGCTGCTCGGCCGAGTCGACGACGTGATGAACGTGTCCGGACACCGGTTGTCGACCACCGAGATCGAGTCTGCGCTCGTGTCGCATCCGAAGGTGGCGGAGGCTGCCGTCGTCGGTGCCAACGACGAGACGAGTGGTCAGGCCGTCAACGCCTTCGTGATCCTGCGGGAGAGCGCCGGCGACGGGGGCGCTGATGTCGTGGCTGAACTGCGTGACCACGTGGCCCAGGAGATCGGTGCGATCGCCAAACCCAAGGCGATCATGGTGGTGCCGGAGCTGCCCAAGACCCGGTCGGGCAAGATCATGCGGCGGTTGCTGCGCGACGTGGCTGAGCACCGCGAGCCGGGCGACGCGACGACGCTCGCCGACTCGTCGGTGATGGACCTGATCCAGGCCAACCTGGCCGAAGGCAAGGCCGACGAGGACTAGCCCGCCGGATTCCGACAGAGTGGTGGTCATGACGACACCGCCGGAGGGATCACAGCCCGCGCGATTCAGTCCTCGACGTGTGCTGTCGGCACCGTCTGACGGTGAGGGGCGCTTCCTGGCAACTGCGCTGCGGCAGGAGACCGTAGGCGGTGCACTGCTGTTGGTCAGTGCAGTCATCGCGGTCGTCTGGGCCAACTCGCCCTGGGATGAGGCTTACCACGATCTTCAACACCTCGACGTCGGCCGGTTGTCGCTCGAACACTGGGCCGCCGACGGTGGCCTGGCGCTCTTCTTCTTCATCGCCGGTCTGGAGCTCAAACGCGAGCTCACCGTAGGAAGCCTGAAGCGGCTCGGCGACGCTCTCGTGCCGATGTCGGCGGCACTCGCCGGGATGGTCGTGCCAGCCGTCATCTATCTCGGCGTTAACGCCGGCGGCGGAGACCTCGCCGGCTGGGCCGTGCCGACAGCTACCGATATCGCGTTCGCCCTGGCCGTGCTGGCGATCGTGGGAAGGGCGCTGCCATCCTCGCTCCGGGCGTTCCTGCTCACGTTGGCCGTGGTCGACGACCTCGGGGCCATCACCATCATCGCGATCGTGTTCACCGACAGCATCGACCTGCTGGCGCTCGCAGGAGCAGTTGTGCTGCTCGTGGTCTACGCCTTCCTCCAGCGAGCCCGCGTCAGCAGTTGGCTGATCTACGTTCCAATCGCCGTTGGCACCTGGTGGCTCGTGCTCGAGAGCGGAGTGCATGCCACGATCGCCGGCGTTGCGCTTGGCCTGCTCACCCGGGTGCGGCCTGACAAGAACGAGGACGCGTCGCCAGCTGAACGCCTGGAGCATCGGCTACGCCCGGTGTCGGCCGGTCTCGCCGTACCGTTCTTCGCGCTGCTGTCAGCGGGCGTCGCGATCCAGGGTGGTACGGAGTTGCTCACCGACCCCATCCTGATCGGAATCGTGCTCGGCCTGCTGGTCGGCAAGAGCATCGGAGTCCTGGGCGGTGCCTGGACGGTGACGAAGCTGACGCGCGCCGAACTCGACGCCGACCTGTTGTGGCGCGACGTCGCGGGCGTGGCTGTGCTGTCGGGAGTCGGGTTCACGGTGTCCCTGCTCATCGCCGATCTCGCGCTCGCGCCCGAGCAGACCGAGGCCGCCAAGACAGCCGTGCTCGCAGGGTCTCTCCTCGCCGGTGCGGCGGCCGCTGTGATCCTGCGACGGCGCAACATCCACCACGAATCGCGCGGCGACGGGTGACGCCGTAGGGTTTCGGGTGGTGCGATAGGGAGACGGCTACGCAGTCAGCCGTCACCGATGAGAGGACGAGAGATGACGACCCCACAGCCGGGCCCTGGAGTCGACGACGAACCCACGATCGGGCGACTCGTCGCCGACACCAGCCGCGACCTCTCGGCCCTCGTTCGCAGCGAGATCGAGCTCGCCAAGACCGAGCTGAAGTTCAGCGTCAAGGCCGGCGGGATCGGCGCCGCCCTCTTTGCCGCTGCTGCCTTCCTCGTCCTGCTCTCGATCATCATGATCTCGATCGCCTTCGCGTTCTTCCTGAACTGGCTGTACTTCGGCGTCGCCACCTCCTTCCTCCTCGTCTTCGTCGTATACGTCCTCGTGGCCGCCTTGCTGGCCTTCATCGGTGTGAAGAAGGTCAAGCAGGTCAGGGCTCCCGAGCAGACAATCGCGGCGGTCAAGAGCAACAAACAGGTTCTCAAGCGCGGCTGAGCGCCCGGCTTGATGACACGTCTCGCCGGTCCCTGGCAGCATCGCGACGTCGCCGCCAACGGCGCGCGCTTCCACGTCGCAGAAGCCGGTTCCGGCCGGCTCGTCCTCTTCCTGCACGGGTTCCCGGAGTTCTGGTGGGCCTGGCGCGACCAGCTTCCCGCCGTCGCTGCCGACGGCTACCACGCCGTCGCGATGGACCTGCGGGGCTACGGCGGCAGCGACAAGACCCCTCGTGGCTATGACCCGTTGACGCTGGCATCCGATGTCGCCGGGGTCATTCGCACGTTGGGCGCACGGTCGGCCACCCTCGTCGGCCAGGGATGGGGAGGGTACGTCGCTTGGGCGGTTGCAGCGGCTCACCCCGACTGTGTCAGGGCGCTGTGCGCCGTGGCGGCTCCGCATCCGACCGAGCTGCTGCGGTCGCCATTCCGTTTCGCGAGCCGGGTCCCGCTCTCCCATCTCGCGGCGATGCAGATGCCGTGGATTCCCGAGCGCCGCATCCAGCGCGGTGACTACATCGCCCGCCACCTCTCTTCGTGGGCGGCGTCGGGGTCGGGGTTCCCAGCGCCGGGGGTGGTGCAGCGCTACCAGGCGGCGCTCGCTGATTGGCCGTCACCTCACTGCGCGTTGGAGTACCACCGTTGGCTGTTCAGGTCGCGGCTTCGTGCCGACGGCCGGGCCTTTGCCCAGCTGCTGAGGCGCCCGATCCGCGTTCCCGTGCTTCAGGTAATTGGCGCCGAAGACCCCGCGGTACGACGTTCGGCGGTCGCCGACTCGGCCCGCCACGTCACCGGTCCACATGACGTCGTCACGATCGAAGGCACGGGACACTTCCCGCACGAAGAGGCGCCAGCGGCGTTCAACCAGACGCTCCGGAGCTGGCTTTTACAGCGCGCAGTCTCCGGTGTCGACCCGCGAAACTGATCCGGACGTGGCGGCATCGGAAACCTGGTCGGCGGTGAGGGCATAGCCGGTGTCACCATCAGTGACCGAGGCCGCGAAGATCACCCCAATCACGTCGCCGTCGACGTCGACCAGAGGACCGCCGGAGTTACCCTGACGGACGAGCGCTCGGATGGAGTAGGTGTCGCGGTAGACGGTGTCGTCGCCGTAGATGTTGGGACTGCGCAAGGTCTGTTCGTCACGGATGCGGGCCGGTTGGACGTCGTACGGGCCGTTCTCGGGGAAGCCGAGCACAGCGCTCGAGTCCCCTGACTTGGCGGTCTGGTCGAAGTTGAGAGACGAAGCGCTTGAGGGAAGGTCGGGAACTGCGAGCACGGCGACATCGACGTCGGGGTCGTAGTAGACGACCGTCGCGGGGTAGTCGGTTTCACCGATCCGCACGTCAGGGTTGTCGACACCCGCCACCACGTGCGCATTGGTCATCACCCGACCCGCTCCGAACACGAACCCGCTGCCCTCGAGCGTGCGGTCACAGGAGTCCGCAGCGCCGAGGATCTTGACCACGCCCGACTCTGCGGCGGCCACCCCAGGCCGTAGCGCGACTCCCACGGACGGGGGCGGCACGTCTTTGATGTGTTCGGGGGTGAACGGCTCGAGGTAGCGCGGGAAGAGCGAGGAATCGACCAGGGAGTTGAAGGCAGACAGGACTCGGTCGGAGCCCCCTGGCAGTGCACTGTCGACGGTGCTCAGCACGACCGACGTGCGGACCTCCTGGTTGAGTCCACGCATCTCAGCGCCGCTGATGGCGACGCCCAGCACCCACGCGATCAACAACATGGCTACGACGCTGAGTGCCGCGCCACTGATCGCGTCGACGACCCGAGCCGGCCGCCACGTGATCCAACTTCGCAGCTGGCTGCCTGTATACGCACCACCGGCCTGACCCAAGAACGCCCCGGCCAGCACCAGGAGCAACGCTGCCAACGACACCGAGACGCCGGGGTCGAACCCGTCGAGCAGCATCGGCGTGACCTGGACCCCGATGAACCCGCCGAGGAGCAAGCCGAACGTCGAGGCCGAACCGACGATGAAGCCCTGCTGATAGCCAGACAGTGCGTAGACCACGACGAACAGCAACAGGGCCCAGTCGAGTGCGTTCACGGCTCGACCTCCCGACGGGCATGGTCACGCATCGAGCTTGGTACGAGGTCGGCGGGGAGATCGACGACGTTGCTGTCGTCCCAGTCGACCTCCCAGCCGACGATGCTGAACATCCGCGACAGCAGACCGGCGGTGAAACCCCAGACGACCAGGTCGCGCACGAGGAACGCCGGGCCGAGGTAGCCCGACGGGTGCTTCATCGTGACGCGATGTGCGGGGTCGAGCAGCTCAGCAAGCGGGATGGTGTGGACCGATGCGGTCTCGGCCGGATCGACGGCGTGAACCGGCGACGGCACGCGCCACCACCCCACGACCGGCGTGACCGCGAAGTTGCTCGGTGGGAGCCAGAGCTGCGGGAGTACGCCGATCACGTCGACACCTGTCGGATCGAGCCCCGTCTCCTCTTGGGCCTCGCGCAGCGCGGCCGCCACCTCGTCGACGTCGTCGGGGTCTTCCTTCCCGCCTGGGAAGGCCACCTGGCCGGCGTGGGACCGCATGTCGTGTGACCGCTCGAGCAAGAGGACCTCGGGTTCACCGGACGCCTCCCCGAAGAGCATCAGCACCGAGGCCCGCTGCGGTTTGGTGCCGTCCGGTGGCAGCCAGCTGGAGAGCTCGCCGGCCACGAGGTCGTGGGAGATGTCGGCCACCGGCTGGAGCCAGGAAGGCAGCCCGCTGGCTTCTCGGCCTCCTGGCTGTGCGCGGTGCGAAGGCGTCTCGGCGTCCGCCGGGTGTGAGTCGGTCATCGTCACGTCACGGCCGTACCACGTTGATGCCGAGATAATCCCGCACCAGGTCGGCCAATTCCTCAGCCGAGGGCATCGCGCCGTACTCGGTGTGGACGACTTCGCCAGTGGAGTCGACGAACACCGTCAGCGGAAGGCCGGACACGCGCATCCTTGCGCGGGTGGCACCCTCGGGATCAGCGATCTGCGGGTAGGTCAGGCCTAGCTCATCGGCGAACGCGATGGCTCGTCCGGGAAGCGGGTCGAGGAAGTCGACGCCGACGACGAGAACGCGATTGTTCGCCTGCTCATGCAGCCGCTGGAACATCGGCGACTCAGTGCGGCAGGGCCCACACGTCTGCGCCCAGAAGTTCAGCACGGCGGGCTTGCCGCGAAGCCCAGACAGGTGGACATCGTCACCCCCGCCGAGGCAGGGCAGCGTGACGTCAGGAAGACCCTTGGCGACCGGGTCAGCGTCGCTGGAGCTGTCGGGACACGGGGCTATCCCCGCGGCTTCCTTCTGCTCACGCAGCTCAGGGGTGTCGACCTTCACGGCGGCATCCTTCGCACTGAAGGTGTAAGGGTCTGACAGGTCGGGACTCTCCGAGCTACATGCCGTCAGGCCGAGCAGACTGGCGGCGAGGACCGTTGCCGTCGAGCGCGCAAGGCCCAGGGCCCGCTGGCTCATGCTCGGCCCTCGGTGCGCAGGAGTTTGGCGGCTGTGGAAGGGTCTGTCGGCCCTTCGCCGTACGCCGGACACATCCTCGCCACCGGGCAGGCTCCGCATGCGGGGTTGCGCGCGTGGCAGCAGCGGCGGCCGTGCCAGATGAGGTGGTGGCTGAGCATCGTCCAGTCGCGCTTGGGGAAGAGGGCGCCGACCGCGTGCTCGACCTTGACCGGGTCGGTCTCCGACGTCCAGTTGAAGCGGCGTACGAGCCTGGCGAAGTGGGTGTCGACAGTGATGCCGGGGACGTCGAACGCGTTGCCGAGTACGACGTTTGCCGTCTTGCGGCCCACCCCGGGCAACGTGACGAGGTCCTTGAGCTTGCCCGGCACCTCGCCGTCGTAGTGCTCAAGGACGGCGGCTGCGAGCTTCATGATGGACGCGGTCTTGGCCCTGAAGAACCCGGTGGACTCGATGATCTGTTCGACGTCGTCGGGGTTGGCCGCGGCGAGCTCGGCCGGTCCCGGGTAGCGGGTGAAAAGAGTTGGGCTGACCGCGTTGACTCGTTTGTCGGTCGTTTGCGCTGACAAGACGGTGACGATGAGCAGCTCCCAGGGCGAGCGGAAGTCGAGCTCGCTTCGCGCGTCTGGGTAGGTCTGCGCCAGGATGCGGTTGATTCGCCGCGCACGTCGCACCAGTCCCGTGCGGCTCTCCGACGCGGCGGCAGCGGCGACGGCTGACATGGGCCCAGCCTACGGCGTGGGGCGGACAGGTCGAACGGCGAGAGGACCGCATGGCATCGCGACAGCGGATACGTCAGACTGTGACGCAGACCACCGCCATCGGCGGCGGATGACGAGGAGGAAATGCGTGAACACCGACGTTCTCCGGCAGGCACCGCTGTTCGGCGGGCTCGACGACGAAGCCGCTGAGGCGCTGAGCTCGTCGATGGTGGAGAGCCGCATCCGCCGCGGTGACGTGCTGTTCCACGAGGGCGACGAGGGTGACCGGCTCTATGTCGTGACCGAGGGGAAGGTCAAGCTCGGCCGCAGCTCCGCAGACGGGCGCGAGAACCTGCTGGCGATCCTTGGTCCAGGCCAGATGTTCGGTGAGCTCTCGCTGTTCGACCCGGGGCCTCGCTCGGCCACCGTCACTGCTGTTACCGACTGCACGATGCAGAGCCTGAGCCATGATGAGCTCGGCCGGTGGCTGAACGGTCGCCCGGAGGTCGCACGCGGTCTGCTCGGCCAGCTCGCCGGGCGGTTACGCAAGGCCAACGACGTGGTGGCCGACCTGGTGTTCTCCGACGTACCTGGTCGGGTGGCGAAGGCGCTTCTCGACCTGTCGTCGCGCTTTGGGCGAGTCGCCGACGACGGCGTCCATGTGCACCACGACCTGACGCAGGAGGAGTTGGCCCAGTTGGTCGGGGCATCGCGTGAGACGGTCAACAAGGCGCTCGCCGACTTCGCCTCGCGCGGCTGGCTACGGCTCGAGGCCCGGTCCGTCGTACTGATGGACGTCGAACGCCTCAAACGCCGCGCCCGCTGACCGTTGCGGGGTTTGCCTTGTTTTCAAGCCAAAAGGCTTGTGAACAAGGCAGATCTGCCTTGCAGAGTGGGGGTTTGCCTTGTAGACCTCGGCGCGTACGACGGCGGCCGCCCGGCCCGGTAACGTGGCCGACATGCGCGTCACGCATCTCGGGCATGCCTGCCTGCTCATCGAGAATTCCGATACCCGAGTCCTGATCGATCCCGGCGCCTACTCGGCCGGCTTCGAGGAACTCCGCGACCTCAACGCCGTCCTCGTCACCCACGTCCACGCCGACCACATCGACCCTGAGCGGTTCCCGGCACTCGTCGAGGCCAACCCTCAAGCCACGTTGTTGATCGAGCCGGAGGCTGTCGAGGCACACGACATTTCGACGGCGCGCGCCTTTCGCGCCGGAGACAGCGCAGCGGTCGGTGACTTCGAGGTCCAAGGCGTAGGCGGTCAGCACGCCCGCAACCACGACCTGACCCCGCCCCTCGGCAACGTCGGCTTCCTCATCCGCTCCGGCCACGGGCCGCAGCTGTTCCACCCCGGTGACAGCTATGACGAGACTCCGCCGCAGGTCGACATCCTGGCGTTGCCGCTCAACGCGCCGTGGTGCCGGATGCGCGAGACGCTCGACTTCCTCCGGGCGGTCAGCCCTCGCGTGGTGGTGCCGATCCATGACGGGCTGCTCAGTGACGACGGCCGAGCGGCGTACCTCATGCACGTCAATCGGTTCGGGCCGGCTGACACGCATGTCATCGACCTTCGTCCGGGCGAGTCGTACGACGGCTGAGCCCGTCACGGCATCAGACTCGCCACTGCTCCCTGACATAACGTGGCTTCCATCGGGATGTCTGCAAGGCAAACCCACAGTCTGCAAGGCAGGTTTGCCTTGTTCACAAGCCTTTTGGCTTGAAAACAAGGCAAACCCCCGCCGCTGTCAGTTGGGGTGGTGGAGGTAGGCGAGTTGGGCGCGGACACTGAGCTCGGCGGCAGGCCACAGCGCCTCGTCGACATCCGCATACACGGTGCGTACGACGTCGATCGGCTCGACCGCGCCGGCCGCGACCGCCTCCCGCACCTGCTCCAATCGTTCCGCGCGATGCTGCAGGTAGTAGTCGAGGACCGGCAGCGCCTCATTGAGCACGGGACCGTGGCCGGGCCAGATCACGTCGATGTCACGTTGCTCGGCGAGGTCGCGCAACCGGCGCAGCGAGCCCAGGTACGCCCCCAGCGCGCCATCCGGATGCGCCACCACCGTGGTGCCGCGACCCAGCACGGTGTCGCCCGTGAGCACAGCTCGCTCAGCCGGCAACACAAAGCTCAACGAGTCGCTCGTGTGGCCCGGCGTCCCGACGATCCGTACCTCCAGGCCGTCCACGTCGACCACGTCACCGTCGTGCAGACCTTCCTCGCCGTACACGAATGTCGGGTCGAGCGCCCGAACACCGCAACCAACGCGTTCCGCAAAAGCGCGTGAACCCTCACTGTGATCGGGATGTCCGTGGGTGAGCAGCACAACGCCCACGGGGCCAAGACGCTCGGCCACCTCGGCGACCCGGCCAAGATGCCCGTCGTCCAGCGGCCCGGGGTCGACCACGATGCTGCGGCCGGCACCGGAAGTACCTGATCCGCCAGGCTCACGCAACACCCACGTGTTCGTGCCGTCGAGCGTCATCGGTGACGCGTTCGGCGCCAGCACACACGTCGCGCGCTCGCCGAACGATCCGCCCTGCCACCCCTCCGAGCTCACGGATACACGCTCGCGTCGACCGTCAGAAAACCCTCGCCATCCACGATCTCCACACCAGGTGTCACGGTCGTGATCTGCCGCCCCGAAGCCGCGGCCAGCGCTGCTGCGCTGCTGTCATAGCGCGCCAGCTCCGCAACCGTGACGTACGTCGGCGGGAGCATCGCCATCGAACCGTCTTCGACCCCGGCGACCGCCAACGCCGGTCGCATCCACGCCACCCGGTCGGCCTCACCAGAGACATCCCGCGTGCGCTGCGAAGACGGCATGACCGCAAGGAAGAACCGGGTGTCGTAGCGCCGTGGCTCGAACTCCGGCGTGATCCAGTGGGCCCACGCCGCGAGCAGATCCGTGCGCAAGACGAGCCCACGCCGGGACAGGAAGTCGACGAACGCCAGGCTGCGATCCACCAACGCCGCGCGATCGCGCTCCCACTCGTCGCCGGTCGTGTCACCAACGAGCGAGTCCGCGGTCGGCCCGGCCAGCAGCACCCCCGACTCCTCGAACGTCTCACGCACGGCAGCACACACCAGCGCCCGGGCTTCGGGCTCATCGCAGTCCAGCCGGTTGGCCCACTCCCCTGCACTTGGACCCGCCCAGTCGATGACCTGGTCGAAGTCCCGCGGATCCACGGTCCCGCCGGGGAACGCGTACATCCCCGCAGCAAAGGCCATCCCCAGGTGGCGGCGGAGCAGGTAGACCTCAGGCCACGCGGGCGCATCGCGCAGGAGTACGACGGTCGAGGCGCCCTTCGGCGTCACCGGCGTCCTCTCACCGTCGAGGAAGGCGCGCGCGTGCTCGACGAGCTCGGGGGAAGCCTCCGGGTGGGGTCCAACGTCAGGAGACCTCGACAAGCATCTCGACTTCGACCGGTGCATCAAGGGGAAGCGCCGCCACTCCGACCGCCGAGCGCGCGTGTTGACCGGCGTCCGCAAACGCGTTGCCGATCAGCTCACTCGCTCCGTTGGCGACGCCGGGCTGCCCGGTGAAGTCAGGTGTGCTGGCAACGAACACCACCAGCTTCACCACCCGCACGACGCGCGAAAGGTCGCCGACCATCGACTTGAGCACGGCAATCCCGTTGAGGGCGCATGCCTGCGCACATGTCGTGGCGTCCTCCACGCTGACCGTGTCGCCGACCTTGCCGGTGGCGACCAGCTCGCCGTCCCGCCAAGGCAGTTGGCCGGAGGTGTAGATGTGGTTGCCGGTCCGCACGCCTGGCACGTACACCGCAACAGGTGCAGCCACCTCCGGCACGGCAAGACCGAGCTCGGCCAAACGCTCTTCCGGCGTTGCCATCGCTACGACACCTTCTCCCGCTTGAAGTACGCGACCAGGCTTTCTGGGTTGAGGCCGGGCACGACCTGGACGAGCTCCCAGCCGTCCTCACCCATGTTGTCGAGGATCTGCTTGGTCGCGTGCACGAGGACAGGCACGGTGATGTATTCCCACTTCGTCATAGCCGCGACTCTAACCCTCCCCACGCCCCCGGATTCGTCCGACTAGGCCGCGTCAAGAACCCCTGCGCTCGGTCGGACGAATCGAGGTGGGGCGGTAGCGTCGCCGGATGGACGCCAGCGAGGTGCTGAACCGGTCAGCCGAAGGTCCGGACGCGGTCGTTCGGTACGCCGACCACGCCGACGGCCTCGTCGACGTCTTCCTCCCGGCGTCCTTAGGTCGACCCGTTGAGCCGGCGCCGCTGATCGTCTTCCTGCACGGCGGTTTCTGGCGTCAGGCCTACGACCGCCAGCACGTCCGGCCGCTCGCCAACGCACTCGTCGCGGACGGATTTGTGGTCGCGGTTCCGGAGTACCGCCGCATCGGCGGCACCGGCGACGCGGTCGGCGCCGGTGGCTGGCCGACCACACCCCAGGACGTCGAGGCTGCGCTGGCGGCGATACCTCGTCTCGTCGACGAGGTCGCGCCGTCCTTCATCGACCCGATGTCGGCGTACGTTGTGGCAGGTCATTCCGCTGGGGGCCACCTCGCCCTCTGGGCCGGACTGCGAGCCGGTCCGAGCCGGGTCAGGTCTGTCGTGGCGCTGGCTCCCGTCGTCGATCTGGCAGAGGCGGCCGCCATGCGTCTCGGGGGCGGAGCCGTCCTCGACCTCCTCGGCGGCGGCCCCAACGACGTACCCGAGCGCTACGCCGAAGCCGACCCGCTGCAGCATCTGTCGCCCGGCGTACACGTGACGATCGTGCAGGGCACCGACGACCTCGAAGTGCCGGTTACCGCCAACCGGTTCCTGCATCAGAGGTTCGCCGACGAGGGATCGATCAGCTACATCGAACTCGAAGGCGTCGAGCACTACGGCCTCATTGACCCGCTCTCTCCTGTCTACCGCGACGTGGTCCTGCCCGCGCTGCGCGCCACACGCTGATCGTTGCGACCTCAACTATTGCGCTTCGGTCCACCTCGCCGGAGACTGAGAGTCCGCGCAGCCACTTCCCCCGGAGCACGCCTATGACGCGATCGGAGCCAAACCGCCCGAGCGTTGCGTCCATGGACCCCGTCATGCGAGCCCGGCTCGCGCTCGAGATCTACGAGCACGTGCTCTCCGGCGACTCCGCGACGCTGCCCACCGACGAGCTGATCTATGAGTCATGGCGCCGCTCACAGGACGCTGGCGTCGATCCTGACACGAACCTGCCGCCCCATCTGTACGAGCACCGCGATGTGCTGCAGATGCGAGGTGAACACCCACTGGCGCCGTACGTCCCTGTCCTGCAAGAGCTTCTCGTCGACGACGACGCGTCGGCAGAGCACGTCATGGTGATCACCAACGGCATCGGCGACGTGCTCTGGATGCAGGGCAACGAGTCGGTCGAACGCGGCGCCGAACGTCTCGAGCTCGTCGAAGGAGCACGCTGGTCCGAGGAGGGAGCCGGCACGAACGCCATCGGTACCTCGATCTGGGCCGGCCATGCGATGCAGGTCTTCTCGGCCGAGCACTTCGTACGCAGCCTGCACGCGTGGACCTGCTCGGCCGCGCCGATCCACGATCCCGAGACGGGTTCGCTGCTCGGTGTCATCGATGTCAGCGGTCCCTACCGCACGCTGCACCCCGACACCCTCGCCCTGGTCAAGTCCGCGGCCCGCGTGGTCGAGGAGATGATGCGCAGCCGGCGCCAAGGCCTCGACGAGCGAGCCCGGCTCCGCGCCACCAGCAAGCTGCACGGCTTTACCGGCGACGCCTGGGTGATCTCGCCCAGCGGCCGGGTCGTGCACCAGACCACGGCTGCCGCACCGCAGTCAGTCCAGCCGAAGCCGAGTGACGGCGGCATGTGGGAACTCGCGGACGGACGGCAGGCTGAGCCAGAGCAGCTCGACGACTACACGCTGTTGCGCGCACCCAACGAGGCACGCAAGCGGCCCGGTCACCTCCGGCTTCGTTTCCTCGGCAACGAGCCGCCGTTCGTCGCACTCGGCGGACGCCGGCTGACGGTGACACTGCGCCGTGCCGAGATTCTCACCCTGTTGGCCGCCAGTCCCAACGGCATGAGCGCGGACGCCTTGACGTTGCAGCTGTACGGCGAGGAGGGCAACCCCACCACGACTCGCGCCGAGCTGCATCGCGTACGACAGGTGCTCGGCGAACGCATCCTGGCCAAGCCCTACCGCCTCACCGCCCCGTTCACCGCCGACTTCTTGGAGGTTCGCGAGCTCGTGCTCCGCGGAAAGGTCGACGAGGCGCTCAAGCTCTACACAGGCCAGTTGCTCCCGGGCTCAACGTCCTTTGCCGTGGAGATGCTGCGCGATGAGCTCCACGTCATGATGCGCCGGGCCGTGCTCCAGGTCAGTGGAGCGGCCCTCGAGAAGTGGGTCGACTCCGTCCATGGCACGGACGACCAAGAGGCCATCGCAGCGTTGCTGGATCGCCTTCCCCACTCCGACACGCGGCGACCGATCCTCCAAGCGCACGCAGATCGGCTGGCCGCGGAGTACGGAGACTGGCGCTAGCGCGACTCAGTTGCCCGTCGGCGTGGAGGGTGAGGCCAGTTCTTCGGGACTGACCTCAAAGGACGAGTCTCCTGAAGAAGAGCCGGAACCGGAGTCTGCGTTCGGGTTGTCCTTGAAGTTCTCCAGCTGGTCGCCCTGGCTGATGAACTCGGCCGTCGTCAGCAACCCCACGGCGGGATCTTGGGAAATCTCGCGAAGCACGTCGAAGGAGATCGGGAGGTTGTCGGCCGATAGTGCCTTCGTTGCATCGAGGTAGATGGTCTCGAGAATGACGACGAGCTGGTCGCCGCGCTTCGCAGCACTGATGGCTGCGTACGATGCGTTACCCGAGCCGCCCTCCTGGCTACCTTCGCCCTTCACCAAGTAGCTGATGGCGGGCGAACCGTCGGCAAGAGCCGCATCATCACAGAAGATGACGTGGGGAACCGCGGCGGACTCGCAGTCTTCGCCTTCGTTCCACTGGGAGACCTTGTCAGTCGCCACCACCTGGAGCTCGACCTTGACGCCGTCGGCGAGGACATACCCGATGTGGGCGTCGATCTGTTCCCCATCTTGGGACTCTTGCCGCGTGCCACCTGTGGCCACCACCTCTCCTCCGTCGAGGTGCGCCAGCACTGCGGCAACCGCGCCACGAGGGGTGGCCTCGACGAGTTGCTGGACGCCAGTTGGGGACGGGTCAGTGGGGCCGTTCGACTTGCGGTCGAACAGGCCCGCGCCGCCGGTATAGGCAACCGCGCCGATGACCAACACCGAAACTGCCAACGCGCTGCCGGCGGTCTGCATCCGGCGCCGGCGACGCATCGACCGGCCGAGCTCTTGGCCCTGCCCGACCAGCGTCGTGACGTCAGGCGAGACGTCTGAAACAGCGGTGTCGAGGCGCTCCTTGAGCGTGGTCTCGTTGAGGTCCATGGGGTCCTTCCCTCCCGAGGAGGCGCTGGTGCCGGTCATGAGGTGGCCGCCGCTCCGTCTGACAGCTCGACGCGCAGCCGGCCGAGAGCACGTGACGCACGAGTGCGCACCGCTCCCTCACTCAGGCCGACCTCGGTTGCGGTCTCGCCGACCGTGCGGTCCTCCCAGTAGCGGAGCACCACGACCGCTCGATCGAGAGGTTGAAGAGTGCGCAGCGCCTCGAACAGCTCGAGCCGGTCGGGCGTGACGGGCCCGGCACGGTCGTGTCCGAGGTCGACGCTAGGCAGCTCGGCATTGCGTCGTACCCGCTTGTGCGAGAGGAAGACCTTCGTCAACGTGCCCCGTGCATACGCCCCAGGTGAGTTGGCGCGCAGGACCTTGGCCCAAGCGACGTACAACTTGGCGAGTGTGGTCTGGACGAGGTCCTCGGCGAGATGCCAGTCACCGCACATGAGCAGAGCAGTTCTGAACAGCCCCGGCGTGACCACGGTGGCGAACTCAGTGAAGGCCAGCTGATCACCCTCAGGTGTCCTGCTCATCTGGTCTCCCTCGCTCGTCCTTACCTAGTAGACGCCACGAGGGGGCCCTTCGTTACATGTTCGGCGTTACCCGTTTCCACAGATCAACTGCGCAACGCGGGCTCTGTCTTCGCTCGTACGTCGTCCTCAGTCACGTCCGGAGCGAGTTCACGCAGCACCAAGCCGTCGTCACTCACGTCGATGACCGCGAGATCGGTGATGATGCGCTGGACCACACCGAGCCCGGTGTAGGGCAATGAGCACTCGTTGACGATCTTGTAGGAACCGTCGCGGGCCACATGCTCCATCAAAACGATGACGCGTTTGGCACCGTGCACGAGGTCCATCGCGCCGCCCATCCCCTTGACCATCTTCCCCGGGATCATCCAGTTGGCGATGTCGCCGCCGGCTGACACCTGCATCGCGCCGAGGATGGCGGCGTCGATCTTGCCGCCACGGATCATGCCGAACGACGTCGCGGAGTCGAAGAACGACGAGCCCGCTCGCAGTGTCACGGTCTCCTTGCCGGCGTTGATGAGGTCAGGGTCTTCCTCACCGTCGTAGGGATAGGCACCGACGCCGAGGATGCCGTTCTCCGACTGGAGCACGATCTCGACCCCGTCGGGCACGTAGTTCGGCACCAGCGTCGGCAACCCGATTCCGAGGTTGACGTAGGAGCCGTCCTCGAGCTCCGACGCCGCCCGGGCCGCCATCTGCTCACGTGTCCAGGCCATCAGCTCTGCTCCTCCCGTGGGCGAACCGTGCGTTTCTCGATGCGTTTCTCGGCGGCCTGCTCTGGGGTCAACGCAACGACTCGCTGCACGTATACGCCCGGCAGGTGTACGTCGTTGGCGCCGAGCTCACCCGGCTCCACCAGCTCTTCCACCTCCGCGATCGTGAGCCGCCCGGCCATGGCGCACAGCGGGTTGAAGTTGCGGGCGGAGTCGCGGAACACGATGTTGCCGTGGCGATCACCACGCCAGCCGCGGATCAGCGCGAAGTCGGTGACGATGGCCCGCTCCAGCACGAAGCCACGCGCTCCCTCGGCTGTTTCGAACTCGCGCGTCTCCTTCTCCGGACTCGACATCACGACGTTGCCCGCGTCGTCGTACCTCCAGGGCAGCCCACCATCAGCGACCTGGGTGCCTACGCCTGTCGCGGTGTAGAACGCCGGGATGCCGGCACCTCCGGCGCGCAGCCGCTCCGCCAGCGTTCCCTGAGGCGTCAGCTCGACCTCGAGCTCGCCGTGCAGATACTGCCGCTCGAACTCCTTGTTCTCGCCGACGTACGACGACACCATCCGGCGGATCCGCTTGTCGCGCAGCAGCAGCCCGAGGCCCCAGTCGTCGACGCCACAGTTGTTGGAGACCGCCTCGAGGTCGGTGACCCCCGCGTCGAGAAGAGCCTGGATCAGCACGCTCGGGATGCCGCACAGGCCGAAGCCGCCGACCGCGATCGACGACCCGCTTGCGATGTCCGCCACGGCCTCCGCAGCGCTCTGGACGACTTTGTCCACGACCACTCCCTCACGTCGTTGGGTGCTCCCTACGCGCGTCGATCACCGGCCAGCCGGTGCCTCGCGGTGGAGCCGTTTGCAACCTACTGCATGCCTGCCCAGGCCGGCAGCCTGACTCGAGTGGGCCCGTTGTGGCCGCCACGACGATCGGCGTACCCTGAGTATGTGAACGCTGTGGAGACCGCACCGATCCCGGCCAACGCCACCCTCGACGACGTGCCTGGCCCGAAGGGTGGGCCCCTTTTCGGCAACGCGATGGAGTTCCGCCGCGACCTGCTGGGTCACCTCACCCGAGGCATGCACCAGTACGGCGACGTGGTGGGCTACCCCATCGGCCCCCGCGGCACCCCGATGCGGCTGAAGATCGTCGCCGCCCATCATCCCGACGACGTCCACCGGGTGCTGTCTCAGACCGAGCGGACCTTCACCAAGGACTCCATCGCGTTCCGCGCGATGAAGGAGATGCTCGGCAACGGGCTGCTCAACTCCGAAGGCGACGAGTGGCGACGTCAGCGCCGCATCGTGCAGCCGCTGTTCACCCCGCGACGCGTCGACGGCTACACCGCGCTGATGGCCGAGGAGTCCGCACGCACCACGGCGGAGGCTCCCACCGACGGCGCGACCGTCGACGCGCATCTGCTGATGATGAGCTACACCCTGCGCGTCGTCGGAAGGGCCTTGTTCGGCGACAGCGTCGAGGACATGGTCCCCGTGCTCGACACGTTGGTGCCCGAGGTGTCCGCCCTGACCCGCCGCCGGATGTTCAGCCCGGTGCGCATTCCGATCGGCTACCCAGGACCCGGAAACCGTCGCGCTCGGCGGCTGCGCCATCAGGAGTACGCCGTCATCGACGAGATCCTCGCGCGTTCTCCGAAACCCGGTGAGCCGTCGTACGACGCCGAACGCGACGACCTCGTGACCCGCCTTCGCGAGGCCCGCGATCCCGAGACCGGCGACCCGATCAGCGAGGAGGAGATTCGCGACCAGGCACTGATCTTCCTGATGGCCGGGCACGAGACCACCGCTGGTGCACTCACGTTCACTCTCCACTTGCTCGGCCGACACCTTGAGATCCAGGACCAGGTGGCGGCGGAGATTCGCGACGTCCTTGGCGACGACGAGGTGCCGACTCCCGACCAGCTGCGCAAACTCACGTGGACGCGCGCCGCGCTGCTCGAGGGGATGCGGCTCTTCCCCAGTGCGCACGCCACCGAGCGGTCGACCACGACCGAGACTGAGCTCGGCGGCTACCACCTCCCGGCCGGGCAGATCGTGCTCGTGTCGCCGTGGACGACCCAGAGACACCCGGACTTCTGGCCAAACCCGGAGCAGTTCGACCCCTCGCGCTTTGTCGGTGAGCACGACCGGCCGCGCTACACCTACTTCCCGTTCGGTGGCGGACCACGGTCTTGTGTCGGCGAGCACTTCGCGATTCTCGAGGCGGTCGCGCTGCTGGCAACCCTGCTGCGAGCCCGTCGTGTGCGCAGCATTCGGGCGGAGATCCCGGTGACGCCCAACATCACCCTTCGCCCGGTCGGTGAGGTCCCGTTGGCGTTCGAGACCCGCTGACGGACGCCTCGCCGTCTGGCTCGTTCAGCGGCGGCTTCAGTCGTCGATGACGAGCGAGATCTCGTGCGGGGTGAAGCCGTGCCGGCCATAGAACCGCAGGGCACCCTCGTTCGCGGCGTACGCCTCGACCTGCAACCGAGCCGCCCCATGCTCCTTGGCCCAGGCGACGAAGCCGTCGACGAGCCGACTTCCGACGCCGCCACCACGGTGTGCCTCGCGTACGAACATGCTGACGAGCTCGGCCCGTGGACCCAGCCACATCTCTGACGCCTCCGAGAACGTGCCGACCAGATGACCCACGCACGCGCCGTCGGCGACCGCGACGAGAACCAGCGCGTGGTCGTCCGCGATCAGGTCCGCACACCAACGCTCACCGTGGTCACGAGGCCAGTCCTGGTTGCGGAGCGGGTCGCGCTGCCCCGCGTCCTCGGCGAAGAGCGCGGCGCTGGACGCGACCAGGCCCGCGATGTCGTCGGTAGTCGCCACTCGGATCTGTACGTCGCTCACGCGGTCACGCTACCCGACGATCCACAGCCCGATCAGCGTGACTGGACCGGCGCCGATCTCCACCGTGGCCTAGGCTCGAAACGTGACTCCTGCCCAAGCCGCCGACTCCCCCGTGCGCCTGCATGTGGTCACGGGCAAGGGTGGCACCGGCAAGACAACGGTGGCGGGTTCACTGGCTCTCGCGCTCGCCTCAGGTGGCAAGAAAGTGCTGCTGTGTGAGGTGGAGGGACGGCAAGGGATCGCGTCGCTGTTCGACGTCGCCCCACTTCCGTACGGCGAGCGCCGTATCGCGGTCGGCTCCGACGGTGGAGAGGTCTACGCCCTCGCGATCGACCCGGAAGCGGCGTTGATGGAGTACCTCGACATGTTCTACCGGCTCGGCCGCGCCGGGAAGCTGCTCGACCGGTTCGGCGTGATCGACTTCGCCACCACTGTCGCGCCGGGTGTACGCGACGTGCTGCTGATCGGCAAGGTCTACGAAGCCACCCACCGCAGGGAATCCGGCCGCCAGAGGAAGACGAAGGGCCAGCCGACGTACGACGCCGTGGTCCTCGACGCCCCACCCACCGGCCGGATCGGGCGGTTCCTCAACGTCAACACCGAGGTAGCCGGGATCGCGAAAGTGGGACCGATCCGCAACCAGGCGACGTCGATCATGCGCCTGCTTCAGTCGCCCGAAACCCGGGTGCACCTCGTCACCTCGTTGGAGGAGATGCCTGTGCAGGAGGCCCTCGACGGCGTGGACGAGCTGCATGGGATCGGGCTACCGGTCGGGGCCGTGATCGTCAACCAACTGCGCGTATCCGAGCTCACGCCAGGCGAGTTGGTGGCAGCCGGCAAGGGCCGCCTCGACGAGGGCGAGATTGCGGCTGCGTTGAAGGAGGCCGGTGTCTCTGCGGACGACAAGGCGTTGGTTGGTCTGCTCGACGAGGCCCGACAACATGCAGAGCGAGTCGCGCTCGAGCGGCACCAGCGCCAACGCCTCGAAGGTTCAGGCCAGGGCATTGTCGAGCTGCCGTACCTGCCCGACGGGATCGACCTCGGAGCGCTCTACGAGCTCGCCGACATCCTCTGCTCGAGCGAGGTCATCTGACATGCCGCGACGTTCACAGACCGGCCGACGACCCAAAACCCAACCGGGGCGGGGCAACCAGCCACGGGTCGGCCCGCTCACGGGCCGACTGGCCGAGGTGCCCACGCTCGATATCGACGGTCTCATCGCCGACCCCTCCGTGCACATCGTCGTGTGCTGCGGCTCTGGCGGCGTCGGCAAGACCACGACGTCAGCGACCCTCGGGCTGCGTGCCGCCGAACAGGGACGCAAGGTGGTCGTGCTGACGATCGATCCCGCCCGCCGGCTCGCGCAGGCGATGGGTTTGGGCGAGCTCGACAACACTCCGCGTCCGGTGAGGGGCGCCGACACGGCGAACGGCGGCAGCCTCGACGCGATGATGCTCGACATGAAGCGCACGTTCGACGAGGTCGTCGAGTCACATGCATCACCCGCGAAGGCGGCGCAGATCCTCGCGAACCCCTTCTACCAGGCGCTGTCGAGCTCTTTCGCCGGCACGCAGGAGTACATGGCGATGGAGAAGCTCGGACAGCTGCATGCGGAGTCGCTGTCGAGCGGGCGCTGGGACCTGATCGTGGTCGACACCCCACCGTCTCGTTCGGCGCTGGACTTCCTCGATGCGCCCGAGCGGTTGTCGTCATTCCTCGACGGCCGGCTGATCAAGCTGCTGCTCACTCCGGCCAAGGGGTCTGCGCGGCTCCTCTCTGCCGGCATGAACGTGGTGACGAACGCGATCACGAAGGTGATCGGGGGGCAGATGCTGCGCGACGTACAGACGTTCGTCGCTGCGTTCGACACCCTCTTCGGCGGATTTCGGGCTCGCGCGGAGCAGACCTACGAGATCCTCAAGGACCCCCAGACCGCGTTCCTCGTCGTGGCATCACCCGATGCCGACGCATTGCGGGAGGCCGCGTTCTTCGTGGAGCGGTTGGGCGAGGAGCACATGCCGTTGGCCGGCCTGGTGCTCAACCGCGTCACCACCGACGCAGCGCCGGGGATCTCGGCGCAGGCGGCGCTCGCGGGAGCCGAGCGTTTGGACGACGACCACCTGGTCACGGCCGCGTTGCTGCGGCTTCACGCGGAGCGACTTGGGCGGATCAATCGCGAACGAACGTTGAGGCGCCGGTTCGCGGCGGCCCATCCGGGGGTGTCGACGGCCACCGTGGCTGCGCTGCCGACCGACGTCCATGACCTGGAGTCACTGCGTTACGTCGGCTCGCTGCTGGCGGCCTAGCGGGCTCTGTCGCGCCAAGGCGACGAGGTGCGGCGGGGTCATCATGCATTGCCGACAACCGACAACACCGCTAGAGACGGCTCACCCCTCCGGAGTCGTCTCGAGCGCTGTTGTTGTCGTGCGTGATGGTTCCGAGGTCAGCTGACCGCGGTCTGGCTTGCTGTGGCGGAAATCGTCACGTGCTGCTCGCGGGCCGCCTCAAGGAGGCCGCGCCAGGAGGTCACGTTGGGACGGCGGCGAAGGAGAGCACGACGCTCACGCTCCGTCATACCTCCCCAGACGCCCCATTCGATGTTGTTGTCCAGGGCCTCCGCGAGGCATTCGGTCCGGACGGGGCATTGCCCGCAGACCTGCTTCGCGCGATTTTGTGCTGCACCGCGGACAAAAAGTTCGTCGGGTCGTGCGCCCTTGCAAGATGCGGCATCTGCCCAGTGCTCGTTCCAAGTCATGTCCAATGTCCCTACCGAGAGAAGAATGAGCCTTTCTGAGTCACCATGGGTGAGATACCTCTAAGATCCTCAGTGACCTGAACGTTACGGAGACACGTAGCGGCTCCGGAAGGTCCGAACTGGTCAACCTATGTAGTCACTTCGGGCTATTTACGTCTAGTCACTCTGAGTAATTACTCCTGGATACGCCACATTTTCCGGCGCCGTACTGGCAGGGTCTTCGCTCCGCGAACGCGCAAGTCCCGGCCGCCTCCTCGCCCTGCGAACGCACAATGCGACTTATTCAGGCGGGTCACGTAACCTGATACGCATGTTTCGGCTAGCTCGTCCTGCTCGTCATGAGGGTGGACTGGTCCACCAGATCATCGTGATCATTGGTGTCAGCGTCCTTTCCGGAGTCCTCATCGCGGGTCTCGCGCTGCCCTGGGTCGGATTGATCAGCAAAGGCGCCGAGAACAGCGCCGAGACGGTCAAGGACTTCCCGAAGCCGCTCGAGTTCAATCCCCTCGATGAGCGCACTCGCGTCCTGGCCTCTGACGGCACCCGGATTGCGACGTTCTACGACGAGAACCGCAAGTACGTCCCCCTCTCGAGGATCTCCGGTGAGATGCGGCAAGCACTCATCGCTATCGAGGACTCACGCTTCTACGAGCATGGCGCTCTCGACGTGCGCGGCACGCTGCGCGCCTTGTTCATCAACCAGGCGAAGGCCGAGACGATCCAGGGTGGCTCTTCGCTCACCCAGCAGCTCGTCAAGCTGACGCTGCAGGAGAACGCCACCACGGCAGAGCAGGCGCAGGCGGCCAGCGCCAAGAGCTACGCCCGCAAGCTCGACGAGCTCAGGTACGCCGTCTGGGTCGAGGACCACCTGACGAAGGACCAGATCCTCGAGCACTACCTCAACACCGCGTACTTCGGCGACGGGGCCTACGGCATCGAGGCGGCCGCCTACCACTACTTCCGCACCCGGGCAGCCAAGCTCGACCTGGCCCAGTCGGCGCTGCTCGCGGGATTGGTCAAGAACCCCACGGGATATGACCCGACCAACAACCGTGAAGTCGCCCGCGATCGTCGTAACACCGTCATCACGAAGATGCTCGACTTGCACGTGATCACCACGGCCGAGGCCAAGAAGGCCATGAAGGCTCCACTTGGGCTGCGGATGGGCTACTTCGCCAACGGCTGCGTGAGCTCGGTGTCGCCGTTCTTCTGCCAGTACCTGCTGAGGTACCTGCTCAACTCACCTGCCCTGGGCAAGACCGTCGATGAGCGTCGGCACGCCGTCTACGGCGGCGGTCTCACGATCCAGAGCACGATCGACCTGCGCTTCCAGAAGGCTGCCAGCGAGTCCGTGAAGTCTCACGTCTACAAGGACGACAAGGCGATTGGCGCCCTGGCCATGGTCGAGCCCGGCACCGGCTACGTGCGGGCGCTGGCGCAGTCCCGACCGATGGGGCCGAAGAAGCACAAGGGCGAGACATTCCTCAACTACACCGTGCCGAAGATGTACGGCGACTCCAACGGCTTCCAGGCCGGCTCGACGTTCAAGGTGTTCGTGCTCTCGCAGGCGATCAAGCAGGGAATCCCGCTCAACAAGACCATCAACTCTCCAGCGGCTGTCACGGTCGACCTAGGCAGCTACAAGACCTGCGGCGGCTACTACCAGTCGAGTCAGTCGTTCACGTTCCACAACTCCACCGACAGCGGAACCATGAACCTCTACACCGGGACACAGCTGTCGGTGAACACGTTCTTCGTCCAGCTCGAGCAGATGACCGGGCTGTGCGGACCATGGAACCTGGCCGAGCAGATGGGCATCCAGCTCGAGGACCCCGCGCAGAACCGGGTCCCGTCGTTCACGCTCGGGATCGTCGACGTCAGCCCCCTGGAGATGGCAGAGGCGTATGCCACGTTCGCCAACCGCGGCGTGCACTGCGCATCCACCCCCATCCTCGAGATCCGCGACCGCCAGAACCAGGTGATCCCCACTCCGGGTCCGCAGTGCAACCGGGTGCTCAAGCCCGCGGTGGCCGACGCGGTCAACGACATCCTGAAGGGCGTCTTGGCGCCTGACGGGTTCGGCGCCGCCCTGGCGCTCGACCAGGACGCGGCTGGCAAGACCGGTACTGTCGCCCCGGCGAAGTCCGTCTGGTTCGTCGGATACACACCCACGCTCTCCACCGCATCGATGATCGCCGGTGTCCAGAAGAACGGCGACGGCGCGAACATCGACTACACCGTGATTGGCGGGGTCAACGTCGGGAGCGTGCACGGCTCGACGACAGCCGGACCGATGTGGGGTGACGCGATGAAGGCCATCCAGCAGTGGTTGCCCGACCGTAGCTTCGTCTCCCCCGACCCGAGCGTCGTGAACGGGCAGACTGTGCCGATCCCGTCGTTCTACGGTCAGCCGCCGGAGGTGGCGGCCCAGGAGCTCTCGAAGCTGGGGTTCAACCCGCAGATCTCCTACAGCGTCAACTCCAGTGCACCCCAAGGCACCGTGGCCTACACATCACCGTCGTTCGAGGGAGTCACGGGTGAGACCGTGAGCATCTACATCTCCAACGGGACCCCGCCGCCCACCAATCCGCCGCCCGGCGACGGTGACGGCGACGGCGACGGCGGCGGAGACGGAGACGGCCCTGGTGATGGGGGTGGCCCGCCCGGCGGTGGTGGCCCGCCCGGCGGTGGTGGCCCGCCCGGCGGCGGTGGTCCACCTGGCGGCGGAGGCGACGGCCCCGGCAACGGTAACGGCCCCTAACTCAGGCGGCGCAACGCCAGCGTTGCCCCTCCTAGCACCTGGCTGCAACGGGGTCAGCTCAGCTGTCGGCGTACCTCGGCTGAGACGACGCCACCATCTGCGCGACCCTTCACCTGAGGGGTGATCGCGCCCATCACGCGGCCCATCGCGCGCATGCCGTCGCCGGCCACTCCGAGATCCGCGATGGTGGCGGTCACCAAGACGGCGATCTCGTCGTCAGTCATCGGCTCGGGCAGGAACTCCGCGATGATGGCGGCCTCGGCGCGCTCCTTGGCGGCCAACTCCGGACGGTTCGCGTCGGCAAAGGCGGTGGCAGCCTCGCGCCGCTTCTTCCCCTCGCTGGCCAGAACCGTCGTCACGTCGTCGTCGGTGAGTTCACGCGCCTGCTTGCCGGACACCTCGGCGTTGGTGATGGCGGTGAGCACCATCCGAAGCGTCGACGACCGCAGTTCATCGCGCGCCTTCATCGATGTCGTCAGTTCGTCACGAAGCCGGTCCTTCAACAAAGCCATGGTTCCAGTGTGACAGCCTGGTCCGATGCATCCGCTGCTCAAGGTCTCCGCCGGCCTGCTCGCTGCTGGTGCCGGCACGCTGGCCTACAGCGCAGGTTATGAGGTCCGCGCGTTCCGACTGCGCGAAGCCACCATCCCCTGCCTTCCTGCCGGCCACGCTCCGCTTCGGGTGCTCCACCTCTCCGACATCCACCTGACGCCAACCCAGCAACGCAAGCAGGAGTGGCTGCGCGGACTCGCCTCCCTCGAACCTGACCTGGTCATCAACACCGGTGACAACCTGAGTCATGCCGAGTCGGTGCCCTACGTGATGGACTCGCTCGGCGCTCTCGCCGAGCTGCCAGGAGTTTTTGTCTTCGGCTCGAACGACTACTGGGGTCCGGTGCTGAAGAACCCGCTGCGCTACTTCCTGAAGGGCGGCGGCAAGAAGCGTTTCCACGGACCGCCGCTGCCGTGGCGGGAGCTCCGCGACGAGTTCAGCCGGGCCGGTTGGCTCGACCTCACCAACCAGCGCGGCGAGCTGACCGTCGGCGAGACGCGGATTGCGTTTGCCGGTGTCGACGATCCACACCTGCGCTACGACAAACTCGATGCGGTTGCAGGACCTGCTGACGACACGGCCGACCTGCGGCTGGGTGTGGCTCATGCGCCGTACAAGCGGGTGCTGGACGCCTTCACCACCGACGGCTATGACGCGATCCTGGCCGGCCACACCCACGGTGGACAGCTGCGTGTGCCCGGGTACGGCGCGCTGGTCACCAACTGCGATATCGAGCCGCGTCGCTCGCGAGGACTGCACCACCACGAGGCCATGAACCGACGCGCGTGGCTGCACGTTTCGGCAGGGCTGGGTACGTCGCCGTACGCGCCGTACCGGTTCTGCTGCTACCCGGAAGCGACGCTGCTGACGCTGACCGAAACAGGTCGATGACTGGATTTAGTGCAGCGCAGGGGCTCCGGTAGACTCGCTCCGCCCTCGGGCTGTGGCGCAGCTTGGTAGCGCGCGTCGTTCGGGACGACGAGGCCGCAGGTTCAAATCCTGTCAGCCCGACCAGGGACACCTCAGACCCCCGACCTCATCGACGAGGTCGGGGGTCGAACACAATCCGGGCCCATGCGGCAGACTGAGGCACCATGGCTGATGTCGAACCCCAACGCCGCGGACGTTCGCGGTGGTCACTCCCGTCGATGCCGTCGTTCACGCGGATGCCCGAAACGCTGACTGCCGCGATCACCGGCCTGGTGTGCGGCCTGATCGCCGTCGGTCTGGTCTGGGCGGGAGAACGCGGTTGCGACGCGGTGAGAGGTCGCCCGTCGTGCGGTGGCTACGGCCTGCTGATGCTGATCGGGATTCTCGCGCTCTGCTTCGTCGTGGGGAGCGTCTTGCTCCGTGTGTTCGGAGTCGAAGAACCCGGCGTCACGACGTTCTTCGGGATCGCGCTGCCGATGATCGCGATCTTGACGCTGCTGCTCGACTACGTGTTCTCGGCATGGATGGTTGTGGTGTTGCCTGCGCTGGGAGCCGCCTGCTTCGCGCTGTCTGTGGTGCTCACGCGCGCGCTCGAGAACTCGGGCGAGACGACGTACGTCGACGACCCGGATGAGACCAAGGGCGACGACGAGACCGCGGATGTCGACGAGCAAGAGACCAAGGCCCTGCCGCGCTATGCACCGCCTGAGGAGACCCAGCCCCTCACGGTCGGAGACCGAAATCCCGACGAGGAAACCCCGGGTTCGACGCCTTCGTGACTGACGCTGAACTCAGGTCGTGAGTTCGGCGCAGACGAGCTCGGCGATCTGTGCCGTGTTGAGTGCCGCACCCTTGCGCAGGTTGTCCCCGCACACGAAGAGCTCAAGGCTGTTGGGGAAGTCGAGCGACTGACGAATCCGTCCGACGAAGGTCGGGTCGGAGCCGACGGCGTCAGCCGGCGTCGGGAACTCACCGCGCCCCGGGTCGTCGATCACGACGACGCTGGGAGCCTCGACCAGCGCCTGCCTGGCCTCGTCGACATCGATCGCGCGCTCGAAGACCGCATGCACGGCCAGCGAGTGCGTCGTGATCACCGGCACCCGCACGCACGTCGCCGACACCTTGAGGTCGCTGATCCCGAGGATCTTGCGCGACTCGTTGCGGACCTTCACTTCCTCACTCGACCAGCCGTCGTCCTTGAGGGATCCGGCGAACGGTACGACGTTGAGGGCTAGCGGAGCGGGGAACGGTGACTCGTCGCCGAGCTTGTTGGCCACCGCACGTCGTACGTCGCCTGGCGCCTGGCCCAGCACTCGGTTGCCAGCCACCACCTCGAGCTCGTCGTACAAGCGGTCGACGCCAGCCTGGCCCGCACCAGAAGCGGCCTGGTAGGACGAGACGACGAGCTCACGCAGTCCCCAGCGAGAATGCAGCGCACCGAGGGCGTCCATCATCGTCAGCGTCGTGCAGTTCGGGTTGGCGATGATGCCTTTCGGCCGGTTGCGCACCTGCGCCGGATTGACCTCGGAGACCACGAGAGGCACCTCAGGGTCCATCCGGAACGCACCGGAGTTGTCGACGGCCACGACTCCCTTGGCCGTGGCGATCGGCGCCCAGTGGGCCGAGACCTCGTCGGGTACGTCGAACATCGCCACGTCGACGCCGTCGAAGGCGGCTTCGGTCAGCTCCTCGACGATGAGTTCCTTGCCGCGACAGCGCAGCGTCTTGCCCGCGGACCGGGCGGAGGCCAACAGCTTGATCTCCCCCCAGACATCGTGTCGCGTCGACAAGATGTCGAGCATCACGGTGCCGACGGCGCCAGTGGCGCCGACGACCGCGAGTGTTGGTTTGCTGTCAGCCTGCATGGGTCCCCGCTCTCATCGGCCGGTGCCGCCATAGATGACGGCTTCGACCTCGTCACTGTCGAGGTCGAACGCTGCGTGTGCGGCCGTCACGGCCGTGTCGATCTGGTCCTCGTCGATGATGACCGAGATCCGGATCTCTGACGTCGAGATCATCTCGATGTTGACGGCGGCCGAGGCCAGGGCGGCGAAGAACTTCGCCGTAACACCCGGGTGGCTGCGCATGCCTGCGCCGACGAGGGAGACCTTGCCGATCCGGTCGTCGTACAGCAACTGCTCGTACCCGATCTCGTCCTTGAGCCGCGCCAACGCCGTCATCGCGATCTGACCATCGTCACGCGGAAGGGTGAACGAGATGTCGGTGCGCGCGGTGGCAGCGGCCGAGATGTTCTGCACGATCATGTCGATGTTGATGCCCGAGGCGGCCAGCGCCTCGAAGATGCGGGCCGCCTCGCCGACCTTGTCGGGTACGCCGACGACGGTGATCTTGGCTTCGCTGCGGTCATGCGCAACACCAGAAATGATCGCTTGCTCCACGGTCTCCACCTCACTGGAGTCGGTGACCCAGGTGCCGGTCTTCTGGGAGAAGGACGAGCGTACATGGATCCTCACGTTGTAGCGCCGGGCGTACTCCACGCAGCGCAGGTGCAGCACCTTGGCTCCCGAGGCGCACAGCTCGAGCATCTCCTCGTAAGACACGAGTGGGATCTGACGTGCGGTCGGCACGATTCGCGGGTCAGCGGTGAAGATGCCGTCGACGTCGGTGTAAATCTCGCAGACGCCGGCTTTGAGGGCCGCAGCCAAGGCCACCGCCGTCGTGTCGGAGGCGCCTCGACCGAGCGTGGTGATGTCCTTGGTGTCCATCGAGACGCCCTGGAAGCCCGCCACGATCGCGACGTCACCTTGGGCGAGGGCATTCTCGATCCGGCCCGGAGTGATGTCGATGATCTTGGCCCGACCGTGCGCCGAGTCGGTGATGACGCCGGCCTGGCTGCCGGTGAAGGACCGTGCCGTCTGACCGAGGTTGGCGATCGCCATCGCTAGGAGTGCCATCGAGATGCGCTCACCAGCCGTCAGCAACATGTCGAGCTCCCGCCCCGGCGGGAGTGGTGACACCTGCTCCGCGAGGTCTCGCAACTCGTCGGTAGTGTCGCCCATCGCTGAGACGACGACGCAGACGTCGTGACCGGCCTTCTTTGTCGCGACGATCCGCTGCGCGACCCGCTTGATGCCTTGGGCGTCTGCGACGGAGGAGCCCCCGTACTTCTGCACGACGATGCCCACGGGTCACTCCTTCAGAAGACGGACTGGCTGGGACTAGGAACTGCTTCGAGTCTAACGATCCGGCCTTGGCTCCCTGGCGTAGTCCCACGACCCGAACAGGAGCGGGCGTAGGACTATTTGCGTTGCGTCGCAATCCCCGGGGAGCCTAGCGTTGCTCTTTCGTGGCAGGGAGCGTGCGCGGTCTGCCATCGCCTGAGTCAGCAGATCGGAGATCCCGGATGACTTCGCACCTCTTCGCCTTGGTCTTCGATGCGAACGACCCGCTTCGGCTGGCGCGCTTCTGGGGCGGCGTCTTGGACTGGGAGATGGTCGAAGAGACCGACGGCGGCTTCGTGCTCCTCCCGAGTGATGACACCGGGTTTCAGCTCGACTTCTATCCGACCCAGGAGCAGAAGGCCGGCCCGAACCAGATGCACTTCGACCTGACGAGCCAGTCCCTCGAGGAGCAGCAGGAGACGGTGGCGCGGGCGCTCGCTCTCGGCGGCCGGCACCTCGACATCGGCCAGGGCCCGGACGCGGACCACGTGGTGCTCGCCGACCCCGAAGGTAACGAGTTCTGCGTCATCGAGCCGGGCAACAACTTCCTGGCCGACTGCGGATTCATCGGAGCGCTGTCGAGCGACGGTTCGCAGGAGGTCGGGTACTTCTGGAGCAAAGCGCTCGGCTGGCCGTTGGTCTGGGACCAGGACCAAGAGACCGCGATCCGCTCGCCCCGCGGTGGCCCGAAGATCAGCTGGGGCGGTCCGCCAGTGGCGCCGAAGATCGGGAAGAACCGGCTGCATCTCGACCTGGCTCCACCCGCCGATGAAGATCAGCAAGCTGAGGTCGAGCGACTCATCTCCCTCGGGGCGAAGCGCATCGACATCGGCCAGGGCGACGTCAGCTGGGAAGTGATGGCCGATCCCGATGGCAACGAGTTCTGTGTCTTGACTCCCCGATAGCGCCGACCAGGTCCGGGTGAGCCGCGGGCTGGTCATCTCCGACCAAGGCACCGCAGTGTGTCTCTAAGAGGTGGCGCAGTGTCCCGCTCAGCCATCGACCCCTGGGGGACCGTTCAGCACCGTGGGGATGTATTCGAGCAATTGGAGCCGACCGTCGAAGGTGCGGCTCTCTACGAGTTCGAGAGAGAGGTCCGGGTAGCCGTCAAAGATGCGCCCTCTCCCGGTGACGCCGGTGATCACTGGAAACACGACCACACGGAAACGATCTACCAGTCCGGCTGCAATCAGCGACCGGCTCAGGCTGAGGCTGCCGAGGGTGCGCAGCTGTCGTGACTCGTGCTGCTTCATGTCTCGAACGGCCGCGACCGCGTCGCCATTGACCAGTTCGGAGTTGGCCCACGACAGCGGCTCGGTGATCGTGGAGGAGAACACCACCTTGCGCGCTGAATTCAACGCCTCTGACCCAGGGTCGTCCGACTGGCTGGCGAACCCTTCCATGAGTCGGTAGGTGGTCGCACCCATGAGGTGAGTGAACTCCTGCTGATTGTCCTCCGCCAGCCAGGCAAGGTATTCGGGACCTTCCATGCCCCAGAAACCGGGCCAGCCCTCGCCGGCTCCGTAGCCGTCGAGCGAAATGATGTAATCCACCATCAACGTTGACATTGCCATCGCCTTCCATGGGTAATCGGGTTCACGACTTTCGGTTTCCGCACCTTAGGAGTCAGGTACCTCTCCGTATCAGGCTGCGGGCAGCCCGAGTGGACGGCGTCGACAGCGAGCGAGGGAAGGTGAGGCCGACGGGACTCGAAGCGCCGTCATCACGCACCGACTCGGCCAGCCCGGGTGGACCGGGTCGACACGAAGCGAACGGGAGACTGAGGAGACCGGGAGATCCGGGCGGGACTCGAAGCGCCGTCAAAGAGCGAAGCGAAGGCGCGAGAGCCCGACCGGCTCGACCGGTCGGGGTCGTCCAACCGACCACCTAGATGTCTTCGGCAGCGGCCAACCGGGCTGCCTCGATCTCTCCCATTTCACCGGCATCGAGCCGGTCATGGGCAATCACCGACTGCAAAGCTCGCAAGGACGCACTCGCCTCAGCGCCCCAGCTCGAGACGTAGGAGAACTGCCACCACCACAGCGCCTCCTGGATCGAGCCGGCGCGATAGTGCTGCAACCCGTGAGCCACGCTGGCCGCGATGTCGGCTAGGTCGTCCGACAACCGCGACGAGACGAGCTCCGGCGGGTGGATGTACGGGTCGAACACCTCGGTGAAGTCGTCGACCCCCTCGAGCAGCTCAGCAAGCCGCTCACGCATCGCGTCGAGGTCGGGATCAGGGCCGGCGTCGGGTTCGAACTGCTCGCTCGGAACGAAGTCGATCTGTACGCCGAGTCGCGCACCTGCCAGCAGCAGCTGGCTGACTTCGAGCAGGAGCAACGGCACAGCCGTTCCCCGGTCACCTGCTCGCGAAATCTCGCTCAGCGCGAGCAGGAAACTCTCGGTCTGGTCGGCAATCCCTTGAGCAAGGTCCTCGACCTCGCTCGATACGGATTGTGCGTGGTTAGTCGTCAACGGAGCGTCTCCCCTCGAAGGCTCTTCCGAGCGTAACCTCATCGGCGTACTCCAAATCTCCCCCGACAGGCAGCCCGCTGGCAAGTCGGGTGACTCGCAGCCCCATCGGTTTGAGCAGCCGAGAGAGGTAGGTTGCGGTCGCTTCGCCCTCGAGGTTGGGGTCCGTGGCGAGGATCACCTCGGTCACCGACCCATCGGCGAGTCGCTGCATGAGTTCGCGGATCCGCAGCTCATCGGGCCCGATTCCCTCGATCGGGCTGATCGCGCCGCCGAGCACGTGATAGCGGCCGCGGAACTCGCGAGTTCGCTCGATCGCCACCACGTCCTTGGACTCCTCCACGACGCACAGCACGCTGAGATCACGTCGAGGATCGCGGCAGATCTTGCACTGTTCTTCCTCGGCGACGTTGCCGCAGGTGACGCAGAACCTGACCTTGTCCTTGACCTCGACCAGCACGCTGGCCAGCCGTCGTACGTCGACCGTGTCGGCACTGAGAAGGTGGAAAGCGATTCGCTGCGCGCTCTTGGGCCCCACGCCGGGCAGCCGACCGAGTTCGTCGATCAGATCCTGGACGATGCCCTCGTACACACCGATCTCACTTCCTGATGGCCATGCTGGCCACGATGGTCCTCGCGGCGATCGACAGCATCCCGAAGCCTAACCTCTGGACCTTCACCGGCTGCGCCCAAACCGCGGCCGGGCCGTGGAAGCGTGCGCTGTATGACGTCGGAACTGCCGGGTCAGCCGCGCGAGGCGAGCCTGGCCTTGAGCGCGTCGCGCTTCTCGACGAACCGGGTGGCGGAGGTGTCGAGGCCACTCATGAACTCCGAAAGTTCCTGGCGCGCTTTCTCGCCTTCTCCAGTAAGCCCTTCGAGCTCGAAGACGTTCCAGAAGCGCAGCACCGGCATCACGACGTCATCGTGGTGCTGGCGCTGGTCGTAGATGCCCTCGACAGCCATCTCGACGGCCTTGCGCTGGAAGCCAGGGATCCCCGCACCCGGCATCTCGAACGTCTTGACCACATCGCGGATCGCCTGCATCGCCTGGTCGGGCGCAATTTCGAGCGCCGCCTTGAGCAGGTTGCGATAGAAGATCATGTGGAGGTTCTCGTCGGCCGCGATCCGCGCCAGCAGCTTGTCAGCCATCGGGTCGGTCGTGAAGCGGCCGGTGTTGCGGTGGGAGACGCGGGTCGCCAGCTCTTGGAACGACACGTAGGCGAGCGAGCGCATGGCGTCTTCGGAGTGCGCCGACTGATAGCCCTCGCCCATGTGGGCCATCCGGAAGCGTTCGAGCTCGACCGGGTCGACCATCCGCTTGACCATCATGTAGTCGCGCATGGCAATGCCGTGGCGGCCTTCCTCAGCGGTCCAACGGTGTACCCACTCGCCCCACGCCGCGTCGCGGCCGAAGATCACAGCGATCTCGTGGTGGTAGCTGGGCAGGTTGTCCTCAGTGAGCAGGTTGACGATCAGTGCCGACCTGGCGACATCGGGGATGTCTGCGTCATCGGGTGACCACGGGTCTCCGCCCATCAGACCGTCATAATTGCGGCCCTCGCTCCAGGGGATGTAGTCGTGGGGGAACCACTCTTTGGCGACCGACAGGTGCCGGTTGAGCTCGACTTCGACGACCTGCTCGAGCTGTTGCAACAGGTCGGACTGACTGACCTCTGGTGCCGGCATGGCGATCTCCTCCTCAGGGGTTCGCGCTCTCAGTTCTCAAGGTTACGGCACCGTAGGTTAGGGAGCGAATCGACGATCCGACGCTGGACATCCCGCCACCGGGTCGGGTCAGGTGGAGAACCCGGCAGGGCCGTCGGGACGCCCCTCATCGAGCTCGGGTACGTCGCCGCCGAAGCCGCCCGTGATGCCTTCCATCTGGTCTGCCGCGAGCCGCTGAGCGTTGTTGGACGCGTCACGCACCGCCGCCAGGACGAGGTCGGCGAGAGTCTCGGGGTCGCTGGGGTCGCAGGCCCGCGGATCGATCGTCAGGCCGACCAACTCACCGGTGCCTGACACCGATGCCTCGACCAGGCCCCCACCGGCGCTGCCCTTCACCTGAACGTTTGCCAGCTCCTCCTGTGCGGCCACCAACCGCTGCTGCATCGCTGCGGCTTGTTCGAGCAGAGCATTCATGTCGGGTGAGCCTTCGGGGAACATCGTGTCTCCAGACGCCGGGCGGGGCGGGTTGGGTGGGCGGGCGGGTTGGGTGGGCGGGGCTGGTTGGGTGGTGGGTCGCGGCAGTGAGTGTGGGTCAGCTGTTGTCGTGCCGGATGTCGTCGATGACCTTGGCGCCAAGCTCGCGGGCCAACAGCTCCTGCGACGAGACGGATGCATCATCGATGACGTCGTCGTCATCATGTACGTCGCTGGTCGATGCTTCGTGGACTTCCTCTGCTGGCTCCCCACCGCTTCTCGTCGGACGGATAGCCTCTTTCGCGGCCTCGACCTCCGCCGCTCGCGCCGGCGTTCCGGGAGCGTGAGCGGAGGGTGGACCGGGCCGTTGTTCGGTCTCGGGCAATGGGTCGGCGGCAGCCGGTCGAGCACTCCCCGTGGAGACGGCTTCGTCGATGATCGCCTCGATTTTCCAGGCGACACCGAGCTCGTCGATCAGCGCCTGGCTGAGAATCTCGTCGTGACCGCTCTGGATGAAGTTCTTGCGGGCGCCTTCGCTGAACGCGATCGTCAGCACGCCGTCGCGGACGTCGCGCACCTGGGCGTTGCCGCTCAACAGGATCCACGTCATCCGTTTCATCTTCTTGACGCGGTCGAGCACTCCGGGCCACAGCTGCCGTACGTCGACCAGGCTCAGCTGGGCCCCGCCCGCGCTCTCTGAGCCGACCGACGGCGTGGCCGCGGCGGTGGCCCGACCGCTGTCGACCGCCGCTGCCGGTGTAAGGGTTTTTGGCGGCTCCGGAAGCAATGGCTCCGGCGCAGACTTCACAGCTGCCGGACTGGCCTCAACCGGGGCGGACGGCTCGTGCGCGGCCGCGATGCCGTCGTCGGCCGCTGGCGTCTTCGCGGCAGCCGGGGCCGGGGCCTGCACTCCCCTTGGCATGCTCTCGTCGAGCGGTCGCTCCGACGGGGCTTCAGTGGATGGTGGGACAGGTGAAGTCGCGGGCGGTCGAGCCGCCGGAGGTGAGCCTTGCGTCGTACGAGCTGGAGCAGCGGCTGGCGCATCGCCCACGACAGACATCCGGCGTTCGACGCGGTCGAGCCGGGCACCGAATCCCTCGGCGGAGTCGTCCATGCCCGGCAGCAGGATGCGAGCACACATGATCTCGAGCAGCAACCGAGGTGCCGTCGCGCCGCGCATCTCGGTGAGGCCCTGGCTGACGATGTCGGCCGCCCGGGTGAGCTCCGCGCGCCCGAAGCGCGCAGCCTGGCCGCCAAGCCGCTCGGCCTGGTCGTCGGCCATTTCGATCAAGCCCCGGCTGGCGGCGTCGGGTACGGCGGACACGACGACGAGGTCACGCAACCGGTGCAACAGGTCTTCGGCGAATCGGCGTGGATCCTGACCGGCGTCGACCACCTTGTCGATCACCCCGAAGAGGGTGGCTCCGTCGCCGGCCGACAGCGCGTCGACCGTCTCGTCGAGCAAACTGTCAGGGGTGTACCCGAGCAAGGCGGTAGCCAGGTCGTAAGTCACGCCGTCGGGCCCGGAACCGCCGATGAGCTGGTCGAGCACTGACAGGCTGTCGCGCACCGAGCCCGCACCGGCCCGCACGACGAGGGGCACGGCCGTCGGCTCGATGGGCACGCCTTCGCGGCGCGACAGCTCGACGACGTAGTCGCCGAGCACCCTCGGTGGCACCAGGCGGATCGGGTAGTGATGCGTGCGCGAGCGAATGGTGCCGATGACCTTGTCGGGTTCGGTGGTCGCGAAGATGAAGCGCACATGCGACGGCGGCTCCTCGACGAGCTTGAGCAGGGCGTTGAAACCCTGCGTGCTCACCATGTGGGCCTCGTCGATGATGTAGACCTTGTAGCGGGCCTTCATCGGGGCGAAGAACGCGCGTTCGCGCAGGTCACGGGCGTCGTCGACACCACCATGGCTGGCCGCGTCGATCTCGATGACGTCGATCGAGCCAGGCCCGCCACTGGCGAGCTCGATGCACGACTCGCAGCTGCCGCAGGGGGTCGACGTCGGCCCCTTCTCGCAGTTGAGAGAGCGCGCCATGATCCGGGCGCTGGTCGTCTTGCCGCAGCCGCGAGGGCCGGAGAAGAGGTAGGCGTGGTGGACGCGGTTGTTGTCGAGTGCGTGCGACAACGGCACCGTGACCTGGTCCTGGCCGATGACATCGGAGAACACGTCAGGGCGGTATCGGCGATACAGCGCGAGAGGGGCGTCCACATGACGACCTTAGCGTCGTACCCAGACACCGTTCACGGCGCGGCGAACCACTGTGGGCAAGGGCGTGTACGACGAGGGCGAGCGGTCGAAGAACAACACGTGAACGCTCCTGCTGAGCGGCCTCGAGGCAGGTGACGATGTCGGTCACTCGTCGTAGGCTCGCCCTGACAACGAAGTCACCTTCAGACCCTTGAGGAGCCGCCATGCCAGACAGCGTCGTCCACTTCGAGATCCCTGCAGACAACCTCGAGCGCGCACACAATTTCTACCGCGAGGCCTTCGGCTGGAACATCATGCATATGCCCGAGCTGGAGTACACCATGGTCGGCACGACCGAGAGCGACGAGCAGGGCGCGCCCATCAAACCAGGCTCTATCAACGGTGGCATGGGCAACCGGCAAGGCGCCCTCGAGAACCCCTGCATCACGATCGGTGTCGATGACATCGACAAGACCCTCGAGAAGGTCACCTCACTCGGTGGGACGTCGCTGGGCGACAAGGTGGCCGTTGCCGACATGGGTTGGGCGGCGTACTTCAAGGACAGCGAAGGCAACGTGATGGGGATCTGGCAGAGCGCCTGACCTCGCTAGCGGGATTCGTCCGACCAGCCGCCGCTTCGACGTTGGGCGCTCGGTCGGGCGAATCGGGGAGGGCGTAAGAGACCCCTCGTGTACCCGACAGAGCTCACTTACCCTTGCTGCCTTCCGGCCCTGGGGGAGTTCGGCAAGATGTCGCCACACGAGGGGCTACGCCCAAGTCTAAACGACGGCCCTCGACCGGCCGAATCGTGGTGCGCCAGGCTCAGGCGATAACCTCCTCCACGGAGGATTCGCATAGTGGCCTAGTGCGCACGCTTGGAAAGCGTGTTGAGTTAACGCTCTCAGGGGTTCGAATCCCCTATCCTCCGCCACGGCCCGGCGAGCCGGCGTCCCCTACGGATGACCTGACCAGTTGGGCGCGAAAACTTGAATGACCTCGTCGCGGCGCGTCGCTACGCTCTGTCGATGCCGAACTTCATCAAGTCCGTCAGTTTCGACTGTGCTGATCCGCTCAAGGTGGCTGCGTTCTGGGCGGAGGTTCTTGGCTCGAACGTCGATGAGGACTCGACGGCGGAACGAGCCTGGGTTGAGCCCGCGGGGTGGGGTGGGCCGAGCCTGTGGTTCAACAAGGTTGACGAACCCAAGACGGCGAAGAACAGGATGCATTTCGATTTGAGGGCGCCCGGTCCCATCCACGACGAAGTCGCCAAGCTGGAACGACTCGGCGCAACCGTCGAGACAGATGGTGCCGAGCTTGTCGTCATGCGCGATCCCGAAGGCAACGAGTTCTGCGTCGAATAGCCGGCGTCCACGAGCGGCCGACTGTGGCCGAGAAGACCAGCGACCGATTGTGGCCACCCTTCGACGGATGCTCACCGCAGGCGTGATCTGCGCTCGCGCTGGCGCCTGGACAGGCCTATCGGCAGGCGCAACTCGGACAGTCCTCGCCTAAACTCACCTGAGTGATCTTCAAAGGCGTCCGCGACACGCGCCCGTACCCCGACCACGGGTTACGCATGCGCGACTGGGCGGAACTGCCTCCACACCAGATCCGTCTCGACCAACTCGTGACGACGAAGGGCACCCTTGACCTCGCCACCCTCCTCGACGAGGACTCGACGTTCTTCGGGGATCTTTTTGCTCATGTCGTCGAATGGCAGGGCGAGTTGTACCTCGAAGATGGCCTGCATCGCGCCCTACGGGCCGCGCTCCAGCAGCGACACGTCCTGCATGCGCGCGTCTACGTGATTCGAAGCTAGGGGGGTTCCGGCTGATGAACTGGAGAACCCCTATCACCATGCTGGTGCTGCTCGGCGTACTGCTCGGTGCGGCGTACTACGGATGGCAGACGATCGTGTCACCCGATGAGGAGTCAAAGGCCACGAGTCCGACGGCCACCAACCCCACCTGCACCAAGCACGTGAAGTTCAAGAAGGGCCAGCTGATCCGGGGCCGCGACATCGTGGTCAACGTCTACAACGCAGGGACGACGAGCGGGCTGGCTGGAGAGACCCTCAACACGTTGGAGGACAACGGCTTCAAGGCGGGTGTGGCAGAGAACGCCCCGACGAACTTGGCTGTCTTCAACGTCACGGTCTTGGGCGACAGGAGTTCGCCGGAGGTGCGGCTCATCTCGCGGCAGTTCCGCGGTCCGGTCAAGGTCGACAAAGGGCCAGCTCTTGCGGCCGGCGTCGACGTCGTGGTGGGGCAGAACTTCCGAGCGGTCAACGACAACGCCAAGACTGTGATGAAGCTGAAGAAGGCGGTCACCAGCTGTGTCGCCATCAAGGAGGACGAGGGCTAGCGCCTGCTAACGCTTTTCCCGCTTCTCACGCTTCCACTCGGCCAGCCGGCCACCCCTACTCACGGCCTGCAACCGCCGCTCGGTGGCATCGCGGTCCTTGCGTGGTGTGACGACGAGCAGGTCGTCGCCGCGCCGGAGCGCCGTACGAAGGTCTGGGGTGAAGCTGGAGTTCTGACGCACGATCAGCGACACGCTGGTGCCCTTGGGAAGTCGGAGTTCGCCGATCTCCACCCCATGCAGCTGCGACTGCTCGGTGATCCGGATCTGCAAGAGGTCAGCGGCAATCCGATCGAGCGGTGCCGCCTCCACCTCGACATCGCGCGGGCGCTCGACCATGACACCCAGGGTGCGCGCCAGCCACGGAAGCGCCGGCGACGTGAGAACCGTGAGGATGACCACGAGTACGAAGACCAGGTTGAAGAGGTCGAGTGCCCGCGGCACCCGCTCGGCGAGCGGGATCGTTGCCAGCACAATCGGCACAGCGCCCCTCAGGCCGGCCATGGCTATGAACCCCTGTTCGGGCCACGGAATCCGCAGCGGGGTGGCGCAGAGCACCACGCTGACCGGCCGCGCCACCAACGTGAGCGCTGCGCCGATCACGATCCCGCCGACGACATGCTCCCACTCGAACGTGGTCGGTGATGCCAGCAAGCCGAGCATGATGAACAGCCCGATCTGGGCCAGCCAGGCCAGCCCCTCGGCGAACGAGCGGCTCGAGGTGCGGTGCGGGAGATCGGAGTTACCCAGAATCAGCGCCGTGATGTAGACGGCGGCGAAGCCGCTGGCGTGCAGGAACGCCGCTCCGCTGTACGACAGGACCGCAATCGCGAGCACCGTGATCGGGTAGAGCCCAGACGAAGGCAGCGCGACGCGCCGTAATAACGCCGCGCCCGCCTTCCCGACGATCACACCGAACGCCACACCGCCCGCCAGCTCGAAGACCATCAAGGCGATGAAGCCGAGCACCCCGCCCTCAGGACCATGAGAGGCACTCAGCAGTACGACGAGGAGCACCGAAGGAGCGTCGTTGAGTCCGGACTCCGCTTCGAGGGTGCCGAGGATCGACGTCTTGAGCGGCACTTTCCGGAGCACGGCAAACACCGCCGCGGCGTCGGTCGGCGAGGTCACCGCGCCGAGCAACAGCGAGAGATCCCAGGGCAGCCCGAGAACCAGGTGGGCGACGACCGCGACGATGCCGGAAGTGACGACGATGCCCACACTGGCGAGGAGGAGCCCGAGGCCGAGTGATGGCCGGACCTCAGACCACTTGGTGGTGAGACCACCTTCGGTCAGGATCACGATCAGCGCGGCGAAGCCGAGGGCCTGCGCAGTCTTGGCGTCGTCGAAGTGGATTCCGAGCACGGATTCGCCCAGCACTATGCCCATCGCGAGGTAGATCAGCAGGCTTGGCAGGCCGACCCGGGCCGATACGCGCACGGCGAGGACGGAGAGCAAAACGATGGCAGACCCCGCCAACAGCACCTGTGTGAGGCTGTCGGAATCCACGCACACACCCTAGAGGGGCGGGCCTCGACCGAACGAAAGCCGCCGAGGACCGGTCAGCGAGCCTATGGCGTGCTGGTGCTCGGACCCAGACGTTGGATCGGGCGGCCGAGCAGTCGCTCTGCCTCGCGCATCCCGCTGCTCATCGCGCCGTCGGCGTACCCCGTGCGCGCGCTCTGGGTGTGTTCCCCAGCGAACAGCAGTCGCCCTTCGACGGGCTCCCCGAGGAGGTCTAGGTCATCGGGCGATGCCCCAGGAGGCACGTGGGTGTAGGCACCGAAACAGTATGGGTCGTTTGCCCAGGAGGTTGTCACCGCTGCAGTCGGTGTCGGACAGGCGCGGCCGATCGCCTGCGTGAGCATGCCGAGGAACCACTGGACGGCTTCGTCCTCGCTGGTCTCGAGCACATGTCCAGCGGAGCTGTGGAAGACATGGCAGACCAGGACTGCTCCGCCACCAAACGCGTCCTGATCGAACACCCACAGGGTCGCCTCGTCCGGGTCGGAGGGAAAGAGCATCAGGTGCGAGAGCCCCGCCTCGTGCCAGAACGCTTCGCCGAACCGGAGCGCGATCTTCTCGTACCGGCCGAAGCCGAGGCGGTCGATGGCCGCGAGTCGGTCCGCAGGCAGGCCAGGCGCAAAGCGTGGGATCCCGCGCTTCAACACTCCCAGCGGCACCGCAACCACGACATGCGAGCCCACCTCCGTGAGCCCAGACGCGGTCCGGACCTGGACGACGTCCTCCGAGACGGTGATCTCCTCAACGTCTGCCTGCAGGCGCACGTCGATGCCGCCGGCCATCGCCCCGACCAGGGTGCGGTAACCCCCGACGGGAAGATCGCCGAAGAAGTCTCCGTCGTACTCCATCTCGTTCCACAGCCAGCGCAACGAATGCCGTTCCGACATGTCGGCGGCGTCGGCCTCGATCGTCGCGCGCAACGCCTGTCGGGCACGCCGCGCTGCATGTCCCGTGAGACCAGTTTCGGAGAGGTACACCTCGATCGCCTCCGCGACGGAAGCGTCCTGATCGGAGCCGGCTCGTAGACGATCGAGGGCGGCCGGGAAATCCTCGAAGACCAGCGCGAGGCTGCCCTCGACCTCATCGGCCGACAGCCGACGCCCCTCACCGCAGTCGAACCCTGACATCGCGTTGAGCGGGTTGCCGTCGCGACATGGGACACCTGTCTGGTCGGCGAACGAGCGCAACGGGTTGCCGATCGGATGGTGGATCCATGAGCCCCCGAGGTCGACCGGCGAACCAGCGAGGTCGACCGTATGCAGACGGCCGCCGATGCGATCTCGGGCCTCGAGCACCACGCACTCGACGCCTGCGTGCGTCAGGACGTTGGCGACTGTGAGCCCGGCGATGCCAGCCCCCACGACCACAACCCGCTCGACCGGGTCACGGCGTCGGTCCGCGTCCCTGATGCCTCCAGCCAAACCCGCCACCCCCACCGTTTGCAAAGTGTCGTTCACGCTACTGGGAACCAAGAGCCGCGGCACCGACGGACATTGATCGACTCATCGGATCGGCGCATGAGTTCGGCGGCACCCAGTCAGGTCGCTGACCTGCGCAGATGCCGCCGAGAGTTGGCGGTGGCGGTGGGATTTGAACCCACGGTGGGCTTGCACCCACACACGCTTTCGAGGCGTGCTCCTTAGGCCGCTCGGACACGCCACCGCGGAGAAGGTTACCGGAGAGCCAGGCGCGACTCGAAATTGACGACCGGTCAGCGTTGGCCCTCGAAGAAGGCCCGCAGCAGCTCGCCGGTCTCGTCTTCGAGAATCCCTCCGACCACCTCGGGTCGGTGGTTCAACCGGCGATCCCGGACCACGTCCCACAGTGAACCGACGGCTCCCGCCTTCGGGTCGTAGGCGCCGAACACCACCCGTTCGAGCCGCGACAACACGATCGCGCCGGCACACATGGTGCAGGGCTCGAGCGTGACCACGAGCGTGCAGCCTTCAAGGCGCCAGCTGCCGAGCTCATGCGCTGCAGCGCGGATGGCGACCAGCTCTGCGTGAGCTGTCGGGTCGGCATCGGCCTCGCGGCGGTTGTGCGCCGACGAGACGACACGTGACTGCGCATCAAGGACGAGAGCTCCGATGGGTACGTCGTGTGATGTCTCGGCCTGCCGCGCCACCTCGATGGCGTTGCGCATCAGGTCGTCGTACCGGGCGCGCGTCTCACGCGCCGACGTACTCATTGCGGCAAGCCTGCGACCTACGCGAGAACTGAGTCGAGCATGTCGTCGAACTCGCGGCCAAAGCCCAGCCGCGAAGCGATGTCACCGAGCAGCTCGTCGGGGTAAAGCTCGAGGTCGTCACAGATTGCGCCGAGTTCCATCGCAGCGAGACCGAGGTCGGACAGCATGCTGAGGTCGCCTGCCGGCTGGATCTGGTCGTCGTCGTCATCGGGCGGTGGCAGCTCGAGACGCTCGACGACAGCGCGGGCCAGCGGCGACTCCGTGGCGGCTCCGACGTCCGACAGCAGCAGCTGCACATGGGTGCCGGCGACGCGGGCCAGCAAGAAGAAGTCCTCGTCGACGCTGACCATGCCAATCGTCCCGACGTCAGACGGGAGCTGGGAGAGCGCCCTCACCAGCACATCAAGCTCGGTGGCCGCTCGCGGTGGCAGCGTGGAAACGGTCCACGCTCCATCCTCACAGGACGCCGCAACGGCGAAATCGATCGCCGCTGCGGACTCAGCATCCATCGTGCTCATAAGTCGATGGTGACAGAACTCGGCAGGCATAGCGACCCCGTAACGCCGTCAACCTTTCTATGCCTTCGGATGGCCTATCCCTTAGGTTGACCACCATGCAGACCCTCGTGATCGATCACCCGCTCGTCGCACACAAGCTCACCGCACTGCGAGACGAGAACACCCAGTCACCCACTTTCCGGCGACTCGCCGAGGAGCTCGTGACGTTGCTGGCGTACGAAGCCACCAGGGAGGTCCGGACTGAGGTCGTGCGAATCACCACGCCGGTGGCGGACGCCGATGGGGTCAAGCTGGCTTCCCCGAAGCCGCTCGTCGTACCCATCTTGCGGGCTGGGCTGGGGATGCTCGAGGGGATGGTTCGGCTGCTGCCGACCGCCGAGGTGGGGTTCCTCGGGATGATTCGTGACGAGGACACCTTGAAGGCGTCGACGTACGCCGAGCGGCTGCCGGACGACCTGTCAGGGCGGCAGTGCTTCGTGCTCGACCCGATGTTGGCCACAGGCGGGACGCTGGCGGCGGCGATCAACTTCCTCGTCGAACGAGGTGCGGAGCACATCACGGCGATCTGTCTGCTGGCGGCGCCCGAGGGATGCGCGCGCTTGGAGAAGGACCTCGCGGATCTCGACGTCCCGGTCACGATCGTGACAGCCGCGATGGACGAGAAGCTGAACGAGAAGGGTTACATCGTGCCGGGTCTCGGCGACGCCGGAGACCGTCTCTACGGCATCGCCAACTAGTTTGGGGGGTTGGGGTTTGCCTTGTTTTCAAGCCAAAAGGCTTGTGAACAAGGCAGATCTGCCTTGCAAACTGTGGGTTTGCCTTGCAGACCTCTTGGCTGGCCTTGAGGATCAGCCGCCGAACACCTGGACCTTGCCACTGGCAACCAGGTACAGGATCACGAGTACGACGATTCCGCCGAGCAGATAGCTCAGCGCCTTGCCTCTCGTGTCCTCGGGATCCTCCGGCTCGTCGTACTTCTTGTGGTCAGAATCCATGGGAAACGCCTCCATCGATACGTGTCGGGACAACGTCTCCCTCCCTCCGGCAGCCTAGCGGAGCCACCGCGGCGTGCACTGTGATGTCGATGACGTCGTACGACGGCGGGTGGACCGCCGTACGACGGGGCAAGTCCACGGTCTCGCCATGTGAGCAACAGGGTCTTCACGGAGGCAAACCACCACTCTGCAAGGCAGATCTGCCTTGTTAACAAGCCTTTTGGCTTGAAAACAAGGCAAACCCCGAGACGCGGAGGTTACAGGGACTTCACGGCAGAAAGGAGTTTGCTCATCGAATCTTTGGCGTCCCCGAACAGGAGGGTGGTCTTGGGGTCGAAGAGCAACTCGTTCTCGATGCCGGCAAAGCCTGGCCGCATCGACCGCTTCATGAAGACCACCTGCTTCGCCTCGTCGGCCGCCAGGATCGGCATCCCGTAGATCGGCGCCCCCGGCGTGGTCTTGGCTGCCGGGTTGACGACATCGTTCGCGCCGACGATGAGCACCACGTCGGCCTGTTTGAACTCGGAGTTGATGTCGTCCATCTCCTTGAGCTGCTCATACGGCACTTGCGCCTCGGCGAGCAGCACGTTCATATGGCCGGGCATCCGACCGGCGACGGGATGGATCGCGTAGTCGACGTTGATCCCCCGGGCCCCGAGCTCATCGACAAGCTCTCGCAGCGTGTGCTGCGCTTGCGCCACCGCAAGCCCGTAGCCCGGTACGACGATCACCCGGCGGGCGTACCCCAGCAGGATCGCCACGTCCTGCGGCCCGGCCGACCGCACCGGCCGGTCAGACATCTCTGACGAGCCGAGAGTTGACCCACCCTTCAACGCGCCGAACAAGATGTTGAAGACCGACCGTCCCATCGCCGACGCCATCAAGCGCGTCAGCAGCGTTCCGGACGCGCCCACCAACGTGCCCGCGATCAGCAGCAATGTGTTGCCGAGCACGTAGCCACCGGCTGCGACCGTCAGGCCGGTGAACGCGTTGAGCAGTGAGATGACGATCGGTACGTCGGCACCACCCACCGGCAAGACGAGCAAGACGCCGATGACCAGGCCCAGCAAGCCCAGGACCACACCGGCCCACAGCGCCGGATCCGCCACGAGCACGATCGACAGCACTAATCCGGCCACCAGCGAGCCACCGAACAGAGCCGGCAGCCCCGGGAACATGACCGGTCGGGTCGTCATCAGCTCCTGGAGCTTGGCGAACGTCACCATCGATCCGGAGAAGCTGATCGTGCCCACCAAGATCGTGAACGCGATCGCCACCAGGTTGAACGTCGGTACGTCGGACAGGGTGCCCCCATCGACGACCTCGTGGAGCTCGAGCAGCGCCACCAGCGATGCCGCCCCGCCTCCAACGCCGTTGAACAACGCCACCAGCTGTGGCATCTGGGTCATCTGTACGCGCTGCGCGCCGACCACTCCGAGGACCGTGCCGATCGCGATGGCGATCAGGATCAGCAGCACGTGGTCCAGTTCGGCGTACGCGAAGATCGTGATGGTGGCCAGCACGGCACCAGCCGCACCGAGCAGGTTGCCGTTACGCGCCGTCTTGGGTGACGACAAACCCTTGAGCGCGAGGATGAAACAAACGGCGGCGACGAGAAACAGCAGCTGAGCGGTGCTATCGCTCATGCGCGAGGCTCCTTCTTGCGAACGAACATCTGCAGCATCCGGTCCGTGACCACGAAGCCGCCCACCATGTTGACGGTGGCCAGGACGACGGCAATCAACCCCACGAGCAGTGCCGGTGTCGAGTCGGTGGTGCCCGTGACCGCGATGGCGCCGATCAAGATGATGCCGTGGATGGCGTTGGCGCCTGACATCAATGGCGTATGCAGTGTCGAGGAGACCTTGGAGATGACCTCGATCCCGACGAAGACACTAAGGACGAAGATCGTCAACCAGACCAGGTCGGCTTCACTCATGCCATGCTCTCCAATGCTTCGCGGGTAGGTTCATGGGTGACTTGCCCGGCATGCGTCACGCAGGTGCCCGCCACGATCTCGTCGTCGTAGTCCGGTGCGAAGCCGCCCTCGCCGGTCATCAACGTGACGATGTTCACCAGGTTTTGCGCATAGAGCTTGCTGGCCGGGCCGGGCATCTGGCTCGGCACGTTCGACGCGCCCCAGATCTGCGCGTTCCCGACGTTCACGACGCCGCCAGGCACTGAGCCCTCGACGTTTCCGCCCGACTCGGCGGCCAGGTCGATGACCACCGATCCGGGTTTCATCGCCTCGACCATCGCGGTCGTCACCAGCTTGGGCGCGGCACGCCCGGGCACCGCAGCGGTCGTGATCAGCGCATCCGCGGCTGCGATGTGAGGCGTCAGTAGCTCACGCTGCCGCTCCGCACGGTCTTCGGTCATCTCTCGGGCGTAGCCACCGGCACCCTCGAGGGTGTCGAGCTCGAGCTCGATGGCGACCGCGCCCATCGACCTGATCTCCTCAGCGGCGGCCGCCCGGACGTCGTACGCCTTGACGACGGCCCCGAGCCGCTTGGCGGTGGCGATGGCCTGCAGCCCAGCGACACCAGCTCCGAGTACGACGACCTCGGCCGGCGGCACTGTCCCGGCGGCCGTCATGTTGAGCGGGAAGAACCGCCGAAGGCGACCAGCCGCGACCACGGCGCAGCGATAGCCGGCGACCAGAGCCTGCGAGCTGAGCGCGTCCATCGACTGAGCGCGGGAAATCCGAGGCACGAGCTCCATGGCGAACGAGGTGATCTGCAGGTCACGCAGCTCCTTGACGAGCTCGAGCGACTGCGCTGTCGGGAGGAACGAGATCGTGGCCGCGCCCTCACGGAGCAGCCGCAGCTGCGGGCTTGTCAGTGGCTGGACGGACAAGACGACGTCGGCGTACTCCAGGGCATCGGCGTTGATGAGCGCTCCTGCATCGGCGTACTCCTCATCGGCGTACTGCGCGAGGCGGCCGGCATCGGGCTCGACCGCGACGTCGTACCCGATCGCCGTCAGCTTGCTGACCAGTTCGGGGACCATCGCGACGCGCGCCTCGCCGTCGAGGGTCTCCTTCACGATTGCGACCAACACGTGCCGAACCTAAAGCAAAGCGTGTCCTCGCGACACCACCGGGGGCCGTGTCCGACGAGCTCGGTCATCAGAAGGGCGATGACGACGCCCGACGTCCAGCAGTCCGACCGGCCCCCGGATGGCTCAGCGACTCAGCCCGCCAATGCGTCGCACAGATTCTCAGCGGAGCCCTTGGGTCCGAGGGCGAGGTGGCTCACACCCTCCTCGACAGACAGCGTCGAGCCGGTGCCACCGATGCGGTAGATGCCCGCAGGAATGTCGCTGCCTGGTCGGATCGTGCCCGCGAAATGCCCAGTGAGCAGGGTGATCGATGAGAACGACCCGTCAGCGTCGTAGGTCACGACTGATCGGCCGCTCAGGTTCCTGACAACAGACTCACCACTGTCGGCGTTGGTGAACCTCATCACCAGCGGGCCCTTCCAGAGCTGCGTCTTCGTGGTGCCGTCAGGATAGGTAGCCACATCCATGAAGAACTCGCGGTCGGCCACGACGTGTTCGTCCACTGCGAACGTGCAACCGCGGCCAGCCGGTGCCGTGGAGTCTTCCTGGTGAAAGCGGACCCACTCCAGCGAGTTACTGGCGACATTTGATGGCGAGTCAGCCCCGGCGACAGCCGAGGGCGCAGAACCGACCCCAGCGAGGGCTCCCGAGATCGCGATCATCCCGATGAGGGAAACAAGCTTGTGCATAGCGAAAGTCTCCTAACCTCCCAATTAACTTTTACCGGTTAGCAGGTCACCACACTCGATGGTAACGATTCAAGGCACAATGTCGGCATGCACTGGGTGGAGCTCGACGGGTTGCAGGTTCCGAAGCGCGTGGGCGGGCATCCCGCGCTGGACTTCTGCAACACCTGGGCAGGCTGGGGCGAACCTCCCCACCCCGGGCAGGAGTGGCTCGCGACCTACGACCACTTCGCGGTGTGGACCATGCACGCCGAACTGGTGCTGCCCGACGACGTACGACGTCTGCGGCGATCAGCCAGCCGCCAGTCTCACGAGGCGCGGGTCGTCTTGTCGGCGGCCCGCCAGTTGCGCACCGCGGCCCACACTGCGGCACTCGATCCGACGGACTCGCGCGCGATGGCATCGATCACCGGCCATCTCCGGCGCGCCGGATCCGTCGCCCGGGTGGAGTCAGGCACCAACCCTCGATGGAGTTTCCCGACAAGCGCCGGTCTCCAGCTTCCCCTGCTCGCGACCGCCTGGGCTGTGGGGGAGCTCCTCACTTCGGGGCTGCTCGACCGCGTGCGCGCGTGTCCTGGGAGCGATTGCGGCTGGCTCTTCGTCGACACATCCGGTCGACGGCGCTGGTGCAGCATGAGTTCGTGCGGCAACCGAGCCAAAGTGAAGGCGTTCGCCGAGCGACGCCGCAAGGATTCCTCGTCCGATCCGGGAGTGTGACGCAGATCAGTTACCACGGCTGAGGCCCAGGTCGACCGAAAGGACGCCCACCCACCACAGCGGGGCGGCGCCATTTCCGTTGCAGGTCGCGGTGAAGTCAGTGGTTGATTCGTCGGTCTCGCTCTGAGGCATTGAAGGCGACGTAAGCACGTGGCCAGCTCAGGCCCCAGTGCATGCCGTGGTCGATCGGTTCGCCGAATCCCAGTCGCTCGTAGAGACGAATGGCCGGGTTGGTCTTGGCGACCTCGAGTTGAACCGAGCGGCCGGCTGCCTTCGCCTCGGCGAGCAGCCCCCTGAGAAGCTGGGTACCGACGCCGTTTCCGCGCCATCGCGGAAGCAGGCTGATGTCGACGAGGTGCAGCGTCGGGCCGGTGCGGTCAACCAGGATTCGGCCGGCCCGGAGACCCTCGACGTACACGGTCTGCCTGTCGAGCGCAGGGTGTCTTTTGTCGTAATGCGTCTCTTGAGCCTGCGCCTGCACGTGGACGATCGCCTGATTCTGGTTGGCGCTCCATCCGAGGGCACCGAAATCGTCAGCGCGAGTGGACGCGTACAGCACGAACATGAAGATAGCGTCGCTGTCGTCGGTGGGTCGCGTGGTGACGATGAGATCGGTTCGGCCGGCGGTGAGGGTCACGGGAGGTCCTGGTTGACGCACCCTGCGTAGCGCAATTCGTCGTCGCCAGCCCCGACGGGGACGATGAAGAGCAGGAACGTCGTACCGTCGGCCGCTCGCAACTGATACATGGCCTGCTCGAGGGGCCGGTCCGGCTGCCCCTGGAACTCGACTCTGAAGGCACGTGAGCCAGCTTGCTCGCCTGCCTCGATCACGGCGGAACAGCTGAGAACTCCGGCAGGCTTGCAGTCGAGGTGATACACCTCGAGGGATGAGCCGGCCAGGTCCTTGAAGTAGGCAGAGTCGGGTACGGAGACGCCAGTGCCAACAGTTATTTCTTGTGCTTCCACGGGGTGCCGTGCCTCTCTCCGCCTAGTGACGGTGCGAAGTCAGAGTTTCACCCTGTGTGATGGTTCGGACGTGATTGCCCGGATCTCAACCGAAAGGACGATGAGCCATCCCCCGATCGCCAGCGCCGATTCAGACGCGGGCTTTCGCACCGTTCGACAGCGGTCATTCAATCTGGGTGATGCTCCGTCAGTCGTCACCGTCGTATGTTGTCCACGACTCGGCAGAAAGGGGACGACGATGGGACTGCGCAACCGCGGCCTTGATGGCCCTAAGTTCCAGATGCGCGAGAAGATCATGGCGATCGGCGACGACTACTGGATCGAGGACGAGGAGGGTAACAAGCTCTTCAAGGTCAACGGCAAGGCCGCTCGGATGCGCGACACCTTCATTCTCGAGGATGCAGACGGTAACGAGCTGTCGAAGATCCAGGAGAAGAAACTCAGCATCCGCGACAAGATGACGATCGAGCGCGGCAGCACCAAGGCGACAGTGCACAAGCGCCTGCTGGGCATCCGCGACCACTACATTATCGACGTCGACGGCGGCGAGGACCTCAAGGTTCACGGCAATATCGTCGACCACGAGTACAAGATCGAACGAGACGGCGACACCGTGGCGACAGTGTCGAAGAAGTGGTTCCGGCTGCGCGACACCTACGGTGTCCAGCTGTCCGAGGAACAGGATGTTGCGCTCATCTTGGCAATCACGGTGTGCGTCGACGCGATGGCGCGCGCGGGCGACTAACCACAGGGTCGCGGGTAGGTCAGTAGTAGTAGGGGTAGTCCGACCAGTCCGGGGGCCGCTTTTCGAGGAACGCGTCCCGTCCCTCGGCGGCTTCGTCAGTGCCGTAGGCGAGCCGAGTCGCCTCCCCCGCGAACAGCTGCTGGCCGACCAGTCCGTCGTCGATGAGGTTGAAGGAGTACTTGAGCATCCGCTGCGCCGTCGGCGACTTGCTATTGATCTTGGCCGCCCACTCCAGGGCCACGCTCTCCAGCTGGTCATGCGGTACGACGGCGTTGACCATGCCCATTCGATGCGCGGCCTCGGCGTCGTACTCCATCCCGAGGAAGAAGATCTCCCGAGCGAACTTCTGCCCGACCTGGCGGGCCAAGTAGGCCGAGCCGTAGCCGCCGTCGAACGACGCGACGTCGGCGTCGGTCTGCTTGAAGCGGGCATGCTCGGCGGACGCGATCGTAAGGTCGGCGACGACGTGCAGGCTGTGACCTCCACCAACCGCCCAGCCGGGTACGACGCAGAGCACCACCTTGGGCATGAAGCGGATCAGCCGCTGGCACTCGAGGATGTGCAGCCGGCCGAGTCTCGCCGGATCTGGCGTCGGCGGCTGCGAGTCGTCTGCTGAGCTCGGTGGCTCTGTTTCGTACTGGTAGCCGGCCTTCCCGCGGATGCGCTGGTCACCGCCAGAGCAGAACGCCCAGCCACCATCGCGCGGTGAAGGACCGTTACCAGTCAGCAGTACGCATCCCACGTCGGAGGACATCCGGGCGTGATCGAGACAGCGGTAAAGCTCGTCGACCGTGTGCGGGCGAAACGCGTTGCGCACCTCGGGGCGGTGGAACGCGATCCGCACCGTCCCCTGTTCGACCGCGCGGTGATAGGTCACGTCGGTGAGGTCGTCGAAACCCGGTACCTCTCGCCAAACACTCGGGTCGAAGATTTCAGATACCTCAGGACCACTCATGCGGCGACCCTATCCCCGCGGTTGACCGGCCGATGCGCCGAGATCGAGGCCCATCACCTGGGTGTCAGGACTGAGCTCGCCGAGCTTGCGCCATCCACGGGCGGCGTACAGCCGGACTGCGGGCGAGTCGTGGTTGTCGGTGCTGAGCAGTGCCCGCTTCGGCGCGGCGTTGTCGAGGAGTACGTCGTGCAGCCGGCTACCGAGTCCTTCTCGCCTGGCATTCGGCAACACCGCCAGCTCGACGAACTCGAAGTGGCCACCCACCCACTCATCGGCCACTGCTGGGGGTAGCGCTTTGACGACCCGGTCGGGCCAGTACTGACCACGCTGTCCCACGTACCCCCAGGCGAAGCCGACCAGTCGAAGGTTGCGCATGGCGACGGTCAAGCGGAAGCCCTCGCGGGCACAGTGGCGTTCGTACAACTCCTCTTGCCACGAGGCCTTGTTCGGGTGGTCTCCGAAGACGGCGTCGTACACCTCGAAGACCTCGGAGGCGTACTTCAGCGCCTCCGTGCGCCCCCATGCCTTGACGACCGTTGCCTGTCCGACCATCACTCGAGGTTAGTGGTCGACGGCTCGAGTGCCTCTTGGCGCCGAACCGCGCTCCGTCCGAGCAGCAGGTAGGCGAAGAAGGGCAGCACCAGGGCAACGACCACGCCGAGGTTGGCGTAGGTCCACGTGCCGTTGAGCTTCGGCCCGAGCCCGAGCGGCTCCAGCAGATAGCCCTGCCAGCCAAAGCCCTTGGCCTCGGGCGGGTAGCCGTCGGCCGCCGTGCTCACCACAAGTCCCCAACCGAGGAATGTGGCCACCGCCATCGAGCCGAGGGCGACGGGGTTGAACGATCCATAGCGGCCTCGCGGGTCGAAGAGGTCGGCCGTGTCGTAGTCGCGGCGGCGGAGCATCAGGTCAGCCAGGTAGATGCCGCACCAGGCCGCGATGGGAACGGCCAACGTGACCAGGAAGGCGAAGAACGGGGTCAGGAAGTCATCGGCCACCCAGACGATGTAGATCGTGCCGATGATCATGATGACGCCGTCCAACGCAGCGGCCATCCAGCGTTGCACCGGAAGGCCGAGGGTCAGCAGTGTGAGGCCCGAGGAGTAGATGTCGAGCAGTGCGCCTGAGACGAGGCCGGCGACGGCCACGATGGCGAACGGAAGCAGGAACCAGTCCGGCAGCGCCACGGTGAGGGCGCCGATCGGGTCAGCGGCCAGCGCTGCCGACAGGTCGGGGTCGGACCCGGCGAGCAAGACGCCGTACGTGACGAGGATGACGAGCGGAAGGCTGCCGCCGAACGTCGTCCACCACACGATCCCTTTGCCGGAAGCGCTCCTCGGCAGATAGCGCGAGTAGTCGGCTGCCGAGTTGACCCAGCTGATCCCAAAGCCAGACACGACGAGCACGAAGGCCCCGAACACGGCCTCGTTGCTGCCGCTCGGAAGGTCATCCATCGCCGACCAGGAGACCTCGTCGAAGGTCAAGGCGATGTAGCCGATCGTGACGATCACCATCAAGACCGTCAGCCACTTCTGCATGCGCATCACGGTGTCGAAGCCGAGCACACCACCACCCACGATGATCAGCGCGACGACAACGAACGCCAGAATCTTGACGGTGTCTCCACTGCCCCAACCCAGCCGTCCGAAGACAGTAGCGGTAGCGAACGTGGCGAGGGCAACCAGTGCGGTTTCGTAGCCGACCAGGATGAGATAGGAGACCAGACTGGGCACGGAGTTTCCGCGTACGCCGAAGGGCGCCCGGGACAGCGCCATCGTCGGGGCCGAGCCGCGCTTGCCCGCCAGCGAGACGAGGCCGACCAGCAGGAAGGAAAGGACGACGCCCACGATTCCGGCGACGATGGCTTGCCGGCCGCTGATCCCGAAGGCGAGGACGAACGAACCGTAGGACACCCCGAATACCGAGATGTTTGCCGCGCACCATGGCCAGAACAGGTCGCGCGGGTGGCCTTTGCGCTCCTCCTCGGCGATGACGTTGATGCCGTTCCGCTCGACCACGAGTGCGCTGGTCGGGCGTCCACCCGGACTGGTCGAAGGGCTGTCGATGCTCATGGCGAACCTTTCGCTGCGGCGATGATCCTCACGAGGGCGGGACCAAGTGCTGATGCTGATTGTGCTGCTACTTCGACGACGGAGTCGGGATCTATGCCTGTGTCGAGGCCCTCCGTCACGGAGACCATCGACAGTCCCAGCACCTCGAGGCCTTGCTCGCGGGCGGCGATGACCTCCAGCACCGTCGACATCCCGACCGCGTCCGCACCTAGCTTGACGAGCATCTCCCCTTCGGCGTGCGTCTCGTAGTGCGGCCCGGGGAGCATGGCATAGACGCCTTCGACGAAGTCGGGATGCACCTGCTTCGCGGCATCTCGAAGACGCGCCGAGTAGGCCTCGGTGAGGTCGACGAAGCGCGGACCCATCAGCGGGGACGTCGCTGTCAGGTTGAGGTGGTCAGTGATGAGCATGCACGTGCCCGGCTGCCAGTCCCGGCGGAAGCTTCCGTTGGCGTTGGTGAGGATGGCCGTGCGACAGCCGAGGGCGGCGGCTGTCCGGACGCCGTGCACGACCGCTTCAAGGCCGCGGCCTTCGTAGAGGTGAGTCCGACCGAGGAGGGCGAGCACACGACGACCTCCGACGTCGTACGACCTGATCTCGGATCCGTGACCTTGCGCGGTGGGGGTGACGAACCCCGGGACGTCGGCCATGGGTACGACGGCCTGCGCTTCTCCGAAGGCGTCTGCTGCTTTTTGCCAGCCGGAGCCCAAGACGATGAGGACGTCGTGATCGCCGAATCCCTTGTCTCGTAGTGCTTTTGCCGCTTCGGAGGCACGCGCATACGCGTCGCCTGCGTGCGCGTCGTCCCCACCTTCGGCCATGGACCTGAGCCTAGAGCCGCGGAGGCGACGCAGTCACCGCGGTCGGCTCGTGTCCGGGCGATCGCGCCGACGAGACCTCAGGCCAGCAAGACTGCACGAATCAAGTCCGCGTTGGCGGCCACCGTGTCTATAGCGGCTACGGCTTCACCGACAGAGATGCTACTGAGTTCGCCAAGGGTGATGTGGCCGACTGCCACGATGTGGGCGAGGGCTCTGAGGGTTCGGTGTTCTCAGATAACCCGAAGCAGGTGACTGTGTGGTCCTTCCCTGGCTACGTGCCTGAGAAGGTCTTGGGGGTCCGCTTCGACAGGGACACCTTCGGGGTCTACGTTGCCGAATCGGTGCCGCGGACAGACATGAACCGAATCGTCGACGAGCTGAGTCGAGCTCCAGATTGATACGAGACGACCTCAAGTCGGCATGAGCGGAGCTCACCGAGTCAAATGGCTACCGGTTGCCCAATCGACCGCGCTGACGGCGTACTGGCTCTGGTCGAATCGGATCCCGAGGTAGCGCATCCCTAGTTTTTCGAGAACTCGTTGTGATGCCGCGTTGTGCGGGGTGGTCGACGCCCAGATCGAGGCGAGTCCGGCCGTGTCAAAACCATGTTCCAACAGGGCTCTGCTCCCTTCGGTCGCCAGACCCATTCCCCAATGCGGTGGTCGCAGTCGGAATCCGAGATTCGCTGTGGTTTCGTCCCACGTGCACGCGCCGAGACCCCACCATCCGACGAAGTCCCCCGAAGTCCGGCCGATCCAGTAGCCCAATCCCGCCGGACGGTTCGACCGTTCCTGCAGCCGCTGGCTCCACTCCGCCTCCGTCTCCTTCTGACTGGCAGGACGACCGGTCAGGTTGCGCATGACCGCCTCATCTGCGTTGAGGACGCGCATGAGGTCGAGGTCTACTTCGCCTACGGGCGCCAACTGGAGCCGCTGAGTGAGGAGGGTTGGAAGCACCCAGACACGGTAGCGACCTCTCGCCGGCACATCCGAACGGTGAGACCCAGTGCAGCCCTGGACGCTTTCGCGCTACCGGCTAGACGTCCAGGTCGATCACAACCGCAGAGTGGTCGGAGGCTTGGTGGACCGATTCGGTCATCTCGGGGTAGGTCTCCCAGTCGGTGGGCCGGGTCTTGCGGTCACCCCAGACTCCTTTGCGGAACACCTCACCATTGCGGAACCCGGGAACGAGACTGTGGGAGAGCAGGATGTAGTCCAGGCGGTCGCCGAGCGCGCACGGTGCGAAGGTCCCCGGCCTGGCGCCGACCTCGAACCCGGGCAACTGGTAGCACGACACGAGTGGACCGTTCGGGTCGAACAAGGTAGCCAGATTCGGTGGCGGCTGGTCCAAGGCGGGTTGTCCTTCGTTGAGATCGCCCAGCACGAGGACGCGGTCGCCATCGTTGACCAGCTCCTCGACGATGCCGCGGACCTTGGTTGCCTGTCGCTTCCGTTGGCTGCCGCCACCCCCCGACTGGGACTTGAAGTGGTTGACCAACACCCTCAACACCGCACCGGACGGCGTACCGACGGCGAACTCACAACAGTCTCGGCTGAAGACAGTGCCTTGGTCGTCCTCGGCGTCGACGTTGGAGCGGATCAACCGGATCGGGAACCCGGTCTTGGTCATGATCCCGACGTCGATGCCGCGTTCGTCGTTGCCGTCGACCAGCATCACGTGGCGGTACATGCCGCCGAGCAGCTCGTCGTTCAGCCGGATCAGAGAGGTCCGGTCCTCGGCCTCGATGATCGCCAAGATGTCAGCGTCGATCTCGGTGATCACCTTCGCGGTCATCCGGGTGCCGATCTCGTTGACGGCGTGAGTGGCAAGCTCCAACCAGCCGATCCAGGCGTTGCGGCCGGTGGCGTTGATCTCCACGTCCTTGGTGGGGTCGGTCGGCTCGGTGTCGAAGCTGCCCCTGTTTTTGCGCATCCACGCCCAGGCCGGGGTCTGGGTGAACCGGCGACGTACCGCGTTGTGGGTGTTGACGTAGTAGACGTCCAAGGCCACCAGCAGGTCCTTCATCCGCTCACGGTCGGCCGCGCTGTATACCTGGTTGCCGATCAGCGTGTTGAACTCCCGGTAGTCGGCCAGCACCTGGTTGCCGACAGCCTGGTTCTCGGCACTGAACGCTGCCGGTCGAGCGAACAGGTTCTCCACGTTGAACGACGCCACCCGAACATCGGCCATCTCGCTCCCCTCCCACTGGCGGATGCCTCTGAATCGGTTGTACTCGCCGTCAGCGTCTGTGACCAGACTCAATACGGCACCCGGTCACCGTCCATCTCGGATGGGCGCGTGAGATCCTTGAACTACGAGCCGGTGAGGCTCGCCGGACGAGGGAGCCGTACCCGGAACGCGACAAGACGGCCTCTAGGAGTCCGTCATGGCGTGGTTGGTGCTCGTTGTCTCTGGTGTCCTCGAAGCCGGGTGGGCGGTGGCCCTCGGCAAGTCGGAAGGGTTCTCGCGCCTCACCCCATCCGTGGTCTTCGTTGTCGGTCTGGTGCTCAGCATGAGCGGCCTGGCATATGCGATGCGAAGCCTCCCGATCGGGACCGCGTATGCCGTGTGGGTGGGGATTGGTGCGGGTCTGACAGTCGCGTTCGGGATGTTCACAGGGTCGGAGTCCGTGAGCGTTGTGAAAGTGGCGCTCATCGTCGGCCTGATCGGCTGCGTGGTCGGTCTCAAGCTGGCCCACTAGTCCGACCGCTCGCACATCAACAGCGGACGGCGAGATGCGAGACTGCGATCGTGGAACTGGTGCCCAGCCGGCCCGAGCATCGAGCGGCGCTCGAGGTCTTTCTCCGAGAGCGGAACGCGCTGCGGGTCGCGAGGCGCGGCGCACTCGTCGACTCACTGGATCACCCTGCCGTGTTGGCCTGGTCGGAGGGTGAACTGAGGGGTGCTGCCACGTACGTGGTCGATGGAGACGACTGCGAGCTCCTGACGCTGCACGCCGCGACCCGGCTGTTGGGTGTCGGTTCCGCGCTGCTCGCCGCTGTCCAGGACATTGCCCGGGACGCGGGCTGTCGGCGTCTGTGGGTGGTCACCACGAACGACAACCTTGAGGCACTTCGGTTCTACCAACGGCGCGGATTCCGCCTGGCTCGGATTCGCCCTGGGGCGGTAGACCGTAGCCGGGAGATGCTGAAGCCGGAAATTCCGAGGTCGGGAGCGTATGACATCCCGCTGCGAGACGAGCTTGAGTTGGAGATGACCCTTGCTCGGGGTTGAGCACTGCATGCGTGGCGTCCTCCGTAAGGTCGGGTCATGCTCTCCGACGACATCTCGAGACTGCGGCTCGGCACATTCGTGCGACCTGCGGAGGAGACCGGCACCGACCAACCGCGAGTAGAAGCGGTCTACGGCTACTTGGTCCAGCACGGCAACGGGCTGGTTCTGCTCGACACGGGCCTGGGTAAAGGAGATGACGCAACCGAAGCCTGGTACCGACCGCAGCGAATCCCCTTGCAGCAGGCACTGCACGACCGCGGGTTCTCACTCGACCAGGTCGACATCGTGGTGAACTGCCATCTGCACTTCGACCATTGCGGCGGAAACCCGCTGCTGGGCGGGACGCCCATCGTCTGCCAGCGCAACGAGTTGACCACGGCCCAAGCCGGCGACTACACGATGGACCACCTCGTCAATCATCCCGGCACCCGCTACGAGCAACTCGACGGCGAAGCGGAGATCTGGCCTGGTGTCCACGTGATCCCCACACCCGGACACGTCGACGGTCACCAATCCTTGGTGGTGCGGTGCGAGGACGGCTCCATCGTCCTGGCCGGCCAGTCGCACGACACGGCCTCCGCGTGGAGCGCTGATGTCCTTGCGGAATCGGCTACCGACCTCGGACACCGCGAGCCGTTGCCGGTCGCCCCTAGCTGGGTGGCACGCCTGCTCGAGTTCGACCCGCAGCGTGTGGTGTTCGCCCATGACGCCGCCGTGTGGGAGCCGACGCCCTAACGCTCAGTCTCCCGTGGTGCCGTCGATGACCTCGCGAAGCAGGTCGGCATGACCGTTGTGCCGGGCGTACTCCTCGATCATGTGGGTGTAGATCCACCGCAGTGCGATCTGCGTTCCGTCCGGAGTGGACCAGATGTGATCGACGTCAATTGCCTCGGCGGCCTTCTGAAGCGTCGCGATCTCTCGCCGGTACAGCGCCAAGTCGGCGGCCACGTCGGCTGAGTCGACGCCATCGAAGTCAGTGTCGATCCCGTCGTCGGTCATATAGAGCGGTGTGGCGTCAGTGCCGAAGACGTCGGCGAACCAGCCGCGCTCTACTCCGGCCATGTGCCGCACCAAACCCAGCAGCGACAGGTCGGACGGCGGCACCGCCCGCAGCCGGAGTTGATCGTCGGTCAGCCCCTCGCACTTCCACAGCAGAGTGCGACGGTGGAAGTCGAGCCATCCGTCGAGCAGGGTGCGCTCATCGGCGACCAGCGGCGGCTTCGTCCGATCAGCGGGTTCTTGAGCATCCGTCATACCGACCGAACCTACAGATCCGCCACGTTGGACCTCGAGGCGCATAGCGGAATCAGCATGGACAGACCGCGCAAGTTACGCTCGAACCTATGACGTATCCGCTGATCCTCGCTGAGGGTGACCCGTCGGACATCGGCGGCTCGTACGGCGAACAGGCCGCCGAGCTCATCGCCGGCAACATCGACGACTACCGCGGCAAGTTCCGTGATGTGGGGCTCGACGCGACCGAGGTGGCCCGGATCGGCGAAGGCTTCGCGACGACCACCCGGGAGTACACGCCTCGCATCGCCGCCACCCTCGACGGTGTGGCCGAGGGCGCAGGCGTCGCGTCCGGCGACATCTACGCACTGAATGCCCGCACGGAACTGATGTTGCCCGCCGACCTGCGCGCCACCGAATGCACCGCGGTCGCGGTGCTCCCGGAGCACACCGCAAGCGGCAACACCCTGCTCGCGCAGAACTGGGACTGGTACCCGACACAGGTGCCCTACACGCTCGTTCTCGCCACCCGTGACGAACGAGGTCACGCGATCGTCACGCTGACCGAAGCCGGCATGCTGGCGAAGAGCGGTGTGAACTCGGCCGGTGTCGGCGTGTGCGTCAACCTTCTGCACAGCGACCGCGATGGTGCTCCCGGCGGCGTTCCCTACCACGTGCTGATCCGCGACGTGCTCGATCAGCCCGACGGGTTGTCGATCTCCCTGAAGGTCACCGCGCTCCCCCGCAGCGCCTCGATCAACATGTTGATCGGTGCTGCCGGTGGCACCGCGATCGATCTCGAGCTGACGCCCGGCCTCACCGGGCGGGTACTCCCCCAGGATGGCGTCCTTACCCACGCGAACCACTTCGTGTCGGGACTGAACGTGATCGATGCGTTGTACGACACCGGCGGGTCCTCGCTGTTCCGCGATGCTCGGCTGCGTCAGCTGCTGGCCGCCCCGGCCGCCGAACGCAAGGTACTCGTCGACGACGTCATCGCGGGTCTGCAAGATCACCTCGGATTCCCCTACGCCGTGTGCCGCCACGTCAACGAGACCGACCCGCCGGAGCTGCAGTCGCTCACTGCCAGCTCAGTCGTGATGGACCTCGACGAACGCGAGCTGCTGGTGTCGTCCGGACCGCCCTGCGAGTCGCCCTACCAGCGGATCAGCCTCGCCACCGTCTTCGATTAGGTGGCTTAGGCCGCTGAGCGCGAGCGTCGTACTCCGACCTCGTCGGAGGATCAGCTCCGTCGCGCTCGCACGTCATCGCCGACACGAGAATCGCCCGGTCAAGTACGCCGTCAAGTTCTTGTGTCGCCATCCCGCGGACCGACCCTGGTGTCGTGCAGCCGGCATCGACAAGCCCCGACAACAGACCTGACTGGAAGGCGTCGCCGGCACCTATCGTATCGACCAGATCGACTGACATGCCGTCTCGGCTGGTCGCCATCCCCTGCGCTGTCATCGCCAAGCAGCCACCAGCTCCTCGGGTCACCACCACCAGCTCTGCTCCGAGCTCCAACCAGCGACTCATCACGTCGGCGACAGCGAGGTCGGGGTAGAGCCAAGCCAGGTCGTCGTCGCTGGCCTTGACGACGTGAGCTGCAGCGACGTACCGCTCAGTCCGCTCGCCCGCTTCGTGGCGGCCGCCGGCCTGGGCCGGCCGGATGTTCGGGTCGTAGCTGAGGAGGCGAGCTCCCTCGGTGTGCAGTCGTTCGACCATCGCGAGCACAGCCTCCGCGCCAGGTGAAATCGCGGCGGTGAGCGAACCGGTGTGCACCACCTTCGCCGTCTCTGGAAGCCGTTCGAGCTCGGACGGGGTCCATCCCCAGTCCGCGGTGCCATCGAGGTAGAAGTCGTACGACGCTCGACCTTCAGCATCGAGCGAGGTAAAAGCAAGGGTTGTCTGGTCGTCGGTGTCAACGCAGGCGGACAGGTCGAGTCCGTTGGCGGCCGCGTGCTCACGGACGATGGTGCCCAGGCCACCCGTCGACAACCGCGCCATCAGCGCTGTCTCGTGGTCAAGTCGCTGTAGCCCGATCGCGATGTTGAACGGACCGCCGCCGGGCCGCGCGATGTAGGTTCGACCCGGCTCTGGCTGGACCATGTCGAGCAGGGCCTCACCTAGTACGGCAAACACGGTCAACCCTCTCGGTCAGGGGTGAATGCACGCCGTCTCTCACGAGCGACAGGTTACGCGCGCGTAGGTTACGGTGTGGCGGGTGCGAGACATCACCTATCCGACCGTGATCCTGACGGCCAAGGCCGCCTTCAAGGCGCTAGGCCTGAAGTTCCAGATCACTGGTGCCGAACATATCCCGACAAGCGGTGCCGCAGTGCTCGCCGTCAACCACATCAGCTATCTCGACTTCATCTTGGCGGGTTATGCCGCGCAACCCTCCAAACGACTGGTGCGCTTCATGGCCAAGCGCGAGATCTTCGCCCACAAGGTGGCCGGGCCAGTGATGCGTTCCCTACACCACATCGAAGTCGACCGCGAGGAGGGGACGACGTCCTACGCCACTGCGCTCGACTACCTGAGTCGCGGTGAGGTCGTCGGAGTCTTCCCCGAGGCGACGATCAGCCGCAGCTTCGAGCTCAAGGACTTCAAGACCGGCACAGTGCGGATGGCGTCGGAGGCCGACGTTCCACTCATCCCACTCATCCTTTGGGGCACCCAGCGGATGTTCACCAAGGACCACCCCCGCGACTTCTCTCGCGGCAAGGCGATTGCCATCACCGTCGGAGAGCCGATCGACGTGACAGGCAAGAACGCTGCCGTCGAGACGAAGAACCTGCACGCCAAGATGAGCGACCTGCTCGGCCAAACCATCCGCCAGTATGCCGACCACGAGGACGGCGCCTGGTGGGTGCCGAAGTCGTACGGCGGCACAGCACCGACACCGGAAGAGGCCAAGGCACTCGACGCGGCGGAGAAACGTGAACGCGCTGAGAAGCGCCGGGCGGCGAGACAAGCCAACAAGTAGCTGGCTTGCCCGGAATCCCCCGATTACCACGGGGGTTTTAGGCTAGGGGTATGAGTCTTATCGACACTCGCATCGGCCGATTGGACGGCACCGCTTCCAGCTTCCGCGAACTTGCGGGCGGCAAGACAGCACTGATCGTCAACGTCGCGTCGCGCTGCGGCCTCACTCCCCAATACGCCACCCTCGAACAACTGCACGAGAAGTACGCCGACCGCGGCTTCACCGTGATCGGGGTGCCTTGCAACCAGTTCGGCGGGCAGGAACCGGGCACGTCAAAAGAGATCGCCAACTTCTGCTCGGAGACCTACGGCGTGACCTTCCCGATGACGGAGAAGGTCGACGTCAACGGAACAGACCGGCATCCCTTGTACGACGTGCTGACGACACATGCCGACGCCAAAGGCGAGGCGGGAGACGTGCAGTGGAACTTCGAGAAGTTCCTCGTCTCACCGGCCGGCGACGTGGTCGCGCGCTATCGGCCCGGCGTCCTGCCGGACGATTCCACGGTGATCGAAGCGCTCGAAGACCAACTGGCCTGATCCTGGGCCGGCCCGTTCACCAGATGTGGACGCGGTCCGCGGGGTCGAGCCACATCGCATCGCTGGGCGATGTTTCGAACGCATCGTGGAACTCGTCGAGGTTACGGGCGATGTTGGCACGGAACTCCGGCGGCGAATGCACGTCGACGGCGAGCAGTTGTAGCGCGTACTCGTCGCGTCGTTTCGCGCGCCAGATCGTGGCCCAGTTGTAGAACATCCGTTGACGTCCGGTCAGCCCGTCGATCACCGGCGCCTGCTGACCGTCGAGGCTGATCTCGTAGGCCTGCAGGCCGACGGTCAGACCGCCGAGGTCGCCGATGTTCTCGCCCACCGTCATCGCACCGTTGACTTGGTGACCCGGCAGCTCACGTGGCTCGTAGCCGCTGTACTGCTCGATCAACTTGTCGGCCCGCGCAGTGAAGTTGGCGCGGTCGTCGTCGGTCCACCAGTCGACGAGGTTGCCCTCGCCGTCGTACCGCGAGCCCTGGTCGTCGAAGCCGTGCCCAACCTCGTGCCCGATCACAGCCCCGATCCCGCCGTAGTTGTGAGCCGGATCGGCGTTGATGTCGAAGAACGGTGGTCGCAAGATTGCCGCTGGGAAGCAGATCTCGTTCGTGCCGGGGTTGTAGTAGGCGTTGACCATCTGCGGCGTCATCAGCCACTCGTCGCGGTCGACGGGATGCCCGATCTTGGCGAGCTGCCGGTCGGACTCGAACGCCATCGCCCTCCGGACGTTGCCGATCAGGTCGGCACGATCGATGTCCAGGGCCGAGTAGTCGCGCCACTTATCGGGGTAGCCGATCTTGGGTCGGAACGTCGTCAGCTTCTCCAGCGCCCGCTGTCGCGTCTCGGCACCCATCCAGTCGAGGTGTTCGATGTCGCGGCGGTAGGCCTCGACCAAGTTAGCGACGAGGTCGTCCATCGCCGCCTTGGACTCCGGCGGGAAGTGGCGCGCAACGTACTCCTCGCCGACGGCCTCGCCCAGCGCCATCTCCGCCAGCGAGACGCCACGCTTCCACCGGTCGCGCATCTGCTCAGAGCCAGACAACGTGCGCGAGTAGAAGTCGAAGTTCTCGCGCACGAACGCGTCACTGAGGTAGGGCGCCGCTGCATGCACGAGTTGCCATCGCAGCCAGGCCTTCCAGTCATCGAGAGGTACGTCGACCAGCGCCTCCGACAGCGTGCCGAGATAGCTCGGCTGCCGAACGATCACTTCGTCGAACGCCGCGGCGGGGGCGGCCAGACCGGCCGTCCAGGCGTCCCAATCCAGCGACGGCGCCGCATCGGCGAGTTCGCCACGCGACATCAGGTTGTAGGACTTGACGACGTCACGGGTCTGCACGCGGTCCCAGTGACCTGACGCGAGCCGGCTCTCGAGCGCCAAGATGCGCTGCGCGGCGTCGGCAGCGGCGGACTCCGACTGACCGATCAGCTCGAGCATCGCTGCCACGTGGACGACGTACTTCTTGCGAAGGTCCTCGAAGTTGTCCTCGCGGTAGTACGACTCGTCGGGTAGGCCGATGCCGCCCTGGCTGATGTTGACCACGTAGCGGTCGGAGTTGCGGTCGTCGGTGTTGACGTACGCCGCGACCAGTCCGCCGACACCGTGCCTCTCGAGCCGCCCCAGCAGCTGAACCAGCTGGGTCGTGTCGGTGAGGGAGTCGATGGCGACTAGGTCGGTCTCGAGCGGCTTAGCGCCCAGCGCCTCCACCCGGTCCTCGTCCATGAAGCTGGCGAAGATGTCGCCGATCTTCTGCTCGTTCGACCCGAGAGGCGCGTCACCCCCGGCGGCCCGCTCCGCGGCAGATCGCAGGATGTCGCCGGCCTGCTGCTCCGCGTCGAGGATGAGGTTGACGAACGCTCCTGCTGTCGGCAGGTCGGGTGGGATCTCGGCCGTGGCGAGCCACTCACCGTTGACGTAACCGAACAGGTCGTCCTGCGGACGGATGGCTGGATCGGTCCCCGTGACACCGGGGTTGAACTCTCGGGACTCGTCGCTCACGCGCGGCGCCTTTCGCTCTCCTTCACGAGTGGACGAGCGAACGTGAAGCGCGCCTCACGTTCGCTCAGCAACAGCCTATGTCGGGGCTTCGATGACACACTGACCGGCATGACGACCGACACCGCGATGGCGACCAGCCGTGAAAGCGAGGCATCGGCGCGGCGCGGATTCGTGTGGGCGGCAGCCATCTTCAGCGCGACGGTCGCCCAACTCGCGGTGGCCACGTTCATCCCCGGGTTGCCTCAGTTCGAGGGCAAGGCGTTCGGCGCCCGGCTGATCGCCTATCCCGTGATGATGGCGGCTGCGCCGGCGATCTGGTGGTGGGTACGGCGCAGGCGCGGATCGCCGTACCCCATGCCCTGGGCCGGCTTCGCGTTGATCATGGCGCCCTTCCTCGTTGACGTCACCGGCAATACCCTCGACCTGTATGACTCTCTGGGCTGGTGGGACGACGCGAACCACTTCGTCAACTGGGTTCTGCTGTGCTGGGGTTTCGGGTTGCTTCTCCTGCGCGGGTCGGTGAGGTCACGGGGGTTCCTTGTCTTGGCCATCACCGGGCTGGGTGCGCTGCTGGCGATCGGCTGGGAGCTCGGCGAGTGGTACACGTTCATCCGTCACGGCACGGAGATCAACTCGGCGTACGAAGACACACTCCTCGACGAAGCGCTGGGCACCCTGGGCGGTCTGGTGGCCGCGCTCATCGTCGTACGCCGTCTGCCCGGAGGGGTGACAGCGCAGGACGCTGATTAACGTCGTCCACCCACACTGATCCACGCTCGCAGCGGCAAACCGAGACCTATCACCCCACTTGCTAGAGATGTCCTCACGATTCGAAGCGTGGGGCGGCGCGCTCGGCTACCATCTTGGTCAGGTGGATCACCTGAACGCACCCTTCACAGGGGTCTACGCCGTTTGTCATGGTGGGTGGCTCCGGTCTTCCCACTTTGATCTGGCTGGGGCGAGGGTGCTGGCCTAGTGGTACAGCAAGAGCTGCGACTAGCGAACGAGGTCGACGCCGTGCCCCGCGCACGACGTTTTGTCACCTCGGCGCTAAAGGATCTGCTGGATCCGGCAACGCTCTCCGACGCCGAGCTGGCGGTCAGCGAACTGGTGACCAACGGGCTGCTCCACGCCGACACCGAAATGACCCTCCGACTCACTTCCGCCAATCATTCGGTGCGCATCGAGGTCGAGGATGAGCTCAAGGCGGGGCCCATCCGGCCCATCGCCAGCGTCAACTCGATGACCGGCCGGGGTCTGGCGCTCGTCGAGCAGATCGTCAAGAACATGGGCGTGACCCGAACGGCGACCGGCAAGATCGTCTGGTGCGAGCTGTCCACCGTGACCGCGCGCCCTGCTCAGGGCCGTGAACGCCTGTCCGCCATACCCGAGCAGGGTTGGAGTGGCTCCGGCTTCGACGATTCCGAGACCCTTTACACCGTGACCTTGGGCGACGTGCCGACCGAGCTGCTGCTGGCGGCCAAGGAGCATATGGACAACCTTGACCGGGAGTTCACGTTGGCGGCAACGGGGGCAGCATCGGGCGAAAGCTCCCAGATCCCAACCGACATGGCGCAGATGGTCGAGACAGTCATCCACCGGTTCGCGCTGCCGAGGCAGGCCATCAAGGTCCAGGCTCTGGCGGCTGCTGCCAAGGGCGAGCCGCGGACCGAACTCACGCTGCGACTACCCCTCAGCGCCGCCAAGGCCGGCGAGGCCTACCTAGCGGCGCTCGACCAGGCGGACGCCTATGCGCGTTCGGCGCGAATCCTCACCCTCGAGACGCCGCCACAGCACCGAGTGTTCCGTCGTTGGTACGTCGGCTCGCTGGCCGAGCAGTTGAGGGTAGCCGCGGCCGGCGGGCAGGTGCCGCCGCAGCTCTCGTTCGAGCAACGTCTGCTGGCCGAGCTCGATACGGCCGCCATGGCCCAGACCGCAGCCGAAGACCTGGCGTCGAGACTCGAACACCTCCAGCAGCTGACGTCGGAGTTGACCTCAGTCTCGCGAACGGAAGATATCGCGGAGGTCGTGGTGGGCCACGCCGCTGACGCGTTCGGCGCCGTGTTCGCGGCGGTCTACTTGCTCGATGGGGAAAGCTTGCAGGCTCTACGGACCCGCGGCGAGATGTACGGCGAAAGCGGGATCTGGGCCGCCCTCCCACTCGACGCACCCCTCCCGCTCTGTGAGGCAGTGCGCGAGAAGACGGCAGTCATCGCCCGCGGCAAGGAAGAACTCGCCCGCCGCTGGCCATCGTTGGTCGTCCACGACCTTCAGGATCGTTCGGTGGCCTGCGTACCGCTCATTGTCGGCGACCGACGGCTTGGTGCGATCGCGTTGACGTTCCCCATCCACCGCGACCTGAACGACACCGACGAGATCAGCTTCCTGTCGAGCCTGGCTGACGCCTGCGCCCAGGCGCTCGACCGGGCGAACGCCCTGACCGAGGCCCGGGAAACCGCGGACAAGCTGGCATTCCTGGCTGACGCATCTGCCCAGCTCGCGACCAGCCTGGACTTCCGGGCGACGATGACGATGGTCGCCGACATGATCGTCCCCCGGTTGGCAGACTGGTGCGCCGTTCAAACCATCGACGAGCAAAACGTCGACAACATTGCGATCTCGCATATCGATCCCTCGAAGGTCGCGTATGCGGAGGAGCTGCAGCGGCGCTACCCCACAGATCTCGAGAGCCCGACCGGGCTTCCCCAGGTCGTCCGCACCGGAAGGGCCGAGCTCTACCCCGTCATCACTGACGAGATGCTGGTGGCTGGCGCAAGAGACGAAGAACACTTGAGGATCAGCCGGCAGCTCAAGCTGACGAGTGCCATGGTCGTCCCCCTCACGGGCAGTGAGGGCACGTTCGGCGCAATCACCCTGGTGTACGCCGAGTCAGGCCGCCGCTACACCGAGGAAGACCTCGTGCTGGCCACCGAGCTGGCCCGTCGTGCAGCCCTGGCGGTCGAGCATGCCCGCAAGTTCGACGTGCAGACCGGCAAGCTCGCCACCATCACCCGTATTGCCGAGGCGGCCCAACACGCCATCCTGGCGCCTGTTCCACCCCGGGTGGGCCCTGTCGTGCTGGCGGGTTCCTACCTGAGCGCCGCACGTGAGGCGTTGGTCGGCGGCGATCTCTACGAGGTCGTACCGACAGATGAAGGCGTCCGGCTGCTGATCGGCGACGTCCGTGGCAAGGGTCTTGATGCCGTGCGGCTCGCGACCGTGGTGCTGGGCTTTTTCCGCACTGCGGCTGTCGAGGCTGAGTCCCTTGCGGAGGTGGCGCGACAGCTCGACTCGCGGTTGCTGCCCTACCTCGACGAAGAGGACTTCGTCACGGCGCTGATGCTGCACATCTCACCGGATGGGTCGTCCGAACTCGTCAGCTGTGGCCACCCGCTGCCACTGCTGGCTCACGGCGGCAAACTCATCCAGGTCAACGCAACGCCGAGTCCGCCACTCGGCCTGGGTGCCAACCCGGAGCCGAGCCGACTCGACCTGACGATCGGCGATCGGCTGCTGCTTTACACCGACGGTCTGATCGAGGCGCGCAGTGCCGACGGTAGATATGCCGACCTGATGGACGTGGCCCAGCCCTTGGGCCAAGGCAACCTCGGCGTCGTACTCCAGCGGATCATGGCGCGGTTGCGCACGGCGACCGGTGGCGACCTCAACGACGACCTCGCGCTGCTGGCGGCGGAGTACTCTCCGCCGTCTGCTACTCGCCTCTGAGAATCCCCCGACGCTGCGCGTGCACACCCGCCTGAAAGCGGGTGCGAGCGCCGAGGCTATCCATCAGCTCGGCCACCCTTCGGCCAACGGTGCGGCTGCTCAGGTCGAGCTGTCGGGCAATGGCGTCGTCCTTGAGGCCGGCGGCCAGCATCGTCATCAGCCGAGCGTCAGACGAATCCGGGGCCGCGTCCGCACCACCGTGACCAAGCACGGGCAGCGCCTGCTCCCAGAGCAGGCCGAACATCTCCACCAAAGCGTCGAGCAACGCACAGGGGTGCACCACGAGCGCGCTGTCGACGAGCTGGTCGACCGACAACGGCAGCAGGGCTGCAGAGTGATCGAAGATGGCCAGCTTCATCGGCACCTTCGGATGGACGCGCGCGACCTCGCCGGCGTCAGCTGCTTTGAACGCATCGTCGACGGCACCGGGCCGGTCGAGTGAGTCGGGCGAGTAGATGCCCTGCACGCGGACACCTTCACGCAGCAACCGACGGACCGTCGGCTCGGACTGTCCCGGGGCTGAGGCATAGGGCGGACGGTCAAGAACCAGCAGGTCTCGCTCCGTGGCGGCGAGCAGCTGGGCGAACCGGCTGGCGATCATCGACTGACCGACAAGCACCTCGACGAGGTTCTCCGGTCGGTGTTGTTCGAGCGTGCGCATCTCACTCAGCAACACCCGCGCGGCCATCTGCGCTTGGTCGAGCTCGACCCGCTGCCGTGCTGCGAGCACATCGATCGCGACGTCTGGCCGCGCCGGGATCAGCAGGTCAGGGGCGCCGTCTGCCCGGCTCACCAGTCCGAGTTCTTCGAGCCTGTCGGTCGACCGGCGTACGTCGGATTCGATGAGTTCTAGGCTCTGCGCGAGGTCCACCACGGTGCATCGGGGACGGAGCAGCAGAGCGCGGTAGACACTCTCGTCGGTGGGTGCAACCCCGACGGCCTCGAGCACAATGCCTCCTGTCCAGTCCCCGACATGTCTGGAATGCGCCACGTTCAGCGCTAGCGCACCGACATGTCCCATGGATAGAACCGCTCCATGACCCTATCTGTTTTCTCCCGTCGGGCCGCTATGCGTTTTTTCGTCGCATCTGGCCTTGTCCTAGGGCTGGGTGCCCTCCCCGGGCCAGGCTCTCCGGCATCGAACGCGTCAGTGACCGCCTCCGGACTCGTGGCCGCTGGCGTTGACGCCAGCCAACCGGCAGGGTCGACCCCCTCCGCCACCCAGGACCAGACCTCGGTCACGCTGATCACCGGCGACACCGTGACACTCGACCAGGCGGCGGGGACCGAACCCACCGTGCTGTTCGAGCCCGCAGGTGGCCAGGCGAGTGGTTCCGACTTCTCCGTACGCCGCGACGACGGCCGCGTCACAGTCATCCCGGACGATGTTGCCGGGCTGGTGCCGTCTGTCCTCGATCCCGCGCTCTTCGACGTCACCGGGCTGGTCGAGATGAGGTACGACGACCAGGCCACCGACCAGCTGCCCCTCATCGTCGAGCGCGCGCCCGGCGTTCGGACCCTGGCCGCGGCCAGCGACTCGCTAGCCACCGAACACGTGCTGTCCAGCATTCGCGCCACCGCAGCCGAGCTCGACAAGTCAGCAGCGGCCGACTTCGGCCGAGAGCTGAGCGCAGCGAACTCGGTGTCCCGCCAGCAAGGGATCCAGACACTCGGCGGCATCCGGCACGTGTGGCTCGACAGCCGAGTCGAGGCGAGCGCCCTCGATGGATACCTCACGCAGATCAAGGCGCAGGCAGCGTTCGACAGCGGACTCACGGGCACCGGAGTGAAGGTCGCCGTACTCGACACTGGCGTGGACGCCGGCCACCCGGCGCTCGACGGTCAGGTCGACGACCAGGCCAACTTCACCGACGGGCCGAGTTCCGACGACGGCAACGGCCACGGCACCCACGTCGCCTCTCTGGTAGCGGGCACTGGCGCGCTTTCGGGCGGTGCACGTCAAGGGATTGCCCCCGGCGTCGACCTCATCTCTGGCAAGGTGCTCGCCGATGACAGTTTCGGCCAAGAGTCGTGGGTCATCGAAGGCATGGAGTGGGCGGTTGCTCACAACGCCGATGTCGTGAACCTCAGCCTCGGCGGTCCTCCCGGCAACTCTGACCAGCCGATCGTCTCGTCCCTCGACGCGTTGACCGCGAACTCGGGCGCTCTGTTCGTCGTGGCTGCCGGCAACCGCGGCGGCTTCGGTCCGAGCCCCGGCACGATCGACGCCCCCGGTACGGCTGCCTCGGCCCTGACGGTGGGCGCGGTCGGCTCCAACGACGCCATCGCCGCCTTCTCGAGCGAAGGACCGACGCAAGGCAACTACCGGCTCAAGCCCGACATCACCGCCCCCGGCGTCAACATCTTGGGCGCCAAGGCGGGAGCACGCAGCGGCGATGTCTACCGCACCTTCTCCGGCACTTCGCAAGCCACGCCGATCGTGGCCGGCTCGGCCGCACTGCTCATGCAGGCTCACCCGGACTGGACCTGGCAGCAGGTCAAGACGGAGCTGGTCGGCACAGCTGACCCGTACCAGTTCCAAACGGCGTACACCCACGGCGGCGGGCGGCTCGACCTCGCGCAGGCGACCAGCCAGCTCGTCACCGGGGATTTGGCGACCATTGACTTCGGCTACCTCAAGCACCCCGACGACGCGGTGCACGCCAAGACACTGACGTTGACGAACGACGGAGATGCACCGGTCGCGGTCACGATCGCCGACCAGGAGAAGAAGGACGTGCTCGCGAACGCGACGGTCGCGCCGGACGCTGCCGTCACCGCGACGCCGTCAACGCTGACGATCCCGGCCCACGGCCAGGCCAGCACTGCGATCTCGTTGGACCCATCCCTGGTCGAGGACGCCGTGTGGCAGGGAAGGATGACGATCTCTTCGGGCAGCACGTCGTTGCTCAACCTGCCGGTTGGTTGGTACGACGAGCCGGAGCGCTATGACGTCAACGTGCACGTCATCGACCGCAACGGCGACCCGTTCTCGGGTGGTCAGGTGCAGATGCAGAGCGGTTCAGGTTTGGGCTTTGCCAACATCAACCTCGACGAGAACGGCGACGGAGGCGCCCGGTTGCCGGCCGGTTACTACAGCGCGTTCTCACGCATCATCACTCCCCCTGGCTCCGCGCCGACCGAGACATTCACCATCGCCGGGTCCGCGGAGGTGAACGTCACCCATGACACGAGTCTCACCATCGATGCCCGCGACGCGAAGCGGCTGCGAGCGCCGACGATCGACCACACCGCCACGCATGTGGTGCAGACGTCGCTGAGCTTCGCGCGGCACAGCGTGACGCGCCAGGGCTACATCGACTTCGCGGGCTTCACCCCTCAAGACATCGAGCAGGGCCGGGTGTTCATCACGCCGACCAAGCCGGTGAAGCATGGGCAGTTCGAGGCGGCGCTGCGTTGGCGGCTAGAGCCTGATCACCGAAGGGGTCCGGCTAACCCTTCGGCGTATGAGCTACTGCTCACGACCGATACGTTCACCGACCCGTTGTCGCCGCGGCTCGACAAGCAGGACGTCAAGGGGATGGCGCGGCTCGATGACCGCCTCAACGCAGTATCGGAGCCGGGGGCGACCGACTCGGGGTTGGCGTGGACGACCGACGAGTCAGGGATCGCGCTCATCCTCTGGCGTCCGATCGACGTACCTCAGCATCGGGTGGAGCTGCTCAGCGCGGACTCCGACGTCTCCTGGCGACGGTGCCTGTCTGTGCCGTCACCGGGAACGGCGGACATGTGCGACCCGACTTATCACTCGTTCGCGAAGGGAGCGGACGTCCGCACCACCTGGTCGGCCGGAATACACCCTCACATCGTCGGGAGCACCCACAGCCCGACGACGATGTTCATCGAGGGCGGTCTGTCAGACGGACCCCATGTCGGCAAGCTCGACTTCAACTCCGTCGACGAGGCGAGTTTGACGTTGTCACGTAACGGTGAGCTGGTCGCGACGAAGCCGGCGCTGTTCGGCTTCTTCACGGTGCCCAACGCACCGGGTGACTTCGAGCTGGAGCAGTCGATGCAGCTCAAACCCACGACACTCCCGGTGAGTCGGTCGGCCACCACGACGTGGGCGTTCCACTCGGCGCCTCCGGCAGACCCGACCCAACAGGGGGCGACGACGCCGCCCTTGTTGACCCTGGACTACGGCCCCGACGTCGACGAGCTCGGCCTGGCCACCGCCAAGCGGCCGCTGAGACTGGCGTTGTCGGTCGGCCATCTGGCGGGGACTGCGGCCCCGGCAGCCATCACAGACGCGTCGTTGTCCTACTCCAAGGACGGCGGCGACACCTGGACGTCACTCAAGGTCAAGCGCACCCACGATGGGACTTTCGACGCGACGATTCCAGGCCCCGACCTGCGATCGGGCGACAGCATCTCGCTGCGCGCCCGGGCCGCAGATGAAGTCGGCGGCAGCATCGATCAGACGGTCCTGGGGATGATCTCAGTCGTCGCGAGAGGTCGCTAGCCGATCAGCTGGTTGGAGGGGAACAGACGACGCCCGCCTACTCGGGAAAGAGTGGCGGGCGTCGCCTGTCGTTGCGTGTGAAGGGGTCAGTTGGGGGCCTGTTGCTCTGCCACCTTGGCGCGGACGTCGTCCATGTCGGCATTGCGCACGGCCGCGATCAACTGCTCCAGTGAGGGCGCCGGCAACGCGCCGGGCTGCGAGTAGAGCAAGATGCCGTCGCGGAAGGCCATCAGCGTGGGGATCGATCTGATGCCGAGCCCGCCAGACAGTTCCGGCTCCTGCTCGGTGTCGACCTTGGTAAAGGTGATGTCGGTGTGCTGCTCCGAGGCTGCCTCGAAGACCGGGCCGAACTGGCGGCACGGGCCGCACCAGGCAGCCCAGAAGTCCACCAGCACGATGCCGTCGGACTCGACGGTGGGCTTGAAAGTGTCCAGGGTCAGTTCGGTCGTGCTCATCAGGTGCTGTCCTTCGTCGTCGAGAGTTTGCCAACTGTTCCAACAGCGAACAGACGCCGCGTGTTCCCTCGACGCGAAATACAGTAAGAGTCGGGCACGCCCGGCCGTCAACTCAAGCGCCCTCGAGCTGTTGCTCGGGGGCGTTGGGGTACGTGGGGTCATGCGCCGTGCGGATTCGCACGGGGGCCACCGGCGAAGGGGAGCACGAGCACCGCGACGACGGCGGTCACGAACCACACCGCCGCCAGACTTCCGGTTGCGAGGACGACGCCTGCGACCGGTGCGCTCACAGCGGCTGCGAGCCCCATCGCGGACTCCCCGATGCCTTCGACGTGGGGACGAAGCTCGTCGGTAACCGAGGCCGCCAACAGGGTGCTCCCACCCACCACACCACAGTTCCAACCGACGCCGAGAGCGAGCAGCACCAGCGTGGTCGCGACCGTGCCTTCGTCGGCAGTGAACGCACCTACGAGCCCGGCGAAGACCAGCAGGCTGAGACCATCATGGCGACCGTGGCTGATCCGGCGTGGTCAGCCAGCCAACCGGTCAACGGAGATGGGACGAACATGCCGGCGACGTGGATCGAGATGACGACGCCGATCACCGAGAGCGCCTCACCATGATCCTTCATGTGGACCGGCGCAACCGCCATGACAGCGACCATGATCAGGTTGCTCGCGGCCAGCACGATCAAGGCGATTCGCACCTCTCGCACGGCCAGTCCGGCGGTGAGCCGACGCAGAGTTCCCCCGCCGGCTCCGACGGCGGTGTCGATGCCCCGCTGGCTCCTGGGGGACGGGATGAGCAGGAGCAGCACGGCCGCGACGGCAAAGGCTGCGATCGCGACCAGATAGAGACCACTCAGCTCCGGCAGCCCCAGCGCGTCAGCCAACTCACCGCTCGGGCCGAGCAAGTTCGGGCTGATGATGGCGCCGATGGCCGTGGCGGCCAAGACGACCCCCAGCGCGCGTCCGCGGGCGCGGGCGCCACCCAGTTCGGCGGCGGCGTACCGACTGAGGAAGATCGCGGCATTCGCGGCTCCAAGCAACGTGCTGCCCACGAGCAGCGCGGCCACGTTGTCGGTGCTGGCGGAGACGATCACGATGATCGCGCCAACGACACCCGCGAAGTATCCAAGTGCGAGACCGCGCGGCCGCCCTGCGCGGGCACTCTCTCGGGCGATCAGCGGCGCGGCAGCAGCCGAGCCGATCACCAGCAGGCCCAACGGCAGCCCAACGGCACCACTCGACATCAGCTCGCTGCCGAGTAGCGCTCCAGCGGTGCCTCCCGCCGCCAGCCCGGAGGCTCCGATCGCGGTCGCCGTGGCGAGCACCAGGAGAGTCCGGCGCTGGCCTTGTACCGACAACGGCATGTTGGACACCGCACCCACCGTAATGGCGGCGGCGTAGTCAGTGGGCGACTGGTCACACACGTGGCGCTGCTGTTCCACTCGACGTTCGTCGCCGGAGGTCACTCACTCAGGATCGGCTAACGTCAAGCGAAAGGTGCGGCCCACCGAACGTGCCTGTTGCTTCGAGCGAGGCTGGGATGAGTGCGCAGAGCAGTCGGCTGACCACGGGCGAAGGTCGCAGCACGTTGAGCGCCACCACGCTGCGGATCCCCTTTGCCGCGATCGGCGATGACGACCCGATCCCGCTGCTGGACGCCACGCTCGAGTCGTCTGTGGTGATCGGCGATGATCTCCCGAAAACCGTCCGCCAGGGCGCCTCCTTCGGCTGGCCGCGTTCGCTGCACCCGTACCTCATTCAGAACCGCTACACCCGCCACCGGGTGGACACGGACCTCGAGTGCATCGTCCTCGAGAACGACCACCTCCGTGCGCAGTTCCTGCCCCAGCTGGGCGGCCGGCTCTGGTCCCTGGTCGACCTGCACACTGACCGTGAACTGCTCTACAAAAACCCGGTGATCCAACCGGCCAACCTGGCACTGCGCAACGCCTGGTTTGCCGGTGGCGTGGAGTGGAACATCGGGACGAAGGGCCACTCACCTCACACCGCCTCACCACTTCATGCCGCTCGCGTGACGGGCCCGGACGGCGTACCCACGTTGCGCATGTGGGAGTTCGAACGGTTGCGCCGCGTGGTCTACCAGGTCGACGTCACGCTGCCAACCGACTCACAGGCCCTGCATGTGTTTGTCAGGATCCAGAACCCGAACGCCGAAGCGGTCCCGATCTACTGGTGGTCCAACGCCGCCGTCCCCGAACGGGACGACGTCCGGGTGACCGCGCCAGCAACGCGTGCCTTCAGCACGGCAGTCGACGGGGCAGTCCACCCAGTGGCCATCCCCATCCACGAGACGACCGACCAGACGTGGCCCAGCCGCAGCGAACATGCGGCCGACTACTTCTTCGACCTCAGCCATCGCGGCCGGCCATGGATCGCGGCAGTCGACGACTCCGGACACGGCCTTGCGCAGGTGTCGACAGATCTGTTGAGCGGCCGCAAGCTCTTCTGCTGGGGCCACGGTGCGGGTGGCCAACGCTGGCAGCGCTGGTTGTCACCCGCAGGCGGGTCCTACCTGGAGATCCAAGCCGGGTTGGCCGTCACCCAGTTCGAGCACGTCATGATGCCGGCCGGCGCCAGCTGGTCGTGGTTGGAGGCCTACGGCGACGCGGCCGCGGATCCAGGCGTCGCGCACGGGGACGACTGGTCGGCGGTTGTCGCTCACCTCGACGGCTGCATGGATCAGCTGGCGCCCGCCGCCACCCTGGCATCGGCGTTCGAACAGGCCGCTGCGTTGGCCGACGTGGCGCCGGCGGAGACACTGCACCGCGGGAGTGGGTGGGGTGCGCTCGAACGGGAGCACCGAGAAGCTGCTGGCGAGCGTTGGGTCGACGAGACGGGAACGCCGTTCAGCTCCGACACCTTCGGCCCTGATCAACACGTTTGGCGCAACCTGCTCGCCGGGAGTCCTGACGATGACAGTGGCCTGCTGCATGCCGACCCGCAAGAACCTCCGACGTCGTACGTCGTGGGGGTGCAGTGGGAAGCACGCCTGGCGCAGGAGCCGTCCTCGTGGGCCCGCGACTACCACCTGGGCGCGCTGGCCCACGCGGCCGGCCGGCTCAGCGTCGCGGTCGAGCACTACACGTCCTCCCTCGCCCAACAGCCGACTGCGTGGGCACGTCGTGGTCTCGCGCGCATCGCTCAAGAGCAGGGAGATCACGAGACCGCTGCCGTTCAGCTCAAGGCGGCGGCCACGATGGCGAGCGGCGAACCTTCGCTGGTCTTCGAGGCGATCGAGGAGGCGCTGGCAGCCGGCGATGGGTCCGCTGCCCTCGCGATGGTCGATGCGGCACCCGATCCGGTGCGCGAGCTGGGTCGGCTCCGCCTGCTTGAGGTCCGAGCCGCGCTTGCGTGTGGCGACCGGGCTCGTGCCACCCGTGTGTTGGCCACCTCGGTCGTCGTACCCGATATTCGAGAGGGTGAGACCTCGTTGAGCGACCTCTGGTCCGAGCTGCATCCTGGCGAACCAATCCCCGAGGATTACGACTTCCGGATGCGCTAACGCCAGCGTCTTCATCGGGTGTGCAGCTCGATCGCGGCTCGTAGAGTCGCCCTATGGAATCGCGCAGCAGGTTGAACATCGGCGATCGCGTGCCGGACTTCGTGATGGTGTCTGAGTCGGGATCTCGTGTGCGTTTCTACTCTCTCGCCGGCGGACGACCGATCGCCCTCGTCCTCGGCAGCGGTGCCGACTCGCGCTCTGCCGAAATCGCCGGCCTGCTCGCAGATCGCGATGACGTCGAGGCACTGGCCATCGACGGAGACCGCTCTGCTGAGGTGTTTGGCGTGACGGGAGACGCATCGACCGTGCTCGTGCTCGACCCCAACCTCAGAGTCATCGGCGAAGTGGCTGCGGAGCTACCCGCCGAAGACGTCGTCGCGATCCTCGATCTCGAGGTACCCACGAAGGCACCGGTCCAGGTCACGGAGCAAGCGCCGGTCTTGTTGGTGCCTCGCGTCCTCGACGCCGGCACGCGGCTGCGATTGATCGACGTACTCGACCGACAGGGCGGCGTCGAGACGGGCGTCGAACGCGCAGCTGATGGGACATCGAGTGAGGTGCTCGACGACAGCTTCAAGCGACGACGGGACCACACCGTGCAGGACCCTGAGCTGTTGCGCGAGCTGTCGGCTTCCGTCGGGCGTCGAGTGATGCCGGAGATTCAGAAGGCGTTCGCGTTCCGCGCCACGCGGTTCGAAGGGTTCAAGATCGTCTGCTACGACGGGACGAACGGCGGGTTCTTCCGCGCGCACCGGGACAACCTCTCACCAACGACAGCGCACCGGGTGTTCGCACTGACGCTGAACCTCAACGACGGCTACACCGGAGGCGAGCTGCGCTTCCCGGAGTACGGCAACCAGCTCTACCACCCCGACCCAGGCTGCGCGCTGATCTTCTCCTGCTCACACCTGCACGAGGTGCGCGACGTGACGGCCGGCCGACGATTCGTGCTGCTCTCGTTCCTGTACGGCGACCCGGTCTAACCCCTAGGGGTCAGTTGCGGCTGAACGGCAACACGCTGGTGAGCCAGCTGATGAAATCGGCCTGGTTTCTCGACTGGGTCCAGATGCGCCCGGGACCTGTCACGTCGAAAACATACCCTTCGCCGCTCTTGGCCGACTGCATGAAGCCGCCCTGTGCGGCCCTGCGCAGCTGCGTCCCCACACCGTCGCTCCACGCGACCATATGGCCGGAGTCGACGACCATCGACTCGCCCTCAACGAGGTCGACCGTGTCGATGGCGCCGTACGCGGCGCAGACAACTTTGCCCTGACCTGCGGCGCGGACCATGAAACCGCCCTCACCACCTGCCAGGTTCTTGAAACCTCCCCAGGCGGTGTCGATCTCGACGCCGGCGTCGGAGCAAAGAAAGCAACCTCGGGTGATGTTGATGCCGCCGTCGACCGGGAGCCACATCGCATCACCCGGAAGCCGCGCGGCGAAATCCACCCAGCCGCCCTGAGCCGGTGCCGTGTAGGTCGTGATGAAGAACGACTCACCGCCGAGGACGCTGCGTTTCAGTGACTTCACCAAACCACCGCTTGCCTTGGCCTCAACGCTGATGCCTCCGGACGTCGCCATCATGGCGCCGGCCTCCGCGCGCACTGTCTCTCCGGGGGCGAGGGTGCATCGGGCAGTGGCGAACGCGGGTCCGTGGCGAAGGTCGATTTCCATGCGGGGAAGCCTAGACCGGTGGGCGGTCATCATCGGACCAAGCACCTCGATCGCACGCGCCATACGTGCTTGTCGCTACCTTGGCGCCATGCTGACGGTCATCGGGCTTGCCCTGCTCGCGGTCACGGTGGGAGTGCTGATCGGTGCTGTCGGCGTCGGCGGGGTTCTGCTCGTGCCCACGTTGGTGCTCACCGGCGTACTCGGCGCACACGCCGCGACAGCGACGAGTTCGTGGGCGTTCTTGTTCACCGGAGTGGTCGGCACCTACCGCTACAGCCGCCACGGAAACATCGCCTGGGCGTTCGTCATCCGTCTCTCGATCGGTGCGGTCCCGGCGGCCGTTATCGGTGTATGGGTCAATCAGCTGCTTTCCGGTGAGCTCGTGGTGTTCGTGCTCGCTGCCGTCACGCTTCTCGCCGGCGTCTACGCGTTGAGCCCGTCTACGGGCGGACGCAAAGAAGCGCTCGGCGACGTCCTTGCAGTCTCGACCGGCGCTGCGGTGGGCTTCGGCTCTGCATTGACCGGCACGGGGGGTCCGGTGCTCCTGGTGCCGACATTGCTGGTGCTGGGCATCGCTCCGTTGTTTGCGGTGGCGGCCAGCCAGGTTATTCAGCTGCCGATCGCGGCGATGGCGTCGGTGGGATACCTCGTCGCCGGCGACGTGCACATCGGTTTGGGAACGGGACTCGGAGTCGCCGCCGCGGTCGGCGTGCTGGTCGGCGAGGCTGTCGCTCGACGCGCTGCTCCGCCGCGACTACGAACGGCAGTAGCGGTTGCGTGCATCGCGGCCGCTGTCCTGCTGTTCGCGAACGCGGTGAAAGGCTGACGGATGTCTGGTGATCGCATGGTGGGCTCGCCGTCGTACGACGTCGTGGTTGTCGGTGGACGCGTGGCGGGAGCTCTCACGTCTCTCCTCCTCGCTCGCGCCGGCCACCAAGTTCTGGTCGTGGAGCGCGCTCGCATGCCGAGCACCACCTTGTCGACGCACTTCTTCCGCGGCGATCACCTGATTCGCGTGCTCGGTCTCGCCGGGGTGCTCGACGAGGTCCTCGCGCTGGGTCCGCCACCGCTGACGTGTGAGTACAACTACGCAGACGGAGAGGCAGCAGCAACTCCTGGGCCACCGCAGGATCCGGGCGCGGCCGGCTACTGCCTGTCGGTCCGGCGAGAGCCCCTGGACAGCACGCTGCTCGACTGCGCCCGTCGCACGGGGGTGGAGGTGCGAACGTCGACGACCGTCACGAAGGTGCTCATGGAGCAAGGACGTGCCGTCGGTGTCGAGCTCAACGACGGCACCGTGGCCACAGCTCGCCTCGTCGTCGGCGCGGACGGTCGGCGGTCGATGGTTGCTGATGCGGTTCGGGCAGCCGACCGCGAGCGATACGAAGGCAAGCGGGCGCTGTACTACCGCTACGTCGCTGACATGCCCAACCCGACGGGCAAGCCCCCTGACGGTGCAGAGTTCTCGCTCCTCGGAGACGAGTTGGCTTATGTCTTCCCGAGCGACGCAGGGCTGACCTGTGTGGCGATCAGCGTGAATCTCGCCGAGTACGAACGGCTTCGTCACGACTCCAATCATCGTTTCGACGCGCTGCTCCGCCGCCATACCGGTCTCTGGGAGAGGTACGACAACGGCACGCGGGAGGGGCGGTTGTTCGGGTCCGCCCCGCAGGACGACTTCGTCCGGCAGGCAGCAGGGCCCGGTTGGGCGCTGGTCGGTGACTCGGGCATCCACCAGGACCCGTGGAGTGGTGCGGGGATGGACTCCGCGGGAGTCTCCGCGGCGATGCTTGCCGACAGCGTCATCGTCGCGGGCGGGTTCGATGGATCGGATGCGTGGGCTACGTCGTACGAGCGGGCGCGTGACGATGTCGTGCTCGACTGGTTCCACGACACCGTCGCAGGCGCAGCCGACCTGTCAACGCTCTCCGGTTAGTCGTCGTCGGGCTTCGACGACTCGACCGCGTTCGCCGCGACGACGTCACCGAACCACGTGGCCGACGCCTTCGGCGTCCGGACGAGTGTGTCGTAGTCGATGTGGACGAGCCCGAACCGTTTGGCGTAGCCAAGGGCCCACTCGAAGTTGTCGACGAACGACCACAGGTAGTAGCCCCTGATGTCTGCTCCGGCCTGGATCGCCGCGTGTACGGCGGCTAGGTGGCTCCGCACGTAGTCGATGCGGTCCGGATCGAGCACCCTTCCGTCAGCGTCGACGTGGTCGTCGCACGCGGCCCCGTTCTCCGTGACCAGCAGCGGCATCTCCGGGTAGTCGCGGTGGATTCGCGTCAGCAGATCCGTGAACGCCTGCGGCTCGATCCGCCAGCCCATCTCGGTGTACGGGCCCGGCTGTGGGACCGACCAGGCACGGTCGGTGCCGAGCCAGGGAGTGGCCCGGCGCTTGCCGTGGGCCGGGTCGTTCACCCAGCGGCCAGTACCTGCTCCATCTTCGGTGGCCGGCCGGTGCGAGGGGCCACCGATCCGGCCCGGCGTGTAGTAGTTGATCCCCAGCACGTCGATGGGCTGATGGATGAGGGCGAGGTCACCGTCACGGATGACCGACCAGTCGGCGAGATGACTTGTGGACTCCAGCAGTTCGTCGGGGTAGCGGCCGCGCAGCATCGGCTCGAGGAAGATCCGGTTCGCAACGGTGTCGGCGTGCGCGGCGGCCGCGCAGTCCTCGTCGGAGTCGGTCGCCGGGTAGATCTGGGCCAGGTTGAGGCTAACCGACATCTCGGTTGTCGTCGGTGTGACCGAGCGCAGCGCCGTCACCGCGAGACCGTGCGCCAGATTGAGGTGGTGAGCGGCCGCGTACGCCGCTTCCGAGTCGGCCACACCGGGCGCGTGCACGCCCGAGAAGTAGCCCAGGTAGGCCGAGCACCAAGGCTCGTTGAGGGTGCCGAATGTCGGCACCCGGTCACCGAGGGCCTGCCCCACCACAGCCGCGTACTCCGCGAAATGCTCCGCCGTCGTACGCGCCGCCCAGCCTCCGTCGCGCTGCAACGCGGACGGCAGGTCCCAGTGGTACAGCGTGACGAGCGGCCGGATCCCGCGGGCGAGCAGGCCGTCAACGAGTCGGTCGTAGAAGTCCAAACCAGCTTGATTGACGTGTCCTGTTCCACTGGGCATGACGCGCGGCCAGGCCACGGAGAACCGGTATGCCTTCAGGCCCAGTGACGCCATCAGGTCGAGGTCCTCCTCCACCCGGTGATAGTGATCGCAGGCCACCTCGCCGGTGTCGCCCGACAGGACGTTGCCCGGCACCTGTGAGAAGTCGTCCCAGATACTCCGTCCCTTGCCGTCAGCGTCCCATCCGCCCTCGATCTGGTACGCCGCCGTCGCTGTCCCCCACACGAAGTCGTCGGGGAACTCAAGCCGATCGGGGAGTGACAGTGCCGAACGCGAGTCTTCGAGGTCGACCCCCGTCGCGGTGCTCAACTCGACCTCGGGTCGTGCTTGGCCCGGCTGTCGTCGGCTGAGGTATCCCAGGCGCTGAAGTCGAGAGCAGGGAACTCGCTCTCGATCTCAATCACGCGCCCTTCAGCAGCCGAGCGCTTCGCGGCCAGCATGACCTCGAGCGCGTGGTACGAGTGTTCCGGTCGCGTCACGGTGGGCCGTCCGGTGTCGACGGCATCGACCAAGTGCCGGAGCCCATCGGTCCACGGCCACTGCGGGTCGGACTCGCCCACGATTTCCCATGAGCCGCGAGCGTTAGTCCACTGCTCGAAGCCTTCGGGTGCCCAGTCGTCACCCAGCATCTGCAGCACCCCGTCAGAGCCATAGAGCTCGATGGCGGGAGAGCGGTACTTCTGCATGGTGAACCCGGTAGCGATGGAGGCGAAACGACCCTCGCCGAAGTCGAGCACAATGTGCGCGTTGTCGTCGGCTTCGACCTTCATCAACTCGCCCTCGACCATCCGCTCCGGGATCGCGACGCCGACCATGGCGGTCACTCGCTGGACCGACCCGAAGAATCCGCACAGGCTCGTCAGGTTGTAGACGCCGAGGTCGAACAACGCCCCGCCGCCGGGCTGGTAGAACCACTTGCCCCACCACGGCCCTGACCACCCATACCTGGCCCGCCCCAGCAGCAGCCGGCCGACTTCGCCGGCCTGCACCCGTGCGTGCATGGCGCGATAGGTCTTCGACAGCACGATGTGCGGTGCGCACACCAGCACGCCCGGAGCCTCACGGGACGCCTCGATCAGCTCAGCGGCCTGGGAAAGGGAGGTGGCCATCGGCTTCTCGACGAGCACGTGCTTGCCTGCAGCCAGTCCTGCCAACGCCAGCGGCCCGTGCTCGTTCATGCTCGTCAGCACGAGCACCGCGTCCACGTCGTCGCTGTCAATCACGTCTTGTGGGCTGTCAACTGACGGGTCGGTGCCGAACCGCTCGGCCGCGGCCTTTCGCTTGTCGGGGTCGACGTCGTACGCCGCAGTGACCTCGACACGTCCCTCGGTCGCGAGCTTCGCAATGAGTGAGGCGTAGGGTCCCGAGGACACGCTGCCGAGTCCGAGTACTCCGAGTCGCATGGTCATGAATGATCCTTGTCTGGTCGGGAGGGTGTGGCAGGCCTTACTGCGACCACTCGGATCGCTGCCAATGGAAGTCTCTGGGCTGAGCGAGAGGTTGCGCCACGAGGGCGAATGACATGATCAACGCGCGCCGTGGCTCGTCGGTGGTATTCGGTCCCGTGTAGTGCATGGTGCGTCCCGAGTGAACGGTGGCCGCCCCGGGTGGGATCGGACAAGCAACCGGGTCAGTCACCACACTCTCGTCGGTCAAGACCAGGCCGTGCGACTCGGGGTTGATGAGCCGGTGATCCTGCACTTCGGACAAGTGGCTTCCTGGCACGAACTGCATGCAGCCGTTGTCGAGGGTGGCGGCCTGCAGGGGCATCCAGATGCTGATGGCAAAGGACTTGGCCGCCGGGTCCCAGTAGGCCTCGTCCTGGTGCCAGGGCGTTTCAACGCCGTCGTGTGGAGGTTTCCGGATCGCGTGCATGCCGGTCGGGAACACGTCGTCGCCCAGCAACGAACGGGCAATCTCTCCGGCGTTGCGGTAGGCGGTCGTCTCGAGCAGCTCCGGGGCGTAGTGGTCAGGGTTGAGGATCTGTGGCAGGACGGGCGGCGCGTCGGCGTCGCCGGCGAGCTCGATGCGGTCGCGATCGGTGATATTTGCCCCTGGGTCGAAGAGCCGGTCGTAGACGCCCTGCAGCGCTACGACCTCTTCCTCGGTGGTGATGGCATCGACCACCAGGAAGCCCTGCTCGTGGTAGCGCTGGACTTCCTCGTCGGTCAATTGAGTGGTGACGTCGGTCGTCATCGGAGGTCTCCTCGTTGTATGACCACCAGTCTGGCTGAAGCGCACGAGACAGCCTTGTCCTGGCGGAGTGGACTCTTGACCCAGCGGCCGAGATCGATGTGTGGCATCGCGGCGGCCTAGAGCTTCACTGATCCAGTGGCGATGCCACTGATGAACGACCTCTGGAACAGGATGAACAGCACGATGATCGGCGCAGAGACGATCATCGCGGCCGCGGCCATGCCGACCCGGTCGGTCGAGTGCTGAGCGGTGAAGAATGCCAAGCCCAGCGGCGCGGTGCGCAGGTTCTCATCGGTCACCATCACCAGAGGCAGCAAGAACTGGTTCCAGGACCACATGAAAATCAGCAGGGCGAGCGTGAGCACGGCCGGCCTACCGGGAGGAAGGGCGACCTGGAACAGCGTTCGCAGGCTTCCGGCCCCATCGAGCTCAGCCGCCTCCAGCACTGCCTTCGGCACGGATCGGAAATAGGCGCGCATCCAGAAAGTGCCGAAGCAGACGTACATGCCGAGCTGAGGGAGCACCAAGGCGGCGTAGGTGTTCGTCAGGCCGAGGGCGCGGAAGTCATAGTAGAGCGGGATGATGGCGGCCTCGAGGGGAAGCATCATGCCGCTGATCAGCAGGTAGAACAGCCACGTGCTGCCCCGGAACCGCATCGTGCCGAATGCGTAGCCGCTGAGGACCGACAGCACCGTGGAGCCGGCGACCACCAGCGTCGAGACGATGAAGCTCGACCGCATATAGGTCGAGAGCTGCGCGATTTCCCATGCCTCCGAGAACGTCTCTGGATGCAGGGGGCTGGGAATGCTGAATCCCGACACCGGGGCCTCGCGCGGATGGAGAGCGAGCAGCAGAGCACCGACAACTGGGTACATGGCGATCACCGAGAACAGGATCAGGAACGCGTACGCGAACAGCCGTTCGGTGCGGGTGGTCACTCCTGCCCCCTCGCTGCGAATCGGTCGATGCCGACGGTGATGATGAGGCTCAGCACCGCGAGCACCACCCCGATGGCGCATGCCTGGCCAACCCGGCCATCGAGGAACGCGCGGTTGTAGAGCTGTAGGCCCGGCACCTGTGTCTCGGTGCCCGGGCCGCCTCGCGTCATCACGAAGACGGTGTCGAACGTGTTGATAGCGCCCACCACACCGAGGGTCGTGGCGATACCCAACTCGAGACGCAGCGCTGGCAAGGTCACGGCCAAGAACTCACGGAACCGGCCGGCGCCGTCGACCCGAGCGGCGTCGTACAGCGTCCCGTCGATCTGCTGGATGCCTGCAACAAACAGCACCATTGCCATGCCAATCCCCGTCCACGCGCCAACCATGCCGATGGCAGGCAGCGCCCAGGTGAAGTCACCGAGCCAGGCTTTGGTCACGGCACCGAGGCCGATCGAGCGCAGGAATTCGTTCAAGGGGCCGTCGGATGCATAGATCCAGGTCCAGATCACGCCGATGACGACTGAGGAGAGCACCACTGGCATGAAGATCAGCACTCTGAACGTCGTGCCGCCGCGCTTGGCGACGGTCCGGAACAGGGAGGCGATGAGCAGCCCCACAGCGATCGGGATGGTCGTGAAGAAGAGCACGAGCACCCCCGCCTGCACGAATGACTTGCTGATGACCGGGTTCGTGGCGATGGTGGAGTAGTTCTCGAGCCCGATCCAGGTGCCGATCGTGATGCCGTCCCACTTGAAGAACGACAGCCAAACAGAGTGGAGGAACGGCAGCCCGGTAAAGGTGATGAAGACCACGATCGCCGGCGCGATATACAGGTAGGGCACCAGCGCCCGTCGTCGTCGTACCCGCCGACGCGCGGCCCTCAGGTCGGAGGGCTGCTGGGAGGGCGCGTCTTGGCGCGTACGCCCGGGGGCCGCGGTCAGCGGGTCAGCCGCCACTCGCGTTCTCCTCGACGAACTCCTTGCGGTCCGCCTCGATCTCCTCGAGCGCCTGGGTGCTCGACATCTCGTCGGCCAGAACCTGCTGCATCACTGGGTACTGCACCTCGGGCGCCGTCGGAGTGGCGAACTCGAGGTAGGGCATCAACACGTTGTTGTCGAGTACCGATGTCCAGGCGTCGTAGATGTCGGTAAACAACGGGCCAGACTTGAGCTCCGGGTCGTCGACTGCCAGCGGTGCGATGTCACCTGCGGCGAAGAAGGCCTTCGCAGCGTCCTCGTTCGCCGTCCAGTCCAGGAAGGCTGCGCTCGCGGCGACCGCATCGCTGTTGGCCGCGATGTGGTGCGAGTATCCGAATGACCCGGTGGCCTTGGACGGATCACCCGCTTCCAGCGGAGGTGTGAGGAAGAATCCCACGTTGTCTGGCATGTTTGCGGCCTCCCAGGAGCCTGCCGGGAACAGCAGCGCTTCGCCTTTTCTGAAGTCCGCGCCCGCGTCAGCTTGCGCGATGGCGTTGACGTCGGGTGGGAGGTAGCCGGCTTCGTTCCACTCAACGACCTTGTCGGTGCCCTGCTGGATCCCTTCGGAGGTGTAGGAGGCGCCCTCGTCGCCGTAGACCACGCCTGAGATCTCTTCCGCAGTGGCGTACTGGTCGATCACGTTGTAGAGCAGATGCCAGACCGGCCAGCCGTCCTTGTTGCCGATCAGGATCGGCTGCTGGCCCGCGGCCTTCGATGCCTCGAGCAGCGCGTCCATCTCGTCCATGGTGGTCGGTACCTCCATACCGAGGTCTTCGAGCAGGTCCTTGTTGTAGAACCAGCCGATGACGTCAGAGGCGTACGGCGTGCCATAGATCGGACCCTCGCCGTACTCCGTGCCGTCTTCGCTGAACTTGAGCTGCCGCAGGCCGACGTCGGGGTAGCGCGTGTCCCAGCCGTAAGCCTCGGCGTAGTCGTCGAGCGGTCGTAGCAGTCCCGCCTTGATGAGCGGCCCGTCGAGCGCCCAGCCGAGGTTGCCGATGCACACGTCCGGGCCATCGTCGGAGCTGAGGGCGAGCTTGATCTGCGCGGGGTAGGACCCGAAGTCGCGGACCGTCCACTTCACCGAGATGTTCGGGTACTTCTCCTCGAACTGTGCGGTCAGCTTCTTGAGGATCTCGAGCCTGGTGCCGCCTTCCGACGTCCAGACGCTCAACGTGGTGTCAGGGAGCGACGCCACATCCATCTCGACGGGTGAGGTGTCCTTGGGGGTCGAGTTGTCCGAGCCTGGCGTCGTACAGGCCGTAACGGCGACGAGCGTCAGGAGGGCGAGGAGCGATCCGATACCACGAAGTCTGCGCATGTGATCTCTTCCGTTGAGAGCGAACCCGACACCAGTTGGTCTGGTCCTGCCCGGGGATTTCGCATACTACAAGCAGACCGCATATAAGACAATGATCAGACGACAAGCCCGGGCCAGGCAGGGTAGCGTCCGTCCTCGTGACCACGATTCACCGAACCTCAGGCGCGCTGACCGGCAAGGTGCGCGACCAGCTCGCTGCCCGGATCGCGTCCGGAGAACTGGCGCATGGACAGCAACTCCCGACCGAGCGAGAACTGAGCGAGAGCTTTGGAGTGAGCCGCGTGACGGTGCGACGGGCGCTCGGAGAGCTCAGCTCCGCCGGCATGGTCTACGCGATCCAGGGCCGCGGCACGTTTGTCGCATCAGAACCGTTGGCCGAGCCACCGAACGTGCTGCTGAGCTTCCACGACCTGGCGGCTGCCGACAACGTGGTGGTCGGTGCGGAGGTGATCGAGCTCAATCAGGCGGCCGCGACCATCACCGAGGCAGAAGACTTCGGGATCGCCCCTGGTGCTGGGCTGGTGAGGCTGGAACGCCTTCGTACGTTGGACGGTCTGCCCGTCGCCCTTGACGTCAACGTCGTCCCGTTGGCGCTCGAGCCGTCGCTCCCGGAGCTCGACTGGGTCAACGCGTCGTTGTACGCGGCGCTCTCGACCGCCGGTCACACGCCGGTCGCGGCCGACTACTCGGTGGAGGCTCGGCCCGCCGACGAGCGATCCGCGTCCCTGCTGGCCACGAATGTCGGCGCGCCGTTGCTGGTCGCCGAGTCGCGGGCCTATGACTCCACCGGCAGGCTGATCGTGTCTGGTTGCATCTCTTACCGAGGCGACCGCTACCGCTTCCGCAGTCGGCTGACCGCAGATCAGCAACGGCCAACGGGCCACCCCCGTCGTCGGATCATCTGACGTTTGCGCGATCGGCCGAGAGACGGTCAGCCGCTGGCATGCCAATTGGTATGACTGGTACTATCCGCTGCATGCGTGGTGCCGCTTCGTCCCCGTCTGGCCGTCGAGCCACGCCGCGACCGACGTTCGAGCGGGCCACTGTGGTGCGCCACGCCGATACCGCTCATCACGTCTGGGGCGACGCCGAGTCGGGCTTCGTCACCGACCGGGTTTATGTCTCCACATCAGCGCTGCACGTCCTGGAGTTCCAACTGGCGCCTGGCGGAGAGTTCAGGCACAGTCCGGCGAACAAGACGATCTTCGCCGCTGACGTCATCTACTGCGTTCGCGAGGGAACCCTGGTCATCGCCGACCCCGAGCACGGCGAAGTACGCGCCGTGGAGAGTGGCGAGGCCGTCTTCTTTCGGCGCGACACCTGGCACCACGGCTTCAACCCTTCGGCCAACCCGCTCCGGGTCCTGGAGTTCTTCGCGCCGCCGCCCAGCAGAGGAACGGCCTCCACGTACGCCCGCCATCAGCCCGCGCTGGAGACGTCGAGTTACCAGGACGACCGTTGGGACCAGCGCTGGCCGGCCGCGCGAGCTGAGCAGGAGGCGACCTCGCGGTTGCACGTGACACGTGACGCTGACGCGTTGTGGCGATTCGCACACGACGCTCCTTCCCACCTCCAGGGAACCCTGGTTGATACCGAGCACCTGCTCGTACGCAGCGGGCGGGTGGCCGCCGGCCATGTTGAGGACCTGCACGCGGTCGCGGACGAGTCGATGCTCGTCGTCACCGGCGGCGAGCTGTGGGTCGACACCCAGGACGGCGACTCTGGTGACTTTGCCGCCGCATGTCTGGGGCCAGGTGACGCGGCCTTCGTACCGGCGCAGAGCAAGCTGCGAGTCCTGGTCCGTGCGGGGGAGCCGGCGACCTACCTGATGGGATCGGGGCGACTAGCTCCCGACGACTGGACTCCCTGACTCGGCGGTCTGCGATGCTCGCACCATGGTCTCCTCCCGGGTGACCCGGGGCCGGGTAAGTCGCTGTTCCGTACGGTCTACGGCCGAGGTGCGATGACATTGCAGGCACTGCGCAACACCGTCGGAACGACGGACTTCCGCCATATCCTCAGGACGTGGACGCGGGTGCACCGCCACGGCCACGGAACAACCCCCGCCTTCATCACGCTCGCGGAGCGCACCAGCGGCGAAGAGCTCTCCCGGCTGTTCTGGGTGTGGTTGTTCCGGCCGCACCGTCCTGCGCCCACGATCGCCAACGGCTTCCCGCCCCACCCACGATGACGGCCTAGCTGTGGACGTGCTCGAGTTTCCCGATGCCGCCGGTTGGGAGTCCTGGCTGGCCGCGCAGCACGACGTGCAGCACGAGGCGTGGCTGCGGATCGGCAAACGGCACTCGGGGATCGCCCTGCTCACCATCGCGGAGGCACTCGATGTTGCCCTGTGCTACGGCTGGATCGACGGTCAGCGGAAGGCGCTCGACGACGACTCGTTTCTCCAGCGGTACTCCCGCCGCCGGCCCATGAGCTCCTGGTCGAAGGTCAACGTGGCCAAGGTCGACGCGCTGTTCGAGGCTGGACGCATGCACCCAGCCGGTCTGGCCGAGGTCGAGGCCGCCAAGGCGGACGGCCGTTGGGATGCGGCATACGCGTCACAGCGCACTGCCACGGTCCCGGCCGAGCTCGCGGCCGCGTTGGTCGGAAACGCCCGCGCGAGCGCCGCGTTTGAGCAACTGAGCCGATCCGATCGATATGCCGTGATCTTGCCGCTGCTCAAGGCCCGGACCCCAGAGGCGCGTTCGAAGCTCGTAGCTCGAACGGTGGAGCGGCTCGCGTCTGATGTGTAGGTCTCGCTCTGTCGGCTGCACGTCGACGTAGGCTCGGTGCATGGACAACGAAGACGACATCTCCTACATGGCCGTGATGCGTGGCACACAAGTGCTTTCCAGCGACGGGATCGTGATCGGCCAGGTAGAGCGGGTGCTCGACATCCCCGATCTCGACTTGTTCGACGGGATCGTCATCGAGACACCCAACGGTGACCGCTTCGTCGATCGTGACCAAGTGACCCGAATTACCACCGCGGCCGTCTACTGCACCGTCACGGCAGAGCAGGCGTCGAGCTTGTCCGTTCCCGATAGCGCGCCGACATACCGAGCTGATCCTCGGCAGGACGGAAGCCGTTCGATCATCGGTCGGATGAAGCGCAAGTTCGGCAAAGCCAAATGGTCGCGCGAGACCGACGACGAGTAGACCTGAGGCGGTTCGCCGCAGAGCCAGCCCGACCTGGATGTCGTGTCAGCGGAGGTCGAATCTGTCGAGCTCCATGACCTTGACCCAGGCGGCGACGAAGTCGTTCACGAACTTCTCCTGCGCGTCGTCGCTGCCGTAGACCTCCGAGATCGCCCTGAGTTCGGAGTTCGAACCGAAGACCAGATCGACCGCAGTAGCCGTCCACTTGACCTCGGCCGTTGCCACGTCGCGAATCTCGTAGACGCCCTCCGACGACTCCGACGCTTTCCACTCCGTACCCGCTGCGAGCAGATTCACGAAGAAGTCGTTCGTCAGCGTCTCGGGACGGTTGGTGAAGGCACCGTGCTCCGACCGCCCGTAGTTCGTGCCCAGTGCACGCATGCCACCGACCAGGACCGTCATCTCCGGCGCGGTGAGGTTCAGCATGTAGGCGCGGTCGACCAGCAGCGTCTCCGGCGAGAGTTTCTCACCAGCCCGCACGTAGTTGCGGAACCCGTCGGACTGCGGCTCGAGCACCGCGTTCGCCTCGACATCGGTCTGCTCCTGCGAGGCGTCCGTGCGCCCAGGCCGGAATGGAACCTCGATCTCGTGGCCGGCGTTCCTGGCCGCCTGCTCGACAGCTGCGCACCCGCCGAGGACGATCAAGTCGGCCAACGAGACCTTCTTGCCACCAGACTTCGCACCGTTGAAGTCCTGCTGAACCTGCTCGAGCACCTGCAGCGCCTTCGCCAGCTCGGCCGGCTCGTTGACCTCCCAGGTGCGCTGGGGCTCGAGGCGAATTCGGGCGCCGTTGGCCCCGCCCCGCTTGTCAGTGCCTCGGAAGCTGGCCGCGGAGGCCCAGGCGACCGACGCCAGCTGCGACACGGTCAGTCCCGAGTCGAGCATTGTGGCCTTCAGCGCGGCGACGTCCTCACCGCCGATGAGCTCGTGGTCAACCGCCGGCACCGGGTCCTGCCACAGTTGCGGCTCGGCGACCCACGGGCCCAAGTAACGCGAGACCGGACCCATGTCGCGGTGCAGCAGCTTGTACCAGGCCTTGGCGAACGCTAGGGCGAACTCGTCGGGGTTCTCCAGGAAGCGACGCGAGATCCTCTCGTACGCCGGATCGAAGCGCAGCGCGAGGTCGGTCGTCAGCATCGTCGGCCGGTGCCGCTTTTCCGGATCGTGCGCGTCCGGCACCGTAGCCTCGGCGTCCTTGGCAACCCATTGGTGGGCTCCGCCGGGGCTCTCGGTCAGCTCCCACTCGTGAGCGAAGAGGTTCTCGAAGAAGCTGTTGTCCCACTTCGTCGGAGTGCTGGTCCAGGTCACTTCTATGCCACTGGTGATCGTGTCCGGGCCCTTGCCGGTGCCGTAGGTGTTCTTCCAGCCGAGGCCCTGCGCATCGAACGGGCAACCCTCGGGCTCTGGACCGACGTAGTCACCGGATGCGGCACCGTGCGTCTTACCGAAGGTGTGTCCGCCGGCGATCAGCGCGATCGTCTCTTCGTCGTTCATCGCCATCCGACGGAACGTCTCGCGGATGTCGCGGGCCGCGGCCACCGGGTCGGGGGTTCCGTTGGGGCCTTCCGGGTTGACGTAGATCAGCCCCATCTGGACGGCGCCGAACGGGCCGGACAGCTCGCGGTCGCCGCCGTAGCGCTCGTCGCCGAGCCAGGTGTCCTCTGGACCCCAGAAGATTTCCTCGGCCTCCCAGACGTCCTCGCGACCGAAAGCGAACCCGAAGGTCTCAAAGCCCATGTCCTCCAGAGCGACGTTACCGGCGAGGACCATCAGGTCGGCCCACGAGATCTTGCGGCCGTACTTCTGCTTGACCGGCCACAGCAGGCGGCGCGCCTTGTCGAGGTTGGCGTTGTCGGGCCAGCTGTTGAGCGGAGCGAAGCGCTGGGCGCCGTCCCCGGCACCACCACGTCCGTCGGCGATCCGATAGGTGCCGGCGGAGTGCCAGCTCATCCGGATGAACAGCCCTCCGTAGTGGCCGAAGTCGGCGGGCCACCAGTCCTGTGACGTGGTCATGACGTCGACGAGGTCGCGCTTGAGCGCCTCGACATCGAGCTTCTCCAGCTCCTTCGCGTAGTCGAAGTCGCCCAACGGGTTGCTCGTGACCGAGTGCTTCTTCAGGACCTTCAGGTCTAGTTGGTTCGGCCACCAGTCCTGGACCGTCTTCGGTCGACTCGTCGTGGGGGTGGGCGAGTCGATCGCCGGGTTCTCGCTCTCGCTGCCGTTTGCAGGAGCGTTAGGCGTCTCGGTCATGTGAGTCCTTCCGGGGTAGCAGGGTTGATCAAGAGCTGGTCGAGGAGCACGCGGGGCATTGGCCCCAGTAGATGACCTCGGCTTCGTCGACCGAAAAGCCGTTGTCGTCGACCATCTCGAGGCAGGGCGCCTCGCCAGTCGCGCAGTCGACGTCGGCGATGACTCCGCACGACCGGCAGACCACGTGGTGGTGGTTGTCTGCCACCCGCGCTTCGTAGCGCGCCACCGAGCCGGACGGCTGGATGCGGCGCACCAGACCCGTGTCGGTCAGCACTCGGAGGACGTCGTACACCGCTTGGTGGGAGACATCGGGGAGCTCTCGACGGGCAGCCTGAATGATCGAGTCGGTGTCAGCGTGAGGATGCGCGTGTACGGCGTCCAGCACCGCCAGCCGCGGCCGGGTGACGCGCAGCGCGGCGGCTCGAAGCAGCTGCTGAGGATCTGGTGCAACGACCACGCACCGCAGTCTGGCGGCCAGTCTGGAATCAGTCAAGAATGGCCCCCATGACGAGCCTGGAGCTAGACGGAGGACGGGTACTCAGGAGAGCCGAACTCGGCGACGACTGACGTGGCCGGCGGCTCGAAGTCAAGACCTCTTACTCCGGACCGGGAGGTTTGTCGCCTCGAGCACGCGCTTCCGTGTCGTCCACCATGGACTGGGCAACGAGGCGCAGTTTGACGTTGCTGTCCTGGGACACCCGGGTCAGGAACCTGAAGGCGCGATCCTCGCTCAGGTCATAACGCTCCATCACGATACCCAGCGCCTGACCGATGATTTTGCGTGACTGGATCGCCTCGTCGAGGCTCTCGATGGTTCCGGTGAATCCCAAGACGACGGCAGCATGCGACGCAAAAAGTTCCGCCATCTCCACGGTCTCGTCGGTGAATGCGTCCGCCTGCTTGGCGTAGAGGTTCATGGCTGCACGTTTGCGTCGGTTGGAGATCAGCCCGACCGCCATCTGAGCACCAATACCCAGTGCTGCCGCCCTCGGCCCAAAGTTGGGCCAGCGAACATCGTGCGCGATATCGATGGCGAGCGTGATCGGCTCCCCATTCACCGCTTCGTAGCAGGGGCCTTCCTTTAATTCATACTGAACTTGATCAGCCTCGACGGCCACGTCATGGGTGGGTGCGAGCGTGGTGATGTTGGCCCCGTTGCCCTCGCGCATCGAGATGCTGACATAGTCCACGCCGGGGATCGATTGGAGCGCTGCCTGCGTCAACGTGGCCAAGGTGTCGTCAACGCTTCGCAGCGACAGGGCGTGGTTGGTGAGGGACTCGATTGCCTCGCGCACGGGCTTGTGGAACGGCATCCATCCGACTTTCTCGAAAGAACCCAAAAGCCGTCTGCTTCAGCCTGTGAGGAACCCAACTGTACCCAGGTAGCAGCGGTTCGTGAGCGGGGCGGCCACCCCTAGCGTTGACCCCAATGGCTCGTGGGGGTCAGCTCGCGGGCCGACGCGCGATCCGGTAGTGCAAGGTCAGGAATGGGAAGCCGAAGACCCAGAACGCATGCTCCGCGCGGAGCGCGCCCTCCTCGACAAAGACGTCGAGCTGCTCCTCGAAGCCGTGCACAGCCAGGGCGGTGAGCTCGTCTGCCGCTGTGTCGACGTACGTGAGGTAGTGCCCGGCCTGCCCGTCGTGGACGCGGCTGGTCAGCGTCAAGCCCCGGTCAGGCCGCGACCGCGGGAGCAGCGTCGCGGTGAAACTGCCTTCCGGCACGGGGAACCCGACGCTGACATAGCCGCACCCTCCGTGGGTGTAGGTGGTGTAGATGCCGGTCATGATCGGCTCATCGTCGTCGGCGAACGAACGGATCCAACCGCGTACGGACACCGTGCCGTCGACCCCGGTGACCGTGTCGATGCGGCTGCGAATGCCGCGCTGGGCCTCGCGCTGGTTCATCGGGATGCTGGCCTGTCCCAGCGGACGCGCGACCACGGTGCGGTAGAGCAGGTAGCCGGGCCGAACCCACAACCGCCACTGCGGAACGATGTCGAGAGCGAAGCGGGTGGTGTGTTCGTAGAACTCCCGCACGAGCGGGTCGACCTGCTCCGGGTCGAGCCAAGGTCCGGCCAGCGCGTCGAGGCTGGCCACGATCCCGCTGTCGGGGGCGTCGGCGGTGTAGTGGGCTCCGAGCTCGTCGGCGAGGTCCCGGACGTAGCCGGTGCCGACGTACCTTGACCGCGCCGGCCTGGGTACGACGAACGGCAGGTCGACGGCGCTGACCCGCTCGGCGAGCAGGCTGACCTGTGCATCACGAAAGAAAAGGGCGGACAGGCTGCGGTAGGCCAGCACGGTGCTGCTCGCCACCACGGCCGCCGGGGCCGGCCAACGGTTAAATGCCTGTCCCACAGCGGCTCCCACGACCGGGCCCATGGCCACCTTCTGTGGCCGCAACCCCATCGCTCCGACGAGGGTGCCGGTCGCCGTGCCTACAGCCCGCGGACCAGCACCGGTCACCTTCCCTGAGACCCACCCGAGTGGCGCCGCCATCGCGGTGCTCACTGCGATGCGCTGCCACAGCGCCGGGATCTCGCCTTCCTTCTGCCGCGCCCGGGCCACCGCCTCCGACGCACCCAGCCCGACCGCACCGACCAGCGCAGCACCGGCCGCCGACCTGGCGCCGCGGTGTGCCGCCAGCGAGGCTCCCGCGAGTGCCCCGACGGATGCCGCAAAGCCGACGGAGGAGCTGGTGGTCATGCTCGTGACCTTAGACCGCTCCCCGCTCGGGTTGACGTACGACTGAGGGCGCCGACGGACGGATTCGGCTTCACCCCCAACTCGAACCCACTGCACGTCTACTCTGTAGGTCATGCTGCGAGTGCCGCGGGCGCGCTCGGCAGGACCGATCAGCGGTCACGGGGTGTTGCCGGAGGCGTCGGCTGATCCCCCACCTCTCGTCTTGGCGCATTGGGGCAACCGCCTCAGTGCGCTCGTCCTCGTCGGCGCGGCCTACTACCTTGCGGCGCGACTGGGGCTGAGCTTGTCGCTGGTCGAGCGCAATGTCACACCGCTCTGGCTTCCGACCGGCATCGCCGTCGCGGCATACCTTCTTCTCGGAAGGTCGATGTGGCCGGCGGTCGCTGTGGCCGCCCTGGCTGTGAACCTCCCCATCAGTGCCAGTGCACTCGCCGCCGCGGCAACCGCAGTCGGCAACACCGTGGCTCCCCTGGTCGCAGCGACCCTCCTCCTCCGCGTGGGTTTCCGGCGACAGCTCGACCGCAGGCAAGACGCCCTGGCCATCGTCTTCCTCGGTGCGCTGGCAAGCATGCTCATCAGCGCCGTGATCGGCACGGGAACCCTGGTCGTCTCCGAGGCGATTCCCGCCGACCGCTTTCTCTCCGCCGCTGCGGTGTGGTGGACCGGAGATGCCATGGGCGTCCTGGTCGTAGCTCCCTTCCTGCTGTGCCTTCCGCTCTTTTGGGAGCACCAAGACTGGTCGCTGGCGAACTGGCTCGAGGAGGCCGCGATCCTGGTGGCCGTCGTGTCGGTGACGGCGTGGGCCGCCTGGTCTGACTTCCAGCTGCTGTTCCTCGCACTACCGGTGCTGGGTTGGGCCGCCTGGCGCTTTCAGCTGCGGGGTGCGGCCCCGGCGGCACTCATCGCGTCGCTGGTCGTGACGTGGGCAGCCGCACACGATGCGGGAACCTTCCAGCGCGGGTCTCTGTTCGAGCGGATGCTCTCTCTCCAGGGGTTCAATGCCTGCGTCGCACTTACGTCCTTCTTCCTCGCGGCTCTCGTGAGCGAGCGGCTGCAAGCGGCCCATGCTCTGGAGGATGCGCGGGACGAGCTCGACGAACGTGTCCACGCGCGTACTGCCGAACTGGCCGCGGCGAACGCGCGACTGCTCGAGGAGATCCGCGAGCGCTCAGAGGCTGAGGAGCAGCTCGGTCGCGAGGAGGCTCGGGCCCGGCGGGAGCACCAGATCGCAGAAACCCTGCAACGAAGCCTGCTCCCGGACCGACTTCCGGAGATCCCCGGCATCGCCCTGGCAGCTCGCTACGTTCCGGCGACGGCCGATATGCAGGTGGGGGGCGACTGGTACGACGTCGTGCAGCTCCCGGGCGGACTCGTCGGGCTGGCTATCGGAGACGTCGCCGGCCATGGACTCCAAGCCGCTGCCACCATGGGACAGCTCAGGATGGCGCTTCGGGCGTACGCCCTGCAGGACCCGTCGCCGGAGGCAGTGATGCGCGGCGTCCAGCAGCTCATGTTGCAACTGCCGATGTCAGAGATGGCGACGCTGATCTATCTGGTCTTCGACCCGATGACCCGGCAGGTGCGCTTCACCAATGCCGGACACCCACCGGCCTTGGCGATCAGTGAGAACGCAACGACGTACCTGGCCGACGGCATGGCACCGCCCGTCGGGGTGACGGCGGACGACCAGTTTCCCGAGGCTGTTTACGACCTCGACGCAGGGGCGACGTTGCTGCTGTACACCGACGGGCTCGTCGAGCGCCGGGGCGAGTCCATCCAGGTGGGTCTGGATCGGCTGAGCCTGCTAGCCGTCGCGAACGGGACGGAAGACCTCGACGCGCTCTGCGACCGTCTCCTGTCCACTCTCATCGACCAAAACCAGATCGCTGACGATGTCGCCCTGGTCGCCATGCGACACGTATCCCTGGTCAACCAACCCCTCAAGCTCAGCGTGCCGGCCGAGGCGCGGATGCTCGCTCAGGTCCGCCAGACGCTGCGCAGCTGGCTGCTCGAGAACAGCGTCGCTCCCGATGAGGAGAACGCGATCGTCATCGCGTGTGGGGAAGCCTGCGCGAACGTCGTCCAGCATGCGTATGCGTCGCGGCCGGGCGTCATGGACGTGGATGTCCGCCTGGTTGACGATACGGTCGAGATCTCCGTGCGAGACCACGGAGGCTGGCGCTCCCCGGCCGACCGCGGTGGCGGGTGGGGGACGCCCCTGATGGAGGCGCTGATGGAATCGGTCGAGACGGAACGTACGCCGGACGGCACCGAGGTACGGCTGCGCCACCGAATCCGCGGCGGGGCTGCTTCGTGAGCCAGCTCGCACGAACCGAGTCAGAGGACCGTGGCGGCGTTCGTATTGTCCGCGTGAGCGGAGAGATCGACCTGTCGAACGCCCAACAGGTGATGGACGCCATCGGCGCGGCCGTCCCGGAGGGCACCTCGCCGCTGGTTGTCGACCTCAGCGCCACCGACTACATGGATAGCTCAGGGATCACCATGCTGTTCCGGCTCGCGGAGCGGATGAGCTTCGGCCGACAGAAGCTGCGCCTGGTGGTCCCACCCGACGCTCCGATTCGCGCGGTCATCACGCTGACGAACCTGCAGAAGGTCATCCCGGTCGACGACGTCGGACCCACCGAGACATCCAACGTGTAGCAAGTAGCAAGTTCCTGCGGCGATGCGCAGGCACCTCTTCGGTGCGATCTCTCGCGCGGCGCGTGGCACAATCGCCCGATGACTCGTGGATGGACGAAACGAGGGTCCGGACTTCTCCGTGTTCTGTTGTTTGTCGTGCTTGCCGGTGTGGTCGGCCAGCTCGTCGCCAAGCGGATGACATTCGGCGACGAGGACTCCGATGCGTTTGGGCTCGCCGCCATAGGCGGGGCAGAGAATTCGAGAGCCGCGCGCCCACCTTGCGGTCCGGTTCGGCGCTGGCAGTGATGGGCGGCGTCGAGCTCGATCTCCGCGAGGCGACCCTTGACCCCGGCGGCGCGACCCTCGCAGTCACCGCGGTTATGGGAGGGGTGGAGGTCAGACTGCCACCCGGCTGGGTGGTGGCCGTCGAGACGAACGAGAAGCTGGGTGGCGTCGACACCCACCTGACCGAGTCCGTAGATCACGCCGAAGATGCCCCGACGCTCCACGTGACGATCAACGCCTGGCTGGGCGGGGTCGAGATCAGGGACTAGCTCGCTCTGTCAGCGGGTGCGTCAGAGCTCCTCTTGGTCGTCCAATCTCCTGAAGGCAAAGTCCCCCGACTCGAGCCCATCGGGATTGGGACCGTAGATCGCCAGCATCCGCGCGTATGTCGGCGCCGCGTACGTCGCCTTCGAGCCGGCATGTACGACGACAGTGTCGCCGCGTCGAGCCACGACCATCTCTCCATCGGACTCCACGTGCAGCACGCCGTCGAGGAGGTAGTTGATCTCGTCGTGCGGATGCCGGTCCGTCCATTCCGCACGGGTCAGCTCCCACTCCATCAAGGCGATCCCCGCCCATGCTCGCTCAGGAGGGTCGATGATGCTGCGGCCGGGCATGGCCGATTCGGCATCCTGGGTGAGTGGCGCGCTTCTGATCAAGGCAACGGTCATGGGACCAGCATGACTCGTGTGGTGGCGCGTTCCGACGGACGCCTTAGAACCCCAACTCGTTGTCGTGCTCGATCACGTGCATGACCGCGTTGATGAGCGCCAAGTGCGTGAACGCCTGTGGGAAGTTCCCCAAGTGGTGGCCGCTGTGCGGATCGATCTCCTCGGCGTACAGCTCAAGCGGTCCGGCGAAGGAGAGCAGTTTCGCGCACAGCTCGCGCGCCATACCGTGCTCTCCAATCTCGCAGAGCGCGGAGACGAGCCAGAAGGAGCAGATCGTGAACGTGCCCTCTTCGCCGTGGAACCCGTCGTCGGTCTCCTCGACTCGGTAGCGGAGCACCAGCCCGTCGACGGTGAGCTCCTCGCGAATCGCCAGAACCGTCGCGCGGATGCGAGGGTCGTCCGCCGGGAGGAACCGCACCAACGGCGCCAGCAGGAGTGAGGCATCGAGTTCGCGGCCGCCGTAGTACTGGGTCAGGACCCCACGTTCGTCGACGCCGTTGCTGAGGATGTCCTCCCTGATCTCAGCGGCGGCCAACTCCCACTCCTCGGCCCGGCCGTGCTCACCGCTGAGCCGTGCCAATCGGGCACCGCGATCGACGGCAACCCAGCACATGATCTTCGACGACGTGAAGTGCTTGAGCTCTCCTCGGACCTCCCAGATCCCGGCGTCCGGCTCGCGCCAGTGTTTCAATGCCTCACCCACCTGCTTGTTGAGGATCGGCCAGATGCGGTTGTCGAGGTGGTCGACCGCCCGCGAGTGCAAGTAGAGCGAGTCCAGGAGGGCACCCCAGGCGTCGTGCTGCTTCTGTGCGTATGCCGCGTTGCCGATCCTGACTGGTCGCGAGTCGGCGTACCCCGGCAGATGGTCCAAGGTCTCCTCGGTCAAGTCAGACTCTCCCCCGATGCCGTACATGATCTGCAGGTCGTCGTCACGCTCGGCGAGATCGGCGATGAACGAGAAGAAGTCGACTGCCTCCCAGTCGAACCCGAGGGAGTGCATCCCCCAGAGGGCAAAGGTCGCGTCGCGGATCCAGCTGAATCGGTAGTCGTAGTTGCGGTCGCCGCCTGGCGTCTCGGGCAACGAAGTCGTGCTGGCGGCCATCACCGCGCCGGTCGGCGCGTAGGTCAACCCGCGAAGGGTAAGGGCGCTGCGCTGGAGGTAGCTGCGCCAAGGATGGTCCGGGAACGTGCCCCGGGCGAGCCAGTGCTGCCAGTGGTGGGCAGTCCACACCAGTTTCTCGTACGCCTCGCCATACGTCGTGGGAGCCGCGCCTCCGCCCCACGACAGGGCCACGAACCGGGTGTCGCCTTCCTTGAGCATGGTGCGGGCACTGGCCTGCCCACCCTCGAATCCGAGGAACATGTCTGTGGTGAGGGTGAGGGTGATGTCGGAGTCCGCGGCGGTCGCTCGGCCCTGGTGGTAACTGTCTCCGGTGAATTCCCACTTGACCGGGGACCTGCCGTAGTCGAGCACCGGCTCGCAGTCCATGATCGTCTGCACCTCGCCCGAGACACACCGGATCGTCCGGAGCAGGACATGCTCGGCCTCGTAGTCGGTCGGCGTCCGCTGGTAGGTCACGGAGCGGTCGGCGCTGTGATGCCATGGCCCGATCAACAAGACGTCGCGCACGATCATCCAGCCACTCGTCGTCCCCCAGCTCGTCTCGAGGATCATCGTTCCGGGCAGGTATCGCCGAGCTGCCGGGACGAGCGTTTCAAGCGGAGCCAACCTGAAAGACCCCGCACGGTCGCCCAGAATCGCCCCGAAGACGCTGGGTGAGTCGAAGCGCGGTACGCACATCCAGTCGACCGAGCCGGCCGGAGCGACCAGAGCTGACACCTCGCCGTCGCTGAGAAACCCGTAGTCCCCGATGGGCACAGCCCGCGACTGGTCTGTCGAGTTGACGAGCGCTGCTGCCTTCCCGTTCTCCACCATCCTCGAAGCATGGCCGGGTACGGGGTCCTCACACAAGGAAGAGAGCCAGCCCTGCACCGGGCAAGACTCTCGCTACTCGCGTTCCGCCACCGGCTACTGAGATCGGATGTTGTGGTTGCGGGCGAAGAGATTGCCAGGGTCGTACTCACGCTTGACCGCCGCAAGCCGTTGGTAGGTATGCGTTGGATAGATCGCGGCGACGTCCTCCTCGGTGGCAGTCGTCAGAAAGTTCGCGTAGGCGCCGGTGACGTGTGGTCCGAGGGTTGCCCAGATCTCGTCGAGAGCCGGTCGAGCGGCGTCGATCACCGGCTGCGGGCCGGCGACCGTGGTCACGAACATCAGTTCCGCCTCGCGGTGCCCGTAGGCCGTGGCGTCGTCGGGCACGCGGGACACGGCGCCACCGACGCTGCGAAGGCCGATGATCGGCGGCTGCTCCGACGTCGCGACATCGGCCAGGATCTGCAGCACCTTGGGCACCGACGACTCGTCGACGAAGCCGCTTCTGGTCAGGAACTGGAGGGCCGGAGGCGGGATCATGCCTTCCTCGAGCACGTCTGCGTACTGCTTAAGCGCGACGCTGTCGTGGAGAACCGTGCCGAGCCGCCGGATCGGGTCGATCACCCTCGCGGCAAGCTCCGGGTCGTCGCCGTCGAAGACGACCTCGATCTCGACCGGCGCCTCGGGTCCGCCCGCGAACGGGTTGGCGAGTACGACGTTCGAGGTGAGCTCCTCGGGGGCGGTGCGCAGGTGGTCCGCCCACCCCTGGAGCACAGTGGCCGCCTCCGAGGCCGGGAAGGCGATCGCGCCGTGGAAGACGTCCGTCGTCGGGTGGGCGACGAACTCGAAAGAGGTCACGATCCCGAAGTTCCCGCCACCACCGCGGATCGCCCAGAACAGGTCGGTGTTCTCCTCCGCGCTCGCACGTACGACCTCTCCACTAGCCGTGGCCACTTGTGCGGCGACGACGTTGTCCAGCGCAAGCCCGTACTTCCTCACCTTCCAGCCGATCCCACCGGTCAACGTCAGCCCGCCGACGCCGACGCTCTTGGTGTCCCCCGAGGAGATCGCTAGGCCATGTGGGGCGAGGGCATCGGCGACCTTGCCCCAGGTGGCACCACCGCCGATCCGTACGACGTGACGATCGGTGTCGATGATCTCCACGTCGGCGAGCAGGCTGAGGTCGATCACGACACCGCCGTCGTTGGTGCCGAAGCCCGGAAAGCCGTGGCCGCCGCCACGCACGGACAGCACGAGCCCCGTTCCGGCAGCGAATGCGACACCTGCTTGCACTTCTGCGACGCTCGTGGGCCGCAGGACGTGGGCCGGACTACCGGAGACGAGCACCGAGCGACGAGCCGTCTCGTACTCCGCTCCGTCTGGTTCGATGATGTCGCCGGCGAACTGGCGGCGCAGGATTTCAAGCGCTGAGGTCATGAGTGTTCCTTCCACATGGAGATCGCGAGTCGTACACATGGCTGACGGAACGGATCGAACAGAGGTGACAGCGGAAGGTGCTGTGGCGCGGAATCAGCCGAACTGGCCGGGGCTGATAGCTGCCGGCAGGCTGAGGCTTGATGACGTTCAAACGGTTGAGTGCGTTGATTGTGGCGATGAGGTTGATGTCACACCTGGGCGCGACCAGTGGTCGGCTCACTGACCTATGACTTTGGTGGCGCGCTCGGAGGGATTCGAACCCCCAACCTTCTGATCCGTAGTCAGATGCTCTATCCGTTGAGCTACGAGCGCCGGTTGCGGTGGCGGTGCTGCGCGTACGACGTACAGCCTTCATCCAGAGGGCCCCGTCGAGACGCGAGGAGTGAGTCTAGCGTGGACACTCAGGCGGCACGAAATCGAAGGAACGGGCGTCTGCAGGGGGTCCGTCAGAGGTCTACAAGGCAACCCCACAGTCTGCAAGGCAGGTTTGCCTTGTTAACAAGCCACCCGGCTTGAAAACAAGGCAAACCCCGCCTGGGCGAGGGGAATTTGGGTGGGTTCACGAACACCCCGAGTCGCGCATATTAGACGTACGGGCGTACCGTGTCAGCAACGTCCACCTGAGAACGTGGACGCCCATATCCACATCATTCCGCTGTCGGAGAGCAGCGGCCGGTGGGGCGACCCCGCCGCGATGCGCGAGAGGGAACACCAAGGCATGACGGCCGAGACCACCACCGATTCACCGAGTGCGGCCGATCCGGCCCCCCCGACCACGCACGAGAAGCTGCTGGCCTGGGTCGACAGAGGTCGCCGAACTCACCGAGCCCGACCAGGTCCACTGGTGCGATGGCTCCGACGAGGAATGGACCCAGCTGACCGGACGAGCTCGTCGAGCTCGGCACCCTGGTCCGCCTCAACCCCGACAAGAAGCCGAACTCGTTCTGGTGCGGTTCCGACCCCACCGACGTCGCGCGAGTCGAGGACCGCACCTACATCTGCTCGGTCGACGAGGCCGACTCCGGCCCGACGAACAACTGGATGGCGCCGGCGGAGATGAAGACGATCATGACCGACCTCTACCGAGGGTCGATGCGCGGTCGCACGATGTACGTCATCCCGTTCGTGATGGGCCATCTCGAGGCTGAGCAGCCGATGTTCGGAGTCGAGATCACCGACTCGGCGTACGTCGTCACGTCCATGCGCATCATGGCGCGGATGGGCACCAACGTGCTGCGGCGCATCGAGGAGCTCGACGCCGACTACGTTCCCTGCCTGCACTCGGTGGGCGCACCGCTCGAGCCCGGCCAGCAGGACGTGCCGTGGCCGTGCAACGACACGAAGTACATCACCCACTTCCCCGAGGAGCGGATGATCTGGAGCTACGGCTCCGGGTACGGCGGCAACGCCCTGCTGGGCAAGAAGTGCTACGCCTTGCGCATCGCCTCGGCCATGGCCCGTGACGAGGGCTGGATCGCCGAGCACATGCTGATCCTCAAGCTCGATCTCGCCCGAGAAGCAAGACCTACTACATCGCGGCCGCGTTCCCCAGCGCCTGCGGCAAGACCAACCTCGCCATGCTCGCGCCGAGCATCCCGGGCTGGAAGGTCGAGACCCTCGGCGACGACATCGCCTGGATGCGAATCGGCGAGGACGGCCGGCTGTGGGCGGTCAACCCCGAGTACGGCTTCTTCGGAGTCGCGCCGGGCACCAACGAGAAGACCAACCCCAACGCGATCCGCACCATCGAGATCGGGCAACTCGATGTTCACCAACGTCGCCCTCACCGACGACGGCGACGTGTGGTGGGAGGGCATGGAGGGCGACCCGCAACACCTCACGTCGTGGAAGCAGCGAAGACTGGACTCCCGACTCCGGCGAGCTGTCCAGCCACCCCAACAGCCGGTACTGCACGCCGATCAAGCAGTGCCCGATCCTGGCTCCCGAGTACGACGACCCGCGGGGCGTCCCGATCGACGCGATCTTCTTCGGTGGCCGGCGCAAGACGACGATCCCGTTGGTCACCGAGGCCCGCGACTGGGTGCACGGCACGTTCATGGGCGCCACCCTCTCCTCGGAGACGACGGCCGCTGCGACCGGCGCCGTCGGCGTCGTACGCCGCGACCCGATGGCGATGCTGCCGTTCATCGGCTACAACGCCGGCGACTACTTCAACCACTGGATCACGATGGGCAAGGAGAACGACCCGGCCAAGCTGCCGCGGATCTTCTACGTCAACTGGTTCCGCCGCGACGACGACGAGCGGTTCCTGTGGCCAGGCTTCAGCGAGAACAGCCGCGTGCTCAAGTGGGCGATCGAACGCATCGAGGGCAAGGCCGACGCCATCGAGACCCCGATCGGCTACGTCCCGACGCCGGAGTCGCTCGACATCGAGGGCCTCGACGTCAGCGCTGCGGATCTCGAAGCCGCTGCTGAGGGTCGACCCGGAGGAGTGGAAGGCCGAGATCCCGCAGATCACCGAGTGGTTCGAGAAGTTCGGCGACAAGCTTCCTGCCGTCTTGTGGACCGAGCTCGACGGTCTGAAAGCGCGCCTCGGCTGACATCTCGTCCATGAGGCGAAAGCGCCCGGAGACCGACCGACGCGACCGTATCCTCGAAATGTGACGAAAATCCGCGACGCCCTGCGCGTACGCCGCCTGAGCAGCTGGCCGCGTGCGCGTCGACCCGAGAGCTGGCGTCGAGCCGTGCTCGTCGGTGTCGCGTATTTCGCTGGCTGGGCCGTCATCGCCGTACCCGTCGCCTACCTCGGCTTCATGAACGACTCCCGCGAGACCGTGGTCGCCGGCCATGACGCCACCATCGTGCCGACCCATGACGGCTACGCCACGATCAACCTCGGCGCCTTCCTCCCCAACGCGCGTTACCCGACTGACCAGCGGTTGGGCGTTCGGATCGACGTCGGCAAAACCAACCTCCAGGACTACGACGCGCTGATCCAGCGCTATGCCCTCATCGCGAGCCACCCCGAAGGCGAGATCGACAAGATCGGCTCGTTGATGCGCGAGATGATCATCGACAACGCGCTCGAAGGTGCCGCCATCGGCTTGGTCGGGCCTGGGCTATGGCTGCTCATCGGCGCTCGACGCCGCCGAGACCTTTGGAACGCGCTGACTCCAAGGCGGGCCGCATACGTCGTCGCTGCCGTGGCGATCGGCGTCGCCTCCCTGACGGTGTCGGAACCCTGGGACGATCCGCGCCCACCCACGAACGTCGCCAGCGACACCTGGGAGCCCATCGCGCTCCTGCTCCCTGAGACGACGATCACCGGCGACGCCCAACGACTCCAGATCCAGGGCGGGCTGACGACGAGTGGTACGAAGCAGTTGCTCCAAAGTGCGTTCGACACCTACGACGAGAGCGTGGAGTTCTACCGTGCTCTGGCAGATCGAGCGCCCAGTCTCGCTGAAGAACTGCGGCAACCCGAAGAGGGAGAGACCGTCGCCATGTTCGTCACCGACCGCCATGACAACGTCGGCATGGACTCGGTCACCAGGGCGATTGCCGACGCCGGTGGCGCGACAGTCTTGTTCGACGGCGGTGACGACACCTCATCAGGTGAGTCCTGGGAGGCGTTCAGCCTCGACTCGTTGGCCAAGGCGTACGACGACTACGACGCGAAGTACGCCGTCGACGGCAACCACGACAACGGCACCTTCGTCGGCGACTACCTCGGCGACCTCGGTTTCACCATGCTCCGCGGTGAGCCCGTCAAGGGCGCCGACGGCATCCGACTGCTGGGTGCACCCGATCCGCGCAGCAGCGGCCTCGGAAGCTGGCGGACCGCAGTCGGCATCACGATGGACGCGCTCGGCGAGAACCTGGCAGACACTGCCTGTGCCAGCGACGAAGACGGCAAGCGCATCTCGACGTTGCTCGTCCACGACGCCGACCTCGGGACCGAGTCGCTGCAGCGGGGTTGCGTCGACCTGGTGCTCGCCGGACACCTGCACGTACAGGTCGGGCCGGATCAAGTTACCGCCACCAACGGGAGCGTCGGCACGACGTACACGAACGGCACATCGGGAGGTGCGGCCTACGCGTTCGCCCTCGGCAGCAAGCTGCGCCGTGATGCCGAGGTCACCCTCGTCACGTACCGCGACGGACGACCTGTGGGCCTGCAACCGGTGATGATCACCACCAGCGGGGAGTACGACGTCGCACCGTTCATCGACCTACCGCAGCAAGACCAGGCGACTGCCCGCTAGCGCCGAGCGCCCGCGTTGCGTAAGGCAACGCGGGCGGTCCGGACGAGTGGCGGAGGTGGCGGGATTTGAACCCGCGAGAGGGATTAACCTCAACCCGCTTAGCAGGCGGGCGCACTAGGCCACTATGCGACACCTCCATGGCGCTGACGTCGCTGCTGACCCGACCGATCGTGTCGACAACGACGCCGCCACAGACAGTATCGGTCCCGACTGGCTCGACTCCAATCGACCCGACGCAGCGATCTGCTCCGGCGGCGGCAGACCCTCGGGCCGCGGATCGACGCCGGACAGGTGGCTCAGAGGTCGAGCCGCCGATAGCCGTACGCCGTGTTGAGCAGCTCGTGGATCTGGCGTTGCGCCTCGACCGCCCGATGGCCGAGCAAGGCCACCGGAAGGACCGACTGCCCGACATCGCCAAGGTCGACGACGATGACCTGGCCGTCAGACGTTGGGCGAGTGGTGACCTTGGCGACGTCCACCCACTTCGCGGACGAGACGCCGCCACCCCGCAGGTGGTGGATCCGGTAGCCATCGCTGGTGAGCGTCAAGACTTTCGGCGGCTTGACCAGCAGTGCACCCGTCGCGAGCGCGACGATGATCGTGACGAGAAGCAGCACCACAACGACAACCCGTGCAGCGCTGTCGAGCGCGGGGTGGACGACGGCGAGCACCAGCCAGAGCCCGCCGAGCACCACAGCGCAGAGCCCCGCCGTGCGGACCACCTGGACACGCGTCCAGCGATAGGTCTCGGTCATGGAGGTCGGCATCGGGTCGAGCTGTTCCTTCGTTCTCGAGGGCGACACCACACCTGATGTCGTCTGAATGTCGTGATGCTGCGTGGCTCGGCGGAGGAGGCGGGATTTGAACCCGCGGCTGACATCACTGCCAGCGACCGCTTTCAAGGCGGTTCCGATAGGCCGCTCCGGCACCCCTCCTGGGCGGCTCGGGAGAGTCGCCGACGCCGATTCTCCCATCGAGCCTGCGTCGTACCAACCCCAGGTCTGGCGCTCCCAGCCTCGGTCAGAGCAGTGGCGCAAACCTGGGTGGCTCGGGTCGCTCGACGTCGCCGGGAGACGTGGACTCGACCCGACGGCCGCCCGGCCCGGTGAGTACGCGGTCGACAGCCACCAGAATCATCCCGAGCGCGCCGCCGATCACGATTCCGTAGCCGGTTGCCGCGAGACTGTCGCCGAGTGGCGTCAGAGGCTGGATCAACGATGTCGCAACACCCGCTGCGCCAAGGCTGCCGAAGGCACACATCCACCAACCCTGGCGTCTCCGGTTGCGGATCGTGACGCCCCAGACCAACGCCGGGAACCCGACCACTGCCTCGATCGGCCGAGGTACGGCACCGAGGTACTTCTCGAGCCCGTCGCGGAAGTCGGAAACGCTCGCGAGCAGGCTCGGTGAACCCCAGGCCCGAATCGCCTGCGTGTAGACCACTGACAGCACCAACAGCAGCACTCCACCGGCGATCAACACGACGCCTCGACGGCCGAGGCTCTTGATGCCATGACCGAGGCGCCAGGCCAGTGCGAAGCCACTGATGAGGACCAGCGTGAGCACCATGACCCGAAACCTGAACGGCCGCAGCACGACGTCATACCCGCTGACCACGAACGCGCCGCCCATTCCGATGAAGGCAGAGATCAACAGCTCACGGAGCGCCTTCAGCCCGGCGGATGGTCGGGTCAGGGTCATCCCGAGCACACCATGCACGGCGGCTGCCGTCACACCGGCTCCTGCCAGCGCCCAGTTCTCCGGATATGCCGCGACCAGGCCCAGCACGATGGCAGCGAACAGGCCGATCAGGATGTAGCGACCGCCGCACCGCCGGGCCAGCACGGTGATGCCCAGCCAGGTGGCCACGACAGCACCAGTTCGAGTGACGACGTCGGGTTGGCTCCACAGGTCGTGCGATTCGGCCAACCGCCCCGATGCAAGGACGACGGCAGCCAGCCAGATGAGGCCGATGGCCACCAAGAGCGGATGACGAGTCTTGCGCGGCGTCCGCTCAACGGTGCGACGAGTCCGGGTCGAGGTCGCCGGGGTGGAGTCCTCCACCTCCGGTTCAGGCAGTGCGGTGACCGGCGTCGGCAGCGTGACCTCGGACTGGCGGGCAACCGGTTCTGCGGGCATGACCTCTGCCGGCGCGAAGTCGGGCAACGTGGCCTCGGGGAGCTCGACCTCTGGTGGCGTGACCTCGGGCTGGACCACGGAGTAGTCGGTGACGGGTGGCGGTGGCTTCGGTTCAACGCGAGGCGGCTCAACGCGAGGCGGCTCAACACGTGGCGACTCAACACGTCGCGGTTCCACGCGTGGCGGCCCAGCGCGATCAAGCGGTGTCTGCGACGCCGGGGCGGGGGGCTGCTTCGGTCGCGACTCCGCAGGAGGTGGAACAGTCGGGGGTTTGAGTTCCGGGACGGGCTTGCGGCGTCGTCCCGGCGGCGTCGTCGCGGGCGGCCGGTCGGCCGGGGCAGCAGCCGGCCCGTACGTCGTCGGGGGTGCTGGGGCAGAAGGTGCCGCGGGGTTCGAGCGGGTCGGCGTCTTCGCCTCGTCGGGTGTCGCGACCCTTCCGTGAGCGTGCCGTCCTACAGGGGGTGAATAGTGGGGATCGCGCGGTTCTTGGCGTTCGGCCTCACGGCGAGACTCGGCGATCCGGCGTCCGCTGGCATGACGGGCAGAGTCGGGCTTCGACTCAGACAAGCGCTCTCCCCCGAAGGTATCGATGACGGCATGGGTGCCCGGCGGGGACCGAGCTCAGATGGCAGCGATTATCGCATGACCGCTAGCGACGTCGGTTGGCCAGGGACGGGTTGCGACGTCGTACATCGGCCAGCCTGCTGGCAGTCACGTCAGCAAACGCGACCCCCTCCTCATCGCCAAGCCCGCACAGGCGGACACCCATCGGATCCACCGCCACACTGCAGCCGACGTACGTCGATCCCGTCTGTCCTGCTCCCACGAGGTAGCAGGTGTTCTCGATCGCGCGCGCCCGCAGCAACGTCATCCAGTGGTCCTCCTTCAGCGGTCCCCGGACCCACGCGGCAGGCACGACGATCACGTCAGCGCCGGCGTCGACGAGCGCGCGTCCGAACTCGGGGAAGCGCAGGTCGTAGCACGTCATCGCGCCGATCGTGAGGTCGTCCACCTTGAACGTCACGGGCTGACCATCACCCGCCGAGAGGCGATCAGACTCGCGATAGCCGAACGAGTCGTACAGGTGGGCCTTGCGGTACGACGCGGTCAGGGTCCCATCGGGGCCGAGAACCACCAGGGTGTTGAACGGTCGGGCTGGGTCGGTCGCCGCCTCGAACATGCCGGCCACCACGGTCGCTCCGGTCTCGCGTGCCAGGTCGGCGATCGTACTCACGAAGATGCCGTCGAGCCGCTGGGCTACCGGGCCGAGCGGGAGGTCAGGAGGACCGAAGTCGTGCATCGAAGCCTCGGGTACGACGATGAGGTCCGCGCCCTGCCGCCCCGCCTCCCGCACCAACCGGCTGACCACGTCGAGATTGGCCTCGACATCAGTCGTGGACGCGAACTGGACAACGGCGCTACGCACGCGTCCAGTGTGCCAGTGCAAGGATCGGCAGGGTGCAGGCCAACGACCTCTTCTCGGCGATCGTGCTCGCGGGTGGACGCGGCACCCGGCTCGGCGGCGTCGACAAAGCCGTGTTGGAAGTTGGTGGGGTGGCCCTGCTCGAGCGGACTCTGGCCAGTGTCTCCGCCGCCGAGCACGTCGTGGTAGTCGGCCCGCCACGGGTGCTCCCGCCGGGTGTGCAAGCCGCCCAGGAGGATCCCCCGGGTGGCGGCCCCGTGGCCGCACTCGCCGCCGGGGTGCACCAGTTGTTGGGGCATGGCGCGGACGTTGTCGTCGTACTCGCCTGTGACATGCCGTTCCTCACCAGCGCGCACGTCGCCCGCCTCGTCAGAGCGGGTGGAAGCAGTGCGCGAGATGGTGCGGTGTACGTCGACGACACGGGCCGCCGACAACATCTCGCCGCGGCCTATCGGGTCGAGCCGCTTCGGACGGCATTGGCAGACCTGGACACGGCGGAAAATGCGTCGATGCGGGTGTTGGCAAAGCGCTTGACGCTGGTCGAGATCCGGGCCGATCCTGAGAGCACGCTGGACTGCGACACCTGGGACGACGTGGCGCGATCCCGAGACGCCCTGGAGGAACGATGAGCCTGACGAGCTGGACTGAACAGCTGTGCGATGCTCTCGGGCTCGACCTTGAAGTCGAGCCTGACCCGATCCTCGACCTGGCGCGGGACGTCGCCCACGAGATCGAGCGGCCCGCGGCGCCGTTGACCACGTTCCTCGTCGGCTATGCGGCCGGCCTGCGCGGCGGATCGATCGACGACATCACCGACTGCACCGACATCGCAGCCGAGCTGGCGACCAACAGCGGCGACGACTGAGTTAGTCGTCGCCGCTGGGGGCGCCCCGCTCCCCCGAGGTCTGAAGCGATCCGGCTGGGGTTCAAGGCCTCATGGACGACCCCAGACCGCGTTGCTACGCGAAGGGTTCAGGTACGACGTCGCTGGCACCCTCGTGGGCTGCAGCCTCTTGTCCGCCCGGCCGAAGGAACACGTAGCCAACGATCGCTGCGGCGGCCGCGAACAGTGCTCCCACGAAGAGTGCCACGTGGTAGCCACCGTTGAGCGCCACGATCGGGTCGTTTCCTGCGGCCAACAGGTTCTCCGTGCGAGAGGAGGCCAGGCTGGCGAGGATCGCGAGGCCGAGCGCGCCACCCATCATGAAGGAGGTGTTGACGACACCAGAGGCAAGACCCGATTCTTCGGGCTCGACGTCACTCATCGCGGCGAGCAGCACGGGGTTGAACGCCATACCGGCGCCGAATCCCAGCAGCAGCATGCTCGGCAGCACATCGCCTACGAAGCTGCCGTCGACCGGAGCCCGAGCCAGGAGCAGCAGCCCGACGGCCGCGACGCCCAGCCCCACAGCCAGCGGACCCCTGATGCCGTATCGCATGACGAGCTTCGCCGACAGTCCGAGCGAGAAGGCGCCCATGATCAGGTTGGCGGGCAGGAAGGCAAGACCGACATCCAGCGGGCTGTAGCCCAGCACCTGCTGCAGGTAGAGCGCGGAGATGAAGAACCAGGCAAACATTGCGGCCGCCCACAGGACGCCTACCACATTCGCGGTGGCCACGCTGCGGATGCGGAAGATGCCGAGAGGCATCAGCGGTGACTCCACGCGGCTCTCGATCCGGAGGAAGACCGCGAGCAGGGCGGCGGCGCCGACGAGGAGGCCGAGCGTCTCGCCGGAGGTCCAGCCAGCCTCGTTGCCGTTCACGATCGCGTACACCGCGAGCATCAGCGACGCCGTCACGGTGACAGCTCCGGCAACGTCAACCCGTCCCTGGCCGGCCGTGCCACCGGCGGCCGGCAGCACCTTCAGCGACAGGGCGTAGACCACGACACCGATCGGGACGTTGACCAGGAAGATCCAGTGCCAGTCGAGGGTGTCCGTGAGCAGACCACCCATCAGCACGCCGAGGCTTCCGCCGCCGGCCATCACGAAGCCGAAAACACCCATCGCCTTCGCGCGGTCCGCAGCTTCGGTGAACAGGCTCATGATCAGCGACAGCGCAACAGCAGAGACCACTGCTCCACCGAGTCCTTGGATGGCCCGAGCTCCCACCAAGGACAGCTGTGATCCAGCGAGCCCACAGGCGACCGACGCCGCTGTGAACAACGTGATGCCGATCAAGAAGAGACGACGGTGGCCGAAGAGATCACCCAACCGGCCGCCCAGCAGCAAGAAGCCGCCGAACGTCAGCAGGTACGCGTTGACGACCCAGGCCAGGGAGGTCTCTGAGAACGCGAGATCCTCTCTGATCGACGGGAGCGCGACATTCACGATGGTCGTGTCGAGGACGATCATCAGGTCGCCGAGGCAGAGCACGAACAGTGCGAACCAGCGCTTCCTGTCCGCGGCGCTCATCGTCTGCTCCTCTTCCCTCGTCAGTTCGTCTATCGGTGCCTGATCCGAGGGGCCTGATGTGGTTGCGACGGTGGTACTCATCGGAGCTCCTTGCGTCATCTTTGGTAGTCATTTGAGACCTTGAGATTGCAAGGTATCACTAGTTGATCCTAAAAAACAACCCCTAAGATCGACTTCAGGACCAAGACATGCTAGAGTAGAACCATGAATACGAGGCGTAGGTATGACGATGCATGCGCCGGCGCGCACGCGTTGAACCTGGTGGGAGAGCGCTGGGCCCTCCTTGTGGCCCGCGAGCTGATGCTCGGACCCAAGCGCTTCACCGACCTCCGGGCCGATCTGCCCGGCATCAGTCCCAACGTGTTGTCTCAACGGCTCGACGAGTTCGAGGCGATCGGCGTCGTCCGCAGGCGACAGCTTCCTCCCCCTGCTCCCTCGTGGGTCTATGAGCTCACCGAGTGGGGCCGAGAGCTCGAGCCAGTCCTGATGGCGCTCGGCCGCTGGGGTGCGCGGTCTTTTGCGTTGCCCCGTGACGCCGAGTTGAGCGTCACGTCACTGATCTTGTCGTTCCGCACGATGTTCGACGCGGCCGCCGCCGTCGGCTTCACGGCGACCTACAACCTGACAATCGGTCCGCACCGCTTCGTCGCTCGCGTCGTTGACGGCGAACTCGACATCTCCCCAGGCACGACAGACGACGCGGACGCCAGCATCGAAGGGTCGCCGATGATCGTGGCGGCCGTGGTCTACGACGGTCAGGACCCCGCCCCGTTCATCCGCTCTGGTGACCTGACGGTGGAAGGCGACGAGGTGGCCGTCAAACGGTTCCTGACGTTGTTCACCCTCCCGGAGCGAGTGCCGGCGCCGGAGGGTTACACCGCAGTCAGTTGAGCTCGAGCTCGTAGACCGATCCCACCTGCGTGAAACCCACCCGTGCGTAGTACGGCGCGACCATGCTCGGTGGCGTGACCACCCGATGGAAACCGCGGTCGGTAAAGAGCCCGCTCCGACGAAACACGAACTCCCCTGGTGAGAAGTCCCTGAACCGGGGCGTCACGTAATCGAGTTCCACCTGCGCCACGCCATCCCCCGCGTCGCGGACCAGCACGACGCCGACGGTCTCGTCTCCGAGCTGCACCAGGAAAGCAGCCCGGTCATCCGAGGCAGCTTGTGGCTCGAAGCCGGGGAAGAAACGCTGAATGTCCTCACCGTGCAGACGGAGCACATGTTGCAGGTACGCGTCACTTGCGCCGACCTCCAGCACGTCGTACGCCGTCGGGTCATGGCGCTGACTCAGCAGTCGGCGGATGAACCACACGTTGATGCCGCAGACCACCAGGTTCATCGCCACCAGTGGCCAGATCTCCAGCAACACGTTGAAGACCACCAACACGGCGCTCGCCACGAGGTTCAGCACCCGAAAGCGCAGCACCCTGGCTTGGAGCAGCGAGAAGATGAGCAACGCCGAGCCTGCCCACCCCAACAGATCCAGCCAGCCCATCGTCGCAGCGTATCGGCCGGGCTCACGGTGTCCCGCTGCCCACGAGCTGGTCGAGTCCAGCCGCCATACAGGGAAGGTCGTCCGAACAACCGCTACCACGTAGGGTTGATGGCATGACAAGCGAGAACCCGGAAGCTACCGAATCCACTGACGACCCTCGCGTGGTCGTGGTCGGACCTGACGGGATGGCAGTCGCCGGTGGCGACGGAAACGGTGACGGGGAGAGCGAAGGCCGCTCCATCGCCGACCTGGTCGAGCAACCCGACAAGGTCATGCGCATCGGCAGCATGATCCGCCAGCTTCTCGACGAGGTGAAGTCAGCACCGCTTGACGACGCAAGCCGCAACCGGCTCCGTGAAATCCACCAGGCCTCGATCAAGGAACTGGAGCAGGGGCTCGCGCCGGAGCTTGTTGACGAGCTCGAACGGCTCAGCCTTCCCTTCGGCCAGGAAACCCCCAGCGACTCCGAACTGCGCATTGCCCAGGCGCAGCTCGTGGGGTGGCTCGAAGGCCTGTTCCACGGCATCCAGACCGTCATCTACGCCCAGCAGATGGCCGCCCGTGCCCAGCTCGAACAGATGCGCAAAGCGCTGCCCCCAGGTGCGATGCCCGGCGGAGCACCCGGGCAAGGAATGCCCGGCCAACGTCCAGACGACCGTCCCGACCCGAGCAATGGGATGTACCTCTAGCTCACACCTCGACGGTCACTCATCGCGGTAGTAGCGTCCCAGGGGTTCGACTCATGAGGACGTCATCGCGTCCCAGGAAGGGAGCTCGCCATGTTCGTTCAGGTGATCAAGGGTCAAGTATCGGACCCGGAGCGGCTTCGCGCCGCGGTAGAGCAGTGGATGCAGGATCTGGCACCAGGAGCCCCAGGCTGGCTCGGAAGCACCGCAGGTGTGACTGAAGACGGTACGGCGATCACCGTGGTGCGCTTTGAGTCTGAGGAGGCCGCCAAACGGAACAGCGACCGGCCCGAGCAAGACGCCTGGTGGGCCGAGACCTCCAAGCTGTTCACGGGCGAGCCGGAGTTTCGTGACAGCAGCGACGTCGAGGCCGACGTGATCGGAAACCCGGACGACGCCGGCTTCGTCCAGATCATGCAAGGTCGCGGCAACGACCCTGAACGGGCAAAAGAGCTGATGTCACAAGACTCGGACAAGTGGGCCGAGTTTCGCCCCGACATCATCGGCAGCCTCGCAGTCGGGCACGAAGGCGGCGCCTACACGATGGTCTTGTACTTCACCTCCGAGGCTGACGCCCGCGAAGGCGAGAAGAAGCAGCCACCGCCGGAGTTGCAGGCGCAGATGGCCGAGATGGACAAACTGAGTGTCGGGGTCCCGGACTTCTTCGACCTGAAGCAGCCCTGGTTGCACTCCCCCCAGTAAAGGGAGAGACCAAGCCGCCAATCCGAAGCGGCGCGGGCGTCGAATCCCCTGTATGAACCCTTTGCGACGTACGCGCACCGCGGCGGGCGCGCCAGTCGGCGTCCCGGCGGAGCCGTCGCGACGCGCATGACATCGCTGGTCCTCGCCCCTTACGGGCCGCCGCGGCAAAGGTCCTGCCAGGACCATCCGCGTGGCACAGTTGTGCCTATGTCACGGTCGATCCAGACGCATGAGCTGATCGAGCTCATGGGCCGGGTCGCACGCGGCGACCAGGAGGCGTTTGCCGCGGTCTACGACGCCACGTCTCGAACGGTCTTCGGCATCGTGCTTCGTGTTCTGCGTGACCGAGCCCAGGCCGAGGAGGTCACTCAAGAGGTGTACGTCGAAGCGTGGCGACATGCCTCCCGCTTCGACGCCAAGCAGGGAACCGCCACCAGCTGGCTCAACACGATCGCCCATCGCAAGGCCGTCGATCGCGTCCGGTCGTCGGAGCGCAGCATCCAGCGCGACCAGCGCCACTTCGAGCTCGAGGCCATCCAATCCGGCCCAGGCCAGACCGACGTCTCCGAGTTGGTGGTCGCCGAGGACGAGGGCCGCCGCGTACGCGATGCGCTCAAGCTGCTTCCGCAGGCGCAGCGAACCGCCATCCGGCTCGCCTACTTCGAGGGCCGGTCCTACCGCGAGGTGGCCGAGTACCTCGAGCTGCCACTCGGAACAGTGAAGACTCGTATCCGCGACGCCATGGAACGGCTACGCCAACACCTGGGGGAGGCACCGCGATGAACGACATCCACTCCCAGACCGATGCGTACGTCGTTGGCGGATTGACCGCGTCCGAGATGCGAGAGGCCGAGGACCACTTCGCGACGTGCGCGCCCTGTCGCGCCGAGGTTGCCGAGCTGCGCGAGATCACGGCCGCGTTGTCGCAGTCGGTCGCGACTGACCCGCCATCCGCCTTGCGCGCGAGTGTTCTTGCTGCCGTTGCCCAAACGCCCCAAGAGGCGACTGACGAGGCGGACACCGAACGAGCTGACCGAGCGCCTCACGACGAGCCCGACCAGCAGGTCGCGACCGTCGTACCGTTGCGCCGATCACGCACCACCCTGGTCACCACCCTGATCGCGGCAGCGTCGATCCTGGCTGCGGTGGCGTTCGGCGGTTACGCGTGGAAGAGCTCGCAGGACGCCAACGACGCGACGGCGCAGAGTCGGCAGTTGACCGAGCTCCTCAGCGCCGGTGACGTGGTGGTCGCGACCGACCGCTTCGTCGATGCCGACCACACCGGGTCGGTGGTCATGTCGCAGAGCCGCGAGACGGCGGTGCTGGTGGCAACCGATCTTCCGGACGCTCCTGCTGACCAGGTGTACGAAGCTTGGACGTTCTCCGGTGATCAGCCCACCCCCGCCGGCACGTTCACTCCGGACGGATCACAGGCCGTCGTCGAACTGCCCGCAGCCGCTCTCAACGCGGATGCCGTCGCGATCACGATCGAGCCCGAAGGCGGGTCTGACAGCCCCACGACCGCACCGATCTTCACCGTCGCTTTGCCGCCATCCTGACGGCAACAGGTCGGCAGGTCGGCAGGACGTCGGGTCAGCAGACTTGCGACTTCGCCCGGTTGGTCTCGACGACCTGTTCGAACGCTTCAAAGACATCATCCATCGTCGGCAGTTGGTCGATCGGCTCGTCACGTTGCCCGGAGGCCTCCTTGCGTGCACGCCTCAGGTGTCGCTTGACCGTCGAAAGCGAGCAGCCGAGCCGCTGCGCGATGGCCTCCAGGGACTCCTCCGGATGTTGCGCCCGCATCCGTACGACGTCGTCGTGGTTGACCGGCTGACGCGATCCTCGTGACCCGGTGAACGCGTCGAAGTCCTCAGATTCGACCTTCACCCCGATCAGCTTGCGGATGGCGACGCGCTCCTTCGGGGTGGTGCATCCGACGTACCCCGACACGTCGGTCTGGACCACCGCCTTGTAGAGGCAGTCGGCGAGCAGCCGGCACGAGGAGCATGCCCCTCGCGCGGTGACGACCAGGTCTTCGTATTCGCGCCACGTCTCGTTCGGCGCGGTGGATCGCACCGGCGGATCCTCGAGAAGCGGGTTCAAGAACAGGTCGATGTTGGTGGCACACGGCGTAGCCGTGAGTTCGTCCTCCGTCGATGACGCCCCCGAGGCGAGATCGAAACTCATGCAATGACCCCCGTCATGATGGCTGGAACGATGCTGCCTACGACGATCCCGTGACCACGGCGATGGTTCGCAGGCGCATTACCGGACATCTTGCCAGCCACTCCTGTCCGCTCGCGACCTACGGGTGGATCGCAGGACGTCGCCATGATCGTGTGTCGTCGGCTTGGACGCACGTTTTCGCGTCTCGGTTGCACCTCATCTGGCCGCGCCGTGTCAGGCGGACTCGGCGATCTCGAACCACGCTGCCAGCTCCGTCGCCACGCCGTCTTCGTCCCACGTGCCCGTGACGTCATCGGCGACCTGCTTGACCTCGTCGGGTGCTTGGCCCATCGCCACACCACGTCCGGCCCACGACAGCATCTCCACGTCGTTGCGACCATCACCGATGGCGAGTACGTCGGCCTGCGCCACTCCCAGCTCGGCCGCGATGTCGGCCAGCCCGGACGCCTTCGACACCCCCGCTGGCGCGAGGTCGAGCCAGGCCGTCCAGCCCACGTAGTAGTTCGTCCCGTGCAGACCGAGGCGCTCGGCTAGGGCGACGAAGTCGTCGGCCGAGGACTGGGGGTCGCGGATGATCACGCGGGTCACGGGCTCCCGGATCAAGTCGTCGACCGACTCCAGCCACAGTTCACCCTTGATCTCTCCCTCGGGGAAGTGCCGGTTCGCGCGGTAGCCGCGGCCGATCACCTCGACGGCTATCAGCGCATCAGGCACGTGCTCGAGTACGGCTCGCACAGCGGGCTCGGGGTCGAACGTGATGGCCGTGCGCACGGCTGTCGGATGGTAGGTGAACGTCACGGCGCCGTTGCTGGCCACGCAGTAGCCGCTGGTGAGACCGAACGTTTCGAGGACGGGGATGATGCCGAAGACGGACCGGCCCGTTGACACCACCACGTGTGCGCCCGCATCGACCGTCGCCTGCACGGCGGTGATCACCGAGGCATGCACGTTCTCGTCGAAGTCGATCAGCGTGCCGTCGATGTCGAGCGCGACCAGCCGAGGGGTCACGCGATGGGGTCCAGCGTCGTACGCCCTTGTAAATAAGGCTGAAGCGCCTTCGGAACGCGCACCGATCCATCAGCCTGCTGATGCGTCTCGAGGATCGCGACGATGGTGCGTGCCATCGAGACCAGCGTGCCGTTGAGGGTGGCTAACGGCTTGATGCCATCGGCGAAGCGGCCCCGGATATTGAGCCGCCGCGCCTGGAACTGCGTGCAGTTCGATGTCGAGGTGAGCTCGCGGTAACGGCCCTGCGTTGGGATCCACACCTCGCAGTCGAACTTGCGCTGGGCCGAGAGCCCGAGGTCCCCGGCCGCGGTGTCGATGACGCGGTAGGGCAACTCGACCTTGTCGAACCACTGCTTCTCCCAGTCGAGCAACCGCTCGTGCTCCTTGAAGGACTCCTCGAGCGTCGTGAAGGTGAACATCTCCACCTTGTCGAACCAGTGCACGCGGAAGATGCCCCTCGTGTCCTTGCCGTAGGAACCTGCCTCCTTGCGGTAGCACGGGCTGAACGCGACATAGCGCCGCGGCAGCGTCTCGGCGTCGAGGATCTCGTCGGAGTGGTAGGCCGCCAGCGGCACCTCCGACGTGCCGACGAGGTAGAGGTCCTCGTCTGGGAGGTGGTAGACATCGTCGGCAACCTGACCGAGGTAGCCGGTGCCCTCCATCGCGCGCGGCTTGACGAGCGCGGGCGGAATCATCGTGGTGAAGCCGGCCCCCCTCGCCTGGTCCATCGCCATGTTGACCAGCGCGAGCTCGAGGTCGGCGCCGACGCCGGTGAGGTAGTAGAACCGCGCGCCGGAGACCTTCGCACCCCGCTCGATGTCGATCGCCCCGAGGCGCTTGCCGAGCTCGACGTGGTCGAGCGGCTCGAAGCCTTCGGCCGTGAAGTCGCGCGGTGTGCCGACGTGGTCGAGCACGACGAAGTCGTCCTCGCCGCCGGCCGGCGCCTCGGGCGCGGCCAGGTTGGGCATCATCGCCATCGACGTGGTGAAGGCATCCTCGGCCTCGGCCTGTGCCGCCTCGGCCACCTTGACCCGCTGAGCCAGCTGCTTCGTCTGCGCGAGCAGGTCTGCCTTCTCCTCGCCCTTCGCCTGGGCGACCTGCTTGCCCAGGGTGTTCTGCTCGGACCGCAGCTTCTCGAAGGTCATGATCGTGGAGCGTCGCGACTCATCGAGCGCCAAGATCTCGTCGACTAGCTCCGGCGACGCTCCACGGCGGCGCTGGGCTTCGCGGGCTGCTTCTGGGTCGTCTCGCAGAGTGCGGATATCGATCACCGGCCCAGCGTATCGAGCGACCGTAGGCGGGCGCGCCTGCGTTTCCGGCGAGTGATCAGCACAACCTGGGACTGAGTCGGCGTACTGTGGGTGACGAAATCCGGTGTCCCGGCCGTGCCAGACCGCGGAATCACGTGTCCAGGTCACTCTTTGCCATCGATTGTCGCGGAAGTCATTCCACGGCCCTGCTCCTTCATGTCATCCTTTCACCGACCTCGGCTCCCACCGTGGCCCCCTAGGAGGCTTCCATGCAGAACACGCGCATCCTGATTCCAGTGCTCGCACTTCTTGCACTCCCGCTCGCCGCCTGTGGCGACGACGACACGAAGTCGGACGGTGGTGGTGCGACGGGCGACGACGTGTGTGCGACCACCGAGGCGTCGGGAGACCTGCTCGCCGCGATCTGCGACAAGGGTGTGTTGACCGTGTCGACCGACCCCAAGTACCCCCCGCAGTCGTCGTATGACGCGAAGACCGGTGAGTACGAAGGTTTCGACATCGACGTGGCGACCGAGATCGCCAACCGTCTGGGCGTCGACATTGCCTGGGAGACACCAGCCTGGGAGTCGATCACGGCTGGCAGCTGGAACGGCCGGTGGGATCTCACCGTCGGTTCGATGACACCGACGAACGACCGGCAGAAGGTGCTCGACTTCAGCCAGCCGTACTACTACAACCCAGCCGTCGTGGTGGTGCACTCCGACAACACCAGCGTCGCCGACGTCACGACCGACCTCGACGGCAAGAAGATCGGCGTGTGCAGCGCGTGCACCTACGAGCAGTTCCTCAACAAGGACCTCGCGATCAAAGGCTTTACCTTCGACTTCGTCATTGACGACGCCGAGGCCGTCGGTTACGACACCGACACCAGCGCCCTCAACGACCTGGCCCTCGGTGACGGCACCCGACTCGACGCCGTGATCACGTCTCTGCCCACCGCCCAGGCCTTCATCGACGCGGGCAAGCCGGCCAAGGTCGTCGGCGACCCGGTGTTCTACGAGCCGCTTGCGGCCGGCGTCGACAAGAGCGCCAGCGAAGACCCGACGTCTTTTGCCGATGCAGTCGACGAGATCATCGGAGAGATGCACTCCGACGGGACGCTCACCGAGTTCTCGAAGGAGTGGTACGACGGGACGGACCTGTCGGTCCAGCAGTGACAGCGACCGCGGCAGTTCGATGAGTGGTTCGGAGCAGCCTGAGTCTGCGGTGCCGGATGCTGGGCGAGAAGAGAAGCCGGATCGTTGGGAGAATATTGCGCTGGCGAGCGCGCGAGTCCCCTTCCGCCTGAAGGTCGCGGTCGTGTGGGTGGCGATCTTCGCCGTGCTGGCGGTGCTCTTCGCGATCGTCGGATTCGACACCGAATGGATGAAGGACAACTTCTCCTTCATCGCAGGCGGACTCAAGTACACGCTCTACATGGCGGTCGGCGGAATCGCGCTGGCCGTCTTCCTCGCGGGCATCGGCGCTCTCGGACGAATCTCATCGAACCCCATCGCGTACGGAGTCTCGGGCTTCTACGTCTCGTTCTTCCGGGGCACGCCGTTGCTGGTGCAGATCACCTTGATCTACTCGGCGTTGCCACAGATCGGGACCAACCTCGTGCGCGACCATGGCGCTCCGGAAGACTTCCAGACCTACCTGACGCTCAACGTCGTCACGGCAGGAATCCTGGCCCTCGGGTTCAACTACGGCGCCTACATGACGGAGATCTTCCGAGCCGGCATCCAGTCGGTGAGTGAGGGGCAGGGCGAGGCGGCGGACGCGCTCGGAATGACGCACCGGCAGAAGATGCGCAAGGTCATCTTGCCGCAAGCGTTCAGGGTGGTCATCCCGCCGACCGGCAACGAGTTCATCGCGATGATGAAGGACACCGCACTCGTGTCATTCCTTGGCGTGGCCTTGAACCAGGCCGAGATCTTCAGGCGCGCGTCATACCTGGGGACGACGGAGTTCAAGAGCCTGGAGGCCCTCGTGGTCGCGGCCGGCCTCTACTGGGGAATGACGATCGTGTTCACGTTCTTCCAACGCCGACTCGAGACGCGTCTCTCCAGAGGCTATGTGCGCGCAGCTCCCATCCATGTCACCGGCCAAGGACATTGAGGGCCACGGGATGAACGAGCGCGAAGTCGTTGTACAAGTCCGGGGCCTGCGCAAGCAGTTTGGTTCCCTCGAGGTGCTCAAGGGCATCGACATCGACCTGCACAAGGGCGAGGTCGTGGTGATCTTCGGACGTTCCGGGTCAGGGAAGTCGACGTTGCTGAGATGTGTCAACTTCCTCGAGGACCCGACCGAAGGCACCATCGAGGTCGCGGGCATCCGGCTCGGCGGTGGCCACCGCACGCGGCGCAAGCGCGAGCGGATCCGACAGCTTCGGCTGCACGTGGGCATGGTGTTCCAGCAGTTCAACCTGTTCCCGCACATGACTGTGCTTCAGAACGTGATGGAAGGGCCGCTGTGCGCGAAGGGCGGTGACAAGGCGTCCACCCGCAAGCTCGCACTCGAGCTGCTTGAGCAGGTGGGGCTCAGCGACAAGGCCAAGGAGCACCCGATCCGGCTCTCCGGGGGTCAGCAACAGCGGGTCGCCATCGCTCGGGCGCTCGCGATGCAACCCGACGTGATGATGTTCGACGAGCCGACGTCGGCTCTCGATCCCGAATTGACCGGAGAGGTGCTGGCGGTGATGAAATCGCTGGCCACCGAGCTCCACATGCCGATGATGGTGGTCACTCACGAGATGGGATTTGCCCGCGAGGTCGCCGACCGGATGGTGTTCTTCCACGAGGGCGTCATCCTCGAAGAGGGTCCACCGGCGCAGATGTTCGAGTCCACAAAGTCCGCTGAAACCCGCACGTTCCTCGACGCTGTGCTCTGATCTCGATGCGGCATCGCCCGGGCTCTGGCGGCATACTGTGCCCAGACCATGTGCCGATCACGCGCCGAAGACGTGCGCGTCCTTCGGCGCTCCCAGCTGAGCACCGTCGAGAGGGTTCGTGACTGATTCGCACGCCGAGCGGCGCGCAGCGCTGATCGCCGGTGGCTTGGCCGCGCCGCTCATCCTTCTCACCGTGCTCGTCGCCATCCGGTTCGGGCCGCTGATGACGTTCGACCGCGATGTCGTCACGTCGTGGCACAACGCGGTCGAAGGCAACGCGTGGGGTCATGCGTTCGCGGTGGTGTCTCACGCCTCGGAGTCCAGGTTCCTGATGATCTTCCTGCTGGTGCTCGCGGTCGTGCTGGCGCTTCGCAAGCAGATCATCACCGCGGCATGGGTACTCACGGTGGTGGTCGTCACCGGGCCGGCGTGGGTGTTGGGGAAGCGCTTGATCGAGCGTCCTCGCCCTGATGAAGACATCGCCGGTTGGTCTTATCCCTCCGGACATGCCACCGGCATTGCCGCCGTGATGGGCGTGCTGGTCGTTTTGACGTTGTTGCGCATCCGTCGGCGGCGGTTGCGTCGGTGCCTGGTCGCCCTCTGGGTGGGGATCGCCCTGCTCGTGGGGTTCAGCCGGATCTTCGGGGCAGCCCACTACCCGAGCGACGTGTTGGCCGGCTGGCTTCTCGGTGCCCTGATCGTGTTCGTCACCTCTGCCGTCTTCGGCATCATCAACACCGACCCAGCGCCACAGGTCGCGCGGCCGCTCTCGTCGATGCCAGAGGACCGGCGCACGCTCGCGGTCATCTTGAACCCGATCAAGGTCGACGATGCCGACGGCTTCAAGACCAGGCTCGGACTCGCTGCCCGTGAGGCGGGTTGGGATGAGCCGCTGTGGTTCGAGACCACGATTGACGACGCGGGTCGGTCGATGGCGCGCGCTGCTGTGGCGGCGGGAGCAGATGTGGTCGTCGCCGCGGGTGGCGACGGGACAGTCCGGGTGGTCTGCGCAGAGATGGCCGGCACCGGGATTCCGGTTGGCGTGATCCCGGCAGGCACGGGCAACCTGCTGGCCCGCAACCTCGGCATTCCGCTATTCCACGACGAGGCGATCGACACGGTGCTGCGTGGTCAGGACCGCGCGATCGACATCGTGGCGATCGAAGGCGACGACCTGCCGCCGACCCGGTTCGTGGTGATGGCTGGGCTGGGCCTGGACGCCGCGATCATGGACGGCGCACCCGACGCACTCAAGGCCCGACTCGGCTGGACGGCGTACGTCGTGGCCGGTGCTCGGCAGCTGCGCTACCCCGCAGTGCGGGTCGACATCACCATGGATGGTGGCGAGCCCGTACGACGGCGGGCACGAACCGTCGTGATCGGCAACGTCGGCAGCCTCCAGGCCGGCATCCCGCTGCTCCCCGACGCCCTGATCGACGACGGGCTCCTCGACGTGGTCGTCATCGCTCCACGGCGGCTCTTCGGCTGGGTCGGCCTGGCGTGGCGGGTGTTCACCAAGCATCGGCGGACCGATGACCGGCTGGACCGGTTCACCGGACGCTCCGTCGTGCTCAAGGTGTCGCAGCCCGCACCACGGCAGCTCGACGGTGACACGGTGGGGGCAGGGACCGAGATTCGCGCCGAGATCGAGCCCGGTCTGCTGCTCATCCGCGTCCCCCGTTGAGTGGCCACCTTCTTCCCGTCGAGCGGGCAAGTTCTTGCGGTGGACGCGGCCCATGGCTGTCACGGCCCTCGCGCCTTCGCTTCGCTCTTTGACGGCGCTTCGGGTCCGCGCCAGCCGCGTTCCGCTCGGCAGCGCTCCGCTCCGGCGGGTCATCCGCTGATGTATCGCCGACCGACTTAGGCTCAACGCGTGCCCTTCTCCGACACCACCCTGAGCTGGCTGGTTGTTGGTGCCCTTGCCCTGGCGGGGTTGGCGTTCCTGTTGGCGCTGGCCGCTTGGCGCCGGGCCGGCGTACGTCGTACAGGTGGCTCACGGCCCACCAAGCGCAAGCCCCTTCCCAAGGCTCGAGGGAAGGCAGCCGCGTTGACGTCCGACCAGGTGTCGGCCGAGATTCACCGGCTTCGCGGCGACGTGGCGACCTCGCTGCGCCACATGGCCGTGGTGCGCTACGACGCCTTCGGTGACATGGGTGGCCACCTCTCCTGGTCGATGGCCCTGCTCGATGACGGAGGTGACGGCGTTGTCCTCACCTCGATCCACGGACGCAGCGACTCCCGGACGTACGCGAAGAACGTGTCGTCGTGGACCGCCAACCAACAGCTCTCGCCCGAGGAAGAAGAGGCGATCGGTTTCGCCCGCACCGAGGCGTGAGCGGGGAGTCGCCGAGCGGGACGTGGCGGGCGCGGACCCGAAGCGCCGTCAAAGAGCGAAGCGAAAGCGCGAGGGCCGTGACAGCCACGGAGCGCGGTCACCGCAGGCCGCGCCGGCAACGGCAGGCTCACCCCTGGCGGAGGCGCTTCAACCAGGCAGACGCGTCGGCGAAGTCGGAGTCTGATGTCCCCGTACTGATCGACGTCACCGCTCCATCGGCCCGCGGGTAGGAGCCGAGGAAACGGACATCCGCGCACGTCCGACGCAACCCCATCAGCGCCTCGCCGACCCGCGCCTCCGCGATGTGGCCTTCGGCATCGATGGAGAAGCAGTACTTGCCCAGCGCCGATCCGGTCGGCCGCGAGTCGATCCGGGTCAAGTCGACGCCTCGGGCTGCAAAATGCTCAAGCAGCTCGAGCAGGGCGCCTGGGTGGTTGTCGTGGATGAACGCGACCAGCGAGGTCTTGTCGGCACCGGTCGGCCCAGGTGGCGTGCCGATCCGCGACACGAGCACGAACCGGGTCACGGCGCCCGTGTGGTCGGCGATCGCGGTCGCCAGCGTCGCCAGTCGGTACGTCTGGGCCGCGATCGGTGCGGAGATCGACGCGTCGTACGGCGAGTCCGGCACCGCAACCAGCGCCGCCGCGTGAGCCGTCGACGACTCCAGCACCACCTCGGCGTCCGGAAGATGGGTGGCAAGCCATCGACGACACTGCGCCTCGGCGTGCGGATGCGTGGCTACCCGGCGGATGTCCTCGACGTTCGTGCCGGCCTTCGCCATCAGCGCGAACTGCACGTCCACGTGCATTTCCCGGGTGATCATCAGCGGATCGCCAGTCGACAATTCGTCGAGCGTGGCACTCACGCCCCCCTCGACGGAGTTCTCGATCGGCACCACTGCACCGTCCGCCTCCGACGCTCGAACCGCGTCGAGCGCCGTGACCACTGACCCGTAAGGCTGCAATTCGGCCTTGGCCGCCGCCGGCAACGACCGCAGGGCCGCCTCGGTGAACGTGCCTTCGGGGCCGAGGTAGGCATAACGGGCAGGCGGGACTCCAGGCATGCCCCCAGGCTAGAGCCGCTACATTCGGCAGCATGACCGACTCTCCCGATGTGGACACCGGCCCGGCGTCCCAACCGGGGCTCGACCTCGGATATGCCCGCTTGGACGTCGATCGGGCCGACCGCACGGGGGACCCCGAGGTCATCTACGGCGCGAGCAAGCGTCCCGAGCAGGTCGTCGAGCTCCTCGCGACCCTCCATACCGCCCACCCTGACCGCTCCGTGCTGGCCACCCGACTCACTGACGAAGCAGTCGCCCTGGTCCGCCAAGAGCTGCCTGACGCCGTCATCGACGAGATCGCGGGCGCAGCGACGCTCGGTGAGCTGCCCACCCCGAAGGGCCTCGTGACCATTGTCTCCGCCGGTACGTCGGATGCCCGGGTGGCCCACGAGGCGGCCCTCACGGTCCGCGTCTTCGGCGCCGCCGTCGCCGTGATCAACGATGTCGGCGTCGCGGGTCTCCATCGTGTGCTCGCGGTTCGCGACGATCTGAACGATGCGGACTGCCTCATTGTGGTGGCAGGTATGGAGGGCGCCCTGCCCTCGGTGGTCGGAGGACTAACCGGTGTACCCCTGGTCGCTATCCCCTCTTCGGTTGGTTATGGCGCATCTTTCGGCGGATTGGCTGCGCTTCTTGGCATGCTGAACTCCTGCGCCCCCGGAGTTGCCGTCGTCAACATCGACAACGGCTTCGGTGCGGGCGTTTTCGCAGCCCGCGTTGCCCGCAACGCCGCACCGAAAGGACCACGACCGTGATCGGCTGGATCGACGCATCTTCGGGTGCCAGTGGAGACATGCTCCTTGGCGCCCTACTCGACGCTGGAGCAGACGAAGATCTGATGCAGCGCTCGATCGCCGCGGTGGCGCCAGAGGCGACGACTTTGTCGATCGTCCGGGTCCAGCGCGGCACCTTGTGGGGGAACCACGCACTCATCGAGGTGGCTGACTCCTCGACCCAACGCGGGCTGGCGAGCATCGTCAGCCTGATCGCCGGCGCTGACCTCGAGCCCGACATCAGCAGGCACGCCATCGAGGTCTTCAGCCGGCTCGGCGCCGCGGAGGCAGCCATCCACGGCGTGAGCGTCAACGAAGTGCAGTTCCACGAGGTCGGTGCGCTCGACGCGATCGCCGACATCATTGGCGTCTGCGCCGGCTTCGTGTCGCTCGGTCTCAGCGAGGTGAAGTCGAGCCCGGTAGCAGTGGGTTCTGGCACCGTATCGACGAATCACGGTGAGATGAGCATCCCGGCCCCGGCCGTGGCCACCTTGCTGCGAGGAGTCCCGACCTTTGCGGGCCCGGTGCAGGCAGAGCTGTGCACGCCCACCGGCGCCGCATTGCTCAGCCACTGGGTGAGCTCATGGGGCACTCAGCCGATGATGACCGTCGACACCATCGGCACCGGCGCCGGCACGAAGGACTTCCCCGACCACGCGAACGTGCTCCGCATCTTCCTCGGTGTTCCGCACACGCCCAGTCAGCAGCAGGCGGTGGTCTACGAGACCAACGTCGACGACCTCGACCCGAGACTGTGGCCGACGATCCTCGACCTGTTGCTCGACGCCGGCGCGTCCGATGCTTGGCTGACGCCGATCATCATGAAGAAGGGCCGCCCGGCGTACACCTTGTCGGCCTTGCTGCGTCCCGCCGTCGCTGACGAAGTACGTGCCGTGATCTTCGCGGAGACGTCGGCGATCGGGCTGCGCGAGACCTTCGTCGGGAAGCACACGCTCGACCGGGAGTTCATGCACGTCGAGGTCGACGGCCGAAAGATCGCGGTGAAGCTCGCCGTATCCGAAGGCGTTGTGGTCAACGTCCAGCCGGAGTACGACGATGTGGCCGCTGCCGCGAAGTCGCTCGGCCGACCGGTCAAGGCGGTGCTCGCCGACGCCATCGCCGAGGCGTCGTCCTACTGGCCTGCACGCAACGGGTCGGGGCGGCGAATCAGCGGTCGGTAGACTCGCCCCGCTCTGCACCACTCCCCGACCGTTGGGCTCTCGATGGACTGGCACCTCGTGTTGGTCAGCTTCGGGCTGATCTTCCCTGTTGAGTTGCCCGACAAGACGTTCGTCGCGACGCTGGTGCTCTCGACCCGCTACCGACCGATCGCGGTCTGGATCGGTGTCGGTCTGGCTTTCGGCGTGCAATGCCTCGTCGCGGTCACTGCCGGCCACGCCGTGTCGTTCCTGCCCGAGTGGGTCATCCATGTGGTCAGCACGGTGATGTTCCTACTCGGCGCCATCATCTTGTTCCGGGCCGCGCCGAAGGCCGATGCGGCGGAGAAGGAGCAGGAGGAGGAGTTCGCCAAGAAGGCGAGCATGGACCGGTCCGGTTGGCATGCGGTCGTCACGTCGTTCCTCGTCCTCTTCGCCGCTGAGTGGGGTGACCTCTCACAGATCCTGACGCTCAACCTGGTGGCCAAGTACGGATCACCTGTGGCGATCTTCATCGGCTCGTGGGCAGCGCTGCTCACGGTTTCGGGGCTCGCCATTATCGGCGGCCGGGTGCTGCTGCGCTACATGAAGCTGTCGGTGCTCCACTACATCGCGGGGAGCGTCTGCCTCATCTTCGTGGTCGTCGGCATCGTCCAGCTCGCGACGGCGTGACCGCTTCGACTCGGGATCACGTCGAATCGTCGTACTCCGTCCCTTCTGCGCTCCTCGTTGCACCTCACGCTGCGCACGACCCCGGATAGGCTCTGCCCCATGACCCTCAGTCTTGGTGCCGACAGCGAGGTCGGCAGGCTGCGGACCGTGCTGCTGCATCGGCCAGGTCCGGAGCTGCAACGGCTGACCCCTCGCAACAACGACAGCCTGCTGTTCGACGGAATCCCCTGGGTCGGACGCGCCCAGGAGGAGCACGACGCGTTCGCAGCCGCGCTGCGCGAGCGCGATGTCGAAGTCGTCTACCTCGTCGAACTGCTCGTGGAGACGCTCGCCCACCCCGCGGCCCACGAACAGGCGATCAGTCACGTAACTGCGAGTCTCCGTCTCGGCGACACGTTGCGTGGCTATCTCCAGACGTGGCTGCACCAGCTCTCACCTGCAGAACTCGCGGCCGCGATCACAGCGGGAGTGCGCAACGACGAAGTGCGCGGCGGTTTCGGACTCGTGACGAGCCTGCTGCAGCACGACGACTTCTTGGTCGACCCGCTCCCCAACCTGCTGTTCACCCGAGACTCGTCGTTCTGGCTGCGCGATCGAGTGGCCGTGACGAGTCTCGCGATGCCAGCACGAGCGCGCGAGACGCAGCTGACCGAGCTGATCTATCAGTTCCACCCCAGGTTTGACTCGACACCACGGGTGCACGGCTGGCAGCTCGAGCACCTCGAGGGCGGCGACGTGCTGCTCCTGGGTCCGGGTGTCATCGCCGTCGGCGTCGGAGAACGTACGACGCCTGCCGGTGCTGAGCGCTTCGCGCGCCGCGCCTTCGCCGACGGTTTGGCGCACACGGTGCTCGCCGTCCCGATCGCGCAGGAACGGGCCACCATGCACCTCGACACGGTCTGCACGATGGTCGACGTCGACTCGATCGTGATGTATCCGAACGTGGCCGACACGCTGTCGGCTCATGCCGTCACGTGTCGCGAACCGCACGACGACGAGACACAGCTCGAGCTTGCGGTGGCTGACGCCGAACCCTTCCTGGTAGCTGCTGCCAAGGCGATGGGAATCGACACCCTGCGCCAGATCGACACCGGTCTCGATCCCGTGACGGCCGAACGCGAGCAGTGGGACGACGGCAACAACACGTTGGCCATCGCGCCTCGGGTCGCCGTTGCCTATGAGCGCAACGTGGAGACGAACGAGCGACTTCGTGAGGCAGGGATTGACGTCGTCGCGATCGCGGGATCAGAGCTTGGCTCGGGGCGCGGCGGGCCGCGGTGCATGTCGTGCCCGATCACCCGTGACCCGCTCTGACCAAGGACGCGACGCGCGAAACCACTCAGGCACTCGAGCTGGGAGGCTCAGTGATGGGGGCCTTCGGAGAATTGGAGAACCCGGCCGTTACTGACGGGGGATACAGCAACGACCGGGTGTGGTAGAAGTTTAAAGCGAATTTGAGTCGCACACAAGCGCAACGCTCCGATCCGTGACCCGGATCTCAGCAGCCTCCTGGGTGACCTGTTGGCCGGTCCAAAGCCTTTGTTTTCTTGCGATTTCACGGGTTGAGGGCAAGAAGGCGCTCAGCGAATCGTGATCTGCCTATTGGCCAAACCGTTTCGTGCGGACCGTTCCTGGTCGGTGACAGCCGACTCGTCGGCCAGCGCCTCGGTCAGCCGATCCGCGAACGCGGCGGCTGGCTCCTCAAGCGAATCAGCACCTGTTCCTACGGGCAGATCCCACACTGGAACGAGCAGCCCGTGCGCGCGGAACGATCCGACCAGGCGCGACTGATCTCCCAGCCGGTCAGCATCAGCAACATGCAACCGAGCAAGAGCAGTGAGCAACGACTCTTCGTCGTGGGGCATCACCCAACGCAGATGCTCCTTGGTTCCGACCGAGGTCCAGAACGCGGCATCGACCGACTCCAACCGAGAAGTCGGCTCGATAGAGGAGTTGAGCGTCTCCAAGGTGGCCGCAACACTGGCCTCTTCCTCCTCGGAGTCCTCGAACCAGAAGTCGTAGCCCTCCAGCACATCCACCTCAAAGCTCGACTCCGGATCGACGACGTCTTGCAAGCGTGGTCCTGGACCTGGTAGGTCAGGCATCACGACGCTGGTGCCTTTCTCTCCTTCGAGAGCCAGCCGCAAAGCCTCGGCGAAGTCGCGGCTCGGATCTCCGGACTGCTGGGCGACCTGCGCCGCGACCCACACCTCGCCGTTGTTGCGGACCTGGGCGGGGACGATTCCCGGGAGCACGGTGACGACCGACACGTCGCGATCGGAGACGTCAGCGTCGTACGCATCAGAGCGCAACGTCAGCCGAGCCTTCGCGGCTGGCACGAACTCGCGCATCGCGACCCAGTCACATTCGCCGGGCAGTCCTGCAAACGTGCGGACGACGTACGGCGTCGTGCCACTGGCACTGCCGTGGCACGACTTGTAGCGCCGGCCAGATCCGCAGGGACAGGGCTGTCGGGGTCCGACTGCATCGCCTGTCGGTGCCGCCTTCGCCTTGGTGCGTGCCTTCTTGCCCATGGTGTCCTTGTCTCTCCAGTCGCTGTTCACCGCTCATCGCGATCACCCGCAATTCTCGCGCACCGGAAGCCGGTGAGCTCAGGTGGGGACGGATGATGACGCGCTGCGCGTCAACGGTTCAAGCGAGGTTGAGGATGCCGAAGACAGTGTTACCGCCTCGGGTTTCCAACACACCCCAGTCGCGCGTCAGGTTGCGCACGATCGACAGACCGCGACCGCCGAGTGCCAGCGTCGGAGGACTGAGCAACGTCGGCAGAGTCGCCGAGCCGCCGTCGATGACCGACAGTCGGATCGTGAGATCGTCGATCTCGAGTCCCACCCGCAGCACGCCGTTAGGAAGTGGCCGGGCGTGGCGAAGGGCGTTGCCGAGCAGTTCGCTGACGACAACTTGCGCGTCTTCGATGACGGTGGGAGCAACGCCGTGACGACGGAGCGTGACACTGATCGTGTCGCGAACGTCGCGCACAGAGGTCGGCGAGAAGGGGACAGTCCAAGACTGTGCCTGCTCGTCAAGGTGGCGAACGTCGACCGTGCTCACGCATCCACTGTGACTACCGAATGGAGACTTCGCAAGCGATTGTCGGATATGCCCGCGTTGTCGAAATGGCCTTGTGTACTGGACCTTTGGTTCAGTTTGCTCGTTCTTGCAACTGCGAAAGTACGGCGGCTGGGTCGTCGGTGATCACGGCATCGACACCGAGTGCGGCGCACATTTCGATGTCCTCGGGGTGGTTGGCGACCCACACATGCACCTGGTTCCCGGCTGCGTGAGCCTTGGCGACGTACTCCGGGTGTGCGCGGATGATGTCGATCGACGGACCGGCGACGCTCGCGCCAAGGGGCAAGCTGCCATCGCGGAAGCGAAGCGGCACCCGATCCATCAGGTAGACCATCTGAAGCGTCGGCGCCATTTCAAGGCATCGGCGCAAGCTCATCCACGAGAAGCTCATGACCCGGGCGGGCGAGGTCACGCCGCGTCGTGGCCGGGCCCAGCCGTATCTGTCAAGGAGCTCCATCAGGCGTCGTTCCACAAGCCCGGCGTAGCGCGTGGGGTGCTTCGTCTCGATGGCGATCTCGACCGGGCTGCCCCAGTCGTGGACGGTGTCGAGCAGCCGCTCGAGCGTCAAGATCGAACCAGTCGCTGGAGCGGGGTCGAGCGCTTCGTCATCGAGTTCTTGCCAAGGATGCTTCCACGACGACCAGTCGAACGCCTCGAGCTGATCAAGCTGCAACGTCGAGACCGCGCCCTGGCCGTTGCTCGTGCGCTCGACGCGGCGGTCATGAACGCAGACCAGATGTCCGTCAGCCGTTAGCCGCACGTCGCATTCGAGTGCCTCGGCGCCCTCTTCCAACGCGTGGACGTACGCGTCGAGAGTGTGTTCGGCCTTGGCGAAACTCGAACCCCGATGGGCCACTACCTGTGGGGCAGTGCCGGGCGACCAAGGAATACGAGGACGTCTTCGCAGACTGAGGCTGCGTAGTCCGTCGATGCCTCGCATCTTCGTCACAAGTCAATCGTGACACGCCGCAGGCAAAAAGGCGGGACCAGAGCCGCGCCCTCGGGCGCAACAAGTCGTGAACACCCGGCTTCCGACAGGTATCGTGCGTCCAAGCAGAGCGGCGCGCTACCAGTTCTGGTAGCCGGAAGGACCCGCCGACGGATACGCGGTCGTGCTGGCTGTGCGCGACGCACGAACAGCAAAGATGCCGACCAGAAAGGCGATGCCTAACAAGAGGAACCCGCCGCCGATCACCATCGTCGCCGTCACGCCTTTGTCTCCCTGCTCGGCCTGGCCGTTGCCCTCGGGGATACCGTTCGCCAACAGCAACCCGAGGAGCACGACCACAGCGCCAACGCCTGCGACGGCGAGACCACCGATATCGAGAAAGCCGCCGCTCGTCTTCTTGTTGGTCACCAGCATGATCCACAGCACCAGCGCGATGATCGCGACCAGGCCGGCCGCAATAAGCAGGATGCTGTCGATGGTGTCACTCGACTTGGCGTCATCGGTGCTGACCGGATTTCCGTCAGCGAAGTCTGAGAAGATGCCGCGGCGTGCGGTGAACGCCCAGACGGCGTACACCAACGACAGCACGGCGGCGGAAGCGAGAGCTACCAGAGCTGCAAGCTTGCTTCCATCGCGCGCCGACCCCGTCGCCCGGGCCGGCATCGTCATCGGCCACGGTCCGCTGCCGTAGTCGCTTGAGCCATGCGCCCCTGGTGGGGTGGGCGCTTGGCCGTAACCACCAGCCGGTGTGTGGGCCGGCGCATGGCCGGTGACCGGTGGCAAGACGGTCGTTTGCTCCTCGGCTGAGCGTGGGTTCCGCGCCGCCGGTGGTGCTTGGTGCCGGGCCGGTGCCGGTGGTGCTGCAGGTTGTTGCGGCGGGGCTGATTGGTGCTGAGGTTGCTGGGGTTGCCGAGGGGCTTGCGGGCTTGCCGGGTGTGGTTGCTGCGGCGGCGTGTACGGCGGTTGAGGTGCTTGCGTCGGACGCGTGGCTGCCGGGGGTGACTGTGGCGACTGGGGTGTCTGGGGAGAAGCTGGCCGGGCTGGTGTCTGCGGCCCTCGGCCTGGGACTGGCAGACCGCAGCGGACACACGCGATCACGTCCGGCTGGTTCTGCAAACCGCACCGTGGACATTGCATGGCCGGGTCCCCAATCTCTGATGAAGCCATGTTGAGAGGCCGGCTCAGCTGGCTGGCGCCCCAGTACGGTGCCGAGCGTACCGAAGCAGTGGCTCTCCCGAGGTCGTCCGGTCGAGTTGGACAGTCTCAGTCGCGGTTGCTCCTCAGGAACCTGCCGAAGTGCGGCACGGTGAACCGCACCACCCCCCGCTCTTCGGCGAACACCAGCCCCTTCTTGATCAGCCCGTCTCTGGCCGGTGACAACGATGACGGCTTACGGCCGAGAGACGCCGCGACGTCAGCAGTGAGCACCGGACCGTCCTCGGTCTCGACGCCGAGATCGGCCATGGCGCGCATGTAGTCGCGCTCGGCCGGTGTCGCCCGGTCGAAGCGCGCACCGAAAAAGCCGACTGCCAGCTCAGCCTCCGCCAACGGTGCTGCCTCTTGCACGTCGCCGGCCGTGATCGGGCTGGTAGGTGCCGCGTCCCAAGTGACCTTGCCGTAGGCCTGAACAAAGTAGGGGTAGCCGTCGGTGAGGCGGTAGAGCTGGTCGAGTGCTTCAGCGTCGTACCCGACTTGCTCGGTGGAGGCAGGAATGAGGAGCGCGCGATCTGCCTCCACGCGGGGCAGTCGGTCGACGACGCGGTAGTGAAAGAGCCGCTCGGCGTACGACTTCGAAGCGGACAGCGCCGCCGGAAGATGCGGGAGACCTGCTCCAACGAGTACGAAAGGGGCACCTTGTTGGCTGATCTCGTGACAGGCGGCGCAGAGAGCCGATAGTTCGTCATTGGCGATGTCTTGCATCTCATCGATGAAGATCGCCACGCCCACTCCGAGGTCGGTTGCGAGATCCGCGACGTCGGAGCACAGCTCGGTGAGGTCCATCTCGAGGTCTCCCGAGTCGGCTCGTCCCTTGGTGGCCGGAAGGTCCATCGGTGGCGTCCAGCGCTGACCCTTGCGATCGGCAAGCGCGGTGCGTTGGGCGAACGCCTTGACGACACCCGCGACCGCATCGACCCGCTCGGGGTCACGATGCCGGTGTCCGATGTCGCGAACCGCGGCGTGGACGGCCTGCGCGATCGGGATCCGGATGCCCTGGTCGGGGCGCGCTTCGAGTTTGCCTGTGCCCCAGGCGCGCTTGACGGCGAGGCTGCGGAGCGCGTTGAGGAGGACGGTCTTGCCGACTCCCCGCAGGCCGGAGAGAACGAGCGATCGCTCGGGCCGACGACCCGCCACCCGTTCGAGGGTGATCTCGAACTGGCTGAGCTCGCGGTCGCGGCCGGCAAGTTTGGGTGGGCGCTGCCCGGCGCCGGGTGCGTACGGGTTCCGAATCGGGTCCACCCTAGGACTCTATCGCCCTGTCTACCCTTTTCCCTAGACTCCCCTATTGTCGGCTAGCCGGTCCCGGGTTTGCCTTGTTTTCAAGCCGGCTGGCTTGTTAACAAGGCAAACCTGCCTTGCAGAGTGTGGGTCTGCCTTGCTCACTCCGGCGAGATCTCAAACGGTGAAACGGAATGCGCCACTGGGCGGTTGCTCCGCTGGTGTCGTCCTGTCACACCACCTGAGGCGACGCACCCGTCTCCGACACCATCGCGCGGCGGGCAGCGGCCCACGCCTGCATGCCCCCGCTGAGGTTGACCGCATCGACGCCCTGGGCCTGCAGGTACGCCACGGCCTGCGCCGACCTACTACCCACCTTGCACACCACGAGCACCTGGTGATCGGCAGGCAGCTCGACCGAGCGGGCCGGCACCTGCATCAACGGGATGTGCAGCGCCTCCTCGATGTGGCCGGCCTGCCATTCCCAGTCTTCGCGGACATCGAGGACTGTGAGCGCCTCCGGCAACTCGGCGGGGACACCAGCTATGTCCACTTCTGGGATCGGCGTACTCATGATCCCCAGCGTGCCACGAGGACCATCGACATCCCCAACGAGCGGGCTAGAACGACGAGATCACCTCTGGGTCTGGTAGATGCGTCGTACGACGTCCTCGATGTCAGGCTCTTCGATCGAGAGGTCTCGCACCTCGGCGCGCTCCGCCACCCCCTGCAACACCTTGGCCGCGGTCGTCTGCTCGGCGTCGAAGGCCAGCCGCTGCCGCAGCCCATCGGCCTCACTACCGACGTGAGAAGTGTGCGGTACGTCGACGAGGTCTCGCGTCGGGGCGGTCAGGTCGACCACCAGCATCCGCCGCGCACCGACGGTCGCGGCCAGCCCAGGAAGGGTGCCGTCGTAGACGAGCTGCCCATGGTCGACGACCAACACGCGGTCACAGAGTCGTTCGATGTCACCCATGTCATGGGTCGTGAGGAGCAGCGTCGTCCCATGCGTGGCCCGCTCGTGGATCAGAAACTCCCGCAACCGAGCCTTCGACAGCACGTCGAGGCCGATCGTCGGCTCGTCGAGGATCAGCAGTTCGGGCTCGTGCAGCAAGGCTGCCGCGATTTCCGCACGCATCCGCTGACCGAGTGAGAGCTGTCGGACGGGGACGTCGAGCGTCTCGCCCATCTCGAGCTGGTCGACCAGCTCCGCGGTCCTCGCTTCAGCGCGATCGTGTTCGAGCTGATGGATCGAGGCGAGGATCGAGAACGACTCTCGCAGCGGCAGGTCCCACCACAACTGCGACCGCTGCCCGAAGACCACCCCGATCCGCCGCGACAAGTCACGACGCTGCTCGACCGGGTCGAGGCCGCACGTGCGCACCGTCCCCGAGGTCGGGACGAGGATTCCGCTGAGCATCTTGATCGTGGTCGACTTGCCGGCACCGTTGGCGCCGATGTAACCGACCGCCTCTCCGGGCTGCACCGCCCACGACATCGCGTCGACCGCGGCGATCGTGTGGCGGACGCGCCATCGCCCTTCGCCCTTGCGGCGTACGACGAACTCTCGCGTCAGGTCGGCGAGCTCGATGATGGGTCCGTCCAGCCGGCTCATCCGCCGCCTCCTTGGTAGTGCCTGCTCCCCCATCTCCACAGCAGCAGTGCGACACCCCACGCCCACAGTGCCGCGACGGGAATCAACCAAGCCAGCCAGGCAGGCAGGCCAGCTGTCCCGGGCAGACCGAGGATTGCGATCGTAGGAAGGTACGCCGTGAACGCCACCGGAACGAGATAGCCGAAGACCAGCTTCAACGGAGGCGGGAAGATCGATGCCGGCTGCGACGCGGCGTACGAACCGCCATAAGTGAAGGTGTTCGTCAGCTCCGCACCGTTGATGAGGAAGAACTGAAGACTCGCCGCGGCCACGAAGCAGGCGGCAAAGATCGCTGTACCGAACACGATCGCGAGTGCCAGCAGCGCCACCACTTCAACGCCCCAGTCGATCTCGTTGACCGTCAGCCCGATGACTAGCGTGACACCGCCAACGCTGAGGCGCGCCAGCCGTCGCAGCGAGAACTCGCTCGTCATCAGTTGCGCCAGGACCGGCTGTGGTCGGAGGAAGAAGGCGTCGAGTGTTCCGGCCCGGACATAGGTCGGCAGCGTGTCGAGGTGCCCGACGCACATGTCGGCGATCGACCACGACAGGTTGGAGAGTCCGAACAAGAGCAGGATCGCGTGAAAGTCGAGGCCACCGAGAACACCGACGTTGTGGAAGATCACGAAGACCTCGCCGAACTCGGTCAGCCCGACAAGCAGCGAACCCATCAGGTCCAGCGCGAAGGAGGCGGGGTAGGCGCGCTGGGCGCGGATCCTCGATGCGATCACGGCCCGATAGGGCGTGCTCCACCCTCCGGTGCGGACGCCAACGACGTCGAGAGTGTCAGCCACCATGCACCACCAGCTTGCGGCGGCCGGCGGTCGTCAGCGCGCGACCGAGCAGGCAGGTGACGGCGAGCCAGAAGACCTGCGTGGCCACCACGACGAGTGCGTCAACGCCCAGCACCTTCCCGGAGATGACGTCGATCGGAGACTGCAGGATCGAGGGGAACGGCGTCGCGTAGGCGATCGTGTGAAGCCAGTCCGGGAACAGCCCCACGGGCACATAGAGACCAGCCAGAAACGTGCACGTGACCATGTAGAGCGAACGCACTCCACGGGTGTCCATCAGCCAGAAGCCGATGATGTTGACGGCGTACCGGCAGTAGAAGGAGATCACCACGCCCAGCACGATGCTCACGGTCCCCAGCACGTAGGGCAGCACCGTCGTCGGCATGACCAGTCCGAACGTCAGGGCGCCGACGAGCACGCTCGGAAGACCCCTCGGGATCATGCTGTACGCCGCCCGGCCCATGTCTTCGGCCAGGTGCCACGTCTGAACGTCGATCGGGCGGGTGAAGTCGACTGCGACGTCACCGGTACGGATCCGGTCGCCGATGTCGGCGGTCCCGTTGAGCTGGATGGCTCCGATCAGACCCTGGCTGAGCCACACGTAGGCGCTGATCGTCCCTGCGCTGTAGCCGGCCAGCTCACCGCCTGCGCTCTCGATCGCCGCGAACAGGATTGCGCATCGGATGAACCCGAACACGATGTTGGTGGCCAGTCCGGCGAACATCGCCAGCCGGTACGCGGTCTGGCGGCGGAAGCCCGCGATGACCAGCTGCCAGTAGGTCTGCAGGTCGGCACGCACAATCGCAAGAACTTAGTCCTGGCAGGCGTGGCGTGCAAGGAGTTTGAACTGGCCGAGAGTGGGGCTACTTGAGAAGGCGCGACAACCGTCGGTCGGCCAGCGGCTTCCCACCGGTTTGGCAAGTTGCGCAGTACTGCAGCGACGAGTCCGCGAACGACACCTCGCGCACTGTGTCGCCACAGACCGGGCAGGTCTTGCCGGTTCTGCCGTGCACGCGCATCCCCGACTTCTTCTCCTTCTTCAGCTCTGACGCGGCCAGGCCGTCCGATCGGGCGATCGCGTCGCGCAGCGTGACACCGATCGCGTCGTACAACACCGCGATCTCGTCATCGGGCATGGCGGCCGGCTTGAACGGAGACATCTTCGCCACGTGCAGAATTTCGTCGGAGTAGGCGTTCCCGATGCCGGCGATGATCGACTGGTCACGCAGCACGCCCTTGATCTGGGATCGACCGGACTTCCGCAGGATCTTCGCGAGCGCGTCCTGGGTGAACCCGTCGGCGAGCGGATCGGGGCCCAGTCGGGCCACTCCGGGTACGTCGGAGGGGCTACGGACGACGTAGATCGCCAGCCCCTTCTTCGTCCCGGCCTCGGTGAAGTCCAGCCCCGAGCCGTTGTCGAGGACCATCCGGGCAGCGAGCGGGCTCTTTCCGGGCCTCGGCGGCGTCGACGGGACCTCGTCGCGCCACCGGATCCAGCCGGCACGCGCTAGATGAACCATGACATGTAGGTCATCGATGCCGATGTCGAGGAACTTCCCGTGACGGCCAACGTCACCGATGAACAACCCCTGCAACGCGGTTACCGGCGGATCGTAGGTTTTCAGTGCGGAGAAGGCGACGATGTCGAGCCGCGCGACGGCACGGCTGTCGAGCCGGCTGGCCAGGTCGCTCGCGAGCGCCTGGACCTCGGGAAGTTCGGGCACGCGTCCAGTGTGCCCGGTCGGCCACAGATTCTCAGGTTTTAGTTGCCCCCTCTAGTCGAGTAGCGGCATCATGTCGACCATGTCTGTTCACCCGGAACGGCCACAGGGCGAGGTATTCCTCGATGCCCGGGGCAAAGGCCGGGCGATGCGGCTGACCTGGCATCACGAGGCTGACGTCGTGGTGTTGTCCCTGTGGCGCGACGGAACATGCGCCGGTACGTTCAGACTTTCGAAGGACGACGTCAACGAATTCATCGACGCTCTCGTCGACGGAGTCCGCGACGCACCGGGTGTGCACGTCGCAACGTCCAGCGGCTCCCACCGCGCGAGCATGGACGTGACGGGCCAGACGGAAAAACCCTCGCCACCCGCCCGGACCACACCACCCACCACGCGGACGCAACCCCCGCCGACGGCTCAGCCGTCCATGCAGCCGGAGTTCTTACAACCCGGTCAGCCCCGACCCGATGACCCGCCATCGTTCACCGACTGGGCTTTCGACGACAACCAGCGCGCCACCGCCAGCTGACCCAACGCGGCGTCATCGCCACGGCGTCGGCAGCGGCACCGTCAGCGCGCGACTTAGCATCTTCAGATAGTCGACTCGGCGTACCTCGATGACCCCGAGGCTCATCAAGTGGTCGGTGGCCCACTGCACGTCGATCAGCCGGTCAGGGGTGCCGTCGTCGAGCAGGTCGACCAACGCCATCAGGGCGACCTTCGAGGCATCGCGTTCGCGATGGAACATCGACTCGCCTGCGAACAGTCCGCCGAGCGCGACGCCGTACAGTCCGCCGGCGAGCGTGTCGCCCTTCCACACCTCAACCGAGTGCACCCAGCCGAGCTTGTGCAGCGCGCGGTACGCCGACGTGATCCTCGAGTCAATCCACGAGCCGGGTCGGGACGGATCGGCGCAGCCACTCACGACGTCTTCGAAGGCCGTGTCGACGGTAACGCTGAACCGCTTGACGGCCTGTCGCATCGAGCGCGTCACCCGGAGGGCGTCGAGAGGCAGCACCCCGCGTCGTAACGGCGACCACCAGGCCATCGCTTCGGCGTCACTCAGCGGCATCGGAAAGAGTCCGGCCCGGTAGGCGGACAGCACTGTTCCTGGGTCGAGATCGGCACCGACCGCGACGATGTCGTCCTCGGCCTCGGTGGGATCGGGGAACACCCAGTTCGTGGGCGGCGGCTCAACCGGCACAGCCCGAGTTTGCCTTGTTTTCAAGCCAAAAGGCTTGTGGACATGGCAGATCTGCCTTGCTGACTGTGGGTTTGCCTTGCAGACTTCCCCGCCTTGCGCACCAGCGTGGGTACGACGGCTGCGGCCTCAGCTGCCAGACTTGCGGCGGAACTGGCGGGTGTGATGGTCGTTGTGCGACTCCCCGACTCCCTTGTTGCGAACGCCTTCGGCGTGCAGGGCTTTCTGCGCGGCCTTCTTGCGCTCAAGAGCCTCGCGGAAGAGTTTGTGCTGCTCGTCTTCGTGCTCGGCAGGCTTCGATGATTCGGTCATGCCAGTCTCCCCTTTGCGATCCACCCCGGTGCGGGTCCCGCATGTGTCGTTCCACTCCATCAAACCACGGCGTCGATCATCCACAGATTTCGCTACGGGTGCTGCCGGCTGGTCCGCTCGCTGGCGGCGTACCTCAGCCCTTGTCGGTGACTCCGGCCGCGTCGAACGTCGCCACCTCACGGAGGATGCGCGCTGCCGTCTGCACAAGGGGGACCGCGAGAGCCGCACCTGACCCTTCCCCGAGTCTCAGCCCGAGGTCGATCAGCGGCACCAGCCCGAGATGATCGAGAGCGGCCGTCGCACCGGGTTCCGCCGACCGGTGTCCCGCCACCCAGTAGTCGCGCGCCAACGGTTGCAGCGCATTGGCGATGAGAGCGGCGGAGCACGAGACCACGCCGTCCAGGATGACCGGCGTCCGGGTCGCAGCCGCCCCGAGCAGGAAGCCAGCGAGTGCCGCGTGCTCGAACCCCCCGACTGCCGCCAGCACGTCGAGCGGGTCACGACGGTCCGGCCGGTGAAGGGCGATCGCGTCGTTGATGACCTGCACCTTGTGCCGCAGCATCTCGTCGCCGATGCCCGTGCCTCGCCCCGTGACGGGAGCCGGCTCGATTCCGGTCATCACGCTGATCAGGGCCGCAGACGGGGTGGTGTTGGCGATCCCCATGTCACCGGTGACGAGCAACCGGTTCCCCTGCCGCGCCAAGGTGTTCGCTGCCTCGATGCCGATCTCGATCGCCGCCACGGCCTGGGTCGGCGTCATGGCAGGTTTGACGGTGATGTCGGCGGTTCCTGCGGCCACCTTGCGAGACCACAAGCCGGGCTGGTCGGGCAGTACGCCTACCATGCCGACATCGACGACGAGCACCTCCGCCCCGATCTGTCGGCCAACGGCATTGATCGCCGCACCGCCGCCGACGAAGTTCGCCACCATCTGCGCGGTGACCTCCTGCGGCCAGGGTGAGACACCCTGTGCGTGGACGCCGTGGTCGCCGGCGAAGACCGCGATCGTGACGGGCTCGGCCAGTGGTGGCGGGCAGACGTCGTACATCGTCGAAAGCCGTGCTCCGAGCCCCTCGAGCGCGCCGAGTGAGCCTCTCGGCTTCGTGAGCATCGCCTGCCGGGCGTCGGCGGCAGCCAACACGGCCGACGACACCGGCCGGATGCTGTCCATCGTTTCTTCGAGCAGCGACATGGACTCTCTTTTCGAGGATGCCTGAAGGGTAGCGTGGCCCCCGCATGCTGGCAGGTGTCAGCGGAGGAGGGACCGTGACGACGACTCTTGTGCTCGGTGGTGCGCGCAGTGGCAAGAGCCGGTACGCCGAGAACTTGTTCCGCGAGGAAGGCCCGGTCGCCTTCGTTGCACCCGGATCCCTTCCCGGGTCAGCCGATCCGGAGTGGACGGCCCGGATTGCCGAACACCGCCGTCGTCGGCCCGCGCACTGGCAGACCGTGGAGTCCGGCGACTTGCGCGCCGCGATCGTAGAAGCCCAAACGCCTGTGCTCATTGACTGTCTGGCCACCTGGGTGGCCCGGTTGGTTGACGACATCGACGGTTGGAGCGACCTCGATCGAGCCAGCGAGCATGTGAGCAACGAGCGAGAGCAACTACTCGATGCGTGGCAGTCAGCCCGCTTCGACGTCGTCGCTGTCACCAACGAGGTCGGTATGGGGGTGGTGCCGGCGACGGAGTCGGGCAGGTTCTTCCGCGACGAGCTCGGGCGGCTGAACTCGGCGCTCAGCGCGGTCAGTGACCGAGTGGTGCTGATCGTCGCCGGCCGAGTGCTCGACCTGTCGAAGGCGCCTGTGGTCGAGCCGTGATCGCTGACGGGTGGCGGCTGGCGATCGGGACGCTCACCGTCGTACCCGTTCGGCCGCCGCGACAGGTCAGTCCCGGGACGGCGCGGTGGGCGATGCTGCTTGCGCCGATCGCAGTCCTCCCTGTCGTGGCCGCGGTCTGTCTCGCGGCCTGGGTCGGCGACGAGGTCTTCGAATTCAGCTCGCTCGTCGTCGCTGTACTCGCCTTGGGGGTTGCGGCACTGATGACGCGGGCGGTGCATCTGGATGGGCTGTCCGACACGGCTGATGGGTTGTCGGCGAGCTATGACCGCGAGCGAGCTCTCGAGGTGATGCGTCGCGGCGACGTCGGGCCGAGTGGAGTAGTGGCGCTGGTGCTGGTGCTGCTCGTCGAGGCGGGAGCGCTGGTCAGCCTGGTGAGCGACGGGCCTGGCCTGTTGCTCATCGGGTGGTCGCTCGTGGTCAGCCGCGCCATGCTCGCGGGGGCATGCGTGTCGTCAGTCCGCGCGGCGCGGCCTGAGGGGCTTGGACACGCAGTCGCTGGCGCGGTCGGGTGGGGAGCGTTGGCGGCAAGCGTCGTACTCATGCTTGGGCTCGGGGCCGTCGTGAGCCTGCTGGCCGACCTCGACTGGTGGGCAGGGCCAGCGTGCTTCTTCGTCGCGGCGGTGGTGGCTTTGCTCGTGGTCGCCCGATCGGTCAGCCGGCTAGGCGGGATCACCGGCGACGTGCTCGGCGCTGTTGTCGAGCTGTCCTTTGCCGGAAGTTTGGTCGCCGCCGCTGCCGTCCTGTGACCGGGGTTGGCTGATTGCGCGGCTGGCCAGCCGTTGAAACGTGCTGCACTGGGTACGACGAGATCCACTGCGTACTGTGGGGCCACCAACGCACGACCTATCCAGCACTCAGCCAGGAGCACACGCCATGAGCAAAGCAAGCCTCGCCGCCAAGGTCGCGGGGCCGGTTGCGCGCAGAACGGCTCCCGGCTTCTCCGCCGACTTCGTACACAAGGCCCTCGACCGCGCCATCGACGGGGTTGGGCCACTGCGCGGAGCGGCCGAGTCAGCCGACCGACAACTTGCCGAGCACGACGGCAACGCCGAGAAGGCGATCCGGGAGCTGGTCGATTCGCACGTGCAGCTCGCCGGACTCCAGGGATTCATCACGAACCTCGGCGGCGTGATCACCATGGCCGTGGCGATCCCCGTGAACATCAGCGGACTCGCCCTGCTGCAGTGCCACCTGGTCGCTGGCATCGCGCACCTGCGCGGCTATGACCTGCAGGATCCCCGGGTGCGTAATGCAGTCATCGAGTGTCTGCTCGGCGCCGACGGCGTGAAGTCGCTGGTCAAGAAGAAGCGGCTGCCGAGCTCCCCGATGGCGATCGCGACCGCGCCGACATACGACGCCGAGCTCGACCGTCGGATCGGTGCCGAGGTGGCCGGTGAGCTGATCGCGCGGGCGGCGGGCAAGAAGACGATCGCGATCATCGCGCGACGCACTCCGGTGATCGGCGGCGGTGTCGGCGCTGTCACCGATGGCTACACGACCTACCAGATCGGCCAGTACGCCGCGAAGGAGCTCAAGCGCCGTGAGGCTGCCGCTGCGAGGGACTAGTCGCCGTACGCAGGAGACCTAGGTCTGCAAGGCAAACTCACTGTTGACAAGGCAGGTTTGCCTTGTCAACAAGCCTTCTGGCTTGAAAACAAGGCAAACCCGGAGTGCTCAGCCCAGCGCAGTCACAACGCGGGAGACGGGTGGCTTGCCGATCTGGCCGGCCATCCACTGACTCGTCGCGACCAGCGAATCGAGGTCGACCCCGGTCTCGATGCCGAGCCCTTCCAGCTGCCAGATGAGGTCTTCGGTGGCGAGGTTTCCGGTGGCGCTGTCGGCGTACGGACAACCGCCCAGACCACCTGCGGACGCGTCGAACGTGGTGACGCCCATCCGCAGGGCGGTCATCGCGTTCGACAGCGCCTGGCCATAGGTGTCGTGGAAATGGACGGCGATCTGGTCCAGCGTCATACCGGCGTCGACGAAGCCATTCAGCACGGCCTCGACGTGTCCCGGCGTACCCGTACCGATCGTGTCACCGAGCGACAACTCGTCACACCCGAGGTCGAACAGCCGCCGTCCGACCGACACCACCTGCTTGACCGGGACGTCTCCCTCCCACGGGTCGCCAAAGCACATCGACAGGTATCCCCGGACGCGCATCTCGGCGTCACGCGCACGACGTACGACGGGTTCGAACATCTCGAACTGGCCGTCGAGGCTGCGGTTGAGGTTGCGTTGCGCGAACGTCTCGGTCGCCGAACCGAAGATCGCAATCTCACGCAATCCCAGCTTCTCTGCCCGGTCGAATCCCCGCTCGTTCGGGACGAGCACCGGCATCCGCGATACAGCGGCCATGTCGACGACCTCGATGAGCTGCTCGGCATCAGCAAGCTGCGGCACCCAGTCGGGGTGGACGAAGCTCGTCACCTCGATCGTCTGCAATCCCGCGGCGACCAACCGGTTGATGAACTCCGCCTTGACCTCGACGGGGACGATCCCCGACTCGTTCTGGAGCCCGTCGCGAGGCCCGACTTCGTAGATCGTCACCCGACTGGGGAGGTCGGGGTCTGGGACAACCTGCGGCGTGCGCTTCATACCTGATCCTCTCCCGCGCCCTCGACGACGAACAACCGTGCACCGAGCTCGACTTGCGAGCCCAGCGCGGCGTTCACCTCGACGACAGTGCCGTCGAACGGCGCTTTGAGCGCGAGCTCCATCTTCATCGCCTCCAGCACCCCCAAGGCTTCGCCTTCGGTCACCGTGTCACCGACGGCCACGTTGACGGCAAGGACCGTTCCGGGCATCGGTGCCGTGACGGAACCGTCTCCCACCACGGCTCGTCCGCCGGGACCGAACGCGTCTGGTCGCCCGAACACGTAGGTCTGTCCGCGATAGCCGACCAGCACGTCCCGGCTCCGCAACAAGACGTGTCCCTCGTGGACGGCGCCGTCGAGCTCGAGCCGGACACCGTGTCCGTGAGTCGCGAGTGCCCGAACTGTGACCGTTCCACTGGGGCCGGTGATCAAGCCGGTGGCCACTCCGACCGCGAGCACCCTGGTGTCGCCCGGGTCGGCGCCGTTCGTCAGCTCGATGGGTACGTCGGCCGGGGCGCTGCCCGAACGCCACCCGTCCCCAGCCCCGAACGGATGCCGGGCATCGGCGCCGTGGCTGGTCGCCATCGTCCACGCGGCCAGACACCAGGCGGCCGTCGGCGTGGCCAGCACGAACGCGTCGGGGTGAGTGTCCAGCCAGGCCGTGTCGATGTCCGCGTCCCGAAAGGCGTCGGAGTCGACGAGAGCACGCAAGAACCCGAGGTTCGTCGTCAGCCCGAGGATGGCCGCATCGTCGAGCGCTGTGACGAGCCCGCGGCGAGCGACCTCACGGGTCGCGCCAGACACGATGATCTTGGCGAGCATCGGGTCATAACTAGTCCCGACCCGCTGCCCCGACTCCAAGGCGGCGTCGACGCGGGCATGGCCGGGCCAGGCGACGACGCTCGCGACGCCGGCCTGCGGCAGGAAGCCCGCATACGGGTCTTCGGCATAGACCCGCGCCTCGATCGCGTGACCCCGCACGGAGATCTCGTCCTGCTTGAACGGCAGTGGGTCGCCTTGCGCCACGATGAACTGCAGCTCGACGAGGTCGAGGCCGGTGACCGATTCGGTGACCGGGTGCTCGACCTGGAGCCGGGTGTTCATCTCGAGGAAGAACGCCTCATCGCCAGAGACGAGGAACTCCACGGTGCCGGCGTTGACGTAGCCGACCTCGCGAGCCAGGGCGACGGCCGACGCGGTGACCAGACGTCGTACGTCGTCGGAGATCTGCGTCGCAGGGGCCTCCTCGACGACCTTCTGGTGGCGGCGCTGCACGGAGCAGTCGCGTTCGTAGAGGTGTACGACGTTGGCGTGCTCGTCGCCGAACACCTGCACCTCGACGTGACGGCCGTGCTCGATGTACCGCTCGAACAGCATCGTGTCGTCTCCGAACGCAGCCGCCGCCTCACGTCGCGCCGAGGCTACGGCGTCGGGCAGCTCGCCGGGTGTGCGCACGATGCGCATGCCCTTGCCACCTCCACCGGCCGCGGCCTTGACCAGCAAGGGGAAACCCACCTCAGTGCCGATGGCCTCGAGGTCGTCATCGGCCGCCGTGTCAGCAGCGGGTACGACGGGTACACCAGCCGCCACGGCGATCTCGCGGGCTCTGTCCTTGCGCCCCATCGCGTCCATGACGTCTGCTGACGGTCCGATGAACACGAGTCCGGCCTCGGTCACGGCGCGTGCGAAGGCGGCTCTCTCCGAGAGGAACCCGTAGCCAGGGTGGATCGCGTCCGCGCCGGCACGTTGGGCGGCCTCGAGGATGGCCGGGATGGAGAGGTATGACTCGGCGGCTGACGCCGGGCCGATGCGCATGGCCACGTCGGCTTCACGCACGTGGGCGGCCTCGCGATCGGCGTCGCTGTAGACCGCGACGCTTCTCAGTCCGGCAGCGGTGGCTCCTCGGATGACGCGCAGAGCGATCTCACCACGGTTGGCGACGAGGACGGTGCCGAACCTCGTCATGGCCGTCCGCCGCCGAAGGTCTGCAAGGCAAACCCCCACTCTGCAAGGCAGGTTTGCCTTGTTAACAAGCCTTTTGGCTTGAAAACAAGGCAAACCCCGGACGCCGGTTGGTTCATGGTCACATCCTGAAGATGCCGTAGGAGGGGTCGGGAACGGGTGCGTTGGCGGCGGCCGCGAGACCCATCCCCAGCACCCGGCGGGTATCGGCGGGATCGATAATGCCGTCGTCCCAGAGCCGCGCTGTCGAGTAGTACGGCGACCCCTGTGTCTCGTACTGCTCGAGGATCGGGCGCTTGAACGCTGCCTCGTCGTCGGCCGACCACTCGCTGCCACCGCCCTCGAGGGCGTCACGCCGCACGGTCGCCAACACCGACGCGGCCTGCTCTCCACCCATCACCGAGATCCGCGCGTTCGGCCACATCCATAGGAACCGCGGGTCATACGCGCGGCCGCACATCCCGTAGTTGCCGGCCCCGAACGAGCCACCGATGACGACCGTGAACTTCGGCACCACCGAGCAGGCGACGGCCGTGACGAGCTTGGCGCCGTCCTTGGCGATGCCACCGGCTTCGTACTGGCGACCGACCATGAAGCCGGTGATGTTCTGCAGGAAGACGAGCGGGATGCCCCGCTGGTTGCAGAGCTCGATGAAGTGCGCGCCCTTCAGAGACGACTCGCTGAACAGGATCCCGTTGTTGGCGAGGATGCCCACCGGGTAGCCGTGGATGCGGGCGAAGCCGCAGACCAGCGTCTCGCCGTACAACGCCTTGAACTCGTGCAGCCGCGAGCCGTCGACGATCCGCCGGATCACCTCACGCACGTCGTACGGCGTCCTGGTGTCAGCCGGCACCACGTCGTACAACGTGCTCGGGTCCTCCGCCGGCTCCTCGGGTTCGTGCTGGGTCAACGACGGTGGGGTACGCCGTTCGAGCGTGCCGACGATGCTCCGCACGATCGCGAGTGCCTCCGCGTCGTCGGCAGCCAGATGGTCGACGACTCCGGAGGTCCGCGCGTGCACGTCGCCGCCCCCGAGGTCCTCGGCGGTGACGACCTCACCGGTCGCCGCCTTCACCAACGGCGGACCTCCGAGGAAGATGGTGCCCTGGTTGCGCACGATCACCGACTCATCAGACATCGCAGGCACGTAAGCGCCTCCGGCCGTGCACGAACCCATCACAGAGGCGATCTGCGGGATGCCCGCCGCAGAGAGGTTCGCCTGGTTGAAGAAGATCCGGCCGAAGTGGTCACGGTCGGGGAACACCTCGTCTTGCATCGGCAAGAACGCGCCACCGGAGTCGACGAGGTAGATGCACGGGAGTCGGTTGGCCGCAGCAACTTCCTGCGCGCGCAGGTGCTTCTTCACCGTGATCGGATAGTAGGTGCCGCCCTTGACGGTTGCGTCGTTGGCGACCACCACGCACTCGCGTCCGCTGACCCGCCCGATCCCCGTGACAAGACCGGCACTGGGCACGGCATCGTCGTACAGCCCGTAGGCCGCGAGTGGAGAAAGCTCGAGGAACGGCGAGCCGGGATCGAGCAGCCGGTCGACCCGGTCGCGCACGAGCAGCTTCCCGCGGCCGGTGTGCTTGGCGCGAGCGGCTTCTGACCCGCCCACGCGCACCACAGCCAGCCGCGCTCGAAGCTCATCGACGAGATCGTGCATCGCTCCGGGCGCGGCTGCGTCCTCAGCGCGTGCATCCACAGCGTCGACGACGCCCACGGCGTCCTCCCTCATCTCACGGGTCACAGACCCACCTGACTCAGCCCGTCCATGTTAGCGATCATTAACATATCCGGCTAGGCTGACCACCATGGCAGCCTCGCGCCGGGACCAGCTCCTGTCCAGGGCAGCGGACCTTTTCGCGGCTCGTGGATTCCACGGCGTCTCCGTCCAAGACCTCGGCGCAGCGTGCGGCGTCTCGGGTCCCGCGCTCTACCGGCACTTCGCCAGCAAGGAGGCCATCCTTGCCGAGATGCTGGTGCGCATCAGCGAAAACCTGCTCTCCGAAGGCCAAGCACGGGTGACCGAAGCGGCAGACGACGAGCAGGCGTTGCGTGGCCTGGTCGGCTGGCACATCGACTTCGCTCTCGAGCACAAGGCGCTCATCGTCGTTCAGGACCGCGACTGGGCGTCGCTGCCTGAGGAGGCCCGCGAGCGTGTGCGGTCGCTGCAAACGTCGTACGTCGCACTCTGGGTCAGCGCGCTACGACGGCTGCGCCCAGAAGTCAGCGCCCGCAGCGGGGAGGCCGGAGTGCACGCCGTCTTCGGTCTGCTGAACTCCACGCCCCACAGCGCCCGCCTCTCCGAGCGCAAGATGCGGCAGCTGCTGCAGACGATGGCGTGGGCAGCGTTGCACGCCGCTTGACGCCACGGCCACCCGAACGACCAGGCTCGGCAGCGTTGCCGTGGCGTAGGCTGCAGCGGCGACGAAACGGGTCGCCGCAGCTATCCAGATGAGAGGTCCACCGCATACATGGCCAGGCGAGTCTTTGTGCACGTCGGCACCCCCAAGACCGGGACGACCTACCTGCAGAGCGTCATGTGGGCCAACAAGGATGCGCTGACCCAGCAGGGACTGCTGCTTCCCCTCGACGCTGTGCGCGGGCACTATTACGTCGCCGCAGTCGTCCGGAACGCCGCAGCCGCCCTGAAAACGATGCCGCCGGCCGCACCCAAAGCCTGGGACCGAATGCTCCAGCAGATCGCGGAGTGGAAGGGCGACGCGGTCATCAGCCATGAGCTGCTCGCCGCCACCTCGCGCAGTCGGGCTGAGTGGGCGGTCGAGCAGCTGCGGCAAGACAGTGCCGAGGTCCACATCATCGTGACCGCCCGCGACCTGGCCAGGCAGATCCCCGCGGAGTGGCAACAGACGGTCAAGCACGGCCGTGCCCACACCCTCAAGGCCTTCTACGCAACCCTCCAGGACGAAGATCCGTCGACACACCCAGGCGTCAAGGCCAGCGTGCTGTTCTGGCGGGTCCAGGACCTCCCGACCGTGTTGGCGAACTGGGGGGCCGGCCTGCCGCCCGAGCACGTCCACGTGGTGACGGTTCCGCCGAGTGGCGCAGCACGCGGCCTGCTCTGGCAGCGGTTCGCTACCCTGCTGGGCATCGATCCTGACTCCGTCGACACCTCCGTCACGATGCCCAACGAGTCGCTCGGCGTCGTCGAGATCGAGACGCTACGGCGCGTGAACGAGCTCATTCCGGCCGATGTCCCCCGACCCCAGCTCCAGACGATGGTGAAGCAGGTGTTCGCCGAAGGCGTGCTCGCTGCCCGCCACGACATGCAGAAGTTCGCACCTCCGCCCGACGTCCACCCGTGGGTGGTCGAACGCGGCACCGTGATGGTCGAGCAGCTCCGCACGAGTGGGTACGACGTGGTGGGTGATCTCGACGAGTTGCTCCCTCCGGCCGAACCCCTGGCCGGGCCCGACCCCGACGACGTCGGAGCTGACGCGATCTCGGGCGTCGCCGTGCAAGCCATCACGTCCCTGCTGTTCTCGCGCGACGAGCTCGCCACCCGCAAGCTGATGGCTGACCTCAAGGAGCAACGGGCGGCGCTCGACCGTCGTACGGCCCGAGTCGAGGAGCTCCAGGGTCAGCTCGCTGCGGCAAACACCGAGCTCGACCGACGAGGGCGTCCCCTGCGGGTGCGGGTCCGGCGGTTGCTCGGTCGAGTCAAGCGACGGCTGCTCGGTCACCGCACTCCCTGACGCCGAGGTCCTCGGGTTCGGACGTTAAAATCTGGGCTCGGGACGGGTCGAGGCATGGGAGCTAGTCGAGACTGATGGCAGAGCGGATCTACCTGCATGTCGGGACACCCCAGTCCGAGACGGCGTTCCTGCATACCGTGTTGTGGAAGAACGCCGACCGTCTGCGTGAACGCAACGTCTTGGTCCCTGGACGGATGAGCCAGCACTTCGCGGCCGCAAAGTCGATCACCGCCCGACGCACGCTGGCCCGGCCGACCGGGTCCGGTGACATCCATGCCGCCTGGCCGAGACTGGCCAGGCAGATCGAGAGCTGGCCCGGTACCGCGGTGATCAGCCACGAACTGCTCGCCCCGGCCACCCGTGACCAGGCCGCACGTGCGCTGGCTCTGTTGAGTGGCAAGGTCCACGTGGTCATCACGGCGCGAGCACTGCACCTCCAGCCGGCGGCGGCCTGGCGCGATCAGGTCAAAGGCGGGCTTCGGACGCCGTTCCACGTGTTCCTCGACCGCATCCGCGAGAGCAAGGCAAAGGGCCGACGCTTCTGGAGGGTGCAAGATCACGTGACGATCGCCGACAACTGGCGCGGCCCGCTCGCCCCTGAACGCGTCCAGGTCGTCACGGTGCCACCCACCGGCTCACCGCCAGGCTTGCTGTGGCGCCGGTTCGCGACAGCCCTTGGGCTCGACCCCGACGAACTAGATACGTCCGGTGGCGCTGGTGAATCCAACGCAATGCGCCATCACCACAGCTCGTCTCCCGGGCTGGTGGAGACGGAGTTGCTGCGACGCATCCACGCCCGCCGTGATGAGCGATTCACCGACCCGGGCCGTCACCTGTGGACCCGCCAGCTGTTGGCCAATGACATCCTCGGCCGCCGTACGGGGACTCCGATTCGGCTGCCCGACCATGTCCAGCCGTGGCTCGCCGCGCGCTCCGGCGAGATGCTCACGCGTGTGCGTGGTGCCGGCTATGCCGTGGTCGGCGACCTCGACGACCTGCGCTGGCGACCGCCGCCCCTTCAGGCGCGACTGGTCGACACCGTCACCGACCGCGAGATCGAGGACGCCACTGCCTGGACCATCTTGCGTCTGCAGGAAGCACTCATCTTCCGCCAGCCGACCAACGCCCTCCCCACAGTGGGTCCAGGCGATGGGATTGACGGCGTGCTCGAGCTGCTCGAGCACATCCGAGCGGCTGACACCGCAACGACCCCACGCCCCGCCAGCGAGACCCTCGTCTCAAATATCGAACGACTTCGCCGGGCTCTTCCCACGCTGCACGGCCGCTGAACCTCAAACAAACTCTTGTGCAGCAGCGGTTAGTCATGGTTGAGTTTCTCGCAAGTGGTTGAGACAACTGCCACGAAGGGCCCAGCTGAAAGGCCAAGCCTGATGTCTCCCATCTTTACGCACTCCGACCTGTCCAAACATCTTCACCGTGCGGGTTCGCATGACCTTGCGGAGGAACCCGACCCAGATGCCGAAAGTCGTGCGGAGCGCACTCACGAACTCTTGCTCCAAGCGATGAACGTTGACGAGCAGCAGCGTGAGGCCATCCACGAGGAGATCATTCTTCTCAACGTCGAGATCGCCGAGTCGATCGTGATGCGCTACCGCAACCGCGGTGTGGCCGTCGAAGACCTCGTACAAGTCGCCTGCCTCGGCCTTGTGAAGGCCGCTCGGGGATTTGACCCCACCAAGAGCGACAACTTCCTGGGGTACGCCGTTCCGACCATCCTCGGAGAGGTGAAACGGTTCTTCCGTGACAACGCCTGGGTGGTTCGCCCGCCGCGTCGTATCCAGGAACTCCAGGCCCAGATCTCGGCGGCATCCTCCGACATCATGCAGTCGTCCGGTCAGGTGCCGACGACTCAGGAGATCGCCGACGCACTCGGCGTCGATGAGAAGGAAGTCAGCGAAGCGCTGTCGGCCGATGGATGCTTTTCGCCCAGCTCTCTTGATCGACCGCACGGCGACGGGGAGGTCAGCCCGATGGCCGATGTCATCGGCGACGTCGACCCTGGCTTCGACCACGCAGAAGCGGTTGTCGCGCTAGGTCCGTTGTGCCGCAACCTCTCCGAGAGGGACCGGCGCATCGTCTATCTCCGCTTCTTCCACGAGTGGACGCAAGCCCGAATCGCTGAAGAGTTTGGCGTGACACAGATGCAGGTTTCGCGCCTGCTCAGCCGGATCCTGCGCCAGCTTCGGGAGCAGATGGGTCAGCTCGAACCGACTCCTGACGACGGGACGCCACGAGAGCCAGCCACCGTTCCCGCCTAGCAAGACCAGACGTTTGGTCCACCCTGTCGTGGGCACAGTCACCATGACGCCAACCGAAAGGGGCCGCATCATGGTGACTGCCCGCGAGATCATGAACGTTGCAGGCGAGTTTGTCTCCGCCGATGACACCTTGGCCGACGCAGCCCGCAAGATGCGCGACCTCGACACCGCCTCACTGCCGATCTGTCACGACGGAAAGTTTCTGGCCGGCGTGATGACCGACCGCGACATCGTCGTACGCTGCATCGCGAACGGTGGTGACCCGCACACCACACACGCGGGCGACCTCATTGCTGACGACAAGATGACCACGGTGACCATCGATGCCAACGCCTCGATCGAGCAAGCCCTGATCACGATGGCCGCTCACCGGATTCGCCGACTCCCGGTCGTCGAGGGCGACAACCTCGTGGGGGTCTTGCGCCAGTCCGACGTCACGCAATCGCTGGTTGGCTAGCGCCTTAGAGCTTGGGCAGCTGCCGAGTTTGGATGATGTGCTGGGCGACCGTGCGTAGCTTGACGTTGTTGTCCTGGGAGTAGCGCCGTAACACAGCAAACGACTGATCGGCGGAGAGCCCGAACCGCTCCATCAAGATGCCCTGCGCCTGGCCGATCAGATGCCGCGCATCGATTGCCTGCAACAACCCGTGCTCACGTTTCGCAGTCGCGAGGGCGACCGAAGCGTGTTGCCCGAAGACGTGCGCCAGCGCGACGTCATCGTCGCTGAAGTCCCGCACCGAGGTGGAGTACAGGTTCAGCGCCCCGTGGGTCTCCTCCGCCGTATAGAGCCGGACACTGAGCATGCTGTGGAGACCGAGTTCGGCGGCCATCGGACCAAAGATCGGCCAGCGCTCGTCGGTGGCGGTGTCGTGGACGACGAAGGTGTCATGCGACCACACGGCCTGCAGACAGGGGCCCTCGCCGAACTTGGTCTGCAGTTTGTCTGCATGCTCGATCACGGGGTCGGTTGCGGCGGCCGTCTCGATGGCCTTTCCGCGGATGACGTGGATACCGACATGGTCGCAGTCCATCGTCTGTTGGGCGTACTCGGCGATGCTGTTCAACGTCTCCTCAATGTCGGGCTGCTCCAGCAGGTCCATCGCCATCTCGGCGAAGCCCATTGCACTGTCGTCCATGCTCGCCCCTCAACGGTTTTCCCTCAACGCTCCGGACAGGGCTGTGGTCTCAACCGCCGTTCATGCCAGGCCTATTGTCCACACCGAGTGATGATCCGTCTACTTGCTCCGCAATCCCGCCCCACGAGCGAGTTCAGACCCCGATGCTGAGCCTGACGGTGAAGCCCTCAGGCTCCATGGTGGCGGTGGCCACGTCACAGAGTTGTCGGGCGAGCCAGAGGCCGTGCACACCCTGCATCGGGTCCGGGCCGGGGGGCTCATAACCGACGAGCGGATCCTGGAGACCCGCGCCGTCGTCACGGACCCGACACAGAATTCGCCCCGCCGTCGCCCAAAGCCGGACCGACGCGGTGGGTCCGCCGTGCAGCAAGGCATTGACCCCGACCTCGAACACCGCCGTCCTGAAGTTCGCCTTCCGTTCCTCACTGAGCATGGTGTGGTCGAGGGCGTCGTCGAGCTGCGCCCGCACTTTGGTGAGGTCCTGCATGGTGAGGAGGGGCTGGGTGGCGAAGGGCGGCCGCGCCTCTCGCGGATCCTGCGCACGCTCGGAGTCGACACTGCGCAGGAACGCCCGCGGTGGCTGGTAGTGCGGATTCTCCGACCGCCGGCCAGGCTCGACGACCGCTGGATGCGTGCGCAAGGCGTTGTCGATCACCTCCGGAGGCAAGGTTTCGCGGCTGTAGGGACACAACTCCCACATGCCCAGGTCACGGAACACGTGGTTGACGATGGCCTCGGCGCGGGCCCACTCCGTGGGGTCCCTGGTCATTGCCTCGCTCGGTATCTCCCCGACGGCGCGCACGGCGGTTGCGCCTTTATCGAGCTCCTCGCGGACATACTGCGCCAGCTCCCAGATGGTCTGATGCGGGTGGTCGATGGAGTCCTTGAGCGGGTCGCGGACGATGCCGGCCGTCGACGAGAGCCGGGGAGCCAGGAGTTGCCAGGTGCGTTCTGGTGCCTGCACGATGACGACCTCGTTCATCCGCAGCCCGTCCTCGACGAACGGCACGACGGTGCGCACCAGCATGTCGTCGTCGTCGTACACCACGAGGTCGTGGCGTAGGGCTTGAGCAGAGACCTCGGTCATGGCACCCCCTGCGAAGGCGGGGTCTAGCTGTTAGGCATCCAACCTCATGTTGACACGGACCCGGCATCCAGACTGTCAGCAGAGCGGTTGCACTCAGCGTTATACCCGGGTGGGCGGCGCTCAAACAGGGGATAGGACCATCCTGCTCCGATACATTCTGGATCAGCCAGGTTCTGGAGGCGAGGAGGTCAGAAATGACGAACGCTGAGCCGATCAACCGCACGAGCGACAACGAAGGCGGCCACGAGGACTGCTGGTTCTGCAACGATGCGCTGCGCCTCGACAAACCACCCGGGGGCTGGTTGTACGACGATGGGATCTGGCGAGCAGGCCACGTTCCGCCAAGCTACGCGATCGCCGGCACCGTCATCATCGAGTCGCATCGGCACTTCCTCGACCAAGCCGAGATGGACGACACGGAGGCTGCGACGCTGAACCATGTGGTGGGCACCGTCATTCGCGCCATCAAGCAAGCCACCGGCTGCGACCGCGTCTACCAGTGGGCCACGATGGACGGCTATCCGCACTACCACCTATGGCTGATCCCGTGGTGGGAGAGCAGCCAGAACCGCGGCCCTCGTTACCTCGTATCCTCCGTCGTAGAGACGGACGGTTGCACACCGGAGGCTGCGCAGGAGACGGTCTCGAAGTTGCGAGCAGCTCTGGCGTGACGTGCCCCCGCGCACGTGCGGGCGCGACTTGCGCGGCTATCGGCGCTGCGGTCCCGGAAAATCGGCACACCGGGATTAGTGTCCGAGCCATGCAGGACAGCACGATCGAAGGCCTCGATCCTCGGCCAGCGGACCGGCTGCGGACCTGGGGCAGCCGTGCTGCATTGTTGCTGCTCTTCCTGGTGGTGATGGCCGGATCAACCAGCCAGCTCGGAGTGCGAACGGCGACTGCCACGGCCACGGGTGGCGGCTACACGCTGACGTTCGAGTATCCACGAGTTGCCAGGGCCGGGCTCGACGTCACCTGGCGCGTGACTGTGCATCACGAGGGCGGCTTCGGAAAGACCCTCACGCTAGCCATTACCGGTGACCAGTTCGACATCTACGAGACGCAGGGGTTCTTCCCGTCACCGGACAGCGAAACTCGCGACGACGACCACGTCCTCCTCACCTTCGTTGCACCTCCCAGTGAGACGTTCGTGCTGAGCTATGACGCCTACATCCAGCCGTCCAGCCAGACAGGCAAGTCATCCACGTTGGCGGTGCTCGACGACGGCAAGCCGGCGGTCACGGTGCCCTTCTCGACGTGGCTGGCCCCCTAGAAGGGATGGACCGTGGAAATCGTTGTGCGAGCGCTGGTGGTGTTCTTCTTCCTGTGGTTGGTGACCCGAGTCGCTGGCCGGACAACGCTTGGAGAGCTCAGCACGTTCGAGCTGCTGTTGTACGTCACCATGGGCGACCTGGTCCAGCAAGCGGTGACCCAGCAGGACTACTCCGTCACCTCGGCGTTCCTGGCCGTCGGCGTCTTTACGTTGCTCACTGTGGCGCTGTCGTACCTGGCATGGAGGTGGCCGAAGTTGAGTCCGTTCGTCAATGGCTCGCCCGTGCCCGTCATCGAAGGCGGGAGGATGCTTCCCGATGCGATGAAGGGGCAGCGGCTCAGCTTCAGCGATCTCGCCACCGCTGCTCGACAGCAGGGCATCCGCCGGATCTCCGACATCGAAGTCGCGGTGCTCGAAGCTGACGGCCGGATGTCGTTCTTTACCTACGAAGACGAGAAGTCCGGGTCCGCCGAAGGTGCCCCCGTCGGATAGGCCTTCGCCGTACCCGGCTGGACTCAAGCCTCCTGACCGGCACCGGCAAGCGTGACGTCTACGTCTCTTGACGTAGTGGCAAAGCCGCTTGCCAGCGGACGTGTCCCATGGCGACTTCGCCGAGTCTGTGGGTATGACGAATCCTGTCGAAACCACCGCGCTGTCCAAGCGCTACGGAAATGCCCTCGCGGTGAACGACCTGAGCCTCACCGTCTTCCCCGGCGAGGTGTACGGCTTCCTCGGACCGAACGGTGCGGGCAAGACCACGACCCTGCGCATGCTTCTCGGGCTGGTTCGGCCGACTTCCGGCAGCCTTCGCTTGCTGGGTGAACCGCCCGGACGCGGCTACCTCGGCCGGGTCGGCGCGCTGATCGAAGGCCCGACGTTCTACCCCTACCTGTCCGGACGCGACAACCTCCGGGTTCTCGCGCGGCACGCGGGCGTAGCCCGGTCTCGGGTCGAGGCGGTGCTCGAAACGGTCGACCTGACCGACCGCGCGAAGGACCGCTACTCGACGTACTCGCTCGGTATGAAGCAGCGACTCGGGCTCGCCGGTGCACTGCTGAAAGACCCTGATCTGTTGATCCTCGACGAGCCGACGAACGGCCTCGACCCCGCCGGGATGGCGGACATGCGTGTCACGATCCGCAAGCTGGCTGCCGACGGCTGCACGGTGCTGCTCTCCAGCCACCTGCTCGGTGAGGTCGAGCAGATCTGTGACCGCGTTGGCGTGATCTCACGAGGACGGCTGGTGACCGAGTCGACCGTCGCCGAGCTGGGCTCGGGCGGCAGGCTCCGGATCGTCGCGGATCCGCTCGACCAGGCCACGCGCCTCGTCTCGTCGCTCTTCGGCGCAGACCTCGTACAGACCGACTCTCGCGGGCTCGACCTCGATGTTGAAGCCGACGAAGCCGCCCGGGTCAATGGCGAACTGGTGCGCGCAGGCATCGCCGTGAGCGAGCTCCACTGGCGCAAGCCCGACCTCGAACAGACCTTCCTCAAGCTGACAGGAGGCATCTCCCATGACGGATAGCATCCGCGCCGAACTTGCGAAGCAAGTCCGACGACGTGCTCACTGGCTGCTACTGATCGTCGCCGCAACGCTGAGCGTCACGTTCGGCTACCTCGTCCCGTACGCCGGGTATCGCGGCGGCACGTCCGGACCACCCGGCAGCGATAGCGGGCTGCCCGCGATGATGCCCGACCAGTTCATCGGGAACGCCATCGGCGGCATGCCGGTCTTCGTCGGCGGCTTGGCGCTGATCTTCGGAGTTCTCGCGACGGGCAGCGAGTACGGCTGGGAGACCTGGAAGACCGTGTTTGCCCAGGCACCCTCACGGTTGACCGTGTACGTCGCGAAAGTCGTCACGGTTGCCGCCGGAGTGCTCGTCCTGGTCGTCACGCTGTTCGCCATCTCGGCAAGCGCAAGCGCGGTCATCGCGTCGATCGAAGACCAACCGATGAACTGGCCCACCGCCTCGGAGGTGGCGATCGCCTTCGGCGCAGGCTGTCTGGTCACGATGATGTATGCCGCGCTCGGCATCGTGTTGTCCATCGTGCTGCGCGCGGTCGCCCTTCCGATCGGCCTCGGGTTGGTGTGGTTGTTGGCGATCCAGAACCTGCTGACGAACATCGCGGCTCCCCTGTTGGACGCGATAGCCCAACTGCAGAAGGCCCTTCCGGGTCCGAACGCCGGCTCGTTGGTCGCGTCGCTCGGAGCCACCTCTGACACTCCGGGCGTGGCCGAGATCGTGGGATCCGGCCAGGCCGCCTTCGTCATTGCGACCTACCTGGTGGTCTTCACTGTCGTGGGTGGTTGGCTGTTGAACCGCAGGGACATCTTGTGAGGTGGTGAAACTCGTGCGTATGACGAGGGTGAACCTCGGCGACATCGCGTTGTCGCTCGCGCTCACGGTGGTCGGAGTCTTCGGCACCGTGGGCGCTGACTCGCGCACTGACGTTGACCGTCCGATCGACGCGGCCGGACTGGCGCTGGTTGCTGCAACCGCCATCGTCCTCGTCGTACGTCGACAATGGCCCCTCTTCACCCTTGCTGCGGCGACGATCTTCACAGCGACGTACCTCGCGGTGGGTTACACCTACGGGCCGATCCTGCTGGCGTTCATCGTCGCGGTCTACACGGTTGCTCGTCACCGTCCCCTGTCGACAGCGGTGCCAGCGTCGCTCGGGGCATTGGCGCTGCTGATGGTGCACCTGTTCACCAACGACCACGCCCTCCCGGGTTTCGTGGGCGTCATCCCTGCCTCCGCGTGGGTTGCGGTGCCGTTTGCGATCGGTGTCACCGTCAGGGTGACCCAGGAGTCGATAGCCCAGGCGAGGACGGAGACGGTCCGGCAACGGGTCGACGACGAACGGCTCCGCGTCGCGCAGGAAGTGCACGACATCGTCGGACACGGCCTCGCCGCGATCAAGATGCAGGCCGACGTAGCCCTGCATGTGCTGCCCAACAAGCCCGAACAGGCCGAGGCGGCGTTGAACGCCATCAGCCGCACCAGCACCGAGGCGCTGGAGGAGCTGCGCTCGACGCTGGCCGTGGTGCGACCCGGCGACTCCGAGCCGGAGCTCCCCCACCCTCGGTCTCGATCGGCTCGACGACCTGGGCCGACGGATGAGTGAAGCCGGCGTCCACGTGCACCGCGAGACCATCGGGCAATCGCGAGAGTTGCTGCCGGCCGTAGATCTCGCGGGCTACCGCGTCGTGCAAGAGTCGCTGACGAACGTGCTGCGGCACAGCGAGGCCAAGGTTGCCACGGTCCGCATCCGCTACGAGACTGACGCGGTGGTCATCGCGATCTCCAATCCCACGACAACCACCGTGGCGCACCGCCAAGATGGCATCGGCATCCCCGGGATGCGCAAGCGGGTCGTCGCTCTGGGCGGAGACTTCGCCGCTGGACCCACGAACGATGGCCAGTTCAAGGTCAGCGCCACGATCCCGACGGGGGAGCACGCATGATCACGCTGCTCGTTGCCGACGACCAGGACCTGGTCCGGATCGGGCTGCGCACCTTGATCGAGAACGAGGCCGATCTCACCTTCGTCGCGGAGGCGGCTGACGGTCTTGCTGCGGTGGATGCTGCTCGCGAGCATCGTCCCGACGTCATCTTGATGGACATCCGGATGCCGGGCATCGACGGACTCGAAGCGACCCGCCGGATCGGCAACGACCCGGACCTCTCCGAGCACCAAGATCATCGTGCTGACGACGTTCGAGCTCGACGAGTATGTCTTCGACGCGCTGCGCTACGGCGCGAGCGGGTTCTTGCTCAAGGACACCAAGCCCGCGGATCTGCTGCGGGCGATCCGGCTGGTGGCTGCGGGCGATGCGCTCCTGTCGCCCTCGGTGACGCGGAAGGTCGTCAGTGAGTTCGCGACGAACTCGAGGCGGCCGGTCAAGCCGCATCCACAGCTCGACAGCCTCACCGTGCGCGAACGCGAGATTGTGGGTCTGGTCGCCGAAGGCCTGAGCAACGTCGAGATCGCGGACCAGCTCGTCGTCAGTCCCGCGACTGCGCGCACGCACGTCAGCCGGGCGATGGTGAAGCTGGGCGCCCGAGACCGTGCCCAGCTCGTCGTCTTCGCTTACCAGTCGGGGCTCACCACCTGACGTTTTGCTGGTGGCGAGCCCCGAAGGTTTGGCCGTGCATTCGGCTAGCTCAGCTCTTTGAGCGTCGCGAGCCGGCTCTTGTACTCCTGGTCGTCGATCTCCCCTGCGGCGTAGCGTTCGGCGAGCTTGCGTTCACCTGCACGCTGCCCTGAAAGGCGGCCACGCCGTCTGGCGTTCACGATGAACAACGTGACGACGGTGGTGATGAACAGGAACCAGAAGATCGGGAAGATCACCCACCAGCCGCCATGGTCGCCCCAGTCGCGATGGGCCAGGGTGATGGTGTCGAGTGTCGTGAGAGTCATGATGTGTCTCCTTGAGAACGTGGATCATTGTGACGTCTCAAGCCTCGTCGGCAGGAGCCTCCACGTCGTCAGCCCTGTGCGTCACTTGACGCGGTCCCAGCGCCGTACGTCGATGACCTGCACTACGCCTGCCGACGTACGCCGTCATGGGTCGACAACGGGGTCGCGGACTGGCAACCTCGCGGGAGGGTTGGTCGCAGCCGAGGAGGGTGGGCATGGACGATCGAGCGGGAGCGCTCGCGATGGCGCACGACATGGCGACGGCGTTCCTCGGTGGCCTGCCGGATCAGACCGGTCTGGCCGCGAGCCACATACGACGAGATGGTCGAAGCGTTCGGCGGCGATCTGCCTGCCGTCGGCACTGACCCTGCCGAGGTGGTCGCGGACCTCTCTGTTCGAGCCGACCCCGGCATCAGCGGCATCCCCGGCGGCCGCTTTTACGGATTCGTCATCGGCGGTAGCTTGCCCGCTGCGCTTGCTGCTGACTGGATGACGGCTGCCTGGGACCAAAACGCCGGCCTTGCCACGCTCTCACCGGCAGCCGCAGCAGCCGAGACCGTCGCGGGCGAGTGGCTGGTCGACCTGCTTGGGCTCCCCGCTGGGAGTGCGGTCGGCTTCGTGACCGGCGCGACGATGTCGAACTTCAGCTGCCTCGCGGTGGCCCGACGCGAGGTGTTGGGCAAGGCCGGCTGGGACCTTGACGAGCAAGGCCTGCTCGGCGCTCCGATGACGCGGATCATGCTCGGCGAGCATCGGCACAACACGGTCGACCGTGCCACCAGGTTCCTGGGGTTTGGACGAGACCAGCTGATCGTCGTACCGGCCGATGACCAAGGGCGGATGCGCCCGGACGAGTTTGCGCGTGCGTTGGACGAGGCGGGAGACGGTCCGCTGATCGTGTGCCTGCAAGCCGGCGAGGTGCACACGGGCGCGTTCGATCCGTTCGAGGAACTGATCGAGCTGGCGCACGGGCGTGACGCCTGGGTGCACGTCGACGGAGCGTTTGGCCTGTGGGCCGCGGCGACTGACACGATGCGCCACCTCACGGCGGGTGTGCAGGAGGCCGACTCGTGGACCACCGACGCACACAAGACGCTGAACGTGCCGTACGACTCCGGGATCGCCATCGTTCGCGATGCCGAGGCGATGCGGGCGGTGTTCACCTCGCACGCGGACTACCTGATCGAGGCCGCCAGCGATCCTTCGGAGCGAACGCCCGAGCTCTCGCGGCGCGCTCGCGGCTTCGCCGTGTGGGCGGCGCTGAAGAGCCTCGGCCGGGAGGGGGTCGATGCGCTGGTGACTCGACTGTGCGACAACGCTTCACGCATGGCGGCCGGGCTCACCGCCATCCCGGGCGTCGAGATCGCGAACGACGTGGTCTTCACCCAGGTGATGGCCACCTTCGGATCCGACGACGAGACGCGTGCGCTGGGACAGCGGTTGCTGGCGGACGGAACGGCTGTGCTCACGCCGGGTGAGTGGAACGGCCGGGTGGTACAGCGCTGCTCGATGTCGAACTGGTCGACGTCGTTCGACGATGTCGACACCACTCTGGCCGCAATCCGTCGGTTGCTCGCCGAATAGCGTCGAGATCGGCTAAGACTCCGCCTGGATCAAGGCGATCCGGTTCAGCAGGTCTTCCAGGGACTCCTCGAACTCCGCCGCCGAGTGGTCCTCTGACAGCGACCCACCGAGGCGTTGGACCGTGGGGTAAGGCGCGAGGTTCTTCTGGAGGTCTTCTCCGTCGTCAAGCACGTCGAGCGGCCCGAGGTCCGCCCCGTGCACCGCGACCTCCAAGAGCAGGTGTCCGAGCAGGAAACTCGTGAAGGCTCGATACGCGCCAACTGCAGCCTCGTCGCTGAACCCCTCACTAGTGAGTCCGTCGAGAAACAGCTCCACCCAGGTGAGGCTGCGCAGCGGTGGCCGCAGCCATGGTGCCTCGACGGGACGAGAGGCGACGAGTGGAAAGACCTTCGGGTGGGACAAAGCGACGCGTCGAACCCCATGAGCCAGTCGTTGAAGGAAGTCTTGCCAGCCGTCCCGGGGTGACTCGAGGAAGTCGGCGTCCATGCGGATCTCATCGACGATGCGCTCGACGACCGCGTCGAGGAGAGCCTCTCTCCCGGCCACGTAGCGGTACAGCGACATGGCTTCCACGTCGAGGATCCCGCCTAGCCGACGCATGGACAGCCCGGGTAGCCCGGACTCGTCGATGAACGCAATGGCAGCCTCGACGATCCGGTCCCGATCGAGTGGCACCCGCGATGAAGGCGGTGGTTCGCCGGCGACAGCCGCGGCATCGGCGTCGACGGTCTTGTCCTGACCGTTCGGCATCACACCTCCTCATGTGCTAGCCCATGGTAAAGGCCCAGCGCCGGCGGGTTTCACTGGGATTTGACGCCGCAGACTTACGTTGTAAACTCGCCCTTCCACCGCGTGGGTTTACATTGTAAGCCTAGGCGCCCGGCAGGTGACAAACGGAGGGGTGACCATGAAGGGCAAGGTAGCTCTGGTAACCGCAGCGGCGGCTGGCTATGTCTTAGGGACTCGGGCTGGCCGGCAGCGGTATGAGCAGATGAAGGCCAAGGCAGAAGGCCTCTGGCAGGACCCGAAGGTCCAGGAGAAGGCAGCGCAAGCGCAGGGACTGGTGCGCGAGAATGCGCCCAAGCTGCAAGAGAAAGCCGTCCAGGCCACGCAAAAGGCCACCGCGGCGGCAAAGAAGGCCGTCTCAGACGGCGGCTCGCCATCCACCACCACGACCTCGACGACGGCTGCTACCCCTTCAGGACGGTCGTCGACAACAGGGGGCGCGGATGGCTGAGCAGGCTGCCTTACCAAGGCCGGATGTCGACTCATCGGACGCGAAACGGACCGAACCGTCGACCTCTGAGCTGATCTCGCGGCTCTCTGAAGAGTCCTCGCTGCTGATCCGCAAGGAATTGCAGCTCGCTTCGGCGGAGATGCAGCACAAGGTCAAGCATGTCGGTGTCGGAGCCGGCCTGTTCGGTACGGCGGGGATCGTGGTGCTCTTCGGTGTTGGCACGCTGATCGCCACTGCGATCCTGGCCCTGGCGCTGGTCGTGTCAGGGTGGCTGGCCGCCTTGATCGTCACCGTCCTCCTGTTCACGATCGCCGGGGTCACCGCCCAGGTCGGCAAGAAGCAGGTCACGCAAGCGACCCCGATCGCGCCGCAACAAACCGTCGCGAGCGTGCAGCGCGACGTCGACACAGTCAAGGGGAGCCGGCACCATGACGACGCGTAACGACGAAGCCTCTGTGTACGAGGCCGAGCATCTAGCAGACGACCAGCCCCAAGACATCCAACGCATTGAAGCCGACATCGAACAGACACGTCAGCACCTCGGCGACACCGTTGAGGCGTTAACAGCCAAGCTTGATCTCAAGGGCCGGGCGAAGCACCGTATCCGTGCCCTCAGGGGTGAAGCGGCGCTCCGGGTCGACGAGATGCGCACGAAGGCAGCAAGCCTGACCTCCCGAACCGCGGACGCTGCCACCGACGACCACGGCAAGGTCAAGCCGGGCGTCTCGACCGTTGCCGCACTGGTTGCGGTCGCGGCGGCCGCAGCGACGATGATCGTGCTGGCGCGGAGACGGTCACGTCGATGAACCATTCCGCGTCGGGACGCGTCATGGCCCTCGATCCCAACGATCCCGCCAAACCGGAGTCACCCCCTGACATCAAGAAGCCGTCGTGGAGGTACGTCGGTCGGCGGACGTTGCGGGAGTTCTCGCAAGACCAGTGCACCGACCTGGCCGCGGCGTTGACGTACTACTCGGTTCTGGCCATGTTCCCGGCGATGATCGCGCTGCTGTCACTCGTCAGCCTCGTGGATCAGGGTCCAAAAACCGTCGACACCCTGCTGGAAATCCTCACCGACGTAGGCGCTCAATCAGCGGCCGATACCCTTGAGCCGACGTTGATGTCGTTGAGCCGCACACCAGGGGCCGGGCTGGCTCTCGTTGTCGGCTTGGCCATCGCCCTCTGGTCGGCCTCCGGCTATGTCGGAGCCTTCGGCAGAGCGATGAATCGCATCTACGAGATCGGGGAAGGGCGACCCGTTTGGAAGCTACGGCCGTTGATGTTGGTCGTCACGTTGGTCACCGTCGTACTGTGCGCGATCGTGGCGCTGGGACTCATCGTGAGCGGCCCGGCGGCTGAGTCTGTCGGCGATGCCATCGGCCTCGGCTCAACAGCTGTGACCGTCTGGAACATCGCGAAGTGGCCGGTGCTGTTGGCGGTCGTTGTCCTGATCGTGGCGCTGCTGTACTACGCCACCCCGAACGTGCAACAGCCGAAGTTCAAGTGGATCAGCGTGGGAGCGTTTGTCGCCATCCTGGTCTGGGTTCTCGCCTCTGCCGCTTTCGGGTTGTACGTCGCGAACTTCTCCAGCTACAACAAGACTTACGGTTCGTTGGCGGGAGTGGTGGTCTTCTTGTTGTGGCTCTGGATCACCAACCTGGCCCTGCTGTTCGGTGCAGAGCTGGATGCGGAGCTTGAACGTGGTCGGCAGTTGCAGGCAGGCCTTCCGGCCGAGAAGACCCTCCAACTGCCACCGCGCGACACCCGCAAGATCGACAAGGCGGCAGCCAAGGATGATGTGGACCTCGAGCGAGCCAGGCGCCTACGCATGACCCACGGTGAGAGCGACAAACCCGAGAAAGGACGTTCCGATGCCCACTGAAGCGACCGGCAGCAAGTCGGCGAAGATCTTGTACCGCCCCATCGGCCTCGTCAGCAGCATCGTCGCCGGCATCCTCGCGGGACAAGTGTTCAAGCAGGTCTGGAAGCGAGCCACTCCCGGAGACAAGCCCGACGCGCCCAAGGCACTGGAGTCGGAGTACCGGTTGCGCGAGATCCTCGTTGCCGCCGCAGTGCAAGGTGCGATCTTCGCCTTCGTGAAGGCACTCGTGGACCGCGGCGGAGCCAAGGCCTTCGAGCGCTGGACAGGCGAGTGGCCCGGCGACTGACCGGCTGGTCCCCCTGGTTCAGGTGAGGTACGGCGTCGGCTTGCCCGCGCCGGGCAGCGTCCGGACCGGCGGCGGACCCTGGATGGGCTCGTAACCCGCCGGCCTCGAGAAGAAGAGGCCCTCGCCTTGGGTGAGACCGGGCAGACGCTGCTCGAAGGCATCCACCTGCGCAGTGGGTATGACGCCAGCGATGCGGCACCGGGTGGTGCTCATCTCAGGCGGTTCGGGGGTGGCGCCGGCGGCGTGCAGCTTTTGCAGCACCCGGTTGATCGACCCTGCCGGGAGCTCGACCTCGAACTCGCTGACGGGCGCGCATACCGTCGTACCTGCCTCGGCGAGAGCCTCGCGCAGCACAATCGCGGTCAACCGGCGGAAGTGACCGGCCGCGGAGGTCGGGGCCCAGTAGCCCGAGTGCGTCAGCGTGACGATGCAATCGGTGACCCGCCACCCGTAAACGCCGTGCTCGAGTGCGGCTGGCAGCGTCTCCTCGATCGCCGTGTGGAACGACAGGAGCAGCCCACCGAACTCGGCCTCGCGCTGGTAGGTGAGCCCCGAGTCGATCGCTCCCGGCTCGACTCGGAGGCCGATGGTCGCCAGCTCTGGGTTGCCGGGAGTGCCGATGATCTTGAGGGCGTGACCAACCCCAGCGACCCGCTCGAGATGGACCGTCTGAGTGGGCAGGAATTCTGCCTCGATGCCGAACTCGCTAGCCAGTCGTGACGCCAGCACCTCCTTTTGGACCTCCCCGTAAAGACTGACCGTCAGCTCGTCGTCGATCCCGTCGAGGCGGGCGTCGATGAGCGGGTCCTGTTCGGAGAGCTGCTTGAGCGCGTCGAACAGTGCTGGACGGTCTGCGGGGTTGTGAGCGAGGACGACCGCCTCCAGGCCAGGCGGCGGGAAATGCCGGCCGCCCTTGTCGGGGTTCCACTCTCCGAGCTGATCACCGATCTCGATGTCGGACAGGCCGACGATCTTGGCGATCTCGCCGGCGCGGGCAGGTTCGCCGGCTGTGTCGGTGCCGTTGGTGAACGTGCTCACGTTGGTGGCCCGTCCTTCGTACGCGACGACGGTGCCGGCGGCGGACCGGTGGTGGAAGACGACGTGGTCGCGTGCGGTCAGGGTGCCCGCGTGGAGTCGTGCGAATGCCACCTTGTGACCTGCCGGACCACGCTCGATCTTGAAAACGCTTGCGTGCAAGGGCTTTTCGGTCGGCTCGGTCGTGGCGGGCAAGTAGCGGATGAGGCCGTCGATGACATCGCCGACGCCGATCCCAGTCAGAGCAGAGCCGAAGTAGACCGGATGCAAGTCGCCGGTTGCGGTGAGCCGCGAGAGGGTGGCCAGGGTCTCGGATTCGGTGAGCGGCTGCCCTCCGTGAACGTACCGGTGCAACAGCTGGTCGTCGTACTCGGCCAGTCGCTCGATGAGATCGTCGACGAAGCCCGCGCCGTTGTTCGGAGTGACGGTGGACGTCCGGCTGCCAGGATCGGTGGGTCGGGTGAGTGCGACCGCATCACCGGTGAGCGCCTCGCGGATGACGGCCATCGTCTCGTCGTACGTCGCGCCGACCCGGTCGATCTTGTTGGCGAAGATGAGGAACGGGATGTTGAGCCGTTCGAGGATGCGGATGAGCACGCGCGTCTGGGCTTGGACGCCTTCGACGGCGGAGACCACGAGCACGGCTCCGTCGAGCACAGCGAGGGCGCGTTCGACTTCCGCGACGAAGTCCGAGTGACCAGGAGTGTCGATCAGGTTGACCTTGACGTCATTGATCGTGAACGTGACGACGGCCGAGCGGATAGTGATGCCACGTTGGCGTTCGAGCGCGTCGGCGTCAGTGGTGGTGTCGCCGTGGTCGACACGGCCGATCTCTGTGATGACGCCCGTCTCGAAGAGGAGACGTTCGGTCAGAGTGGTCTTACCGGCGTCGACGTGGGCGACGATCCCGAGGTTGAGAGTGGGCATGGCGAAGGGCTGCCTTTGGGTTGCTCGGATGGTTGACGGCGATCTGTCCGAGCAGTTGGCGCATCTTCGTGCTCCTTCTTCGTCGTCGTGGCGTATCCGAGTCTTGTCGTGAGATTAGCCGCGTACGACGGCTGGGGCGAGGGGTTTGCTGCCAGGCCCACGCCGAAGCGGCACGACGCTGAGGGAAGGGGGTTGCTGGGTCGACGACAAACCTCATCGTCTCCACCGGGAAGATACTGAGTGAGTGCGCGAGGGGGGAGTTGAACCCCCACGCCCTTTCGGGCACACGGACCTGAACCGTGCGCGTCTGCCTATTCCGCCACCCGCGCGCAACGCCGCGACCTGACCTCCCACCCGCAAAAACGGGCGGGGATCGTGTCCACGGCGAAGGGAAAGACTAACACGCGGGCTCACCGCCTCTCACCGTGCTCAGCAGCGCCGATCGTGGTCTCAGAGACCATTCCGGCTACGATCGACCGCGAAGATACTGCCGGTCTGCGAGTCAGCTCTGGCCGCGTCCTCCTTAGGCGTGTCCGAACGTGGGTCCAGAGTAGAAGGCGAGGTGAGGTTCAGAGTGGGTGCACTACACCGCTTCGAGCAGCGCCTCGAACATATGGTGACGGGTGCCTTCGCGCGTGCCTTCCGCAGCGCCGTCCAGCCGATGGAGATCGCGGCCGCGCTCCAGCGTGAAGTCGACAACTCGGCACAGATCCTGAGCCGCGACCGGCGCCTCGCGCCCAACAACTTCACGATCGACCTGTCACCGACCGACTTCGACCGGCTGTCGACGTACGGCGAGACGCTGTCCCGCGAGCTCGCCGCCATGCTGCACGAGCATGCCGAGGAACAGCACTACATGTTCACTGGGCCTATCTCGATGAACTTCACCCGCGCGGACGACCTCACTACGGGCCGGTTCCGCGTTCGGAGCGAGGCGAGCGCCCAGGTCACGCCCGCACCCGGCCAGAGCATGAGCGACACCGCCGTCCACCGGGCGCCCTTGTTCCTCGAGATCAACGAGGTCCGGCACCCTCTCGATGCACCGGGTGTGGTGATCGGACGCGGCACCAATGCCGACCTCCGCATCGACGACCCTGGGGTATCGCGACGCCACGTGGAGTTCCGGGTCCAGCCGGGCGCGGGTGCCAGTGCGCCCGCGGTCACCGTCATCGACCTCGGCTCCACGAACGGTACGACGGTCAACGGCCAGCGCGTGCAGAACGCCGCCCTCGGCGACGGCTCGGTGGTGCAGATCGGCAGCACCCGGATCGTCGTACGCATCGGAGGCAGCCAGCATCGGCCTAGTCCGGGGCCGGCTTCTCCGCCACGCGCGCAGCCGCCCGGACCCCCACCCGGACCCGCGCCAGGTTCACCTCCGAGTCAGCCGATGGGTGGCCCCCAACAGCGACCCTGGAACGGATGACACGTGTCTGAACTCACCCTGACGTTGATCAAGGTCGGCTTCTTGGCGCTGTTGTGGATGTTCGTGCTGTCGTCTGTGTCGGTCATCAAGTCCGACATGTTCGGCGAGCGCGTCGATCCGCAGCGCAATACCACTCCCAGCAAACCCAGCAAACCGTCCAAGCCGGCGAAGAAACGCCGCGGCGCACCCACCCAGCTCGTCATCAGTGAAGGTGCCAACGCGGGCGTCTCGGTCCCGCTCGAAGGAGCCGCGATTTTGCTCGGTCGCGGCGCCGACGCCACCATTCGACTCGACGACGACTACGTCTCGACGCGGCACGCCCGCTTCGTTCCGCACGGCGATGACTGGTACATCGAGGATCTCGGCTCGACCAACGGCACCTACATCGGTAGCCAGCGCATCAGCACGCCGATGATGGTCTCCATCGGTGTGCAGGTGCGCCTCGGCAAGACCATCGCCGAGCTGAAGAAGTAGTCGATGACGCTCAGCCTGCGACTTGGGGCGGTCTCCGATGTCGGTCGGAGCCGCAAGAAGAACGACGACTCCGGCTACGCCGGGCCGCACTTCGTGATGGTCGCCGACGGCATGGGTGGAGCGCCTGCGGGAGACCTTGCCTCGGCCCTGGCGATCAGCACGATGCGACGACTCGACGCACCTGCGCCCGACGACATGCTCGAGGCCCTGGCCGGCGCCGTCCATCGGGCGAACGACCGGCTAGCCGAAACGATCGAGGAGGACTCTTCGGTCGAAGGCATGGGCACCACGGTGACCGCCGTACTCTTCGACGGCGAGCGCATCGGTGTGGCCCACCTCGGCGACTCGCGCGGCTACCTCTGGCGCGACGGTGAGCTGTTGCGCCTCACCAGTGACCACACGTGGGTGCAGAGCCTGATCGACGAGGGCCGCATCAACGAGGAGGAGGCGAAGGTGCACTCGCACCGTTCGCTCCTGCTCAAGGTGCTCGACGGCCGGCACGATAACGACCCTGACCTCACCCTGTACGACGTACAAGCCGGTGACCGGATCCTGCTCTGCAGCGATGGGCTTTCGAGCTTCGTCGACCACGACCGGCTCGAGCGCGTCATGTCGATCGGCAACGCCGACGCGGTCGCCACTGAGCTCGTCCAGCTCGCGCTCGAAGGCGCAAGCAACGACAACATCACTGTGGTCATTGCTGACGTCGTCGACGAGCCGGCCAGCGAAGCAGCACCGCTCGTCGTGGGCGCTGCCGCCGATCCCCCGCGTCGGCCGCTGGGACGGCTCCGCGCCTGGGGACATCGCGAAGAGCACGAGCCGCACGAAGTACTGATGACCGAAGACATCGATCCCGAGGAGCTTCGCTATGCACCCCGGGAGCCGAGACGCTATCGCTGGCTGCGGCGTGGGATCCTCGCTGCTGTCGTCCTCGCCGTGCTCGTGGTGGGGGGCATGTATTCCTACGGCTGGAGCCAGGACCAGTACTACGTCGCAGAGCACGATGGCAAGGTCGCGATCTTCCAGGGCGTGCAGGCCGACCTGCCGGGCATCGAGATGCACCACGTCTATGAGGAGCAAGACCTCGAGCTGACCGAACTACCCACCTACCGGCGCAGTCAGGTGCTGGAAGGCGTTAACGCCGACGACCTCGACAATGCCCGCAAGATCGTGGCGCAGCTCGAAGGCTTTGCCAAGGCGTGCGCAAAGCAGGAGGCGCAGTCCTCATCCTCGACGAACACCACCACGAAGACCACGAAGACGACGAAGACGACCGGTCCGAAATCCACCGGCAGGAACGGCACGGCCAGCACGAAGCAGTCCGGTCAAGGCCCGACGAACACTCCGAAGTCGTCGAAGTCGACCAAGACCACCAAGGAGCCGCCGGCAACCACGACCCAAGACACCGGCACCGGTGGTGACTCCTCGGCCGAGGAGTGCGCAGGCGCCACGCCACAGTCGGTGACCTCGCGATGAGTGTCGGGCTTTCGACGTCGAGCCGCATCGTCAGCGCCTTCGTCCCGCGCAAGCGGCGGGGGGCGGAGCTCTTTCTGCTCGTGCTCGCGCTGGTCGTGGGTGTCGGCTCCTACGCCTTGGTCGGGCTCGGCCGCGATGGCGAAGTGCCGACCGACATCATCGCGTACGGCGGGTTCCTGGTCGTCGCCGGAATTGCGTGCCACGTGGCTGTCCGGTTCCTCGCGCCGTACGCCGATCCGGTCCTGCTGCCCGCCGTCATCGCCCTCAACGGCATCGGGCTGGCGATGATCCGGCGCATCGACCTGGCGAGCAACACCGACTTCGCGAGCAAGCAGCTGATCTGGGCGGGCATCTCGGTAGCGGGATTCGTCGGCACGCTGGCCCTGATCCGCGACCACCGCCGGCTCCAAGCGTTCACCTACACGATGGGCTTCGCAGGAATCGTGCTGCTCGTGCTTCCGCTGCTGCCTGTCCTCGGGGCGAACATCCACGGAGCCCGCATCTGGATCCAGATCGGCGGCCTCTCATTCCAGCCTGGTGAGATCGCCAAAATCTGCCTAGCGATCTTCTTCGCCGGCTACCTGGTGGTGAAGCGCGACGCCCTGGCCCTCGCCGGCCGCCGCTTCCTCGGGATCGATCTGCCCCGCGGCCGCGACCTTGGGCCGATCCTGCTGATGTGGTTGATCAGTCTGGGCGTCCTGGTCTTCCAGCGTGACCTCGGCTCGTCACTGCTGTTCTTCGGGCTGTTCGTCGTGTTGCTGTACGTCGCGACCGAACGGCCGAGCTGGCTTGCGGTCGGCGCGTTGTTGTTCGCCGCCGGCGCCTACTTCGGCTATCTCGCGTTCGGACACGTGCAAGCCCGCATCGAGGACTGGCTCGATCCCGACCCCACCGGCCAGCTGATGTTTGGCCAGTACGGTCTCTCGTGGGGTGGCATCTTGGGTCGCGGCTGGGGTGAGGGAAGCCCTTATCTCACGCCGTTCTCGTACTCCGACTTCATTGCGACCTCGATCGGTGAAGAGCTCGGCCTCACCGGGCTGATGGCGATCATCGTGATCTACGGCATCATCGTCGAGCGCGGCTTCCGCACCGCGCTGGTATGCCGCGACCCCTTCGGCAAACTGCTCTCGGTCGGGCTGTCAATCGCAATCGCTCTGCAAGTTTTCGTGGTGATTGGCGGCGTCACCCAGCTGATCCCGCTCACCGGTCTGACGACTCCGTTCCTGTCGTACGGCGGTTCGTCTCTGGTAGCCAACTGGATCATCGTCGCGCTGCTCCTTCGCATCAGCGACCATGCGCGTCGGCCACCGCCCGATCTGCGAATGCCCACCGCGGATGACGACACCCAGGTGGTGAAAATGCGATGAACCGACCCATCCGCACGCTCGCGATCGGCTGCCTCGTGCTGTTCGCGATGCTCCTCATCAACCTCAACTACGTCCAGGTCATCAAGGCCAATGACCTCAACGACGCGAGCGCCAACAAGCGGGCGCGAGACGCGGAGTGTTCGCGGGAGCGCGGGCCCATCCTGGTGGCCGGTGACACCGTGGCTAGAAGCGTGCCCTCCAACGACAGCCTGGAGTTTCTCCGCAGGTACAGCGACCCCGAGCTCTACGCCCCCGTGACCGGGTTCTTCTCCTGCATCTACGGCACGACCGCCGTGGAGAACACCGAAAACTCGATTCTGTCCGGCAGCGACGAGCGGCTGTTCGTCAACCGGATGATCGACCTGGTCGGCAACGACCAGCCCAAGGGCGGCAGCGTTCTGCTGACGATCAACGCCAAGGCCCAGGAAGCCGCGCTCCAAGGGCTGACGGCGCTCCCCGGCGACACCAAAGGCGCGGTCGTGGCCCTCGATCCCGACACCGGCGCCATCTTGGCGATGGTGACCCAACCGACCTACAACCCCAACTGGATCGCCACCCATAACGCTGAGGCGGCCAAGCGCGCCTACGACCGACTCAACCGCGACCCGGAGAAGCCGATGTTGAACCGGTCGGCTCAAGAGATCTACCCGCCCGGCTCGACGTTCAAGCTCATCACGGCGGCCACCGCCTTAAGCAACGGCTACACCCCCGAGACCACCGTCAAGGGCGGTCCCGTACTCGAGCTTCCGCAGTCGTCAGACACGATCCAGAACGAGAACGGCTCCGACTGTGGAGGCAGCCAGATCACGTTGACGCAGGCGCTCCAGGTGTCGTGCAACGTGTCGTTCGCCGACCTCGGCCTCAAGCTCGGCGCCGACAAGCTGCAAGACCAGGCTGAGAAGTTCGGGTTCAACGAAGACGTCCTCGACGAGCTGCCGTCCGCCACCAGCGTCTTTCCCACAGAGCTCGACGAACCCCAAACCGCGCTGTCGGCGATCGGTCAGTACGACGTCGCGGCGACTCCCCTGCAGATGGCGATGGTCGCTGCCGGGATCGCCAACGACGGCGCCGTGATGCGTCCGTACGTCGTACAGCAAGTGCGTAGCCCCGACCTCGAGGTGCTCGACGAGGCCGACCCGCAGGTACTGCACCAGGCGATCTCGAGTTCCGTGTCCAGCGACCTCACCCAGATGATGGTCGAGGTCGTGGAGGCCGGGACCGGCATCAACGCGCAGATCCCCGGCGTCTCTGTCGCGGGCAAGACCGGAACGGCCAACTCGGCCGAGGACCGCGCGCCCTACGCCTGGATGGTGACGTTCGCGCCGGCCGACAGTCCGCAGGTGGCCGTTGCCGTCCTCGTCGAGCAGACCGGGGTCAACCGCGACGAGATCAGCGGCAACGGGCTGGCGGGCCCGATCGCGCGGTCGGTCATGGAGGCGGTGATCCAACGATGACGGCTGTCGGCAATGGTCGCTACATCCTCGAAGGCCGGATCGCCGCCGGTGGCATGGGTGAGGTCTGGCGCGCCACGGATACGTCGCTGGGCCGCGCGGTCGCCATCAAGCTGCTGCGCCCAGAGGTCGCCGACGACGCCAACTTCCGCGCCGCGGTTCGAGACCGAGGCGAGGCACGCGGCCTCGTTGCACGATCCACACATCGCCACCGTGTTCGACTACGGCGATGACGTCGACGCGGCGACGGGGCGTCACGCGACCTACCTCGTCATGGAGCTCGTCGACGGTGCACCGCTCTCACAGTTGCTGACGGCGCCGATGCTCCCAGACCGCGCCGCCGACCTGGTCGCTCAGGCAGCCGACGGACTCGCGGTCGCCCACGCGGCAGGCATCGTCCACCGCGACGTGAAGCCCGCGAACTTCCTGGTGACCCCCGACGGCCGAGTCAAGATCACTGACTTCGGGATCGCCCGCGCCCGCGGAGCGGCGTCGTTCACCGACACGGGCACGATCATGGGGACTCCGCACTACGTGGCACCGGAGGTCGCCGAGGGCAAGGAGGCGACCGCCTCCAGCGACATCTACTCCCTCGGCGTGGTGCTCTACGAAGCGCTAAGTGGCACGAAACCGTTCGTGGGCGATACTCCGATCGCCGTCGCGCTGTCGCACCTTCGCGACCAGCCACGTCCGTTGCCGGCCTCCGTCCCGGCACCGCTCCAGTCCCTCGTGCAGTCAGCACTTGCCAAGGATCCGGCCGAGCGACCGCCCGACGCCGCGGCATTCGCGTCGGCGCTGCGGAGCGCGACCGGCCCAGACGCCGTACCGACGAGCCCGACAGCCGCGGCACCAGCGGCCACCCAGGTGATGGCCGTTCCGCCGCCGACCCCAGCGGCCATGTTCCGACGGGGCCGATCGTGGACGACGACTCGGCTGGTTGCCGATCGCGGCCGTCGTGATCGCGGTGCTGCTGATCGCCGGGATCGCCTACGCACTCACCAGGGGAGACGACGATCCGGGGAGTGAGGCATCGGGGGCTCCCGCCGCCGCAGGCAAGAAGACTCAACAGGACACGCCGCGTACGACGCCGGCCAGCACGACACCGGAGACCACCACGGAACCGACGACGGAGCCGACGACGCCCGCCGGCGTCGTGGTCGACCCCGCCGACTACATCGGCATGAAGTCCAAGGACGCCGAACATCAGCTCAAAGACCTCGGCTTCATCGTCGAGAAGGAGGAGACGGCCGGTGGCGAGAAGGACATCGTCGCCGACATCACCCCCTCAGGGACCCTCCAGGAAGGCGAAACAGTGACCTTGCTCATCTACACCGGTGACGAGTCTGGACACGGGCCGGGTGGACCGGGTGGACCGGGGGATGAACACGGCCACGGAGACAAGCCGCCCAAGCCAGGCGAGGAGGACTGACCCATGGTCAACGAGCCCACGATGATTGGCAATGGACGGTACGAGCTGTCCGGCCTCCTCGGACGAGGTGGCATGGCAGAGGTGCGCCAGGCCCAAGACCTGCGCCTCGGACGGACCGTGGCGATCAAGCGACTGCGGATCGACCTGGCGAGTGATCCGACGTTCCAAGCGAGATTCCGTCGAGAAGCCCAGTCGGCCGCATCCCTGAACCACCCGTCGATCGTTGCTGTCTACGACACCGGTGAGGAGCAGGCCCTCGATGACTCGGGAGTGATGCTGCCCTACATCGTGATGGAGTACGTCGAAGGCCGCACTCTTCGCGACATCCTCCGTGAGGGACGCAAGATCCTGCCGGAGCGAGCGCTGGAGATCACCAGCGTGGTGTTGGACGCCCTCGACTACAGCCACCGAGCGGGCATCATCCACCGCGACATCAAGCCTGCCAACGTGATGCTCACTCCGGCGGGTGACGTGAAGGTGATGGACTTCGGCATCGCCCGCGCCATCGCTGACTCCTCCGCCACGATGACCCAGACCGCGGCCGTGGTCGGAACGGCCCAGTACCTCTCGCCCGAACAGGCGCGCGGGGAACAGGTCGACGCTCGCAGCGATCTCTACTCAGCCGGCTGTCTCCTCTTCGAACTCCTCACGGGGCGGCCTCCGTTCGTGGGCGACTCTCCCGTATCGGTCGCCTACCAACACGTCCGCGAGGAAGCACCTGCGCCGTCGAGCATCGACCCGGAGATCTCTCCCGCCATCGACGCCATCACGTTGAAGGCGCTGACGAAGAGCGTGGACGACCGCTACCAGAGCGCCTCGGAGATGCGGGCCGACATCGGCCGCGCCCTCGAAGGCCGCGCTGTCCTGGCGCCTCCGGTGATGACCGGCGACGAGACCGAGCACTTCCTGGCGCCGCCGCCGATGGACACCTCGCCGACGGCTGTGACGGCTGCCGTGGGAGCCGAGGACGACGACCAACCTCGTACTCGCCGAGGTCTGTGGGCCATCTTGACCCTGATCGCCATCGCGCTCATCATCGCTGCACTGATCTTCGTCCCGAACCTGCTGTCGAGTGACCCTCCGCCGCAGACCCAGGTCCCCGACCTCCAGGGCAAGACGTTGGAACAGGCTGAGAAGCTGCTCGAGGATGCCGACCTCGAAGTCGGGGAGGAGACGGCCGAGAGAAGTGACACCGTCAAGAAGAACATCGTGCTCCGCCAAAGTGTGACGCCCGGCGACACGGTCGACGAGGGTACGACGGTCGACATCACCTACTCGGCCGGCAAGAAGATCGTGACGATCCCCGATGTCACCAACATGAACCTCAAGCAGGCCACGGCTGCGCTCGACGAGCTAGGGCTCGACGTCGTCCCTCAACAGGACTCGACCAGTACCGAACGTCGCAACCAGGTCACGGGGACTGACCCGGGAGCAGCCGAGCGAGTCCCGGTGGGCTCGGAGGTCACGGTCTTCTACTCGACAGGGTTCGTCGCCGTCGCGTCCGTGGTCGGAAGCACGCAGCAGGAGGCGACGCGGATTCTTGAAGCTCAGGGCTTCCGGGTCGTCCCGTCGATGACCCAGTCCGATCAAGAGGAGGGCCTGGTCACGGCTCAGGACCCACCCAGTGGGACGAAGCTGCCGTACGGCGATGTCGTCACGATCAGCGTGTCGCTCGGACCGCAAGAGACGACGCCGACGGAGACCACACCGGAGACCACGCCGACCGACACGACGACCGACACGACGACCACCCCAACGGACACCGACCTGACGCCGTAGCGGCGCTGCGCTCAGTTGCCCGCCGCCGGCTTCGCGTACTGGAGCGCGATGGGTTGCTGGAAGCCGGGGACGGTCAGCTTCGTCTCGTCGCGCAGGCTCCAGCCCAAGTTGTAGGGCGGGTTGACGTACCCCCGATAGTTCTGCACCTCCGGTGATGCCACCAGTGCGGCGTACATCTGCGTCGAGTTGCCGACCGCCGCGATCTTGTAGGGCGGTGAGTAGGGCACGCCCTGCAGGACGACGGTGTTGCCGACGCACTTGATGCCGGTCGTGGTGATGATGCGTTGGCCTTGCAAGGAGATGCCCTCCGCGCCGCCGGCCCACAGAGCGTTGACGACGGCTTGGATGTCCTCTTGGTGTACGACGAGCAGGTTGGGGTCGACCCCGTCAGGATTGTCCTGTCCCAGTGGTGCGTCATCGAGCTCGACCACCAAGCCCGGACCCACGAGAGCGCTCAGACCGGTGGGTGCGCGGAGGTGGTCGAGCTGGCGATTGACCTGATTGAACCGGGTGCCACGGATCTGCTCGGTGAGATCGTTGATCTCGTCCTGGATGGCTCGAGCGTCATCACGCAGGCTGGCCACCTTGTCGGTTTGATCGCTGACAATCCCGGTCAGGTCGCTGTTGCGACCGCCGCGGAGATCGGTGCCGCGGGCGTTGATCATGCTGGTTGTCGCGAGCAGACCTGCGCAGGCACAGGCAACCGGGACGGCCACCCGCCAGACTAGCGGGGTCCGATGCCGACTTGGCTGCAGCCACCACCAGCGGTTCCGGCGTTGCCCGGACTCCGGTGGTGATGTGGACATGCAAGACTCCCCGGGCTCGTGGTGGCAGTCCTCAGGCTAACCGGCGCCGCGATGCACTCACAAACGCGAGCACCCGATATCCTGGGGAGGTTCGTCCGCGCCGACAGGAGTCACCCGTGCCCGAGTCCCGCCCACGCAAGAAGGCTGCATTCACCGCGCCGCCCACCGGCCGCAAGCCGGCCAGGATCGCGGGCGCGCGGTGGATCGCACCCGCCATGTGCACCTGCTGGATCCTTGGGCTGGCGTGGATCGTCGTCTACTACATCGCGCCCGACATGAAGTACCTCAGCGAGCTCGGCAACTGGAACCTCGTGGTGGGCATGGTGTTCATCGCGTTCGGGTTCGTGCTCTCCACGAAGTGGGAGTGAGTTCTCCCCCCGTTCATCTGCCTGCTCGCCTCCTAGACTTACACCGATGTAGTTCTCCACAGGAGTTATCCCCAGTGTGGACAACTTGAGCTGGACGGTCAGGCGGTGAGGGAAGCCGTTCGCGCTGCAGCCAGAAGCACGCAGACGACCGTGAGGGCGACCAGCACACCCGCGTGGACCGCGGTGCGGTGCGTTCGCGGCGCGTAGGCGAACGCCGCGCCGATCAGCAATCCGGCCGCCAGGCCGCCCAGGTGGGCTTGCCAGGAGACGTCGCTCACCGTGAAAGTCAGCGCCAGGTTGAGCGCCAACAGGATGAGCAGCTGCGTGACGTCGCGTCCTTGCTTGAGCAAGATGACCAGTGCCGCACCGAAGAGCCCGAACACAGAGCCAGATGCGCCTAAGGAGAAACTGTTCTCGGCGGCGAGCCAGTAGACGCAGACCGACCCGGCCAGTCCGGACAGCAGGTAGAGCGCGACGAACCTCCACCGGCCGAGCACGTGCTCCAGGAATGTCCCGAAGATCCACAGGCCGACCATGTTCAGCGCGATGTGCAGAATTTGCAGATGCAGGAACGTCGACGTGATGAGTTGCCAGTAGGAGCCCTGAGCAACGCCCTCCAGACCCAGGCGAGGGTCGTAGCCACTGGCATCAGGGATCAGGCCGAGCGTCTCGGTGAACTCACCGCTGATGCCACCGGTGGCGTTGGCGACGATGAAGACGATCGCGTTGATCGCGATGAGGACGACCGTGGCTCGCGAGGAGCCGTCGGTGATCCGGCCGCCGAAGCTCGTGCGCACCTGACGGCTGGTGGCGGCCCCTTTGCGTACGCAGTCGGGACAGTGGAACCCGACCGAGGCCGAATGCATGCAGTCGGGGCAGATCGGGTTGCCACAACGCTGACACGAGATATAGGTCTCACGGTCGGGGTGGCGGTAGCAATGCGGGATCGTGCCAGCGTCGTACGCCGTCGGCTCGCTACCGCTCATGCCCACTCCCGCCGCACCAGGTCGAGCGCCTCAGCGGCGTTCGACCTCGACACTCTCGATGACGACCGGCTCGCTCGGACGGTCACCACGGTCGGTCGCGGTTGACCCGATCGCATCGATCACGTCGCGGCTCTCCTGGTCGGCCGCCTCGCCGAAGATGGTGTGCTTCATGTTGAGGTGCGGCGTCGGACCCAGGGTGATGAAGAACTGGGAACCGTTGGTGCCGGGGCCGGCGTTGGCCATCGCGAGCAGGTAAGGCTTGGTGAATGTCAGTTCGGGGTGGAACTCGTCCTTGAACTTGTAGCCCGGGCCGCCGCGGCCATCCCCCTGGGGGCAGCCTCCTTGGATCATGAACCCGCCGATGACCCGGTGGAAGGTCAGGCCGTCGTAGAACCGCTCCTGGGACTTCGCTCCGGTCTTGGAGTCGGTCCACTCCTGGGTGCCTTCGGCCAGCCCGACGAAGTTTCGCACTGTCGCTGGGGCATGGTCGGGAAACAACTGCAGCGTGATGTCGCCGCGGTTGGTCTTGAGCTTGGCGTACAGCTCTTCAGCCACTCTTTTCACCGGTCCTTGAGTCAATTCGGGAGGCTTTCTCGCCCGATGCAGACGATGGCGCCCATCTTTGCATGGCGTCCAAATGGCGAGCAGGGTCACTACCTGAGGTGTGGTGAAAACTCTGCGTTTGGGTAAGAGTAGGGAGAGCACGCCGCGATGCTTTTCTGACGTCCGTCGGAGAAGCACAGACGAGGAGGACATGGCTGTGGCCCTGAAGACGAAGAAGAAGAAGAGTTCCGCCGCGAAGGACACCCTCAACAGCGTCGGCCCGGCCGCCGAGCAGGCCATGGACAAGATCAGTACGGCGACCGGACAGGCCGTCAGCTCGGTCGCGTCCACCGTCGGTCCGGCTCTCGAAGATGCGCGCGACAAGGTGCAGCCTGCCGTCGAGGATGCCCGAGACAAGCTCGTTCCCCTCGCCCAGCAAGCTCTCGCCGAAGGCAAGGACCGGGGTCGCCGCGCCGCGGTCGCGATGGGAATCGCCGACGAGCCGAAGAAGAGCCACAAGCTGCGCAACCTGGTGATCTTGATCGGGCTCGGTTCGCTTGCCGCCTACGTCTACAGCAAAGTCACGGGCAGAGACGCAGATCCGGCCTGGACAGCAGGTCGCGACGCCACGGCAGCCAGCACGTCACCGCATACCCCCGCGGGAACGCACGCGGCAGCCGCAGCAACAGGGTCAAAAACCACCTCGACGTCGGCCTCACCGGTCGATGGGTCCGACACCGCTCCGACGGCGCCGCTCGCTTCAGAAGAGACGGTCGAGTCGCCCAAGCCGACGACTCCCGACAAGCCACTCAAGAAGAAGCAGGTCTGACCGCGCTCCGGCTTGTCAGACACGCCCATCTACGTGGCGATCGGGCGTTCTGACAAGTCGGCGACGACGCGACGCTCGACCCAGAACGACAGGAACGGCACCACTCCGGCCAGCATCACCAAGACGATCTTCGTCAACGTCCACCGTGCCTTGATGCCCAGCCGGGCCGTGGCGATCAGGTAGACGATGTAGAGAAACCCATGGATGGGACTCCAGGTCTTCGACAGCCGTGGCTGGTCAAAGCCGTAGCGAAGGATGACCCCCAGCACCAACAGCAGCAGGCCGCAGCCCACCACGATCGCCATCACCTTGAAGAACGTCAGCGCGGAGCGAAGGTCTTCGGGCACGCCAGTCTGGTTGCTCACGAGCGCGACGCTATCCCACGGTCTGGTGCGGTCTTTCCTCGGCGTCGTAGACGATCCGCCACCACATGAAGGCAACGAACGCCGCGAACACCCACCACTCAACGGCGTAGAGCAAGTTGCGGATCCCGGCCCACCTCGAGGGATCAGGAAGGGGCGGATCGACGCGGCTGAGTTGGTCGGCGGGTGTGCTTTCGGTGAGGACGACGTAGCCGGCATAGAGGTCCTCGTCAAAGCCCTCCACCAGCGCCGCGATTCGCAGGCCGTCGGTGACGCGGTCGGCATCGAGCGCCGACCCTGTTGCGTGCGACGGTTCGAGCACGCCGCGGAGCTCGATCTCACCGGGCGGCGGTATGCCCGACGGCTCGTCGGCTGACCCCCGCAGAATCAAGATCACGGAACCGTTGTCGACGAGGAGCGGTGTCACCACTGCATAGTCGTGGTCAGCGCCCTCGAACCCGCGCACGTAGATCTGCTCATCGGCGAGGTAATGACCGTGCACGGTGACAGCCTGGCTGGCGGCGTCGTTCGGGAAAGGGTCGTCAGCTCCGAGCACGTCATCGAGTGCCTGGGGGGGCCCTTGCATTCGCTCGCGGGCGTCGTCACGTTGATGCGCGTCGTACACGCCGAGCTGCCACAGGCCGAGAACCACCATCACTGACATCAGCAGCGCAGCCACCAGCCCAAGGCCCAGGGCTCGCGGCGTCAGGAAGCGCCTCACCCTGACGGCGTTGCCGGGCAGAGCGCCCAGGGCGTGTCGTAGGTGAGCACCATCGCCTTGAAGACATCCATCCTGCGCACGTCGACGTCAAGCGACTCGACGTTGCCGCTTCCCGTGGTGCTGGCGGTCGCGACGTCGCTGAACGGCAGGCCCTGGCGCAGACTCGACCAGGAGTGAACGAGATCGGTGCGCAGGCTCAGGTCTTCGCTCGTGGCGTCTGACGCGAGCTCCAGCGCGATGCGTGCCGAACCCGGACCGTCGATCCCTACGACGGTCCGCAGCGTGGTGAGAAGGCGCGACGGGTCGTGTCGATTGAAGTATGCCGTCAAGTCGCCTGCCTTCACTCCGGGACCCATCGCCCGCTCGAGCGACACGCAACCCGTGCTGTACGCGAGCGACTCGGCATTGTTGAGTCCTTCGACCAGCGGCTCGGCGTGGTAGGCGAGCGACGGTGCACCCGCCACAACGTGACTGATGCGCGTGATGCCGATCAGGTTGCCGGCCGCAACGGCATGCAGCTCTGGGAGCATCCGGACGGTTCGAAACGGCGCCCGGTCGTCGCTCGTAGTCCACACACTGGGGTCGGACTGGTCCTGCCTGAAGCCGTTGTCGATGAGAGAGGAGATCACCACGATCAGATCGAGATTCTTGCGGACGGCGAAGATCGAGCCTCGTGCCGGGTCGCACAGCATCGACCGGAAACATCCGTCCTCCGTCGAGACGAAGTCGATCTCCCAGTCGATGTCGTCAGCTGTCCATCCGTAGTCGTCGGCCATCATCGACGCATCGCCGTAAAGCCGAGTGCCTGTCAGCAACGAACCGTCGGCGCGTGCGTCCGCCCAGAACTGGGATCGCTCACGCGGCGATGACTTGCTGGAGAGGCCGTCGTAGCCCAGCCGCGTCTTGATCGCCGACACGTTCGTGAACCTCACTTGGTCAGCAGCCTCGGGGACTGCCTGCAACGCCAGGCTCAGGCTGCTGGTGTCGCCGGACGTGGTGGGTGGCGGTGCTTCGGGCTCGCCGGTGGCTGAGGCGGTGTCCGTCGGTGACTGCAGTAAGGGTGCTGAAGAGGTGGAGTCACCACCACTCGCAAGCGGGCGCGGACTTGCTTCGCTACCTGTGCAGCCGGCGAGCCCGACGAGCAAGAGGATCGCCAGTGCTCCTGCTGAGGTTGCCGCGGTCGCGGTCGTCGTACGACGCGAACGAGCTCGAGCGGCAGGCATGCACCGAGTCTGCCATCCGACGGTGGAGACTCCACCAGCGTTCGACGCAGCGGCTTCGCCGTATCACGGACAGCGATTCGAAAGTCAATTATCGTGGTGAGTCACCATACGAGGGGTTGTTCACTAGCGACGGCTTGGCCTCGCTCGGCCATGCACGCTAGAGTGCGCCCCTTCGACTTCCTGGACAACTGGCCATCCGGTCAACCCGGGAACGTCACCGCCTAATCTCCTGTCCCTCTTCGGGACGGGGAGCCGGGGACCCAAGTGTTCCAGGGGTGAATCGTCGTACCCACGTCGTAGGGCTTACCTATCCGCCCGAACCCGTCAGCTAACTCGGTAGGCGGGGAGGAATAGGGAGCCCCTGTCGTGAAACACCATTTCGCACTTTATCGCAACACGCACTCAGACCATCCCCAGCAATCTCGCACTCGATCCCCGGCCACGCGACGCGTCGCGGCCCTGCTGTGTGGATCACTCATCGTGCTGCCCGCCGTGGCCGAAGCCGCAACGCCGTCGCCCTCGAGTTCAGCCGGCAACGCAACCGTTGCGCAGGCGGCGGCCGCACAGCACGCCAAGCAGCGCGGCAAGATCTACCTGGGATCTAACGGCAACGTCGGCCAGATGGTGAGGAAGACCCGGCACGCGATGTCCCGGCACCACTACACGTCGTTCAGCAGCAATGTCCCGCGCGGCCGGATGATCACTGTCGGTTCATCTGGCTCCTGGTCGTCACTGGCCAACATGCGGCGCGGCGCGCCGTTGTACCGAGACATCGTTCGCTGGGCCAAGGAGATCAGGAGCTGGCATCGCAAGACGTTGGTCGCCTACTCCCACGAGCCAGAGACCACGGGCAACATGGGCAAGGGCTCGGCGGCGAGTTTCAAGCAGGCGTTCCACCGGGTCGTGTCGATCTTCCGCGCCCACGGCGCAAGGAACGTGCTCTTCACGTGGCAGGCGACAGCCTGGTCGTTCCGCACGAGCCGCTCTGACCGGATCCACGCCAGCAAGTGGTACCCAGGCAACAGGTGGGTCGATGTTGTCGGTGCCGATGCCTACAACTGGAACACCTGCGGCGAAGGCCGGGACAAGTGGGTTCCGTTCCGGACGCTGGCCAAGCCGGTTCTCCGGTTCGCCCGCGCCCACCACAAGAAGGCTGCGTTCCCGGAGTTCGCCAGCAACAAGGGGCGCCTCCGAGCCAACTGGGTGCGGCATGCGCACCAGTACCTGGCCCGCCATGACAACCGCATCAATGCGGCGTACTACTTCCAGCGGGGTCCCACCAACCCGGCGAACAAGGACTGTCGCTGGGCGCTGACGAAGGACAGGGAGTTCAGGGCGTACGGCCAGATGGCCCGCGACCACGCGCACTTCCGGCGCTGAGCTGAGGCTGTCCACCAGGGCAGCCACGGCCGACGACACCACGAACAGGGTCGGCGTCTCCAGTCTTGGAGACGCCGACTTGGTCTGTCTCGGCATATGCACTCGGGCGAAGAAATATGCCCGGCTCGTTCTGATACGGGATGACTTACGCGTGGCCCCGAGTTGGCGAGCCGGCCTACCCTCGCTAAAGTGCCAGATTGGCCGCACCGACAAGTGGCATTTCCGGGCCATCGCTGTGCGACCGGACGCCTAATCCAGGCTGGCAAGACTGCCAGCAGGAGCCGGGGACCCAAGTCTCCTGGGGTGAATCGTCGATTTTTCGACGTAGGGCTCATCCTTTTCAGCCCGAACCCGTCAGCTAACCCGGTAGGCGTGATTGAAGAGGAGTTTTACGTATGGGACTGCACCGCACCCGTGCTCGATCCAAGCACGCCTTAACCTCGGCTCCGCGTCCACCAGCCAGCAAGAAGAAGAAGCGGCTGCTGGTCGCCGGCATGCTGGCTATGGCCCTGGCCGTACCGGCTGGCGCCGTGGCGTCACAGTCCGGCGATAACGCCGGAGGAAACGACCAGGCAGCACAAGCTGGATCGAGCCACTCGGGAAAGACACATTTCTGGAAGAGCCACCCCTGGCTGACTCACGCCTGGAACGATCGCGCGTGGATGGGCCAAGTCGGGACGCTCAAGCCGATTCCTCCCCGTCCGACCGAACCCAACGACCCGACCCCCACCGACCCGACACCGACCGAACCCACCCCCACTGAGCCGACGCCTACCGACCCCACCCCGACTGACCCGCCGCCCCCCAACCCGGGTGACAGCAAGGTCCTGATCGGGTCGCTGGGAGACGCGGAGAAGCTCTCCGACGAGGTCAACAAGTCGTTGCCCGAACATCGCTACGCCGACTTCAACGGCGCGCCGCCGGACAAGGCCATGATCACGGCCAGTTCTTCGCTGTCATGGCGTCAGGTCGCGGCGATGCAGCCTGGATCAGACATCTACCAAGACGTCGTCCGCTGGGCGACTGTGCTCAAGGAACGCGGCGGAACCCCGCTGTTCTCCTACTCGCACGAGCCGGAGCAGGACAGCCGGAGAGGACTGGGCGGCCCTGCTGACTTCGTCCAAGCCTTCCGCAAGGTCGTCACGGTCATGCGCGCACACGGCGCGACCAACGTGCTCTACACCTGGCAGATGACCGGCTACGCGTTCAAGGCGCCCGAGGGGAGCAGGCAGCACGCCCCGGACTGGTACCCGGGCGATGCCTGGGTCGACGTCGTGGGCCCCGATGAGTACAACTGGTACACCTGCGGTGAAGGTGCCGGCCGATGGGTCTCACTCGGTGAGCTCGTCCAACCGGCGCTGGACTTTGCAGCCGAGCACAACAAGAAGGTCGCCCTTCCGGAGTTCGCGAGCTACACCGACTTCAAGCGAGCTTCGTGGATCGATGAGGCGCACCAGTTCCTGGAGTCGAACAGTGACCGCATCATCGCGGCGTTCTACTTCAACCGTGGTCCGACCAACCCCGAGAACATGGACTGTGTCTGGGAGTTGACGAAGGACGCGGAGTACGACGCGTTCGGTCGGATGGTCCATGACTCCGAGGACTTCCGGAGTTAAGACCGAAACGCAGCTGAGAAGTTGAGGCGGCCCGGTCGGCTGAGCGGAAATGCTTGGCCGACCGGGCCGTCTTGCGTCATACCCCAGCGACTGGCGGCGCAGGCAGCAGAGGCTGAACTGGACGTCCGTCGACTGGCCTATGGCATATCGATGGTGGAGACGAAGGGACTCGAACCCTCAACCCCCTGCTTGCAAAGCAGGTGCGCTACCAATTGCGCCACGTCCCCCGGTGGTCCGGAAGGACCTGAGTTGGCTTGTCTCGCCAGCCCGTGTGCTCAGCGACCGGGCTCGACGGTGTCGGTGGCCTCGGCCCACAGCTCTGCGTCCTTGCCGCCGCCGGTGAGCTTGTCGAGCACAACCTTGGCGATGACGCCGACGATGGCGATCGCGAGGATCTTCTTCAGCATGTTTCCCCCTTTGGGGTCGATGTGGCCGAACCTGCCCAGGATCGACGCAGTGGGCCTAAGAGGACTTGAACCTCTGACCTCTTCCTTATCAGGGAAGCGCTCTAACCGTCTGAGCTATAGGCCCGCAGCAGCCACTCTCGTAGTGGAGGGTCGCCGAGGAAGATTACCCCATCGAACATCGTCGCCCCAAACCGGTAAACGGCGGCCGAAGGCGGTTACTTCACGTCCTCCGCGAGGGTGACCTCGATGCCGCCGAGCAGGGATGCCGCCATGTTGTAAATGAACGCACCCAATGTCGCCAGCGCCGTGATGAGCACCACGTCGATGGCGCTGATCAGCATGGTGATGCCCATGACCCGGCTCATGCCGACGTACTCCTTGATGTCGAACTGATCCTGCTGGTCTTGGTTGAGTACGCCTTGGATCGTTTCGTTGATGTGGTCCCAAAGACCTGCTGCGCTCATGATCGAAAAGATCAAGAACACCGCCACCACACACATGATCCCGAACGCGATCGACAGCAGGAACGACGCTTTGGTCACCGACCAGGGGTCGACCCGCATCAGCCTCAGCTTGGCCCTGCGGACCGTGCGCGGCCGGCTCGCGGCGGCTCGTCGCTCCGCCTTCGTGCGTGCCTTGTTGAGGGTGGGAGCGACCGTAGTCGCCTCATTGCGGTGATCGCCTTGCGTCGTCGGTGCCGGTGGCACCGGGAATGTGCGGCCGGGCTCCGCCTCGGCGACGGAGTAAGGCTGGGGGTTGCCGCCGTAGGGAGGAGTCATCACCGGCTTGCTCTGCGCAGGGTTGTCCCTGGGCGCGCCGGTCTTGCTCAGGGAACGCCGGGGCGCCAGCGGTCCGGTGTCGCCCGGGTTGCTCATTCGGACCCATTCTCCTTCGGTGCAGTCTCCTGCGTTGGTGCTTCAGCCTCGTCGGCGAGCTCAGGTTCACCCGTGCCCGGCTCCGTGACATCCGAAACCTCCGACGTCGTACCCTCGTCCGCGCCGTCGTCTTCGACAGCACCGTCGAGGAGCTCTTCGTCGACCTCTCGTTCGGTGTTGCGTGCGATCCCCACCACCGAGTCTGCGTCGGCGACGGTGACGAACTTGACACCCATGGTGTCACGTCCCTTGGCCGGAACGTCGGCAGACGGGGAGCGCGTCACTTGACCGCTCGCTCTGATGGCCATCACCTCATCGGAGTCGGTGACGACCATGGCCCCGACGAGGGAGCCCCGCTGGTCAGCGAGCTTCATCGCTTTGATGCCGAGACCGCCACGGCCCTGCACGCGATACGCGCTGACGACGGTGCGCTTAGCCCAGCCGCCATCGGTGACCGTGAAGACGTACTGCGTCGGAGCATCGTCGGCGGGATCTGAGGGCACCACGGACATCGAGAGCAGTTGATCACCCTCGCGGAACTTCATGCCCGTCACACCAGACGTGGCACGCCCCATCGGCCGCAACTGCGAGTCGTCTGCCCGGAACCTCACGGACTGTCCCTTGCGCGACACCAGCAGCAGGTCGTCGTCGGCCGTCACCAGTTCGGCACCGATGAGCTCGTCGTCGTCCTCGCGGAAGTTGATCGCGATCACGCCGGCCTGGCGCGGTGAGTTGTAGTCGCTCAGCTTGGTCTTCTTCACCAGGCCGCGCCGGGTCGCCAGCACGAGGTACGGCGCTTGGTCGTAGTCACGGATCGCGAGCACCTGGGCGATCTGCTCGTCGGGTTGGAATGACAGCAGGCCGGCGACATGGCCGCCCTTCGCATCGCGGGCCGACTCGGGCAGGTGGTAGACCTTCGTGCGATAGACCCGGCCAGCCGTCGTAAAGAACAACAGCCAGTGGTGGTTGGTCGAGGAGAAGAAATGCTCGACCAGGTCGTCGCCCTTGAGCGCCGCACCTCGAACCCCTTTGCCGCCACGCTTTTGCAGTCGGTAGAGATCGGCCTTGGTGCGCTTGGCATATCCACCACGGGTGATCGTGATGACAACGTCTTCGTCGGGGATCAGGTCTTCCATCGACAGATCGCCATCAGCCGGGATGATCTGGCTGCGGCGCTCGTCGCCGAACTTGTCGACGATCGCGGCGAGCTCCTCACTGACGATGGAGCGCTGCCGTGGCTCGTTGGCGAGGATGTCTTCGAGGTCGGCGATCTGCGCTTCGAGCTCCTCGAGCCAGTCGATGATCTTCTGGCGTTCCATGGCGGCCAACCGGCGCAGTTGCATGTCGAGGATGGCGCGCGCCTGCACCTCGTCGATGTCGAGGAACGTCATCAACTCATCGCGCGCATCGTCGGTGGTCTGGCTGCGCCGGATCAACGCAATGACCTCATCGAGAGCGTCGAGCGCCTTGCCGAGTCCGCGATAGACGTGGGCTTGTTTCTCGGCCTCGCGCAACCGGTAGCGCGTCCGTCGCTGGATGACGTCGATCTGGTGCTGGATCCAGTGCGCGATGAACTGGTCGATCGACAAGGTGCGCGGCACGTCGTCGACGAGCGCCAGCATGTTGCAGCTGAAGTTCTGCTGCAGCTCGGTGTGCTTGTAAAGGTTGTTGAGCACGACTCGGGCGATGGCATCGCGCTTGAGCACGATGACGAGCCGCTGCCCAGTGCGTGACGAGGTGTCGTCGCGGACGTCGGCAATCCCTTGCACGCGGCCAGAATCTGCCAGCTCGGCGATCTTGAGAGCGAGGTTGTCGGGGTTGACCTGGTAGGGCAGCTCGTTGATGACCAGACAGGTGCGGTTCTTGCTGTCCTCTTCGATATCGATGATCGCGCGCATCGTCACAGAGCCGCGGCCCGTGCGGTAGGCCTGCTCGATGCCTTGGGTGCCGACGATCAGCGCGCCCATCGGGAAGTCGGGACCCTTGATCCGCTCGATCAGCGCATCCTGCAGCTCTTGCCGGGTGGCGTTCGGGTTTTCCAGCGACCACTGCACACCTTCGGCAACCTCGCGCAGGTTGTGCGGTGGGATGTTGGTGGCCATGCCGACAGCGATGCCAGCCGACCCGTTGACGAGCAGGTTGGGGTAGCGGGCGGGCAACAGCACCGGCTCTTGGCTACGGCCGTCGTAGTTCGGCCGGAAGTCGACGGTGTCCTGCTCGATGTCGCGCACCATCTCCATGGCGAGCGGTGCAAGCTTGCACTCGGTATATCTCATCGCCGCTGCGCGGTCGTTGCCGGCCGAACCGAAGTTGCCTTGGCCGGAGACCAGCGGCATGCGCATGATCCAGGGCTGGCTCAGCCTGACGAGGGTGTCGTAGATCGCGGTGTCGCCGTGCGGGTGATACTGACCCATCACGTCACCGACGATGCGGCTGCACTTGGAGAACCCGCGGTCGGGCCGGTAGCCACCGTCGTACATCGCGTAGAGCACTCGCCGGTGCACGGGCTTGAGTCCATCGCGTACGTCGGGCAGCGCCCGGCCAACGATGACCGCCATCGCGTAGTCGATGTAGGAGCGCTGCATCTCCGTCTGTAGCTCGACCGGCTCGATGCGGCCGCCGCGCGGTACTTCAGGAGTGATCGTCGTGTCGTCAGTCACCAGAGATTCCCTTTATTTGCAAGGCTTTTCACAGTCAGGTCGGGGGCGTCAGATATCGAGGAAGCGGACGTCTTTAGCATTGCGCTGGATGAACGATCGGCGCTGTTCGACGTCCTCCCCCATCAGGATCGAGAACATCTCGTCGGCCTGGGCGGCATCGTCAAGCGTCACCAGCGAGAGCACCCGGTTGTCGGGATCCATCGTGGTGTCCCACAGTTCGTCGGCATTCATCTCGCCGAGACCCTTGTAGCGCTGGATCGAGTTTTCCTTCGGGAGCTTCTTGCCCGCCGCCTTGCCTGCTTCGAGCAGTGCATCGCGTTCACGATCTGAGTAGACGAACTCGTGCGGATGCGGGTTGTTCCACTTCAGCCGGTACAACGGAGGTCGCGCGAGATAGACGTAGCCGCCCTCGATCAGCGGCCGCATGAAGCGGAAGAGGAGCGTCAGCAGCAACGTCTGGATGTGGTGTCCGTCGACGTCGGCGTCCGCCATCATCACGATCTTGTGGTAGCGCAGCCTGTCGGCGTCGAAGTCCTCTTGGATGCCGGTGCCGAGAGCGGAGATGATCGCTTGCACTTCGGTGTTGGCCAAGACCCGGTCGATGCGAGCCTTCTCGACATTGAGGATCTTGCCGCGGATGGGAAGGATCGCCTGAACTCGCGGGTCGCGTCCGCCCTTGGCGGAGCCGCCGGCAGAGTCACCCTCGACGATGAAGACCTCGCACTCCGAGGGGTCGGTCGACTGGCAGTCGGCGAGCTTGCCCGGCAGGCCGCCCCCACCGAGCAGACCCTTGCGGTTACGCGCCAGGTCGCGGGCCTTGCGCGCAGCTACCCGCGCGGTCGCCGCAGCGATGCCCTTGCGCACGATGTCGCGACCTTCGGCGGGGTTCTTCTCGAACCACTCGCCGAGCTGGTCGTTGAGGATCTTCTGTGTGAACGACTTCGCCTCGGTGTTTCCGAGCTTGGTCTTGGTCTGCCCTTCGAACTGTGGCTCCTCGAGCTTGACCGAGACGATCGCCGTCAGGCCTTCGCGGACGTCGTCGCCGGACAGCCGGTCTTCCTTCTTCTTGATCAGGCCCCATTCCTCGGCCCAGTTGTTGACCGTCGTGGTCAGTGCAGAACGGAAGCCTTCTTCGTGGGTGCCACCCTCGTGGGTGTTGATCGTGTTGGCGAACGTGTGCACCGACTCGGTGAAGCTGGTGTTCCACTGCATCGCGACCTCGAGGCTCATCCCAACGGTCTCGTTGGACGCGTCGAACGAAACGATGCTGCGGTGCACCGGGTCCTTGGTGGAGTTGAGGTGCTTGACGTAGTCGACCAGGCCGTCCTCGTAGAGGAAGCGCCGCTCGATGCCGCCTGATGCACCGGACCCCGACCGGATGCCGTCGGCCCCTCCGTCGACTGCAGCGTCGATGGTCTGGTCGGCAACCGCCTCGGCGATGCCCGCTGCTCGCTCGGGCCGCTCGTCACGTACGACGATGGTGAGGCCCTTGTTGAGGAAGGCCATCTCGCGGAAGCGGGAGGCGATCGTCTCGAAGGAGTGGTCGATCGTCTCGAAGATGGTCGGCGACGGCCACCACGTGATCGTCGTTCCAGTTTCGTCGGTTGCTTCGTGGCGCTCGAGATCGCCATCCGGGACGCCGAAGGTGAATGACTGGGTCCAGCGGTAGCCGTCGTTCTTGACATCGACATTGAGCTTCTCGCTCAGTGCGTTGACGACCGAGGATCCGACACCGTGCAGACCGCCGGAGACCTTGTAGCCGCCACCGCCGAACTTGCCACCTGCGTGCAGCTCGGTGAGCACCAGCGTCACCGCCGGGACACCTTCGACCGGGTGGATGCCGGTCGGGATGCCGCGACCGTTGTCAATCACGCGCACACCGCCGTCGGCAAGCAGCGTGACGTCGATGAGGTCGCAGTAGCCGGCCAGGGCCTCGTCGACCGCGTTGTCGACGATCTCGGTGACGAGGTGGTGGAGTCCACGTTCTCCGGTGGACCCGATGTACATGCTGGGCCGCTTGCGGACCGCTTCGAGACCTTCGAGAAGGGTGATGTTGGAGGCGTCGTAGCCGCCTTCCTCCTCCGCCACCGCCAGGTCATCGATGCTGCCGGGGGTGGGACTGACCTCCTCACGAGCCTGGGGGTCGATCATCTCGTTGGGCTCATCGTTGGGCGTCACGCAGCCAACCTCCGAAAGTCTCCGTCGTACGCTGACCGCCCGGGTGGCGGCGCGTGGTAAGCCGGCCCCGAGCGCACGCGCTCGGATGCGGGCAGACCGCGTCAACTCAGCACAAAGGCCGCCAGCCGAGGGGAAGTACGACGGTGCTTGTGGCACCCGTTGCGCAGGTGCGTCTCGACTGTGGTGCGGCCTTGCTTTGAACGTTCCCAGTATAGGCGATTCCAGCCCCGATCACGGCATCAGCAGTCCCAGAAACCGGCCTGGCGTGACGAAAAAGGCATCCCCACGGGCCTGCAGCGGCAGTTGGACGCGCTCGCAGGGTCGGGGACGGGTCCCTCTATGGCGAAACACCCCGCAGATCGCCTCACAACCGCAGGCGCGGACGTGCACTTTCCGGTCGATGGCGACTGCCGGCCTGCGAGTCAGCCGTAGGTGTCACGCGGTCCGCGCGCGCCCCGGACCGAGCGGTTGCCTTTGCGCCATGAAGGACCGGCCGGACCTTCGACGTCGATGTGCAACACCGTGCCGTGGCCGAGCTCTTCGTTGAGCCGTCGGATGACGGTCGGCGCCAACAACTTGAGCTGGGTCGCCCACGAGGTGGAGTCGGTGCGAACCGTCAGGTGGCCATCCTTGTAGCTCTCTGGGGTGCAGTGCCCGGCCACGTCACCACCGACGATCTGGCTCCAGCGACCGAAGACCCCGTGCACCGCCAGATCGGTGTCCCACCCGTGGTCGGTCACCAGCTTCTCCACGGCCGAGCCGAGCAGGGCCGGGTCACGTGCGTCAGGATGCGCACCCGAGAGCTGCTGATCGAAAGGCCGGCGAGACAGTTTCTTCGTGCTTCGCGTGCTGGCTTGCCCACGCAGACCAGACGCCAGCGCCCGTGCCGTCTCGAGTCCGGTCGGGTCATGAGGTGGCAGTAGAGCCTCGGTCGTTTCGACCGGGGCCGCCGGGTCGGCGGGGTCAGGATCAGACACGGGTGACCGCCCCTTCCCGTACGTCGAACCGGTGGTTGACCAAGTCGGCGGGCACATCCGCGCCCACTGCAGCGGTCACCAACACCTGCTCAGTCTCCGCCACCAAGGACGCCAGCCGCATCCGGCGCAGATCGTCGAGCTCCGCGAACACGTCGTCGAGGATGAGCACTGGGTCGTCCCCGTCGGCGCGTAGCAGTTCGAACGCCGCGAGTCGAAGGGCGAGCGCCAACGACCAGGACTCCCCGTGGCTGGCATAGCCCTTGGCCGGCAGCGGACCCAGGCTGATGGAAAGCTCGTCTCGATGCGGCCCCACCAGCGTCACACCTCGATCGAGCTCGTCGCCGCGACGGCGGCCGATCTCGGCCAGCAGCTCATCGGCCAGCGCGCCACGATCGGTGACGCCGACGTCGAGGTCGAACGATGGCTTGTAGATCAGTCCGGCGTCGTTGCCACCATCAGGCTTGGGGAACGACATCGCCACATCGGTGTAGTGCTTCATCACGTGCGGGCGAAGCTCGTCGGTCAGCGCCAGCCTGGCGGCCAACAGTTCAGCGCCCGCCCTGGCCAGGTGGTCGTCCCACACTTCGAGGGTGGCCAACGCACCCTCGTTGCGGCGCCCAGCCGACCGCCCACCGGCAGTCTTCAGCAAGGTGTTGCGCTGCTTCAGCACTCGGTCGTAGTCGGCACGCACACCCGCGAAACGAGGGTGCCGGACGACGAGCAGATCGTCGAGGAACCGCCGGCGCGAGCTCGGGTCGCCTTTCACCAGGTCGAGGTCGACGGGCGAGAACACCACCGTCCGAAGGATCCCGAGCACCTCCCGGGCGCGGGGGACGTCGCCGCGGTTGAGGCGGGCCCGGTTGGACTTGCCGGGGTTGATCTCGATCTCGATCAGTGCCTGCCGGTCGTCGCGCTGAACCGTCGTACGCACGATGGCCTGATCGGCTCCGAACCGCACGAGCGGCTGGTCGGTGGAGACCCGGTGCGACGACTGGGTGGCGACGTAATCGATCGCCTCGACCAGGTTGGTTTTGCCCTGCCCGTTAGGCCCGATGAACGCCGAGACCCCGGTCGGAATGTCGATCTCGGCCTCGGCGTAGGACCGGAAGTCGACCAGCGCCAGGTGGGAGACGTGCAACGTGCTACGGCTCGTCGATATCAGCAGCCGGGGTGGCCTCGGCGGCACCGCCCGCGCGCACGGCATGACCACCGAACTGGTTGCGCATGGCGGCGACGGCCTTCATCGCCGGCGACTCGTCCTGACGGGACTGGAACCGCGCATACAGCGCCGCGGTGATCGCATGCATGGGTACGGCGTGGTCGATCCCGGCCTCGATAGTCCACCGTCCTTCGCCGGAGTCCTCGGCCCATCCGGCGATGTGGCCCAGACCGTCGTCCTCGTCAAGAGCGGCGACAAGCAGGTCGAGCAACCACGACCGGATCACGGTGCCCTCGCGCCAGGAGCGGAACACGTCGGTGACGTTCTCGACGACGTCGGTTGCCTGGAGCAGCTCGTAGCCCTCGGCGTAGGCCTGCATCAGCCCGTACTCGATGCCGTTGTGCACCATCTTGGAGAAGTGTCCGGCTCCCACCGGGCCGGCGTGAACGAAGCCGAAGTCGCCCTCGGGCTTGAGGGTGTCGAACGCTGGCTGGACCTTGGCCACATCATCGGCGTCGCCACCACACATCAGGGCATAGCCGTTCTTGAGTCCCCACACACCACCCGAGACACCGCAGTCGACGAAGCCAATCCCTTTGTAGGAAAGGATCGTGGCGTGTTCGGTGTCGTCGGTCCAACGCGAGTTGCCACCATCGACGACCACGTCGCCGTCACCGAGCAGTTCCCCCAGCGCCTTGACGGTTTCTCGGGTCGGATCGCCTGACGGGACCATCACCCAGACCACCTTCGGGGCGGGCAGCGCTTCGACGAGCTCCTCGAGGCTGCCGACGTCGCTGGGGTCGGGGTCACGGTCGAAGCCGATCACCATATGGCCACCGCTGCGCAGCCTCTCGCGCATGTTGCCACCCATCTTGCCCAGGCCGATGAGTCCGATGTGCATCCGGTGGGTCCTTTCGAGCCGAGGTGAGAGCGTCTCCAACAGCAGCGTTCGGGGACGACCCAGTTCAGCCTTGCATGCGCAGCGGCATAAGCAAATAACGGAAGGCCAGATCTGGCTCCGCGTCCGCGCTGGCCATGCTGGCGAAAGCTGCCGGGCGGGCTGGTTGCGTCATCGCGATATGCACATGAGAGCCACCGATCGCACCCAGTCCGTCGAGGAGGTAGGACGGGTTGAAGCCGATCGAGATGTCGTCGCCGGTCAGCGTCGCCTCGAGTGATTCCGACGCCTGCGCCTCTTCGCCGTTGCCGGCTTCCAGGGTGACCATGCCGTCAGTGAAGCTCAACCGGATCGGGGTGTTGCGCCCAGCCACGAGCGACACCCGCTTGACCGAATCGATCAGGGTTGCCACCTCGACCTGAGCGCTGATCTCAGACGTGTTGGGGAACAGTTGTCGGACGTTGGGGAAGGCCCCCTCGATCAGCCGAGTCGTCGTACGCCGTGTGCCACCGGCCGCGGTCGCCTCGAAACCGATGAGACCCTCACCAGCACCAGTAGCTGACAACGCGATCTTGAGCTCGGACCCCGCCGTCAACGACTTTGCGGTGTCGCCGAGCACCCGCGCCGGCACCAGCGCGGTGACGGTGAAGTCGGACTGGGTCGGCCGCCACTCCAGATCGCGCAGACTCAGCCGGAACCTGTCTGTCGCCAGCAGCGACAACGTCGAGCCGTCGATCTCGAGCTTGACGCCAGTCAGCACCGGGAGCATGTCGTCGCGGCCTGCCGCAGTCACGGCTTGGGCAACCGCCGCGGCGAACAGATCGGCGTCGGCAGTGCCGGCCACCTCCGGCATATCGGGCAGTGCAGGGTAATCCTCGACCGGCATCGTCTGCAGGCTGAACCTCGAGCTCCCACACGTAACGGAAAGCTTGGCACCGTCTAGCGCCACGTCGACCGGTTTGGCCGGCAGTGATCGAGCGATGTCGGCTAGCAACCTTCCGGAGACCAGCACCTGGCCCTCATCGGCAATGTCGGCCGGAATGGTCACCTGGGCGGACGTTTCGTAGTCGAATCCGCTGAGCGTCAGACCATCCGAACCGGTGCGAACCAAGATCCCTGACAGCTGGGGCAGGGTGCCTGGTCGGGTGGGGATGCTGCGGGCAGTCCAAGCGACGGCCTCAGCGAGGACGTCGCGGTCGACGCGGAACTTCACTTTGCGCTGCCTCCTGCTCGATGACGCAGCGAAAGTGTGGACTCACCGCGCCCGTGACGTGTGCGATTCGAGATGTCTCCCACGACGGCGTACGCGACGGCAAGGCCGTGGTGGGCTTGAATCCTGCCATGCACGCACGATCTTGGGGAGCGTTGGGGCCACGCCATCACAAGTTTTCCCCAGGGGCTTGCCCGCAAGGAGATTGACTTGTTGTCATCTAGGTATCTCTCTCGTCATCTCCATAGCGTCCGTGGAAATTGTGGACAACTCAACAAAGGCCAGGTCAGCGGTGGTTTTACCCTGATCGTGGGCTGTTGACAACCTCGGGACGACCCGAGAACGCCGGTGGACGAGGGGTCCCGCCGTCGACGGGTATCCACATGCATCCACAGCTTTGTGCGTGATCACCCAGTCTGGTCCACAGGCTTGTCCCCAGGTTGTGCGACGGGCTACAAGCGCCCGGGTCATGGCTGCCGGGCCTGCTGCTTGATGCGGTTCGTCAGTTCTCGGACCTGGTTGTAGACGCTGCGGCGTTCGGCCATCAGCTGGCGGATCTTGCGGTCGGCGTGCATCACCGTCGTGTGGTCGCGGCCGCCGAACTGCTGGCCGATCTTCGGCAGAGACAGGTCGGTCAGCTCACGGCAGAGGTACATCGCGATCTGGCGCGCCGTCACGAGGACCCGGCTCCGACTGGTTCCGCACAGGTCATCGATGGACAAACCGAAATACGCCGCGGTCTGGGCGATGATGACAGCCGCGGTGATCTCCGGCTCACCGCCCTCCGGGATCAGGTCCTTCAGGACGATCTCGCCGAGCGTGAGGTCGACAGGTTGGCGGTTGAGGCTGGCGAAGGCAGTGACGCGGATCAGCGCACCCTCGAGCTCGCGGATGTTGGTCTGGATCTTGCTGGCGATGAACTCGAGGACGTCGGGTGGAGCCGTGAGGCGCTCGGTGGCGGCCTTCTTGCGCAGAATCGCGATCCGGGTTTCGAGGTCAGGCGGCTGGACGTCGGTGATGAGTCCCCACTCGAACCGGTTGCGGAGCCGGTCTTCGAGCGCTTCGAGCCGCTTGGGGGGACGGTCGGACGTGATGACGATCTGCTTGTTCGCGTTGTGGAGCGTGTTGAACGTGTGGAAGAACTCTTCCTGAGTCTGGATCTTGCCCTCGAGGAACTGGATGTCGTCGATGAGCAGGACGTCGACGTCGCGGTAGCGCCGCTGGAATCCCGCGGCGCGGTCGTCGCGGATCGCGTTGATGAAGTCGTTGGTGAACTCTTCGCTGCTCACGTAGCGAACGCGGGCTCCGGTGAACAGGCTCCGGACGTAATGGCCGATCGCGTGCAGGAGGTGGGTCTTGCCCAGTCCGGAGTCGCCGTAGATCAGCAGCGGGTTGTAAGCCTTGCCCGGAGCTTCGGCGACGGCGACGGCCGCAGCGTGCGCGAAGCGGTTGGACGAGCCGATGACGAACGTCTCGAACACGTACTTCGGGTTGAGCCGGGTGTCGCGAACACTTGCCGGCACCTGAGACATCGACAGCGGTGCCATCGACTGCGCCACAGCCGGCGCCTGCTCGGCGAGCACCGGCCCTAGGCCGTCGATGGAGTCGACCTCTGGGTCGATGACGGGTGCTGGAACGGGGTCGCTCAGGGTGGAGTCGACAGTGACAGCGAGACGGACCTGTTGGCCGAGTGCCTGGCTGAGTGCATCTTCGAGCCTCGGTCGGAGTCGGGTCTCGAGCTGGCTCCGGGTGAAGTCGTCGGGAACCGCCACGATTGCGGTGTTCTCGTGCAAGGTGACCGGTTGTGAGGCAGACAGCCAGGCACGGTGACTTGCTGGCAGATCGTCGACAAGTTGGGTCCAGGCTTTGGCGAGGTCGGCGACCTGAGTCATCGGGGGTATCCACTCCAGTTTCGTCGGCGGGGCACTAGTACATCCACATAGTTGTCCACAGGCTGTGCATATACATGTCAGGATCGTGCCCGAGGCGCCGGGATGACGGCGAGGGAACCGGGGGAACAAGAACTACCGTGCCGCGGGACGCTAACAAGAATCGGTGGGTGCTTCAAGCGGTTGTCCACAGGTGAAGGCGGGAATGACCGGTGTGTTGCGACGTTCGACCGGCGTGTCGCCAAGAAATGATCCGTTCGGGTCATCAGCATGACCAGTTTTGGCGGCTGCCATGACTACCCGCTCTCAGTTTGACCCCTCACGGCGCCACCGCGTACCGTGGATCAGTCGCTCGGCGTCGATGGATCGCCGCATGTCCACAGGCGACTATTCGGATACTTGTTTATTTGTCGACTTGTGCCTGTGGATAGGCGGTGTTTTTCGAACCGTCCGTTGCGTTGACTGCCTGGTGGACACACTGTCCAGCAACCTGACCTTTGGGAGCTTGTTCCCCGTGACAAAACGTACGTTCCAACCCAACAACCGGCGCCGGAGCAAGACGCACGGCTTTCGTCTTCGGATGCGCACCCGCGCCGGCCGCGCCATCCTCGCCGGTCGCCGCCGTAAGGGCCGCAACCGACTCGCTGCCTGACGCCGGGCCGAGCTCGGTGTGCTGCCCGATTCCCACCGACTTCGCCGGTCGGCGGACTTCCGGGGCGTGGTCCGCTCCGGGCGTCGCGCCACGTCGAAGTTGGTCGTCGTGCACGTCCAGACTGGCTCCCCTGACGAGTCGACCAGGGTCGGGTTCGTGGTGAGTCGTGCGGTGGGACCGGCAGTCGTTCGCAACCGTGTGAAGCGCCGGCTGCGACACCTGATGCGGGATCGCCTCAGCGTCATACCGGCAGGGGCACACCTGGTGGTCCGCGCCAATCCCGCCGCAGCGAATGCCGAGTACGCCGATATCGCGCGTGACCTTGATCAGTGCCTCTCTACCGTCAAAGATGGCAGCCGATGAAGTACCTGCTGATCGGGTTCCTCCGGGCCTACCGAGTCGTGATCAGTCCGATTTATGGCCAGGTCTGCCGCTACCACCCCTCCTGCTCGGCGTACGCGCTCGACGCAGTGCGAGACTACGGGTCGGTCCGGGGCAGCTGGCTGGCTGCGCGGCGGGTCGGCCGGTGTCATCCCTGGGCAGCCGGCGGCTATGACCCCGTACCCACGACTTTTTCTTGGCGCGCAACCTCGCCGTCAGGGCTGAACGAGGAGACGCAGTGAGCGAGGCAACGCAGTGATCGACTTCCTGGTGAACACCGGCCACGCGATCATGACGCCGCTGTACTACCTGACCTCAGGCATTCTGGTGGTCTTTCACAAGCTCTTTTTCGACATCCTGGGCGCGACCGAAGGCTGGTCGTGGACGCTGTCGATCATTGGCCTGACCATCGTGATCCGCACCGCCCTGATTCCGCTGTTCGTCAAACAGATCAAGAACAGCCGCAACCTCCAGCTTCTTCAGCCCAAGGTCAAGGAGCTGCAGAAGAAGTACGGGCACGACCGGGAGCGTCTCACCCAGGAGACGATGAAACTCTACAAGGACACCGGCACGAACCCGCTGGCCTCCTGTCTGCCATTGCTGTTGCAGATGCCGATCTTTTTGGCCTTGTTCCGCACGCTGAACGAGGCGTCGCACAACAAGGGCGTCGGGTTCATGACCGACTCGCTGGCCATTAGCCTGGCGAATGGCGAGATCTTCGGAGTCAAGATCTCCGACTCCTTTACCAAAGCGGATTCGACCGCCACCCAGATCCTGACCATGACGCTGGTTCTGCTGATGACGGTGACGACGTTCACCACCCAGCGCCAGTTGATGCGTAAGAACATGCCGGAGTCGGCGTTGACCGGCCAGTACGCCCAGCAGCAGAAGATTCTGCTCTACGTCTTGCCGGTGGTGTTCGCGGTGGGTGGCATCGCGTTCCCGATCGGTGTCCTCCTGTACTGGTCGACCTCCAACCTGTGGACGATGGGCCAGCAGTTTTACGTCATCCGGAACAACCCGACTCCTGGGACGCCGGCTTTCGATGCCAAGAAGGCCCGCGATGCGCACAAGCACCACGGAACGACGCCCGTGTCTGGAGCGGTTGCCACCGCGACGGCGACCGAACCCGAGACCCCGAAGCCACCGGCTCGCGTGCAGCCCAAGAAGAAGTCGCGCAGCAAACGCAAGCGCAAGGGCAAATAGCCCGACCCCATACCTGCGACACCCGTTCGACGGAAAGACATCCCGATGACTGAAGCCATCAATGACGAGATCGAAGTCGAGAACGACGAAGAACTGGCCGGCGCTGTTGACTCTGAGGACCACGCCGCGGACTCCAGCGACCCCAGTGACGACCCCAGTGACGACGCCAGCGAGGTGGAAGAAGATACCCCGAAGGCTCCCGTGGACCGGGTGAAGCAGCTCGAAGCTGAAGGCGACATCGCTGCTGACTACCTCGAAGAACTGCTCGACATCGCCGATTTCGACGGCGACCTCGACATGGACGTTGAGGGTGACCGGGCCGCAGTGTCGATCGTCGGTGAAGACCTCGACGCCCTGGTCGGCGAAGAAGGGGCGGTGCTCGAGGCCCTCCAAGAGTTGACGAGGTTGGCGGTGTACCGCGAGACCGGCGAACGCTCACGGTTGATGCTCGACATCGGCGGCTACCGCGACGACATTCGCAAGAACCTGGTGGTGTTGGCCGGCGAGGCGATCGAGGATGTCAAGCAGTCCGGCGAGGCCGTCAAGTTGGCACCGATGACTCCGTTCGAACGCAAGGTGGTGCATGACGCGGTCGCTGCTGGCGGACTTTCGAGTGAATCTGAAGGCGTCGAGCCGACCCGTTGTGTCGTCGTCTTGCCGGCGGCCAAGTCGGGCTGACACCCCGTGTGATGGTCGACGTTTCACGTGAAACACCCTCGGCGCCAGACCCGGCCACCACCGCGGCGCTTTTTCGACACGGCGACAAAAGGATCTATCAATATGTCGATTTGTTGTCGACAGTAGGCGTGGAACGAGGGCTGATCGGCCCGAGCGAGACTCACCGGGTCTGGGAGCGGCACATCTTCAACTGCGCAGTGATCGCGCCGGCGTTCCCGTCCGGCGCCCGCATAGCTGACATCGGCTCGGGTGCCGGCCTTCCCGGTCTCGTGCTCGCGTTGGCCCGACCGGACCTGGTCGTCACGTTGATCGAGCCATTGCTCCGGCGGACCACGTTCCTCGCCGAGGTGGTAGAACTGCTGGCGTTGACCAACACCCGGGTGCTGCGAGCCCGGGCCGAAGAGGTCGAGGAGCAGTTCGATGCGGTGACGGCGCGGGCGGTCGCGCCACTCACCCGACTCCTCGGTTGGGCACTCCCGTTGTGTCGCGCTGGAGGAGAGCTGATCGCGATGAAGGGTCAGGCAGCCGAGGCCGAACTGGCAGCGGCGCGACCACAGCTCCAACGCTGGGGCGCCAGTTCAGCGACCATCGAGGAGTACGGCGTGGAAGAGCTCGACCAGCCCACTCGAGTGATCCGGATCAAGGCATCCGGCCAACGTGTGATCGGGAGGACCTAGAGACCGTGCAGGACACCGATCAGGGCCCGGGGAACCAAGCCGTGAGCGTCACACCTCATCTCGGTTGGCCGGCTGCGCCCCCGGTGCTGTCCCCGGGTTTGGGGTGGCCAGTCGACAAGCTGTCACCAGAGCCGAGTTCCGTTGCCGATGAGTACCTTGGCGCGCGGATCAAGCCGCCCAAACACGGCGCGCCCGACACGCCGACTTTCCCCGAGGAGCCCACCGTCGTGCGCGATGATGTTTCACGTGAAACACCCCCCTCAGCTCCCTTCACCGGCGTGACGACCGCAGCCGACCTCGCCGCACGCGATCTGCATCGTGACGACGAGCCGCATCCCCTCGCGCAGGCCGCCGAACACAGCATCGCGGTGGCCACCGGACGCCCCCTTCGTCGGCCGCTACCCAAACCTGCCGCCACCCGCGTGATGGTGGTCGCCAACCAAAAAGGCGGCGTCGGCAAGACCACCACCACAGTGAATGTTGCGGCCGCGTTGGCCCAGCACGGTCTCAAGGTGCTCGTCATCGACCTCGATCCGCAAGGCAATGCCTCGACGGCGCTGTCGGTGGAGCACGGTCAAGGGACGCCGGGGAGCTACCAGGTCCTGGTCGAGCACACGCCGATCGATGACGTGATCGTCGAGTGTGCCGAGGTCCCAGGCCTGTTCGTCGTTCCGGCGACCATCGACCTAGCCGGCGCCGAGATCGAACTGGTCTCCCTGGTGGCCCGCGAGGGGCGGTTGCGGAAGGCATTGGATGCCCACCTCGCCGAGACCACCGAGGTTCACGAGAGCTACGACTTCGTGCTGATCGACTGTCCCCCATCGTTGGGTCTGCTGACCGTCAACGCACTATCGGCCGGACACGAGATGCTGATCCCGATCCAGTGCGAGTACTACGCCTTGGAAGGGCTGACCCAACTCCTCCACACGATCGAACAGATCCGGGAGCACCTCAACCCGCGACTGCGCGTCGGCGCCATCATGCTCACCATGTACGACGCTCGCACCCGACTCGCTGCCGGCGTGGCCGACGAGGTTCGCCAGCATTTCGGTGAGGTGGTCTTGAAGACAGCCATCCCCCGGTCGGTGCGGATCTCCGAGGCGCCGAGCTACGGGCAGACCGTCTTGACCTACGACCCCGGATCGGCCGGGGCCCTGTCATATCTGGAAGCGGCGAGTGAGCTCGCCCACCAAACGGAGGGCACAGCATGAGCACCACCAGGCGAGGTCTCGGTCGAGGTCTCGGATCGTTGATCCCCACCGCACCCACGAAGGTCAAGGTGCCAGCACCCTCGGGCGAGGATGCCGCCAACGGCACCAACGGGCACACCGGCGCCGGCGGGGATGCCACCGACAGTGCGGCAGCCGCGTCACAGAACGGGGCGGTCATCGACCGGGCCGAGGTGGGTGGTGCCTACTTCGCTGAGATTGAAGTCGCGGCGATCACGCCCAACCCCCGGCAACCACGTTCGGTGTTCGACGAGGACGCCATGACCGAGCTCGTGCACTCGATCGCCGAGGTCGGGCTGCTCCAGCCGATCGTGGTGCGCCCGTTAGCAGACGATCGCTACGAGCTGGTGATGGGTGAACGGCGGTGGCGGGCCTGTCAAAAGGCCGGCCTCACCGTCGTACCGGCCATCGTGCGCGAGACCGCCGACGATGAGCTGCTCCGCGATGCCTTGCTGGAAAACCTGCACCGGGCCGAGCTCAACCCGCTCGAAGAAGCGGCGGCCTACCAGCAGATGCTCGACGACTTCGGCTGCACCCACGACGACCTCGCCGCCCGAATCGGGCGCTCGCGACCGCAGATCTCCAACACCCTGCGGCTGCTCCGCCTGTCGGCACCCGTGCAACGCCGCGTCGCCGCCGGAGTGCTGTCGGCCGGCCACGCCCGAACTCTTCTCGGGGTAGAGGACGCCGCACGCCAAGATGCCCTGGCCACTCGCGTGGTGGCCGAGGGAATCTCGGTGCGAGCGCTCGAGGAGCTGGTCGCGGTGGGCGAGGCGGACAAGCCCACCCGAACATCCCGATCGAAGCCGGTGGCGCCGGGCCTGACCGAGATCGCGGATCGGCTGTCGGGCCGGTTCGAGACCCGGTGCAAGGTCACCCTGGGCCGGAGCAAGGGTCGGATCAGCGTGGAGTTCGCCTCGTTGGACGACCTGCAGCGGATCCTGACCCTGATGGATCCGCCCGGCAATTCCTCGACCTAGCCATGAAGCACTTTGTCGACATAGTGATCTAGGTACGTAGGTCTTCGGTACCGGCCAGCGCGCTGCGTCGCTCGACCAGCACCACGTTTCGCCATTGGCCGGCCATCGGGCCGGACGCCATCTGTGCCACTCGACGCCGTACGCCGACGTCGCGAAAACCGACTGCATGGTGCAGGGCCAGGCTGCCGGTGTTCTCGGGGAAGATGCCGGACTGCAGGGTCCAGATGCCGGCCTGTTCGGTGGACGCGATGAGCCGCTCCAACAGCGCTCGGCCGATACCAGCGCCCTGGTATGACGGGCTGACAAAGACGGAGTGCTCGACCACCCCGGCATAGACGGGCCGCGACGACGTCGGCGCCACTGCTGTCCAGCCCACGACCACGCCAGCGCGCACGGCGACAAGGCGGTGGTCAGAGAGCTTGCCGGCATCGAACGCCGCCCAGCTTGGCGGCCGCGACTCAAACGTGGCATGTCCGGTCGCGATCCCTGCCGCGTAGATCTCTTTCACCGCCGGCCAGTGCTCGGCGGTCAACGCCACCAGCTCTGTGTGGGCATCGCCCACGGGGTGGCCGGGGTGGGTGGCGTGCGTCGGGCGAGCGGCGGACATAGCCGACAGAATTCCAGCAGCGGAGCCCGCCTGTCGATCACAGGCCGTCAATATCTATTGCAAGAACTGTTTCGAAACGATAGTTTCAACCCATGCCTCTGACTCGACGCCGCGTCACTTCCGCGGCTGACATGAAGGCCCTGGCCCATCCAGTCCGAATGGACGTCCTCGAGCTGCTCTTGGTGAACGGGCCGATGACAGCCTCAGATGCGGCCGCTGAGCTGAATCAGACGCCGGCCAACGTCTCTTGGCACCTGCGCAAGCTCGCCCAGCACGGCTTTGTCCGACAAGCGACGGGAGGCCCCGGTCGCCGACGGCCGTGGAAGCTCATCGCCGAGTCGCTGAGCTGGGGCGAGGACGCCGAAGACGCCGCCGCCGCAGAGGCCTTGCACGACGTCACACTCGAGCGCGAGCTGCAACATCTCCGCCTCGCGCTGGCTCACGCACCCGATGAGGCGCAGAAGTGGCGGGATGCCACCGAGGTCTACCAGTCGCGGCTCTGGCTGACGGCTGAGGAAGCCGCCGAGATCGGCGAAGAGATCCGCCAACTGTTCCTCCGCAAGGCCGAGGAGCGGCGTGATCCGGCCAACCGACCACCGCAGGCCCGGGTGATGGCACTGATGGCCTGGGTGGTGCCGCATGGTCCCGACCCGGAAGGGCCATCGCGATGAAGGCCGCATTCCGCCAGCGCGGCTTTGGCCTGCTCTTCGTGGGGCTGCTGGCCAGCATGTTGGGCGACTCGCTGATGCTGATCGTGCTCGCGGTCTGGGTCAAGGACCTGACCGGCTCGAACGGGGCAGCCGGTCTGACGTTCTTCTTCCTCGCAGCACCGTCGATGCTCGCGCCGTTGGCCGGGATGTACGTCGACCGGGTCAAGCGTCGTACGCTGCTGATCTGGGGAAACCTCGCCTCGGCCCTCGCGGTCACCCCACTCCTCTTGGTGTCCTCACAAGACCAGGTCTGGATCATCTACACCGTCGCGGTCTTCTACGGCATCTCACTCGTCGTGTTGCCGGCTGGCCTGCATGGACTCCTCAAGGAAATGCTCCCCGAGCACATGCTCGTGGACGCCAACGCATCGCTGGCAACGACGAAGGAGGCGCTGCGCTTGGTCGGACCTCTGGCGGGGGCGGGCCTGTTCACGCTGATCGGCGGTGGCGGCGTCGCGCTCATCGACGCTGCTTCGTTCATCGTGGCCGCAGTCGTGATCGGGGTGCTCAAGGTGAGCGAGGAGACGCCGCAGCGCGAGGAGACGCACTGGTCCGACGAGTTCATGGCGGGGATTCGGCACATTCGGCGCGACCGGGTGTTGCTCCACACCCTGATTGCTGTGGGGATCGCGCTCCTGGTGGTCGGGTTCATGGAGTCCGCCGTCTTCGCCATGGTGGATGCCTTCGACAAGCCCGCCAGTTACGTCGGAGTCGTGGTCTCGGTACAGGGGATCGGAGCCATCGCGGGGGGCATCATGTCAGCCTGGCTGATCAAGAAAACGGGGGAGGCACGAGCGATTGCGCTCAGCCTGGTGATCCTCGCCATCGGACTCGCGATCGCCACGGCCTCGTCGCTCGCAGGCGTGTTCGTCGGTGTTGTCGTGCTCGGGTTCGCACTGCCGTTGTTCATCGTCGCGTTGTACACCTTGCTCCAACGTCGCACACCGAACCGGTTGATGGGCCGCGTGTCAACGGCGACCGATGTCATCCTCGGGACACCGCAGTCCTGCTCGATCGCGCTCGGTGCGCTCCTGGTCAGCCTGATCAGCTACCGCGAGATCTACTGGATCTCCGCGGTGGTGATCGTGGCGTCGGCGGTCTATCTGATGCTCGCCCTCCGCGGCCATGTCGACACCTTCGACCCGGCGGACGTCGCCGGAGCCGAACCTGCGAGGGCGGGGTCTGACCCCCAGGCTCGAGACACCGTCGTGGGTCCGGGCGGCAGCGCCAAACAGGTGGAATAAGGCCAAAAGCCCAGCGTCTGGTGACCCCATGCACCACTATTCTCATCAGGCACACATCGTGTCCGACATCCAAACAGGGGGAAAATTCGTGCGTTCCACTCGACTACTCGCTGCCTTTGCGCTGGCCTTCGGCCTGGCTCTCCCGGCGATCGCCACCACCGAGACTGCCTCCGCGCAGCAGATGAAGCCACAGCGGGAAATCACCGCGACCGTCGTCAACGTGACGCGGACCAAGCTTCAGATGCGGGCAAAGGTGGCGAACTATCCCAAGAAGGCGACGTTCCTTCAGCGCAAGCTCTGCAAGGGCTGCGCCTGGCACACGGTCGACAAGAAGCGGACCAGCTCCCATGGCCGGGTGGCATACCCGGTCGGTGCTCCGTCAACGGGTCGCTGGTACTACCGCGTCGGTACGCCTAAGAACGCGCACTTCGCACGTTCCTACAGCGCGACGTACTACACCTACCAGTACTGAGCCAACCACCGAGCAGCTGACAAATACACGGCCGCTGGGCTCCGATCGCCTTGTTCGGGGGAGCTCAGCGGTTTGCTGCGCGCTCAGCCAGCCCCGCGAAGACCTTCCCGAGGTCAAGTCCCGCCGACTCGATTGACAGCGGTACGAGTGACGTCTCCGTCATCCCTGGGGCGACATTCACCTCGAGGAACCACACGGTTCCGTCGGAGTCGACGATGAGATCGCAGCGCGACAGGTCACGTAGGCCGAGTGCCTGGTGGGCGGTTTGGGCGACTCGTGCGCATTCCGCGGCAGTCGCGTCGTCCAACTGAGCGGGTACGACGAACTCGGTGGATCCGGCCGTATAGCGCGCCGTGTAGTCGTAGACGCCACCGTCAGGGCGGATCTCCACCGCAGGAAACGCCTGCGGGCCGTCGACTAGGTCAAAAACCGGCACCGTGACCTCGACGCCACGGACGCAGCGTTCGACCAGCGCGACCGGACCGTAGGAGAAGCAGCCCACCATTGCGCTCGGCAGGTCGTCGGGAGTGGCGACCAGGCTGCAGCCCAACGCCGAACCTCCCTTGGCCGGCTTGACGAAGAGCGGCAGCCCGAGGCGTTCGAGCAGCGCTTCCATGACCGCAGCCGCACCCACTTCACGGAACGTGTCTGCGGGCAGGGCCACGGACTCCGGCGTAGTGATCCCGGCGCTGGCAACCACCTGCTTGGCGATCGGCTTGTCAAAGGCCACTCGCGCTGCTGCTGGTGCAGCCCCGACATAGGGCACAGCGGCGAGTTCGAGCACCTCCCGGAGTGCGCCGTCCTCACCTGCTTCTCCATGGAGCAAGGGAATCACGCAATCGGGACGCTCCCGTCGCAACCATCCCATCAGCTCGGCGTCGACATCCCGAATCGACGTCTCGACCCCGGCCGCGGTCATCGCCTCGGCAACCCGCCGGCCTGAACGTAGCGACACATCACGCTCATGGGAGAGGCCGCCAGCGAGGACGACCACGCGTTGCCTCGTCCCCCGGCTCAGGTCAGTCACGTCAGTCATCGGTCTCCCTCAGCTCAGATCCGTGTGCGGGCCTTCGTAGCCGCGGGGGAGCGCGAGCTTGGTGGCGCCGAACGTCTCACGCAGCTCCACCTCGTCCGCGATCACGGTGGCCAACCGGCGTACCCCTTCGCGGATCCGTTCGGGTGTGGGGTAGCAGTAGCTGAGGCGCATACACCTGCTGCCGAACCCGTCGGCGTAGAACGCGGTGCCCGGAACGTAGGCAATCCGCGACGTCACCGCCCGCGGCAACATCGCCTTGGCGTCCAAGCCCTCGGGCAGCGTCAGCCAGACATAGAACCCGCCGGCCGGCTTGGTCCAGGTGGCGTGCGCGGCCAGGTGCTCGTCCAGGGCACCGAGCATGGTGTCGCGGCGCTCGCGGTACAGCTCGACGAAGTCCTTGATCTGGCTCTTCCAGTCCTGAGTGGTGAGATAGGCGCTGACGGCGAGCTGGCTGAACGTGGGTGGGCACAGTGTTGCTGACTCTTGAGCGAGCACCAGTTTCTCTCGTACGGCGTGGGGCGCCAGCGCCCAGCCGACCCGGAAACCGGGGGCAAACGTCTTGGAAAACGAGCCCAGGTAGACGATCTGCTCGGCATCGTCGGCGCGCAATGCGCGAAGCGGCTCGTCGTCGAAACCGAGCAGGCCGTACGGATTGTCCTCGAGCACCAGCAGGTCAGCAGCGCGGCAGATGTCGATGATCTCGACTCGTCGCTTTGTCGACAAGGTGACACCCGCCGGGTTGTGGAACGTCGGAATCGTATAGAGGAACTTCGCCCTCTTGCCGGCGGCAGCGACGGCAGAGATGGCCTGCTGCAGTGCCTCCGGCACCAGACCGTGCTCGTCCATCTCGACGTGGACGACGTCGCACTGGTAGGCGCGGAACACTCCGAGGGCGCCGACGTAGCTGGGCGCTTCGCAGATCACCACGTCGCCGGGATCGCAAAAGACCCGGGTCACCAGGTCGACGGCCTGCTGGCTGCCGACGGTGACGACGACGTCGTCAGGGTGGGCGGTGATCCCCTCGAGGGCCATCACCTCGCAGATCTGCTCACGAAGTCGCGGATCACCTTGCCCCGAGCCGTATTGCATCGCGACCACGCCGTGATCGCGCACCAGGTCGGCCACGGTATCGGCGACGGCGTCGATCGGTAGGCCTGAGATGTTGGGCATCCCCCCGGCCAGCGACACCACCTCGGGCCGGCTGGCGACGGCGAACAGGGCCCGGATCTCCGACGCCTTCATCGCCTGCGTGCGTTCGGCATAGCGGTCGACGTAGGAATCCAGCCTGGTCTGTCGGGCAGTAGGGGCAGCCATCGACCCACGAGGTGCGTCGTGGCTGGGCTCGTCCATGGACACCATTCTCCCCGGAAGCCTTGCTGGTCCGCGGACTAGGATGCCTGACGAGACGTGCAGAAAAAGTGAGCAGGTGATCAAGGTGGCCCGTGTCGCATCGATCGCGAAGGCGGTCACGGCCGTTGTTGGCGGGCTCGGCGTCGGTGCTGCCGGCGGATTCGTGACGTCACTCTTCCGTCGCAGACCTCAGACGACGTACACCAGCAGTTTCAGCGCTCCGGTGGCCGACGAGCATGCGGACGACCCCGCCTCGGCGGATGACCACGTCACCATCACCAACCCCCGCCCAGCGAGCTAGTGCGATGGGTCGACGGGTTGGTTCGGTCACGCTCGACAATGTCGACGCGCTTCCGATGCCGTGTCGTGAATGCGTCTTTTGGGAGGTCGGCAGCCGACTCGGCGATGCGGCCGGCAAGGACGACTGGATCTCATCGGTCCTGCTCGACTGGGGCTCGTGCGGCCGGCTGATCTACGTCGACGGAGACGTCGCAGGCTTCGCGTTGTATGCGCCTCCGGAGTACGTCGCCCTGACGCATGCCGTCGGCGGGAGCACCGTCAGCGCCGACGCCGTCTTGTTGACGACCGCTCGCATCTTGCCCGAGTACGCCGCAGCAGGTCTCGGCAGAGTGCTCATCCAGTCGGTCGTCAAGGACTTGATGGGACGACGGGGAATCCGGGCGATCGAGGCCTTCGGTGACGCCCAGGGGCACGAGAACGGCTGCGTGGTGCCGGCGCGGTTCCTCACCGCAGTCGGCTTCAAGACGGTCCACCCGCATCCGCGCTACCCCCGGCTGCGGCTCGACCTGCGGAGCGTCGTGAAGTGGCGAGACGAGATGGAGACGGCGCTGGAGCGGTGGCTGGGTGCGATCCGGCCCGAAAAGAAGAGTGGGCCCGTAGGCGTAAGCCCACGGACCCCTCCGCCTCAGCAGCATTAAGCGTCGCAGCTCAGCGTCGAGACAACCCTCCCGCTGCGATCAGGCGTCGATGAACTCTGACAGCTGGTGGAGCAGGGCGGCCTTCGGCTGCGCACCCACGATCGACTTGACGAGCTCGCCGCCCTTGTAGACGTTGATTGCCGGAATCCCGGTCACCCGATAACCAGCAGGCGTCACCGGGTTCTCGTCGACGTTCATCTTCACGAACGACATCTTGTCGCCGTGCTCGTTGGCGATCTCGTCGAGGATGGGGCCGACCTGGCGGCACGGACCACACCACTCAGCCCAGAAGTCGACGAGCACAGGCTTGTCGGACTCCAGGACGGTCGAGGCGAATTCGCTGTCGGTCACGGGGGGGAGGTTGCTCATTCAGTGCTCCTGGTTCGGTGGGCTGCGACGGTGGGTGGCTGGGGTGTCGGTGGGTGGCCTGGGGTGTCGGTGGGTGGCTGGGGTGTCTGTGGGTGGGCGATATTTGAGCGACGGTAACTCAGCCGTCCGACAGGCTCGCCAGGTGACGCTCAGAGTCGAGCGAGGCGGCACAGCCGGTGCCGGCTGCAGTGACGGCTTGGCGGTATCGGTGGTCAACGAGGTCGCCGGCGGCGAAAACCCCCGGCAGGTTGGTCAGAGTGGTGGAGCCTTCGACGAGTACGTAGCCTTCGTCGTCGAGGTCGACCTGGCCGCGGACGAGTTCGGAGCGCGGCTCATGGCCGATCGCAATGAACAGCCCGGTGGCGTCGAGGGTCCGGGTCTCACCGGTCTTGGTGTCCTTGATGACGACACCCTCGAGGTGGTCGTCGCCAAGGAGACTGTCGACTTCGCTGTTCCAGGCGAACTCGATCTTGTCGTTCGCCATTGCGCGGTCGATCATGATCTGGCTGGCCCGGAGCTGGTCACGGCGGTGGATGATCGTGACTTTCGAGCCAAACCTCGTCAAGAAGGTGGCCTCTTCGATCGCGGAGTCGCCACCGCCGACGACGGCGATGTGCTGTTCACGGAAGAAGAAACCGTCGCAGGTCGCGCACCAGCTGACGCCATGGCCCGACAGGCGGTCTTCATTTTCGATGCCAAGCTTGCGGTAGGACGAACCCATCGCCAAGATCACGGTCTTTGCGTGGTGGGCCGTGCCGGCGGAGTCGGTGACGATCTTGATGTCACCGGTCAAGTCGACGTCGGTCACATCGTCGGGGACGAGTTCGGCTCCGAACTTCTCGGCCTGCTTTCGCATGTCGTCCATCAGTGCCGGACCCATGATTCCGTCAGGGAAGCCGGGGAAGTTTTCGACATCGGTCGTCGTCATCAGCGCGCCACCCGCGGTGACGGATCCTTCGAAGACCAGCGGGTGAAGGCTGGCTCGACCGGCATACAGCGCAGCGGTGTAGCCCGCCGGGCCGCTTCCGATAATGATGACGTTGCGAACGTCCGAAGACACTGCGCCTCGATTCGTTGTTGAAGGCGCGGCTGTCTGAAGGGCGGTCAGAAATGGTCAGCCACGCTGAAGATGTCAACCGATCTTAGGCGTAAATCATTCCCGGTTCAGTAGCCGGAGCGGAAAAGCAGGCGCGTCTCGTCTGAGCATGCGACGACCGTCACAGTGCGAGCCAGTTCATCGAGGCTGAGGACGGCCGGCCGCCCCTGGAAGACGACATACGCGTTCTGGTCGGCGGCGAGCGCATCGGCCGTCGTGCGAGCGTGGCAGTTGCGGGGCACCCTCGCAGCGCTCGGGCTGGTCGCAAACTCCCGAGCAAACGGGACCACCTTGTCCTTGGTCAGCGTGGGCACGGGGTCAGCGGACGCACCGCCACTCTCGTCGCTCTCAGAGCCTCCGAGCTGGTTCTCGGCGTCGCCCGGTCTGGCGTTATCACCTGAGGAACCGCCGGCCGCGCTGTCAGACTGGCTGTCGCCTGAGCCCGTGAGTCCGTTGTGGAGCACGGCTCCGCCGGCAGCGAGCGCTACCACCGTCGCCGCGGCACCGAGCAGGAGCGGTGCCCATCGGCGGTGGGTGGGTGTCGTGGGGGTCCCCTCCGACGTACGCCGGTCGGCTAACGAAGGAACGCCGGCGGCGCGCTCGGCACTGGCGCGGTTGATCGCGGCCTCGATCGAGTTCGCCACCTGATCCGGCATGGTCACGGGCTGGCGCCCGGCCTCGGCCAGCAGTCCTGAAACGTCCGTCAGCCGCTCACCGACGTCGGTGCAGGCCGAGCAGTCGGCAAGATGGGCAGACACCTCCGCAGCCTGGTCAGCGGGCAGCAGGCCAGCCTGGAGGTCCGCGATCTGCTCGATCGGGGGATGCTCGGCGGCGGTCACGTGCGTGATCCTCCATGCTTCGAACGGTCGGCGGGCTCGGTGCCCGTCGAGTCGGGGGTTGATAACGATTCGACGTCGGTCGCGTCTCGTTGGTTCCGCCGATATTGCTGAAGCAGAGGCACCAATCGAGCCCGGCCGCGTGAGCAGCGGCTCTTGACCGTGCCGGGAGCGCAGTCCAAGATCGCGGCCGCCTCTTCGACGGAATAACCCTCCATGTCGACGAGTACGAGGGCTGCCCGCTGGTCATCGCCAATCCGCGCGAGCGCGGCCATCACGTCGGCCCGGCGCTCGCTGTCCTCCGAGGGATCAGGGTCTGTGCTGGCCAGTCGCGAGGAGCGCTCCTCATCCTCCGGAAGGGGTTCGGTCGCCCTGGATTGCCGTCGCCGGAGCCGGTCGAGGCACGCGTTGACGACGATCCGGTGGAGCCAGGTCGTCACTTGTGCGTCCCCGCGGAACGTCTCGGCCCGGCGAAACGCCGAGATCAGCGCGTCCTGCAAGGCGTCGGAGGCCTCCTCGGCGTCGCCCGTCGTACGCAGTGCCACCGCCCACAGCCGGTCACGGTGCCGGCGGACGAGCTCGTTGAACGCCTGCGGATCGCCATCGACGTGAGCACGGATCAGCTCGGCATCGTCTCGCTGATCCGGATCGCTCACCCGAAGACCTTGATCTCGGCAATGCGACCAACGAAGTTGCCCGCACTCTCCGCGGGCAGCTTGGTGAGCCAGACGAGCAGGAACTGAGTGCGGACCGGCTCATCAAGTTCGAATGCGGCGTCGGTGCCGGCCGACTTGAGCTCGGCGACGGTTTCGTAGTCATCGGCGGACTCCGTCGGTGCGCTCGAAGCGCTCTCGGGAGCAGCACGGAGCTCGAGGTCGGTGGGCTCGCCTTGCAGGGTGACCTCCACCTTGGAGACGTCCTGAACTCGACCGAGGTCGACGATGAGGCCGACGCCGTCCTTCTGGCCACCCAGCGCGGGGTTGTCGAAGTAGGTCCGCGTCTGCCAGGCGGTCGAGGGATTGCCGTCCGTGGCCAGCGGTACGAGGTCGGGGTTCTCATCGCCAGAGCCGTCGGGGAGGGGGTCGAGGTCCTGGGCCCCCTGGATGGAGAGTTCTTGCGTCGACGGGCCCGAGGAATCGCTCTGAGCGGTCGAGTCATCTGGCGTTGTCGCGTCCCCGGTGTCGCGCTGGCCCACGAGGAACGCCAGCAACATCGCGCCGAGCACCAAGATCGCCACCACGGTCCACATCAGGGTGCGTCCGAGCGGCGAAGACGACGGCCCGCCTGAGCCGTCGATCAGGTAGGTCGGCTGGTCACCCGTCGGTGGGCCCGAGTCGTCGCGCGGGAGCAACGCCGGATGCGGCTCGGCAGCGACCGGGGCAGCAGGATTGGCCGGCGCGGCGAGCCCGACGCTGCCGACGCCCGTGAACCCCTCTTCGGACAGGATGCGACTGAGGTGCTCCTTGATCTCCTCAACAGTGGTGATCGGTTCGCCGTAGCGCGGAGGCTGACCGAGCACGCGATCGCACACCGCGTCGAGCGAGCGGGGTACGCCGGCCCGCACCTGTCGCGGACGGAGCAGCCGACCGTGTTCGGTCGGTGCAGCCGGCAAGCCGCCGTTAGGCCCCCCGGGCCATCGGGCGGTGAGGCAGGCATAGAGCAGCCGGCCCAAATCGAGCGTGTCCTCGCGGTGCGGGTCTTCCTCGCCGCTGCTTCCCTCACCGGATCCATCGGTCGCCGCGGACGTGGCGGGCTGAGGTTGCTGAGTGGCTTGCAGGTCCGGCGCGCGCAGGGCGGCGAAGGTGCCGAGGCCGATCACCTTGATGCCACTGGACTTGGTGATCACGATGGTGTCGGGCGCGAGCCGCCGATGCGGCAGCCCCATCCGATGTGCGTTCGTCATGGCCGCAGCCACTTCGCGCATCAGCCAGGTCGCGCGGCGGGCGGGCAAGGGTCCTTCGCTGAGAACGACATCGAGCGACTGGCCGGTCGCCCACTCACGCACGACGTAGGTGAGCTCGCCGTCGTCTACGGCATCGAGGACCTGCAGGATGCGCGGATCAGCGACCCGCGACGACCGCTTGGCGGCGGCGAGCAGCTCCGAGGAGTATGGCGACGAAGACGGTAGGACCTGCAGGACGACCGAGCGGGCCAAGATCTTGTCGCGTGCGCGCCACGAGGCGGAATCGCCTTCCTCAGCGAGGAGATCTTCGATGACGTACCGATCAGCGAGCACACTGCCGGGTTGGACCAGATGTGCCCTCACGTCCCTCCTGCCTGTCTGTAATCGCGCGTGACCGACGCTGTCGTGATCCCTGCCGGTCCTTGCGTCTCATGGTAGGCGGTTTGCCCGTATGCCGTGGTCATCCCCCACGGCGCTTCACCCCCGACCTGACAGTGGCCACGATCTGCGCGATCTCCTGGATCCGCAGTGCGCGCGCCATCAGGAGGTAGGCCGCGATGCCGACCAGTCCACCGACGGCGAGGATCACCAGCGAGTCGCTCTTGCTCGCCACGTCGAGGCCGGCTGCCTCTAGCCCAGCCACCGCTGCCCACGCGAGCAAGGTGGCAGGGACGGCGGCTGCGGCGACCCGGGCGACGAACGCCAGCAAAGAGCGACGCGCGAGCCCACCCAGACGATGAGACAGCACGGCGATCGAGACGAGGGCACCTACGGCGTACGACGCTCCGTAAGCCACCGCCAGCGCGGGTGCGACGTACTCGGGGTCGACCGCCATCGTCAACGTGATCGCCAAGACGATGTTGACGGCCGCGATGAGGCACTGGATGAAGAACGGTGTGCGGGTGTCCTCGATGGCGTAGAAACCGCGGAGCACGACGTAGTGAACGCTGAACATCAACAAGCCAGGGGCGAAGGCAATCAGCGTGTTGCCGAGCGACGCCGTGTTTCCGGCTGCTTCACCCCAGCTGAACATCACCGTGGCGAGTGCGGGTCCGAGCACGAGCAGGGCCACAGCGAACGGCACGATCACGGCGAGCACCAGCCGCAAGGTCGACGACATCTCGGCGGCGACGTCGCCTAGTCGACCATCGGCGGCCAGGGCGGAGACGAACGGCATCGTCGCGGTTGCCAGCGAGACCGTGACGATCGAGTGCGGGACCTGCGTGAGCAAGAACGCGTTGGCATACACCGTGAAACCGCTCGCGTCAGAGACACCGTTGACGACCTGGGCCGTCCCGGCGGTGGCACGGTGGACCATCACGTAGAACGCCAACTGGTTGACGATGACGAAGCCGACGGTCCACATTCCCAGCCGCAGGGTGTGACCGAGCCCGGTGCCTCTGAAGTCGAATCGGGGCGAGATTCTGAATCCGCTGGCTTTCAGGTAGGGGAGCAAGATCGCGGCCTGCGCGACGATGCCGAGAGTTGAGCCAAGACCCGAGCAGCATCTCTTGGGACGTCGAATATCCGCCACCCGGCTGGGGACCTGAGTAGACAACGAGGTAGACGATGATGACCGTGATCGAGATGAGGTTGTTGAGGATCGGGGCCCACATCATCGGACCGAACTTGCGGCGGGCGTTGAGAATCTGGCCGAGCAGCACGAACATGCCGTAGAAGAAGATCTGCGGCAGGCACCAGCGGGCGAAGTCGATCAGCGACTCCTTCTCGGCGCTCAGGGCGGGATCGGTGAACCAGCTTCCGTCGACCACGACCCGCATCAGCACCGGGGCAGCAAGTACCAGGACAGCCGTGACACCCGCGAGCACGATCGCACCAAGCGTGATGATCCGGTTGGCGTAGGCATCGCCACCGTCGGCATCGTTCTTGATCGCCCGAACGAGCTGCGGCACCAGCACGGTGTTGAAGACGCCGCCGGCGACCAGGATGTAGAGGCTGTTGGGGATGGTGTTGGCGACGTTGAAGACCTCTCCTTGCAGCGAGACCCCGATGGCCGCCGCGAGCAGGCTGGCGCGGACGAATCCGGTGAGCCGCGAGATGAGTGTCCCTGCCGCCATCACGCCACTGGCGGACAGGATGCTCGGGGTCGCGGAGGAGGTCCCGCTCTCTTCGCTCACGAGGGGGGTTGCTCCCCGCGTGGGACGAGCGTTCCGCCGCGCACGCGCAGGTAAATGCGTCGTCCTGCGGCGACGAAGAGAATCCCGGCCCCGATTCCCATCACGACCCAGATGGCGACGCCGATCTGCGTGGCTCGAATGTTGAAGTCCCACGGCTCACCGAACGGTCGGTCACTCGTCGTACTCAGTCTGACCGTGACCGCGGTCAGACCCGAGCCCTGAGACTTCGTGGAAACCTCGATGTCGCGGCGTTGGCCTGGGTCGAGCACGAGCGAGTCGATCGGGTCGATCTTCACGGCAGGGTTGTCGGGTCGCACGTTGATCTTCACGGTCACCGAGACGTCGAGCCCGTTCGTGACGGTAAGCGGAAACCGTCCGGAAGCGCTCGACAGCGCGACGAAGGTGGGGCCAGTCACCGTCACCTTCTCGTACTCGTTGGTGGCCGCTTTGGCGGTGCGGCGGATCGACACGGCGTGCGACGTCTGGCGAGTCCGCCACAAGGAGCTGCCGCCCGCCGCGAGCTGCCGGTCGAAAGTGATGCGTGCCTGTTCTTGATCGGTGAGCAGGTCGGTCAGGGTGCGTCCCTTGCTGCGGAGCGTTCGGATAGCGCTGATCACGCCATCGGACAGTGGGGTGAAGGCTCTGGGCGGCTTGGGGCGTCCGTCGTAGGTGGCGGCGGGCTCCTGTGCTGTGCTCGCGGCGGTTCGTGGTTCGACCGTTGGGAACGTGTACGCCGTCAGCAGATCCAGCGTGTCCGCATCGGCCCCGGGATTCCATCCGAACGGCATGGCAATCACCGATGTCGGGCCGTTTTCGCCATCAACAGCCCGGACAGTCGCCTCGGCCATGATCCCTTGCAGGAGCTGCAGCGCTGTCGTCGAAGTGGTGATCGGGGTTCCCGCGACATCGGTGCGGGTGACGAGACTCGTGAGTGCCCCTCGGTCGGTGGGTACGGACACCTGTGCAGGCGGATAACTAGAGCCCTCCTCGGGCTGCAGGTCAGGGAGACTGGCCTCTGACACCACCTGCAAGGGCGTTCCGACATCCCGTGCCAACGAGAGTCCTCGCCGTGTCGAATAGCCGTTGTAGGGCCAGTTCGCCACCGACGTCGTGATCCGTTGGATCGACGCGTACCGCTGGCTTGCGCGCACGGCAGATTCGACGATGCCGGGCATGTCGTTGGTGCCCAGCGAGCTCGTGTTGGGGCTGCCCCACGGCATCAGGAGCAAGTCCTGACGAGGCAATGCCTGCGCCATGGTGTCGAGCCAGGCTTTGGCTTCCGGCTGTCCGTCGCCTTCGTGGCCAGGTTTGCCTTGAGCGTTCTCGCGCAGAGACTGGACGACGTAGCCGTCCGCCATGTCCTCCACGGCTGTGGCCAACGCGGGGTCCATCACAATCTCAAGACTGTCGCTGGGTGCACGATCGATGAAGGTTGCCAGGTTGCGGAGCTGTCCACCCTCCGCCAGCGCCAGCGCCAGGCTGTCATCGAGGAAGTTCCCGTTGGCCGAGCGGCGAACCGTGGCTGCCAGCGGGATCATCGTGACGACCGGCGTTGGGGTGAGAGCACCTGCGTCATTCGCGAGCAACGGCAGCACCGTGTCTGCGCGGGCGTCGGCGTCCATGTCCCGGCCGTCAACGTTCTGGGCCAGCACGCTGACCCCGACGTGGTAGGCGCCCGTCGTTTCGTTGATCGGCAGCTGGCCGTACGGAATCGACAGTCGGTACGACTTGCTCGTCCCCACGAGGACGTTGCCGATCTCGTCGAAGAGTGGAATGGCGACGATGCGTGTGCCGAAGGCCTGCTCGTTGGCTGCAAATTGGTCAAGCCCTGCGCGCGTCGTCGCCGGTGCAGCTTCGATGTCGAGGTAGACCTGAGCGTCCTCCCAACGCTGGGTCCCGATGTTTGACACCACGCCCCTGACGACGAGGGGCTCGCCGGGCGTGATGGCCAGGGGTTCGACCCGGTCGATCGTGACCCGCAGACCTGTCTGCCTCTCCAATTCCGGGTCGGTGGCCTGACGCACGAGCTGGGTCGTGGGCGTCCCGTTCGTGGGGTAGGCCGTGGTGGCCGCCGCCGTACCGACAGCAGGCGCACAGATCAGCACCGTCAGCGAGGTCGCGGCCGCCCGGACGAGATGGCGCTTGGCCATCACCGAACCGGTTCGCGCTGCGCTGACATGCCCAAGATGCTAGCCGGTGGGCATCCTGGTTCCGACCGCCTCATACTGTGGAGCATCGTGTCGAGTCCCCCCTCGAGAGTCACCTCATCTGTCAGCGAGCTGCAGCGCACGGCGTTGCCGGCTCTAGTGGCCGCGCACCCGGTCGTCGAGACCCTCGGCAAGCGCTTCGGGGAGGCCGGACACACCATCGCGCTGGTCGGCGGGCCGGTGCGTGACCTGCTCCTAGGAAGGCCGCACGCCGACCTCGACTTCACGACGTCCGCGACGCCTGAGGAGATCGAGCGCTGCCTCGACGGTTGGGTCGACGCGACCTGGGATGTGGGTCGCGCGTTCGGGACCATCGGCGCCCGCGTCGGTGATGTGGACATCGAAGTGACGACCTACCGCTCGGAGAGCTACGACCCCACGTCACGCAAGCCCGACGTCGCATTCGGCGACAGCCTCGAGGGCGACCTCGGCCGCCGCGACTTCACGGTCAACGCGATGGCGCTGGCATTGCCGACGGGTGAGTTCGTCGATCCCTTCGGTGGTCTGGCCGACCTCGCCGCCGGACTCCTTCGCACCCCCGGTACGCCGGAAGCGTCCTTCACCGACGACCCCCTGCGGATGATGCGAGCGGCACGGTTCGCCGCACAGCTCGACTTCACGGTGACACCGGAGGTCGTGAGCGCGATCAGCGAACTGGCCGACCGGATCGAGATCGTCTCGGCAGAGCGGGTGCGCGACGAGCTGGTCAAGCTAATCACCTCACCGCGTCCTCGGCTGGGGCTGATGCTGCTGGTCGAGACCGGGCTGGCCGATCGGGTGCTGCCCGAACTCCCGGCGCTTCGGCTCGAGCGAGACGAACACCATCGTCACAAGGATGTCTACGAGCACACGTTGACCGTGCTCGACCAGGCGATCACGCTCGAAGACCGGCTGCCTGAAGGAGGTCCGGACCTCGTCACCCGGCTGGCCTGCCTGCTGCACGACATCGGCAAGCCGCGCACGCGACGCTTTGCCGGCGACGGCTCGGTGACGTTTCACCACCACGACGTCGTCGGCGCCAAGATGACGAAGAAGCGGATGAACGCGTTGCGGTTTTCCAGCAACGAGACCAACGACGTGGCTCGGCTGGTCGAGCTGCACCTGAGGTTCCACGGCTACGGCGGTGGCGAGTGGACCGACTCGGCCGTCCGCCGTTACGTCAGAGACGCCGGCCCTTTGCTCGACAGGCTGCACATCGTGACTCGCGCCGACTGCACGACGCGCAATCGGCGCAAGGCCGAACGACTCCGGCGTACGTATGACGATCTCGAAGCGCGCATCGAACGACTCGCTGCCGACGAGGAGCTCGCCGCGATGCGTCCGGATCTCGACGGACAGCAGATCATGGCCACGTTGGGTATCGACCCTGGCCCGACGGTCGGACAGGCCTACCAGTTCCTGCTGGAGCGACGGATCGAGGAGGGTCCGCTCGGTGAGGAACGCGCCCGCGAGGAGTTGCTCGCCTGGTGGGCCGATCAACAGACCTGATCTCGGTCTCCCGCCCCCCTTAGGCGGGCTCGCGGACGGACGACGACCGGGAGTAGAGCAGTGCGGTCACGGCATAGCCGATCGCGATCAGGGCCAGGACGGCGTATGACTTGCCGCTGGTCGGGATGATCAGCGCGCCTAGGGCAGCGGCTGCCACGAACACGACGTTGAAGATGACGTCGTAGAGCGAGAAGACGCGACCACGGTAAGCATCGTCGACGCCGGTCTGCACGAGCGTGTCAACGCAGATCTTCACCCCTTGCGCCGAGACTCCCAACACGAACGCCGCCACCAAGATTGCGGCCTCGGTGAACAGCGCACCAGGGAATGCCTCGAAGACGGCGGCGGCCAGAAGGAGCACGACGATCCACTGTGGCGGTGAGAGCCGGGTCGTCACCACCGGCGTGATGAACGCTGCGGTGACGAAACCGAGTCCCGAGACGAGGACCGCGATCGAGAGTCCGGCGAGTGCTGCATCGGTGTCGGCTGGGTCATGAAAGTAGTTGCGGTACAACAGGATCGTCGCGACCGTCGACAAGCCATAGCAGAAGCGATGCGCGGCGATCACCGCCAGTCCGTGGGCCGGGGCAGGGCGTTCGTGCAGGTGGCGCAGCCCGGCGACGAGCCCGGTAACCACGTTGTGCAGCTGCCGTCGCACATCAGGCCGGTCGGGGTCGAAGTCGGGCCCGAGCAGGTCGCGGGGTAACCGAGTGGCCAGGCCGGCCGCGACCAGGTAGATAGCGGCCGACAGCACCACGATCACGACGTCAGGGTCGCCTGCGGGAATGATCTGCCGAAGTCCGGAGGCGACCCCCAGGCCAGCGATGAAGGCGATAGTGCCGCTGGTAGGGGTGATCGAGTTGGCCAGCACGAGCTCGTCCCGCTCGACGACATGGGGCAACGCGGCCGAGAGGCCGGCGAGGAAGAAGCGGTTGATGCTGAACGCGACCAGCACCATGGCAAACAGTGGTGCCCCTCCGACGTCGGCTCCGATGAGCGCGGCGACGACGATCACCGGCAGCAGACGCACGACGTTGGAAACCACCAGCACCTGGCGGCGACTCCAGCGGTCCAAGAACACGCCGACGAACGGCCCGAGCACACTGAACGGGAGCAGCACGGCAGCGAGGGCTCCGGCGATCGAAGCCGCATCGGCGTGACGTTCTGGCGAGAACAGCACGTACGACGCCAGCGCCACCTGGAACACGCCGTCCGCAGCCTGGCTCGTCACGCGCACCGCGAACAACTGGCGGAACCGCAGGCCTGCCAGCAGGTGCCGGAGAGCGGCAACGAAACGCACGAGGCCGGGTCCTCAGCTGGCTCGAACTGGACGGACGACGAGCACGGTGGAGTCCTCGAACGCAACCGTCTCCACATCGAGTCCGTGGTCGTGAGCGGTCGTGATGGCAGCGTCGACCTGGTCGGGTAAGAGTTGAGTCAGCAGGCTGCCCTCGGGTGCCAACCACACACCGCATTGCGCGACGACCTGGCGCCACGGGTCGAGGCCATCGCGGCCGCCATCGACGGCGCGGCGAGGTTCGGCGTCGCGGAAGTCTCGGGGCAGATGGGCGATCTCGGCCGACGGGACGTAGGGCAAGTGTGCGACAACCACGTCGAGCCGGCCCACCAGGTCGGCCGGCAAGGCGTCGAACCAGTCGCCCTGATAGACGGCGAACCCAAAAACCCCCCCGTTACGACGGGCGTACTGCAGGGCACCGGAGTCGATGTCGCAGGCGTGGACTACCCAGTCCGGATACCGGTGTCGAAGGGTCGCCGCGATGGCCCCGCAACCACAGCCGAGGTCGAGTGCGACGACGGTGGCGGGCGCAGACGAGTCGGTGACAAGTCGCGGCAGTTGCGTGAGTTCGAGTGCGGCGACCAGATCGGCAGCTCTGGCCCGAGGGATGAAGGCGGGTGGGCCAATCGCCACTGTCACGCCGGCGAACTCGGCCACCCCGACGACGTACTCCAAGGGCTCACCCGCACACCGGCGCGCGACGGCGTTCTGTTGGGCGATCGGGTCGGCGAGGGTGGATTCGATCAGGGCGGCCTCCCTCTCGGCGAAGACGCAACCGGCGGCACGGAGTCTCGCGACGCTGTCCTCTCGAGTGACGGCACCAGAGCGTGGCGCGTGAGCTCCGGTCATCACGTCGCGACCTCATCGCCAGCGCTGGACTTGCCTTGCTCGCGCACTTCTTCGGCGAGAGCCAGCAGTGCTGGTGCGGCCGAGCCGAGTCGTTGCTGGTCGCGAGCCGGGAGCGCCCCGAGCGCGACGACGATGGCATCGATGCGTTGTTGCGCAGCTGCGTGCATCAGCTCGGTGCCGGCTGCGGTGGCGCTGATGAGTACCGACCGGGCGCTGTCGGGGTGGGCGGTACGACGTGCGAGGCCCTGGGTTTCGAGCCCGTCAACGATCCGGGTCATGGTCGGGCCGGCCACGTCCTCGGTCTTCGCGAGTCGGCCGAGCGTGCAGGGGCCGCCGAACACGAGAACTGACAGGGCGCTCAGCCGAGCAGGTGTCAGCCCCGACAGCCGATCGACCCGGCGCAGTCCACGGAGCAGGTGGATCGCCCCGGAGTGCAGGGCGCGCGCCGTGTCGGAGGCTCCACCCTTGTCAGCAACCACGGGATATGTATAGCATCCCTACTGATTGATAGGCATGCTACGAGAGGACGACCATGGAACTCGTTCAGGTGGCGCAGCGGGTGGAAGACCTCGACCGGGCAGAAGCGTTCTACGCGGAGCTGCTCGGTGCGCGCTCGGCTGCCAAGTTCGACCCTCCCGGGCTGGTCTTCTTCACCCTCGGACCAACCCGACTGCTCCTCGACCGTGTTGCACCGTCGGCGTTGCTCTATCTCGGCGTACCTGATGTCCGCGAGACCGCCGAGGCCTTGAGGTCCCGTGGCGTGGAGATTGAAGGCGAGCCGCACGTGATCTTCAGCCACACCGATGACGTGATCGGCCCCGCAGGCACCGATGAGTGGATGGCTTTCATCAAGGACAGCGAAGGCAACACGGTCGGCCTGGTCAGCCACACGGACTCCGCGCCGGCGACCTGACGCCAGACATGTCGAAGCCCCGCCTGCCGGGACGGACGGGGCCTCGAGTTCGTGGCGACAGGGGTCGCCGCTGCTTCTTGTGGTGGGTTTACCTCTCGACGTCACCGCGGATGAATGCTTCGACGGAAGCGCGACCCTCGTCGTCGGGGCGTTGAACCGGTGGAGACTTCATCAGGTAGGACGACGCCGCGAGGAGCGCTCCACCAATGCCGCGGTCCTTGGCGATCTTCGCCGCCCGAATCGCGTCGATGATGATGCCGGCGGAGTTGGGGGAGTCCCAGACCTCGAGCTTGTACTCCATGTTGAGAGGTACGTTGCCGAACGCGCGACCCTCGAGGCGGACGTAGGCCCACTTGCGGTCATCAAGCCACTGGACGTAGTCCGACGGTCCGATGTGCACGTTCTTGGCGCCGAGGTCGTGGTCGATGTTGGACGTCACGGACTGCGTCTTGGAGATCTTCTTCGACTCAAGCCGATCACGCTCGAGCATGTTCTTGAAGTCCATGTTGCCGCCGACGTTGAGCTGGTAGGTGCGGTCGAGCACGACGCCGCGGTCCTGGAACAGCTTGGCCAGCACGCGGTGGGTGATCGTGGCCCCTACCTGGGACTTGATGTCGTCGCCGATGATCGGCACACCGGCGTCCTCGAATTTCTTGGCCCACACAGGGTCAGACGCGATGAACACGGGCAACGCGTTGACGAACGCCACGCCGGCGTCGATCGCGCACTGCGCGTAGAACTTGTCGGCGTTCTCCGAACCCACAGGGAGGTAGGAGACCAACACGTCAGCTTTGGTTTCCTTGAGCACCGAGACGATGTCGACGGGCTTGGCGTCGCTCTCGTCGATCGTCTCGCGGTAGTACTTCCCGAGGCCGTCGAGCGTATGGCCGCGTTGGACGGTGATGCCGGTAGGCGCCACGTCACAGATCTTGATGGTGTTGTTCTCACTGGCCGTGGTGGCATCAGCGAGGTCGAAGCCGACCTTCTTCGCGTCGACGTCGAACGCCGCCACGAACTCGATGTCGCGGACGTGATAGTCGCCGAACTGAACATGCATCAGTCCGGGGACGGCCCCCGACGGGTCGGCGTCCTGGTAGTAGTGAACGCCTTGGATCAGTGACGTCGCGCAGTTGCCGACGCCAACGATGGCTACACGAACCGAGCCCATTCGGCTCTCCTCATTCCCGGTTGTCCGCAACCGACGGGGTTCCGTCGGCGCTGCTGGTGGTTGGTACGTCGGTCGCGTCAACGGCGCTCGCGACCGGGGTTTGTGCAACCCGCTCGCTGTCGATGAGCTCCGTCAGCCAGCGGACTTCGCGCTCCACTGACTCCAGACCGTGCCGCTGCAGTTCAAGGGTGTAGGCGTTGACCCGTTCGCGGGAGCGCGCCAGCGACTGGCGCACTCCATCGATTCGCTCCTCAAGCCGGTTACGGCGTCCTTCGAGGATGCGGATACGGGTCTCGGCGGTGGTGGAACCGAAGAACGCGAAATGGACGCCGAAGTTCTCGTCCTCCCACGCACTCGGACCACCCGATGACACGAGCGCGTCGAAGCGCTCCTTGCCCTCGGCCGTCAACTTGTAGACGATCTTGCCGCGCCGCCCGGCTCGGGCAGCGGCGTTCACCGGTGCGTCGAGATGGGCGGTGTCCTCGATGATCAGCCCGCTTCGGAGCATCTGCTTCAGGCAGGGGTACAACGAGCCGTAGGAAAGCACCCGGCCCCAACCCAGCAAGCCGGTCACCCGCTTGCGAAGCTCGTAACCATGCATCGGCGACTCGTGCAGCAGTCCGAGGACTGCCAACTCGAGTGCGTCTCCGCGCTTGGCCACGAAGGACTCCTTGCCTGATCATCGAGTGTCGGTATGACGGTGGATGGTGCTAGGAACATCAGGAAACGTCTCGGTTACACCTATCAGTTCCACGTATCGGCATGATACATCGATCCGCTACTCGCCTCAACGCCCCCTTTGGGCCGCCGGCAGCGGGTTTGCCTTGAATTCAAGCCAAACGGCTTGAATTCAAGGCAGACCTGCCTTGGGAACAGAGGGCTTGCCTTGCAGACTCGGTGGCTGGGACGTGCGTCACGCGGTGCCCGTCACGGTTGGAACCCGGGCGTCCTCTCCCCGTACCCTCGGAGTCATCATGTGGTCCCAACGCTCGGTCATCGACTACTCGCTGCAGCGGCGAGCCACGTTGGCGACCCTGTTCAACGGTGGCGCCACATCGATGGATGATGTGTGCGATGCCGATCCCTACACGCTGCGGGCCGCCAAACACCACGGGGAGCCGGCGCCGTCGCCCTGCCCCGTGTGCAAGAAACAGGAGCTGGCCCATCTCTCTTACGTGTTCGGCGACGAGCTCGGCCAGTTCTCCGGCCGCATCAAGTCGCGCCCCGAGATCGAGGCGATGGCACGTGAGCACGGGGAGATCCGTGTCTACGTCCTGGAGGTATGCCAGGGCTGCGGCTGGAACCACCTTGTCGAGTCGTACGTCGTCGGTGACGGCGTACCCCGCAAACCCCCGCGCCGCCAGCGCACCGTCGAAGACGACGACTGACCCCGGGAAGACATCTTTGTGAGCAACAAACAACCGCCGCCCTCGCGCGGCCCAGGACGCCGAGCCGCCAGACCAGGCGCGCGCAAGGCGACGACGACGCCGGGCAATTCCGGCGCCGCACCCAAGAGGTCAGCCAGGCCCGGTGCCAATGGCGGCAAGCCAGTGGGTAGTGGCAAGAACGGCAAGGTCAAGATGCGCGACCTGGCCGGCTGGGCCAAGACCCGGCATGTGGCGAAGAAGACGCTCAAGTGGGGCGCCATCGTCGGCCTCTCGGGCGCGTTCCTGATGGCGATCGCCGTCTATGTGACCTACCGGATGATCGACATACCCAGTCCGAACGCCGACTTCCAAGCGCAGACGACCACCGTCTACTACTCCGACGGCAAGCACGTGCTCGGCCGCTTCGCGTTGCAGAACCGCGAGAGCATCCCGTTGAGCGAGATGCCGCAGTCGATGAAGGACGCTGTGATCTCGGCCGAAGACCGGTCGTTCGAGACCAACAAGGGACTCGATCCCAAGGGCATCGTCCGTGCGGGTTGGGCCAACCTGCACTCCGACTCAGGCACGCAGGGCGCCTCGACGATCACCCAGCAGTACGTGAAGATCTTGTACCTCTCGCAGGAGCGCACCTGGGAGCGCAAGATCAGGGAGGCGTTCCTTGCGGTCAAGGTGCAGAACACCTTGAGCAAGGACGAGATTCTCGAGGGGTATCTCAACACCGTCTACTTCGGCCGGGGTGCCTACGGCATACAGGCCGCATCGAAGGCGTACTTCGACAAGGAGGCGAAGGAGCTCACCGTCCAGGAGAGCGCCGTCCTCGCTTCTGTTCTCAACTCGCCTGGCAACCTCGACCCCGCCATCTCCAAGAGCAACAGGGCACCGCTGCTCGAGCGCTACCGCTACGTGCTCGGGGGAATGGTCGACATGGGCAACCTCGACCCCGACCAGGCGATCAGGTACGAGAAGAGGCTGCCCAAGTTCGCCGAGGTCAAGGAGATCAACAGCTACGGCGGCCAGAAGGGGTACCTGCTGACGCTGGTCCATCGAGAGCTGCTCCGCGAAGACTTCACCGAGGAGGAGATCAACGGCGGTGGTCTCAAGGTCGTCACCACGCTCAACTGGCGGGACCAGAAGGCGGCCCAGAAGACGGTCAGGCAGGTGCCGCCCGATGGTCACCGGCAACTGCATGTGGCACTCTCCGCCGTCGAGCCAGGAACGGGAGCCTTGCGCGCCATGATCGGTGGCCGGAACTACACCGGCGGTGGAGCCAAGGACCAAGTCAACTTCGCGTTGGCACCCACCCAGGTCGGCTCGACCATGAAGGCCTACGCGATTGCCGCCGGGCTCAAGGACGGTTACACCCTTCGCGACACGTTCTCCGGGAACTCGCCGTACACCTACCCGAACGGTGAGACGGTTCGCAACGAGGGCCAGACGCCGTCCAACCCCTCCGGAAACTCCTACGGCTCGGCCATCACCTTGACCTACGCCACCGAGCAGTCGGTCAACACCGCTTTCGCCGACCTGACCTCGTCGATGAAGGACGGCCCTCAAAAAGTCGTCGACGCGGCCGTCGCAGCTGGTGTGCCCAAAGACTCCGGTGACCTCGAGCCCAACTACGGAGTCGCGTTGGGCAGCGCCACAATTCCCAACGTGGAGATGGCAGAGGCCTATGGCACGTTCGCGGCCAACGGTGAGCACAACGAGTGGTACGTGATCGAGCGCGTCGATGACCCGAACGGGTTGCGCTTCGAGCACAAGGATCGCAGCGACCGACCGTTCTCACCCGAGGTGTCCAGCAACGTCACCTACGCCCTCGAGCAGGTGGTCGCCGACGGTACGGGCGCCGCCGCCAGCGCGCTCCAGCGCCCCGCCGCCGGCAAGACCGGAACTGCCACGTTCGGCACCGACGACGACCAGTACGTGTCGTCGTCGTGGTTCGTCGGCTATACCCCGCAGCTCTCCACCGCAATCACTTACACGCGCGGTGACGGCAACGATTCTCTCGAGGGCTATCTCGAGCCGTTCTACGGCGCGAACTACCCGACGCAGACGTGGACGACGTTCATGGAAGCCGCTCTCGCGGGGCTGCCGACCAAGGAATTCCCGGATCCGGCCGAGCTGCACGGCGTGAACCCGACGTACTCGCCTCCGCCGACGACCTCTGAACCGCCGACCACGACGGAGCCGCCGACCACGACGGAGCCGCCGGCCACGACGTCTGAGCCCCCGACCACGACGTCTGAACCGCCGACCACGACGTCTGAACCGCCGACCACGACGGAAACGACAGAACCAACGACCTGCCTTCCGCTCCAGTGCGACACGACCACAACGACGGAGGCGGAGCCCTAGGCGATCGTCGAAGCCGGTGAGCACGTCCACGGGTCGTAGGGTCGCGCCATAGGGCACCATGGCTCCGTGGCCTTCCCGCATCAGACCCGGACGACCGACGACGTGGTCGCACCGACGTTGGCCGACCCGATGGCGCGGGCTGCCACCTCGGCCGTCGGCGGTCCGCTCGGGCGCTATGCGCGCACGGGCCGGAGCTGGTGGACACCGGTTCGGATCATCATCGTCGTCGCGATCATCTGCTTCGGTCTCGGCGTCGTCCAGAAGTCGTCGTGCGTCGTGACCAAGTGGTCAGACGCTGCGACGCCCAAGGCGTTCTCCCACCTGTGCTACTCCGACATCTCCTACCTGTACGTCGGTCGTGGCCTGGCCGAGGGCGTCTGGCCTTATACGCCGATCGATCAGCTCTCTGAAAACGAACAACCAACAACGAGCGCGGAGCGGCATCAGCTCTCGATCGAGTACCCGGTCGTGACGGGGCTCTGGATGGGCGTGACCGGCGTCATCACCCACCTGGTCGGCAAATCGCCGGACGTGTCGCAGCTGCCGCACTCCGCGGTCGGCAACAACGAGGACGTCCAGTACGACGGTGCAGTCTTCTGGGCGGTCAACGCCGTCGGGTTCTTCGTCGTGTTGTTGGTCGCCCTCGTCTTGTTGGTGCGGGCACAACCCCGCCGACCGTGGGACGCGGTCTACATCGCTGGAGCTCCAGCCCTGGCGCTGACAGCGATGATCAACTGGGACGTGCTCGCGATCGGGATGGTCGCGGCGTTCTTCTGGGCGTGGTCGACACGAAGACCCGTGCTCGCTGGCGTCTTCATCGGGTTGGGCGCCGCGACGAAGCTCTACCCGTTGTTCTTCCTAGGCCCGCTCCTGGTGTTGTGCTTCCGGGAACGACGGATGGACGTGTGGGTCAAGACGCTGTGCTGCGGCCTTGGTGGCCTGGCTCGTCGTCAACCTGCCGATCTACTTCTGGTCGCCTGATGAGTTCATGTGGTTCTGGCAGTTCAACTCCAGCCGTGGCCCGGACTTCGGCTCGATCTGGCTGGTGGCGTCGAACTACGGGCACACCGCCACGGCGCACGCGGTCAACCTGACGACATTCATCTTCTTCGCGGCCGCCTGCCTGGCCATCGCACTCCTCGGGCTGCTCGCCCCCCGGCGACCACGCTTGGTGCAGCTGATGTTTCTCGTCGTGGTCGCGTTCCTGTTGATCAACAAGGTGTACTCCCCGCAGTACGTGTTGTGGCTGCTGCCGTTCGCTGCCTTGGCCCGACCCCGATGGCGCGATCTGCTCATCTGGCAGGCATGTGAGATCTTCTACTTCTTCGCGATCTGGATGCACATCGCCAACTTCTTCGTCGCGGCCGGTGACAAGGACTGGGTCTACGCGCTCGCCGTCGCGGTCCGGATCATTGGTCAGCTCTATCTCGTGGTCATGGTGGTGCGCGACATCTGGCTGCCCTGGAACGACCCGGTGCGGATGGACGGCCTGTCCGATGATCCGCTGGGCGGCATCTTCGACGAGGGGATCGACGCCGAGGAGTGGGACGACGACGATCGAGCTCTCACGTCGTACGACAACTGGTCGCCATCTGACCCGGACGACTCAACCGTCGACCCGATCTACGTCCGCTGAGGTCCGCCGAGGTCGACCTGCGCGTAGACCGAGACTGTGGATGACTCCTTGGTCAGCGATACCGTCCAATCGCCGTCCTGGTCATTCCCACAGGTCGTCATGGTCTGATTCGGCTCGGCGCAACCGAAGTTGCGTGCTTTAGACATCGTGACCGTACGAGACAGACCTGCTGTCGACGAGACATCCAGCCCGGTGAGATACACCAGCATGCGGCCTGCGGTCGACGGAGAGCTTGGCTGGGTGGCGCCCAACATCTGATAGCGGAGTGTCACCTTTCGCGTCCCACCCGAAAAGTAGATCTGCTCGACCCAGCTCGGGCTGTGGATCGTCTGAGTGGCCTGAGAAGGCGCGGACACTTCGAGCGCCCGCAGGTGCGGTGAGAACTCCTCTGCCGCTGCGCTCTCACTCTCATGCACGGACAAGGTGAGGCTGTACATGGGGCGGGGGAAGTCGATCTCTTGGGTGACCCACAGCACTCGTGCGGCGTCGACGCGACCAACCAAGCGGTCCTCACCGTCGGCGGTGGCGGGATCGGACCTGTCCGGCGGACGGACCGAGCTCGTCCCGAGGACCTGGGGAACGTCAGGTGCGAGATCGGTCGCGCTGGAGGCAGTCCCACCGCTGGTCGTCGCACCTGAAGCGGTCAACGATGGAGTGCTCGGAGGCGAGTTGCTGCAAGCCGTCACGGAGGCCAGCACGGCGATGACCAAAAGCCAGCTACGTGACGGCGTCCCCTTACGGGCTGCTGTCATTGCCTCACCTCCCCGCCCTTGCTCAGACCGGTGCAACCGTCCTCGGGCATTACTGTCACGAGGTCTAAAGAATGCATCCACTATTGCGAAATAACTAGACCAGTGAGCCGAAAGCTCAGCCACGTGGAGAAAAACTACAAATAGTCAACGAATTCTTACGGAGCGTGAATTATTTGGAGTTATCTGAATTCACCGATTCGTCGGACTAGCATGTCGAGCCATAGTTCATCGCCGCCAGCAAAGGTCAAGCCATGAAGACTTTCCTTCGTCATGCTGCAGCATTCGTGGGAACCGTGCTCGTGATCGGAGCGGCGGTCAGTGCCCCCAGTACGGCGTCGGCCGGGGCACCCGACACCAGGGCACATCGGGCCGCATCACCCAGCGTGTACGTCGTTCAAGGTGTGCCCGGAGCGTCGGTCACCGTGACCGTCGACGGGCGCGCGGTACAGCGCGATGCAAGCGCCAAAACGATTATCGGGCCTCTCGATCTCGCTCAGGGTAAGCACACCATCGCTTTTCGTGCTGATTCCTGGGAGATTTCCTCCTCTTTTACTGTGCAGAACCGCAGCTTGGACCTCGTCGTGCATTGGCCAGCGGATAAAACCGAGCAACCTGAAATGACAGTGTTCAACAACGATCTGCGCTCGGTTGGCGCGAGCAAAGGTCGTGTGACGGTTGCTCACACTGCGGTGGTCCCCCCTGCGGACGTCCGCGTCGACAAGCAGGTGCTCTTCTCCAACATCGCCAACGGAGAGTTCGTGTCAGCCGACGTCCCGGCGGGCAGTTACTCCGTCGACATCGTCCCGACCGGCCAGCAAGGCGACCCGGTGTTCGGTCCGGTTGACCTACCCGTGGAGGCGGGATTGCTCACGCGGGTGTTCGCGATCGGTGAGCCCAAGAACCAGAGCATGGACGCCATCGTTCAGACTCTGCCGCTGGCACAGAAGGGCTCCCCAGCGCCAGACCTGGTCGACGCCGGATCGGCGGGGTTGGCTGCGACCCCTGAAACCAGTGGGTCCGGACCAGCGGGCCTGGTCTGGCTGTCCTTGCTCGGCGCTGCGCTCGCCGTCGGCATTTCGGCGTTGTACGTGCCGGCATTGCGGCGGCGCGTCGCCATCCGCTCGCGCTGACCTCCGATGCACCGGCCGGCCATCCTCGGGTCGCGACGGGTGCTGGTCGCGATTTCAGTTGCGGTGTTGGCCGTCGTGCTCGTCATCCTCGCCCTGGTGAAACACCAGCCGTCGACTGGCGCACCCAGTCTTGCGGTTTCGAGCCCGACATCGGCTCTGACCGAGACGACCGACACCGCGAAGAACTCGGCGGCCGACGGTCCTGTCGCGGAGTCAGTCGGCCCGACCACGCCCGCCCGGGTCGCCCGCCCGGCGCCATCACAGGTTGATGCCCAGCGTCCGCGTCTTCTCGTGCTGCCGAGCGGTGCTGAAGTACCGATCGAGGTGGCTGCCACCAGCAGGGACGGGGAACTAGTGCTCCCTCAGGACATCAACCATGCCGGCTGGTGGGACGGCAGCGCTCAACTCGGCGACCCCTTCGGCCCGATCGTCGTCGCCGCCCACATCGACTCGTTCACCCAAGGGCTCGGGGTGTTCGCAGAGCTGCTCAGCGTTGAGCCAGGTGATGGCGTGCAACTGTTGGCCGGGGGGCTGACCCAGGATTTCCGTGTCGTGCGGGCCGACCTGGTCTCCAAAGCGTCTCTGTCGGGAGACTCACCGCTCTACTCACCAGCCGGCGAGTCGCGCCTGGTACTCATCACGTGCGGCGGCGCGTACGACCCTGACCGAGGTGGTTACCAGGACAACATGGTCGTCGTCGCCGTTGCGCGGAGCCAGCCGCACCGGGGCTAACCATCACGACGAGGCCAGGGTGCCGCCGTGGCTGCAGGGCTAGCTGACGATGACCTCGTCGAAATGGGTGGTGGTGTACCGCACCTGCACCTCGACCTCATCACCGACGGCGGGCGCAGCAACACCGGCCGGCACAAACACCAGACTCACCTGCATATGGGGAGGTTCGACGAACCAGCGCTGCTTGCCGCCGACGGTGTACGGCGACAAGGCCCGGCCCGTTGCCTCGAGTCCTCCGCGGGCCATCGCGACCGCCCGCTGGCGCACGGAGACGGCCGACTTGGGCGCCTCGAGCCCGACGCCATGGGCGGTGCCACCTGACACGACGAGGAGCGTCCCGTCCTTGCTCATCTTGCGGCGACGGTAGCCGGCCTCGTCACCGCGGCGCACCGGATGCGCGTCCATCACCGTGGCCCGCGCCGTCAACGCCTCGCGGTCGCCGAGCCACAACTCGGTCCCGATGCGCGGCCGGAACTCGACAGCTGGGTGACGAGCGCGTAGCTCATCGAGCTCGTCGTGTGTGAGGTGGCTGACGAACCATCGACTGGCAGGGGCTGCTGCGAGGATGGCATCCACTTCGGTGACGTGCCCTTGCCCCAGGGGAAGGTGCACGGCGTGACCCTCGACCCGAACTCCGCGCACGGACTCGGTCAGCGCCGCGAGCTCGTCGAGGACGAACCCGTGGCGGCGCATCGAGGTCAGCGCTTCGAGCACGACGCGAGGGCTGTCTTCTCGGTTCGCGAGCACCTCGACGTCCTCGGCGCGACCCACGGTGTGGATCACCTGGTCGTCGGACGTCACGGCTGGCAGGAAGGGGCGCCACGGCTCGAGCACGAGGATGCTTCCGCTGAAGCGCTGCCTGACCTCCGCCACCTCGGCGTAGGTACCAACTGCGATCGTGTCGACGCCGAGCCACTCGGCCCTGCGGGCGAGCCGACCCACGGTGAACCCGTATCCGTTGCCCTTTGCCACCGGGATGATCCCGGGATTGGTGGCCGCTGTCGATGTGAGGTGGTCGCGCCACCGAGGGCCGTCGACGTACAGGTTCAAAGGCATGCGCGGTACCTAGCGTCGACTCATGTAGAGGTCAAAAGCCTTGTAGACAAGGCGATTGAGGGGTAGGTCCCACTCGCCGACGTACTCGACGGCTTCCCCACCGGTGCCGACCTTGAACTGGATCAGTCCGATGTGGTCGTCCTCGGAGTCGAGTGTGTCGGTGATGCCGCGTAGGTCGTAGACATCGGCTCCCACCGCGATGGCGTCACGGATCATCTGCCACTGGATCGCGTTCGAACCACGCACGTCCCGCTTGGCGGACGACGATGCGCCATAGGAGTACCAGGTGTGCCCGCCGACGCGCACCCACGTCGTGGCGGCCACCAGATCGCCCTCATGGTGCGCGAGGTAGAGCCGGATCCGATCGGGGTCCTCATGGAGCAGGGCTGAGAACATCTGCTGGAAGTAGCTGACCGGGCGAGGCGTGAAGTGGTCGCGTTGTGCGGTCTCGTCGTACAAAGTATGGAACGCGGGCACGTCGTCCATGCCGCCCTGGGTCACGACGACGCCGGACTTGTCGGCCTTCTTGATGTTGCGACGCCACTGCTGGTTCATCCCCTTGAGTACGTCGTCCTCGGACCGGCCAGACAACGGCACCTGGAAGACGTACTGCGGCTGGCCGGCGGAGAAGCCGTCGTCGACGGCCAGTGGGCGCCACCCGGCCGCCCGCAGCGTGGCCTGAACATCGCCGCCGACGGCATTGCGGTCGTCAGGCGGCACGTCACCAAGCCGGCGGCGAGTCTCGTCGGCGATCGCCTTCTTGACTGTGTCAGCCGCCCATGAGCGGGTGATGACCGGCGGCCCCATCCGGATTCCGAACGCGCCTTCGCTGCGTAGATGCTCTGCCATCGGCGTGAGCCACGAGTCGAGGTCGCCGGCGGCCCAGTCGATGACCGGTCCCTCGGGAAGGTAGGCGAGGTACTTCTTCACCTTCGGGAGCTGGCGGTAGAGCACCAGGCCGGCCCCGACGAGGTCCTCGTCGCGGAACCACCCGATCGACTCGCGTCGCCACTCGTTCTTGACCTCACCCCAGGCTGGCGTCTGGAGGAAGCTCACGCTGGGCTGGGCTTGCAGAAACCCGAGATGCTCGGCGGCGCTGATAGTGCGTACGTCGATCGGGGTCACGCCGGGCAACGCTACCGGACTGGGCTCGGCCAGATTCGTCGGAGCGAACGGGCGGGCCGACCGATGATTTCGCTGCGGTGGAGTCAGCCGATCCGGTCGCGCAGCCAGGCAATGTCGGCGGCCTGGCCTTCGGTGCCGCCGGGCGTCTCGCAGACGACGGGGGCATCGGCCTGCTGGACCACGCCGACGAGCAAGTCAGCCTCGATCTCGCCATTGCCGAAGTTCGTATGCCGATCAGCGCCAGAGTCGAAGTTGTCCCTGGAGTCGTTGGCGTGCACAAGGTCGATGCGACCGGTGATCGCCTTGACTCGTTCGACCACGGTGGCCAGTTCCTCACCACCGGCATGGGCGTGACAGGTGTCGAGGCAGAAGCCGACGGTGTCACCGCCCTTGGCCTGGCCGAGAGCGTCCCACAGCCGGGTGATCCGCTCGAGGCGCCGGGCCATCGCGTTGTCGCCGCCGGCGGTGTTCTCGATGAGCAGCGGCAACGGCATCTCGAGCCCGTCGACACACTTGCGCCAGTTGTCGAAGCCCACGTCGGGGTCGTCATCGGCGAGCACGTGACCGCCGTGCACGATTAGTCCCTTCGCTCCGATCTCGGCAGCGGTGTGGAGATGCTGCTGCAGCAGCTTGCGGCCAGGGATCCGGATGCGGTTGTTGGTGGACGCGACGTTGATCGGGTAGGGCGCATGAACGTAGAGGTCGATCCCCGCCGCCTCGGCGTCGGCCTTCAGACCGGCCGCCCCTCCGGCGTACGACACCACCGGGCCTTTGTAGCTCTGCGGGTCGCCGAGGAAGAACTGCGACAGGGTGGCTTTGCGGTCGACGGCTTCGGCGATGGGGTCGGTCTGGTCGACGTGGGCGCCGATGTGCAAGGTGCTCATGCCGCCACTCTAGGACGTCATGGCGACAGTGCCACGGGGCCTGGACGAGGCATGTTTGCAAGGCAAACCCACAGTCTGCAAGGCAGGTTTGCCTTGTTCACAAGCCTTCCGGCTTGAAAACAAGGCAAACCCCGGTCCCCGTCAGGGGCGGGCCAGGGGAAACCCGATCGAATCTGCCGCACCTTCTCGGTTACCGTGTGCCTGTCGAAACGTGTGAGGGACATGCTTCGCACACAACTTTTTTTTGAGGGGCACCATGTCTGACGTCAGCACCAGTACGACCCATGCACCCGAGGCGTCAGAGGGGGTCGCCGCCCGAACGCACAATCTCTGCAAGGTGTACGGCGAGGGGGGCGCCGCCGTCGCCGCGCTCGACGGGGTCTCGATCGACTTCCGGGCCGGAGAGTTCACCGCGGTGATGGGACCGTCCGGGTCGGGGAAGTCGACGCTCATGCACTGCATGGCCGCCCTCGACAACGCGTCGTCGGGTCAGGTCTTCCTCGGTGACCAGGAGCTCTCCAAGCTCGACGACAAGTTGCTCACCCAGCTTCGGCGCGACCGGATCGGCTTCGTCTTCCAGGCCTACAACCTCGTACCCACCCTGACCGCCGAGGAAAACATCCTGCTCCCGCTGTCGATCGCCGGCCGCCGACCCGATGCGGCATGGTACGACACGGTCATCGAGACGGTCGGTCTCGGTGATCGGCTCAAGCACCGCCCGAGCGAACTGTCCGGCGGTCAGCAGCAGCGGGTGGCGTGTGCACGAGCGCTCGTGTCACAGCCTGAGATCGTCTTTGCCGACGAGCCAACCGGAAACCTCGACTCGACCTCGGGCGCGGAGGTGCTCGCCTTCCTGCGCTTCAGCGTCGACGAGCACAAGCAGACCATCGTGATGGTCACCCACGACCCGGTGGCGGCTGGCTACACCGACCGCGTGGTCTTCCTCGCCGACGGGAAGGTCGTCGACGAGCTTCGCGAGCCGACCGCCGATCGGGTGCTCGAGGAGATGCGTCTCCTCAGCGCCAAGACGGTCGCCGGCACCGCAGCAGAGGCCTGAGCGACATGTGGAAAGTGACCTGGCGCAACCTCGTGGCGCGCAAGCTGAGGTTGGCATTGAGCGGCATGGCCATCGTCCTCGGCGTCGCGTTCGTCGCAGGATCCTTCATCTTCACCGACGCTCTCGGGGGCTCGTTCGACGGCATCGTCCGGGGTACGACGTCCGACGTCGAGATCGCGCCCAAGGGCGCCAACGACTTCGACTCGATGCAAGACACGCGCACGATCCCGGGATCAGTGGTCGACCAGATCAACGAGCTGCCCGAAGTCGATCAGGCCTACGGCGTCACCCAGATGCAGGGCGTCTACATCATCGGGTCAGACGGCAAGCTCGTCGGCGGTAACGGACCACCCGGCTTCGCGCTCAACTACACCGACTCCACGTCGCTGACGGGCGACCGCATCCTGACCCTGTCCGAAGGGGAGCTGCCCAGCGGGCCGGGTGAGGTGGCGATGGACGAGGCCGCCGCCGACAAGGCCGGCTACTCGATCGGCGACACGGTCACGCTGGTCACACCCATCGACCCGCCGACGCTCAAGGCCAAGCTGACCGGTCTGGTCGAGTTCGGATCCTCAGGCGGACTCGTCGGCGCCACACTCACGGTGTTCGACGAGCAGACGATGAAGAACACGTTCTTCGACGGGCGAGACGTCTACACCAGCATCTCCGTCCGCGACGCGTCTGGATTCACTCAAGACCAGGCCGCGGCGGCGATCCGCGAAGTGCTGCCCGAGGGCGTCGGCGCCACGCCCGGCGACGACTACGCAGAGAAGAACCAGAACGACATCGCCGACGCACTCAAGTTCATCAACATCTTCCTGCTGGTCTTTGCCGCAGTCGCCGTCGTGGTCAGCACATTCCTGATCATCAACACGTTCTCGATCCTGGTCGCACAGCGAAGTCGCGAGCTCGCGTTGCTGCGTGCTATGGGTGCGTCGAGGCGACAGGTACGCCGATCGGTCCTCTTGGAGGCGTTCGCCGTTGGCGTGGTCGGGTCGACCCTGGGTCTCGCGGTCGGCTTCCTGCTGGCACTAGGCATCCGGGCGTTGTTCGCGACCTTCGGACTCGACCTCTCCGGGGCCGACTTCCCACTCAAGGCGCGCACGATCATCGTGTCCTACCTGGTCGGGCTCGTCGTGACGATGTTCGCTGCATACCTGCCAGCGCGCCGTGCATCCAAGATCGCGCCGGTCGCCGCGATGCGTGACGATGTCGCTCTCCCCGAGTCAGCATTGCGGCGCCGGTTCATCGGCGGTGTCGCACTGGTCCTGCTCGGCATCGTGACGATGGTGGTGGGGTTCATCGGCGAAGGAAACACCGGTGTGTCTCTGGTGGGACTTGGCATGCTCGGCATCCTGATCGGCGTTGCCTTGATGAGCCCGGTGCTCGGCATCCCCATCATCCGGCTGCTAGGAAAGGGCTACCGCAAGGGCTTCGGCACGGTTGGCGCTCTCGCCAGCGAGAACTCCTTACGCAACCCGCGCCGCACTGCCGCGACAGCAAGTGCGCTGATGATCGGTCTCACGCTGGTGGCGCTGATGTCGATCCTCGGCGCGTCGATGAAGTCCAGCTTCGAAAAGGTCTTCACCGCGGCGTTGAGTTCGCAGCTCATCGTGAGCAATGCCATCCAGACGCCGTTCTCACCGGCCATTGCGGAGGAGATCCGGCCCATCGATGGCGTCAAGACGGTGGCCCAGTTCCGGCAGGCGCAAGCCACCTTCGACGGCGGAACGATCTTCGTCGGCGCGGCCAATCCGGAGGGCCTCAACGAAGTGCTGAACGTGAACGTGTTGGCGGGCGTTTCGAAGTTCCCCGACGACGGCATGCTCATCGATGCGCGGATCGCGGACGACAAGAACCTCGAGGTCGGTGACACGGCCACCCTGACGTTCCAGAACGACGAGCCGCAGAAGGTGACGATTGCCGGGACATTCCTGGCCAACTCGTTGCCGGCGTCCTACATCGTCGGACTTGATGTCCTCGAGAAAGGTGGCCTCAAACCGGCCGACTCGTTGCTGTTCATCACCACCGACCCCGGTGCTGACATCGACCAGGTGCGCGACAAGATCGACAAGGTGCTGGCGGACCTGCCCACGGTGACGTTGAAGGACCAACAGGAGTTCCTTGACGAGCAGTTGAGCTTCGTCGACCAGTTCCTCTTCATCGTCTATGCGCTGTTGGGCCTGGCCATCGTCATCGCGGTGCTGGGGATCATCAATACGTTGGCGCTCTCGGTCATCGAGCGCACGCGAGAAGTGGGACTACTGCGTGCCGTGGGGATGAGCCGTCGCCAGCTCCGTCGCATGGTGAGGTTGGAGTCCGTAGCCGTTGCCTTGTTGGGTGCAGTGCTCGGTGTGGGCATGGGGATCGTCTTCGGGGTCTCATTGCAGCGGGCGATCGCTGACCAAGGAATCGACGTGCTCTCGATCCCCTGGCTGCAACTCGTCATCTTTGTGGTGTTCTCCGCCGTGGTCGGTGTGCTGGCCGCCGTACTGCCTGCTCGACGAGCCGCCAAGCTCGACGTCCTGAGAGCCATCACGACGGAGTAGCCCACGGGCTGCGGCAAGTCGAGCAGACGGCCGCAACGACGTGGTCGCGGTGCTGCCCTTTCTGAGGGGAGGGGGTGGCGCCGCGGACCACCATGAACCAAACCGTTGTGGACGACGATTTCCGTCGTACGCCGTCTCGCTGATAATCTGGGTCCGCTGACCCGGCAAGACGCCGGGTCGCACCACGTCAGCCCGCGACACCCGCCGAGCCTCGGCTCCGGACCCGTCAGGACCGATGTGACCTCCTGTCACGGAAACGCCGTGACCGCAGAGTCCACAGGAGGTGGATGTCACGCATGCGCAACTATGAACTGATGGTCATCCTCGACCCCGATCTCGAGGAGCGCACGGTCCAGCCGTCGCTCGACCAATACCTCAACCTCGTTCGCCAAGATGGTGGCAGTGTCGAGTCCGTCGACGTCTGGGGCCGCCGTCGCCTCGCGTACGAAGTCGACAAGAAGACCGAGGGCATTTACGCCGTCGTGACCCTGTCGGCAGAGCCCGCTACGGTCAAGGAGCTTGATCGTCAGCTCGGCCTCAACGAGTCCGTGATGCGCACCAAGGTCTTGCGACCCGAAGTGCACTGACTCGGCGTCAACTGATCCGCCGACCACCAACTTTGACCGATTCCCCCGGTCGTTCCGTTGAACTGACCTGATTTGGGAGGCTGCTCATGGCAGGCGACACCACGATCACCATCATCGGCAATCTTGTCGATGACCCCGACCTTCGCTTCACCCCGTCCGGCGCGGCGGTGGCGAACTTCCGCATCGCATCCACCCCGCGCACGTTCGACCGGCAGACCAACGAGTGGAAAGACGGCGAGACGCTGTTCATGAGCTGCGCTGTGTGGCGGCAGGCGGCCGAGAACGTCGCCGAGTCGCTGCAGCGCGGCATGCGCGTCATCGTCTCGGGTCGGCTCAAGTCGCGCAGCTTCGAGACCCGTGAGGGTGAGAAGCGCACGGTCTTCGAGATCGACGTCGACGAGGTCGGTCCGAGCCTGCGCAGCGCGACCGCCAAGGTCACCAGGGCCAGCCGGTCCGGGGGCGAGGCGAGCGCTGGTTACAGCGGCGGTGGCAACCAGGGTGGTGGTGCCAGTCAAAGCGCCGGCAACGACCCGTGGGCTGCCCCAGCATCGGGCGGAGCCGCCCAGCCAACTGCTGGCGGAAGCGACCCTTGGGCCGCACCGGCTGGTGGCGCCGCTACCTCCGAAGAGCCTCCGTTCTGACCGACACGCCACCCGCCGTACCGAAGCACACCGAACACCTGATCCATCCACACTGACCATTCCGGCTCTCAGCCGGGCTCACGAAAGGGAGCACCACAATGGCCAAACCAGTTGTGCGCAAGCCGAAGAAGAAGGTCTGCGCGTTCTGCAAGGACAAAGCCACTTACGTCGACTACAAGGACACGACGCTGCTGCGGAAGTTCATCTCCGACCGCGGCAAGATTCGTGCCCGTCGCGTCACCGGCAACTGCACGCAGCACCAACGCGATGTCGCGACGGCGATCAAGAACGCCCGCGAGATGGCGCTGCTGCCCTACACATCCACTGCGCGCTGAGAAGGGGACAGGTAACTCGCGATGAAGCTCATTTTGACGCAGGAAGTCTCCAGTCTCGGCGCCCCCGGCGACGTGGTCGAGGTCAAGGACGGCTACGGCCGCAACTACCTCATGCCACGCGGCTTCGCCATCCGGTGGACCAAGGGTGCCGAGAAGCAGATCGACTCGATCAAGAAGGCTAGGTCTGTCCGCGACGTGCGCGACGTCAGCCATGCTGACGAGATCAAGGCCCAGCTCGAGGCACTCACCGTCAAGGTACCGGCGCAGGCCGGCTCGACCGGCCGCCTCTTCGGTGCCGTGACGGTTGCCGACATCGTCGACGCCGTCAAGAGCGCCGGCGGACCAGACATCGACAAGCGACGGATCGAGGTCGGCAACCCGATCAAGACCGTCGGCTCCCACCAGGTCAAGGTCAAGGTGCACGACGACGTGTCGGCCACAGTCAACCTCGACGTGGTCGCCACCTGACGCCAAGCATCACGAAGGCCGGCATCCCTGAGAGGGTGCCGGCCTTTGCTGTTCCCCCTTGCGCTGTGGCCGAATCTCGTGATGGAGACCGGCCGCGTGCTCAGCTCTGAGGCGTGGGTACGACATCAGAGGTGGTCCTCGGCTGCGCCCAGTCACGTGACGAATAGACGACCAGCAAGACGACGTACCCCACGATCACCAGCAGATTGACGACCTGACCGACGGCGAGGATGTCGAGCGCTCGCTCATGGTCAGACGCGTTCATGCCCCAGCCGAAGACAAAGGTCGCGAGGTCGATGGCGGCAAGCCCGGCAACAACCAGCAAGGCGACGAAGGCGCCACCTTCGCTCGCTCGCGCCAACGACCGCAGCCCCAAGGCACCGAGCCCAATGGCCAACGTCACGAGGATGTTGAACGCAAACGTCACTCCGGTCTCGGCCTGGTCGCTCAACAGACCCGGCATCAGGTCCAGCAGAGCCACGACGGCACCGAGGCCGGACAGCGCGGTCGCTACCACGAGGGTGCGTGACTGCGAAGCCAACCGCCACAAGCCATAGGCGTACAGGGCCAAGCCGAGCGAGTCGGGCACGACGTCGACGCCTTGAATGCGCACGACGACAAACACGAATGCGATGCCGTAAGCACAGAGGATCAGCGGCGCCATAACTACTGACCCTAACGGCTGCCGTGCCAGGAACTGGGGTGCACAATGACGCATGCCCACGCGTCGGGAACGACAAGGCTCGCAGCGCGACCCCTCGACGCCGCGGCCTGCTTTCGTGCTGCATGAACATCAACGACCGCAGCATCACTTCGACCTCCGGCTCGAGGAGAACGGCGTGCTGCGTTCGTGGGCTGTTCCTCGCGGGCTGCCGGACAGCTCCGAGCAGGACCGGCTCGCGATCGAGGTCTCTGACCACGAGCTCGATCATCTGACGTATGAGGATGCCGACAAGTCCATTGCCGACATCGGGTGGTGGGAGGAGTCATCTCGAAACGAGCGCCGGATGGTGTTCGTCCTCCATGGCAGGGAGACCGCGCGACGGTACGCACTGATCCAGACGGACCGTGACTGGTTGCTGCATCTCACCCGGGACCAGCCCAAGACCAAACCAACGACGACGCACTAGCGAGCGCGCGAAGAAGGAGCGGCGCCAAGCACCAGCCAGGCGTCGGTGCGTTGGCGCCACCACAGCGTGAGCAGGCGCACGCTCATGAAGCCGGTAAACGCCCACCAGAGCCACTCGAGCCCACCACCAAGCCAGAGCACGGCAAACGCCATCGGCACGAACGCCACCAGGTTGATGACGCCCGCCCAGGCGAGGTAGCGGCCGTCACCGGCGCCGATCAGCACGCCGTCGAGCACGAAAACGATCCCTGACACCGGCTGGCTCAACGCAACAATGAGGAGAACCGCCGACAGCTGCTGCTGCACCTCTGCATCAGGGGTGAACAGGGGTACGACGAGCGGGCGCGTCACGGCCAACAGCACCCCCAGAACGACTCCACTGACGACGCCCCACAGGATCATCCGGCGAGTGGCGGCTCGGGCGCCGGCCGCGTCTCGCGCCCCGAGGAGCTTGCCGGTGATGGCTTGTCCAGCGATCGCGATCGCATCGAGTGCGAACGCCAGGAAGGTCCAGAGGGTGAAGGCGACTTGGTGCGCCGCTATCGCCGGCGTCGAGATCGACGCGGCGACGTAGGTGGCGAGCAGCAGAGCCGCGCGCAGGGTCAGGGTGCGTACCATGAGGGGGACACCGGTTCGCCAGGCAGCGATGACACCGGGTCGATGCGGGACGAGCGAAGCGCCGTACCGCCGAGCTGCGCGCACCACGATGTAGGCGATGACGAGTGCGGCAATCCCTTGTGCGACAAGGGTTCCGGCCGCTGATCCGGCGATGCCCCAATCGAAGCCGTAGACGAACAACAGGTTGAGCGCGACGTTGACCACGTTGGCGATGACCGCGACGACGAGCGGAGTCTTGGTGTCCTGGAGACCACGGAGGACACCAGTAGCGGCGAACATCAGGAGCAGGGCAGGGATGCCGAAGACGGCGATCCGTAGGTAGGTGATCGCGAAGCCTCGCACGTCTGCTGCTGGGCCGAACGCGTCGACGATTGCAGGGACGCCGGCAAACGTGGTGACGGCAGCCACGGCACCGATGATCAGAGCCAGCCAGATCCCGTCGATGCCGACGCTGAGCGCCCCTCGTGGGTCGCCCGCCCCGATGGTCCGCGCGACCGTGGAGGTGGTGCCGTAGGCGAGGAAGACGAACAAGCCAACGACGGTCTGGACTACGACGCCTGCGATGCCGAGGGCCGCCAGCTGAGCCGTGCCCAGATGACCGACGATCGCGGCGTCGGCCAGCAGGAACAACGGCTCGGAGATGAGGGCTGCGAACGCGGGGACGGCCAGCCGGGCGATCTCCTTGTCCTGGGCCCGGTTCGACGTCTTGCGCGAGGCCTTCTCAGGACCTCCCGGTGGCGACGCGCTGACCGGATGAGAACGATCTGGCGTGTCGCCCGGCGTGTCGCCGGAAGTTGTGGGAAACCGGTGGCGAAGACGGTCTGATGGTGCTAGTTCGTCGGGTGGTTGGCCGTTCACCAGGCCACCTCGCTAGCGGAAAATCTTTCTTTTCTCCACACACGTGCACCCACGTTTCCCCAGGTCAGAGCACTGTTGTGAGGAAGTGCCGGGAGCTTGTCCACGGGTCTATCCCCAACCTGTGCACACATCACCCCGGCGATTTCCACAGCTTGGGGGAGATGTCCACAGGGGCGTGTGCAGGATGGGCTTTCACCGGGGCCGATTCCCACGTAGCGTCCCCTCTGACTCGTGCGACAACACCTCGCGTTCGGAGCCGACTGATCGGAACTGTCGGTGCTCTCGCCTAGCCTCTCAGATGGTGACAAGTCCGACCGCTGAGAGACCGTGAGAGCCGACTGCAAGAAGACGACTGCTGAGTTCGTCGCCGGAGCATCCGGTGCGGGAGAGAGCGAGAGGGAGCACAGTGACCATCACCGAGTTCCACGGCCCGCAGTCTGTCCCTGATGACTATGCGCGGTCGACTCCGGTCGGTCGGACCCCGCCTCAAGACGAAAACGCCGAGCAGTCCGTGCTCGGATCCATGCTGTTGAGCAAGGACGCAATCGCCGACGTCGTCGAGGTGATCCGCGGCACCGACTTCTACCGCCCTGGCCACGAGCTCATCTTCGATGCCGTCCTTGACCTCTATGGTCGTGGCGAGCCGGCCGACGCGATTACCGTCTCCGCTGAGCTCACCCGGGCCGGCGAGGTGGCCCGCGTCGGTGGCGCGCCCTACCTCCACACCCTGGTGGCTGGGGTTCCGGTGGCGGCCAACGCCGGCTACTACGCCGGGATCGTGCGCGAGAAGGCGATCTTGCGCCGGCTCATCGACGCGGGCACCAAGATCGTCCAGATCGGGTATGCCGCCGAGGGCCAGGTCGACGACGTGGTCGACCAAGCCCAGGCCGAGGTCTACGGCGTCACCGACAAGCGCACGTCGGAGGACTACGCGCCGCTGACTGACCTGATGGAGCTCACGATCGACGAGCTCGAGGCGATCGAGAGCCGTGACGGCGCGATGGCGGGTGTCCCTACTGGCTTCGCTGAGCTCGATGACCTGACCAACGGCCTGCACGGCGGCCAGATGGTGATCGTGGCGGCGCGGCCGGCCGTCGGCAAGTCGACTCTCGGTCTCGACATCGCCCGCTCCGCGTCGATCAAGCACGGCTTGACGAGCGCCATCTTCTCCCTCGAGATGAGCCGCACCGAGATCACCATGCGGCTGCTGTCGGCCGAGGCCCGCATCCCGCTCAACCACATGCGCAACGGCAAGATGAGCGACGACGACTGGAACAAGTTGACGCGCAAGATGAGTGAGGTGTCGGAGGCGCCGCTGTTCATCGACGACTCGCCCAACCTGACGATGATGGAGATCCGGGCGAAGGCACGACGGCTCAAGCAGCGCCACGACCTCCGCCTGATTGTGATCGACTACCTCCAGCTGATGACGTCGGGCAAGAAGGTCGAGTCGCGCCAGCTCGAAGTGTCAGAGTTCTCCCGGCAGATCAAGTTGCTGGCCAAGGAGCTCGACATCCCGGTGATCGCGATCTGTCAGCTCAACCGTGGCTCTGAACAGCGCACCTCCAAACGTCCGTTGCTCTCCGACCTTCGTGAGAGCGGCAGCCTCGAGCAGGATGCCGACATCGTGATGTTGCTGCACCGCGAAGACCTCTACGAACGCGAGTCCTCCCGCCCAGGAGAGGCCGACATCATTGTGGCCAAGCACCGCAACGGCCAGACCAAGGACATCGTGTTGGCCTTCCAGGGCCACTACTCCCGCTTCGTCGACATGGCCCAGGGCTAGCCGCACCACTAGACAACCGGTTCCAGGTCCGGCAAGGCTGAGTCACTGGCATCGACACAGAGGGAGAGATGATGTTCAAGGACACCAAGGCTTTTAGTGGGTTTTCCGCGGACGACATCCCGAAGGCCAAGCAGTTCTACGGTGAGACGCTCGGCATCACGGTGACTGAGGAATACGGGATGCTTCACCTGCACATCGCGGGCGACCGAGACACCTTGATCTACCCCAAGGACAACCACACGCCGGCCACGTTCACCATCCTCAACTTCCCCGTCGACGACATCGATGCTGCGGTCGACCAGCTCGCGTCAAAGGGAATCGCGTTCGAGAAGTACGACGGAAGTGACGACAAAGGCATCATGCGCGACCAGGGCCCGCCCATCGCCTGGTTCAAGGATCCAGCGGGAAACATCCTGTCCGTACTTCAACTCGACTAAGTCCCTGCGAACTGCCTGGTCACGAAAACAGCCGGAGGGCCTCGAGGGGAACGCCCTCAAGGGTGTGGTCGCTGAGTTCTGGTCGCCGGTTGGCCACCACCCGGAAGAGACCCGGGGTGTCGGTCTGCAGACGACCCGCCGCCGCAGCCTCCTGGTCGCCGAGCCTGAGTTTTGCGGAAGGGAGTTGCCTCACCTCCGCATCGGTGAGGTGTACGTCGGTCGGCGGCACGTCGTACTGCGCACTGCGAGCCACCAAGATGGTCAGGGCGTCTTCGACTCCCGCACTGGCATAGGCATCGGGTTCATCGAGCGCTTCCCGGATGTCACCGCCGTGCACCCATTCTCCGAGCGCGACGCCAGCAGCAGACTCCGCGGCCGCAGCGAGTTCGTAGCCGCGCTCTAATTCCGCGAGGACGTCGCGCAGCGGCCAGGTCTTCCGTTCATCGACGTCGACCTGGTTCTCCGCCGGGCGGAAGCCGTGCGCCGTACCCGTGGCGACTCGGATCAGAGCCGAGGCGCAGTGGGCAATGACGTCCCGCACCGACCACTCCGTGCAGGCTGTCGGCCGGTCGAAGGCATCCGCGGGTGTCCGCCGCAGCAGTGGCATCAGCGAGTCTCGCTCGGCCATCAGCAGCCTCGTGTGGGTATGGCTCATGCGCCGATCATTGCAGCCGCCGCACTGGATGAAGCGACGGGCTGGATACGATCCTGGGGCCGCTCGCGCGGCCGACGACGGAGGAGACCGATGCCTGAACCCATCACGATCGAGTTCGACCTGCCGTTGCCTGCCAGCGATGCGTTCCGGGTGTACGCCGAACGGATCGGCGATTGGTGGCCGGCGGCCTTTACGTCGAGCGGCGACGACCTCGAGACGGTGGTCGTCGAGCCGCACGTCGGGGGAGGCGTCTATGAACGTGCTCGTGACGGTGCCAGCTTCGCGTGGGGTGTCGTCCGCAGCTACGAGGCAGGCGCCGAGCTCGTACACTCCTTCGACTTGGCTCAGGACAAACAACACCCGACTGAGGTGGCCGTGAGGTTCACCGACACCGGGGACGGTTGCCGGATGCACTTCGAACACCGCGGATGGACAGAGCACAATCAGGAGGAGCGGTCGAAGTTTGCTTCGGAGAGTGGCTGGGCGAGTGTGCTCGGCGCGTTTCATGCTTGTGCTCACGGCTCGATGGACGGAGATGGCGATGGACGCACACTTTGATGACCTGTTGGCCGCCAACGCCGACTTCGCCAAGACGTTCGACCTGGCGGGGTTCGACGGCGTCGCCCACCGCGGAGTGGCTGTTGTCACCTGCATGGACTCGCGCATCGCTCCGCTGGTCATGCTTGGGCTCAAACCTGGCGATGCGAAGATCCTCCGCAACCCAGGCGGCCGGCTGACCGATTCCGCGCTCGAAGCACTGGTGCTCGGAGTCCACCTGCTCGGCGTCGCACGCATCCTGATCGTGCCGCATACCCGGTGCGCGATGGCGATGAACACCGAGGCCGACCTCCGCGAGCAAGTCAGTTCTGCGAGCGGTCAGGACGCCGCTTGGACGTCTTGGCACGTCGTGACCGACCAGGCTGCCGCCCTGCGCGACGACGTGGCGAGGGTTCGCGCGCACCCGCTCATCCCCGAAAAGGTCCCCGTCGGCGGGTTCATGTACGACGTCGACACCGGGCTTCTCGACCGGCTCGTCTGAGCTCGGCTACTCAGCTACCCGTTCGCAGACGTCGAGGGGGTTGGGGAACAACTCGGTCCGCAGCTTGATCGGCCCGGTCTTCAATGCGTTGAGGATGGTCCAGCCGCCGACGCTCTCACTCAGGCACCCTCGGCCGTCGACGACGGTGAGATGCCGGGTGTAGCGCATCCGGATCTCGACATCACCAGGCGTCTGCACATTCATTCGCACGGTCCCGCTGTTCATCCGCACCAGCCGGGCGGGCCCGGTGACCAGGCCAGGACTGTTCACGACCTCGAAGAGCTGCCAGTGGTCGTTGTGCCAGACCTCGTGGAGATAGCTTGCACTGCGCGCGATCGACGCCTCACGTTCCGCTTCCGCCTCGAGTTCAGCGTCGGGGATCGCTACGTAGCTGACGCCGTTGTCGAACAACCAGTCGTGGTACTGGGCAGCAGTCAGTTCCTCGCTGTAGAGGATGCCGTTGTAGCGAAGGTCGATCTGCCGCTCCCAGCCGCGAGCGAGCGGGAACGCCGACGCGACGTACGCCGCCTCCCAGTGATCCTCCGTGAACGGGATCTCGATGCGGACGGGTCCGTCGGTTCGTTCTCTGAGCGCCTCGACGAGCGGTTGGTAGTACGACGGTTGGGCCGAGGGGTCGTTTGCGGCTTCGGGGAGATGGAGCAGCGGCTTGGCCTGCCAGCCGAGCAGAGTCAGGCAGACAACGGCGTGCAGGGTCGTCTTCTTACGCGGTGCCGCGGCGAGGATCGGCGCTCCGAGCATCGCCAACCTTCCCAGGTTGCCGCCCAGCGGGTTAGCGATGAAGAAGATCGGGATGGCGAGGACGGCGGCGATCACGAAGCCCCAACGCACGGCGTCCAGCGATGACGGCAACAGCCGCCACACCAGGAAGCCGGCGGCCACCATGATCACCGCATCGATCCAGAGGAACGGAAAGAACCCGCCTTCGGGGAAGAGCAGGTTGACGACCAGCGTCGTGACGAGCGTGAAGGCGGCGATCCGAACCGCACGGTGTCTGCTGAGTTCCCGCCAGCGTCCCCCGGTCTCCGACAAGCCCCACGCCGCGAAGGCGAGTGCGGCGAAGGCACCCGCGACGGGACTGGCCAGCGTCGTGATCAGCGCGGCACCAGCGGCGAGCCGCCAGCGACCGTTTCGCGCCAGTGTCACCGAGAGCAGTCCCAGGAGCACACCCAGCGCGAACGGCAGGCGTCCTTCGTACATGTTGACGAGCATCAAGAAGGCGAACGCACACGTGCCCATCAGGACGTGGGGGAGCCGTGACCTAGTCAGCAGACGTTCGAACAGCACCACCGAACCGACCGTCGACACGACGGCGGGGATGGCCAGCCCGATGAACGACGCGAGCCACGGCAAGACGACGCCGTAGCCGGGTGTGTAGTGGCCGCCGTACCAGTTCGCGTTCCACAACGACAGGCCATGGCGGCGTACCTGGTCGGCCCGGAAGATCTGGGCGGGGTAGTCGACGCCCCGCAGTCGCAGCACCCAGAGCCCGATGGCAAGCCCGAGAACCGTCGCGGCGATGGCGATGCCGCGACGGTCGACCGCTGCCGGCTCGACGAGCCGAGGGGCGCTGGGCTGATCCGTCATACCGTGACAGGACCGAGAGGTTGAGCTAAGGGGCGGGACAAGCAAGCCCTCCAGAATCTGGCGCCTCAGACAACACGCGCCGCTGACAAGTGTGACATCTTCTGTTCGAGCCCCCGTACGGGAGCGGGGGCCAACGCCTTTTTCGCGTGGTGATGCGCGCGTGATTCGCGTGAATATGTTGATGGGTTTACGCCTGCGACGGCGTACTGTCAGGGGTGAGGAGCCACCCAGGCTCCCGTAAGGGAGCGAACATGACTGACAAGTCACCGCGAAAGACCATGTCGAAGAAGTCCGGCAAGTCCTTGAAAGAGAAGCGCGCCGACAAGAAGGCTAAGCGGGCGCCCCAGCACACCAACGAGATCATCACCGGCAAGAAACAGTGACTGGCTGATCTCTCCACTGACGAGGGCCCCGCAAGGCTGCGGGAGCATCTCTCCACACATGACGAGAGGCCCCCGCTCATGCGGGAGCCTCTCGTGTGAAGTCGAGGGGGTCGGTCAGACGACGCGAACACTCTCGGCCTGCAGGCCCTTGGGGCCCTGGGCGATTTCGAACTCGACGCGCTGGTTTTCTTCCAGCGAACGGTAACCCTCAGCCGCGATGGCCGAGAAGTGTACGAACACGTCAGGCTCGTCGCCATCCTGAGAGATGAAGCCGAAGCCCTTTTCGCCGTTGAACCACTTAACTGTGCCTTGAGCCATGATCTTGTTGCTCCTTGTATCGATGTGAAAGTGAAGAGAACCAGTTGGATGCCGGTTACTCTGGCTGCCGCTTGGAGCTCTTACACGTCCCAAATCTTGGCCCAAAGACCGCCAAAACAAAAGACGCTCGCGGATTGTAGATCGCGGGCGTCTATCAACGTGTGCGAGGTACTGTGTGCAACTGCCAGCAACCTTACCACCACCCGTGGCTTTTGCCATCCCCACCCTTTCGCCGCCTGAGGGAGCCCCGCTGGCGGTTTTTGGGCCACCCGGCATGATCGTCGGGTGACCACCGACGGCGTACCTCGCTCATCTGCCGACGCCTGGGGGATCCAGCACGAGTGGGTCGACGCGCAGAAACAGCGGGCCGTCGTGCCTGCAGAGACCGTTCAGCGGCTCCGTGAGGTCATTGGCACGCCCCCTGAGGATCTGGAGGAGCGGGCTCCCGTCGTTACGCGACCCGGACGAGACCTCGGGTTGGGGCGTGTCGAGGTCGACTGTGAGGACGGCGAGACCAGGCTGGTCGATGGTGTGCTGCCAGCTGACTTCCCCCTCGGCTACCACCGGATGCGTACGGCGGCTGGCGCCTCACGTCGGCTCATCGTCTCGCCGGGGCGCTGCTGGCTTCCCGACGGGTGGCGTGCCTGGGGCTGGACCGTGCAGGCCTACGCGGCACGCTCGCGACAAAGCTGGGGAATCGGTGACCTGCGCGACCTACGAACACTTCGCGAGTGGTCCGCTGGGCTGGGCGCGGGCTTCATCCTCGTCAACCCGTTGCACGCGGTGGCGCCCGGGCTGCCGCAGGAACCGAGTCCCTATCTCCCCGCCACCCGGCGTTTTCGCAATCCGCTCTACCTCTGTGTCGACGAGGTGCCGGGCGCTCAGCTGGCTGATTTGACTGACCTCGAGGGGCAGGCGAGGCCGGCGGGGGTGGCATCGCTGATCGACCGCGACCACGTCTGGACTCTGAAGCGGGCGGCGCTATGGCGCGTCTTCGGTGCCGGGGAGGTCGATCCGGCTTTCGTCGGCTGGCGTGTCGAGCAAGGCGAATCGCTGCAGAACTTTGCCGTCTGGTCTGCGCTGGCCGAGATCCACGGCGCTGACTGGCACGAGTGGCCGGTTGGCCTCCAGAGTCCTACCTCGACCGACGTACAGCAGTTTGCCGAGGCTGAGCCCGACACGGTGACGTTCTACGCCTGGCTGCAGTGGCTGCTCGACATCGAGCTCCGGAGCGCGAGTGGCGACCTCAAGGTGATTCAGGATCTCCCGATCGGCGTCGATGGGGGAGGTGCGGACGCGTGGGTGTGGCAGGACACGCTCGCTCGCGGGGGGCGGATCGGTGCGCCACCAGACATCTTCAACGCTGCCGGCCAGGACTGGGGATCGCCTCCGTTGATCCCGTGGCGGTTGCGGGCTGCCGACTACGAGCCGTTCATCGAGTCGATCCGCGCGACGATGGCTGCCGGTGGCGGCATCCGGATCGACCATGTGATGGGCCTGTTTCGCCTGTGGTGGGTGCCCGAAGGTGGCTCGCCGTCCGACGGGGCCTACGTGCGTTACCCGAGTGACGACCTGCTCGACATCATCGCGCTCGAGAGCCACCGGGCCGGTGCGCTGGTCATCGGTGAGGACCTTGGAACGGTGGAGCCGGGTGTCAGAGAGACGCTGGCGGAGTATGCGATGTTGTCCTACCGGCTGCTGCTGTTCGAGGACGCCGACCCGGCCGACTGGCCCACCTCGTCGATGGCAGCTGTGACCACGCACGACCTTCCGACGGTCGCCGGGCTCTGGTCGGGCAACGACGTGGCCGAGCAGGCCGACCACGTTTCCGCGTCCCGAGCCGACCTCGAACGCGGCCGGGCCCAACTGCTCTCCAGATTGCGAGCGCATCGCCAGCTGGACCCAGACGCTGAAGCGCCGTCGGTGATCGCAGCCGTGCACCGGGCGCTGGGTCGGTCGCCCTCGATCCTGGTGTCGGCGACGCTGGAGGACGCCGTGGCGGCAGAGCGCCGTCCCAACATCCCGGCGACCCCGACACGAGACAACTGGTGCCTTCCGCTCCCCGTCTGGGTCGACGACCTCCCTCGCCACCCGCTCGCGGGCCAGGTGGCGGAGACGCTTCGCGAGGCAGTCCGCTCGACGGGCCCTGGAAGCCAGAAACGCGTCCACGAATCCACCGCCAGCGACTAGAACATCTGTTCGAATCGTCGTACTCTTGAGCCATGACGACGCACTTCCAGGCGTCACTGCTCGACGCTCCAGCCGCCGGCGGCGCCCGACTCGGTGCGCTGGCCGGCGCGATCCGCCGCACCGAGCTCACGCGTGGCGCGTGGATCGACGTGCTGCCCGGCTGGATCACCGGATCCGATGCGGTGTTCGAGGCGCTCGTCGAGGGCGTCCCCTGGCAGGCCGAGCGGCGTCAGATGTACGAGCGGGTGGTCGACGTGCCTCGCCTGCTGAGCTGGTACGGCGAAGGGGCAGTCCTTCCTGACCCGCTTCTCGACTCGGCCAAGCAGGCGCTCGACGACCACTACCGCGAGGAGCTGGGCGAGCCCTTCGTCACGGCCGGGCTCTGCTACTACCGCGACGGCAATGACAGCGTGGCCTGGCACGGCGACACGATCGGGCGAAGCAAGTCCGAGGACACCATGGTCGCCATCGTGTCGCTCGGCACTCCGCGCAAGCTGATGCTCCGGCCCCGCGGCGGTGGCGGGTCGATCGGCTTCGCGCTCGGGCACGGCGACCTGATCGTGATGGGCGGTTCCTGCCAACGCACGTGGGAGCACGCGATCCCGAAGACGGCTCGCCCGGTCGGGCCGCGCATCAGCGTGCAGTTCCGCCCACGAGGCATTCGGTAGGGAGACGGACCCGGCCAGCGTCGGACGTCAGCCGTTCCAGACGAGGGGAACGAAGCGGTAGCGCCCCACCCGTCTGACCTGCAGGCCTTCGAGTCCTTCACGATCGGCCACGCACATCGAACGTCGTACCGGCACCACGAGTCGGCCACCCTGAGCCAGCTGCTCGACCAGCGGCTGCGGAAAGCGGCCCGCCGACGCGGATACCAGGATCCGCTCGAACGGAGCGCGGTCAGGAAGACCGAGCACATCGGGGTCTGCTTGCTCGACGAGGACGTCGTCGAGCCCGTGGGCGGTCAGGTTGCGACGAGCCAGCTCGGTGAGCTCGGGCACCAGCTCGACGCCCGTGACCGCACCGCCTGGGCCGACCAGGTGGGCCAGCAGCGCCGTCGTCCAACCCGATCCGCAGCCGACGTCGAGCACGCGGTCACCGGGTTCGGGGGCGAGCAGGTCGAGCATTCGGGCGACGGTGCTCGGCTGGGAGTTGGTCTGGCCATGTCCGATCGGCAGCGGGGCGTCATCGGCCGCGAACGCACGCTGGTCCTCGGGCAGGAACCCCACCCGTCTTACCGCGGCAAAGGCGGCACGAATGCGCTCGCCGGTCTCGTCCATTTCCCTTCGCATGCTACGCGCGACCTTGCGCCGAACGCGGTCGCTGCGCTGCTAGGGACGGAGGTCGAGAGCCCCGTCGCGAGCGACCGTCGGGACGTCGACTGAGACGGTGTCGGGGTAGATCACGCCGGCCCCGGTGTTGAGCAACACGACCTCGTCGTCGGCGTCGATCCAGCCGGACTTGGCGAGCGCCCGGGCCGCGGTGACCGTCGCTGCTCCTTCTGGACACAGGAAGATGCCCTCAGTGCGTGCCGCCACGTGCAGGTCGGCGATCAGTTCGTCGTCATCCACCGCGATCGCGGTCCCTCCGGTGGCGGCCAGCGCCTCCAGGATGAGGAAGTCGCCGAGGGCCTTGGAAACGTTGATCCCGAAGGCCACGGTCGACGAGTCCACCCATGCCTGTGACTCGCTCCAGCCGCCCTCGAATGCCTCGACGATCGGCGCACAACCGGTGGACTGCACCGACACCAGCCGTGGCATCGGCCCCTCCACCCAGCCGAGTTCGAGCAGCTCGGTGAGCGCCTTGTGGATGCCGATCAGTCCCACACCGCCGCCGGTGGGGTAGACGATCACGTCGGGCATCCGCCAGCCGAGCTGCTCGACGATCTCGAGTCCCATCGTCTTCTTGCCCTCGATGCGGTAGGGCTCCTTGAGCGTTGCCGTCTCGAACCAGTCGTCGGCGCTGTCCGCGACCGCGGCCCCGATGAGCCAGCCAGCGTCGGAGATCAAGCCGTCGACGAGATGCAGCTCCCCACCGGTCACCACGGTCTCGGCCCGGGTGATGGTGGGCGCATCGACCGGCATCGCGATGAGCGCACGCAAACCGGCTCGTGCGGCGTACGTCGACCAGGCGGCTCCCGCGTTGCCGTTCGTCGGCATCGCAAGTCGCTCGGCCCCGAGCTCCTTCGCCCGGGACACGCCGACGGCCGCACCACGGGCCTTGAACGATCCGGTCGGCAGCAACCCGTCGTCCTTGACGAGCAGGTTCGTGATGCCCAGCTCGGCACCGAGCCGCGGAGCGGGCAGCAACGGGGTCATCCCTTCCCCGAGCGTGATGACATGCTCAGCGGCGGAGACGGGCAGCAGCTCGTGGTAGCGCCAGAGGTCGGGGCTGCGTGCCGCAATGTCAGCTGGCGAGCACTGCACCGATCCGAGGTCGTAGCGCGCGAGGAGCGGCGAACCGTCGGCGGGACAGAGTCCCTGCAGAACGCGTGCGTCGTACTCCGTGCCGCATCGGGGGCATTCCAGGTGGTCGAGGGCGCTGAACGTCATGCGCCCATCCAAACAAACGCCGCCGGACGGCGTCTCGGCGCGGCGCGCGTCGACACTCAGGCGGGTCGGCTATCCGATAACGCCAGCCCTGCGCCCACCCCGACCATCGCCACTCCGCCGGCCGTGCTCATCCGCTCGACTCGGCGCGGGGACCCGGCAAACCAGCCGCGCGCCGTCCCGGAGATGAGCGCCCAGACGCTGTCGCACGCGACGGCGACGACGGGAACGATCGAGCCGAGAGCGATCATCTGCAGCGACAGGTGCCCGGCACTGCGGTCGATGAACTGCGGGAGAGCAGCGGCGAGGAAGACGATCATCTTCGGGTTGGTGACACCCACGACGAAGCCCTCGCGAAGAATGCGCCAGGTGCGGAGGACAACTGCATCCCCGGCGCCTGCAACCAGGGCACGGCGATGCCGGATCGCCTTGATACCGAGGAAGATCAGATAGCCGGCGCCCATCAGCTTGATCGCGGTGTAGACGTGTGCCGACGTCTCGATGAGGGCCGACAGGCCAACCGCCACCGCGACGACCTGGGCAAAACATCCAACGGCATTTCCGAGGACAGTAAGGAGCGCGCCACGTCGCCCGACCGTGAGTGCACGGCCGACCGTAAAAAGGACGCTTGGGCCTGGGATCACGATCAAGATCGTGGTCGTCAGCGCGAAAGCGAGAGTCTGGCTGGTCGTCGGCATCCCGGCAGGTTACCCGCGCCCCGATGGTGTCGGCGACCGAGTTCTCGGCCGCTCCGACGGCTGGCTAGCGTTGAGCCATGAGCGCAGAAAACGATGTATGGAACTGGAGACGCGAAACGCTCGACCTCTACCGGCGCGTGCGACATGGTGAGGATGAGACGCATGGACACGCAGCCTGGGTTGAGGAACGCGACGAGATGCTCAAGACCCATCCAGCGTCGCCGGTGCCTGCGTCGGAGCGCTCCACCTACCCCGGCGCGGATGTCGCCGCCTATGACCCTGCCTTCCGGTTCGTCGTCCCGGTCGACACCGCCGTGGAGCCCGAGGTTCGTGAGTATGCGACCGGAACGGACGGGCTCGTCCCCTTCCGTCGGATCGGGCGCATCGCGCTGCCCGACCTTGGAAGCCTCGATGTCTGGTGGCTGGGGTCTTATGGCGGCGGAGTGTTCCTGCCGTTCCGTGATGCGTCCCCGACGACGTACGGCGGTGGGCGCTACCTGATCGACACGGTCAAGGGCGCGGATCTCGGTGGGGACATGGACGGACTTGTCGTCGACCTCAACTTCGCCTACCAGCCGTCCTGTGCGTACGACGAGGCCTGGGCGTGCCCGCTGGCTGGTCCGACCAACACCCTCGACGTCGAAGTCCCCGTCGGCGAGCACTACCGTCCCCTGCACGAGGGCACGGCGAGCTGAGGAGAGCCATGACGTTGCCGTCGATCGGCACCCTGAAGTCAATGCCGGCGCAGGACCACCTCGAGCTGCTGGCCGATCCCGTGAGCAAGGCGCTGCTGGCCTGGGACGGCGCAAGCGAGGTCGCCGTCGTCGAGATCGACCCCGACCTTGCGGACACTCAGGCGCTCACCGAGGCCTATGACCTGCCGCTGTCGGCCTCGGCCAACTGTGTTGTGGTGGCGGGCCGTCGAGGTGGGGAAGAACGGGTGGCCGCATGCGTCATACGTGCCGACACCCGCGCGGATGTCAACAACCTGGTGAAGCGTCGCCTCGATGTGCGCAAGGCGTCGTTTCTGCCGACGGACCGCGCGGTCGCCGAGACCTCGATGGAGTTCGGCGGGATCACGCCGATCGGGCTGCCGCCGGGTTGGCGGGTCTTCGTCGACGCTTCCGTCGCTGGCATCGACGTGGCCATCATCGGCAGCGGGGTACGACGTTCGAAACTGGTGCTGCGCGGCGCTGACCTGGCCAGGTACCCCGGGATCGAGCTCGTCGACGGGCTTGGGCTGGCCTAGGCACATCACGACCGAGGCTGTCGCGTTTGTTCAAGCCAGCCCGGTAGGCCTCCGGCATGATGACGCACATGAGTGACATTTCTGAGCGATACGCACGCCTGGCCGCCACGATGACCGCGAAGGTCGAGGCTGTCCCCGACGACCGTTGGGACAGCCCGTCGCCGTGCGAAGAGTGGACGACCCGTGACCTGGTGCAGCACCTGCTCGACACTCACGGGATGTTTGGCGGGTTCGTCGGGCTGGAGCTGAAGCCCGGACCACCCGTGGCTGACGACCCGGTGGGTGCCTGGGCGGCTGCGCGAGTCCAGATGCAGACCTGGCTGGACGACCCCGCGACCGCACAGAAAGAGTTCGACGGGATAGGCGGGCGGACAACGCTGGAGGCCGCCGTCAACAGGTTCATCTGCTTCGACCTCGTGGTCCACGGTTGGGACCTCTCGCGTGCGGCCGGCCTGGACGACACGATCGACCCGGCTGAGCTGCCGAAGATCTGGGACGACGTCCACACGCTCGGCGACCTGATCCGCTCAGAGGGGACCTGTGGCCCCGAGGTGGAGGCCCCGGCTGACGCCACCGATCAAGAGCGACTGCTGGCCTATTTGGGCCGACAACCGCGCTGAGCAGCGAAAAGTACCGATTTGAGTATTGTGGCCGTTCATCCAGACTTGATCATTCGTTCGGCTGATCTCGGTGTCCAGCCGTTCCCATGCGACTCCCCTGCTGCGACTATGAACATCGTGCAGAAGGCGTGGGTCTAGGTACCCGATACGGCTTCTCAGCACAGCGTGCCATGGAGCGCGGTGTGACCGTCACTTTGATCAGGGAGGGAAGGACGAGATGGCTTTGGCCTCCGCACCCTCCACTGACCCCAACGTCAGCACGGACAGCACCCCCAGCGATCCCGGAAAGAGCCGCGACACCTCCTCGCACGTAGGCCGAGTCACGACGCGGCCGTCACTCACCGAGGACTCAGCCTTCATCCTCGAGCTGTACGCCTCGACCTCAGAGGCGGAACTGCTCTCTCTTGGGTGGACGCTCGCCAAGCAACGGACGTTCATCATCATGCAGGCGCAGACCGAGGAGTGGAATCGCGCTCGCCTCTACCCCGGCCTGGAGCGCCTCACGATCTGCGTCGACGGCGTACCAGCCGGCCGAATGCTCATCAGCATCAGCGAATCAGTCCTCCACGTGGTCGACCTGAGCCTGTTGCCGCAGTACCGCGGACATGGCATCGGGACCCAACTACTCGGCGAGATCATGGTCGAAGCCCGGGCTGCCCGCATCCCGCTCCAGGTGAAGGTCCACAAGGAGAGCCAAGCCGTGCGCTTCTTCGAGCGTCTCGGATTCGGCACACCGGTTCCAGACGGGTTGTTCTTGGAGCTCACCTGGATGCCCCCGCTCACGGCTGTAGGCCCTGAGACACGCGAAGTGCCGCTCGAACGCGGTGGCGGCGCACGCGCCCGCCGCGACCCGCAGGTTGAAGTACCGCTCGACGACAACAGGTAGTCGCTCGCGATCGAGCCGCTGCCCTCGTTGACGGATACCCACTCTGCCCCACGTCCGACCTCACCCCTCACCGCTTAAGATCGCCGGGTGTCGGCCACCAGCACACCCATCCTGTCGTCTGCGGACGCCGAACGTCGCCGTGGGCTGCGCCGGATGCGAACCGTTGCCCTGTCCCTCCTTGTGGCGGCCGCGGTCATCTACGTCGCCACCCTCGACCAAGGCGGCGCCTGGCCCTACGTCCATGCCACGGCTGAAGCGGCGATGGTGGGTGCGATTGCGGACTGGTTCGCCGTCACGGCGCTCTTCCGTCATCCGCTCGGGGTACCCATCCCGCACACCGCGCTTATCCCTACCCGCAAGTTGACCCTCGGGCGCAGCTTGCAGGACTTTGTCACCGAGAACTTCCTCAACGAGCCGGTCGTCCGGACTCGCGTCGCCGATGCCCAGGTGAGTCGGCGGGTCGGTGAGTGGTTGCGCCAACCAGAGCACAGCACCCGGGTGGTGGTCGAGGCATCGAGCCTGGTGCGAACCGGGCTCGCGCGCGTGCAGGACGAAGACGTCCAGAGCCTGATCGCGACCGAGTTGCTGCCGCGACTGGCCGAGGAACCGCTCAGCGCCATGGCCGGTCAGCTGCTCGGGGAAGTTGTCGAGGAGCAGGCCCATCACGGGCTGGTCGACATCGCGCTGGACGAGGCACACCGGTGGCTGAGCACCAACGAGGAGACGGTCTCTGACGTCATCCGCACCCGTGCGCCGTGGTGGACACCCAACTGGCTCGACGAGAAGGTGGCGGCGCGGCTACATCACGAGGCGATGGCCTGGATCGCCGACATCCGGGCCGACCCTGACCACCACGCGCGACGTGCTCTGGACGACCTGCTGACTGATCTGGCTCGCGACCTGCAGCACGACCCCGACACGATGGCCCGCGCCGAACGGCTCAAGGCTCGCATCCTGGCCCAACCGCAGGTTGCCGAGACCGCAACGTCGCTGTGGCGCGCAGTGAGCCGGGCCCTCGACGTGACGCTGGCCGACCCGGACAGCGTCGTACGACGTCGGGCGATCGAGCGGTTGACCGCCTTCGGGGTCCGGCTTACCGAGGACGACGCACTCCGTGAGCGGTGCGACGGCTACGCCGCTGACCTGGCAGCGTTCGTTGTCCAGCGGTACGGCGACGAGGTGGCCACCGTCATCACCGACACCATCGAGCGGTGGGACGGGGATGAGGCCGCCCGCCGGATCGAGCTCCACGTCGGGCGTGACCTCCAGTTCATCCGCATCAACGGGACGTTGGTCGGTGGCCTGGCTGGGTTGCTCATCTACTCACTGACCCAGCTGTTCTGAGGTCGAGCGACCGCCCGGCTGGTGGGCTTGTAACGTGGCCGCCGATGACGAGCCGTGCCAAAAAGCCCACCCGCCGGATCCCGCCCAAGCTTGAAGAGGGCCTGACATCGGCTGAGCTTCCCCGCGACGACATCGTCGATGATGCCCTGCTGTGCGAGCTCGACCTACGGGACCTCGAGCTGACGAACCGGCACGCCCGCCTGGTCGACGTCGAGGCGTGTGCGGTCACCGGGTGCACATTCGCGGGGTCTGAGATCGGCAAGCTCAGCGTGTCTGACACGCGCTTCGAACGGTGCGACCTGGCGAACGTCGTCCTGCAGGAGGCGGCGTTCAATCGAGTCGAGTTCCGTGGCTGCCGGCTCACCGGTGCGACCTGGGCGGCGGCCTCGATCCGTCACGTGGCGTTCGTCGACTGCCTGGCCGACATGAGCTCATTCCGCTTCGTGTCGACCTTGGCGCTCGAGTTCGTCGACTGCCGGTTCCAGCGCGCGGACTTCGGATCGGCGGACATCTCCGGAGCCAGGTTCGAACGATGCGACCTGACCGGTGCGGAGTTCTCGTCGGCCCGGGCCACCAAAGCCGTCTTCGTCGACTGCACGTGGGGCGGCATTCGTGGCGTCACGGGTCTGGCCGGTGCGACGGTCGCCAACGGGTCACCGATCGACACCTTGACATTCACGGCGGCGATGGCCGGCGGGTTGGGTATCACGCTTGCTCATCCGTCGGAGCTGGTCGAGCGCGACGACGCGCGCTGACTTGGCGGAGCATCCCCGGCTCTCGGAAGCACCTTGCCCAGATGGACTGCTGACTGCTCACCGGCGTAGTGACCGAAGCGCGGCACGTCGACGTACCCCGACGACCGGTAGAGCGCGATCGCCGCAGGTTGAACCCTGCCAGTCTCGAGCACGAGCGCATCGGCGCCCGAGGCGATGGCGGAACTCTCTAAGTGGTCGAGCATGGCGCGGGCGAGTCCCTTGCCGCGTTGATCCGGCACGACGTACATCCGCTTGATCTCGGCAGGACGGTCAGCCCCGATGTCGGGCGGCTGCGGGGAGAAGCGCCAACCGCCCATCGCGACAGGCTGATCGTCGAGGTAGCCGACGAAGAACGCGCCGCCGGGCCTGCGGAACTCGCCGGCGTCGACCGGTGAGGTGTCAGGACCACCGTAGATCGCGACGTAGTACGCCTGGACCTGTTCGACCAGGCGTACGACGTCTGCGTGGTCGAGCGGGCGCTCGCGAATCACGAACAGATCGGTCACATCCGTCAGGTCTGTCACGGCGGCCAGGGTAGCTCCGAGCCGAGATGCCAGAGCGTCAGCTGAGCCACGTCGGGCGAAGCGGGAACGTTGCATCACCGGACGGCGCCACCTTGACCGCGAGCATCTGGTGCAACTGCACCTCGTTCATCTCGAACCCCAGCCGCGAACCAGCCATGTAGAGACCCCAGACCCGTGAGGTGGATTCACCGACATCGGTGACGCAGGCGTCCCAGTTCTCGACCAGGTTGGCGCACCAGCGGCGCAGCGTCAGCGCGTAGTGCTCGCGCAGATTCTCCGTGTGCCTGACCTCGAGCCCGACGTTCTGCGCGTCGGTGATGATGCGGCCGGAGCCGGTGAGCTCGCCGTCGGGGAACACGTAGCGGTCGATGAAGGCGCCCGTGGTGACACGAGTGTTGTTGTGCGGCCGGGTGATGCAGTGGTTGAGCAGCCGGCCACCGTTGCGCAGTTTGCCCTGCAGGAAGCTGAAGTACGCCGGGTAGTTGTGCACGCCGACGTGCTCGAGGAGCCCGATCGAGCTGACTGCGTCGTAGTCGCGGCCAGGAGCATCGCGGTAGTCGCCGTGCACGATCTCGGCGCCGTCGAGACCCTCCCGCTGGATCGAGAGGGCGCCCCACTTGGCCTGCTCCGCGCTGAGAGTGATGCCAAGCGCGGTCACGCCGTAGTGCTTGACCGCGTGACGGACCATGCCGCCCCAACCACACCCGACGTCGAGCAACCGCATGCCGGGTTGCAGCCCGAGCTTGCGACAGACCAGATCGAACTTCTCCGCCTGGGCGTCTTCGAGGGACGTCTCAGCGGTGGGGAACACCGCACACGTATAAGCCATCGACGGTCCGAGCACCTTCTCGTAGAACTCGTTCGACACGTCGTAGTGGTGCTGGATCGACTCCGCGTCGCGTTGGCGGGAGTGTCGCAAACCCTCCGCGACCCGGCGCCAACGCGGGACGGTCTCTTGCCTGGGCGGCTCGGGTGGGACGAGGCGCCGCCAGCCCATCTCGCGGACGAGCACGGCGATCTCGCTCGGTGTGGGTCGGCGGAAACGCCAGTTGCCGAGCATCTTCAGGGCGTCGTAGGGGTCGCCCGGGTGGGATCCGTCGAGCGTCAGGTCGCCGGAGACGTAGGCGCGAGCCAGGCCGAGATCCCCAGGTGCCGTAGCGAGATAGCGCAGACCGCGTTCGTTGAGCAGCCGCATCGTGACAGGGGAGTCCGGTGGTCCGAAGCCGCTGCCGTCGTACGCCTCAAAGCGCAAGGGCGGCTCTCCAGCCGTCAGCTTCGAGAACATCTCTGCGATCCTCATTTGCGTCCCACCGCCTTTTCGTAGAGCCCGGTCAGACGCTGATCGGGGTCATAGACATCCTTGGCGGACCGGTATGCCGGACCGCCGTACAACTCGTCGAAGCTCGCCTCGTCGTAGTACGCATCGGAGTACAACGACTTGTGGCCGTTGTGGTCCGCCACCGCTTGCTCGATGAGCCGGTTGACGTCCCCGTCGACCCGACCAGGTTCGATCGGCACCGTCCCCCAGAAGCCGATGTTGACGTAGGTCTGTCCGTCTCGCAACGGATATAGAGGCCACGGGCGCGCGGATCCGGCGCCTTCGATCTGACGCAGCCGGAGTGGGCACAGCCACACCGGTCGCATCGGAACATGAGTGGTGAACCAGCGGAGAAAGTCTGCGGTGTGCTCCACGGGGATTTCGACATCCTGAACGACGCGTTCGCGGTCGGGTTTGCCGCGGCGTCGGTCGATCCGGGCCATCACCCGGTACTTGTTCTCCCAACCGACGATGCGGTGGTAGACGTTGCTGCGTCGGTAGCGCGTCGGCCACAACCGCCGAAGGACGCGATGCTGCGCGCCGAACGCCTGGGAGCACCAGAACCAGTCCGTGTCCCAGCGCCAGAGGTAGTCACGCGCGGTCAAGACGTCGCGCGATCGTTCCCGAAGCGAGCGGTAGAAGACCTGCTGGCCGGTGTAGTCGCTGGGTTTGAGGAGGCCGGACTCAGCGACGTCGTCGACCCAGCGCCCGAGGGTGAGGTATGCCTCGTGCGGTTCGAACACGACCCCGTCGAGGAAGTCGACGCGGTCACCGGCCCAGTCATGTGACGCGCAGATCGCCTCCACCGCGTCCGTCAGGGAGTCAAGGTCGGCGAACCGCACATGACGCAAGGCGACGTACGCGAGGGTCGGCTCGAGTTCGATGCGGAGCCTGACGGCGTAGCCGAGGCTGCCGTAGGAGTTGGGAAAAGCGTGGAAGAGGTCGGCGTGCTCGTTGTCGGGAGTGGCGGTGACGATGCTGCCGTCGCCGGTGAGGATGTCCATCTCGAGCACGGACTCGTGGGGCAGGCCGTTGCGGAATGACGATGCCTCGATCCCGAGGCCCGTGACGGCGCCACCGAGAGTGATCGTCTTCAGCTGGGGCACGACGAGTGGCATCAGCCCGAACGGCAAGGTGGCGTCGACCAGGTGCTCATAGGTACACATCCCTTGCACGTCCGCCGTACGACGCTCGGGGTCGACATCGATCACCCCGTTGAGGTTGGCGACGTCGAGGCCGATCTGCTGCTCGGCGCGGGGGCGGAAGAGGTTGGAAGTCTTCTTCGCTAGCCGCACGGTGTGGCCACGTGGGATCGCAGCATAAGAAGCACGAAGCGCCTCGACGGCGGCTTCGTGCACGGCGGCTTCCTTCCGCAACGTGACCATCAGACCCACTCTAGCCACGGTCTGGCTCCGCCTATGCTGATGTCCGTGATGACCGACACGGCAGGGTCGACCGGCCTCGCTGCAGCCTTGCAGGAGTCGTCTCACTTGTCGGGCGAGTTCTTGCTGAGATCTGGCGTCGTCGCCCACGAGTACTTCGACAAGTACCAGTTCGAGGCCCAGCCTGACCTGCTTCGACGCGTCGCCGCGGCGATGGCGCCACTCGTCCCTCTCGGCACCGAGGTGCTCGCGGGGCTCGAGCTGGGAGGGGTACCCGTCGCCACAGCTCTGTCGCTGACCACAGGCATCCCGCTGACGTTCGTGCGCAAAGAGGCGAAGCCGTACGGCACCTGTCGCCTCGCCGAAGGGGTCGACGTCGCCGGTCGACGGGTGACGGTGGTCGAGGACGTCGTGACGTCAGCTGGCCAAGTGCTGTTGTCGACGAAGGATCTCCGCGACGCGGGTGCAGTCGTTGCGGACGCGCTCTGCGTCATCGACCGGGAGTCAGGTGGACGCGAGGCACTCGCCGACATCGGTGTGCGCCTGACTTCGCTGTTCACGGCCGACGAGCTTCGCTCGGCTGTTGCCCGCTGACGCATCTCCTGTGGCTTGCGTCGTGGTCAACGGCTGATCACATCTCGGCTCACGCCATTCCGTGGGCGCTCTCTTCGATGCGATGATCACCACAGCCGAGACGGTTCGGCAGAGCAACGGGAGGGGACGCGATGCAGGCACGACTGGCGCTGCGCCAAGGCGTCGCCGCGACGTTGATGGTGAGTCTGCTCGCCTGCACCGGTTCGTCGAGCGACAGCGCTGCCGCCGACTCAGAGCTTGCTGCTCCGACCGGCTCCGGGATCGGTGACCCGTACTACCCCGACGACGGCAATCCCGGGTACGACGTGAAGGGCTATCACGTCAACGTCCGGTATCACCCGGAAAGCAAGCGCATGGACGCCGTCACCACAGTCACCTCAACTGCCAAGGCCCGGCTGTCGTCGTTCCACCTCGACCTGATCGGGATGAAGGTCACGCGAGTCACGGTCAACGGCGCGAAAGCCACGTTCACCCGCAAGGGTGACCATGAGCTTGTCGTTACCCCCACTCGCGCCGTCGCCAGCGCGGCTCAATTCGTGACCGTGGTGAACTACCACGGCAAACCCGGGGTCGACCCCGTCGGTGCAGTGCAGAGCGGCTGGTACGACGCGACAACGCCGGGTGGCGGCTTCATCGCGGGCGAGCCGCACTCATGCACGCTGTGGTACCCGTGCAACGACCACCCGACCGACAAAGCCAGGTTCAAGCTCGCGGCCACGGTGCCGCGCCCGTTCGCCGTGGTGTCGGTGGGAAAGGAACTCCCCCTGACGTCGAGCACCGATGACGACGGGACCCGAGTGCGCACCTATCGGTGGGCGCTCAATGAGGCCACGGCGACGTACCTGACGACGATCTACATCGACAGGCTGACTTTCGAACGATTGACGTTGGCTGACGGGACGCCGGTCGTCTCGGCCTACGGTCCCCATCCGGGCAGCGCGCCTCAGCGCGAGGCAAAGCTGCCGGCGATCCTGAACGTCCTAGCGGATCACTGGGGTCCGTATCCCGCCCCCCAGGCGGGTGGCATCTTCGTCAACGGTGACGTGCCGTTCTCGCTTGAGACCTTCACGCGTCCGATTTACACCGAAGGCGCTGACGTGACGACGATCGTGCACGAAAACGGCCACCAGTGGTGGGGCGACAACGTCTCGGTCAAGCGTTGGCGCGACGTGTGCCTCAACGAATGCCTGGCGTCGTACTCGCAGTGGCTCTGGGACGAACACAAGGGCGAAGATCTCGACGCGAAGTACCGGTCAGATGTCGATGGGCCAGGCAACGACTTCTTGAACGCCCCCTTGTACGACATGGGACCCGGTCACGAGTTCGACTTCGCCGGTGTCTATCAGAAGGGCACTTACTTCGTACACGCGTTGCGCAACAAGATCGGCGACGAAGCGTTCTTCACCGCGATGCAGCAGATCCAGGTCGACCATGCGGGCGGCAACCTGTCGATGATGGGTCTCCGCAACTCCTTGCAGTCCGAGACCGGAGTCGACCTGACGAGCTTCTGGCAGGACTGGGTGATCGACCCCGGTTCGCCCTCAGAGGAGAACTTGCACCCGGGCGATCTCTAACCCTCCGGCGGTCGAGCTTGTCGAGGCCCGATGTGCTCTGAGCTTGTCCGCTGGCACGCGCCCTCTGACGGTGCGATGATCACGAGGAATTCGACCTCCTCGACCACCTGCCTGAGTGGGAGACCATGAAACGCAGACTGCTTGCCGCCGTCGCGGCTGCCACCGCCATCTTGCTACCCGCCGGAGATCTGAGTGGTATGGCGGGCACCAGCACTCCGTCGGCGCTCACGCGTGAGTCGGTCGCTAGACCTGCGAGCGGCATCGGCGATCCGTACTACCCGGCCGACGGTAACCCCGGCTACAACGTCGTGAGCTACCACGTGGTCCTCGACTACTACACCAAACATGAGTCGATCAGGGCGACGACGGTCGTCAGGTCGCTCGCCAAGCAGCGGCTGACGTCATTCCACCTGGACCTCAAGGGGTTGCGGGTCGGCTCCGTCGCCGTCGACGGTCGGCGGGCGACGTGGGCTCGCAGAGGTGCGCATGAGCTCGTGGTGACTCCGGCGCGTGCCGTCAGGTCCGGAGAGCCGTTCGCGACCCGCGTGACGTATGCCGGCAAGCTGCGCTACGTCCTCGACGCGGGCTCACCGAGCGGCTGGACGTCGGCTCGGACGCCGGGAAGCGGCTTCATCGCCGGGGAGCCGCACGGGTGTGCGATCTGGTATCCGTGTAACGACCATCCGACCGACAAGGCGCGCTTCTCGCTGACGGCGACGGTCCCTCGCCCGTTGGCCGTGATCTCTGGCGGCGACCAAGGTCGCACCTCCGCCGGAGTACGGCACGGTGCGAAGGTCCGTACCTACCGGTGGCGGTTGGGCGAACGCACGGCGACGTACCTGACGACGATGTACATCGACAAGCTGACGTTCGAACGTTCACGGCTGGCCGACGGCACGAAGGTGGTCTCGGCCTACGGACCACGACCTGGCCGCGCCCAGCAGCGTGAGAGCAAATTGCCCGAGATCCTGCGCGTGCTGTCGCGACGGTGGGGTCAGTACCCGGCTCCACAAGCCGGCGGGATCTTCGTCAGCGACAGCATCCCGTACGAGCTCGAGACCTATACGCGACCGGTCTACTCCCGCTCGACAAGCCTGATCACGATCGTTCATGAGAACGGCCATCAATGGTGGGGCGACAATGTGTCGCTGCGCCGGTGGCGCGACATCTGTCTCAACGAGTGCCTGGCGTCGTACTCCGAGTGGCTCTGGGATGAGCACAACGGGGTGAACCTCGACCGCCGCTATCGACACCAGATCAAGGAGCGCGGGCGTCATCTCTTCCGGATGAACTTGTACGACATGGGTCCAGACCATGAGTTCGACTTCGCTGTGTATGTGAAGGGCAAGTTCTTCGTGCACGCACTGCGCAACAAGGTCGGAGACCGTCGGTTTTTCTCGGCCATGCGCAGCATTCAGCGCAACTTCGCCGGCGGCAACATCTCGATGAACGCATTGCGCAACCATCTCGAGCGGCGTACCGATGTCGACCTGAGGAGCTTCTGGCGGCAGTGGGTGTACAAGACGGTGGTTCCGTCGGACGCGAACCTCTTCCCCGGCAACCTCTGACGTCGCAACCGAGACTTAGGCTGCCTCGATGACGGTCAAGCGCATCAAGCCCAACATCCGGTCGGATCACTTCGATGAGAGTCGCGCCTTCTACAGCGGGGTCATCGGCCTTGAGGAGAGCAGCGGTCTCGACTGGATCCTGTTCTTCGGGACCGATCAACGCGAGGTTCAACTCAGCCTCATGAAGCTCGACATCAAAGCGCACGTCCATCCCGACGTATCCATCGAGGTGGATGACGTCGACGCGGTCTTCGAACGTGCTGTAGCGGCGGGAGCTGAGATCGTCTATCCGCTGACTGACGAGGACTGGGGTCTTCGACGGTTCTTCGTACGTGATCCGAACGGAGCCGTCATCAACGTGACCCAGCACGAGTGACCGGGGTTCTGGGAACCGCAGCCGAGTGGGAGGTTGCGGTGGTGAAAACTGGCTCGAACGGTGCATGAAGCTCCCACTCGACTGCGTCGCCGCGAGGTCGCTCCACGATCGAGGGGTCAGCGCACCTGGGCCGCTATCGAAGGATCGGGAGGGCCTGCCACGTCGCCATGGGCGATCGCGGCCAGTGCTTCGACACCGTCGACCAGCCGCGGACCCGGGCGAGCGAAGGACGCGTTGGCGTCCACCGCCCACACCGGTACTCCTTCAGGCAGGACGCCGGCGGAGACGATCCCGCGGGCCAGTTCCAACGACGCCGGCAGCGCAAATCCGCAGGGTGCCGACACGATGATGTCGGGGGCGCTCGCAGCGACGTCCTCCCACGTCGTGCGATAGGACTTCTCGCCGACCGACCCGAGCGTCGACACAGCGCCTGCTGCCTCGACCATCTGCGGCACCCAGTGCCCCGGCGCGAACGGCGGGTCGGTCCACTCCAGCACCAGCACACGCGGTCGCGTTCGTCCGTCGACCGCGGCTGCGACCGTTTCGAGTCGACGACGCAGCCCGGCGACCAGTGACGCAGCAGAGTCCTGCGCACCCGAGACTGCACCGAGCTCCTCGATCGACTCGAGCACTTCCTGGAGGGTGTGCGGGTCGATGGTGACGACCTTGGCGGTGCAGCCGAGGTGCGCGAGCGCATCGTCGACCACCGAGACGTCCACCGCGCAGACGGCGCAGAGGTCCTGGGTCACTACCACGTCGGCGTCGAGGTCGGCCAGGGCACCCTCGTCGAGGTGGTAGAGGTCCTCACCGGCCGCCATCCGCTTGGCCACAAGGGAATCGATCGCGACCGGGTCGAGGCCCTCGGGCAGGCTGCTGGTCGAGACGATGCGCCGTTGCCGCGCGACAGGCGGAAAATCGCACTCGAACGTCACACCCACGACGTCGTCACCAGCACCCAGGGCGAACAAGATCTCTGTCGTCGAGGGCAGCAGCGACACGATCCTCATGGTCTGCACGCTACCCACCAACGGGAGGCGGCCGCTCACACGGGCAGTTGCCATGCGCAACCTCATCCCGGTCGCAGTAATGTGTGACGCCAGCCACGACATCGACGAGAGGGCGGCGATGCAGGTCGAGGAGTTCAACGCGCTGAGCGTTGACGAGGCGCGGGCCGGCGTTGACGGCTGCCTGGGTGTACGCCGCTGGGCCGATGAGGTCGTCGAGGCTCGCCCGTACGTCGATCTGTCCGCCTTGCTGATGCACGCCAAGGCGAGTGCCGAGAACCTCACGGACGACGAGCTCGCCGCGGCCCTGACCCGGCATCCGCGGATCGGTGAGCAGCTGGAGGCCACAGCCGACGGCACACCGGCTGCCTCAGCGGAGCAGGCGTTCGCACGATCCGAACAGGCAGGCGTCGAGCGCGACGATGACACCGCCGAACGGCTGCGGCTCGGCAACAAGCGCTACGAGGAGCGCTTCGATCGGGTGTTCCTCATCAGGGCGGCTGGACGTTCGAGCGAGGAGATCCTCAAGGAACTCGAACGACGGCTCGGCAACGACGACGAGACCGAACGGCGCGAAGCGGTGGCCGCATTGCGCGACATCGCATTGCTGCGACTCCAGCAGGTGGTAAGCCCATGAGCCACGTTACGACCCACGTACTCGACACCGCTCAAGGTCGGCCCGCTGCGGGAATCACCGTGGTCCTCGAGCACACGTTGGGCGACCCGCCCGCCATGGCCACCAGCGAGACTGACGAAGACGGCCGCATCAACGACCTCGGGCCAGACCAGCTCGAGGCCGGCCGCTACCAGCTGCGGTTCAACACCGGCGCCTACTTCACCGAACTTGGTCTGGAGGCTTTCTACCCTGAGGTCACGGTGACGTTCGAGGTGACGTCGGGCGAGCACTACCACGTCCCCCTGCTCCTCAGCCCGTTCGGCTATTCGACCTACCGCGGCAGCTGACGATGGCCACCGAATCCCACATCGTGCTCGGGCCTCACCAGTACGGCAAAGCCGAGAATCGCGTCGTCCGGATCTACCGAGACACGCCCCGGCACGAGATCCACGACCTCAACGTGTCGACGGCGCTGCGTGGTGACTTTGATGCCGCCCACACCGACGGCGACCAGTCGAGGGTGCTCCCCACCGACACCCAGAAGAACACCGTCTTCGCGTTTGCCAAGAGCCAAGGCGTCGACCAGATCGAGGACTTCGCCCTCGCCCTCGGCAGACATTTCGTGAACGACGTGGAGTCCGTCGATGGTGCAGCGATCAGGGTCGATGAGTACACCTGGTCGCGCATCGAGGTCGACGGCAAGCCACATGACCACAGCTTCGTCCGCACTGGCCCTGAAACCCGCACGACGTCTGTGACGGTCGACGGGCTCGGCGCCGATCAGCAGACCTGGGTGGTCTCCGGGCTGCGCGACCTCGTCGTACTGAAGTCGACCGGTTCGGAGTTCGCCGGCTTTCTGAAGGACGAGTACACCACCTTGGCCGAGACCCATGACCGGGTGATGGCAACGTCGCTGGTCGCCCGTTGGCGCTACGGCAACCTGGACCTCACCAACAACGCCAACCATGCCGGCGACACCTGCCCCGATTGGAGGGCTTCCTACGACGCCGTCCGGTCGACGTTGCTCGAGAAGTTCGCCACGGTGCACAGCCTGGCCCTGCAGCAGACGCTCTATGAGATGGGCAAGGGGGTGCTCGAACGGCGGCCCGAAGTCGTGGAGATCCGGTTGTCCGCGCCCAACATCCACCACTTCGTGGTGGATCTGGGGAAGTTTGGCCTCGACAACCCAGGCGAGGTCTTCCACGCCGACGATCGGCCCTATGGTCTGATCCAGGCGACCGTGCTTCGTGACGACGCGCCTGACGAGGGCCGAGCCTGGGAGGCGCGATGGAGTTCCTAGCCCCGACGAACCTCGCCGATGCCCTTGCTGCCAAGGCTGAGATGCCTGAGGCGATGCCGATCATCGGAGGCACTGACGTGATGGTCGAGCTCAACTTCGACCGGCATCGACCACCGGCTCTTCTCGACCTCAGCCGGATCGCTGAGCTGGCTGATTGGAGCCTCGACGACGGCCGGGTCCGGCTGGGAGCTTGTGTGACCTACACCCGCGTCATCGATGAGCTCGGGGCCACGCTGCCTGGCCTCGCGATGGCGTCACGCACCGTCGGATCACCACAGATCCGTAACAAGGGAACGGTCGGCGGCAACCTAGGCGCTGCATCTCCCGCGGGCGACTCACACCCGGCGCTGCTGTCGGCCGAAACCGATGTCGAGCTCTCCAGCGTCGATGGGGTTCGCACGGTTCCGATCGACGAGTTCTACACCGGCGTGAAGAAGCACGCAGGTCGAGCCAACGAACTGATCACAGCCGTCATCATCACGCCGCCGTCTGGACCACAGCAGTTCAGCAAGATCGGCACCCGCAACGCGATGGTGATCGCCGTGTCAGCCTTCGGGCTTGCGCTGCATCCCGACCGGCATGAGGTCCGCACCGGGATCGGGTCCGCCGCTCCAACCCCGCGGCGGGCGCTGGACGCCGAGACGTTCCTCGGCCAATCGCTGGAGAGCGAGGGACTGTGGGACTCGCGCGCAGAGCTGCCTGACGCGCTGACCCGCGAATTCGGAGAACGAGTCAAGACTTCGGCAGCGCCGATCGACGACGTACGCGGGACGGCAGCGTATCGACTTCACTCCTTGGGCGTGATGGCCCGCCGCACATTGGCTTGGGCCTGGGCCGACTATGCAACGACGGGAGGGATGTAGTCATGCGGATCACCACCACCGTCAACGGTGAGCCCCATGAGGCCGACGACGTCTGGGAAGGGGAGAGCCTGCTGTACGTGCTGCGCGAGCGGATGGGTCTACCGGGCTCCAAGAACGCTTGTGAGCAAGGCGAATGTGGCTCCTGCACGGTCTACATCGACGGCATTCCCGCATGTGCCTGCCTGGTAGCAGCCGGCCAAGCCATCGGACGGGAGATCATCACGGTCGAGGGTCTCTCGGACGGTGAGGAGCTGCACGCGGTGCAGCAGGCGTTCATCGAGGCGGGTGCTGTCCAATGCGGATTCTGCACTCCCGGTCTGCTGGTCCAGACCCACGACCTGCTCCAACGAGACTCCGAGCCCGACGATGCGGAGATCCGGGAGTCCCTTGCCGGCAACCTGTGTCGGTGCACGGGCTATGAGAAGATCCTCGACGCCGTACGCCTCGCCGCTGGACGGATGCGGGCATCGGCTGGTTCAGGTGATGCGCCATGACGACAGTCCTCGACGGATGCGCGATCGTCACGATGGACGGCAACCGGACGGAGTTCCGAGCCGGACACGTCGTCGTCGACGGGGCCCGCATCACCGCAGTCAACGAAGGTTTCGCGCGTCGTGACCTGCCTGGGGCGACGTACGTCGATGCCACCGGTTGCCTTGCCACCCCTGGCCTCGTCAACACCCACCACCACCTCTACCAGTGGGTGACGCGCGGGTTCGCCGTCGACGCGACGCTCTTCGAATGGTTGACGACGCTCTACCCGATCTGGGGCTGTATCGACGAGGAGACGGTTCATGCTGCTGCGACAGGTGGGCTGGGATGGTTGGCGCGCACCGGCTGCACCACGTCGATGGATCACCACTACGTCTTTCCGACCGACGGTGGAGACCTGCTCACCGCCGAGATCGAGGCGGCCCGCGCGGTCGGCCTCCGGTTCCTCCCGACACGTGGGTCGATGGACCTGGGCAAGAGCCAAGGTGGGTTGCCGCCCGACCACGTCGTCGAGGACCTCGAGACGATCCTCGCGTCGACGACCTCTGCGATCGACACTCACCATGACGCGAGTCCGGACTCGATGCTCCGCATCGGGGTGGCCCCGTGCTCACCGTTCTCCGTGACCGGCGACCTGCTCAAACAAGCCGCCTCGCTTGCGCGTGACAAGGGCGTCCGTCTGCACACGCACCTCGCCGAGACCGTGGACGAGGACGAATTCTGCCAGGAGCGGTTCGGCTGCTCGCCGGTCGACTACGTCGAGTCGTTGGGCTGGTTGGGGCCAGACGTCTGGATGGCCCACGGTATCCACTTCGACGACGACGCGGTGGCCAAGTTGGGCGCAACGTCCACAGGCGTCGCGCACTGCCCGTCGTCCAACGCTCGGCTCGGTGCGGGCATCTGCCGCACCCGTGACCTGCGAGACGCCGGCGTTCCCGTCGGACTCGGTGTCGACGGTGCTGCTTCCAACGAGGCGGCTTCGCTGGTGGAGGAGCTTCGCCACGCCGTGTTGTTCGCTCGCGCCAAAGGTGGACCCGATGCGCTGACGGTCCGCGATGCCCTCGAGACAGCGACGATCGGCGGCGCTCAGGTGCTCGGCTGGGATGACCAGATCGGCTCCCTCGAAGCCGGCAAGCTCGCCGACATCGCCCTATGGCGCCTCGACACGATCGCGCACGTCGATATCGCTGACCCGGTGGCCGCACTCGTGCTCGGGTCGGCCCCGCCGCTGGAGCTGCTGATGGTGCAAGGCCAGGCCGTCGTACGACGCGACGAGCTGGTCAATGTCGACGAGGAGTCGGTGGCGCATCAGGTGAAGTCCGCGAACGCCGCCTTGCTGACACGGGCAGGAGTCAGCTCATGAAGACAACCCCGCCGATTGCCGATGTGCACGTGAGCACAGCACCACCTGAGACCCAACCGAAGACGCCTGCGGGTGCGCCCGATGCGTTGCGCGACAACACCCTCGGCGGTGTCGGTGAGAGCCCGCAGCGGCCAGACGCGACGTTGAAGGTGACGGGTGAGTTCGCCTACGGCAGCGACCTTTGGATGGACGACATGCTGTGGGGCGTCACGCTGCGCAGCCCGCACCCCTACGCGCGCATCAAGAGCATCGGCATCGGTGAGGCGCTGGCCACGGCTGGAGTGTTCGCCGTATTGACCCACGAGGACGTGCCAGGAGCCAAGACGTATGGCCTCGAGATCGCCGACCAACCGGTGCTAGCCATCGACATGGTCCGCTACCAAGGCGAGCCGGTCGCGTTGGTGGCTGCCAACCATCCAGAGATCGCGCGACAGGCGGCGAAGAAGATCAAGGTCGAGTACGACGTGCTCGAGCCGGTCACTGACCCACGGGTCGCCCTCGGCCACGATTCACCCGACCTGCACGGCGACCTCGAAGGCGAAGTCACCGAGCTGAGCCGCGAGGCGGCCGACCTGCACCCGCAGGGCAACCTGTTGCGCCATTTGAAGATCCGCGTAGGTGACCCCGATGCCACCGCAGACGTGGTTGTCGTCGGCGACTACGACGTCGGCATGCAGGATCAAGCTTTTCTCGGCCCTGAGGCGGGGCTGGCTGTCCCGGATGACGTCGGAGGCGTCGACCTCTACGTCGCCACCCAATGGCTGCACGTCGACCAGCGGCAGATCTGCGCTGCGCTCGCCCTCAAGCCGGAGCAGGTACGCCTCTCACTCGCCGGTGTCGGTGGCGCGTTCGGGGGTCGCGAGGATCTCTCCATGCACGTGCACGGTTGCTTGCTGGCACTGCACACGGGCAAGCCGATCAAGATGGTCTACAACCGTGAGGAGTCGTTCTTCGGTCACGTGCACCGGCACCCGGCGTCGATGCGTTACGAACACGGCGCCACCCGCGAGGGCAAGCTGGTCTACGTCAAGGCCGAGATCTATCTCGATGGCGGCGCCTACGCGTCCTCGACGCCTGCCGTGGTCGGTAACGCGGGCACGATGGGTCTTGGCCCCTACGTCGTACCCAACATCCACGTCGACTGCTACGGCGCCTACACCAACAACCCTCCGTGCGGTGCGATGCGCGGGTTCGGGTCGGTGCAGACGGCGTTCGCGTACGAGGCTCAGATGGACAGGCTGGCTGCTGAGCTCGGCATGGACCCGGTCGAGGTGCGCGTGCTCAACGCGATGGAGGAGGGCTCGAAAGCACCGACAGGACAAGTGATCGACAGCGCAGCACCCGTTGCCGAGCTCCTCCAACGGCTCCAGGCGATGCCCATGCCTGCCGACCTCGACGCCACCGACTTGCGCCACCTGCCGGGAGGGGTGTCCAACACGACTCATGGCGAAGGAGTACGACGAGGCGTCGGCTACGCGGTCGCCTACAAGAATGTCGGCTTCTCCGAAGGCTTCGACGACTACTCCACGGCACGCGTCCGGCTCGAGGTGGTGGGTGGAGCACCACACGTCACAGTTCACACCGCCTCTGCGGAGGTGGGTCAGGGACTGATCACGATCGAGCAGCAGATCTGCCGCACCGAGCTCGGCGTCGACACTGTCGTCATCCACCCGAAGAACACCCAGGTCGGTTCTGGCGGCTCGACGTCGGCATCGCGACAGACCTACGTCACCGGAGGCGCCGTCCAGGCCGCGTGCCAACGGGTGCGGGCGAAGGTCTTCGATCTGGCGCGCAGCTACTCAGGCGAACCGCTGGAGGAACCGCGCCTCGAAGGCGGCATGGTCGTGTCACGCACTGGGATCGTGGCGCCGATGGCTGAGGTGCTCGGAACCGACGTCGTCGAGGAAACGGTGGAGTGGCGGCACCGCAAGACACACCCGATCGACCCGGAGACGGGTCAGGGCTTTGCCCACGTGCAGTTCGCGTTCGCGGCTCATCGGGCGGTCGTCGACGTCGACGTCGACCTCGGTCTCGTCAAGGTGGTCGAGCTGGCGTGCACCCAAGACGTCGGCAAGGCGCTCAACCCGCAAGCCGTCGTCGGCCAGATCCAGGGCGGATCGACCCAGGGGATGGGCCTGGCGTTGATGGAGGAGATCCAGATCGTCGAAGGGAAGATCCGCAACCCATCGTTCACGGACTACCTGATCCCGACGATTCTCGACACGCCGCCGATGCCGATCGAGGTGTTGGAGTACGCCGATCCCCACGCGCCGTACGGGCTGCGCGGGGTCGGAGAGGCGCCGACGATCTCCTCGGGCCCGGCAGTGATGGCCGCCATCCGTGACGCCTGTGGTCTCGACCTGCCGCGCGTTCCCGTCCGACCCGAGCACATCATCGACTCTGGAGATGATCAAAGGAACCGCACGGGCACCTGAACCCCTCCGCTGTTGCGGGGAGAGGAGGACAGCATGACTGACGTGAGTGGTGTGGAGGTCCGCGCGCCCAAGGACGAGCCGCGGCAAGGGGAGATCCTGACGCCCGAGGCTCTCGCTTTCGTGGCTGACCTCCAGCGGATGTTCGGCGGCCGTCGCGATGAGCTGCTCGCTGCCCGGGTCGACAAGCGGCGGCAGATCAGCGAGACCGGTACGTTGGACTTTCTCGACGAGACGAAGGAGATCCGCGAAGCCGACTGGCAGGTGGCACCGGCTCCTGTCGCGCTGCAGGACCGCCGTGTCGAGATCACCGGCCCCACCGACGCCAAGATGGCGATCAACGCGCTGAACTCCGGTGCGCGCATCTGGCTGGCCGACCTCGAGGATGCCAACACCCCGCATTGGAACAACGTCATCGAAGGCCAGGTGTCGCTGTTCGACACGCATCGTCACCAGTTGGCGTTCACCTCACCCGAGGGCAAGGAGTACGCGCTCAACGACGGAGACCTGGCCGTGCCCGTCGTACGCCCGCGTGGCTGGCACCTCGACGAGAAGCACGTCCTCGTCGACGACAACCCGATGGTGGGTGCGTTGCTCGACTTCGGTCTGCACTTCTTCCACAACAGCAACGAGCTGCTCGAACGCGGCCTGGGGCCTTACTACTACCTGCCCAAGATGGAGAGCCACCTCGAGGCAAGGCTGTGGAATGACGTCTTCACCCACGCGCAGGACGTTCTCGGAGTGCCCTACGGAAGCGTCCGCGCGACAGTCCTGATCGAGACGATCACCGCGGCGTTTGAGATGGAGGAGATCCTCTTCGAGCTGCAAGAGCACGCGTCGGGGCTCAATGCCGGTCGGTGGGACTACCTGTTCAGCGTGATCAAGAACTTCCGTGATGCCGGTGGCCGCTTCGTGTTGCCCGATCGGTCGGCCGTGACGATGACCCAGCCCTTCATGCGTGCCTACAGCGAGCTGCTCGTCTCCACGTGCCATCGGCGCGGTGCCTTCGCGATGGGCGGCATGGCGGCGTTCATCCCGAGTCGGCGTGACAAGGACATCAACGCCACCGCGATGGAGAAGGTGCGCGCTGACAAGGAACGCGAGGCAGGCGATGGCTACGACGGTTCGTGGGTGGCTCACCCTGACCTGGTCTCGATCTGCCAGGAAGCGTTCGACGCCGTGCTCGGCGATCGTCCCAACCAGCTCGACCGGCAGCGCGACGACGTCAGCGTGGCGTCCGCTGACCTGCTCGATGTCGCGTCCACCGAAGGTGTGATCACGCTGGCCGGCGTACGTGCGAACGTGTCAGTGGCGCTGCGTTACCTCGTCTCGTGGCTGCTTGGAACCGGTGCCGCCGCGATCGACAACCTGATGGAGGACGCCGCCACTGCGGAAATCTCGCGCAGTCAGCTCTGGCAGTGGACGCATCAAGGCAGCCAGACAGACGACGGCACCACCATCACAGCCGAGGTTGTCCGGACGATCGTCGAGGAGGTCTACTCCGAGTTGAGCATCGCCTATGCCGACCAGCCGGCCACGATGGAGGCACTCGACCAGGCGCGCACGCTCTTCGAGAAGGTTGCCCTCGACGACGACTTCCTCGACTTCCTCACGGTGCCGGCCTACGCGGAGTACGTCGAGTGAGTCCAGCCGACCCGTCACCGCGTCTCGGCGAGGACGATCTTTCTGCGCTCGATGCGATCGTTGCTCCTGCAGACGCTCGGATGGCGCGGCTCTATCCCGGAGACGATGGCCGACGGCAACCGATCCACACGGTCTACGTACCGGCTGACCAGGTCACCCCTGACCTGACTCGCCGGTGGGGTGCTGAGGCACGGCTGGCGCTCGACGAATATGCGCCGACCCCACAGGCCTTCGGCCAGGCATTGGGGCTGTCGGAGAATGCCAGCTATCCACTCTGGGGAGACGGCGTCTGGGATGGGGTGTTGCACAAGCTCGCCAGTGAGCCGATCGAGGACCTGCGCATCGACCTCGAGGACGGCTACGGGACCCGTGACGACGAGACGGAGGACCGCGATGCGATTGCTGCAGCGCGCGCTCTCGTCTCGGTTCACGAGCTAGGCGATGCGCCGCCGTACTGCGGCATCCGTTTCAAGTCGTTCGAGGCCGCCACTCGGCGGCGCGGCCTCCGCACGCTCGACCTTTTCCTCGGGGAGATACTGGAAAGCGGTGAGTTGCCTGCAGGCTTCGTCGTGACCCTGCCGAAGGTGACCTCGGTCGAGCAGGTGCACGCGATGGTCGAGGCGTGTGCTCGGCTGGAGACGGCGTACGGACTGCGCGAACGGCGGTTGCGGTTCGAAATCCAGATCGAGACGGCGCAGTCGATTCTGGCGTACGACGGTTCGGCGTTGGTGGCCCAGCTGGTGCACGAGAGCGATGGCCGCTGCACCGGCTTGCACTTCGGCACCTACGACTACACCGCAGCGCTCGGCATCAGCGCAGGAGAGCAGGCGATGGACCATCCGGCCGCCGAGCACGCCAAGAACGTGATGGCGTTGGCAGCGGCCGGCACCGGAGTACGGCTGTCCGATGGGTCGAGCAACTTCTTGCCGGTCGGATCGCTCGTCCACGAAGCATGGGCCACCCACGCGCGGCTCGTTCGACGATCTCTCGAACGCGGGTTCTATCAAGGCTGGGACCTCCACCCGGCTCAACTGCCCACTCGGTTCGCGGCGACGTATCTGTTCTTCCGGGACGACATCTACTACCTGATGGCTCGGTTGCGTGGATATCTCGGTCTTGGTGCAGGCGACGAGCCCGGCCAGTACCTGGACGAGCCCGCGACAGCGCAAGCCCTGGCGCAGTTCGTCCTGCGCGGAGTCGACTGCGGCGCCCTTTCTCTGGAAGATGTCGGCGACAGCACGGTGATGGACGCACTTCGCGAACTCGCCGCTCGGCGGGTCGGGTGAGCCCGATGAGTCCCGGCGGCGGAAACGCCGATCTGATCTTCCGCGGCCGATGTCTGCTCCCTGGCGGTCTCCAGCAGGCGAGCATCGCGGTTCGCGCTGGCGCCATCACCCACATCGACGTCGCGGACGGGGTCAACTTGGCGCGCGACGTCAGTGGGGCACGTGATCCGGCGCAGATCGTCGAGCTGGCTCACGACGAGGTGCTGCTCCCGGGGTTGGTCGACACTCACGTGCACGTCAACGAGCCTGGTCGCACCGAGTGGGAGGGCTTCGCGTCGGCAACGCGAGCGGCGGCCGCAGGAGGCGTCACCACGATCATCGACATGCCGCTCAACTCCATTCCCCCCACCGTCGACAGAGCTGCGCTGGAGCTGAAGCGAGCTGCGACCGAGGGTCAGCGGTTCATTGACGTTGGCTTCTGGGGCGGTGCGATCCCTACAAGCCTTGGCCACCTCGGCAAGCTGTATGACGAGGGCGTCTTCGGGTTCAAGTGCTTCCTGCTGCACAGTGGCGTCGAGGAGTTCCCGCCCCTTGACGCAGGCGAGCTCGATGTCGCCATGAAGGAGGTCGCCGACCTCGACGGGCTGCTCATCGTGCATGCCGAAGACGCCGCCACGATCGATGCGGCACCGGACTGCAGCGGGCCGCACTATGACGACTTCGTCCGGTCGCGTCCTCCTGAGGCCGAGGATCGCGCCATCACCCAGGTGCTCGATGCGGCGGGACGGTTCGGCACCCGCGTGCACATCCTGCACCTGTCGAACGCGGCATCACTCGACCGTCTTGCGACAGCGCGAGCCGCTGGTGCGCGGGTGACGGTGGAGACGTGTCCGCACTACCTCACATTGTCCGCCGAACAGGTCCAGGACGGGGCGACGCAGTTCAAGTGCTGCCCGCCGATCCGGGATGCCGCCAACCAAGACCTGCTGTGGCAAGGACTCCAGGACGGCGTCATCGACATCGTGGTGACGGACCACTCTCCGTCGACCCCCGACCTCAAGAAGCTCGAATCCGGTGACTTCGGCGAAGCGTGGGGAGGAGTTTCCTCTTTGCAGCTTGGGCTTTCGGTGATGTGGAAAGCGGCTGCCGCCCGTGGCTACTGTCTCGATGACGTGCTCGACTGGATGGCCAAGGGGCCGGCCGAGATCGTTGGCCTCCCGGGCAAGGGCAGCCTCCAGGTCGGTGGTGACGCGGATGTCGTGGTCTTCGCCCCGGACGACTCGTTCGTTGTCGATCCCGCAGCGCTGCACCACAAGAACAGCCTGACGCCGTACGCTGGCCGCCGACTGCAAGGAGTCGTCCGGCAGACCTGGTTGCGCGGTCAGCAAGTCGCCGACCGTGGCGCGGTGTTCGACCCGCCCACCGGCCGGCTGCTGACGAGAGGAGGATCGCCACGTGTCTGAGTCGCCTGCGTTGCCAGAGTTCACCTCGCTGCCCGACCTCGCCTCCCGCCAGCTCGGCGGCAGCGTGATCGCTGCGAACGACGAGCTGTACGCCCAACGCGAGAACCTCATCAAACCTGAGCCGTCGGTCTTCGCCGTCCACGAGTTCGGCCACAAGGGGAAGGTGTACGACGGCTGGGAGACCCGACGTAGACGCGAAGCCGGTCACGACTGGGCTGTCGTCCGCCTGGGCGTCCCGGGCATCGTGCACGGCGTCGTGGTCGACACCGCCTGGTTTACCGGCAACTACCCACCGGTCGTTTCGATCGAAGCTGCCAACGTCTCGGGATACCTCACCGAAGAGGAGATCGACGACTCGGCGTGGGTGACGATCGTGTCGAAGTCCCCCTGCTTCGGTGACACCGCCAACGCCTACTCAGTCGAGGATCGCCAACTGTGGACCCATGTACGGCTGTCGATCTATCCCGATGGCGGAGTGGCGCGGTTCCGCGTGCACGGCGTCGTGGTGCCTGACCCGCAGTTCCTCGACGGCACGATCGACCTTGCCGCGCTCGAGAACGGTGGCGTGTTGGTCGGCTGCTCGGACGCGTTCTACTCCTCACCGCAGAACCTCATCCTCCCGGGACGCGCGCAGATCATGGCTCACGGTTGGGAGAACGCACGACGTCGTGACGACGGCAACGACTTCGCCGTGTTCAGGCTGGCCGGTGAGGGCACGGTGAAGCACGTCGAGATCGACACGTCGTACTTCGTCGGCAATGCCCCGGGATGGGTGAAGCTCAGTGCCTGCCACATGCAGGGTGACGAGGCGCTTGACGAGGTCGAGTGGTGGGACGTGGTCGCGAAGACCCGGTCGCTGCCCGACACACGACACCGCTACGTCGTCGAAAACGACCAACGCGCGACCCATGTGCGACTCGACGTGTACCCCGACGGCGGCCTAGCCAGACTGCGGGTATGGGGCGAGTTGACCGAGGCTGCACGCGCTGCCATCGACTCCCGCTGGCCGCGCTGAGACCCGTCAGCTTTCGTCCGGGGCAGGTTCCCTCGGCACGAGTGACCACGTCAATGTCGAATGGCGACTCCCCTTCGGATGGCGTTTCGCACTGCGGTTCCTGCTGAACCGATCGCGCATCTCCTCGATCGTGTTCGTGATCTCTCGCGTCTCAGCCTCTGTCAGCCACAAATCACCAGCCGAGATGCCCCGGTAAACCTTTCGCCAGGGGTCGTCGCCGGCGCGCATGAACTCGTCCACGTGACGGCCAGTTTCCCGTAGCTGGGTCGCTATCACAGAGTGCAGCGCCTCAAAGGATCCACTGACGTCGGATGGCTCCAGGTTCAGGGCACGCGCCGTCCCCTCCCATGGTCGTTCGCGGCCGTCGTCGGAGGTCGCGGCCCGACGGGCCAGACCCCATTTCTCCAACGCCCGCAGGTGGTGGCTCACTGCTGAGGGCGTCAGATCCACCATCTCGGCCGCTTCGGTAGCGGTCAACACTCGGCCGGCGAACAGCTCAGTGATCAGTCGTTGCCGCGCCGGATGGGCCAACGCACGCAGGGCCTGGGGGTCCTTCAAGGTGATGGTTTCCTTGCGATGCGCCATGGAATCGAGGATAGCCGTTGACAGCCGTATTGTGAAGTATTACCTTCACAACTATGAAGGGGTCACTTCACACATCTAACTCCCACAAGACCGGGATCTGGAGTTATCGCGACATGCGGCTGGTCTTGCCCGCGCGCGCGATCTCCTTCTTCGGCGACTCCCTCGCGCTCGTCGTGCTGTCCTTGCAGGTCGCGAAGAGTGACCAGCCGATGCTGATGACCGTGCTGTTCATCGCGTTCAGCTTGCCGCTGTTTGCGCTGGCGCCGATCGCGGGACGCATCGTGGACGAACACGACTCCCGGCAGCTGCTGGTCGCTGCGGGTGCCGTGCAAGTCATCGCGTCGCTCGGGTTGGTGTGGGGGCCGAACTTCGCCACGATCGTGGTCTTCGTACTACTGCTCCAGGTCGGCCAGTCGATCACCGGGCCGACCTGGGCCGCCGTCGTACCTCGCATTGTGGGAGACGCCCTCGTGGGGAATGCAGTGGGTTTGCAGCAGTCCCTGTCCGCGCTGGCCGGACTCGCGGGGGCGGCCGTGGGCGGTGTCCTCTTCGACGTCCTCGGCTATCACGTCACGCTGCTGATCGACACCACAACGTTTGCGCTGCTGGTCGTCGTCGGAGCTGCGGTGCGGACGCGTCGCGGACGTCGGTACGACGATCGGGCTAACTCCGACGCCGACCACACGGCGCGTGATCGCGACGTGAGGCTGACCGGGCGCCAGTACATCTTCACCGACGGTCTGCTGAAGCTGCTGGTGCCAGCATTGTGGCTCTTCATCGTCGCGCTCGAGGCAACCAATGTGGTCGAGATCTTCCTCATCACCGACGACTTGGGTGCGTCGGCGACGGTTTACGGAGTGACGATGGCGGCCATGATGCTCGGCCAGATCGTTGGCCCTGTGCTGGCAGGGCGAATCGCTGCCGACGTGCGTCGAGTGGTCTGGACAGGAGCTTGCGCGGGCGCATTGGGTGTGCTCGTGACCACGATCGGGTTGAGCCCGAGTGTGTGGTTGGTGATTCCACTCACCACGGTGTGCGGCGTCGCGGGAGGCGCCCTCAACGCCCTCATCTTCACGCTCGTCGTGACGCGCTCACCCGAGCACATGCGCGGTCGTGTGCTGGCCACCCTCAATGGCACGGCGCGTGGCTTCTCGGTGTTGGCGATGGTGCTGGGCGGACTGTCGGGTCAGTGGCTCGGAGCGCGCGCCACGTTCGTGGTCTGCGGGGTGCTGGCGCTCCTCGTCGCTGGCCTGGTCGTACGCAGCAAAGCAGGATTGGCGGAAGAGCAGGTGTTGGAGACGGTGCTCGTCAACGAGTCCGGCGATGGGAGTGCAGCTTCGACGACCATGGCGGTGCCCGCCCCCTAGGCGCAGGTCGCCGTACGCAGCGTTGTGCTGGATCATGGCGGCATGACAGAACGCAAACCGGTCCAGTGCTGGCTCACCGACATGGACGGTGTGCTCGTGCACGAGGATCGGGCGATTCCAGGCGCCGCCCAGTTCATCGACACGCTGCGAGACTCTGGCCGCACATTCCTTGTGCTGACCAACAACTCGATCTTCACCCCGCGTGACCTCCGCGCCCGTCTGCTGACGGCGGGGATCGACGTTCCTGAGGAGGCGATCTGGACGTCGGCGCTGGCTACCGCGCAGTTCCTCGATGAGCAGCGACAACACGGTTCGGCGTACGTCATCGGGGAGGCCGGCCTCACGACCGCCGTCCACGAGATCGGCTACGTGCTCACCACCCGCAACCCCGACTACGTCGTCCTCGGGGAGACCCGGACCTACTCGTTCGAGGCGATCACCACCGCGATCCGGCTCATCGAGGGCGGAGCACGCTTCATCGCCACGAACCCCGACGTGACCGGACCCTCTCCCGAAGGGCCATTGCCGGCAACTGGCTCGGTGGCCGCGCTGATCACCAAGGCGACCGGAGTTGACCCGTACTTCATCGGCAAGCCCAACCCACTGATGATGCGCAGTGCGCTCAACCGCATCGAAGCCCACTCCGAGACCACGATCATGGTGGGTGATCGGATGGACACCGACATCGTCTCCGGCCTCGAAGCCGGAATGCGGACCATCCTCGTCCTCACGGGTTCCACCCAGCCGCATCAGATCGACCGTTTCCCCTATCGTGCAACCCGCGTCGTCGACTCAGTGGCCGATCTCATCGGCCTCGTCGCCGAGCTCGATCCGGCTGCGTCGACGTCGTGATGCGACGACGGCTCGACGGAACGGTTTGGTAGCAATCGGTGGGGTGGGGGGTGATTTCTGGGCCCCCTTCATGTTTGATGGGGTTGGATCGACCGCTGCTTCGGCGGTCGGAGGGAACCAATTTGGGGGTAATCCATGCACACCATACGTTCGACGTGCCGCCGTGCCGTCATCGTAGCGAGTTCGGCGACCATTGCCGCGACGACGTTGACGACCGTGGCACCAGCACAGCCGGCACCGAAGGATGCGGCGCTGGCGGCTCGCCCGATTCTGACGGTGACTCACGCGACGGACTTCGTCACGTTGGAGAAGTTCGGCAACAAGGTCGAGCTCGCGCTCGGCGTGTACGCCGTTGCAGGTGACGAGCCGTTCGAGGTCCAGGCGCACCGGACGTCGTACAACCAACCGATCCACGCAAGTGTGGTCACGACCGCGGGGGACGTGGCGTTGCCGGATGGCACGGTCAAGAACTTCAGGAAGCTCAACGGACTCTTCACGCTTCGCGTCTACGACAAGGACGGCAACACCGTCGTGTCGCGCAGTCTCGCGTTCTGCCCTTGGGAGGACGAGGTTCGCGTCCGAGATGATGCGCCACCGCCGAAGAACTACCCGCAGGAGTGCCCCTACAACCCCTACACCGTGGGCGGCATCTACGGCATCGATGCTGGCTATGCCAAACCGATCCTCGGCGACTACGGCCATCGTGTCGGGCTCGACCTGGGCCGCTACACCGCGAAGGTCTGGGTGGCCAAGCCCTATCGCGATGCGCTCGGCCTAAGCCTGGCCGAGACGACCACGACGGTGAAGATGCGCGTGGTCAGGGGCGAGATCGGTGGCTGCGAGCCACGGGGTAACGGTTGCAAGTCGGGTACGTCGTCGAAGAGCACGACACGGACGGACAGCAAGCTGTCAGCCAAGCCACACTCGTCAAGGCCGACCAAGGTGGCAAGCCGCGCTGCGTTGGCTCCCGCCGTAGCGCCTGACCTTCGGAGCCTTCCTGCCTACGCTATTTCGCTCGACCGGGGCTTCGTGTCGTTTGCTGCCACGGTATGGAACGCTGGATCGTCGCCGCTCGTCATCGACGGCTTCCGCCGCACGGACGAGGACGTGATGGACGCCTTCCAGTACTTCTACGACTCCGACGGCAACCAGGTCGGTTTGCCCGTTCCAGCAGGCGAGATGGAGTGGGACGCCCGGCACGGCCATGAGCACTGGCACTTCCGCGACTTCGCGCGCTACCGGCTGCTGGACGCCGACAAAGACGCGATCGTTCGCAGCCGCAAGGAGGCCTTCTGTCTGGCCAACACCGACGCGGTCGACTACACGGTCGAGGGTGCGAACTGGCACCCGTTCAACACTGACCTCCACACGTCATGTGGCAACTACACGGCAATCGGAGTGCGCGAGGTACTCGACTCTGGCTCGGGCGACACGTACTACCAAGGTCTGCCTGGCCAGTCGTTCAACGTAAAGGAGCTGCCGAATGGCAAGTACTTCATCTCCGTCGAAGCCAACCCGAACAACGTGATGGAGGAATCGTCCACCACCAACAACGTCAGCTATCGCAAGATCTTCCTCAAGGGCACGGCCGAGCACCGCAGGGTCTTCGTTCCCAAGGTGGGGATCATCGATGAGGGTGCCTTCTTCTAGGCCGGGTCTCTCTCCCTAACAAGTGCTCCGACGACCTCTCCGAAGGCGGCCGTATGACGGTCGACGTCTTCGGTCGAGGTCGTCGGGCACATCAGCGCCATGTTGTGGAACGGGGTCATCAAGATCCCGCGGTTGCACAGGGCTAGGTGCAGATAGGTATCGAGCTCGGGGTCGGCTGCCTGCTCCGACGACTCACCATCCCGTGGTGGCTGCGGCGTGAAGCGGTACTCCGTCCGAGCACCGAGCTGAGTGATCGACCACGGCACGTCGTACGCCGCCAGCACTGACTTCACGGCTTCGGTGAACCGGGTGGCGAGCGCAATCATGTGGGCGAACGCCTCCTCGGTGAGCACCTCGGCGAGGGTGGCTCGCATCGCAGCCACCGACAGCGCATTTCCTGCCAGCGTTCCCCCCACCCCGCCCACGTCGATCAGGTCTGCCTCGCCTGAGGCGGTGCGCATCTCGACTGCGGCGGCGACGTCTTCGGTGATGCCGTAGGCGCCCGACGGTATCCCGCCACCAATGCTCTTCCCGACGATCAACATGTCGGGTCGCAGCCCCCAGGCGGCGGTCGCACCACCGGGCCCGGCAGACAACGTGTGGGTTTCGTCGATCAGGAGCAGCGCCCCATAGCGGGTCGCGAGCGCACGGAGTTCTGCGTGGAAGTCCGGGTCGGGCAACACGATGCCGATGTTGGTGAGCGCGGGCTCGGTGAGGATGGCCGCGACGTCGCCATGCGCGAGTGCGGTCTCGAGAGCTTCGAGATCGTTCCACGGGACGGCTCGAGTCGTGATGTCGAGCGAGACGGGAGGACCCGCATTGCCGGGACGCGAGAGCGTCGTGCCGTCCGGGCCGGAGATCGCGAACGTCTCGTCGACGGACCCGTGGTAGTTGTAGCTGAAGCACAGGATCTTCGGCCGGCCGGTGACGAGGCGCGCAAGCCGGATGGCCCATCGGTTGGCATCGGTGGCCGACAACGTGAACGACCACAGCGGCAGACCGAATCGGCGAGCGAGCTCTGCACCGACCCACGCCGCCTCCCCGGTCGGGAGCATGGTGGTGATCCCACCGAGGTCCTTGATGCGCCGCTCAACAGCCTCAACTGTCGCCGGTGGCGAGTGACCGGCCATCGCACCTGTGTCACCGAGCGCGAAGTCGATGTACTCGTTCCCGTCGACGTCGGTGATCCGGTTGCCCGTTGCTCGCTCGAAGTACACCGGGAACCCGCCGGACCACATGTTCATCCACGTCATCGGAACGTGCCCGAAGAGATGCGTCGCCTCGTCGTACAGCCGCTTGCTTGCCGGATGCGTCTCGGAGTACGTCGCCTGCTCTTCTGAGATCAGCCGCGCCAAACGGGAGGGATCGATCTCGGGCATATCAACCTCCCTTGAGATGGGCGTGGTGAGGACAGGGTGGCACAGTGAAACCTTGAGTGTGAGCCAACCAGGAGATGTGATGCCTCAAGCGCCGATCCCGCCACGCGTCATGGAGATGCTGAGGCGCCCCAACCCGGCCGTGATCGCCTGTGTTCGGCCCGATGGCCAGCCTGTGTCGGTCGCGACGTGGTACCTCGTCGAGCAGGACAAGATCTTGGTCAACATGGACGAGACCAGGAAGCGGCTCGAGTACCTACGGGCTGACCCGCGGGTGACGCTGAGCGCCCTGGACGAGGGGAACTGGTACACCCACGTCAGCGTTCAGGGGTCGATCGTCGAGATGTACGACGACGAGGGGCTGGCTGACATCGACCGGCTGTCCCTCCACTACACGGGTCACCCCTACGGCAACCGCGACCGTCGCCGCGTCAGCGCGTTGATCGAGGTCGAGCGCTGGCACGGGTGGGGCTCTGTCGGCTGATGCTGTGTCGGCTCATTCCGCGCTGAAGACCTGGTCCAGATCGTCGTGGAGCTTCTCGAGCGAGTTGTACACCTTCTGGGCCCCGGCCGATCGCAGCTCCTCGACCGAGAAGCCCCCCGTGCGAACCGCGTAGGCCGCGATCCCGGCCCGTCCTGCCGCTTCGCAGTCCCACGTCGAGTCGCCGATCATCACCGATGCGCCGTCGCCAGCTTTCGTCAACGCCGTCTTGACGAGGTCGGGCGCGGGTTTTGACTCCTCAGCGTCCTCGGAGGTGGTCCAGGCGTCGACGACCTCGCGAGCATCCAGCAGGTCGAGGTAATGCTCCACGTGATCACGCGGTCCCGAACTGGCCAGCACCAGGCTCAGGCCACGTTCGCGGGTGGCCACGAGGAGCGGACGGGCACCGGCAAACGGCTGAACCTGGGGGAGTAACTGTGCGTACTCCTCCGACCAGGCCGCTCGGATGTCGTCGCCGTGGCGATGCTCTATCTCGTCGCCAGCCACGTGGCCTACGAGTTTGTCGCCGCCCATGCCGATGGCACGATGGATCCGCCAGAGTGCCGGAGTGACGTCGTACCTGCGAAACGCCCGGAACCACGCGAGTGCATGGTGGTAGTTGGTGTCGACGAGGGTGCCGTCGACGTCGAAGAGTGCAGTATCGATCACGACTGCTCCTGGGTCGCCCGCTGGTGGAATGCTCGTACCCCGGCTCCGGCTCGACATGCGCATGCATGACTGGAGTGGCGCGAAGATGAGGGCGTGCCACCGGCTGGCGTGCTTGACTTGAGGACCACCGGATCACGCCATCCGGGGCTGAGCCCGTGCGAAAGGACGGTCGAGTTGTCCTGGACTGAACGGTTCGACGGTTACCAGCGGAGGCATCGCTGGATTGGTTTCCCGATCGGGGTCACCTACAAGTTCGCCGACGACCAGGGCAACTATCTCGCGGCGCTGATCACCTACTACGCGTTCCTCTCCCTGTTCCCGATGTTGCTGCTCAGCTCGTCCGTTCTGGGTTTCATCCTTCAGGGAAACACCGACCTTCAAAACCAGATCCTCGACTCAACCCTGGCCAGGTTCCCGGTGATCGGTGACGAGCTACGCGCACCCGAGGGGCTACAGGGCAGTGGATCCGCGGTCGTGATCGGTGCCATCGTCTCGCTGTACGGCGCGCTGGGTGTCGCACATGCGACGCAAAATGCCCTCAACATCGCCTGGGGTGTGCCGCTGGATCGTCGTCCCAACCCCGTGATGGTCCGGGTGCGCGGACTGGTGCTGCTGGCGTTCTCGGGGTTGGCGATCCTCGTCACCACGATCATCTCCGGACTGGGCACCGGCCTCGCAACGATGGGCGAGGGGCTGGGGACCGGGGTGCGGCTGCTCATCACCCTGGGCACGATCGTGCTCAACGCGGCTGTCTTCACAGTGCTCTTCTGGCTCGCTACCGCGCAGCGGCATCGGCTACGCGATTCGGCACCCGGCGCGCTGTTCGTCGCCCTCGCCTGGCAGTTGCTTCAGCTCGGCGGTACGGCCTACGTCAGCCAGATCGTGAAGGACGCCCGGCCGACTTACGGCTTTTTCGCCATCGTGCTCGGCATGATCGCCTGGATCTACCTGGGTGCCTTTGCCGTCGTCCTGGGCGTGGAGCTCAACGTCGTACGCGCGGAGCGGCTGTATCCCCGGGCGCTGCTGACTCCGTTCACCGACAACGTCGAGCTCACCCCTGCCGACCGAAGGGCCTACACCCGCTCTGCGAAAGCCCAACGCAGCAAGGGATTCCAGAACGTCGACGTGACGTTTGGCGAGACGTTGCGCGACGGACCACCGGCCCCAGCGGGCGACCCCCTGAGTGAAGCGCTGGCCGACAGTGACAGTCCCAAACAGGTCGAGAAACCCGGCCAGGATGCCGTATCGTGACGTCCATGAAGTCGACTCTCAACTGCGCGTGGTGGCTGCCCTGACGGGCGTCGCCAGCTGAGTCAACCTCATCCAGCCGCCCTACGTGGGCGGCTTTTGTATGCATGGCCGTCGACGTCGGGCACTCAACCGCAGGAGCAGACCATGAACACGACGAGCACGTCGAGTACGACGACCACCGAGTCCTCAGCCGACACGGCACCGACCAGTGCGGGCCAACAGCGGGTGCTCTCGGGTATCACGCCGAGTGGACCCCTGACCCTGGGCAACTACCTCGGTGCTCTCAAACGCTTCGTCGAGGGGCAACAAGATCACGCAGGCTTCTTCTTCGTCGCCGACCTCCACGCGATGACGATGGAACACGATCCTGTCCGGCTGCGACACCTGTCCAGACAGACGGCAGCGCTCTTCTTCGCCGCTGGGCTTGATCCGCGGCACGCGACGGTATTCCTCCAGTCGCACGTGCCGGCACACGTGACGCTGTCGTACCTGCTGGAGTCGACCGCCTACGTGGGGGAGCTCGGCCGGATGATCCAGTTCAAGGAGAAGGGCGATCGGCCGCAGACGCGGGCCAGTCTGTTCACCTACCCCTGCCTGATGGCGGCCGATATCTTGCTCTACGACACCGCGCTGGTGCCGGTCGGTGGCGACCAGAGCCAGCACGTCGAACTGGCGCGTGACCTGGCGATCCGCTTCAACCGGTTCTACGGGACGACGTTCGTGGTGCCGCAGTTGGCACCTGCCGCGCTGGCGGCCCGGGTGGCCGACCTCGCCCACCCGGAGGCGAAGATGAGCAAGTCGGCTGACGATGCCGCGTCGGGTGTGATCCGGATGCTCGATGCGCCCGACCTCATCGTCCGCAAGGTGAACCGAGCCGTCACGGACTCAGGTGGTGACGTGCGCTACGACCCTGCCAGCAAGCCGGGCGTCTCCAACCTGCTCGACATTGTCGCCGCGATCAGTGGAGACCAGCCGGCCGAGTTGGCCGAGCGGTTCTCGTCATACGGCGAGCTCAAGAAGGTGTGCGCTGAACACATCGTCGAGGAGCTGGCTCCGATCCAGCGCCGGCATGACGAGTTGATCGCCGACCCTTCCAGGCTCGACGCGTTGCTTCACGACGGCGCTGCTCGCGCCCGCGCCGTGGCCGACCCGGTCCTCGCTCGTGCTCAGACAGCGATGGGTCTGATACCGGCTCGTTGAGCGTCAGTCGAGGGCGCGGCCGACTGCGATAGCTCGGGTGTCTGGGGCCGCGATCCGGGCTGCGTCTGCGGCCAAGTCGTCTTGAGCCTGCTGCGAGCGTCGTTCGGCCTCGACCCGCGCGGCGTAGGCCTCGACCTCGTTGACCCGGCGCTTGTCGTCCCAGCCAAGATGCGGCGCCACGAGCCGGGCGGCCGCCGAGGCTGCGGCGGTGCCTCGGTCGGGTGTTTCGATGGAGACGCGGGTACGCCGAGCCAGGATGTCGTCGAGATGCAGAGCTGCCTCGTGCGACGCGGCGTACACGATCTCCGCACGGAGATACTGCTCGGCTCCTTCGAGCGGCTCGAGCAGGGTCGGATCGTCCTCTGCCAGCGCGAGCAGCTCCTCGGTGAGCGAGCCATAGCGGTCGAGCAGGGCCTGCATCCGCCATACCGGCAAGCCGGCTCGCTTGGCCAGCCGGTCGACCTGATTGACCATCGCGTGGTAACCCTCGGCCCCGATGAGGGGGATCTTCTCTGTGACGCTGGGCGGCACGGGTCCACCGACGTCGTCGAGCGCGGCGTCAATCGCGTCCGCGGCCATCACCCGGTAGGTGGTGTACTTGCCGCCCGCGATGGAGATCAGCCCCGGCTGCGGACGGGCGACGGCGTGCTCTCGCGACAGCTGCGACGTCGACTCGCTCTCACCCGCAAGCAGCGGACGCAGCCCGGCATACACGCCCTGGATGTCCTTGTGCGTCAACGGTATGGAGAGCACGACGTTGACGTGGTCAAGGAGGTAGTCGATGTCGGCCTTGGAGGCGGCCGGATGTGCCTTGTGCAGGGTCCAGTCGGTGTCGGTGGTGCCGATGATCCAATGGGTGCCCCACGGGATCACGAAGAGCACGGACTTCTCCGTGCGCAAGATGATGCCGGTCTCGGAGTTGATGCGGTCTCGGGGTACGACGATGTGGATCCCCTTCGAGGCGCGCACGTGGAACCGGCCGCGGCCGCCCGCCAGGGTCTGGATCTCGTCTGTCCAGACGCCAGTGCAGTTGACCACGACCGAGGCTCGCACCTCGACCTCCTGCTGGGTCTCGACGTCACGCACCCGCGCTCCGGTGATGCGCTCTCCGGCGTGACTCAGGGCAACGACCTCGGCTGAGCTGAGGATCGTCGCGCCGTACGTCGCCGCGGTGCGGGCCACCGTCAGCGTGTGCCGTGCATCGTCGGTCATCGCGTCGTAATACAGCAGCGCGCCCGTGAGTGCGGTGGGCTTGAGGGCGGGAGCCATTCGCAAGGCGCCGCCCCGTGTGAGGTGGCGATGGCGCGGCAACGATCGAGCCCCGCTCATCGTGTCGTACAGCGTCATCCCGGCGCTGATGTAGGGACGCTCCCAGACGCGGTGCGTCAGCGGGAACAGGAACGGCACAGGCTTGACCAGGTGCGGCGCGATCAGCGTCAACATCAGCTCGCGTTCGCGAAGCGCCTCGCGGACGAGACCGAAGTTGAACTGTTCGAGGTAGCGCAACCCGCCGTGGAAGAGCTTCGAAGATCTCGATGAGGTCCCAGACGCGAAGTCCCTGGCTTCGACGAGGGCCACCGACAAGCCCCGGGTGGCTGCGTCGAGGGCTGCTCCGGCGCCGGTCACGCCGCCTCCGACGACCAGGACGTCGAACGTCGCACGGCCAAGCCGCTCCCAGGACCGTTCTCGCTGCGAGTTGTCCAGACGTGTCGGCGTCGGCATGTCAGACACCCTCCGTGTGGGTCGGATCCGGCCGCGCCAGAGGTCAACGCTGTCCGTGGTGGGAGCCGTTGACCACCGCGAGCGGCGGCACCTAGGGTCTACACCCTAACCATTCGTCCAGCGGTCGGGAGACCCTGGCTCACGAGGCCTGGGAGGGCTGGCGTGCCAGTCGTTGTCGGGGGTTCCCTCCATGGCTGAGTACGTCGCCGCGATCGACCAAGGCACCACCAGCACGCGGTGCATGATCTTCGACCGTTCGGGCTCCGTGGTGAGTGTCGCCCAGCGCGAGCACAAGCAGATCTTCCCTCGGGCTGGCTGGGTCGAGCACGACGCACTCGAGATCTGGAACAACGCCCGCGAGGTGGTCGGCGCAGCTCTCGCCAAAGCCAACCTGGACGCCGACGACATCGTCGCGGTCGGGATCACCAACCAGCGTGAGACGGCCGTGGTCTGGGACAAGACGAACGGTCAGCCCGTCCACAACGCCATCGTGTGGCAAGACACCCGCACGCAGAAGATCTGCGACGAGCTCGCTGCGCTCGGTGGGGGCGCGGACCGCTACAAGTCCAAGGTGGGGCTGCCGCTCGCGACCTACTTCTCTGGTCCGAAGGTCCGTTGGATTCTCGACAACGTCGAGGGCGCGCGCGAGCAGGCCGGGGCCGGCGACCTGCTCTTCGGCACGATGGACACCTGGGTGCTCTGGAACCTCACCGGAGGAGCCGAGCACGACGGCGGACACGTCACGGATGTCACGAACGCCTCCCGCACCATGCTGATGGACCTCACATCACTGCAGTGGGATGACGAGATCTGCGCCGACATGGGAATCCCGATGTCGATGCTCCCGGAGATCCGGTCGTCGTCGGAGGTGTACGGCGAATGCCATCCCGGCATCCTGCGCGGCACAGCCGTCGCCGGCATCCTCGGTGACCAGCAGGCGGCGACATTCGGCCAGGTCTGCTTCGAGGTCGGGATGGCGAAGAACACCTACGGCACCGGCAACTTCATGCTGCTCAACACCGGTGAAGAGCAGGTGATGAGCAAGAACGGCCTGCTGACCACCGTGTGTTACAAGATCGGCGACGCGCGACCGGTCTACGCGCTCGAGGGGTCGATCGCCGTCACCGGCTCATTGGTGCAGTGGCTGCGCGACAACCTAGGCCTCATTGGCAGCGCGTCGGAGATCGAGGACCTCGCACGGACCGTCGACGACAACGGTGGTGCGTACTTCGTACCGGCGTTCTCCGGGTTGTTCGCTCCGCATTGGCGCTCCGATGCGCGTGGCGTCCTCGTCGGACTCACTCGCTATGTCAACAAAGGGCACATTGCTCGTGCCGCCCTGGAGGCGACGGCGTTCCAGACACGGGAGGTGCTCGACGCGATGAACGCCGACTCCGGGGGGCCGCTGAAGGAGCTCAAGGTCGACGGAGGGATGGTCGGCAACGAGATCCTGATGCAGTTCCAGGCCGATGTGCTCGACCTCGACGTCGTACGTCCTACCGTGAGCGAGACGACGGCGCTGGGCGCGGCTTATGCCGCGGGCCTTGCCGTCGGCTACTGGTCGGGAGAGGACGAGCTGCGACAGAACTGGGGTGAGGACAAACGGTGGAGCCCGCACATGGACCCTGAAGCGCGGGAGCAGACCTACCGCCAGTGGAAGAAAGCCGTCGCTCGCACCCTCGACTGGGTCGAGGACTGACCTCTGATTCGCGCGAGCGAGCTCCGCGTAGAGTGGCCGCGCTGAGCAGACGATTCACCGTTGCCGTGGAGGGAAGACATGCCGCAGACCGTCCAAGGAGTCATCGCCCGCGCGAAGGGTGCACCCGTCGAGCTGGTCAATGTCGTCGTACCCGACCCCGGTCCCGGGGAGGCGGTCGTCAAGGTCGCGGCCTGCGGTGTCTGCCACACCGACCTGCACTACCGCGAGGGCGGCATCGGCGACGAGTTCCCTTACCTGCTGGGACACGAAGCAGCCGGCACCGTGGAAGCCGTTGGTGAGGGCGTGACCGACCTCGAACCGGGCGACTTCGTCATCTTGAACTGGCGAGCGGTCTGTGGCCAGTGTCGGGCTTGTAGTCGCGGCCGGCCGTGGTACTGCTTCAACACGTTCAACGCTGAGCAGTCCATGACCCTCGAGGACGGCACCGAGCTGTCTCCCGCGCTCGGCATCGGCGCCTTCGCGGAGAAGACGCTGGTCCATGCCGGGCAATGCACCAAGGTCGACCCGGACGCGCCGGCAACCGTGGCGGGGCTGCTCGGCTGTGGCGTGATGGCCGGACTCGGTGCGGCGATCAACACCGGCGGTGTCACCCGCGGCGACACCGTCGCCGTGATCGGCTGTGGTGGGGTGGGTGCAGCGGCTATCGCTGGCGCACGCCTCGCTGGCGCCCGAAGCGTGATCGCGGTCGACATCGATCCACGCAAGCTCGACAAGGCCAAGGAGCTCGGTGCCACCCACACCGTGAACGCCAACGACGAGGACGTCGTCAAAGCGGTTCAGGGCCACACTGACAGTTTTGGCGCTGACGTGGTCATCGACGCGGTCGGCGTCCCCGAAACCTGGAAGCAGGCGTTCTACGCGCGTGACCTCGCCGGCACCGTCGTCCTGGTCGGGGTGCCCACTCCGGAGATGACGATCGAGATGCCACTGCTCGACGTGTTCGGGAGAGGCGGTTCGTTGAAGTCCTCATGGTACGGCGACTGCCTCCCGAGCCGGGACTTCCCGATGCTCATCGACCTCTATCTGCAAGGACGGCTGCCGCTTGATGCGTTTGTGAGCGAGACGATCGGGGTCGGTGACGTCGAGGCGGCCTTCGACAAGATGCACTCGGGGGATGTGTTGCGGTCGGTCGTGGTGTGGTGAGCGGCGTACGTGTCGACCATGGGGTGACGAGCGGGACGTTTACGTTGGACGGCGAGACGTTCGACGTCGACAACAACGTGTGGGTCGTGGGCAATGACGACGAGTGCGTTGTCATCGATGCGCCACATGATGTCTCGAGCATCCGGTCGGTCATCGACGGACGTCGCGTGCTGGCCATCGTGTGCACGCACGCGCACGACGACCACGTGCGGGTAGCCCCGGAGCTGGCCGACGTGGTCGACGCACCGATCCTGCTGCATCCAGACGACGCTCCGGTGTGGCGGCTCACGCACCCTGACCTCGAGCCCGATGGAACCTTGTCTGATGGGAAGCGGATCGTGGTCGGAGAAGTCGTGCTGACTGTGCTTCATACACCAGGCCACGCGCCCGGGGCGGTCTGCTTGTACTCCCCGGAGCTCGGCGCCGTCTTCACCGGCGACACGTTGTTCAACGGCGGCCCGGGAGCGACCGGCCGGACCTTCTCCGACTACGAGACGATCGTGGCGAGCATCCGCGAGAAGCTGTTCGCTCTGCCCGACGACACGGTCGTCCACACCGGCCACGGCGACTCGACGACGATCGGTGCTGAGGCCGCCGCCCTCGGCCGCTGACCTCCGTAGTACCGGGGTGAGAGGATCGCGTGGAGACGAGGTGATGATGACCGACGACCTGCGTTACCTGACTCTGGCGATCGACGAAGCCCGCAAGAGCCGCCGCGAAGGCGGAGTTCCCGTCGGTGCCGCCCTGGTGGTCGACGACGAAGTACGCGGGGTCGGCCACAACCAACGTGTGCAGCTCGGCAGTGTGATCCGCCACGGCGAGACCGACTGCTTGGAGAGCATCGGGCGGCTACCGGCCTCGGTTTATCGCCGCGCCACCCTCTACACCACACTGTCCCCGTGTCACATGTGCACGGGCGCCATCTTGCTCTACGGCATCGGCAGGGTGGTGATTGGTGAGAGCACGACATTCCAAGGACCGGAGCACCTGCTGCACGAGGCTGGCGTCGAGGTCGTTCAACTCAACGACGAGGCCTGTATCGAGATGATGACCGCGTTCATCGCAGAAAAGCCCGAGTTGTGGAACGAGGACATCGGCGAGGACTAGGCCAGATGGCACACTCTGGACATGTCTCAGGGACCGCTCGCAGGTGTCCGCGTCGTCGAGTTGGCCGGTATCGGTCCTGCGCCGTTCGCCTGCATGTTGTTGGCGGAGCTCGGTGCCGACGTGATCAAGGTCGACAAGCCATCCGGTGGATTCCTCGGTCTGCCCGCTGAGTCTGACCTGCTCAACCGCGGCCGGCCCAGCGTCTGCATCGACCTGAAGGGCCCGGCCGGTGTGAAGACCGTACGTCGCCTGGTCGACAGTGCCGACGTGTTGGTCGAAGGCTTCCGCCCGGGAGTCGCCGAACGCCTCGGACTCGGTCCCGACGTGCTGCTGGAACATCGTCCGAGCCTGGTCTATGGACGGATGACCGGGTGGGGCCAGGAAGGTCCATGGTCTGGACGCGCTGGTCATGACATCGACTACATCGCGCTCACGGGTGCTCTGCATGCCACCGGTCCGGTGGAGACTCCTTCTGTTCCACTCAATCTGGTCGGTGACTTCGGCGGTGGAGCGATGTACCTCGTGGTCGGCGTGCTGGCCGCTTTGGTCGAGGCTCGAGCAACCGGACAGGGCCAGGTCGTCGACGCCGCGATCGTGGACGGTGCTGCCCATCTGATGACGCAGGCCTATGGACTACTTGGCGCCGGCGTCTGGACTGACCGGCGTCAGAGCAACCTGCTCGATGGCGGTACGCCGTTCTACGGAGTCTTCGAGACCAGCGACGGCCGCCATCTCGCCGTGGGTCCCCTGGAGCCCCAGTTCTACAGCGAGTTCGAGCGACTCCTCGAGCTGTCCGAACCGCTGCCCGAACGCACAGACCTCGAACAGTGGAGCACGTTGCGGGAGCGAATCTCGGAGACCATCGCGTCTCGTACACAAGACGAATGGATGCGAGTGTTCGACGAGTCGGATGCCTGTGTCTCTCCCGTGCTGTCGATGCGCGAGGCCGCTCGACACCCGCATCTCGAAGCCAGGTCGACGTTCGTCGAGAGGGACGGCGTATCACAACCGGCACCGGCTCCGCGATTCTCTCGGACGCCGACGAGCCTGACGACGCCTCCGGTGCCAGTTGGCCACGACAGCCGAGAAGCCTTGCTGCGTTGGGGGATCCAGGATGTCGACGGGCTGATCGCCGCCGGCGTCGTCACCCAACACGGCCAGGCGTAATCTGCACGACTACTGCAAGACCACGACACGACGACGTACACGACCTGAGCAGGAGTGGTGATGGATCGAACCCTCTTCGACCCGGAGCACGACGCCTTCCGCGCTACCTGCAAGGCCTTCTGTGACAAGGAGATCGCACCGCACCACGCCGATTGGGAGCAGGCCGGGATCGTGCCGCGTGACGTCTGGCAACGGGCCGGAGCCCAGGGCCTGCTGGGGTTCACCGTGCCGGAGCAGTACGGCGGCGGTGGCGTGGAGGACTTCCGCTACAACACCGTGCTCAACGAGGAGCTGACGCGCGTCGGGGCTAGCGGGGTGGGTTTCGTTGTCCACGTCGACATCGACTCCGGCTACCTGCTCAACCTCACGAACGACGAGCAGAAGGCGCGGTGGCTGCCGGGCTACTGCGATGGCACGCTCATCACGGCGATCGCGATGTCCGAGCCTGGAGCCGGGTCAGACCTCCAAGGCATCCGAACCAGCGCCGTGCGTGACGGCGACGACTACGTGATCAACGGGCAGAAGACGTTCATCAGCAACGGCATCAACGCCGACCTCGTCATCGTGGTGGCGAAGACCGACCCATCAGCCGGCTACGAAGGCATCTCGTTGCTCGTCGTGGAGCGCGGGATGGCCGGCTTCGAGCGCGGCCGCAACCTCGACAAGATCGGGCTCAAGGCCCAAGACACTGCCGAGCTGTTCTTCGACAACGTGCGCGTACCGGCCACGAACCTGCTGGGAGAGGAAGGCCAGGGGTTCATCTACCTGATGCAGAACCTTCCGCAAGAGCGGCTCTGCATCGCGGTGACTGCCGCCGCCGCGTGCGAGCAGATCCTGGCTATGACCATGGGGTACGTACGCGAGCGGAAGGCGTTCGGACGCTCCATCGGAAGTTTCCAGGCCACCCGGTTCACCCTCGCCGAGCTCGTCACGGAGTCCGACATTGCCCGGGTGTATGTCGACAGGTGCATCGAGCAGCACATCGCCGGTGGGCTGAGTATCCCGGACGCCGCCAAGGCGAAATGGTGGACGACGGAGTTGCAGAAGAAGGTGGTGGACTCGTGTCTCCAGCTGTTCGGCGGCTACGGCTACATGAGCGAGTACCCGATCTCGCGCGCCTACGTCGACACCCGTGTGCAGACGATCTACGGGGGGACAACCGAGGTGATGAAAGAGATCATCGGCCGCAGCCTGGACCTCTGAGTGCCCAGCCCGCTTTCGGTGCGTTCCACGAAACGAGGCCGCCGGGGCGTTCGCCCGGGCGGCCTCGTGTCGTTGTGTGGGCTTGTTGCTGTGACTCTCGTATCGGCTACGGAGTGGAGGTGGTTTCCGAGTCGTCCAAGGTGATGTCGCACTCCGACTTGGCGTGATCCTCGATGTTGCTGGTGGCTTCCTCGAGACCGCTGTCTTCGCTGAATGACTGCATCTTCGTACCGAGCTCCTGCAGCTTCTCCATGTCTACGCCTTCAGGGACCTCGCCGGCCTGCATGCCTTGGAGGTCGTCGAACGAGATGCCGGCCTCTTCGAGCAGGCTCTTGAACTCGTCGAAGCCGTCGCCGAGGGTGGCCCAGTCGTCCGAGACCTCATCAGGGGCCGAGTCGCGCAGGTTGTCGATCTCGCTCTGGAGGGTGTCGAACTTGGTGTCGTCGAGGGCCGTGATGTCGAGGGTCTCGAACTCCGCCTTCGTGTCTTCCAGCGCCGAGCAGTAGTCGTCGCCACCGCCACCCCCGTCGGAGCTCTTGTCGTCGTCTCCGCAGGCGCCCAGCACGGCCGTCATCAGCACTACTGCGGCCACGCTCAATGTCTTCTTCATGTTTGTTGTCTCTTCCCGTCGGTGGGGCGGCTGTTGCCACCGGTCCACCCTGACTTTCTCACATTTTGGGCCCATGCCGACAACTTGCCGATGGGACCGGTTCGGTTCAGCGCATCCCGGAGAGCAGCTCAGAGAGTCCGCACTGTGAACATCACCACGCGGCCTGGCCCTTCCCCACGTCCCGCGCCAGTCTTATACTCGTGAGTAACTTAAGCTCTGACTCGTGAGGCGGCGTACGTCATGACCACAGCTGGACCCCGGACCGAAGCGTTCGTGTACGACGCCATCCGGACCCCGCGCGGACGCGGCAAGAAGACGGGTTCGCTGCACGAGGTCAAGCCCGTCAACCTCGTCGTCGGCCTGATCGACGAGCTACGCCGCCGGCTGCCCGACGTCGACATGGCCAGAGTCGACGACGTCGTCCTCGGTTGTGTCACGCCGATCGGTGATCAGGGCGCTGACATCGCGAAGGTCTCGGCGATCGCCGCCGGACTTCCCGACACGACCGGTGGCGTCCAGCTCAACCGGTTCTGCTCGAGCGGGCTCGAGGCCGTCAACCAGGCCGCCCAGCGGATCCGCTCCGGCTGGGAGGACCTGATCTTCGCCGGTGGCGTGGAGTCCATGAGCCGGGTGCCCATGGCCAGCGACGGTGGAGCCTGGGCGATGGACCCAGAGACCGCGTTCTCGACCAACTTCGTACCGCAAGGCATCGGCGCCGACCTGATCGCCACGTTGGGTGGCTGGTCGCGCAGCGACGTCGACGCCTACGCCGCTGAGTCCCAAGCCCGCGCAGCCAAGGCCGAGGCCAACGGCTACTTTGCGCGTTCGGTGATCCCGGTCAAGGACCGCAACGGACTCGTCGTGCTCGACCACGAGGAGTTCATCCGGCCGGGTACGACGGTCGAGAGTCTCGCCGGGCTCAAACCCAGCTTCGCCGACATCGGCGAGCACGGCGGGTTCGACTCAGTGGCCCTTGAGAAGTACCACTGGGTCGAGCAGATCAACCACGTCCATCACGCCGGAAACTCGTCCGGCATCGTCGACGGCGCCTCACTGGTGGCCGTGGGGAGCCAGTCGATCGCCGACGACTTCGGCCTGACACCCCGGGCGCGCATCGTGGCGACCGCAGTGAGCGGATCCGACCCGCTCATCATGCTCACCGGACCTGCTCCCGCCGCGCGCAAGGCCCTCGACAAGGCCGGCCTCGGCGTCGACGACATCGACCTGTTCGAGATGAACGAGGCGTTCGCGGCCGTCGTGATGCGCTTCATGAAGGACCTCGACCTGCCGCACGAGACGGTCAACGTCAACGGTGGCGCCATCGCGATGGGCCATCCCTTGGGCGCCACGGGCGCGATGCTCCTTGGCACCCTCATCGACGAGCTCGAGCGCCGTGACCAGCGCTATGGCCTCGCCACCCTCTGCGTGGGCGGTGGCATGGGGGTCGCGACCATCGTCGAGCGACTCTGATCGCCGCCACTCACCCGCCCGCGCAGGCCCCCGTCCACCCTGGGAGATCGCAGATGACTGACAGCACGATTCGGTACGACGTCGATGGCGACGGCATCGTCGTCTTGACGCTCGACGACCCGGGTGCCAGCGCCAACACGTTGAACGACCGCTGCGCCGCGTCGTTCACGCAGGTCGTCGACCGTCTGTACCACGAGCGCGACGCGATCACCGGTGTCGTCATCGCGTCGGCCAAGAAGACCTTCTTCGCCGGCGGCGACCTCGTCACGATGGTCCAGGCGACCCCCGACGACGCCGCTCCCATCTTCGAGCTGTTGCAGCAGCTGAAGGCAGACTTCCGCAGACTCGAGACGCTGGGCAAGCCGGTGGCAGCGGCCATCAACGGCTCGGCCCTCGGCGCCGGGCTCGAGATCGCGCTCGCCTGCCACCACCGGGTGGCGTACGACGATGGCCGTTCGGAGATCGGTCTCCCCGAAGTGACGCTCGGTCTGTTGCCCGGAGCCGGTGGTGTGACGCGCACCGTGCGCATGTTCGGGCTTCAGGACGCCCTGATGAACGTGTTGTTACAAGGACAGCGCAACAAGCCGGCCAAGGCCAAAGAGCTTGGCCTCGTCGATGAGCTGGTCGATGACCTCGACGACTTGGTGCCGACTGCGAAGAAGTGGGTGCTCGACCACCGCGACGACACCGACGTGGCCACCCAGCCCTGGGATCGCGACGGCTACAAGATCCCCGGCGGCACCCCGTCGACGCCCAAACTGGCACACTTCCTGCCGGCGTTCCCGGCCAACCTCCGCAAGCAACTCAAGGGCGCGCACTACCCAGCCCCCCGCGCCATCATGTCCGCGGCGATCGAGGGAGCCCAGACAGACTTCGAGACCGCCACCCGCATCGAGACGCGCTACTTCGCCGGCCTGGTGACCGGCCCGATCAGCAAGAACATGATCCAGGCGTTCTTCTTCGACCTGCAGGCCATCAACGCAGGCAAGTCTCGGCCGGCAGATTTCCCGACCTACACCGCGGCAAAAGTGGGCGTACTAGGCGCCGGCATGATGGGCGCCGGCATTGCCTACGAATGTGCCCGTACTGGTATGGAGGTCGTCCTCAAGGACGTCTCCTTCGAGGCTGCAGACAAGGGCAAGAACTACTCCGCCAAGCTGCTGGGCAAGCAGGTCGACCGCGGCCGGATCACCGCTGAGAAGCGCGATGAGATGCTGGCCCGCATCCAGCCGAGTGACAAGCCCACCGACCTCGCCGGGTGCGATCTGGTGATCGAGGCGGTCTTCGAGAGCCAGCAGCTCAAGCAGCAGGTGTTTGGTGAGATCGAGGAGCTCGTCGAGCCCGACGCTTTGCTCTGCTCCAACACGTCCACGCTGCCGATCACCGGGCTTGCGAAGGGCGTGCAGCGACAGGCTGACTTCATCGGGCTGCACTTCTTCTCACCGGTTGAGCGGATGCCGCTGGTCGAGATCATCGTCGGCAAGGAGACCTCCGACGAGGCGCTGGCTAAGGCATACGACGTCGTACGCCAGATCAAGAAGACCCCCATCGTCGTCAACGACAGCAGAGGGTTCTTCACGTCCCGCGTCTTCGGCACCTTGGTGCTCGAGGGCGTCGCAATGCTCGGCGAAGGCATTAGTCCGGTCACGATCGAACGCGCGGCCACCCAGATGGGCTTTCCCGCGCCGCCGCTCGCGATGGTCGACGAGGTCAGCCTGGTGTTGCCGCAGAAGATCGCGGCCGAGGCTCAACAGGCTGCCGAGGCAGCGGGCGCCGGAGCGTTCGCCAGCCCTGCGATGAAGGTCGTCGACACGATGGTCGACGAGTTCGGCCGCAAGGGAAAGGCCGCCGGTGCGGGCTTCTACGACTACCCCGCCGAAGGCCCGAAGCGGCTGTGGCCAGGGTTGTGGGAGCACTTCGTTGACGATTCGAAGAACCCGGTCGACGATGCGGCGTTCCACGATCTTCAGGAGCGCTTCACGTTCGTGATGTCGCTGGAGACCATCAAGTGCGTCGAGGAAGGTGTGCTCCGGTCCACCCCGGACGCCAACATCGGCTCGATCTTCGGAATCGGTTTCCCACCGCTGTACGGCGGCGCGTTGACCTACGTCAACAACTACGAAGGCGGAGTGGCTGGTTTCACCGCCCGGGCCCGTGAGCTCGCGGCGTCGTACGGCGACCGGTTTACGCCGCCGGCGCTGCTGGACCAGAAGGCAACGGCCGGCGAGCAGTTCTGATGGGGTCATCCCGCCTCATCCGAACGGTTGATCACGTGAGAAGTTGACGCAAAGTAGCGACGCCGCTACGGAATCGTTGGCACACTGGTGCGGGTGAACACCCCTGCCATCGACGTTGCTGCGCTCTGCGTGCAGTTCGGTGCTGTCGACGCAGTCCGAGATCTCGACCTGAGCGTCCCCGCAGGCGGGTCCACGGCCCTGGTTGGCCGCAACGGGGCCGGGAAGTCCACGACCATGAGAGTCCTCGCCGGGGTCATCCCACCCTCGAGCGGACAGGTCTTGGTGTCCGGCTTCGACATCCGACGACACGCACTCGGCGCCAAACGCGCCTCCGGATATTGCCCCGACGTGGGTGGCCTGATCCCGCGTGCCACTCCCTGGGAGCACCTGCAGCTGGCAGCCAAGCTACGTCAGGTGCCGGCCGGCTGGGAGGCGCGCGCCAGAGATCTGCTCGAAGCGTTCGACCTCGGTGCCGCCATGCACCGCGTCACGTCCGGGTTCAGCCATGGCATGGGGCGGCGGATGTCTGTCGTGCTCGCGGCTTTCCACGAACCACAGGTGTTGTTGCTCGATGAGCCTTTCGACGGCGTCGACCCGCTCGGCGTCGAAGCCACCATGAACGTCGTCGCCGATGCGCGAAGCCGGGGGTCAGCGGTGCTCATCTCGACCCACCTTCTCGAGCTGGCCGTCCAGGCGTGTGACGAGGCTGTCGTGCTGCGCGGAGGCAAGGTGGCTGCGGCTGCCCCCTCCGACCAGCTCCGCGGCGAGGACGGCGCTCGGACCTACCGCGCGCTGCTGTCCTGACTGACTGCCATGTCCGTCGCATTCACTGCCTCCGTGTCTGAGGCCCGTCGCTCGTTGCGTGACGCACGGTCGTTGATCGCGTTTCGGTTAGCTGGGTTGCGAGGACGTTCTCGTCGTACGGCGAACATCGTGACTGTCGTCTTCGTCGTCCTGACCATCGCCTCGGCGGTGATCCCCGCGTTCACTCCCGGTGCCGTCACCTCTGCCCGGGCCGACGACATGCTGTTCCTCTTGCCGACCGTGTTTCTGGCATTTCTCCTCACCACGACTTTCGCGATCATCGGCGCCGGTGGCGGGCGCGAACTGCTGCCCCGCGATGAGGGCGTCGCCTACCCGGTCAGTCCCACCACGGACCATCTAGGCGCACTGCTGCTGGCTCCCTTCAACATCGCCTGGGTACTGCAGACCTGGACGTTGCTGGGGGTGACGGCATACGCCATAGGCCCGAGGAATCTCTGGGCTGTGCAGTTCGCCGTCATCCTATGGTTGGTGGCCGCAACAGCACTCGCCCAAGCCGTCGCCTGGACCGTGGAGTGGATACGTCGCCTGCCGCACGGGATCGCGATGGTCCGGGCGTTCGGGATCAGCCTCGGTCTCGGTGTCGTTGCCTTGATCGTCACGAACAACGTCACGAACGTCCTCGATAGAAGCCCCACCCTGCGGGTCGTGCTCGTGGCGATCTACGGCAGTGCGGGCGACTGGCTTTACTGGACCATCGGTCTCGCTGCCTTGTCGGCTGCCTCCGTCGCGGCCGTCGTCTTGGGTGGCTGGATCAACCACGCCGTCGCGAGACGTCAGCCACGCGAGGAGATGAACCAGGCCGTCCGGATGGTCACTCCCCGCGAGATGGCCCGGAGTGACTTCGCGGCGCTGGTGCGCACTGACCGAGGCAGCGTCTGGCGCTCGGTCTCGTTGCGGCGCGGCTTTGTTGTACTGGCTCTGTTGCCAGGGCTTGTCGCTGCCGCCGGACAGCTCGAATGGAGCGTGCTGCCGATCTTGCCCGGACTGGTGGCTGCCGGTGGTGCGTTGCTGTTCGGCATCAACGCCTGGTGCCTGGACGCCACCGGCGCCTTGTGGCGCGACAGTTTGCCGGTCAAGCCGGAGATCGTCTTCGCGGCGCGCGTGCGCGTGCTGCTGGAGGTGCTGCTCGTGGCGACCGTGGCGACGTTGCTGGTCGCAGGAACGCGCGCCGGATCGGTTCCCACCTCCGCGGAGGTGGCGTCGCTCATCGCGACCACGGTGGTCGTCTCGTTGCAGGTGACTGCCCGATCGATGCACTGGTCCGTACGCCGGCCGTACTCGATGGACCTACGCTCCTCGCGCGGCGCGCCCGCTCCTCCGTCAACCATGGTCGGCTATTCGTCGTACCTGGCGCTGACCTCGACCCTCACGGGCATGGTCTTCACCGCCACGGCACAGGCCAGCGACCCGACCTGGGCCATCGTGTTCGCGGTGCCCTTCATCTTGCTCGCCGTACGTCGGTTGGTCATCACCGCTGGCGAATGGGCCGTTCCCGAAGTGCGTGCGCGGGTCGTCGCCACTGTCTCTGCCCACTGACGCACGCCAAACTCACCCACCTCTGCCCGCGTGATGAGCGCCCCGGCTCTGCTGACTACTGAGTAGTAAGGTCGGGTCCGCAAACGGACGTGCGGAGGTGAGGGCAGCGTGGACTTCAGCCACTCACCACGCGCGCTGGACTACATCGAGCGAGTCGGCAGCTTTATCCGTGACGAGATCGACCCGGTCGAGGCCGGTTACCACCGCGAGGTCCGCGCCAGCGCCGACCCGTGGAAGCCGTTGCCACTGATTGCCGAACTTCAAGCCAAAGCCCGCGCGGCGGACCTCTGGAACCTGTTCATGCCCGACGACGAGTACGGCGCCGGGCTCAGCAATCTCGAGTACGCCCCGCTGGCTGAGTTGATGGGCCGATCGTTCCTCGCGCCCCACGTCTTCAACTGCAACGCCCCCGACACCGGCAACATGGAGGTGCTGGCGAAGTACGCGTCGCAAGCGCAGAAGGAACAATGGCTCGAGCCGCTTCTCGAGGCGCGAATCCGCTCGGCGTTCAGCATGACCGAGCCCGACGTCGCGTCCTCAGACGCCACCAACATGGCGGCGACCGCTGTCGTCGACGGAGACGAGATAGTCGTCAACGGCCGCAAGTGGTGGAGCACCGGCATCGGGCACCCCGACTGTGAGCTGATCATCTTCATGGGTCTCAGCGACCCCGACGCGCATCGTTACGCGCGGCATTCGATGGTGTTGATCCCAAGGTCGACGCCCGGCGTGAAGGTCGAGCGACTGCTGCCCGTGATGGGCATGTACGACGAGCCCTACGGCCATGGCGAGATCACGTTCACCGACGTCCGCGTTCCGGTGGCCAGCGTCATCGGTGGAGTCGGCCGCGCCTTCGAGATCGCGCAGGGACGACTCGGACCCGGGCGCGTGCACCACTGCATGCGGCTGGTCGGCCTGGCCGAGCGTGCTCTGGAGCTGGCGTGCGAACGAGGCACCAGCCGGGTCGCGTTCGGCAAGCCACTCGTCAACCTCGGCGGCAATCGCGAGCGGATCGCAGATGCTCGGATCGCGATTGACCAGCTTCGACTGCTCGTGTTCAAGACCGCCTGGCTGCTCGACACCGAAGGTCTGCAGGGCGCGCTCAGCGAGGTGAGCCAGATCAAGGTGGCGGCCCCTCGCGTCGCGCAAGACGTCATCGACATGGCGATCCAGCTGCACGGAGGTGGCGGGCTCTCAGACGATCATCCGCTGGCGGCGGCGTGGACGTCGGCCCGATCTCTTCGGCTCGCCGACGGACCTGACGAGGTGCACCGTGGCGTGATCGCTCGTCTCGAGCTCAAGCCTTACGTGGAGGCGGCCAACAGCCACTCCGCCGACCCTGACCACGAGGGAGCCTGATCATGACTGATCGCGTGCTCATCACCGGCGGCGCCTCCGGCTTCGGCGAGGCCCTCGCTGCGCTCTACGCCCGTCGCGGTGCCAGGGTGCTCGTCACCGACCTCGCGGAGAGTCTCGACGAGGCTGCGCTGCCCCAGAGCAGCGGCGACGGCGAGGTCGCCTACCTGCGACTCGACGTCCGTGACCTCGATGCGTGGGGCAAAGCCTCCTCGTGGGTCGTGGAGCACTGGGGCGGTCTCGACGTGCTCATCAACAACGCCGGAGTCGGCGCCGGGGGGCGCATCGATGTGGTGCCGATCGAGGACTGGGAGTGGATCGTCGAGATCAACCTGCTCGGTGTGGTGAAGGGCTGCCAGACGTTCACTCCGTTGTTCAAGGAGCAACGATCCGGACGCATCGTGAACGTGGCCTCGATGGCCGGGCTGGTGCATCCGCCGTGCATGGCGTCGTACAACACTGTCAAGGCAGGCGTGGTGGCGCTGTCGGAGACGCTGTTGCATGAGCTCGCACCGTACGACGTCGACGTCTCGGTGGTCTGCCCGTCGTTCTTCAAGACCCACATCGCGCAGAGCATCCGACGTGGTTCGGACCTGGCGGTGGAGGAGTCCGGAGCCCGCCTCGTCAATGACGCGAGACTCACCGCTGACACGATCGCAGCGCGGACCGTCGCGGCGCTCGACCGCGGCCGGTTCCTCGTGCTGCCGCATCGGGAGGGTCGGTTGGCTGTCTACTCCAAGCGGTTCGCCGCACCGGTGTATCACCTGACGATGAAGCAGGTCGGCAAGCGAATGGCGAAGAGTGCCGCCAAGCGTGACGCTCGTCGCTTGTGACCGTTCGAGACGCTGATGACGGTTGACCATGCGTGAGCTGTCTCAGTCCCAGCGCGTTCGGGAGGAAGACGCTTTCGACGTCGCGCCGGTGGCTGCGTGGTTGAGCGAGCAACGCGCGGACCTCTCCGGGGTCCCCGAGGTGCGCCAGTTTTTGGGCGGCGCCTCCAACCTGACGTATGAGCTGATCTACCCCGAAACTCGGCTGATCCTGCGTCGGCCTCCCGTCGGGAGCCACGCGAAGAGCGCGCACGACATGGGTCGGGAGTTCACGATCCAGCACCGCCTCAAGGCGGCGTATCCGTATGTGCCCGAGATGGTAGCCCGCTGCGAGGACCCCAGTCTGATCGGCGCTGACTTCTATGTGATGGCCAAGATCGACGGGCTGATCTTGCGCAGGAACGCCCCTCCAGGGTTCGATCTCGACGCTGCCGCAACCCGTCGGCTCTGCACGACCGTGGTCGACCGGCTGGTCGAGCTTCACCAGGTCGACGTAGCCACGTCCGGACTCGACGAGTTCAGTCGTGGGCCGGGCTACGTCGCACGACAGGTGTCCGGCTGGGCTGACAGGTTTCGCAAGGCGCGGACGCGAAACGTGCCGTCGTTCCGGCGCACGATCGACTGGCTCGAGCAGCACCAGCCTGCGGACGCGGGGACGTGCCTGATCCACAACGACTTCCGCTTCGACAATGTGGTGCTCGCCCCAGATGACCACGAGCAGGTGGTGGGGGTTCTCGACTGGGAGATGGCCACGCTGGGCGACCCGCTGATGGACGTCGGCGGCGCCTTGGCCTATTGGGTGGAGCCCGGTGACGACGCCATCATGCGACGGCTGCGGCGACAGCCGACCAACCTGCCCGGCATGCTGACACGGCGCGAGGTGTGGGAGCAGTACGCCGCTCGCACCGGCATCGAGCTGGGCGATCGCCGGTTCTACGAGGTGTTCGGACTCTTCCGGCTGGCCGTGATCGCCCAGCAGATCTACTACCGCTACCACCATGGCCAGACCCACAACCCGGCGTTCCGGCAGTTCTATGCGCTCGTCACCTACCTGTCGTGGCGGTGTCGACAGGCGACGAAGGGCAAGCTCCGATGAGCGTCGTGTACCTCGTCCGGCACGGCCAGGCGATGCTCAACAGCGCCGACTACGACCAGCTCTCCGAGACAGGTCAACGCCAGGCGCGTCTCACCGGTGCGGCGTTGGCGGCGCGCGGTGTCCAGCCGACGCGACTCGTCCGAGGAAGCCTGGAGCGCCATCGCCAGACGGCCGAAGGGGCGCGAGCCGAGGCTGGGTGGCAGCCTGCTGTTGAGGTGGACGGTAGGTGGGACGAGCTCGACTACATGGGCGTGATCGCCGCCCACCGGCCCGACTTCACGTCTCACGGGGTCATGATGGCGGAGCTCGGGGCGAGTCCGGACCCGGGAGCAGCCTTCAGCGCGCTGTACGACGTCGCCTTGCGCACCTGGCTCGACGAACAGGGCAGCTACGCCGAGCCCTACTCCGCGTTCGTGGCGCGGGTTCGGGCTGCACTCCGCACTGTCACCGACGGCCTGGGCGACAGTGAGACGGCTGTGGTCTTCTCCTCAGGTGGTCCGGTCTCGACCGTGACGGCAGCAGCCCTCGACCTGGACGCGATGGGGTGGTTGGCGTTGAGCGGTGTCGTGATCAATGCGGGGATCACCAAGGTCGTGGTGGGCCGGAGCGGCCTGTCGCTCGTGTCGTTCAACGACCACGGCCATCTAGAGTCCCACCACGTCATGACCTACCGGTAGCCCACCTCGAGACCACGATCGGCCCCCACATGACAACACGCAAGACGATCCTCATCACCGGAGCGAGCTCTGGACTCGGTGCGGGAATGGCCCGGCTCTTCGCTTCAGGCGGTGACGACCTGGCGCTGTGCGCCCGTCGCACGGATCGCCTCGACGCGCTGCGCGACGAGCTGACCCTTGCGCACCCAGGGATCACGGTGACGGTGAAACCGCTCGACGTGACAGACCATGACGCAGTCTTCCGGGTCTTTGGTGAGTTCGATGACGAGCTGGGTGGTGTCGACCGGGTCGTCGTCAACGCCGGGATGGGTAAGGGCGCGTCGATCGGCACGGGCTACTTCGAGGCCAATAAGCAGACGGCAGAGACCAACTTCGTGGCGGCCCTCGCACAGTGCGAGGCAGCAATGGAGATCTTTCGCGCCAGGAACGCCGGCCACCTCGTCGTGATCTCGTCGGTCTCGGCCAGGCGGGGAGCACGAGGGGCCATGACGACGTACGCCGCGACCAAGGCAGGTGTGGCCTCGTTGGCCGAGGGGATTCGGTCCGACGTGTTCGATACGCCGATCAAGGTCACCACATTGTTCCCTGGCTTCATCGCCTCGGAGCTGACCGAGAGGGCTCGCAGGACGCCGTTCATCGTCGACACCGAGACAGGGTGCCGGGCCATGGTCAAGGCCATCGAGGGCGAGGTAGCGGAGGCCACGGTGCCGGCCTGGCCGTGGGTGCCTGTGAGTCTGGCCACTCGGTTGCTGCCCTTGCGATGGGTGCGGAAGCTGATGTGACGTGGGCTGCCGGCCGAAGCTACGCATTTGGGTGGATAAGGATTTGGACGTCTCGACTAGGCTGGCGCTCTGACCTAGTGCCAGGAGGGGGTGCAAGCTTGCTCACGCAAGCCAGCCGACCGCGTCACAACAGCAGAACCCATCACAGAGGCGCGATCGCCGGGGTCGTGCTCGCCACCGCCCTGCTCCTTTCGTCATGCACAGGTGGGTCCGACGAACCGACCCCCGAGAACCCTGACGAAACGGCCGTGTCCGGGGGCGACGTCATCGGGGAGTTCGCGGAGGCCTGGGCCGATCCGACGATCTCCAACTTCACTGGCCTCGTCAATGAACCCGGGGTCGCCGCCCACGACATCTCCGCGCACGTCGCAGAGCTCGGAATCACTGAGACCACGGTCGAGCCCGTTGGCGACCTCGACTGTGGATCAGACTCGTGCGACGAACACGCGCGGGTGACGCACCAACTAGCCGGGGCCGGTGAATGGTCCTACGAGACGCTGATCCGGTCCACGCTCCACCAGGGGCAGTGGCTGGTTGAGTGGTCCGCGTCGACGTTCCACCCCGACCTCACTGACGTGACCACGCTGGTGCGGCAACGGACCCTTCCCAGGCGCGCCCCGATCCTCGACCGCAACGGCGTCGCGTTGACTCCGGAGCGCGAGATCGTCCGAGTCGGAGTGGTCGCCAAGAAGGTGCGCCCAGCGACGTACACCCAACTGCAGGCGCTGCTCGACATCGATACCAACTCACTCCGGGACCGCGTCGGTGCGTCCAAGCCGAACTGGTTCGTCTCCGTCATCGACCTGCGCCGGAGTGACTACGACCCGATCCGCACAGACCTCCTCCAGGTGCCCGGGATCTCCATCGACACGGCGCGGCGCGCTCTCGCACCGACAGCGGCGTGGGGTCGCGCTGTCCTCGGCACGGTCGGGCCGGCGACGGAAGACGCTCTCAAGAACGCAGGTCCCTATGCACTGCCGGTCGACGAGGTCGGGACGAGCGGTTTGCAGTACGCCTACCAGGAGCGGCTTGCGGGCACACCGGGGTTCTCGATCGACCTGATTGAGCGGTCGCCGTCTGGGGGCGTTCTCAGCCAGGTGCTGTCTCGCCACGCGAAGGTCGGGATACCGCTTGAGACGACCCTCGACCTGCAGGCACAGAATGCCGCCGAACGTGCGGTCGCTGACGCGGACACCACCACAGCCGTGGTGCTGGTCAAAGCCAGCACCGGAGAGATCCTGGCCGCGGCTAACGCGCCAGGTCCGACCACCTACAACACGGCGTTTGTCGGACGCTACGCGCCTGGCTCGACATTCAAGACCGTGAGCTCAGCCTCCCTCCTCGAGAACGGAATTGTCCGACCGTCCACGCAGGTCAGTTGTCCTGACTCCACGGTGGTCGACGGCAAACGCTTCAAGAACTACGAACAGGGGATTGCCGGACCCAATCCGTCCTTCGCTCAGGCCTACGCCGCGTCGTGCAACACCACCATGGTGAGCTTCGCCGACGCCTGACGGGCCAGCAGCTGGCCAGGACCGGCAAGGAGTTCGGCTTCGGAACCGACTGGGAGCTCGGTCTCGACAGCTACAGCGGCTCCGTTCCAGCCGATGACGACCTCGTCACCCGGGCCGCCGACATGATCGGGCAGGGCAAGGTCGTCGCGAGCCCGCTGATGATGGCGATGACGGCGGCCGCTGTTGACTCCGGGGTCTCTCGTACGCCGACCCTGCTCCCGGGCGAGGCATCCGGCCGTCGGTTGACAGAGCTCGACCAAGACACGGTCTCCCAGCTGCAGAAGATGATGCGACTGGTCGTGACCGAAGGCACCGGAACTGCTGTCGACCTCCCGGGATTGCCGGTCTACGCCAAGACCGGAACCGCTGAGTTTCAGCAGGGCAACGGCACGGGAACGAACGCCTGGATGATCGGCTACCGAGGCGACGTCGCGTTCGCGGTCCTCGTCGAGGGGGGTAGCTCCGGCGCGCACGACGCGGCGCCGATCGTTGACTCCGTACTGACGCAGCTCCCGGACAGCCTGTACCGGTAGCCCGGGCGCCGTCCGTCAGGGCAGCCGCAGCGTTCTCGACACACCGGTCTTTCTGGCCGTGAGTCACGATTTTGAGCCCTGAGATCCTGAAAGCGAGTGCCTGACCCTTCCTCTCCACCTGAAAGGCGAGCAAACTCCAAGTAACCCACCTAAGTCGGTTCGAACTTTTGCGAATGCTTCCACCTGGCTTCTCTCAGGTGCCGCGGTGGATCACTGCTTCATTCGGGGGTGTCATGCCGAGACGCATTCTGCTGTCGGCGCTTACCCTGCCCGTCCTGCTTAGCTTGGCCGCCCTTGCCACCTTGCCCACGGAGGCCAGCCCGGTGAGTGGAGCCACCGACCACGCGGTTCCCCCAGGACAGCAGGACCGTTTGTCACCCTGCTGTTTTCGCGCACCGAAATGACCGGCGCGATCGACTGCGTGCCAACTGGCACTGGCATCGCCCGTCTCAGGACGGAGATTGCGCCCTACCTGGAGTCCCGGGGGATGACGGCGACCGGGACGTTGATGACCGGCAGGATGTCCAATGTCGCGCGCAAGTGCGTCCACGACGACGCGACGCTGCTCGGCTCATGGCGGGATGCGAAGAACCTGTCCGCAGATTTCGGGTGGCACTTTGCGAGCCACACGGCTACCTGGCCCGTGGATATGGCGCACCTAACGCCGGAGCGATCGTATGCAGAGACCTGCGGCAGCGCACACGCCATCGATGCGCACGGTCTGCACGGTGGCCATGGCCTGATCGCCTACCCAGGCAACGCCCTCGATCCTCCGGTGGCGCTCCAGACGCGGTACGGGTCTCGGTGCTTTGCCTGGGCACGCACCTACAGCCTCAGTGCAACGACCAACTGGACCGCCGGCGTCACCTCGCCGTACTGGCAAGTCACCGGGGCACCACGAGGTGGCCCCTGCAACGTCAAGACCGCCAGCTGCTACACGATTCCAGCGAGAGACAGCAAGAGGTATGTGCTCCCGAACGGGATGATCAACCGAGTCAGGGCACTGGAGCAAGGCCAATGGCTGACGATCCAAGAGTTCATCCTGGTGCAGGGCAGAAATCCGCCTGGAGGGTTCATTCGATGGGACTGCCGTTCGGCGGATCCACGACTGCACTGGACGACGGACAACGAGCGCTACTGCTACAAGGACTGGAAAGCCGTGGTCGCCGCTATCGCCGCGCGCCGGCGCATCGTGGTGACCGATCCGCTCACCGTCGGAAAGGCGTTCGGGCGTCCAGCCCACTACACGTTCTGACTCCTACATCCAGTCCTGGAGCGAGGAGAGCCAGCTTGGCGCGGTGGCGCGGAAGCGGTCGGCAGACCAGCGCCCGACTCCGTGCGGGATCTGCCCGATCACAGGTAGCCCGGTGACGCGCGGCAGCTCGGTGGTGTTGCAACGCTCCGCGAAACCGAGATGCGCGGGTACGTCGCCGAAGACCAGCCCGGCTGGACCCAGACCAGCGTCTCGCAACGCGGCGACGGTGAGCTCGGTGTGGTTGAGGGTGCCGAGAGTCAGGCTGGTCACCACCACGACGCTCACCTGATGGCCCTGGTCACGGACGCGTTGTGCCAGGCCGATGATCGTGCCGCCGTCAGTGTCGAGGCGCACTGCTACGCCACCGGCTCCCTCGATGAACGTCAGATCCCGGCCGAGTGAGCACGACACAACTGCCGCGGCGAGCTCAACAACCGTCGGAATCGTGAGGTCACGGATCCGCGCAGCGGTGTCCGGTGCGAGCGGGTCGTCGAGCCGCACCAGCTCGTGCACCGACTGACACCCCGACAGCGCGGCGATGGTGGCAACATCACTCGGCTCATCGGTGCTGACTCCGGTCTGAGTCGGCTTGACGACGGCGACATCACGTCCCGACGCAGCGGCGGCACTGACGAGTGCGGCCACGGTGACGGTTTTCCCGACTCCCGTCCCGGTGCCCGTCACCACGACGAAGCTCACTGCCGCGCCTCCACGGCTCGCAACCGCTCGATGACCCGACCGAGTTCGTCGTCGCCGAGGCTGGCGCGAGCGGTGACACGGAGCCGACTCACACCGTCAGGCACTGACGGAGGACGAAAGCACCCGACCCGGATGCCGTCCGCGAGCAATGCGTCCTGAGCCGCAACCGCCTCCCGCGGTCCAGCCATCGGTACGGAGAGGACAGCCGCAGCAGGATTGGTCACCCGCAACGCCTCCGCGAGCCGACGGGAGACCTCGAGAGCGCGATGCGGAAGCCGCGGCTCGTCGGCCACGATCTGCAACGCAGCCATGGCCCCGGCGGTGGCGGCCGGTGCGAGCCCGGTGTCGTAGATGAACGGGCGCGCCGTGTTGATGAGGTGTTCGATCACGGACGTCGAGCCGAGAACCGCTCCGCCCTGACTGCCGAGCGCCTTGGACAAGGTGATGGTCGCGATGACGTCGGACCGGCCCGCGAGGCCATGCGAGGCGACAAGTCCGCGGCCGTCCTTGCCGGCGACGCCGATGGCGTGCGCTTCGTCGACGACGAGCACGGCGTCGTACTCCTCGCACAGCGAGGCGAGCTCGGGGAGCGGTGCCGCATCGCCGAGGACGGAGTAGACGGACTCGACGATCACGAGGGCCCGGGGTTGCTCGCGCCGTCGCAAGGCGGCTCCGATCGCGTCGAGGTCGCTGTGGGGGGTGATCGCGAGGCCGCCTGGGCGGGCGAGCCGGCAGGCATCGACGAGTGACGCATGGACGTGTGCGTCGCTGACGAGCAACGTCTCCCGGTCAGTCAGCGCTGCGACGGCGCCGAGGTTGGCGTGGTAGCCGGTGGAGAACGTGAGTGCGGACTCGTGACCCGAGAAGGCGGCTAGCGACCGTTCAAGGTCGGCGTGCAGGTCAAGGGTGCCTGTCACGAGCCGGGAGGCGCCCGCGCCCGCCCCCCATGTGGTGCTTGCTTCGGCCGCCGCTGCCGTGACCCGTGGGTCGGTGGCGAGGCCGAGATAGTCGTTACCGGCAAGGTCGATGACGGCCGAACGCGGCGGGCGAGGCCGCAGTGTCCGCTCGAGCCCGGCGTGACGTCGGGCGGCGCGTTGGCTGGCGAGCCAGTCGTCGAGGCTCATGCCGCCGCCGCTGAGACCAGGGCGCGGCAGACGAGGTCGAGATCGGCGTCGTCGATGACGTAGGGCGGCATCGTGTAGATGAGGTCGCGAAACGGGCGCAGCCAGACCCCGAGATCCGCCGCCGCGTCAGTCGCGGCTGCGACGTCGACCGGCCGGTCGAGCTGGATGACCCCGACGGCTCCGAGCACCCGGACGTCGATCACGTGCTCCACATCAGCTGCCGGGATAAGGCCGGCGCGGAGACCGAACTCGACGCGGCGTACGTCGTCCTGCCACGGGTGGCCAAGCAGCACCTCGAGGTTGGCAGCAGCCACAGCGCAGGCCAACGGGTTGGCCATGAACGTCGGCCCGTGCATGAACACCGCAGACTCGGTCGCGCCAAGGCCATGCGCCACCTCGGTGGAGCACAAGGTAGCGGCCAAGGACAGGTAGCCGCCGGTCAGCGCTTTACCGACACACATGATGTCGGGTTCGACCCCCGCGTGATGCGCTGCGAAGAGCTCGCCCGTGCGGCCGAAGCCGGTGGCGATCTCGTCGAAGATCAGCAGCAGACCGTGTTCATCGCAGAGTTCGCGGAGCACTCGCAAGCAGTGCGGGTTGTAGACGTGCATGCCGCCTGCGCCCTGCAGCACCGGTTCGCAGATCACGGCGGCGAGGCTGTCACGGTGGAGTTCGACAAGGCCTCGGACATCCGTCTCCCAGTTCTCGGTGTCGGCGTTGAGACCACCCGGTGGGCGGTCCGCGAACACGTGCTGGGGCAGCAGTCCAGAGAACATCCCGTGCATGCCATCCACAGGATCCGTCACGCTCATCGCGCCAGTGGTGTCGCCGTGGTAGCCGCCTCGAAGGGCGAGCATCCGCACCTTGTCGGGCCGAGCGCGCGCTCGTTGATACTGCACGGCCATCTTCAACGCCACCTCGACCGAAACAGAGCCGGAGTCGGCGAAGAACACATGCTGCAACCGTTCGGGGGAGATATCGACGAGTCTCCTGCCGAGCGTGATCGCCGGCTGGTGCGTCAGTCCTCCGAACATGACGTGGCTCATCGACGACACCTGACGTCGTAGCGCATCGTCGAGCACCGGGTGCTGGTAGCCGTGGATCGCGCACCACCAGGACGACATCGCGTCGACGAGCTCCGCGCCGTCACCGAGTCGAAGGCGTACGCCGCTCGCGCTCTCGACGAACCGAGCAGCGCTAGATGTCGGCAAAGACGAATAGGGATGCCACAGGTGCTCGCGGTCGAAGGCGAGCAGCTCGGAATCGGTGGCCGAAGGCATCGCAAGGAGGCTATCGCTGGCGCCAACGCCACGGCGGCGCGGTCTTGTCGTGGGTGAGACCGGCGGGGATGCTCGATGGGGGCCACCGATAGATTGCTGAGGTGACTGATGCCGACACCCTGGCCCCTGACGTCGTTGCACGGGCCCGCCAGCAGGTTCTTGACGAGGGTCGAGGTCTGAGCCAGACGCGGCTGGTCGAGGTGTTGAACCTTCCCGACGAGGATCTGCCGGCCCTGCTCGAGCTCGCGCACGATGTGCGGATGAAGTGGTGCGGCCCGGAGGTCGAGGTCGAGGGGATCGTCTCGCTCAAGACCGGTGGTTGCCCCGAAGACTGCCACTTCTGCTCGCAGTCGGGTCAGTTCACGTCACCAGTGCGTGCGGTGTGGCTCAACATCCCCGAGCTTGTCGAGGCGGCCAAACAGACGGCAGCGACCGGCGCCTCGGAGTTCTGCATCGTGGCCGCTGTCCGTGGCCCCGACGAGCGGCTGCTCAGTCAGGTCAGAGCCGGCATCGCCGCCATCCAGGCCGAGGTCGACATCAACATCGCATGCTCCCTGGGCATGCTGACCCAGGACCAGGTCGACCAGCTCGTCGAGATGGGCGTCCATCGTTACAACCACAACCTTGAAGCCGCCAAGAGCTACTTCCCGCAGGTGGTCACCACGCACTCGTACGAGGAGCGCTGGGAAACCTGCGAGATGGTCCGCGAAGCCGGGATGGAGCTCTGCTGTGGCGGTCTCGTCGGGATGGGCGAGAGCCTCGAGCAGCGAGCTGAGCTGGCCGCCCAGCTCGCCGACCTCGATCCGCACGAGGTGCCCCTCAACTTTCTCAACCCTCGGCCAGGTACGCCGTTCGGTGACCTGCCGATCATGGACTCCGCCGACGCGCTACGTACCGTGGCCGCATTCCGGTTGGCCATGCCGCGGACGATCCTCCGTTACGCAGGCGGTCGCGAGATCACGCTGGGCGAGCTCGGGACGCGCGAAGGCCTGCTGGGTGGGATCAACGCGGTCATCGTGGGCAACTACCTCACCACGCTCGGCCGCGACCCGGGCGAGGATCTCGAGCTGCTGAGTGACCTGCAGATGCCGATCAAGGAACTCTCGAAGACGCTATGAGTGAGCCGGTCCCGCAGGAGCCGGACTCTCCAGCGGCGTACTGCGACCACTGCGGTGAGGCCCTCGCTGGGATCGACCACGGCGCGTGCATGGCGCGTCGCGAGCTCGAACCTCCGCGCTACTGCTCACGTTGCCGGCGTCGGCTGGTCGTGCAAGTCACCCCGCTGGGCTGGTCTGCTCGCTGCTCGGTTCACGGGATTCTTTGATGGGGTTGGTAATCAGGAACCAGGACACGACTCCGCCGAGCGCCAGCATCACGACGCAGATCCACATGGCCTGCTCGTAGCCGGCGCTGAACACGTCCGGTATCTGATAGTCCTCACCACTCAGCCCGACGATGCTCGGCAGTGCCGCGACGGCCAGCAGCGACCCTGCCCGGGCGACGGCGTTGTTGATTCCGCTGGCGATCCCGGCGTTGCGGTCAGGTGCAGCAGAAAGCACGGTTGCGGTGAGCGGGGCGACGAGCATCGCTAGGCCCAGGGAGAACACCGTGAGGCCAGGGAATATGTCGATCCAGTACGACGAGTCGGCGGCGATCCCCGTAAGCAGAGCGATCCCGGCAGCACAGATGATCGGACCCAGCGACATCGGGATCCGCGGGCCGATGCGGGTGGCCAGCTCGCCACCCTTCGATGCCAGCAACAACATGACGATGGTGATCGGCAACGTGGCGATGCCTGCCTTGAGCGCTCCGTAACCGACGACTGTCTGCAGCTGGAGCACGAGGAAGAAGATCACGCCACCGAGTGCGGCGTAGACGAGCAACGTCATTCCGTTGGAAGCACTGAACTGCCGCGACCGGAACAGGTGGGTGGGCATCATCGGGTGCTTGCCTGATTGTTCGACCAGCACGAAGATCACGGCGCTGACGACGCCAATCGCGGCGCTCGCGATGACGATCGCGGGGCTGAGGCTGCCGAGCTCGATCAGGGCGAACGTGATTCCACCGAGAGCAAGTGTCCCGAGGATGCCCCCGGGCACGTCGAAGCCAGGCACTGACTCGGGGTCCCTGGTCTCAGGCACGCAGCGCTGGGCGATCACCACGGTGACGATCGCCAAGGGCAGGTTGAGCAGGAACACCCAGCGCCAGCTGGCGTACTCCACCAGCCAGCCGCCGACGAAGGGACCGACTGCGGCTGCGATCCCGCCGAGTCCCGACCACGAGCCGATCGCCTTCGCCCGGTCGTCCGGGTGGAACGCGCCCTGGATCATGGCGAGGCTGCCCGGTGTCAGCAGCGCAGCACCCATCCCCTGCAGCACCCGGGCAGCGATCAGCTGGGTCGGGTCCTGGGCGGCGCCGCAGGCAAGCGAGGCGACAGCGAACCAGATAACGCCGATGACGAAGACGCGGCGCCGGCCGAACCGGTCACCGAGTGAGCCTCCGAGCAAGATGAGCGACGCGAGCGCGAGCATGTAGCCGTTGGTGATCCACTGCAGCTGGGCCAGACTCGCGTCGAGATCCCGGCCGATGCTGCGGAGTGCGACGTTGACGACGGTGCCGTCAAGGAACGCCATCCCTGACCCGAGCACCGCTGCAGCCAGCACGCCCCGGCCCGCGGCCGACTTGAGGCGCAGCCCTTCGCTCATGACCCCCACCTTGCCTTATCGACCCAACCCGACGAACTTCATTAAGTGCGAGGGTCTGCGCAGGGGGCGAGGTTCGCTTTGTCTGCCCGGACATGCTCCAAACGCGCCGGTATCTCTAGCCCGTTCGAGTCATGGCGGCCCCACCCGATCGGGAGCAGGCTGGCTGCATCGATGACGTAATCGTGAGGAGTCACCATGCGTTGGACAGAACGCGAAGACAGGGACTATGAGGCGCGCCGGGTTGTCTACAACGCGATGATCGAGACTCGCCCGCGGGTCATCGCCTCTTGCGAAACACCAGGAGACGTGGCGGAGGCCTTGACAAAGGCTCGAGCTGACGGGTTGGAGGTCGCGGTACGTGCCGGTGGCCACTCGGTGGCCGGCATGTCGTCGGTAGAGGACGGCCTGGTCGTCGACGTACGCCCGATGAAGGCGATCGAGATCGACCCCGTACGCCGGACGGCGCGAGTCGCGGCTGGCGCCACATGGGGAGAGTTCGACTCGGCAGCCCAGGCGCACGGGCTGGCCACGACCGGTGGACGGGTATCGACCACCGGCGTAGCCGGATTCACCCTCGGTGGTGGGTCAGGCTGGATCGAGCGCCAACATGGACTGGCCTGCGACAACCTGCTGGCGGTTGACCTGGTCACCGCCCAGGGGCGTCAGGTGCGGGCTGACGCCACGACCAACCCCGAGCTGTTCTGGGCGCTTCACGGCGGAGGTGGGAACTTCGGTGTCGCCACGTCGTTCGAGTTCCAGCTCCACCCAGTCGGTCCGGTTCTGATGGCGGGGCTGATGCTGTGGCCGATCAGCGAAGGTGCCGACGTCGGTCGCGCCTACCTCGACTGGGCCAACGACGCGCCCGACGAGCTGGGCAGCGGATTGGTGTTGCTGACTGGCCCTCCCGAGCCGTTCATCCCCGAGCATCTGCAGGGGCAGCCGCTGGCCGGCTTGGCCATCGTCTGGTCGGGTGACGATGCGATCGCAGAAGACGTCGTCGCCCCGATGCGCGCGCTCAATCCTGCCGTCGATCTCGTAGACCGTCGTCCGTACGCCGAGATGCAGATGATGATCGATGACCCACCCGGCTTCCGGCACTACTGGAGCGCTGACTATCACGACCAGTTCGACGAGAAAGCGCTCGACGTCTTCCTGGAAACCGGGGCCGAGCTGCCCTCTCCGCAGACCCAGCAGATTCTGTTTCCTTGGGGTGGGGCGGTCAGCCGGCTCGGCGACCAGACTCCGATGTCCCAGCGCGACGCAGCGTGGGTGAGCCACCCATTCGCTATGTGGGAGGACGCCGCCGACGACGACCGTGCGCGCGCCTGGGTCAAGGACTTCAGGAGCGCGATCGCGCCGTTCGCGAACGGTGGGGTCTACCTCAACTTCATCGGCGACGAGGGTGAGGATCGGGTCAAGGCGGCGTACGGCGAAGACACCTATGCCCGGCTGGCCGCGATCAAGCGAGAGTACGACCCCGACAACGTCTTCCACCGCAACCAGAACATCAAACCTGCGGCTGGCTGAACACTCGGCGCGATCCCTAGTGGGTCGAGCTCGGGCTGAGTTCAGGTCGGCCGACGCGGGATTGCCGCGTTGTAGCGTGGCCACGTGATTCGACGGGCCGGACTTGACGACCTCGTTGACGTGGCGGACATGGAAAAGGCCGCCTCGACTACCGGGCTGGCTCACGTCTTCGGACCAGATCTTCCGTTCCCCGAGGCGGACGTGTTGGCCCGCTGGCGGCTGGTCTTCGAAGATCCGTCGGTCACCGTCCTGGTCGACATCGATGATGGAGATCCCGTGGGCTACGCGGCGTTCGGCGACGGCTGGCTTCGTCACTTCGGCGTGGTCCCGACGTGGTGGGGGACTGGCCGCGCCCGCACGCTGCACGATGCCGTGCTAGCCGGCTTTGCGGAGCAGGGCGTCCAGACGTCGTACCTCTGGGTGCTGGTGGACAACCACCGTGCCCGGTCGTTCTATGCGCGTCTGGGTTGGCGCGAGACCGGAGTACGCGAACGCGAAGTGTTTGAGCCTTACCCGGAGAAGATGCAGATGACCCTCACACTCGACGGCTAGGACTGACAGTTGGACCTCACCCTCAGCGACGAAGACCTTGTGTCATGCGGCGCGGCCACGGTTGAGCCGAAACACCCGTTCCGACGTATGTGGGGTGTGCTCGTCATACCGAAACTCTACGTGGACGAGGATGTATTCGACTTTCACGGGAGCCTTTGTCACATACGTGATTGTCTGCCTGACCCCTGGCTCCACGAAGAGGAAGTTCAGGCTCGGGGGGACGACTTCCACGCCGCTGATGAGGGCGACCGGAAATTCCACCCGCGGCTCATGGTTCTCCCAGTACTCAAAGGCCTGTCCGGCCTCGATGCCCCGTATGCGAAGCAGGATGTTCGTGACCTTCCAGTCGACGAGCCCTTTGTTGTGAGCTGAGAGGGTCAACTCCAAGAGCCGTTCACCCGCCACCTCGCCGTGCGCCTCGCATCCAATGCCGAACTCGATTCGAGGCGAATCCTCTCTATGCCTATGGCGAAGGTCGTCCTCTCGCTTCTGCGCCGCGAGACGCAACGCGTCCTCGCGCTTCAACTGGTCGTCGTCTCGCGCTTGTTGACGCCGCTGGGACATCGTGGAGAGTGTGAGGCTCAAGCCTGCGATCAGTACCGTCGCAATCAAACTGAGAAACGAAATCCATTCAGAGGACGTCATCGAATGCCTCTACTCCCCAACGGCCCATTTGGCACCAGGCTCCGGTGCATCGATTGAGTGGCAATTCGCACCAGCGTGGACGGGCGGTTAGTCCCCGTCCTCGTGACGTGAGACTACCCAAGTCGCCGTTCAGGGCTTGGGAGCAGGCATCCACGGCTCTGACGCACCAAGTCGGGCTGGCTATCAGCATCGCGACACGCCAGCAGGTCTCGACAGCGGCGAATGATCACCCGAAACCTGGAAAAGGGGCACGCCTGGGTACGCGGAATCATCTAGGATTGACTGTTCACCGCATTCGGGGGAGGGACGAGCCGCAGTGTCAGATCGTCGTCAAGCACACGTCACCGATCAGTCCGTCGAGCAAGAGATCAAGCACGAGCAATCCGTCGTTGACCGGATCTATACCCGGCTCGAAGCCGCCACCGAGTCAGCGAAGGCGTTGGCTGCTGACGGCCACGCCCGCGCCAGGATCGGTAACGAGGGTGGCCTCGTCGAGCGCGATGCGATCGTCTTCCAGGCGAGCAAGCGCCTCTCCCTCCTCAATTCAGCCCATGAAGGACTCGTCTTCGGCCGGCTCGACATGCTGAACGCCGACCAGCGCTACATCGGCCGGCTCGGTCTGCGGGACGCCGATCGTGAGGTCCTGCTCATCGACTGGCGTGCACCGGCGGCGTCGGTTTTTTACCAGGCGACCGCCAAGGACCCCCTGGGCGTCATCCGTCGCCGGGTTTTGCAGTCGTCGGGCGACAAGGTGGTCGGCATCGACGACGACCTCCTCGACACCGAGAACGCCCCCGATGACCTGGTGCTGATCGGGGAGGGTGCGCTGATCGCGTCGTTGAGCCGCTCGCGCGACCGCACGATGCATTCGGTCGTCGCCACGATCCAGAAGGAGCAGGACGACGCGATCCGCTCACCCCACAGAGGCGTCACGACGATCAGTGGTGGCCCGGGTACGGGCAAGACGGTGGTGGCACTGCACCGAGCGGCTTACCTCCTCTACACCGATCGCCGACGCTACGAAGGCGGCGGCGTCCTAGTCGTCGGTCCTAACGCAGTCTTCATGGCCTATATCGAACGGGTGCTGCCGTCGCTCGGTGAGACGAGTGTCGCGCTGCGCGCCCTCGGTGACGTCGTCGACGGCATGTCCGCCAGGCGGCACGACCGGTCGGCCGTGGCGGCGATCAAGGGCTCCTCGCGGATGCGACGACTGCTTGCGCGTACGGCGCGCGGCCCGGTCCCCGGAGCGCCGGACTCGTTCCGCATCTTCTACCGCGACGACGTCTTGACCCTCGACGCCAAGGACCTGCGCGTCCTGCGTCGTACCCTGCTCGGCTCCGGTCAGCGCCGTAACCGAGTGGCCCCGAGAGTGGCCGACGAGCTCATCGAGCTGCTGTGGACTCGAGCCACCGGTGACCGAGCACGTGAGCAGGGCCGTGACGAGTTCGGTCACACGCTTCGCGGCAGCCGTGAGTTCATCGACTTCGTGCGTGACTGGTGGCCGGTGGTCGATGCCGTGGACGTCTATGGCTGGCTGGCCGATCGAGAGCGACTTCGCAGCGACGCGAGCGGCCTGTTGAGTGAACGCGAGGTCGACGACCTGGTCGAGTCCTTGGGGAGTGACTTCACCGTCGAGGACATCCCGCTGATCGATGAGCTGCGCTATCTCTTGGGCGAGCAGCCCGCGCCAGAGCCCGACGAGGATCCGTTGGCCGACCTCTACGACGAGTCCGTTCCGGAGCTCTCGACGATGGACGAACGGCGTGGCGGTGAGCTCTGGCGTTCCGGCGAGCGCCCCACGGCCTCGATCGAGGACGACGCGTATGCGCACGTGCTCGTCGACGAGGCCCAGGACCTGTCGCCGATGCAATGGCGGATGGTGGGTCGGCGGGGACGGCACGCGAGCTGGACCATCGTCGGAGACGATGCGCAGAGCTCATGGTCGAGTCCCGAGGAGGCAGCTGCAGCGCGCGCAGAGGCGCTCGGGGCGAAGGACATGAGCGGGTTCCGGCTGTCGACGAACTACCGCAACTCACGCGAGATCTTCGAGCTGGCCGCCGATCTGGCGCGGGCAGCGATCCCCGGTGCCGATCTGCCTGTGGCCGTGCGCGAGACGGGCATCGAGCCGCGAGTTCACGACGTCGAACGGGCCGAGTTGGCCCAGGCCGTCCGCGCTGCCACCGAGCATCTCGCCGACCAGCTCGACGGAACCATCGGTGTCGTCGTACCGGTTGAACGGCGTTCAGAGGTGGAGGGCTGGCTCGGCGACCGCGACACCGAACGCATCCCGGTGCTCGAAGCCCTCGACACGAAGGGCCTTGAGTTCGACGGCATCGTGGTGGTTCAGCCCGACGAGATCGTTGCCGAGTCCGACGCCGGCATCCGCACGTTGTATGTCGTGTTGACCCGCGCGACCCAGCAGCTCGACGTCATCGGCACCACAAACATCTGGCGGCCGTAGGCTCAGCGCCATGAGCCTGCTCGATGACGTCACGTCTGCTCCGGCGTACGCGCTGATCAGGCTGCCCGGGCCCGACACCGTGACCCTGCTCGCCGGCCGGGCCGAGCAGCACGACAACCTCTCCGACGTTCCGCTGGAGGAGGGCCGCCCAGGAGGTCGACGATTCGACCGTCTGCTGTGCGTGCCGTTCTCGCAGATCCGCGAACGGGGATTCGAGGCGCACGCCGACGGCGCAACGCTCACGAGCCTGGTCATCGAAGCCGAGCACGAAGTCGCCACCACGACGCTGCTCGACCAACTACCCCACGAGGAGATTGCCACAGTCGGTCGCGCCGGCTTCGACATCGCCGACGAGGAGTACGCCGAGATCGTCCGGACCATCATCGAAGACGAGATCGGAAACGGCGAAGGTGCGAATCTCGTCATCGCCCGCAACTTCCTCGCCACGATCGCCGACTGGGATCGGACCAAGGCGCTGACGGTGTTTCGCCGGCTGCTCGAGCGCGAGCGCGGCGCGTACTGGACGTTCCTGGTGTTCACGGGGGAGCGCTACCTGATCGGTGCGAGCCCGGAGCGGCACATCAGCGTTGCCGGCGGCGAGGTCCGGATGAACCCGATCAGCGGCACGTTCCGCGTCGCGGGTGTCGACGAACCGGCCGCACGAAAGGGTCGGCTGCTGGACTTCCTCTCCGATGAGAAGGAAATCTACGAGCTCTTCATGGTCGTCGATGAGGAGCTGAAGATGATGTGTGACATCTGCAGCGAGGGTGGCCAGATCCTCGGCCCTTACCTCAAGCCGATGACGCACCTCATCCACACCGAGTACATCCTGGCCGGGCGGACCCATCGCGACATCCGCGACGTACTTCGGTCATCGATGTTTGCAGCCACCGTGACAGGTAGCCCGGTCGAAAACGCGTGCCGGCTCATTGCCGAGTACGAGCCTCAGGGGCGCGGCTACTACGGAGCCGTCATGGCGCTGCTCGGCCGTGACGCTGACGGCGCTGCGACGCTCGATGCCCCGATCGTCTTGCGTACGGCGGATGTCGGCGTCGACGGGAGCCTGCGCGTCACTGCGGGGGCGACCCTGGTCCGTGACTCCGATCCCCACTACGAGGTCGCAGAGACGCACGCCAAAGCAGGTGGCATCCTCACAGCGTTCGGCCTCGTCCCTGCCCCGACGACTCCGGCGGCAGAGATCGCCGACCTCGCGCTCGACGAGGATGTGCTGGTCGCCCTCGGGAAGCGCAACCAACGGCTCAGCCGGTTCTGGTTCAACGACCAATCCGACGCTGTTCGCGCCTCGGGGTTGGCGGGCAAGCACGTGGTCGTGCTCGACGGCGAGGACGACTTCGTGGCGATGCTGCGCCATGTGCTCGCGGTGCTTGGCATGACGAGTGAGACGGTGCGCCACCACGACTATGCGCCAGGAGTCTTCGACACGGCCGATGTGGTCATCGTCGGGCCAGGACCGGGTGACCCGCGTGACCTGGAAGACCCGAAGATCAAGGCCGTCAGAGCCGCTGTCGACGATCTGCTGGCGGCGCAAAGACCGTTCCTGGCGGTGTGTCTGGGCCACCAGGTGCTGTGCGGCGCCCTGGGACTCGAGCTGGCCTTCAAGGACATCGTCTTCCAGGGCACTCGAGCTTTGGTCGACATCCTCGACCGCCAGGAGTACGTCGGTTTCTACAACACCTTCGTCGCCAAGCAGGCGGCGAAGCCGGTGTTGGGCCTGCGCGTCGATGCCGACGAGAAGTCCGGCGACGTTCACCTCATCGCGGGCCCGCACTACCGCGGCATCCAGTTCCATGCCGAGTCGATCCTCACCGAGAACGGCTTCGACCTGATCAGGGAACTGCTCCTCGACTTGCTCGACGCGTCACGCCATCAGCAGGACGGCTGAGCCGATGGCTCGTGTTCTCGTCATCGACCACCATGACTCCTACACCTACAACTTGGTGCACCTCGTCGCCGGTGTCAGCGGCACGCTTCCCGATGTGATCCAGCACGACGACCCGGCTGGCGAGACGCGATGGCGCGACGGCTACACCCACATCGTGCTCTCGCCCGGCCCCGGAACAGTCCACGAAGTCAGCGACTTCGCGCTCGGCCGCACCGTCATCGCCGACGCCGACATACCCGTGCTCGGAGTCTGCCTCGGACTGCAAGGGATCGTGGATGTCTTCGGTGGCGACGTCGAAGTCGTCCATCCCGCGCATGGTGACGTGTCTGAGGTCGCGCATACGGCGGCGGGGCTGTTTTCCCTTGTCCCACAAGGCTTTTCGGCCGTTCGCTACCACTCGCAAGCCGCGGTTTCCGTACCACCTGAGCTCGCGGTGACCGCCTGGTGCGACGAGCCGCAGGGCAGAGTCGTGATGGGAGTGCAACATCGCAGCCGCCCTCTTCACGGCGTCCAGTTCCACCCTGAGTCGGTACTCACCCAGCACGGTGCACTCATGATCGATAATTTTCTTCGGGAATGACAGAGCCTTCGAGAAAGACAGAGCCTTCGGCAATGATGACCGTGCCCGGCGAGTCCACCTGGGTCGAGCCCGAGGACTTCTTCGTCGCCCATGTTGCCGACAAGGCGCGCGCCTTCTGGCTCGACGGGTCGGGGGCTCGGCCGTGGACGGGGCGGACGTCATACATCGGCTGGCTCGATGCCGATCAGCTCAGCCTCACGTACGACGCCGCCAACCGAGAGGTCACGGCGCACCAGGGCCAGACAGCCCGCGTGGTCGGCGACGACATCTTTGCGATGCTCGAGCAGCACACCGATAGCAGCACTGGATCTGAGGCCGCCTGGGTGGGCTTCTTCGGGTACGCCGCTCGACCAGACCTGCCCGCCAAGACCGGCAATGAACGCACCCTCGATGCCTGTTGGATGCGAGCCACTCGCTACGTCGCCTTCGACCACCGAGAGCGTCGGGTGCGCGCGATCAGTCCGCCGGATGAGCAGGACGGCTGGTCGATGGCCGTGGCGGCAATGGTGGCCTCTCCACACCATGCGCTCGAGCCGACAGAGCCACCGCCGGCGACCATCGTCAGCACCGTTGATAGAGCCGGATTCGGCGAGGCGTTCGTGCGTGTGCAGTCCGAGCTTCGACGCGGCAATTCCTACGAGACCAACCTGACGTTCCGCACGGTCGTGCGGAGTAGCGCTGATCCGCTGTGCACCTACCGCCGGCTCCGAAGACTGAGCCCGGCGCCGTACGCCGCGTTCCTGACACATCAAGGCGCCAGCGTGCTCAGCAGTTCACCCGAGCGCTTCGCGACGTTGCGTCCCGACCGCTGGCTGGAAACGCGACCTATCAAAGGCACGACCCCGAGAGATGAGGATCCCGAGGCTGACGCCGAGGCGGCGAAGCGGCTGGTGAGCGAGCCGAAGTTCCGTGGCGAGAATCTGATGATCGTCGACCTGCTGCGCAACGACCTGTCACAGGTGTGTGAGGTGGGCAGCGTCGCAGTCACTGATCTGATGCATGTCGAGTCCTACCCCTCGGTTCACCAGCTCGTGAGCACGATCCGTGGGCGGTTGCGTAACGACGTCTCGACGATGCATGCGCTGCATGCCCTCTTCCCGGGAGGCTCGATGACGGGTGCGCCGAAGCAGCGGACGATGCAGATCATCGCTGACGTCGAGACTTCGCCACGCGGGGTCTATTCGGGTGCTCTGGGTTGGATTCGTGACGATGGCAGCGTCGATCTCGGCATCATCATCCGCAGCCTCGTCCATCAGGGTGACCGCTACACGTTAGGAACGGGTGGCGGCATCACGGTGCGGTCGGAGTGCGACGACGAGTACGCCGAGACGCAATGGAAGGTGCATGCACTGCTTCGTTCGCTGGGAGATCCCGTCGGCTGACGTGATCCCCCAGCGGCCGGTCGATGACTAGTCGGAGTCGAGGGTGACGTCGACCGTCTTCGTGTCGCCGGTGACCGAGCCGTTGTTGTTGGACGAGGCGACCGTCAGGGTCACCCTGTCGCCCGGTCGATAGGAACGCACCGTCGCGACGAGGGAGTCGGAGTCGGTGATGAGGTGGTCGTCGACCTTGGTGACCACGTCGCCCTTGCTCAGCCCAGCTTCGGATCCGGCGGCGCCACTGTCAACGCCCTCCACCAGTGCGCCGTCGGGCAGCCCGACCGAGTCGGTCGCATCGCCGACTGTGATGCCGATGCGAGCGTGCGTGGGTGTCTCTCCGGCGCGGAGTTGCTGAACGATCGGGATGGCGTCGTCGATGGGGATGGCGAAGCCAAGCCCGATGCTTCCGCCCTGCTCGCCAGCGGTGCTGGTGCCCGTCCTGATCGCCGAGTCGATGCCGATCACCCTGCCGCTGAGGTCGATGAGCGGACCGCCCGAGTTGCCGGGGTTGATCGCCGCATCGGTCTGGATGGCCGGGAAGATCGTTGCCGGGTCGGTGGACGCCTCACCTTGGGTCGTCACCGGGCGGTTGAGAGCGCTGACGATTCCGGTGGTGACGGTGCTTTCGAGTCCAAACGGGGCACCGACGGCAACAACCTGCTCGCCTACCGCGAGGTCGTCGGACGTACCCAGTGTTGCCGGCTGGAGGTCGCTGACTCCCTCTGCCTTGATGACGGCTAGGTCGGTCAGCGGGTCACGACCGACCACAGTGGCCTTGGCCGTGGACCCGTCGTTGAAGCTGACGGCCAGATCTCCACCGCTCGCGGCGAGTTCGACGACATGGTTGTTGGTCAAGATCTCACCGTCCTTGGTGAGAACGATCCCTGACCCCGAGCCGCTGGCAGTGGTCGAGCTGGCGTAGATCTTCACGACGGAAGGGAGTGCCTTCGCGGCGGCGGCCTCGGTGCTCCCCGAGGCTGCGGGAGCGTTGGCGGCAGGGGCGACGTTCAGCCCGCTGGTGTCGGTGGACGTGTCGGCCGAGGTGGACGGGTCGTCGTTCATCACGGCGGCTCCGCCGAAGCCGGCAGCGCCTCCAGCCAGTGCGCCGACCAGGAGGGCGGCCGCAACGATGCGTCCCCCCGACGACGAGGCTCCGTTGCAAGGGGAGTCAACGGAGGGACGGGGTTGTACGGCGGGGGGAACGCATCGTTGGTCATGTCACAAGACTGCGAGGCTTCACTGAAAGGTCGCTGAGATGGTGCTCAGAGAATTCTGTGAGTTTGCGTGATGCCTGTCACTGCTCAGCGGCGTACAGAACCGTGTTCGCCCTCTCGCAGCCCCGGGTCATGCGTGGGCTGACCCGGGATCCTCAGGGTGAAGACAGCACCGCTCGGTTCGCGGTTCGTCGCAGTGATGGAGCCGCCATGACGTTCGGCGGCCTGCTTGACGATCGACAGGCCAAGCCCAGAACCAGACATGGTTCGCGAAGTGGCGGCCCGGTAGAAGCGCTCGAAGATCATCGGGAGGTCACTGTCGCTGACGCCGGCGCCTTCATCGGAGACAGTGAGCTCGCCATCGCTGAGACTGACAATCACCGTGCCACCTGCGGGGCTCCACTTCGCGGCGTTGTCGAGCAGGTTCGTCACGGCGCGTTCGAGGATCTGGGCCTCGCCCAACACCCACCACGACGTGGTGTCGACGTCGAAGGTCACGGTGGGCGCGCGGCGGCGTACGCGGTCGACGGCCCGCGAGACGATGTCGGCGAAGTCGAGCGGCTCGGGAGTGCGTTCGAGAGGTTCGTCGCGGGCGAGTTCGACGAGGTCTCCGACCAGCGTCGAGAGCTCCTCGACCTGCGCAGTCACGTCGGTGAAGATCTCGTCTCGCTGTGAAGGTGGCATGCCGCCCTGACGATCAGCCAGCGCCAGCAGCTCCAGGTTCGTGCGCAGACTGGTCAGCGGCGTGCGCAGCTCGTGCCCGGCGTCGGCGACCAGCCGTCGCTGCCGGTCGCGCGAAGCTTGCAGGGCGACGAGCATCTTGTTGAACGACGCCGCCAGGCTCGCGAGCTCGTCGTCACCGGTGATCGCGATCGGTTTGAGTTCCTCGGTGCGGGCGATGTGCTCGGCGGCCGCGCTCAACCGTCGTACGGGCAGCAAGGCAGAACGAGCCACCGCGAGGCCGATCAGCGCTGCGGCGACGATGCCGCCGGCTCCGACGAGGACGAGGACGATTCCCAGCCGGTCGAGGGTGCGCTCGATCGGTTCCGAAGACTGGACGAACATCAGGGCCGTGCCCTCACCTGCCGGCACGGTCGCTGCTCGGGACTCCTCACCGGCTTGGAACAGGGTCCGCAGCGCGAAGCCGCGCTGGCCCTGCGCGACCTGCATTTCCGCGCTGGACAGCGGGCTGATCCATTCCGCGTTCTTCTCGGGAGAGACGATGCTGCCGTCGGCCAGGATGAGGTAGATCCGTAGATCCGATGCGCCGAGCCAAGAAGCGGGGATGTCGTCGAGCGTGGCCTTCGACACGAGTTGGGTCTTTGCTGCTGCGTGAGCGCGGTTGAGCAGTGAACTGTCGAGGCGGTCGTGCAGTTGTGCGCGCAGTGTTACGTACGCCGCCAGAGCCGCCAACGTGACGGCGAATCCAACAGCGCAGGCCGCGAGGAGGGAAATCCGAGCGGCCATCGACATTCTGTTCACGGAGGCGTCTCACGCAGTACGTAGCCCACGCCACGCACTGTGTGGAGCAGCCGCGATTCGCCATCGGACTCGGTCTTCCGGCGGACGTATCCGACGTACACCTCCAACGAATTGGCGGTGGTCGGGAAGTCGTAGCCCCACACCTCTTCGAGGATGAACGCGCGTTCCAGCACTCGCTTGGGCCGCCGCATGAAGAGCTCGAGAAGGTCCCACTCCGTGCGGGTCAACGTGATGGGTCGACCCGCGCGTTCGACTTCGCGGGTGACGGGGTTCATCGTGAGATCGGAGAACGTCAAGGGACCTTCGTCGTCGCTGTGTTCGGTGCCTAGCGTACGACGCCGCAGCATGGCCCTGACGCGGGCCAACAGTTCTTCGAGCGCGAAAGGTTTTGCCAAGTAGTCGTCGGCTCCGGCATCAAGGCCGTCCACGCGGTCATTGACCGTATCGCGAGCGGTCAGGACGAGGATGGGCAGGTCGTTGCCAGCCGCGCGCAACGCCTTCGTCGTCTCGATCCCGTCGAGCCGCGGCATCATCACGTCGACGATCAGAGCGTCCGGCGCCAGCCCGTTGATGCGGGCCAGAGCCTCGACACCGTCATTGGCAAGCGCGACTTCGTAACCGTTGAACTCCAACGATCGCCGCAGCGAGTCTCGCACGGCGCGATCGTCGTCTACGACGAGAATGCGCATACGTTCAAGGTTGCCACGCCGATCTGAGACTCCGCTGAGAGTCGCGCGGGCTGGGTTCACGTCCGCCCGCTGGTTCCGTCGAGCAGGCTTTGCGCTGCCTCTCCTGCGCGATGCCCGTAGGAGCCACCGAACAAGATCGCATGCACGAGCAACGGATGGATCTGATGCAGCGGCACCCGCTCGCGCCAACCGGCAGCCAGCGGGGCCACCTCGTCGTAGGCCTCGAGCAGGCGCGCGAGGTGTGGCGCTCCGAACAACCCCAGCATGGCGAGATCAGTTTCCCGGTGTCCGCCGTACGCCGCTGGGTCGACGAGATAACCGTGGCCTTCGGCGCTCCACACCAGGTTGCCCGCCCACAGGTCACCGTGGACTCGGCTCGGTGTCTCATGCGGTCCGGCGAAGTCGGCGATCCGGTCCATCACCGTCTCGATCGCCGTCACGCCTTCTGCGGTGATGGCGTCTCGGTCACGGGCCACCTTCAGATAAGGCAGGACGCGTCGCGTGGCCCAGAACTCCGGCCACGTCACGGTCGGGTTGTTGGTCAGCGGAATCGTCGCGATGTAGCCGTCCTGCGTTCCGCCGAACTCCGGCGCGCCGGCCGCATGCGTCTGTGCCAGGTTTCGGGCGAACCCTTCAACGGAGTCGACGCTCGGGCGACCGGGCTCGATCCACGACAGAATCAGGCAGTCGTCGTCGACCGCGAGCACGTCAGGCACGGGTGCCCCGGACGCCTCAGCGAGCCAGACCAGACCACGAGCTTCGGTGACGAAGAAGTCTGGCGCAGCATTGGGCCGGGTCTTCACGAAGGCACTGCGACCGTCGCTGAGTCGAAGCCGCGTCGCTGTGCAGATGTCACCGCCGGCGACTGGGGTCGTGGAGACGACGGACGTCCCGAGCATGGACTCAGCCTTGCTCGCGATCGTGCTCATCCGGGCCATGGCATGAACCTACGTCGTGAAGCCCACGATGACCACCAAGGTGCAACCAATCAATGAACGCTGGGTGTGTTGTGTCCGGAGTGCGTTTTGCCGACGAGTGTCGGAAGACGCACTCCGGTTGGCTCGTCTGAGGACCGTTTGCCGACGAGCGTCGGAAGACGTACAACCAGCAAGGGTCAGTCGCACAGAGCGCCCTGGCCGCCCGGCTCCGCGCGTAACTGCCAAAACGGCAACCAGGCATCCGGCTCAGCCTCTGTCCGTCAGGTGTGCGCGGCGAGCTGCTCGACCAATGCGTCGGTCGTTCGTTCGACGATCCCGATGACCTCTTCGAAGGTGGAGTCGTCGCCGTACCACGGGTCGGGCACCTCGTCGTCGCCGTCTTCGTTGCGGCGGGGGTCGAACGCGCGGAACATCATCACGCGATCGCGGTCGTCGTCCGAGGAGGCCATGGCCAACACGTCGCGCTCGTTGGCCCGATCCATCACCAGCACCAGGTCGTAATCCGCGAACCAGGTCGCGTCGAAGTGGCTCGCGCGATGTTCGGACGGGTCGTACCCATGGGCGGCCAGGGCAGTGGCAGCCCTGCGGTCCATCGACTCACCGAGGTGCCAATCACCCGTGCCGGCGCTCCGAACGCTGACGGCATCGGCCAGTCCAGCCGCTGCGAGCTTCGCCGACAGGATCACCTCTGCCGTGGGGGACCGGCAGATGTTTCCGAGGCAGACAAGAGCGATCCGGTACGGCGACCGGGCATCTCTCGGGTCAGGCAAGCTCAATGGAACGGTGCACGCTCGGGCTCGGGGAGCACCTGGCCCACAATCCAGCCGACGATCGAGATGACGATGGAACCGAAGATTGCCGTCCAGAAGCCGTTCACGTGGAATCCGATATCGAGCACATCGGCCAGCCAACTGGTGAGCAGCAACATCAGCGCGTTCACCACGAAGAACATCAAACCGAGCGTCAGCAGATACAGCGGCAGCGACAAGAACACGACGATCGGACGGACGAACTCGTTGACGACTCCGAACAGCAGCGCCACGAACACCAGCGTGATTAACCGGTCACGGTCGCTGTCGCCGGTGAACCGGATGCCGTCGAACAACCAGGCAGCGACGGCCAACGCGCACGAGTTCGTGAGGATCCGGATGAGCCAGGTCTTCATGCCCCGATGCTCCCATGCCCTGTTGCAGTGAGAAGAGAGGCTTCGGCTGCCGCGAGATGCCGGTCCAACTCGGCGATCGCTTCGTCGAGTTGGTCACGTTCGATCAGGTCGACGAGGTGGGTGTGCTCCGTGACCTGCTGGGCGAGATTGGCTCGGGTGCGGTCGAGCTGCGCCAGGCCGAGGCGAATCTCTGAGCTCAACGCGTCGCTGGCCGCCAGCAGTCGGTCGCTCCCGGTCAGCCCGACCAGGGCCCGATGGATCTGGAGGTGTGCCTCGGTGAGAGTCGCCGGGTCGGTGGCACCGCTGGCCAGTTCGCCATAGTGCGCCAGGGCGTCCCGCACCTGTTGGCGGTCGGCATCGTCGGCCACGCCCCAGCGGCGTACGCCGGCGGACTCCAACGCTGCACGCGCCCTGCTGACGTCGCGCACGTCGTCAGCGCTCAGCGCCTTGACGGCCACGCCTTTGTTGGGGAACCGGACCGCAAGGCCCTCGGCGACCAAGCTGGCGAGCGCCTCCCGAATCGTGCTTCGGGCCACTCCCATCGCCTCCGACAGCGCGACCTCGCGCAGCGGAGTTCCCGGCTCGATCTGGCCGGCGAACAGCGCCCGCCGGATCTCTTCGGCCGCGCGAGCGACGGTCGAGAAGTTCTCGAGCTCGAGCTGCAGGTCGTCATACATCGGGCCTGACCCTACCGAGGAAACCGTCGATCACCTCCCACGGGAGGAGTCGGGGAGCGTTCCTGGTTGACGTCGGCCAGTCCACGGCTAGACTGTTGTCAGATTGTCGGACAATCCGACAAACCATGAACGCCTCCTCACCTTGAGGTGGCGTTCCACGACAGCAGAGAAGGTGATCGAGATGACCGTGTCGTATGCGCCCGGCAAGCGGACCGTGGCAGAGCACCAGTCGGCGGCCTTGTGGTGGGGACACCACTACGCGGCCGTGCGTCCCGATCACTTCCGCATCGACTACCAGATCAACCCCTACATGGACCTCACCGCGCAGCCCGATCATGGAGCGGCGATGCAGCAGTGGGAGGACTTGGTCAGCCAGATCGAGGCGCTGGGCGCTCGGGTTGACGTGATCGCCCAGCGGGCGGACTCCCCCGACATGGTCTACGCGATGAACCTCGGCCTGGCCTTGAACGATGCCCGAGGCGCCCGCGTTGCGATATCACACATGCGCTACCCCGAGCGCCGGACGGAGAGCGACGAAGCGAGCCGCTGGTTCGAGGACGCCGGCTTCGCAGCGACGTATGTCGGACAGTCCGGAGTCGGTGCGCATCTCGAGTCCGGCGACGCATTCCCGTTCGCCGGCCGACTCGTCGTGGGTTACGGCCCGCGTACGGAAAAGCTCGCGCTCAAGCACCTGGCTCACGACTTCGACCTTGCGGTGCAGGGCGTACGGATCGTCCACCCTGGGATGTATCACCTCGACCTTGCCTTCTGCCCGCTCGACGAACGACGCGCACTCGTATGCCCGGCTGCCTTCGACGATGCGAGTGGAGCGGCATTGCTCGACCTCGTACCCGAGCCCATCATGTTGACCGAGGAGGAGGCGCTGACTTTCTGTGCGAACTCCATCGTCATCGGTCGCACCGTCGTGATGCCGGCGTGCTCAGGTCGGGTGCGCGCGAAGCTCGAGGATGCAGGTTTCGACGTCGTGATCGTCGACGTCTCGGAGTTCCACAAGGGCGGCGGCTCGATTCGCTGTCTCACCAACCCGCTCGACATCACCGTTGGTCGCGACCTCGACGTCGTACCAGGAGGGAAGGTCAGCCTTCCGCCGCTGTTCTGAGATCTGAGTTGCTGGCTAAGGTTTCGCCATGACGACTCCGCGGTTCCGGGCTGCCCTCGACTCGATCCCGTCCTACAAGGCGGGGAAGCCACCGGCGGCCGGGGCCCGGACGTCGTACAAGCTGTCGAGCAACGAGAACCCCTACCCGCCGCTCCCCGGAGTGGTGGAAAAGGCGGCCGAGGCGGCCGCGAGGATGAACCGCTATCCCGACATGGGCGTCAGTGAGCTGCACCAGGCCATCGCATCGAAACTTTCCGTCAGCGCCGATCAGGTGGCCTCCGGTACGGGGTCGGTGGCGGTGTTCTACCACCTGCTGCAGGCGATCTGTTCCGAAGGCGACGAGGTTGTCTACGCCTGGCGGTCGTTCGAGGCTTACCCGATCGCGGTCGGGCTCACGGGTGCACGCAGCGTCCGGGTCCCGGTCGATGCGCAAGCTCGCCACGACCTGCCGGCGATGCTGGCGGCGATCAACGACGCCACCAAGGTTGTCGTCGTGTGTTCGCCCAACAACCCCACCGGGCCCGCTGTGCACGGCGACGAGCTCGAAGCATTCCTCGACGCGGTGCCGGGCCACGTGCTGATTGCGATCGACGAGGCTTACCACGAGTTCGTGACGGACGAAGAGACCCCCGACGCCCTCGAGCTGGCGGGCGGTCGAGACAACGTGGTCGTGCTCCGCACGTTCAGCAAGGCGTACGGACTCGCCGGGCTCCGGGTCGGGTACGCCGTCGGGCCGCCACCGGTCGTCGAGGCCATCCGGAAATGCGCGCTGCCCTTCGGCGTCTCGAACATTGCCCAGGCAACCGCGATGGCGTCCCTCGAGAGCGAACCCGAGCTGATGAAGCGGGTAGCGGCGCTGGTGGTGGAACGCACGCGCGTCACGACTGCACTCGCCGAGCACGGTTGGACTCTCCCTGATGCTCAGGGCAACTTCGTCTGGTTCCCGCTGGGGGATGCGGCCAACGATTTCGCCGAGAGCTGCGATGCGGCGGGGATCAGCGTTCGACCGTTCGCCGGCGACGGAGTGCGTGCATCCATCGGCGAGCCGGAAGCCAATGACCTTCTTATCGAGGTCGCCCGCGCGTGGCGAGAAGGCCACCCCGCCTAACAGCCCGGCGGCCCGTAACTCGTTGGCGCTGGGTTAGAGGCATCGTCTAGAATGGTGCTTACACCCACCGACCTCAGCGACGCCGCCACGGCCTCGGCCGGACCGGCTTCTGGTCGGTGGGCCGCTGTCGACATCAGTCTCAAGGGGGCCAACGCCACTGATGACCCAAGCCGCGACGACCGAATCCCCAGCTACTTCCCCGAACCGTCCAGCCAGCACTCGCTCGTTGTGGCGCCTCCGCGCCTACCTACGTCCCTACTACTGGGCGCTGGCGGTGATGGGGAGCACCGCGGTCGTCGGCGTCTTCGTCTCGTTGTCGATCCCGCTCGTCACCAAGAGCATCATCGACGGTCCGATCGCCGACGGAGACCTGTCTGCGATCTGGCCGCTTGGCCTGCTCGGGCTGGCCTTGGGCATCCTCGAGGCCGCGCTGATCCTGATCCGTCGTTGGGTCCAGGCAGCGGCCGTCCTCGGCTTCGAGACCGCAGTCCGTGACGACCTCTACCGCCATATGCAGGCGCTGCCGATGGAGTTCCACGGCCGCTGGCAGAGTGGTCAGCTGCTGTCCAGGGTCACGACCGACCTCAGTGCGATCCGGCGGTTCATGGGTTTCGGGCTGCTCTTTCTCATCATCAACATCTTGCAGCTGAGCCTGGTCACCGGACTGCTGCTGCATCTTTACTGGCCGCTGGGTCTCGTGGTGGCGGTCTCGGCCATCCCGATCATCGTGCTGAGCAAGCGGTTCGAGGAGAAGTACGTCGTCGTCTCCCGTGCTGTGCAGGACCAGCAGGGTGACGTCGCGACCGCTGTCGAGGAAGGGGCGGTCGGTTTCCGAGTCATCAAGTCGTTCGGTCGCCGGCGCTACGTCGAGCGCAACTTCGAGGGCCGGGCGCAGACTCTCTACAACACTTCCCTGGAGAAGGTCCGGCTGTCTTCGAAGTTCTGGACGTTCCTCGAGATCATCCCCAACGTCAGCCTGGTGATCGTGCTGTTGCTCGGTGCCCAGGCCGTCGGCCGCGACGCGATCAGCCCCGGGACGCTGGTCGCGTTTATCACGCTGATGCTGTCGCTGGTCTGGCCGATTGAGGCACTCGGATTCATCCTCGCGATGGCCCAGGAGGCGATGACCGCGGCCGCTCGCGTCAACGAGATCTTCGACACCAAGTCGACGGTGACCGGCGGCGAGCGTGAGCTCGAGCAGCCGCGCGGCCACCTGCGCTTCGAGGGCGTCGGGTTCCACTTCCCCGACTCGGACGAGCTGGTTCTGCATGACCTCGACCTTGAGGTCCTACCCGGTGAGACGGTCGCGATCGTTGGAGCAACCGGTGCGGGCAAGACCGCCCTCACCGGACTCGTACCACGCCTGTACGACGTCACCTCCGGCCAGATCACCGTTGACGGAGTGGACATCCGCGAGCTCACGATGCCGTCCCTGCGGACCATCGTCGCCACCGCTTTCGAGGAGCCCACGCTGTTCTCGATGAGTGCCCGTGAGAACGTCGCGCTCGGTCGCCCGGACGCCAGTGACGAAGACATCCGCGCCGCCATCGACCTGGCGCAAGCAGGTTTCGTCTACGACCTTCCATGGGGGCTCGACACCAGAATCGGTGAGCAGGGTATGTCGCTGTCCGGAGGCCAGCGCCAGCGACTCGCGCTGGCCCGTGCCGTCCTCGCACGGCCACGCATCCTCGTCCTCGACGACACGTTGTCCGCGCTCGACATCCACACCGAGGCACTCGTCGAGCAGGCGCTCCGGCATGTCCTGGCAGAAGCCACCGGCATCGTCGTCGCGCATCGTGCCTCGACGGTGATGCTCGCCGACAAGGTCGCGCTCCTGCAAGGCGGCACGATCACGCACGTCGGCACGCATGAGGACCTGATCGGGTCCGTCCCGGCCTACCACGACCTGCTCGCCGGCGACACCGACGCCGATGATCTCGAGTCCGCGCAGAGCCAGGGGGTGATGGGATGACGCCCCATGACTCTCACTCGTATGACGTGAACGAAGAAGACGCGGAGAACTTGGCAACCGAGGTCGCAGACGGCCGCGACGGCAACTGGCGTGGCGTGGCGGCCGAAGACCGCGACGAGATTCCGGACAAGGTCTCGCTGGTCCTCCAGGATCGGTCGCGCCGATTGCTGAAGTCGCTGCTCCGGCCGCACAAAAAGCTGCTCATCTTCCTGCTCGTGGCTGTTCTCATCGAGAACGCTGCCCGGCTGTCCGTGCCCTACCTCGTCAAGCAAGGCATCGATGTCGGTATCCCCCCGATCCAGGACGGCGAGGGCAGCGAGACGCTGTACGGGATCATCGGCATTCTGCTCGTGGCCGTGGCGATCCAAGCCATCACCCGCGTCACGTTCCTCAGGCTGGGCGGCAAGATCGGCCAGGAGGTGCTGTTCACGTTGCGGAGGCGGGTGTTCTCGCACTTCCAGATCCTGTCGCCCGCGTTCCACGACGACTACACCTCTGGTCGGGTGATCTCGCGGCAGACCTCTGACATCGACGCGATCTATGAGCTTCTCGAGACGGGCTTCGACGGGCTCTTCACGGCCGTGCTCACGCTCTTCGGTACGGCGATCCTATTGCTCTACCTCGACGTCAAGCTTGGCCTGGTCAGCCTGCTGTGTTTCCCGTTCCTCCTGCTGATCACGCGCTGGTTCCGGCGTGAGTCGGCGAAGGCATATCGGCGTACCCGCGAGACCGTCGCGGTCGTCATCGTGCACTTCGTCGAGACGATCCAGGGCATGCGCGCGGTCCAGGCCTTCCGCCGCGAGGATCGCAACCAGGAGATCTTCGAGACCGTCAATGACGACTACCGGGCTGCCAACGAGCGCGCGTTCCGTCTCGTCGGGCTCTTCATGCCGGGAATCAAGCTGATCGGAAACATCACGATCGCGATTGTCCTGGTCTACGGCGCCAAGCTGGCGATCGAGGGCGAGATCACCCTCGGTGTGCTCGCTGCCTTCCTCCTCTATCTGCGGATGTTCTTCGAGCCGATGCAGGAGATCTCGCAGTTCTACAACACGTTCCAGTCCGCTTCCGCGGCCCTGGAGAAGCTGTCCGGTGTGCTCGAGGAGGAACCGGCGGTTCCGGAGCCGATCAAGCCGGTGCGGATCACCGACGCACAGGGGGCATTGCGCCTCGACCACGTGCGCTTCGAGTACGTCGCAGACCGCCCCGTGCTGCCAGACCTCGACCTCGACGTACCGGCTGGGATGACGCTGGCGCTCGTCGGTACGACGGGTGCGGGCAAGACGACGCTCGCGAAGCTGGTCTCGCGCTTCTACGACCCCAACGACGGCCGCATCACGCTGGACGGTGTCGACCTGCGCGACATCACCGAGGACGACCTGCGCAAGGCCGTCGTGATGGTCACCCAGGAGAACTTCATGTTCAATGGCACCGTCGCGGACAACATCCGCTTCGGGAAGCCGGAAGCGACGATGGACGAAGTCGTCCAGGCGGCGCAGGCGATTGGGGCACACGACTTCATCACGGCGCTGCCGCAGGGCTACGACACCGACGTCGCCAACCGAGGAGGTCGCCTCTCAGCCGGTCAGCGACAGCTCGTCGCCTTCGCCCGCGCGTTCCTGGCCGACCCGGCAGTGCTGATCCTCGACGAGGCAACGTCAAGCCTCGACGTGCCGTCCGAACGGTTGGTGCAGCGAGCACTCCGGACCATCCTTGCCGAGCGGACCGCGATCATCATCGCTCACCGGTTGTCGACGGTGGAGATCGCCGACCGGGTGCTGGTGATGGAGCACGGCCGGATCGTCGAGGATGGCACACCGACGGACCTGATCGCCGGCGGCGAAGGCCGGTTCTCCGATCTGCACGACGCCTGGATCGCGTCGCTCGCCTAAGCCCTAGGACACCTCGGGCATCTCTGGTGGCGAGAGCGCTGGGGTCTTCTTGAGCAGCTGCTCCACGACGGTCAGGGCGCGGTCGAGCTGGACGTCGTTTCTGGCGACCCGGTCCTGCGGTGGAACCTGCACCTCGATGTCGGGGTCGACGCCGTAGTTCTCCACGCCCCAGCCGAAGTCCTCGAACCAGAATGAGTAGCGCGGCTGGGTGACCGCCGTACCGTCAATCAACTTGTAGCGGCCGTCGATACCGATCACACCGCCCCAGGTGCGGGTGCCGATCACTGGCCCCAACCCGAGTGACTGGATGGCGGCGGTCACGATGTCGCCGTCCGAGCCGGCGTGCATGTCGGTCACCGTGACGAGAGGACCCCGTCGTGCATCCGCCGGGTAGGACTGCGGTTGCTGCCAACGGACCAGATCCCAGCCAATGATCCTGCGCGCCAGCTTTTCGACGACGAGCTGGGAGGTGTGCCCGCCGCGGTTACCGCGGACGTCGACGATGAGGGCGTCACGGGCGACCTCGGTGCGCAAGTCGCGATGCAGCTGGGCCCAGCCACCCGACACCATGTCGGGCACATGCAGGTAGCCCACCCGGCCGTCGGTCTGGGCGTGAACGTAGGAGCGCCGGTCGTTGACCCAGTCCTGGTAACGCAGCGGCATCTCGTCGGCGAGCGGTACGACGACGACTCGTCGCGCCTCGCCGTCCGACTTCGGGGCGATCGTGAGCTCGACTGGCTTGTCCGCCGTACCGATGAGCAGCGCGGCGGGGCTCTTCGTCCGGCTCGTCAGCCGACCGTCGACCCCGACGATGGCGTCGCCGACCGTGGCGCCGACTCCCGGTGCTGTGAGCGGCGATCGGGCTCGCCTCTCCGATGGTTCACCGGGCACGATCCGGACGATCCGCCATGCCTCGCCGTCAAACTCGAGGTCGGCTCCGAGCAGCCCCTGGCGCCGACCTGGATCGATCTCGTCTTCGGCTGGCATGACGTAGGCATGGGACGAACCGAGCTCGCCGTGGAGCTCCCAGATCAGGTCGACGAGATCGTCGTGGCAACCCAACCGGCTGAGCAAAGGTTCGTACCGGTCTCGGGCACGCTCCCAGTCGAGGCCACCCATGTCCTCGCGCCAGAAGTGGTCGCGCATGAGGCGCCAGGCCTCGTGGTACATCTGCGCCCACTCCGCTCGGGGAGAGACCTCGACCCGCACACGCTGCAGGTCGACGGCGCCGTCATCGGGCCCGCCGCCTGAGGCAGCATCGCCCGACCTCTCGGGCGTGACGACCTTTCGCGACGCTGGAACGACGCGCAGCTTCTCCTTGTCTCGCACGATCAGCCGCGACCCGTCGCCGGTAGCGATGATCGAGTCGGCTGCCTCGAGCAGGGTTTGGGTCTTGCCGGTCGCCAGGTCGATGTGTTCGACGCAGGCTTGTCGTTTCTCGTCGCCGACCCGGGGCCGATCATCGCCCAGCTCACCCGAGAGCGGTTGGTTCAGCCACACCAGTCCGCCGTTGACCGCTTGCAGCTGCGAGTAGCGGCCACCCGCGACCGGGACCGCGGTGATCCGCTGATCGAGGCCGTCGACGTCGACGGTGGTTGTCGGTGGTTCGGAGTCCTTCGCTGATGCCCCATCACTGGAGGCTGAGTCATTGAGGGACGGGTGAGGTCCGCTGTCAGGGACAGCTCGCCCACCGAGCCTGGGGTCGAACGGTGAAGGGGTGTCGATCGCCAGCGGGATCAGGTGGGGGCGACATCCGTTCGGGAACGACAGGTCGAAGACGAACGCGTCGTACACCGGGTCGAGGCTGCGAATGGACAAGAACGCCAGATGCTTTCCGTCCTTGGTGAAGACGGGCTCGGAGTCGGTGAAACGCAGCGGCGTCACGTCGATCGGCCCGGCTCGACCACCGACCTTCACCATCTTGATCTGACGCAGCGGGTCAGCGCCCGGTGCAGACCAGGTGAGCCATTGGGAGTCGGGTGAGAACGCCAACCCGCTCATGTCGCCGTACGTCGTCCGGTCGATCTCGGTGACGCGTGCCGAGCGAGCCACGTCTCCAGCGGGGATGCTGACCGTCAGCAGCCGGCCGTCATGACTAGCGATCGCGAGGCGCTGACCATCAGGAGACGCCGTCATCTCGAGGACGCGGCCGATCCTCCCCGCCGCCACGAGAGTCTGCGAGCCGCTCGCAACGTCGTCGACGCTGGCTATCTCGACCGCGTCGTCACCGGCTGCGTCGCTGATCCACGCGACTCTTCCGGTGTTGCCGAGTACGGCGGGAAGCCGTCGACGTACCCCGGAACCTTCGGCCAGGGCGCGGACCGGACCGTCGCGATGGGTGAGCCACTGAATCGTGCCGCGAGTCTCGACGGCGGAGGCATGCCCGGACTGGTCCGGGCTGATGGTGTCGAGCTTGCTCGCGCTGATCTTGAGCCTGGCCGGTTGCTGCGCCGGGCGGGCTCCGCCGAGCCGGACGTCGACCTCACGCGGCTCCACGCCACTGTCGAGTGAGTCCAAGTGGTACAGCGAGCCACCGGCGACGTACACCACCTGCTGGCCATCGGAAGTGGCATGCCGTACGTAGAAGTCGTCGTGGTCTGTGTGCCTGACCAGGCGCGAGGTGCTCGGGGATCGTTTGCCGACCGTCGCGCTGTAGATCTGGCTCCGGCCTTCGTGGTCGGAACAGAAACCGATGTGCTGCCGACCATCCGTTCCGGTGGTCCACAGTGGACTGACGAGAGCTGAGGGCAGGTCGGAGAAGATCCGTTTGAACTCTCCGTCGCCCGACAAGTCGAGCCACAGCTGCGCGGCGGTGCCACCGCGATAATGCTTCCACCAGGCCGACTCCACCGTTCCGGTGCTCGACAGAAGCACGCCGCCCTCCGGGCCGAGGACGAGATCCCCCGCCCAGCCGTACGGGAGCCGTCGGCTCGGACTGCCGTCAGCGGGAACGGCGTGGGCAAACATCCGGGCCCGTTCGGCCTCGCCCGTCGTGCTCACGACGAGGATCTCGTCGTCACTCAGCCAGCCGCGGACAAACGTGCGGTCCTGACCCCAGTAGGTGAGGCGGACTGACACGCCGCCGTCGATCGGGGCGAGGTAGACCTCGTTGGATCCGTCACGGCGGGCGGTCCAGGCCACCTGGGATCCGTCAGGCGAAATTCGTGGGGAGGCAGCCGGGACGTGGTCGGCGCTGACGCGGTAGGCGCGGCCGCCGTCCTTGTTGCAGAGCCAGATGTCGTTCTCGGCGACGAAGGCGATCGCGTCGTCGCGTACATGCGGAAAGCGGAGGTAGCAGTCAGTGGTCACCGGCCAGACGCTACCTCTCGCGCCCAACCAAGGCGAGGGGGAATTCGACCCCGTCAGTTGATGTCGAACCCTCGTTTCCCTCACGGTCGAGCATCGACATTGCGTGGTGGCCGCCGCGCGCGTCGATGAGACGCACTCGGGTGGCGCCGGCCGCGACAAGCCGGTCGGTGTCGGCATCGACACGATGCCCTCACTGGCTCAATCACCTGGGTAGAGGGCACGATGACCTCATGACCCCACCAGATGCCGCAGGCCGTGTGGATTCCGTCGCCCAGCTTCGAGAGATGGTGAGCGGCTATCGGGTCACCCAGGCGCTGCATGTAGTGGCAGTCCTCGGCATCGCCGACCTGCTCGGTGACGCGAGCCGGGGCGTCGATGACCTGGCGGCTGCCACCGACACCGACGCGGGTGCTCTGCGGCGCGTCCTGCGGGCCCTGGCAGCCGAGGGTGTCTTTGTGGAGAGCGATGACGGGAGTTTCGCCAACAACGAGCTCAGTTGCGCCCTGATCAGTGACACACCCGGGTCACTACGTCCGTACGCCATGTTCGTCGGTGCCGACTATCACTGGGGGACGTGGGGAAACCTGCTGCACACCGTACGAACCGGCGAGAACGCCTTCATGGACCGGTTTGGGACGGACGTCTGGAGCTACCGGTCAGACAAGCCCGAGTTGAGCGCGGTCTTCGATGCGTTCATGAAGTCCAACACAGAGACCGTCACCGCTGCGGTCGTCTCGGCGTACGACTTCAGTGCGGCGAAGACGGTCGTGGACGTAGGCGGCGGGACCGGCGCCCTGGTCGGCGCGGTGCTGGAGGCAAACCCGGAGGTGTCCGGCGTGGTGTTCGATCTGCCGGTCGTGATCGATCAGGCACCTGAGGTGACTCGCGGCTTGGCCTGGGCCTCGCGCTGCGACTTCGTCGCCGGCAGCATGTTCGAAAGCGTGCCTGGCAACGGTGACGTCTACATGATGAAGTCGATCCTCCACGACTGGCCCGACGCCGATGCAGTGACGATCTTGACGCGATGCCGGGGGGCCATGCATGACACGGCCGCAGTGTTGATCCTCGAGCGCCTTCTCGAAGGGCCGAACCTGGCAGCAGCCACAAAGTTCTCCGACCTCAACATGATGGTCATGTTGGGTGGTCGCGAACGTACCGAGGCAGAGTTCGCCGACCTTTGCCAGCAGGCGGGACTGCGCCTTCAACGGACGCTTCCGACCTCGAGCCCCTGGTTCGTGCTCGAAGCGGTCAAGGCTTAGCTGGTTCGTGCCGCTCCCGCACCCGCCACCGCTTTCGCAGGTGGCGCAGTGGTCGGCTGGGGCCGTCGTTCAGACGCGACGACCAACGCCACGGCGACGACGACCACAGCACCGCCGACGAGGATCGCGCCAGTGATCGGCTCGGACAAGATGAGCCAACCGAGGAAGACGGCGACCACCGGGTTGACGTAGGCGTAGGTGGCGACGAGCGAGATCGGCGCCGACGAGAGTACCCAGACGTACGCCGAGAACGCCACGACCGAGCCAAACGTCACGAGATAGGCCCAGGCCAACCACGCGTCGAGAGGCGCTGCCTGGGGAAGCACGTGCTCACCGCGGATGGTGGCGCCGACCAGCAGGAACACCGAGCCGAAAAGCATCTCGTAGACCGTGGTGACGAATGGATTTCGCGGTAGCGACAAGCGCGGTGTCGCCCATGATCCGAACGACCAGCAAATGGTGGCGACCACGATGATGAGGCACGCGGCCCACCTGACGTCTCCGCCGAGCCCGGTCGCGGTCACCAGTCCCACCAGGCCGGCAAACCCAAGCAGCACGCCGAACGTCGTACGGGGACGGGGCCAGTCACCTGCTGCGGCCCGAAAGACGATGACCCACAACGGCACGGCGGCGACGAGCAGCGCGGCGATTCCCGACGGCGATCCCATCTGCTCGCCGACACTGACCAACCCGTTACCGAGCGTCGGCAGCAGCAGCCCGAGCAGCGCGCACCCGAGGAGCTCGGACTTGTTCGTCCGCAAGACGCCGAGACCGCTGCGCAGCGCGAGGATCGCGCCGAGGATGAGGCCTGCTGCGCCGTAGCGCCACGAAGCCGACGACATGGCGGGCAGATCCTCGACCGTGACCCGGATCGCGAGGTAGGTGGAGCCCCAGACGACGTACACGATGCCGAGAGCGATGGCGACGAGGAGCGCTGACGCGGGCTTCGGGAGCGGAGTGCCGCCCCCTGAGCCTGTCATGAGTCTCGTGTCAGTTTGCTCCTGTCGCATGGTTCCAGAGTAGGTGGCCGACCCGCTCCGCGTCACGCGGATTTCAGACAGCAAGGCGTGATTTCCCGCCACCGCATCGGACGCTGGCTGATTAGGCGTCCAGCAGGGCGGGTCGGTATCGTCTTCGCATGGTTGTGGTTGCTGTCACAGCACCACTCCGGCAGGCTCGCTGATCGCCGCACCACCAGCTGCGGAATCGCTGGTTTGCGTGAGTTGAGCCAGAACTGAGACGGTGCCGGCGATCCCGGTTCGCCGATGACGTGAGGGAGTGCGAGTGAGCAACTCTGGATTTGGTCCCGACCTCGGGAAGGTCTTCGGACCATCCCACGAAGGCGAAGGACCTGAGCTCATCCAACTGTTGACCCCCGAAGGTGAGCGGGTCGAGCACCCCGAGTTCTCCTTCGACCTCGACGACGAGGCCATCAAGGGTTTCTACCGCGACCTCGTGCTGACGAGGCGGATCGACACCGAAGCCACCGCGCTCCAGCGGCAAGGTGAGCTCGGCATCTGGGCCAGCCTGCTCGGCCAAGAAGCCGCCCAGATCGGCTCCGGCCGCGCTCTGCGTGACCAGGACTACGCCTTCCCGACCTACCGCGAGCACGGCGTCGCCTGGTGCCGTGGCATCGACCCGCTCCACCTCTTAGGCCTGTTCCGCGGTGTCGACCAGGGCGGCTGGGACCCGCTGGCCGACAAGTTCGCGCTCTACACGATCGTTATCGGCGCACAGACCCTGCACGCGACCGGCTATGCCATGGGGATGCAGCGCGACGGCGCCGTCGGCACCGGCGACCCCGACCGCGATGCCGCCGTGATCGCCTACTTCGGTGACGGCGCCACTAGCCAGGGCGACGTCAACGAGTCGTTCATCTGGGCCAGCGTCTTCAACGCGCCGGTGGTGTTCTTCTGCCAGAACAACCAGTGGGCCATCTCCGAGCCGATCGAGCGGCAGAGCCGGATCCCCCTCTACCAGCGTGCCCTCGGCTTCGGCTTCCCCGGGTTGCGGGTCGACGGCAACGACGTCCTCGCCGTGCACGCGGTGACGCAGGCGGCGTTGCAGCGTGCCCGCGAGGGAAGCGGCCCGACATTCGTCGAGGCCTACACCTACCGGATGGGCGCGCACACGACGTCTGACGACCCGACGAAGTACCGCGTCACCGAGGACCTCGAGCACTGGAAGCTCAAAGACCCGATCGAGCGGGTCAAGGCCTACCTCTCCCGCAACGGTGTCGTCGACGACGATTACCTCGCCGCGATCGAGTCGGAGGCCGACGAGCTGGCTGCACATCTACGTCAGGGCTGTCTCGACCTTCCCGACCCCAGCCCGCTCGACATCTTCGACCAGGTTTACGAAGAGACCACGGATGAACTCCAGGCGCAGAAGGCCCAGTTCGCCCACTACCTTTCGTCGTTCGAGGGGGCACACTGATGGTTGCGATCACGCTGGGCAAGGGCATCAACATGGGGCTTCGAGCCGCCATGGAGAAGGACCCCAAAGTCATCATCATGGGCGAGGACGTCGGCAAGCTCGGCGGCGTCTTCCGTATCACCGACGGCCTGCAGAAGGACTTCGGCGAGGACCGCGTCATCGACACTCCCCTGGCCGAGTCGGGAATTCTCGGTACGGCGGTCGGCCTGGCCATGCGCGGCTACCGCCCCGTCTGTGAGATCCAGTTCGACGGCTTCGTCTATCCGGCGTACGACCAGATCGTCAGCCAGGTCGCCAAGATGCACTTCCGCAGCCGCGGCCTGGTGAAGATGCCGATCGTCATCCGGATCCCCTTCGGTGGCGGCATCGGCGCGGTGGAGCACCACAGCGAGAGCCCCGAGGCCTACTTCGCCCACACGGCCGGCCTCAAGGTGGTGGCCTGCTCCAACCCGGTCGACGCCTACTGGATGATCCAGCAAGCCATCGACTCCGACGACCCGATCGTCTTCTTCGAGCCGAAGCGTCGCTACTGGGAGAAGGCCGAGCTCGACGAGTCCATCGCGCCCGATGGGTTGTGGAGCTCCCGGGTGGTCAAGCAGGGTGCCGACCTCACCCTGATCGCCTACGGCCCGATGGTGAAGACCTGCCTGGAGGCCGCGATCGCTGCCGAAGGAGAAGGCAAGGACATCGAGGTCATCGACCTTCGCACCTTGTCACCGATTGACATGGGGCCGGTGCATGCGTCGGTTCGCAAGACCGGACACGCTGTCGTGGTGCATGAGGCTCCGCTCAACCTCGGGCTCGGGTCGGAGATCGCCAGTCGGATCACCGAAGAGTGCTTCTACTCGCTGGAGTCTCCGGTCTTGAGGGTGGGCGGCTTCGACACGCCCTACCCGCCCAGCCGGATCGAGGAGGAGTACCTCCCCGACTTGGATCGCGTGCTCGACGCCGTCGATCGCTCGCTGGCGTACTGACCATGTCTGACCGCGCCCTGGTCGCGCTGACTGATTCGAAGGTGCCGCATGTCTGATGTAAGGCAGTTCAAGCTCCCGGACGTCGGGGAGGGTCTCACCGAGGCCGAGATTGTCACCTGGAACGTCAAACCCGGCGACACCATCAAGGTGAACGACGTGATCGTCGAGATCGAGACCGCGAAGTCGCTGGTGGAGCTCCCCTCGCCGTACGCCGGCACGGTGACCGAGTTGATGGCGGCCGAGGGAGACACGGTCAACGTCGGCTCGCCCATCATCGCGATCGAAACCGGTGATGCCAGCGCAAAAGCGCCGGCAGCCGCTCCCCCTGACGAGAACGTCGTGACGACCCCGACGGGTGACGAAGCCATCGAGCCCGGTCTCATCGGTGGCCCCGCTCCGGGTGGCCGCACGTCCGTGCTCGTCGGCTACGGCCCGCGGACCACGGAGGCCAAGCGTCGGCCACGCAAGGAAGGTTCGACGCCCGTCGGGACCTCTCCTGCAGCGGCACAAGCAGGCGTACAACACGCGTTCACCCCACACGCCACCCCGTCGCCCGATGTCAGCATCGAGGAAGCAACACCGGCAGACATCCCTACGCACATGACGCCGGCCCCTGACACGTCCAACGGACAAGCGGCAAAGGTCTTGGCCAAGCCGCCGGTGCGCAAGCTGGCGAAGGACCTCGGCATCGATCTGTCGACCGTGACCGCGACCGGTCCCGACGGCACGATCACCCGTGACGACGTCTCCTCACACGCTGCCGGCGGCACAACCGATTTTGCGAGCGACGACGCGGCCGTCGCTGCTGTGCGCCCCGTGCGCACGAGTGAGCGGGAGATCAGGGTGCCCGTCAAGGGCGTGCGCAAGATGACCGCTCAGGCGATGGTGGCCTCGGCGTTCTCCGCCCCACACGTCACCGAGTGGATCACGATCGACGCAACCCGCACGATGAAGATGGTCCAGCGGCTGCGCAACCACCGCGACTTCCGCGACATCAAGGTGTCGCCACTGCTCATCGTGGCGCGCGCGGTCTGCACCGCCATCCGTCGTACGCCAGAGGTCAACGCCTCCTGGGATGAGTCGGCCCAGGAGATCATCCTCAAGAACTACGTCAACTTGGGGATCGCCGCAGCCACGCCCCGCGGGTTGATGGTGCCCAACATCAAGGACGCCGACGCACACGGTGCTGTCGACCTGGCCAAGGCGCTCGGCCAACTGACGACAACCGCGCGCGACGGCAAGACGCAGCCCGCCGAGATGAGCGGGGGCACGTTCACGATCACCAACGTCGGTGTCTTCGGCGTCGATGCAGGCACCCCGATCATCAACCCCGGCGAGTCGGCGATCCTCTGCATGGGCGCGATTCGCAAGCAGCCATGGGTGATGGGCAACAAGATCAAGCCACGCTGGATCACCACATTGGCGCTCTCGTTCGACCACCGCATCGTCGATGGCCAGCAGGGCTCGAGGTTCCTCGCCGACGTCGCCTCGCTCGTCGAGGACCCCGGCAACGCCCTGCTGTTCTAACCGGGGCAGACCCGCCCTGGCCGGTGACTGCGGCTAGTGCTTGGGTCGTGGCTTGTGGACCCGCTGCCGCGGTACGCCGCGGGCGCGTGGACCGCTCACCCGTTCTTCGTACGCCGCCCGGGCGTCCTCGACGCGCTGTTCCTGTCCCTTGGTGCTCCACTGCGCGGCCGGGTTCTGTGCCAGGACCACGCCCGCTGCTCGCTCCGCCGCGAGCTCGCCCCGATCGGGCAAGCCAGCCCGGTAGCTCTCGACGGCGATAATCGCGAGCGCTTCGTAGATCCGGCGGGGCACCTGTGCCTCTTCGGCGAGCTTCAGGGAGCTCTCGGCATACCGGATCGCGTCGTGGGGTCGGCCCATCGCGGACAGCGTCTCGGCGACACCGATGGTCGCGACCATGTCGCTGTTGGAGTCGACGACATGATCACCGGTGCTGAGGAGCCGCAGGTTGTAGGTCAGTGCCTCGAGTGGCCGACCAGCCTCCATCAGGGCGAACGCCAGGTTCTGCAGGCACTGACGGCGATGCGGCAGGTCAAACTTGCTAATGGTCCGCAATGCCGCTCGCAGATCGACGATCGCCTGGTCGAGTTCACCTGACATCCCGGCAAGGATCCCGCGCAGTGACAGCACCCAGGCCTGTCCCTTGGCCTGGACAAACTCATCTGCGGGCAGCTGAGACAGGTAGGTCTCGCACGTGGCCAGGTGCTCGCGGGCCGTGTCGAGGTCGCCGTTGTTGCCGTGCACGAAGCTGAGCTGGCGCTCGCACCAGATGCAGGTCAGTGGGTCGTCGTACTGCTCAGCGGCCGCACACAAAGCCGCGACCGCGGAGTCACGGGTATCGGAGAGCCGCCCGTGCTCCATCAGCACCCAGGTGTTCTGCACGATAAAGCGACACAGGTCGTACTCCTCGGGCGTCGCCGCAGCCCGCTGGACGACGTAGTCGGTCACGTTCACCACCTCGTCGCGGAACCACCCGAACGGTTCGCGTGCAGAGCGCTGCCACGACTCCAGCCAGGCCACTCTGGCGAGCTCGCCAGGCTCTCGCCCGAAGATCTCGGCGACGTCCCAGACGTTGGCGGCTAACGCGGCACCCAGCCGAGCCAGGTCGTGTTCGGTGCGGTCGTCCGCGGGCAGCTCACGGGCGAACAGCAGCGTGAGGTCGTGGTAGTTGACCCGATCCCGCGCGCGTGACTGCAGCAGTTGTACGTCGACGAGTCTCTCGACTGCGGCCTCAACGGTGACGAGGGGTCGGTCGACCACAGCGGCGATCGTCTCGACAGCGAAGTCCCGAGCCGGCAGCCGGGCGAGCCGGGCAAAGAGCGAACAGGCGAGCCGATCTGCCGGGGAGTCGGAATGCGATAAGGCCTGGTAGCTCACATTCAGGCAGGCGCGAATGCCGAGGACGCCATAGTCAAGCAACGACAACCGCGTCTGTTCCTCCTCGAGGCGGCTGACGAGGTCGGCGGCGTTCCAGTCGGCGCGGGCCGACAGGCGCGCGGCGCTGATGCGGAGGGCGAGTGGCGAGTCGCCGCACAACTCGGCCAGCCGGGCCCACTCCGCGGGACTGCTTGGCGTCGTACCGGTGCCGACGAGGAGGTCGACGGAGTCCTCACGAGGGAAGGCGCCGAGTCTGACGTTGCCGGTCTGGTCGAGGTCGCGTAGCGGAGAGCGAGACGTGATGACCACGGCGTTGCGAGGACCAGACGGGATGAGACCAGCCACGTGGGCCGCGTCCACCGCGTCATCGAGGACGAAGAGCATCGCCGTCGTGGAGCTCAAAGTACGCAGCAGCCTTCCTCGGGCCGGCGACGATCTCGGCATCTCGTGGTCTGCGACGCCGAGGGCCCAGAGGATCTCGATCTCGGCGCGTTCGGTGGTCAGTCGATCCTCACGTGGTCCACCGAGGGAGATGAAGACCTGCCCGTCGGGAAACTGGTTGGCCTGGCTGTGTGCCACGTGGATGGCCAGCGTCGACTTCCCGAACCCGCCAGGGCCGGAGATGACCACGACCGGGGGCGTGGATCGCGGCGAACGGGTGGCTAACAGCTCGTGCAGGGACTGGATCTCCGCGATCCGGCCGACGAAACGGCCGATGTCACGGGGCAGCTCCGCCGGCGTACTCGGCAGCTGGGCTCGACCCGCGGCTTCGGTGGCCGCCAGCCGGTGGGACGTCTCGCGCGGGCTCCGGAAGGCCAGGGCTAGCTGGTCGGATGCCTCGGAGGAGAGGTCGAGGGCCGTGGCGATGAGCTGGAGTGAGTCCTGCCTGGGGCGCTTGACCGCGCCACGCTCGAGGTCACGGATGCTCCGCACGGCCAGTCCCGCACGCTCGGCGAGCTGCTCCTGGGTAAGACCGGCCGCGACCCGGAGATCGCGTAGCCAGGTCGCCGCCCAGGGCCGTGGCGAGACTGGTGCAGAGCCCATGGAGTGCAGCCTAGTCATCGAGCCGTGGTGCGCCCTCCTGGGCGGGCTCGTCCGGCCCGGACACGCGAAAGACGACCTGGCACCCCCGTGAACCAGGCCGTCTCGCGTGGTTTGGGCACGTTCCCCATGCAGCGTGCCCCGGTGGGTCTGGTCGGCGTCCCCCGACACCGGCTGCCCCACCTCGTTGACACCATCACACCGCAGGCGGCGGGCTTAGAACAGGCAGAAGGACCGGCAGTTTTGCTCAGGTCAAGACGAGCTTGGCGCTTAGTGCGCGCCGTCTTTGCTCAGCACGGCCTTGACGGTGCGGACGACGATGGAGAACTCGCGACCGGGCCGCCAGTTGTCGACGTAGTCGGAGTCGATCCGCACGGTTTCATCCCAGCTGAGGTTGGACCGTCCACTGACCTGCCACAGTCCGGTGAGACCAGGCTTCACGGCCAACCTGCGTCGAGCAGCGTCGTCGTACGTCTCAACCTCGCGCGGCAGGGCCGGACGTGGGCCGATGAGAGACATGTGGCCAAGCACCACGTTCCACAGCTGTGGCAGCTCGTCGAGAGAGAGCCGGCGCAAGACCCGCCCCACCTTCGTCACGCGAGGGTCGTCGCGGATCTTGAACAGCCCGCCTCCGACCTCGTTGGCGTCAAGGAGGTCGGTAAGCCGTGACTCGGCGTCCTGATCCATCGTGCGCAGCTTGTACATCGTGAATGTCTGTCCGCCCTCGCCGACCCGGGTCTGCCTGAAGAACACCGGACCCTTTGACGTGAGACGCACCGCGAGGGCGCACACGACGATCAGCGGGGTGAGCACGAGCAGGAGCGCGAGCGAGAGGGTCTGCTCGATCAAGCCCTTCAGTGCCCTGACGAGGCCGCGTGGTCGGGAGTTGGCGACGTCGAGGACGACCCGACGCCCGAGCCGGCGTACGCTCGCTCGCGCGACGAACATGTTGGTCATCGGCGTGATGACAGAGAGCTGCGTGCCGACCTCTTCGAGTGCCCAGTGCAGCCGGGCGAGCTGTAGCCCGCCGAGATGGTCGACGTCGTGCAGAGCCACGATGTCGACGCGCATGCGGCTGACCACATCGGCGACGTCACCAGCGGAGCCGAGCACGGGCACGCCCTTGACGAGGCGTGGGCCGCGGTCGTCTTCGGCCAAGCAGACGCCGACGACGGCGATCGCGTCGTTGTGTTCCCATTCGACGATCGTGCGACCGACGCTCTCGCGGCTTCCGACCACGATGACGGTCTCGCTGATGTCGAGGTCGAGCACCCGGCGTCCCACCGGGTGATTGAGCGCCGCACGTGAGGCAAGTCCTGCGGCAGCCAAGGCCACGGAAATGGCCAGCGTGACGCGCACGCCGTGCAGGCTGCTGAGCATGGTGGCCACGGTCATCGTCACGAGCACGAAGTAGGCATTGGTCTTCGCGTAGCGGCGGAGGTCGAAGATGTCAGCGACGCGACCACAGCGGGTCGTCCGGATGACCATCAGGCTGAGCCACAACACGGGGATCACCGGCGCGTACGGTGCTTTAAGCGGCATAGCAGCCAGGAACATGCCGAGTGCTACCACGCCGTCACACGTGTTGGCGAGGAGCCGCATCCGAGTTACGGCGAGGTGTTTGGTGGTGCGCCGGTCGAGACGAGCCGTCATGTCGAGCGACGGGTCGTCCCAGTGGTTTCCCTTTCCCTGCGGAATGCCCTGCGTCGTACTGCTGACCTCGATACGCAACCGGGGAACGCTGTTTCCTTTGCGCGGAGTTGGCATCTTGTCCGCGTCTGTCGCCCGGTCTTTCGAGGGGGCTTGCCCGCCGGTGCGCTTCGGGAGCTCGCTGACCGCGCCGTTCTGTGAATGCGCCACTGTGATGTCCCTCCCCCTCCGCGTCCGAGTTGCTCCTGGCGCCGGCACCGGACGATCGACAGCCGCCGCGCAGGGTTGCTTGCTGCGCGGGTGCTCGACTGCCTCGTTTGATCCCGACGTTCTCCCTGGTTATCCGCCTGTCGCGGCCTGCTGTTTCTGCGGGCCGTTCCGAGTGACCGACGAATCAAAGATTGAGTAGAGCCTAGAGGGTCATGAGTGCCGGATGCCGTCGTTACTACAGAAGTCGTCGGAAGAAATACGGACAGTGAATTCTGAGCGCAACTTCGGTGCACAATTGGGTGAAAAACTCACTCCATGTGTTGGGGAAATTGCACATCGTAGTGTCTTGGGCAACAAGGTCCTGGCGGCGCTGAAAATCTCGCCGGGTCTGATCAGGTTGGTGGCGCTGCGTCGCTCCCGGATTGGCCCGTTTCCTGCTCGTCGAGCCAGGTCGCGACACTGTCGTTGTGCTCGCCGAGCCGGGGCGGCGGCAGGTGGCTCTCGCGCCCGCCGGCGTACGGGAGGTCGTCGAACCGCAGGGGCGGCCCGGGCAGCTCGACGGTGCCCAGCGTCGGGTGGTCGACGCTGATGAGGAGTCCTTGCGAGCGCGTCTGGTCCCAGCTGTAAACGTCGTCGACGGTGCGCACCTTGCCTGCCGGGACACCCGCCTCCGCCAGGATCGGCAGCCAGTGCTCGGCACCGTGCTCGGAGAACGCCTCGTCGATCAGGGCGCCGAGCTCCTCCCGACGCGTCACCCGCAGGTGGTTCGTGGCGAACCGCGAGTCCGCCGGGTCGAGGCCGACGATGGGGGCGAACGAGCGCCAGAGTCCCTCGCTGCCGCACGCCACCTGCACCGGGGCATCGGCGGTGTGGAAGAGGCCGTAGGGACTGATCGACGGGTGCTGGTTGCCGATGGCTGTCGGGACCTCGTGGGCCACGGTCCAACGCGTGCCTTGGTAGGCGTGCACTCCGACGATCGCGGCCAGCAGGCTGGTCTGGACGACCTTTCCGAGGCCGGTGCGCTCTCGCTCGTGCAGGGCGGCCAGGACGCCGTACGCGCCGTACATCCCGGCCAGCAGGTCGCCGATCGGCACCCCGACCTTCATCGGCTCTTCCGGCCCGGTACCCGTCAGGCTCATCAACCCCGCCTCGCCCTGGGCGATTTGGTCGTAGCCGGCGCGTCCGCCCTCGGGTCCGTCGTGGCCGAAGCCGGTGATCGACATGATGATGAGGCGCGGGTTGATCGTGTGCAGCTCTTCGGAGGAGAAGCCGAGCCGGTCGAGCACCCCCGGTCGGAAGTTCTCCATCAGTACGTCGGCCTGGGCGACGAGACGACGCAGCAAGGTCGTTCCGGTGTCGCTCTTGAGGTCAGCGGTGACGGACTCCTTGTTGCGGTTGGCGCTCATGAAGTACGTCGACTGGGGGTCATCCTCGGGGCCGACGAAAGGTGGACCCCATCCGCGGCTGTCGTCGCCGGTGCCGGGCGTCTCCACCTTGATGATGCGGGCGCCGAGATCTCCCAACATCATGGCGGCGTGCGGTCCCGCGAGGGCCCGGGTGAGGTCGATGACGACGATGTCACTGAGCAAGCTGGTCACTTACCCGACTCTAATGGCGGGGGCGCCCCGAGTCTTAAGCGTTTGCCGGGGCGCGCTGGCCGCTGCGAAAGTGGAGGCGTGGCAGAGGTGAGCGGCTTGGTTGTCGTGAACGACCGGCGCGATCCGGCTGAGGTCGAGCGGTTGTTGGAGTTGTTGCCGGACTGGTTCGGGATCGAGTCCGCGAATCGTGGCTATGTCGAGTCTGCGAAGACGATGCCGACATACCTCGCGCTCGTCAACGAAGAGGTCGTCGGCGTCTTGCTAGTGGCTCGTCATTTCGACGGTTCTGCCGAGATCCATCTGATGGCGGTCGATCCGTCGTACCACCGCTTGGGGATCGGCCGGCGCCTGCTTGACGCGGTGGAGACGGACCTCGTGAGAGACGACGTCGGGTACCTCTTCGTGAAGACGATGGGTCCCTCAGACCCCGATGCGTACTATGCCCGGACCCGACTGTTCTACGAGGCGTCCGGATTCACGCCGCTGGAAGAGATGCACGACGTTTGGCCGGACGACCCGATGCTGCTGATGGTCAAGTCGTTGCGGCCGTAGGCGGGCTCGAGGCGTGCCACCGCTGCTCGGAGAGGTCCGATCCAGGTCTCATCCTTCGGACAACGCGGCCTCCGCAGAGGCAAGTCCACTGTTTACAAGGCGGGTTTGCCTTGTTAACAAGCTCTTTGGCTTGAAAACAAGGCAAACCCAGGGTCAGCGGGAGCGCTGGTCGTCGATGCGTTTGGCCTTGCCGAGGGAGCGTTCGAGGGCATGCGGCTCGGTGACCTCGACCGCGACGGTGACGCCGACGTTGTCCTTGACGAGCGTGGCGAGCTGCGCCGCCGATCGCCCTCGCGCGCGCCGTCGGCTGACGCCGGCGTCGTGCGCCTCGACCCGCACCGTCATCTCGTCCATCCGACCGGGCCGGGTCAGCACGCAGACGTAGTGCGGCGCCAGCCCCTCGACCTTGAGCAGCTGCTCCTCGATCTGGGTCGGGAACACGTTGACGCCGCGCACGATCATCATGTCGTCGGTGCGCCCGGTGACCTTCTCCATCCGCCGGTACGACGGTCGGGCCGTACCCGGGCAGCAGCCGGGTGAGGTCGCGCGTGCGGTAGCGGATCACCGGCATCGCCTGCTTGGTCAGCGACGTGAAGACCAGCTCGCCCTCCTCGCCGTCGGGCAGCACCTCGCCGGTGACCGGGTCGATGATCTCGGGGTAGAAGTGGTCCTCCCAGATGTGCAGGCCGTCCTTGGTCTCGACGCACTCCTGCGCGACGCCCGGCCCCATCACCTCACTCAGCCCGTAGATGTCGACGGCATGCATGGCGCAGCGCTGCTCGATCTCGCGCCGCATCTCGTCGGTCCACGGCTCTGCCCCGAAGATGCCGATCTCGAGCGACGACGCAGCGGGGTCGAGACCCTGGCGCTCCATCTCGTCGACGATCGCGAGGAAGTACGACGGCGTGACCATGATGATCCGCGGCTCGAAGTCGCTGGATGAGCTGCACCTGCCGCTCGGTCATTCCGCCACTGACCGGGACCACGGTGCAGCCGAGCCGCTCGGCGCCGTAGTGCGCGCCAAGGCCGCCGGTGAAGAGGCCGTAGCCGTAGGCCACGTGGATCAGGTCGCCGCGCGCGGCCACCGGCTGCCCGGATCGACCGCGCCATCACGTCTGCCCAGACGTCGAGGTCGGCGGCGGTGTAGCCGACCACGGTCGGCCGTCCCGTCGTACCGCTGGAGGCGTGGATGCGGACGACGTCCTCGCGCGGGACCGCGAACATGCCGAACGGGTAGTTGTCGCGCAGGTCCGCCTTCGTCGTGAAGGGAAACCGGCCGAGGTCACTCAGGTCGTGCAGGTCGTCGGGATGAACGCCGGCAGCGTCGAACGCCGGCGTGTAGTGCGGCACGTGATCGTAGGCCCGACGCAGAGTCGCCTGCAGCCGCTCGAGCTGCAGCGTCGCGCAGCTCGTCGACGGACAGCCGCTCGGCGTCGTCCCAGAGCTCGCGAGGTGTGGAGAGGTCGGCCATCTCGATCACCCTTCCGAAGTTGTCACGTCGACAAAGGCGCCGCCGATGGTGCGGCTGCGACCGCGGAACTCGGCGATCACGTCGTCCGCGCCCGCCTCGGTGGCCGGTGACGCGGATGTCGTAGATGCCGTTGCGGCCGAACCGGTGCCGCTCGACTGCCGACGCCACGAGCCGGTCGCCCGAGCTTGGCGGGTGCGGCGAACACGATGTCGCAGGCCTGCGCGACCGTGCGCTCGTTGTAGGAGTTGCAGGCGAAGGCGAACGCGGAGTCGGCGAGGGCGAAGATGAACCCGCCGTGCGCGATGCCGTGCCCGTTGGTCATGTCGTCGCGGATCGTCATCGACAGCGTGGCGCTGCCTCGCGCGACCCGGTCGAGCGTCATACCCAGTTGCCGTGACGCCGTCGTCGTCGGCCCACATCACGTCGGCGCAGCGTCGGGCCAGGTCGTCGGCGAGGGCATCTGGCGTCACAGCAGCTTCTCCAGCATCACCGTCTCGTGGCCGTCGGGCTGCGTGAGGTGACCGATCTCGCGATAGCCGCGTGCGCTCGTGGAACGCGAGCGACTCGACGTTGGGCGGGTCAGAGTTGATCTCGCAGACCATCCGGCCATGCGGCGTGGCGCGCTGCTCCATCTCGTCGTACAAGGCCGTGGCGATGCCCGCCTGCGGAATGCGCCGTCGAGACCGCGATCCGGTCGAGGTAGAGGAAGTCGTCGAAGCGCTCGGCGTGCCAGGCGTAGTTGATCGAGTCGTACGACGTCCCAGGTGCGTAGGCGATCGGCGAAGCCGGCAACTGTCGTCGTCGACCTCGCAGACCAGCACGCATGCGGCGTCGGCGCGGAGCTGTGCCAGCCCCGTTGTCGTCGAGCGGGCTGAGCGCCCAGACGGACTCCTCGTTGAGCGCCAGGACGGCCTCGACATCGGCGTCGGTGATGGGTCGGATCTCCACGCGGGCACTCTCTCATGCGCCGGTTTGGGAGGCTGTTGTGACAGGTAGGCTCGCTTGGGTAAGGCAGCAGTCATCCTCTGCCCGCCGCGCATCTGTTCGCCAAGCTTCGTCAGTGAGGACCCCGTGAGCCAGGCCGCCGACTTCTTCGTCCGCCACCGCACCATGCTCGACGAGGCGGTCGAGGCCACCCAGACCCGCGGCTACTACAGCGCCTTTCCCGAGTCGCCGAGTCCGCGGGTGTACGGCGAGACCGCGGCTGCTGACGGTGCAGCGGCGTTCGAGGCCCTGCTGGGGAAGGCGTTCCCGCTTTCGACGCCCGGGGCCGACGGCACGGTGGCCACGGAGAAGTCGCCGTTCGGCATGCCGCTCGACGTCCGCTATCCGCGGGTGACGCCCGACGGCGTACCCGCTCTGATCGAGGCAGCGTCTGCTGGGCTCACGTCCTGGCGTGACGCCGGGATCGAGGCCCGAGTCGGCGTCGGCCTGGAGATCCTGACACGCCTGCACGCACGGGTCTTCGAGCTCGGCGAACGCCGTGCATGCACACGTCCGGCCAGGCGTTCGTGATGGCGTTCCAGGCCGGTGGCGCGCACGCGCTCGACCGGGCGTTGGAGTCGATCGCCTACGCGTACGTCGAGATGACGCGGGTCCCTGCGCACGGCCGTCTGGGAGAAGCCGGGACGTGATGCGCCGATCCGGATGGAGAAGACGTTCACGGTGGTGCCGCGCGGTCTCGCCCTGGTCGTCGGCTGCAACACGTTCCCGACCTGGAACTCGTGGCCTGGTCTGTTCGCTTCGCTCGTCACCGGCAACCCGGTCATCGTCAAGCCGCACCCCGGTGCGGTGCTGCCGCTCGCGATCACGGTGCAGGTCGTGTCAGGAGGTGCTGGCCGAGGCCGGCTTCGACCCCAACCTCGTCACCCTGGCCGCCGAGGACCCGGCCGACGGACTGGCCGCTGTGCTCGCTGTCCGCCCCGAGGTGAAACTGGTCGACTTCACGGGCGGCAACGCCTTCGGTGAGTGGCTGGAGGACAACGCCCGCCAGGCGATCGTGTTCACCGAGAAGGCCGGGGTCAACACCGTCGTCATCGACTCGACCGACTCGTTCAAGTCGATGTGCTTCAACCTGGCTTTCTCCCTCGCGCTCTACACCGGGCAGATGTGCACCGCGCCGCAGAACCTCTACCTGCCGGCCGACGGCATCGAGACCGACGACGGCCACAAGTCTGTCGACGACGTCGTCGAAGGCCTTGCTGCCTCGTTGACCAAGCTCGTCGGCGACGATGCCCGCGCGGTCGAGCTGCTCGGCGGCGTCGTCAACGATGGCGTACTCGAACGGCTTGGTCAGGCCGGGTCGACCGGCCGGGTCGTGATCGAGTCGCGCGTGGTGACCCACCCCGCTTTCGACGACGCGGTCGTGCGTACGCCGACTGTTGTGACTCTCGACGTCGAGCGACAGCGCGACGTACGAGGCAGGAGTGCTTCGGACCGGTCGGCCTACCTCATCGCGACCGGCTCGACGGCCGAGTCGATCGACGTGTTCCGTCGTACGGTGATCGAGCACGGCGCGATGACGGCGGCGGTCTACTCGACCAGCGACGACGTCATCGCCGCGATGCGGTCAGCCGCCCTCGATGCCGGAGTGGCGTTGAGCGAGAACCTCACCGGCCAGATCTTCGTCAACCAGTCGGCCGCGTTCAGCGACTTCCACGGCACGGGCGCCAACCCGGCCGCCAATGCGACGTACACCGATGGCGCCTACGTGGCGAGCCGCTTCCGCTTCATCCAGTCCCGCCGCCACATCTGAGTTGTGGTTTAGGGGGTGACGGCCATCTCGCGCAGGATGAGCGAGGCCAACTCCTGCGCCGCCGCCTCATCGGAGTCGGCCGCCACGTCGACCTTGATCGGCAACGTCTCTGGGTCGCGGCGACCGGCGCCCAGAATGGTGAACGACTCAGTGTCGAGCGTGATCCGCAGGCTCGGGCTCTCCGGAGGCGAGTCCATCGCGACACCACGCCCCTCGTCGTTGACGTCGACGGCATACACCGCCGGCACCGGACCCGTCACGTCGAAGATCACCGTCGTGCCCGGCGGGGCTTGCGCCTCCTTGGCGATGATGTAAGGCAGCGCGGCAGCGAACACGCCCTGGGTATGTCGCGCGGGCGTCGTGTCGAGCCCACCTGGTCTGCCCGCCCCGCGCCGGACGTCCTGCTCGTGGACCCAGACATCGAGCGCCCGGTTGCGCAGGAGCGTGCCCCAGTTCCACCCGATGCTTCCCGGCGTGATCGGCGGATCGCCCTTCGGATCGTCGAGCGGCTCCGCATCGAGGAGGGCGGTATGACGTCGGACCGCGTCATCGAACTCGGCGATGACGGCGTCGCGACTCCGGCCGCGCCGCGCCACCACACCACGCTCGGTATAGATGCCTGTCGGGTGCTTGATGTGCGGCGCTTCTTTGTCGATGGTGACCATCAGCGGTTCATCGCCGGCGAGCTCACTCTCGAACGCCGCGCAGTGCGCCACGACGTCGCCGACGCTCCACCCCGGACAGTCCGTCGGCAATGACCACTCGCTGTCAGTGAGCTGCTTCGCCAGCGCGGAGAAGTCGGCGCACGCCACCCGCCACACGTCGACGTGCTGCCTCAGTACGTTCATGTTCGGAGCCTAGGGGCCGTGAGAACTCGCGTCATGACGAGGAGCCGGGCAGCGTGAGGTCGAGCTCGAGCCACTGCGCCAGATCCTTGATCTCGCGGTGCACAGCGGCAGTCATGGTCTTGGTGAACTCCACGTCGCGGTGGATGGCGTCGACCCGGAACACCCCGGCTTTGTGATCGGCAGTGGCGTCGAGCTTGCCCACCAGCCGGTCGCCGTACAGGATCGGCAGCGCGAAGTACCCCCAACGACGCTTGGCCACGGGCTTGTACATCTCCAGCTGGTAGTCAGACTCGAAGAGCTCAGCGAGGCGCTTGCGGTCATAGACCAGCCGGTCCAGCGGGGACAGCAGCGCAGCCCGGCCCGAGAACGGTTGGCCCAACTGCGAGGGGTCGACCCGCCATCTGCCCTTGACTCCCTCGACGACGGCGGCCTCGCCGGCCTCACCCACGTCGTTCGGCTCGTGCGGACACTCGGCTGCCTTGGCGCGTGCGATACCGAGAGCACGCAGCCGACGCTCGTCGCGCACACGCATCGCTTTGTCGAAGGGGACGACCGGGTCATCGGGGTAGACGCGCTCTGCCAGGTCCCAGAGTCGCTCTCGACCCTGGCGTCCCGCGGTCGCGACCTCACCGCGCTGCACCATGAAGCCGAGCATCCTGATGACGTTCTGGTTGTTCGTCCAGCCGCTCGACTGCCACGGCAGCTCGCACGTGTCGGGAAGATCTCGCGAGGTGAGTGGTCCTTCCGCGTCGAGCAGCTCGAGGATCTCCTGGCGGCATCCGTCGTTGGCCTGCACCCAGTCGCGGATGTACTCCTGCCAGTCGCGCAGCTCGCCAGGCCCTGGCCACTCGGCCATCTCAGCGCGAAAGAGCGCGAGGTCCTCACTCGGCCGGATCAGCAGGTGCAGTTCGATCAGCGACTGGTCCTCCAGCGCCGTGGCGAGATCCTTTGGTGAGTACGACGACCCAAGCCGACTCCAGGCGACCAGATCGGCACTGGGCGCGACGGCGGCACATGGGTCGATCTTGACCACCGTCAGGTGCCGCACCAGGTCGTGAAGGTCGGTCGGTCGCTCGCCTTGAAGCAGCTGCGCGCGTACGGCGATACGGCGCGCATCGGTGCGAGACAGTTGATGGACGGCCACGGTTCGAGGCTATTCCACGGCCCGACCGAATGCTCGACTGCTGCGAGGAGACGTTGTCGCAGAACGGCTAGCCGTCGATGTCTAAGCGGGCGACCCAGACTCCCGACCAGACCGCGTGTTGCGCGGGGCGCCTAGCGGCGGCCGGATCACCTCTACGTATCGCAGCGGGGTCATACCGAAGCGGATCCGGGCATGGTTCGCGACCAGCAGTCCGACGATCACGACGGCAGCGACCACGCATGCTGCCCGCAGCCAGAGGTTGTCCAGCGCCGACGCAAGGAAGCACAAGACCAGTCCAACGAGGACCAGCAAAGCGCGGGCGACGGCGTGCACGGTGTCACGGCGCGCCGAGCACGCGGCCTGGTGCTCCAAGAGGACCTCGCCAAGACGCAAGGCTTGCTCGACGTCGGCGTGCTCGACCGGGCCCCCGCCCTCCGAGGTGTCGGCTTCGATGACGTGGCGCCGGTGTGCCTCCCATAGGTCGGCCGCGTCGCCTTGCGCCAGCAGGATCGTGCGACCGCCGCGGACAGGTGGCCGCCGAGACTGCGCAGCGACTTGGGCGGCGCCCTTCATACCTCGACGAGGCGAAGCACTTCCGCAACCACGGCAGGCAGCGAGACGTTCGTCCGCACCTCATGACTGGCACCTCGCCGGAGCATCGGCTCCACCAGCTGCACATCCTCATGGAAGCGGCGCAGTTCTTCTGGCTGCTTGCCGTATGAGTTGGTAGTTCTGCTGGCGAGGCGTTCGGCCAGAACGTCGACCGGCGCGCTTAGCAGGATGATCTCGTCGAACTGGTCATAGAACTTGACCTGGTTCTCCTCGCAACCGGCGACGAACAGGAGTTCAGCATCCTCGGTCGACAAGAGTTGCTGAATGGCATCCTCGCGCCACAGCTGGCGGCCATCCGGTTGAGGCTCCGACCATCCATCGTCGGTGTCGACTGCCTTGTATCCGCGTGCAACGAGTTCGCGTACGACGGATGACTTGCCGGTGCCTGACATGCCAGTCAGGAGTACGCGCTTCACCTTCGGAGCCTAGGGGGGTCTCGTGGTCGTTAACGAGCCGGTGGCGGAGGCGGTGGCTGCCTTTCCTCATTGGCGGCCGGTGTCTCACTCGGTGGGGGGTAGCCGCCGTACTCCCATCCGCCGGCGTAAGCACCAGGTGTCGCCTGCAAGCCCTTGATGCGCGCCTTGGAGTTGTGGCGGAGAACGAGAATCACGATCAGCGAGGCGACTCCGAGAAAACCCAAGATGAGGGGTAACGCGATCCCCCACAGGGCTCGGATCGCAATGGCGCCGACGTCGACTCGGGGGCCGATCCCGAGACTTGCCTCCGGTCCGACGCCTGGACAGTCGAGCGTGTAGGTGCCCGCCGGCAGGTCACCCGGGGTCGAGGCCAGGGCGTAGTAGGCCGGTCCGGCGGCGTCGATCCGGAGATCGGCATCGAAGAAGTCGAGCGGTGTCGTCACACCCGCCGCGTCGGTCATGGTGCAGGTGCGCGTCGCGTCGGCGTCTGTCGAGTAGACGGTGAGCCCGTCGCTGCTCACGCTGATCGTGTCGTTACCGTCAATCGGGTCGATCCCAGCGTTGACGATGTCGGCGAACGACACGATCGCCGTGATGAGCAACGCAAGCGCGATCGCCCACAGGCTGAAGGGCAGCACATACCAGACGCCCTTGGGGCGAATCTTCATGTCTGCCGCCGAGATCGACATGCACTCAGTCTGTCACCTCGCGTTTCGCTGCGGGATTGCCCTTTCGTCGTTGTTCGACCCCGTTGAGCCGACTTCGACGGCCCGCCCGGGGCAGGCTACGACCGCGATCGAGCTGGTCAGAACCTCCCTCAAACGCTGGTAGACTGAGCCGTAGCCAAGGCGTCGTACCTCGACTGGTGCGAGCGCCTTATTTTGTGCCCGTCGCATGGTGTGCAGCCCTCGAACCTCGAGGTGCCGTTCGGCCTTCAGGATCGGGTGCAGCGTCCTAGCCGGCTCAACCGGTTCGCGCCCTGCCGCGAGATCGGGCCGGGACGCCCCGTCCTGCAACACTCGTCTGGAGACCTTCGACGTGCCTGTCGACCCCCACGTTTCTTCCCTGCCCTCGATGACCTTCTCCGAGCTCGGCCTTCCCGACTCGCTCGTGAAGGTGCTTGCGCGCGGATCGATCACGACGCCGACGCCGGTCCAGTCGGCGGTACTGCCCGATGCACTCGCTGGTCGCGACGTGCTCGGCCGCGCGATGACCGGATCGGGAAAGACGCTCGCGTTCGGGCTCCCGATCCTGGCCCGCCTCACCGGCACTCGCAGCCAGGCCAAGACACCCCGCGCCGTCATCATCGTCCCGACTCGTGAGCTCGCCGCCCAGGTGCGCAGTTCGCTGGAGCCGCTGGCTCATGCCGTCGGTCTCAAGCTGGCCACCGTGTACGGCGGGACGCCGTACGACCGCCAGATCAAGCGCCTGCGCGCCGGAGCCGACGTCGTCGTCGCCACGCCTGGCCGGCTCGGCGACCTGATTCGTCGCGGCGCCTGCCGGATGGACGGTGTCGAGATCATGGTGCTCGACGAAGCTGACCATCTCTGCGACCTCGGCTTCTTCCCCGAAGTGAGCGAGCTCGTGGGGATGACGCCCAGCGGCAGTCAGCGGTTGCTGCTGTCTGCCACCCTCGACGGTGACGTCGACCGGCTCGTGCGCACGCACCTCAACAACCCGATCACCCACCACTGCGACCCCGAGCACGGCATGCCCGACATCGATCACCACGTGCTCGTCACGGGGCCGCACAACAAGCTCGACACCGCTGCTGATCTGTTGCGCGCCAACCCGCGCTCGATCGTGTTCACCCGGACTCGCATCGGCGCCACCAACCTGGCCGCCGACCTCCTGCAGCGAGGCGTCACCACAGTCGACCTGCACGGCAGCCTCAGCCAGAACGCCCGTGAGCGAAACCTGCGCAAGTTCCGCTCCGGCCAGGCCGACGTCGTGGTCGCCACCGACGTCGCCGCTCGCGGCATCCACATCGAGGGCGTCGACCTTGTGGTGCACTACGACGCTCCCAGCGAGCACAAGGCCTACCTGCACAGAAGCGGGCGTACGGCGCGGGCCGGCAACTCCGGCACCGTTGTCACGATGACCACATCCCGCCAGGCCAGCACCGTCGTGCGGCTGCAGAAGGCGGCCGGTGTCGTGGCGCGCCACCATGACGCTCGCACGGCCGTGCAACCGATGACGGTAGAGTCGCTGGCAAAGACTGGTCTGTCGGCTGCCGATGCAGGGGTCGACATGTCCGCTAAGTCGGCTGCACACACCTACAACGGCTCACGTCACAAGGGTGGCGGATCTCGAGGCCGCAACGCGTCGCGATCGGCTGGGGCTCCCTCGTCGTACAAGCGCCCAGCCGCACGAGATGCCCGCCCGAGCCGTAATGATCGGCCGACCTACAAGCGCCCCGCCGCGCGTGATGCCCGGCCGAGTCGTGATGATCGGCCGACCTACCAGCGCCCAGCGCCACGCGAAGACCGTCCAGCGACAGCCGAGCGCCCCCAGCGCGATGCGCGGGCGCACGTCAGCACGTCGCAGCCCGCGACTGACTCGGGTGGGCGGCACCCCGGCAGCAAGCCCCGCACCAAGCCCGGCCGCAAGCCCGGCGCCGGCACCGGCCTCAAGAAGGCTCGCTGGACGGGCGCTGAGAAGCGCGCCAAATCCAAACGCTGAACGATGTCTGAAACCTCCGGAAGTGGGTACGTGGTCAGGCGCAACGACCCCGAAAGGAGACCCAACATATGGGGATCGGACTTGGAGTAGTTCTCATCGTCATCGGTGCTGCACTTATCTGGGCACTTGATGTCGATCTCAACTTTGTCGACGACGACACGCTGGGGTTGATCCTGCTGATCGCCGGGGTCTTGGCTATCGTCTTGTCGCTGGTCATCAACCAGCAGCGCAACCGACACACCACGACACATGTCGAGGAACGTCGCTACGACGCCTAAAGATCTGCACCCACGTATGAGGGAGAGGGGCCGGCCACCGTAAGGTGGCCGGCTCTTCTGCATGCCCGTGTACGACGTCTGAGGCCGCGACCAGCAGCAGGTCAGAAGCCAGCTTCGTCGAGGTCCATCGGCAGCAGGTCGGTCGCCTCGGCGATGGCTCGCTCGGCTGTCACCTTCGGCAGCACGTTGCGGGCGAAGAACTGTGCGGCCGCGATCTTGCCCGTGTAGAAGTGCTTGTCCTTGGCTGACACGTCGCCCTCGAGGGCCTCCAACGCCACCTCTGCCTGTCGGAGCAGCAAGTAGGCGCAGACGACGTCGCCAAGCGTCATCAGCAGCCGAGTCGTGTTGAGGCCGGCCTTGTAGATGTTGGACAGGTCGCCGCCTTCGGCTTGGGGGTTGCTCGCCATCAGGTGCCCGACCATCAGACCGACCAGTGCCTGAGCATCCTCGAGCCCGGTCGCCAGCAGTTCGCGTTCCTGCTTGAGGCGACCGTTGCCAGCCTCACTCTCGATGAACGCGCTGATCTCCGCGGCGAGGACGCCCAGTGCCTGACCCTTGTTCTTCACGATTTTGCGGAAGAAGAGGTCCATCCCCTGGATGGCGGTGGTGCCTTCGTAGAGCGTGTCGATCTTTGAGTCGCGCACGTACTGCTCGATCGGGTAGTCCTCGAGGAAGCCCGATCCTCCGAACGTCTGCAGCGACTCGGTGCCGAGCAGCACCCACGCTCGCTCGGAGGCGTAGCCCTTGACGATCGGCAGGAGCAGGTCGTTGACCGCCTCCGCGACCTCGTCGTGCTCGCCGGTGGCCTGGGCGATCGCCACCTTGTCCTGGTAGGTGGCGGTGTAGATGACCAGTGCGCGCAGCGCTTCGGCGAACGACTTCTGGGTCAACAGCGAACGTCGTACGTCGGGGTGGTGGGTGATCGTGACCCGCGGCGCCGTCTTGTCGGCGGACTGCGTCAGGTCAGCGCCCTGGACGCGAGTCTTGGCGTACTCGAGTGCGTTGAGGTAGCCCGTTGACAGGGTCGCCATCGCCTTTGTGCCGACCATCATCCGGGCATTTTCGATGACCTGGAACATCTGGGCGATGCCGTCATGCACCTCTCCGAGCAGCCAGCCCTTGGCCGGGTGCCGCTCACCGAACGTGAGCTCACAGGTCGTCGACGCCTTGATGCCCAGCTTGTGCTCGACCCCCGTGACGTAGGCACCGTTGCGTTCACCGGTCAGCTCGCCGGTCTCGAGGTCGAAATGGTACTTGGGGACGATGAAGAGCGAAAGTCCCTTGGTGCCGGGGCCACCGGCACCCTCGACGCCGACAGGGCGGGCGAGCACAAAGTGGAGGATGTTGTCGCTCAGGTCATGCTCGGCTGAGGTGATGAAGCGCTTGGTGCCTTCGATGTGCCAGCTGCCGTCGTCTTGCAGCGTCGCTTTGGTGCGACCGGCACCGACGTCTGAGCCAGCGTCAGGCTCCGTGAGCACCATCGTGCCGCCCCACTGACGGTCGACGATGTGCTTGGCGATGAGGCGATCGCGCTCGGTGCCATTGCGCCACAACACGTTCGCAAAGCCGGGGCCGGTGCCGTAGAGGTGGATGGGCGGGTTCGCCCCGAGGACGAGTTCCGCTATCGCCCACTTGAGGCTGGACGGCACGGACTGACCGCCGAGCTCTTCAGGCAGATCGAGGCGATACCACTCGGCGTCCATGTAGGCGTGGTAGGCGTTCTTGAACTCCGCCGGCATCCTCACCGTGTGGGTCTCCGGGTCGAAGACCGGTGGGTTGCGGTCGGCGCTGGCGAACGACGGGGCGAGCTCCTCACGAGCCAGCCGGTCGATCTCGTGCAGGATCTCTCGCGCGGTGTCGGAGTCGACCTCGCCGAACGGGCTGGTCCCGAGCACGTCGCCGCGGCCGAACACCTCGAAGAGGTTGAACTCGATGTCGCGGAGGTTGCTCTTGTAGTGGCTCATCGTCAGCCCCTCTTCCCGCTCGTCCTGGCACAGCTGATCGTCTACTCGTCGGTAACTTAAGTATGCTACTCATGGGTAGCCGCTGACAAGGAAACGGCCAAAGACGTGACACGACCCACGTAGGTCACGCCAGGGCACGGCTCACGCTGAGTCGCGGGAGCGTCGATCGGCGTACTCCTTCTGACAAACTGAACGCATGCGAGTCTCCGCCAAGTCCGACTACGCGCTTCGTGCGTTGATCGAGATCGCCTCTCGAGATGACAGCGCGCCGGTGTCCGCAGAGGAGATAGGCCGCCTTCAGGACATACCGCACGGGTTTCTGCAGGCGATCCTGGCCGACCTGCGCCGGGCCGGGATCGTGATGAGCGTGCGCGGACAAAGTGGCGGCTGGCGGCTCGCGCGCAGCGGGAGTGAGGTCAGCGTCGCCGACATCATTCGAGCCGTGGACGGCCCGCTCGTGAGCGTCTACGGCCTCCGGCCTGAGGCGGTCACCTACAACGAGTCGGCGAACGTACTCCAGCTGGTCTGGATCGCGGCCCGGGCCAACCTCCGCGAGGTGTTCGAGCACGTCACCGTCGAGATGCTGACCAAGGGCGATCTGCCGACCGACGTCATCAAGCTGACGAAGAGCGAGGATGCCTGGCGTTCTCACTGAGCGGCGGTGGGCCCGACTTCTCGGCACCCCGAGACGCCAGTTTGATCGACCCGCGGATGTCCTCCACGACCAATGCCGCGAAGGCCACCGCCTCAGCCGCGACGAAGGCCCAGCACGTGCGCTCGAGCGCATCATCTGACGTCAACGCAAAAACGAGCGCTCCCGCGAGCGAGGCGATGACCCATGCTCGCGCGACGACCCCGCTGCGACTCTGAGCCATGATCGTGATGGTCACCACGAGATTCGCCAGTGCGAAGGTGCTGCCGACGGCGACCAGCATGGAGTAGAAGCTGTCGAGCCGGACCTCGTCGCCGAAGACCAGCCGAAGGGCCCAGGGGCCGACCGTCGCGCCCACGACACCGCCGAGTACGACGGAGACTGCCGTCACCAACAGTGTCGTGATGCGCACCCGCCTGAGAGCCGCGTACTTCTCCCGGACCACCAGGCTGGTGAGCTTGCCGGTGAGCGGTGACACCAGGCCGATCGCCAGCGTGTACGGCGCCCGGAACAGCGCCAAGCCGGCGAACAGCGCGGTGACCTCCGCAGGCGAGCCACCCGAGAGCGCAAGGGCCACCGGGCCGCCCGTGAGAACCGCCTGTCCGATCAACTGGCCGCCCGCAGCACCACTGAGGAAGCGCAGTGGCGACTCAGTCGTGGGTCTGCCTTGATGGCGCGAGAACCGGAACGACGAAGGCCAGATGACGCCGACGAGTGATCCCGCGGCCAGGCTGGCGCCGTACCAGATCGATGCCTTGACGTGTGAGGCCATCAAGGCGATCGCCGCCAGGCAACGCAGGGCGTTCTCGGCGACGAGGGCCCAGGCAACACTGACGAACCGATACCGGGCCGACAAACCTCCCCGGACGATGCCGATGAACCCCGATCCCAGGGTCACGGCCACGACGAGCAAAGGAAACCAGACGTCGTCACGGTGGAAAAGGGCATCCCGGCCCAACCATGCGAGCAAGCCGATCACGCACGAGGCCACCGCCACCAGCAGCGCCACCCGGGGAAGCGCGTCGTGGACAGCGCCCTCACCGTCGTGAGCGGCGACGGAGCGCGCGATCCAGTGCTGCAGGGGAAACGTGAGGGCTGCGGCCGCGAAGCTCCAATACGTCCACAGAACTGACACCGGAGCAGCGGCTTCGGCGCCGAGCGCTCGGGTGCTGACCGCGAAGAACACGTATGCCAGCAGGCCGCTGATCACGGAACCGGCAGCCAGTGCCGCCGGGTTCCGCACACCGCGTCGGACACTGTCTCGCATGATGCCTGACACTAGTCGTTTCGCGGGTGGCCAACGCCGCTGGACGCGGCTCGCTGAAATCGGAAGTCAGCCGGTTGTCGGCTACAGTCGTGTCGACACAACCTCGCACTCGCGGATCGGTCATGGACTCCCTTCACTCGACGCAACCCGAGCGTGGTCCCCAAGGTTCCTCCGAACGGGCCCTGCTCGACCCTCATGCGTTCACGTACTCCATCGTCGTGCCCGTGTTCAACAGCGCTGGCGTCGTGGGTGAGACGATCGATCGCATCACCGCGGTCTTCGAAGAGCAGGGGCTGTCCTACGAGCTCATCCTCGTCAATGACGGCAGCAACGACGGCAGCTGGGACGTCATCGCGGAGCGGGCGAGGAACCATCCCAACGTCACTGCCATCAACCTGCTGCGCAACTACGGCCAGCACAACGCCAACCTCGCCGGTTTCCGCGAGTCAAAGGGCGACTACGTCATCACGATGGACGACGACCTCCAGAACCCACCTGACCAGGTGCGGCTGCTCATCGATGAGGCGATGACCGGTCGTGACGTGGTCTTCGGTCGGTTCGAGGCGAAGCGGGCGGCGTTCTACCGACGGCTCGGGAGCAAGCTGATCTCGATGATCAACCGGCGGGTGTTCGGACAACCACCTGACCTCGTCGTCTCCAACTTCCGGATCATGCGTCGTGACGTGGTCAACCGGATCTGCGCATCTCGCACAGCGCACCCCTACATCACCGGACAGGCGTTGCAGTACTCGAGCAACCGCTCCAACGTCTTGGTCCGACACGAGGCTCGGCCGGTCGGCAAGAGCTCCTACAGCCTCCCTCGCATCCTTCGACTCGTGTTCACGATTCTGTTCAGCTACTCGTTGTTCCCGCTGCGGCTGGCGGCCGCCTGCGGCTTCATCGTCGCGATTCTCAGCTTCGCGCTCGGCGCCGGCTACTTCATCCACGGGCTCTTCTCCGACACCCAGATTCCCGGCTGGACGACGTTGGTCGTGCTGCTCGCCACGTTCAACGGTTTGACGATTGCCCTGCTCTCGATGCTCGGTGAGTACGTCGTCCGGACGTTGAACGCCGTCAGCGCCCAGGAGACCTACCACGTTGTAGATCGGGTCTCGGGTTGACGCGACACCTGCTCGTCATCGGAGGGCAGCGTTGCGGGACCACCGGCCTCCAAGTCCTGCTCGACGCGCATCCCGACATCACGATGGCCCGACCGGCCCGTCCCGAGCCCAAGGTCTTCATGTCCGAGGACTTGGCCGCGCGTGGGCTGGACTGGTACGAACAGACCTACTTCGCTCACGCGACCACCGAGACGTTGCTCGGCGAGAAGAGCACGAGCTACCTCGAAGATGGGGCGTCCGCTGCCCGTGCCGCATCGGTGCTGGGGAGTGCCGACATCGTCGTACAGCTTCGCGACCCGGTGGCACGAGCCGTGTCTAACTGGCGCTTCAGCAGCGGCCACGGCCTGGAGGATCGACCCTTGGAGCAGGCGCTCGAAGAGAACCTGCAGGGTCCACGAGCCTGGGATCCCGAGGTCTCGTCCGTATCGCCGTACGCCTATCTCGAACGAGGGCGGTACCTCAGCTACCTGGAGCCGTGGTTCGCGAGTTTCCCGGACCAGGTCTATGTCCGGTTCCTCGAGGACCTGGTGACGCGCGAGTCGTCCGTCACCGAGCTGTACGACGCGTTGGGCGTCGATTCTTCCTTCGAACCGCCTGACCAGGGCAAGCGGGTCAATCAGAGCAGCGGGCCGGCTCCGGAAATCAGCGCAGAGCTGCTCACCCGACTTCGCGCATATTTCCAGGACAGTGACGAGCTCCTGAGCGAGAGGCTGGGCCGCAAACTGCCCTGGCCAGGCGAGATAGGGTGACGCGATGACAGTGGGAACAACGGGCGTGCAGCAAGAGACGATCCGCTTCAACCGGGCGGCGATCGAGGGCGCGGAGCTCGACTACATCAAGGCCGCGCTCGAAGGTGGGCACACGTCCGCAGGCGGCCCCTTCTCGAAGCTGGTCGGATCGTCGCTCAAGGAGGCGATGGGTGCCGAAGAGGTACTGCTGACGACGTCGTGCACGTCGGCCCTCGAGCTGAGCGCACTGATGCTCGATCTGCAGCCAGGAGACACGATCATCGTGCCGTCGTTCACGTTCACCACGACTGCACTGGCGTTCGTGCGTCAGGGCGCGCGCATCCTCTTCTGCGACATCGAGCCGCGGACTCTTGGCCTCGATCCGAAGCACTTGGCCACTCTGCTCGACGACACGGTTCGCGCCGTGGTGCCCGTGCACTATGCCGGCGTCGCGTGTGACATGGCCGGCCTCCGCGAGGTGCTCGCCAACCGTCCAGACGTGGCCGTGATCGAGGACAATGCACACGGACTGTTCGGTCGCTGGAACGGCGAGCCGTTGGGAAGCCTGGGCCGCTTCGCCACCCAGAGCTTCCACGACACGAAGAACATCGTGTGCGGCGAAGGTGGCGCGCTTCTCGTCAACGAGAGCCGCGATGTCGACCGGGCCAGAGTGCTGTACGACAAGGGCACCAACCGCAGGGCGTTCTACCTCGGCCAGGTCGACAAGTACTCCTGGAAGGACACCGGGTCATCGTTCGGACTGTCCGACGCGCTGGCGGCGTACCTGTGGGCACAGCTGGAGCAGCGCGACGTCATCCAGGCCAAGCGCAAGGACCTCTGGGAGCGCTACGAACGTGCACTCGCACCGCAGGCCAATGAGCTCGGGATCCGGTTGCCGGTGGTTCCCGACAACTGCGAGCAGACCTACCACATGTTCTATCTCCTGCTGCCCGACCAACCGACTCGAGACGCGGTGCTCGAGGGGATGCGCAAGCAGGACGTCCAGCCGACGTTCCACTACGTGCCACTGCACAGTTCCGACGCCGGGCGCCGATTCTCAGCAGCCGTCACGGAGTGCCCTGTCACCGACGACATCAGCGGTCGGCTGCTGAGGCTGCCGTTCTACAACAACTTGTCGTCAGCGGACAGCGACCGCGTGATCGAGACGTTTGTGAATGTGCTCAACACGGTGCGCGCTGCATGACGCACGGACGACTCGCATGAACGAGATCGTGCAGACCGGTTCTGCGTCGCTGAAGCAGCCTGACTACTGGTGGTACCGAGCACGCACGCAGCTGCTCGAGGTGGCGCTCGGGAGCTACGTCGGCAAGCCTGCGCTGTTGCTCGACGTCGGTAGCGCCGACGGCCCCAGTGTGGAGTGGATGGCCGGCGACCACCGCCGGATCACGATTGACGTCGATCCACGGGGTCTGAGGCCGGGCGAGGGTGTCTGCGCCAGCGCGCTCGCGTTGCCGTTCCCCGATGCGACGTTCGACGTGGTCGGAGCCTTCGACGTGCTTGAGCACTGTGAGCCCGAAGGCCTGGCCGTCGCCGAGCTGGCTCGTGTGCTGACTCCTGGCGGCCGGCTGCTGCTGTCGGTTCCGGCGTACCAGTGGGCCTGGACCGATCACGACGTGCAGGCCGGTCACTACCGGCGTTACACCAGGCCGCGTTTGCTCAAGGCCGTTGAGGCTGGTGGATTCGAGGTCGAGCGCGCGACGTACGGCTTCAGCGGGGTGTTCCCGTTCTTCGCCGCCGAGCGGGTTGTACGACGGTTGCGGCGTCGCGCGCCACGCGAAGACAAGTCGCTCCCAAAGGTCTCGCCAACGATGGACCGCGTCCTGATGGGTCTGACGAAGATGGAGCGACGGCTGTTGAAGTCACGCGACCTGCCCTTCGGGTCGTCGGTCTTCTTGGCTGCGGTCAAGCCGGTGCGCTGACCAGAGGAGCCTCGGATCGTTTTGGATCCGCGTGCACTTCGATGCGATAGTCGACGCATCGTGAGAGAGGACGTGAAGTGAGGATTCTTGTCACCGGTGGCGCCGGATTCATCGGGAGTCACTACGTCCGTAACGTCTTGGGTGATGCGTGGGGGCTGTCCGCGCCGACCCACGTCACTGTGCTGGACAAGCTGACCTACGCCGGGAGCCTCACGAACCTGACGTCGGTCATCGATGACGACCGGCTCCGGTTCGTCGAAGGTGACATCCTCGATCGCTCGCTTGTGGACCGCTTGATGACGCAGGCCGATGCTGTTGTGCACTTCGCGGCTGAGAGCCATGTCGACCGATCCATCCTTGGCGCTGCCGACTTCGTGATGACGAACGTGGTGGGCACCCAAACCCTGCTTGACTCGGCGCTTCAGCACGGCGTGGACAAGTTCGTGCATGTCTCGACGGACGAGGTCTACGGTTCGATCGACGAAGGGAGCTGGGACGAGGAGCAACCCCTCGAGCCCAACTCGCCATACTCCGCCTCGAAGGCCTCGAGTGACCTGATCGCCCGGTCGTACTTCCGCACACACCAGCTTCCGGTCTGCATCACCCGCTGCTCGAACAACTACGGTCCCCACCAGTTCCCCGAAAAAGTGATCCCGCTCTTCGTGACGAACCTGATCGACGGCGCGACGGTTCCGTTGTACGGCGAAGGGGCCAACATCCGCGACTGGCTGCACGTCGACGACCACTGTCGCGGAGTGCATCTCGTTCTGCAGAAGGGGCGTGCGGGAGAGGTCTACAACATCGGCGGCGGTACCGAACTCACCAACCGCGACCTGACGGGCAAGCTGCTGGCCGCCTGCGGAGCAGACTGGGATCGCGTGGTCCGGGTCGAAGATCGCAAGGGCCACGACCTGCGCTACTCCGTTTCCATCGACAAGATCGGGTCCGAGCTCGGCTACGCCCCGCAAGTGGACTTCGAGCAAGGACTCGCTGAGACGGTCAAGTGGTACACCGACCACCGTGACTGGTGGGAGCCGCTCAAGGTGCGGGTCAAACTGTCAGGTTGAGCCGGTCGTCAGGTTGAAGGGCCGCGCTGCTTTCGCGGGATATCGCGTCGTTCGAGCAGCCCGAGCAGGTAGTTCCCGTAGCCGCTCTTGAGCATCGACTCGGCTCGCTCCCGCAGCTCGTCGTCGTTGAGGAAGCCCTGACGCCAGGCCACCTCCTCCGGTGACCCGATGCGCAGCCCTTGCCGGTTCTCCACGGTGCGGATGAAGTTGCTGGCGTCGTTCAACGACTCGAACGTGCCCGTGTCGAGCCACGCGGTTCCGCGAGCCAGCACGTGTACATGCAGGTCACCGCGCTCGAGGTAGACCCGGTTGATGTCGGTGATCTCGTACTCGCCGCGTGCCGAGGGCGTGAGCTCTCGCGCGATCTTCACCACGTCGTTGTCGTAGAAGTAGAGGCCAGGAACGGCGTAGTTGCTGCGCGGCGACTCGGGCTTCTCAGCGAGCGAGAGAGCCTTGCCCTCCCGGTCGAACTCCACCACGCCGTAGGCCTGCGGGTCGGTGACCCAGTAGGCAAAGACGGCTGCACCGTCGAGTTGTGAGAAACGCTCGAGCTGCGTACCGAGCCCCTGGCCGTAGAAGATGTTGTCGCCGAGCACGAGCGCGCACCGCTCGGAACCGATGAAGTCTGCCCCGATCGTGAAGGCCTGAGCCAACCCTTTGGGCTCCGGCTGCTGGGCATAGGTGAACGAGACTCCGAAGCGGGAACCGTCGCCGAGCAGCCGCTCGAACCCCTCGGCCTCGTGCGGCGTAGTGATCACCAGGATGTCCCGGATCCCGGCCAGCAGCAGCGTCGAGAGCGGGTAGTAGATCATCGGCTTGTCGTAGACGGGCATTAACTGCTTGCTCACACCCAACGTGATCGGGTGGAGTCGAGTGCCGGCGCCTCCGGCGAGGATGATTCCGCGCATGAGTCCCGAGTATTGCCGATCGGGCCCGGACCGGCGACCGCGACCCGGGCTACCGCTTCACCTGAAACACGACGTAATGGCTGTTGGAGAACCGTTTGGCCAGGATGTCATCCAGCGCCTCCAGACCGGGTACGTCGGCCGGGTACTTCTTGCTGACGAACAACCAAGACACGTCATAGGTGTCCACGAGTTTCTGGACCGTGGGCAGGGAGGGGCGCTTGAACGCGGCGTCGTTGATCCTGAGCGTTTGTGGATCGGGAGGTGGGATGTAGGCGTTGCGCATGCCCTCTACGTAGTTGTCGTTCGTCGCCGCGGTGTAGCCCCAGCCCTCGATCACGATGCGTCGTTCGGAGTAGGCGCTGACCCAGAAGTTCCGGTTGTCACAACGAGGAGCATCAGGTTGCAGGCAGTGCACGTTCGTCGCCACGATGTCGCCCTCGGATGAGTGCTTGGCGATGAACTCGGCAGCGTCGACCCCACCGGCGGCGAACAGCGCCCGGTGACTGGGGCCACGCGTCGGTCGCTGGGTCACCGTGTCGTAGGCGAGTGCGTAGACGTGCGTCAGGCTGAGACCGAGCAGGAAGGTGAGCAGTACGACGAGGCTCGGCCTGGCACGTGGCCCGCGCGCTTTGGTCACGAAGCGCACTGCGAAATACACCGCGACAATGATCACCGGCGCGAGCACGGTGTAGATGAGCGTGTGATAGGTCGCGAGGCGCTCCACGTCCCGTCCCGACTCCAGGATGCTGGAGATCACGAACGCGCCGAGCCCAGCGGACGCCGCCACGCCGCCGAGAATCGCCGCATGGCGCTTCGTCAGAGGATTCGGCAGCAGGCAGGCCATCCCCCACGCCGATATGAGCACGACCAGCTCGGCGACGGTGCGCTGGAACCAGAGCTGGCTGAGCCCCGAACGGAAGAGGAGGAGGGCCACGGTGACCCCCGCGGGGATGCAGACGAGCAGCCAGACGGCTCGCGGGTCACGCCATCGTCTGTTCTTGATGAGGCCGAACGCCCCGACGCCGTACAGCAGCCAGCTCGTGAGCAGCGTGAGCAGCATCGCGACATTCGACATCGGTGTCGACTTGATGTGATCGCTGGACAAGGCGGCTCGAACCGTCGCGAACGGGTCGAGGGACATGCCCCCGCCTTGACCTCCGAACAGCACGATCTGCGCGAAGGCGGTCACGGCCGCGAGGAGCCCGATCAGGGCAGTCACAGTCCAGTCGATCTTGCGTCGTACGACGAGATGGATCAGCCACACCGCGACGGCCCCGCACAAGAAGATCGGCATGAACGTCGCCTTGGAGCCCGACAACGCTAACAGCGCGAGGGCAAGCGCTACCCAGGTGAGTCGACTGGCTTTGCGGTTCGGTCGCAGGACCTCGAGGAGCAGCATCAAAGCCGGCATCGACATCATCACGCCGTACGTCTGGGACGGGCTCGAGACGAACCTCTTCGACATGTACGGCTCGGTGAACACCCACGCGTCGTAGTGCGGGCCGATCAGGTTGAAACCGCCAGCCACCAGGAGTGCGGGCGCGATGACGGCGGCGATCGGGCGGCCGGTCAGCCGCAACGCCACGGCTCCGAGCCCGAGGACTGCGAGCGCGAGCGCGAACGCCGGCAGCAGTTCGCGCAGCATCACCACCGACGAGATGCCGGTGGCATGGTCGACCGTGGCGATCTGAGCGTGCCCAAACCAGTGGTAGTCCAGCGGGGTGTCGAGCAGGAACGGGATCTGCGGAGGGAACCGGTTGGCGATGTCGGAGACCAGAGCCTGGTGGAACGTCTCATCCACACTCGGTGTCTGGTTGGCCGGCAGAGTCAGTGGTCGCAAGGTGAACACGTTGCGGGCGAGCCAGAACAGGCCGTAGAGGATCGTGGCGGCCAGCGCCCAAGAAGCCCGCGGGTCGACCCGGTTGGTCGGCAGCGTCCAGACTCGGCGGCCGAGCGGGGTCACACTCACTCCCAGGACGACCACGGGGAGTATCCAGAAGAGCAGGGGTACGCCGATCCACACCCCGAGCAGGAAGACGGGGAGCTGGATGCCGAACCCGAGGATCGTGCCGAACGTGAGGTCCTCGAACCAGGTCGGGCGCTCTTCTTCGTCGTCATGGAACTTCTCGAGCAACAACCGCCACGTGAAAATGCCGGGCGCGGCAACTGCGACGGCGAGGTAGAGGATGAACCTGACGAGATCACTCGCCGCTACGTCGTGGGTGAGCAGGATCGCGATGATTCCGATCGCCGTGACAACCATGGCAGGCCAGGAGGACGTCATCAGGCGGCGCAACGGCATGGCGGCCACCCTACAGCCGCGACCAACGCCGACCTTGAACGCCGTCACTGCCGCGCGGATAGGCTTTTGGACTATGGAAGAGACGGCAGACCACGGCACGACAACAGGCGCGAGCGAGGCTGCCCAGGCGGAGTTGGCTCGGCTCCGGGCCAGCATCGACAACCTGGACGCTGCGCTGGTGCATGTCTTGGCCGAGCGTTTCAGCCGCACCCAACAAGTGGGTCAGCTCAAAGCCGAGCACGACATGCCGCCGGCTGACCCGGAGCGGGAGGCTCAGCAGATCGCCCGGCTACGACGGCTGGCCGTTGACGCCCGGCTCGATCCCGAGTTCGCCGAGAAGTTCCTGAACTTCATCATTGCCGAGGTGTTGCGCCACCACGAGGCGATCGCCAAGTCCTGAACCCGTCGCCTCAGTCAGACTTCTGCTCGGCGGATTCGTCGTTCGCGCCGTCGTCGCTGGTGTCGTCGGAACTCTCGTCGGCGTTGTCGTTGTCTGTGTCGCCGTCGCTGCCGCTGTCCTCAGAGTCGTCATCGTCATCCGAGTCATCGGAGTCGTCATCGTCATCGGAGTCATCGGACACCGGTTCGTCGGTCTCGATGGCTAGCTGGCTGCGGCGTCCACCCGTGATCTCCAAGGGCAGTGCGGCGGCGAGCACACTCTGGACGACCCGGCCGAGCGGAACATCGTCGGCCGACTCGAACGGGAAGTCATCGTCGGAGCTCCACGCGGCACGCATCCGTTCGAAGGCGGACTGGCGCATCGCCTGCTCGTCATCGACGAAGACATCCAACTCCATCGAGACGTGGATTCGGTCGGCCATCGGCTGCCCTCTCACTCGGCTGGTACGTGTTTGGCGAGGCTATCCCAATCCGACTTGTCAGGCTGGAGTCGTGTTCTGGCACGACCACACCCTGACAAGTCGGTTGGGGGGTGGAGCAGAATGCCCGCATGGAACTCGATGTCGCATGGGTCCGAAGCCTCTTCCCCGCGCTAGCGCATGGAGTTGCCCACTTCGATGGGCCCGGCGGCTCGCAGGTGCCGCTGCAGGTGGCCCAAGCCGTCGCCGACACGATGTGCTCGGGCATCTCCAACCGGGGCACCGTGACCGACTCAGAGCTCCGGGCCGAAACCGTCGTACGCGAGGCACGCGCAGCGATCGCCGACCTCCTCGGCGGCTCCCCGGAGGGCGTCGTCTTCGGCAGGTCGATGACCCAACTGACGTACGACGTTTCACGTGCTCTCGCGAAGCAGTGGGGACCTGGCGACGAGGTCGTCGTGTCGCGACTCGACCATGACGGCAACATCCGACCGTGGGTCAGTGCCGCCGAGTCAGCCGGTGCGACCTTGCGGTGGGCCGACTTCGATCGTGAGACCGCCGAGCTGCCGGTCGAGGCGGTCGCCCGCGTGCTGTCGCAACGGACCAAGCTGGTGGCGATCACCGGCGCCTCGAACCTGCTGGGCACTCGACCAGACGTTCCCGCCGTAGTCGAAGCCGCGCATCGGGTCGGGGCTCTGGTGTACGTCGATGGCGTGCACCTCACCCCGCATGCACCGGTAGACGTCAAGGCACTGTGGGCTGACTTCTTCGTCTGCTCGCCCTACAAGTTCTTCGGGCCGCATCATGGTGTGTTGGCTTCCGATCCGACGCTGCTGGAGACGATCGAGCCCGACAAGCTGCTGCCATCGAGCTCGCAGGTGCCCGATCGGTTCGAGCTCGGGACCCTGCCCTACGAGGTGCTCGCAGGGACGACGGCGACCGTCGACTTCATCGCGGGACTCGCCTCGGACGCTGCCGACCGTCGGACTCGGGTCGTGGAGTCGATGACGGTGGTCGAGGAGTACGAGGAGCGGCTGTTCGCCCGACTGCTCGACGGATTGGCGTCGATCGATGGAGTCACGCTGCATGGTTCGGCCAAGCGTCGTACACCGACCGCACTGTTCTCTGTTGCGGGACGGCAGCCACGCGAGGTCTACGAGTTCCTCGCGACGCGCGGCGTCAACGCCCCGGCCAGCAGTTTCTACGCGATCGAGGCATCGCGCTGGCTCGGGTTGGGTGACACGGGCGGTGTGCGGGCCGGGCTCGCGCCGTACACCAATACCGCCGACGTCGACCGCCTTGTCGCCGGTGTCGCGGAGCTGAGCGGATGACTCGCCGCGTCCTGGTGACCGGATCATCGCGCGGGATCGGCCGGGCGATCGCCATCGCGTTCGCCAAAGCCGGCGAGCGGGTAGCGGTGCACTATGGCAGCTCGCGTGACGACGCGGAGTCGGTGCTGGCCGCGTTGCCTGGCGAAGGACACGTGCTCGTGCAGGCCGACATGGCCGAGCCGGACGAGGTACGACGCGCTGTCGACTCTGCTGCGGAGCAACTGGGCGGGCTCGACGTGCTGGTGAACAACGCCGGCGTCTTCTTGGCCCACCCTCCACTGTCGACGTCATACGAAGACTGGCAGGCGCTCTGGACAAGGACCTTGGCCGTCAACCTGATGGGCGCAGCCAACGCCACCTTCGCGGCCATGCCGCACTTGATCGCCGCAGGTGGCGGTGCGGTTGTCAACGTGACGAGCCGAGGAGCGTTTCGCGGTGAGCGGGACTGTCCCGCTTATGGCGCGTCGAAGGCTGGGCTCAACTCCTTCGGCCAGTCGATGGCCGTGGTGCTTGCGCCTCACGGAATCAGCGTGGCCAGTGTGGCCCCCGGCTTCGTCCAAACGGAGATGGCTCGCGAGGTTCTCGACGGGCGTCGCGGTGACGAGGTCCGCAACCAGTCGCCGTTCGGACGGGTCGCGCGACCCGAGGAGGTCGCCTCCGCAGTGCTCTGGTTGGCGTCTCCCGAAGCACGCTTTTCCAGCGGCACGATCGTCGACGTGAACGGTGCGTCGTACCTCCGCACCTGAGTCCGCGATCTGTCTGGGTCGGTCTGCCTGCGTCTTCGCTGGGCTGGCTCCGTGGTCGTTGCCGAGGCCCGATGCGATCACGCATGATGGCGGGATGGCGTTCTACCGCGACAAGGTCTTCCCCCGGCTCGTCAACGTGATGATGGACACGAAGCAGACGCGCAAGATCCGAGACCGCGTGTGCGCGGATCTTGCAGGCGACGTGGTGGAGATCGGCTTTGGCACGGGGCTCAACCTCCCGCACCTGCCCAGCGCGGTGACTCGCCTGCGCGCGGTGGACCCGTCCGAACTCGGTGTGTGGATCGCCAGGAACCGCATTGCCGACTCACCTATCCCCGTGGTGATGGCAGGGCTCGATGGTCAGGCGCTTCCGTTCGGCGACGACTCGGCCGACGCCGTTCTGTGCACCTGGAGCCTGTGCACCATCCCTGATCCCGTCGCCGCCGTTCGCGAGGTCGGCCGAGTCCTTCGCCCGGGACGGACGTTTCACTTCGTCGAGCACGGCGCCGCACCTGATGCGACCGTTCGTCGATGGCAGGACCGCCTGAACGGCATCGAGCAGCGGGTGGCGTGCGGCTGCAACCTGAACCGGGAGATCGCGTCGATCATCGAGGCCGGCGGGCTGACGATCACCCGCCTCGACAGGTACTACACCCAAGGCGAGCCCAAGACCGTCGGAGCGATGTACGAAGGCGTCGCCACCGCGGCGTGACGCGGAACCTCGACATGACGGAGGAGGACCACATCACCACGTCTGATGAACGTTGGCTTGCGGCCACACTGCCGTTTGTCCGCGCGCACCTGCCGGAGCCGCCGGGTCGAGTTCTCGAGATCGGATGCGGACCGCTGGGCGGGTTTGTACCAGCCCTTCGTTCCGATGGGTACGACGCTCTGGGCATCGATCCCGAGGCGCCCGACGGCGCGGACTATCGGCGGCTCGAGTTCGAGCACTTCGGAGCAACCGGGCCGGTCGAGGCTGTCGTCGCTTGCACGTCGCTGCATCACGTCGCGGATCTCGACGACATCGTCAACCGGATCGCGTCTGCGCTCGTCCCGGGCGGGGTGTTGGTGGTCGTCGAATGGGCCTGGGAGCGGTTCGACGAGACGACCGCCCGTTGGTGCTTCGCCCGACTCGGATCCGACACGGAGGTCGACCCCCTGGATGGAGACGAGCATGGTGACGGACACGTCCATGGTGACGGGCACGTCCATGGTGACGGACACGAGCATGGTGACGGACACGAGCATCGCGGGTGGCTCGTGGGCCATCGAGACAAGTGGAAGGCGTCTGGGCAGCCGTGGAGCTCCTACTTCCCGGCGTGGGCTGAGGACGAGCGCCTCCACGAGGGGCAAGACATCGTTCGAGCGCTTGGAGCCCGGTTCGACACCCAACTCCTGACCGACGGGCCTTACTTCTTCACCGAACTGGACGGCGTCACGCAGGCGGATGAGCAGGTCGCGATAGACGACGGCCAGATTCAGCCGCCGGGGATCCGTTACGTCGGCCGAGCGACGCCCGTCACGTAGTCGGTTCATCGCCGTACGCGCTGGAGGCCTGGACGCAACCGACCTGAATTGGCAGCGTGTGCAGCCGCCAACGCCGAAATCACCTGCACTGGCTGCCAGACCGTCGATGGACGAGCCGATTCGAGATCCGCAAACCGCGAGCTAGACCTGGCCTGTTCAGCGCGAGCCGGGTGAGCGGCATACTGAGCCCATGTCAGCACTGCCCAGTGGAACTGTCACCTTTGTCTTCAGCGACATCGAAGGCTCGACATCCTTGCTGAAGGCGCTCGGCGATCGTTACGGCGATGTCATCTCCGGGCACCGCGAATTGATGCGTGAGTCCTTCACCTCACGGGGTGGCGTTGAGATCGACACCCAGGGCGACGCCTTCTTCTTCGCCTTTACGCGGGCCCGAGACGCCGTCACCGCGGCCGTCGAGGCGCAGCGACAGCACGCAACATACGAGTGGCCGGACGGCCACACGGTTCGCGTGAGAATGGGTCTGCACACGGGTGAGCCGGCTGTCGGCAGTGAGGGGTACCTCGGCATCGATGTCGTGAGGGCAGCCCGGCTCTGCACGGTCGGGCGCGGTGGCCAGGTCCTCCTGTCAGAGACCACGCGGGCGCTGGTCGGGAGCGCGCTTCCTGACGGAGTCGCGGTTCACCCGCTGGGCGAACGACGGCTGAAGGACATCGACGAACCTGAGCGGGTCTTCGAGCTCGACATCGAGGGCGCTCCCACCCCCGCTGCCACTCCCGCCCAAGCCCCGCCAGTCGCCCCTGCTGGGCCACCCGAACCCGCATCGACTCCGGCCACGCACCCGATGGACGACGACTTCGGCGCCAGATTGTCACAGCGCATCCAGGAGCACGTACGCCGCAAGATCGAAGGGTCGCTGGAGAAAGTCTTCTCTGACGTCGACGCGCTCGCCGACAGGGCCACCGAGCACCCCGAGGCGATCACTAAGAAGCTCGACGCCGAGTAGGGCGCGTTCCGCAGGGATCAGGACGTTGCCGCGTGCGCGAGGAGTGCGAGATCGATCCGCGTACGACGGCCCTCTGCAAATGCGGCTACCCAATCCGCAGCGGCCAGTCCGTCCTCGGCCTGGGCTAGCGGCCGCGCGATGTCTCGGGCTTGCTGGGAGTCAGCCGGACGATGGAACAACTCACGTGCTGCGGATGCAGCCCCGAACAAGGTCGCAGCCTCGGCGAACCGTGCCTGCCCAGCGAGCACGCAAGCGTAGTCCTCGGACAAGGTGATCATGCTGTCAGCGTCGCCCGTACTCACGCCTGCACGAATGATCGCGCGGAGTCGTCGGCCAGCCTCGTCGTAGCGGCCTAGCAGCCTGAGCTGGCATGCGACGTTTTGGCTGAAGCTCTCGATGCCGTAGGCGTAGTCGATCGACGTTGCGGCGTCGAGGGCCTTCTGGTGGAAGGTCAGCGCCTCGGCAAAGTCTTCCTCCTCCGCCGATGCAAAGCCGAGGACGTCGTAGAGGTGTCCAAGGCGGACGAAATCCCTACGTGTCTCTGCGATCGCGATCGCCTCGTCGAGGTGCCCGCGGGCCTGGTCTGGTTTGCCCAACGCGATCTCGCTCTGCGCCCAGATCTGCAAGGCTAAACAGAGCGCATCGTCTGAGCCAACTTGCCGCGCGATCTCTGCTGCCTCGATGGCCTGGCTTCGAGCCAGCTCGACTTCGTTGGTCCTGAACGTTGTGCCCGCCAGCCCCGAAACGGCCATCGCGAGCTCGGCGCTCTCTTGCGCAGCCGGATTTCTCACCGCGGCGATCAACCAGGTGTGAGCCTCCTCCGCATCTGTCCAGAAGCGCCGGGTGGCGTTGGCGATCCTCAGGCCTACAAGTGACAAACCTGCGGTCGCGTGAGCGGGGTCCGTGGCGTATGCCATGGCCTCCCGCAGGTTGTCGATGTCAAGCTCGAATCCAAGGTGTGCGGCTGCGAAATCCTCTGTGAGCCAAACGCTGGCAATCTGTTCGGCGACACCAGCGAAGTGGGTGGCGTGGGACTGCCGGATCTTGTGGATCTCGTCGAGTTCGGCGAGCTTGTCGCGAGCAAAGCTTCTGATGGTCTCTAGCATCCCGACACGCGGCTCGCCGTCGCTGGTGTCGGTGATGGTGACGAGGCTGGCATCGACGAGTTCACTGATCAAGTCGAGAGGGTCGACCGCCGTGTCGGTCGTGGTCACGCCCGCGATGGCCTCGAGGTCGGCGCCACCAGCGAACACACTCAGCTGACGGAAGAGCCGCTGCTGGTCGGCACTCAAGAGTCGATAGGACCACTCGATGGTCTCGCGCAGTGTGCGCTGCCGGATCGGCACCCTGCTGCCTGGCAGCGCGATGTCGAGCGCGGTGCCCAGTCTGTCGGCCAGTGCCTTCGGGCTGAGGAGCTTGCAGCGCGCTGCAGCCAACTCCAAAGCCAATGGCAGACCATCCAGGCGCTGGCAGATCTGCGCGATGTCGCCACCGTTGTCTGGACCCAGCTCCAGGCTCGGCCGCACTCGCCGGGCGTACTCCACAAACATCTGCACCGCTGCCGAACGAGCGATGGCCTCCGGGCTGATAAAGGTCGGTAGCGCCAGAGGTGGCACCGGATGCTCGTGCTCCCCGCGTACGTGCAGCGGATGACGTGATGACGCCACGATTGCCATCCTTGGCGCGGCCTTGCTGATGTCGTCGACGAGCGTGTCTATGTCGCTGATCTGCTCCAAGTTGTCGAGCACCAACAGTGCCTGCTGTCCAGCCAGGTGTTCGAGGAGTTGCGTTCGGGTCCGGGCGGCGGACGGCAGCTCGAGGACATCGCCGATCTTGGCCCAAGCGTTCTGTGCCGTGGTGACCTCGGCGAGGGGGACGAAGTAGACACCATCGGCAAACCGTGTGGGTGCAGCAGCGAGCCGTCCGGCGAGGCTGATGGACAGCCTGGTCTTTCCCGATCCACCAGGTCCGGTCAGTGTCACCATTCGCACATCGGTCGCGCGCATGAGCGCTTCGAGCTCGGCCAGCTCGCCGTCGCGACCGATCAGTGTCGACTCTGCTGCAGGCAAGCTGGACGACGCTCCGATGCTGCGCAATGGCGGGAACTCGGATCTGAGATCCTCGGCGGCGATCTGGAACAGCCGCTCAGGGATGGCGATGTCTTTGAGTTGATGGGCTCCGAGGTCAACGAGCGTTACAGCGGCGGGCATGTCGTGCGCCACGAGTTCCTTGACCGCTGCCGACAGCACGATCTGCCCCCCATGAGCTGCGCCACTGATCCGGGCCGCCCGGTGAACGTCCATCCCGATATAGCCGCCGCCATGCACGATCGGTGCACCCGCGTGCAGTCCCATCCGCACGTTGACGCTCTCGCCGTGCGGCCAGCCGACGGCCGCGAGTCCGCGCTGCGCCTGCACGACGGCAGCTAGTGCGGGTGGGGCCGAACCGAAGACCACGAAGAAGCTGTCGCCTTCCGTACCCATCTCGACCCCGCCGAACTCTTGCCAGGCGGCACGCAACACCGAACGCATCGCGTCGATCGCATCGGCGTAGGCATCGTCGAGCCGAGACAGCAGTGCAGTTGAGCCTTCGATGTCGGTAAACACCAACGTCACGGTGCCGGTCGGCAGCTCAGTCATGCCACCATCATGTCGGCATCGCTGCCGCTACGCGGCGAAGCGGCGCGGATCGTGCTGCTCACTGCCGGCGGTGGTCCACTCTTCTCACCTCGTGGGCGTAACGGAGCGGGTGACGAGAATCGAACTCGCACTGTCAGCTTGGGAAGCTGATGTTCTACCATTGAACTACACCCGCGCACCGTCGCAGCGTGCACTGCGACGAGCGGACAAAATACTACCTGTGGCCTTCGCCAACTGGCTTGCGCCCTAATGCCCGGCACCAGGTAAAGGCGGCGTACGACGCCGACGACTCGCCCCACGCAGTCCACGCCTCGGCCATCGACGCCAGGTCGGCTACCGTGGCAAGACCAGCCTCGACGGCCTCGGCAACGTACTCCTCATCGCGACACTCCTCGGCACGACCACGAGCAAACTCGCGGACCAGCTCAGACGTTCCGTAGCTGAACGCCTTGCTAGTGGCCTCGACCTCGTCGAACCCGGCCTCGCTGAGGAGACGTCGCAACTCCCGCCCCAAGAAGGGGTTGCTCCCCCAGCGCAGCCACAGCGCCTCTCGGATCGAGTTCGACCGACGCAGCAGATCGACTTGCGGACCCGCGAGGATCAGGCCGTCGTACTCCGTCGATGCGACGCCTAAGACGCCTCCCGGTCTGAGCACCCGCCACAGCTCGCGAAGCACGTCTGCAGGAGCGGGCACCGCCTCCAACATCGAGTGGCAGAAGCACGCGTCGAACGCCTCGTCGTTGAAGCCGAGCTGCGTTGCGTCGCCCTCGGCGAAGGTCAGGTTGTCGATACCGACCTCGCCGGCGTAGACCACGGCGTCGGCGTATTCACCGGGCGATGCGTCGACTGCCGTGACCGTTCCGGCGACGGCCGCCAGTCCGACGGAGATCGCGCCATCGCCACAGCCAAGGTCGAGCAGGTGGCTCTCGCCATCGAGATGCGGCAGCAGGAAGTCGGCGTACACCGTCGCGCTGCGGCTGTTCACGAGTGCCTCAAACGCCATGGTCGAGATTCACCTCCCAGTCGCAACGATTTTGGCCAAGTGTCCTCGACCCGGCAAGCACCCAGCGACCCAGACCAAACCGGGCTCACGTGAGAATGGCGGCATGGCTGTCCTGCTCGCGCTCCTGTCGAGCGTGTTGTGGGGCACCGGGGACTTCTTCGGCGGCCTGCGTAGCCGCACACGACCGGCCGTAGCGGTGGTGGCCGGCTCCATGTTCGCCGGCCTGGTCGTCATCGCCGTCGCAGCGCTGGCGTACGGCGCGTATGACGACCCGACCGGCTGGGTCCCGTGGTCGGTGATGTCGGGAGTCGTCGGCGCCGCCGGCCTCGTCTCGTTCTACGCGGCACTCGCAAGCGGCACGATGGGCGTCGTCTCGCCGCTTGCGGCTCTCGGTGTCGCCGTGCCCGTCATCATCGGCTTCGTCCGCGGGGAGTCACCCTCCTCGCTTCAGACCGTCGGGCTGGTCGTGGCGTTGGTGGGTGCGATCGCGACCAGCGGCCCCGAGCTGTCTGGTCGGGCGAGTGGTCGCTCAGTGCTGCTGGCCGCGTTTGCCGGCGTCTGCTTCGGGCTCGTCTTCGTCGCCGTCGACAAAGGCGCCGAATCCTCCCCGATGATGACGCTCGTGGGGATGCGGGTGACCAGCCTCGTCTTCTTCGCCATCGCGGCGATCGTTGTCGGAAGCATCGGCGGGCTTGACCGGACCGACGTCGTACCACTGTTCGTGATCGGCTCGTTCGACGTCACCGCCAACCTGATGTTCGCGCTCGCCAGCAACCGTGGCTACGTTTCCATCGTCAGCGTGCTCGGCTCGCTGTACCCCGTGATGACCGTGCTGCTGGCCAACATCGTGCTGCACGAGCGGATGCGGACCATCCAGTCAGTGGGCGTGGGCGTGACGATGCTCGGCGTCGTCTGCATCACCGCCGGGTGACCCTTTCCTCGATTCGTCCGGCCGAGTTTCTCGTCGTACCCCGCTCTCAGTCGGACGAACCGGGATGGGGCGGTAGGGTCGCTCCGTGCTGCTGAGTGACCGCGACATCCGCGCCGAGATCGAGAAGAAGCGGGTCGTCCTCGAGCCGTACGACGACGAGATGATCCAACCCTCGAGCGTCGACGTCCGGATGGACCGCTTCTTTCGGGTGTTCGAGAACCACCGCTATCCGCACATCGACCCGGCCGAGGACCAGCCCGAACTGACGCGTGAGGTTGAGCCGCCCGGCGACGAGCCCTTCATCCTGCACCCGGGTGAGTTCGTGCTCGGGTCGACGTACGAAGTCATCACCCTGCCCGACGACATCGCGGCTCGGCTCGAAGGCAAGTCGTCCCTGGGCCGCCTCGGTCTGCTCACCCACTCGACCGCTGGCTTCATCGACCCGGGATTCTCGGGCCACGTCACGCTCGAGCTGTCGAACGTCGCAACGCTGCCGATCAAGCTGTGGCCCGGGATGAAGATCGGCCAGCTGTGCTTCTTCCAGCTCTCCTCCCCCACCGAAAACCCGTACGGCAGCGCGAAGTACGGCTCGCGCTACCAGGGTCAGCGCGGCCCGACGCAGTCCCGCTCGTTCCAGAACTTCCACCGTACGAAGATCTGACCCTCCAAGACCCCAGGACGCAAAACAGCGCCGAGTCACTCCTGAGGGAATGACTCGGCGCTGCTGGGTGGGTCAGAGAGCGAGGACCTTAGCGGCCGCCCTCGACTCGGTCTGCCAGTCGACGGAGCATACGTGCGGCGCGAGGGTGGGCCGGACGCTGCGTGGCGACTCGGCGGGTCGTGCGCTCACGGATGATCTCGCGAGCTACCTGGTCGTTGAAGTTCATGAGCCTTGCTCCTCTCGGGATCTCGTGGTGGTCTTCTGTGACGAGTCTCTGCCTGGTCGGCGGTAGAACTCTTGACGCTTCTTGCTGCGTCGTACGACTCGTTCTTCGCCGTCGTACGGTGCTGCCTGTGGCGGCAGTGGCCGCTGCTGTCTAGGCGCGCTGTAGGACCACATCGCCACTCCCTGTGCGGATGTTGAGCTCCACGGTCTGTTCGCCATCTGTCGGCGCGTCAGTGGCGTCGAGCGACGACGTCGTCTCTCCGGAGCCGGTGATGATGTCGAGGTAGGCCGCTGTGCCGTTAGCCACACCCACGCTCACATCGCCTGAGCCCGACTTGGCCGCGATCTTGCCCTGCTCGACCCGACCGATCTCGAGGTCACCCGACCCGATCAGAACGTCGACGGCGTCCTTGGCCCGCCCGAGCTTGACGTCTGCTGAGCCGGCCTTGCCGCGGACCGGCCCTCCCACGGTGTCGACGACGACATCGCCGGAACCAGTGAGGAAGTCGAAGCCACCGGCAATCTTGCCGATCTCGGTCTCCGCAGAGCCGCACTTGGTCGAGACCGAGCCGTTGACGGTGCTGATCCGGAGGTCGCCAGAGCCTGTCTTGACGGCGGTGTCGGCGACCTCGTCCAGGTCGATCTCGCCAGACCCGGTGGCGATCTTGGTGCGACCAAAGGTTCCGCGGCCGTCGAGATCGGCGGAGCCCAGCTGCAGGTCAAGCGCCGTATCAGTGGGGACCACGATCGTGGCCGTGATTTCGCCCTTGCGGCCGAACAACCCGCTCGACTTGGCCTTCGGCACGAGGACGACGACTTGGTCACCGCGCTGTTCGATCGTGGTGCGGTCGATCAGCTCCTGGGCGTGGCTGTCGCCATGCGTGGGGACGAGCTCGACCGTCGTGGTATCGGTCTGCTCGGCCCGAATGTGGCACTCTCCAGCGCCGAGCTCGACCCGAAGGTTGGTAGGGCCTGGTGTCTCGAACGTGTGCATCGTGGCCTCCTGGTTCATCGCACCCATCCCTGGATGCGGCGGTTGGACGATCGGTTCCGCCCCGGAGCCCCTGGGCCCATGCCCATGCTGATCCCGGCGGAGGAGATGTTGAGGTTGAAGTCGGGGGAGGTGGCCATCCGAGCGGCGTTGACAAGCCAGGTGTTGAGCGACTGACCGCGGCTGGCTGCGAGCTCTTCGGCGCGTGCCTTGAGCGACTCCGGCAGCCGCAGCGTGATGCGTGCGACGACGTCTTCGCCGTCAAACTCGTCACCCGCGTCAGCGGCTCGCGGCCCATCGGGCGCCTCGGAGGCCGGCATCGGTCCGTGGCCAGTCACCACGAAGATCGGCTCGCGGCCCTTGAGCCGCACCTCGACAGACGTGCCGTCGAGCTCGTTGGTGATCTCCGACGCCGCTTGTGACAGGGCGTCCATCAAGGTGAGACGCACAGCGGGATCGAGCGCCAGCGCGAGGCGCTCAGCGGCGGCACGAATGTCTTCGGTGCCGGCCTCGGCGGCCTGCGACAGGTCTCGGCGGAGTGCCTCGACGAATTGAGTGATGTCCATGACGACTACGATGACATCACTATGGTGTCACGTCAACACCATTCGGAAAACTATTTCTGAAGTCCCTGGTCAGAGGGGTGAAACTGGTGCTGGGCACAGGCTCTATCGCTCCTTGTAGCGAGCATGAGACCGATTTGGAGGAGGGTTGCTCACCGTGGTGACACCGGCCTGACGTCGCGGCACCGAGGGGTCCGACAAGCTCGACCGCCGAGCCTTCGCGCGGTGACGCGGAGACACGTCACTCCCCGCTAGCTCCGTCGCGCGGGTCAGTCTCGGCGGCGGTCTGCGGAGACTCCGCCTGCACGTCGGGATCGCCAGCTGGCGTCGTGCCGTGGGAGCGGTGCACCGAGGCGAGCAACATCTGGGCCACATCGAGCACCTCGACGTCGTCGCTGGCGTCGCCTGCGGCCTGCAGGGAGGTCAAGCCGTCGGACATCATCACCCGGCAGAACGGGCAGCCAACAGCGATCTGGGTCGCTCCGGTGGCGACGGCTTCCTTCGTGCGATTGGAGTTGATCCGCTCACCGATCTTCTCCTCCATCCACATCCGGGCACCGCCGGCGCCGCAGCAGAAGGACTTCTCGGAGTTCCGCGGCATTTCCTTGAAGTCCACATCGGGAATGATCGCGAGCAGCTCGCGAGGAGGTTCGTAGACCTGGTTGTGGCGGCCGAGGTAGCAGGGGTCGTGGTACGTGATGGTGTGCTTGTCGACAGACGCAGTCAACCGGCGCGACCGGCGTCAACCGGCCATCGCGAACCAGCCGGTTCAGCAACTGCGTGTGGTGTACGACCTCGAGCTCAACGCCGAACTGTCCATACTCGTTCTTGAGCGTGTTGAAGCAGTGGGCACACGTCGCGACAACCTTCTTGGCCTTGGTCTCCTTGAGCACCTCGGAGTTCTGCATCGCCAGTTGCTGGAATACGAACTCGTTGCCGGACCGTCGCGCCGGATCACCTGTGCACGTTTCTCCTTCTCCGAGTACGGCGAAGGACACCTCGGCTTCGTGCAGCAACTCGGCTACCGCCCGCGTGGTCTTCTTGGCGCGGTCTTCGTAAGCGCCTGCACAACCAACCCAGAACAGCCACTCGACCTCATCGAGATCGTCGACATCGGTGCCAACCTGCTTGACCTCGAACGGCAAGTCCTTGGCCCAGTCCATCCGAGCGTTGGGGGCCATGTTCCACGGATTCCCCTTGTTTTCAAGGCCTTTGAAGAGCTGGTTGAGCTCGCTCGGGAAGTTCGACTCCACCAACACCTGGTAGCGCCGCATGTCCATGATGTGGTCGACGTGCTCGATGTCGACCGGGCATTGCTGGACGCAGGCGCCGCACGACGTACACGACCACAACACATCAGGGTCGATCACGCCGTAGGATTCGGCGTCACCGATGAGCGGACGCTCAGCCTCCTTCATGATCGTGTCGGACAACCCTTCGCGCTCAGTCTCATCGGCAAGCAGATAGGGCGCCTTGGCATAGGCGTGCTCGCGCAGCCCCATCACGAAAAGCTTCGGCGACAGTGGCTTCTCGGTGTTCCAGGCCGGGCACTGCGACTGGCAGCGTCCGCACTCCGTACACGAGGTGAAGTCGAGGATCCCCTTCCACGTAAAATCCTCGACCTTGCCGACACCGAACGCGGTGTCCTCGTCGAGGTCCTCGATGTTCTCGAAGTCGATCGGGACCCCACCCGCCATCATCGGCTGCAGTCCACCGAGTGCCGGCCGGCCGCCCGCCTCGCGCTTGAACCAGATGTTGGGCCAGGCCGTGAACCGGTGCCAGGCAACGCCCATCGTCGTGTTGAGCGACAAGACGATCATCCAGGTGAAGGAGATGACGATCTTCACCATGGCGACCAGGTAGATGAGTGTTCTCCAGTGACGACGTGCTCAACCCAGAGAGGCCCTCACCGATGAAGAAGGTCAAGGGGTAGTGCGTCGAGGTCGCATCGCCGTCGAGTGCGTACTCCGCCCCGCGCAACGTCAGGATGCACAGCCCGATGCCGACGATGACGGCCTCGACGAAGTAGGCCTGCCACATCCGTGATCCTGCGAACCGGCTGTACCTGGCCATCGGACCGGTCGGGAGCTGCATGACGCGGATGGCGATCAGCCCCAGGATCGACAGGAGCATCAGCCAGGTGATGAGCTCGGTCGCCCACTCGTACCCCACCCAGTGCCCGATGAATGGCAACGCGTAGTCGGCGTCGAACAGCTGACCGAAAGCGTTGACCAGGGTGAAGAACAGGAAGCCGAAGCCGACGAAGACGAACCAGTGCAGGATGCCGACGTGAGTCCACTGCAGCATCCGCGTGTGACCGAGGGTTTCCTTGAGCATGGTGGCCGAGCGAGACGCCTTGCGCGTCGTTCGTCCCACGACGGGCTGGCCGGTCTTGACGACGGAGACAATCGCGGCGATCGCCTTGGAGAACAGGGCGATCGCGATGACGGAGATGGTGAGCGATACGACGACCGCGAACACCTGCATGCTGACTCCTCGCTGTGCTGATCCCTCGTGACCCTAACGGCAGGTCGCAGGTCGTGGCAGTAGCCGCGGACGTGAGAAGAATCCTAGCGACGGGTAGCCCGTTTCTGCCGGTGGCCGGCTCGCCGCGCTAGCCGGGCCGGCTGTCACCGGCCAACTGGGCGAGCCGTTGCAAACGGTCCGGCTCGTTGTCGGCCAGCCAAGCGTCTTTCGAAAGCAGCTCATAGGCGCGGGCGAAGCACGGTGCCGCCTCATCGGGCCGGTCCAGGGCGAGCAGGCACTCGCCGAGTTCTTCGTGGACGAAACCGTCGTCGGACCCGATCGGGTCGGCAGCGAGAGTCTGCTGGATCGCCAGCGCCTCGGCGTAGCGCTCCAACGAGCGCAGACAGCGGCCAACACACCAACGCGCCACCGCAATCTCTTGCGGAGAGCCTTGTTCCACGCGGATCTGGACCGCCCGCTCGAAGAGGGCGAGGGCCTCCTCATGCTCGCCGGCGTCATGGCGATCCCAACCGTGGTTGTTGAGCAACGAACCCAGCCACCGACGCGCCAACGGATCACTTGAGCTCTCGGCGACGTCGATCGCGCGTTGGTTCAGCTCGGCGGCGGCCTCGGGACCTGCGAGCTGACCAGCCGCGATCGCGCTCATGTGGAGCGCATCGACGGCAAGACCGGTCGTCTGTGCGGCGATGGCTTCGTCGTATGCCTGTTGGAAGAGTCGCCACGCGAGTTCGGGCGATCCACTGGAGTTGAGCACGCGGCCCTGCTCGATGGCGAGCCGCGCGCTCACGTGGTTGGCCTGCTGCCCATCGATGATCGTCGGCACGCCCTGTTGGACCTGCGCGAGGGTCGCCTCAGCCGCGTCGAAGTCAGACGTGAGCCCTTGGGCGCGAGCCGCCTGCGTCAGGTAGGCAAGGCCGGCAGCGGTCTCAACCCCTGCCTCCTCCGCTGCTCGGACGAAGACGTCATACGACGCCTGGGGGTCATCGAAGTTCCACCACTCGACGATGTGCGTCTCGACGCCTTCGGGCGGGCCACCCTGATCAGCCATGCGGACAGCCTTCCAGAATGCGTCGCGAGCCTCGACCAGAACAGCGAAGGGGTTCTCGGCCCGACTGGCCGGAGAACCCCTTCGCTGTGTCTTGTGGGTGCTGCTCAGTGCTGGTAGGTGGTCGGTGGCCGTCAGGCGGTGCGCACCTGACGGCCACCCAGACGTCACTCGGTGCCGAAGGCCTCGATCTCGGTCATGTCGGTGAACTGGCAGCCACCGAAGGCGCCGAGAGGACAGTTCGTCGCGAAGTCGGGCACCTGCGGCGACAGCATCGTGAACTTCACGAACTGCACGCCTGGGGTGTCGGCGACGTCGATGTCGACGAGCTGACCACGGTCAGCGGCGGTGAACGTGTCCTCTGCGACCGTCGTCCAGACGTTGCCGTCCGGCGACGTCTCGATGCGGTAATCGCCTGTCGAGGAGCTGCCCGGGTCGCCGCAGACGTTCGACGGGTTCACCGCGAACGCCGTGATCGTCACGACAGTCGGGAGCTCGACCGTGACGTGCTTCGGGATCATCACATTGGTCGGTGTTCCCGCGTTGTCGCCGGTCGTGCTTCCCCAGCCGGTGCCCATGCTCAGGTCGATCGCTCCACCGGGCCCACAACCGAATGCCGAGAAGTCGGGTCCGTTGAAGTCGACGACCGCTCCACCACCGCTGGTGGCGGCCCAGTCGCGTCGAGGAGCAAAGTCACCGTCGGTCGCACCACTCGGCGTGACCTCCAGTTCCTGGGTGATGACCTCGAATCCCGGCGCGAACACCGTGAACTTCGGGTAGGTGCCGACGAAGACGTTCGGAATCGAGTAACGACCGCTTCCGTCGGTCACCGCGGTGTAGTCACCGGTGAAACCGGAGCCGTGGCCGCCAATCGCGACGAGAGCGTTGGCAACCGGCTCATCCGTCGTACCGTCGGTGACCTGGCCGCTCACGGTGGCGCGAGGCGCTGCCGGCGACGGTGGCTTGTGGAAGTCCTCCGCCGGGAAGGCGTCGCCATCGTCGATGACGCCAGCGAACCAGCCCATACCGCGATGGGCGAAGGTGCTCCAGATCGCGTTGCGGTGGCTGCCGCCGTATACGGCGAGGTCGGCCTGCACAATGGCGTTGCGCATGTCGAGCATCGTCGGGGCGTTCGGCGCCAGTTCCATGCCTCGCGTGATCACGCTGCCGGCCACGTCATGCCCGACTCGGGTACGCAGGTCCCACAGGGTCTGTGCCCACACTTCGCCAGAAGCGTGGACCTCGGGGGTCCCGCCAATGATCGGGAAGTCGCCGTACGTGTAACCGCCGGTGCCACCGGCGAGCCGGCTGCAGAAGTTCGCGGTGGAGTCGACGGGGCAGTCGATGGCCTGGGTGCGGAACGGCTCGGTGTTCGCGAGCACGTACTTGCCCAGTCGCACGTCACCGTCTCTGGCCCTGTCCCGCTCGAAGCCCTTCGTGACGAGATTGTCCATGGCGTAGTAGTCACTCCACGCCTCGCCCATGGAACCAGACTGGATTCCGTTGAGCGTTGAGTTGCCCTGCGCGTCGACAACCAGTCGGTTCGACAAACCGTGGGTGTACTCGTGGAAGATCACGCTCGGGTCGAACGACGACGACGTCGGAAGGAAAGGATCTTCCGCATTGGTCGCGCCTGGCGTGTGGAACAGGTACATCTGCATCGTCGGCGGTACGCCGTCGGGCGGAGTGTTCATGTTCGCGTTGTCGATGTGGTCGCCGTCTGGCATGCCGTTGTCGATGTTGGCCCCGTCAATGGAGTTCAACAGCACCGGGTCGCCGCCGTTGGCCTCGAAGTTGCCGGCTTGGGCGGTGAAACCGAAGGGCGCAGCCTTGAGGTAGTCATGGAAGAGGCTGTTGTAGTAGAAGCCCTGCGTGACGTCGGCCCGCTTGTTGGTGAACCAGGAGCCCGATTCGTTGGGGTCCCACGTGCAGACGAACGAGTCAGAGCAGAGGGTGTTGGCGTCGTTGAACGGCACCAGCGTGAACTGCGGGTTGCCGTTCGCCGCACCCGGCACCGGAGTGGTCTCGCCGTTGTTGATCTCGTTGTCATCGTTGATGTCAGCGAAGGCGATCGTGTAGTTGCCGTCGAGGAACGTCTTGTTGCCCTTCAGGTACTTCGCCCTGATCAGGTTGACGACCTTGGCGTTGCCACCGTGGGCCGCGCCGGGGTAGTTGTCGTAGACCAGAGCGTCGCCACGGTCGAAGTTGACGCTGTCGTGGCGGTAGAGGACGTTGCCCGAGGCGGCGTCGATGACATGCTGGTAGTTCAGTGAGTCACCGCCGGCCTGGACGTAAGTCGACCAACCGAGCCGCAAGCCGTTCGCGGTCGCGAAGTAGACGAGCTGCGCCTGGTCATGGTTAGACCAGACGGTCTTGCCACCGGTCTCCGTTGCGTTCGCGCTCGCGGCCTTCCCGCCGACATCGCTGGCGGCTGCCGACCTGGCCTGTGACGCGCTCACGTCAGGAGTGGTGCCGGCGTCGCTGGCGAGCTGCTTCAGCCCGGACACCGGAGAACCCTGGATCGAGAGCAGTTGACCGTTCTTCGTGACGTTGGCCTTGAGGCCGTTACCGAACACCTGGATGCCGTTGACCGACTGTGTGTAGGACAGGTGATGGATGCCGGCGATGTCGCGGTAGTCCTTGCGGAGCGTGAACGTGCCGAGGTCGCTACGGGTGAGACCGAGGCTGTTCAGGTTGGCGCGAACGTAGTTCATGGTGACTGCGCGTGCGCTGGCTGACGAGGGACCGGTCAGGAAGCCGTCGAGCCGGGCCAGGTTGCGCGGGGTCCCCGTCACACCGTCGTAGTCGACGATCGCTTGCGGACCAAGCTTCTTGGTGAAGGCGTCGAACGTCTTGCCGCGTGCGGACACCATCTCTCGCGCCTCACGGAGTTGAGCCTTGGGCGAGCCGGCGCGGGCGTCGTAGTAGCCCTTTCGCTCCTTCGCCGAATGAGTGAAGTTGCTCGTGGACGACACGGTGTTGTCGTCGGAGCTGGAACTGCTGGTCGGCGCGGCTGCGCCGTTAGGAAGTCCGCTGAACGTGAGGCCGGCGACTGCGGTAACAGCGAGCGCCGAAAATGCCCCACGTCGTACGCGAGAATGAGTTGGCACGTAAGTGTTCCTCCAGAGACTGTGACGAGGGGGCACGTCCCCCGAGAGGGGAGATTACGTGTTTTCATGAGCCACGTCACCCCCTGAACAACAATTGCCTCTTACGTGGGGGCGTGCTCCTTCAGCGGTCCACCGATTCTTCGAGACAAAGTCAGCGCCGTCCCCTGGATTCGACGTACGGCGTCGGACACATCCGGCGGCTCCCCGGAGGCGTAGGTCACGGCGACTGCAGCGACGGGATGACCGCTGTGGTCGATCACAGGCACGGCGAGCGAGGAGAAGCCCGGGGTCACGTCGTCGTCCTCGGTCGCATAGCCACGCTGACGGGTCGCGGCCAGCAGGGACGTCAACGCGGTGAGGCTGGTCGGGCCGGTTCCGTGTCGGGACACAAACGCCGACCGGTCAGGAAACAGCGCCCGGATCTGAGCCGGCGGCAAGGCGGCCAAGATGGCGCGGCCGCTGGCAGTGATCTGGGCGGGCAATCTGACGCCGACGTCGCTCACGAGGGGAGGGAGCCCGGTGGCGCGCTCCTCGAGCAGGTAGAAGACGTCGCGGCCGTGGAGCACAGCGAGGTGGCCGGACTGACCGAGACTGTCGACGAGCTCTGCGAGTGGCCGGCGCGCGATGCGTTGGAGCGGCGCCTGCCGGCTGTAGCCACTGCCCACCTCGAACGCGGCGACGCCCAGGGCGTAACGGTGTTCGTCCTCGACATGGGTGACGAACCCTTCGGCCACCATCGCGTTGATGAGGTGGTACGCCGACGAACGTGGCACTCCGACAGACCGCGCGATCCGATCCAGCGGCACCGGCTCAGGCTGCCCGGCCAGGAAACGCAGCACCCGCAGCGCTCTGGTGGCCGCAGGTACCTGGTGGGGCGACATGGGTCGAAGTGTAGAGGGGCTGTCTCGGATCTCAGACTGAATGCGGCAATCTGACCTGGCTGGGCACGTCGCGCAGGAGTGGAATGGGGCCATGACCACTCTGACCCGTACCGCCTCGGCTGTGCACGTAGGCGTCGGACCGCTGTCGCCGGACGACGTCGTCGCCGTCACCCGTCACGGCGCAGCCGTCGAGCTCACCCCCGAAGCGCAGGCGGCCATCGGCAAGGCCCGCGCGGTGGTCGAAGAGCTGGCTGCCGCACCGACACCGGCCTACGGCATCTCGACTGGCTTCGGCGCCCTCGCCACCCGACATATCCCGACCCCGATGCGAGCCCAGCTGCAAAAGTCACTCGTGCGATCGCACGCGGCCGGGTCCGGACCTGTCGTCGAGACGGAGGTGGTGCGGGCGTTGATGCTGCTGCGGCTGTCGACGCTGGCGACCGGCCACACGGGGGTGCGGCTGGAGACGGCACAGACTCTCGCCGCGCTGCTCAACCGCGGCGTAACCCCGGTTGTGCACGAGTACGGCAGCCTCGGCTGCTCAGGTGACCTCGCACCGTTGGCCCATTGCGCGCTCGTCTTGATGGGCGAGGGCGACGTGATCAATGCCGACGGCGTACGACGTCCGGCTGCGGCGGCGCTGGCCGAGGCCGGCATCACTCCCGTCGAGCTCGAGGCCAAGGAAGGTCTTGCGCTGATCAACGGCACGGACGGGATGCTCGGTATGCTCGTGCTTGCGATCGACGATCTACGCCGTCTCCTCCAGGTCGCCGACGTCGCTGCGGCGATGTCGGTCGAAGGGCTGCTCGCCACCGATCGGGTCTTTGCCGCCGACCTTCAAGAGCTTCGCCCGCATCCCGGTCAGGCCCTTTCTGCAGCCAACTTGCGTGCCCTGCTCGTCGACTCGGGTGTGGTGGCGAGCCATCGCGGCCCGGACTGCAACCGCGTGCAAGACGCGTACTCGCTCCGTTGCTCGCCCCAGGTGCTCGGCGCCGCGCGTGACACGATCGAGTACGCCGCCACGGTCGCCGGTCGTGAGCTCGCGTCGGCCATCGACAACCCGGTCGTCCTCGACGACGGCCGCGTCGAGAGCAACGGGAACTTCCACGGGGCCCCGGTGGCCTATGCGCTGGACTTCCTGGCCATCCCCGTCGCTGATGTCGCGAGCATGTCCGAGCGACGTACGGACCGATTCCTCGACACCTCTCGCAACGCCGGCCTCCCACCTTTCCTCGCGCATGACCCTGGCGTCGACAGCGGCCACATGATCGCGCAATACACCCAGGCGGCGATCGTCTCCGAGCTCAAGCGCAACGCGAATCCCGCCAGCGTCGACTCGATCCCCTCCAGCGCCATGCAAGAGGACCACGTCTCGATGGGATGGTCGTCGGCTCGCAAGCTTCGACGCAGCATCGACGGGTTGACGCGAGTGCTCGCGATCGAGGTCCTCACCGCAGCGCGCGGCCTGGACCTGCGCGCACCGCTGTCTCCGTCGCCTGCCACGGCCGCGGTCATCGCCCGACTTCGCCAGACCGTCCCGGGTCCCGGCCCCGACCGCCACCTCGCACCCGACATCGAAGCGGCCGTCGACCTGGTCGCCTCCGGTGACCTCCTCGCGGCCGTTAACGCCGCCCTCCCCACTCCGCTCGCATGATCAACGCGACGTCTCCCGGAAGGACCTCGACATGAGCCAACCCCGAACCGTGCGTGCCGCCCATGGCACCGATCTGACTGCGCGGTCATGGCAGACCGAGGCGCCGATGCGCATGCTGATGAACAACCTCGATCCCGAAGTCGCCGAGCACCCTGAAGAACTCGTGGTCTACGGCGGTTCGGGCAAGGCAGCCCGGGACTGGCCGTCGTACGACGCGATCATCAGGTCGCTCACCGACCTTCGCCTCGACGAGACGCTGCTCGTGCAAAGCGGCCGCCCGGTCGGCATCATGCAGACCCACGAGTGGGCACCGCGCGTGCTGATCGCCAACTCCAACCTGGTGGGTGAATGGGCCAACTGGGAGGAGTTCCGGCGGCTCGAGCAGCTCGGACTCACGATGTATGGACAGATGACGGCCGGCTCTTGGATCTACATCGGCACTCAGGGCATCCTGCAAGGCACCTACGAGACGTTCGCAGCGGTTGCCACCAAGCGGTTCAACGACACCCTCGCCGGCACGATCACGCTGACCGCCGGCCTTGGCGGCATGGGCGGCGCGCAGCCGCTGGCTGTCACGATGAACGAAGGCGTCTGCATTTGCATCGAGTGCGACGACTCGCGTATCAAGCGTCGGATCGAGCACCGCTACCTCGACGTGCAGGCCGACTCGCTCGCCCATGCAGTCGAGCTGGCCACTGAGGCTCGAGACGCCCGCACGCCGTTGTCGATCGGCGTGCTGGGCAACGCGGCCGAGATGGTGCCCGAGCTGCTCGCGATGGGAGCTCCGATCGACATCGTGACCGACCAGACGTCCGCGCACGACCCGTTGATGTACCTGCCGGCTGGTGTCGAGTTCGACGACTGGGTGGCTTTCCGCGAGAAGGACCCGGCCGACTTCACCAACCGCGCCCGCGAGTCGATGGCGCGGCACTGCGAAGCCATGGTGGGCTTCCTCGACGCCGGGGCCGAGGTCTTTGACTATGGCAACTCGCTGCGCGCCGAGGCCCGCACTGGTGGCTTCGCGCGTGCGTTCGACTTCCCGGGCTTTGTGCCGGCGTACATCAGGCCTTTGTTCTGCGAGGGCAAGGGGCCGTTCCGCTGGGCGGCGTTGTCGGGTGACCCGAAGGACATCGCGGCCACCGACAAGGCAATCCTCGAGCTCTTCCCGGGCGACGAGAAGCTGCATCGCTGGATCGCGCAAGCCGGCAAGAAGGTCCACTACCAAGGGCTCCCGGCGCGCATCTGCTGGCTCGGGTACGGCGAACGGCACGTCGCCGGGATGCGCTTCAACGACATGGTGGCATCGGGAGAACTGCAGGCGCCGCTCGCGATCGGCCGCGACCACCTCGACTGCGGGTCGGTCGCGTCGCCGTACCGGGAGACGGAGTCCATGCTCGATGGCTCCGACGCGATCGCTGACTGGCCGCTCCTCAACGCCATGGTCAACGTCGCGTCAGGCGCCACCTGGGTGTCAATCCACCACGGTGGTGGAGTCGGCATCGGTCGCTCGATCCACGCCGGCCAGGTGGTCGTGGTCGACGGCACCGAGCTCGCGGCGCAGAAGGCCGAACGTGTGCTCACCAACGACCCCGGCATGGGTGTGATCCGCCACGTCGACGCGGGCTACGACCGAGCCGACGACGTGGCCAGTGAACGAGGTGTCGCGATCCCGATGCGCCGATAGTCTCGTGCGCCGATAGCGTCACGTCATGGTCAGTGACGACACCGCCCTGCCCACCACCGCGCTGGGGTGGGCCGCTGGGTATCGCGACGGCAGTGTGACGCCAAGCGAGGCAGTCGAGCATTACCTTGAGCGGATTGCGGAGCTTGACGCGACGGTCGGTGCGTTCGTTCGCGTGACCGCCGATCAGGCTCGTGAGGCCGCTGCGGCAGCGACCCAGCGGTGGAAAGTCGGTGCGCCACTGTCGCCGGTCGACGGAGTGCCGACGGCCATCAAGGATCTCGCGTCGACCAAGGGGATCGAGACGAACTTCGGCTCGGCCGTCATGCGCGGCTATGTGCCGGACTTCTCCGACGAGGTCGTACGACGGATCGAGGCGGCCGGCATGGTCAGCCTCGGGAAGACGAACACGCCGGAGTTCGGGTCGCCCTGCTATACCGAGCCTGATGTTGCGCCGCCGGCTCGGACGCCGTACGACCTCGCCCGCAGCGCGGGTGGTTCGTCGGGAGGTGCCGCCGCTGCGGTGGCGTCAGGCCTCGTGCCGGTGGCGCATGCCTCTGACGGCGGCGGTTCGATTCGCATCCCGGCAAGCATGTGCGGTCTCGTCGGCTTCAAGCCGAGTCGAGGTCGGATCAGCGCGGCGCCGGTCTACGGCGACATCACCGGGCTGGCGACCTCCGGCCCGATGGCCTCGACCGTGCGTGACAGCGCGGCGTTCCTCGATGTGATGGCCGGCCCGGCATCGACCGACGCACTGTGGGCTGCTGCGGTGCCGGACTGGGCGACCTATCTGGACTGGTGCGAGCGTGATCCTGGGCCGCTCCGGATCGCTCGCTTCGCCGAACCCGTGATCTCCGACGCAACCGTCGACGCTGAGGTGTTGGCAGCGTACGACGCGATGTCTCACCGGCTGGTGGCGTTCGGCCATGACGTCGTCGACGTCGCGGTGCCGTTCGGACCACAGCTCGTGCCGGTGTTTGAGGCCGTGTGGTCGGTATCGGCCGCGTCATGGCCCCTGTCGCCGGAGCAGGAACGTGGCCTGCGTCCGTTGAGCCAGTGGCTTCGAGAACGAGGACGTGCGATCAGCGGACCGGAGTTCGCGGATGCGATGGTTGGGATGCGGCAGGCGGCGGCACGTGCATTGGCGGCGTTGGCGCCGTACGACATGGTGTTGACACCGACACTTGCGCGTCCGCCGGTGCTGGTGGGCGAGCTTCGCAACGACGACGACCCAGCAGCTGACTTTGAGGCACAGAAGGCCTTCACGCCCTACACCGCGGATTGGAATGTCACCGGGATGCCGGCCGTCTCCTTGCCCACCAGCTGGACCGCTTCCGGCCTCCCGATCGGTACGATGCTGGCCGGCAAGCCGGGACAGGATCACGTGCTCTATGCCCTTGCTGCGCAGGTGGAAGCCTCGATCCAACCGGGACCGCGGGGGTGGTCGCGACCACCGCTCCAACTGCGCGAGGGCGATCTACCAGTGGGATCGGTGGACGACGTCTGACACCGGTTTCCGGCCGCGCTTGAGCGAAGGGGACTTCTTGTCCGGAGCTCGGTGCCCGATCGTGATCGCACCGATGGGCGTGTAGTCGTCGGGGATGCCGAACTCGCCGCGGAACGACTCCCACATCTCCCGTGGGATGCCGAAGAAGCACGCGCCGAGGCCCACATCAGTCACAGTCTGCAGGACCAGCAGCGCAGCCATCCCGGTGTCGATATCCCAGTAGGGCACCGGCCACCGCGACTCGTCCTTGTCGGTCCACCCTTTGTCAGGGGCTGCATAGCGGTCGAGGTAGACCTGCTTGTTCGACAGGGGTACGACGATTAGTGGCGCACGTTGCATCCCCGACAACCAGGAGTCCGCGAGGCCGTCGTCGGCCGTCGTACTCCGCCAGAAGCGATCGAGGTCGGCGCGCGCGTCGAGCACGAGGAAGCCCCAGCCTTGACTGAAGCCTGCGCTGGGGGCGTGCAGTGCATTGGTCAGCATCCGTTCGACGACTGCTGGCTCGACGGGCTCGTCGGTGTAATTGCGGACCATCCGGCGTCGATCGACGACCTCTTGAAACTCCATCTCCTCGTCCTTCCGCCGTCAGCCCTGCGCCTGTCGCGAGCAGGATCTCATCTCTTTCGTGATGGGCAGCCTGTCGGCATCGTTGGGGTTGACACCGGGGCAAACTGGACCACTATTGGTCTGGACCAATGGTTCACAGCCACCACCACGAGAAACGGTGACGCGATGCGTGCCTCTCGGCTCCACGATCGTCGTCCTCATGGTGCAACCACCCTTCCATGCTGTACCAATGGTCTATGACAACCCTCGAGCCGGGCCGTGAGACCTCGAAGCAACGCCATGTGCGCGAACGGCTCGAGCAGCTCATCACCACGCTGTCGCCCGGCGAACCGCTGCCGGTCGAACGCGATCTGGCCCGCGAGCTCGGTGTCGCCCGGATGACCCTGCGCCGTGCCGTTGACTCGCTGGTGTTGGAGTCCAAGCTGATCCGTCGGCAAGGTTCGGGCACGTTCGTCGCGGCCCCCAAAGTGACTCAACGGCTCTCGGCGACGTCGTTCTCGGCCGACATGCTGGCGCGCGGGCTGCGGCCGGGGAGCCGGACGATCTTCGCCCGCCAATCGCCCGCAGGCATGATGCTGTCGTCGTTGCTCGGGGTTGCACCGCACGCGACCGTGCTCCACGTACGACGCCTGCGGATGGCCGACGATGTGCCGATGGCATTGGAGGATCTCCACGTTCCGGGTGACATCGCACCGGATCTGGCTGGCGAAGACCTAGAAGACACATCCTTCTATGAGTTGCTCGCCGAACGTTGGGGCACCCCGATCATGTCGGGTACGCAGACCGTCGAACCCTGCCTGGTGTCTCCCGAAGAAGCCACCGCCCTCGGCGTCGAGCCGGGTGCTCCGGCTTTCCTCTTCGAGCGCACCTCTCGGATCGCCGACGGGCGGGTGGCTGAGTTCGTCCGGTCGATCTATAGAGGTGACCGCTACCGCATCGTGGTCGACATCTTTCCGAAGGCCAACGGCGACGGCCGATGATCATCATCGCTGCGGCGTCGGGCACATCGGCTGATGGGATCGACGTAGGAGTGCTCGACCTGCGGTGGGGCGAGCCGGGGGAGGTCGGCCTGCAGTTGCTCGACATGCGCACAGAGCCTTGGCCCGAGGGGCTCGGGGAGTCGTTGTTGGCGCTGCTCCCTCCCGCGACGACGACCGCCGCGCGCGTGTGTGAGCTCGACACGGCGATCGGCCAAGCGGTCGGCGCTGCGGCGCGGCGCGCGATGACCGAGCATGGCGCCGCGGCCGCCGAGCTTGTCGTGTCACCGGGCCAGACCGTGCATCACGACATCCGCGACGGCGTCTGTGTGGGCACCTTGCAGCTAGGGCAACCGGCCTGGGTCGTCGAGGCAACAGGTCTCCCGGTTGTGTCAGATCTACGCACCCGCGACGTGAGCGCGGGCGGGCACGGTGCGCCGCTGGCGAGCACGCTCGACGCGTTGTGGCTGGCCGGCTCCGACGGTGCGCGCGCGGCGCTCAACCTTGGCGGCATCGCCAACGTCACGGTCATCAAAGACATCGGTGAACCCGTGCTTGCGTGGGACACGGGTCCAGCAAACTGTCTTCTCGATGTAGCGGCCCACCGGGTGAGCGGTGGCGCGGAGCGATGTGACCGCGATGGCCGCTTAGCGCGGGCCGGAGCGGTCGACGGCGAGCTGCTGCAGCGGATGCTGAGCCATCCGTACTTCAAGCTGGAGCCGCCCACGACGACCGGGCGAGAGACGTTCTCCACCGAATTCCTCGACTCTGCCCTGGGGGCGAAGGAGGTGGCGCCAACTGATCTGCTGGCGACGCTCACCGAGCTGACGGCAGCGTCGGTCGCGCAAGCTCTCACGGCGTACGACGTTGTCGAGGTGGTGGCGTCGGGAGGCGGCACGAAGAACCCAGCGTTGATGGAGGCGCTGCGCCACCGCCTGGGCAATACTCGGCTGGTGACAAGTGACGAGCGAGGACTTCCTGCGACCGCCAAGGAAGTGGCGATGTGGGGGTTGCTCGGATTCCTCACCTGGCACGGTGTGCCGGGCTCCAACAGCGCCACCGGCGCGCGCGAGCGCCGGGTGCTGGGCCGCATCAGCCCCGGCGACCAGCCGCTCGTGCTGCCGCCCGTGGTTTCAGAGCAGCCTCGACGACTGCACGTCTTGGCGTCATCGCGTTTTGGCCAGCCATGACCCTTCGCATTGAGGAGGTAAGGCGATGACTCCCGCTCGTAGCCTGCTCGCCCAAGAGACCGCCGAGCAGCCGGAAGTCGCTGCGCGGCTGCTCGACCAGGTCTGGCCGAGACTCGACGAGGTGGGCAACGCCCTCGGGCATCCGGAGGTCGAACGGCTGATCGTCGTCGCCCGCGGCAGTTCCGACAATGCCGCCCGCTACGCCCAGTACCTGTGGGGGATGCGCCTTGGCCTGCCCGTCACGTTGGCGACTCCGAGCCTGCATACGGTCTATGGTGCGCCCGCTGACGTACGCCGGTCAGCGGTCATCGCGATCTCGCAGTCCGGTGCGTCGCCAGACGTCATCACGGTGCTGGAGCACGCTCGCTCCCAGGGCAGCCCAACCGTGGCCGTCACCAACGACACCACGTCGCCACTTGCCGCTGCTGCGGATCTCGTCATCGATCTCGGGGCAGGTCCGGAGCTGTCGATTGCGGCCACCAAGACCTACACGTCCTCGTTGCTCGCGGTCGCGCTGCTGGCCGTCGCCTTGGGCGATCGCGGCGAGCGGGCCGAGGCCGAGCGCGCTCTGCGGCAGGTCCCCAACGCCATGCAGGCCGCATTGACGGGGATCGCGGGAGTCGCGGACGCCGTCGACGTGCTGGCCCAGGTGGATCGAGCCATCGCCGTCGGTCGGGGCCTCAACCTAAGCAGCGCGCACGAGACCGCCCTGAAGATCACCGAGCTCACGGGCACCCTCGTGGCGCCCTACTCGCCGGCCGATCTGTTGCACGGTCCGGTGGCCGCGACGGGAGCCGAGGTGCCGGCGATTCTCGTCGCCCCCGACGAACCGGCGAGCCGCAGTGTCCTCGACATCATCCCTGAGCTCCAGCGGCGCGGCGTTCCGCTGATCGTTGTCACTGAGGCGAAGACGGAACCGCGCCACCCGCTCGATGGCGTGACCGCGGTCGACCTCCCGCCAGAAGCGGCGATCGCCGACTGGTTGACGCCGTTGACCGCCGTCCTTCCGGGCCAGTTGCTCGCCAGCGCCCTTGCCGAAAAGCGCGGTGTCGACGTCGACCACGCTGGTGGCCTCTCCAAAGTCACGCTGACCACATAGCACTCCGCCGCTTCCCGGCTGCGATAGTGCAGACGTGACGTTCGAACAGATGTGGGCCGACCTAGCGCCGATCGGCCGCGACGCGCGCACCGGGGGTTACGTACGCTCACCGTTCGCGTCGGCCGAGCGGGAGTGCGTCGCGTGGTACGTCGAACAGGCCACCCGTCGCAACCTCGACCTCGAGTTCGACGGCCAAGGGAATGCCGTGGCCTGGTGGAGACCCGCCGAACACGTTCCGAACCGCGCCGTGCTCATCGGGTCGCACCTCGACTCCGTCGACCAGGGCGGCGCCTTCGACGGACCGCTCGGTGTCGTCTCAGCGTTCGCGGCCATCGACGCGATGCGCGAAGCGGGGCTGACGCCCGTGAATCCCATCGGCGTCGCGATGTTCGTCGAGGAGGAGGGATCGCGCTTCGGAGTCGCCTGTCTGGGGTCTCGGCTCGCGACAGGTCAGATCGATCCAGCCGCGGCGAAGGAGCTCAAGGACCGCGATGGCGTACACCTCCTCGACGCGATGGCTGCGGCGGGCCTCGAGCCAACACTCGGTAGATCGCCACTCCTGGACGACGTCGGCTTGTTCGTCGAGCTGCACGTCGAGCAAGGCAAAGACCTGGTCCACCGTGACCAGCCAGTCGCGGTGGCATCGTCGAGCTGGGCGCACGGGAGGTGGCGGTTCGACTTCACCGGCGAACCCAACCACGCCGGGGCCACTGCGATGGACGATCGGCATGACCCGATGCTGACCTACGCGATGACCGCGTTAGCCGCCAACAAGCAGGCCCGGCTGACTGACGCACGCGCGACGTTCGGTCGGATCGCCGTCGAACCCAACAGCACGAACGCCATTCCCTGGCATGTGCAGGCGTGGCTCGATGCGCGAGGGGCCGATGCGGATCAGGTTGCGCGGCTCGTTGAGGGGATCGAGCGACAGGCCACCGAACGGGCGGATCGTGACGGCACGGCAGTCGCGGTCACCGCAGAGTCGGTCACCCCGACCGTGGACTTCGACCCGCCCTTGTCGCAGCAGATCTCGGAGCAGTTCCTCGACGGCGCACCGCTCATCCCGACTGGTGCGGGTCACGACGCCGGGATTCTGCAACTCGCGGGGATTCCCTCTGCGATGTTGTTCGTCCGCAACCCGACCGGCATCTCGCACTCACCAGCCGAGTTCGCTGAGACCGCCGACTGCTTGGCGGGCGTCGAAGCGCTGACCACGGTGGTCTCGGGACTCGCGGGATCGTCGGAGTCCGACCAGTGACCGCCTACTGGTGCGAACGAGCATGGCTTGGCGCCGGCGACATCGCCTCAGGGGTGCTCGTCGAGCTCATGGGTGCGCGGATCACCGGCGTACGACGCGATGCCGAGGTGGGTGACGCGATTCGCCTTGCAGGCTTGACGATTCCCGGCTTTGCGAACTGTCACAGTCACGCATTCCACCGAGCGCTGCGCGGCCGGACCCAGCGAGAGAAAGGGTCGTTCTGGACCTGGCGCGAAACCATGTACGACGTCGCGGCGCGTCTCGATCCAGACAGCTACTACGCATTGGCACGAGCGACGTACGAAGAGATGCTGCTCAGTGGGATCACTGCCGTTGCGGAGTTTCACTACCTTCACCATGGGCCGGACGGTCGGCACTACGCCGACGCGAACGCGATGGGCAACGCACTGATCGCTGCCGCCTGCGATGCCGGCGTTCGGATGACCTTGCTCGACACCTGTTACGTCTCGGCCGGGTTCGGCGCGCCGGTCGAAGGAGTGCAGCGGCGATTCAGCGACGGCGACGCCGAGAGCTGGGCCGCGCGTGTTGGCGAGCTGAAGAGTGAGGGCGCCGACAGCGGGACGGTGATCGGGGCAGCTATACATTCCGTTCGGGCCGTACCTCGCGAGCAGCTGGCGATGGTGAGCACCGCCCTGCCTGAGTCGCCGTTGCACGTCCATCTGTCGGAGCAGGTCGCCGAGAACGACGCGTGCAAGGCGGCCTACGGCCTGACGCCATCCGAACTGCTTGCCGAACACGGCATGGTGAGCGACCGGCTGTCGGCCGTGCACGCCACCCACCTGACCGCGCCTGACATCGCGCTGCTCGGCGGTGCTCGCAGCAACGTGTGTTTCTGTCCCACCACCGAACGCGACTTGGCCGATGGCATCGGGCCGGCGCGTGAGCTCGTCGATGCTGGGGCGCGGTTGACACTGGGGTCCGACAGCCATGCCGTGATCGACCCGTTCGAGGAGATGCGTGCGGTCGAGCTCGACGCGCGACTCGCCACCCAAGCGCGTGGACACTTCCAAGCCGCCGAGCTGCTTGCTGCTGCCACCGCCAACGGCCACGCGTCGTTGGGCTTCCACGATGCCGGCCGCATAGCCGAAGGGCAGTGGGCGGATCTGGTGACCGTGGCGGTCGACTCTCCTCGCACCGCAGGGACCGGAGCGGGTGTGAGGGAAGGGTCTGAGGAAATGCTGGTCTTTGCCGCCGGGTCTGCCGACGTCACGTCGGTGGTGGCCAGCGGCGTCCAGATCGACCTCGACCCGGGTGGCGTTGGCGCGCGGTTGTCGCAGGCGATAGAAGCGGTGGTGGCGGACTGATGGTCAGTGTCGTGATCGACAACGTCGGGGAGCTCGTCACCAACAACCCGGATATCGGCGACGGGACGCTCGGCGTGGTGCGCGACGCAGCTGTTGTGCTCGACGGCGACAAGGTGGCCTGGGTAGGCGCGAGGTCATCAACGCCCGCTGCCGATGAGCTCATCGACGCCGGAGGCGCCGCGGTGATTCCCGGGTTCGTCGACAGTCACGCACACCTCGTCTTCGCCGGCGACCGGGCAGCAGAGTTCGCTGCGCGAATGGAGGGCCGGTCGTACTCCGCCGGCGGGATCCAGACCACCGTCGCGGCTACTCGACAGGCCACCGACGAGGCGTTGACCACGAACGTGGCCAGGCTTGTCAGCGAGATGGCGACCCAGGGCACGACCACGGTCGAGATCAAGTCGGGATATGGGCTGACGGTTCTCGACGAGGCCAGGAGCCTGGCGATTGCGGCCGACTTCACCCGTGAGACGACGTACCTCGGCGCCCACATCGTGCCGCAGGAGTTCGCCGACGACGTCGCGGGCTATGTCGAGCTGGTCACCGGCCCGATGCTGGAGGCGTGCAGACCACACGCCCGGTGGATCGACGTCTTCTGCGAGACCGGGGCCTTCGACGCCGACCAGGCTCGAGCGATCCTGGCGGCGGGTACGACGGTGGGCCTGCAACCTCGGATCCACGCCAACCAGCTCGGCCACGGTCCGGGGATTTCGGTGGCGTGCGAGATGGGCGCGGCGTCCGCAGACCACTGCACGTTTGCCACTCCCGAAGATCTCGCGAACCTCGCTGGCGCTGGGGTGGTGGCGACGTTGCTGCCCGGCGTCGAGTTCTCCACCCGGTCGCCCTATCCGGATGCCCGGGCCATGCTCGAAGCAGGTGTCACGGTGGCGTTGGCGACCGACTGCAACCCAGGTTCGTGCTACACGTCGTCGATGCCGTTATGCATCGCGTTGGCGGTGCGCGAGATGCGGATGACTCCCGCTGAGGCGTTGTGGTCAGCCACCGCTGGTGGGGCGGCGGCACTGCGTCGCGACGACGTCGGGCACCTCGGAGTTGGGGCGAGAGCCGACCTGGCTGTGTTGGCCGCGTCGTCGTACATCCATCTGGCGTACCGACCTGGGGTTCCCCTCGTGAGCGCCGTGTACGTCGCCGGCCGCCGCCTCGTCTGACCCCACAACCAGGGTTCGTCCGACTGGGGCAGACCTGGATGGTCCGCGCCCAGTCGGACGAATCGGGTGGAGTAGGGGACTAGCCGCCGACCAGCACGCGTTCCTCGTCGCGGAGCTCGTCGGGGTCGATGTCGGGCTTCTTGCCCAACTCACTCGGCCACCACATGTGCCGACCGATATCGAGGTTGAGCGCCGTCACCAGGACGGAGCGCACGATAAGCGTGTCGAGCAGAACGCCCAGCGCCACAGCGAAGCCGAGCTCCGCCAAGAACACCATCGGGATCGTGCCGAGGGCAGCGAAGGTGCCCGCCAGCACCAGGCCGGCCGAGGTGATCACGCCTCCTGTCGAGGACAGCCCGATCAAGGCGCCACGCCGAGTCCCGTACTTCAGAGCCTCCTCCCGGACACGACTCATCAAGAAGATGTTGTAGTCGATGCCCAAAGCGACGAGGAACACGAAGACGAACAGTGGGAAGCCGGCGTCTGCTCCGCCGAAGCCGAAGACGTGCTTGAAGAAGATGGCGCTGATCCCCAGCGCAGCACCGAAGCTCAACACCACGGTGGCCATCAGGATCAATGGCGCCAGCACAGCCCTCAGCAGGATCGCGAGGATGAGGAAGACGACGAGCAGCACGATCGGGATGATCAGCTTGTTGTCAGCTTCAGCCGCGGACAAAGTGTCGGCAAAGATGGCGCTGTCACCGCCGACCACGGCGTCTGCACCGGGTACGGCGTGGACGGCGTCACGCGCCTGCTCGACAATATCTTGCGCCTCCTCGGAGTCCGCGCCAACGGTCAACGTACCTTCGATGAGTGCGAGGCCATCCTTCTCGACCGGCTCGCTCACCTGTGCCACGTCGTCGACGCTGCCTAGTGCGTCGCTGACCTCACTGGCCTGGTCTGCATTGCTGATCACGACGAGTGGCTGCGCGCCGCCCGCGTCGAAGTGCTTCGCGTAGACCTCTTGCCCCACGATCGACTCGGGCTTGCTGACGAAGCTGTCCTCGTAGGTCAACCCCTTGGCGTCGAGCTGTGTCATCCCGAGCGTCAGGGCCGCGAGGATCACCGAGGTCACCACCCAGACGCCACGGGGGCGGATGGAGATCCGCTGACCCAGGCGTGCCCAGAAGCCGTCGACGGTGTGGTCCTCCGAACCGTAGTGCGGTGTCAGCGGCCAGAAGATGAATCGGCCGAAGATCACCAGGAGTGCCGGCAGCAGGGTCAGCATGGCAAGCATGCCGACGCCGATGCCGATAGCCAGCACAGGACCCATGCCGGCGGTGGAGTTCAGCTCGGCGAGGGCGAGACACAACATGCCGATCACGACCGTGGTGCCGCTGGCCACGATGGCAGGTCCGGCGCGATGCAGTGCCAGAGCCATCGCCTCGTGGCGATCCTCATGTGTACGGAGTTCTTCCCGATATCGCGCCACGAGGAGCAACGCATAGTCGGTCCCTGCACCAAACACCAGCACCGCCAGGATTCCCGTGGTCTGGGCGTTGACGGTAATGACATCGCCCTTGGCAAGCAGATAGATGATGCCCTGCGCAGCAGTCAGCGCAATTCCCGCCGAGAGCAGGGGGAAGAGCCACAGGATCGGGCTCCGGTAGGTGATGAGCAGCAAGACGATGACGACGATCCCGGCCGCGACCAGCAGCCGACCGTCGATGCCTGCGAACGCCTCGGCAAAGTCCCCGTTGACGCCGCCAGGCCCGGTCACGTACACCGACAGGTCGCCATCGCCATCGCCAACGACGTCGCGAATGTCAGGGATGACTTCGGCCAGTGCGTCCCAACCGGCTTCGCCGATCGTAATGGGCACAATCACCTGGAGCGCTTCGTTGTCCTCAGACTCGATCGGCCCCTGGACCTGGTCGTCGATGACGTACTCGATGTCCTTGATGGCCTCGGCATTGTCGGCTGCGAGCTGCTGGTCCTCGGCTGTGACGCCACCTGGCCGCTCGTAGACGATCACGGCAGGAATGACGTCCGTGTCCTGGAAGTTCTCCTGCAGATTGAGGGTCTTGGTGGACTCGGCGCTTGCCGGCAGCCACGACGACGTCTCGTTGTCCTCGACACTCGTCAGTTTGCCCGCCAGCGGGCCTGCAACCGCAACGACCACGATCCAAAAGACCAGGACAGCCCACTTCGTCCTCCGACCGGTCAGCTTGCCGGCGATCTGCCTATGCATGGTGTGATTCCCCTCCCGAAGACTTTCGTGGATGCGAAAGTACTCACGCGACCTAAAATCGTCAACTTAGTTAATGATCAACCAAGTGAAATCATGGCGAAGTCGCGAAGCAACCTGGGGTGCGCCTCGTCACCTACCGGGACGTCGCGGCTGGGGCCTCTGCATCAGACCCCCACCTGGCCCACCGGGCGGGCGTCCAGATCATCCGGTTCGTCCGGGGGACTGCCCGGCTCGTCTGAAGGACCGTTGGAGCGAGAAGGGCCGGGTGGGAGGGGTGGAAGGGGTGAAGGCTCGACCCGGAGCAGTCGTGCGAGCCACACCGGAAGCCACCAGTTCCATCGACCGAACGTCGTGACGAGAGCAGGTACGAGCAGCGCACGAACGATCGTGGCGTCGATGAGGATGCCAACGCCCAGTGCCGTCCCGAGCACCTTGATGTCGGTCCCTGGCGCCGATGCCAACGCCGCGAAGGCGAAGAACAGAATCAGCGCAGCAGACGTGACAAGTCGGCCAGTTCGGCCAATCCCGGTGATGACCGCCGTATTTGTATCGCCCGTTGCGTCGTACTCCTCGCGCATGCGGGCAAGGATGAACACCTCGTAGTCCATGGACAGCCCGAAGAGGAAGGCGAAGATGAGCACGGGCAACCAGAACGTGATCGCTCCCGTTGCAGCGACGCCGAAGATCGCCTCTGAACCGTGTCCCTCCTGCCAGAAGAAGACCACTGCCCCGAAGACGGCGGCGAGCGACAGCAGATTGAGCACCACGGCCTTGATGGGCAGGATCAGCGATCGGAACGTGCGGACCAGGAGCACGAACGTGATCAGGGCGATCAGCGCCAGCACATACGGGAACTTGTCATAGACCGCGCTGAAGTAGTCCTCGACCGTCGCTCCGAGGCCGGTCACGCCAACATCTCCGTCGACCGCCCCTTCGACGGCTGACCTGATCTCCGCGACGAGATCCGTGCCGGAGCTGTCGACCGTGACGTCCTCGGGGAGTACGTCGACAACGGCCAGGCCATCCTTGGTGCTGCCGACGACGGACATCTGGACCCCGTCGACTTCCCGTGCTGCGTCGGCCGCCGCCTCAGCTTCGCCCGTGGGTACGAGCACCTCTATGGGCGTGAGAATCCCCTCACCGACGCCACCTTCGCGCAGAGTCTGCAACGCCTCGTACCTCGGCCCGCTTTGCGCCTGCGACTCCACGCCTGACTGGCCGATCTTCAGACTGAACACGGGGATGATGAGGATGGCGAGAATCGCGAGCGCTGCTGTGGTGGCGACGAAGCGGTGCGCGACGATGAGCCGCGCCCAGGCTGTCCAGCCGCGGGATGCCTTGCCTTCGTGGCGGATACGTGGGACGTCGATACGCGGACCGATGCTCGACAACAGCGCCGGTAGCAAGGTGAGCACAACAGACACGGAGACAAGCGGAATCAACATGCCGCCGATTCCCATACTGCGAAGGAACGGTACGGGGACGACGAGGAGTGCGACCAGGCTGATGGCCACGGTCACCCCCGAGGCCAAGACGGCGTGCCCCGCGGTCTTCATCGCCACGATGACGGCTTCTTCGTTGTCACGCCCGTGCGCTCGCTCTTCCCGCCAACGTGACACGAGGAGCAGCGAGTAGTCGATCGCCACCCCCAAGCCGATCAGGGCAATGAGGAACTGGACGATGACGCTGACGTCGCTGAACGTCGTCAGCCCCAGGACCAGCATGAATGTCGTCAGGATCGACACGGCAGCGATAAGCATGGGAAGAAATGCCAGGAACGACGCGTAGACGAAGATCAACACCAGAAGCGCCCCTGCCGCGCCGAAGAGCGTCTCGACAAGCACGCTGGGCCCTTCGGTGTCGCCGCCGGCGGCGAGCAGCCCGTACGACGTCAGGCCACTCTCGAACCCTTGGCTCTCGGCCGCCTTGGCGAGGGCAGGGTCGAGATCCTCTTCGATGTAGGGGCCGAACTGCACGGGGATCGGAGCCTGAATGAGGGCGTACGTCGTCCTGCCGTCGTCGGTGATGAAGCCTTCGTCGCCAGTGCTGTCGAACGTGACGATTCGGAGTTGCACGTCCTTCACGCTGGCGACGCCGGCATCGAAGACCTGCGTGATGGCTTCCTGGTTGTCCTGGACGGTCTCGCCCTCAGGCACGGTGACGACGGCAACGTAGGTGTCGAAGGTGCTGACCCCGAACGTCTCGATGAGCTGCTGCTCGGCATCGTCGCCGGGCTGACCAGGCAACGAGAAGTCGAGCGACAGCCGGTCGCTGAGCTGGCTGGCGGAGAACATTCCGCCAAGGAAGAGCACCGCCCAGACGGCGCTGACGATGCGACGGTGATGCATGACGAGTCGGGCCAAGCGCTCCACAAAGACTCCTGCAGGTCTGGACAGCGCTGGGATAGCGCTATCTCTTCGTACATGTCAGCTGCGACGCCGCACGGAGTCGTTGGGTGCATTCGTGCTTCTTGCCCCCGTGTCCTGTGCGAACGTACTCACGCTAGCCAAAACCGTCAACCTGGTTAATGATCAACCAGGTAAAATCATGGTGAACCTCAGGGCGAACCCTGAAGGCGTGAACCCCAAGGAGGAGGTGGGCGGCGTGGCGACAAGGCCATCGGCACCACCTCTTGCGCAACTCACGGGGTTTCTGTTGCGGCGCGCCTACGTCAAGGCTGCTGCCTGCGCCCAAGCGTGCATCAGTGTCGACGACACGCACATCCGCGAGGTAGCGATCTTGTCGATCGTGGCCGAACGCGGCTCGCTGTCGCAACGGAGTCTGGCCGACCTGACCCAGGTCAACCAGACGACGATCGTCAAGCTGATCGACTCGCTCGAACGCAAGGGCTGGGCCCGGCGCGAACGCAATCCCGACGATCGCCGCTCTTACGCGCTTCACCTGACCGAAGCCGGCGAACAAGCACTCGCTGAGTTCCAGCACGACCTCGATCGCGGCGAGCAAGCCCTGACCGGATCCCTCACCGACAAGCAGCGCAAGCGGCTGCAGAAGCAGCTTCGAGAGCTGCTCGAGAACAAGGACTCGACGGCTCTCGGCTCGCTGTCGGACCGCACCGGCTTCCTGGTCGCGCAGGCGCATCGGCAAGTACGCGGATGGGCGATCAAGGAGTTGGAGCCGCTCGGGCTCGACCCGCGGGACTTCGGGGTGCTGTCGACGCTCGGCCGTGAACAGCCGTGCTCTCAGAACCACCTGGCGCACCAGCTCGGAGTCAGCCCGCCCGCTGCCTTGATGTTTGTCGATGAGCTTGAAGAGTCCGGCTTGGTGAGCAAGGAACGCAATGCCGAAGACCGGCGCTTCTACGACCTGACCCTGACACCCGAAGGCCGCCGCTCGCTGGCCGCGGCAGCCAAGGCCGCCGAGGAGGTCCAGGCCAGGATCGTCGCCCGCTTGGGGGAGCGGGGTGATGCTGAGCTCCAGCGGCTGCTCAACCACGTCATCGAGTCCTGACGTCGGCCCGGTCGAGGGGTCCGCGCTAGCCCTGAACCAGGCGTCGTACGTCCAGGAAAATATTGCTCTGACCGGGAAGTTTTCCCGAAAATGAGCGTTGTACCTGACGTAAGACTTGAGTGCGATCGACTCAACTTTTTGAGATCGAGGCACGCTACGGTAAAACTTGAGCCCGCAAGGCTCATCTTTCGTGAAAGGTATGACCACCATGGCTCGTGCGGTCGGAATCGACCTCGGTACGACGAACTCCGTCGTTGCCGTCCTTGAAGGTGGAGAACCCACCGTAATCGCCAACGCCGAGGGTGCTCGCACCACTCCCTCGGTTGTCGCGTTCGCCAAGAACAGCGAAGTGCTCGTCGGCGAGGTCGCTAAGCGGCAGGCGGTCACCAACGTGGACCGCACCATCCGGTCAGTCAAGCGCCATATGGGCACCGACTGGTCGCAGAAGATCGACGACAAGACATTCACGCCGCAGCAGATCTCGGCGTTCATCCTGCAGAAGCTCAAGCGCGACGCCGAGTCCTACCTCGGCGAGTCCGTCACCGACGCTGTCATCACCGTGCCGGCGTACTTCAGTGACGCGCAACGGCAGGCGACCAAGGAGGCTGGCGAGATCGCGGGGCTCAACGTCCAGCGCATCGTCAACGAGCCCACTGCTGCGGCGCTTGCCTACGGCCTCGACAAGGAGTCCGACCAGACGATCCTCGTGTTCGACCTCGGTGGTGGCACGTTCGACGTGTCGCTGCTCGATGTCGCCAAGGATGACGACGGCTTCTCCACAATCGAGGTCAAGGCCACCAGCGGCGACAACCACCTCGGTGGTGACGACTGGGACTCCCGCATCGTGGACTGGATGGTCGAGAAGTTCAAGAACGCCCACGGCACCGACCTCGGTGCCGACAAGATCGCCAAGCAGCGACTTCAGGAGTCGGCCGAGAAGGCCAAGATCGAGCTCTCGTCATCGTCGGAGACCACGATCCATCTCCCCTACATCACCCTCAGTGAGACCGGCCCGCTGCACTTCGAAGAGAAGCTCACCCGCAGCGAGTTCCAAAGGCTCACGTCCGACCTGCTCGACCGCACCAAGAAGCCGTTCAAGGAGGTGATCAAGGACGCCAGCATCTCGCTCGGCCAGATCGACCAGGTCATCCTCGTCGGTGGATCCACCCGGATGCCCGCCGTCGCCGAGGCTCGTCAAGGAGCTGACCAACGGCAAGGAGCCCAACAAGGGCGTCAACCCCGACGAGGTGGTGGCGGTCGGTGCGGCCCTGCAGTCCGGGGTGCTCAAGGGTGAAGTCAAGGACGTGCTCCTGCTCGACGTCACGCCGCTGAGCCTCGGGATCGAGACCAAGGGCGGCTTGATGACCAAGCTGATCGAGCGCAACACCACGATCCCGACCAAGCGTCGGAGGTCTTCAGCACCGCCGAGCGACAACCAGCCGTCCGTCGACATCAAGGTGTTCCAGGGCGAGCGCGAGATGGCGGCGCACAACCAGCTGCTCGGCAACTTCGATCTCACGGGTCTTCCGCCGGCACCGCGTGGCATCCCGCAGATCGAGGTGACGTTCGACATCGACGCCAACGGCATCGTGCACGTGTCTGCCAAGGACCGTGGCACCGGCCGCGAGCAGTCGATGACGATCACCGGCGGCTCTGCGCTGTCGAAGGAAGACATCGACAAGATGATCCACGACGCCGAGCAGTACGCCGAAGAGGACCGCAAGCGCAAGGAGAGCATCGAATTGCGCAACCAGGCTGATGCCGCGGTCTACTCGACCGAGAAGTTCCTGAGCGAGAACACCGACAAGATCCCCGACGACGTCAAGACCGAGGTCGAAACCGACGTCGCCGAGGTGAAGAAGGCGCTCGAGAGCGACAACGACGGATGCGATCGCGACGGCTGCTGCCAAGCTCGCGACGTCGAGCCAGAAGATGGGAGCCGCCATGTATGAGAACGCGGCCGCATCCGAGGCCGCCGGCGCTGGCTCTGCTAGCACGTCGGACTCTGCTGGCAGCGACGACGACGTCGTCGACGCGGAGATCGTCGACGAGGGTGATTCGAGCTCTGAGTCAAGCGACCAGGGCGACGCGAGCTCTGAGTCGGGCAACGAGGGTGAGAGCAAGTGACCTTCGACCCTCACGAGTTCGGGCCAGAAGGGATGGTGTTCCGCGACAAGCGGCGCATCGATCCCGAGACAGGTGAGGTGCGGGAGCCGCAGCAGGCTGCGGTTCCCGCCGCCGATGTGCCTGGCGTCGACGAGCCGGCTGAGCCGGCGGTCGATGGCGCGGGCGCTGTCGATGCGACGTCAGATGCCGAAGCGGCGCTCGCAGAACGGACCGCCGACCTGCAACGCCTGCAGGCGGAGTACCTCAACTACAAGCGACGGGTCGACCGTGACCGCGAAGCGGTGCGTGAGTCGGCAGTTGCGTCGGTCCTGACGTCGCTGCTTCCGGTGCTCGATGACATCGGGCGCGCACGCGACCACGGTGAGCTGACCGGCGGCTTCAAAGCCGTCGCCGACACGCTCGAACGCACCGTCTCCGGACTCGGCCTGGCTGCCTTCGGTGAGGTGGGCGACCCGTTCGATCCGCGGATCCACGAGGCGCTGATGCACAGCTACTCCGACGAGGTCGACGGTCCGGTGTGTCAGGCCGTTCTTCAGGTCGGCTACCGGCTCGGTGACCGGATCGTCCGCCCCGCGCGGGTCGCCGTCGCCGAGCCTGAAGACGCGGCACCCTCAACGGAAGACGCGGCACCCTCCACCGAAGACGCGGCAGCCTCAGCCGAAGCTGATGCGGCAGGGCCACCACCTCAACCGTCATACGAGCAAGAACACAACGGCCAGCCCGGAGGCAGCAGCAACCCGGCAGCCGGCAGCGGCTGAGATTGCGAACGAAGAAGTATCGGGTAGCGAAAGGAGGTGGACGCGCATGAGTCCGGCGGATTGGGCAACGAAGGACTTTTATCAGGTCCTCGGCGTCTCCAAGGATGCGTCAGCTGATGAGATCAAGAAGGCGTATCGCAAGCTCGCTCGCGCGAACCACCCCGACTCCAGCCCCGGCGACAGCTCTGCCGAAGAGCGGTTCAAGTCGATCTCCGAGGCGTACTCCGTGCTGTCTGACCCGGCGAAGCGCAAGGACTACGACGAGCAGCGGGACTTGTTCGGTTCCGGAGGCTTCCGGCCTCGAGCCGGGCAAGGTGGAAGCTACGACTTCAGCGACATCTTCGGTGCCGGCGCCGAGGGTGGTGGCGGCCTTAACGACCTGTTCGGTGGCATGTTCGGCGGTGGACGCCAACGCTCCGCACCACGTCGAGGCCAAGACGTCGAGTCCGACACGAACCTGACGTTCGAGCAGGCCATCGAAGGCCTGACGATGTCACTGCGGTTGAGCAGTGAGGAGGCCTGCCCTGCATGCTCCGGCACGGGCGCCAGGGCCGGCACGCTGCCTCGGGTCTGCCCCAACTGCGAGGGCTCTGGCATGGAGACGACCAGCCGGTCCGGTGGGTTCGCGATGACCGAGCCCTGCCGACAGTGTCGGGGTCGTGGGCTTCTCGTCGACGACCCGTGCCCGGTCTGCCACGGCTCCGGCCGCGGCACCTCGACGCGCACGATCCAGGCCCGGATCCCAGCGGGCGTTAGGGATGGCCAGAAGATCAGGATTCGCGGCAAGGGAGCACCGGGTGAACGCGGCGGACCGAGTGGCGACCTCTATCTCACCGTGCATGTGGCGCCGCACCCGCTGTTCGGTCGCAAGGGCGACAACCTCACTCTCACCGTGCCGGTCAGGTATGACGAGGCGGCGCTGGGTGCCGACATCGCCGTACCGACTCTCGGCGGACACACCGTCACGTTGAAGATTCCTGCGGCGACGCCGAACGGTCGCACGTTCCGCGTCAAGGGCAAGGGCGCGACCAAGCGCGATGGCACCAAGGGGGACCAGCTCGTCTCTGTCGAGATCGAGACACCGCAGACCTTGGACGACGCGTCGCGGACCGCGATCGAAGCGCTCCGCAAGGCCATGGGCGACCACGACCCGCGCGCCGCCCTGCTCGAACGAGGAGCGCAGTCCCATGCGTAAGACCCGGATCACGTTCGATGTGAGCGACCCCCAAGCACCGGTCTTCGTGATCAGTGTCGCGGCCGAGCTCAGCGGCATGCACCCGCAGACGCTCCGCAGCTATGACCGAATGGGACTGGTGAGGCCCGGTCGCAGCGTCGGTGGTGGCCGCCGCTACTCGCAGCAGGACATCGAGCTGCTTCGAACCGTCGCGCAGCTGACGTCGTCGGGGATCGGCATCGAAGGGGTACGACGAATCCTCGAGCTCGAGAACGAGGTGGCTGCGCTTCGTAGCCGCGTTGGGGAACTCGAGGCCGACCTGGTCGAAGCGGCCAGGGCCGCGTTGCCCAACCTTCCGGCCGTCCGTTCGGCCACCACCGTCGCGCGCTGGGATCCCGGGCTGTTCCCTCCCCGCTGACGCCGCTCACCACTGACGAAGACATCACAGCGAAGGACCACACATGGACGCTAGCAAGTTCACCCGCCGTAGCCAGGAGGCGATCGGCGCTGCGATCGAGCTCGCCACAGCTGCGGGCAACCCTGCCGTCGAGCCAGCTCACCTGCTCGCAGCTCTGCTCAGGCAGACCGACGGAATCGCGGGTGCGCTGCTGCAAGGCGCAGGTGTCGATGCGGAGCAGGTCAAGGCCGCCAACGAACTCACGGTGCAGAAGCTGCCGTCAGCCACGGGTACGTCGGTCTCGTCGCCGTCGTACGCGCGGCCAACGATCCAATCGCTGGAGATGGCGGGCCAGCTTGCCGAGTCGCTCGGTGACGAGTACATCTCGACTGAGCACCTGCTCGTTGCACTCGCGTCGGTCGACAGTCCCGTCAAGGAGCTGTTGGAGTCCGCCGGGGCCACGGCGAAGGCGCTGGAGGCCGCGTTCGAGAGCGTGCGCGGTTCAGCGCGCGTGACCAGCCCCGACCCCGAAAGCACCTACCAGGCTTTGGAGAAGTACGCCGTCGACCTGACGGCTGCCGCACGTGACGGCGCTCTTGACCCGGTCATCGGCCGCGACAGTGAGATTCGCCGCGTGGTGCAGGTGCTGTCCCGTCGTACGAAGAACAACCCCGTCCTCATCGGCGAACCCGGCGTCGGCAAGACCGCCGTCGTCGAAGGATTGGCACAGCGCATCGTCGCCGGCGACGTCCCTGAGTCGCTTCGTGGCCGTCGGCTGCTGTCGCTCGACCTCGCAGCGATGGTCGCGGGCGCCAAGTACCGCGGCGAGTTCGAGGAACGGTTGAAGGCGGTGCTGGAGGAGATCAAGTCCTCCGGCGGTCAGGTCATCACGTTCATCGACGAGCTGCACACGGTTGTCGGCGCCGGCGCCACCGGCGACTCCGCCATGGATGCCGGCAACATGCTCAAGCCGATGCTGGCGCGCGGTGAGCTCCGGATGATCGGGGCGACGACGCTTGACGAGTACCGCGAGCACATCGAGAAGGACGCCGCGCTCGAGCGTCGGTTCCAGCAGGTGCTGGTCGGCGAACCCAGTGTCGAAGACACGATCGCGATCCTGCGGGGTCTCAAGGAGCGCTACGAGGCACACCACAAGGTGTCGATCGCCGACTCGGCTCTGGTGGCTGCGGCGACTCTCTCGCATCGCTATATCCCGGGCCGTCAACTGCCCGACAAAGCCATCGACCTCATCGACGAGGCGTCGTCGCGGCTGCGAATGGAGATCGACTCGAGTCCAGTCGAGATCGACGAGCTGCGGCGCACCGTTGACCGGCTCAAGATGGAGGAGTTCCACCTCTCATCGGAGAGTGATGAGGCGAGCAAGGACCGGCTCGACAAGCTGCGCGCTGAGCTCGCTGACACCGAGGAGTCGTTGCGCAGCCTTGAGGCGCAGTGGGAGCGCGAGAAGCAGAGTCTCAACCAGGTCGGTGATCTCAAGCAGCGCATCGACGAAGTCCGCACCCGTGCCGAGATCGCTTACCGAGAAGGCGATCTGGAGACTGCGGCTCGGCTCCTCAACGGTGAGATCCCCGCGATGGAGCAACAACTGCAGCGCGCGCAGGAAGCCGAGTCAGCCGTCAACCAGGGCGAACTCATGGTGCACGAAGAGGTCGGCGCCGACGAGGTCGCCGAGGTGGTGGCCGCCTGGACCGGCATCCCGACCGGGCGACTGCTCGAGGGCGAGACCGGCAAGCTGCTGCGGATGGAAGAGGAGCTCGGTCGCCGGCTGATCGGTCAACAGGCGGCGGTGAGCGCCGTGTCCGATGCTGTACGCCGTGCCCGCGCTGGCATCTCCGACCCCGACCGGCCGACCGGCTCGTTCCTCTTCCTTGGCCCGACCGGCGTCGGCAAGACCGAGCTGGCGAAGTCGCTCGCTGACTTCCTCTTCGACGACGAGCGCGCGATCATCCGGATCGACATGAGCGAGTACTCCGAGAAGCACTCGGTGGCCAGGCTCGTCGGTGCACCTCCCGGCTATGTCGGGTACGACGAGGGCGGTCAGCTGACTGAGGCGGTCCGACGCCGCCCTTACTCCGTCGTACTCCTCGACGAGGTCGAAAAGGCGCATCCCGAAGTGTTCGACATCTTGTTGCAGGTGCTCGACGACGGGCGATTGACCGACGGGCAAGGTCGCACCGTCGACTTCCGCAACACCCTGCTGATCTTGACCAGCAACCTGGGTTCGTCCTTCCTGGTTGATCCCACTCTTGACGAGCAGCAGAAGCGCGATGCCGTGATGGCCGCTGTCAGGTCCGCCTTCAAGCCAGAGTTCCTCAACCGGCTCGACGAGGTCGTGCTGTTCGACCCGCTGGGTATGGAGGAGCTGAGCCATATCGTCGAGCTGCAAGTACGTGCGCTCGCCGATCGTCTCGCCACCCGCCGCATCTCACTCGACGTGACCGACGCTGCTCGCGAGTGGCTGGCCCTGACGGGCTTCGACCCCGCCTACGGCGCGAGGCCGCTTCGCAGGCTGGTGCAGAGTGCCATCGGAGACGCCATGGCGAAGGCGCTTCTCGCTGGTGAGATCAGCGACGGTGACACTGTGCTGGTCGATCGCGATGAAGCGAAGGACGGGTTGACGGTGACCGCGAAGTGATGACGGGCCGATGACCTCTTGATGACTCCCGCTTCCCAGCCGTCCGTGTCGCCAGGCCCGCGTCCGCGCGAGGTGACGTGGGGTGCGTTGCAGGCCATTGGCGGGAGTGTGGTCGCGCTCGTGCTGCTGATCAGTGCAGCGCAGCAGCTCAACGGCCGTGAGATCAGCGAGGTCCTGGACAAGGCGATCGAGAGCGAGGGAGCCGCCTCTCTCGGACTCACCATCGAAACGGCCCGCACCCTCATGCGCTACACGATCATGGTGCTGGCCGTGCTGAGCGTGACGTCACTCGTGCTCGGCGTGTATGTGATGCGGCGGCACCGTCAGTCGCGGGCCGCCTTGACCATTCTCGGTGGGCTGATGGCGGCGCTCTCGATCATTGCCGGGCCACCCGGTTGGGCTGTCACGGCGTACATCGCTGTCTCCATCCTGCTGCTGTGGACCAAGGCGGCGCGCGTCTGGTTCACCGACGACGTGCGCCCGCCGATTGACGGGCCGCCACCTCCTCCACCGCCCTACACCGGACCTCCTCCGCCTCCGCCACCACCTGGGACACCGCCGCCACGCTAGCCAAAGCTGACCGATCGCAGGATGCCCGCGTCCGGGCAACCTCGGTAGGGTGCCACGAACTTGACGCACCCTGAGCTTGGAGTGATCGATGTCCTACCCGGAATACCCGCCGAACGGGCCTGAGGGCCCGGCGAGCAACTACCCCGCGCCGCCGCCGTACACCCCCGGCTACGGCGAGAACGAGGTGGCGCCACCTAGCCGACCGGCGCCGTTGGTCGTGGGGTGCATCATGACGTGGGTAGGCGGCGGGTTCGGGGTACCCATCGGCTTGACCATCGCCCTGGTCAGCGGACAGCAAGACTTCCAGGATGAGCTCAACCTCAGCTCCGGCGACGCCAACAAGGTGGCGGCCGTCGGCATCGTCCTCCTCGTCGCATCGGCGCTGGCGATCATCTTCAGCCTCCTCGCCTTTCTGGGTCACCGCTGGGCCGCCATCGCTCTCGCCGTCGAGGCAGGGCTCTACTTGGCGGTGTCGATCTACGGCGTCACCACGAGTGGTCAGGTCAGTGGATTCTTCGGGCCTGTCTACTCGATCGTCGCCTCGGGGCTGATCCTTGGCGGCTCGAAAAGCTGGTTCGACTACAAGGCCCGTCGCTGATCCCCACCGAGTCTGGTGAACGACAGCGGCGTGATCCCGCTGTCACCGCCGGGCTTACCTGCGCAGCGAACCCAGCCGGTCGATGGCCGAGTCGAGGACGTCGTCCCGCTTGCAGAAAGCCCAACGTACTAAGGGCTTTCCCGCCTGCTTGTCGTCGTAGAAGACCTGGGTGGGAATCGCGACCACGCCGCATCGCTCGGGGAGGCTGAGGCAGAAGTCGACCCCATCGTCGTACCCGAGCGGTCGGATGTCGGTCGTCACGAAGTAGGTGCCTTGGGGCACGAAGACATCGAAGCCGACATCGCGCAGACCAGCGCAGATGCGGTCGCGCTTGTCTTGTAGCGATGATCGGAAGTCGCGGTAGTAGTCGTCGCCGAGTCCCAGTGCGCCGGCGATCGCTGGTTGAAGAGGCGCACCCGATGTAAACGTCATGAACTGCTTGGCCATCATCACTGAGCGGACCAGGTCGGCCGGACCGATCGCCCAACCGATCTTCCAGCCGGTGAACGAGAACGTCTTGCCGCCACTGGAGATCGTGAGTGTTCGCTCACGCATGCCGTCGTACGACGCCAGCGGGTGATGCACGATGTCGTCGAACGTCAGATGCTCGTACACCTCGTCGGTCACCACCACGAGGTCGTGAGCGCAGGCGACGTCGGCGATGGCGCGCAGCTCGTCGGCGTTGAGCACCGTGCCGGTCGGGTTGTGCGGGCTGTTGATCAGCAGCACCTTCGTGCGCGTCGTCACAGCGGCGCGCAACGCGTCGACGTCGAGCCGGAAGTCTGGTGCCCGCAATGTCACCGGTACCCGAACACCGCCGGCCATCGCGATGCAGGCCACGTAGGAGTCGTAGTAGGGCTCCAACGCGATGACCTCGTCACCGGGTTCGACGAGGGCGAGCAGGGCGGCCGCGACGGCCTCGGTCGCGCCGGTCGTGACGAGCACCTCGGACTCAGGGTCGAAGTCGAGATCGTAGAAGCGCCGTTGGTGCTCGGCGATCGCGACGCGCAGCTCGGGGACTCCCCAACCGGGCGCGTACTGGTTGCGGCCGGAGCGGAGGGCGGCGACCGCGTCGTCGATCACGCTTTCGGGGCCGTCGACGTCGGGGAACCCCTGGCCGAGGTTGATCGAACCGGTCTTCGCGGCCAGCGCGGACATCTCCGCGAAGATCGTCGTGCCGAGGCCCTGCAGGCGGGTGGCGAGTCGGGGGAGGCTCGGGGAGCTCATCGGCTCAGCCTACGACGTACGTCTGCGACGCCGGGGTCGCTCGCGGCGGCGGCCTGCCGGGTGGGCATGCGGGTGGGTGCGGGTCGGTGCGGGTCGGTGCGGGTCGGTGCGCTGCCGCCGAAAAGTGCGGTGCTCTCGGGGATGCGTCGTGGTTACAGTGACAACAGCATGAGCGATACCACTGGTGCCCCGGTCGAGGGCGGTTCTGTCGATCCTGCCCCTCCGAGTCGACGTCGGGGGCGGTCGCTGTTGAGAGCCATCGGGCTGATCGTCGTACTCGCCTGCACAGCCGTTGTCGCGTACGTCGGCTGGCAGTACTACGGCTCCGACACTCTCGCCGAGCACCGCCAATCCAAACTGCGAACCGACATCCAAGAACGCTGGCAACATCCGACCGTGTCCGACGTGCTAGGTCCGGGGGCGGCGGCACCCAAGCAGGGGACTGCGGAGGCACTCGTCCGGGTGCCTCGGTTCGGCAAGGAGTACGAAGTGCCGCTGGTCGAAGGTGTCCGCGACGGTGATCTGAGCCGCGGGATCGGCCACTTCCCGGGAGCCGGGCCGGGACAGATCGGCAACTTCGCCATCGCGGGCTACATGGTGACCAACGGCGAGCCGTTTGCCCGCCTTCCTGACCTGCGTCCGGGAGACAAGGTGATCGTCGAGACCTCCGATGCGACGTACACCTATGTGCTCGACACCAACCCCAACGATCTCGTGGTGCCGTTCACGCAGGGGTGGGTGCTCGATCCGGTGCCCGTGCCGCCTGACGGAGGGGCGCCGCCAGGGATGCCGAAGCTCGACTCTTTGACGCCGAGCGTTGCGCTGATCACGTTGACGAGTTGCTCGGAGCTGTTCCGCACTGATGATCGGCTGGTCGCGTTCGGCCACCTCACAGCCACCACCCCCAAATAGCCTCCCCGTTCCGGGGTTTGCCTTGTTTTCAAGCCAAAAGGCTTGTTTACAAGGCAGATCTGCCTTGCAGACTGTGGGTTTCCCTCTGTGATGAAGACTTGTCTCGCAGAGTGAGAGGGGTACGACGGCTGGCCGCGTTACCTGACGCGCCAGGCCCGACTGGCCTCGTGTCTGGCCCCCGGGGCGGCGACCCGGTCCGCATCGGCTGCGGCCGAGCGGTGGCTGCCCACGACCACCGTCCGACGAACCACCTCGTTACTGTCGACGCATGAGCGACCGTGAGGACCTCCTGAAGCAGATCAAGGACAAGGCCGTCGTGCACGGGCGCGTCACGTTGTCATCCGGGCGAGAGGCCGACTACTACGTCGACCTCCGTCGGGTGACCCTGGACGGTGAAGCCAGCCCTCTCGTCGGGCGGGTGATGCGCGAAACCACGACCGAACTCGACTACGACGCTGTCGGCGGGCTCACGCTCGGGGCCGACCCGGTCGCCACGGCGATGATGCATGCTGCGGCGACGTCGGGCGACCGGCTGGACTCTTTCGTCGTACGCAAGGAGGGCAAGGCCCACGGTCTGCAGCGACGCATCGAGGGACCTGACGTGAAGGGCCGGCGGGTGCTGGCCGTCGAAGACACGTCGACAACAGGCAGTTCGGTCATGACCGCGGTCGCAGCGCTGCAGGAGGCAGGTGCAGATGTGGTCGCGGTGGCCGTGATCGTGGACCGCGGCGCCCGCGAGGCTGTAGAAGCCGCCGGCATGGCGTATCTCGCAGCTTATGAGCTGCGCGACCTCGGCCTCGCCTGACCGTTCGTCCCATGGTCACGCACTGGGTGGTAGCCAGAGACGGTGCGCGCTCTGCTGCTCGATCTCACGCCACAGCCGTTGGCTGGCGCGTTCGAAGTTCGCCGGCGCGGTGTCTGGCCACAGGATGCGGCTGACTCCGATGCCGAGCCCTCGAATCTTGTCCTCACGCTTCTTCTCAAGCCAGACCACCTGGTCAGCGGTGACGAGCCGACCGTGAGCGTCGTACTGGTCTTGATACTTGACCCTGCCGTCGCACTCGAAAAGATGGTTGAGGCTCGGCGAGTAAAGATCGCCCTCGGCGTGCCCGCCGCCAGGGAATTGGATGACGTACTGCAGCTCGAGATCGTCGATGCCCATGTCGGTCAGCAGGATGCGGCTGAGCGTCTCGATCGGCGTCTGTGCGCGCCCGTCGGCGTCGGCTACCACGGCCGTCATGACCGGCGCGCGTGGCTCTGTCGTCAGGGCCGACGCGAGCGTCGCCAGTACGTCGGATGAGGCGCCGGCGTGCAGAGCGGCGTCTGCCGCGACCAAACCGGTGCGGTACCCGTACTCGCGGCTCAGGTCTACAACGGTGCGTTCGGCGGTGGTGGTCTTGAGGTCGCTCACGACAATCACCTGTGCCGGGTCGAGGGAGGCCCGGTGGTGCTTGACCTGCGCCTGGATGCGTCCGGTCTGACCTGGCGCGGGCCGGGTGACGTGGCTGAGCCCGTCGACGACGTCATGGAGTGGCAAGCCCAGCAGCCGGGCGGCCGAGCTGTGCGTGAGCACGGCGTCGGGGGCGCAGACGAGGGCCGCGGCACGATCACGGAGCAGCAGGCGTTGCTGGTCGTCGAGTGACTGCCACAGCTCGCGCTCGGCGTAGACGCCGTATCTGACTCTGACCCACGGGCCGCCGCGCGCCGTCATCGCGTCGAACTCGCGGCTGGTGTAGCTATAGGTCAAGGCCTGGTGTCGGGCGAAGATCCCGTGTTGTCGCGCGGCGATGCCGCGAAGTCCTGATCTCATGTGCACGAGCGTGTGGCTAGAGACCCTTCGCGGTCATCACGGTCTCGGGCTTATGTGGACAACGGATGGCGTGTCGCCGAGATGGGGACAGTGAGGCGGCCCTTGGCGGGGACGATACGACGCCGCGCGGCCCGATGGTGACGTGGCCCGTCGGCGTACCCTGTCCGAACTCTGGGATGCCACCTGATCGTGGAGGCAAACCCACACTGTGCAAGGCAGATTTGCCTTGTTAACAAGCCCTTTGGCTTGAAAACAAGGCAAACCCCAAGCCCGTCAGGAGGAAGTGAGGGAGGTGCCTGCGGCGCGGAGGTGTTCGCAGGCCTCGACGACTCGGCTCGCCATTGCGGCCTCTGCGGACTTTCCGTAGGAACGCGGGTCGTAGGCCTTCTTGTCGCCGACTTCGCCATCCACCTTCAAGACGCCGGAGTAGTTCACGAACATGTGGTCCGCGATCGGCCGGGTGAAGGCGTACTGGGTGTCGGTGTCGACGTTCATCTTGACGACGCCGTAGTCGAGCGCCTCGCGGATCTCCTCCAGCAACGACCCCGAGCCCCCGTGGAACACCAGGTCGAACGGCTTCGCGTCCGCGCCCAGGCCGAGCTTCTCCGCCACGGCTTCCTGGGCGGCCTTCAAGATCTCCGGACGCAGCTTCACGTTGCCGGGCTTGTAAACGCCGTGCACATTGCCAAAGGTCAGCGCCGTCATGTAGCGGCCGTTCTCACCAAGGCCGAGCGCCTCCGCCGTACGCAGCGCATCGTCTGGCGTCGTGTAGAGCTTGTCGTCGATGGCGCCGACGATGCCGTCCTCCTCGCCACCGACCACACCCACCTCGATCTCGAGGATCACGTGAGCCGCCGCCGCCAGCGCGAGCAACTCTTTGGCGATCGACATGTTCTCCTCGAGCGGCACGGCTGACCCGTCCCACATGTGCGATTGGAACACCGGCAGGCCGGCATTCGCGACGCGCTCCTTCGACACCTCCAACAGCGGCCGGACGAACCCGTCGAGCTTGTCCTTCGGACAGTGGTCCGTATGCAGGGCGATGTTGACGGGGTACTTCTTCGCGGCCTCGTCGGCGAACGCGGCAAAGGCCAACGAGCCCGCGACCATGTCCTTAACCGAGGCGCCTGACAAGAACTCAGCGCCGCCCGTCGAGACCTGCACGATTCCGTCGCTCCCGGCCTCGGTGAACCCGCGCATTGCGGCGTGCAGGGTTTGTGACGACGTCACGTTGATCGCCGGGTAGGCGAATCTCTCCGCCTTGGCCTTGTCGAGCATGGCCGCGTAGACCTCGGGCGTTGCGATAGGCATGTCTCACTCCGTCTGATGGGCCGGTTGCGTCCCCGCCCAGTATTCCGTCTCGCCGGATGCGCTGCCACAGTGCCCGACCTGTGGGCGGACTCTGCAGGGTCGGTCGGTCAGTCAGTGGGTCAAGCCAGTCAGCCAGCCTCGCCACCGCCATCAGGGGGGTGGGGTACGACGATCGGTTCCGGCCCGGCCGCACCCCCGAGGTCGGCGTGCCGGCGTACCCAGGCATGCATCGCGATCGCGGCAGCTGCTCCGGCGTTGATCGAGCGCGTCGAGCCGAACTGCGCGATCGACAGCGTGACCTGGCAGGCCTCCCGCATCGCCTCGGTGAGGCCAGGCCCCTCCTGACCGAACACGAGGGTGCAGGAGGCTGGCAGGGCCACTGTCTCCAAGGGCTGCGCGCCGGGCAGGTTGTCGACGCCAAGCATGGGCAGGTCGCGCTCGTGACACCAGGCCGCGAACTCCTCCACCGTCTCGTGGTGCCGGACGTGCTGGTAGCGGTCGGTGACCATGGCGCCGCGACGGTTCCACCGCTTGCGACCGACGATGTGCACTTCTGCCGCGAGGAAGGCGTTGGCAGTTCGGACGACGGAGCCGATGTTGAAGTCGTGCTGCCAGTTCTCGATGGCAACGTGGAAGTCGTGACGGCGGGTGTCGAGGTCGGCCACGATCGCCTCGATGCGCCAGTAGCGGTAACGGTCTGCGACGTTGCGCTGGTCGCCGTACTCGAGCAACTCAGGGTCGAGTCGGTCGTCGGACGGCCACGGTCGTGGGTGCGGCCCGACCCCGATGTCGAACCGGGCGGCCTCGTCGACCCCTGCCGTTGGCTCGTCGCGGCTAGCAGGCGCGTGGTCGCTGGTCACGGCGGCAACTCTACGGGCGGTTACGCTCTTGGAGTGATCACCGAACTGCAGAACGCGATGCTCCTCGGTGGATTGCTCGACCCACAAGCCCTCATCGACAAGTTCGGCACCTACGCCTTGTGGGGCGCGGCGCTCGTCATCTTCATCGAGTGCTGGCTGTTCCCGTTCCTGCCCGGTGACTCGCTGCTCTTCCTCGTCGGGCTGCTGATCTCCCAACAGGAGCAGATCACGGTGCCGCTGTGGCTTGCCTGCCTCGTTCTCACGGTGTCGGCGATCCTCAGCAATATCGTGGGGTACGGCGTGGGCGCCAAGGTGGGGCCGAGGATCTTCAGCCGGCCGGACTCCCGGTTCTTCAAGCAGGAGCATGTCGACAAGACGATCGCGTTCTTCGACAAATACGGCAACCGGGCGATCGTGCTGGCACGGTTCGTCCCGATCGTGCGGACGTTCATCACGTTGGCGGCGGGCGTCGGCCGGATGCCGTTCCGGCGGTTCATCACCTACTCGGCCATCGGCGGGATCGCCTGGGCCACGGGCGTGACGTTGATGGGTTACTGGCTCGGACAGGTGGATATCCTGGCCGACCACATCGACCTCGTGCTCCTCGCACTGGTGGGGCTGTCGGTGATCCCGATCGTGATCGAGATGCTGAGGTCGCGGTCGACGAAGCGTGACGAGAGGTACGACGAGCCGGAGGAACGGGCGAGGGTCCTGCGGGAGCAGGCCGAGGAGTAGCTCCTCTCACCGACGGGGCCGTCCTGCGGTGGGGCGGGCCTGGCCCGGCGTACCACCTAGTGAGACAACCCTGAGCCCAACATCGCAAACCCACAGTCTGCAAGGCAGGTTTGCCTTGTTAACAAGCCCTTTGGCTTGAAAACAAGGCAAACCCCCGCCCCAGCTAGAGGGGGGCGGAAGGGTCGGAGTCGGCCAGGAACTGGCGGCAGCGGGCCGCCTCCTCGGTATCGCCGATCAGGTCAGAGCCCTTGGCCAGCGCGGCCAGGCAGCGGAGGAAGCCCTGGTTGGGCTCGTGCTCCCAAGGGATCGGGCCATGGCCCTTCCACCCGTTTCGCCGCAGCGCGTCGAGTCCACGGTGGTAGCCCACCCGCGCGAACGCGTAGCCGCCGAGATCATCGCCGTCGGCCAGCGCAATCTCTGCCACCTCCGCCCACGCGAGGGACGAGGCCGGGTGTTGGCGCGCTACGTCTTTCGGGTCCGCACCAGCCGCCAACGCCTCGGCGGCGGCGTCTGCCGGGAGCAGGGTCGGCGGGGGTCCACCCAAGAGATTGTCGAAGGTCATGAGGTCATCATGCCCGGTCGCGTCGCGGCGAAATGCGCCGGTGGGGCGGCCCCATCCACACAAGAAGAGCGCGACAACGGAATCGTCCCCTGCGTCGATTCCGAGGTCGCGCTCTCTACAAAGGTTCATTCTGCCTTGTCCGGCGCAAGAAATGTGGCATGAAACTGCCACTGGCCGTAACCTGCCACCTATGGTCCACCCGCCATCCATTGGTCCGCTCGCTGCCGTCGGCATCAATGAGCCGAGCGAGCAGGTCTACCGGCTCTCGCTCCGGCGTCCCGGCAGCACCATCGAGCAGCTCTGCGACGAGCTCGGCCGAAGCCTGGCCGATTTCAACCGCGACATTCAGCCGTTGATCGATCGCCACCTCGTCTCGATCTCCGGCGATCAGGTCTTCCCCGAGCCCCCGGAGTTCGCTCTCGGTCGGCTGCTGACCACCGAGCGGCGACGGCTGACGGACGCCGAGGACGCGTTGGCCGAGGCGCAGGACGAGGTGACCACCTACGTTGCGGAGCACCTCGTCGGCCAGCGGTCTGAGTGGCAGCCGGTGCCGATCGACGTGATCCCTGCGGCCGAGCTGGGCGATGTGATGCTGACCCTGATCGGCAACAGTGCCGGTGAGCTGCTCTTCCTGCGCCCAGACCAGTGGTTCCTGCCAACCGGCGTCAGGATGGACATGGCCGTCACGCAGGCGATCGGCGCGGGACGCAGCTCCCGGGTGATCTACCCGGCCAGGATCATCGAGACCAACCACGACTCGGTCCAGGCTCGCGCCCGGGCCGGTGAGCGCATCAGGGTGCTACCCGAGGTGCCCACCCGGATGGCCGTGTTCGGGTCGACGGCTGCCGTTCTCCCGGAGATCTGGGGGAGTCCGGCCGGCTACCGGATGCTCATCCGCCAATCCGCCATCGTGTCGGCCTGCGTCGCTTACTTCGATCAGCTGTGGAGTCATGCCGTGACGGTTCCGGGTTTCGGGGCTGAGGTTGATGCCGGCTCCCGCGGTCAGCTGCTCGAGCTGCTCGCGCGCGGCGCCAAGGACGAACAGATCGCCCGCACCCTCGATATGTCGCTGCGCACCGTACGACGCCGGGTCGCCGACCTGATTGCCGAGCTCGGTGTCGACACCCGTTTCCAGGCGGGGATGGAAGCGGTACGCCGCGGCTGGCTCTGACAGGCCCAGGCGTCTCCGTGCTCAGCTCGACGGCTCCGCCTGATCTGCAGTCGGCAGCATCATCGTGAACGCGGCGGTCCGCAGCTCCCAGCGTCGTGACCGGAACGGGCCGGTGAGTTCCCCGTCGGCGTTGCACCAGAAACTCTCACCACTGATCGCGACCTGCGTCGCCCGTCTCGTCTTGACGTCGTGGCGCTCGTCGTGGGTGCCGCGTTTGAGATGGACGGCGTACAGCAGCCGGTTCCGGCGTCGTACCGAGAACGACACGACCACGTCGGCGCGCCCGTCCGTGGGGTCGGCGTCGGGCATCAGGGGCGTACCCCCACCGACGAAGGACCCGTTGCCGATGCCCACCTGGAGCACCCGGCGCGAACCGTCTGCCAGCACGGACCCGTCGGCCACGACGCGCACCTTGTGGCCTTCGGACTTGAAGCCTGCGATGACGGCTCCCACGACGTAGCCGAGCTTGCCGAGCCTGGCCTTCCACGGTTTGGCCTCACGGCCAGCGTCTGCACCGATGCCGGCATGCACGGCGTTGACCACGACGCCGTCCTCGTCGTCCACGAGAAGGTCAACCTGCGAACGTCGGCCATGCCCCACCACCCGCGCGGCGGCGACGGGATCGAGCGGCAGCTGCAGTCCGCGCGCGAAGTCGTTGCCCGTCCCGAGCGGGATGAGTCCGATCGTCGGGCCGTCGAGGTCGTCGCTCTCATGGAGCGCCGCGATCACGGCGTGGAGACTGCCGTCGCCGCCCGCGACCACGATGTCGCGGCCGTCTCGACGGTCGAGTACGTCGTCGAGCTCAGCGGGATCTGACGTGGCGGCCGTCTCCACCTCGGCGAACTCGCGCAACACGGTGATGGCCTGGTCGATCGCCTCGTCGTCGTGGGAACCTGCATCGGCGTTGGTGACAAGGAGTATGCGGTCCACGAGCCCGAACCCTAGTCGGACCACATCGATCGCCGCCGTCTCCGGTAAGGTTTAGCCGCAAGAGCCCCGGTCTTGCGACAACGGGGCCGTTTTCATTTGTACGGCAGGTCGATGATCAAGCACCCGACCGTCGTACTGGTGTGCGAGGGAAGAGAAGGGTGCGCACATGCCCGCAATCGTGATCGTCGGAGCCCAGTGGGGTGACGAGGGCAAAGGCAAGGCGACCGACGTCCTCGGGAGCCGAGTCGACTACGTCGTCAAGTTCAACGGCGGCAACAACGCCGGCCACACCGTGGTCATCGGCGACGAGAAGTACGCCCTGCATCTGCTGCCGAGCGGCATCCTCACGCCAGGCTGCATTCCGGTCATCGGCAACGGGGTCGTCGTCGACCTCGGCGTCCTCATCGGCGAGCTCGACGGTCTCGAGGCGCGTGGGATCGACACCTCCCGGTTGCTCATCAGTGCGAACGCGCACCTGATCACCGACTATCACCGCACCCTCGACAAGGTGGCCGAGCGGTTCCTCGGTTCACGCAAGATCGGGACCACTGGTCGAGGCATCGGTCCGGCGTACGCCGACAAGATGAACCGCATCGGAGTGCGCGTGCAGGACGTGTTCGACGAGAAGATCCTGCGGCAAAAGGTCGAAGGCGCACTCGACCTCAAGAACCAGGTCCTTGCCAAGGTCTACAACCGACGAGCGATCGAGGTCGACCAGATCATGGACGAGCTGCTCGCACATCGAGACCGGCTCGCGCCGATGGTCGCCGACACGAGCCTGCTTCTGAACCAGGCGCTCGACCGTGGCGAGACCGTGCTGCTCGAAGCCGGTCAGGCGACCCTGCTCGACGTCGACCACGGCACCTACCCGTTCGTCACGTCGTCCTCAGCCACGTCTGGTGGGGCGTGTACCGGATCGGGGATCCCGCCGACTCGGATCGATCGGGTCGTCGGCATCGTCAAGGCCTACACGACGCGTGTCGGTGAGGGGCCGTTCCCGACCGAGCTGTTCGACGACTCAGGCGAGTTCCTGCGCAAGACGGGCTGGGAGTACGGGACGACGACGGGGCGGCCTCGGCGATGCGGCTGGTACGACGCGGTGATCGCCCGGTATGCCGCGCGCGTCAACGGCGTGACCGACTTCGTGTTGACCAAGCTCGACGTACTGACCGGTCTCGACAAGGTCCCGGTCTGTGTCGCGTACGACGTCGAGGGCGTCCGGCATGACGAGATGCCGGTCAACCAGACGGACTTCCACCACGCGAAGCCGATCCTTGAGGAGTTCCCCGGCTGGTGGGAGGACATCTCCGGCGCCCGGACCCTGGATGACCTGCCGCCGAACGCCCGCGACTACGTCAAGGCGGTCGAGGAGATTTCGGGAGCCAGGGTCTCTGCGGTGGGGGTCGGACCAGCCCGCAACGAGACCGCCGTCATCCACGACCTCCTCTGACCCTCGGGGGTTTGCCTTGTTTTCAAGCCAAACGGCTTGTTAACAAGGCAAACCTGCCTTGCAGAGTGTGGGTTTGCCTCCACAAAACGAGATCGTCCCGGTCGGTGAGACAGTGGCCGAGACGCGGGTACGACGGCTGAGCGACGGTCGTGCCCCACCCTCGTCCCGGCCAACCGCCGCAAAGCAGCCACGGGCTGTGTGGGGAGAGTTCGTCCCTCGTGGATAGGGTCGTGACCCGTGAAGGTAGTGGTGGTCGGAAACGGTGGACGCGAACACGCCCTCACGAAGGCGTTGGCGCGCGACCCCGACGTCGAGGAGGTGCACGCCGTACCCGGAAACCCCGGCATCGGCACGGTCGCGACCCTCCATCCAGGCAATCCTCTCGACGGCGCCGGAGTTGCCTCCCTGGCCGCCGAGCTCGCCGTTGACCTGGTCGTGGTGGGACCCGAGGCGCCACTCGTCGCAGGAGTGGCCGACGACGTACGCAGCGCGGGCATCGCCTGCTTCGGTCCGAGTCGCGAGGCGGCAGCGATCGAGGGCTCGAAGGCATTCGCCAAAGACGTAATGGCGGCCGCCGGCATCCCCACGGGGATGGCGCGCGTTTGCGAATCAGCCTTCGAGGTCGATGACGCGCTCGACGCGTTCGGGCCGCCGTACGTCGTCAAGGACGATGGTCTCGCGGCCGGGAAGGGCGTCGTCGTGACCTCCGATCGCGAAGCGGCCGTCGCCCATGCGGCGTCGTGCGGACGAGTCGTGATTGAGGAGTTCCTCGACGGCCCCGAAGTCTCCCTGTTCGCCATCTGCGACGGGTCGACGGTGCTCCCCTTCCAGCCCGCCCAGGACTCCAAGCGCTTGCTCGACGGCGACGAAGGGCCGAACACCGGCGGCATGGGTGCCTACACTCCGCTGCCCTGGGCCCCTGATGGGTTTGTCGACGAGGTCGTCGCCCGGGTGATCCAGCCCGCGATCGACGAGCTGTCTCGCCGCGCTACGCCGTTCGTGGGATTGCTGTACGCCGGTCTCGCCCTCACTTCGCGCGGTGTCCAGGTGGTGGAGTTCAACGCCCGATTCGGAGACCCGGAGACCCAGCCGCTGCTCGAACTGCTCGAGAGTCCACTCGGCGTGGTGCTTCATGCGGCAGCGCAGGGTCGCCTCCACCAGGTCGGCCCGCTTCGTTGGAGCGCTGACGCCGCGGTCACCGTCGTGATGGCATCGGCGGGTTATCCCGCGACGCCTCGGCATGGCGACGTGATCCACGGGGTCGACGTGGCCGACGCGCTCGACGGCGTCTCCGTGCTGCACGCCGGTACGACGGCCGGGCCTGATGGCCTTGCCACAGCCGGTGGGCGGGTGCTCGCCGTCACGGCGACCGGATCGGACCTGGCTGCCGCGCGAGACCTCGCGTACCAGGGCGTCCGCGAGATCACGTTCGACGGAGCCCAGTACCGGACTGATATCGCGGCGTCCTCGGCCTGAGCGGTGTAGCTCTCCGTCTCAACTCTTGGCAGCTCCGGGCCGGACTCTTTCGTCGTACCCACCCGGCGTCTCATGCCTTGGGACTCGCCTCGTTCGTGGAGGCAAACCCACACTCTGCAAGGCAGGTTTGCCTTGTTAACAAGCCGTTTGGCTTGAAAACAAGGCAAACCCCAGCCCGGCACCCTAGAGGAAGGCCGGGGGTGGGGGAGGGATGGGCGATAATGGACGTCGTGACCGCTATCTCGAACGTGCTCGCCTCGCGTTACGCCTCACCGGCCACTCGCGAGATCTGGTCATCGGCCAACAAGGTGGTCGCCGAGCGCCAGTTGTGGATTGCGGTCCTCAAGGCCCAACGCGAACTCGGCGTCGAGATTCCTGACGGCGTCATCGCGGACTACGAACGCGTCATCGATCAGGTCGACCTCGAGTCGATCGCCACCCGCGAGCGACGCAACCGCCACGACGTCAAGGCGCGCATCGAGGAGTTCTGCGCCCTCGCTGGGCACGAGCACATCCACAAGGGCATGACGAGTCGCGACCTCACCGAGAACGTCGAGCAACTGCAGATCCTTCAGTCGCTGCGGGTGATCCGCACCCGGATGATCGCCACCGTCGCCCGGCTCGGCGAGCTCGCCGCCCAGCACCGCAACCTGGTCATGACCGGCCGGTCGCACAATGTCGCCGCACAGGCCACCACACTCGGCAAGCGATTCGCCACCGTCGCCGAGGAGATGCTGGTCGCGCTTCAACGCCTCGACGAGCTCATCGCGCGCTACGCGTTGCGCGGCATCAAGGGCCCGGTCGGTACGGCGCAGGACCAGCTCGACCTACTCAACGGCGACGCCGCCAAGCTCGCCGAGCTCGAGCGCCACATCGCCCGGCACCTCGGCTTCGACCACGTGTTCACCAGCGTCGGCCAGGTCTACCCGCGGTCGCTCGACTTCGATGTCGTCTCGGCCCTCGTCCAAGCCACCGCCGGCCCGAGCAACCTCGCCACCACGATTCGCCTGATGGCCGGCATCGAGCTCGTCACCGAGGGGTTCCAGCCCGGCCAGGTCGGGTCGAGTGCGATGCCGCACAAGATGAACACCCGCTCGTGCGAACGCGTCAACGGCTTGGCGGTCGTGCTCCGCGGCCATCTCTCGATGGTCGGTGAGCTCGCGGGTGACCAGTGGAACGAAGGCGATGTCTCCGACAGCGTCGTACGCCGGGTGGCGATCCCTGACGCGTTCTTCGCTGCCGACGGACTGTTCGAGACGATGCTGACCGTGCTCGAGGAGTTCGGGGTCTTTCCGGCGGTCGTGCACCGCGAGCTCGACCGCTACCTTCCGTTCCTCACGACCACGAAGGTGCTGATGGCCGCAGTCCGTCAAGGCGTCGGCCGCGAGACCGCGCACGAGGCGATCAAGGAGCATGCGGTAACGGTGGCGCTGGAGATGCGCGAGAAGGGGGCCGAGCGCAACGACCTCTTCGACCGGCTGGCCGCCGACGATCGACTCGGCCTGAGCACGGCCGACCTGGCCGCGTTGGTCGCCGAGCCGCTGTCGTTCACCGGTGCAGCCGTGAGTCAGGTCGATGACGTCGTACGACGGATCGAGCAGGTCGCCGCCGACAACCCCGAGGCCGCGGCATACCGGCCGAGCGCGATCCTCTGAGTGCAGCCGGCCCCGTCCAGAGGCCCCGGCAAGTATTGGCGTCAGCTTTGTGACGAGTCTCCGCTGATCAGGTAGGACGAGCCGTCGCGGACGAGTGTGATCTGTTTGTTCTCCGGCGTCGACCCGTCGTAGCTGATCGTGTAGTCCACCACGGTTGGGCTCACGGCGTTGACGTTGCTGACGTCCACCGATTCGATGCTGCTCCAGAACCCGTCGTAGGAGTCCCTGCCCATCGAGGCCTGGAAGTCCGGCGACAACGCCGCCCAGCCAGCTTCCAGATCACCGGGGACCAGCGTGAAGTAGTCACTCACGAAGCTCTCGGCCTGGGCACGGGAGCCGCCCGATGCCTGGTCGTCGGAAGGCCCGGAATTGTCGTCGTCAGCTGTGTCGGCGTCCTGCTGCCCCGAGTTGCCGGGCCCGGAGTTCGAGTTGTTGTTGGCGTCCTGCTGCCCCGAGTTGCCGGGCCCGGAGTTCGAGTTGTTGTTGGCGTCCTGCTGGTTGTTGTTGCCGTCCGGCCCGAAGACCGACCAGGCTGCGGCACCGACCCCGATCAGCACCAGCAGCCCCAACGCCGCGATCCACCAACCTCCTCGCCGGCTGCGCTCTGGCGGCGAGGTCTCGGGCGAGGTCTCCGGCGTCGCGTCCCACGTCGATGTCCAACCTGCCTCTGGCCCGCCGCCGACCACACCAGCGTCGTCGCTGTAGCCGGCTTTCCCCACCGGCGGAGCACCCACAGCGCCAAGGGCGAGTGCGGCACTGGTCGGATGCCCGCCTTCAGCCACCTCGCGAAGGGCCACGCGTGCCTGTTCCATCGACCACCGCTGCGAAGGGTCACGCTCCATCAGCGCGGCGATGACGGGCGCCAGTGGCCCGGCGTGCTCCGGTCGAGGCGTTTCCTCTCGGGTGATCATGCTCAACATCGCCAGCGGGTTGGCCTGGGTCGGGAAGGGCGGCTGGCCCTCGGTAGCCGTGAACAAGGTGACGCCCAGAGCCCAGGAATCAGACGCGAAGCTCGGGTCGTCACCTCGGGCCAACTCTGGAGAGAAGTAGCCGGGTGTGCCCGTCATCAAACCCGTCTGAGTCAGGCTGATGTCGGTATGGCCGCGGGCGATGCCGAAGTCGCTGATCTTCGCCACGTCGCGCTCGCCGACCAAGATGTTGCCGGGCTTGATGTCGCGATGCACGATTCCGAGATCGTGGGCGCTCGCGAGCGCCGCTGCGACCTGGGCTCCGATGTCGGCCACTCGCGGTGGCTCCAGTCGGCCCTCCGACGCGATCAGCTCGGCGAGCGTTTGTGACGGCAGGTACTCCATCACCAGCCAGGTGCCACCGTCGTGGTCGACGACGTCGTACACCGAGACTGCGCTCTCATGGTTCATCGCCGCAGTCACCCTGGCCTCCCGCATCGCCCTGGTGGTGCTCTCGGTGTCCTCTCCGGGCAAAGCCCCCATCTGCTTGACGGCGACCTCGCGGTTCAGAACGTCGTCATGGCAAAGCCAAACCGTGCCCATGCCGCCGCGCCCGATCGGCCGGATCACGCGGTAACGGCCCGAGATGACGTCAGGATGCATGGACAACCCCTACCCATTGCAGCGCCCGAGTAACTCCGGCGGCACCTGTGGGGGAGGTCACCGGCCACGGCGGGATGGGGAAAGTGGCCACGTCAGCGACCGACTCTCGAGCGTTGTAGCCGGTCGTGGACGAGTGCCGCCCGTGCGGCGTTCGCACCCGGTGCACCGTGTACGCCGCCTCCGGGATGGGCTGAGGCTGACGCCAGGTAGAGGCCCTTGATCGGAGTCTCGGCCCGCCCGAGACCGGGCACCGGCCGGAAGACCAGCTGCTGGCGCAGGTTGGCCGTGCCGCCGTTGATCGCGCCGTTATGGAGGTTGGCATCGCGTGCCTCGAGCTCACGCGGGCCTAACACCCGGCGCGCCACGATCCTCGACGTGAGTCCTGGGGCGAAGCGTTCGACGCGCGCCTGCATCCGGTCTGCCATCCGCTCGCAGTCCGAGAAGTCCCACGCGCCGGTGATCCCTGCTGCGCCGGCGTCGGTCCGAGCCTTCTGCGGCGCGTGGCAGTAAGCCCAGAGTGACTCCGTGCCGGGTGGAGACCGCGTCGGATCGGTCGTCGTCATCTGACCCAGCAGGAGCAACGGGTCAGACGGGATGGCATGTGCATTGAGCTGCGCAGAATACGTGGACAACTCGTCGACCGAGTGGGCGATGTGGACAGTGCCAGGTGACGTGGAAGGGGCAGGGTCCCAGGGAACAGCCGCCGACAATGCCCAGTCGACCTTGATGGTCGCCGGGTCCCACACGAAGCGACGCATTCCCTTGCGCACCCGAGCGGGGAGCTCGTCCCAGCCGACAAGACGGCCATACAGAGCGGGTGCGGTGACCGCAGCCACGATGGCGCGTGAAGCGGTCACCGTCGTCCCATCGGCCAGGCGAACCCCGACCGCGCGACCCGCGCGTACGTCGACCCGCGTGACCTCGGCGCCAGTCGAGACGACCCCGCCGAGCGACTCGAGTCGCCGGGCCAGTGCCTTCGTCAGCTCACCTGCGCCGCGTCGTGGGACGGGAAATCCGACCGACTGGCCGAGCATCGTCAGCAGCAGGCCTACCAGGCCAGACCCGGTGTCTTCAGGGGAGAAGTCGCTGTGCAAGGCGTTGCCGGCCAGCAGCAGTCGCGCACCCTCACCTCCGAAGTTCTCCTCGGCCATCCGTCGTACGGGCATCAGCAGCTTGCGCAGTCCCCTCAGGCCTGAGCTTCGCGTGAGTCCGACCGCCGTCCGCACGCCAGCCCTCACCGGAGGAAACGGCTCCAGCAGAGCGTCGACAAGGTCGTCACCGAAACCGTCCCACTCTGCGCAGAGTCGTACCCAGGCCTCCCCATCGCCGGGGCACAACATGTCGAGGGCGGCCGCCGTGTCGTGCCGATCGCGATGCAGGACGGCCCAACCCCCTTCGGGCAAAGGGTTTCCGAGCACCGCCGGTGCATGCACCCAGGAGAGGCCGTGCTCCTCGAGACGCATCGCCCGGATGGTGGGAGAGACGGCCGCGAGCGGGTAGAAGGCGCTGAACGTGTCGTGACGAAACCCGTCGTTGACCTCGGTGTCGGTGCGCACGGCACCGCCGATCTCGGGCTGCGCTTCGAGCACCGTGACCGACCAGCCGTGGTCGGCCAGCAGGTTCGCGGCCACCAACCCGTTAGGGCCAGCACCGATCACCAGGGCGTCTGTCATCCGTCCATCCTCACTGCCACACAGGGGCAACGCACATCGCCAGCTTTCGGTTCGGCAAGATGGCTCCATGACGACGTACGACGACGGCGCAACAGCCGGGGCACCCCAGCACCTCAACGGGGCTCGCCACCTGCACAGCGGCAAGGTGCGCGACTTCTACGAACGTGCCGACGGCACGCTGCTCATGGTGGCGTCAGACCGGATCTCCGCCTACGACTACGTGCTCACTCCGGAGATCCCCGACAAAGGCGAGCTCCTCACCCGGATGTCGTTGTGGTGGTTCGACCAGCTGTCGTCGCTGGTGCCGAATCATGTGCTCAGCACGGACGTGCCGGCCGAGCTGGCCGGTCGGGCGGTGGTGTGTGAGCGGCTCGACATGTTTGCCGTCGAGTGCGTTGCTCGGGGCTACCTCACGGGTTCGGGGCTGACGGACTACCTCGCCACCGGCTCGGTGTGCGGTGTCGAGCTCCCGGCCGGCCTTGAAGAGGGCTCGCGGCTGCCCGAGCCGATCTTCACCCCTGCAACGAAGGCCGACATCGGAGCTCACGACGAGAACGTCGACTTCGAGGCTGTTGTCCGGACCGTCGGAGACGACGTTGCCGCCGAGCTGCGTGCTCTCACCCTGTCGATCTACCTGAAGGCCGAGGCGTTGGCGCGTGATCGCGGCATCATCCTCGCGGACACGAAGTTCGAGTTCGGGCGGCGTTCTGACGGGACGATCGTGTTGGCCGATGAGGTACTCACGCCCGACTCTTCGCGGTTCTGGCCTCTCGATGGGTGGCAGCCGGGTCGCGCGCAGACGTCGTACGACAAGCAGTTCGTCCGCGACTGGCTGACGTCGCCGGCGTCAGGGTGGGAGCGGAGCTCGGGCAAGCAGCCTCCGCCGTTGCCACCCGAGATCGTCGAGCAGACCAGAGCAACCTACGTTGAGGCGTTCGAGCGGCTGACCGGCGAGAAGTTCCGCTGAGGGTGCGTCGGACGCCCGATCGGGGGCGTGACGGACAGGGGTGTAGGTCGTTACGTTGGGATGACAGCGGCCGTGATGTCGCTGGTGCAGCCTGATCTTGGAGGTCGATCGTGCTCAACCTTGCCATGATGCTCGAGGACAGCGCCCGCAGAGTGCCCGACCGTGACGCGGTCGTGTTCAACGACACCCGGCTGACGTACGCCCAGATCGACGCGATGGCCAACCAAGTCGCGAACTTGCTGGTCGAGCGCGGTGTCACACCTGGCGACAAGGTGGCGCTTTCGTGTCCGAACCTGCCCTACTTCCCGATGGTGTACTACGGCATCCTCAAGGCGGGTGCCGTCGTCGTACCCCTCAATGTCCTCTTCAAGGGTCGCGAGGTGGCGTACCACCTCGACGACTCCGACGCGAAGGTTTACTTCTGCTTCGAGGGCACGCCCGAGCTGCCGATGGCCGAGGCCGGGTTGACGGGATTCAACGACACACCCAACTGTCAGCAGTTCTTCGTGATCCCGGCCGACCCCGCCGGCTCAGTGCCTGAGGGCAGCAGCAACTACTTCGCCGCCATCAAGGACCAGCCGAAAACATTCGAGACGGTGGTGACTGAGCCCGAGGACACCGCGGTCATCCTCTACACCAGCGGTACGACGGGGCAGCCCAAGGGCGCGGAGCTGTCACATGCCAACGTCGCGTTCAACGTCGTCACGTGTCACCGCATCTGGGAGCTCTTCGCGTCCAATCCCGACGTGCATCTGGTGACGTTGCCGCTGTTCCACTCCTTCGGCCAGACCGTACAGATGAACGCGGGCTTCGGTCTCGGATCGACGCTGGTGCTGATGGCTCGCTTCGATCCAGTTCAGGCACTTGCCCTGATGGACAAGGAGGAAGTCACATTCTTCGCCGGCGTGCCGACGATGTACTGGGGACTGCTCGGGGCACTCACCGACGAGGTCAACGTTGACAAGATCGCCGGCAACCTCCGCCGCGCCGTAGCCGGAGGCGCATCGCTCCCCGTCGAGATCCTCAAGGACGTCAAGGAACGGTTCCACGTGCAGATCCTCGAGGGCTACGGGCTGTCCGAGACATCGCCGGTGGCGACGTTCAGCCACCTCGATCACGAACCGAAGCCCGGATCCATCGGTACGCCGATCTGGGGCGTCGAGGTGAAGCTCATCGACGAGGACTGGAAGACGATCGACGGCGCTGACGAGGTCGGCGAGATCGCGATTCGTGGCCACAACATCATGAAGGGTTACTACAAGCGTCCGGAGGAGACAGCCGCGGTGATGAAGGACGGCTGGTTCAGATCAGGTGACCTGGCCCGCCGAGACGACGACGGCAACTACTACATCGTCGACCGGGCGAAGGACATGATCATTCGCGGTGGTTTCAACGTCTACCCGCGTGAGGTCGAAGAGGTGTTGCTCACCCACGAGGCGATCTCGCTGGTGGCGGTGGTCGGCGTACCTGATGAACGTTGCGGTGAGGAGATCAAGGCCTACGCCATCAAGAACGATGGCGCCGCGATCACCGAGGACGAACTCGTCGCGTGGGCGAAGGAGCAGATGGCGTCCTACAAGTACCCACGCATCGTCGAGTTCCGAGACGAGTTGCCGATGACCGCGACAGGCAAGATCCTCAAGCGCGAACTCAAGTGACTGACGGATACGCAACGCCGGGAAGCCGTCCGCTGCGAGCTCGGTGACCTTCCACGCTCTGGCTCAGAAGCCCACTGACCCGGGCGCCGCTGCCACAAAACGTCCCCCACAGCGTTGTGGCGTCCCCCCACGCGGCAGCGCCCGGGTCACTACTCACTACGACGACGTGGCTCGCGAGTTGGTTGCCTGTGAACGTGAAAAAGTTTCCTGGGTCCTAGAATCGCGGTGTCGGAGACTGTGTTGATCAACAGAACCCCACCCGCCCCACCCGCCCCACCCCGCTAGGAGCGCCCGTGGCCCGTGTCGTCGTCGACGTCATGCTCAAGCCGGAGATTCTCGACCCGCAAGGCAAGGCCGTGCATGGTGCACTCCCCAGGCTCGGATTCGACGGTGTCATCGACGTCCGCCAGGGCAAGCGCTTCGAGCTTGAGTTCGACGGCGAGGTGACCGAGGAGAGGTTGGCTGAGGTGCGCAGAGCGGCCGAGACATTGCTCAGCAACCCGGTCATCGAGGACTACACGGTCAGGGTCGAGCAGTCGTGAAGATCGGGGTCGTCACCTTCCCCGGTTCACTCGACGACGCCGATGCCCGACGCGCTGTTCGCGTCGCCGGCGGCGAACCCGTAGCGCTCTGGCACGGCGACCATGATCTGCAGGGCGTCGACGCGGTCGTGCTGCCCGGCGGCTTCTCCTACGGCGACTACCTCCGATGCGGTGCGATCGCTCGCTTCGCGCCGGTGATGACCGAGGTCGTCGAGGCGGCCCGAGGTGGTCTGCCGGTGCTCGGTGTCTGCAACGGCTTCCAGATCCTCTGCGAGTCACACCTGTTGCCGGGTGCGCTGATCCGCAATGACCACCGCAAGTTCGTGTGTCGCGACCAGCGACTCCGCATCGAGAACGCCTCCACGGCGTGGACCTCGGAGTACGCCGTCGGCTCCGAGGTGACGATCGTGCTGAAGAACGGTGAGGGTGGGTACGTCGCCGACGAGGCCACGCTCGACCGCCTCGAGGGAGAGGGCCAGGTCGTCGCTCGCTACGTCGACGTCAACCCGAACGGATCGCTGCGTGACATCGCCGGCATCACCAACGCGCGAGGAAACGTCGTCGGGCTGATGCCTCATCCCGAGCACGCGGTCGAGGACCTGTGCGGTCCTGGCACCGATGGGCTGGCGTTCTTCACCTCGGTGCTGAAAGCCGTTGCCCACTCCTGAACCCTCCACCTGATCCCACTTGTCAGGGTGGAGTCGCGTTGGGACACGACCACGCCCTGACAAGTCGGTTAGGCAAGGTCGGGTTGCGGGCGGTGACGGCCTTGCCGCGGTGGTGCAGACGACGGCTGCGCACCGCGCTGGGCGACGCAACGGGCTGCGGTCGACAGTCCCAGCTCGATGCCCCCGATCAAGTACCCGGCGGCAAGCGCGTCGCCAGCTCCAGTGACGTCGCGCACGTCGGTCAGGCGGGCAGCATGCTCCATCACCACGCCACCCACTACCGAGGTGGCACCGTCGGCGCCGCGCTTGATGACGAGGTCAAAAGGAACGTGCTCCAAGTCAAGACCGAGCTGGGTCCACTCCGACGCGTTGGCGAAGACGAGCCGCGGAGCCAACTCCTTGAGGACGCCGGTCAGGGCCGAAGCGCCGTACGCCGCAATGAGTCCGGCCGAGGACAGGTCGAGCGAGATCGAAGCACCCCTGCGTCGTACGACGTCGACGAACGCCAACAACCCCCACGGTTTCGAGGCACGTAACAGCGGGTAACCGGACACGTGCAGCCAGTCGATGTCGAAGGGCACGCGATTTGCGTCGAGCCGATCCACCCAGGTCTGGTCGCCGGCGTCTGATGCGAGGGTGCGAGCGCCAGCCGACAGGATCGAGACCACTTTGCCGGTCGAATGAACGTCAATCGCAACAATTCCAACGCCCGCCGACGAGAGCAGGTCGTCGACGAAGATCGCGCTCGGATTCCTTCCACGCGGACCGATCAGGGTGGCTCGCGCGCCCAGCGAAACCGCCCACGCCGCCACATTTGCGGCCTGGCCACCCGCAGAGATATCGATCTGCGCGTCTGCGTCATCGTCCTCGTGCAGCCCGTTCGGGACGTCGACGATGACGTCGAGCATCACGTCACCGAGCGTGGCGATATGCATGAAAGGCCCTCCAAGAAGCCGGATCTGATCCCGATCCGGCCGCACGCAAGGGTACTGACGAAACGAGTCGCCCGTCTGACGAATGTCGCCACCGGGGATGGCGAAGTCGGCTCTACGATGGCGACATGGCCCATCGTGCTCTCCTGGGACGCCCGGTCGTTGTGGTCGGCGCCTCCCTGCTTTGCCTCCTCTTCGTCGGATGCGCCCCCAACGACGAGAGCGACGACTCGACCGACACAACCTCGCCCCAGGATCCGGGTGATACGCCCGTCGATGCGTGCGCCGATCCGCAGACGATCAAGCCAGGCGTCTTGACGATCGCGACCGACTCACCGGCGTTCGACCCGTGGTTCTCCGACGACGACCCGACCAACGGCAAGGGGTTCGAATCCGCTGTCGCTTACGCGGTCGCGGAGGAGATGGGCTTCGCCGCCGACGCGGTGACGTGGACGAAGGTCGGGTTCAACACCAGCTACCAGCCGGGGCCGAAGGACTTCGACTTCGACATCAACCAAATCTCGATCAGCCCGAAGCGGGCGCAAGCCGTCGACTTCTCCGACGGCTACTACTCGGCCGCACAGGCCCTCATCACGCTGAAGGACTCTCCGTTCGCAAGCGCCACGAGCTTCGCCGATCTCAAGGACGCGCAGCTTGCCGCACAGGTGGGTACGACGTCGCTCGACGCCATCACCGACACCATCCAACCCAGCAAGACACCGCGCGTCTTCGATGACACCAACCTCGCCAAGAATGCCCTCCAGAACGGCTCGATCGACGGGTTTGTGGCAGACCTGCCGACGGCGTTCTACATCACCGCTGTCGAGATCCCTCAAGGCACGATCGTCGGTCAGTTCCAGCCCGAGACTGGTGAGACCGAGGAGTTCGGACTGCTGTTCGAGAAGGGCAACCCGCTGGTCGCTTGTGCGAATCAGGCGCTGGCGACGTTGAAGGACGACGGGACGCTTGCTGGCATTGAGGATCGCTGGCTGAGCCAGGTCGTCGACGTTCCGCAGCTCACGCCCTGAGCATGTCCAACTGGGTCCGCAGCGACCGGCAGGCTGAACGGATCCGATTTCGCCGCCAGCAGAGCCGCCGGCGTGCGGCGATCGCAGCGGTGTCTACGGCAGTCGTTATCGGCGGCCTTGTGGTGTTTGCCGTCAACGCCCCCGGCTGGGATCGCGTCCAGGCAGCGTACTTCGACGTCGACTACGCCTGGGACATTCTGCCGGACCTAGCCAGCGCCTTCGTGCTCAATATCAAGCTGTTCGTGGTCGCGGAGATACTGATCCTTGCGCTGGCACTGCTCGTCGCGATCGTCCGGGTGGTCCCGTCTGCCGCCATGGCGCCACTGAAGCTGCTGGCCATCATCTACACCGACGTCTTCAGGGGGACGCCGACCCTGCTCGTGATCTTGGTGGTGTGCTTCGGGTTCCCGGCGCTGCAGCTGCAAGGTCTGACGACGGACATCTTCTGGCTCGGTGTCATCGCGCTGACGCTGTCGTATGGCGCGTACGTCGCAGAGGTGATTCGGGCCGGTATCGCCTCGATCCACCCCAGCCAGTGGTCGGCTGGTCGGTCCCTCGGTCTTACGTACTCCCAGACCATGCGTCATGTCGTTTTGCCGCAGGCGTTTCGTCGCGTGGTGCCGCCACTCATCAACGACTTCGTCTCGCTGCAGAAGGACACCGCGCTGGTGTCGACAGCTGGGCTCGTCGAGATCCTGCGCGAGGCCCAGATCAACTCGACCCGGGACTTCAACTTCACGCCGTACGTCGTAGCCGCGCTCTTCTTCATCGTCCTCACCGTGCCTCTCGCTCGCTTCGCCGACTGGCTCTCGCTGCGGCAGGTGCGTCGCGAACAGGGCAGTGTCTGATGGCGCTGCTTCAGCTCGAGCAGGTACGCCGGCACTACGGATCGCATGAGGTGCTTCGCGGCATCGATCTCTCCCTGGAGCAACACGAAGTGACGTGTCTCATCGGAGCTTCCGGTTCGGGCAAGTCGACCCTGCTGCGGTGCATCAACCTGCTCGAGCTCGTCGATGACGGGGTAATCTGGCTGGACGGGCGCGACATCAGTGACCCGAGGGTCGATGCCGACGATGTACGACGTGAGATCGGGTTGGTGTTCCAGGCGTTCAACCTCTTCCCGCACCGCTCAGTGCTCGACAACATCACGCTGGGTCCGCGCCGCGCTCTCAGCATCAGCCGTGCGAAGGCGGAGGCTACGGCCAACGAGCTGTTGGAGCGGTTCGGCCTTGCAGACAAGGCGAAGGCCTATCCCGACAGCTTGTCCGGTGGTCAGCAACAGCGGGTGGCGGTGATCCGCGCGATCGCGATGGCACCCAAGCTGCTGCTGCTCGACGAGATCACGTCGGCGCTCGACCCGCTGCTCGTGACAGAGGTGCTCGAGGTGATTGCTGAGCTGAAGCGCGACGGCATGACGATCATGATGGCTACGCACGAGATGGCGTTCGCCCGCGAGGTTGCCGACCAGGTGGTGTTCCTCGACGAAGGCCTCGTCGTGGAGGCCGGGTCACCGACGGAGCTGTTCGACGCGCCGCGTGACGAACGCACGGCGAGGTTTCTCGCTCGTCACGTCAACGGCTAAGAAAATAAGCGCCTTCTCGAGTGATCTGAGGTGCGTTCCCGATGTTCGGGTGGAGTAGGGAGACCTACGTTCGCAACAGACCAGATCCATCAGGATCCGGCGCGACACCCCTGAGGAAACGTCATGATCCAGACCTATCGCTGCCGCCATTGCGGTCAAGTCATCGAAGCATTTGTCGAGTTCGTCCCCGGTCTTCCGCTGGCCCTGACACAACAAAACGTTCAGACCCGGGTTGACGCTGCCAGGACCCGACACGCTGACCGGTGCCCGGGTAAGAAGAAGCGGCAACAACCACTCGCAGGGTCGGTCACTCCGCAGCCGATCGCCGAACGCCGTCCCTCGCGGGTCGGGCTGGCCGGTTTGTGGCGAAGACGCGCGCCAGGCTGAGCATCCCCGCTGTCAGGTCCCGCGCTGTTGGCGTGAACGCTAGGGTCTCGCCTGTGAACGCTGCGGAGATCACCCGGATACACCCGGAGGTCTCGGACGCCCTGTCGGCGGGTGACGGTGTCGTGGCTCTCGAGTCGACGATCATCAGCCATGGGCTGCCGACGGAGTCGAGCGCCGACGTGGCCCGACAAATTGAAGCAGCGGTGCGGCAGTCTGGTGCGGTGCCCGCGACGATCGCGGTGCTCGACGGACAGGTACGGATCGGGCTGGATGACGACGCGCTCGAACGCGTCGCGACCGACGAGGACGTGGAGAAGGCGAGCATCCGTGACCTCGGTGTCGTGATCGCCAGCAGGACGCCCGGCGCCACGACGGTCGCGTCCACGGCGTACCTGGCGAACCGGGTGGGCATCGACGTGTTCGCGACCGGTGGCCTTGGCGGGGTACACCGCGGTGCGCAGGACTCCTGGGACGAGTCGGCAGACCTGCCGGCCCTCGGCCAGGTGCCGATCACGGTGGTCTGCGCGGGGGTGAAGTCGATCCTCGACGTTCCCGCAACGCTGGAGCGGCTCGAGACGCTGTCGGTCGGCCTCGTCGGCTACCGCACCGACGTCTTTCCCGGGTTCTACATCCGCGACTCCGGACAACCCGTCCCCTGGCGACTCGACGACGCCGAGGCGATCGCCGAGACGATGCGGGCCCGTCGCGCGCTCGGCCTGAACCAGGGATTCGTGGTAGCGAACCCGATCGACGAGTCCGACGAGATGGACCGCGACCTGCACGACCGCACTCTCGCGTCCGGGCTCGAGGCGTTGGCGGCAGCTGACGTGCATGGCAAGGACGTGACGCCGTTCCTGCTGGCGCACTTCCACGAGCAGACCGATGGCCGGAGCCTGAACGCCAACGTTGCGCTGGTGCTGTCTAATGCGCGGCTCGCGGGCGAGATCGCCGTCGCCGCCGCCGGAGGCACCACGGTGTCTTGACCCCCGCCTGGCCGGTAGCGTGGCCTGCGCAGCACCGCTTCATCCCTTGCCTCACCCCAGCGACGATCCGGAGCCATACCGCGGTGACCGAACAGCGCCAGCTCGCCCATCTCGACACCATCAGTCACGCCGACGAGACTCCTGACACCCAGCAACCCTGGCGCGAACTGGGGCTCAAGCCCGATGAGTACGGGCAGCTGCGCGAGATCCTCGGCCGCCGGCCCACCTCGTCGGAGCTCGCGATGTACTCCGTGATGTGGAGCGAGCACTGCTCCTACAAGTCCAGCAAGGTGCATCTGCGTCAGTTCGGCGAGAAGGTCACCGACGAGATGCGCTCTCACTTGATGGTCGGCATCGGTGAGAACGCCGGTGTCGTCGACATCGGTGACGGCTACGCCGTGACGTTCAAGATCGAGTCGCACAACCATCCGTCGTACGTCGAGCCCTACCAAGGGGCTGCGACCGGAATCGGCGGCATCGTCAGGGACATCCTTTCGATGGGTGCTCGCCCAGTCGCGGTGATGGACCCGCTTCGCTTCGGGCCGATCGACGCCGAGGACACTCAGCGCGTGCTGCCAGGGATCGTCGCCGGCATCGGTGGCTACGGAAACTGCCTCGGACTTCCCAACATCGGCGGTGAGGTGGTGTTCGACCCGTCGTACGTCGGCAACCCGCTAGTCAACGCACTCTGTGTCGGTGTCATGCGGCACGAGCAGATCCACCTCGCGAAGGCGTCCGGCGCCGGAAACCAGGTCATCTTGTACGGCGCGGCGACTGGTGGCGACGGGATCGGCGGCGTGTCTGTGCTGGCCTCGGAGACGTTCGACAGCGGAAGCCCGACGAAGCGACCGAGCGTGCAGGTCGGCGACCCGTTCATGGAGAAGCTGCTCATCGAGTGCACGCTGGAGCTGTTCGCCGAAGAGCTCGTCGTCGGCATCCAGGACCTCGGGGGCGCGGGGCTTTCGTGCGCGACGTCAGAGCTCGCCAGTGCCGGCGACGGTGGCATGCATGTGTGGCTCGACCGGGTCCCGTTGCGTGACGCGTCGCTCGCGCCGGAGGAGATCCTGATGAGCGAGTCGCAGGAGCGGATGATGGCCGTCGTCGAACCTGCGAACGTCGACCGCTTCCTGAAGATCTGCGAGAAGTGGGACGTCGACGCTACGGTCATCGCCGAGGTCACGGAGGTGTCGCCGGCGGAGCAGGAGCGTGGTGGACGGCTCGTCATCGAGTGGCACGGCGAGACGATCGTCGACGTACCACCGCGCACAGTGGCGCACGAAGGACCGGTCTACGAACGCCCGTTGGCACGACCGACGTGGCAGGACGACCTGCAGGCCAACAGTGCCGAGGGCTTGCCGCGTCCGAAGACCGGAGACGAGCTGCGTTCGACCTTGCTGAAGCTCGTCGCATCACCCAACCTCTGCGACAAGTCGTGGATCACCGACCAGTACGACCGCTACGTCCAGGGCAACACCGTGCTCGCCCAGCCGGAGGACTCTGGTGTCGTGCGTGTCGACGAGGAATCCGGGCTCGGGGTTGCCGTCTCGACCGACTGCAACGGTCGGTTCGCGAAGCTAGACCCGTATGCCGGGGCACAACTGGCGCTCGCGGAGTCCTACCGCAACGTCGCCGCCGGCGGTGCGCGACCGTTGGCAGTGACGGACTGTCTGAACTTCGGGTCGCCTGAGGACCCAGACGTGATGTGGCAGTTCTCCGAAGCCGCGCGGGGCATCGCCGACGGCTGCCGTGAGCTCGGGATCCCGGTGACGGGTGGCAACGTCAGCTTTTACAACCAGACCGGCGACGTCGCGATCTTGCCGACGCCTGTCGTGGGTGTGCTCGGCGTCATCGAGGACGTCACCCGTCGTACGCCGATGGGTTTCGACGACGAAGGGCAGGCGATCTACCTGCTTGGCACGACCCACGACGAGCTCAGCGGATCAGAATGGGCGAACGTGGTGCACGAACACCTCGGTGGCCTCCCTCCGGCGCTCGACTTCGGCCTGGAGCGGGTGCTGGCAGAGCTGCTCGTCGGTGCGTCTCGCGATCGCGTTGTCGCCGCCGCGCATGACCTTTCGGACGGCGGACTCGCGCAGGCTCTCGTCGAGTCGTGCTTGCGACACGGCGTGGGAGCGCGGGTGACGCTGCCGGATCAGCTCGAGCCTTTCGTCGCCCTGTTCAGCGAGTCGAGTGCGCGGGCGATCGTGGCTGTGCCGGCGGGCGAGGAAGAGCGCTTCACAGACGTGTGTTCTGAACGCGACTTCGCGCATGCCCGGATCGGCGTCACGCAGGGTCGCGGTGAAGACGCGGCGCTGGAGGTCGAGGGGCAGTTCAGACTGCGCCTGGGTGAGCTACGTGGGGCGTGGTCGTCGACTCTTCCCGCCGCGTTCGCCTGACCTCTTGCTGTTGACTGGCCAACTTCTTATGGGGCGCCAGTACTGCTCAGCGCCGTCCGGCCTGGAGGGCCTTCCACGTGGCTGTGCCGGCGACACCGGTCGCGGGCAGTCCCACCGCTCGCTGGTAGCTCCGGGCCGCGCCGCCTGTCCCAGATGTGAACACGCCGGAGATCCGAACGGTCCTCCCGCTAGCAGCGGTCAATGCACGCTGAAGGAAACGCACTCGGTCGCTGGCCGAGCCTTGCTTCGACAGCGGAGTCGACCCGGCAGAAAGGAGCGCGGTCCATGTTGCGGGCCCGAGGGCGCGCGTGACGGACAGGTCTCGCCGTTGCTGGAAAACACCGACGGCTCGAGCGGTGGCTTCGTCGTACCGACCCGTCAGCCGAGCGGAGTACACCCGGCGCTGCTTGAGCAGGCATTGGGCGGCCTTCACCTGGTCGCCGGACTGGCCGCGGTGCCATCGGGCGTAGTGCTTGAAGTCGATGTCGACACCGCAGTCGTGGCGGGCGCGGGGGGCGACGGATCCGCGGCCGATGTCGATCGCATTCTCGTCGAGGTGAAAGGTGATCCCGCCGTACGTGCGCTTGACGTCGATCTCGTATTGGTGGAGCCGCTGGCCACGCCAGAAACTGTCGCGCACGTAGGGATCTCCGTCGACGTTCGCCTTGTGGTTGCGCGCCGCGAACCAGATTGCATCGGGCATGACGTAGGTACCGGGGAACGTCGCGCGCACGTGGTCAAGCGCCCTGATGCCGGAGGCTCCGGAGGAGTAGAAGCCGGACTTCCAGCCGAGGGTGTGCAGTCGTTTGCTCCACGCTGACTGGAAATGCATCACCGGCTGGTTGCACTCGCTGGTCGTGTTGATGTAGTCCTCGACGTCGAGGAAGAGAGTGCTGCCTTTCGCCATCGCGAGGTCGGCGGCGGCCCTCACTGCCCGGTTGGCGGCGGAGGTGCCTTGGCTGGCCGCCGTTGCGTTGTTCCCGCTCATCGTGTGCGTTCCGAAATTGGCGATGGCACACCGCCGTTCGTCTGCTGTGCCGCGATGCAGTGTCGGCGCTTGAAGCCCTGCCCACAACGGAAAGATTCGCCAGCCCTTGCCTGCCTGGGTTCGGACCCATGAGCGCGTGAGGTGGGTTTGCTCTTTGCAGCTTCGCGTTTCACCGCCGATGTAGACACCCACTCCCCAGTACGGCGAGTTGACGCGCAGGTTGTCCATCGCGTCCTGGTCGGGCGCTTCACATGCGTCGAAGCCGAGGCCCGTGAGGCTGCCCGGGACCCTGACGTTTGACGCTTGGCGGCTGGTCAAGGTGACCATCGCGTGGCGGTCATGAGACGCGGTCGCCAGAGCGGGCGTCGGATTGCTCGCGAGCGCGAGTGGCGTGACGACGCCCAAGGCCGCTGCGGCCGCGAGGAGTAGCTGGGTACGACGATGCATGAATTTCCCCCGTTGGCGTGTGAAGATCGACCTCGCGTAGCTCGACCTTGGTGCGCGGGCAAGATTAACAGCGGAGTGACGCGACCAAAAATGCTCAGCTGCAATGCTCACCCAGTGAGGCCGCCCGGCCGGAGAAGAACTGTGGCGGCGATCCCGAGGGACCGCCGCCACCGTTGTTTCGGATCTAGCTCAGTGCCTGCCCATCAGAACCCGGTGGCGTTCAGCAGCTTCTCCTTGGTGGGGTCCGGGTCGTCGACGTCGTTCCAGTCCGATGTTCCGGCTGCCTGCAGGGCCGCCTTCACTTGGGCTGGGGTCGCGGTGGGGTGTGTCGACTTGTACAGCGCGGCCGCTCCGGCCACATGCGGTGTCGCCATCGACGTACCAGAAATCGTGTTGTAGCCGCCGTTCATCCACGTCGAGTCGATGCACGTGCCGGGCGCGATGATGTCAACGTCGGCGCCGAAGTTGGAGTAGTCGGCGAACGTGTCATCGACGTCGGCACGGCAGGTTGAGGCAGCGCCGCCGCCGGGCTGGCCGTTGAAGTCAGACAGTGCACTCACGGTGATGACCTCGTCGTACGCCGCTGGTGTCGATGTCGATGCATCAGCGGAGTCGTTGCCAGCTGCGACGGCGTACGTGATCCCGGCCGACACTGAACGGCAGATCGCCTTGTGCTGAGCGTCGTTGTTTGTGTTGCCGCAATTGCCGTCGTCGGAGCCACTGCCGCCAAGGCTCATGTTGGCAACCTCGATCTGGCTGGCCTTTGAGGTCACGTAGTCGATGCCGCAGATGACGTCGGAGTTGCTGCCGATGCCGGCCGCATTGAGTACGCGGACGGGCCAGATGCGGGCACCAGGCGCCATACCGACGACGCCGTTCGCGTTGTCGATGGCCCCGATCGTGCCGGAGACATGGCTGCCGTGACCGTTCTGGTCGTTGGCGTTGAGCCCGAGCAAGGAGCAGTTCTTCGCACCTTGGGTGAAGACGTTGAGTTCGGGATGCGTGAGGTCGACACCGGTGTCGATGACGGCGACATCGACGTTGACACGCTGGTCGGTGCCGTCAATCGCCGCGGTCGGGCTGGCGTCGGCGTTGGCACGGTTGATCCCGGTCGGGGTCGTCTGTACATCGGCCCTGACTGTGGAGTCAGCTTCCACGAAGTCGACTCCCGGAGCAGCCGCGACCAGCTGCGCGGTTGCTTGGTTCATGTGCGCGGAGTAGCCGGAGAGAGCGGAGTGGTAGACGTGACCTACATCGAGCCCAAAGGTGCTCGCGTGCGTGGCGGCTACTTGTGAGGCGACGGACCCCGGGTCAAGCACGACGATGTACGAACCGGCGATGCGGTCCGCGTTGTCGAGGCCGCTGATGACTGGCTCGGCCGTGCTGGATCCCCTAGGTGGCGATGCAGCCCCGGCTGAGGGTGTGCCGAGCGCTACGAGTGTGGCGGCTGCGACCGCAGCTGCACTGAGCTTGCGCATGCGTTCTCTTTCCGTCGTGGACCGGGCGTCGAGTGGTGCGCGGTCATTGGAGCCCGGCTCATCGAGTCGACCCAAGTGGTCGAGGCTCATCAGGCGAGCCCAGGCTGGATAGGGGGTGCAACGAGCGGACCCCTGTGGGGTTACGGTTCGGTCACGGAGCGGGGCGTTCGCTGCAGCTGGCCGGAGGGTCGGCCGCCTTAGGGTGACTGCATGCCTGTGCGTTTGCGGCCACTGCCTGCCGATGAGCTCGGGGCGGTGCTCGAACGCCTCGATATGGCGGAGTCGGGTGGCCGGGCGGGGGCGTCGGACGACGTACGCGCGGCGGTGAAACACTTCCTCGCCGTTCTCACCGAGCGTGCGCCAGGCAAGAGCGTGGAGGTCCGGGTGCCTCCCTATGCAGCGGTGCAATGCATCGAGGGGGCGCGGCACACCCGTGGCAAACCGCCTGCCGTGGTCGAGACTGACGCGGCGACATGGCTGGCTCTTGCCCGTGGCCAGACGACGTTTGTGGAGGCCCAGCACGCTGGGCGCGTGCATGCCTCGGGCGAGCGGTCCGACCTGACTCCCGTGCTGCCCCTGGAGTGAGCCGCGATCTGGGGCCGGGCGCGGGGTACGGCCGCCAGCCCGACGTCGTACACCTCCCACCATGTGAGACAACCTCGATCCGTGGAGGCAGACCCACACTGTGCAAGGCAGGTTTGCCTTGTTAACAAGCCTTTTGGCTTGAAAACAAGGCAAACCCCGGACGGGGGATAGCATCGCGCGCATGACTCGTGACTTGCGTGCTGCGTTGAAGGACGTCCTCCCCGGAATCCGGGCCGACCTCGAAGACCTCGTCCGCATCCCGTCCGTGAGTGCCGATCCCGGCCGTCACGACGACGTACGACGGTCAGCCGACGCCACGGCCGCCCTGTTCCGAAACGCTGGCCTCGACACCCAGATCGTCGAGCTCGACGGAGGGTTGCCAGCCGTCATCGCCCGCAAGCCTGCTCCGCCCGGCAAGCCAACCGTGCTGCTCTACGCCCACCACGACGTCCAGCCCGAGGGCAACCACGCCGACTGGGAGAGCGTGCCGTTCGAACCCACCGAGCGTGACGGCCGCCTCTTCGGTCGCGGCGCTGCCGACGACAAGGCCGGGATCGCCGCCCACCTCGCCGCCATCCGCATGCACGGCGACGACCTGCCGGTGGGTGTGACCGTCTTCGTCGAGGGCGAAGAGGAGTCGGGCTCGGAGTCGCTGACGGCCATCCTCAAACAGCACCGCGAACTCCTCACCAGCGACGTGATCGTGATCGCCGACTCCGGGAACTGGGATATCGGCGTGCCCGCTCTGACCACCTCGCTGCGAGGCCTCGCCGCCTGCGTCGTGGAGGTACGGACTCTCGAGCACGCTGTCCACTCGGGGATGTGGGGCGGGGTGGCGCCGGATGCCCTCACCAGCCTCATCCAACTGCTGGCCACGCTGCACGATGCCGAGGGCAACGTCGCCGTCGCAGGGCTCACATCGAGCCCGGCCGCCGACTTGGTCTATCCCGATGACCGGTTGCGCAGCGAGGCGGGCATCCTCGACGGCGTCGAGCTGCTCGGCTCCGGCTCGGTCGTCGAGCGGCTCTGGACGAGGCCCGCTATCTCGGTCATCGCGCTGGACGCGACCAGAGTCGCGGACGCCAGCAACACGCTGCTCCCCGTGGCCCGAGCCAAGGTCAGCATGCGGATCGCACCCGGGGACACCTCCGCCGACTCCCTGCAACGCCTCAAGGACCACCTGGTCAGCCACGCACCTCACGGGGCCCACGTCACGTTCTCTGACGACGAGACAGGTGAGCCCTTCGCGGTAGACGCCAACGGACCGGCGTACGACGCAGCACGCGCGGCTTTCAAGGAAGCCTGGGAGGGGACCGATCCGGTCGACGTCGGGGTCGGAGGCTCGATCCCGTTCATCGCCGAGTTCGCGGAGTTGTTCCCAAAGGCGGCCATCCTGGTGACCGGCGTGGAGGACCCCGATACCCGCGCTCACGGCGCCAACGAGGGTCTGCACCTCGCGGAGTTCGAACGGGTCTGTCTCGCAGAGGCGCTCCTGCTGGAGAAACTCGGCGCCTCCTAACCCACTTGTCAGGGTGTAGGCGTGTCCCAGCACGACTACACCCTGACAAGTCGGGTGGCGGATTCGGGATGCCGGCGGCTCTGCCCGTAGAGTGATGTGCGTGCCTCGCGGAGATGGGTTGTTGACCCACGATCTCGACCCACACGATCGCGGACCGCAGGATTCCTGTGGGGTCTTCGGTGTCTGGGCTCCCGGTGAGGACGTCGCCAAGTTGACCTACTTCGGGCTCTACGCGCTCCAACATCGAGGCCAGGAGTCCGCCGGGATCGCTGTCGGCAACGGCCGCCAGATCCTCGTCTACAAGGACATGGGCCTCGTCTCGCAGGTCTTCGACGAGCCCACCCTCAGCTCGCTCAAGGGTCACCTCGCGGTCGGCCACTCCCGTTACTCGACCACCGGCGCGAGCGTCTGGCACAACGCCCAGCCGACGTTCAGGTCCACGTCGACGGGCTCATTGGCCCTCGGCCACAACGGCAACCTCACCAACACCGCCGACCTCGCCCATCGCGCCGACGAGGTCGCTCGCGAGCACGGTCAGCTCGACTTGGCCACCCATACGTCCGAGGCGTCCAGCGACACCGACCTCGTCACGGCTCTCCTCGCGGCGTACTCCGATCGCACGCTCGAACAGGCGGCCCTCGAGGTCTTCCCAACGATCCGCGGCGCGTTCTGTTTCGTCTTCATGGACCAGGGCACGTTGTACGCCGCCCGGGACCCCCAGGGCATCAGGCCACTGGTTCTCGGCCGCCTTGAGCGCGGCTGGGTGGTCGCGTCGGAGACCGCGGCACTCGACATCGTGGGCGCGTCGTTCGTCCGTGAGGTCGAACCCGGAGAGCTCATCGCGGTCGACGAGGACGGCCTCCGTAGCCAGCAGTTCGCCGAGCCGGAGCCGAAGGGCTGCCTGTTCGAGTTCGTCTACCTGGCCCGCCCCGACACGCTCATCAGCGCTCAGCGGGTCCATACCGTGCGCACAGAGATCGGTCGCACCCTGGCCCGCGAGTACCCCGTCGATGCCGATCTGGTGATCCCCGTCCCCGAGTCCGGCACCCCGGCGGCCATCGGGTACGCCGAGGAAAGCAAGATCCCCTACGGCCAGGGCTTCGTGAAGAACTCCTATGTGGGGCGGACGTTCATTCAGCCGAGCAACACGATCCGCCAGCTGGGCATCCGGCTCAAGCTCAACCCGCTGCGCGACGTCATCGAAGGCAAGAGGCTTGTCGTTGTCGACGACTCCATCGTGCGCGGCAACACCCAGCGAGCCCAGGTGAGAATGCTGCGAGAGGCGGGCGCTCGCGAGGTGCACGTGCGGATCGCCAGCCCGCCGGTGAAGTGGCCGTGCTTCTACGGCATCGACTTCGCCACGCGTGCTGAACTCATCGCCAACGGCATGAGCACCGACGAGATCTGCCGCTCGATCGGGGCGGACTCCCTCGCCTACGTCTCCCTCGACGGCCTCGTTGCCGCGAGCCGAGTCCCCAAAAACGACCTGTGTCGGGCGTGCTTCGACGGTGTCTACCCGGTGGAGCTGCCCGAGCCCCGCCTGCTCGGCACACACCTGCTCGAGCAGCAGCTCGAGGCTGCCTCGGTGCGCCCAGACGGCTTGTCGACCACGTTGTCCGGCGGCGGCGCGTCCGACGCTCTGACCCGGCCGTGACCCCAGCATGTTTGTGAGCCAGCGAAGTCCATCACCGCAGGACACGAGGAGCTGCCGATGACCGACGACGCGTCTCGCTCGACGTACGCCGAGGCAGGTGTCTCGATCGACGAGGGCGACCGTGCCGTTGCTCTGATGAAGCAATGGGTCGAGAAGGCGGGCCGACCCGAGGTCGTCGGCGGCATCGGCGGATTTGCCGGGCTCTTCGACGCTTCTGCCCTCAAGGCGTACGACCGACCGCTTCTCGCTACGAGTGCTGACGGCGTCGGCACCAAAGTCGCGATTGCACAGCAGCTCGACAAGCACGACACCATCGGGTTCGACCTCGTGGGGATGCTCGTCGATGACCTGGTCGTGTGCGGCGCCGAACCGCTCTTCATGACCGACTACATCGCGTGCGGCAAGGTCGTCCCCGAACGCATCGCGGCGATCGTCAGCGGCATCGCCGAGGCGTGCGTGTCCGCCGGCTGCGCGCTGCTTGGCGGGGAGACCGCGGAGCACCCGGGACTTCTCGGACCAGACGAGTACGACGTTGCGGGCTCGACCACCGGGGTCGTGGAGGCGGATGCCCTGCTTGGTGCAGAGCGCGTCACCGCCGGCGACGTCCTCATCGCGATGGGATCGACCGGGCTGCACTCCAACGGGTACTCCCTGGTGCGCCACGTGCTGCTCGCCCAGGCCGGCTGGGCGCTTGACCGCCAGGTCGACGTACTCGGCCGGACGCTCGGCGAAGAGCTGCTCGAGCCCACCCGCATCTACGCGCTGCCCTGCCTCGAGCTCGCCCGGCTCACGAGCACGCATGCGATGTCTCACATCACCGGTGGAGGGTTCGCCGCCAACCTGGCGAGGGTGCTGCCGACGTCGGTCAGCGGGGTCGTCGACCGCTCCACCTGGTCACCGCAACCGGTCTTCGGGCTGGTCGCCGACGTGGGCAAGGTGGAGCAGCGCGACCTCGAGGCCACGCTCAACATGGGCGTCGGGATGGTCGCGGTCACCCCCGCCGATGACGTGGATGCGGCGCTCGCGTCGCTGGCCGCGAGCGACGTCCCGGCGTGGGTGTGCGGTGAGGTGACGGATGCGGCCGGCGGATCTGTCGAACTGATCGGTTCATACGCCGGCTGAGCCGCCGCGGCAGCCCCGCGGGCAGGGTAGGAGGCGAAGTTCAGCCGACACCCGAGACGCCGGTGTGTATGAACCGCTCAGGCCAGGTATCGTTGGGGTCACGAGATGACAGATGAGAGCCCGGGCGTCCTTGGACCGACCCGGCCACGATGTGCGAGGGGGTCGACCCTATGGGGCGCGGCCGTGCGAAGGCGAAGCAGACCAAGGTGGCTCGTGAGTTGAAATACCGCGAGTTCAACACGGACTTCTCCGAACTCCAGCGCGAGCTCCACGGCGACAGTCGTGACGGAGCGAGCCAGAAGACCGACTCAGACGGCGATGCCGATGAGTACGAGGATCCCTACACCGATCTGTACGACGACACGGAGTCGGCCAACCAGCGCTGAGCGCTCTGGCAGTCGAGCGTGTTTCCGGCGGTCGAGCTTGTCGAGACCCGGTGAGTCCATTCGGCGGTCGAGCTTGTCGAGACCCGGGTGATTTCGACAGGCTCAATCAGCGGGTGGGTTCTAGTCGAGGTAGATCCCGCGGAGCCGACCTACGTCGGCCATCCGGTGCTCAGCGACGCGATCTGCTGCCAGCGCTGACGGGATCCCCTCGGCTGCCGCCAGCTCGAGGACTCGCTTCGTAGTGTCGTAGATCTTGGTGGCCCGCGCCTTGGCCCGGTCGAACGAGAACCCCTCGAGCTCATCGGCAACCTGCACCAGGCCACCGGCGTTGACGCAGTAGTCCGGCGCATAGAGGATGCCGCGCGACTCCAGGATGTCCTCGATCCCGGGGTGTGCCAATTGGTTGTTGGCAGCTCCACAGACGATCTTGGCCTTGAGCAGCTGAACCGTCTCGTCATTGATGGCGTCGCCGAGAGCACACGGGGCGTAGACGTCGAGATCCGACACGATCAGCTCATCGGTATCAGCGACGACCTCGATCTCCGGATGCAAAGCGCGGACTGCGGCGACAGCAGGCTCGTGGACGTCAGTGATCACGACCTCGGCGCCATCGTCCAGCAGATGCTCGACGAGGTGATGACCGACCTTGCCGACGCCGGCGACACCGACCCGGCGGCCGTGCAGCGTCGGAGCGCCCCACGCGAATTCCGCGGAGGCGCGCATGCCTTGGAAGACACCGAACGCGGTCAGCACGCTCGAGTCACCCGCGCCGCCGTGTTCGACGGTCCGCCCGGTGACGAAGTCGCACTCGCGGGCCACGATGTCCATGTCTTCGCTGTAAGTCCCCACATCACAGGCCGTGAGGTAACGACCGTTGAGCGACTGAACGAAGCGGCCATAGGCGCGCAACAGCGCCTCGGTCTTGTCGGTATGAGGATCGCCGATGATGACGGCCTTGCCGCCGCCGAGATCGAGGCCGGCAAGTGCCGCCTTGTAGGCCATCCCACGTGAGAGGTTGAGGACGTCGCGAACGGCGTCAGCCTCGCTGGCGTAGGGGTAGAAGCGAGTCCCCCCGAGTCCGGGTCCGAGCGCCGTGCTGTAAATCGCGATGATCGCCTTGAGGCCTGAAGCGGCGTCGTGGCAGAACACCACCTGCTCGTGCACGCTGGGTTCGAACACGGAATAGCCAGCAGCGGAGCCGGCCGGCGAGGTGTCGGTCACTGTGGTGACTCTTCCTTCTTGTGGGGGATCCGCGGGGGTGGTGCGGATCGGCTACGAACCACGATATGCCTCCACCCTCGATTGCCGTCGCTTGGCTAGGTGTGAGGACTAACCTGAAGACGTGCTCCCGTATCCGTCGTACCTGCGTGTCTACGAACCGCTGACTGCCTTGAGCGCGGCCGTCCAACAGCGGTTGGGGGCCGACGCGAGCGGTCTCGCCGACTCTGCGCTGACCGTGGCCACCGAGCAGGGCAAGGCGCTGGAGCGTGCGGTCACGTCGGCGGCATTGGCGATCGACAGCGACCAACTGTCGGGTAGCTACGTGTTGCGTCGTGAAGGGCGGTCGTTCTACTGCCCGATCGACATGCCCCTGCGCTCGTGGCTTTCGTTGACATCGCTCGTCGAGAGTGTCGGCGGCGCTACGGCGAAGTTGCTGTTCACTGCCGACAGCTTGGCGATCGCCGACCAGGAGTTCCTGCGCTGGCGGCGTGACCACCCCACCGCCGTACCCCACATCAGACAGACCACCTGGGGTATCCCGCGCACCTGGTTCGTCTTGGTGACCGAGGACGAACGCGAGGTGTACGACGTCGGAGGCGTGAGCAGCGTGCGCTACCGCGCCCGAGCCGTGGATGCCCGGAGACGCGTCGCGAGTGCCCACAACGTGTTGCGCCGGGTGATCGACGAAGCCGAGTTGCTCGACGAGCTGCTCGACCTGGCCACCTGGCTCGAGGCGTTCGACGAGAACAGCTGGCTCGAGCTTGACTACGCAGGCGTGGCTCGGCTGCTCGGTGCTGCTGTCGACGATGACCAGTCCGCGCGAGACATCCATCGAGCACTCAAAGCGTTGCGTAAGGGTGACTTCGCCACGGCCGGTGAGTCCTACCGTGCGTTCGAGGAACGGTGGCGGGTCGTAAATGCGTACGAACGGGCCAACTGAGCGGCCAAAGACTACCTGGAGCCACGGGAAACTACAGTGAGCAACTGGGATTTATGTGACCGGGGTTATTTCCCGCAATTGCTCACCTTTGGTTTGGTCATTCGGCTACGCTTTCGGAAAGGATGACCGCTTAGTTCCACCGCCACGCACATGCCGTCCGGGAGGTGGTCCGATGTCCGGGTCCAAGGCCCTCACAGCGGGTAGCCTGGATGAGAAGAATGAACGGACAAAGTCCGGCACACGGCATAGCTGGACGTGACAACGAGGAGGCGGCGTGAACGCACGACCGACCGAGTCTGAGCCCCTGTTAACTCCGGCCGAGGTGGCGGCGATGTTCCGTGTCGACCCCAAAACCGTGACGCGCTGGGCCAAGGCCGGCAAGCTCAGTTCGATTCGTACGCTTGGCGGACATCGCCGGTACCGCGAGTCGGAAGTCCGAGAATTGCTAGCGGGAGTACCCGGGCAGCGTCAGGCAGACTGAGCCACCTAGGTGGCCCGACCTGTCCGACTTTGCTCGCCAAACATCGCCGCTGGCCAGTTGCTTGGGTCACGACGGTGCCGCACCCCCAAGGCCCTTCCGGTTCCCCCTGTAAACCGGACTGACCATAGGTGCAGTGAAGCGGCGCTTCCTATTGAGGTGGCGCCGCTTCTCGTTTCACCACGCTGAACACGCCGACGACACCCGTCCGCGTCTTCGCAGCCTTGCTGCGCCGCCCTCAGGTCGCTGGATCGATCCCCCTCCATCGCAGCACGAGTGGCAGGTTGTTGCTGGTCCGCAGACCCGACACCAGCGAGGGGATCACGGGACGGTCATCACGATCGACCACCACCTTGGAGAACTCGTCCAAGGTACCGTCCGCCTTGCGATCTTCGACGTTCTTGAGAAGTGCGCTGGCGGTTCGGACGCCATGCGAGGCAAGCCGCCTGCGCGCGCTGTCCGGATCGCGCGAGTCGGCCTGATCCGGACCGAGTTGCGTCAGCAAGATCGCCTGGTCGATCCAGTCGATGATGCGTCCGGCCGCGAAGCGAGTGTTGACCAACAGGTCGACGATGTCCGCCGTGGCCATGTTGGGGACGTTCTCGATGTCCTCCTCTTCGAGCCGGGACTCGTGCCAGACGGTCAACCCGTCCAACCGGTCCAGTGGCAGGCGGGAGCGAAGTGTCGGCACGAAGACCTTGAACACCGAGGACGCTGCACCGCGAATGACCTGCCAGACGACCATCGGGAAGACGCCGATGATGAACGCGAGCAGCAACAGCTCGGAGTCGGTGCTCCACCCCGCGGCTGTGCCGAGTGCCTCGATCACCCAGATTCCGATGACGGCCAGCGCCACCCGAAGGCTCACAGCGACGTACGCACTGCCGCGGAGGTCGGCGCGGACATAGCGGCGGAAGAGCATCTGCACCGAGAAGAAGTAAGCGCCTAAGAAGGCCACGGTCACCGGCGTCAGGTTGGGTGACATCGCCAGCAACCACCGGGGTCCGTCACTCGCGCCAGTGGGGAACTCCTCGATCGGGGGCAGCGTGAGCAGCCAGCCGATCGAGAACACCGTGATGGTGAGGAAGACAGGCACGGCAGCCGTTGCCAGTGGCGCCCTCTCGTTCGCCTCGTTGCTGGAGTACGGCGTCAGCGTCTCGCTCAGTGCACTGCGATGGATCTTGTCGGGCAGGCGACCGTATGTTCCCTCGAACCGTTGAAGGTAGGAGCTGACCCGGATCGCTCTCGCCTCGGCGGTCTCGGCCCGACCGTTGACGTTCTGCTTCTCGAGCAGCCCGAGCCGCTGCAGGTTCGCGAGGAACTCGTTGAGCAGGCTGGCGCGCTGGGCCGCGAGGAAGAGCCACCACATCAGCGCCGGAGTGATGATGAACGCCAACAGGATCAGCCCTCGCAGCGCTACGAGCTGCCATTGCGAGGGCAGGAAGAAGAAGACGCTCGCCATGCCGACCATGTGGAGCGAGTAGCCGGCGAGGAGGAGCACTCCCGCGCGGAAAGACAGGCGACGGGTCTTGAGGCGGTCGGTGAAGAAAACGATGCCGCTGATGATGACCGTCGCAGCCACCAGGAGCCCGATCAAGATCGGATGCTCGGTGATCCAGTTTCGGCTGGCGTCGTTGTTGAGGGCGAAGATGCCGAGCACGAACAGCCAGAACAGCACCGCGAAGATCGTGCCCACGACCCCGAACGACTCGCTGCTCGCTGAGCTGTCGGCCTGCTTCCTTGGTTCGGGGCTGCCGCTACTGCGTGGCTGCTGCGGAACTTCCGGCGCCGTCTTCTGGGTGGCCAGCTTGTTGCTCGCTCCGGCCGCGGCTCTCCTCGCGGTGGCTTTTCCGGCCACGGTTCTTTTTGCGGTGGCTTTTCCGGCCGCGGTCTCGTCCGTGTCGATGCTCATGGGACTGCTCCGTTCCCGATTCCCCGTGAACTAAAGAGCCGTTGCTGCTCGGCGAGATACACCGCGCACCAGCTGGCGACGGGTTGGCCGACGAAAGACCCCCGTACCTATGGTGCTCTCCACCTGCAAGGGTCCGGCTACTCAGTGCTACTTCAGTGAGGGGGATTCGGGACGGTGGCGACATTTCTTCGTGTTCGCGAGGTATCTGTTGCGATTGCCCGGTCGGGCATGCATGCTGTGTTGGTCCGGCCCTCAGCGCCGGTAAGAAAGGCAATCCTGTGCACCTCTCCCCCCACTTTTCTTCTCCCTCTGCACGCCACAAGGTGTGTGCATCCTCGCTGTCCGCGGTGGTCGTTGCCGCCCTCGCACTCTCCTACGTTCCGCAGTCCGGAGCATCGGTGGATACGGCGGTACGTCCGGCCCATCAGACCACCACAACGAAGCAAGAGCCCAGCGCCCGAGACAAGGGCTTCTATGACAGTCGCAGCGGGTCGACCGCGCGTCAGCGCACGAGCCTCGAACGCGATGCGGCTGTCGCCGGCAGTCGACGTTCCACCCAGTCGTTGCGAAGCAGCCTGGGCACCCAGGCCATCGTTGACGTTGACGGCTTGACGGGGACCCCTCGTCAGGTGGCGCGCCTCGACGGCTTCCTGACCGCGCCCAGCAGTCGTCCCGCAGCAGCCGTGGCGCTCGGATACGTTCGGGCCAACAGGACCGCTCTCGGTCTCACGACGAGCGATCTGAGCTCCCTGAGCCTGCGTCGCGATTACGTCGACATCGAGGGCATCCACCACCTCTCGTGGGTGCAGTCAGCCGGCGGAGTGGACTTGTTCGGCAATGGGCTCCAGGCCAACGTCACCCGAGATGGCCGGTTGTTGAGCCTTGGCGGATCGCCCGTGTCAGGACTCAAGCCAGTGTCTGCGGGCCACACGCTCACCAACGGTCCCGCTGCTGTCGCTGCAGCGCGCACGGATCTGGGTGAGTCGAGGGCGGCAGGTCCGGAGGACTCGGCGCGTCCGGTGCTCTTCCAGACCCCCAATGGCACTCGTCGTGGATGGGAGACCATCACGATGTCGGCCGCGAACCCCGCATTGACGGTGCTCGACTCCAGCAACGGGCAGGTGCTCTACCGCCAGCCCCTGCAGAATGACGAGACGTCGAGGGAGCGCCCTCGGCCACGTCACTCCACCGCCACCGCCTTCCGCTACTTTCCGGGTGCGAATCGCGGCGGGAAGCAGCTCAAGGCTGACTACACGAAGCTCGACTGGCTCAGCGGACGGGCCAGGCTGCTCCGGGGTAACAACGCCCACGCGTACGCCGACGTGAATGACGACAACAAGCCGAACCCTTCAGAAGAGATCAAGCCGAAGTCGCCACACTCGTGGGCGTACAAGCTGAGGCCCTTCCACCTCAAGAGGATGGGGATGGGGAAGTTCTGTGACAACCCGTGGCCGTGCTCGTGGAACCCCAACAAGGCGTTCTCCTGGAAGGTGAACCGCAACCAGAACACCAACCAGGTGTTCTACTTCGTGAACAACTGGCACGATCATTTGCTGAAGAAGCCGATCGGCTTCACGGAGGCGGCTGGCAACTTCCAGCAGAGGAACTCCACCAACAAGGGTGAGGGGGGCGACGCCGTCCAGGCCCAGAGCGATGACGGCGCCAACACCGACCACGGTCTGCCCGACACCAACCACATCGACAACGCCAACATGGCAACGCCCCCCGATGGGCGACGCCCACGGATGCAGATGTTCCTCCAGCACCAGCCCGGAACGACGTACCCCGCTGGTGACCCGTTCTCACCGACCAACGTCGGCGACGAAGCTGACACCGTCTATCACGAGTACACGCACGGTCTGTCCAACCGCCTCGTGGTTGACGCCTCAGGGCGATCGACCCTCGGTCCGATCCAGGCTGGTGCGATGGGTGAGGCCTGGGGCGACTGGTACGCGATGGACTACCTCGTGAGTCAAGGGCTGCAGAAGGATCGCCCGCGGTCGGGTGACGTCGTGATGTTCCAGTACGACGGCGAGGGCATAGTCCTCGACCGAACGGAGCCGCTCGACTGCGCCGTAGGCACCCATGCGGCGGCGTGCCATGGTGGAGCGACCGGACACACCGGCGGCTACACCTACGCCGACTACGGTCACATTGGTGGCGCCCCGGAGGTTCACGATGATGGTGAACTCTGGGCCCAGACCCTGTGGGACCTGCGCAGCCAGGTCGGCTCGCGCGTGGCAGAGTCGCTCGCCACAAGGGCGATGGAGCTGTCGCCGGCGAACCCGTCCTTCCTCGACGAGCGCAACGCGATTCTGCTCGCCGACATGGCGGTCTTCGGTGGCAACCACCAGAACGGCATCTGGAAGGTGTTCGCCCACCGTGGGATGGGCTACTTCGCAGGTTCGCTGAACGGAAACGACACCACGCCAGGTGCCGACTTCCACAAGCCGCCGCCGTCCAACACGCCGATCGGTGGTCTCACTGGGACCGTCACCGACTCGGTCAGCGGTGACCCGATCGAAGGCGCCACTGTCGTCATCGCATGGCAGGGCTCTCCGTTCGCCCACAACCCGTCGGCGACGACTGACGCCAATGGTGACTACTCGATCGGTCCCGTGCCGGTCGGGACGTACCCGAAGGTCGTGGTGGTCGGACCCGCTGGATTCGACGCTCGGTCTGACTCGGTCACGATCGATCCAGGCACTCAGGTTCATAACACGGACCTGCGCCGTGACTGGGCTGCGAGCGCCGGTGGGGCTACTCAATCGATCACCGGGCCGAACTTCGGCGGTTGCAACGGAGCCCAGGCGATCGACCAATCCACGGCGACCGGTTGGAGCAGCACAGTCGATCCAGGACCCGACGGGCAACCTTCGGCAGACACACCGAAGACGATCACCATCACCTTGCCCCAAGACGTCGACATCTCGACGATGGAGGTCAACCCGACCGCCAACTGTGGAGACGGCGGCAGCGCGTCGACCGGAGACTATGAGGTGTCGATCTCCCAGGACGGCGGTGCCACCTGGTCAACGCCGATCGAGGGCACGTTCGACACGGGCGATCGTGGCCGGTTGAACCCGGTCGACCTCCCTGCGGACACCACTGGGGTGACGGACGTCCGGTTCACGATGCTGCGGCCGCAGGTCTACACCGACCTGATCGAGTTCCCGCCGCCGCCAAGTGGGTTCAACTGCCCGGGCGCGTTCTCCGGTTGTGACTTCCAGGACGTGACGGAGATCGAGGTGTTCGGAGCGCCGAGCCCCTAGCAGCGAGTTTGTCGAGGCCCGGGGTTCTCGGCGGTCGAGCTTGTCGAGACCCAGGGTTCTCGGCGTTCGAGCTTGTCGAGACCCGGGGTGATTTCGACAAGCTCAATCGGCGGGTTCGTCGGGACGCGGTTGATTTCGACAAGCTCAATCAGCGGGTTGGCCGTCAGTGGCCGCGAAAGGCTTCTTCAAGCCACCAGGAACCCTGGTCGTTCACGACCTTTGCGTCGATCAGGAGTGGTGATGCCCGATCTCCGTTGACCCACGCCGACACCGGGGCGAGGTCGGTGGAAGTGCGCACAGTGATGGCCTCGAAACCGTAGCCACGCGCGATGGCGGCGATGTCGGTGGACGGGAACGTCACGGTGTCGAGCGGGAAGCCGTCTGGTCCGAAGTGGTGCACCTCCGCGCCGTAAGCGTCGTCGTTGTAGATGATCACGACCATGGGGAGTCCAAGCCGGCGTACGGTGTCGAGCTCGGCCGCACTCATCAACGCTCCGCCGTCGCCGAGAGCAGCGACGGGAAGCCGGTCAGGCTGGGCCAGCGCGGCGCCGATGGCGGTGGCCAGTCCGAGCCCGATCGACTGGAACGCCTGCGTGAAGCAGAAGCCCTGCTCGTCGGGCACCGACAAGAACATGCTCGGATAGCCCATGAAGTTGCCGGAGTCCACGCTGACGACGCGGTCGCGCGGCAAGATGTCGTCGAGCGCGATGCTCAACAACCGCGGGTCGATCCGGTCTGCCGTGCTCACGTCGTCGAATTCCACGTCGCGCCACTGGATCTGTGCGGTGATCGACTCCCGAACCTTACGCGTGCGATAGCCCTGACGCTGTGCACCAAGTGCCGCCAGCACGGCACTGGCCGTGGCCGATACGTCGCCGATCACTCCGAATTGAACGTCACGATGAGCGCCGATGGCGTCAGGATCGTCGTCGACCTGTACGACGGTCGTGTCCGGGCCGATCAGCTTGCCGTGGCGCATCGTCCACATGTTCAGGGCGCACCCCCACCCGACGATGAGGTCTGCCTCACGGATCAGCTCGGCGGCCAGCGGCGATGCAAACCCGCCGGAGACATCGAGGGACCACGGGTTGCCGTGGAACAGGCCGCGAGCGACAGCAGACGTGGCAACCAAGGCGCCGGATCGTTCGGCCAGGGCCTCGATCGTGCTACGGCCCCAATCTCTGCGTGCTCCACGCCCGGCAACGAACACCGGACGTTCGGCCTGCTCTAACACTTCGGCCAGAGCCTTGACGTGAGAAGCGCTGGGCTCGACCGGCGGCGGAGCGGCGGGCAGACCTGTCGATGGCAACGCCGTCACCTCGAGAGCCTGCACCTCTAGAGGAAGGTTGAGCAGCACAGTACGACGACCGTGCACGGCGCTGGCGACCGCCTGCAGCGTGACTTCGACCGCGGACTCCGACGACGTCACCCGGAACGGAACTGCTCCCACGGATCGAGCCAACGCCTCCTGGTCGACGTAGAAGTTCGACTTCGGTTGAGTCACCTCAGCAGCCACGATGACCAGCGGCGTGCGACTCTTGGCGGCCTCACTGATTCCCGTCATCGCGTTGGTGAGCCCGCACCCCTGGTGCACGGTCACGGCGGCGATCGTCCCGCTCATCCGGCTGTAGGAGTCCGCCATCGTGGCTGCCCCACCTTCGTGCCGCGCGGCGACAAAGCGTGCACCCGCGCCGACCATCGCGTTCGTCACGTGGAAGTTGCCCGACCCAACCACACCGAACACATGCGTGACGCCGGCGCCGACCAGCGTCTCGCCGACGGCCTGGGCGACCTTCATCAGCGCTCGACCAGAGCAAGCACCCGGGCCGGAGCACCTGAGCCCGTCACGATGGGGAGGGGCCCGGCGATGACGACCGTCCCGGTCGCGGGCAGCCGCGCGAGGTTCTGCAACTGGGTCAGCCCGTACTTGTCGCTCCCCATCAGGAAGGAGTGGCAGGGGAACGCGGGCTCGAAGGAGTGCGCGGCGCCGGCGTCGGTGCCCACTGTCTCGACACCAAGCCCGATCACCGGCGACTCCTCGGCAACCCATCGCGCACACTCCGGTGACAAGCCGGGAGTATGAGGTCCGGTCTCGTCGGCGTTGATGAACTCCTGTTGCGAGTTGGAGCGCGAGTCCCAGCCGGTTCGCAGCAGCAGCCATCCACCTTCGGGCAGGGCGCCGTACTCGGACTCCCAGCCCCTCACGTGGTCGACCTCGACCAGGAAGTCGGGGTTGGCGGCGGCTTCGGCGGAGAAGTCGAGCACGGCGGCGGGCGCGATCAGTTTGTTGACGGGGACTGACGCGATGTCGTCCTTGCCCTGACCGGTCACCCAGTGGTTGGGCGCATCGAAGTGGGTCCCCGTGTGCTCACCACTGCGGAAGTTGTTCCAGTACCAGGCCGGGCCTCGATCGTCGTACCGGCTGATCTCCTCGAGCTCGAAGTGTGCTGTCTGTCCGAACTCAGGTGGGAGCTGGATGACGGGAGTCTGGCCAGATAGTGGTGAGGTGAGGTCGACAATCTCGATCGCGCCGCTGCTCAGGGCAGACGTGAACGCGGCAAGGGTTGATAGCTCGGACATGGGACTGCCTCCTGCGTTGGGGTCCGCGGGTGATCGGGCTGGCTAGCTCCTCATAGCCAACCACGCCTGGCAGCCTGGCAGGTACGACGCAGGGCGGCGTACACCGTCTGCGCCTTCGCTAGTCCTGAGAGACCTGAAGAGCCCAGGCTGCGTGGAGGGCACTCTCGATGGCGTCTGCATCGCCGGCTTCGAGGTCGGCGACGACCATCATGTGGCGCGCGAACTTCTCGGGAACGCTGAACGTCGATGGGGACTCGTCGAGCAAGGCCGCTCGTACGTCGAAGTCCGCTCTGATCACGATGTGCGTGGCGTCGAGTTGGCGTGCGACGAGCCGCCCGTGGTAGCGCCAGTGTGTGAGTCCGCCTGAGGTCTTTCTGGCGACGCCGCGGAGTCCCTGCGCGATCTGCTCGACATCGGAGACATGCATACCGCCAACCTATTGCCCCGGTGGGTCTCTCGTTGCTCCAAGGACGAGCCAGCGCCGGGTATCGGGCGCCCGTGACAGGCTGGCGACGTGAGTACTCGCTTCGAGGAGCTCGATTGGCGGGAGACGCCGATGGGCGCCATCAGTTTGCGACGCCGCAGGGACCCGAGGTCCGGCGAAGACGTCTACGAGGTCAAGCTCGACGACGACTACCTCATGTCGAGCCAGTTCATCGTGGCCGAGGTCGAGCTCGCGCGGCTTGCCCTTGCGGACTTGGCTGGCGATCAGCTGGAGGTCGTGGTCGGAGGACTAGGCCTTGGCTATACAGCGCGAACCGTCCTGGAGGACGCCCGCGTCAGCAGGCTCGTGGTGATCGAGCGGCTCGAAGCAGTGATCGACTGGCATGAACGGGGGCTGGTGCCTGTCGGTTCGCAGCTGACCATGGACGTGCGCTGTCGACTCGTGCAGGGCGACTTCTTCGCGATGGCCGGATCCGCGGCCGGCCTCGACCCACAGCGGCCGGAGCGACGCTTCCACGCGATCATCGTCGACATCGACCACTCACCTCGGCACCTTCTGCATCCGACCCATGCCGGCTTCTACGACGTGGAGGGTTTACGTCGGCTCAGCGATCACCTGCATCTGGGAGGCATCTTTTCGCTGTGGTCTAACGACGCACCAGACGATGCCTACGCCGCGAAGCTGGCGACAGTCTTCACCGAGGTCAGGGTTGAGGTGATCAGTTTCCCGAATCCCCTTCAGGATCGAGAGGCCACGAACACGGTCTACCTCGCCAGGTCGCCGACAACGTAATGCTGCAGTTCGCGGCAAAGAGGGTCGGCGCGGCTGCGCTCTGACACGCTGCGTCGTACGTGCTCTCAAGGGACAATGGCGGGATGACGGTCAGGCTGCATCACATTGTCATCGACACGCACGACCTCCCGAACCTAGCGAGATTCTGGGCGCAGGCGCTGGACTGGAGCATCCTGTCCGAGCGGGAGCGTGAGGTCGTCATCGGTCCGGATGAGAATTCGCCGGTCGGCGTCTGCTTCATGCCCGTCAGCGACGTGAAGTCGGTCAAGAATCGGCTCCATCTCGACCTCACGGCAAGTGCAGAGGAACGGGATGCCGAGATCGACCGGCTGATCGCGCTCGGCGCCCGCCGAGCCGAGATCGGCCAGACGGGCACCGAGTCATGGGTCGTCCTGGAAGATCCTGAGGGCAACGAGTTCTGCGTCGTGCGCCCGAAGACCACACTGGTGGGATAGACGCGAGTCCGCCCACAGGTCGCTCGTCAAATCCCACAGCAGGTGTCAGTCGATCGCTGCGGACGTGCGACATCCACGTCGTACGCCGCTGTGCTGGCGATCTCTCCCGCGCGGGACTCTAATGAGGTCATGACCAGTTTGCCGTCGGGAACGGTGACGTTGCTCTTCTCCGACATCGAGGGCTCGACGGCGTTGTTGTCGCGGCTGGGAGACAGCTACGCCGAGGCATTGAAGGGTCAGCGGAGCGTCCTCCGGCGGGCGTGGAGTTCTTGGTATGGAATCGAGATGGGCACCGAGGGCGACAGCTTCTTCGTCGTCTTCGACATCGCGGAGAACGCCGTCCGCGCTGCGCTACAAGGGCAGCGTGATCTCGAGGCCCACGCCTGGCCGGCGGACGAACGGGTCCGCGTGCGCATGGGCGTCCACACGGGCGCTCCCGCCCTACATGAGGACGGCTACATCGGGATGGATGTGCACCGCGCCGCTCGGATCGCTGCGGCAGCGCATGGCGGGCAGATTGTCATCTCTGAAGCCACCAAAAGGCTTCTCGATGGCTGCCCGGACGACGCGCAACTCAGAGATCTCGGGCAGCACCAGCTCAAGGACATCCCGCAGCCTGAGCATCTGTACGACCTGACACCGGAAGGGCTCGACAACAAGTTCCCTCCGATCAAGAGCCTCGGAGCCGCAACTCGTCTCCCCGTCGTGATGACCCCCCTGGTCGGGCGTGACGGCGAGCTCGAGGAACTGCTCGAGCTGCTGTCGACACCAGTGGTACGACTCGTGACCCTGACCGGCCCCGGGGGTTCCGGGAAGACACGACTTGCCACCGAGCTGGCGGCGCGACAGGTGACTTCATTTCCCGATGGCGTGTACTTCGTACCGCTTGCTGCTGCCACCTCCTCGCAAGCGATGTGGAGCGGCATCGCAGAAACCCTGGATGTGCCGCTGGCTGAACGTCAGCTGCCAGAACTGCTCGGCCATCTCAGATACCGCGCGGCGCTGCTCGTTCTCGACAATCTCGAACAGCTAGCTGATGCCGACGTGGTCGTCGCAGAACTCCTCGACGCCGCACCCGAGAGCACAGTGGTGGCAACGTCACGGCGTCCCCTGCACCTGCAGGGCGAGCACGAGCATGCGGTACCACCGCTGGATGTGCCGGAGAGCACTGCGGAATCCGGCGCGTCCGCCTTCGGCGCGGTCCAGTTGTTTGTGCAGCACGCTCAAATGGTGCGCAGCGACTTTGTTCTCAACGCCGAGAACCGCGCTGACGTGGTCGCTGTGTGCGCGCGCCTCGACGGTCTCCCGCTGGCCATCGAGTTGGCCGCAGCCAGGATCAAGCTGCTGAGCCCGCGGGCATTGTTGCACCGACTCGACGCCTCCTTGGACCTCGCGGACTCCCATCGAGACCGACCTTCCCGTCAGCAGACCATGCGGTCGACCATCGCCTGGAGCTATGACCTGCTGCCACGTGACCTGAAAGCCTTCTTCCGTCGGCTGGGAGTCTTTTCAGGTGGCGCGGGCTTGGAAGCGATCCATGCGGTGACGACGGACCTGTTGGCAGATTCCGATCCTTTGGAATGGGCCGCGTCCTTGGTGGACGTCAGCTTGGTGACGGTCAGCGAAGGGCCGGGCGGAGAGCCGAGGGTCGCCACGCTGGACATGATTCGGTCGTTCGCCCTGGACCGGCTGCTGGCAGCAGACGAACTGGAGGCGATCAGCGATCGCCACGCTGACTATTTTCTGGGAGTTGCCCAGGAACTCTCTTCGAAAGGCAACAGCGTCGATCAGATGGCGGCGAGAGATCAGTTCGAAGCCGAGTACGACAACCTGCACGCGGCCCTGATGTGGAGCTTGCAGCCCGATACGCCGACTCCGGTGGAGCCTGAACGGACAGCGCTCGGACTCAAGCTCTGCAGTGCCATGGTCTGGGCTTGGGAGCGTGGCGCGTACCACGACGAAAAGCGTCGATGGTGCGAGCTCGCGGTTGAACGCGCTGGCGGCATCGATGGACCGGAACACGCCGCGTGCCTGAAAGCATTGGCCGGGAGCTGCACAAGCGCCGGTGAGTATCACCGAGCCAAGGAGCTGGCCACGGCAGCCTTTGACATGTCGCGACGACTGGGGGAGGCAAACATCGAAGGCCACGCGCTCATGGCCTTGGCATGGGCCGAACGCAACCTAGGCAACCTCGACTCGTCTCATGACAAAATGCAGGACGCACTCCGCTTCGCTCGAGGTGTTGGCGATTCCCAGCTCCTGGCAGAGATTCTCACTGACTTCAGCGTCATCGAGAATGAACGAGGTGACGTCGAGCGGTCGATTGAACTGCTGAACGAAGGGCTCGCGATCACTCGCGCACAGGGAGACTCCTTGGGGATCTTGGTGGCCGAGCACAACATGGCCTGCATGATCGGGGGGATGGGAAGAGTGCAGGAGGCTCGCTCGCGCTTGGAAGGTATCGCTCAGCGTGTGAACGCTCAGCACGACCCAATTTTCCTCGCCACTTTCGCGGAGGACTTCGCGTCAATCATCGGCCGAGATGGTGACGCTCGGGGTTGCGCCCGACTGCTTGGTGCTTCCAACGCGATGCGCGAACGCATGCAGCGACCCCGGTCACCGTGGCAAGAGGCGGACCTCGAGCGGCCGTTTGCTGCGGCCAGAGCCTCGATCTCTGAGGCTGCTTGGCAGAGCAGCTACGCCGCCGGACAAGAAATGACGGTCGAGGCAGTACTGGCCGAGTATGTCGAGCTCGGAGACGTTAGCGAGCGACGCTGAGACTCCCGGCCTCTTACTTCGGTGTGCTGGAGACGAGGTGGCCGAACGCCACCATCCGGTCGTCGGTGTGGAAGAGCTCTGAACACGTCGTCAGTGTGACGAGCGCACGACTCGGCGTCGAAGAAGACTGTGATGGCATGCCTGGCGGCCCCTCACCCTCGAGGGGGATCGGCACGGGGTCGACTACCCAGCTCTCGGTGAACGGGACCACGAGGTCGTTGGGGTCGGTGTCGAGGACGTAGGTGTACGTTGCGTTGGCGGTCTCGATGGTCACCTCATCGCCAGGTCGCATGTCAGGCAGGTCGCGGAACGGTTCGCCGTGCGTGACGCGGTGCGCCGCGAGGGCAAAGTTGCCAATCTGACCTGCGCCGGTGCCAGGGAAGTGGCCGATCCCCCGACTCAGGTCCTCGTCGCTGACTCCCTCGATCAACGGCACCTCGTAGTCGCTGCCGAAGCGCGGAATCCGCACCAACGCGACGGCCGTGCCCGAGGGGGGTTCGGCCTCCGGTCCGAGCGTGTCGTCGACCGTCGCCTGGTCCCACTCGGCGCGGAGATCCTCCCGGATCTCGGCCTGGCGGTGCTTGGCGACGATGTTTGTGCCGTAGTACTCCCAGGCGACGTACGCCAAGATCCCGGTGCCGGAAAGGACGAGAAGCAGGGCAAGGTATCGCGCGATCAAGCGACCCGGACCGCGTTGTTGGCGGGGAGCCGGGTCGGAAGGACCCACAACAGGGCCGTCGGCTGGTGCGCTCACTTTCGATCGATTGTAGGCGTGTGCGGTGAGCCCAAAGCTGATTCTCGATCTTGCCCGTCAGTCCTGCGTGTCTCCAAGGCTGGTAACGAATGCCGGGTTACTCGTCTGGGATGAACGCGACGCAGTCCATCTCGACGACCGCTCCCAGCGCCAAGGCAGTGCAGCCCACAGTGATGCGACAGGGTGGTTCGTCGCCCATGACTTCGGCGTAGACCTCGTTCATCACCGCGAAGTCGTCCATGTCGGTCAGGTAGACGTGAACGATGGCAATGTCAGCGAGGGTGCAGCCGCAGGCACGCAAGACCTGTTCGAAGTTCTGCAGCACCTGGCGCGTCTGCGGACCGACGCCACCAGGGACAACGTCGAGCTCATCCGATACGGCTCCGATCATGCCCGAGACGAACACCTGACGGTCCACGACGCTTGCGTGTGAGAACTGGGGCAGTCTGCCGACTTCCGGCACGTTGACTCGTTGAATGGCCATGATGTCGTTGTACCCGCCCCTGCAAACCCTTACGGAGTGCGGATGCTCACCACCGTCCACGGGAGCTCAAACGGACAACCGTAGCCAAGGTTGCTCACCAGGAGCCGATCGCCGGCGATGTCCACACCCGAAGGGCACTTAAATCGTGGGCTCGTCGTGCGTGAGACCAGCCGACCGCGTTCGTAGTGGTCGCTCAACCGGATCTCGGCCACCCGCTGCTTCTCCGTCTCGACGGCATAGAGAACATCGGCGTTGCTGAGCACGATGCCGTCAGGCCCCGCCAAGTGCTTGCCATGCAGCCTGATCTTGCTCACGTGCTGATCTCGGATGCGAACTCGGTAGAGGTCGCCGTCGCTGAATTGGGCAACGATGAGGAACCGTCCGTCCGGAGTCGCTGCAATGCCGTTCGCGCTGCCCGCTTGGACGTGGAACGGCGTCCCGCGGAAGTCCAGCCAGACAGGCAGTTCCTGTCGCCCTCGCTGGTGGTGCGCCAAGCCGGCTGCTGGGATGCGATAGAGCTTCGACCGTTCGAACTCGGTGATGTAGGCGTCGCCGTTGGGAGTGACGGCCACGTCGTTCACGATCGATTCATGCGGTAGGCCGTTGAAGAATCTTGCGACTCGCTTTCCGTTGAACCGGTTATAGACCGTCGCGAACCCAGAGCCTCCGTTGGCCACCACGAGACGGTTGGCTGTCGCTTCGACCCCGCCCATGACGACGGGATGGCGGCCGGAGGGCACGAGGATTTTGGCCCGCCTCTTGGTGAGGTCTCCACGGTAGAGCTTGCCGTTGCAGACGCCGCCGGTGTAGTACTTGCCGCCGTAGACAGCGACACTTTCCGGGCTCACGCATCCACCCGGTATCACGTAGTACGGCAGCGCATCGGGAAGCTTGTGGTGATCGGTGGGGCTCTCGGGATCCGCTTGTTGTCTTGGTCCAGTCAGGCTGCCGTCTCCCGAGCTGGACATGGAGTGCGCCGTGGGTGTTGCGACCGTGCCGAGGAGGAGGGCCGTCGTACCGAGAACTGCGACGTTGGCGCGGAGTCGGGAGCGTCGCGCTCGGACCGACGAGGATGAGCCGTTGTTGAAAGTGTTCACGAGCTTTCCTTTCACAGGACGCCTTTTCGCGTCGTCTGCGTGCCGTTGTGCCACTGCCTGGTATCACGGCGGTCTCAAGCCGGTTGACGCCTCGATGTGTTAGGTCAACTCTCGGCGTGTGGGTATCACGGTGCTGGGACCGCTCAGTCTCGAAGGAATCGACGCTCGCTTCGGACGTCGCGATCGAGTGGTGCTCAGCGTGCTGGCGATGCGGCCAGGCGAGTTTGTCAGCGTCGACCGCCTGATAGACGCACTGTGGGGAGAGGATGCGCCCTCGTCTGCTCCCAAGGTGGTTCAGGGATGCGTGATGCGGCTCAGAAAGACCCTTGGGCGGCGAGCCATCGAGACGTCCGAACGTGGCTACAGCCTCGTCGTCCCTGCTGAAGAGGTGGACGCTCAGCGTTTCGAGCGGATGGTGGTGCGAGGGCGCGAGCTTTTGATGCTGGGCGAGAGCGATCGAGCGGTATACGTGCTCGGCGAGGCGTTGGCGCTGTGGCGAGGCCAGCCCTTCGTCGAGCTCGAGGGCTGGGACCATGCGGTCATTGAGTCTGCACGCCTCGAGGAGCTGCAGCTCAACGCGGAGGAGCTCAAGGTCGAGGCGGCGCTAGAACTCGGTCATCATCGCGAGGTCATCGCCGAGGCCCACAGGATGGTTCAGGCGGCCCCGATGCGTGAGCGGCGCTGGGCGCTGTTGGCGCAGGCTCAGTACCAGGCCGGGCGCCAGGAAGAGGCGCTACGGACGATCCACGAGGTCAAGTCACTCCTTACACAAAGACTTGGACTGGACCCGAGTCCCGACCTCGTCACGCTCGAACAAGCGATCCTGCGGCAAGACGAGTCGTTGGCAGTCTCGGGCAGATCCGCGTCCTCAGCTGACACCTGTCCCTATCAGGGCCTGGTGCCGTACGACATCGGTGACGCGGAGTCGTTCTTCGGCCGCGAGACCAACCTGAGCACCTGCCTGGCCATCCTGAGCGACGTCTCGACGTTGGCGATCGTGGGTCCCTCGGGTAGCGGAAAGTCGTCCTTGTGCCGCGCCGGTGTGGCTGCGTCCCTGCGCCGACAAGGGCGTTCTGTGCTGGTGATCACGCCTGGCGCTCACCCGATGAATGCGCTCTCCCGGCTGCCCACGAGCGGCGTCCGGCCGGTCCTCGTGATTGACCAGTGCGAAGAGATCTTCTCCCTCTGTGAAGACGCCTCCGAGCGAGCCGAGTTCGTCGCAGCCGTCGTGGAGCATGCGAAGTCGGGCTTGTTGGTGATGGCCCTGCGTGCCGATCATCTCGCCGACGTTGCGGCGTACCCCTCCCTGACCTACCTGGTGGAGCGGGGCATGCACCTCCTCGGAGGTATGTCGGAGGACGAGCTCCGCGAGGCGATCGTGTCACCCGCGCGACAGGTCGGGCTGGTGATCGAGCCTGGCTTGGTCGATCTGCTCATGCGCGATGTTCAGGATGAGCCGGGCGCGCTACCTCTGCTGTCCCACGCCTTGCTGGAGACCTGGAAACGCCGTGAGGGCAACACCATGACGGTTGACGGTTATCGGGCGACAGGTGCCATTCGCGGCGCGGTCGCGCAGTCGGCCGAGAAGGTCTACGCCGGGATCCAGCCCGAACAACGCCACCTGCTGCGTGACCTCTTGCTGAGACTTGTCACGCACGGAGTCGAAGGTGAGCCGGTGCGCAGCAGGGTTCCCCGCCGGTTGATCGGGTCCGATCCTGAGATCGACGTACTCATCGATGAACTCGTGGCGGCACGGCTGGTGTCGAGTGATGCCGGCGTGCTTGAGGTGTCGCATGAAGCGCTCGCCCGAGCCTGGCCTCGGCTGCATGCCTGGCTCGAAGACGACGTGGAAGGCCAGCGCATCCTGCACCATCTCACCGCGGCCGCCGACGCTTGGGACTCGATGGATCGCCCTGAAAGCGAGCTGTATCGCGGAGTCCGACTCGCCCAGGCGATCGAGTGGCGTGACCGGCGAGGGTCACACCTCACCGACACCGAGGCGGCGTTCCTGGAGGCTTCCGCGCGTATTGCGGAGACCGAGCAGCGGTCAGCTGAGGAACGTGCCCGCGTCCAGGTGCGGATGATTCGGCGGCTCCGCGGGGTGCTCGCCTGTGCGGTGGTGCTCCTCATCGCTGCGTTGCTGAGCGGCTTCCTCGCTGTGCGTCAGGCCGATCGCGCAGACTCCAACGCCGCCGCGGCGGCTGACGCGGCGAGGGCGGCTGACGCTCGTCGCGTGGGGGCACGGGCGCTGGCCACAGAGGACATTAGTACAGCGATGCTGTTGGCCGTCGCGGGCGCACGCCTGGACGACTCGCCAGCGACTCGCGCGAACGTCCTGGCGGTGCTTGCGAAGCATCCGCAGCTGGTTGGCTCAACCCCGTACAACGGCGACGCCATCACGGGGTTCGATGTCAGCACCGACGGGGACACACTGGCCGTCTATGACCGCAGCGGCCACGTGCAGCTCCTCGACGCCGCGACGTTGGAGACGCGCGCGCGCTTCAACCCGCCGACCCCCCGCATCCCGGACATCTGGCATGCCCCGATGGCGTTCGGCCCGGACGGCAGCACGCTTGCAGTCGGGTTGCCGGCGCTGACGCCCACTCCGATTCTCTTGTTGGATGCACAAACGTTGGAGCAACTCCCCGTGCAGCTGAGTGATGTGCCGGGATACCCGTCGCGCGTCATCGACCTCACCTTCAGCGCAGACGGATCAACGATGGCCGCTGTCATTCAACGACTCCGCCAGGTAGAGGGGTATTGGGAAATCGGGGGTGCCGCCGTCCTGGTGTGGGATCTGAGCGTCCCTGGCACACCCGCATTACGGATGCGAGCGGAGCTTCCAGATGACGGCATCTACCGCTACCGCAGCCTCGTCGAACTCAGCCCAGACGGATCAACGGTCTACACCAGCACCCATTTGTCGGCTTACGACGTCGCGAGCAGTAAACGGCTCTACACGCGACCAAGCGCTTTCTGGACCACCGGCGTCAATGGACACAACGTGGACTCCTTCGAGCTGAACCGCGACGGCACGGTGCTGGCAGTCACTCAGGTGCCCGACCGGCTGCTCCTCGTCGATTCAAAGACAGGCAAAATTCTTCGCGAACTGCGTGGTCACAGTGAAAGCGTGACCGGCTTGCGATTCTCCCACGATGGAAAGCTCCTCGCTTCGGTGTCGCCCGACCGAACCGCGATCATTTGGGGGGTGTCCACAGGCGAGATTCGCGACCGACTGCAACTCGGGGAGGCGGAGACTCAAGCCCTGGCCTTCAGCCCAGACGACACCACGCTCTACACGGGCGGTGCCGGTCGCACCGTCCGAGAGTGGGACCTGCGGGGATCCCGTCGCTTCGTCTCAAAGGTGGCCAAGCCCGCTGAGTTCGCGCTCTCATCTGTCTCACCGTCGCCGGGAGGGGGGTACCTCTTCAGCGGAGGCGATTACGGCACTCGCTTCTTCGACATGAGCGACCTGACCTGGACCCCGAACGTCCCGCCGGACGAGATCAACGGCTGGGATTGGAACTCAGCCGGTGACCGGGTTGCGACTGTGGGTCGTGGCTTCATCAAGATCTGGGATCCCAGGACTGGGAAGGTGGAACAGGAAGCCAGCCTTGACGGACTGGTCACCTATGTGGCGTTCAGCCAAGACGACACGCGGATCGTCACCGTCAACACGGCGGGCCGGCTACTCATGCTTGATCCCGAGTCCCTTGAACCCAAGGGCGACCCCGTACAACTAGACGGCACGAGCAGTGCCGTCTCTCTCGGCCCCGACAACGAGAAACTTCTGCGCCTCACGCCGGGCTACGTACCCGACCCGATGTTCGAACACTCCGGTCGTGGTTGGGAGCTCGTCGACCTGGCGACCGGTGAGGTCATCAACAACGGCGAGATGGATTTCGATACAGGTTGGCTGGAAAGCTCGCCGGACGGACGTCATGCCGCCATCGTTGGATACGACGGGGAGCTGGCCGTCCTCGACCTCGAGTCGGGCAAACTCGTGCGCCCGCCCGTGGTCGGCCACAGCTCCGTCGTCTGGACTGTCGTCTACTCACCGGACGGAACGAAGATCGTCACCGGCGGCCAAGACGGCAGCGTGAGCCTGTGGGACGGTGCAACCGGTGCGTTGTTAGGAACCGTGCTGTTGCAGGAGAGGTTGACTGCATCGGCCGTGTTCGGTGAGGACAGCCAGACCGTAGTGATCTCGAACGACTATGGGAGCGCCTATGTCTGGGACACCAGCGCCACGTATGCCGTGGAGTTCGCGTGCAAGATGGCGGGTCGGGACTTCACTCTGGCCGAGTGGCAGGAAAGCTTCGGAGACCGCCCCTATCAAGAGACCTGCCCTCAGTCATGAACCTCAGTGCAGCCGCGCCGGCCGTGGGCACTTGCCTCACGCGCGTGACGAGCGCATCATCACGTTGATCGGAGGGTCGATGGCCACGAACGCTCAGGAGTCACGGTCGAGCGCTGGCTACGCGCTTGGCGCGCTAGCGGTCGGCGCTGTCGTCGCGATCGTGCTCGGCGTCTACGGGCGGGAGCACACGCCCAGCGGTGAGGCGATCGTGACGTTCGGTCTTGGTGGCCTCGCGTCGATGAAGGTGTACTTCTCGGTCGCCGTCGGCGTTCTCGCTGTTGTCCAGCTGACCACGGCGTTATGGATGTACGGACACCTTGGTCCGCGTGTACCGAGTGGACTCGGGATTGTGCACCGCTCGTCGGGTGCGTTGGCCGTCGTGATCAGCCTCCCCGTCGCGTACCACTGCTTATGGGCACTGGGATACCAGTCAACCGACACCCGCGTCATGCTGCACTCGATCGCCGGATGCGCTTTCTATGGAGCCTTCGTGGCGAAAGTGATCGGCTTGCACTCAACTCGAGCAACAGGCTGGCTGGTACCGGTCGCCGCCGGGCTCTTGCTGGCAGCGCTTGTCCTTGTCGTTGCCACCGGAGCCGGTTGGTATGTCAGTGAGTTCGGTTGGCCGAGCACGTCGACCGGGCATTGACTCTCTCTCGCACCCTGCTGCGATTCGTATTTCGACGGCACACCGTCGCCTCCTGTCCCGCAAGAACCGTCGACGGGGCGGACTTATCAAGGGGGAGACCAATGAAGAAGATCATTGCCGGCGGCGTTGTGGCGCTTGCCATCATGGGGGCGGCCGGGGGTGCCGTCGCGACTAAGTCAGACGACCGCACTGCGCAGGAGGGCGGTCCGATCGCTTCGGCGCAGCTGACGTCGAAAACCGCGAACGTGAAGCGCTGTGACTCAGGTCCGGCCGACCGGATCTACAACCGGATCGTCAACCAGCCAAGCCTTTCGTTCGAAGGCGCTGACACTGTCGTGCCAGGCACTCAGCTGGTGGTGGTCGGGCCTGCTGGTGGAGGGACCGTCAACGTCACGTTCTCGGCCGAGGACCAGCTCCGTGGCTCGACGCCTGGAGAGAACTTCGACTGGGCCGAGCTCGAGGTGCTCCTGAACGGTGTTCCGCTTCAGCCGGCCGGTGGCGCAGCTGACCCGATGGCTCTCACGGGCTCACCGACGTACGCCATGAACTCGGCGCAGTTCTGCGGCCGGATTCACCATGGACGCAACACGATCAAGGCCGTCACCCGCATCACAGACAACGAGCACGACGACTCGTTGAGCCTTTGGCTCGACGACTACACGCTCCACGTCGAGCGGTCGTAACCGCTGAGCTCTCAACTGCGGTAGCTGCGGGTGTCCACAAGACGTCCGCAGCTTTCGCATGTGCGCAGGGGCTTAGGCGGGCAGCCCACGATGCGGCGCAGCACGGCGGGTTGTCACAATGCGGATGACAGATGAGGGCCGGCGCGCAAGCCTGAACTCACCATAGGAGAACGTTCATGGGATCCATCAAGTCCAGCCTGTTCATCTCACTTGACGGCGTTATCGAGTCGCCGGAGACCTGGCATTTCGACTACTTCAACGACGAGATGGGCTCAGTCGTCGGCAGTCTGATGTCCGGCACTGACGCCATGCTGCTAGGTCGGCAGACGTACGACGAGTTCGCCGGCTACTGGCCGAACGCCGATCCTGACGACCCGATCACCGGCCAGATGAACGGGTCGCGGAAGTACGTGGTGTCGAACACCCTCACCGACGCAGGCTGGGAGAACTCCAGCGTCGTCACTGGCGACGTGAAGGCCGAGCTGACCAAACTCAAGCAGGACAACGACCTCGGCACGACGGGTAGCGCGACCTTGGTCCGTTCGCTGCTCGAACAGGGCTTGGTCGACGAGCTGCACCTTCTGGTGCACCCGGTCGTCGTCGGGCACGGCAAGAAGCTCTTCACCGATGGTGCAAAGGTGCCGCTCAAGCTGGTCTCGGCCACGACTTTCAGCACTGGTGTGCTGCACCTGGTCTATGGCCCAGCCGCGACCGACTGATCGGACGCCACCTGGCAGCATGACGGAATGACCGAGAACGCCCCGTCCGGCTGGCACCTCCATCCGTCGTTGTGGTTCGACGCGCTCTGCTTGACTCCACTCCTCGCCGACCTGGAGTTCTATACATCCAGGCACGTTGAAGACGCCGCGTTGTGGCAGCAACGATTCCGTGAGCACGCGGATCAGCGCGCCATGGACGCTGTGGCCGTGTTGCGCAGCGAAGTCGCCGAGCAAGCGGGTAAGCCTCTCCCGGCGTACCTGACGCTCTGGTGTTCACCGGCGGCGGCGTCGACTCCGACTGGATCGACAACCGATGCAGCTGTCCGGGAGCTCGACGCGTTGATCGCGGCTGTCGAGGAGCCTGGGCTGCTCCCGCGGCTGATGCGCGAGACGTCGAGTCACTGGAGCGAGACCGACGAGCAGTTGTTCGAACGCATCCAGCCAGCACTCGCGAAGGTCCTTCAGTGCCTCCGTGGAGCCGACCTGGCCGAATGGTGGGTGCAGAATGCACGTGACTCCCTGGATCAACGTATTGCCGAGCTCGAGGACGACCTTCGGCCCTACGATCTCGTGCCGCTCATCGAACAGCACACCGGCATGAGTCTGGGAAGTCGCAAGATCGAGGTCTGCATTCTTCGTTGGGCAGCTCCGCACGCCATCCGGGTGACTGGTGTCAGGTTCTTGGGTGACGTGCGCTATCGGACGAGCATTGTGCTGAACAACTCCGTGCATGAGCTGCTGCATCCGCCGTGGCCAGAGGACCATCGGCTCAAGAAGCAGCTGGCGCGTCTGGCCGATGATCCCTTCCTCGCTGCTCGGTTCGCGGCGAGACCACGAGACGCCGGCTACAACGATTGGATGGGGTACGCCGAGGAGGACGCCGCGCAGGCGTTGGACCAGGTGCTCAACAAGAAGCTCGGCCTGGCAGGTGATCCGATCGAGCGATGGACGACCGCCGACGAGGGGATGCACGTCTTGGCTCTGTTGTTGCACGACGTGATGGACCGTGGTGGCTTCGCAGATCGAGACGAGACCTACGCAGACTTCTTGTCGCGTGCGCTTGAGGACACGAGCATGTGGCCACAGGATCTCGGGGCCCGCTTCCGAGAACTCACCGGCTGACGAGGGGTCTAGGCCGCGGCGTACCACCGCGAACAGCGCCGTTGTCAGCGATGCCGCGAGCTACGGCCGCTTGTCATGACGAGGTGGTGGGGACGCGGTCAAGTGCCAACAGGGGCTTCTCGTGGACCTGGAGGTCACAAGGGGTGGCAAGGAGCGGGGCTAGGTGCGGATGAGTGTCGTCAATAGTGATCGTGCGAATCACCCGGTAGCCGCGCCGCCCGTACCAGTCCTTGAGGAACTCCTTGCTCGGGTGCTGCCAAGTGCGCGGGACGAGCAGCTCGAGCTGGATCGCTCGCAACCCGCGTTCGCGGCTGTGAAGTTCCGCGTAGTCGACCAGAGCCCTACCGACGCCGGTCCCTCGCTGCTCGGGGGCAGCGACCAACATCCCGAACTCGCTCGTGTCGTCCGCGACGTCGTGGAGGTGGACGCACCCGGCGAGCTGGCCATCTCGGGTGGCGATCGCGATCTCGCTGGCTTCGATGAACATGGCGACCTCGGCCGCAGTCGTCCGCGTAGCGCCGTCACGCCAGAGCCCACTCTCGGCGGTCACGTAGACACGGTTGATCAACTGGGCCACGTGCTCGACCAACTCGGCGTCGTGGCTCTGCGCTGGTTCCAGCAGCGTGATGACGATCTCGGGTTGCTCATGGTGCGTCGACATACGTCGAGGATGCCCCGAGCAGATCGAGGGATGCAACGCATTAGTTCGTCCCCCGACCGCCATGTATCCCCACCGACTCCGTGGTGATGGCCGTTCGACACGTTGTTGCGGGGGCGAACCCTGACGACCTTGACGGAGTACCGCTTCAGGACGACCTTGGGGCCAAGATGCCGACTGTCGGCATCTTCCAATCCTGGGAGTCCCCATGCGATCTCAACGTCGCCGAACCGCACCTTCGGTTCCTTCCGGCAGAACCAAGACCCTCATCATCGGTGGGATGGTCGGCGCGCTACTTGTTCCCCTGGCCGCCTGGGCAGCCAGCGCCTTCAGCGACGTACCGCCTTCGCACCCGGCGTTCCGGTCGATCGAAGCAGTGGCCGACGCCGGACTGATGAAGGGCGATATGGGCAAGTTCAACCCCGGCGGGAACGTGTCGCGTGCGCAACTCGCCCAGATCCTGCACCGCGGTCTGCACCGCGTCGCCGTGGACGCGACGGTCGAGGACATCACGATCGGTGAACCGGACCCACCCAGGATCGCTGTCACCAACATGTCGATCGACGGATACTCACGTGGCGCCCAGGGTGTGCTGCTGGAGCTGGCGATGCAGGTCGAGGCCCCTCAGCCGATGGCTGCCGACTGTGACGTCGTGCTCGAGGCGGTCAGCCGACCGGAGGGATTCGACGCAGGCACGTGGACATTCCGGATGTACAAGGGCGAGCGCAACCAGACCGTCCACGCCACGTTCCTAGCCGGACAACTCTCGGGGACGGCCTACACGTACGAAGTCACCGCCGACAGTTCCTGCCCGCAGGTACTCAGCGTCGTCCAAGGATCGTGGACGGCCCAGTCGGCAGCGTTCCAAGGCAATGGCACGCCATTCGAAGAGTCACTCTGACCGGTCAGCTCGGGCTGTCGAGTCCTCGCTCTTGGCGCGTGAGGGTGCGCTTGATCCAGCTGACGTCGGCGCCGGCCAGGTCATCGCCCATCAAGGTCGGCATCAGGGCTCGATAGGTCTGCACCTGGTAGAGCGAGCCGACGACCACGGCGAGGTCGGCGGCCTCCCGGACGCGGTCCTTGGATTCCGAGGTGCTCCAGGCGCCCACATAGGCGTCGACCAGCTCTCGGCGAACAGCGACGTCTTCGGTCCTGAAGACGTAAGTCGCGAGGTCAACGAAAGGGTGCGAGACGGCTGCGTCAGTCCAGTCGAAGATGCGAGTCGTACCCGATCCGAAAGTGACGTTCCACGGATGGAGGTCGCCGTGGACGAGACTGGGCCCAGGCCCGATCTCGTCGAGCCGCAGGCACGCTGCGACCAAAGCCGGGACCGATGACCGCCACCGGTCACGCAGATCCGGGCTCATCCTCGCCTGCAGTATGTCGTCGTCGCTGACCTGCTCGACCTGCTCGGCCAGGTCCGGCAACGAACGGACCGGAAGTCCGAGGTCGACGAGTTCGTCGGTCCGCCGTTGCCACCCGCGCTGGATTCCTGCGTGCGCCACCAACCCCTCGTGCCAAAGGGACTGGTCTTGATGCCCCAGCTCGGGGGCACCGAGATCACGCATCAGCAGCCACCCCTGCGCGCCGTCGACGGCCACGACATCGGGGAGTGCCTCCGGCGTGTGCGTGGCCAACGCTTGCGTCGCGATGGCCTCGTGACGAAAGGTGTCGGGACTACACTTGAGGAAGACGTCGCCGTCAGACGAGGGGGCACGCAGGACGACCGACAGATCCCAGAGGTGGTGGACTCGCGGGGCACGGGTGGCCGGGTGCCCGTCTGCAGCCATCTGCTCGAGCATCCACCCCGATGCGCGCGCGAACCACCCGGGTCTGGACCACTGCGGACGTAGCGGGGACCAGCCGTCAGCTCGTTCCCTGGCCCAGGAGGACACGGCCGCTCGAGCCTCAGCAGGTTCGAGGCCAGTGATGGTCGTCGCGTCGAGATCCCGCCACATCCAGCCAGCGGGCGCCTGGGTCCCGACAGCATCGAACTCCATCAGCATCGCGATCGCATCCCCCTCGGCCCGCGCTTTGGTCATGCTGAGCCGTAGCGGGACAGCCGTGGCAGGGTCGATGACTTCAGCCGACGCCATGATCTCGGGAAGAGTCGCCTCTGGACTCAGGCGCAGCGTTGGCAACTCGGAGGCAGCCGACGAATGGCCGACGTCGACCACCAGCACGGCTAGGCGCGTCGGATGCGGGACGAGCAAAGCCACCTCACAGCTGTGTTCTCGGTTGGCCTCGGTCATGTCCTGAGCCTCGCATGGTTCACGACGCTCACAAAGAGCCAGTCTTCGGTGGGGTCCAACGCGAGATGCCGTCGGACGAGCGCAGGGGCAAGTCGTTTATGGTCGTCTCATGGCAAACCCGCTGACCGTAGACGATCTTCACTCATTGCGCACCGACTTCGCGGCCAATCCGGCGTACCGCATCACGCAGAACGCGGTCACCAAGGTCGGCATCCAGGACGTCGCCCTGGATCGGGCTGTGGTGACTGGTACCGATCACACCGTGTCGCATCTGCTCGACGACTGGGAGGTCACGAACCAGCAGAAGAGCGGTCGCTGCTGGTTGTTCGCCGGCCTCAATCTCTTGCGCGTCGGGGCGATGAACGCGATGAACCTGAAGGAGTTTGAGTTCTCGCAGAATCACGTCATGTTCTGGGACAAGCTCGAGCGGGCGAACTACTTCCTCAACGCGATCATCGAGACCCGTCATCGTGAGGTCGACGACCGTACCGTGGCGCACCTGCTCGCCAGCGCTGCCGATGACGGCGGCCAGTGGAACATGTTCGTCTCGGTGGTCCAGAAGCACGGCCTCGTGCCGAAGTCCGTCATGCCGGAGACGCAGAGTTCGGCGGAGACGTCTCGGATGAACGGGGTCTTGCGCAACGTTCTCCATGAGGGTGCGAGGACCCTGCGTGAGCTCGATGGCGACGACGACGTGCTGGACAAGGCGCGGACTGGGATCCTCGCGGTCGTGCACCGTGTCCTCTGTCTGCACCTCGGCACGCCACCGGAGCGATTCGACTGGCAGTGGACAGACAAGGATCGCAAGTTCCACCGCGACGGCGAGCTCACTCCTCAGGAGTTCGCCGAGCGCTACGTGGCGCTACCGATCGAGGACTATGTCTGCCTCGTCCACGACCCGCGCCCGACCAGCACGTACGGCCGGACGTTCACTGTCGAGTACCTCGGCAACGTGGTCGACGGTCCGCCAGTGACATACCTGAACGTCGAGATGGGCCTGCTCAAACGCTTGGCCCAGGAGCAGATCGTTGCTGGGGAGCCGGTGTGGTTCGGCTGCGACGTCGGTCCGCAGATGAGCATGGACCTGGGCATCTGGGATTCGGCGCTCTACGACTACGGCAGCGTGTACGACCATGAGTTCGGCCTGGCCAAACCTGACCGGCTGGTGTACCACGAGAGCGCGATGACGCACGCGATGCTTTTCACTGGGGTCGACATCGTCGACGGTGCTCCCCGCCGTTGGCGGGTGGAGAACAGCTGGGGAAGCGACAAGGGCATCAAGGGCTTCTGGACCATGAACGACTCGTGGTTCGACGAGTACGTGTTCGAGATCGCCGTGCCGAAACGTCTACTCCCGCCGGAGCTCGAGGCGGCCCTCGCCGACGACCCGATCGTGCTCCCTGCATGGGATCCGATGGGCAGCCTCGCCTGAGCACAGATCTCGTTACCCAACGGCAGATTGGGTTGCTGATCGCTGCGCTCGCGTTGCGGCGCCACGTCGAGGTCCAGCTGGTGGGCATGAGCAACGGCATCGCGCCGTGCTGCCCGACATGCTCGCTCACAGCAGCGGCGTCATCGCCGGCGGCGCCAACGCAACCGCACTGAGATCGTGTTGCCGCCACGCAGGGCCATCCTCATGAAACTTGCGCGGTTCGTGCCCGGCCGACTGTGGACCAGGCTCTCGAGCAAACGGAAGTGGCCCTGAATCTGTGTGCGCTGAGCGAGCCGTGGACATGGTGGCGACGGCGTGCAGGTCGAGTTCTCGTCGGGAACCGGCCGGGTTGTCTGTGAAACGGCTGAGACGTCCCATCCGACTAGGGCCTCGTTCCGAATCCCCTTGGACCGACCACCACCGAAGGGAATCACCAATGCAATTCGACCGCAGATCCAAGAATTTCACGCGAGTTGTCGGGATGGGTGCCGCGGCCCTACTCGCGCTTTCGCTCGGCGCCTGCTCGAGCGACGACGACAACGGAACCAGCGACAAGCCCGAGCCCGTAGCCGCAGTCCAGAACCTGGGCGGAGACGACACCGCGGTCACGCTGGACCCGGGCTTCGTCGAGGCCTTGACATCGCTCAAGCTCACCCCCGGCGTCGTGGGTGACGCCAAGCTCGCTGACGGCACCGTGAGCTTTCCGATCACCGGTGGAGACGTGACCTACTACAAGCCCGGCAGCATCGACCCCTACGTACAAGGACTGATCGAGCACGATGGGTCCGGGCTGTCCCTGACTGCCGGATCCACGGAGGTTGACCTGACGAACTTCGAGGTCGACCCGGCGAGGTCGATGGTGTTGGGAGACGTGAGCGTGAACGGCGAGACCGCCGCCACCAGCGCGACGATCTTCAACCTCGACGGTCGCACTCTCAAGCCGCTCCAGGCTCAAGGGTCGACCGCTGTGCTCGAGGGCACGCTGGTGACGATCTCAGGTGATGCTGCGGGTCTATTGAACAAGACGTTCAACACCGACGCGGTCAAGCAGGGCCTGCTGGTCGGCGTCGCGAAAATCACCATCGCCACCGCCTGAGAAGGCCGAGACAAATCACGCTGAGGGCACACCCGCGCAGGCGGGTGTGCCCTCAGGTCTCGGCTTGGTCCAATGCCCTTTTGTACACGTGGGCGCGAAGCTGGCCCAGACGTACGCTGAGGTATGACCGCCGCCCGCCGATGGTGCATCGTTGCCCTGGGCGTTGCGCTCGTCATCGGTATGCCGCTAGGGCTTCGCGCCCTACCCGCTCATGACCGTGACATCAACGCTCGAGCACTTCTGGCGCAGATCCAGGCCGCGGCGAGTCATCCCTACTCGGGGTACGTCGAGACGCTCGGCACCCTGCAGCTTCCGGTGGCGGACCATTTCACCGACGTGGGTGCATTGTTCGGCGAGCGCACCCGCATGCGAGTCTGGTGGCGTAGTGATGCCGACTGGCGGGTCGACAAGGTGCTGGTGACCGGTGAGACCGACGTTTTCCATGATTCACGGTTCACGACTACATGGGACTACGAGCGAGCCGAGGCGACGCGCAGCCGCGATCCCGAAATCCGCCTACCTCGCACTGCCGACTTGGTCCCGCCTGAGCTCGCACGGCACCTGCTGTCCGACGCCGACGCTTCCGAACTGAGCCGGCTGCCCGCGCGGCATGTGGCTGGTCGCGACGCCCTCGGTCTTCGGCTGTCCCCGAGCGTCGCGCAGTCCAGCATCGACCATGCCGACCTATGGGCTGACTCCGACACGGGGGTGCCACTCCGGATTCAGGTATTTGCCCGCGGGACCGCGACTGCAGCATTCACCACGGAGTTCATGTCGTTCACGGCCGCGACACCCGACGAGAACGTCACGCGTTTCACCGCGCCACCGGGAACCAAGCTCTCCTATGACGATGTGATCGACGTGGCTGACGGAGCGAACCAGTTCGCACCACTGGCGCCTCCGGCCATGCTCGCGGGCTTATCTCGGCCGAACGATCGACGACTCCGCGCGGTCGGCCTCTACGGCACCGGCGTGACGCGCATGGTGGCGATCCCGCTCTCGGATCGTGCCGCCATGCCACTGCGTGAGCAGATGGAGCAGACACCGGGGGTCCAGCTGGTTGCCGAAGGTGACTTACTGACAGCCGGACCTTTGAGCGTGCTGCTGACCGAGTTTTCAGGCTACGGGGGCGGCTGGCTCGTCGCAGGGACCGTCACCGAGCAGACGCTCATCACCGCCGCACACCAGCTCGAGCAGCAGGCCAGGGTCCTGCGTTGATCACCTCATCGGACTTGACCAAGCGCTTCAGGGGCGGGATCTTGGCGGTCGATCGGCTCGACCTCGATGTGCGTGAGGGCGACATCTACGGCTTCCTCGGAGCCAACGGTTCAGGCAAGACGACCACGGTCCGGATGCTCCTGGGTTTGGTGCTGGCCACCTCCGGACAGATCCGGGTGCTCGACCAGGCGATGCCGGCCTCGGCACGTCACGTGCTGCCGCTGGTTGGCGCGCTCGTCGAGGGTCCGGCGGCCTACGTACAACTGTCCGGGCGAGCGAATCTCGCCCTGTTCGATGCCATGGGACCGCGCGGGGACCGCCGCTCGAGGGCTGGCCGCGTCGACGACGTCTTGGACCAGGTCGGTCTCGGTGGTGTGGACAACCGTCCGGTACGCGCTTACTCCCTTGGCATGCGGCAGCGGCTCGGGCTTGCCGGCGCCCTGCTCCGGTCACCGAAACTGTTGATCCTCGACGAACCCACGAACGGACTGGATCCACAGGGGATCCGTGAGATACGCCAATTGCTGCTGGGGTTGCATGCCCGCGGCTGCACGATCTTCCTTTCCAGCCATTTGCTGGCCGAGGTTGAGCAACTGTGCACCCGAGTCGGGGTCCTCGACCGAGGGCGCCTCGTGATCCAGGACGAGCTCACTAATCTGAAGCGTCCCACCGGGCGGCTGTTCGTGCGGACTCCTGACGTCGCGAAGGTCAGAGCCCTACTTGACGGCATGGTCGAACGGCAAGAGGCCGACAGCGTGCTGGTGCGCACCGATGACGCAGCCGCGCTCAACAGCCGGCTAGTGAACGCCGGCGTGCGTGTCCAGGAACTCGCGCCCGAACGTCGCTCGCTTGAGGATGTTGTGCTGGAAGCGACCTCGTCCGGCACCGACAGGATCGTGTGATCATGATCGGCGTCGAGGTACGCAAGCTGGTCCGAAGTCGTCGGACCTGGATCACGATTGGTTTGATTGACGCGCTCCCGACGTTGGTGGCGGTGCTGCTGGCCATCACCGACATCGGCCCTCGTCCTGGAACAGGCCCGGCATTCCTTTCGGCGGTGCTCACCGACGGCACGCTGTATCCGCTCGCTGCGATCGCGATCGTGCTGCCCCTTTTCTTGCCTGCCGCGGTTGCCGTCGTTGCCGGCGAGGCCATCGCTGGAGAAGGACAGGCGGGCACCCTGCGCTATGTCCTGATCAGACCGGTCGGGAGGACCCGGCTGCTCGCCGCGAAGCTAGCGAGTGTGATGACCTTCGTCTTCTTGGCGGTGGTCGTGGTGGCGGCGACCGCGTACGTCAGCGGGAGGTTCCTGTTGGGCGACCAGCAGGGCGGCGTGGCCGCCGCCAGTGTCTCAGGCACGTCGTTGTCGACCCAGGAGATGCTGTGGCGGACCGGGCTGGCGCTGCTGTACGCGGTCCTCTCGATGCTCGGCGTGGCAGCAATCGCGCTGTTCTTGTCCACGATCGTCGAATCGCCCCTCGCTGCAGCTCTCGGCACCATCGGCGTCCTCATCGCGTCGACCCTGTTGTTGACTCTGGATGCGGCGACCTCGCTGCACCCATACCTGCCGACGCGCTACTGGCTGTCGTTTGTCGACCTGTTCCGCGACCCCATCTTGTGGCGCAACGTCGAACGTGGAACTGCCCTCCAGCTCTTGTACGTCGCGGTGCTCCTTGCCGCCGGATGGGCCAACTTCACGACCAAGGACATCACGAGCTAGTTACGTCCTGGTCGACTCGATAGGTCAAGCCGAGCAGACACCACGGGACGGCAGCTTCGGAAGCGAGCGACTCAGCTCAGCCAGCACCATCGCTATCACGATGCGATCACGAGGCAGGCCACCATGCTGGACTTGCAGGCCGGGGCACACGGACTGAGCGGAGAAGTTAAGAGCGCCCTCGAGCGATGCCGAGTGGGCCGGTACGACGACCTGGTCATCCGTCGTCCAGATCGACACCCACCGAGGGCCGTCGGGGCTCTCATCATTGGCGTTCAACGACCGCAGGATGTCACTGTCACGGGCCAACTGTTGGCACGCTTGCGGGCACGTGTCCGGGGTGATGTCGAAGGCGAGTCCGGCCACGTCAGTGCCGTGGTGAGGTGATCCCAACGTCACCACACGTCGAGCCAGACTGCCGCCACCGAAGTCGTCGACCCACAGCCGCGCGACAACACCCCCGGCTGAGTACCCGATCACATCGACCGAGCCCGCCCCGGAACGCGCCAGGGCAGCACGCGCGGCAGCGTCCAGCCCCTGCGCCTGATCGCGTAGGTCACCGGTGCCATTTTCCGGTGGTGCGACGATCGCCGAGTCCCGACCCGCCTGCTCGAGGGCTGCCTGCAAGACCTTCAACGACGAAACTGAACCGCCGTATCCAGGAACCAGCAGCACCGGCCCCAGGTCTTGCTGCGAGACCGGGGTGACCTCCTTCTCTCGAGTGGCGACGAACAACGCGGCCGCGCTGGCCAGAAGGATTGCGACGAGCAGCACAACTCCGACAACAAAGCGGCGGCGGGCCGGTGACAAGGAATCAAGCACACCCCTATCCTCTCCGGGTCCACCGTCGAGCGCGGAATCAGGAGCTAACATCCGAAGGCATGAAGGTCTTACTGACCGGTGCGGCTGGCTTCATTGGCGGTGCGATCGCCGTGGCATTGCGCGAACGTGGCCATGAGGTCATCGGGCTGGATGCCCTGATCCCGCAGGCCCATCGCCTCGATGCGGAACCGTCTCAAGGCGTGCAGCGAGTGGACATCCGCGATGCAGAAGCGTTGGCTCACCTGCTCGACGGCGCCGACGTGGTCTGTCACCAGGCCGCGATGGTGGGTGCGGGCGTCACCGTAGCCGACCTCCCGCTTTACGCGGGACACAACGACCTCGGCACTGCCGTGCTGTTGGCTTCGATGGCCGAGGCCGGCGTTGCGAGGCTGGTCCTTGCCTCGTCGATGGTGGTGTACGGCGACGGTCGCTACACCTGCCCAGAGCATGGCGATCAGCCGGCGGCCCAGCGGGCGCTGGAGGCTCTGGAGGCGAAGAACTTCGAGGTCGAGTGTCAGGTCTGTGGAACCGCCATGGAGTGGGCGCTGGTGGACGAAGACGCGCGCTTGTCACCGCGCAATAGCTACGCCGCCAGCAAGGTCGCGCAAGAGCACTACGCGTTGGCATGGGCACGGCAGCTTCCCGGGTCTGTCATCGCTCTGCGCTACCACAATGTCTACGGGGCAGGCATGCCACAAGACAGCCCATATTCGGGGGTGGCGGCCATGTTTCGATCTGCCCTTGAGGCCGGTGAGGCGCCGAGCGTATTCGAGGACGGTGAACAGGTGCGGGACTTCGTGCACGTTGGCGACGTGGCTGCGGCGAACGTGTTGGCCGTGGAGCAGGTCATCGACCTCGAACCTGACTTGCTCATGGCGTACAACATCTGCTCGGGGCATCCGGTGCGCATTCTCGACGTGGCGAACATGATCGCAACCGGGAGCAGTCGTGCGGATGCGGTCCCCGAGGTGACGGGCCAGTTCCGTGCAGGCGACGTTCGTCACATCGTCGCTAGCGGTCAGCGTGCCCGCGACCAGCTCGGGTTCACGGCGACCGTGCTGCCGGCGCAAGGCTTGCCTGCGTTCGCCACCGCGCCGTTACGGGAACGTTGAGCTCGCAAACGCTCGAGCTACCAGCCCGTCAGCAGCACATGCTGCACGACTAGCGCCACCCCCACTTGCATCGCGAGCCCTGGCCGCCGCCACGAAACCGGCAGTAGCGCCGTCCCGAGCAGCAGCCATGGAACAAACGGCAGCCAGATGCGTTCGACCTCGCCCTTGCTGGCGCCGGACAGATCTGCTCCGATGACCATGGCGACCGCGGCTAGCACCAGGAGTATGACGACACGGACGCTGCGATTGCTGCTGAAGATCTCTCGCCATGACGCCCGCCCACGTCCGATGGCTGCCGCCACACCAGCGAGCATGACCGGGCCGGCGCTCCAGCACAGTGCGGCCAGATTCCCCCACAGGTAATACGTCTGAGGTCGGTTCTGCGCCACCCCGGTGTACTGGCGGTCATGCACGATCGGCAACGCCTCCCACCACACGAATCCGGTGGCAGCGAAGGTCAGCACGACGGCCAGCGCGGCCGCAAGCGCCCACGGTAGCGGCCGGAGAGTGCGTCCGACGAACAGGACAGCTACGGCGAGGATGCCGAGCAGCGGCAGGCCGTACGACATCATGACGCAAGCGCCGAGCAGCGTTCCCGACAGCAAGCCCCACGCCGCGACGCCCCACCCGGATGGGCGTGTCGACGCAAGGGCCAGACAACACATTCCCCACGCCGCGAATGCCGCGAACACCGCGTCGGCGGACACCGCCATCCAGATGGCTGCTGGCCCGAGGACCAAGAAGGGTGCGGCGACGCGCCCGCAGCGCTCGGCTCCTAGCGTCCGTAGCGTGATCAGAACAGCGACCGGAGTCGTAGCCGCTACGAGGATGACGACCCAGCCGGCAGCAAGGCCGCTGCCGAGGCCGATGGCCGAGAACAGCACGAAGAACAGGACGGCGCCTGGGGGGTGGCCCGCGAGGTGCACAGGCCAGTGATCCGGGTGGCTGCCCGGGATCCGTGCGGTGTATTCCCGCAAGAGGGTCCCCACGTCAGACCACGAGTCGATCGTGCGGGCTGTCCGGAGGTACTCATACCCGGTGTTCAGGATGACGCCGATGCCGTCGTTGCCATCGACCGTTGCCAGGCTGACCATCCATGCGACACCGACCAGATAGGTGCCGACGAGCAGCATTCTCCACGACGTCGTCTGCGCCAGTCGGTCCGCGTACACGATGCCGAACAACCCCAGCAGGGCCGCCGGGATGGTTCCGGGTCCCACCCGCGCCTGCCACTCGGCGTGCAGCGGAGGCCAGGAGTTCATATGGACGTCCCAATTCCAGGCTGCCGGTAGCAGCCAGGCGACGAACATCAGCGTCGCCGCCGTGGCGAGTCCGATCACCGGAGCGCCGGTCATCTGCGCGCGCCATGCCGATCCGGCCTCCGGTTGCGACGGTTCGGTGGTGCTCACCGCGGGGGTCCGGACTGAGCGGCGGTGACCGACGGCTCGCTCATTCTTTGACCCTACCGATCCGTTGACGTCGATTCGGGATGTCGTCGACCGGCGCTGACGACGATGACAGAGCAGCGCGCCGGATTGTTTTTCACTCTGGCTCAGGCAGACGAGGTTGCCCGTCACAGTTCCGTAAGGTTGCTTGCCGTTATGACAATGCATTCGTACCTACTGTGACGGGTATGACATCACGCTGCGATCTCGTGCTGCCGTGCCGCGACGAGGCCGCAGCCTTGCCACCCTTGCTGGCCCGTGTGCCCGCGGGTGTCGCGGTCATCGTCGTCGACAACGGCTCTCGCGACGACACCGCCAACGTGGCTCGCGAACATGGCGCGACGGTGGTGCACGAAGGCCGGCCAGGGTACGGCGCTGCCGTCCACACGGGCGTAGGTCACGCTTCGTCGGCCATCGTGGCCGTCATGGACGGCGATGGGTCGATGGATCCTCAAGACCTCCTGGTGCTGCTCGACGACGTGGAGCATGGTCGCGCGACGATGGCGCTCGGCCGACGCCGTCCAGTCTCGTCGGGAGTGCTGCCGTGGCACGCCCGCTGGGGAAACGCCGCAGTCGCAGCTTGGCTGAGACATCGGACCGGTCTCGCCGTACACGACATCGCCCCGATGCGGGTATGTCGCCGACGAGATCTGCTCGACCTCCAGCTCACGGATCGACGGTTCGGGTACCCGGTCGAGCTTCTCGTCAAGGCGCAGAAGGCTGGCTGGGTGCTGACCGAGCATGACATCGGCTACCACCCCCGGGCTGCGGGTACGAAGTCGAAGGTCTCAGGCTCTGTGAGTGGCACCCTTCGTGCCGTCCGTGACTTCGCGAAGGTGCTGCCATGACCTGCGTGATCGTGGTGGCAAAGGCGCCCGTCTCCGGGCTGGCCAAGACCAGGCTGGCCAGGACCTTGGGTGATGCGTTCGCGGCTGATCTGGCCGCGGCCTGCCTTCTGGACACCATCGATGCTGTTGAGAGCGTCACCGCTCCGCACACCAGGCTGATCGCGTTGACAGGTGATCTGGCTGATGCCGCACGCGCCGTTGAGATCCAACGCCGGCTTTCTCGCTGGCAGGTGATCGACCAGCGCGGGGAGTCGTTCGCGGCGAGGCTCGTGAATGCCCATGCCGACGCGGCCAGGCTGTGGGGGGTCCGCTCTCCGGTCGTTCAGATCGGCATGGACACTCCGCAGGTGACCGGTGCAGACCTGATGGTGCTGGCCGATGCCATCTCGGGAGGCGGTGCGTCCGAAGGTCGATTCGCTCTCGGACCAGCTCTCGACGGAGGCTGGTGGGGTCTTGCCTCCAACAGCGCGACGAAGGTCGCAGCCATCGCAGCGGTACCGATGTCCCGTCACGACACGGGTGAACTCACGGCGCAAGCATTGCGTTCGACTGGTGCACCGGTTCAGCTGGTTCACGAACTCCATGACGTCGACACGATCGATGATGCGCGTAGCGTTGCGCGATCCCATCCAGGGACCCGCTTCGCATCCGGATTTGCCGCTGCGGAAGACGTGGGTGCACGATGACCGCGACGATGACTCAACTGGCCAGACCGATCACACCAACCCGGGCTTTTGCCGAGGCGCTGCGAGGTGAACCTTGTCGGGTGTTCGGGCTGGGGGCGGACCTGGAGTCTGTTCCCGCGTGGAAGTGGCGCGGAGAGGCTGACAGCGCCGACTACGAGATGTTGGGGCGTTGCAGCGGTGCCACGCTCGACATCGGCTGTGGTCCTGGACGCATGACCCAAGCATTGCTCGCTCTGGGCCACCAAGCGCTCGGCATCGACGTCGTCGGCGAGGCGGTCCAGCAGACGCGCGCCCGCGGTGCCGTCGCGTTGCAGCGCGACGTCTTCTCTGTCCTCCCGGGCGAGGGTCGCTGGGGCACCACCTTGCTCGCTGACGGCAACATCGGCATCGGCGGTGACCCGGTGCGGCTCTTACGCCGTGCCCGCGAGCTGCTGGCCGACGACGGACACGTCGTGGTCGACCTGTGCAAGCCCGGCGGCGCCGTCACCATTCACTGGATCGGGCTCGAGGTGTCCGGTCGACGCTCGTACTCGTTCCCGTGGGCGGTCGTACCGGCATGTCAGATCAGTCGGCTCGCCACGGCAGCCGCGCTGCGTTTGCTCGAGGTCAACGAGCGCCAAGGTCGCTGGTTCGCGACGTTGGAAAAGCAGCGTTCCGGATGAAGCCCGCCCTACCCGTTCCGAAGCCGGACAGCTTTACATCTCGGCTGCGCGGTCCCGAGGTGACTGCGAGAATCGGCCTGTGGCTAGGTGTGTGCTTCGGTGTAGCCTTCCTCACCGGCCTCTACAGTCACTTCTTGCAGAGCCCCCCGGGCTGGATCACGTTTCCGACGAGGCCCGTGTGGATCTACCGCGTGACGCAGGGCCTGCATGTGATCGCTGGGACCGCTGCGGTGCCCCTGCTGCTGGTCAAGCTGTGGTCGGTGTACCCGAAGCTTTTCGAGCGATTTGACCTGCGCAACGTACGCCGTCTGACTCTGCAGGTCGCGGAGCGCGGCTCTATCGCGCTGCTTGTGTCGGCAGCGATCTTCGAGCTTGCGACAGGTCTCACGAACATCACGCATTGGTACCCCTGGAGCTTCTCGTTCCGCGCAACCCACTACGCCGTCGGCTGGATTGCGATCGGCTCCCTCGCGACCCACATCGCGGTCAAGCTGCCGATCATCAAAGCGGCGATCACCGGACCGCTCGAGCCTCCATCGCCTCGGGTCGCGACATCAAATACCGCGGAGGCCGAGCCCGCGGGCTCGCCGTTGCCCACGCGGACGGCAGCAACGACGAGCGCACCTACCGCTGGGCTGAGCCGTCGTGGTCTCTTGCGCACCACGTGGCTCGCCACGGGTGTCGCGGTGGCGACCACTGCGGGTGCCACCGTGCCTTGGCTACGGCAGGTCTCGGTCTTCGGCGTCCGGTCCGGCGACGGGCCGCAGGGCGTGCCAGTCAACAAGAGCGCCATCGCAGCCGGGGTGATCGCCCTTGCCACGGCTCCGTCGTACATGCTTCGGATTGTGAAAGGCAGCACTGTCGTGAGCTTGTCACTTGACGACCTCACCCACCTGCCGCAGACCACCGCCGAGCTGCCCATCGCCTGCGTTGAGGGGTGGAGCGCATCTGGGCGTTGGCGCGGGCCACGTATTCGCGAATTGCTCGACATGGTCAGTGCACCGGATGATGCAGACGTTCTGGTCAGGTCGCTGCAGCCTTCGGGTCCGTTCCGCAACACCACGATGCAACCCGAGTTCGCTCGGGATCCGCTCACGTTGCTTGCTCTGGAGCTGAACGGCGAGACCTTGGGGATCGACCACGGCTTCCCGTGCCGGGTCATTGCTCCGGCCCGACCAGGAGTGCTGCAAACCAAATGGGTCGCACAACTGGAAGTGCTGTGATGAGGTTCGTTCGCGTGCTGCTCGGTGTGTCCGGTGTGCTCGTCGCGGCGATGGGGATCTCCAAGCTCATCGACCGTGGGTGGGACGAGATCGTCGATGTAGTGACGTGGCTTGTCGTTGGGACGGTTGTGCACGATGGCCTCTTGGCCCCGCTCATCGTGGCGCTGGGCATCCTCGTGGTGAGGGTGCTGCCTGCCTGGGCTCGGATGCCGGTCATAGCGGGTTTCGTTGTCCTCGGATCGGCGACCATCATGGCGTTTCCTGTTCTCAGCGGCAATGGTGAGGACGCGACCATCCCGTCCCTGCTCGATCGCAACTACGTTGGAGGGTGGGTCGTGGTCGCGGCGCTGACCACTTTGGGTGTAGCGGTCGGCTGTTGGTGGCAGCGGCGACGCCTTTCGACCACGACCATGGTGGGCCACCAGGAGGAGGTGTGAGCATGCCGCGGGTGCTGGTCGTCGATGACGACCCGACAGTTCGTGAGGTGGTGCTCTCCTACCTCCGTTCGGGCTCCTATGACGTCGTCGAGGCAGCGGACGGCGAGACCGCGCTGTCGGTGGTGGGTCATCAGCGCCCGGATCTGGTCGTGCTCGATGTGATGCTGCCCGGCGTCGACGGTTTGGAGGTCTGTCGCCGTCTGCGCGCGCAGGGCGACTTGCCGATCATCCTGCTCACCGCCCTCGGCAGCGAGGAAGATCGGGTAGTCGGGTTGGAGCTCGGCGCCGACGACTACCTCACCAAACCCTTCAGTCCCCGAGAGCTGGTGCTCCGGGTGGGTTCGGTGCTGCGTCGGGCGGGTGAGAACGCGAGGCCTGACAATCGAGTGCTCGAAGACGGCGATCTGCGCATCGACGGGCCGAGCCGACAGGTCACTCGATCGGGTGCTTCTCTGGCGCTCACCATGCGCGAGTTCGACCTCCTGCGCTTCCTCGTCACGAATCCCGACGTTGCGTTCACTCGCGTCGAGCTGCTCGAGAAGGTCTGGGGCTGGTCATTCGGTGACCAGTCCACCGTCACCGTGCACGTCCGGCGGCTACGGGAGAAGATCGAAGCAGATCCGACCTCCCCGAAGCGGCTGGTCACGGTCTGGGGGGTCGGCTACCGGTGGGAGGCGGCGTGACCACTGCTGTCCTGGTGACATCGGACGAGCTTCAGATCATGGCGATCGCCGCCTCACTGGCGGCTGGCGTCGGCGTTCTGGGGGTCTTCTTTGCGTATGTGACGCGACGGAGCTCCGTGCGCTGGGCGTTTGCGATCGTGGCGCTCATCGGGATACTCGGACTGGTCGCCGGGCTCATCGGCACAGCCCGGGCCATGTTTCTCTCCGACCATGACTTCGTGGTGGTGCTGTGGGTAGCCGCCGTCTCTGGCCTGGTCTCGCTGGCCTTTGCGCTGCTGGTGGCTCGGCAGGCAGTGCGCGGCTCGCGGGCCGTCCAAGAAGCCACCCGAGCGCTGGGCGAGAATGGCGCGTTCGTCGCCCCAGAAGGTACGACGTCGGAGCTCTCCGACCTGTCGGCACAACTAGCTGACACGTCCCAGCGGTTGGCATTTTCCCGCGAGCGGGAACGCGCGCTCGAGGCATCGCGACGCGAGCTCGTGGCGTGGGTATCCCATGACCTGCGCACGCCGTTGGCGGGGCTGCGGGCGATGGCCGAGGCGCTCGAGGACGGCATCGCCGAAGACCCGGCCCGCTACCACCAGCAGATGCGCGAGACCGTCGACAGGATGGCGCGGATGGTCGATGACCTATTCGAGCTGTCGCGCATCCATGCCGGGGCTCTCCAGTTGAGCCTGGAGGTCGTATCGGTCGAGGAGGCGATCAGCGAGGCGCTGGCGATCAGCGGACCGGTCGCGCTTGCCAACGGAGTTCGTCTCGGGGGGTACGCCGAGCCGGGAGTCGCCGTACGCGCTGATCCACGTGAGCTGTCGCGCATGATCGGCAACCTGCTGACCAACGCGATCCGTCACACCCCGAGCGATGGTGTCGTGGAGGTGACGGCGCGAGCCGGCGAGCGGGGAGTGGAGCTTTCAGTGAGCGACGCCTGCGGTGGGATTCCTGACGAGGACCTCGACCGGGTGTTCGAGGTCGCCTGGCGCGGCAGCCATGCGAGGACACCGGAGGCCGCAGCGGGGTCAGGGCTCGGCCTGGCCATCGTCCGCGGCATCGCGGAGGCACATCGTGGCACCGTGCGGGTCGACAACGTGGGCGCCGGTTGTCGCTTCCTCGTCGAACTCCCGACGTAAGGTGGGCATGCCGCTGACGAGTACCAACCGATCGCCGGCACCTCGCGGCCTCATCCGTGGCTCGGTGGTCGTTAACCGGTATGCTGGTGCGTCAGTTGTGGCGGTCAGCTGACCGATTCTCGGGGCGCCACGTCTCCGCAGAGCGATTGTGGTGCTACACGGCTCTCAGGCGAAGGTGAAGTATCTGAGTGCGAAGTAGGCCCAGGCGATCGTGACGGTGACCACGGTCACGATCAGGCCGTACTTCGTGAAGTGCCAAAACGAGATCGGGTGCCCGTTGCGGGCAGCGATCCCGATGATGACGACGTTCGCGCTTGCCCCGACCGCGGTGGCGTTTCCGCCGAGGTCGGCGCCCAGCGCGAGGGCCCACCACAGTGACATGGCCTGCGTTGACCCGTCGCCTGCGTCCACGAGATCCTTGACGATCGGGGTCAAGGTGGCGACGTAGGGGATGTTGTCGATGATCCCGGAGGCGGCGGCGGAGCCGAAGATCAGGCCGGTGCCGGCGAGGAGGTAGTTGTCGCCCACTGCGTCGGCCAGCCACGACCCGAGGTCTGCCATAACGCCAACCTCGACCAGAGCGCCGACCATGATGAACAAGCCCATGAAGAAGACCAGAGTCGGCCACTCGACGTCCTCGAGGAACTCGCGGGGTTCGGTCCTGGACACCGCTACCAGGGCACCAGCACCGAGCAGGGCGACCAGCGACGGGTCTAGGTCGATGAGACCGTGGGCGATGAACCCGACCATGACCACGCCGAGCACGATCCCACACTGGAGCAACAGCCGGCGATCCTTGATGACGTCGCGCTCGTCGAGCTGCAAGACAGCCGCGGCGCGCGTGTCGTCGAACACGAATACGGACCGGAACATTACGCGGCACAACAGCACAAAGACCGCCACCAGCACAATGATCAACGGCGCGAGGTTGACGAGGAAGTCGTTGAAGGTCAGCCCCGACTTGCTGGCGATGATGATGTTGGGCGGATCCCCGATCAACGTGGCGGTGCCGCCGATGTTGGAGGCCATCGCCTCCGCGATAAGGTACGGGACCGGAGGCACCCCGAGCCGGTCACATACGAGGAGTGTCACCGGCGCGATCAACAGCACCGTGGTCACGTTGTCGAGCAGCGCCGAACCGACCGCGGTGATCACCACCAGCATCACCATGACCGCGAACGGTCGGCCGCGAGCCCGCTTGGCCGACCAGATCGCAAGGTATTCGAAGACGCCGGTCTGCTTGACAATGCTGACGATGATCATCATGCCGAGCAGCAGGAAGATCACGTTCCAGTCGACGCCCGTCTCCTCGCTGAAGAACGCGGTGTGCGCGTCGACCACGCCGAGCAACACCATCGCCGCAGCCCCTGAGAGTGCGGCGGCCACCCGGTGGATCCGTTCGGTGGCGATCAGCACATAGGCCGCGACAAATGACGCGATCACCAACCAGGTGGTCAACGAGCCGTCTCCGGACCCAATAGGTGCTCAAGCAGGGCCGAGATTGTGATCGCGCCCAGCAACCGCGAATCGTCCACCACCGCGACGATGGGGCTTCGCTGGCCCGCCATCACCGCCGCAATCTCGATGGAGGTCGCGTCGGCGGCCACAACCGGGAGGTCGAGGACGTCCGCGCGTTTCGGCAGCACTTCGCGCACAGTCCTCGGCGCGAGCTTGTCACACAATGCATCTGCCGATGCCTCGTCGTAGGCCCGCGCCAGGGCCGGGTCGTCCTGCACGTACGTCGGGACAATGAACCGCAACACCTGGGAACCCGGCAGCACGGTGTAGGGCTGGCCGAGATCATCAAGCACGATCAGGCCCAGCAGACGGCGATCGACCAGGATCCGTGCCGCCTCGAGGGCTCCGGTGTCCAGCGTGACCGTGGGGAACGGTCGTGCCAGCTCGCCTGCCAACATGGCGCTCTCCCGATGCCGGAACAAGTAAACAGCGAGTGTATCCACGGGAGCTCGCTGGCCTCTCCACACTCGCCCCTGTCGCCCGGACGGAGCCTTGAGCATGGACCTACCGTGGCCTTGACACCGGCTCCGATATAGCCGTAGTTTTCCTATGAGTTAATTAACCGATAGGAAAATTATGAACTCAAGGTTTGCCCCGGCGGCCCAGGAGGATCGCCTGGATGAGACTTTCGCGGCGCTTGCCAGCGCAACGCGCCGAGCGATTCTGGCGCGTCTCACCAAAGGAGAAGCGAACGTCAACCAGCTCGCCGAACCCTTCAAGCTCTCACTTCCGGCCATCTCCAAGCACCTCAAGGTGCTCGAACAAGCCGGGCTCATCGTGCGCAGTCAACGTGCGCAGTACCGACCCTGCACCCTCGACGCGGCACCGCTCGAATTGGTCTCGACCTGGGCCGAACAGTATCGACCCATCTGGGAGGCCCGCTTCGAGCGGATGGACACCTACCTCCAACAACTCCAACAGCAACGACAGACAGGCAGTGACGATGATCGATGACGGTACCCAGAACCTGGTGATCGAGCGGACTCTCGAGGCGCCGCCGGATCTGATCTGGAAGATGTGGACGGTACCGGAGCACTTCGCAGCCTGGTACGGCCCAGGCGGGGCCACTATCCCGATGGCCAAGATGGATGTGCGCGTGGGCGGCACCCGCCTGCTGTGCATGGAGATGACGACACCGGACGGCACGATGCAGATGTGGTTCACCGGCGAGTATCTCGAGATCATCGAGAACCAGCGCCTTGTCTACACCGACTCCATGTCGGATGAGAACGGCAACGTCATGTCACCGGAGCAGATAGGCATGCCCGAGGGACACCCGACCACGACCAAAGTCAGTGTCGAGCTCGAGCGCATCAGCGGTGGCACAAGGATGGTGTTGACCCACGTCGGCGTTCCCGCCGATTCCCCAGGTGCCGCCGGATGGGCGATCGCGCTCGACAAACTCACCGCACGCCTTGATGAGGCACTCCGCGCTGAAGACTCCTGACCTGGGGATGCATTCCAGATACCCGAAGGTCCCTTGAGCCCGTGAATCCGCCCAGGTTGCCCTACCGGGCTAGTGCTCGCGTACACGAATCGGGTACAACCTGGCGGCGTGGCATCCGCTGCTCCGTGTTCGACTCAAGCGTGGTCCGCCTGCATGTTCTTCATGATCTGTTGCTCGACCTCAGCCATCTCCTTTGCAGGGCTGAACTGAAGGTATTCGGTCCCCGCCTCGGCGCGTTGGAGATGTCCCGGGGGGATATAGAAGGCGTCACCGGGCTTGAATACCTCCTCCTGGCCATCCACTGTGAAGGTCACATTTCCGCTCAGCACGTACCCCCAGTGGGGGCAATGACACTGATTGTTGGGCAGCCCTTTGAGCATCGGCGTCGAGTCGATGTCCTGCTTGAAGGTCACGAACTCGATCGCCTGTCCGTCGACCTCGTCGTGCCAGGACTCGACTGGGCCGTAGTCGTCGTGCTTGGCATCTTGCTTGGAAACTTTCGGCATCACAGTCTCCTTGGTTGTTCGGTCTCCTCCATGGTCGTTGGGCGAGGAGCCGGCGTCATGAGGTATTCGCCCCATCGATGGCGCACTTCCGGAGCCGCGATGGGTCGTGCCTAGCTCTACGCGCCGCCCTCGTCCACCTACAACCCACTGGGGACCATTCCGCTTTCCGACGGCAGATGCGTCCATCGGCCTGATTCGCACGGTGACCGAGTTTCGTCAGTGGCCGCATGTATGGCTGGGCGGTCTGCGGTAGCCACACTCCGGGGAAGAGACCAGACTCAGACCATGGCCGATCCTGGTGAGGTTCGTATCGCCGAGCTCATCGCGACGCTGTCGTACGCCGCGGACCTGGGGCTTGCCCAGCCGATGGAGCACTGTCTGCGTCACACGGTGATGGCTCTTCGGTTGTCGGATCTCGCCGGCGCCGGCCAGGGGGACCGCGAAGCGACTTACTACCTAGGCCTGCTGGTCAACAGCTACTGCCACGCCGACGCTTCCGAGCAAGCGCGGTGGTACGGCGACGACATCTCGTTCAAGGGAGACGGCTTCGAGACCCTGGCGATGAGTGTTCCCCAGATGGCGACCTCGCTGCTGCGTCACCTCACCACACACGGCACGGCCCGACAGCGCGTCGGTCGCGTGGCGACGCTGCCTGTCTTCTTCCAGCGCGACGTCCTGACCTGGTTGCTCACGCACACCCAGTTGAGCTCGGCATTTGCCAAACGCATCGGGCTCGATGACGACGTGGCCAGATCCTTGTGGAACGCATACGAGCAGTGGGACGGCAAGGGGCCGCGGAGCATCGCCGGCGGTGAAATTCCACTGCCGGCGCGGCTCATCGCCTTGTGCACCACGATGGAGGTCATCTCCCGCAACCGCGGGCAGGAGACCGCGAAGACCACTGCTCGCAAACACGCGGGCAGGGTGTTCGACCCGGCGCTCGTCAACCTGTGGGTCGATCACGCTGCGGACATCCTCGACGGCCTCGACGTCGACGCCACGTGGGACGCCGTGCTAGCGGCTGAGCCGCGTCTGGAACGTCGGGTGTCCGGCGCAGAGTTGGACGACGTACTCGAAGCGATGGCGGATCTCGTGGACCTGAAGTCGCCGTTCCTCGCCGGACACTCGCGTGGCGTCGCCAACCTCGGCGCCGAGGCCGCCAGGCTCTCAGGGCTCACCACGGCCCAGAGCACGACGATCCGACGTGCCGGTTTCCTCCACGACCTCGGAAGGCTCGGAGTGTCGAGCTCGATCTGGGAGAAGGCGGGACCTTTGACCGATGTCGAGCGGGAGCGCGTGCACCTACACCCGTACCTCACCGACAAGATGCTGATGCGTACCCCCGCCCTGGCACCCAGCCGCGAGATCGCCGCCCGGCACCACGAACGCCTCGACGGTTCTGGCTACCCACGGGGCTTGACCGCAGCATCGCTGACGCCGTCCGACCGAATCCTGGCCGCGGCCGACGTGTACCACGCGATGACGGAGCCCCGCCCCCACCGGCCTGCGCTCGACGCCGACCACGCTGCGAAGGCCATCCTAGGAGAGGTGCGGGCGGGGCGTCTCGACGGAGACGCGGTCAACGCCGTTCTGCGAGCCTCCGGCCACCGAGCACCAGCGAGACGCGAGGGGCCGGCCGGGCTGACTGTTCGGGAGGTGGAGGTCTTGGCACTCGTCGCGCGGGGATTGGCCAACAAGGAGATCGCCCGGCGCCTCGGCGTGACTCCCAAGACGGTCTCGAACCACGTCGAGCACATCTACACGAAGCTCGGCGTCGGCAGCCGCGCCTCCGCGACGCTCTACGCCACCCAGCACGGATTAGTGGGCAGTTTCACCGCCCAGCCATGAGAGCGACCCGGCTCCAGGACCGGCCTTCCATCCGTGCCACCTGCCAGGCCAGGACACCGACCCCGCCGGTGATGACGGTTACCGCGATCCGCTGAGTGAGGCCGCCGATCGCCGTGCCCGAACTGGCGCCCGTCGCGACAAGCAACGCGATCGTCACGAACCCGAACAGCTTCGTGGGCCGGGCGAGGCTGACCCAGCCCGCTCGCCGGCGCATCGCGCGAGCGAGGACGAAGGGAGCGGCGATCGTGGCGAGCGCACTGAGCGCGAAGAAGCCCACGTGCGCCTTGCCGTGCCACGATGCGATCGCATCCGAGAACATGCAGCCGGCGTCGACGGCGCGGCAGTCGAGCCGGAAGAACGTGTCATCGGTCAGGTTGTCGAGCGCGGGCAACGAGAGCGCGAGGACGAGGGCGGCGTTGCCCAGGTGGTGGCGCAGCACGAGTGCGAACGCGATAGTCAGCGAGCCCGCGAAGGCGACGGTGAGCCGGTTGGCTGTCGGATGGTGGGCCGTCAGCGCAGCCAGGTCGCTGATGTCATGGCGGATCGGCCGATAGCCCTGGTCTTCGAAGGCACCGATGGCGAGCCAGCCGACCACGAAGACGAACTGGGCGAGCACTGCGGCGCGGGCGATCTGGAGGCGAGACGTGCTCATGACCCAGCATCGGACGGTGCGCGCCCGAGGACATGAGGTGTTCGCCCCATGTCACGGTCTCAAGCGATGCCTCGATGGCGATCCGTCAGCGCCTCCGCTCGACGCGTGAGGTGCTGAGGACGCGTCACCAAACCGCCGGGAGAGTCTGAGATCGTTGACGGTTCATCGGGACGGCGAGACACTTGGGCTCTAGCGCAAAGGAGAGCTCGATGTCGTGGAACTTGGCCGGCAGTTACGTCGAAACCTGCTCATGTGAGCTCATGTGCCCGTGCAACATGTCGATGGATCACGGAGCGACGTACGACTTCTGTCGCGTGGCGCTTGTCTTCAACATTCATGAGGGAACGGTCGAGGGTACGGACATCGCCGGATGCAAGGTCGCGCTCATCGCCGATACGCCGAAGGTGATGACAGACGGCAACTGGCGGGTCGGCGTGTTCGTTGACGACGGTGCGACGGAGGCACAGTTCGACAACCTCGTTCAGATCTTTAGCGGCCAACTGGGTGGGCCCATGGCTGGTGTCGTTCCGCTGATCGGCGAGATGCTGGGCGTTCAGCGCGCGACGATCGAGGTCGACGATGACGGACTGCGACACCGCGTTCGGGTCGACGACGTGATCGACTTCGAGATCCAAGACATCGTTCCGTTCGGCGTGGAGACCGGTGAGCCGGTGCGATTCTCCGGAATGTTCCACCCAGTCGGATCGGACCTGACGATGGCCGAAGCGACACGGTCCCGGATCAGTGCCTTCGGCATCGAGTTCGAAGGGAAGACGGGACTGTCGAAGTCGGACTTCTCGTGGGCCGCCTGAGGGAATGACCGGCCTCGGGTCGAGAGTTTCGGACGCAGGCGCAGGTCTTCGTCCCGCGTTCGCAGCGACCCGTGCTCAGCTGGGGCTGGTCGTCGTCCTCTTCGCGCTCGCCGCGGCTGGCTGGTGGTGGACGGCCGGGGAGATGCGCGGCATGGACAACGGGCCGTGGACCGGTCTCGGGACGTTCGGCTGGTTCCTCGGCGTATGGGTCGTCATGATGGCGGCGATGATGTTCCCGTCGGTCGTCCCTACGGTCGCGTTGTACTCGCGGATGAGCAAGAAGTCGCGGCTCATGCCGCTGGTGTTCACCAGCGGTTATCTCGCCACTTGGGCTGGCGCCGGAGTCATCGCCTTCATGATCGGAGCGCTCGGAAACCACGTACTGGGAGGCGACTTAGCATGGGAGCAGGCCGGGCGCCCGATCGCCGGAGCAACACTCATAGTGGCGGCGGCTTACGAGTTGACACCGCTCAAAGACGTCTGTCTGGGAAAGTGTCGCAGTCCGCTCGGCACCCTTCTCAGGTCATGGCGCGACGGATGGTCAGGCGCGTTTCGGATGGGAACCAAGAACGGTGCGTGGTGCGTCGGTTGCTGCTGGGCTCTCATGGCATCACTCTTCGCCCTGGGCGTCATGAGTGTGACCTGGATGGCCATCGTCGCCGGGCTCATTGCCATGGAGAAGATCCTTCCGTGGCGCCGAGCAGCGACGTACGGCACGGCACTCGTACTGCTGGTGCTCGGCGTGCTCGTACTCGTCGCACCAGACGTGCTACCCGCGCTCACCGCTCCTGGACACGACCCGATGCCCATGATGACTGGCTCAAGGATCGACCCACCGCCGATGCCGTAGATGCGCCGACCACGAGTGCGACATCGAAGATGATGCGGGGCCGCCAACGGCCTTTGACCGCGGGCAGTGACGTGAGTCGGTGAGTGTTGCACGATGGTCGCAAGAAGAGGAAGTCGTCGTTCATGAGCATTCTCGGTTCCATCGGTGATGCGCTGGCGCTGGCCGCGACGAAGACCTGGCAGATCACCTGGTCTCTAATCCTGGGGTTTACCTTGTCTGTCGTCATCCAGGCCGTGGTGCGACGCAAGACGATAGTCCAGACTCTTGGCGATGACCGGCCCGTCACCCTTGCCAAAGCGGCAGGGTTGGGCGCAGCGACGTCATCCTGCTCCTACGCCCCCGTGGCATTGGCCAGGTCACTGTTCCGGAAGGGCGCCAGCCTCACTTCCGCGATGGTCTTCGAGATCACTGCTACCAACCTAGTGATCGAGCTCGGCATCATCCTGGCGCTACTGATCTCAAGGCAGTTCACCCTGGCCGAATTCGTCGGCGGTCCTATCATGATCGTGTTGCTCGCCTTGGCGTTCCGGCTGTTCGTCCGCAGAGAACTCATCAACGCCGCCCGCGAACAGGCCAACAAAGGGTGGGCGGGGTCGATGGAGGGACACGCGGGCATGGACATGTCCGCCCAAGGCGACGGCTCGTTCGCGTCCCGGCTATTCTCCCGCGACGGCTCGACCGCGGTCTCGCCCCGTTACGACCTGCGCGCTTACAGCCGCGCTCCGGCGTGGACTCTGCACGGCCTCGGTGAGGTCTATCTCCAGCTCGAAGCACGGTCCCGCGCCTACGCAGTCGATGGGGATCGGGTGCTCGGCGGCACTGTCGCGAGGGTCGCAGAGATCGTGGCCGACAAGATCGCCGAAGGCTTTCTCCAGCGGACGGATCGGTGAGCGCAGCCCAGCGGCGGCACACCGATTGCCACCAGTGCACAGCGGACCCCGGATAACCAACCTGGGCTGCGACGAGCGCGGCAGCAGTCCGCAAAGGCCTCCGCACCATGGACGTGCCACGAGAGGACAGAAGAGGTCGGATCCTGTGCGACGTTGGTGGCACGTCCATGGCCGCTGACCTGAGGGTGCGGTCTGACCGGCGATGATGCTGGTGGGCGATATTGGGTTTGAAGCCGCACTTCATCGGGTCACCGGTCACCAAACCGAGGGCCCTGACCTCGCATGGTTCTCAAAGGCGTGGAGCGTCGTCCATGCCTCACCATCTGGCTTATGACACGGCACGTCCGCGGTCGCGGCGTTCACGCAGCTGCGTCTCCACCGTCGACACGACGTCAGAGCGAGCGGCCGGGTCTCCCGCCGAGATAGTCGCCCAACGCCCCAAGAACCCTCGAGAAGGCACGACCAAGCCGCGTATCGGCATCGGTGGCACCAGCCGCATTCAGCGCGTCCCGATCGGGATGGCGACCCTCACCGAACAGTGCCCGCATCTCGGACACCTGGGACTCGGCCAACCCGAGCTCAGCAGCACCGGACCCAACCCAGACCCCCGCCGGATTGCCGCGAGCGGCGTAATAGTCCGCCAGCGCCTGGCCGGCCGGGCGCCGTTCATCGGCTGACGCAACCTGACGGGTCAGATACGTGTAGCCGTCACCAGCCGACAGCTTGTGCACCGTCATCACGACGACGCACCGGAGGCAGGAGCGGATGGAGCCGTGGCGGTCGGAGCTGGGATGTCGTGCCCCCCGCGTGCCCCAACGGACGGAAAAACCCGGTCTACAGAGGGCCCTTGCGGACAGCCACGGACAACGGCGTCGTTAGCTCGCGCGTGACGAAACGCCAGGTGGGGAGGGAGTTTTGGCTGGTGGGAGGGGGTGGCCAGGGCCGGGGTCGAACCGGCGACCTTCCGCTTTTCAGGCGGACGCTCGTACCAACTGAGCTACCTGGCCCCTGCTTCCGGACCCAGGTCTGAGGTGCCGTTTCCGCAGGTCAGCCCCCATGTTTGGGGGCCAGGCTGGCAGTTTACCGGATCGTCCGTAGGGGGTCGAACGAGGTTTGCCTGCCTTGCAGGTGCGTTGACGGCTGCGTGAAACTGAGTCCCTACGTAGGAGGATATGAGATGCAACAGACTCCATCTACATACGCCGTTCAATTCTCGGTGGACTATCCCGACCGTTCTCTCAACCGGCTGACCACCGCCTTTCGGATCTTCGTGGCCATCCCCATTCTCATCGTGCTCACCAGCGTGTCTGGTGAGACTTGGCAGTCGACGGCTGGCCAAGCCGAGGTGGTCGTAACCACGGCAGGCGGAGTGCTGTTCCTGGCTCCCCTGCTCATGATCCTCTTCCGGCAGAAGTACCCTCGCTGGTGGTTCGACTGGAATCTCGAACTCCAACGGTTCACCAACAGGGTGGGCGCCTATCTGGCATTGATGAACGACAGCTATCCCTCGACCGACGACCACCAAACAGTGCACCTCAACTACCGCTACCCCGACGTTCCTACGGAACTGAACCGTTGGCTCCCTCTCGTGAAATGGTTTCTGGCCATCCCGCACTATGTCGTGCTCATTGTGCTCAACGTCGCTGCATTCTTCGCAGTGATCGGCGTCTGGTTCGCTGTGCTCTTCACCGGCCGCTACCCATGGGCGATCTTCGAGTTTGTCGAGGGTGTGTTCCGTTGGAACAACAGGGTCGCTGGCTACGCGTTCGTGCTGGTTACCGACGAATACCCGCCATTCCGGCTCTCGGCCTGAGCCAGCAGCTCCGAATCGACAAGCTGGGCTTGGTTTCTGACGGTTGACGACCCTTCTGCTGTGTACGCAGCGTGGGGCTTCACTGACTGCTTGTATAGCGATTCAGGCATCCGCGATCACAGGCTGCGGCAGCACGATCACGCTCCCTGGAAACGCGTGACGTTTGTTGAATGGTCATGTAACCATGGGCAAACACGCGTCTCCGGTACCCCCGGTTCCGGCGCAGCGGCGCACCGGCGAGGACGGCAGGGACTTGGACATGGCTAGACGCACCCGCACCCGCACCACACTCTTCGTGACCTCAGTTGTCGGCGTGATGACGCTGCTCGCGCCCGTGTCGCTCACGGCCGAGGCGGCGCCGGCCCCGCGCGCTGCCGCAGCAGCCGCAGCGAGCCCGATGCTCATCGGCGCGAGCTCCAGCGACTGGACCTGGTTCGACAACAATGTCGGCCCTATGCAGATCTACCGAAACTTCGACTCGGGCTTCAGCTACCCAACGTGGCAAGAGACGCCCGCGTACCAGCTGCATGCGAACGCACCGGCGAACGACTACTCGACCAAGGTTGCGCCGCAGCGCCTGCTCAACCCTGCGGACCCCATCAACGCCCAGATGCGCGCGTTCCTCGCCACGACGCCCGAGAACATCATCATCACCAACATGCACGAGCCCGACAACTCCTTCCAGGGCAGCTTCACAGCCGCCCAGTTCCGTGCGTCGATCCTGAAGTTCGCTGAGATGGTTCGTGCTCAGAACGCCATCGACGGCGGCACCAGGATGACCTCGGTGATTCTCATGGGCGTCACGTTCGGTGCCTTCGGCACTTCCACCGCTGACATGTGGTGGCCTACCGACGCTCGCGATGGTGGCCACGTCGACATCCTCGAAGCTGACCTCTATGCGTTGCCGCACGCCACCCAAACGGCGTGCTGTCCGGCCGGCTACACCGACGGAGTCAGCTGGCGGAAGGCACCCGCGGTGATCAACAACCTCAAGAACTTCGCGCTGTCCCGCGGCACTCCGTGGGCGATCGCCGAGCTGGGATACCTCGAGGACGTCAACAGCCCGATGCACAAGGCGACTGCATTGTCTGAGGCCGTGGCCTACGCGAGGCTGCACGGCGCTCACCACGTCTCAATCTTCGACGCCAAGGGACCCCGTGCCAGCTGGAAGCTATGGCACGCCTCACCAGTGGGAACGCTGTCTGCAACGTCGAACGCCGCGAACATGTGGAAGTCCCTGGCCGGCAACTGACCGACTGGCATCGCACAGCGCTCAAGCACAGCTCACCGCTTCGGCGCGAGTTGACGTGCCGCGCAGCGGAATAGGTCCCACCCCCATACTCGTCGCACGGCCTGCTCCGAACCATCGAACGGCGTCCCGTCGCGGCCGTCCGGATTCGATCGTATGGCCCGAATGGCCACTATTTCGCGACATCGCTCTGGAGTGGCTACTAGCGGAGTCAACAAGACCTATGTTGCGTAAGGGCATTCGCCGCTTTTCCCTCTGAAACCCGTCGTACGCGGACACCTGACCGGGCTGGCTCTCAGCTCGCCTTGGTCAACAGAGGGCCATCGACATGGGGGAGAACTCACTGTGCTGTTCAACCGTCACGCACACCAATGGGCTACGCGCGTCTTGCGTCCCGCGCTGGCACTAGCAGTGACCGCGTTGTCGATGGTGTTCGTCATGTCGCCGCAGGCCTTCGCCGTGCCCGCGATCCAGCTCACGAAGTCTGCCCCCGCCGACGTCCTGGTCGGTGGCGAAGCGACGTATCGGTTGACCGCAAACAATTCCAGCACCAACCCCACCGCCGTCATCGAGTACAACCTGAGCTTTCGCGACGTGCTCCCCGTCGGCGTGACGTACGTCGTCGGCTCCACGAGTCCGGCGTCGCTCGGCGAACCATCCGTCTTCACGAACGCGACGACCGGACAGCAGACCGTCGTCTGGACCAACGTCTCAGACCTCGCCGTCAACGCTGACCTGCAGCTCACCTTCAAGGGCAAGTTCAGCGGCACAGCCCTTCCTGTCGGCTCGTCAGTGGTGAACAATGCGAACCTCTACGCGCACAGCAATCCCCGCTTCGTACCTCGCTTCGACAGCGCCGGCCAGGTCGTGGCCGGCTCGTACACCGAGACCGCCAGCGCCACGTCGGGTCAGACAGTGGTCACCGCCATCAAGGTCACCAAGTCCGAACCGAGTCCCGAGGCCGAACTGATGCGCGGCGTGCACGACCACACCACGGTCTACACGCTGCAGGTCACCAACAACACGCGCGCCGCCACCAACGCGGTGAGCGTGACCGACTTCGTACCCGCCGGCCTGGAGTTTCTTGGGTGCGGACAGGTGGACAACAGCGGCTCCACCCGTGAGTATCCGGGCGCCGCTTCGCTCGTCGCCACTCCCGCCGTCGGCGCGGCCTGCCTCACACCGGACAGCGTCGCCACGGTGCTGAACCCAGCTGGCTACCCGGCCGGCACGTACACCCGCGTCATCTGGACCCTTGGCAACATGGCGGTCGGTGAGGTGAGGACCATCAAGTACGCCGCGGGTATTCCGCAGCGCTCCAACACGACGACCTGGCCCTCCGGAACACCGACGCCCGCAAGCCTGACGCAGGGGTCGAACCTCAACAACAACTCGGGCCCGTCAACACGCGAAGGCGCCTCCGAACAGGGCCTGACGAACTACGTCCGGGCCGAGGGTGACTACACCGGACCCCTCACTGGTAGCGCCGTCGCGCATGTGATCTCTACCGAGACTCACGTGGTCACCGCCGAAGACCTGGCCATGCAGAAGTCCACTTCGTCCGGCGGTTTCGCCTCAGGTGGAGTCGCGACGTTCAGCTTCACACTCGAGGCCGGCGAGTACGCCGACGCCGGTGACATCGTCATCGTCGACCATCTCCCCAATGGCATGTGCCCCCTCGACGATCAGGCCAACTACGTCGCAGGCACTCCGGCGGAGTGCAACGCCGACGCTGGCAACGCACCGACCGGGGCACAGATCTCCGACGTCGTCCAGAACGCTGACGGCACGTTCGATGTCACCTTCACACCCGTCGCGGTGCCGAGCAACGGGATCGTGACGATCACGTTCAAGGCGCGCATGCGGACTTCATACACGGGAGGCACGCTGGGCGGCGAGCCAACTTCGGCCGGCGACCAGTTCACCAACAACGTTTCGCTGCAGGGCACGACGACAATGCGCAGCGACGTGAATGCGCCCGCGCCCGACGAATCGGTCGAGGTGGAAGACGCTTCGTCTTCGAGCGTCTCTTCGGCTGGACCAACCCTCACCAAGACGATCAAGCCGAACGAGACGCCGATGTCTTGTGCCACCGGTCCCTACCTGAAGACCCCGACGCCGGCACAGGTCACGTTCAGCGAGGGCTCGCGCGCGTGCTTCCAGATCAGGCTCGACCTGCCGTCGACGGTCTGGACGCGCGACGCGGTCATTACAGACTTCCTTCCTGTCGGCGTGACCTATGAGGCCGGGTCAGCCACCCTGACCCCTGCCAACAACGTGACTGCTGTGCTCGACGACTCAACTGGCGTACCCACGTGGACGCTGGGAGATCCCCAAGGCGCTGGCCGCTTCGCTCAACCAGGCGGCGTGTTCGAGGTCCGGCTCGCCGGCACCGTCGGTCAACCGGCGCCCGGCCCGTTGCCAGACCTGACAGCAAACCTCGCCAAGCTTCGCTACTCCGATGGTTCCGGCGGAACGGTCTCGCTACGTGACCTGATCGACATCCAAGTGGCCCCCGCGCCGCCGGTGTCGATCCTCAAGGGTGTCGCCGATGTCGATGGCCTGCCCATCGCAGGCAACCCCGTCAACACCGATGGTTCACAGGTGCAGGCCGGCTCAGTGGTCTCCTTCCGGCTAGATGTGTCCAACGGCGGCTCAGCCGCGAACGGCAACAACATCGACATCCAGGCACCCGACGTGTGGGACGTGCTCCCGGTGGGGATCCGGTGCGTCGACATCTCAGTGATCAGCCCTGGTGGCGTGTGTACCAACCCCGGCGCAGGCGGCCACCCGTCGTTCACCAACAACGCAACGCTGAGCGCGATCCGTTGGCAGCAGCCCGCGACCTACCTCATCTCGGCGGGCGCGACGCGGCAGCTCACCTACGACATGACGATCCCCGCAACCGTAGGTGTGTCGACGGTCTTCACCAACACAGCCGCTGTGGCGTCGTACGACACCTTGAACAACATCGTCGGCGAGACCGCCGAGCACCTTCCGAAGGCCAACATCGACACGACCACGAACTCGGCCAGCTGGGATGTACCGCCGGCGCAGGACACGTCGAATGTGCACACGCCCGACCCGACTCTCGCCAAAAGCGCCACGACGGCCATCACCGATACCAACAACAATGCCGCCCAGGCGGTCGTCGGAGAAGGCGTGACCTACAAGGTCTCGCTCCGGGTTCCGGCCAAGACCAGCGTCTTCAACGGCGCCCTTGTCGACCCGATGCCGACCGGCCTGACGTTCCTTTCTGCGACCGCGGGATTCTCCGGCACCAACACGTCTCCCGCCATCGGGGGCTTGCCAGCCGGCGTGACGTTCACGCCAGCCACCGGTGCACTGAGCCTCGGGGCGACCTACGTCAACAACACGACGTCGATCCAGCTGTTCGAGGTGACCATCCAGGCACGTGTCAGCACGCTGGCCGGCAACACGCATGGGGTTGCCCGGACCAACACAGCAAGCTTCAACAGCTCAACGGCCACGGCAGGTGGAACCGCCTTGCCGCGGATCGACGCCACGTCACCGGTCACCGTCATCGCGCCGTCACCGGTGTTGACCAAGACTGACAACGACGCCGACAACATCGTGGTCGCGGGACAGACGATCACGTACACGTTGACTGCGGGGAATGCTTCGGGCCGGCCGGTGATGCACGACAGCTGGGTCGTCGACTGCTTGCCGACGGGGCTGGCGTTCGGCGCGTTCGTCACCCCGTTCCCGGGAACGGCGACTGCGGTTGCCGGCAATGGCTCCAACGGTTGTGCGGTGGGGGAGACTGCGCTGGCGTGGAACGTCGGCGACGTAACGACAACGAACCAGTTGCTGTCCTACACAGCCACGACCTCCCCGGCGTCGGCCGGCCGCACGACGTACAGGAACACGGCCACGCTCACCGGGAGCAGCCTCCAGGACGGCAAGGCTGGCCCGCAGGCGGCGGACAACCCGGTCGAGCGGGTCCTCCTCACCAGCGTGTTTGACACGATGACGGTTCAAGGCGCGACGGTTACGAAGAGTGCCAACCCGACGGCGCGCACGATCGGGCAGAGCGGCAGCTGGACCGTGACGGCCGCCATACCCGCGGACGTCAACTTCTACGACTCGGCGCTCATCGACGAGCTACCAGCCGGCGTCGACCCGGCAACGGTCACGTCTACCCCTGTCACGTGCACCTATCCCGGTGGCGCGTCATGTGTACTCCCCGGTGGAGGCGTCGTCCTGACCCAAGCCGCTGGCCCGTTGACTGCCACTAGGATCGGCTGGCGGCTCGGTGACCTCGGGGCTGACACGCAGGTTCGCACGATTGCCGTCACCTACACCTCCGTCGTCCGTGACCTTGCATCCCTTCATCGAAGTGACACGCTCGTGAACCTGGCCCGGGTGTCCTGGAACGCTGCCGATGGCACCGACCCGGTGTCGGCCGGGGCGACTTTCAACCAGAGCTCGCTCAACGCTCCTGCGACCATCACGGTGCTCGAGCCCGTTCTGTCCATCGACAAGACCGTGAACGACACGACGCCCGCTCCCGGCGATGTGGTGACCTACTCCGTGCTGGTGTCCAACCTGGTCGGGCCCAATACCAGTGCGGCGTACAACGCGACCGTGGTCGACCAGGTCCCGATCGGAGTCGTCGTCGATGCGTCGTCTATCGCTGGCGGCGGTCTCCTGACCGGTGCGGGCATCAACGGTGGCGGCACGATCAGCTGGACCGTCGCTGGCCCGATCGCGCCAGGATCCATCCGCACGTTCACCTACGCTGCCCAGCTTGCCGACAGCCTCTCGCTTGACGGCTCCGCGCTGACGAATACAGCCGACATCACCGGCTACTCCAGCCTGTCCAGTGGTGGCCGACAGTACGTCGCTCCTCTCGACACTGCCACCGCCATCGTCACGCCGGACTTCCCACATGTCTCGGTAGCCAAGAGCGTGAACGGCACGCGCGCCTACATCGGTGAGCCCAAGACCTGGACGGTCACGATCACCAGTGACGGAGCCTCGAAGGCATTCGGAGTGGACGCCACCGACACGCTGCCCGTCAACTGGGCGTACGACGTCGGGACCGCGACAGCCAGCGTCTCCGGAGGTCCGGCCACTCCGGTCGCGCCCCAACTCGGCACCACCGGCGGCCGCCAAACATTGACGTGGACCAATCTCGGTGACCTGCCCCTCACCCGCACCATCGTCATCACTTACAGCGCCACCCCGACAGGCGGCGTCGTCATCGACGCGGGTGTCGGCTCCTCGATAGCGCACAGCAACACCGTGACCACCAAGGCTTCTGACGCGACGGGAGCGGAGAGCAGCGGCGCTGGTGCGTACGCCGGCGCACCGGCAAGCGCCACCGCACGCATCGACAGCGCGGACGTCACGATTGCCAAGGCCCACACCGGCACTCCGGTGGCCGGCCGCCCGTTCGGCTGGACGATTCGCGTGGCCAACGACGGGACTGACACCGCGCGAGGCCCGTTCACCGTCACTGATGACCTGCCCAGTGGAGTGCTGTCTCCGGTCGCAACCGGGCTTGGTTGGTCGTGTGGAACCTCCACCAGCCAGGTGACCTGTGTGCGTACGGACGTGACGGACACGCTCGCACCCGCTGCGTCGTTCTCCGACATCAGCGTCAGCGTCGATATTCCAAGCGACATCCCTGATGGCTCCGACCTCACGAACGACGCAGGGGTGACCGCGCACACCTATGACCCCGACACCGACAACAACCAGGTTGCCGACGCCGCTACCGTGACGACGGCTGTCGACCTGGTGCTCGACAAGCAGCTCTCGGGTGATCTCGTCGCTGGAAACGAAGCGACCTACACGCTGGCCGTCCAGAACGACGGACCGTCCGACGGAACAGGACCAGTCGTCGTGACTGACACGCTTCCCGTCGGCGTCGACTTCGTGAGCGCTGACGGGACGGGCTGGTCGTGTTCGGAGTCGGCCGGCACAGTGACCTGCACCAAGATCACCGGTTTGACCAACGGCGAAGTGGCCCCCGTCATCACGGTGGTCGTCGACATCCCGGCCGATCGTCAGTCAGTGGTGATCAATGCGGCCAATGTGGACGGCCCGGACGTCGACCCTGTCCCCGCCAACAACGACGACTCCGTTTCGACAGACCCGATCGAGACAGCTGACCTGTCCATCGAGAAGGAGTCTCGCGGTCCCTTCATCCCGGGCTCCACCGGCACGTACCGATTCAGCGTGCACAACTTCGGCCCGTCGTACGCAGACGTGCCCGTCCGGATCACGGACACGCTGCCTGCCGAGCTGACGTATGCCGGAACCAACTCGGTCACCGGCGTCTGGTCGTGCAACGCTGTCGGGCAAGACGTCACCTGTGACCTCACCGGCCGCCTCGCCAACAACGCCGATGCCGTCGTCGAGTTCGACGTCGACATCGACGCAGACCACACCGGGGGAACCCACAACGACGCCGAGGTGACCTCAGGAACGCCTGATCCCAACCCGCTCAACGACACCGACGACGATGACACCAACAACAATGTGCACAGCGACCTCGTCATCGACAAGTCACACGTAGGCTCCGTCGTCGCCGGCACCGACGTCACCTACACGCTCGCCGTGAGCAACGCTGGACCGTCGACATCCTCCGGTCCGATCGTCGTGACCGACCTGCTGCCTGACGGCATGACCTTCGGGTCAGCGAACGGAACCGGCTGGACCTGCACCAACTCCGACCAGACCATCACGTGTACGCGGAACGCTGGTCTCTCAACCCTGGCCCCGGCACCGGACCTCACGGTGGTCGCGTCCGTAGCATCCAACGCCGGCCCCGCCATCCTGACGAACGTCGCCTCTGTCGATGGACCAGAGACCGATCCCACCCCGGCGAACAACACCGACCTTGATGACACGACGATCGACGACCGGGCCAACATCTCACTGACGAAGACGACGGTCGGCGACAACCCCGTGCGCGCCGGAGGGATGACCACCTTCGAGATCATCGTTCGCAATGACGGGCCGTCTGACGCGGACAACGTGTCAGTAACAGACGCGCTTCCGGCCGGCACCACGCTGGTCTCCGCAGCGGGACCCGGATGGACCTGCGGCCTCAGCAGCCCAGTCGTCTGTGACCGAAACACACTCGTCGAGAGCGACAGCGCGACCATCACCGTCATCGTCCGGGTGGGCACAGGTGTGGCAGACGGCACCACGTTGACCAACACGGCCGACTCCTCAACCACGACGCCGGGCGATGTTCTAGCGGACAACACCGACGACGCAGACGTCGACGTGATCGCGAGAGCTGACCTCGAGATCCAGAAGACACACGTCGGGACCGTCATCAATTCCGGCACTCAGGTGACGTTCGAGCTCCGCGTGGGCAATGCGGGGCTGTCCGATGCCCAGGCGCCTCTCGACGTGACCGATGAGCTCCCCGTGGGCATGACCTACGCCGGAAGCAGTGGACCGTGGACGTGTACGCCAGGCGTGGCCGGTCCCAGTGGTCAGCAGGTGACCTGCCGGCTGATGGGGAGCGACCCACTGCTGGCCTACACGAACGCACCAATGCTCAACATCACCGCTCAAGTCGATGCTGCAGCCGATGCCGGCACCCTCACCAACTCCGGGACGGTGTCGAGCGGCACCGTCGATCCCACTACGGGCAACAACACAGACACCGACGATGTCGAGGTCGACACACTGGCCGACGTTTCCATCGTCAAGACCCACGGCGCGCTGGGGCACATCGGAGACACGCTGGACTTCACCCTGCTCGTCTCGAATGACGGTCCGTCGGAGGCCCGAGCCGTGGTCGTCAGCGACCAGCTGCCTTCCGGGCTCACCTACGTGGACGCGGCCGGACAGGGATGGACCTGCTCGGCAGTCGCGGAGCTGGCCACCTGCGCACTCAACGGTCCCCTCGCATCGGGAGCATCGGCGCTGCCCATCACCGTCACAGCGAACGTGACACCAGCGGCTTACCCTGCCGTCGACAACACCGCGGACGTGACATCGGGGACGACTGATTCAGATGCGTCGAACAACACATCGACCGACAGCGTCGACGTGCCGGCCCAAGTGGATCTCTCGGTTGTGAAGCACCACCGCGATCCCCTCAAGGTGGGCGAGAGTGCGACGTACGAGTTGACTGTGAAGAACGCCGGTCCGACGCCAGATGCTGGACCGGTGTCTGTGATCGATACGTTGCCAACCGGACTGACATTCGTGAGTGCTTCCGGTGCCGGCTGGACGTGTGAGGCTGCTGGGCAGAAGGTCACCTGCGTCGACGTTGACGGTCTGGAAATCGGAGAGCGCAGCAAGATCGCGATCGTGGTCGACGTCGAGGCGAGCGCCTACCCACAGGTGATCAACACCGCCGGTGTCACCTCGGACTCTGAGGACCTCGACCCCTCCAACAACGCGACGAGCGACCCATCCAACATCATGCCCAGCGTCGAACTCACCGTGACGAAGGAGCTGCTGTCGATCACGCCGAACCAGGCGACCTACGAGATCACGGTGACAAACCTTGGGCCGAACGACACCGTGACCGAGGTCTTGGTGGTCGACCAGCTGCCTACGCCGCTCGACTACAAGAGTGCGCACAGCCCAGGTTGGTCGTGCGCCAACATCGGCAAGACGGTTCGCTGCACACATGCTCGGACTCTTGCGGTAGGGGAGTCGTCCGGCTTCGTGGTGGTCGCCGAGGTGCACGCCGCCGAGGGTACGACGATCACCAACACCGCGGTGGTCTCAGCCGGAGACACTGATGGGCCCGACCCGCAGGACACCGCGACGACCGTGTCGCCGAAAGAGCAGATCGATCCTCCGGACGACCAGGGGTCGGGCTGGCTGCCGGGAACCGGTGGCATCTCGCTGTGGTGGCTGCTCGGTGGGCTGGCGATGCTGGTGAGCGGTGCGGGCGTCCTGCACCTCCAGCGCCGTCGGTAGTCAAGCAAAAACGCCCCACCTGATGACTCAGGTAGAGCGTTTCAGCGACCCCGACGGGACTCGAACCCGCGGCCTTCGCCGTGACAGGGCGACGCGCTAACCAGCTGCGCTACGGGGCCAGGTGTGCACATTCGCATGTGCGGTTTTCGAGCGCCAAGGTTAGCGCACGAAGCACCCCCAACGGGATTCGAACCCGTGCTACCGCCGTGAAAGGGCGGCGTCCTAGGCCACTAGACGATGGGGGCCTAAGCCCGGGCATCTCCTGCGAGAAACCGTCGGGGACCGCACAAGCATAGGGGTTGCGTCGCCCCGCTCCAAAACCGGCGTCCAGCCAGCCGATCCCTGGTGCGCAACACTACCCAGATGCACGTCTCCGAGCCGGACAGCGCCGGAAGCATCGACATCCGGCACGCGGAGAATCGCTTCACGTCGACTCGCGACGGGATCACTACCCACCACTCTTTCTCGTTCGACGCCCACTACGACGCGACGAACGTCTCCTTCGGGCCGCTGATCGCCCACAACGACGAACTGCTCGCTCCTCGCGCAGGCTACGAAGCCCATGGCCACCGTGACGTGGACATCGTGACCTGGGTGCTTGAAGGGACGCTGCTGCACGAAGACTCGACCGGCACCCGCTCCACCGTCACGAGCGGCACGGTCCAGCGATTGACAGCGGGCACCGGTGTCACGCACAGCGAGTCGAATGGTGGCGGCCCGGATGAGACGCTGAGATTCGTGCAGCTGTGGTTCGCGCTGCCCACCACGGACGTCTCGCCGTCGTACGGGACGTGGACGCTGGAGGACGAGGACGACGGCGTCGGTTTCACCACCGTGGCCGACAGCGGCCCCGGCCCGCATGGCAGTACGACGCTTGCCGCGCCAGGCGTGGATGTCGCGGTCGGGTATCTCGACGCCGAAACGCAAGCCGCGATAGGCGGACCAGACATGGGCCACCCCCATTTCCATCTGTACGTCGCGACGGGTTCTCTGCGCACGCGCGAAGGCGATCAGCTGATGCCAGGTGATGCTGTCCGGTCGACTGGTCCGGGCCTCACGTTCACCGCCCTCCAGCGGACGGAACTGATCGTGGTCTACCTCAGTGCAGAGGCTCAGGGTCGGTCACGATGAACTCTCCGGGCCACGGAGTGGGCGCTGCGCCAGCAGCTTGAGCGACGAACTCGCCGAGATACCAATCCTGCAGGGCCCTCTCCTGCGGTCCGGATGCCAACGTGAGCAACTGCCGCGACCGGCAGAACTCGTCTGCCTCACGCAGCAGGCGGATGAACCCCGCGATGCCGGGAATCGCCTCTCGCGGCATGTCGTAGTGCAAGGTGATGCGATCGAGTCCCGCGTTGATCGCCTCTTCGACCTGCTTGCCCGCCACGGTGCCGGTGTTGCGGTAGACCTCGAGCTCCACCGCAGCGGCCGTGAGCCGTCCGGCGACTGTGGATGGCTCGTACGCATCGAGGGCGATGAGAGTCATCTCGCGGCGCAGGTCACGGAAGCGGGTGCGGTAGTGGACCAGCAGGTGCACCGGGACGTCGATGAGGTCGATCGACACCTGATCGTTCTGCAGCGGCGGCGCAGCTTGCGCCTCGCGCGCCTCGGGGATCAGCGGGCCTGCACCTGTGCGCGTCGGCAGGTGTTCTGGCATTGGCTGAAACCAGACGCACTTGCCAGCGTCCTCATAAGCCACCCCCCACGACAGCGAGATCGAGTCGACGATCTGGAGGCCACGCCCGATCGTCGCGGGGTTTGACGGACGGGTCGTGAGCATCGGCGGATGGCCGTCGGGAGGACGGGGTGAGTCGTCGTACACCTCGATCCGAAGCTTGCTGTCGGCGTCGACGATGCGGACAAAGATCTCGCCGCGCACATGGAGGACGGCATTGGTGACCAGCTCGGAGACGCCCAGGACAGCCGAGTCGAGCAGTTCGGTGCGTGAACGGTCGGTGAGTTCCTGGCGCACCCAACGGCGAGCGATGCCTGCAGCTCTCGACTCTGGCTGCAACGTCAGTTGGGCCGTCACGGTCGTCAGGTCTCCTTCGATACCGGCTGGTCGTCCGACACCGCCTCAGATTACCCCGCAGAGCCTGGGAGGCGCGTTGAGCAGACGCGTCGAGTCAGTCCGTGTCGGAGGAGGGTCCGCCTGGCTGGTTGGCACGCGCGGTGATGCCCGAGAACGTCAGGCCCACCATCCGGGTCACCACCATCGCGATGTACAGCACCCCCGCGACCTGCTCGATCATCACGACCGAACGTGCGAACGGTTTGATCGGGACGACATCGCTGAGTCCAGTGCTCGACAAGGTCGTAAAGCTGAGGAACAAGAGCTCGACCCACGTTCTGGGGTCTTGCGCATCCACGGCAGCAGTGAAGCTGTCTGGCGCGACCGCCTGTACGACGACGAAGATGTAGGCGAATCCCCACGCCACCAACGTAAAAGTGGCTCCGATGGCAAACAGCTCGTCGGTCGTGACGACATGGTCGGCGAACATGTAGCGGATCAGGCCAAGCGCTGCGTAGAAGTAGAGAGCCGCCTCGAACGCGGCGCTCCAAGTCGTCAGCCAAGACGCGGACGACACGATTTGAGCCGCCAGCAGCGCGAGTGCCGGGGCCGCCAGCAGGATGCTGATCCAGGTGAACGAAGGGGTACGACGCACGGCCAGCACGGCCAGCGCCAGCACCACGATGCCAAAGACCGAGAAGATCGCCCGGCCTGCGCGGGCGTCCTCCATGAACGGGTAGAGCAGGACGCCGCCAAGTTGGACGAAGAGCAGCAGCGCTGACGGCGTGTCCCTGGCTTTGCGGATCCACGACATGCCCGCGAGGCTACCGCGCAAACCCCCGGCCATCGCTGACCGACAGCGTCGCAGAAGAAGGCTGTGGGTGGCCGACAGTTTGGCGCGTCCACCTATCCTGGGGCTCATGATCGAGGTGGGCCGGCCAGAATTCGACGATCTGGTCTCGGACGCGCTCGATGACCTTCCCACTGAGCTGTCAGCCCTGATGGACAACGTCGCGATCTTCGTCGAGGAAGACCCGCCCCCCGGAGAGAACCTGCTCGGACTCTACGAGGGCATCCCGCTGACAGAGCGCGGCGGTTCGTACTTCATGGCCATCCCGGACCGCATCACGATTTACCGGCGCCCCATCCTGGCGATGTGTGACGACGCTGACGAGGTGAAACGTCAGGTGCAGATCACGGTCGTGCACGAGATCGCCCACCACTTCGGCATCGACGACGACCGGTTGCACGATCTCGGCTACGCCTGACCAGGCGGTGCGTGTGGCCGGGTCAGGTCGCACGGTGTAGAAACGGACGCGTGACTGATGCACCGCTCGTCCTCGGACCCCTCGTGCGCTACGTCGATGAGAGCTCCGCGGCGGTCTGGGTCGAGACCCGTGATGCCGCGGAGGTGACGGTCCGCTCCGCCGGCGGATCGTGGACCGCTCGCACGTTCGCAGCCCATGGCCACCACTACGCCCTCGTGCAGGTCGAGGGCCTCGAGCCCGACTCAGTGGCGGACTACACGGTCAGTATTGGAGACGCCGAGGTATGGCCGCCAGCTGATTCGCCGTACCCGCCAAGCCGGATCGCGACGCTCAAGCCGGGCATGGAGCTGCGGCTCGCGTTCGGGTCGTGCCGGACCAGCGTCCCCCACGACGCCAAGGGCAACCGCTCTCATGGAGTGGACGCGATGCGTGCCTACGCCCTGCACATGGCGTCGAGCGACCATGACAAGTGGCCTGACCTGGTCGTCTTCCTCGGTGATCAGGTGTACGCCGACGAGACATCTGACGCCATGCAGGAGTTCATCGCGTCGCGGCGTGATCTGAACGAGCCGCCAGGTGAGGAGCTCAAGGACTTCGAGGAGTACGCACACCTCTACAAGCTCGCCTGGACCGATCCGGCCAACCGATGGCTGCTGTCGACGCTGCCGAGCGCGATGATCTTCGACGACCACGACATCCGCGACGACTGGAACACGTCGATGTCGTGGCGGAGGGAGATGGAGGCCACGTCATGGTGGCATGACCGCATCGTCGGTGGCCTGGCGTCGTACTGGGTGTACCAACACCTCGGGAACCTTGCTCCGGACCAGCGAGCCGATGACGAGATCTGGAAGCAGATCGTCGCCGCTCAACAGAACGGAGACGAGCCCGACGTCACTGATCTCCTCTCCGTACTCGCCGAACGGGCAGACAAGCATCCCGACTCGTATCGCTGGAGCTATGCCCGCGACCTCGGCACGACGCGCCTCATCGTCGTCGACTCACGCGCTGCCCGTGTGCTCGAGCCCGATCGGCGCTGCATCCTGGACGACGACGAACTGCGGTGGCTCGACGGACAGCTGCGCGGTGGGTTCGACCACGTGCTGATCGGTACGTCGCTCCCCTATCTGCTCTCGACGGGGCTGCACAATTTCGAGGCATGGAGCGAAGCGGTCTCGACCGGAGTATGGGGGCGCCGGTGGTCACGGTGGGGTGAGACGATCCGTCAGAATGTCGACCTCGAGCACTGGGCGGCGTTTCAGGAAGGCTTCCAGGACGTGGCAGCGATGGTCCTGGAGGTGGCTGACGGCAAGCGCGGCAAGGCGCCCGGGACGATCACGTTCCTGTCGGGAGACGTGCACAACTCCTACGTCGCTGAGGTGCAGCGCAAGAGCGGTAGCCGGATCATCCAGGCGGTGTGCTCACCGATCCGCAACCCGCTGCCCCAGGCGGTTCGCTACATGACGGCCTTCTCGTCGAAGAACATCGGCAGTGGGTTCGGCAAGTTCCTGGCGCGCCGTGCGAAGGTGCCACCGGCTCCGTTCACCTGGAAGACCACCCGCGGTCCCTGGTTCGACAACAACCTCGCCACCCTGGAGACGCGGGGACCTGGACTCGTGATGCGTTGGGAACGCGGCGTTGTCCATGGTGACCCTGGTGACGATCCAGAGCTCGAGGTCGTCGCGCAGGTGCAGATCGACGGTTGAGCCCTCCGCCGCTGGAGCCCACCAGCTGATGGAGCCTGTCGAAATCACCGGGGTCTCGACAAGCTCGACCGCCGACGAACCCGCTGATTGAGCCTGTCGAAATCACCGGGTCTCGACAAGCTCGACCGCCGACGAACCCGCTGATTGAGCCTGTCGAAATCACCGGGTCTCGACAAGCTCGGCCGTTCTGAAGGTCAGCCGAAACGACCGGAGATGTAGGCCTCCGTGGCGTCGTTCTCAGGGTTGGAGAAGATCTTCGACGTCGCACCGTACTCGATGAGCTTCCCCGGTTTGCCGACGTCGGCGAGGTTGAAGAAGGCCGTCGTCTCAGAGACCCGGGCTGCCTGCTGCATGTTGTGGGTGACGATGACGATCGTGTAGCTGTCCTTGAGCTCGTGGATCAGGTCTTCGATCGCGCTGGTCGAGATCGGGTCAAGGGCTGAGCATGGCTCGTCCATCAGGAGCACCTGCGGCTGGACAGCGATCGCACGAGCGATGCAGAGCCGCTGCTGCTGACCCCCGGACAGGCTGGATCCTGGCTGGCCCAACCGGTCCTTCACCTCTTTCCAGAGGTTGGCAGCGCGCAGCGAACGTTCAGCCACGTCGTCGGCCTCAGCCTTGCTCATCCGCTTGCTGTTCAGCTTCATACCGGCGAGGACGTTCTCCTTGATCGACATCGTCGGGAACGGGTTGGGGCGCTGGAAGACCATCCCGATCTGCCGCCGCACCTCGACCGGATCGACTTCGGAGTCGTAGAGGTCGTTTCCGTCGATCAGGATCTTGCCGTCGACTCGCGCGCCCGGAATCACTTCGTGCATGCGGTTCAGGGAACGCAGGAACGTCGACTTGCCGCAACCGGACGGGCCGATGATGGCCGACACGGAGCGTGCAGCGAGTGGAATCGTGACACCTTCGACCGCGAGGAAGTCGCGGTAGTAGATGTTCAGGTCACTGACATCGATGCTCTTAGCCACGGGAATCCTCGACTCGGTTCGTGGGGATGGGCGGGGGACTCAGGACGCGCGCAGGCACAGCCATCACGCCCTCGTCTTGGGTGAGAAGTAGTGAGAGATCAGACGGGCCACCAAGTTGAGGATCATGATGATCATCGTGAGTACGAGGGCTGCACCCCAGGCGCGCTCGATGCTGAACTCCGGTGGGATGCCAGGGTTCTTGTACTGGCCGTAGATGTAGACCGGCAGCGTCATGATCCGGCCGTCGAACAGGTTGAAGTTCACGGAGTCGGTCGCGCCACAGATGATGAGCAGCGGCGCGGTCTCGCCGATCACGCGGGCTGTCGCGATCGTGATCCCGGTGACGATGCCGGCCAGCGCGGTCGGCACGACGACCTTGGTGATCGTGCGCCACTTGGGCACGCCCAGTGCGTACGACGCCTCGCGCAACTCGTTCGGTACGAGTTTCAGCATCTCCTCGCACGAGCGGACCACGAGCGGGATCATCAGCACCGACAAGGCGACAGAGCCACCGAAGCCCATCCGGACGCCTTCGCCGAAGAAGAGGACGAACAGGGCGTACGCGAACAGGCCGGCGACGATCGAAGGGATGCCGGTCATCACGTCGACGAGGAACGTGATCCAGCGGGCCATCCGCCCACCGCCGTACTCGACCAGGTAGATCCCGGTGAGCAGGCCGATCGGCACTGACATGAGAACGGCCATTCCGGTGACGAGCAGCGTGCCCCAGATGGCGTGGTAGATGCCACCGCCTTCGCCGACGACGTTGCGCATCGAGCTGTTGAGGAAGGTGGCGTTCAGCGCCGGGGCGCCCTTGCTGATCACCTGGTAGAGCAAGGTGACCAGCGGCAACAGGGCAACGATGAATGCAGATGTCACCAGGCCGGTGGCGAGCCGGTCCGAGCTCTTGCGTTGTCCCTCGACGCGCCGCGAAGTGATGTATAGCGTGATGATGAAGCCGAACCAGCCAAGCACGATTGACGCACCCCAGCCCCATCCGAGCGCGACGTGGAGCAGGATCGCAAGCACGGCGCCTCCGCCGAGAATGGTCCAGGGCGTATGCCGTGGGAGCTGGGGAGCGTGGAGCCGGTTCTCGATACTGCTGATCGGGAACTCGTCGCGGGGCGGCTCGGTCTTGAGAGTCGACATGTCAGTTGGCTCCCGAGAATTCTTTGCGCCGTCCGACGATCGCGCGGGCGAGGAAGTTGACGCCGAACGTGATGACGAACAGGACAAGTCCGGTGGCGACCAGGACGTTGACCTCGATCCCGCTGGCCTCCGGGAACTTCAGCGCGATGTTGGCTGCGATCGTGCTGGGGTTGGTGTTGGTGATCAGGTTGAACGAGACAGTTCCTGTTGCCGAGAGGACCATCGCCACGGCCATCGTCTCCCCGAGTGCCCGGCCGAGACCGAGCATCGCAGCGCTGACCATGCCTGACCGGGCATAGGGGAACACCGCCATCCGGACCATTTCCCACCGAGTGGCCCCGAGTGCGAGAGCTGCCTCTTCGTGCAGGCGAGGGGTCTGGAGAAACACCTCTCGGCACAGGGCAGTGACGATAGGGAGGATCATCACCGCCAGCACGACGCCGACGGTCAGAATCGTTCGACCGGTGACGGACGCCGGACCCGCGAAGAACGGCAAGAAGCCCAGATGTGCCTCCAACCACTCGAACAGCGGCACCATGCGGGGAGCCAGGTAGAAGATCCCCCACAGGCCGTAGACCACACTCGGCACGGCTGCCAACAGATCGATGATGTAGCCGAGTGGGGCGGCGAGACTGCGTGGCGCGTAGTGCGAGATGAACAACGCGACGCCGATCGAGAGCGGGGTCGCGATCAGCAGCGCGAGAGCAGCTGCCAGCAGGGTGCCGAAGACGAGTGGCCAGATGTACGCCACGATGCCGTCGCCACCAGGAACCTCGTCCTTGCTTGCGGTGAACGCGGGGATGCCCTCATACGTCAAGAAGATCGCCACACCAGCCAGCGTGACGAGGATGAGAACCCCAGATGCGACAGCGAGACCCTTGAAGACTCTGTCCCCGGGGCGGCGGGGCGGACTGGGTCTGCCCTCCACTGCTGTGCTGGCCATCGGTTGCTTTCCTTACCTACGAAGTCCCCGTTGGCTGCCCGCACGCTCGGTGCAGGCAACCAACGGGGCTTGGGTCACTTGACCGAGATCGCGTCGACTGCCGTCTGCGCCTTCTCTCGGATCGCATCGGTGATCGGGGCGGATCCGGCAGCGTCCGCTGCAGCGTTCTGCCCGTCCTCGCTGATCACATACGACTCGAAACCCTTAACCAGATCGACCTTCTCTTGAGAGTCGTACGTGGTACAGGCGATGTGGTACGACACCAAGACGATCGGGTAGACACCCCCGGCGTCCGTCGTGCGGTTGACGTCGATCGCCTGGTCGGTCTCGGCGCGGCCCGAGACCGGTGTCGACTCGTCGAGCACTGCTGAGGCTGCGTCTGCAGTGGGGCCGACGAACTCGGCACCGACGCCGATCAGTGCCTTGCCGAGGTCGCCGGCCTGGCTCTCGTCGGCGTAGCCGATGGTTCCGTCGCCACCCTTGACCGCTGCCACGACCCCGGAGGTGCCGTCAGCGGCTTCGCCGCTCTTGATCGGCCAGGTCTCCACGGACCCATGAGTCCAATCTGAGCTCGCGGCCTGAGAAAGGTAGTCGGTGAAGTTCGCCGTGGTACCCGACTCGTCGGAGCGGTGCACCGGCGTGATCTCGTCGCCCGGCAGGTCGGCGTCGGGGTTGTCCGCCGCGATGGCGGGGTCATCCCAACTGGTGATCGTGCCTGCGAAGATCTGGGCGACAGTCGACGGCGTGAGCTGCAGGTCGTCCACGCCGGGGAGGTTGTAGATGACGGCGATCGGGCTCACATAGACCGGAATCTCGATCGGGTCGCCACTACAGGTGTCTACGGCTTGGCCAAGTTCGTCGTCGTCCATGTAGGAGTCTGAGCCGGCAAACAGCACGCCGCCCGCGAGGAATGCCTCGCGGCCGCCGCCGGAGCCAACCGCGTCGTAGTTGACGGTGACGTCAGGGTTGTCGCCCTGGAAGCCGGCCCTCCAGGCAGCCATCGAGGCTTCTTGGGAGGTGGCGCCGGCGCCGTTCAGCTCACCGGACAAGGCAGTGTCACTGCCACCGCCACCGTTGTCGTCCTCGTTGCTAGCACCGCACGCGCTCATGCCGAGCGCAACGGTGAGCGAAATGGCGCCCACTACACATGCGCGGGGCAAGGAGTTGCTTTTCACGTGAGAGTCCCTCTCCTGGGTCAAGTCTCCGGATGTCTGTCTCATGACATGGCTGACGCTAGGGAGAAGAGGTGACCGGTCCGGTGGGCGCCGGTGAACGTGGAGTGAACGATTTCGGGCTAGTCGGTCACGTGGGAGGGGTCAAGAAGCGGACGACATGTGAACAGCCGCCTGAGGGGCCGGCTGCAGCACGGATTTCCGGCGCTCTGGCACGGTCACCAGCAAGACGGCGGAGGCGGCAGCGAACAGGACGAAGACGGGCCGCGAGCCCAGCGTTTCGGCCAACCAGGGAGCAGTCATGGCCCCGACCAGGGCACCGGCGACCATCACGGTGTCAGCCAGCCCAAACGCGAACGCGCGAACGTGGTCTGGGACCGATCGCTGGAGGATCGCCGTGGCCACGCATTCGACCTCGGTCGCGGCCGCACCGAGGAGCAGCAGCGGCAGGAGAGCCCAGGTCCAGGTCGGAGCAACCGCGACGAGCAGCAATGGCAGACCCACCAGGGTGACCGAAGCCCGAATCGCTGTCGGCGACAGCCGGAGGACTCGACGGACGCCAGGAGCGGCCAGCGCTCCGAATCCCAGCGCCGCCGAGACCAGGCCGAACTCGTGTTCGCCACCGTTCCAGCCGCGCTCGACGAGGGGAAGCAGCGATACGGCGACGGCACCGATCACCACGTTGACGACCGCGACGGCCATGATGACGCGTACGGCGGCCGGGTGTCTGAGGACGACCGCCAGCGACCCACGCTCACGCGACACCGCGTCGTCGTGGCGAGACTCGTTGACGGCTACGCCAGAGAGCAGCATCGACGCGAAGACCGCGGTGCCTGCGGCGAGCAGCATCGAGGCATGGGCACCGGCCAGGCTCAGGGTCAGCCCACCGATTGCCGGCCCGACGACGAAGGCGCTCACCTCGAACGTCACCAACCAGCTCGTGGCGGTCTCAGCACGATCCCGAGCGGTGGCCGGCATGGCAGCGGCGAGTGCGGGGTATGCCGGCGTGCCGACCGCGACCACCACCGTGGCGACGACGATTGCCGTGGTGAGGTGGTCGAACTTCAGCGCCAATGCCGCGAGAGCGAGCAGCATCGCCCTGATTCGGGTGGACAAGCGCAGCAGCAGAGTGCGTGACACCCGATCGCCGAGCGCGCCACCGGCCCAGGACAAGAAGACGTACGGCGCCATCCGCGCCGCTCCAACCAGACCGAGCACGGTTTCGCTGTGTGTGGTCGCCCAGGTCAGCGCGAGCAGAGCGGGCCAGGGCATCGCCATGGCGACTGCAGACAGTCCGTGCGAAAGCACGAGTCGCTGCAGCGACCGGTTCATGACACGGAGCCGACGAGGCGGGTAGGAAGGGGTGCGAACCCGTTGAAGCCGACGGTGGAGTAGCAGGAGGTGTAGGCCCCCGCGGAATGGAGCCGGACCAAGTCGCCCTCCGCGAGCTTGAGCGGCAGCCGGACCGGCGTCTTCTCGTACAGAACGTCTGCGCTGTCGCAGGTGGGACCGGCGAGTACGACGGGACCGTCTGGACAGCCGTCGGAGTCAGTCGTGATCGGGTAGCGGATGGCCTCGCCGAGTGTCTCGATCAAGCCGGAGAACACGCCGGCGTCGAGGTAGACCCAGCGGCGACCACCTCTCCAGCAGACCGCAACAACGCTGGCGACCAGCACTCCCGCGTCGCCGACGAGGGCGCGTCCGGGCTCGATGACCGTGGTCGGCTGGTCGTCGCCGAACGTTTCGTCGAGGCACTCCCGGATCGACTGCCCGTAGGCGGTCAGGGCAGGAAAGTCGCCTTCAAGGGCGGCTGGGAAGCCGCCGCCGAGGTCGAGCAGCCAAGGGTTCAGACCTCGCAGGCGGAGCCGCTCGAAGATTCTGCGGGCCTGCTGGATCGGCTGGCGCCACCTTGAGGGGTCGCGTTGTTGAGAGCCCACGTGGAAGGCGACGCCTGCCACGTCGAGCCCCAGTGCTCCAGCCGCGGTGAGGATCTCCAGGCAGGAGTCAGGACTGCAACCGAACTTCCGCGACAACGGCCAATCGGCACCTTCGCCGCTGGTCACCAGGCGACAGAGAACGCTCGACCCGGGGGCGACGTCAGAGACCTTGAGCATCTCGGTCATGGAGTCGACGACATACAAGCGGACGCCGAGGGCGTATGCAGCAGCGAGGTCGCTGCGTCGCTTGATCGGGTTGGAATAGAGCAGTTGCTCGGGTGTGGCGCCGGCCGCCAGGCAGGCCTCGACCTCGACTGGGCTGGCAACGTCGAACCGGCAGCCGCGCTGCACCAGCAGGGCGAGCAGGGCTGGATGGGGATTCGCCTTGACCGCGTAGTGGATCAGCGTGCCGGGCAGCGCCGCAGAGAGCCGGTCGAGGCGGTCAACGGCGATGGTGGGATCGAGCCGCAGGTAAGGCGTCATCGGCGTCGGCACCGTGCGCGCTCCGGATGTGGCGGCCGAACGCGCCAGGGATGCGGTGTCGCGGGGCGTCGGGAGAGTCGCGGTGGCGGGCGTAGCTGGCATGGGCATGTCCTGACCTCGGAGGGGTTGCAAGTCAGGAGTGGACGAAGGTCGTCGTTGATACCGAGCGCTCTCGGGAGAACAATGTCGGCAGAAGGGGCAACTTTTCCCATCGACCGGGCGTCTGGTCAGGTAAGCCGGACGCACCGGTGCCAACCACTCCATTTGGGGGATTTATGAACGTTCGTCGTCTGGCCGCCGTCGCGGCTGCCGGTGTCATCGGTCTCATCGGACCGCTCGCCGTCCAACCCGCTACAGCGGATGCCGCGGCTCCCGCAGCGAGCCGGATCAGTGCTCACCCGTCCGACACGACGCCCGGAAGTGGGGAGCAGTTCGTTGTCCGAGGCGTCTTCACGCTGAACGGTGAGCGTGCCGACCACCGCATCGTCAAGATCCAGACCGTCCGCAATGGGCACTGGGTCCAGATCTCAGGCGCTCGCGTGTCGACCGACTCCACGGGTCATTACCGCTGCCGGCTGATCCTGTCTCAAACCGGCGAACGCTTCTTGAGGGCCGTCGGAGTAGCCGGCGACAACGGCCGCAACACCTACCGCCAATTCCAAGTCACCGTCCACTGACCCGTTCTGGGGGTTGCCTTGTTTTCAAGCCAAACGGCTTGTTAACAAGGCAAACCTGCCTTGCAGACTGTGGGTTTGCCCCTGTCGGGTGTGGGTCGTCTCAGTCCTCGAGCCAACGACGGAACGCGTCGATCGTGTAGGGCCGCCCCAGGAAGTCGGCCACCAGGTCGGCCGCGTCGCGGCTCCCTCCGCCAGCGAGCACCGTCTCGCGGTAGCGCCGGGCGGTCTCGGGAGCGAACAGGTCTTCGGCGTCGAAAGCAGAGAACAGGTCCTTCGCGATCACCAGGCTCCACATGTACGTGTAGTAGCCCGACGAGTAGCCGTCCAGATGCCCGAAAGACGCATGGAAGTGGCTGCCCTCGATAAACGGGAACAAGTCGTACGACGTCTGGAGCTCCTTCACACGAGCAGTCAGGTCGTCGACCGCTTCGCTGTGCAGGAAGTACGACACTGCTGCGTAGAACATCTGCGTCCGGGCTGCGTACCCCCTCCCGAAGTCGTCTGCCGCGCGCATCTTGGCCACCAGGTCAGCCGGGATCGGCTCCCCGTTGGCGTTGGTCGCGAACGTCTGGAGGATGTCGGCGTCCCACGCCCACTCCTCGAGCATCTGTGACGGTGCTTCGACGAAGTCCCACTCCGTCGCCACCCCGGAGAACCTCGACCACTCGTGCTGCCCGGCGACGATGTGGTGGACGAGGTGGCCGAACTCGTGGAAGAGCGTGACGACGTCTCGATGCTCCATCAACCCTCGAGGGAAGTTGCAGACGAGCACACCTTCCGCAAGCTGCTCACCGGCAACGCCGGAGGTGATGCTGAATTGCGCAGCATGCTTGAACTTGCCCTCGCGTGGGTGCAGGTCGAGGTAGATCCGGCCGATCCGTTGACCGTCAGACTTCACGTCGTACGCTGCGACCTCGTCATCCCAGCGTGGCGCGTCGGCCACGGGCGTGTAGGTGAGCCCGAACAGCCTCCCGGTGACGTCGAGCAAGCCCTGGCGGACCTTCGCGAAGTCGAAATAGGTGCGGATCAGCTGCGCGTCGACCTCGTAGTCCTCCCGCCGGATGACCTCGGCGTAGTAGGTGCTGTCGGCCCGGTCGATCGAGTCGGCGTCGGGGTGGTCCTGGCGCATGCGCGCGAACAACGTGTCGCGGTCGCGGCGACCTGACTTTTCGGCCGCCGCGGAGATCTGGTCGACGAAGGCGCCGATCGCCGGGCCGGACCCGATCATCTTGACCTCGGCGTCGTAGTCGGGCCAACCGTCATACCCGAGCAAGCCGGCGTGCTCGGCCCGCAGCGCCAGCAGCTCCTTCAGCAACGCGTCGTTGGCCGGCCATGCACGATTGTTGAAGGCCAGCATCAGCTCACGTCTTGCCGTCCGGTCATGCGCAAACGTCAAGAACGGGTAGACGTCGGGGTAGTCAGTCGTGATTATGACGCGACCGTCATCACCGACCGGATGTGCTGACACGTAGTCGTCGGGAAGCCCGGACAGCTGGGCTGGGTCGAGCGACACCTGGCGTACGTCGTCACGGATGTTCTTCGAAAACTCCTGTCCCACAAGGGTTTCGCGCTCGGCCAGGTCACGCAGGCGCTGGCGTGTCGCCTCATCGCGGTCGACGCCGGCTCGGCGGAAGTCTCGCAGGGTGTGTTCAAGCACGCGCTTGGCTTGGGCATCAAGCGCCGACCCGTCAAGGGCGGCAAAGATCTCGAAGAGATCATGGTCGAGAGTGAGATCGGTCGACAGCTTCTGCGCCTCCTGCATCGCGGCCTCGGCCTGCGACCGCAGGGCTTCCTCCGGCAGCACGTTGCTCATCACCGACGAGGCAGCGAACGCGTTCGACAGCGCGACGGAGGCAAGGTTCCACTGTCGGAGTACGTCGGAAGGGTCACGTGACGTGCCCGCCTTGAGCTGGTCCACGAGATCTCGGGCCCGCGCCAGCTCGTTGTCGCAGCGCTCGACCAGCCAGTCCCGCCAACCATCGGCGTCGGTCGGGAGGGTCAGGGGTAGCAGGGTTTCCTGGGAATTCACTCCTGCACGATAACCGGTGGGGTGGCGCCCGAAGTCCCACTGATCCAGGTTTATCCGGCAGGTAGTGCAGCCCAGACGTTGGCTCCGACGCGCGAGTTCTTGCCTAGGTCGTGCGCCTTCTTGAACGCCAACACCTCTTGCGCCGTACGCCGTCCGAAGTAGCCATTCTGGAGGCTGTCGGGCATCCGCAGCGCCACCTGAAGGGCGTAGACGGATCGGCCGCCGACGCCACGGCTCAGCAACGGAGAGTCAGCTTGGTTGCGGCCCCATGAGGCGGCCTCACGAGGCGACCAGTTCGGCACGCTCGAGCGCCTCGACGCGGGGAGCAGGCTGGCCCAGGTGGGCTTGTCGAGGGCGCCGGTGCGCGGCAGGTCATGCGTGCGTTGGTAGCCGAGGACGACGCGCCGGGTGCCAGCATCGAAGGTGCCTTCCGGCTTCATCCCGAGCAGTCGCTGGCCCTTGGACACGGTCTTTCCGGAGCTGCCGATCCACTTCAGGGGTTGCGTCGAGCTGCGCGGCGCACGGACCGTCTGGGGGCACGGCGTCGTGCGCGCTTTGGCGGTGGGGGAGGTTGCGGGTTGGTTGGCAAACACCTGGCAGGGACCGTAGTCGGTGGCCCAGGTGCGTCCGGTCCAGAACGACGTATGGGCGCGGGCGCCGTTCCATGACAACGAGATGTGGATGTGGCTGGTGTGCGGGTCGGCGCCGTCGTACGCATGCCACGTACCGGAGTACGCCGACCACATCTTGCGGTTGAAGATCACGTACATGATGCCAAGACGCCGGGCCATTTCTCCCTTGACGTTGCTGGGGCCCCGTCCGGTGATCCAGCCGAGGAAGTCGGCGGCCACGCGCTTGTCGGCGCGGTTGTTGACGTTGAGCATCCAGTCCCAGGCCCGGCCGTCCTTGTGCTCTGACTGGGCGCCATACGCACAAGGCCTCGGCGTGGCAGAACTCGCGCCACGGCCGTACGTCGAGAGGGCCAAGGCTCGCAGCTTGGCGATGCCGCGCGAAGGTGCCGCCACGCAGGCCGACTGGCCCTGGTACGACGCTGACTCATCCAGCGCCTTGCCCCACTTCTTCGGAGCGGGGAGGCCATGGGGGTTCCTCGGGAAGCTCACCGGAGCCGCTCGAAAAGCTGTCGCCTCGGCGTTCGTCCCGGTGCCGCGATCAACCTTGTCGCTCGGGCTCACGCCGGTCGCGTTGGCCGGCACGCACAGGGCAAGGAGCGCCGATGCGAGGACAGCCGCCAGCGGGCGTGAAAGACGGGAGCGCGACATGGGTGACACCTCTGGGGGAGCGTGCCCAGGCGGAAAGCCCAGACTGTGACGGTGGGTTAGTTACAAGTCACCCATTGTCACGGCTTTCGACGGTGAGTCGCGTGGGAATGACCAAACAGCCGACCCTGGCCGGACCGAACGGCTCAGCCTGGCGGGCCCGCTTCCCGGTCGAGCCCCAATTCGGCCAGCCGCCAGCCGAGCTGGAAGCGGGTCGCGGCACCGGTCGACTGCATCAGCAGGGCTAGCCGTCGGGACACCGTCCGGACCGTGACTCCGAGCGAACGGGCGATGGCTTCGTCGGTGTGGCCAGCCCGCATCAGCCCGATCAGCCGCCTGTCGCGAGCTGTGAACGGCTGGGCTCCCGCACCTGCCACGTAGTCCGCCAACGGCCAGGCCGAGTGCCAGACGAGCTCGAACAGGGCCACCAACGCGTCGACCAGGCCAAAACGGCTGACGACGACGGCAGCGGGACCCGACTCGAGGCTCAAGGGGACGATCGCGCTACGCCGGTCGACGATGAACATCTTCACCGGGATGGTTGGCGTGACGCGCGCCTGCTCGCCGGCGTCCACCGACTCGGCCAGCTCGGTGGCGCCGCCCTGCGCCTCCACTCCGTCGGGGTCGTAGATGACGCGGTAGCTCACACCGGACTGGAGCTGGTTGCGTTCGTTGTCCTCGTAGTCGCCGGGAGCGAGGAACGGAGGTGTCACGAACGCCATGATCTCGCTCTGGACTCCCGCCAATAGCTGGTTGAACCGTTCGACGATCCGGTCCTGTCCGGTGATCACCTCGACGAGCTCGGCCGTGCCGGACTGGGCTTGCGAGGCGTCGTACTCCCGCTGCATCGCGGTTGCGCCGACACGGGCAGCGGCGAGGTCGGCCTGGACCTTCGCGATCAGCATCCCGACGGCGTTCTCCGGAGGGCTCGCACAGAAGAGCCGGGTGTCGGCATCGACGGTGACGAGGCCGGCCTTGCGCAGTCGGCGCAATGCGGAGCGGACAGCGGTCAATGGGCGGTGGGTGATCTGCGCCAGCCGGGGAGTCGCGCTGGGCGCCTCGAGCAGCGAACGGTAGACGCGTTCGTCAAGCTCGTCGAGGCCAAGTGAGCGCCATGGAGTGCTGACGTGGTCTCGTCGTTCCCAGGAGGCCGGTGATGTCGTGGTCATGACATTGTCAAGTATCGGACATCTTGGGCTCATGACAACAGGGGTGAACCAGCCGATACTGGGCCTCAGTCCGCACCCGACTGAAGGAGCCGTCTTGTCTCGACGTGCCTATATCCGTGTTGCCCTGACGGCATTTGTCGTCCTCTGCCTCGCCGGGCCGCAGGCCTGGGCTGCCACGAGCACGGACGTCGACAGCGGGAGCGACGCATCCCCGACCCGGTCGGGATGGGTGACCCTGCCCACCGGAGATCGCGTCGCCTACGAGCGCGACGACGCCGGCATTCGCACCGTCGGTGTCGAGCCGGCGCCCGGAGCGAGCGGCCGATACCGCACGGTCGACCTCGGCGACCACGTCCGCGTCATCCCCTTCGAAGCTCAGGGGTACGTCGACAGCGGCCAGATCGACCCGGCCATCTTCGACGTGACAGCCCTGGCAGCAGCGGACGACCCCACGTTGGAGATCACCCGAGCCTCGGGCGACCAGGAACGACGGGCGATCCCCACAGATCCGGGCCGTGCTCACGCGCAGTGGGTCGACTTGGTGGGACAACCTCGCGCCGACGCAGCCCTTGCGAGACCCGCGAGGGCGCCGGGAGTGGCCGCGATCGACCTTGCCGGAACTGAAACGACCGAGCGACCTGTCGTCGATGGGACTGATGCGAACGCGAGCGGCGCGGACGATGCGATCGACCCGTGCACGCTCGGAGACGACCCCAATCAGCCAGGCCCGGGCAAGTTCCCGGTCACCATCAGGGCCCTCGACCGCCGTGGTGCGCCTTCGTGGGGCAGCTTTGTGCTGCACGACTATCGATGCCGCCCCTGGGAGAGCTACGGCTATATCCAGTTCGGTGCTCCGCCCGACACGGGGAAGACCTTCTACCTGCCGCCGGCGAAGTACGCCCTGCTGGGTGACATCACGACCCTCGATGCCTCCGGCCGGTTCGCACAGGAGATCACGGTCGGCGGACTCCCGGAGATCGATATCACGGGAGCACGCGAGATCGTCGTCGATGCCAGCGACGCGGTGCCGATCGAGACAACGACGCGGCACGAGTCGTCGCCCTCGACCGCGGTGCTCGGGTGGACCCGCGGAATGCCGACCAACAGGCTGGTCACCGCCGTGGTGCTCACGCCGCAGTACGACTCCCTCAAAACGATGTCAGCGATCCCGAGTGACTCGATCACGGACGGCGAGTTCGACTTCTACCCGACCTTGCGAGAGACAGCCCCGCTCGTCACGGCGTCGGTCAAACAGCTGCCCGACCTGCATCCCAAGCTGCTGCCGGGCAGCGCAAGCGCCGCGATGGAAAGCGACCTGCGGTTGACCGACCTGGCACACCCGTGTCGTGGCTGCGCAATCGTCGTCCAGGAGGATCCAGAGTCCGGGATCGGCGGGCCGGTCGCTGATGCCGTCTCGCAGGGCGCCGGCGCAGTCATCGTGATTCCCGCGCAACCAGGAATCGTGCACGCCTCCGTCGACAGCCCGACCGGCCCTGTCCTGGCCCTCTCCTACTCCGAGGGGCGCGCGGTGCTCAAGCGGGCCGACCGGCATACCAAGGTCCGTGTCACCGTGACGCCGTTCTCGCCGTACCTGTATGACCTCGCACTGCACGAGCAGAGCCGTATCCCGGCCGACCTGAGCTACGCCATCGATGACCGTGACGTTCACCGGGTCGTCCAGCGCTTCCACGGCGACGGGAAGCAAGGCACGTTCTACGAGACCCGCTACCCGCTATCACCGTGCAGGTGCTCGTTGCAGCCGATCCTGTCGCAGATCCAGACCGGGAGTGAGCGCGTTGACTACGTGTCCGACAACGGCAGCGTGTGGCAGCAACAGCTCTTCAAGCCTGGATTCACGTTCCGTGACGCTCCACATGCGTACACACGTCAGAGCGCCGCGACCGCGGACTGGCTGGATGCACCGCTGACTTCCGGGCTGGCCTACGCGAAGGACGTGTCGATCACGGACTTCCGCTACCCGGCGCTCGTCAAGGACGGGACCATGACGTTCAACATCCCGGCTGTCATGGACAACGCCGGCCACGGCGGCAACGGCGGCTTCAACGAGGGCCGGTTGTTCCGGAACGGTCAGTTCGTGCAGGACTTCACCGGGTTCGACACGGTCCCGATCGGAGACATGCCCACCACGTGGCGGCTGGAGATCGACCACTCGCACTTCGTGAACTCCTGGGCCAGCGCCACCGCAAGCCAGGTCGCGTGGACGTTTGTCACGGGAGACGAATCGTCCTCGCAGCCGGCTCCGCTGCCGATGATCGATGCCACGATCGACGTGCCCGTCGATCTGGTGGGGCGGCCGCACGGCCCGGCGCCCGAGTTCACCGTCCACCCGTGGCGGCTCGATGGGCGAAGCACCAACCGCGTGGTCGTCACGATGTCCTTCTCGACAGACGGTGGTCTGTCGTGGGAGAGCGCGCACGTGAAGCGCGGACACGACGGTTACACCGCGCGTCCGAAGCTGCGCGGGCACGGACCCGTCTCGATGCGTCTGCGCGTCGCCGACCATGACGGCGCCAGCGTCGAGAGAACAGTGCACACGCTCTGGACCCGGTGAGGAGGGGTCACCGCCCACGGTTGACGTCGATCAGGACACCGGCCCGGCACTGGCGCGGTTGATCGCAGCCAGCCACGCCTCCGTAAAGGCGTCGGTGTCGACGTCGGTGACGACGCGGATGGCGCGCCCGCCTTCGTCAGGCTGAAACGCGAGTACGCCGTCGTGCGTGGTCGGTGTGAGGCTGAGGACTTCAGTGGTGACGCCGTCCCACCCGGCCGCGACCGCGCATGCCAGCGGGTCGTGGTGGAAGTTGAGGAGGTCGTCGGGCAGTGCCGCATGCGCGTGGGCGATCGCGGCCTTGTCCTGGTCGACGCAATAGGCCGTCGCCTGACGAGCGATCAGCCTCCCGAGTTGTCCAGCCTCGTCGAGCCGCGAGAGGTCTGACTCGCACAGCTGCACGCGAAGCGAGGTCGAGAGCGGTACCAGCGTCAGCGCTGCATGCGTGGCCACGGTGGCGGCGGCGAGGGTGTCGCATTGGACGTTCCAGTCGGCGCTCGGGCCCCAGGCCGGATAGCCGGGTGGAACGGGCTCGAACCATCCCGCCATGGCGACGACTGGTGCATCACGCAGGCTGCCGGGGTGAAGCGCCTCGAGCATCGCCAGGTTGGTCATCGGACCGATCGCCGCGATGGTCGCGCCGGCCTCGAGACTGCTGGCGATGCGGGTGAGGGCTGCTGCTGGCTGGGTTGCGCGAGGTTGCGGTGCGGCGCCTTCCCAATAGCGGTCGTGCTCGGGGATTCCGCCCATCGGCTGGCCATGCGTGAGCGAGATCCTGGCGCCGGGCTCGACGGCGATATCGGTGCGGCCGGTCAGGTCGAGGAATCGTCGTACATAGTCGGCCCGTCGGCCGTCCGGGTCGGCGACCGTGGTGATCGCCACGATCTCGACTTCAGGCCATCCCAACAGCATGGCGAGCGCGCAGGCATCGTCAGGATCACCCGCGAAGTCGGTGTCGAGATGGATCCTCACTCGGCGCTACGTGGAGGGCTGGGGGGTCTTGCACTTCACCTTGGGGTTGACCCCGACGTAGTTGAGAGGTCCAGCGACGATCGTGAGAGCGGTGTCGCTGAAGTGAGCACAGTCGGACTTGTTGCTGCCGCCGAAATAGTCTCGCTGTGCCGCAGCGATGGCTCCGATGGCTAACCAGACAACGACGATGACAACCGCGATCTTCATGGTGCGCTGCTCCCGGTCGGTGGAAGGGATGGTCACGCGAACATACCGTGGCTATCCGGACCTCACCACCGATGCCGATCGAGCCAGCCCAGCCTCAACCGCATGCCGGCGGCCGCCTGCCGTCATGGCTGCGCGAACGGCGGGGGGCCGACGATCTGCATGGCGCCGGTTTCCTCACCCACCGCACGGATCCGGTCGAAGTCGACAGGACCGGAAGCTTCTGACTGCGTGGTGGGATCGCTCGCGCCCCAGTAGAACGGCTGTGCGCTGCCGGGAGTCTGAATGCAGAGCATGCGGGCAAAGGTCGAGGTCACCATGAACGCGTGCGGTACGTTGCGCGGCGCCATCACCATGCCACCGACACCGAGCTGGTGTTCCGCACCGTCGATCGAGAGCAGGATCTCCCCCTCGAGCAGGTAGAACGTCTCGTCGACGTCTGGGTGGATATGCAGCGGGGTCACCTTCCCCTGCGCCAGGTAGTCCTCGAAGAGCAGAAACTCCCCGTTCGACTCTTCGGCTGTGACTTTCCAGGTCATCAGGCCGCCACCGCAGAACCAGCGCTTCTCGCCGTCCTCGCGTCCGCGGATGATGGTGGTCCCTGCTCTGGTGGCGTCGATCATGGCGACTACTCTCCGTACCTTGCGGCACTGGTTCGTGGGACTTCCATCCCATGAAGGACAGTAGGGTACCGTGATGGGCATGTCAATCCCGTATGAGCAGGTGGGGCGCACCCGACAGAAGAGCCGCACCCGCGACGCGCTGGTCTCCGCGGCCCGCGATCTGGTCGCCATGGGAGTGACTCCGACCGTCGAGCAGGCGGCTGAAGCCGCGTCGATCTCGCGGACGACCGCCTATCGCTACTTCTCCAACCAGCGCACGCTGTTGGTGGCAGCCCACCCTGAAACAGCAACGGAGTCGCTGCTTCCGGACGAGCCGCCCGATGATCCGCTCCCTCGGTTGGAGGCGGTGATCGACGCCTTCACCCGGTTGATCCTCGAGACCGAACCTCAGCAGCGGGCCATGCTCAGACTGTCGCTCGAGGCTGACCCCGCGAAGCGGGAAGATCTCCCGCTGAGACAGGGTCGGGGGATCGGGTGGATCGCGGAGGCGTTGAGCCCGCTGTCGGGGCAGCTCCCCGAGGCGAAGGTGCAGCGGCTGGTGCTCGCGATCCGTAGCGCGTGCGGCATCGAGGCGCTGGTCTGGCTCGTTGACGTGGCCGGACTGTCCAGGGACGAGGCTGTCGAGACGATGCGATGGTCGACGCGCGCCATGGTGAGGTCAGCCCTCGACGGCGACGTTCCCTGAGCCGGCTGATGGAGCCTGTCGAAATCACCGAGGTCTCGACAAGCTCGACCGTCGAGTTGGGGTCTCGACAAGCTCGACCGCCGGGTTGGGTCTCGACAAGTTCGACCGCCGAAGGAACCCAGCCGTCAGCGGTACGTCGAGCTACGGCCGGGTCGCCATCCGACCAAAACGCCGACCGCCACGACGGCGGCGGCGATGATGAACAGCCACTTCAGAGCACTGAGGATGAAGCCGAGCACCATAAGCGCGATAGCGATGGCGATCAGGATCACGACGAGTTGCATGCATCAAGCCTAGAGCCGAAATCCGGCTGCCCGAGAGGACACTGGCACTCTTCACGAGCGAGACGCGTCGGCGACGCCTTAGGCTCCCCCGATGGACCTCACGTCGCTGACCCGGCTGCCCGAGATGGCTTCGACCGACCGGTCTGCTCTCGACGCGCTACTGGACGCCAGTCTGGTCGGACACGTCGGCTTTGCTGTCGAAGGTCAGCCGGTCGTCATTCCGACTGGGATCGCGCGCGACGGCGACCGTGTCCTCATGCACGGCTCGACCGGGTCTCGCTGGATGCGGCAACTGGCTTCGGGGACTCCGGTCGCCTTGGCGGTCACCACCATCGAGGGGCTGCTCGTAGCGCGCTCGGCCTTCGAGTCCTCGATGCATTACCGCAGCGCAGTCATCTTCGGTGGGTGCGCGGTGCTCAAGGACGACGACAAACGCGCCGCGCTGGATGTGCTGACGGACCACCTGCTGCCTGGCCGAGTCGCGGAGGTGCGAGCGCCATCAGCCAAGGAGCTCGCCGCCACTCTGGTGCTGGCGCTGCCCATCGAGACGTGGTCGCTCAAGCTCTCAGACGGCTGGCCCGAGGACCTCCCCTCTGACATCGAGGGTCCCGCATGGGCAGGCGTCGTACCTATGCGTACGACGTTCGGGCCACCAATTCCTGCACCCGATCTCAGCGACGGAGTCGCCGTGCCAGCCAGCGTCATCGACTTGCTTGACGACGCTGGCACCAGACCCGAACGCTGACCGGGTGTCAGCCGCTCTTGGCTCGCTTGTGATCCCATCACTGCCTGAGTCGCGTCCTGGTAGAGCTCGCAACCCTGGCAATCCAGTGCGGCCTTTCTGAGCTTCGGCAACGTTGGACGATCGGGAACAAAGCGCTCCGCTCCAGGCGGCTCCTTGCCTGACCTGCTGCCAGCCATGATTCGAGCTCCTGTCGGGATCGGTTTCTCTCCGTCGTACCCGCGCGCTCCTGCGGCCAAACGCGTTGCCAACTGGGCCGACGGCGGCTCATGCGCCAGACTAGACGCGTGGATTTCGACACGGTTGCTGACGAGCTCTACGGCCTGCCCTTGCAGGAGTTCACCGCAGCTCGAAACGCCCAGGCCAAGCAGGCCAAGGCAGCCGGTGAAGCGTCGCTGGCCAAGCAGGTGCAGGCACTTCGCAAGCCATCGATGGCTGCGTGGCTCATCAACCAGCTCGTTCGACGGCAGAGCGACGAGCTGACGGTCTTGGTCGAACTCGGGACCGAGCTACGTGCGGGACTGTCGGGGCTGACGGGCGATGAGTTGCGACAGCTCACCAAGCAGCGCTACCAGCTGGTCTCTGCCCTGGTGCAGCAGGCGTTGTCTGTCGTCGACGGCCAGCGCGTCAGCAACGAGGTCGCCGGAGCAGTGCGGGAGACCCTCGAGGCAACCCTGTCCGATGCGGCGAGTGCTGAGGCCGTCCAGGCAGGCCGGCTCGCTGAGGCGTTGCACGTGTCGGGCTTTGGTGCCGGGTTTGGTGCGCCGGCCGTCGTACTCGATGACGTGTCAGCCGGCGGCGGTGGGGACAACGTGGTCGACATCGCCGAACATCGAGATCGTCGTGCCTTGGCGCGCGAACAGGCAGAAGCGCGAGTCGAAGAGGCGGAGAGCGAGTCTGAGAACGCAGCGGCGCGACTGGAGGAAGCCGAGGAGCAGGTCAAGGCGGCCGAGGAGGCGCAGCAAGAAACGGCTGCGCGCGTACGACGCCTGCAAGAGGACCTCACGCGAGCGTCGAACGAACTCGAGAAGCGCACAGAGGCCGCGGCACGCAAGCGAGGGCAGCGAGACGACGCGGCCACTGATGCGCAGGAAGCCGCCTACGACCTGGCAGACGCACGCGAGGCGCTACGCCGCCTCAACGGGTGACGCTCAAAATTCCTGCGACCTCGAACTATCTCGTTCTTGGCGTTAACCTAGGCCCCCGATCACGGCGACCGCGTGTTGCACCTGGTCTACGACGTAGTGCACTGACCCTCGAACTCAACCAAGGATTGAACCGATGTCCTCGACTGTGCTGTACATGTCCATGTCACTCGACGGTTTCATCGCCGGGCCTAACGAAAGTCCGGAGAACGGGCTCGGCGATGGCGGTGATCGGCTGCACGAGTGGGTCTTCCCGGGTGCCGAGGGCGGTGACTTTGAGGCAGCCGTTGAGCGACTGCAAGGCGTGAACCGCCAGATCTATGACGAGGTGATGTCGACAGGGGCTGTGCTAGCTGGACGTGGGACGTTCGAGCCCGCGGGTGGGTGGGGAGGCGACCATCACGACGGGGTGCCGATCTACATTCTCAGCCGCCACCCGGCACCTGACTGGACGGCGGATTGGCCTTTGGTGCACTACGTGAGCGACCTCGAGGCCGCGGTGCGAGATGCCAAGCAGGCGGCCGGCGACAAGAACGTGCTCGTGCACGGAGCGGGTATCACCTCGCGCGCCATCTCCGCAGGGCTCATGGACGAGCTTGAGATCCACCTGGTTCCGGTCCTGTTCGGTGACGGACGGCCGTTGTTCGAGCACCTCGGTGTCGAACAGCGCCAGCTCGAGCGGGTCAGGGTTCTCGAAGGCGAAGATGGCGTCACTCACCTGCGCTACCGCGTGCGCCGCTCGTGACCCGTGAAGACGGCTCGGCAATCTAGTTGAACGCTGCATCTTCCGCCCACCCACTGCCGGAGATACAGTCACCTTGAGGTGCCGTTGCGGGGGTCGTCATAAAGGGGCTGAGCATGCTAAGTGACACCGCGTTAACCGAACTCGAAGCACGACGTGAGGAGCTGCGCCAGCGTCACCTCCGTCCCGCCGCCGAACGTGATTCGACACCCGGTCGTGGCATTCACCACGCCGCCCTCATCTGCTCCGACGTCGAGCAGACGATCGACTTCTACCAGGGCTTGCTGGGATTTCCCTTGGTGGAGTTGGTCGAGAACCGTGACTACAAAGGCTCGACACACTTCTTCTTCGACCTCGGTAACCAGACCCTGCTGGGCTTCTTCGACTTCCCCGGTCTGGGGCTCGAGCCCGGCGTCGAGGCGCTCGGCGGCGTACAACACATCGCGATCTCGTCTCCCCGAGACCGTTGGGAGCAGGTCCGAGACCGGTTGGACGCGGCAGGTGTGAAGTACGAGGGGCCGGATCGCGGGATTGAGGAGTCGATGTACTTCAAGGACCCCGACGGCATCCAGATCGAGCTGCTGAGCGATCCGTTGATGTACTTCGACGGCAAGCAGCTCGACGAGTAGCAAGCAGCTCGACGAGTAGCAAGCGGCTCACGATGTACGTCGAACGGGCCACGATTGACAGCCGAATCACGGGGGTCTTCAGCGAGAGAGGTGCCGGGGATGAGTGAGTGGAACGCAATGACGTACGAGGGCAAGGACACCATCCTGCGGGTGGTCCGCAACGAGGCCGAGCGCATGTTCACGCTCGTCGAGCGCCCCGACGTGTGGGATGCGCCGACCGCGTGCGAGGGGTGGTCGACCGCTGACATCGTGGCTCACATCGTCGACACGACAGAGGGTTACTTCAGGGCGTTCGACGCCGCTGCGGGCACGGGCGAGGTCCCGCCGCCCCACGGGCTAGCCGTCATGGGCACCAAGGCCAACGAGGGCGCGACCGCGTTCCGCGGCGTCCCCCAGGCAGAGATGGTGGAGCGGCTGCGAAGCGACTTCGACAAGATGCAGGGGATCCTCGAGCCGATCGGACCCGACGACTGGACGGGCTACATGGTGACGCACCCCTACATGGGTCCGGTGCCAGCGTTCTTCTACGCGGCCGGCCAACTGATGGACTACGGCGTGCACTCGTGGGACATCCGGCAGACCAGTGGGCAGGCTCACGGGTTGTCGGGTGACGCGGCCGATCTGCTGGTGCCGTTCATGTTCGCGATCTGGCAAGGCACCGTCCGTACCGATGCCGTCTCCGAGCCGTTCACCATCGGCATCCGGGTCACCGGTCGCAACGCGGGCGACTACCGCGTCTCCGTCAGCAGCGAGGGACTCACCTACGAAGAGGGTGAGATCGAAAGCCTGCCTGCCCGCATCGAGTTCGACGCGGGCAGCCTGGTGCTCACGGCGTTCGGGCGCAGCAACTCCGGCACCGTGCGGGGCGACATGGATCTGGCCGAGCGTTACCTGAACTGCTTCTTCCGCATCTAGGGCCCGGCCGCTAGTCGCCCGTCGGGTTCGGTGGCGTGTACGCCGTCGCGTCGTCGACGTGTTCGTAGATCGCCATCCCGACCGGTTGGCGCATCTCCTCCGCGATGTGGCCGAGCAGGCCCGCCGTACGTGCGAGCAGGGCGAACCCGCGCAGGATCTCCACCGGGAAGCCGAGGTCGCACAGTGCCGCCCCGCATACGCCGGCACCGTTGAGCGGAAGCTGGCGACCCAGCAGCTCAGGGTGCACCCGCCCGATCGCCTCGAACAGCTGGAGGTGTGGTCCGCGAAGTCCTTCTTCTGTGGCGACTCGAGTCAGCGCGAGGGTTCGGGGGTCGCCACCCCGGTGCACGTTGTGCCCCAAGCCCGGTACGTAGAGACCGGCTTCCTGCTGTGCCCGTACAGCGTCGCGCGCCAGGTCGTCCCAGCCTTCGGCGGACGTAGGAATCGCACCACCCGCGGATGTGTGCCGCTCCAGTGCTGCCACCAGAAACCGTCCAGTGTCCTCTGTTACCCCTAGGAAACGGGAGCCGCCACCAAGCAGCCCGGCCGCCACCGCTCCCTGCACGGACTCCGGGGCGCCGGTCAGGGTGAGTCGGGCCGCGATCGCCGAGGGTGTGAAGCCGTGGTCGGCCAGGGAGACGAGAACCGTCTCGAACACCCGCAGCTCCCCGGGTGTCGGACGTCGCATGGCCACCAGCCAGAAGGCGAGCTCGGCGAACCCGACCTGACCGAGGAGGTCGTCGGCCAAGTCTTGGCCCAGCAGCGAGATGGACGACTCATTGGAGGTACCGATGGACGTCGGGTACTGGGTCATGGTCAGTCCTTGGGCTCGGGATGGGAGTTCGCTTGCTCCGCGTCGTACTCGTCGGGAGGGTGTCCGCCCGGCAGCTTGTGCTTGGCGACGCGGGATGTCGGCGTACGGGGCAGAGCGTCGACAGCCTGCCAGAAGCGCGGGACCTTGAACGCCGAAAGCCGTTCTGCGGTCCACGCCCGGAGCTCGGAGAAGTCCAGACTGCGACCAGCCACGGGTACGACGAACGCCTTCACCTCGTCCTCGGTCAGCTCCGACGGGACCGCGACCACAGCGACCTCGAGCACGTCGTCATGCGACAGGATCGCGTCCTCGACCTCTGCGGGAGACAGGTTCTGACCGCGCCGTCGTAGTACTTCTTTGCGTCGAGAGACGAACGTGTAGGTGCCGTCCTCATTCACGGTCACCAGGTCACCGGTGTGCAGCCAGCCATCGACGATGGTCGCCGCGGTCTCGTCCGGCATCTCCCAGTAGCCAGGGGTCAGGGTCGGGTTGCGCAGGAGGAGCTCCCCGGTTTCGCCCACTCCGAGCTCACCGCCGTCGTCATCGACCACGCGGGCCTCGTTGACCACGCCCAAGGTTGGGTGCTGGCGCGGCGAGCCCAGGGTGCCGAACGGACGGGTGCCGTGCTGCCAGATCAGCGCATACGGCGATTCTGACAACCCGTACCCGCACACCACTTGCAGGCCGAAGCGCTGCTCGAACGCCTCTTGCCACTCGCGAGCGGGGGAGGGTCCCGTGTAGCACATCCGTAGGTCGGTGTCGGCGTCATCGGGGCGTGCCGGCTGTCGCATGAGAATCTCGAGCATTGCGCCAATCGCATTGAACTCCGTCGCACCATGGCGTCGCGCGGAGTCGAGAAATCCACTGGCAGAGAAGCGCGGCAGCAGCACGAGACCGGCGCCGGCGGCCAGCGAGCCGAGCACCGTGTACGCGGGAGCGTTGATGTGAAACAGCGGCAACGAGGTCATCATCCGGTCGTCGCTGGTGAGCTCCATCCAGTACGGGAAACCCACGCCTGCCATGGCGTAAGCGCGATGGGTCTGCATGACCAGCTTCGAACGCCCGGTGGTCCCCGAGGTAGGGATCAGTACGGCCAGGTCGTCTGGCGTGACGTCCATCGACAGGGCTGGGTCGTCGGCCGGATCTTCGACCCGCCAGTCGCCGAGCGTGGCGTCGATGTCGAGCAGTCCCAGTTCCGACAACTCGGCCACACGCGCCTGCTCGACCAGGGGATGCAACGTCTCATCGGTGATCAGGAGCCGCGGCCTGACCTGGCCAACGAGACCCGCGAGCTCCTCCGGCGTACCCCTAGGATCAGTCGGCACGGTGACAGCGCCGAGGCTGGCCAGGGCCAACCAGGTCAGCAGGTACGGCGGAGTCGTCCGCGCGGTCACGACGACCAGATCGCCGCGGCGTACTCCCGCTTCACGCAGCCGATCGGCCAGCCAGGCCACGTGGCCCGCCGCACCGGCAAACGTCATCGCGCCGTCGTCGGTGCGCAGCCACTCCCCCGTCGGATCGCGGTCGGCGGCGACGGCCAGCAGCCCCGGGATGGTCTCGGGCATCGTTGCGGAGGCCACTCAGCCTCCGAGCTCGTTGCGCAGCAGTTGCGCCGCGTCAGTCATCGCGCAGAGCTTGCCCTCGGCGCTGTCGCGGGGCAGGTACTTCATGCCGCAGTCCGGCGCGAGGACGAGGCGGTCGGCATCGACGACGGTGAGTGCTCGTCGTACTCGTTGCGCCACGACTTCGGCCGACTCGACGGTGTGGTCGCCGAGGTCGAGGACGCCGAGGATGACGGTCTTGCCGTCGAGGGTTGCCAGCACTGCCGGGTCTAGGCCTGACTGCGCGGTCTCGATCGACACCTGGTCGCAGGGGCAGTCAGCCAGCTCAGACAGGAAGGAGTACCCCGACGGACGTTCGTGGATGATCGCGGCATAGCCGAAGCAGAGATGCACGGCCGTGGTGCCCGTGACACCGTCGAGCGCGCGGTTCAGTGCCGCGAGGCCGAAGGCCCGCGCCGCGTCGGCGCGGGCCTGCAGATATGGCTCGTCGAGCTGGACGATGTCAGCGCCAGCAGCGAACAGGTCCTTGACCTCGGCGTTGCACACCTCGGCGTAGGCCATCGCGAGTGCCTCTGCGTCGTCGTAGTAGTCGTTCTGGGCCTGCTGCGACATCGTGAACGGCCCCGGGACGGTGACCTTGATGGTGCGATCGGTGTTGGCGCGGAGGAACTCGGTGTCGCCGACCTGAACGGGCGCTGGCCGGGTGATCGGTCCGACGACACGGGGCACCGGGTTGGGGTGACCGCTGCGATCCAACGCCTCACCCGGATTGTCGATGTCGACTCCGTCCAACGCGGTGGCGAAGTGGTTGGAGTAGCTCTCGCGGCGGATCTCTCCGTCGGTGATGATGTCGAGCCCGGCCCTTTCCTGCGAGCGGATCGCAACCAGCGTCGCGTCATCCTGGGCCTCATCGAGGTGGTCGGAGTCAGGTCGCCACAGTTCCCGGGCCCGGACGCGCGGTGGGAACCGGCCGGCGAGTCGCTCGCGGTCGATCAGCCAGTCGGGCTGGGCATAGCTACCGACCAGAGACGTAGGAAAAAGGGACGGAAGACTGCGCGAGGCTGGGTCGGTGGACTCCATGCCCTTCAGTCTGGCCGAGGGCTCAAGGGGCGGCAACGGCGGGACGGGTGGCTCAGGTCCGGTCCCTCAGGAAGCGAGTTTTCGTCGGCGGCTCGTATCTGGGGCTGCGGATACCGCTCCTGGATGGGCAACCAAGGAGGTTGTCATGTTGCCACCCGGACTAGGAACGTTGCTCGTGGCCCGACGCGCTCAAGAAGACGCACGGGTACGACGCCGCACGAAATCCCGTCGTGGCGCGAAGAAGTCGCGTCACGCCCTGCCCGCACAGCGCCAGCCCGAGTAGGCCGCCAGCCGGCGCTGACTGTCGTCGGCCCGGCTGGCGGGTCTCAATGCTGTCGTGAGCCGTCAGGCTGCCGCGTCTTTGCGGGGTCGTCCCCTCGGCCGCTTGCGGGCGACGACGGCGCCGCGGAGGAACAGTTCGCCTCCCCAGACGCCCCAGGGCTCTTTCCTCTCGAGCGCACCGGCGAGACAAAGCTCCCGGACCGGGCATTCGCGGCACAGGCTCTTGGCGAGCTCGACCTCGCCGGGTGTTTCGCCGAACCACAGGTCGCCCTCGTTCTCGCGGCAGGGCAGGCCGTCTGCCATCACAAGTTCTTCCGTCGCGTCGGTCAGAGCGTTGTCGTCGTACAAGATGATGGATTGCATGGGGTTCCCCCTCGCGCCCCACATGTCGGTGGGGCTGTCGGTGATCTGAAGAGTTGGTGCGCTCAAGTCACCCGACGAAAATGTTCAGTCGTTTGTAACGCGTGGCCGGCTGCCAGGCCCGGGAGCGAGCACGACGCTCAGCCCGGAGGCGTCGCCGGATGGCTGCGCTCGCGAAGTAGGAGCCGATGCGCTCGCGGTGATAAGCGTCTTCGGCTGAGGCGAACGGTTCGAAGCTGGGAAACATGGTGGCTCCTTGGACTCGACTCGATGACTCGAGCCTGCCGATCTAAGGTGCCGCGCCACATCGGGACAATGCCTTATTTGCTGGCTGAGGGGCCTTAGCAGCACGTTGTCGTACGTCGAAATTCGCCCTGGCTCGTTTGTGCCGGTACGGCACTGGGTATGTCAGACCACATGCACCGGGAGGCTCGTAGGTTCTTTTGCGCGCTTGTCGGGTCCCTGGCGGTCAGTCTTGCCATGGCGGGCGCCGTTGTCGCCCCATCTGGAGCCACCCCGTCACCGTCAGTCGCGGTCGATGCGGCGGGGCCCGGCAAGAAGGCCGACTGGACCGAGGCTGACAAGACCGGGTTCGGCACGGCACGCACGCGCAGCAGCAATGTCTGGTTCACACTGCAGCGAGGTCGGATGAGTGAGGTCTTTTATCCCGACCTCTCCACCCCCAGTGTCCGCAGCTTGGAGCTCATCGTCACCGATGGCCAAACATTCACGGATCGTGAGTCGGCCGACACCCGCAAGAGAACGATTCGGACCGACCCACGCAGCCTGAGCTTCACGCAAATCAACACCGCGACGTCGGGAAAATACCGGATCACCAAGCAGTACATCACCGACCCTCAGCGCGACGCAGTGCGAATCCTTGTCCGGTTCCAGTCCTTGGATGGCGGCCGCTACCGCGTCTTTGCGATGCATGACCCTGCCCTCTTCAACAACGGCATGGACGACCGGGGTCGGACGGTAGGTCATGCGTTGGTTGCCGACGACGACTCCGTGGCCAGCGCCCTCGTCGCGCGGCCAGGGTTCGCCGCGACCTCCAACGGCTACCTCGGCGTCGATGATGGGTGGACGGACCTCAAGGGCGACTATGAGCTCAACTCCCGAAACCAGAGAGTCGCCCCTGGAAACGTGGTGCAGACCGGACGGGTCGACGGCGTCAACGGCCGACGCGGTCACCAGTCGTTCAGCCTGACACTCGCGTTCGGTCCAGACGCTGCGCGGGCACTCAGCACCGCGCGCTCGGGAGCCTCGACACCCTTCGGCAGGGTCAAACAGGAGTACGACGGTGGCTGGCATCGGTGGATCACCTCGCTGAAACCCGTGCCGGCGAGTGCCGCGAGCATACGAAGCCAGTACTTGGCATCTGTCTTGGTAACCGCTGCGGCCGAGGACAAACTCCACCCCGGCGCCATCGTGGCTTCACCGTCGGCCCCCTGGGTGTGGGGCGACGAAGTTCCTGATCTCTCGTCTCCCTCCGGCGCGTATCACCTCGTGTGGTCGCGCGACGCCTACCAATTCGGTACGGCGCTGTGGGCCATGGGTGACAAGACCGCGGCGCGTCGCGCTGTCGACTGGCTCTTCAAGGTGCAGCAGAAAGCTGACGGCTCGTTCCCGCAGAATTCCGACGTGACCGGGAAGCCGGTGTGGAGCGAGTTGCAGCTCGATGAGGTCGCGCTACCGATCGCACTCGCACATCTCGTGGGACGAGACGGCCCTGCGACCTACCGACATGTCAAGAAGGCCGCGAATTTCATCGCCGACTTCGTCGACCCAGACTCCGGCCTGCGGGCGCCGTACTCTCCTCAGGAGCGCTGGGAGAACCAGGCTGGCTACTCGCCGAACTCCATCGCTGCGCAGATCAATGGACTCGTCTGCGCAGCGCAGATCGCGCGTCGCAATGACGATAGGGCCTCATCGAAGAAGTGGCTGGCCTTGGCGGACGAGTGGCGGGCGAAAGTCAAAGGCTGGACGGTGACTCGCAACGGTCCGCTCAGTGCGGATCCGTACTTCTTGAGACTCACCAAGGATGGGCAACCGAACGCAGGCACGCCGTACTCGATCGGGGACGGTGGTCCGTCGTCGGTCGACCAGCGTCGTGTCGTCGACCCCAGCTTCCTCGACCTCGTGCGCTACGGCATCGTCCGGCCGCATGACCGCGCAGTGCGCTCGTCCCTGCAGGTGATTGACCAGGAGTTGAAGGTGCAGACGCAGAACGGGCCGTTCTGGAAGAGATTCAGCTTCGACGGGTACGGCGAAACCCGGACCGGTGGTCAGTGGGACATCACGGACCCTGAAACCTTCACCACGCTGGGCCGGGCGTGGCCCCTGCTCTCCGGTGAACGCGGCGAATACGCGGTCACGGCAGGCGGCAACGGGCTCCAGTTCCTCCGCGGGATGGCTCGAGCCTCCGGTCCCAGCGACATGCTGGCAGAACAGGTGTGGGACCACCGTCCGCCGGCCGGCCGGGCTTGCTGTCGCGCTGGTGAGGGGACGCGCTCCGCGACACCCTTGGTCTGGTCACACGCCGGTTTGGTGAGGCTGGCGTGGACCATCGAGCGCGGTGTGCCAGTGGACCAACAGCCCTTGGTGGCCGAGCGATACACCCGCTGACGGCGGCTGGGTCAGATCCCGGCCGAGCGGACCCAACGGTGAACCAGTCAGATCCGCAATACTCGGCGGATGCGGAAGACCAGCCTCGCCACCTTGGGTGGATCCCTCGCCGTCGCGATGATCCTCACGTCGTTCTCGCCCTCAGCAGTCGGAGAGAGTGGTTCGGCACCGCCCGCCGGCAATCCCCACGGCCATGCGCGGGTGCCGGCTGCCGCCCGTGCCGTCGATACGTCCCACCCCACTCGAGTGGTCGGCAACGGCACGCCTCGCAGCTGCACGTCCGCTGCCGTTCGCCGCGCGATCAGCCACGGTGGGCGGATCACGTTCAAGTGCGGCGTGAGGCACAAGACGATCCGCCTGACGAAGACCGCGAACGTGCGCAACGACAGGGCGCACAACGTCGTCATCGACGGTGGCGGCAAAGTCACCTTGAGCGGCGCAGGCAAGCGTCGCATCATCTACATGAACACCTGCGACCCCAAGCTGGGCATCACCACGTCGCATTGCCAGAACCAGGCCACCCCGAGACTCGTGCTGCAGAACATCACGTTGGCGAACGGCAACTCGACCGGTTCGCGGCGCGAGGGCGGCGGAGGTGGCGCGGTCTTCGTGCGCGGAGGTCGAGTGAAGGTGGTGAACTCCCGGTTCTTCAACAACCGTTGTGACCGCAGAGGTCCTGACCTCGGCGGCGCCGCGCTCCGCGTCCTCGACCAGTACAAGGATCAGCCCGTCTACATCACGCACAGCACCTTCGGTGGCGCAAAGGGGTACGGCGGCACGTGCTCGAACGGCGGCGCCTTGTCGAGCATCGGTGTGTCGTGGGTCGTGCTCAACAGCCTGATCAGTAACAACCGGGCCGTCGGCCGCGGAGCGAATCCGCCCAGGCACGGCACGCCTGGTGGGGGCAGCGGCGGTGGCATCTACAACGACGGGAACAGGTTCAGGCTCATCCTTCGGGGCACCGCCATGCGCAACAACCATGCCCGCGAGGGCGGTGGCGCGATCTTCTTTGTCAGCAACGACCGGACGGGCACGCTGTCCATCAGCCGCTCGGTCCTGCACCACAACCCGAGCAGGGGCTTCGAAACCGCCGGCTACCCCGGCATCTTCTTCCTCGGTCACGGTCACCCGAAGGTGCGGCACTCCAGAATCGACTGATATGTCATCGGATAGCCGCCGCGATTTCCCTCTGGCGTCGGGGGTCCGACGCGGGTCTAATGGCTGGCATGGCGGATCTGCCTTCGGGGACGGTGTCGCTGCTGTTTTCCGACATCGAGGGTTCGACCGCGTTGCTGTCGCGGTTGGGACCGGCGTACGCCGATGCGCTGGACGCCCAGCGGCGGATCTTGCGTGAGTCGTGGGCCGGACATCGGGGCACCGAACTGGGGACTGAGGGAGACAGCTTCTTTGTGGCGTTCTCGACCGCGCAAGATGCGGTGGCGGCGGCCGTTCATGCGCAGCGGGGACTCGCAGCTTTCGACTGGCCAGGGGGAGAGCAGGTCAGGGTCAGGATGGGCATTCACACCGGCACGCCCGCCATCCACGACGGTGGATACGTCGGGATGGACGTCCATCGCGCGGCCAGAATCGCCGGAGCGGCGCACGGCGGACAACTCGTGCTGTCGGAGCCGACCGCGGGCCTCGTAACAACCTCCCTACAGGACGATGTCGGTCTCCGTGATCTCGGTCATCATCATTTGAAGGATCTTGCGGCGGCCGAGCACCTGTTCCAGGTCGACATCGCGGGTCTCCAGACCGATTTCGCCGCCGTGAAGTCGTTGGGCGCGGCATCGAGCCTGCCGACCCCCACGACGACGCTGGTGGGGCGTGACGGGGAGTTGGCGGAGTTGAAGGCTCTGCTGTCGTCGCCGGAGGTACGGCTGGTGACCTTGACGGGTCCGGGTGGGTCAGGCAAGACCAGGCTTGCCGTGGGATTGGCGCGCACGCTCGTCGACGCCTTTCCGGATGGCGTGTACTTCGTGCCGCTTGCTGCCGTGACCCGACCTGACGTGATGTGGACGACGATCGGCGAGGTCTTGGACGTGCCGCCGGAGGGGCGGATCCCTCCAGGCTTCTTTACCCACGTCGCGCATCGAACGGCATTGTTCGTCCTCGACAATCTCGAGCAGATGCCGCAGGCGGATGCTGCCGTGTCACAACTGCTCGCCGAGGCGCCTCAGCTGGTGGTGGTCGTGACGTCAAGACGTCCGCTGCACGTGGCAGGTGAACACGAACACGCAGTGCCAACTCTAGAACTTCCCGGTCACCCGAGTCTGGACGAGGCTGAACGATCGGGCGCTGTGCAGATGTTCGTCCAACGCGCCCAGCTGGTCCGTCCCCACTTCACCCTCGACGAGACGAATGCCGCCGACGTCATCTCGATCTGCCGCAGCCTGGACGGGTTGCCGCTCGCGATCGAACTGGCCGCCGCTCGCTGCAAGCTCCTCTCACCAGCCGCCTTGGCGACCCGGATGGACACCGCGCTTGAGCTCAAGGACACCGGAGTCGACCGCCCGACCCGTCAGCAGACGTTGCGCGACACCATCGCCTGGTCCTACGAACTGCTGAGCCCCACCCAGCAACGATTCTTCCGACGCCTCGGCGTGTTCGCCGGTGGTGCCGACTTCGACGCGGTCGTCGCGGTAGCCGCTGGCCTCTCGGACGATCTCGATCCCTTCGACCCCTTCGATATGGTCGCCGACCTGGTCGACGCCAGCCTGGTCAGCGCTAGTGACGGGCCTGACGGTGAGCCTCGCATCAGCATGCTGGAAACCATCCGCACCTACGCGCTTGACCAGCTCGAACACACCGGCGAGTTCGACGACGTACGACGTCTCCACGCCAACCACTACGTCGGCGTGGCCGGAGAACTGAGCCCGCTCATCAACGGTAGTGGCGACGACCTGTTGAGGGCGCGGCGTGGCGTCGAGCTGGAGATGGATAACTTTCGGGAGGCCTTGCGTTGGGCCCTCCAACCCGAAGGTGTGAACGTGCCGCCGGACCATGTCCGGGTGGCGTTGCGGCTGTGTCACGAGCTAAGCCGCTTGTGGGGGAGGGGCGGCTACTTCGTCGAGGCGAGGCGCTGGCTCGAGTTGGCCATCTCCCGCTCGGGTGATATTGACAGTCCAGACCTGGCCTACTCCCTGCATGCACTCGCATGGCTTTCGCTCGTGCCTGACCATCTTGAGCGTGGGCTCGAAGCGGCCACCCAGAGCGTGGCCATGTGGCGCCGGCTCGATGACAAGGAGGGCTTGTCCCTGGCCCTTTCTCGGCTCGCTGTGCTGCACTCCTCTCTTGATGATCTGGCGGCTGCCCGCCTCGCGGCCGAGGAGGCCGTCGATCTCGCCCGCGAAACCGACGCCAGGCATCAGTTGGGGAACGCGTTGGCGATCCTGTCGAATCTCGAGGCGGTTGATCACAACCAGCAGCGTTCCCTAGAGCTGATCACCGCGTCCGTCGACATCAGCTTGGAACTCGGTGAAGAGCATGGACTGCTCATCTACCGCGAGATCATGGCCTGCTGCCTGCGGGAGCTCGGACGACTCGAGGAGGCATATGAGCTGATGCGAGATCAGATCCCGCCCAGCCTGCAGTTCCCGTCCCCGGAGACGCTGATGGTTCTGGCGGAGGACTTCGGGGCGCTGTTGGCCGACCTCGGCGAGCACGAAGAGGCCGTGCAGCTGCTCGGTGCCGCAGACGCCATGCGGGAACGTCACGCTCACCCTAGAAACCCGGGACAAGAGGCGGAGATCGAGGAGCCCTTTGCGAAGGCGCGGACGGCGCTGACAGCAAGTGCCTGGGAGCGCGCATACGAGCTGGGACACGACATGGCTGTCGAAGACGCGCTCATGGATGCGTACAACTCGCCGCGGCGGCCAGCGACAAGCCATCCAATCGACGCGGACTCGGCGGCTGTGATCGCAACGCCCTAGGCCATTCACGCTGGGTCTCGACAAACGCAGTGCGGCCGGTCCCGAAGGACCGGCCGCACCTTTCTTTCTGCGTTGTTGCTGTGATCAGACCAGAACGGGTGTCCGCTCGGCCTCGACCGGGGCGAGCTCAGCCGCTGGCTGGTCTTCGCCGTCGTGCGATCCGCCCTCGATGTCGATCGTGGGCAGTCGACGCTCCAGCCAGGTGGGCAACCACCAGGCGTGGTGACCGAGCAGGCTCATCGCCGCCGGCACCAGGACCATCCGGACCAACGTGACGTCGAGGAAGACGGCAACCGACAGCCCGATTCCGAACATCTTGGTCGTCACGTCGACGTCCAGGATGAATGACGCGAACACGCTGATCATGATGAGCGCAGCACTCGAGATGACCTTGGCCGTCGACCCGACGCCCTCAACCACGGCGCGGCCGGGGTTGCGGTGCTTCAGGTACGCCTCACGGACTCGGCTCATCAGGAACACTTCGTAGTCCATCGAGAGGCCGAACAGGATCGCGAACATCAGCATCGGTGCAAGCGGCATGATCGGCACGGACTCGTGGACGCCGATCAGGCTTGCGCCCCAGCCCCACTGGAAGACCGCGACGATGACGCCGTACGCCGCTCCGACACCGAGCACGTTGAGGACAGCAGCCTTCAACGGCACGAGCACGGACCTGAACACGACCATCAGCACGAGGAACGACAGACCGATGACAGCTCCGAGGAACAAGGGCATCCGGTCCTGCAACCGTGACGAGACGTCGTCAGTCAGTGCGGTCGAACCGGTCACCGAGGCCACGACTTCGCTGCCTTCGAGTGCCTTCGGGAGGGTCTCCTCACGAAGGGTCTCGAGCAGTTGGCCGGTGCGCTCGTCCTGCGGTGACGTGGTCGGCGTGACATCGAAGATCGCGATGTCGCCGACGTCGTTAGTCGTCGGTGCACCGACCGAGGCCACACCAGGCTCCTCGGCAAGCTCAGCGCCGACGTTCTCGATGACGGCCTGCGACTCGGCGTCGCCGTTCGTCTCGAGCACGACCTGAAGAGGACCGTTCGTACCGGGGCCGTAGCCGTCGGCCATCAGGTCGTACGCCTTACGGGTGGTGGAGTCAGGCGCATCGTTGCCAGCGTCAGCGAAACCGAGGTGCATGGAGAACACCGGAATCGCGAGAACACCAAGGATCAAAGCTGCCGGGGCGCCGTAACGAACCGGCTTGGCGACAACCTTCTCAGCCCAACGAGCGGACTTGCTGTTCGGGTTGTAAGCAGGCTTCTGCTTGATGAACGGGACACGAGCACTGTTGACCTTGTGCTTGACGACTCCCAGCAAAGCGGGGAGCAACGTGATCGAGGCGAGCATCGTGACGGCAACCATGATCGCGGAGCCGTAACCCATCATCGCCATCATCGGGATCCCGGACACCTTGAGTCCGAGGATCGCGACGATCACGGTGACACCAGCGAAGAGCACTGACAATCCAGCGGTCGCGTTGGCACGACCGATGGCAACGGGAACGGACTGTCCGGACGCCAGGTTTTGACGGTGGCGGGCGAGGATGAACAGTGCGTAGTCGATGCCGACACCAAGGCCGAGCATCATTGCGACGACGTTGGTGATCTGCGGGACCGCCAGGTAGCCGGACATGATGCCGATGGTGCTGCTGCCGATGAGGATGGCCATGAGCGCTGCCAGGATGGGCAGGCTCATCGCGACCAGTGAACCGAAGGCGATGGCGAGAATGACGACAGCCATCAGGATGCCGATCAGCTCGCTGTTTCCACCAGCTTCAACCTTGGCGTAGCCGAGGCCACCGTCGTACTCGACCTGGACGTCCGCGTCGCGGACATCCTGGACGGCCTCTTGGGCCGCGTCGTACTCGGGGAGCCCGACCTTCTCGATCTCGAAACCGACGGTGGCGAAGGCGGTCTGACCGTCTTCAGAGACCGTAGGTCCACGAGGGTCGTAGGGATTGCTTACGGCGACAACGTTCGCTCCGTCGGCGAGCTTCTCGACGGCCTGTTCGATCGCAGCTTTGGTCTCAGGGGCGGTGAGTCCGTCCTCAGAGTGGAAGATGACGTTCGAGGTGTACAGCGTCTCCTGGGGGAAACGATCCTGGATGGCGTCAGCCGCGCGTTGCGACTCAGCACCGGGCAGGCTGAAGCTCTCGTCGGGGGCGCCGCCCATCGACGAGTTGAGCATGAAGACCGCCGCGGCGACGAGCACCCAGGCGGAGATGACGCGCCACGGGTGGCGGCCGGCGAAGTTTCCGATGCGGTACAGAAGGTGAGACATGGTGGACCTTTCAGAGTGGGATTTACGGGGAGCGGAAGTTGTGTGTTGGCTCATGTTTCGAAGGTAGGAATTTCCGACGCCGTAACCCATGGAGTACGCCGCACACCCTCAGGGGGTTGGCCGCACACTGAAACCCGACCGAGGGTGGGGATACCCGCACCACCGGGGGTCGGGTAGCCACCCATCCACGTCTCGCTGAGCGCGGTTGACTAGGTCTTAAGTGCGGGGAGAGGTCTATTCCGTCACACGCGGTGATGGTTTCGGCGCGTCGCTGGCTCAGCGGCTGGGGGAATGTGCGAACCGCTCGACAGCCTGGTGATCCGAGAGCATGCTCAGTTCAGGACTCGGGTGTATTCACGAGAGTCGGGGGTTCACAACGGAGTCGTGACGTGGTTGCGGTCTGACTGCAGTGTCGGATCAAACGCCGCTTCCTCGCACCCATGACGGGGAGGGGAACACATGTTCAGACGCACGGCTCTGCGTTACCAAATGGCGGTCGTCTTCGGGATCGCGCTGGTGTTGTCGCTCATGTCGACGTCGACGCACACGTCGGCCGGTAGCCCGGCAGAGGCGCAAGCCGCGGCGAGTGGCCCACCGAACGTGCTGGTCATCATGATCGATGACGCTCGCCTGGGCGACATGAGCACGCTGCCCACCGTGCGTAACCTCATCGGAGACGCCGGAGCGACGTTCTCGAACGCGGTGGCACCGTTCCCGTTGTGTTGTCCTGCCCGCGCCACGTTGCTCACCGGGCAGTACGCCCACAACCACGGCGTCCTCGGTAACGGTGACGGGTTCAACCCGCTCGGCGGCTTCGCCAACTTCAAGGACGCCCACACACTGGCCACCTGGCTCAACCCGGACTACACGACCGGGTGGTTGGGCAAGTACCTCAACGGCTACTCCGGGACGTACATACCTCCTGGCTGGGACGTCTGGAAGGCGCCGGGGGACAACTGGTCGAGCTACAAACCGACGACCTTCAACATCAACGGCACGATCGTGAACCAAACCCAGTACCAGACCGACCTGGTCGGAGGCTTCGCGACCAGCTTCATCAACCAGTACGCACCCCAGCAACAGCCGTTCTTCCTCGTCACCTCCTTGCTGGCCCCGCACACCGGCTCGCCCGTCGAGGCGGACGACCCGAAGAAGGTGTTCGGAACAAAGGCCAACACCTACCTGACCGCGAGCGTCGCTCCGATCTATCGCGACAGGTTCGCTTCGCTGCCCCTCGACGACGACCCGTCGTTCAACGAGGCCGATGTGTCCGACAAGCCCAACAAGCCGGCGTTGCTGCCCGACTGGGCGATCGCCTCACTCCGCGAGACGAACGCTCAGCGACGGGAGTCGTTGCTTTCGGCGCAGGACGCAGTCAGCAACATCATCACGGCTCTGCAGGCGAGCGGTGACCTGTCGAACACCTACGTGATCTTCCTCAGCGACAACGGCTACATGCTCGGCGAGCACCGGCTCGCGAACAATAAGTCAGGGCCGTACGAGGTGTCCGTGCGGGTGCCGTTGCTGATGCGCGGTCCAGGCATTCCTGCAGGCACTGTCGTCCCGCAGCCGGTCGGGCAGCAGGACCTGGCCCGCACCGTGCTGGCGATGACGGATCACAACGGGGCCAACGGCACGTTCGTGATCGACGGCAAGAACCTCCTGCCGATGGTGACCGACCCGTCGCTCAACGCCAATCGACCGATCATCATCGAGGCCGGCCCTGCCACCACGACGACGACGACCTACAGGTACCACGGGATCCGGATGCCTGGCTGGAAGTACGTCGAGCGGGGCGGGGGGGCCAAGGAGCTCTACAACCTCACAGCAGACCCGTTCGAGCTCAACAACCTTGCCGGCAAACCCGCCAACGCGGCCAAACAGGCGGAGATGAAGGCGTTGCTCACGCAGTACAAGTGGTGCGCCGGCGCGCAGTGCCCTTGACCTACGGGACGAGGTCACCCGGTCAGCATTGAACCGGCTGTTCTACGCGAGAGGGATGGGTCCGACCTCGATGCTTTCGACGCAGTCGCTCCGGCTCGTTGCGGCTACTACTCGTCCAGCGCGGTGTCGCTGAAGAAGACGATTCGGATCAGGATCAAGAAGAAGATGAAGATGAGCCGGTCCTGGGGTTCCGGCGCGCGCGCTCACCGAACCGGTCGAGGGCTTCGAGGACCTCAGTCGCCTGCCAGACGACGTTCCTCTTCTGACCTACGCCATGGACGGTCTTTGGCTTGGAGACGGCCCCCGCCGCTTGGAGTTGGCGCAGCGCGTTGTCGGCCGCTGGCTGGGTGACTTTCATGGTCTCCTGGACCAGTTTGGAGGTCACCGACGGTTGGCGGAGCAGGAACGGCAGGACCCGCCAGGCGACGGCGTCCTTGCGGGCACGGATGTTGTTCGCCCAGCCGTCATGCAGTGTCTTCAGGTCTGTGGCGAGTTGCTGCCCGTTGCGAACGGCGGCGAATGTGGCCCGGCTGAACTCTTCGATGATCGGGTTCGGGTCGCCCTTGCGATAGGCGGTCAGCGCGTCGTAATAGGCGTCCGTGTCGGACAGAAGCCCCGCAGATACCGGAACCGTGGTGCGGGTGGTCGCTCCACCGTTGCGAAGCATAACGTGGACGAGGGCTCGACCTGCGCGACCGTTTCCATCGTTGAACGGGTGAATCGTTTCGAACTGGGCGTGCGCGATTGCTGCCTGTGCCAGCAGCGGGAGGTCGGTTCGCTCGGAGAACGCGCAAAGGTCCTTGATCGACTCTTCGATCCTGCAATCCTGCGGCGGGACGAAGTCCGCCCGGTGCGGCGAGTAGTCGGTTCCGCCGATCCAGACCTGCTGATCTCGGAACCGGCCCGGGTCGGCTCGGTCCTGGCCGTGCATGAGGGCTTCGTGGATGGCCAATATGTGGTCAGGGGTCAGAGGTCCGGTGAGTTCGAGGGCGCGGTTCATCGCCTCGACGTTCGCCTGGACGAGCCTGGAGTTCGACCCGAACTTGGCCAGGCCTACGTCGGCCAGAGACAGGGCCTTGGCGCCGACGGTGATGTCCTCGATCTGTGAGGACGACGTGGACTCGGTCCGAAGCAGGACCGCGGACAGCGGGGCGAACTCTCCGTCGAACATGGCGGAGAGTTCGGCATTATCCTTATTTACGGGTGACCTTGAATAAGGATCGTCAATTCCTCTTGGTCCTCGTCGTCCCGCCGGACCACGCTGGCGTCCCTGGGTGTGATCGAATACTCGCCCCGGCTGTTCTGGAGTCTTGGCGGCCCGCTGCGCGGGAGTTTGGAGGACTTGCGGCGCAGGCTCGAAGTCGGGGAGCACCCGGGTGCAGCGAGCGTTGGTCGGCGGCCACATTCGAGAAGTTGCTCACCCTGGGCCGCCAGTTCGTAAGCTTGGTTTGGTTTGTGGACGGCAGTCTGTTGGCTGGACCCACGTCTTTGCATCGACAGTTGGTCGGCCCCTTCTGCTCGGGTGGGGCCCAGCGCCGCCCCCCAGCCGCCGCGTCTTAGCGCCGCCTCTGCGTGCAGATCTAGCGACCAACCTAACGAGAGACCAGCGGAACATGGAACAGGCTAGGGTTGAACGTACGTGAACCTTGAGGTCCTTTGCAGGCCGAGCGCTATGAAGCGTGAACCGGCGCACCGGCAGGATGTGAGCCCGCCGAATGCGACACAAGCCGAGGACGTATCGGCATGTCGGATTGCTCGAAGATCCCTATCACAACTGCAAACGGGTACGGCAGCGTGAGGCAGAGCGGGAGACGCGTTGAGCCAGGCCGCAGCTACGGGACGAGTGAGCGCCACGCCAGCGTTGCGTTGGACCGTCCTGACTTCGACGGGATGGGCGGCTGGTGGTGGCGCAACCTCCAGTCAGCCCTTGGGCCGCTGCCGTCGAAGTACGACACGTGACGTGCCCCATGCGCCTTGGCCCACGCAACCACGTCGCGGATCGTGTTCGCTTTGTGCATGCGGGCGTGGATGTCCTCGAGATACCCAAGCTCGCTGATTGACCAGAGAATCTGTCGGTTTCGGGCGAACGTGTAGACGTTGGTCAGCAACTTCGACGGGCTCAACCAGAACACACCGTCCGTGTAGCCGGCCGGGACGCCCGGAGTGTTCGTCCTATGCGGACGCGCGTACGCGTCGACCGAGATGATGTCGGCATGTCCACCGTCGGCCTCGTCGGTGGGCCACCAGTCAGCAGCTCGCGTCGTACCACTTGTGCCAAAGGTGATGTTCATCAAGATGACTGATGTCCGCCGCTTCCCACCATCGCGAGCGTTCTGACGGCGGACCAGACGCGACAACGCCACGATGCCGGCCCGGTGTTGCGCGCGGGTGAACAGCCCGGGGAACTTGTCGAACTTGTCGTCGGGCTCGTGGTAGTTGGTCACCTGGAGGTTTTTCGGCGTGGTCGCAAGGAAGGCAGCCACCTTGTCCTGGGCGCCACTGGCTGGGTTAGCCAGCACCTGCGGAAGGATCTCGAACGAGTAGTCGTACCTCTTCGCGTTCGGATGCAGTTGGTGGGCCTCCGTCTGCTGCCAGGTGGGGTAGTGAAAGCCGCCGACGTCGAAGTTGCGGTAGATCTGCACCGGTCCCACGTTCGCGTCGAACCACGACCAGTTCTTCGAAACACCGCCGATGCGGGAGTTGTACGGCGGCAAGTGTGGTGGTGCGGCATCAGTATTGTTCGCCGGGAGCAGGGCCGCGGCCGCGCCCCCCGCCAAGGCACCCTGGATCAGCTGTCGTCGGGTCATTGCTGCCACGAAGAGCCCCCTGCCCGCTATCGCTTCCTGTCCTGAGTGTACGAATTCTGCTGGTAAGCGAAAGGGCACAGTTGCGTAACGGCACCCACGTCAATCGCGTGCACTGGAGGCTTCATCACTCGCAGCGACCGCGGCAGTGCGTTGCGTGCCGCTTGCGCCGCGCCTTCATCGGGAGTAGACCCACAATGAGGGTTAGAACCGTCACCACGGCGCCGCCTGATCTGGCAACGAACCCTGCCATCTTCATCACTCTGTTTGAACTGAGCTGCTGCGCTGACACTGCGCTCCTGCCACTTCTCCACTTCTGATCAGGAGATGTTCACGTGTTTCGACGCATGCCTATGCCATATCAAGTAGCTGTTCTCGCCGGGAGCGCCCTGCTGTTGTCCCTCACCACGGCGTCGTCACAGACATCGGCTGTCTCCTCAGACGATGTTGAAGCAGCGGCGGTGATCCCGCCGAACGTCGTGATCATCCTGGTCGACGACGCTCGCTTCCGCGACATGAGCACATTGCCCAACGTGCGCAAACTCATCAAAGACCCCGGAGCCACGTTTACCAACGCCGTCTCGCCGTTTCCTCTGTGCTGTCCTGCCCGCGCGACCCTGCTCACGGGGCAGTACGCCCACAACCACGGCGTACTCGGTAACGGTGACGCGTTCAACCCGCTCGGGGGCTTCAGTGCCTTCGAGGATGACCAGACATTGGCGACGTGGCTGAACGCCGACTATGCAACGGGTTGGTTCGGCAAGTACCTCAATGGATATGAAGGAACCTACGTTCCGCCGGGTTGGGACGCGTGGAAAGCGTCGTCTGGCAACGAACAAAACTGGATCAACTACCGCTCGCAGACCATCAACGTCAATGGCACGGTGCGCACGTTCAACCGCTACCAGACGGACCTCGTCGGCGAATTCGCCACCACGTTCATCAATGCGCGGGCGCCACAGCCCCAGCCATTCTTCATGGTCACCTCGCTGCTGGCACCGCATACCGGTGAGCCGGTCGAGTCAGACGATCCGAACCGGGTGTACGGGACGACCAAGTACTCGACGCCGAATGTCGCCGACGCCTACCGCAATGCGCTGTCGACGACGCCTCTCGACGAGGACCCGTCGTTCAACGAGGCCGACGTGTCCGACAAGCCGCAACAGCCACCGTTGCTCGCCCCTTGGGAGGTCAGCGCCCTCAAGGAAGTGAATCAGCAGCGACGCGAGTCGCTGTTGTCCGCCCAAGCTGTCGTCGGCAAGGTCATCGCGGCGTTGAAGGCGAACGGCGAGCTGGCCAACACCTACGTGATCTTCCTCAGCGACAACGGCTACATGATGGGAGAACACCGGATCAGGTCTGGCAAGTCGCAGGCGTATGAGCCGGCCGTTCGGGTGCCACTGCTGATGCGCGGTCCGGGCATCCCGCCAGGAACCGTTCTCACCCAGCCGGTGGGTCAGCAGGACCTCGCTCCGACCGTGCTCGCGATGACGAACCACGTCGGTGCGAATGGCAGTCTGGTGATCGACGGGAAGAACTTGTTGCCCCTGGTGGCTGACCCGACTCTCAACACCAACCGCCCCATCGTGCTCGAGGTTGGCCCAGCCACCACGACCAATCCGGCATACAGGTTCCACGGAATCCGGATGCCAGGGTGGAAGTACCTGGAGCGCGCCGGGGGCGTCAAGGAGCTGTACGACCTGACTGCCGACCCGTACGAGCTGAGCAACCTAGCCGGCAAGCCCGCGTACGCGGCCAAACAGGCGGAGCTCACGGCGTTGCTCAACCAGTACAAGTGGTGCGCCGGCGCACAGTGCCCCTGACGCTCACGCGGTGACGCGGCGGACGAGCTCGGCCAGCTCGCGGTTGAAACGGCCGGGCTCTTCCAGGTGTGGCACGTGGCCGACGCCGTCGTACCAGGAGGCTTCTGCGGTGTCACACGTGGCAAGGATGTGCTCGGCCATGCTCGGGAGCACCACCACGTCCGCGACACCTTGCGTCACCAGGAGCGGCACCTCGAGTTCGCGCAGCACGTCGTCGTAGTCGAGGTCGCGGGCCGCGAGATTCGCGCGGACCTGCGCTGGCACAGCAACGTTCCAGCACACTGCCGTTTCGATGTCGTCTGCCGCGACCGGCTTGACGAGACAGGTTCTGACAAAGGAGCGCATCGCCTGGATGTTGGTCGGCAGGTCATCAGCTGTGGCATCGACGAAATGATCGATGAAGCCGGGACCGATCAGCGTGCCAAAGGCCGCCTCGTTGAGCTTGACGGCGCCTTCAACGAAGTTGATCGCCGCGATGCGATCTTGTCCGTGCTTCCGCACGTAGTCGCCGATGACAAAGGCACCGTAGGACCACCCCACGAGCACCGCCTTGTCGAGACGAAGCTCGTCGAGGATCGCCGCCACATCGTCCGCCCAGAGCCTGCCGTCTGCGTAGGGCTCTGGTTCTAGGGGCGTCTCGGACATGCCGTGGCCACGCAGATCGAAGGCCACGAGCCGAAACTCGTCGGCGAGCACACTCTCGTACTGCTTGACCCAGCAGAGGTAGTTCTGCGACCAGCCGTGGATGAACAGGATCGGCGGTCCGTCCGGGTTGCCCCACTCGCGTACGTGCAGCCGAAGGTCGCCGCCTCCACGTACGGGATGAACCTTCATCCATCGGGTCTGGTCCTGGTGGTGTTGGGTGATTGTGGTCATCTCGCGCCTCCTCGCGTTGGTGGTTTCGATGGGATGGTTGCCGCGAACGGCAGGGGCGCGCATCAGGCGGAGGGCCTTATCTTTCGTCGGCGGCATCCTTATTTCGCTGCAGCTAGCTGCTAACCAACGCCCTGTCAGGCGGGAGTGCGCTGCGCGATACTGCAGATATGCAGTCACGCGCGAGCAGCGTGTTCGTCGGACGTGGGCGGGAGCTCGGTGAGCTCGGACGTGCGCTCGACGAAGCGGCGGCGGGAAACGGCGCGACTGCCTTGGTCTCAGGAGAGGCCGGTATCGGGAAGACCTGCCTGGCAACTGAGCTTGCGACACGCGCGGATGACGCGGGATTCGAGGTGCTTGTCGGACGATGTATCGATCTCGTCGGCGCTGATCTCCCGTACCAGCCGTTTGTTGAGGCACTGCGATCCTTCGGAGCGCCATGGGAGGTCGAAGAACAGACACCGAACTCGCAGCTTCGGGTGTTCGAGCAGACGCTCACGCTGCTCACCGAACGGGCCGGCTCGGCTCCGGTGTTGCTCATGCTGGAGGATCTGCACTGGGCGGATACCTCGACGCTCGACCTGGTCGTCTTTCTCGCGCACTCACTCCACGACCGACCTATTCTGCTGCTCGCCACCTATCGAGCAGACGAGCCTGGCTCTGCCGAGCGAATGCGGCGGCTTTCCGACGGCATCCGGCGTTCGACCTCAAAGCTCATCGTCGAACTCAGACCTCTCGACCCCGAACAGTTGGCGGCGCTGCTCGCGGCTCGAGCCGAGGTTCCCCTTCCGGCTGAAGTGACGGAGGCGATCGTTGCCCGTTCAGAAGGCAATCCTTTCTTCGCCGAAGAGCTCCTGGCCGCAGCCGTCGCCGACAGAGGTGAACTGCCACCGAACCTGCGCGACCTGTTGCTGCAACGCGTCGACCGGCTCGATGTGCAAACGCGCGGCTTGCTGCGGCTCGCTGCGGCCGCCGGTCATGAGGTCAAGTACTCGCTGCTTCTCACGACGGCAGGTCTCCCCGAGAACGATGTACGCGAATCGCTGCGGCGAGCCATCGAGAACGGCGTTCTCGTCAGCGAGCAGGAAGCGAGCAGCTTCCGCTTCCGGCACGCGCTGCTGGCGGAGGCGATCTACGCCACCATCCTTCCCGGCGAGCGTGAGGAGTTACACGCGCGGCTCGCCACCGAACTCGCGCGTGGCGCAAGAGTGGCGCCGGCAGAGCTCGCGCACCACTGGGGAGCGGCGCGTCGCCCGCGAGAGGCCCTCGTCACTTCGCTCGAAGCTGCGCGACAGGCGCAGTCTGTCTTCGGCCTCGCGGAGGCTCACGCACATCTCGAGCGGGCGCTCGACCTCTGGCCGGAGGTGCCTGATGCGGCCAACCTTTCCGAGCTTGACTTCGCCCAACTCTGCGCGTGGACCGCCGAGCTAGCCGACAAGACGGGCGCGTCGCCTCGCGCGGTCGAGCTGGCGCAGCGAGCGATCGAGCTCATCGGTACCGAGGATCCACACCGCGCGGCGCTCCTCCATGTGCGCCTCGGTGAGTATCTCCACGCGACCGTGGGCATCGACGCAGGTCTCGTCGCGCTGAAGCGCGCCGTCGAGCTCGTGCCGACGGACCCGCCCTCGGCGGCCCGCGCGTACTCCTTGGGGTCACTCGCGGGTGGGTTGATGGTGGACTGGCGTTATTCGGAGTCGTTGCCGATCGCCGAGCAGGCGCTGGCGATCGCTCGCAGTGTCGGGGCACCTGAGGCGGTCGTCCGAGCGCGCACCGTGGTGGGCGGCGACCTCGCCTACCTCGGCCGCGCCGACGAGGGTCTCGCGGAGCTCCGTCAGGCCCTGCTCATCGCCGAGAAGGTCGGCGACCACGTCGGCCGGGAACGAGCGTACGTCCTACTGACAGACGTGCTGACGATGCTCGGACGCCCTCAAGAGTCGGCCCGAGTCGGGCAGGCGGCGATCGAGGTGATGCACCCGTACGGGATCGACAGCACCCTCCTCATCTCGAACCAAATCGAGGCGTTGCTGGCCATGGGTGATTGGGATGGAGCCGAAACGTTCAGCACTGCCGCGCTCCGCAACATCACCTCGAGCTTCCCGTACTGGCTCTTCATCATTCGCGCGGACCTCGAAATCGGCCGCGGCGAGTTCGGCGCCGCACGAGCGCACCTCGAAGCTGCAGAGCCCATTGTGCTCGGGGACGCGGCAGTAGCTCAATGCAAAGTGATCGTCAGCAAGCTCGCGCTATGGGAGCACCGTTGGGCGGACGCCGACAAGGCAGTAGCAGAAGGTATGGCGCGGGTGCACTTTCCTGACGCCGCCCAGCTTCGCGTTGGGCTCTGCGCCAACGGACTGCGCGCCCAGGCTGAGTTAGCGGCCCTCGCGCACGCCCGCCGCGATTTCGCCGGACACCAGGCTTGGCTCGACAGTGCGCGGCAGCTGATCGAAACTGCTCGCGCCGCCGCCGGCGAGGCAGCGGCCATCACTCCCAACGCGGCTGGCTGGCTGGTGTTGGCAGAGGCGGAGTACGAACGCGCGAGCGGCGGGTCTCCGCGGGCGCTGTGGCCGGAGGCCGCAGCGGCCTGGGAACTGCTCGAACGGCCGCCAGTCGCGGTCTATTGTCGCTGGCGCGAGGCCGAAGCCCTCGTCACCGCTGGCGCTTCCCGCGCCGACGCGAGCGCGCCGCTGAGAGATGCGTACGCCGTCGCAGTTCAGCTTGGGGCCAAGCCACTCCTGCGGGAGCTCGAGCTTCTCGCTCAACGAGCGCGACTCGACCTCGCCCCTCCAAGCGCAGGCCATCCGGACGGACCGCAAGGCATCGAAGAGACGCTCGGACTCACGTCACGCGAGGCGCAGGTGCTCGACCTCGTCGCCCGCGGCCTCACGAATCGCGAGATTGCTGCGTCTCTCGTCATCAGCGACAAGACGGCAAGCGTCCACGTCTCGCACATCCTGCGCAAGCTCGGCGTATCGACCAGGGTCGAAGCGGCGGCGATCGCCCATCGACAGACGCCCATGTCGTCGGATCAACCGACGTCGAGGACGTAGGGGCGACCGGTCCGCCGCGACGATCAGGTCACTCGGTGACGACCGCTTTCAACACGTCCACCTTCGATGCGGCGCGGGCGGGGCCGATCGCCGCGAGAACGCCCGCGACCGCCGCCAGAGCCACGTAGATGATGACCTGGATCACCGGCACGTCGATCGACTTGATCCCGAAGTCTCGCAGCGCCTGCGCCAGCGCGAGCCCGATGCCGATCCCCAGCACCGCTCCGGTGACCGCGCCGATCAGCGAAATCACCACTGACTCCCACCGGACCATCGCCCTCACTTGGCTGCGTGTCATCCCGACTGCACGGAGCAGACCGAGCTCCCGTGTGCGTTCGAACACCGACAGCACGAGCGTGTTGACGATGCCCAGCAACGCGATCACCACCGCGAACAACAGCATCACTGTCACGAAGGTCAGCAGCTGATCGATGAAGCCGCTCGCCTCCTTCTCGTACTCCGTTTGGTTGAGCACTTGGGCATCAGGGTGATCGGCGAGAGCTGCGTCCACGGAAGTCTGGACCTCACCCTTGTCCGCACCATCGGCCAGCAGCACGAGACCGGCGGTAGCCAGCTGGTTGCCTGCGTAGGCGTTCTGGGTGTCCGTGCTCACGATGTAGCTGTCGGAGATCCACCCCAAGTTGTCGTAGATGCCGACGATGGTCATCGTGTGTTTGCCTGTCTCAGCGAACTCCGACACCACGGTGTCGCCAACACTCCAGTCCTCCGAGTCCGCCTTGGACTGGGAGACGATGACACTGTCCTTCTCCGCCAGATCAGGAACTGAGCCTGCGGTCAGGCCCAGATCGATGACTTGGTCGGCGGTCGCGGGATCGATCGACGAGTACGTCGAGCCGCTGGAGTCGAAGCGAGCCTCACCCCAGCCATTGGCACTGACGGTCTCGACTCCGGGGACTTCGGCGACGACCTTGTTGACCTCGGGGCTGTAGCCCAGAGACTGCAGGCTCGAGGCGGTGACGAACAGGTCGGCGCTCGTCGAGTCTCCCACCACCTGGCTGAACGACGCCTTCAGCGACGAGGCGAAGACGCCCATGCTGACGACCAGCGTCAGCCCGATCATCAGGGCTGCTGCGGTCGAGGCTGTCCGTCGTGGATTACGCATCGCGTTCTGCTTGGCGAGTTCGCCGGGCATGCCTCTCCACTGCACTGGTCGAGCAATGATCGCCGCGAGTGGACGAGTGATGTACGGCATCAAGATGATCACGCCGACGATGCTGCCGAGTAGCCCTAGCCCGAAGGCCGAGAAGGGCGCGTCGCCGTACAGTGCCGTCAACAATCCAGTGGCACCGAGCCCGACGATGACGACGCCGATGACGCCGCGCACGATCGATGGCTTCGTCGTGGCGACGACTGAGTCGCGCAGCGCTTCGACGGGAAGCACCTTGGTAGCTCGCCGAGCCGGCACCAGAGCGGAGACGACCGTGACCACAGTGCCCACGAGCAACGAGACCCAGATCGTTCGCGGCTCGATCTGCAGCGACGTGCTCGGCAGGCTGAACCCCACGGCACTCATCAAGGCGTTCAATCCCTTGGCGACGAGTATGCCGACAACGATCCCGAACGCGGACGCGATCAGGCCGAGCAACAGCGCTTCCGTGATGAGGCTGCGCATCACTTGTCGCCGGGTCGCACCGATGGCCCGGAGCAGAGCGATCTCGCGGGACCGTTGGGTGACGACCATCGTGAACGTGTTCCAGATGATGAAGGCACCGACGAACAGGGCGACGCCGGCAAAGACCGAGAACAGGATCGTCACGAACTGGAGGTCGTCCTGGATGGCGTCTGAGGCCTCTTGCGCAACGGTGGCGCCGGTGACAGCCTCGGCGCCCGCGGGCACCACCTGACTCAGCCGGTCCGCGAGCGCGGTCTGGCTGACACCTGGCTCGGCGCTGACGGTGATCTCATCGAACACGCCCGGCGAGCCCAGGACCTGCTGGGCTGTCGAGGTGTCGAAGTACGCGGACGTCGTACCACCGAGGTTCTTCTCGCCACCGAACCCGACGGTCCCGACCACAGTGAACTCGCGGGTCGGTCCCTGGAACAAGACCTTGATCGTCGAACCCAAGGCGATGTCGTTGTCCTCGGCGCTGGTGGCATCGATGGCGACCTGATCCGGTGCGCTGGGTGCTTCACCGCTGAGCAGCGCGACGTCTCCGCGCAACCCTGTGTCGACAGGCATGCTGTAGCCCATGTTGGGCGCCCCGCCGTTGGTGAGGATGGCCTCGCCGTCGTTGTCGGTGAGCAGGGCGTAGCCACTCACCGAGCCCTCGGCGGCGCGTACTCCGTCAACGTCGCTGACCGACGCAATCACCTTCTCCGAGATCGGTGCGTGGCTCGTGCCGGTCCCCTCGGATTGGGTGTAGGCCGCCTTGGTGCGTACGACGGCGTCGGTGCCTGAGGACACCTTGCCGAAGAGCTGGTCGAAGGCGAGGTTCATCGTGTCGGTCAGGACCAGTGTCCCGGCCAGGAAGGCGACACCGAGTGCGATCGAGGCTGTGGTGAGCGCGAGCCGCAGCTTGTGCGCGAGCATGCCGCGCCACGTTGCCAAGAACATCGGGATCAGTCCCCGAGATGCTTCATGAAGTCGAGGACCGCGTCGGCGTTGGGGTCGAACATCTCGTCGACGACTTGGCCGTCAGCAAGGAAGAGGACGCGATCGGCGTAGCACGCTGCCCCGGGGTCATGAGTGACCATCACCACGGTCTGTCCGAGCTCCTTGACGGCCATCTGCAGGAACGCGAGCAGCTCGGCACCGCTCTTGGAGTCGAGGGCTCCGGTCGGCTCGTCGGCGAAGACGATCTCCGGCCGCGAGGCCAGGGCTCGGGCGGCGGCGACGCGCTGTTGTTGTCCGCCTGAGAGCTCAGAAGGACGGTGGTCCAATCGGTCGGAGAGACCGACGATGTCGACGATCTGGTCGACCCACTCCTGGTCCGGCTTCCGCCCGGCGACCTTGATGGGGAGCACGATGTTCTCCGCCGCCGTCATGGTGGGGAGGAGGTTGAACGACTGGAAGATGAAGCCGAGCTTGTCGCGTCGGAGCAGGGTGAGGGCACGGTCATTCAACGTACGGAGGGCGGTGTCACCGATGTAGATGTCCCCGGCGTCAGGACGGTCGAGACCGGCCATCACGTGCAGCAGGGTCGACTTGCCCGATCCCGACGGTCCCATGATGGCGGTGTAGTGGCCGGCCTGGATGTCGACGTTGATGTGATCCAGCGCGACGACGGTCGCGTCGCCCATCCCGTAGGCCTTGCGGACCTCGACAGCCCGTGCGGCTGGGGTAGCCAGAGCCATTGAGCCTGGTGGACCGCTGGGCTGCGTGGGGATGGCCGTGTCCGGCCGGATGGCTTGGTCAGTAGCTTCGGTGTTCGGAAGTTGGCTGCTCATTCGGCTCCTCGAGTCTGCCGGCCGTTCGGTCGAACTGCCGCAGCGCCGCGTTCACCACGCTGGTTCAGTGCGCGGAAGGCGACTCGCGGCACCTGTCGACAATGTAGGCGCGGCGTCCAGCCCCTCTTTGGCTCGTTTCGCCCTGATTGTCAGGGCGGGCAGCGATCGGCCGTGCTGACGATGGGCACGTTCGAACCAAGGGCTTCTCCTCGAGGAGTGTCGAACTGTGACCTTGGGCGTGGAGCAGCCCTCGCAACTGACCGAACCAGTGACGAGGGCCGCTATGCCTACTAAACGCGGATCCCAGGTCATGGTTACGCGAAGTCCGAATTGTGGGTCTGGACGGAGTAGTGCGTGATCAGCCGAACGTCGTACACGTCGCCCAACCGGCGTGAGGAGTCCGTCAGGCGGGCTTGGCGTACGCCGCTATTCCGCTGTCCAGCAGCACGCAGGCTTCGTCGCCAACAGTCCACGCGTCGTGACCGGGCTCCAGGACGAATACGTCGCCAGGTCCGATGGTCACCTCGGAGCCGTCGTCGGAACGAACCGTCATCTGCCCCGACAGACAGATCCCCTTGTGATGTGCCATGCATGACTCAGTGCCGGCGATCGGCTTGACGTCGTTGGACCACTGCCAACCCGGTTCGAACGTCCCTTTGCCCAACGTGTAATCCCCGAGGGTGACGACGTCCATGTGACCGTGTGCCTGAAATGGTCGGGTTTCGTCGGGGGAGTCGATGCTTCGCTTGTCCAAGGCCATGATGTGGCTCCTTCTGTAGGTCGCCATGGTGCTCTCTCCTGGGCCGTCGAGCAATATCGTGGTGACGCCGTTTGAGCAGACTGCGAAGTCCGAGCTGACTAGGCGGAGCTCCCATCAACGCCGCTGTGGCGGAGTGCTGCGAGGACGGCCAGCACCCTGCGGTGGTCGTCGGGCTGGTCGTGCAGTCCGAGCTTGCTGAAGATGTTCGCGATGTGACTGTCGACTGTCTTCACCGAGATCACGAGCCCTTCGGCGATTGCTGCGTTGGACCTGCCCTGGGCCATCAAGGTCAAGACGTCACGCTCGCGATCAGACAACGCGAGCACCGGACTGCTTCGTGCATGGGCCTGCATGAGGCTTCGGACAATCTGGGGATCGAGGACGGTGCCGCCGGCGCAGATGGTCTCCAGCGCCTGACTGAGCATCGAAATGTCGACGACCCGGTCCTTGAGCAGATAGCCGAAGTGAGCAGCGTGCCGCTCCAAGAGCTGTGACGCGAAGTGCGTCTCGATCGCCTGTGAGAGCAACAGGATGCCGAGATCGGGATACGTCGATCGCAGCTGGACCGCAGCCTCAGCGCCCTCATGGGTAAAGGACGGTGGCATGCGGATGTCCACGACGGCCACGTCGGGACGATGTACGGCGACTGCCTCGATCAGGGCCGCAGCGTCGGCGACCGTCGCACAGACTTCGACGCCGGACTCGCTGAGCAGCCGGGCGAGCCCCTCACGTAGAAGGGCGGAGTCGTCGGCGATCACGACGCGCACGGCAGCTCCGCTTCAACGATCGTGCCGTGCGGCTGGTTCTCGGCGACGCTGAGCGAGCCACGTAGCGCTGCAACCCGGTCCGCGAGGCCTTGCAGTCCGCGTCCCTGGGCGCACGCGTGCCCGACTCCGCGGTCGGCGACGGTCACGCGAAGGACCGCCTGCTCGGTCTTGACGGTGATCGCCAGGTCGTCAACGCCAGCGTGTTTGACCACGTTGGAGACGGCCTCAGCAATGACGAACCAGGCAGCGCCCTCGATGTTGTGGGGGAAGCGTTGGTCCACCACGTCGTACCTGATGGTCAGCGGGATACGACTGACCAGGTCGACCACGGCGGCGAGCAGGCCGCCACCGCTCAATGAAGCCGGTTGGAGTCCTCCGGCGAGGTCGCGCAACTCCTGGACGGTGCGGCCAAGTTCGGCGATGGCTCGGTCGACCTCCGTTTGGAGCACGCTCTGCTGCCCATTGACCTGCGCCGACTGGAGTTGGAGCGCGATGGCCAGCAGCCGTTGCTGTGCACCGTCGTGGAGGTCGCGTTCGATGCGCCTGCGCTCCTCCAGATGTGCAGTGGCGAGTCTGGACCTGGACTGGGTGATCAGCTCCACCTGTCTGGCCAGCTCCGCGCGCAGCGCGACATTGTCAATCTCTGCTGCGGCTTCGTGGGCGACGGACTCGACCACACTGCGGTCGGTGCGGTCGGGATCGAACTCGAGCTTCGCGGTGACGCCGCCGGGTCGGCGTACGTCGACAGCCTCCCGCACCGAGGTCACCGCATGCCCTTCCGAGGTGACCCAGACGCCGCCGTCCGCCGGGTAGAGGACGCGAGCGCTTGGATCGTGCAAGGCAGAAGTGAGGAGGCCATCGAGGTCGTGCGCCGTATCGGTGAGTCCGGAGCGGACCGTCTCGACGGCATCGAAGCGGGCACGGTTCACTCGTCGTCCGACGGCCCTGCGTCCCCAGACGTAGGAAACGCGAGCGGCGCCTACGCCGGCGAGCGTCGCCAGGATGGTCGGCAGCTGCGACCGGGGCTCGATCGGTGTGGTCTCGCTGATGACGTAGACCACGACAACGAAGATGATGACCACGGCTGCTGACGCGATTGCGTAGGCGGCCGAACCCGTCACCACGCGTTCGACGTCGTACAACCGGTAGCGCAGCACCGACAACGCGACCCCGGCGGCGATCGCGACGATCGCTGCGCTCATCAGGTAGCCGGCCGCGTCGGGGTGATGGGTATAGGACACGGCGTAGGAGGCAATCACGCAGGGCGCGAGGGGGAGCACACCTGCAACCAGCCAGAGGAGCTGTCTTCGGGTATCTCCCTCCGCACGATGCCAGACGCGAACGAGGTTGACCGCCGAGGCGACCAGACACACGCCGACCAGGAGGATGGCGACAGCTGCCCCCGTCGCGATCAGACCGCTCAACCGGTCGACGGCCCACGGGCTGACGATGTCCTCATACGGGGGATCGAGATGGGTGGACCGGAGCAGGGCTGCGATCTGGTAGACGACACCCATCGCCACCGTCCACCACGAGAGCCGGCGCAGGGGTCGTGCGGACGACCGCACTGGGGGTGTGAACTGTAGGGCGAGCGCGAGGAACACGAACCACCACACAAAACTCGTGTCGCTCAACGTCGCAAAGAGGGGGCCGGCCGGCCTGTCTGTCTGCCAGGTCACAGCAAGCTCGGCGTAGGCGTCGGCGAAGGCGCTCCAGGAGAGCGCGGTCCCGAGTCCGAGGAACGCCCATCCCGCCGGCTGCCGAATCGCAAGCCCCGTCAGTACGACGCCGACCAGCCAGCACGCAACGGTCGCCACCACGTACGGAACGTCTGCCGTCTCGAGAAGCGGACCCGCCGAATCCGGACGCTGCACGAGAACGACGGCGCTGCCAAAGAACAGCGCGGGGGCCAGCGGCCAAGTCAGCGCCCTTGCCAGCACCCGCGCCCTCGGCCCCATCAGCCCATCGTGACAGGCATCGGCGCTCCACGACTCAGGGTCAGCCCTGATTCCAAGACCGGTGTCTACTCGGTCGCAGCGACACCGCGAGGCGAACACCCTGGAAGCAGACCTTCCAACCACAAGGAGTTCACGATGTCTCTCACCGAAACAAGAATCGCGGCCGACGTCCGGCCCACGATGTCCACAACAGCACGCAAGGTCGCGGCCGCGGCATCCGTCCTCTTCGCAGTCACCCTGTTCATGACGGTGGCAAGCGTCGACGTGCCGCACGACGCGAGCGACGCTGAGTTGCTGCAGTGGTGGTCGAAGTCAGACAACCGAATGGCAGGGGTGGTGTCGGGATTCTCGGCTATCTCCGCAGCTGCATTGTTCGCCGTCGTGATGGGCTACCTGCGCAACCTGACCCTGGCAGCGAAGGCGCCGCAGTGGCTGGCCTTCGCCCGCTCGATGGGCGCGGCCGTTACGGCGGTGTGGCTGGTCACGGGGGCCGCCCGCGCCACGATCGGCCACCTCGTTGACTTCCTGGACGAACCGCTCCCTGGCGTCGACGTCCTTCGCTTCGCGACTGCGTTCAACTACACCTTGCTGGGGTTGTCCGGCATGGCCGTCCTGGGGCTGAGCATCCTGGCGATCTCCGTCGTCGTCCTGCGCACCGACGCACTTGCGCAGTGGGTGGGGTACGTCGGCGTCACATGTGCCGTCATCATGCTGGCCGCCGTGGTCGCCCAGTTCGGGGCCTTCGCCACCCCGATCGCCATCCTCTGGGCGCTGAGTCTTGCGGTCGCCATCTGGCGTCAACCGGCGAGCTGAGACACGACGCCCAACACCCCTTCGCGCGCGAGGGGGTGTTTGGCGATGGCGGCATTTGCGCCGATCAGTCCGGGATCGGGCGCGGTCAGGGAACCAGCGACTTCCACATCATGGCTGCGTTGGCGGTCGTCGACGTCGACGGGATCGGTGGCTGATTGTGGCGCAGCCGCCAGTCTGCACGCGGGCCTTTCGCGTCGAAGTACGAGACATGACGTGCCCCGTGGTCTTTGGCCCAGAGGACCACGTCGCGGATCGTGTTGGCTTTGCGCATCGGGTTGTGCGTGTCCTCGAGGTAGCCGAGCTCGCTGATCGACCACATGGTCCCTCGCGAGGCGGCGAAGTTGTACACCTCGGTCAGCAGCGTGGTCGGGCTTAACCAGAAGACCCCATCGGTGTACCCGGCGGGGGTCCCCGGGGTGTTCGTGGCATGCGGGCGTGCGTAGGCGTCCACCGAGATGATGTCGGCGTGCCCACCGTCCCTCGCATCGGTCGGCCACCAATCGTCCGCCGTACTGGTGCCCCAAGGCTTGAAGGTGATGTTCATCAAGATGACTGACGTGCGCCTGGTCCCGCCGTCGCGAGCGTTTTGAGCCTGAACCAGTCTGGAGAGCGCAACGATGCCGGCGCGAAATTGCGGCTTGGTGAACCGCCCCTGCCATTTGTTGTCGGGCTCGTGGAAGTTGGTCACCTGCAGGTTCAGCGGTGTGGTGGCCAAGAACGCGGCCACCTTTGCCTGGGCGCCGCTGTTCGGATCGGCCAGCTGCTGCGGGAGGATCTCGAACGAGTAGTCGTTCGCCGGCGCGTTCCCGTGCCGCTGGAAGGCGATGGTGCTCTGCCAGTTGGTGAAGTGGAATCCGCCGGTGTCGAAGGTGCGGTAGATCTGCACCGGTCCGATGTTCTGGTTGAACCAGGGCCAGTCGTTCGACACGCCGCCGATGCGCGAGTTGAACGGCGGGATGACGGCCGCATTGGACCGCTGCAGCGGCAAGGCCGCCGCCGCGCCCCCGATGATTGCCCCCTGGATCAGTTGTCTGCGCGTGATGTTGACCATGAGCGATGTACGTCCCCTCGCTTGCTCGTCAACCCGTTGCCATGTCCCCCCCGGGTGTGCTGCGAGTGTACGGAGACACCCTGTAGTGGAACAGACTCATTTGCGTGACCAGCCGGAGGTTGCCGCGAGATCAGGGCGCGACCTGGTGTCCAGGGCGTGTCAGCCGAAGCTCAAACGTCAAGCCACAGCCGAAGCAGCACCCGAGAGGTGGGCCCCGTGGGACTCGAACCCACAACCCGCGGATTAAAAGTCCGCTGCTCTGCCAATTGAGCTAGAGGCCCGCGACGTCAGGACTCTCGTCGGGAGAACCCGCAGGCGAACAACCGTCGTTCGCCTGTCTGACACCGGACGCCAAGTATGGCTTATGCGGAGGATGCCCTCGTGTCACGGGACTGCCATCGTCGTTCCGGGCACTTCCTCGAGGGATGCCGACAATAAATCGGTTGGCACGGGAATGCGCAGGTGCTCTAGCGTCTTCTTCGAGTTTGAGGGAGCGAAATCCTCTGCCACCCGCAATGGGCCTCGGAGCCAGCGGTCACGGCGACGGTTGACGGCCTCCGCCGTCGGGGACATCCTCGTGCCGTTGCTGGACCGATGTATTCGTCCACCGATCGTCAGGAGTGACCGTGATCGACCCAGACCAGCCCGCTGGAGAGGCCGTCGAAGAGACATCACCCTCCACCACTGAGCTTGACCCGAGGCGCTGGGTGGCGCTCGGAGTCATCGCTGTCGCTCAGTTGATGATCATCCTCGATGCATCGATCGTGAACATCGCACTGCCGTCAGCGCAGGAGGATCTCGGGATCAGCAACGCCGATCGGCAGTGGGTCGTCACGGCATACACACTCGCCTTTGGTGGACTCCTGCTCCTCGGCGGGCGGATTGCCGACTACACGGGTCGCAAGCGCACGTTCATCATCGGCCTGATCGGGTTCGCCGGCGCCTCGGCTCTCGGTGGTGTTGCCTCGACGGCCGGCCTGCTGTTCGCCGCGCGAGGTCTCCAGGGCGCGTTCGCCGCGCTGCTGGCGCCCGCCTCTCTATCCCTGATCACCGTCATGTTCACGCTGCCCAAGGAACGGGCCAAGGCTTTCGGGGTTTTCGGCGCCCTGAGTGGTGGTGGTGCCGCTATCGGGCTGATCGTCGGCGGAGTGCTGACTGAATACGCCTCGTGGCGCTGGTGCCTGGGCGTCAATGTGCCGATCGCGCTGGCAACTGCGCTGGCGGCGATACCGATCGTCCACGAGAGCAAGGCTTCAGGTGACACGAGCTACGACGTCCCCGGAGCCATCCTCGCGACGCTCGGACTGGTGTCTCTGGTCTACGGCTTCACCGAGGCCGCGAAGCTCAAGGACCCCGGTGTGAGCACCGAGGTGCAGGGGTGGACCGCCAACTCGACGCTGTTCTTCCTGTTCGCTGCCGCAGTACTGCTGGTGGCGTTCGTCGTGTGGGAGTTGCGCGCCAAAAACCCGCTCCTCCCGATGCGGATCATTCTCGACCGAAACCGTGGCGGCTCCTACCTAGTTTTCCTATTTGTTGGCGCCGGCCTGTTCGCGATGTTCCTGTTCCTCACCTACTACTTCCAGCAGACGTTGGGATACAGCCCACTGAAAGCCGGCTTCGCATTCCTGCCGTTCAGCCTCGGCGTCATCTTCGCAGCCGGCTTTGTGGCTAACCAGCTGCCGAAGATTGGACCGAGGGCACTCATGATCCCCGGCATGGTGATGGCCGTGGTCGGCATGCTGCTGCTCTTGCTGATCACGGATGACACGGGGTACTGGACGCACGTCTTCCCGGCGATGGTCATCATGAGCGTTGGCCTGGCGGGCGTCTTCATCCCGGCAGCTAGCACAGCGCTCATCGGCGTCGGCCACCACGATGCAGGGGTCGCCAGTGCTGTGCTCAACACCGCCCAGCAGATCGGTGGTTCGCTCGGGCTTGCACTACTCAACACGCTGTTTGCCGGGGCGGTGACGGGTTACATCGCTGACAACCTGACAGACCCCGCCGACACCGAGAGCGTGACATCGCTGGCGTTCGTGCACGGCTACCACGTCACGTTCTTCTGGGGAGCGGTGATGTTCTTCCTGGCGCTGTTGACCGTGTTCTTCTTCATCAACGCGAAGAAAGAGGATGTCCCCGACCCCAGCATGGTTTGACCACGGCCCACCCGCTGATTGAGCTTGTCGAAATCACCGGCGCGCTGATTTGAGCCTGTCGAAATCACCGGCGCGCTGATTGAGCCTGCTGAAATCACCGGCGCGCTGATTGAGCCTGTCGAAATCACCGCCGAGGGGTTCTCGACAAGCTCGACCGCCGAGAGTTACCCGCCGGAAGGGGTTTCGACAAGCTCGACCGCCGACGCATCCGCTGATTGAGCTTGTCGAAATCACCGGAGCCGGCTGATTGAGCCTGCCGGAGGGGTCGTGGTCAGGTGGCGACCCCTCGAGGCAGCCACAGCGTTTTCAGGCGGCGGGGTGGCCGCCCGGTGAACGGCCTGGAACGGCCTGGTCTTAGTTCGGCGCGTCTCAGTCGTGCTGGGTGCTGAGCGGCTCGCGCGTGTTCGCGGTGCATCGTCAGCGCCACGTATTCAGTGATTGCATTCATGGTGCCCTCCAGGCATCGAATCGGTTGATGACCCAACAGTTCCCTGTCGACATTCATCGGGCCTTCCCCCGCAAACGCACCGCTGTCTTTTCGCGGGAAGGTCCGGGGAAGGCCAGCACGACAAGGTGTCCGTCATGACGAACACCGCAACCGTTGCCCGGCGGACTCGCCGGGTCACGACACAAGACATCGAGCTGTTCACCGAGATCACCGGTGACCGCAACCCGCTGCACTACGACGCCGACCTGGCCGCGCGTACCCGCTTCGCCGGCATCGTCGTCCAGGGCGGGGTGACCAGCGGGCTGCTGAACGCCTTGGTGGCAGAGGACCTGCCCGGCCCCGGAAGCGTCTTCTTGAACGTCAACTGGAACTTCCGTGCGCCTGTCCGGCCAGGTGACGTGATCACCGCTGAGGCACGGGTGACCGGTCGCCACGAGTCCAAACCCGTCACCTACCTGGCAACCACCATCACCAACCAGGACGACGAAATCGTTTTGGATGGTACGGCCGTTGTCTGGCGCGACCCTGCAGTCGCCGCCGCCTTCGACGAGGCATCGGCTTCGTCGGCCCTCCGACAGACCCCTAGTACTCGCTTCACACCAACCGCCGGCTGATCCGGCACAACACAGGAGGAACACATGACCGTCACCACCGAGAGCCCGCGCCGCAACGGCGTCGACGTCGCCACCTTGTTCGCGACCATCGACGCGGTGAAGGGACAAAACGAGATCGCGAAGTTCCAGTTCCGGGCCAGCAACACCTGGCAGAGCGGCACCCACAGTCGCACGGAGATCTCCGGCTTCTACGGAGCGCTCCAGGAGATGGAGCACAAGCACACGACCTTGCTCGACGCGGACCACCCGCAGGTGCTGGTCGGCAACGACCACGCTCCGACGCCAGTCGAGTACCTCCTGCACGCCATCGCGGCCTGCCTGACCGCCGGCGTCGGCAACATCGCGTCCGCCCGCGGTGTGGAGCTGACGAGTGTGAGCTCGACCGTGGAGGGCGACATCAACCTGCTCGGCATCCTCGGTTTGTCCGACGGCTCGGTCCGCAACGGCTACGAGCAGCTGAAGGTCACGTTCCACATCGAAGGCGACGCTGACGAGGCGACGCTGCGCGAGATCGTCGAGCAGTCACGCAACCGTTCGGCCGTCTATGACGCATTGACCAACCCCACCCCCGTTTCCGTGGACGTTGTTGCAACGGAACGTCGGGGTGGCCACTGACACCGACAACATCCCGACCGGCCGGCGATCCCGGCCGGTCGGGGTAGAACCTGAAGGGACCCCTGATGAACTCCGTTGACACCGTCGTCATCGGCGCCGGCCACGCCGGCCTGGCGGTGAGCCACCTGCTGACCCGCGCCGGTCGCGATCACGTCGTACTCGATCGTGGCCGGATCGCCGAGCGCTGGCGCTCCGAACGGTGGGACTCCCTTCGCCTGCTCACGCCGCGCTGGATGACGAGGCTTCCCGGATGGCAGTACTCCGGTCCTGACCAGCAGGGCTTCATGCCTGCCCAGGAACTCGTGCAACACCTCGAGCGGTATGCCGAGCAGTTCCCGCTCGAGCTCGGTGACGAGGTTTGTGATGTTTCCGCAGTCGGCGATGGCTATCGGGTCGCCACGGCAGGCCGCAGCTGGCAAGCGCGACACGTGGTGATCGCTACCGGCCCGACGGGGCGCCCAAATCTGCCGGCGACGATCGAGCGACTTGACCCAAACATCCACCTGATGACGTCGTCGCAGTACCGCAACCCGCACGAGATCCCGTCAGGCGGCGTTCTGGTGGTGGGCGCCTCCGCCTCCGGCGTGCAGATTGCTGACGAACTGGTCCGGTCAGGGCGCCGGGTCGTGCTTGCGGCGGGCGGACACTCTCGGATGCCGCGGCAGTACCGCGGCATGGACATCTTCTGGTGGCTCGAGCAGACCGGCCGGTTGGCGCGGACTATCGACGCCGTGCCGGACGCTGACGCTGCACGTCGCGAAACCTCGCTCCAACTCGTCGGCCGGAAGCCTTCTGACCCGCGCGGCCCCGACGTAGACCTGCTCTCCTTGCAAACTGCGGGTGTCGAGGTGGTCGGGCGCCTAGACCGGGTCAACCGCTACAAAGTCGAGCTGCGCAACGACCTGGCAACTTCGACCGCGCACGCCGACGACCGCATGAACCGGTTTCTGGATGCCGTCGACCGATACGTCGACGCGAACCACCTGACGGCCGAGGTGGACGCAGCGACCCGACCCAGCCCCATGTCGGTGCATCGCACTCCCAACCGGATCAACCTCCGCAGCGAAGGCATCCGAACTGTGCTCCTGGCCACCGGCTTCCGGCCGCACCACCCGTGGCTGCATGTGCCGGTCATCGGCGAAGGCGGAGAGATCCGGCAAGCAAGAGGCGTGACGCCAGCACCAGGGTTGTACGTCGTCGGGCAGCGGTTCCAGCATCGCCGCGACGCCACCTTCATCGACGGGGCACGCCACGACGCGCAACACATCGTCTCGCACATGTGCCGCGGAGAAGTTGACGCAGCTCGCGCCCTGGAGGCGCCGTGAACACGTACGACGTCGTCGTGATGGGCGCTCGGGTCGCCGGTGCATCCACGGCGATGTTGCTCGCCCGCGCCGGTGCACGGGTCGCTCTTGTCGACCGGGCGAGGTACGGCACGGACACGGTCTCGACGCACGGCTTGATGCGTGCCGGCGTGCTCCAGCTGTCGCGCTGGGGGCTGCTCGATCGGATCGTGTCAGCCGGCACGCCGCCGATCCGCCGGACGACCTTCTACTACGGCGAAGACGACTCGGTGCAGATCTCGATCCGGCCGAGCCCCGGCATTGACGCGTTGTACGCGCCACGACGAGGCGTGATCGACCCAGTGCTCGTCGACGCCGCTGCTGAAGCCGGTGTCGACGTGCTGCACGAGACTCGGGTCGATGAGTTGCTCCGAGACGGCGCTGGACGCGTGGCGGGAGTCCGCGTCGCCAGAGCCGGAACGTCGTACGACCTGCTTGCGCGGTTCGTGGTGGGTGCCGACGGGATCGGCTCGTTGGTGGCTCGAGATGTCGCCTCCCCCACGCTGCGCCAAGGGCGTTGGGGCAGCGCCGTCCGCTATGGCTATTACAGCGGGCTCGAGCCGACCGGCTACGAGTGGGCGTACGGCGACGGTGCCGCCGCGGGCATCATCCCGACGAACGACGGACTCAGTTGTGTCTTTGTGGCGACCACGCCACAACGGATGCGCATGCTGCGGATGGGCGGGGCTGTCGACTCCGTCATGGAGACGTTGTTCCGACTCGCCGCGCCGGGTCAAGGCCCGCGCTTCGCAGCAGCGACCCAGGTTGGCCGATTGCACGGTTGGGCTGGAATGCGCAGCTACGTTCGTCAGTCATGGGGACGGGGCTGGGCACTCGTCGGGGATGCGGGGTACTTCAAAGACCCCATCAGCACTCACGGGATGTCTGAAGCAATGCGTGACGCGGAGCTGTTGACCAGCGCCATGCTCGAAGCGATGTCCGGCGCCCGCGCCGAGGCGCTCGCCCTGGACGACTACCAGCGGCGGCGGGATGCCCTGTCTGGCCAAGTTTTCCAGGCCAGCGATGACATTGCCGCGTATGACTGGGACGCCAGACGCGTGCAAACGCTGCTCCGGAGGATGAGCGCTGGGATGACGGATGAAGTGGAACTTCTCGAGTCGCTGCCGGCTGGCCAGTTGGCCCTCAGCGGCACGGATGATCCGGCTGACCGTCACGCAGCCAAGGGGTAGCGTGGCGGCATCAACTCGCGCCATGGCCAGTCGAGGCAGCGGTATGGATGTCTACATCAGGATGCTCGGCGGATTCTCGGTGACGCTCCCGGGGGCCGACGTGCCCGCAGACACCTGGAGCCGCCGCGGAGCGGCGTCCCTGGTGAAGCTCCTGGCCTTGGCTGAAGGCCGACGGATGCACCGAGAACAAGTCATGGATGCGCTGTGGCCTGACCTCTCGGTCGAGGCAGCCAGTCCGCGCCTGCACAAGGCGGCGCACTTCGCACGGCGCGCCCTTGGCGGCGAGGCCTCGGCACTCCGGTTGCACAACCAGCTGGTGTTGCTGCTCCCCGACGCGAAGGTGTCAGTCGACGCAGTCGAGTTCCGGCGGCTCGCCGAGGAGGCGATGGCGTCCGGATCCGCAGCAGATGCGAGCCAGGCCCTTGAGCTGTACGACGGCACCCTGTTGCCGGAAGACGTCTACGAACCGTGGACGACGCAGTGGCGTGAGGCCGTATCCGTTCTCCACGAGGACCTGCTCGGGGCGACTGGGCGGTGGGAGGACCTGGTCCGCTTGAACCCCACCGACGAGGCTGCGCATCTCGCCCTGGCTCGCGACTATGCAGATCGCGGCGACGTGCGCGCGGCATTGCGACAACTCGAGCGAATGGACCAGGCGCTCCGGCGGGAGCTCGGGATCGTGCCCAGCGAAGCCACGGAGCGGCTGCGCGCTGAGCTCATGGGGAACTCGCGCACCCTGTCATCCGCGCGTGCTGCGGTGCAGAGGACCAACCGACTGGTGGGACGGCGGAAAGTGGGCGACGCGTTCCGCGACCGGATGGATCGTGCCGCCTCCGGGCGCGGCAACACCGTCATCGTGACGGGCCCTGCCGGCGTAGGAAAGTCCGCTGTGCTGGACCTGGCCGTCTCGCTCGCGGAGAAACGGGAATGGCGGATTGCTCGAGGCGGCGCATCTTCGGTGGAAGGCGCCTGGCCCTACGCACCAGTGCTGGAGGCGTTCGGAGAGCTCTGCCGCCGGCACCCGGCGCTTCTGGACGGGTTGGATGACAACTACCGCATCGAGCTCGACCAGGCGCTGTCGGGCGAGCTGGTCTCGTGGACCGGGGAGACGGCGCACCAACGACTCTTCGTCGCGGCCGCCGAACTGCTGCGGCTTGCCTCTACTGGCCGCGGTCTCCTGCTCGTGGTCGACGACGTACACGAGGCAGACGAGGCATCGCTGCGGCTTCTCCACTACCTGGCCCGTTGCGCCGTCACAGAACCGGTTGTCATTGCCCTTGCGTCGCGGCCTGACGCCGGCCCGTCGCTGCGACACATGCAGGAGAGCCTGGTCGCGCGTGGAGTCGGCGGCTTCGTCGACCTCGCACCGCTGGACGAGAAGGCCACCCGGCGGCTGCTTGCCGAGCGTTTTCCTGACCTCGACGAGCACAGCATGGAGGAGATCTGGGCGGTGTCCGGCGGGCTGCCTTTCCGAGCGCTCGAGGCTGCCCGCAGCGTCGAGAGCGGAACCACGGATGTCGCGGTGTCGGGTCTGCCGCCCGAAGCGCTGGCGATATTCCGGAGAGTGGCACTGCTCGGATCGATGTTCACCACCGATGAGTTGCTCGCCGTGTCCGGAGCCGGCGAACCAGACACCTACCGGCACCTCGAGACCGCTCTGACCACCTCTGTTGTCGAGCCAGCGGAGCCGGGCTATCGGTTCCGGCACGCGCTCGTCCGAGAGGCGCTGTTGGCCACGTTCTCGGCACACGAGCGCTCTCGAGCAGGGCGCGATGTGGCGGAACAGATGGCTGCCCTGGGAGCCTCGCCTGTGCGGGTCGCCCACCTGTTCCTGGCAGCCGGGCATCCGGTGCAGGCGATCCCCTACGCGATGCCGGCTGTCGAGACTGCCGGCGCACTTGGGGCCTACCGCGACGGACTCGCGTTGGTCGATGCCGTCGTCGAGCACGCAACCGGTATGGAACGAGGGCATCTGCTCGCGCGGCGCGGCGATCTGCTGATGGCGCTGGCTGACCCAGGGGCCGTCGACGCCTACCGTGGCGCCCTCTCGGTCACGACCGGGACCGAACATCGACTGGTTCGGGTCCGGCTCGCACGCGCCGCGACGTTCCAGGGCGATGTTCACACGGCGAGCGCGGCTCTCGCGAACCTCGACCTCCGCGGCGATGCTGCGGATGCTCCACTGTTGCTGGCGCGTGGCAGCCTGGCCTACTTCACTGGCGACGTGGACGCTGCGCGGGAGGCCGCGGACGCGGCGCGGTCTCTCCTGCAGCCCGACGATCCGTGGCAGATCTTGGACATGGTGACCCTGCAGGGGTTGATCGCGCACCAACGAGGTGAGTGGTTCGAGCAGTTCAGGCGTGAGCTCCGGAGGACCCGCACGAATCCGGGACTGGCGGCCGCAGTGTTCGACGCGCACCTGTGTGTGGCGGAGTACCTGCTCTACGGTCCGCTGCCGTACGACGAGGTGATCGACCTCGCTGAGCAGCTTCGTCGCCGCGCCGAGCAACACGGCGCGTTGCGCGGGGTGGCCTTCGCGACCGCGCTGATCGGCGAAGCGGCGTTGCTGAAGGGCGATCTGGACACTGCGGAGACTGAGCTCCAAGAAGCCGCCGACCTGCACCGGGATGTCGATGCCTCCGCCGGTGAGGCACACAGTCTGCAACGGCTTGCCGAAGTCCGGCTGGCCCGCGACGACCGCCCGGAGGCGTTGGCTCTCCTGCAGCGGGCGTTGCCGCTCGCTCGCTGGTCGGTGATCAGCAACCATCTGATGCAGCGCATCTACGGCACGATGATCATCGCTGCCAAGGACCCGGCGGACGCAGTGAGCGTGGTGGAGCAAGCCGAGGCCACGCTCGGTCAGCAAGACCGTTGTACCTTCTGCGACGTGATGTTCGCCGTACCGGCAACGATCGCCTATGCGGACGCCGGGGACGTCGACACGGCGGAGCGTTATCTGGACATGGCCGAGGTGTCCGGGAACCGGTGGGAGGGCAGTGCCTGGAACGCCGCGGTGGCGGAGGCACGGGCTCACGTGGCGATCGCGCGCGGAGAGCAGGACGAGTTCACTCGATGGATCGGGTCTGCCGCGGAAATGTTCGCGGCCGCCGGTCAGCCTCTGGACGCGGCGCGATGCACGGCTCAGGTCACCGACGTACCAGCTGTGCTACCCGTGGGCTCCTGACTGGCTGAGTCCCTGTTGCCGTGATGGCGCTAGGGAATCGCGGCATATGCGTGTGCTGGGCGGCCACCGCACGGAACCCTTGCTGTTCGTTCGACGTCTCACCAGCGTGCCCAGGCGAGAGAATGTTGTCATGCAGAGAAGCGCGGTAGGCGCGGTAGTCGTCACACTTGCGTTCTTGTTGGCGGGCTGCGCTGGCAGCAAGGACGGGACGCAAGGATCGGTTGAATCTGAGTGCACACCGCAGATTAGGACAGACGGCGTGATCTACAGCGCTTACGGCTACACCGACCGGGAGGCGACCACCAGGCTCGTGACAGTGGACGAGGCTGACTGTCACGATGTCGGCCGGAATGCACCAGGGTCTGTCTTCCCAGACGACGCGCGCCAGGTGGCTGCGTGGACCTTCGATGGTTACGCGTCGGATCAAGTCTTGGGTGTTCGCTTTGCCCAGGACTCCTTCACGGTCTTCGTCGCCGATTCGGTGCCGCGTGATCAAGGAGAGCGCATCTTGCGCCAGTTGAGCGCGAAGTGACCCTGAGTCGCGCAGCTCATCGGCAGATGCGTGCGGGGGACACCCACTAAGGGCTCAGTGCAAACACGTCGACATCGCGGCCGACTTTGCCGATCACCTTTCCGGCCGCGACGGCCATCCAGTCCCAGCCGCCGAACTCGGGATCATGCATGAAGCCGAGCTGCTTTCCGTCAAAGGACCGCAGGATCGACCCGTCGACTGACCAGATGACGAAGTCGCTGGCCAGCACTACCTGAGCGCCGGGAGCGAAGTCTGCGCTGACCTTCCACTCCCTGTCTCCGGTCGCCCGATCCAGCGCGCACAGCCCGTCTCCGTCACACTTGGCGAACACCCGGGCCGGACCGGCGGCGTACAGCTCGGCATAGCTGGTGTCGGCCGTCCAGCGCACTGTCCCGTCTGGGTGCAGAGCAGCCAGTTCGCCCGCAGGTTTGGTCGCGTAGATCGACGGGTTGGCGATGCTCGGCCCGTCGCCGCGCCAGAGCTGCCAGCCAGACTTATTCCAGATCGTCTCGCCGGTGTCGAGGTCGAGGGCGCCGCAGTCTCCGGTCGCAACGGTGGTATCGACGATGAAGAGCGTGCCGGTCTCGCCGCAGTCGTCTCGTGACCACAGCACAGCGCCATCGCCGACGGCGTACGCCGTCAGGGACGGTGTGCCGCCGCGGTCAGCGGCTCCGGCTACGAGCGCGGTCGTGCCGCTCACCGACAGTGCAGTCGTTCGGTGAGGTGTTGCCACGGACCAAACCTGGTCACCGGTCGACACATCCAAACCGACGACGAACCCATCCGGATCGCTCAGCGAGATACACGACGAGATCCCGGCTGCGACCACGCGGTCACCGGCCAACGCCACGTCGGTCACGCTGCGAGATCCAACGGGAGAACCGGCGAGGTTGGGCGAGGTCCAGGCCAGCTCTCCAGTAGCCAAGTTTCGCGCGTCGACCTCGCGGCCGTTGTACACGTACATGCGGGTCGCCGACATGACGGGGACCGAGACGAAGCCGCCACCGCATTGTCCGAAGATGGGCAGGCCAGCCAGGCTGTACACGGGCATGAACTGCGCGTCGTCGATACCGGCCGCACTCAAATCCGTCTCGCCAGGATTGCGGTTGCTGTCTGCAGCGTCAGCGTTCGCCTGTCGCCAGTTGCTCGGCCTGCCTGGTGCCGCCTCGGCGCTCATCGATGCCGTGCACAATGCCGCCAGCGCGACGATGCACGATGCGAACGTCAATTTCCTCGCGGCAGATCGGTCCTGAGCCATCGCAGTTCTCCATTCGAACATCCCCGCGTCAAGCGTTGGTCGTCTGACCTCAGGGGGTCATACTCGCCCTGCCCGTCTGCGCATACAAGGGATAAGTCGTCGTGTTGGCGTTCGAATTTGGAAGGCGTGAACAGAACTGTGTAGTCAACCCGTCGCTCTCTGTGAGATTCGTCAGATCCCTTACAGGGTTGGGATCTTGGACCGGCGGGTGTCCTCGCGTCACGGCTAGGGTGATCGCGTGCTGTTGAGCCTGTGTCTCGACCTCCGGCGTCCTTGGCCGGACGTGCTGCAGCTCGCTCAGACCGCCGACACGGCTGGGCTCTATACGGCATACGTCCCCGACCACTTCATGCCGTTCGCGCCGGTAGGAGAGGTTCGTGCGGGCGAAGTGCTTGAGGGTTGGACGGTGCTGAGTGCACTGGCCACGTCGACCCACCAAGTGCGCCTCGGAAGTCTCGTCCTGGGGAACACCTACCGCCATCCTGCCGTCGTGGCCAACATGGCTGCCACGCTCGATCAGCTGTCGGGCGGCCGCGTCACGTTGGGCTCGGCGCTGCCTGGCAGCAGAACGAGCATGTGGCCTACGGGATCGATCTGCCGCCGGTCGCTGAGCGGCTCGATCGCTTCGAGGAGGCGGCCCACGTCGTGACATCGCTTCTGCGTCAGGACGTGACGACGTACGAAGGGCGGCACTACCGCCTCGTCGACGCCCGCTGCGAGCCGAAGCCGCTTCAGCACCGATTGCCGCTCCTCATCGCCGGCGCCGGCGAGCGACGCACGATCCCGATGGCAGCCAGGTATGCCGATGCCTGGCATGCCTGGGCTGAACCGGACGAGTTCCGGCGCAAGTGCGGAGTGCTCACCGCTGCCTGCGAAAAGATCGGCCGTGACCCGTCGGAAGTACGCCGAGTCGCCGGCCAGGTGTTGCTCGTGGTTCCCGAAGGGTCGGTGGTCGAGGAGGACTCCGACATCATCGGCCCAGCGGACCACGTTGCTGCTCGGCTGCTCCGGTACCGCGACGCGGGTGTGGACGAGTTCGTCGTACGTGACCATGTCGAGACGCCGACGTCTGAGGCCGTGGACTCGCTTGAGGCGCTGGCCTCAGACGTCATACCTGTCGTTGCGTGAGCTAGAGGAGGGCGGTGGCGAACGCCGTCGTCGTCAGCTCTCGCTCCGGCTCCTAGTCCTCGAGCAGCGCCTCGTCGAAGAAGCCACCAACACGCTGCTCGTACTCGTCGGGGTGAGTGGTGATGCCCTTGATGTGCATGGCGTCGGGGATCTCCCAGATCGATGCAGAGGGGCCGATGAGCCGACGGTAGGTCGGGTTCATGTGCTCCACGTTCCCGCCGTTCGGAGCCCAGATGAGCATGGCCGGACGTGGGGCGATCGCAGGCACGAGATCCGTCAGTTTCGGTGGCGGCATCGTGTTGGAGAAGATCGAAACGGCTCCGGTCTTGATGGCCAACAGGGGAATGCCCGCCCACAGCTCGGGACCCTCGTACTCCTCCAGCTCTTCGGCAAACGTCCGTGTTCCCGCTCCCTCGGAGACAACCGCAGCAAGTCTTTCGTCTTCCGCAGCAGCCTGCAGCATGAGCTCGCCGCCAACCGACAGGCCGATTCCACCGATGCGCGAAGGATCGACGTCTGGCCGGTCCTCGAGGAAGTCGAGCGCGGCGTAGATGTCCTTATCGCCACCCCAGCCGAAGATGTTGGGCTCGCCCTCGCTGACACCCTCACCGCGACGGTCGAACAGCAGAACGCCGTAGCCGCGGCTTGCCAGCATGCGCGCGTGGTCCTGTGAGCCCTTGCGCCCCGGGAAGACGATCACGGCTGCGCGGTTCTTGGATGGCACGTACCAACCCTCGAGCTGGAGGCCATCGCTGGTCGTCAACGTCACGTCCTCGTATGCCGTCCCCAGCTCGGCGCGAGGAACGACTGCTCTCGCAGTGTGCGCGGCCATGTAGCCGATGGTGATCGGGAGGACGACCATGTACAGCGCAAGCACGCTAATGACACCGAGCAGGAGTCGACGGAGGTAACGCCATGGGCGGTTGGAAGTCTGTCGTCTCGAAGTCCACAGCCGCACGACGGCCAAGCTGATGAGCACCACGCCCGTGGGGATGGCCAGGAGTCCGGTGTAGGCGTCGCCCGAAGGGCCAACGGCGACCGTGGTGTTGACGGCGCCGAGGCTACCGAAGATGACGCCGGCAAGTCCGATGGCGAGTGCAATCAGGGCGGCGGCCCCGGTGCGGACTCGGGGGTAAGCCCAGATCCCCAAGCCAAGCAGTGCGAGTGGGACGAGGCCGCTGACGAGGTGGTCCGCGGCCGACGTACCCGACCTCGGTTGCAGGAAGTTGTCGTCGAGCACGTGCAAAGCCACGGCTGATGCCGCGACATAGAAGACAAGCCGGCCGCGCTGGCTTCCGCGCGTCACCACCGAGTCGGGCGCGTCAGCCTCCGAAGAGGGAGCGGTTGTCTCGGGCCGGAGTAGAGATTCGGTTGTCATAGTCCGACGCTAAGGATCATCCACCGCGCCATACAGGTGGCTGGCCACATGCTCAGGGCGGGTGACCCACCCAACAAGGGGTGGTCACCACCCCTTGTGACGCAGGTTGTCCAGTGCCGAAAACGACGTCGCTTTGGACCGTCTCAGTAGTCGTTTCGCTACCGATGGTGAGATGTTTCGTTTCCCTTGCAGGGTTGGGTTCCTGCACATAATCTCCGAGTACACAACACGCAGGGGTGGTCCGGTAACCGAGCCCGACCGCATGGGGGTCAAGAGCCCGAGGGGGGCATATGTTCTTGTCGAGTAGGCGTTCCGCTTTGCGCACAGCAGCGGTTGTGGCGGCATCTCTTCTGATGACCGGGGTCGGCGCTCTTACTGCGGGGGCAGCCGCACCATTGGCCGCCGTCTCTGCGGCACCAGTGAGCTGGACCCCGTGGCTGCAATCGACAACCCCAGACCAGTACGTCTTCGAGATCGACCAGTGCGGCAGTCGGATGTACGCCGTCGGGCGCGTCAGTGCGATCAGTCAGCAACCGACGGGGGGAGCGGTGCAGAGCTTTTCGCGTGGCAACGCGTTCAGCTTCTCAGCCACCAATGGCGTGATGACTGCGTGGAACCCGCAAGCCAACGGTCCCATTCGTTCCATCGCGTTCTCCGCCGACTGCTCGATCGCTTACCTAGGCGGCTCGTTCACGTCGATCCGTGGCCTCTCCGCCAACAGGATTGCTGCAGTCGACACCACCACAGGCAACCTGATTCAGACCTTTGCGCACAACGCGACTGGTGAGGTCAACGTCGTCGAACGGGTAGGTGACCAGATCATCATCGGTGGACAGTTCTTCGGTATCAACGGCGTCCAGCGGATGCGGTTGGCCAGTCTGAACGCCAGCACTGGCGCGGTGACGCAGTTCATCCCGCCCTCACTGCAGGCGGCCGGTGGCAAGGTCTACAACTCCCAGGTCAGCCACTCTGGCAACAGGCTGCTCATCGAAGGCAACTTCAGCACCGTCGGCGGAGTGACCCGCCGCCAGATCGCGATGCTCAACCTCAACACAAACCCGGTCACGCTGAACAACTGGTACTCCAACGAGTTCAACCAGGAATGCGCGATCGCCTTCTACACGCGCGACGCGGCGTGGGCTCCTGACGACTCGGCGGTCTACATTGCGACGACCGGTGCCTGGCCGGCGAACGGTGGGCACAGTGGGCCGCGAACCGGACTGTGTGATGCGGCAGCGAAGTTCCCGGCGACCGCAGCAAACGTGAGTCACACCTGGATCAACTACACCGGATGCGATTCCCTCTACACGGTCGAGGCAACGGCTGACACCGTCTACATCGGCGGACACGAGCGCTGGGCCAACAACCCCAACGGCTGTGATGCAGCCGGGCCAGGAGCTGTCTCTCGACCAGGAATAGCTGCCTTGAGCGACAGCAACGGTCAGGCCACCTCGTGGAACCCGACGCGAGCCCTCGGGTATGGCGCGGATGACATGCTCGTCACGCCCGCAGGTCTCTGGGTGGCGAGCGACATCTTCAGCAACGGCCAGGCCCAAAAGTGCGGTGGGCTCCCCAAGCACGGCGGAATCTGCTTCTTCCCGAACTAAACGAAACGAGTCGTGTCGGCGGTCGTGGCTATCTCGGTAGCTCGGCCGCCGTACGACGTCCGCTCCTCCTTGCTCCAGCAGCACGTCCGGACTTACTCTCGGACGGACATCAGGTGGTTCAGCCCCAGACACAGGGGTTCGGCCAACTTGATGCCGATCTGGGAATGGGAGTTGACGGGTGAAAACACGATTTCGACGGGTGGCGCCGTGGCCTGCCATGGCGGTTGCGGCTCTTGTTCTCATCGGGCCGGCGGTCCCGTCGGTCGGTGCGCCAAGCCAGACGCTCGGTGCGCCGAGTCCGACGGTCAACTCCCGGCCGGTGAGCTTCACACCTTGGCTGCTGGCATCGACTCCTGATCAGTACGTGTACGAGATCGACAGGTGCGGCAGCAGGATGTATGCGGTCGGGAGAATCTCCGCAATCGGCAAGGGAACTAATACCTTCTCCCGAGGCAACGCGTTCAGCTTCTCGGCGAAGACAGGCGCGGTGAGCCGCTGGAACCCGCGGGCCAACGGGCCAATCCGCTCGATCGCTTTCTCCAACAACTGTTCGGTGGCCTATCTCGGCGGCGAGTTCACGACGATCAAGGGCCAGACTGCCCGACACATCGTCAAGGTCGACACCAGAACCGGAACTATCAAAAAGGGATTCAAACGCAACGCCGGCGCCGACGTCAACGTCGTCGAACTCGAGCGAGGCAATGTCATCGTCGGCGGAACGTTCTCGACCATCAACGGCGCCAACCGTCTCCGGCTAGCCAGCCTCGATCCAGGCGACGGTGACCCGACCTCATATCTGAGGCTTGCCGTCAACGGTGGCAGGGTCTGGAACTCCCAGGTCAGCCACGACGGTCGCCGGATGCTTGTCGAGGGCGCGTTCAGCTCGGTCGGCAACACGACGCGTCACCAGATCTTCATGCTCAATCTTGGCCAGGCACGCGCGACGTTGAGCAACTGGTACTCCAGCGAGTTCAACCAGGAATGCATCATCGACTTCTATCTCCGGGATGCCGCCTGGTCACCGAACGACAGCAAGGTGTACATAGCAACGACTGGAGGCTGGCCAGCGGGAGACCCCGGCGGACCACGCAGGGAACTGTGTGACGCGGCTGCAGCGTTCCCGTCGACAGGCGGAACGGTCAATCACACCTGGATCGACTACACCGGCTGTGACTCGCTGTATGCGGTCGAGGCGAGTTCGAAAACCGTCTACATCGGTGGCCATGAGCGCTGGGCGAACAACCGCAACGGCTGTGATTCAGCGGGACCCGGCGCCTTGGCACGACCGGGCATCGCGGCACTCAACGCGGGTAATGGTGACGTGAGGTCGTGGAACCCCACCAGGGCGCTGGGGTACGGCGCCGACGACATGCTGGTCACCAAGGCTGGCCTCTGGGTTGCCAGTGACAACTTCAGCAACGGGCAAGCCCAAAAGTGCGGCGGCCTCCCGAAGCACGGAGGCATCTGCTTCTTCCGGAACTGACGCCATGGGAGTTGTTGTCGATCCAGCAGACGGTCAACTACTGGTGCGGGGCCAGCTGACTTCGACCAGCCGGGTTGCCTCTGTCAGTGACAGTCCTTGCCGTCGCGCAGTTTCAGTGAAGGCGATGGCCGCCTCCCGTGCGGCGGCGGCAACGCCACTGCCCGCGGGCTCGTCGAGCGCTGCACTGTGGATGAACGTCCCACGTCGTCCCTGGGTCGAGATGATCTGGTCGGCTTCGAGCTCGCGGTAGGCGCGCGCGACCGTGTTGACGGCCAGGCCAAGGTCGGTGGCGAGCTGCCGGACCGTCGGGAGTTTCTGGCCCGGCGTCAGCTCGCCGGTCGCCACCATGGCAGCCACCTGAGTGCGGAGCTGCTCGAACGGCGGCACGGCGCTGTCGGGGTCGAGGCGGAGCAGGCTCATGTGACCACACTTCGACCTGTCAGCCGATGGGCGATTGGCACCGGCGCACGTGACGAGTTCACAACTGACTCCTCGTTTGTCTCAACCTTTGTAGCATACGTACTAAATCACGGAGTCAGCCAAATGAGTGAGCTGGGCTCGCCGTCATGCACGCGGGTCAAGCGTCCGCCGGGCGCTCCTGCACCACCCACTCGTTGCCGTCGGGGTCGCTGAAGAAGAGGAACGAGTTCCACCTTCCACCTGGCCCGTCGACATAGTCGGCGCCCTCAAAGTGCCGGATCGGGCTGACGTCGACCCCGCGCTCGACGAGCTCGGAACGAGCCATGGCGACATCGGACACCACGAGCTGCATGCCCTTCGCCATCCCGGGCGGCGTCGCGACCATTCCTCGCCCGATGGCGATCGAGCACGTCGAGCCAGGCGGTGTGAGCTGTACGACGCGCATCTCGTCGCTGATGGGGGTGTCGTGGTCGACGGCGAAGCCGAGCTGCTCGGCATAGAAGTGCTTTGCACGGTCCACGTCACTGACGGGCACCACCACGAGCTCGAGCTTCCAGTCCATCTCGCGATCGTCCTCCCGGTCGGCTGCAGATCCCGATCGTCATCGTGCCCGATCCACCTGCCCGTCCGCGACTGCGTCATGATGAGAGTCATGGCTTGGCCTCTGGCTTCTCGTCCCGTGTGCGGCGGGCTGCTGGTGGCTGTCACGGCGATGACGCTCAGCGTCGTACAACCGCAGCCAACTCAAGCCGGAGAGCACGCCGCGCCCGACAACACGGGCCGCCCGGTTGCCGCTGCGGAACTTGAGGTCCAGAGAACGCCAGCGTTTGCTCGTCGGCTGCCGGCCCGGACGACTCAGGTTGTGCGGACGGTCTCGAGCGACTTCTGGTGCCGACAGGTCTACTGCACCGTGACGCAAGCGTGGAAGAAGCAAGACGGTCGGTGGCAGCTGGTTCGCCACTTCCGGTCGTCGATCGGTCCGAATGGCTGGAACAAGCAGCATGAGGGTGACGGGCGTTCACCTACGGGGGTCTACCGCATCAAGACGACGTTCTCGACCGGTCGTCACGGACCGGGTGAGATGCGCTGGAAGCGGCGGCTGCCGACATCGACCGTGACGGCCTCCCCCGGCCGGCTCTACAACACCTGGATCGAGGAACGCGGCCGCACGGACGGCACCCGACCGTCGATGCGCTACGGCTTCGTCGTGAACTACAACCATGTCCGACTGCGCCGGAACGTCGGGCCAAAACCCATCCAGGGAAGGGGAAGCGGCATTTTCTACCACACGTCCAGGCCAGGTCACCGCTGGGACGCGACGCTCGGATGCACCCAGATCGGCAACCCAGACAACATGCGTTGGCTGGTCCGTTGGCTGCGTCCGGCCGCGCATCCGCGAGTGGTGCAGAACCAATAGAGGAAGAGTGGCTGACATGTCTGACCCGTTGATGATCCACGTCGCTGGTGAACTCGTCCCTTCCGAGCAGGCGCGGGTCTCGGTGTTCGATGCGGGCTTCCAGTCGGGCGACGCGATCTGGGAAGGTCTCCGCGTCTACAACGGCAACGTGCTTCGTCTCGAAGAGCACCTCGACCGCCTCGATCACTCCGCTCGAGCACTTCGCATCACCCTGCCATCCACACCCGAGGAGATTGCGGGTGCAATCACCGAGACGTTGTCGGCCAACCAGATGACTCACGACGCGCATGTACGGCTGATGGTCACCCGAGGGACCCGATCGACGTCGGGAATGGACCCGACCAACGCCCCGTCCACGGGCACTCTCGTCATCATCGCCGAACACAAGCCGATCGAGCCTGACCCTGCACCACAGCGACTGCGTACGGCGAGCATCCGTCGCCCGCAGCCTCAGGTGCTCGACCCCAGCATCCACCACGCCAATCAGCTCAACTCGATCCTCGCCCGTCTCGAAGTCCTCGACGACCCAGACGTCGACGCTGCCTTGATGCTCGACACGGACGGTTTCGTTGCTGAGGCCGACACCGCCAACGTGTTCGCGGTCATCGACAGCGCGCTGCACACCCCGCTCCCGACAGCCTGCCTGCACGGCATCACCCGTGCGATGGTGCTTGCCCTCGGTAGGCAAGCAGGGCTGGTCGTCAACGAGCGCCAGCTCACTCTCTTCGACCTCTATCGCGCGGACGAGGTCTTCCTGACTGGCACGGTCTGTGAGCTCGTCCCCGTCACCACCATCGACAACAGAGAGATCGGCGACGGTAAACCCGGGCACTTCTGGCGCTCACTGCTCGATGGCTACCGCGCGCTCGTCGACGAGGAGACCCGGCGCTGAGCGACCGGGCTGACGCCGTACGACGCTCGTAGGATCGACGGAGTGGGTCGCAAACCGCTGTACTTCGCGCTGATGGGCACCTGTCTGGGCCTGATCATCCTCGCGTGGTTCGTCGTCCGCTTCTTCTCCACTCCGGCCGCGATCGCGATGAGCGTTGTCGCGGCCGTGATCCCCCCGATTGCGGCGATGGTGGGCAACCGCAGCTAGATGGTAAAGGCCCCGCTTGGCCGGCTAGTGGCGGAGGTCGATGACGATCCGGTTCGGTGCGCGCACCGTGAAGACGCGGAAGTCCGCTCGATGGCTGAGAGCCAGTCCGAGCGAGACGTCTCCTTCGAAGTCACCGGTGAATGCCACGCCACGAAGAGTCGGAAGGTGCAGCCGCCGCAGCCGTGGACCGTCGTACGTCGAGTCGCCGTGCCGGTCGTGAGCCAGCGCCGGCCGGAGGACGATCGCGATATGGCGCCGGCCCGGCAACGGCACCCGATCGCCTGACCCGTCGTACGACAGCTGGCGAACGTACTGCACGCGGTAGCCGGGAATCTTGCCGTGCAGGTCGATGACCACGCGGTCGAACCGGCGGTGCTCGCCCCAGCGCAGGTCGATGACCTTCGGTGCCGGCTGTGGCTGACGGTGGACGACGACGGGCGACGTATCCCAGGTGGGACGCGCCGATGCGTCGGTGGCCAACCCGGTAACCGCGAACGCTGTCGCCATCAGCGCTGTCATGAGTCGTCTCGTCAGCGTGTGGGCCATCGACCCCACCTCCCCGCTGTGCTAGTCATTGCCATCGTCAGTGTCCCGCCGCCCGCAAGTAGTCCACTTGGGCTATGGAGCAGGGGACCCGTTCGGGCCGCTCACATCATCCCGACACAATGACGAGCATGGGCTGCAAACAACGGATGGACTCTGCCAGAAGGCGGGCGATGGTAGCGCTCAGTAACGGCTGCGTGCGAGTTCTTGCACGACGTTGGGTTTTGTGGAAGAAGTTCCGTGATTTTGGTGCGCAGGGCAAAGACGTCGATATACGCTGGACGTTCTGGCGGACGCTGCAGCAACTCTCGGTGTCTAGGTTGTCCGCCGCGGACCGTGCTCTGCTCCGGGAAGGTAATAGCGCGTGAACGACCAGCTGGACGTCAACGTCCACGACACCGAGGTGCTCGCTGAGATCGAGATGATGACCAACCTCATCATCGCGACCACCGAGTCCGACGGCCCGCTGCCCCAGATGAGAATCGATCAGATCCTGGGTGTCGACGAACAACTGCCGCAAGTCTGACCCGGCTTTCACAGGTCCGATCTCCTTTCACACGTCGCTGCCGCTTGCGATCAGGCTTACCCCCTAGCTTCCGAACGGTGCCAGCGCGTTCACAGGCCGCGTCGAGGGTTTGCTACTGGGTGTAAAACGATGGGTAAGTCCTGGGTTGAGGACGATGCCAGACCCGGGAGCATTGGCTAGGGGGCACCATGAACAGACACGGCTCAGCGAGTTATTTCGTCGTCGGTGAGGGACTCTTCGACGAGAGTGCGGGGGACCGGGCCGTCGCGTTGGCGCCCACTGAACCCCCGCCGTTCCGTTTCTCACGGATGGGGCCCAATGGAAGCGGGAAGCAACTCTCTGACGCCATTCGAAAGCGGTTGGCGGCAGCGATCACCCACAGTGGAGGAGGCTCCGGAAGCATTCCGGCCGGGTTTACCTACCTCGGCCAGTTCGTCGATCACGACCTCACCTTCGACAAGACGTCGGTGATGTTGGGGGAGCACAAGTCTCCGGCGACCATGCTGCAAGGCCGCTCACCCAGTCTCGACTTGGACTCGCTGTACGGCGCGGGGCCGCTCGACGCGGAGTCGGCGAAGTTCTATCGTCCGGACGGCCGGCGGTTGAACATCGGCAAGACTGTCGCCGCTGACGGCGACCCGGTGCTGAACGGATTCGATCTCCCGCGCGGGGCTGGCACGACGATCAAAGCCAAGCGCAAGGCGATCATTCCCGACTTCCGCAACGACGAAAACCTCGCGGTCGCGCAGACCCACACGGCGTTCATCCGGTTCCACAACCGGATCGTCGACACACTCCCCACGTCCGTACAGCCCAACCAGCGTTTCGCCACGGCCCGCGCGCTCGCGATCAAGCACTACCAGTGGATGATTCGGCAAGACTTCCTGCCGCGAATCTGCGCGGCCGGTGTGCTCAACGACGTGTTCAACAACGGCAGGAAGGTGTTCGAGGTCGGGGTGAACCCGACGGATGTCCCGACGATGCCGATCGAGTTCTCGATCGCTGCCTACCGGCTCGGACACTCGATGATCCGAGCCGCCTACAACTGGAACAAGCGCTTCGACGACGGGGCGGGATTTCTCGAGTACCTGTTCATCTTCTCGGAGACTGGGGGCGATCTCGGCGGCGAGCTCCGACTGGCGAGCAACTGGGTCGCCGACTTCCGCCGGCTCTACGACTTCGCCGAGGCAGGACGCGCGAACCTTGTGGTGCCGGCGAATAAGTTCAACCGGGCCATGCGGATCGACACGAGGCTGAGCGATCCGCTCAAGCACATGCCAACCGGCGCGTTTGGCGGCTCGCCGGCACCGACCACCGACCCGGTCGACAACCTCGCATTCCGCAACCTCACACGGGCCAAGATGACGCGACTGGCGACCGGTCAGCAGATGGTCTCCTTCCTCAACAGCAAAGGCGTCAGTGTCACCGCGCTGACCAAGGCCCAGATCAAGAACGGCAAGAACGGCGCCCAACTCGACGCCCTCACACCGGCGCAACGAGATGCGGTGGCGACCAATACGCCGCTGTGGTTCTACATCCTTCGCGAGGCCGAGCTCAACGGCGGGAAGCTCAAGGGCGTCGGTGCTCGAATCGTCGCCGAAACGTTCCACCGCGCGATGGAGGGCAGTGAGCACTCGATCCTGCGCGATCCGACCTGGCACCCGACCCTGGGGCCGGACGCCGCAACGTTCCGGATGGTCGATCTGCTGCTGTTCGCGTTCGAGGGGAAGAAGGCGCTACTCGCACCGCTGGGCTGACCGCAGCCCGGGTCGGTGACGGGCGGCGTTTGATACCGCCTGACCCCCCGCAGTTGCGCAACAGCGCCAGTGACCCCATAGCATTGCCGTGATCTTTTCGCCCTTGACGGGAGTTGGCCGTGCGTATGCGTTTCCGTCCCACCGACTCGACCTTCTACGACATGTTCTCTGATGCGGCACACAACCTCGTTACAGGAGCTCAGCTCCTCGCAGAAATGCTGCCCAGCACGGCCGACCGATCCGACATCGCGGCGCGTATGCGGGAGGCCGAGCACGATGGCGACGACACGACCCACGCCATCGTCAAGCGCGTCAACACCACGTTCGTGACCCCCTTCGATCGTGAGGACATCTACCGGCTCGCCAACGGGCTCGATGACGTCATGGACTTCATGGAAGAGGCCGTCGACCTCGTCCTGCTCTACGAGATCGACGAGCTGCCGACGGAGCTCGCCAACCAGGTCGAAGTGCTGCAGCGTTGTGCAGAGCTCACGTCGGATGCCATGCCACGGTTGCGGACGATGCGCGACCTCGAGGAGTACTGGATCGAGATCAACCGGCTCGAGAACGACGGTGACAAGTCCTACCGTCGTATCGTCGCCAAACTGTTCAACGGTCAGTTCGACGCGCTTACCGTGATGAAGCTCAAGGACGTCGTCGACTCACTGGAAGCGGCGATCGACGCCTTCGAGTCGGTCGCCAACATCGTTGAGCAGATCGCCGTCAAGGAGTCCTGAGCGTGGAGCTCGCGCTCGTCATAGCGGTAGTCGTGATTGCCCTGGTGTTCGACTACACCAACGGATTCCACGACGCCGCGAATGCGATCGCCACCGCGATCTCCACGCGTGCACTGACGCCGCGAATCGCACTCATCATGGCTGCGGTGATGAACTTCGCAGGCGCCCTGCTCGGCCAAGAGGTCGCGAACACGGTGAGCGACGTGATCACTCCGCCGGACGGTTCAGAAGGCCTTGTCGTCGTCCTGGCTGGTCTCGTCGGTGCTATCACCTGGAACCTCACGACGTGGTACTTCGGGCTCCCGTCGTCGTCCTCGCACGCGCTGATCGGCGGCCTGGTGGGAGCGGCGCTCGCGTCGGGCAGCGTGGTGGACTGGAAATCCATCGAAGACAAAGTGCTCATTCCGATGGTGGCATCGCCATTGGCCGGATTCGTCGTTGCTTTCCTCCTGATGCTCCTGATCATGTGGGTGTTCCGCCGACGAAACCCCGGCCGGGTCAACCGCGGATTCAAGATGGCTCAGACGGTGTCGGCTTCCGCGATGGCCCTCGGACATGGTCTGCAGGACGCTCAGAAGACGATGGGCGTCATTTTTCTTGCGCTGCTGACCACCGGGTACGTGTCCGAAGGCGACGACCTGCCGCTGTGGGTGATCATCTCAGCAGCGACGGCCATTTCGTTGGGCACGTACTCCGGCGGCTGGCGGATCATGCGGACGATGGGGCGTCGCATCATCCACCTCGATCCGCCGAGAGCCTTTTCCGCGGAGGCGACGGCGTCGTCGATCCTCTATGTGACGGCGTTCGTCTACCACGCGCCGATCTCGACGACGCACGTCATCACGTCAGGCGTGATGGGTGCCGGGGCGACCAAGCGACTTTCGGCTGTGCGGTGGGGTGTGGCGAAGACCATTGTCGGCGCCTGGATTCTCACGTTCCCGGCAGCCGGCCTGGTGGCCGCAGCTGTGTACGGCGTGCTGCACATCTTCCTGCCGTAGGTCTACCCGCCGGCCGGGCGTTCTCAGCCCATGCTCTGTCAATCGGGCTCGACGCCCGCGCCCTGCTTCGCTCGGACCAGGTCCTCGACGGCCTGGGGGATCGTGGTCTCGAAGTCCAGCAGCTTCGCCCAGTCTGGCTCAATGGTGATGAGGACCATCTCGTCGTACAAGGCCCGCACCCCCTGCTCCCAGCTCTCGAAGTGCTCGGCCGGGGTCACCTTCCGGGACGCCTCGACGTAGACGTCCGGTACCCCGTCGACCAGCTCGAGGTGCGCCGTGCCCCGGATCAGCAGCACCTGTGGCGGCCACTGGCCTTGGGTGTCGATGGTGAGCGCCACCTTGGGGTTCTTCCGCAGGGCCCCAACCTTCGCCGACTTCGGCAAGGTGGCCATGACCGCATGCTCGCCAGTCCACGCGAACGCGATCGGGATGACCCGGGGCGCCCCGTCGGTGCCGACGTAGCCCAGCCGGGTGGGGATCGACGACCCCAGCAGCTTTTGCGAGATCGGCTTGGCCAGCACCTCGGCGACTTCTTGGCGGTCCATGTCCTTCTCCTCTACTTCTTGCGCTGCGCCCACTGGGGCGAGCCGATGCACGCGAGTGACATCGACTGCTGCCAGGGCCAGGCTCAACTGCGTGACCGGGTGCGGTCCAGAGCTGTCAACCAGTTCACGCGTCGTACCCCTCGTCCGCATCTTGAGACACAGGCCTCTCGTGGAGGCAAATCCCCACTCTGCAAGGCAGGTTTGCCTTGTTAACAAGCCGTTTGGCTTGAAAACAAGGCAAACCCAGAACCGGTCAGAGCGGGTCGGGGTGGGGCTCGAGGGAGACGACGCTGCCGGCTTTGCGGTGTACGACGACCAGCCCGCCGGGCTTGAGCGAGACCGGGTCGATGCCGAGCGCGTCGAACACGTCTGGCAGGACCGGCCGATGAGAGCAGATCGCGATCCGTTTCGAGCTCGATAGCGCCGACGTGACCCGCTTCCGCATCGCTGCCACCTCATAGCCGTCCTCCGAGATGGCCGGATCGAGCTTCAGCCTGGCCCCGGCGGCCTTGACGAACGGGACCATCGTGTCGACGCACCGAACGGCGTCACTCGAGATCACGCGGGTGATTCCGTAGGCCTGGAGCACTGGCACCAACCGCTCTGCCTCATCCTTGCCGGTGGACTCCAACGGCCGAATTGAGTCGTCCTCTTGCCAGTCTTTGCGGCTGTGGGCATGGGCATGGCGGATGATGATCAGTGGCGTGCTGTCGAAAGCTGACGAGGCGAAGGCCTCGAGCAGCTCCCCGTCGTGGTCGTAGCTCAACTTTCGCGACGCCTTCGACACCGGCATCCAGCGAAGGTCGTCGATCTCGGCATTCGACGCGTAGGTCGAGATGTCGGCGTCCTTCGGTGGCACGGCGGTCCAGTAGTTGACCACCTTCGGCTGTCCGCCGGCGATCTCGTAATGGTCGTCGGGAAGCGGCGCGCCGATCCGAACACGGAGCCCCGTCTCCTCCTCGACCTCGCGTACGGCGGCCGCGATCGACGTTTCGCCCAGTTCGAGCTTGCCCTTGGGAAACGACCAGTCCTCATACCGGGGCCGATGCACGAGAAGCACGTCAGGCTCCTTGTCACCGGCGCGCCAGACGACGCAACCAGCGGCGCGCACGGGGTCGCTCGGAGTCACAGTGAGCAGTCTCGCACGCCTGCATGACGGCGGCAGGGGACGGCCATCTGCGCACCCAGCGACCCGAGCCAGCACCTAGGGTCATCACTGTGCGGAGTCGTCGGGTGAGTCTCATCGCGACCCTGGTCATCGTCGTGACCGTGGTGGGAAGCGTCATCGCCTCACGTCTCCTCCACCACCAAAGTCGCATCGAACAGGCCCTCGACATGTTGCCGGAGCAGACCCTGATCGCCAACTACACCGACTGGCGGGCCGCTCGTGACGACGTCGCGTCGGGAATCGACTCCGACTCGTCTGCCGAGACGAAGGAGGGCTTCCTCGACGCGGCCTACGAACGTGACTACTCCATCAACTCGGTGCTGTCGGAGTTCGAAGCGGAGATGCAGGCGTCGTACGGGTGGACGGTGCTCGACGTGGAGTGGGAGATGTACGGCCAGAGCCGAGACGGTGCGGTGGCCGTGCTCAAGATGCCCGACGACTTTGACTTTGATGCGGCAGCGGACCAGCTGACTCGGTTGGGCTATGAACCCGCGGACCACGACGGCGTACGACGTGGAAGTGACGAGGTGCTGTCGGCCATCACGCCCAGCCTGACGCCAGAGCTCTCCGACATCGTGCTGCTGCCCGACGACCACCTCATCGTGAGCAGCGACAGCGCAGACTACGCCGTTCTCACCAAGGAGACGATCGGCGGCGATCACGACTCCCTACTCGATGTTGACGGCGTCCCCGACATGGCCGCGCCGCTTGAGGACGATGCAGTCACGGCCGTCGTCAACGTGCAGGAGCATGGCTGCGTTGCGGCGGGCTTCGAAGCGGCCGATCCCCGCGAACAGCAGCTTGCCCGCCAACGCATCCGAAGTGCCGGCGGCATCACCGCCACCGACGGCCTCGCGCTGGCGATCGACAAGGAGCGCAGGCTGACAGTCGTGATGCACTTCTCGTCCGAAGCCGAGGCTGAAGACGACCGGGCCGCCAGGGTCGCGCTCGCGCACGGACAGGCGCCTGACCAGGGAGGCACGTTCGAGGAGCGCTTCAGCGTCGGTAATGTGTCGATCGTCGGCACCAACCTGGTGCTCCGTCTCGACCCGAAGGACAGCGACGTCCACCTGCTGTCCGACCTTGGGCGTGGTGGCCTGCTGTTCGCGAGCTGCTGACAACCGCGGCGAGACGAAACGGTCGAGTCCGTTAGCGGCGTACGCCGGAAGCCGAGTCTCGATGCCTTCGGTGCTGGGCGATCAGCGTTGTCTGCACGTCTTTGAGTGGTTCGCCTTCGGGAGAGAGATGGTGTCTCGTCCACTCGCCGTCGGGACCGAGCCACCATGAGGCTGTGGCGTCGTCCAAGCCGAGGTCGAGCAGTGCACCAAGCTCGTCGACATGTCCCCCCGACGGAAGCCGGACCAGCACCTCGACTCGTCGGTCCAGGTTGCGGTGCATGAGGTCAGCCGAGCCGATCCAGGCCTGTGGCTCGCCACCGTTCTGGAACCAGAAGAGCCGGCTGTGCTCGAGGAAACGACCGAGCACGCTGCGCACCTTGATGTTGTCCGAGAGACCCGGCACCCCCGGCCGTAGCGTGCAGATGCTTCGCACCCACAGCTCGACAGGCACTCCCGCCTGCGAGGCCCGGTAGAGCGCATCGGTCGTCGCTTCGTCGACCAGGGAGTTCAGCTTGATGCGGATGCGGGCCGGCCGGCCTGCGAGATGGTGGTCGACCTCGCACTGGATGCGGTCGAGCAGCCCCGATCGGACCGACTCCGGAGCGACGAACATGTGCTGGTAGTCGCGCTGCCGGGCGAACCCCGACAGGTTGTTGAACAGGTTCGAGATGTCTGACGTGATGCCCTCGTCAGAGGTGAGGAGACCGAGGTCTTCGTACGAACGGGCTGTCTTGGGGTTGTAGTTGCCGGTGCCGATGTGGGCGTAGCGCCGGATCGTGGCGCCTTCGTCGCGTACGACGAGGGCCAGCTTGCAGTGGGTCTTGAGCCCGACGATGCCGTAGACGACGTGGCAGCCAGCCTGCTCGAGCTTGCGTGCCCAACGGATGTTGGCCTGCTCGTCAAAACGTGCCTTGATCTCGACAAGCACCAGCACCTGCTTGCCCGCCTCGGCGGCGTCGATGAGGGCGTCGATGATCGGCGAGTCGCCGGACGTGCGGTAGAGCGTCTGTTTGATGGCCAGCACATGTGGATCGGAGGCGGCCTGCTCGATGAACCGCTGCACGCTGGTGGCGAAGGAGTCGTAGGGGTGATGCACCAGGACGTCTCGCCGCGCCAGCGCTGAGAACATGTCCACCGGGCTGGCCGACTCGACCTCGGCGAGATGGCTGTGGGTATGCGGCACGAAGGCCGGGTACTTCAGCTCAGGCCGGTCGAGGTCGGCGATGTCGAAGACCCCGGTCAGGTCGAGCGGGCCAGGCAGGTGGAACACCTCGTTGAGCGACACGTCGAGCTCAGACACCAGCAGTTCGAGCACGTGGTTGTCGATCGACTCCTCGACCTCCAGCCGGACCGGTGAGCCGAAACGGCGCCGCTGCAGTTCCTTCTCGAGTGCCTTGAGCAGGTTCTCGGCGTCGTCCTCCTCGACCTCGAGGTCTTCGTTGCGCGTCACCCTGAATGCGTGGTGCTGCAACACCTCCATGCCCGGGAAGAGCTGGTCGAGGTGTGCGGCAATGACGTCTTCGAGCGGCACGAAACGCTGGTCGCCCAAGGTCACGAACCGAGGGAAGATCGGCGGCACCTTGACCCGGGCGAAGTGCTCCTTGCCCGTCTCGGGATTGCGAATCGTCACTGCGAGGTTGAGCGACAGCCCGGAGATGTAGGGGAAGGGATGCGCAGGGTCGACAGCCAACGGCGTCAAGACGGGGAAGACCCGGTCGGTGAAGAGCTCCTGCATGCTCTTCTGCTCGTCCACATCGAGCTGGTCCCATCGCAGCAACGCGATGCCCTGCTCGGCGAGCGCGGTCACGATGTCGTCGCGGAATAGCTCACCGTGTCGGAGCATCACCTCGCGGGACTCTTTCCAGATCGACTCGAGCACTTCGCGCGGCATCATCCCGCTGGCGGCGGGGATGGCCACCCCAGCAGCCAGCCGGCGCTTCAACCCAGCCACCCGCACCATGAAGAACTCGTCGAGGTTGCTGGCGAAGATCGCCACGAAGCGAGTGCGCTCCAGCAGTGGCAAGTCGGGGTCTTCGGCGAGCTCGAGCACCCGTCGGTTGAATCGCAACCAGGAGACCTCCCGATCGAGGAACCGGTCGGTGGGCAGGTCGTCGTGGTCGGGTTCGTACGGCGGCTCGACGTCGAAGGAGTCTCCGTACGCCGATCGAGGCACCAGGTCGCTCGGTCCTTCCTCAGGGGCGCCTCCGGTTGCCGCAGGAAGCGACACTGGCAACGACGCCGGGCGCGGCTCCGGCACCGCGTCGGTCGGAGGGCTGGGGCGGTCCATGGGCATGTCGTCATCGTCTCACCCCTTGGTGAACACCGGGTTACAACGACGACAGACGTTGCTACCTTGGCCGACCATGAAGCAGCCTGAGCCATGGCAGCACCGCATCGTGGCGGCGATCGAGGGTTCGTTCGCCCGCAGCATGCTCCGTCTCCCGCATCCCCTGCTCCGGGGGTTTGCCGGACGGAAGGTCACTCTTGACGGACAGACCCTCGACGTCGAGATGCAGACCATCCTTCGGTTGCAGAAGCTCATCCGCGAGCCGGGACCTGAGACGCTGCCCATCCCGCAGGGCCGGGTTGCCGTCGATAGCCAGGCGGCCCTGTCAGGTGGACGACAGCCGATCGGCAACATCGTTGACCACGACATCGAGGGACCTGGTGGCCGCATCGGGCTGCGTCTCTACACGCCAGCGGACCTGGGTGGCGCATCGCCACTGCTCGTTTTCTTCCATGGCGGCGCCTGGATCTACGGCGGGCTGGATTCTCATGACCCGTTGTGCCGCGTGCTCGCCGAAGAGGCGCGTGTCAGGGTGCTCGCGGTGGACTACCGGCTCGCTCCCGAACATCCCTTCCCCGCAGCGGTTGACGACGCCCTCGCGGCGTACAGCTGGGCTCGCGAGCACCACGCGCTCCTCGACGTCGATGTCGAGCGCATCGCCGTCGGAGGTGACAGCGCGGGAGGCAACCTCGCCACGATCGTGGCGGCCGAGACGCGGACCGATGGCGCGGCACCCTGTTTTCAGCTCTTGATATACCCCGGGACCGACCTCGGGGCTCAAACGGCGTCGAAGCGCATCTTCGCCAGTGGCTTTTACCTCACGCAGAAGTTCATGGACCTCGGGGTCGAGCACTATGTCGTCGGCGATACCCGTCCTGACGGACCACGGGTCTCGCCTCTGCACCGCGACGACCTAGCCGGCATGTGTCCGACCTATATCGCCACTGCCGGCTTCGACCCGCTCCGCGACGAGGGCGAGGACTACGCACGTCGGCTCACCGAAGCCGGTGTGGCCGTCGAGCTACGGCGTTTCGAGGGACTGATTCACGGGTTCGCCAACATCGTGGGGATGGGGCGGTCTGCGCCGGCTGCAGTGCGTGAGATCGCCGTGGCCCTCGCCCGCGGTGTCGAGTCGCGCGTCAGGGATGCTCGTACATGACGTCGAGTGCTGATCGCTCGAAGCCCAGCTTGGTGTAGACGGCGATCGCGGGGGTGTTGTCCCCTTCGACGTACAAGATCACCTCGGTCAGGCCGAGCTGTTGCAGATGGAGCAGGCCGGTCGACGTGAGTGCCTTTCCGAGGCCGAGTCCCTGCGCGTCGGGCGAGACCCCGACGGCGTACACCTCGCCGATCGGCTTCGGAGACTTCTCACCCGCCGGATGCACTTTCGTCCAGTGGAAGCCGACGAGCGCACCGTCGCGTTCGGCCAGGAAGAAGCCGGCCGCATCGAACCATGGCTGCTCCATCCGCTGGTGCAGATCGTCAACAGTCAGGGCACCTTGCTCGGGATGGCTGGCGAACGCCGCCGCGTTCACCGCGACCCACGCCTCGTCGTCTCGTCCGGGCTCGAAGGTGCGGACCGTCACTTCGGGTGGGTACGCCGGAGGGGTGAGAGCAACGTCGAGTGCTCGTCGCATCTGCCAGAGGTCGCGGACCCGCCGGAACCCGAGTCGACCGGAGAGGAACTTGGCCGCGGCCTCGTCGCCATGAGCCCACACGCGCAGCGACCGTGGCTCCGACTCCGCGATGAGAGCCTGCACGAGGGCCGTGCCTACGCCGTGATGGCGGTAGCGCGGGTGCACGACAAGGTGTGCGTTGGTGGCTTCCGCCGAGCCGAGGTCGACGTGGGCATAACCGAGGATCGTGCCCTCGGGTGACGTGGCCAGCAGGTGTCGGACGTCGGCGGAGTCGGAGTACTTCAGGTCGAGCCGGACCTGGTCGTCGATCGGTGACACGCCGTCGGCCTCAGCCGCGGCGTCAGCCAGAGCCAGCACCTCGTCGCGCTCGTCGTCGGAGACTCTCGCGATGACGGCAATGTCTGGTGGCGGTGAGGTCACCGGCCGACCTGGCTCGGGGAGTCAGTTGAGACCGACTCCTCGTCGTCGTCGGAAGTGGGGTCTGACGAGGGGAGCACGAAGCGGTAGCCGACGTTGCGCACGGTCCCGATCAAGGCCTCGTGCTCGGGTCCGAGCTTGGCGCGCAGCCGTCGTACGTGGACGTCGACCGTGCGCGTGCCCCCGAAGTAGTCGTACCCCCAGACCTCCTGCAGCAGCTGCTGCCGGCTGAACACCCGGCCAGGATGCTGAGCGAGGTACTTCAGCAGCTCGAACTCCTTGAACGTGAGGTCGAGACTGCGTCCGTCGAGCTTTGCGGTGTACGACGCCTCGTCGATCTCGACGTCGCCGCTTCGGATGATGGTGGCTTCGGGGTCCTCGTCGTCACGGGCCAGCCGAAGCCTGCCGGCGGTGAGCCGCAGCCGGGCCTCGACTTCGGCCGGACCGGCGGTGGTCAGCAGGACGTCGTCGAAACCCCAGTCGGCGGCCACGACGGCGAGTCCACCCTCGGTCACGATCAGCAGGACGGGTACGTCGGTGCCCGTGGTGCGGATCAGCCGGCACAGACTTCGCACGGCAGCAAGGTCATGGCGCCCGTCAACCAGCACGGCGTCACAGTCCGGCGCCTCGACCAGGACGGTCGGCTCCGCCGGAAGAATGCGGACCTGATGGGGGAGGAGGCCCAGGGCGGGAAGCATCTCGGCGGAGGACTGCAGCGCGTTGGTGAGCAACAGCAGACTGCTCATCGCCTGATCCTCCTCCTCGGGCCCTGTCGTACCGCCCGGAAAGCGCGCGAGGCCCACGGCAGTTCGCCTGGGCCCCATTGCCGTTGCGACAATACCGGACATGGATCAACCAGCGACAGGAACGCCTTCCGGCGAGACAGCAGAGCAGGCTACGTCTGTCACCGTCCGCTACTGGGCTGCCGCTCGTGCTGCGGCGGGTCGGACGGACGACGTGGTGAGCGGGACGACTGTCGCCGAGGTGCTGGCTGCTGCGCGGACGCTCCACGCTGACAACCCGCGGTTCGCTCAAGTGCTCGGCGTGTCATCGCTGCTGTTGGGTGACACCCCGGTCCGCTCGGCTGACCTCGACGCCGTGACGGTCTCGCCCGGCGACGTCATCGAGGTGCTGCCCCCCTTCGCCGGCGGGTAGTTGCCGGCGGGTGGTCAGGATCTGGGCGCTGACCAGGACGGGTCGCGGCCGGCGAGGCCGATCAGCCGGTCGAGCTCGGACGCGTCGTCAGCGACCGAAACGACGGGGCCGAACACTCCCTCTCGCTGCGCTTCGCGACCGGGCTCGGAGACGGGGCCGACGAAGCCGAGACTTCCCTGCACGGACACCGGGTCAGCGTCGTAGGGCTGGTTGCTCGAGCGGGCCACGTCCCATCCGTGCACCACGAGCTCGTCGAGTGCGACCAGGCCGGCGACTTGTCCTGGCAGGTCAACGCCACCGGCCTGCGTCATGCCCTCCCAGGCGCTCGGGTCGCGCCACGCCTGAGCCAGCTCCAGCAGCCGGGACTCGAACTCGTCGCGCCAGCCCTCGGGAAGCCGGGACGCGTCCCCGCTAGGGGGCTGACCGGCGTACTCCGGGAAGTTCTTGGTGGCTGCCCAGGTGAACGCGAGTGCCAGCCCGCCAACGTGCTCGACGAGGTCGCCGAGGGTGTACGCCGGACAGGGCGTCGGGTTGGAGAGCTGGTCGTCGGAGATGCCGTGGAGAAGTCCGGCAACCCGCTCCGCAGCTGGGCCGAGGTCAATCGTCGCTGTCATAACTCATGAGACTACGAGGCAGTGCAAACTCATCGGATCAGACCCAGAACGTGTCGTGGCGGAGGAAGAACTCCGTCTTCTCGTCGTCAGTCATCCCACCGGTACCGGCCTCCGCCAGCGTTTCGAAGTAGCCCTCGCGAGGAGCGCCCGGGGCGAAGAGGATGAGCATCGATGCCGGCTCACCCGACTCGTTGCGGAACCCGTGGACGCCGCCTTCGGGGACGAAGAGGAAGTCACCCGGCCGTCCGTCGACCCACGTGTTGCCGTCGTACAGCTTGATCGTGCCCGACAGCACGAAGAACGACTCCGAGATCGACCTGTGGAAATGCGGGTCGGGCCCACCAGGTGATGCCGCCATCTCCCAGCGGTAGAGCCCGAACTCACCTGCCGTGCCGGCGCCAGTCGCGAGGTAGTGGCAGGAGCCACCCGACGCGTAGGTCAGGTCGGGTGGCGCATCCGCGCGGCGGAGCCTCGCGCTGACGTCGCCCGTGTCACCTTGGTAGACGTCGTTCGGGTAGCGGCTCAGGTCACCCCCGGCACCGTAGTCGGGATACGACATGCTCAGCCTCCGCTTCCGTAGGGCCGCGTGATGATTTCGAGGAAGTGACCGCTCGGGTCCTCCCAGTAGACACCGCGGCCGCCGTCATTGGTGTTGAACTCGCCCGGGCGCTTCTTGGACGGGTCGGCCCAGTAGTCGAGGCCGCGCTCCTTGATCCGACCGAAGATCTCGTCCCACCCGGACTCGCTCACGAGGAAGGCGTAGTGCTGCGGGCGCACCGGGCCGTGGTCGTCGGCGAAGTCGAGCGATACGTCGTTGTCAACCTGCACGACGAGGAAGGGCCCGTACGACGTTGGGGCCTCAAGGCCCAACATCTCGGCGAGGAACGTCGCGGACTCCTGCTTGTCGCGCACGTTGACGATCGTGTGGTTCAGCTGAACAGCCATCAGAACTCCTTGGGTCGATATCTCGATAGTGCTTCATTGATCAGACTTCTACCTCTGCACGAGGCTGTTGAGCCGTTGTGTCTGGTGTGGTCGTCTTCCTCTTGGGAGATCGAATCATCACTGCGATGACAGCGGCGACGACGATCAGCAGCACAGCCGCCCAGGTGGTCGCGGCAGCGTACCCATGCACGAGTGCGTCGCGCGCGACCGTCGGTGCGGCGGCGTGAGCGGCGGTATAGGCCGCAGTCGCCGTGATCGCCACGGTGTTGAGAACGGCGGTCCCCAGCGAGCCACCGATCTGCATGGCCGTGTTGGCGACTGCCGCAGCAACGCCGGCGTCGCGGTAGTCGATGTCGCTGGTGGCGATGCTGATGGCGGGCGTGAACACACAGCCCATGCCGAGCCCCAGCAGCACCTGAGCAGGAAGGATCAAGCTGAAGTAGCCGCTCGTGGCGTCCAGCTGCGTCATCAGTGTCAAGCCCGTCGCCGCCGCCAGCAGCCCCGGCACGATCAGTGTCTTGGGCTGCACATGCGGCAGCAGTCGGCTGGAGATGCCGTAGGCGCTTGACGACACGGCCACGGCCAGCGGCAGAAACGCCAGACCGGCCTGCAGCGGCGTGTAGCCCAAGATGACCTGGAAGTGGTAGGTCAGCATCAGGAACATGCCGAACGAACCGACGACGGCAGCGGCCACCGCGAGGTAAGCCCCGGCTCGCGAGCGGTCGGCCACGATGCGCAGTGGGAGCAGTGGCGACTGGCGCTGCCCCTGGACGACGAGGAACACGACGATCCCGGCCAACCCGACCGCCATCGGAGCGATCACCTGAGGTGAGCTCCAGCCGTGAGGCACCGCCTGGCTGCAGGCGTACACCACCGCCACCAGACTCGCCGTGATCAGCCCGGCGGACATGACGTCGATCCGACTTCCAGCGTGGCTGGGTGGGTTCGGCAGCACGGCGCGCCCGGCGATCATCGCGGCGATTGCGATGGGGATGTTGACGAAGAGGCACCAGCGCCAGTCGACGTACTCGCTCAAAGCTCCGCCGAGCAGCAGACCTGCAGCGCCGCCGCTACTCGCGACGGCTCCGTAGACCCCGAAGGCCTTGGCGCGCTCTTTCGGTTCGCTGAACGTCACCGCCACCAGCGACAGCGCGGTCGGGGCGAGGATGGCCGCGAAGCCGCCTTGCAGCGCCCTGCCGGTGACCAGCAGCCCGAAGTTCGGCGCCGCGCCGGCCAGAGCGGATGCGGCCGCGAAACCGGTCATCCCGATCATGAAGGCCCGACGACGGCCCAGGTGGTCAGCGACCCGGCCGCCGAGCAGCAGCAGACCGGCGAACGGCAGGGTGTACGCGGTGATGACCCACTGCCGGTCGCCGTCGTCGAATCCCAGTGCGGCCTGCGCCGAGGGTAGGGCGATATTCACGATCGTGGCGTCCAGCGCGACCATCAGCTGTGCCACGGCGATCACCACGAGAGCCGCCCAACGGCGGTCTGTGGTCGGCATGTTCTGGCTTGGTTTTGTCGGATTGTTCATGTGCGTCTCCGATGTGCGAATTGGCGGTCCGGGTCGCAGCCGGAGGCGGTTCCTCCGGGATATGATGCGGCTATCCGAGCCTGTCTAAGTCATATACGGAGGCTAACCCTCCGGATAATCTGAAGTCAAGAGTTCGCCCCAAGGAGGTCGTATGTCCCCCCGTGCACCTCACGAAGCAGCTCGTCCGCTCCGCGCCGACGCCCGACGCAACTACGGGCAGATCCTGGCGGCCGCGCGCGACCTGTTCGTCGAGCAGGGCTCGGGTGCTTCGCTCGAAGAGATCGCGCGACGGGCCGGAGTGGGAATCGGCACGCTCTACCGCCGGTTCGCCGACCGCCAGACGCTGATGCGCGCTGTGGTGCTCGACGCACTGACCCAGACCAGGGAGGCCGCCGAGGCCGCCGCCCGTGAGGAAACCAGCGCCTTCGATGCACTCACTCGCTACATGCACGCTGCGCTCGAGCTTCGAGTCTCTGCAGTGATCCCGGCATTGCTCGACCAGATCGATCTCGATGACGCGGTCCTGCTGCCGGCGCGCGAGGCGTCGGCACGATCAGTGGAGCGGCTGGTCGATGCGGCCCACGCCGAGGGATCGTTGTCGGATGAAGTGACGTTCGGTGACATCGGGCTGATGCTCGTCCGGCTGGCCCGCCCGCTACCGGGTCCGATCGCACCCGAGCTCAACCAGGAGCTGGCTCACCGGCACCTCGACCTGCTGGTTGCAGGGCTGCGTTCCGCGGTCGCCGACGAGACTTCTCTGCCGGGGCCGGCGCTGAGCCACCGCGACCTCGACGACCTGCGCGACGGGTAGCCTGGCCGGATGCCCAACAACATTGTGGTGCTGGTCGTCGTGATCATTGTCGCCACCGCTGTGGGCTTCTTTTGGAACCGCTACAACGGACATTTCCGTGGTGCCGCCACGGCTGGCAACGCTGACGCGGCGCAGATGCGCATCGCCGTCTCGGCCGAAGACGTGCCGGAGCCGTTCGGCGAAACGGCGACACTGCTGCAGTTCTCGAGCTCCTTCTGTGCACCCTGCCGGGCGACTCGACGAGTGCTCGGCGACGTCGCATCGATGGTGCCCGGCGTCCGACACATGGAGGTCGACGCGGAGCACAATCTCGAGCTCGTACGCCGGTTGGGTGTGATGCGTACCCCGACCACGTTCGTGCTCGACCGCGAGGGCCGGATCGTAACCCGCGCGTCCGGGCAACCCCGCCCCGTCGACGTGATCGCCGCGATCGGTCGGGCTTCGGACTGAGGCGTCCATGGAGATCGCCTGCATGACGAGATGGCCATCTCATGATCTGGATGGCGCGATAGAGCGGCTTGGATCGTCCCGTAGCCTTCTTGACATGGAGTCGACATATCTGACGAAGCGCCGCGCGGTGGACAACTGCCGCTGCGCTACCGCGCTGTGTCGAAGGCCCTGACCGGGCAACGCCTCGATTCCTCTTGTTGCGCCGCGTGATGCGGTAAAGCCCCCTCGACAGCCGATGCAGCCATCGAAGTGCAAGAGCGCGTTGCTCCCCGCGAAGGATCATCCGGTCCGTTCAAGGAGCGTCCATGCCAGCACCCGCCGCACCCCACATCGACACCATCACCAGCGACGGCTCCGTCAACAAGTCGGCCGACGTCGTTGACCCTCGCGGCCTGCGATTCGTCGCAGCCGTGACCACGGTGGTCCTCACCGTCGTGCTCATCACCGAGAGCAGCTGGCTGCTCGCTGCACAGGCCGTGGTCTTCGCGGTTGGTGGGTTCTTCGGAGTACGCCGGTCGCCGTACTCTCAGCTTTTCTCCCGGTTGATCCGACCTCGTATCGGGCCGCCTGCTCAGACCGAAGACGCTCGGCCGCCCCAGTTTGCGCAACTGGTGGGCCTGATCTTCGCGATTGTCGGTGTCGTCGGATTCGTCACGGGACTTACCACTCTCGGCCTCGTCGCCACCGGGCTCGCTCTCGCGGCCGCTTTCCTCAACGCGGTCTTCGGAGTATGTCTGGGCTGCGAGGTCTATCTCCTCATCCATCGCTTTCTCCCTGGCCGATCGCGCGCTGGGGCCACAACCACGGAGGTATCTACATGAGCCGCGACGCAGTACTCGTTGACGCAGATTGGGTCGAGAGCCATCTCGACGACGGCAGCATTGTCTTGGTCGAGGTCGACGAAGACACCTCGGCCTACGAGAAGGGCCATATCAAGGGAGCCGTCAAGATCGACTGGAAGCAGGACCTGCAGGATCCGATCCGCCGCGACTTCGTCAACAAGGAGCAGTTCGAGCAACTGCTCTCGAGTCGGGGCATCGGCAATGACGACACGATCGTCTTGTACGGCGGCAACAACAACTGGTTCGCGGCCTACGCCTATTGGTACTTGAAGCTTTACGGCCACGACAAGGCCCTCCTGCTCGACGGCGGCCGCAAGAAGTGGGAACTCGACTCGCGCGCGCTCACCGACGACGTCCCGACGAGAGACGCGACGGCGTACATGGCGAAGGACCCCGACCTCGACATCCGAGCATTCCGTGACGAGGTTGTCGCCGCCATCGGCGCCAAGAACCTCGTCGACGTGCGGTCACCTGATGAGTACGCCGGCCGGCTGCTGGCGCCCGCCCACCTCCCGCAGGAGTCGGCGCAGCGCGGCGGCCACGTCCCCACTGCCGTCAGCGTGCCGTGGAGCAAAGCAGCCAACGACGACGGGACGTTCAAGTCCGATGACGAGCTGAAGACGCTGTACGGTGACGCCGGCTTGCAGTTCGGTTCGAGGGACACCATCGCCTACTGCCGCATTGGTGAGCGCAGCGCACACACCTGGTTCGTGCTCCACGAGATCCTCGACGAGCAAAACGTCAAGAACTACGACGGTTCCTGGACCGAGTACGGCTCCTTGGTCGGCGTGCCCGTCGCCATCGGCGACGAGCCCGGGGAGGCCTGAGTGTGCGGGGCAACTGAGGGCGGCCTGAGCCTCGAGGGCGTTGACGTCGACAAGGAGGCGATCATCCAGGGCATCGTCGTCCACGATGACCAGCCTGTTGGCGGTGCCTACGTCCGCCTACTCGACCGCACGGGGGAGTTCACCGCCGAAGTGCCGACGAGTGCCACCGGACAGTTCCGGTTCTTCGCGGCACCGGGTGAATGGACGCTTCGCACTCTCGCGCCCAAGGTGCAGCCAATCGACCAAGCCGTCGTCGCCGCGCGAGGCGACGTGGCCGAGGTGCGCATCACGGTCTGACGCTGCTTACTCTCCCCTGCCCCTCTTATCGGACCGGGCGTGACCACAGCTGTGGAGAAGCTGACGTGGTCACGTCCGGTCTTTCGCGCTTCCACGTGGATGACGATTGTCGGAGAGTAGGCAGCCGCCGTCGTGCATGTGATGGCACGCTTAGACTTGCAGCGCACGAGCCGCGCCGGTCGCGACTCTGCACCGGAGCGCAAGAGACTGAGCATGCAAGAGAAGAGGGAACCGCCGTGGCCATCGAGCGCGATGAGCGTCCTTGGGGCTACTACGAGGTAGTCGACGAGGGCGACGGCTTCCGGGTCAAGCTCATCTGCGTACGTCCGGGTCATCGGATCAGCTATCAACGGCATGCCTCACGCGCCGAGCACTGGTACGTCGTCGCCGGATCAGGCGTGGCCACTCTCGACGACGAGGACCTGCGCGTCGTGGTCGGCACGGCCGTCGACATCCCGACCGGCGCGTCACACCGGATCGCCAACGACGGTGATGTCGACCTGGTCTTCGTCGAGGTCCAGACTGGTTCGTACTTCGGTGAGGACGATATCGAGCGATTCGCCGACGACTACGGTCGGTCTTCGCGGGAGGCCACCGCGGCTGAGTAGGGGCGTGACTGAGGACCCCGGTGATATCGGCAGGCTCAATCAGCGGATGCCGGCTCGGGCTGTGCCTTTAGTTGACGTCCTTGTCGTCGGCCAGCAAGTCGCCAGGGTGTTGCTTGGCATAGCGCTCAACGTCATCTTCAGACACCGCACCCAGCAAGGACCGGAACTGTGGCATGTCGAGCCGGATGGCGCTCTGCCCATTGATGGTCGCGAATGAGCCGAACGGCGCGGTGAAGAAGGACACGTCGGCTGTATGCAGGTTGCGCAACGACCAGGCCAGCTTACGAAGCTCGTCGTTGTCCCACGTGTCGTCGATGGTCAGGTAGGACGACAACGACGCCAGCACCTTCGTGAACCGCAACGGGTTGTGGGTCGTGGACGACGACAACAGCTTGGCCATCACCGCCCTCATGAAGTTCTGCTGTCTCGCCATCCGGCCGAAGTCGTCTTGTTTGTTCCCGGGGATGTCGTGGCGAGTGCGGACGTACTGCAACGCCCGCTCGCCTTCCAGGGTGGTCCAGCCTTGCTCCCAGGAGATCTCCTGGCTCGAGTCGTAGAAGCTCTCGGGGATGTAGACGCGGACGCCGCCAATGGCTGACGTCAGATCTTTGAAGCCGACCCAGTCGATGACGGCCACGTGGTCGATCTTGAGTCCGGTGAACTGCTCGACCGTCTTGAACGCAAGTTCGGGCCCGCCCCAGGAGAATGCCGCGTTGATCTTGCCGTGTCCGCTGTCGGCTGGGTAGCCGTCGATCTTCACCCAGGTGTCGCGCGGGATGGAGATGAGCTGGGCCGAATCCCGGTCGGCGGGGATATGCATGACGATGATGGTGTCCGACAGGTGCTGGCCGGGCGTCCACTCGCCATCCTCGAGATCTTCGGCTACGGACTGTCTGACTCCGCCGCCACCGTGGTCGGCTCCCAGCAGCAGGATGTTCAGCGGCTGGTGGTCCTCGTGATGATCCTTATCGGGGTCAGGGGTGATACCCATGTCGGCGCGCGGGATCTCGCTGAGCTGGTGGTTGGCCCACAACAGGTAGCCGCCGGCGGTTCCGGCAATGAGGACGAGCACCACCGCAAGTGCGGTGAGCACCTTGTGCCGCATCAGGAAGTTGCGCTTCTTCGCAGGTGCCGCCGGCTCGGTGGACTCGGTGCCCTCGGTCGACTTGATGCCTTCGGTGGATTCGACGGTCTCGGCGGCCTCGGTGGGCTCGGGAGATTTACCCCCGTCGTCAGCCTTGTCGCCGGCGTCGTCGCTCATGTCCCCCCACTCAGGTATGCCCCCACACCATTCCGGATTCTTAGCCTACCCGCGAGGCAGGGTGGTCACCGTTTAGTTGATCGTCTTGTCATCGTCGAGGGCTTCCTTGGGATAGCGGGCGAGATAGCTCGCGACATCGTCGTCCATGACCGCCTTGAACAGCGCCTCACTCTTGGTCTTCGCGAGCCGAACGATGCTCTGCCCGTCGGAGCTGGTGTCGTACTTCCCGAGAGGCGCTGTCAGGAACTCGACGTCCTTGGCGTGTATGTCGCGCAGCGAAAGGGCCAGGTCGCGGATTTCTGAGTCGTCCCAGCTGTTGTCGACGGTCAGGTAGTTGGTGATCACGCCGAGCACCTTGGTCAGCTTGAGAGGGTTGTGCGTCGTACCACCGGACAGCAGTTCGCCCATGGTGGCGCGCATGAAGTTCTGTTGGCGGGCGATCCGGTCGAAGTCGCCGTTTTCGAGCCCATGGCGGGTGCGCACGTAGGCCAGCGCCTCCATGCCCTCGAACGTGTGCCAGCCCTTCTCCCACGTGATCTTCTGGGAGTCGTCGTAGAACGTTTCGGGAATGTAGACCTTGATCCCACCCAGGGCTGAGGTGAGGTCCTTGAACCCGACCCAGTCGATGATGGCGAGGTGATCGATCGTGATCCCGCTCAGTTCCTCGACCGTCTCGCGAGCAAGCTTGGGGCCGCCGTAGGCGAAGGCGGCGTTGATCTTGGCGTGCTCATCGGCGTAGGGGTAGCCGTTGATGTGGGCCCAGGTATCGCGGGGAATCGAGACGAGCTGGACGGACTTTCGGTCGGCCGGGATGTGCACGATCATCATCGTGTCGCTGCGGTGTGCGAACTTCGTCCACTCACCGTCCTCGAGGTCCTCCGCGACTGACTCTCCGCTGCCGTTCCCGTTGTCGGCGCCCAGCAGCAGGATGTTCAGCGGCTTACCGCCCTCGTTGCCGTCCTTCTCAGGGTCCTCCTCGATGCCGGCGTCCACGTGCTGGAGGTTGGCGAGCTGGTGGTTCAGGTACCACAACCAGCCGCCGGCTGTGCCGGCCAGCAGCATGAGCACGACGCCGAGGGAGACCAGGATTCGGTGGCGACCGATGAAGCTCTTGGGCTTGACTGCCTTGCGGCGGCCGCCGGTCTGCCCGGACCTACCGCGGCCGCTCACCGGCGGGCTTGAGGAATCGACGACATCAGGCGTTGGCTCAGGGGAGCCGTCGCCTCCGGTGGTCGGGTCGTCGCTCATCAAGAGCCTCTGATTTGGGGGTTCTGGGCAGCGTCAAGTGTGCCAACAATCGTCCGGCACGTGAAATCGAGCGAACTTTGACTGAGGACTCTCAGCGAATCCTCAGGTATCCAGGAGCAGCGTGACAGGCCCCTCGTTCGTCAGCCTGACCTGCATCTGTGCACCGAACACCCCGGTCGAGACCGTGGCGCCGAGGTTGCGCAAAGCGGTGCAGAACTCCTCATAGAGCGGCTCTGACACCTGGCCGGGCGCTGCCGCCGACCAGGAGGGCCGGCGCCCCTTGCGCAGGTCGGCGTACAACGTGAATTGGCTCACAACGAGCAGCGGCGCCCCGATGTCGGACGCGGACTTCTCGCCGTCGAGGATGCGCAGCTCCCACGTCTTCCTCGCGAGCGTGGCGGCGTCCTGTGCGGTGTCGGTGTGGGTGACTCCGAGCAGGACGAGCAGACCTGGCTCGCTGATCTCGCCGACGATCGCGGTGTCCACGGTGACGGACGCGTGAGAAACCCTCTGTACGACGGCACGCATGGTGCTGCTCCCTCTCGTCCTCTGCGGTGATGACCCTGGTGTTGGCTTGCTGCTCGCGCAGTGCTGACCCGGCCTGGAGTCTGGCACGATGTGCCGCATGACGACGCCACCCCACCCCACCACGCTGCTCACGGTCGCGCCCACGGGGGCAGAGACGGCGAAGGCGGATTTCCCAGCCCTCCCGACGACGCTTGAGGAGCTCGTCGACACGGCGGTCCGGTGCGAACAGGCGGGTGCCGCCATGATCCACCTTCACATCCGCGATGCCGACCACCAACCCACCCTGGAGATCTCCCGGCTCAGCGACGCGGTGACGGCGATCCGCGAGAGCACCTCCCTCGTCATCCAGCTTTCGACGGGCGGTTCTGTCCATGATCCCCTTGACCAGCGGTTGAAGGTGCTCGACGCGGAGCCGGACTCGTGCTCACTGACGATGGGGACGACGAACTTCGGCGACGACGTCTTCATGAACCCCTGGCCCTTCGTGGCGGAGCTCTACCAGCTCTCCCAGGACCGCCAGGTGGTGCCGGAGTTCGAACTGTTCGACCTCGGTCATGTGGCCGCGCTCCACCGTCTCCTCGACACCTACGACTTGCCCTTCGGTGGCCGGGTGCACTGCGACCTGGTGATGGGCGTGCCAGGAGGCATGCCGGGGACCGCCGACGCTTTGGTCGCAGCGGTGCAGGCCATGCCTGACGCCGTGACGTCGTGGTCGGCGACCGGCATCGGACGTACGACGCTGGCCGTCGCGCTCGCCTCACTCTCGAAGGGCGGCCATCTGCGGGTGGGCATGGAGGACACGCTGACCCTGTCGAGGGGAGTCCAGGTCTCGCACAACGAAGAGCTGGTCTCCCGGGCCGCGCGGCTCGCCGAACTGGCGCAGCGTCCGGCGATGAGCACCACCGAGGCGCGTGACTTCCTGCAGGTCAAAACGCGCTGATCTGGCGCGTCAGGCCTCGGCCTGCCCGGACTTGGCTTGGCCGGACTCGAGGTATTCCTTCGCGATGTCGAGACAGGCCACTTCCATCAGCAGCGACTTCTGCAGCTTCCTCGACTTGAAGACCTGGTCCATGCCGGTCAGTTCGGCGCTCAACCGCATCGTGACCTCTGTCCCGAGGTCCACGGTGCGGAACCAGTACGAACCGCGTGGACGCGTCGGTCCGGTGACCACCTCGAACGCCATGTGCGTGTCCGGCAGGTAGGCCGTCACCTCGAAGTCGGCCGAAATGGGGCGGCCGCCAGGCCCGGTCAGGTTCTGGTGGTAGTGGGCGCCATCGCCGAGCGGTCCCTCACGTTTGATCTCCTGGACATGAGTTCGCCAGATCGGGTCATGCTCGGCATCAGCGAAGAACGCGAAGACCTCCGCGATCGGTGCCGCGATGACAATCGATCGTTCTGCGCTCGGCATCGAGCCTCCCTTGGCGTAGCCGCTCGTGACGTTTCGCTCACCATGCTGGCGTCCACGACGGATGCAGCCCCAACCGTAGCGAACGGCGGCGATGAGAGGATGCCAACGTCGTACGAGGGGAGACATCTGTGGACTGGCGGCAAGATGTGCTCGCCATCGTCGCTGGCTTCGCGATTGCCGTGGTGACCACGCCAGTGGGAGTCTCCGGCGCTGTCTTCCTGCTGCCGGTGCAGCTGGACCTGTTCCGGGTTCCCAACCCACAAGTCACCCCGACCAATCTCATCTACAACGTCATTGCCGGCCCGGGGGCACTCGTGCGCTATGCGCAGCAGCGGCAACTGGCAGGACCGCTGACGGTGTGGCTGATCGCGGGAGCTGCCCCAGGCGTCGTGGTCGGTGCCGTCCTGCGTGTCTACGTCGCCGATGACCCCACGGTCTTTCGACTCATCGCCGCGGCCGTCCTCTTACCGACGGGAATCTTCATCCTGGCGCGTGACCGGTTCGTGTCCCCGCATCCTCGTCAAGCGCATGAGATAGCACCCAGGCTGATGACAACGTTGGCGTTCGTCGTAGGTGTGGTCGGCGGCATCTACGGCATCGGCGGGGGATCCATTCTCGGTCCGATCCTCGTCGGCACCGGCATGTCCGTGGCTGTCGTTGCCCCGGCAGCACTCGCGAGCACGTTTGTCACGTCTGTCGTTGGTGTCGCTGCCTACGCCGTCCTGGCGCTCAACGCACCAGGCACCATCGCGCCCGACTGGGAGCTGGGCATCTCCTGCGGCGTGGGAGGTCTGCTGGGCGGGTATGTCGGAGCGCGCGCTCAACCGCACCTCCCTGAAAAAGGGCTGCGCACTTTGCTCGGGCTGCTGGCCGTCGGCCTGTCACTCGCCTATCTGGCTCAGGCCCTTCGCTGACCGCAACCTCGGTAGTAAACCGGCCACGGCACGACGACGGGTGAAGAGGTCGTTGGTGTCATGGAGGCCGAGCAGGTCGGTGACCGCCGCCTTGAACCGGTTGTTGCTTGCCCGAAAGGTGGAGGCAGAAGCATCTGCAGCCAGGATCTGTTGGCATCTCGCGTAGGTGGCGACGATCCAGAAGACCGCTTCGCGATGGTCACCGCTGGCGATCAGGTTCTGGCTGCCGTCGATGGCGACCGGCCTTGCCAGTGGGGTGATGTCTGCGGAGAAGAAGAACGCCGTCGCGGCGATGGCAGCCGTTTCGTCGAACGTCTTGGCGAGCTCGGCGAGGTGGTGTTGGACGAGACCCGACTCGATGTCGGCGCAGCCGAGCAACTCGAGGAGCTCTCCGTAGATATCCAACCGACCTTGCTCGTGCAGAACATCGCGCGCAGCCAGGTAGCGAAGTCTGACTGTCGGATTGCGCAAGGCATCAACCAGGACGACGTGGGTGGTGATGCTGGTGGGGAACATCCACCACGTCACCTGCTCATGCCATGGGGCAGCGGAGTCGATGGCCTGAAGCCCTCGTGTCAGTTTGTCGATCGCGTTCGCGCAGCGACGATCAACTGATGCAGGCTCTGCGAACGACGGGGCGATGTGATCGCGGAGCAAGCCGAGATGGCCGGTCGGATCGGCGATGATCTGGTCGCTACTGAAGCTCGGAGCCAGGTAATAGGTGCGCGCGACGTCATCGATGCTCTGGAGCTGGTCCCACGGCAAGTGAGTGACCTCGAGAAGTGCGTCGGCGAAGCTGAACTTGCCGAGCTTCGGTGGTGCCCATGGTGCATCGAGGACCACGGCGACATCAACATCGGACGACGCCGGCAGTTCGACGTCGAGCGGCATAGCAGTCGTCGAGCCCGTAAAGAACGCCCCACGGAAGTCCGGCGTCTGCGCCGCGAAACGTTGCACCCAGTCCACGGCAGTTGCACGGGCATCCCCGACGAGCACGCGGCCATCGTAGGCGGAACAAGCGTCAGTAGACGAGAGCCTGCGTGCGCTCGGTCAACACCTCTTCGACGTACGACGCTGCACCGCCGATGACGATGCCGGACACGAAGTCATCGGCTGCGAGCTCACGACGTGCCGCGCACTGGGTGCACACGGTGACGCGCGCCGAAGTCAGCAGCAGGTCGAGGATGGAGTCGAGAGGCGCGGAGTGCGGCAAGGTGAACGTCGCTGCTCGTCCTTGCGTCGCCAGCCAGACGGACTCACCAGTGAGCCACACCGACACCGTTGCGCCGGCAGTGACGGCGGCGGCAGCGACAGTGAAACCCTGACTGCAGCGTTCGGGCGCGTCCTCTCCGGCGGTGAGTTTGACGACGAGGCGTCGGGGATCTCGAGGGGATGGCATGCGAGCAGCCTAGAGGCCACCGCTGGCCACGACGGACACCGATCCGGACGGGCGGATCCGGATAGACTCAGCGACCGTGGAAGCGTTCTACGTCAGCCTGCTGGTGCTCGTCGGGGTCGTCATCGTGTGCTTCGCGGCGTACGTCGTCTACAAGCTCTACCGCGGCCCGCGCTGACCTCCACTGAACCTCCACCGGAGCCACATCGGACCGAATCGAGACTGATCGAGAATCATGCCCTTCGAGATCCCTGCTGACCTGCACCCCGACCTGACGCCGATCGCGTTCCTGCTCGGCCACTGGCACGGCAACGGACATGGCGACTACCCCACGATCGACGCGTTCTCGTTCGGTCAGGAGGTTGCTTTCACCCACGACGGGCGTCCTTTCCTGCACTACTTCAGCCGCACCTGGCTGCTCGATGAGGAGGGCAACGAGGTTCGACCACTGGCGCTGGAGACTGGCTTCTTCCGGCCGCAGCCAGACGGCGCTATCGAGGTGCTGCTGGCTCATCCCACCGGATTCGTCGAGATCTATTACGGCACCACCGAGAGTGCCAAGATCGAGCTCGCCACCGACGCCGTTGCGCGGACGAAGTCAGCCAAGGAGTACCTCGGCGGCCATCGCCTCTACGGACTGGTGGAGGGCGACCTGCTGTGGACTTTCGACATGGCGGCCGTCGGCCAGGAGCTCCAGTCGCATATCTGGGCCAGGCTCAAGCGCAACTAGGGGCTCGTGGCCTGCGGCCTAGACTGATCACGTGGAACTGCAGGAGACGCTACGCGCCAAGGGCTACCGGCTGACGCCGCAACGTCAGCTGGTCCTCGACGCGGTCACTGAGCTCGGCCACGCCACTCCCGAAGAGGCGTTCTCCTGGATCACCGAACGGGCGTCCGGGGTCAACATCTCCACGGTCTACCGCACGTTGGAGCTGCTCGAGGAGCTCGGCCTCGTCAAACACGCGCATCTGAGCCATGGCGCGCCCACCTATCACGCCGCGACCGCCCCTGAGCATGTCCATCTGATCTGCCGCGGCTGTGGTCGAATCACCGAGGTGTCACCTGAGACGGTCGAGCCGCTCGTCGAGCACCTCCGCACCGACGAGGGATTCGTCGCCGACGTGAGTCATCTGACAGTGTTCGGACGATGCAAGGAGTGCGCAAGTGACGGATGAAGCTGCCAGCAGCTGGTCAAGCCCGCTGCTGAACCTGCAGGGCGCCGTCGAAGCTGATGGCGTCGACGCCGGGGTCGCGGGCCACTACGGTGACCCGTTCCGTGAACAGAAGGCGTTGGTCTCCGGCGACGGGTTCGTCGATCTCTCGCACCGCGGTGTCGTCACGATCACCGGTCCCGACCGGCTGACCTGGCTGCATTCGCTGACGACCCAGTTCCTTGAAGGGCTTGCCTCCGACACCTGGGTGACGACGCTGATCCTCTCGCCGCAAGGTCATGTCGAGCACGAGATGACCGGGTACGACGATGGCGAGACGTTCTGGGCCCACGTCGAACCACACCGCGCGCAGTCGCTGGTGGCATGGCTTGACTCGATGCGGTTCATGATGCGCGTCGAGGTCGCCGACGTCTCGGCAGACTGGGCTGTCATAGCGCGTGGTGAGACGACCGTGGAGCTCGTACGACGTACGGACTTGACCGACGCAGCCAGCGGAACGCCGTGCGGCATCTGGGCTTTCGAGGCTCTGCGGATCGCTCGTGGTGTCACGCGTTTCGGGCTCGACACCGACGAGCGAACGATCCCGAACGAAGTTGGTTGGATCGGCAGCGCGGTCCACCTCGACAAGGGCTGCTACCGGGGACAAGAGACGGTGGCGCGCGTGCACACGCTGGGACGACCGCCTCGCCGGCTGGTCCTGCTGCACCTTGACGGCTCGGTCGACGAGCTTCCGGAGCATGGCGCGGCGGTCTCATTCGACGGCCGCGACATCGGCTTCGTTGGGTCGGCGGCACGTCACTACGAACTTGGCCCGGTCGCGCTCGGTGTCGTCAAACGCAACGTGCCGGCCGATGCGGAGCTGCTGGCCGGCGGAGTCGCCGCCTCCCAAGAGGTGCTCGTCGACCCCGAAGTCGGCCTCCACGTACGCGCCCGCCTCTAACCCTTTCCCTGGCAGGGTTTGCCTTGTTTACAAGCCAAACGGCTTGTTAACAAGGCAAATCTGCCTTGCAGACTGTGGGTTTGCGATTCGTGGTCTCACGTAGTGGTCAGCTGGTACGACGCCGGCCGCTGGCAGACTGTCCGCCATGACTGCAGCCGACTACGAGACCGAGCCCGCGCAATCGGCGTGGCACGCCCGCATCCCGATCGGCGAACGGGTCTCCGCCCAGCCGTTGATCGACTCACCGTTCGCGTACTTCGAGGGCGATCTGCAGATGGCACCGCTGGAACCCATGCTGGTGCCGGAAACGCCAAGAGGCGGGGAGCTCGACCCGGCTGAGTGCTTTCACTGCACCAAGGGCATGCAGACCGCCATCTGGAAGGACGAGCACTGGCACCTCGGTACGCCGCCGACGTTCGGCCTCCCGTTCATCGCCGGGCTGGCACCGAACCGGCACCGGCTATTGCACGAACTGGATGCGCCCGTGCTCGCCACGATGGGAGAAGTGGTGCAGCGGCTGGCGGGTGCCATCCAGAGCCTCGATGGCGTTGCCCGGACGCACTTCTCGCGATGGGGCGACGGCAGCGCGCACTTCCATCTGAACTTCCTGGCCAGGCCGCTCGGCATGATGCAAGGCCGCGGTCCAATGCTGGCGTTCTGGGACGACGTACTCCCGCCAGCCGAGCCTGACCTCATCGCGACCAACCGTCAGCTGGTGGCCACCAAGATGGCAGAAGGCGGCGGTCAGAAACTCATCTAAGCTGGGTTGCGCCCCGAAGAGCTAGTTGATCATCCCGGCGCCGAGTGTCACACCTGTCGCTTCGTCGATGAGGATGAACGAGCCCGTCGTGCGGTTCTTCTCATACGGGTCGCACAGCAGCGGCACCGTCGTGCGCAGCTGCACCCGGCCGATCTCGTTGAGCCCGAGCTCCTTCGTCTCGAGATCGCGGTGCAGCGAGTTGACGTCGAGTCGGTACTGCACGTCCTTGATCATCGTGCGCGCCATCCGGGTCGTGTGCTTGATCGCCATCTTCTGACGCGGACGCAGCGGAGCCGTCGACATCCAACAGATCATCGCGTCGATGTCCTGGCTCGGCACGGGCGCGTTCTGCGGTCGGCAGATCATGTCGCCACGCGACACGTCGACGTCGTCCTCGAGCCGCACCGTTACCGACATGGGCGGGAACGCCTCGTCGAGCTCCTTGTCGAACAAGTCGATCTCGGAGATCTTCGACGTCATACCCGAGGGCAACACGAGTACGTCGTCGCCAGGCTTGAGGATTCCGCCGGCGACTCGGCCGGCATAACCGCGGTAGTCGTGGTACTCGTCAGACTTCGGCCGTACGACGTACTGCACCGGGAACCGGGTGTCCACCAAGTCACGGTCGGATGCCACGTGCACGTTCTCGAGGTGGTGCAGCAGCGACGGCCCGGCGTACCAGTCCATGTTCTCGGAGCGGGTCACGACGTTGTCGCCGAGCAGTGCAGAGATCGGGATGATCGTCAGGTCGGGGATGCTGAGCTTGGTCGCGAACGACGTGAACTCAGCGTGGATCTCGTTATAGCGCTCTTGGGAGTAGTCGATGAGGTCCATCTTGTTGATGCAGAGCACCAGGTGCGGTACTCGCAGCAGCGACAGGATCACAGCGTGGCGGCGCGACTGTTCGGTCAGGCCCTGCCGTGCGTCGACCAGTACCAGTCCGAGGTCGGCCGTCGAGGCGCCGGTGACCATGTTGCGCGTGTACTGCACATGGCCCGGGGTGTCGGCGATGATGAACTTGCGGTTGGGCGTGGCGAAGTAGCGGTAGGCGACGTCGATCGTGATGCCCTGTTCACGCTCCGAGCGGAGGCCGTCGGTCAGCAGGGCGAGGTCGGTGTAGTCGTAGCCGCGCGAAAGCGAGGTGGCCTCGACGGCTTCCATCTGGTCCTCGAAGATGGCCTTGGAGTCGAGCAGCAGTCGCCCGATGAGAGTCGACTTGCCGTCGTCGACCGAGCCAGCGGTCGCGAACCGGAGCAGGTCCATGGTCGGTGCCATCAGAAGTAACCCTCTCGCTTGCGGTCCTCCATGGCGGCCTCGCTGAACCGGTCGTCACCACGGGTCGCGCCGCGCTCGGTGAGCTTGGCGATAGAAATCTCGTCGATGATCTCGTCGATCGTGGCTGCACCGGACTCCACGCAGCCAGTCAGCGTCAGATCGCCGACCGTACGGAAACGCACGGTGCGTTCCTCGGCGACCTCACCCGGCCTGAGCGGGTTGAACTCGCTCTCGGTGAGAAGCATGCCGTCGCGCTCGAACACGCGGCGCTGGTGGGAGAAGTAGATGTTGGGGATGTCGATCTGCTCGCGGCCGATGTAGTGCCAGATGTCGAGCTCGGTCCAGTTCGACAGCGGGAAGATCCGCATGTGCTCACCAGCGTGGATCTTGCCGTTGTAGAGCGACCACAGCTCAGGGCGCTGGTTCTTCGGGTCCCACTGACCGAACTCGTCGCGGTGTGAGTAGACGCGTTCCTTGGCGCGAGCCTTCTCCTCGTCGCGGCGGCCCCCGCCAAAGGCGGCCGTGAAGCCCTCTTCCTCGATCGCGTGGAGCAGCGTTCCTGTCTGCATGCGGTTGCGGCTGGTCTTGCCGTCGTCGACGATCACACCGGACTTGATCGCCTCCTCGACCGAGGCCACGATCAGCCGGACGCCGAGACGGTCGACCCAGTTGTCGCGGGTCTGCAGCACCTCAGGGAAGTCATAACCCGTGTCGACCTGCAGGACGGGGAACGGGATCTTCGCCGGGAAGAACGCCTTCTCGGCCAGGCGCATCATCGTGATGGAGTCCTTGCCGCCGGAAAACATCAGCACCGGCTTCTCGAACTCTGCCGCGACCTCGCGGAAGATGTGGATCGACTCCGCCTCCAACTCGTCGAGTTGGCTGAGGCGGTAGTCAGCGTGGACGGTCATACTGAAGGGCTCCTCGGGGAAGGGATTCGCGCCAATCCTAACCATGCGGACTGGGCGCTGAAGACGGTATGCGCCTGATTTGTGGCGGAGCCGACACCGTGCGATGGGGTCGCCGGTCGGTTCAAGCCGTCCGTACGACGGTCGATCAGGTCACGTCCCGACGCTAGGTCCGGGCGGAGGTCCCGGCACTGGTGAGGCTTTCTCCGCGGTGAGGTCTTCGATCTCCGCCACCGTTGGCGTGCCCCACATGGGCAGCCCCTGGCCGCGACGCAGGAAACCCCAGACGATGGGGACGAGCACCAGCAGCGCCACGCCAACCACGGCGATGAACACCGGATGCGTCTCATCCTCACCAGCACCGAGCGGCGCCCACCCGGCCTTGTCGAGCAGGGCCAGCCCCGACATCGTGAGCACGACGACGATTCCGCGACGGATGATTGACTGAGGCACTCGCGGGGCGATCTTGGAGCCGATGATGCTGCCCGGCACCGAGCCGATGATCAGGGGAATGGCAATACTCCAGTCGAGTCCGTGGACGAAGATGTTGGCGATCGCCGCGGACAGCACGAGTGGGACTGCCTGCACGAGGTCGGTGCCAACCAGCTTCACGGGCGAGAGCATCGGGTAGAGCATCAGCAGCGCGACCATGATCACCGAGCCCGAACCCACCGAGGTGATTCCCACCAGGAGACCACCCATCGCGCCTACGGCGATCGTCGGGAGTGGCCGGACTACTGGGTCGCCGCTCGGGATAGAGCCCTTTCGGACGCGCCGTCGGAGTTGAATGTAGAGGCGCAGGGCGTAGGTCGACGCAGCGAAGAGCAGGGCGAAGCCGATACAGAGCTTGAGGAACGTGTCGACGTCGGCTCCCGGCGCAAACCATTTCACGAGGTAAGGGCCGAGGAAGGCCATGGGCACCGAGCCAAGAATCAGCCACTTAGCCAGGTCGAGGTTCGGCGACCCCTCGCGCCAGTGCACGATGGCTCCACCGCTCTTGTAGACGGCTGCGGCGGTGAGGTCGGCGGTCACCACTGTCGCAGCGTCGCCGACTCCAAGGAAGATCAAGGCGGGCGTCATCAGCGCGCCACCACCCATGCCTGTGATGCCCACGACGATGCCCACGATGAAGCCGGCGATGGCGGTCTTGACTTCGATGCTCTGAATCCCGAGGAAACCGTCTGCCAGCAGTTGCTGGGAAGCGTGAAGCATGTGCCCTCCGTCGCTGCGTTCGCGGTTCAGCAGCGAGTTATTGGTGAAGTGGTGGCGTCAGGGTCGGGAGCTAGTGCCGGAGCCAGCCTTGTTCGACCAGAACTCCGAGCAGTTCAGCCACACAGTCTGCACTGTCTCTATTAGTTGTGTCGATCTTGATGGCATCTGTAGGAGCCTGATAAGGCGACGATATGCCGGTGAAGTCCGGGATCTCACCCGCCCGCGCCTTCGCGTACAGACCCTTTCGGTCGCGTCGCTCACACTCTTCCAGCGGCGTGGCCACGTGGATCAGCACGAAGCCGCCACCGGCGCGCTCGACCATCCGGCGTACCTCGGCGCGCGTCGACTCGAACGGGGCGATCGGGGAGCAGATCGCCAACCCGCCGTGCCGCGAGATCTCGGCGGCGACGAAACCGATCCGCAGGATGTTCGTCTCCCGGTCCTCGCGACTGAATCCCAGCCCCTTGGAGAGATGGTGTCGTACGACGTCCCCGTCGAGAGACGTGATGGTGCGCTCGCCCTGCTCGAGGATGTGGTCCACCATGGCACGCGCCAGTGTCGACTTCCCCGAGCCGGACAGCCCGGTGAAGAAGATGACGGCGCCCTGACGGTCGCGGGGAGGCCGATCCTTGTCAACGATCGCGGCGACGCTGGCCGGCAGTTCTCCCGACGACTGGCGCGGGGAGTCGGTGGACCATCGAGGCATAGGCCGACCCGACAGAGGTGAGCAACCAGTCGTTGGGGGAGTCGTAGCCGCCGTGCGGACCTTCCCAGCCGTGGTCAGCCACCGACACCGCCACCACGCTGGTGTCATCGCTCAGCAGCGGGGCCGCAGCTACCGTCGCCCGCACCAGGGCGGGTCCCGACAGACCGTCGGGCATCCCGTCGCCGACACAGGCCAGCAGCAGAGGCGTACGGCCGGCAGCCCTTGCCGCATCACCGATGGCCTCGAGGTCGTCGCCTGTCAGCGGGCGACAGACGGGTACGGCGAGCAGGCTGTCGGCCGGGCTGGAGCGATGGAGCTCAGCGGGCGGGACGTGCAGCCGACGAAACGCGCCGAACTCGTTGTGGGCGAGCCGGTTGACTGGACCGGCGAGCCCGACCAGCCCGTCGCCGGCGTCCCACGTGCCCTCGATGTCGAGTCGTGCCAGGGTCGCGCCCTCGGGATCGAGCAGGTCGAGCTTTCCCAGCCCGAGCGCGACCTCAGCGGTTTGCGCGGTGACGACCAGGGTGATCGGCGATGCCTCACCCGCGGTCGCCGGCGCGACGAAGCCCGGCAGTGGAGGCTCGAAGCAACCGTCGACGAGCAGGTCGAGGTCGTCGAGCTCACGTGGGCTGGGGGTCCATTGCGGAACCGAGACGTGGTGATCGGACACGGTGGCGATTGTGCCACCTCCCCGCAGGCGACCGCGGTCACGGCTGAGGTGGGTGCGCGGGTACGCTCACGACTCGTGACTGCAACGGAGATCCTGCTCGACGTCGTACGCTCCGGGTTTGTCGAAGGACACCATCGCGGGTCGGTGGTCGCGTTGTCGGCCGATGGCGGTGTGGACTGGTCGATCGGTGACGTGACGTCGCAGATCTACCCCCGCTCGTGCAACAAGCCGGTGCAGGCACTGGGGATGCTGCGCTGCGGGCTCGAGCTCGACGGCGATCTGCTGGCGCTGACGGCGGCGAGCCACTCCGGCGAACCGTTCCACGTCGACGGTGTACGCCGGATCCTCGACAGCGTCGGCCTCGACGAACGCGCCCTCCAGACACCACCTGACTACCCGCTCGACGAGGCCGCGCGAGTGTCCTACATCAGATCTGGACTCGAACGATCCCCGATCGCGATGAACTGCTCCGGCAAGCACGCCGCCATGCTTGCGACATGTGTCGTCAACTCCTGGCCGATCGAGAATTACCGCGACCCGGACCATCCGCTGCAGACGGCCATCGCGAAGACGTTCGCCGAGCTGACCGGGGAAGTCATCGAGTCTGTCGGCGTCGATGGTTGCGGCGCCCCTTTGTTCTCTGCCTCACTGACTGGACTGGCGCAGGCATTTCGGGCGATCGTGCTCGGTGACCCGGGAAGTCTCGAGCGCCGGGTCGCCGATGCGTACGTCGGGTCACCCGAGTTCGCGTCCGGATCGACGCGGGACGAGGCGAAGCTGCTCCGCGCTGTTCCCGGCGCGATCGGCAAGGCCGGTGCTGAGTCTTGCTACGCGGTAGCGCTGCCCGATGGCCGAGCCGTCGCACTCAAGATCGAGGACGGCTCGCCGCGCGGCCGGCCGGCCGTGATGGCGGCGGCCCTACGCCGGCTCGGCGTGGATCGTGAGACCGGGGTGGACGGCGAGGCGCTCAACGAGACCGGGCGTGTGGTGTTGCTGGGTGGCGGTATGCCGGTCGGCGAGCTCCGCCCCACCTTCTGAGCCGCTCAGCCGCCAGCTCATCGGCGTTGAGGCGTCGAGTGGCCAACAAAGAACCGTTGAGTGGCCGGTTCACGCCTGAAATCGAGCTGGGTGAGAAGGGTCACCGACGCCTGGCTTGCAAACGCTAACTTTTGTTAGCAGGATGGGGGCATGGCCAAGCTCAACGTCAGCAAACCCCTCACCGAGGGCGCGCCGAAGGCTGCCGCCAAGGTGAAGGCCACGGCGCGCGCCAGCATGGCGGGAACCGCCTCCACGCTCGGCGACTACCTGCGCGACCAGCGCACGGGGGCTCGGCTCACGTTGCGTCAGCTCGCTGACCAGGCCGGGGTCTCCAACCCCTACTTGAGCCAGATCGAACGCGGTCTGCGCAAGCCGTCGGCCGACGTCCTGCAACAGCTCGCGAAGGCGTTGCGTATCTCGGCCGAGACCCTCTATGTCAGGGCCGGAATCCTCGACCCTGACGAAGGTGGCGAGCGGTCAGTACAGATCGCCGTCCTGGCAGACCCCGAGCTCAGCGAGCGGCAGAAGCAAGTGCTGCTCGACATCTACACGTCATTTCGCCGCGAGAACGATCGCAACGCGCAGCCCGACTAACGCAAACACCATCCGCGCAGCACACGACGAACACCCCGAAGTTTCCCTCAGAAAGGAAATCACCATGGCACTCAATGCCAACTTGGAGAAGACCCGCAAGGACCTCGAGAAGACGCTGGCGAACTCGACGGCGTTCCACGTCGTCGTCGGTGCTGGCGACCTGGCGGTGGAGAAGCTCCGCGTTGTGCGCGCCGAGCTCAGCTCGCGCGCAGCCAGCTTTGACGCCAAGGCGCTGCGCGACCAGGCCACGACCACGGTCGCTGCCCGCGCGGGTTCCGTGCAGGACGACGTCAGGGCTGCGCCGGAGCAGGTGAAGGCCCTTCCCGTCAAGGCTCAGGCCGTTCTGGAAGAGGTCGTCGCGTCCGCCCTGTCGACGTACGGCGAACTCGCCGGCCGTGGCAAGAAGGTCGTCGGTCTCGTGAGCAACCAGCAGGCGACAACGGACCTCAAGAAGCAGGCGAAGACCACGGTGACTCAGGCCAAGGCCGCCACCACGACGGCCAAGAAGTCGGCCGCTTCCACCAAGACCTCCGCCAAGGCGACCGCGACGACGGCGAAGAAGAGCGCCGCGAAGACAAAGTCGGCGGCGAAGGCCACCACCACGAGCGCCAAGAAGACAGCCACGGCAGCCAAGAAGGCCACCGAGGACACCGCAGCGAAGCTCGGCGACTGACCTCACCGAGTCCACTTTGACAACACGCCTTTCCAGGCGGGCCCCGCGGAGCTTCATGCTCTGCGGGGCCTCGTTGTTGTCGCCGGTTAGGCTTGTCGGGTGACCAACGTGGCGATCGACGCGTACTCGGCGCTCCTCGTCGAGGACTGGGTCGACTGGGCTCTCTGGGTGATCCTGCTGGGAGTGAAAATCTTCGCCCTGTGCGACGCCCTCTTCCGCAAGGACGCGCACTTCGTCGCTGCCGACAAGCAGAACAAAGCATTTTGGCTGCTCCTGCTGCTCGTCTTCCTGGCACTTCACATTTTGCTCGGCGACCCGAAGCACATTCTCAACCTGATCGGCACCGTGGCAGCGTTCGTCTACCTCGCAGACGTCCGGCCGACGCTGAAGTCGATGCACCACTACTGAGCCCTGACGTGCCGTTGATCCCGGGACCTGACGGTCCCATCGAGTGTGTCGTCAGAGGGTCGGGTCTGCCTGTCACGGTCTTCGCCCACGGGTTGGCCGGCTCCATCGAGGAGACCCGGCCGTTCGGCTCGGGCGTCGAGGGCACGCGGGTCTTCTTCCACTTCCGCGGGCACGGCGCGACCATCGGCTCGGAGTCGCCCTGGACGTACGCCACGCTCGAGTCCGAGCTGCGTGCGGTCATGACGGCGTACGACGTCCAACGTGGTCTCGGAGTATCGCTCGGAGCCGGCGCCCTCCTGCGAGCAGCGGCGTCAACGCCAAAGGCGTTCGAGCGGCTCGTCTTCGTGCTGCCAGCCACGATCGACCAGCCGCGCCACGATCCGGCCGTCATGCGGATGCAAACGATGGCCGAGCTGATTGAGCACCGCGACCTCAGCGGGCTGGCGCAGGCTCTCGTCGCGGAGCAGCCGACCGCCGTACAGGATCGTCCCGACGTCGCGCTGTGGGCCAAGCGGCAGGCCCAGCGGCTGTCGGCAACCACAGTGGTCAGAGGACTTCGCGAGCTACCGCCTCAGCACCCGCTCGAGTCGAGAGAAGGGCTGCACAAGATCGACTGTCCGGTGTTGGTCATCGGCCAAGAAGACGATGCGGCCCATCCGGCGGCCCTGGCTCAAGAGCTTGCCGAGGCATTGCCGCATGCCGAGGTGGAGATCTTCAGCGGAGGTGGCGTGCTGTGGACCCACCGCGCCGAACTCCGTACCCGCATCTCCCACTTCCTCAACACCTAGCGGAGGACGGGTTTGCCTTGTTTTCAAGCCAAACGGCTTGTTAACAAGGCAAACCTGCCTTGCACAGTGTGGGTTTGCCTTGCAGACTTTCGCCGGAGCGTCGATCTGGGGAGGATTCTCGTATGCAGATCAGCCTGGTCCAGGGGGACATCATCACCCAGCAGGTCGACGCCGTGATCAACGCCGCGAACACCGCGATGCGCGGCGGTGGAGGAGTCGACGGAGCCATCCACCGAGCCGGCGGCCCGGCCATCCTGGAGGACTGCATCGCACGTTTCCCGCACGGCCTGTCCACGGGCGACGCGGGTTGGACGACGGGTGGCGAGCTCCCCGCGCGCTGGGTCATCCACGTCGTCGGGCCGAACTACGCCCGCGGCCAAACCGACCGCGCGCTGCTCACGTCGTGCTACTCCCGGGCACTCCACGTGGCCGACGAGCTCGAAGCTCGCACTCTCGCGTTCCCACTCGTGTCAGCCGGCATCTACGGCTGGCCACTCGACGATGCCGCCGCGGCCGCAGTCGAGACGTTGCGCACGACCAAGACTCTGGTCGAAGAAGCGAGGCTGGTCGCGTTCGGCCAACCGGCGTACGACGCACTGCAACGCGCCCTCGACGCCACCTAGCGAAGCGAAAGCGTGCCCCGTCAGTCCCGGTTGCGAGCGCGAGCCGCAGCGCGTGCGCGCAACGTCTGGTCGAGCTCCACCTTGCGGATGCGCACCGAGTCGGGCGTGACCTCGACGCACTCGTCCTCGCGGCAGAACTCCAGCGACTGCTCGAGCGACAGCTTGCGAGGCGGCACGAGCTTCTCGAACTCGTCGGCATTCGACCGCACGTTCGTCATCTTCTTCTCTTTGGTGATGTTGACGTCCATGTCGTCAGAACGCGAGTTCTCGCCGACGATCATGCCCTCATAGACCTCCGTGGTCGGCTCGACGAAGAGCGTCCCGCGTTCCTGGAGGTTGGTCATGGCGTACGACGTCGCTGTCCCGGTCCGGTCCGCCACCAGGGAGCCGCTGGAACGGGTCCTGAGCTCACCCGCCCACGGCTCGTAGCCGTCAAAGACGTGGTGCGCGATCCCCGTGCCGCGCGTATCGGTGAGGAACTCCGTGCGGAAGCCGATCAGGCCGCGAGCCGGGACGAGGAACTCCATCCGGACCCAGCCAGTGCCGTGGTTGATCATCTGCTCCATCCGGCCCTTCCGGACCGCGAGCAGCTGGGTGATGCCGCCGAGGTAGCTCCTCGGGCGCATCGATCGTGAGGCGCTCGACCGGCTCATGCAGCTTGCCGTCGATCTCGCGCGTGACCACCTGCGGTTTGCCGACCGTGAGCTCGTAGCCCTCACGGCGCATCTGCTCGACCAGGATCGCCAGCGCCAGCTCGCCACGGCCTTGCACCTCCCAGGTGTCAGGGCGCTCGGTCGGCAGCACTCGGATCGACACGTTGCCGACAAGCTCCCGGTCGAGTCGGTCCTTGACCAGCCGGGCCGTCACCTTCGTCCCCTTCAAGCGACCTGCAAGCGGCGAGCTGTTGGTGCCGATTGTCATCGAGATCGCGGGCTCGTCGACGGTGATCAGTGGGAGCGCGATTGGGTTGTCCAGGTCGGCGAGCGTCTCGCCGATGTTGATCTCGGGGATTCCCGCCACGGCGATGATGTCGCCAGGGCCTGCCGACTCACCCGGCACGCGGTCGAGGGCTTCGGTGACGAGCAGTTCAGTGATCTTGACGTTCCGCTGGGAGCCGTCGCGCCGAAGCCAGGCGACGTTCTGGCCCTTCCGCAACGTGCCTTCGTGCACCCGGCACAGCGCCAGCCGGCCGAGAAACGGGGAGGCGTCGAGGTTCGTGACATGTGCCTGCAGCGGAGCGCCTTCCGTGTACGTCGGAGCCGGCACAGTTTCGATGATGGTGCGGAAAAGCGGCTCCAGGTCTTCGGAGTCCGGCATCTCGCCGTCGGCCGGCCGTGTGGTTGACGCGCGACCTGCCTTGGCGCAGGCGTAGACGACCGGGAAATCGAGTGCGTCCTGGTCGTGGCTGTCGTCGAGCAAGTCGAGGAAGAGCTCGTAGGTCTCGTCGACGACGTGGGCGATGCGGGCGTCGGGGCGGTCGACCTTGTTGACGACCAGTACGACGGGAAGCTTCTCGGCGAGCGCCTTGCGGAGTACGAACCGGGTCTGGGGGAGCGGCCCCTCAGAGGCATCGACGAGCAGCACGATGCCGTCGACCATCGACAACCCGCGCTCGACCTCGCCACCGAAGTCCGCGTGACCTGGAGTGTCGATGATGTTGATCGTCATCGGCTTGCCGTCGGCCGCCGGGCCCTTGTAGTGCACCGCAGTGTTCTTGGCCAGAATCGTGATGCCCTTTTCACGCTCGAGGTCGCCAGAGTCCATCGCGCGCACGTCGACGTGCTGGTGTTCGCCGAAGGCGCCGGACTGCCACAGCATCGCGTCGACCAGGGTCGTCTTGCCGTGGTCGACGTGCGCGACGATCGCGACGTTGCGCAGGTCCGCACGGGACGTGGTCGGCTTGGCAGCCTGAACAGAAGGTGTAGAAGTTTGGGCGGGCATTGCGAAGACAGTCCTGTCAGTGAACGAAAGAGCGCCGCGGCTGAGGCGGTCGGTGCCGCGATAACGATCACGGCGTGCCTGCCGAGTTTATCCGGGTACGCCGCCAGGGCCGAATCGGCAACGCTTCCAAGGGGGCACGATCCGCGTCACGATTCGCGATAGACCTTGTGCTGGGCCGCTTGCGCGCGAGGCCGGACCACCATCAGGTCGATGTTGACGTGTGAGGGCCGGGTGGCGACCCACGCCACCGCATCGGCGATGTCGTCGGCGGTCAGCGGGTTGGGCACACCCGCGTACACCGCGTCGCGTTTGGCCTCGTCGCCGCCGAAACGCACCAGCCCGAACTCCTCGGTCTTGACCATGCCCGGGGCGATCTCGGTGATCCGCACCGGTTCGCCGACGAGCTCGAGCCGCAGTGTCTCGGTCAGCACAGCGACGCCATGCTTGGCAGCGGTATAGCCGCCGCCGCCTTCGTAGGCCACCCGTCCCGCCGTTGACCCCATGTTGACCAGAACGCCGTCGCCGCTCGCGATCAACGCGGGGAGCAATGCCTGGGTGACGTTGAGCGTGCCGATCACGTTGACGTCATACATCGCCAGCCAGTCGGTCGGCCTTGCCCTCCGCCACAGTCGTCGGATCCGAAAGCGCCGCCGGCGTTGTTGACCAGGATGTCGAGGGTGGGCCCGACGGTCTCCGCCAGCGCTTGTACGTCGTCTGGGCTGGTCACGTCACACGCGACCGCCACCCCACCGATCTCGGCGGCAAGGATCTCGACCCGGTCGATCCGACGAGCCGCGCAGACGACTCGGTAGCCCTCTTCGGCGAGTGCTTTGCGGTGGCGGCGCCGATCCCGCTGCTCGCTCCGGTGACGACTGCTGTGCGTGGTTGCGGTCGCCATGGCTCCATCGTTGCACCGGGGCCCTGCCAAATGGATTCGCGGGTCGGGAGGAAATGCGGGAGACTTAGCGGTTGTTGAAGTTTCTCGGAGGTGTGAGACCGGGTGAAGAAGCGGTTCGCTGACAACCACAGGGTCGCAAATATGCGCAAGCTCATCAGCACCAGGGCCAGCAGCACGGCTATCGCAGCAAGCACCAACGGCACCAACGGCACCAACGGCACCAACGGCACCGTCCTCGACAACGTCGTGCCGGTCGACCGCGCCCGCAAACCGCGTCGCGTCGCGATGCTGAGCGTCCACACCTCCCCGCTCGATCAGCCCGGCACCGGCGACGCAGGCGGGATGAACGTCTACGTCGTCGAGCTGTCCCGACAGCTCGCGGCCAGCTGGCATCGAGGTCGAGATCTTCACCCGGGCCACCGTCAGGCGACCTGCCGCCCGTGGTCGAGCTGGCCGACGGCGTCATCGTCCGGCACGTCATCGCCGGCCCGCTCGAGGGGCTGACCAAGGACGAGCTGCCCGGCCAGATGTGCACCTTCGCCCGCGAGGTGCTGCGCACCGAGGCCGCCTACGCGCCCGGCTACTACGACATCATCCACTCGCACTACTGGCTCTCCGGCCAGGTCGGCGCGCTGGCTCGAGACCGTTGGGGCGTCCCACTCGTGCACTCGATGCACACCATGGCCAAGGTCAAGAACCAGCTTGCTCGCGATGGCGACGTGCGCCGAGCCGATGGTTCGGGTGATCGGCGAGGAGCAGGTCGTCGATGCTGCCGACCTGATCATCGCCAACACGACCGGTGAGGGCCGTCAGCTCGTCGACCTGTACGACGCCGAGCCCGACCGGGTGCGCGTCATCACCCCCGGCGTCGACCTCGACGTCTTCACGCCCGGGACGACGTGGCCGAGTCCCGACGCCGGCTCGGCGTGCGACCTGATGCCCTCGTCCTGATGTTCGTCGGCCGCATCCAGCCGCTGAAGGCGCCCGACATCGTGATCCGGGCGGCCGCCGACCTGATTCGAGCGTCGTCCCGAGCTGCGCGAACGGCTCGTCGTCCCGATCATCGGCGGTCCGTCCGGATCAGGGCTCGAAACGCCGCACGGGCTCGTCGACCTCGCGGCTTCCCTCGGTGTCGCCGACGTCGTCCGCTTCGTGGCGCCAGTCGAGCAGTCGCTGCTCGTCGACTACTACCGCGCTGCCTCGTTGGTGTGCGTCCCGTCGTACAACGAGTCCTTCGGGCTGGTCGCGATCGAGGCGCAGGCGTGCGGTACGCCGGTCGTGGCGGCGAACGTCGGCGGTCTGCCGACCGCTGTACGCGACGGCGAGAGCGGCGTACTCGTCGACGGACACGACCCCGCCGACTACGCCCGAGTCTTCGAGCGGCTGCTCACCGACGACGCCGAGCTCGAACGGCTCCGGAGCAGCGCGGCGACCGCACGCTCGGCAGTTCGGATGGGCCGGCACCGCCGAGCGCACCCTCGACGGCCTATCGCGACGCCGCAACTCTGATGCGGGCCGAGTCCCTCGCGATCGGCTGAATGACGACAGACGGTCCCATCGATCGCCAGACCATCCGTGGCCACCATCCGGCAGGCGCTGGCCGACGCGGAAGTCGAAGCGACTGAGCCGCGAGACGGGGTCTTCGTCTTCGACCTGCCGGGTGAGCGCAAGCTTGCGACGCCCTGCCAGCTTGCCGTCGGCGACCATGCGCTGGCCGTGCATGCGTTCGTCTGCCGCAACCCCGACGAGAACCACGAGGGCGTCTACCGCTGGCTGCTCCGGCGTAACCTCCGGCTGTACGGGGTCTCGTTCGGCATCGACCACAACGGCGACATCTACCTCGACGGTCGGCTGTCGCTGGCCTCGGTGACGTCGGCCGAGCTCGACCGGCTGCTCGGCTCGGTGCTGACGTACTCCGACGAGTCCTTCAACACGATCCTCGAGCTCGGCTTCGCGTCGTCGATCCGCAAGGAGTGGGACTGGCGGATCAGCCGTGGTGAGTCGACCCGCAACCTGGAGGCCTTCCGGGGCTGGCTCGAGCACGGCGACGATCCCTCGCCAACGGGCTGACGAGTGCCCTTGAGATCGGGGACTCGATCCGGCGGTGGCGCAGCGGTTTGACGGGTTCATTGACGCCGTAGGCACATAAGCCGACAAAGGTGTCCACCGTCACGTTCGCTGAGTTAGGGAATTCACGCTCAGTGAGCCTAGGATGTAAGAGGCAAAAGATACTGACGTGTCTTACGCCACCTCATCAGCTCATCGGCGTCCCAGGGACGCCAGAAACCGGAGGAAAGTCATGCTCACCGCACCGGACGTCGCGCGCGAGATCGGCGCGTCCAGGCGAGCCGAGGCGCGCGAGTCTGAACTGACCGCCGCCTTCCGCCTGGCCAAGCGTCAACGGCGACTTCAACACCGCCTGCAGCGGCTAAACGGCCAGCTGTCTGGTCTCGGCGACCGCTGACATCAATGCGCACAGGATCCGACTGTCACGCCCTGCAAAGGTCGTCACAGCCGGATCTTCTTGCGTTCGCTGTGCGACCTGTACGACGGCGGGGTCACCGCCCTTGGTTGGCGACCGCCTCGATAGCCGCGGCAGCCGCATCGGGGTCGAGGTACTCCCCGCCCTTGACCGTGGGCTGCATGCCTGAGTCGAGCTCGTAGAGCAACGGGATACCGGTCGGGACGTTGAGCCCGACGACGTCTTCGTCAGACATGCCGTCGAGATGCTTCACCAGGGCACGCAACGAGTTGCCATGCGCCGCGACCATCACCGTCGCACCTGTGCGCAGGTCGGGGACGATGGCGTCGTACCAATAGGGCAGCGCCCGCTCGCACGACGTCGGCCAGGCACTCGGTGCGGGGAATCAGCTCGTCAGGGAGCGCGTCGTAGCGCGGGTCACCGACCTGGTTGTACTCGTCGTCATCGGCGATCGGCGGGGGTGGTGTGTCGTAGGAGCGGCGCCAGAGCATGAACTGCTCTTCGCCGTACTCCTCCAGGGTCGCCTTCTTGTCCTTACCTTGCAGAGCGCCGTAGTGCCGCTCGTTGAGCCGCCACGACCGGCGGACGGGAATCCAGTGGCGGTCGGCCTGGTTGAGGCACAGGTCTGCGGTCTGGATTGCCCGGCGCAAGACCGAGGTGTGCAGCAGCGTCGGGAAGGATGCCTCGCTCGGTAAGCAAGGACCCACCGCGAATGGCCTCGTCGCGGCCCTTGCTCGTGAGACCCACGTCGACCCATCCGGTGAACAGGTTCTTGGCGTTCCACTCACTCTCGCCGTGCCGTACGAGCACGAGCCGATAAGGCGCTTCCGTCATGGCGGCACCCTATCGCCGCGCCCGGAGGGCGCAGCGTCGCTCCGTCACATGACGGCGGCGGGGTGCTGACCGGTGACCAGGAAGACGATCCGCCGAGCCATCGAGACCGCGTGGTCGCCGAAACGCTCGTAGTAGCGACCGAGCAGCGCCATGTCGACCGCCGGCTCGACGCCTTCAGACCAGTTGTCGCTGAGCAGCGTGCGGAACATCGAGCGACGCAGCTGGTCCATCTCGTCGTCAGCCTGCTCGAGCGCGCGGGCGCCGTCGACGTCACGTGACGCGATGATCTCCGCAGCCGCGGAGATCATCTCGTCGGCTGCCTTGGCCATATCGGCGATCACCGGCACCAAGATCTCGGGAACCGCCTTGGTCGGGTAGCGCAGGCGCGCCACCTTGGCGATGTGCACAGACAGGTCACCCATCCGCTCGAGGTCGGCGACCATCCGCAACGACGCAACGAGCATCCGCAGGTCGCCGGCGACCGGTGCCTGACGGGCCAACATCTCGAAGCTGTCGTTCTCGATGCGTTCGCGGGCCTCGTCGATGGCGAGGTCGCCACTGATGACGAGCTCAGCCGCAGACAGGTCGGCATTGAGGAGCGCCTCGGTTGCTCGCGACAGCGCGGCACGCACTCCGCCGGTCATGTCGACCAGCTCGTGAAGGATGCTGTCGAGCTGCTGCTGATACTGGTCTCGCATGTCTAGACCGTAGAGGTGTTGAGTAACGCACCGGCGAAGGCGAGTGAACGCAGCATGAACGTTGGCGAAAACTGCGGTCAACCGAGTGCGCTCGATGGCTCCTTGCCAGGGGTTCCTTGCGTACCATCGAGCACATGGACTCGTCGACAGCCGCCTTGATAGGCGGCGGGATCGGGGCGCTGCTCGGCGCCTTCACAGTCCTTTCGTTTCGCCTCAGTGAACGCGACCAGGGGCGAGTGCCTGTTGCGGTGACCGAACCACTGGTGCCTCCTGGCGTGGCAGCGGTGCTTTCAGTACTCCGTTCATCCGCCTTGGTCGTCGGGCCCGATGACGCGGTCCTCAAGGCCAGTGCACCCGCTCATGCGATGGGGCTGGTTCGGGGGTCGCACGTCGACCTCGAGGAGCTTCTCGCATTGGTCCGCGCCGTACGCCGTGATGGGCAGATCCGCGAAGGCGACCTGACCCTGCGTCGGAGCCGGACCCGGTCTCTGCACCTGGCAGCGCGAGTCGCGCCGCTGGGCAGCAAGCTCATCCTCGTCCTCGTCGAGGACCGCACGAGAGAGCGCCGGGTCGAAGCCATCCGGCGCGATTTCGTGGCCAACGTCAGCCACGAGCTCAAGACGCCGGTCGGGGCGATCAACCTGCTCGCCGAGGCCGTCGGTGAGGCTGCCGACGACCCCGAGGCCGTGCACCGCTTCTCCCAGCGCATGCGCACCGAGAGCGAGCGGCTGACTCGGTTGGTGCAGCAGATCATCGAGCTGTCGCGACTGCAGGGCGACGACCCTCTCGACGAGGTCGATCCGGTGCCGCTCGACTGGATCGCCGAACGGGCGATCGACCGTGTCCGCGTTGATGCCGCGGACAAGGGAGTCGACCTCAACTTCGTGGGCGAGCACGGGTTCTTGGTGCTGGGCAACGGCGAGCAGCTGATCGTCGCGCTCGGCAACCTGGTCGAGAATGCGGTCGTCTACAGCCCAGCCGGCGCGAGAGTGACGGTGTCGGCGCGCGCCAACGAGGCCATGGTCGACGTCGTCGTCACCGACCAAGGCGTCGGGATCCCCGCCGCCGAGATCGATCGGATCTTCGAACGGTTCTACCGCGTAGACCCCGCCCGAGCGCGCTCGACCGGTGGCACCGGACTTGGACTGTCGATCGTCAAACACGTGGCCGCCACCCATGGCGGCGAGGTGCGTGTGTGGAGCGTCGAGGGCGAGGGCTCCAGCTTCACTCTGAGTCTTCCCGCCCGGATCGATCCCGCGACCGGCGAGCTGGTCCGGGGTCGTACGTCGCGACGAGCACCCGAGGTCGACGGCCCGACCGTCGTACCCGACGAGACGGAGCACCACCCTGACGCATCCGCTCAGCAGAGCGCCGTCCCGACCCCTAGCCAGACCCCCGACCGTGAAGAGGAGGCCTCGTGACGCGCGTGCTCGTCGTGGAGGACGAAGAGAGCTACAGCGATGCGTTGGCCTACATGCTGCGCAAGGAAGGCTTCGACGTGGCGTTGGCCGGTACGGGACCGGACGCCCTCGAGGAGTTCGAGCGCAATGGTGCCGACATCGTCCTGCTCGACCTGATGCTGCCGGGACTTCCTGGCACCGAGGTGTGCAGGAGACTGCGACAGGTCTCGTCAGTCCCCGTGATCATGGTGAGCGCCAAGGACGCCGAGGTCGATAAGGTCGTCGGGCTCGAGCTGGGTGCCGACGACTACGTCACCAAGCCGTACAGCCCGCGTGAGCTCGTGGCGCGCATCCGCGCCGTGCTACGTCGCGGGATCGAACCTGACCTGGTGCCGGCGACTCTCGAGGCCGGCGGCGTCCGGATGGACGTCGAGCGCCACGTCGTGACTGTCAGCGGCGGCGAGGTCCGACTGCCCCTGAAGGAGTTCGAGCTGCTCGAGATGTTCCTGCGGAACGCTGGCCGCGTGCTGACCCGGGGGCAGCTGATCGACCGAGTCTGGGGCGCCGACTACGTCGGAGACACGAAGACGCTGGACGTGCATGTCAAACGGTTGCGGGCGAAGATCGAACCCGATCCGGCCCACCCCCGCTACCTCGTCACCGTGCGCGGGCTTGGCTACAAGTACGACGCTCCGGTGGCGAGCTGACGGGAGCCCGAGCGGTCAGTCGCCGCTGGGAGTCGTCTCCGTAGGGCCTGTCGTCTTCTCGATCGGCCCGACAGTCACTCCGGAGTAGATCTCGGTCTGCCTGAGTACGGGCACGCCGATAGTCACGGGTGCTGCGTTTTGGAACGTGAACGTCAAGTTGAGCACGGTGCCGGGCTGGACGGCGTCTCCGCTGATCTGGAGCACGTCGTCCTCGGGGAGGTTGGCCGCCTTCTGGGAGGGCAGCTCGATGCCATCGGAGGTCAGCGGTGTCGTATCGAGGCCGCCACCGTCGAGGTGCTCGGCTTCGAAGCCGACGAGCTCGTCGTCCTCGCTGGCCTGGTTGATGAGGGCGGCAACCACGGTTCCGTTGCCTTCGCCATCACCGACGACGAGTGCGTTGATCACGTAGACCTGACCACTCCGGTCGCTTCTCCCAGCTGCGGGGTGGTAGGGCTGATTGGTCTCAGCGCCGAAATTCGCCGAACAGCCAGTGGCCACAGGCAGCACGACCAGGGCCGCCACCAGCGCCAGGCGACGAGCCCAGCGAACACGCAACGTGCTGGTCACAGTTGATGTCGGGGTCCCCACGATGGGTTGTCCTCCTTTGAGCACGAACAGCCGATTCCAGTGTTCCGACGCGAGCAGGATCAGCGTAGCGAAAGCAATAAGCTCCGCCAGTGGCGGACCTGAGAGAGGCATGAGATCGGTCGTTTGTCAAGCCCGAAACGACGCTCTGACCTGGGCAAACGTGATTCCGGCAAGCACCGAAGCGTGGTATCCTAGAAGCCTGGAAAGGGGTAACTGACAGATGACTTTTACGGTCGGCGAGACGGTGGTATATCCCAATCATGGGGCCGCTGTCATCGAAGATATTGAGACCCGTCAAATCAAAGGTGAGGACAAGCTCTATCTAGTCCTCCGAATTGTTGCCCAAAACGACTTGGTCGTCCGAGTCCCTGCTTGCAACCTCGACCTCGTGGGTGTCCGCGACGTTGTTGACGCGGCCGGCCTCGAGCGCGTCTTCGACGTTTTGCGCGCTGAGCACACTGAAGAGCCGACCAACTGGTCGCGTCGTTACAAGGCAAACCTGGAGAAGTTGCACTCCGGCGACGTCTTGAAGGTTGCGGAAGTTGTTCGCGACCTGTGGCGACGTGAACGCGAGCGTGGCCTGTCAGCCGGAGAGAAGCGGATGCTGGCCAAAGCCCGGCAAATCCTCGTTTCTGAGCTGGCCCTGGCTGAGCACACCAACGAAGACAAAGCCGAGACGATCCTCGACGAGGTACTCGCCTCCTAGCATTGAAGGCCCCGCCGCAAGGCGGGGCTCTTCTTTTATGCCACAGTTTTGTGTCTGAGCCTTGCCTCAGAGCCCCTTCCGCGGAGTCTTTGCCGGGCCACCGTGAGCCTGCTGCCATGCTGACGTCGTGAGCCCTCACGTTGCTGCCATCATCCCCGCCGCGGGCTCCGGGCAGCGGCTCGCCGCCGACGATGAGGCCAGCAGTGCACAGTTGCCGATCAAGGCGCTGCGCGAGCTTGCCGGCGAGACCCTGCTTCGCCACGCCATCCGGTGCCTTGAGCACGTCGTCGACGAGATCGTGGTGGCGGCCCCCGCTGCCTTGGTCGGCCGGATCACCGCTGATCTAGAACCCCTCGCCACCCCCGTGCGCGTCGTCGAGGGCGGAAGCTCCCGACAGCAATCGGTGGGGCTGGCCCTTGATCAGGTGAGCGCTATGGCCGATTTCGTCCTCGTCCACGATGCCGCCCGCCCCCTCGTGCCCTCCGACGTGGCCGACCGCGTCGTCGCCGCTCTCACCGCCGGCGCCTTCGCCGTGGTGCCTGCGGTCGGGCTCAGTGACTCGCTGCGTCAGGTCGGAACCGATGGCGTGAGTGCGCCGTTGGACCGGCACGGCGTACTCGCGGTTCAGACTCCCCAGGGTTTCCGCGCCGAGACTCTGCGGGCTGCACACCAGCACGCGCCACACCAGGAGGCAACTGATGACGCCAGCCTGGTCGAGCTCCTCGGCGAGTCCGTCACCGTCGTCGAGGGCGACATCAGGGGGTTCAAGATCACCCGGGCGATCGACCTGGTCTTCGCCGAGAGCTTGGCCGAACCTCAGCGATAGACCAGTGCGGTGGCGATCGCCGCCAGGCCCTCGCCCCGGCCCGTCAACCCGAGTCCGTCGGACGTCGTACCGCTGACGCTCACGCCTGCTCCAGCGGCCTCGGTCAGCACCTGCTCTGCCTCTGCTCGACGCGAACCGATCCTGGGCAGCTCACCGATCAGCTGCACCGACACGTTCCCGATCCGCACACCCGCCAGGCCGAGCCGACGAGCGGTCTCGGTCAGGAGTGCGACCCCGCTGGCGCCGGACCACTCGGGCTCCGAGGTGCCGAACTGGGCTCCCAGGTCAGCGAGCCCAGCAGCGGAGAGCAACGCGTCGCAGGCGGCGTGCGCGACGACATCGCCGTCGGAGTGACCTTCGAGGCCGAGCGTCTCGTCGGGCCACAGCAAGCCGGCCACCCACAGCGGACGACCTGGCACCAGCGCATGGACGTCCATCGCAATACCGACATGTGGGAGCAGAGCGTCAGGTCCGGGATCCGTCACGGGTGCATCATCTCAGCAGCGGTGACGAGTGTGTGACAGCTGCGCCGTACTTGCCTAGATCTCAGGATCGTGGGGCACGATCGACGTATGACGTCGGCTCGCCGGATTGGCGCTGTGCTGGGTGTGGTCTCAGCTGCGGCCGGCCTTGCCGTCTCCGAGCTCCTCAGCGGCTACTTGCACCAGCGCGTGTCTCCCGTCGTGGCCGTGGCCGAAAGCATCATCAGGCTCACGCCGGGCGTCGTGATCGAAAAAGTCATCTCGCTGGTTGGCCACAACGACAAACCCTTCCTGATCGCGGTCACTCTGCTCGGCTTGACGATCGTCAGCGCGATCGTCGGGATCATTGCCCTGCGCAGCGTTCTCCTCGCTCAAGGGATCTTCTTTGCCATGGGCATCGTCCTCATGATGGCGGTGCACAACCGGTTGACGGCGTCCAACGCGACGTACGTCCCGGCCGTGGTTGGCGTGGTCACCACGATCGCAGTGCTGGCGTTGTTGGCCCCCAAAGCGATTGCCGCTGCCAACGCTCGGCCTGACGATCCCGTGCCCTGGCAGCGACCCGACGCGGAGCCGTTGCCGCCGCCGCGGACCACGTCCCGGAGAAGATTCCTCGAACTTTCCGCGGCTGTGGCTGTCGCCGCTCTCGCCGTGGGGACCGTCGGACGCGTGCTCGCCCACAGCCGAGCGGCTGTCGAGGCAGCCCGGCGCAAACTCCGGCTGCCCATCCGCATGCCGACCGCACCTGCCGGAGTCAGCGTCGGTGTGGACGGGGTCGCGTCGTGGATCACGGACCAGGAGGACTTCTACCGGATCGACACGGCACTCTCGATCCCGCAGATCCTGCCCAAGGACTGGCAGCTGCGTGTTCACGGGATGGTCGACCGCGAGCTCACCCTCACCTATCAAGACCTCCTCGACCGCGGACTCGACCAGGCCTGGATCACGCTGTGCTGCGTCTCGAACGAGGTCGGCGGAAACCTGATTTCGAACGCCAGATGGGCTGGTGTGCCGATCGCCGACGTCCTTGCGGAGGCGGGGGTGCATCCCGACGCTGACGCAGTGTTGTCGACGTCCGACGATGACTGGACGGCGGGCACGCCGCTGAGCGCCCTGACCGACGGCCGGAACGCGCTGTTGGCCCTCGCCATGAATGGCGAGCCGCTCACGCCGGAGCACGGCTTCCCGGTGCGGATGGTGGTACCGGGACTGTTCGGGTATGTGTCGGCGACGAAGTGGGTGGTCGACCTCGAGGTGACCCGCTTCGACGACTTCACGGCGTTCTGGACCGACCGCGGGTGGTCGGCCAAAGGCCCCGTCAAGACCCAGTCCCGCATCGACGTCCCGCGAAGCGGCGACAAGGTCTCCTCCGGTGACGTCTCGATCGGAGGTGTGGCCTGGGCCCAGCACACCGGGATCGCGAAGGTGGAGGTCAAGATCGGCGACGCGGACTGGGTCGACGCCACCTTGGGCTCAGATCCGACCATCGACAGCTGGGTGCAGTGGTCACACGTCTGGTCTGCCGAGCCGGGCGACTACGACATCGCCGTACGCGCGACCGACAAGTCGGGGTACACGCAGACCAGCGACCTCGCCGACGTCATCCCTGACGGGGCAACGGGATGGCACACCATCAACGTGAATGTCGACTGACGCTCGATTGACGGACGTCAGTCAGGCGGGTTGCTGGTCACGCAGAACGGCAAGCCGACCGGGTCCTGCATCACGATCCAGCCGGAGCCGGTGGCGACACGCTGCGCACCGAGCCTGAGGAGTCGCGCGACCTCCGCGTCGACGTCGTCGGTGCCCAGGTCGAGGTGGGCGCGAGTGTGCTCGCCGTCGTCGTCAGGACCAAGTTGTTGCAGCAGGATCTGGAGGGGCCCTCGCTCACCAGGTCTCAGCCTGCCGTCGAACTCAGGACGCCGCGTTTCGGAGAACGTCCACCCTGTGGCGTCGCGCCAGAACTTCGTCTCGGTCTCGTGGATCCTGCTCGGCGCGTCGATGCAGATCTGGACAAGCCTGCTCCGATGGCCGGTGTCCCACGTCATCGCCGCGGGCTGCGACTTGCTGCGGTGGCTCGCGGACCCCAAGCACAAGCAAAACGGCAGGCCGCCTGGTGAGGCCATCACCTGCCAGTGCTTGGCCCGGTGAACCTTCTGTGCGCCAAGCGTGACCAACCGCTCCGCCTCAGCATCGACGTCCAGGACCTCGAGGTCGATGTGAATGCGTGCGGGTCCGTTGATCGTCTGCCGGTGCACATACTCATCACCCTCATCCGGCGCAAAGCTCCGGAACTCGGGGTGCCCGGTCCATGGTGAACCGAGCGGCCAGCCGAGTGCCTCGCTCCAGAACGTCCCGGCTCGCTCGGTCTCGTCTTCAGGTACGTCGATAAAGGCGTCAACCCAGCGCATCAAGGACGCCTACGCCGAAGGCGTAACCAGCCGAACCGACGAGACGATTCCCGTCCGGATGACTCACGCGCCTGCGTCGCCTCGTCGTCTGCGACAGGCTTCGATCCACCCCTGCGCCCGCGTGCTTCCTTCCATGCCGTGACGGCAGGCTCGACGTCGACCGTTTGGATGAACACGGGAGGACCACTCGCCGGCCGACGCCGTGCCTCGACAATGCGATCGTTGAGGTCTTCGACAATCTCTCTCACCGTTGACTCGGACCACTCGGTCGAGAGGGTGTCTGGCAGGTCCTCGATCTCCTTGCGGAGTGCCAGCGATGTCGGCAGCACGAAGGTGAGCCGCTCGCGCTCCATCAGGCCTTTGACCCACCAGTCGGGATCTTGCCGCTTGTCCAAGCCTTCGATCGGCTTGCCGGCGCCGGGCAGGTTGTCGAACTCGCCGCGCTCTTGGGCATCGCGAATCTGCCGATCGATCCACGAGTCGAATCCAGCCATCTGGTGCACCACCTGGTGAGCTCTTGCCGCCGCTCCCAGTCTATTCGGCGCGCCACGTCGTCCTTTTCACGGGCCATACCCACGAATTGCGGGAAGGCCGTGGTTTCGGTGTCCGCCGGACCACGGCTTCCCCGCAATTGCGGGCGCTCGTCAGCTCTCTGTGTGAGCGCTGGGTTTGATGTTCTGGTTGAGATGGAAGACGTTGTCAGGGTCGTAAGCATCCTTGACGGCGATCAGCCGGGTGAGCTTGTCGGATGTGTACGCGCGGTCAACGCTGTCAGGCCCCGCCTCCCCTGTCCGGTTGATGTAGGCCCCGCTGGCGAACTGGTTGAGTGCGCCCGCGGCCCGTCGCGCTGCGGACATCCATGCGTCGTCCTCCGCCGGATCTGTCCAACGAGCCGCGGCGACAAACTCGAACAGCGTGTCGCGTTGGCTGAAGGCCGTATCGGCGTCAGCGACCTCGGCGATGGCGCCGCCGTACGCCTGAAGGCTGACAGCCGGCCCGAACTCACCGCGACCGTCCGCAAGCCCACGCTGCAGCATCGTCTGGATGGCCTCGTCAGGGAGCTCATCGAAGTAGTGGCCCTGGAAGTACCTCCGGAACCTATGTCCCTCGGCGGTGTCGCCCGAGGTCTGCAGCTGCAGGTAGGGCATCTCCTCGACTTGTTCCGCGACCGGTTTCCCGAGGGCACGCAACGCCGGAAGCAGTTTCTGCCCCTCCTCGGGATCACCGACCCAGACGAAGCCCACGCTGGCCACCGGCTTTCCGCGCAGGTCTGCTGGCAGGAACGACGCGTCGGACTCGCCGACCCAGGTGGCGAAGGTGGCCTGTCGCGGCGCCGTCGCGTTGAGATCCCGCCAGGCGGAGACCACCGGGAGGGCGTCCTCAACGGGGAAGAAGAAGTCGGCAAGCAAGGCCTGCGTGCCGACCGCATGCAGCTTGAACTCGAACTCCGTCACGATCCCGAAGTTGCCACCGCCGCCCCGAAGCCCCCAGAACAGGTCGGGGTTCTCGGTCGCACTGGCGCGGATCAGGTCGCCCTCGGCGTTGATCACCTGGAACGCGGTGACGTTGTCACAGGCCAGTCCGCACTGACGGGCCAGCCAACCCATCCCACCACCAAGAGTCAGGCCCCCCACCCCCGTGTGGGAGACGTTCCCTGCGGTGGTGGCGAGGCCGTGCGGCTGCGTCGCGCGATCGAGTGCCCCGAGCAGCGCGCCGCCCTGCACCCAGGCCCGGCGACGTTCCGGGTCGACCCGAACGGCACCCATCGGTGTGAGGTCGATCATGAGTCCGCCCTCGGGTACGCCGAGCCCGAGAACGCTGTGCCCCCCGCATCGCACGGCGATCTCGAGATCGTGCTCACGGGCGAACCGAACCGCTGCCGAGACGTCGTCGGTGCTCGCGCAGCGCACGATCACCTGCGGCCGCCGCTCGATCATGGCGTTCCACACGGTGCGCGCTTCGTCGTACCCGCTGTCGCCGGGCAGCAGCAGTTCGCCGTCGAGCCGCTCGGCCAGTGACTTCACCCGGCCCCCCATCAGGGTTGTCATGTCGTGCTCCTCAAGTCGCCTAAGAACGTGAGAGACCACCATTGCAGCGATCGGACGTTTCGTTAAGGGCCAGTTTCGTCAACACACGCTGGTCCAGTAGTGCAGCGGGCGTGCTGGGGTTTGGAGCGCGAGCGGCTAGTCGACCTGGTCGGGCGACGCGGTGAAGGTGTTGCACACGGCGGTGTCATTGCGCGTGAACCCGGTCATGATCCATTCCCGGTTCGAGCCGCCGGAGCCATGGTCGCGCTGGTCATCGGAACCGCCCGGCTCGTCACCGAAGGAACCGGCCACCTGCTGAAGCGTGCTGACACGTTGCTCGGTCATCGGGAAGGTGTCGGCGATCGCGCCGAGGAAGAGTCCGCCCATGCAGCTCGCTTGGAGCTCAAGCCGGCGGTTGAGTTCGAGGCGTTGGTCGAAGGCGTCGTGGACGACATCGTCGAATGCACTCAGTATGTTGGTTTCTCGTTGCACGTGGTGCCCGAACTCGTGCCCGATCACGATCGCGTACGCGACATCGATGTTGTCGAAGAACTTGCGCATCTGCGGGACGTCGGCGTACATCACCGTGTCGCCGGGACAGTAGAACGCCAGGGTGCGCCCGTCCTCTGGTGAGGCGTTGCCGCAAGGTGTGTTGACGGCTGAGTCGAAGACGACCAACCCCGGCTCCGTGTAGGAGTAGCCAGCACCTTCGACGACCGGCCGCCACTCATCGTTGAGACAGCCCATCAGCGACTCGTAAAAGACCGTCTGCTCCTCTTTCGAGGCGTCACCGAGACCGGGAGCCGGGCAGTCGCCGTTGGCCAAACCCCCTTGTTCGTAAAGGGTGTTCCGCTCCAGAACTGCCTCGGGATCGCTCGGATCGACAGGTGAGGTGCCTGGGCTGTCTGCGCGAGCGGGCGAGTGGTCGACTGACCCCGTCGCGGAGCGCGGGTCGCCGGTAAGGGCGCTCAGCAGGATGAGCACGAAGAACAACGAGGCGCCGATTCCGACGATCGCGAGCATGACATTGGTCATCGGACTCCGCCGTCGACGTGGCGGCGGAGGCGCCCAGCCGCCGTACCCCCACGGAGGTGGAGACCCCCACGGTTGCTGTTGCTGAGGTGGGTACTGCTGGTAGGCGTCGAACGGCTGCGGTTGGTAGCGCGGTTGCTGTCGGGGTGGCGGCCAGCCCTGCGGCGGGGATTGCGGCGGGTAACCCGATGGCGGCGGGTACGGCGATTGGGGTGGTGCCACGTAGTAGCGCTGCGGGTTCTGAGGCGGCGGGAGCACGTGACGGGGAGGCAATGGCCGGTAGTGCGGCTCCTCAGTCATCAGACCTACCCCTCGTCGAACGCGCTCGGTGATCATGCGAGCGCGCCTGGCCGCAGACTACCCTGACGGCATGTCCGCCACCCGTCTGCGCGTTGCGAGGTCGCGACCACCAACGCGAGGCGCGGTCGTGGTGGCCTCCCTGGTGACTTCGGTGGCATCGCTGACGGGAGTTGTGGCGCTGGCTGGACCGGCTTGGTCCGCCGAGGCGGGGAGCATCTCGCACTACGCCGCGACGGTCCGGGTGAGCGAAGACGGCCAGCTGCACGTGGCGGAGGCGGTCACGTACGACCTCGCGGGTACGCCGACCGACCATCTCGAGCGAACCATCACGACGCGTGAGCACTACGACGCCGAGGACGACCGCGTCTACGACCTGAACAATGTCGTGGTCGACGCAGTGCAGACCGACGTCGAAGCAACAGTGTCCGATGGTGACGACGTTGCCACCATCGAAGTCGACCTCCCCGAGCCGCAGTCGGATCAGGTCACGGTGACGTTCGACTACGACATCGATGGCGCTGTGGCTCAGACCACCGACGGTCTCGAGGTCCGATGGCCTGTGGTCCAGGGCTTCGGGGTCCCCCTCGACAGGGCGACCGTCGTCTGGAACGCGCCGGACACCTTGTGGCTGTCCTGCCTTGCCGGCGCTCCGGGATCGAGCCGCCCATGTACGACGTCGCAGAGCGTCGACGTGCCCGCGCCGACCATGACGCAGCTCGGTCTCGCGGCCGGGGACCAGCTGGTCGGCATCCTCGGCTTGAGCGCCGAGTCAGGTGTCTCACCGAGCACCGACCTGCAGGCGAGGTGGAGCCTCGCCCGTGCGTTCACTGCGAGCGGCACGCCGCTTTTGGTCGCCCTGGCAGTCCTTGCGTTTGGCGTGCTGGCGGCATTCCTGTTGTGGTGGACGCGAGGGCGCGACACGGGGTCCGACGCGCGAGACCGCGTCCAGCCGCTCGTCGACGATGGCAGTGGTCGGCTGGTGTTGGCTCCGCCGAGTGGCGTGCGCCCGGGGCAGATGGGCACGCTCGTCGACGAGCACGCTGACATCGTCGACGTCACCTCGACGATCATCGATCTCGCGGCTCGCAACTACGTGTTTGTCGAGGAGCTGCCGCGTTCCGACTTCGGTCGCCTGGACTGGGCGCTGCGGCGGCGCAACGACCCCGGCGACGAGCTGCTCGCCTACGAGCGGGAGGTCTTCGACGCGGTCTTCTCGACCTCCGACACGGTCTTGGTGAGTGAGCTCGGTGAGACCTTGCGCGCCCGGCTGCCTGCCGTGCAGGCGCTGTTGTACGACGACATGGTCGACCAGGGCTGGTTCGGCGAACGTCCTGACGCGGTTCGCTCCCGCTGGACGACGGCTGGCTGGGTGTTGGTTGCGGCAGGGGTGGTGCTGACCGTCGTACTTGCGCTGTCGAGCACGTTCGGATTGGTGGGGCTGTCGGTCACCCTGGCCGGTGTGGCCCTCGTGTGGGCGGGTCAAATTGCACCGGCGCGAACGGCGAAGGGCAGCACGGTGCTGGCCGAACTGCATGACTTCCGGGCGTTCCTCGAACAGGCCAACGTCTCGAACATCCCGATCGAGCAGCGGCAAGAGCTGATCTCCCGGTGCTACCCCTACGCCGTGGTGTTCGGGCTGGGGGAGCGGTGGGCGACCGCCCTCGCAGCGACCGACCCGGATGACACCCCAGACGAGCCGCTGTACTGGTTCGGGGCGCCGGAGAACTGGCACTTGTCTGATGCGGCGCCCTCTCTGGTCCAGCTCGCGTCAGCGCTCAATGCCGCCATCTCCACTCGCCGCCTTCTCGCGCCGACCACCTAACCCGGGCTACCAGTTGGGTTCGCTGGGAGCCGGAGGAAGGGGTACGTCCGGAGGGTGGACGACGTACACGATGCCGCCTGAGTGTGGGGCCGGCAGCCAGACGTTCTCGAACTCGGTGCGGTCATAGACCACGCGCACCTCGTCGTTGCTGGCCACCAGGTGTGACGCCGGGTCGTTGACGACAACATCGCCCTCGGGAGTGAAGCCCACCAGCACCATCAGGTGGCCGTCGGTGTCGTAGCCGGCGCCGCTCAGCTCGTTCTCCCTGAACGACACGGACACGATCAGCGGGATGCCCGCCTTGATGAACTGCTCGGCCTCGGTGAGCGAGCGAAGCCGGGTGATGAACGCCTTCAGGCCGTAGCGGGCGGCGTACGCCGTGTTGAAGGACCAGTTGCCCGTGCCGTCGTAGTCGTGGTCGTAGGTGTTGGCTGCGGCGTGGACGACCCACGGATCGCTGCACGCCGAATCGACCCAGGCGTACTCGTCCAGTGTCGGGCCGCGTCCCCAGAACGCCAGCACCATCGCGGTCGACGTCGCACTGCACCAGGCCTCGCCGCCGTTGTTGTACTGCGGGTACTCGCCGATGTGCAGCTCCTGGCTGTACGCCGGCACGTCCAACGTGATGCCCTCGGCACCTCCGAGCGGGCTCGCTGCGAGCGGACCCGCGTCAGTAGGCAGCGCCGACGCCATCGCACTGATCAGGGTGACCGAGGGGGTAGTAGATGACCCGACTTCGCGGAGCAGCGACAGCGTGAGCTGCCAGGTCGACAGGGACCGCTCCTTCTTCGCGATGAGTACGTCGGTCACGACACTCGCCAGGTCATCGTCTTGCGCCGGCACGGTGGTGCGGTGGATCGGGCCGTCGCCAGCCGTCCAGCGGCCGAGCACGTAGTCCTTCGACGTGCTTCCGTCATCGGTCTTGCCGTGTACGGAGACCTGCAGCCAGGTCCCGTCAGGAGCGTCGGCGTTCCATGAGGCGACGAGCTCGGTGTAGTCGAAGCCTGGACTGATCTCGGGCGACGTCCACGTCGCGACCTCGTACGTCGTCGGGGGCGCCTCGCTGAAGGGATCGGTATGCACGAGCGTCGACGTCGGAGTGTCGATCACGAGTGCATCGCCGACCAGCATCGTCCCGTCGTGCGTCCCAGCAGCCAGCCCCGAGCCCGAGTCCCACTGCTGGTAGGCGATGTGTGGCACGGACGTTCTCCGGACGGTCGGGCGGTCAGGCGATGCTGAGGTCAGGCGGCGCAGACCGGCGTCGACGCCTCGGCGCCGAGCCTTGCACTCATGTGGTCACGACGCGACGGCGGGGGTGCCGTCACCAGTTGCGGTGTCGGCCGGGCTGGGGGAGCGACTTCGACCTGGGATGGATGACGTAGACGACGCCACCGTTGTCTGACCAGGCGTTCTCGAACTGGCCGCGCTGGTAGACGCGTCGGACGCTGTTCGAGTTCGGTGCCGCGGGGTCGTTGACGATCACCTTGCCGGACGTGGTGAAGCCGCGGATCACGAGCAGGTGACCACTCGTGGACCCGATCGGGGCGCCATCGAGCTCGCCTGGCCCGAACGAGATCGACGCCACCAGCGGGATGCCGGCTCTGGTGAACAGCTCGGCCTCGCGCAGAGACCGGAGCCTCGTGACAAACGCGTCGAGCTTGAAGGTTCCCGCGTAGGCGGTGTTGAAGGGCCAGTTGCCGGTGCCGTCGTACCCCCACGCGTAGGTGAAGCGGGCAGCGTGGTCGACCCAGGGGTCGTCGTACGAGTTCTTGACCCAGGAGTACTGGCGTCGGGTCGGGCCGCGATTCCAGTACGCGAGCACCATCGACGTGGAGGTGGGGCTGCACCAAGCCTCGCCGCCGCCGTTGTAGCGCGGGTACTCACCTTTGTGGATCTGCTGCGAGTAGCGCGGCACCGCCAGGCTGCGGCCTCTTCCGGGCCATGCTCGGCTGGTGCGCGATGCCTTCGGCAGGTGAGAGGCGACGGCTCCGATCATGGTGACCGTCGGTGTCTTGTCGCTTCCGGTACGACGCATCAGCGTCACCCGCAGTTGCCAGCGCTTGAGCCGGCTGCCCGAGTCGGCCACCAGCGTGTCGACCGCGACGCGGGTGACGTCATCGGTCTGGGCGCCGAGCGACATCCGGTGAAAGCGCTTGTCGTGGCTGGCCCAGCGGCCGAGGCTGTCCCACGACGAGAGCCGGCCGCCGACGGTGCGAGCGCGTGTCGCGATCTCGATGAACGTGCCCACCGGAGTCGAGGCGTTGTAAGAGGCGATCAGCTGGTCGAAACCGAAGCCGGGCTTGACCCACGGCGAGTACCAGGATCCCCTTTGGTACCCACGGCGGCCACCAGAGCCATGCGGGTCGTCGTACGAGACGCGATCCGGTCGCGGCCCGATCACGATGCCCTTGCCGCGCTGGTAATGCGTGTGAGAGAAGGAGCCCTTGCGCATCGTTGCTGCGCGCCAACTCGTCAGGGCGATGGCTTTCGAAGGCTGGGCCTGTCGGTCGGGCTCTCGCCCCTTCGCTGCGCTCTTTGACGGCGCTTCGAGTCCTCGACCGCCAGTCCCAGCCTCTGCCGTCGGCGCGGCCTCACCCGTCAACGGCGTGGTGAGCACGACGAGCAAGGCGAGAACGAGGCCGCGGGTGCGCATCAACCCAGGGTATGCGCCCAGGGCAGGCATGTCGGGGATTCGTCGTTGTCTCGTCGCGGTCGATACCCTGTGCCGGTGACGCTTCGCCTGTACGACACCGCCACCCGAGAGGTCCGTGACTTCACGCCTCTCGTGCCCGGCCAGGTCGGGATCTACCACTGTGGCCTGACGGTGCAGGGGCCGCCTCACATCGGCCACATCCGCAAGGAAGTCGTGTTCGACGTCCTCCGGCGGTGGTTCACGTTTCGCGGGTACGACGTCACGCTGATCGCCAACATCACCGACATCGACGACAAGATCCTGGCCAAAGAGGGCGAAGAACACCGGCCGTGGTGGTCGATCGCCTACGCCAACGAACGGGAGCTGCACGACGCCTACCAGGGGCTCGGTTGCCTGCCACCGACGTACGAGCCCCGCGCCACCGGCCACATCCCCGAGATGCTCGAGCTCATCGGTCAGCTCATCACCAAGGGGCATGCCTACGCGGCGGCTGATGGGTCAGGCGACGTGTACTTCGACGTGCGCTCGTGGCCGTCGTACGGCGAGCTGTCCAACCAGCGCCTCGACGACATGGAGCCCGCAACCGATGCCGACCCGCGCGGCAAGCGCGACCCCCGCGACTTCGCCCTCTGGAAAGGCTTCAAGAAGGAAGTGGAGCCGGCGACCGCCGCCTGGCCCTCGCCCTGGGGACTCGGTCGACCGGGCTGGCATCTCGAATGTTCGGCGATGGTGGGCAAGTACCTGGGCGATGAGTTCGACATCCATGGTGGCGGTCTGGACCTGCGGTTCCCGCACCACGAGAACGAGCAGGCCCAGTCGCGGGCGGCCGGCAGACCGTTCGCCCGGACCTGGATGCACAACGCGATGGTCAACTTGGCTGGCGAGAAGATGAGCAAGTCTGTCGGCAACTCGTTGCTCGTCAGCGAGGTCATCAAACGTGTCAGGCCGATCGAGCTGCGCTACTACCTGATCGCGCCGCACTATCGCTCGATCATCGAGTTCGCTGAGGAGTCGCTCGCCGAGGCCGCGACCGCGTTCGAGCGGATGGAGGGGTACGTCGTCCGGGCGACCGAGTTGACCGGCGGTGTCGAACCTGCCGACAACGTCTCTCCGGACTTTGCCGCCGCGATGGACGACGACCTCGCGGTGCCCGCCGCCCTCGCCGCCTTGCAAGGCGTGATCCGCGATGGCAACAAGCTGCTCGCCGATGGCGACTCCGAAGCACTGCGCGCCAACCTGGCAGCCGTTCGTCAGATGCTCGGGGTGCTCGGACTCGATCCGCTCGACCCCGGCTGGGTGGCTGGCACTCGCGCAGCCGCACCGGGTGGCGTGATCGACTCGTTGGTGGCCGCATTGCTCCAGCAGCGGGAGGACGCCCGAGCGCGCAAGGACTTCGCTGCAGCCGACGCGATCCGCGATGAGCTGCGGGACGCCGGTGTCGAGGTGGAGGACACCCCTCAAGGACCCCGATGGACGGTGACGCGCTGATGCCGGGCAACAGCAAACGCCAAGGCGCAATCCGCAAGCGGCAGGGCGGCAACCCAACCGCTGGCTCGGGGGGTCGTCGTCGCAAGGCTCTCAAGGGCAGAGGACCGACCCCGAAGGCGGTCGAGCGGGAAGGACACAAGGCGCACCGCTCGACGAAGTCCGCCGACAAAGCGTCTGCTCCGCGGCAAAGTCGGCGTCGCAAATCGACAGCCACCTCGGAATGGGTCGCCGGTCGGAACTCCGTCGTCGAGGCTCTGCAGGCTGGAGTCCCGGTGACCACGTTGTACGTCGCGGAACACGCCGAGCGTGATGACCGTCTTCGTGAGGCGTTCCGCATCGCGGCTGATCGTCGGGTCTCGATGCTCGAGGTCACCAAGGCCGAGCTCGACCGGATGACCGATCGCGCTGTGCACCAGGGGCTCGCGATGAAGGTCCCGCCGTATGAGTACGCCGACGCGCATGACCTCGTCGACCAGGCGCACGCCGGCGCAGAAGTGCCGCTCCTCGTGGCGCTTGACTCCGTGACTGACCCACGCAACCTGGGCGCCGTGGTCCGCTCAGCCGGTGCATTCGGTGCACATGGTGTCGTCGTACCGGAGCGGCGTGCTGCTGGCATGACCGCGAGTGCCTGGAAGACGTCGGCAGGAGCGGCTGCTCGGGTACCGGTGGCGCGCGCAACCAACCTCACCCGCCAGCTCAAGGAGTTCCAGCAGCAGGGCCTGATGGTGGCCGGCCTCGATGCCGAAGGCACCGTCGACATTTCCGAGCTCGAGCTCGCCACTGAGCCGCTCGTGCTCGTCGTCGGCAGCGAGGGCAAGGGTCTCTCGCGACTTGTTAGTGAGACGTGCGACGTGCTCGTGCGCATCCCGATGTCGGCCACGACCGAGTCGCTGAATGCCGGGGTGGCTGCCGGTATCGCGTTGTACGAGATCGACCGCCTGCGTCGTACGAAGCGTTAGAGATCGCCATGCCTGTTGAACGTCTGCTTCCCTCCGATGAGGCTCGCGACCTGCTCGAGCTGGTCCGCGAGATTGCCTCCGAGCAGCTCGCCCCTCGCGCGTCTCAGGCGGAAGCCGACGCGGAGTTCCCTCGCGATGTCTTCCACCTGCTCGGCAAGACCGGGTTGATGTCGTTACCGTTTACCGAAGAGGACGGTGGTGGCGGGCAGCCTTACGAGGTCTACCTGCAGGTGCTCGAAGAGATCGCCACCGCATGGATGAGCGTCGCGGTCGATGTCTCGGTGCACACCCTGTCGTCGTCGGCGCTGGCGCGGTTCGGCACTGACGAGCAGCGTGCTCACTGGCTTCCCGGCATGCTCGGCGGTGACCAGCTCGGCGCCTATGCACTGTCGGAGCCGCAGGCTGGGTCGGACGTCTCGGCGATCGCTACCAAGGCTGTCCTTGATGGCGACGACTACGTCATCAACGGGACGAAGGCATGGATCAGCCACGGCCCGCACGCCGACTTCTTCTTGCTGTTTGCGCGTACGTCGGCTGACCCCAGGGCTGGGCTCTCCGCGTTTCACGTGCCAGCAGGGACGGACGGTCTCAGCTTCGGTGCGCCGGAGAAGAAGATGGGCATGACCGCTTCGACAACGACCCAAGTGCTCTTTGATAACGCCCATGTGCCCGCTGACCTTCGCATCGGTGCCGAGGGTGAAGGCATGACAATCGCCTTGTCTGCTTTGGATTCCGGGCGGTTGGGGATCGCCGCGTGCTCGACCGGGTTGGCCCAGTCAGCTCTCGACTTGGCGGTCTCGTACGCCGCCGAACGCAAACAGTTCGGCAAGGCGATCGCGGAGTTCCAGGGCCTGCAGTTCTTGCTGGCCGACATGGCTGCTGCAGTCGAGTCGGCCCGGGCGACGTACCTGCATGCGGCCCGGTTGCGCGACGCCGGCCGCCCCTTCAGCCGCCAAGCCTCGATCGCCAAGCTTGTCGCGACCGATGCGGCAATGCGGGTCACTACTGATGCGGTGCAGGTGCTCGGTGGGTACGGCTACACACGCGACTTCCCGGCCGAGCGCTACATGCGGGAGGCGAAGGTGACGCAGATCTTCGAGGGCACCAACCAGATTCAGCGCATGGTGATTGCTCGCTCGCTCCTCAAGGAACTCCGCAGCTCTTGACTTTTGGTGAGCGTCCGCTGCGGTCGGGCTCTTGCGCCTGTCGCTTCGCTCCCTGACGGCGCTACGAGTCGCGCCCTCCCGCGACCGCTCAACACTGTCAACTCCGGACCCAGTTCCTTGAGGTGCGGCTCGACTGGGTCGCTTCGGTAGGAAGGCCTACTGCTCGGGCAGCACCTCGGGGTCTTCGCGCTCGCTCGCCTGGCGCGCCTGCTCGTGGAACCGGCTGCCAACGATCCGGGTGAAGACGACGCTGGCCACCAGGCCAGCCATCACCATTCCCACCGCGATAGCGCCCATCAAGGCCTGACCCTCGGGGCTCTTCAGGACGACTCCGCTCAGGTACAGACCCAGCCCGACGGTCAACAGCAGGAAGCCGATTCGTTTCTCTGCCAACAGCTGGGCATGCGTAGACAGCGTGTCGGACTCCCCCACGGCTGCACCCTCCTCGCCTATTTCCTCGCGCAGCTCGACGATTGACTCGGCGTTGTGAGCGTGCGCGAGGACACCCGCCCCCACCAGGTCCAACGCCACGCCGCTCACCAAGAGCACCTCGGTTGTCAGACTCACAGCGGCTCCTCCTCGGGGCTAGGGGCGAGCCTTGTCGGCGGAGGCCAGCACGGGGTCGTCGGCGTCGGACGTGAGCTGTTTGTCGAAATAGTCTCGGGCGGCTTCGAAGAGTTCAACCTCTTGGCCCGCCTGCTCCGAGAGGTACCACCGATTCTCGAGGATCTCGTGGAACATCTCCGCTGGCTCGAGCGATGACCGTTTCTCCGGCGGCGCCATCGCCATGATCGGCTCGAAGATCTGGGTCAGCCAGCGGTGCGCGACCATCGCCTCATCTTCGGCCTGGAGCTCGTTCGCGGCTGCGTAAGCATCGAGGTCGTTGAGCAGCCGTCGCGCCTGGTTGTCCTCGACGTCCATGCCTGTCAGGCCCTGCAGCCGCCGGCGATGATGGCCGGGCTCGACGCACTTGGGCTGGATGCGGACCGACTCGCCGTTCCAGTCCGTGACGATGTCGAGCTCGTCGACGTCGAATCCGAGCTCATTGAGACGCTCGATCCGTTGTTGGATCCGCCACATCTCCTCCGTACTGAAGTCCTCGACCCCCGTCAGCTCGGCCCACAGCGACTCATAGCGCGACTGCAAGCGATCGACGATGGCATGGGCGTCGAGGTCCTCGTCGAAGAAGCCCCCGGCCTGCAGGTCGAGCAATTCTCCGAACACGTTTCCCACCGCGGTGTCGAGGTCGTGGGCGCGCTGCCCGTCGCTGAGCTGCTCGTGCAGCTCACCGGTCTCGGCATCCACCAAGTACGCCGCGAAGTCACCAGCAGCCCGTCGGAACAAGGTGTTCGACAGTGAGCAGTCACCCCAGTAGAAGCCGACCAGGTGCAGCCGGGTGACGAGGACGACGAGCCCGTCGACCAGCCGCGGCAGCGTATCGGGGCGCACGCCACGGGAAAAGATCTCGCGGTAGGGCATCGAGTGCTGCAGATGGCGGGTGACGAGGACCGGCTCGATCTCGTCACCGTCGGGAGACTCCCGTCCTGTGACGACTCCCACGGGCTCGACCGCCGGCGGGTGCATCCGCCGCAAGTCACGGAGCAGCCGGTACTCTCGGAGAGCGATCGGCTCCCGGGTCTCCTTGAGCGCAAAGATCTGATCGCTCAGACGAACGAACCGCACCACGTGGCGGGAGAGGCCTCGCGGCAAGGGCACCATGAACGGCCCGTCCCACTCCTCCAGCGGCAGGTGCCACGGCAGCGTGAGGAGCGCCGGGTGCGGATTGGTTGCCACGATCCGCAGGGCCATGCCTCGATCTTTCCACGCCGGTCCGGAGGAAGGCGAAGCTAGTCGCGGGTGACCCCGTGGTTCTCCTCGGTGGCCAGCCAGGCGGGGCCGGGTGCGACCTCCCCTTGCACGTCGTCAGGGTTGCTCAACGCACACGTACGAAGGCTCAGGCAGCCGCAGCCGATGCAGCTGGTGAGCTTGGTCTTGAGGCGTTCCAGGTCGGCGATCTGCTGGTCGATCCGGTTGGTCCAGGCATGTGAGACTCGTTGCCAGTCGGCTTTGTTCGGCGTACGACGTTCGGGCAACGTGGCCAACGCCTCCGCGATCTCGTCGAGGCTCAGACCTACGCGCTGTGCCGCGCGGATGAACGCGACCCGGCGAAGCATGTGGCGGCGATAGCGGCGCTGGTTGCCGCTGGTGCGCTCGGCATCGATGAGGCCGACCTCTTCGTAGAATCGGAGCGCGGATGCCGCCACCCCCGATCGGGCAGACAACTCACCGATCGTGAGGTGGTCCGGCATCCGCGTCATGCATCAGCCCTTACTACTTCTGGGACGCAGCTGTGGCTACTTCTTGAACGCGTCCTTCACGTTTTCGCCAGCTTGCTTCAGGTTGGCCTTGGACTGGTCGGTCTCGCCTTCGGCGCGCATCCTGTCGTCGCCCTTGGCCTCTCCGGTCTTCTCCTTGGCCTTGCCCTTCGCTTCCTCGGCCTTGTTCTTGATCTTGTCGTCGAGCCCCATCTGAATACCTCCGCTAAGTCGTCGAATCAGACACCTCTGTCCAGAAACCGACGTACCCACTTGCGACGCCACCATGCAAGCGGGGATTGAGGTGGGCGTTATTCACCTCACATCCCAACGCTTGACCTCAAGTTTACTTGAGATTGCAGAGTAGACGATATGACGACGAAAACACGCCAGCGCGACGCGCTCGGCTACGACGACTTGCGCGAGTTGATGGCCCTGCAAACGGGCGATGAGAAGCACGAGGAAGCGTCGACGTCGACGCTCGACGTGATTTGGGTGCTCTACGACCAGGTGCTCGACATCTCCCCGGAGACGATCGACGACCCAAGACATGACCGCTTCTACCTGAGCAAGGGCCACGGACCAGTCGCCTACTACGCCATACTGGCGGCCAAGGGCTACATCCCGCTGTCCTGGCTGCCGGACTTCGGGTCGTTCGACTCGCCGCTGGGCTACCACCCGGATCGCAACCTGGTCCCCGGAGTCGAGATCTCGTCCGGCTCACTTGGCCACGGCTTGCCGCTGGCCGTGGGTACGACGCTCGGGCTTCGCGGTCAAGGCATCACGTCGCGCGTGGTCACGCTGGTCGGGGACGGGGAGCTCGACGAGGGGACCAATGCCGAGGCGATCGCCGTGGCCGGCGCCTTCGGACTCGACCGATTGACAGTGGTCGCCATCGACAACAACTCCGACTCGCTTGGCTGGGCTGGTGGACTCGAGCGCAGGTTCGCGGTCGAGAGCTGGTCGGTGCGGCGCGTCGACGGACGCGACCACGAAGGGCTGCGCCAAGCACTGCGCCACACGGATGACACCGCGCCGACCCTGGTCGTCGCTGAGATCGAGGGGTACGGATGACCACCACCATGGCCGCGCAGAGCCAGCCAGTTCGCCGACCGCGGCTGCCGATGCGGGAGCAGTTCGCCGCAACGACGACCGACCTTCTCGACTCCGACCTGTCAGTGGCGCTCGTCCTGGCCGACATCTCCGAGTCCCTCTTCCACCGCGCAATCGCTCGACACCCGGATCGGGTCATCAACCTCGGCATCCGCGAACAGCTCGCCGTCAATGTGGGCGCGGGCATTGCCCTCACGGGGATGCGACCCATCGTCCATACGATCGCGTCGTTCCTCGTCGAGCGCTCCTTCGAGCAGATCAAGCTCGGCTTTTCTCACCAGGACGTCGGGGGAGTCCTGGTGAGCAACGGAGCGTCGTATGACATCTCCACAAGCGGGCGGACCCACCAGTCACCTGGCGACGTCGCGCTGATCGACACGTTGCCCGGCTGGGAGATCCACGTGCCTGGTCACCCTGACGAACTCGACACCCTGCTCAGGCAGGCTGTCGCAAGCGATGGTCGGGTCTACATCCGCACGAGCACCGACACCAACGCCGCCGCCTATCCGACAGGTGGCCTTCACGTCGTACGTCGAGGCGGTCAGGGGACCGTGATCGCCGTCGGTCCGATGCTCGACAACGTGCTCGAGGCCGTCGGGGACTTCGACGTCACGTTGCTCTACGCATCGACGATCAGGCCGTTCGATGCCGAGACGTTGGTGGCGACTCTCGGCATGGCCGACGTCGTACTCGTCGAGCCGTATGCCGTAGGCACCTCGGCGTGGGTCGTGTCGCAGGCGCTGGCTCATGTGCCACACCGGCTGGAATCGATCGGCGTACCGCGCGTCGAGCTGCGCCGGTATGGCACTCCGGCTGAGCACGAAGCCGAGCACTGCCTCGACGCTGCCGGCCTGCGTCGCACCATCGGAGACTTCCTGTCTGACCGCTGATCCTGCTTTCCTCAGCCACCACCCTGCTCGGGTGAGTATTCACTCTTGACAACGCATTCCCATATAGGAATATGATGGGAACATGGCACGAGCAGCAACGACGACAGACGCGTTCAACGCGGTGGCCGAGCCCCGGCGACGTCAGATCCTCGACGTCCTCGCCGGTGGAGAGCGCCCCGTCAACGACCTCGTCGCGGCGCTCGGGCTGGCACAGCCGCAGGTGTCCAAGCACCTGAAGGTGTTGCGCGAGGTCGGGCTCGTAGCGGTCCGCGATGAGGGCCGGCAGCGGATGTACCGGCTCAACGGCAGACCGCTCAAGCCCATCCACGACTGGGTCAAGAACTATGAGCAGACGTGGTCGCAACGCTTCGACCGGCTGGATGTCGTCTTGGCAGAACTCAAGGAACAGGAGCATGGAGATGGTGGAGATGACGAGTAGCGGCACGGCCGTAGTGACCTTGCCGACGGACACCCAGATCATGATCACGCGGGAGTTCGATGCCCCCAAACACCTGGTCTACAAGGCCTGGACCACTCCCGAGCTGATCAAGCGCTGGTGGACTGGAGAGCGCGGCGAAGTCGTCAGCGTCGACGTCGATCTCCGAGTCGGCGGTACGTGGCGCTACGTGATGACGGCGAACCAGGGCTTCGAGGTTGCGTTCCACGGTGAGTACCGCGAAGTCGTCCCGGACGAGCGCCTCGTGTACACCGAGGTCTACGAAGGCGTGCCCGATGCCGAAGCCGTGGACACCAGCACGTTCACCGAGCAGGACGGCAGAACGACGGTCACCGTCCTCGTGCAGCACTCGTCGAAGGAGAATCGCGACGGGCACATCAACTCCGGGATGGAGGACGGCATGCAGGAGGCGCTGGACGCACTTGAGCGAGTGGCGGTGTCGCTTCGCTGACCCTGGCGAGCCCTCCCACTCGGCGACACGTCCGCCCACCGGCAGGACCTGTCTCGTGAGATCGTGTCGCCATGGACGTCAGGACGGATCGACTGCCTGTGCGGCTGGCGATGTGGTCGGGTCCTCGGAACATCTCGACCGCGATGATGCGGTCATGGGAGAACCGTCCTGACACGTTCGTCGTGGACGAGCCGCTCTACCCGCACTTCCTGGCAGCCACCGGGATCGATCATCCGGGGCGTGATGAGGTGCTCGCCGTTGGCGAGACCGACTGGCAGGTGGTTGTCGAGCAACTCCTCGGACCAGTGCCGGGTGGTGCGCCGGTGTTCTACCAGAAGCAGATGGCGCACCACCTTGTTGCTGACGTAGGTCATGCGTGGATCGGCGAACTGACAAACGTGTTGTTGATCAGGGATCCCCGTGAGGTGGTCGCGTCGTACATCAGGTCAAGAGAAGACGTGACACCCGACGACATCGGCCTACCGCAACAGACCGTGTTGTACGACGAGTGGGCGGCGGCCGGCTCGACACCTCCGGTGATTGACGCGGCCGACTTCCTGAGCGACCCCGAGACGTACTTGCGTGCACTGTGCGAGCTGGTCGACGTCGACTTCTCGGAGCGGATGTTGCATTGGCCAGCGGGACCTCGTGACACCGATGGGATCTGGGCGCCGTACTGGTATGACGCGGTGCTCGAGTCGACCGGTTTCGCGCCGTACCGCAGCCGGACTGTCGAGCTCGATGGCCAACCGGCAGACGTGGCCGAGACGTGCCGGCCGCTCTACGAACGCCTGCATGCGGTCCGTTGGGCCCCTTAGTCCTAGCACCTCTCAGGGCTTGCCGTCGAAGGGGACCTCAGGGGTCCAGGTGTCGTCGTCGCGAGTCGATGCGGCAAACAACGCTTCTGCGACATGAGAGACGTCGAACGGCGTACCGGCTCCAAGCGTGCCGTTGACGGTGAGCGACATCGCGCGGATGCCGTCCGGGCGTAGCGTCGTATCGAGGGAGAACATCAGGTTTCGTAGGCCGGCCTTCTGGACGCCGAGTGACGCCGCACGGTTCCAGGGCCTGTCGGCGGCCATGCTGCCGGTGGCGGTGACTCGCCCTCCGGTCCTCATGTGCGGCCGCGCCGCTTGAACGGCGTCGAGAACCGGGCCTACGCCGAGCCGGACGTCCTCGAGCAACTCGTCGGGGGTGAGTTCGAGTGGCGTCTTCTCGCGGAACGCGCTGGGGTTGAAGTGCAGCTGGTCGATCGTCCCGGAGAAACCGCCGAACCTGTCGACGGCCGCCCTGAACGCAGCGGAGTCGGTGATGTCCACCGGAGTCCAGCCGGCGGTGATGCCCGCGGCCTGGAGTTCCTTGCCGAGCTTCTCGACCTGCTTCTCGTCGCGCGAGACGAGAGCTACGGCATAGCCGGCTCCGCCGAAGCGGTGCGCGATCGCTGCTCCAAGACCAGGTCCAGCTCCGACGACGACGATCACGGGGGCGGTCATCGTGGCAGCCTAGAACAGAAAGGTGACGCCGACATCTGTGGATTGTTCTCCCCCGGGTGACAACCTGTGAGCGCCGGACTCCGTAGTACAGGTGACAGCGAAGGCCACGAGCGGGGGCGAGGATGAGGGACAAGAGCGAGAGAGACGCCGAGTTCACTGCCTTCGTGGCTGCTCGGCGGCCTCAGCTTCGGCGCACGGCGTACCTGCTGTGCGGCGACTGGCATGCGGCCGAGGACCTGGTGCAGGTGGCCTTAGCCAAGGTGTACGCCGCCTGGCCTCGGCTTCGGAACGACATCACCCCGGACGCCTACACCCGCCGGACCTTGGTCCGAGTCCACATTGACGAGACGCGGCGACCCTGGCGGCGCGAGGTGAGCAGGAGCGAGAGCCCCGAGGTCGCTGCAACGTCAGGACTGGAGTGGGAGGAACGCGAAGCGCTGCTGGCGGCGCTCGACGCGCTGGCGCCAGGCCAACGTCGCATCGTCGTACTCCGCCACTGGCTCGGGCTCAGCGTGGAGGAGACGGCGGTCGACCTCGGATGCTCGACCGGGACGGTCAAGAGCCAGACGGCGCGTGCTGTCACACGCTTGCGGGCTGCCTTGGAGGGCAATCCGCTGACGAGGGAGGACAACCATGAACCAACCCGATGACCTCGACAAGTTCGGAACTGACCCTGAGTTGCAGCACCGCCTGAACAGCCTGCTGTCGGGCGAGCCGCCGATGGAGTCGATGCCTGCAGACGATCTGCATCGCGGTCGGCGGCTGGTGCGGCGTCGTCGCTGGGGAGCGGTCGGCACCGCTGCTGTTCTCGTTCCGGCGCTGGCTGTTGGTGCAGCCGCCGCCTCAAACGGTCTCTTCTCCGGCAGCTCTCCGGCGGGGGGCACGAAGCTCGTTCCGGCCGACGGCACCGAACCCATGCCTACGGACTCCGAATGCCGGCTGACCAGGCAACCCGGCGATGATGCATCGGGAGGAGCAGAGACGAGCCGCAAGATCGGCGGGGTCCCGGTCCACGAGCAGGACGAATGGCCCGCGGAGCCCGACATCAACGGAATGGATGACTGCGCCTTCTACACGGTTGACGTAGAGACCGGAAGGATGCTCGACCGCCTGAGGCAACTGCTGACGGATCAGCTCGACCCGTCCGGAGCCAACACCGATGAGACCATCATCGACTCGTCACTCGAGATGGAGCCGAATGGCGCCGAGTGGACGGACGGGATCGGTACGACCGGCGTTGTTGCCGGCACCTCCTGGATCGAGGGCGATCGAGAAGGTGCCGTGGCGATCAATGTCGTCAAGGCCGGGACGACAGATGTCGAGAACGGATGTGATGACGGCTTGCTCCAGGGTGGTCCTTCGGTGCTCTGCGAAGAACAGCCGCTTCCTGATGGCACTGTCGTCCTGGTCGGCTACGGCGCGCAGGATGGCGCCGAGCGAATCCTGGTGCGTCACGAGCGCGACAATGGCGACGTCGTGATGGTGACTGCCGACGAGGCCAGCGACCGGTGGTGGGAGAACGGATCTGGCCCGGAGCCCTTGGAGCACGCGCCGGTCACGGTGGACCAGCTGATCGCGTTGGCCACCCACGAGGGCGCCCACTTCTGACCCGAGTCAAGCAACCCACCTCTACGACGTACGCCGTCCTCGCTGCAGGGCGGCGTACGTCGTGGTGGCGGTTCGCAACGGTCGGCCACAACTGTCGGTAGGCTCGCGGCCATGCCAGGTCAGCCGTCGTCGTGGGAGGGATCGGTCGCCGTCGTCACGGGTGCGGGTCGGGGGATCGGCCGCGCGGTCGCGGTCGAACTGAGCAGGCGCGGACTTCGCGTCGCACTCACGTCACGAGGTGAGGACGATCTGCACAAGACAGCTGCCGCGTGCGAGGGCGAGACGCTGGTGTTCCCTGCAGACCTGACTGACCCGGACGCACCCGAGGCGCTGTTCGCGGCCGTCGAGGAGGCGTGGGGCTCTGTCGACGTACTCGTTGCCAATGCCGGAGCTGGCGTGTCAGCCCGAGTGCACAAGACCACCGACGAGGACTGGCAGCGGATGCTCGACCTCAACCTCACTGCACCGTTTCGCTGCCTGCGCCGCGCCCTCCCTCACATGCTCGACGCCGTGGCCGGCCGCGTTGTCGTGATCGCGTCGGTGGCGGCCAAAGTCGGCGAGCCGTACATCGCGGCATACACCGCCAGCAAGCACGGCGTGCTCGGCCTGGTGCGTTCGGCGGCAGCCGAAGTGGCGGAGACGGGTGTCACCGTCAACGCGATCTGTCCGGGGTACGTCGACACCCCGATGACCGATGCGACTGTTGCAGGCATCACGGAGAAGACCGGCCGCAGCGAGGCCGAGGCGAGGCAGATCCTCGCCGACAAGCAGCCGAGTGGACGACTCGTGACGCCGGAAGAGGTCGCGGCTGCAGTGTGGTTCTGCATCGACAACGCGTCGGTCAACGGTCAAGGGATCAACGTCGACGGCGGAGCTGTGCAGTCATGATCTCCCCAGCAGAGAGGCGCCGATGAACCTGGACCGGATCAATCCCGTGTCGCTGCCGCCACCGCGTGGCTTTTCGCACGCCGTCGTCGGTGAGGGACGCGTCGTCTTCCTGGCCGGGCAGACGGGGCTCGATTTCGGAGGCAGCATTGTCGAAGGCGGCCTCGTGGCGCAGTTCGAGCAGGCGCTGCGCAACCTCTTGACGGCGCTCGAGAGTGCGGGCGGGAAGCCCGACCAGCTGGCATCGATGACGATCTACATCGTCGACATGGATCACTACCTCGAAATGGCGTCCGAGCTCGGGCAGGTGTGGCACCGGCTCGTGGGTGGTGAGTATCCGGCGATGGCTGGCGTCGGAGTCTCGCGGCTCTGGGACGCCGACGCGCTGGTCGAGGTGCAGGGCATGGCCGTCATCTGACGTCGGCGACAAACCGGTGCGCGGCATCGGCGAGGCGCTCACGCAGGCCGAAGAACAGGTCGGCTGCCTTGACGCCGGGCCAGTCGGCCGGGAGCACGTCGTCGGGTAGTCCCGGGTCGAGGTAGGGCAGCCTTCGCCATGCGGTCAGGGCGCGGACATAGTCGCCGAAGGCCTCGCCGTCGGCGATCGCGCGCCGGCGCTTCCACTTTGCGAGAAGCGGGAGGTACGTCGTGAGGAAGTCGTCGTACAGGCTCTGCAGCTGGTCGAGGTCCCACCAGGAGCTGACGAGATCGGACACATCGCCGAAGGCCAGGTAGTCGGCGTGGAAGAGGTCGACGTACTCCGCCAACTCATATCGCGTGAGCACGTCACGGGTCTCGGTGTCGAGGTGGGCCGGCGCGACCCAGACCCCTGCGGCGACTGTGCCGAACCCGAGCCAGGTCAGGCGGGAGCGGAGCGTGTGACGGCGACTCCGTTCGGACTCGGGCACGCTGAATACCGCGAGCAGCCAGCCCTCGCCGGCTCGCGCGCGCAGCCGCTCGAAGATGCGGCGGTCGCCCTCGGCGAGGATCGCGCGAGCTGACGGCGAGAGGGCGTAGCCGGCGACCCCGTCGACCTGCTCGGACACCAGGATCTCGCGGCGCTTGAGTCGGGAGATCGAGGAGCGCACTGCGGGCTCGTCGATGTCGAGCTCGGCCATCATCCGGATCAAGGTGGAGACGCTGAACCAGCCGGCCTCCTCACGGGCGTAGAGGCCGTAGATCGTCACGATGAGTGCGCGTGGCTGGAAGACCGAGCCGTGTGTGGCTTCCTCGATCGTCGTCACAGCAGCACGATAGCGGGGCGTACGCAGTGTTGCGCGGTCTTGACTGTCGTCACGGGAAGGGAATACTGGGGTCAACTCGTCCGTGTACCGAGGGGATGCCCATGCCGCTCACGCCGTCGGCTCATGTCGACACGTTCTGCCGCGACAGCCTGCCGCCTGACGACAGCTGGCCGGACCTGCTGTTCGACCTCACCGACGTGCGCTACCCCGACCGGTTGAACTGTGGGGTCGAGCTCCTCGACAGGACGATCGCGGAGTATGGCGGAGATCGCCCGTGCCTGCTCTCACCTGCCGGCGAACGTTGGACGTATGACGAACTGTTGACGCGCTCCAACCAGATCGCGCGTGTGCTGGTCGACCAGCTCGGGCTGCTTCCCGGAAACCGCGTGCTGCTGCGCGGGCCCAACAACCCGGCGCTGGTCGCGTGCTGGTTCGCCGTGCTCAAGGCCGGCGGCGTCGTCGTGACCACGATGCCGTTGCTCCGGCCTGGTGAGCTCAGCACCGTGCATGAGATCGCCCGCATCGACGTGGCGTTGTGCGACCACCGGTTCGTCGACGACCTGGCGGCGTCGGCTCTCGGTGACGTACCGACGATCGTGTATGGCGGTGAGGCTGATGATGACCTCAACCGTCGTACCGCTGGAGTGCCGGACGTCTTCGAGCCCGTCGAGACGGCGGCCGACGACGTGGCGCTGCTGGCGTTCACATCGGGTACGACGGGGCGGCCCAAAGCCACGATGCACTTCCACCGTGACGTGCTCGCGAACGCCGACACGTTCTCCAAGCACGTGCTCAAGCCGACGCCGGACGACGTGTTCACCGGGACGCCGCCGCTCGCTTTCACGTTCGGGCTCGGCGGCCTCGTGGTGTTCCCGCTGCGGGTCGGCGCGTCGACGCTGCTCATCGAGAAGGCCACCCCTGACGAGTTGGCCGAGCACATCGCCACCCATGACGTCACGGTGTGCTTCACCGCCCCAACGGCGTACCGCGCGATGCTGACGTCGGGAAGCGCCGACCGGCTGTCGAGCCTGCGTCGTTGTGTCTCGGCGGGTGAGCATCTGCCGGTGGCGACGTGGCGGGCCTTCGTCGAGGCGACCGGCGTGCGGATCATCGACGGCATCGGGTCGACGGAGATGCTGCACATCTTCATCTCGGCGTCCGACGACGACATCGTGCCGGGGTCGACCGGCAAGCCGGTGCCGGGATATCAGGCCGCCGTCGTGGATGAACTCGGTCAGCCACTGCCCGCAGGAGAGATCGGACGACTCGCGGTCAAAGGCCCGACCGGCTGTCGCTATCTCGCCGATGCGCGTCAGGGCGTCTATGTGCAGAACGGCTGGAACATCACCGGCGACACGTTCATCTGCGACGACGACGGCTACTTCTGGTACCAGGCGCGCAGCGACGACATGATCATCTCGTCGGGCTACAACATCGCCGGACCTGAGGTCGAGGAAGCGCTGCTGCGCCACTCCGACGTCGTGGAGTGTGCTGTTGTCGGTGTCCCTGACGAGGCGCGCGGGCAACTCGTGAAGGCCTACGTCGTGCTTCGCGACGGGGTGATCGCTGACGAGGGTATGACGAAGGTCTTGCAGGACTACGCGAAGGAGCAGATCGCCCCGTACAAGTACCCGCGGGCGATGGAGTTCGTCGACAGCCTGCCTCGGACGAGCACCGGGAAGCTCCAGCGGTTCCGCCTGCGCGAGGACAAGGCGTCGGCCTGATGGCCAGGGGAGCGAGCGTCCGGATCGACCGCGTGGTCGAGTGGCCTGACACCGACGCTGCAGGGCACTACCACCACTCGACGGTGATCCGGTGGGTCGAAGCCGCCGAGGCGGCCTTGCACGAACGTCTCGGGCTGATCGAGCTCTTCGGCGTGGTGCCGCGGGTGCGCTACGAGGTCGACTACTCGACGCCGCTGTGGTTTCGCGACGAGGTGACGATCGAGCTCACGGTGGCCGATGTGGGGCGTTCCTCGATCCGTTACGAGTTCGACGTACGACGGGGAGGCGAGTCGGCGGCGCGTGGCGCCCTGGTCGCCGTACAACTCGATCCTGCGACCGGCAAACCGACGGAGTGGTCGGACGATCTACGCGACCTGCTGCTCGACTCACGTAACGGCTGACAGCGCCCGCATCCTGAGACAACCTCGATTCGTGGAGGCAAACCCACAGTCTGCAAGGCAGGTTTGCCTTGTTAACAAGCCGTTTGGCTTGAAAACAAGGCAAACCCCGGACCTCAGCGGTAGAGGTTGCGGGCGATGATTGAGCGCTGGACTTCGGTAGCACCTTCGTAGATACGAGGTGCGCGAACTTCGCGGTACAAGTGCTCCAGCAGGTGACCGCGTTCGAGAGCTCGCGCCCCGTGGATCTGGATGGCCGCGTCGACGACGAACTGCGCTGTCTCCGTCGCGACGAGCTTGGCCATCGCCGAGCTGGTGGAGATGCCCGGCCGCCCCGCGTCGTACGCCGCTCCGGCGCGGTAGACCATCACCCGCGCTGTCTCGACCCGCGTCGCCATCTCGGCCAGCGTGTGGCCGACCGACTGCATGTCACGCAGTGGTGCGCCGAAGGCCTGCCGCTCGCCGGCATGCGTGATGGCCGCGTCGAGGGCCGCCTGCGCCATCCCCACCGCGAACGCGCCGACACTCGGACGGAACAGGTCGAGGGTGCGCATGGCGACCGCGAAGCCTTTGTCGGGATCGCCGAGCACATCGGCTGGCCCGACCCGTACCTCGTCGAAGAGCAGGCGTCCGATCGGATGCGGTGACAGCATCTCGAGGTGCTCACCGCTGAGGCCATGGCTGTCTCCGGCTACGACGAAGGCCGTGACGCCCCGAGCGCCGACGTCTTGGGTAGTTCGCGCGAAGACGCTGTAGAAGTCGGCCTCCGGTGCGTTGGAGATCCACGCCTTCTCACCCGACAACCGCCAGCCGTCTCCGTCCGGCTCTGCGCGCAAGGCCAGCGCGGCAGCGTCCGACCCGGCATCGGGTTCGGTGAGCGCGAAGCCCGCGACTGCCTCGCCACGGGCGACGGCAGAAACCCAGCGCCGTACCTGCTCATCCGACCCCGACTGCAACACCGGGTACGCACCGAGGCCTTGGAGCGCCAACGCGGTCTCAGCCTCGGTCGAGACGGTCGCGAGCGCCTCCCGCAGCAGGCACAGGTCGAGGGCGGCCGCTTCCCGAGATGTGCCCTCACCCCCGACGCCGGGGAAGAGTCTGGCCAGCAATCCGAGTTCACCCATCGCCGCGATCAGGACTCGGTTGACGCGGCCGGGTTCGCCACGATCGGCGATCGGCGCAAGCGTGCTGCGTGCGACATCGCGTACCCATGCGACATGCTCGTGCTGCTCGTCGGTCAGGTCCCAGGCGCTCGCGGTGCCCCCTCCCCGCTGATTGAGCTTGTCGAAATCACCGGGACCAGCGTCATCGGCCCCTCCCCGCTGATTGAGCTTGTCGAAATCACCGGGACCAGCGTCATCGGCCCCTCCCCGCTGATTGAGCTTGTCGAAATCACCGGGACCAGCGTCATCGGCCCCTCCCCGCTGATTGAGCTTGTCGAAATCACCGGGACCAGCGTCATCGGCCATGTCAGTGACCCTTCCACTGCGGTGGTCGCTTGCCAGTGAACGCGGCGTGGAATTCCGCGTAGTCGTCGCCCTTCATCAGCAACGCCTGAGTCATGGCCTCGAGCTCGACCGCGCCGGCCAGGCCCATGTCGAGCTCACGGGTGAGCAGGGCCTTGGTGGCGGAGTATGCATGGGTCGGACCGTCGGCGAGTCGTCGTGCCAGGGCCGACGCCGTGAAGTCGAGCTCGTCGTCGTCGACAAGGTGGCTCACCAACCCCCAGGCTTCCGCTTTCTCAGCAGGCAAGGAGTCGCCGAGCATGAGCAGCTGGGTGGCGTGACCCAGGCCGACGATCCTGGGCAGCAGGTATGCAGCACCCATGTCTGCCCCGGCCAGTCCGACCTTCGTGAACAGGAACGCGAACGTTGCCGACCGGGCCATCACCCGGAAGTCGGACGCGAGTGCTATCACTGCGCCGGCGCCAGCGGCGGTGCCGTGGATGGCGGAGATGATCGGGACGGGCGACTCGCGCATCGTGCGGACGACGTCTCCGGTCATCCGCGTGAACGACAACAGCTCGTCGGGACGCATCGCCAGCGTGGCCCCGATGATCTCGTCAACGTCACCGCCCGAACAGAACGCCCGTCCCTCACCCCGCAGCAAGACGACTCGGGTGTCGTCGCGATGCGGAAGCTCGGCCAGCAGATCGCGCAGGTCGGCGTACACGTCGAACGTGAGCGCGTTGAGCTTGTCCGGACGGTTGAACGTGATCGTGGTGACGCCCTCCTCCCGAAGGACGGAGAAGTGGTCCCAGTCCTGCGTGAGCGGAGCGGACCCCCGGAACGGGCTCATCGAGTCGACCTCCTCATGGCGTGGCACCGGCCAACTGCGGTGCCGGACGCTGATCTTGCCTGCGGCGAACAGCGTAGCGGTCTACGATCTTACGTGTTGTTGACGGTCGTCGCAGCAACGACATATCCTCGAACGAGAGAACGATGACCACATCGGACAGCGGAGGCGAGCACGTGCGGATCGCGGTGATTGGCGGTGGCCCGGGCGGGCTGTACTTCGCCGCGCTGGCGAAACAACTCAACCCCCACCACGAGATCACGGTCTGGGAGCGCAACGCGGCAGACGACACGTTCGGCTTCGGTGTCGTCTTCTCCGACGAGACCCTCGGTGGCATCGAGCACGCCGACCCCACGGTCCATGCCGCCATGCAGGCAGAGTTCGCCCGCTGGGACGACATCGACGTGCATTTCGCGGGCCAGGTGATCACCAGTGGTGGGCATGGCTTCGCCGCGATGAGCCGCCGCCGACTCCTCGAGATCCTGCAGGATCGGTGCCGCGCTCTCGGCATCGACGTGCTCTTCAGCACCGAGGCGCCGGATGTCGACGAGCTGTCGGCGTCGTACGGCGTCGTGGTCGCGAGCGACGGCCTCAACTCGCGCGTCCGGGGACACTACGCCGAGACGTTCTGTCCGACCGTCGAGACGCGGCGCTGCCGCTACATGTGGCTCGGCACCGACCTGGTCTTCGACGCCTTCACGTTCGTCGTGAAGGAGACTCCGTACGGCGTGATGCAGATCCACGGCTACCCGTTCGACGCGCACGGCAGCACGTTCATCATCGAGATGCACGACAGCGTCTGGGAAGCGGCCGGCTTCGCCGACACAGGCGCGGAGTCGTTGCTGCCCGGGGAGTCTGACGAGAAGTCGATCACGCTGGTGCGTGACCTGTTCGCCGACGTCCTTGGCGGGCACGAGGTGATGGCCAACAACTCCCGTTGGGTGAGATTTGCGACCGTGCGCAACGAAACCTGGCGGCACCGCAACGTGGTCCTCCTCGGCGACGCCGCTCATACCGCGCACTTCTCCATCGGATCGGGCACCAAGCTCGCGATGGAGGACGCGCTCGCGCTGGCTGCTTGTCTGCACGAGCACGAGGATCGCGAGCAGGCGCTCGAAGCGTATGAGGCTGAGCGGCGTCCGGTCGTGCTGTCGACGCAGCGCGCAGCGCAGGCCAGCCTCGAGTGGTTCGAGAACCTCGGCCAGTACACCGACCAGGAACCGATGCAGTTCGCGTTCAACATCATGACCCGCAGCCGTCGGGTTACCTACGACAACCTGCGGGTGCGCGACCACGAGTTCGTCGAGCGCGCCGATGCCTGGTTCGCCGACCACGAACGACGGCGGGGAGTGGGCATGGGTGAGGTGTGCCCGCCGATGTTCCAGCCGTTCCGGCTGCGTGGGCTCGAGCTCGCCAACCGGGTCGTGGTGTCGGCGATGGACATGTACATGGCCGACGACGGCGTGCCCAGTGACTTCCACTACACGCACCTCACCGGCAAGGCGCTGGGTGGCGCAGGCCTGGTGATGACGGAGATGACCTGCGTGTCACCGGAGGGCAGGATCACGCCGGCGTGCTGCGGGTTGTATGACGATGAGCAGACTGCCGCCTTCCGTCGGATCGCCGACTTCGTACACGAGCACACGCAAGCGAAGATGGGCATGCAGCTCGGTCACTCCGGTCGCAAGGGTTCGACCAAGCGCATGTGGGAGGGCATCGACGAACCTCTCCCCGAGGGCAACTGGGAAGTCGTCGGGCCCTCGCCGTTGGCCTACCAAGCCGGCGTCAACCAGGTGCCACGCGAGCTCACCATGTCTGACCTCGACGAGATCAAGCAGCAGTTCGTCGACTCCACCGTGCGAGCAGCGGCGGCGGGTTTCGACCTGATCGAGCTGCACTGTGCGCATGGCTACCTGCTCTCGAGCTTCATCTCGCCCGTGACAAACCAGCGCACCGACGACTACGGCGGCAGCCTGACCAACCGGCTGCGTTACCCGCTAGAGGTGTTCGAGGCGATGCGCGAGGTATGGCCCGCCGACCTGCCGATGACCGTGCGCATCTCGGCAACGGACTGGGTGGAGGGCGGCATCGACACCGACGACTCGGTCATGATCGCCCAGGCGTTCGCCGACGCAGGTGCCGACGCGATCGATGTCTCTACGGGCCAGGTGACACCTGACGAGCGGCCCGAATATGGCCGGTCGTTCCAGACGCCGTACTCCGACGCGATCCGCAACCGCGTCGGGATCGCGACGATCGCGGTGGGCGCCATCTCGTCGTACGACGACGTGAACTCGATCATCCTGGCCGGACGAGCCGACCTGTGCGCGCTCGGACGCGTACACCTCTACGACCCGAGCTGGACACTGCATGCGGCGCTCGAGCAGGGGTACGACGGACCGGGCGTCGCGTGGCCGACGCCCTGGCTGCCCGGCCGCCGCCAACCGCAGACCGGCCGGACCGACGGGCCCAAGCCACGGCTGCAGCTGATCCGAGAGGGCGAACCCACCGTCCGCCACCAACGCTGGCGCCCCTAGCCGGCGTCAGGGGTTTGCCTTGTTTTCAAGCCAAAAGGCTTGTGAACAAGGCAAACCTGCCTTGCAGACTGTGGGTTTGCCTCTACGGGGGCGGGTCGTCTCAGTCGGCGAGACGAGGCGCCGGTACGACGTCAGGCGCGTCGGGCTCGCAGGTATTGCGGCGGCCACCGGACTTCGGCTCCTAGCTCGTGCGCGGCCTGCAACGGCCAGTGCGGGTTGCGCAGCATCGCCCGCGCCAACAGCACCGCGTCAGCTTCGCCGTCGGCGATCACCTTCTCGGCCTGCACAGCATCGGTGATCATCCCGACAGCACCCGCCGGGATACCGGCCTCACGGCGTACCCGCGCTGCGAACGGCACCTGATAACCCGGCCCGATCGGGATGTCCGCTCCTGGCACGGTCCCACCACTGGAGCAGTCGACCAAGTCGACGCCGTGCTCGCCGAGGTGCTTGGCCAGCGCCACCGTGTCGTCGCCCGTCCAACCACCGTCGACCCAGTCCGTCGCCGAGAGTCGCACGAGCACTGGCTGATCGTCCGGCCAGACCGAACGCACCGCGTCGACGACCTCGAGCACTATCCGGATGCGGCCGTCGAAACCGCCTCCGTACTCATCGCGTCGGGCGTTGCTCAAGGGCGAGAGGAACTCGTGCAGCAGATACCCATGCGCCGCGTGGATCTCGACCACTTCAAAACCCGCAGCCAGCCCCCGTCGCGCAGCAGCACCGAACGCCTCGACTGTCTCCCCGATCTGCTCGACCGTGAGCTCGCCCGGCTCAGGCAAGTCGGCGAAAGCGATCGGCGACGGTGCAACCGTCTCGGTCCAGCCGCCGTCGGCCGGGTCGACATAGCCGCCACCCGTCCAAGGGGCAGCTGTCGAGGCCTTGCGGCCCGCGTGGGCCAGCTGGATACCCGGCACCGTCTCCTGGCTGCGGATGAAATCGGTGATACGCCGCCACGCACTCACCTGATCGTCATTCCAGATGCCGGTGTCGGCTGGCGAGATGCGCCCCTCGGCGGTCACGGCTGTCGCCTCCGTGAAGACGAGTCCGGCGCCACCTCGAGCCAGTGACCCGAGATGCACGAGGTGCCAGTCCTGGGGCACACCGTCGACCGCTGAGTACTCGCACATGGGCGACACCCACACGCGGTTCGCAAACGTCGTACGACGCAGGGTCAACGGAGAGAACAGCTGGCTGTTCTGAGGCATGGCCCTACTTTAACGGTCAACAAAAGCCGCACCGAGCGATGAAGAAGCCCTCGACGACCACACGACGCTCAACAGCACGCCAAGACAAGTTGGGTGTGCCAGTGGTCGACCTCTACGATGGCTCAGCACACTGCCGGCGTGGCGCAATTGGAAGCGCACTTCACTTGTAATGAAGGGGTTAGGGGTTCGAGTCCCCTCGCCGGCTCACATGCTCGGTCTGCGGAGCCCGGCCCTCATCCCGTGTCCGCATTGTGTTTTGGGGCCCGATTCGGCACAGTGACCGCGTGGGCTGAAATCAACCGGCTCTTGTCTTGCGAGAAAGACTGCCGCTGCATGCCCATTCACCCCTCCGTGCGTCAAGCCATGGAAGACCTGGCCCGCCACCTCCACCGGTCACAGGATGTCGACGAGACCCTCGCGATGCTGACCAAAAGCGCAGTCGAGGCGATTGACGGTGTCGACTACGCCAGCATCACCGTCCGCGAGGATGAGGGCCACCTGCGCACACTCGCTCCCACTCACCGCGTCGTTACCGCGATCGACGAGTTGCAGTACGAGCTGCGCGAAGGCCCGTGCTACGAAACAGTCAGCGATGGCGACGCATCGCTGATCGTGGCCGATCTTGCTCAGGACCCCCGCTGGTCCAGGTTCGGACCCCGGGCGGCACAGCGCGGCATCGGCGCCATGTTGGTGTTCGAACTCGTCTCGGACGGGCGATCGCGAACGGCGCTCAACCTGTACGCCGAGCGACCGTGCAATTTCGAAGGCGCTGTCGAGATGGCCGAGCTGTTCGCGTCGCACGCCAAACTCGTCATGGGGTATGCCCGCACCGTCAAGAAGCTCGACGAGACGATCCGGTCGCGAACCGTCATCGGCCAAGCCATCGGGATCCTGATGGAGCGGTTCGACCTCGGCGAAGACCAAGCGTTCGGGTTCCTCACCGAAGTATCCCAGACCACCAACGTGAGACTGAACGACGTAGCACTGGAGCTCGTCACCGCTGTCAGCGCACGGCGAGACACGGGGGTTGACCCAGACCTAAACGCACCTCGGTGAGGCGAGCGGTCGGGTGCTCGAAATGCGCAACCGCCGAACTAGTGGAAAAGTAAATCCTCGGTAGCGCACCACTACTGGAGGTTCCAGCATGCCGACCGCACCCACGTTTGACACCAAGCGCACACTCGCACCCATCCTCGACCGGAAACACACCGTCGCACCGCCCGGATACAACCGCTGGTTGATCCCGCCTGCGGCGCTCGCCGTCCACCTATGCATCGGTCAGGTGTATGCGACGAGTGTCTACAAGACCTCACTCGTCGACCACTTCGATGCCAGCCTGACGTCGATCGGCATCATCTTCTCGATCGCGATCGTCATGCTCGGCCTATCCGCCGCAATCGGCGGCACGTGGGTGGAGCGCGTTGGCCCGCGCAAGGCGATGTTCGTGTCTGCCTGCTTCTGGGGTGCGGGGTTCCTCGTCGGTGCTCTCGGCATCGCGACCACGCAACTCTGGCTGTTGTACTTCGGCTACGGCTTCATCGGCGGTATCGGCCTCGGGATCGGCTACATCTCTCCCGTTTCGACGCTGATCAAGTGGTTCCCCGACCGACCCGGCCTTGCGACTGGGCTGGCCATCATGGGTTTCGGTGGCGGGGCACTGGTAGCGGCACCACTGTCGCGTCAGCTCCTGGAGTTCTACGACTCCGATTACGACTCTGCGGTCGCCACGTCGATTGCAAGCGGGCACGCCCTGGTCATGCTCTTCGTGACATTGGGCATTGGATACTTCCTGATCATGATGGTCGGCGTCGCCAACGTGCGCGTCCCACCACCAGGTTGGAAGCCTGAAGGCTTCGACCCGAAGACAGTCGAAGAGAAGCCACTGGTGACGAGCGCCAGCGTCTCGGCCGCCAACGCCATCAAGACCCCGCAGTTCTGGTTCCTGTGGGTCGTGCTGTTCTGCAACGTAACCGCCGGCATCGGCATCCTCGAGCAGGCGAGCCCGATGATCCAGGACTTCTTCAGAGAAGGCGATACGTCGAGCGTTGCGCTCGCGGCCGCCGGCGGTTTCGTCGGTGTGCTGTCACTGTTCAACATGGCTGGCCGCTTCGTTTGGTCATCCACGTCCGACGTGATCGGCCGCAAACCGATGTACATGATCTACCTCGGCGGCGGCATGGTGCTTTACGTCCTGCTCGCCACGATCGGCAACACCACCACGGCGCTGTTCGCCCTGCTGGCCGGACTGATCTTGTCGTTCTATGGCGGTGGGTTCTCCACCGTGCCCGCCTACCTGCGCGATCTCTTCGGGCCATTCCAAGTGGGCGCCATTCACGGTCGGCTACTCACGGCGTGGTCAGCTGCCGGGATCGCTGGACCGCTGATCATCAACGGGTTCCTCGACGCCCAAGGCGAGCCAGGATCATTGACAGCCGACGCCTATCGGCCGGCCCTGTTCACCATGGTTGCTCTCCTGGCCATCGGGTTCGTGGCCAACCTGCTCATACGCCCGGTCGAAGATCGGTTCCACGAACCAGAGGGATCAGGCGATTCCGGAGCCGCTTCGGACAACGTCGCTGACGTCGAGAGCGTTGCCGCCGACGGGCATCAGGCGTTGCCGAGCTCGGCCCGGGTCTTCGTGTCGTGGCTGCTGATCGTGGTCATGCTGGGCTACGGCGTCTACGAAACTCTGTCCACGGCCCTCAAACTCTTCGACTAGGCGGCGCACGCACGTCGTCCGAGCTTGGGCAGGACCCAGCGTCAACGAGCGCGGGTACGACGCTGAGGTCATGGGTGCGGTGCGTCCGTCGGATCCAAGAAGACGTGCCGCACCTCTGGGAACCTCTTGCGCACCCGTTGCTCGACAGTCTCGGCATGCCGCTCGAGCTCGCCGCCCCGTGCCTCGTCATCGAGGTCGACACGAGCTGCGACGAGCACCTCGTCAGGGCCTAGTCGCATCGTCAGCACCTCCACGACCTCGTCGATGCCTTCGGCGCCGGCGATCTCGTCACGGATGCCCGCCCTCACCTCCTCATTGACCGACTGACCGACGAGGAACGCCTTGTTCTCCCGCCCCAGCGCATAGGCGACCCCGATCAACAGCAGGCCGATGGCGACCGACGCGGCCCCGTCCCAGAAGCCCTGGTCGGTGACGGCATGCAGGGTCACGCCGAGGGTGGCGAGCAGGATGCCGACGAGAGCAGCGGTGTCCTCGAATGCGACGGTCTTGGCTGTCGGGTCCGTCGTCAGACGCAGGTGCTCGAGGGTGCCCCGCCCTTGCTCCTCCGCTTCGCGTTTCACCTGACGGATCGCCCGCAACCACGAGATCCCTTCGAACACGAACGACAGGGCCAAGACGACGTACGCGACGATAAGCCCCTTGAGCTCCTCGGGCTCGAGGATCGCTCCAATGCCTTCGTAGATGGAGAATCCAGCGCCGAGCACGAAGATCCCGACCGCGGCCAGCAGCGACCAGAAGTAGCGCTCCATGCCGTAGCCGAACGGATGTTGGGCGTCGGCCGGCTTCTTGCTGCGTTTGAGCGCGGCCATCAAGAACACCTGGTTGAGCGTGTCCGCGACGGAGTGCGCGGCCTCGGCCATCATGGCGGTCGAGCCCGAGATCAACCCGCCGATGGCTTTCGCGATAGCGATCGACAGGTTGGCAATCCCCGCCAGCAGCACCGTGCCAGTGGACTCGTCCTTGGTTGGCTGGCCTGGCCCACCCGACTGCCCGGAGCTTTCCTCATGCTTCGTCGAGGCCACGCGAAGCGTCAGTCCTCTTCGTCGACGATGTGAACAGCTGCCTCTTCGGCGCTCGCTCCGGCCCCGTCGATCCCGACTTCGTCGCCGATCAGGTCCTTGTTGACGTCCTCACCGATGCCCTCGTTGGGGTCGACCAGCCGGCCTGCTCGTTGATTCCCGACCTCGCCGTCGTCGAGGTAGTCAGCGTCGTCACCCACGACCTCGTCGGGGATCTCTTGCCTGAGCCGTTCGTCGAGCGACTCGCCTTCGCGCTGCTCCTCGGCGGTGTTGCCGAAGCGCTCTGCGCTCGACCAGTGCTCGGCCGGTGAGTAGCCCTCGTCGAGAACGTCGTCGGTGCCGCGGTCGACCAGGCTGTCGTCGGCCTGCAGCTGGTCAAGCTGCTCAGAGGGTTCAGGTACGTCTTCGCCCTGATCCGGGATCTCGGTCATGCACACCACCCTGCCACGGCGTCATCGTTCCAAGGAATGGTTTGGCCCTCCGACGAGGCGATAGGTTGCTGTGCTCCTACCGCCTCGTCGGAGGTAGTCCGTTGATACCCCGAACGCACGAACGTATTCGCATCTGCTCCCCTCTGTCCCATTGTGGTCAACCACGTGACCCTTGGGCCGAGTCTTGGGCATCCAACTGCTCTGCCGCCCGGGCGATGTTGCGCTGCATACTTCCGAAAACCAGTCCGTGAAACGGCCAGACCGCCCACCAGTAGGCATGTCCAGCGATCCCACGCGGATGAAACAGAGCGCGCTGCCGGAACGTCGCCCTGGCATCGCCGGGATGGGGGTCGACGATGCTGAGCTCCAGCCAGGCCAGCCCAGGAAGCCGCATCTCCGCGCGGAGTCGTAGCATCCGTCCCTCATCGACCTCCTCAGCGCGCCACCAGTCAACCGAGTCCCCCGGCAAGAGGCTGTCCGGGTCCCGTCGTCCGCGGACGAGCCCCGGACCACCCGTAAGCCGATCGATCCATCCCCGCACCCTCCATCCCAGCGGAAACGAGTACCACCCGCGGCGCCCGCCGATCCCCTCGATGATGCGCCACAGCGACTCAGGCCGGGCTTGCACATCTCGCTGCCGCTCGTCGACGTACAACGATCCCCCCGCCCAGTCCGGGTCGGAGGGGAGGGGCTCGCTCGGAGCACCTCGCGTGGTTGCCGACGCCCAGTTCGTCGGTACGTCGAGTTCCTGGATCTTGGTGAGTGCGAGCTCCACCGCGCGCTCGTAGCCGATCAGCCCCGCAGGAGGATCGGGGACGTAGTCGGCAATGTCGTGCTCCGTAGCAACAGCGGTGTTCTTGAGCGACTCCACGAGCGGACGCGCGAGACTGCTCGGCACCGGCGTGACCAGGTTGACCCAGTAGCTCGACAACGTAGGTGACAGTACGGGCACAGGGAGGATCCGCCGCTTGGGCAAGCCGGCGACAGCGGCGAACCGCTGCATCATGTCGAGGTAGGTCAACACGTCCGGGCCGGCGATATCGAAGGTGCGGCTGACATCGGAAGGCAGCCCGACGCAGCCGACGAGATAGCGCAGCACGTCACGGATGGCGATCGGCTGGATCCTGCGGTGCACCCAGCGAGGCGTGACCATCACGGGCAGTCGCTCGGTCAAGTAGCGCAACATCTCGAAGGACGCCGAACCTGATCCGATGATCACCCCAGCGCGGAGTACGACGGTCGGGACGCCCGAGTTCAGCAGCACCCGGCCGACCTCGGCCCGCGAGGCCAGATGCTCCGAGAGCTCCTCACCCTCCGGGTCGAGTCCACCGAGATACACGATCCGCCCGACGCGAGCGTCTCGAGCAGCTGCGGCGAACGACTCCGCCGTCGCACGTTCCGTGGCGGCGAAGTCAGAGCCGGTCCCGATGGAGTGCAGCAGGTAGTACGCGACGGCGACGTCTGTCATCGCTGCCCGGACCGCGTCACGATCTTGTGCGTCTGCCTCGACGACATCGACGTCGGGTTGCCAGCTGCGTCCAATGAGCTTGGCCGGACTGCGCACCATCACGCGTACTCGGTAACCCGCGGCCAGCAGCTCCGGCACCAGACGTCCGCCGACGTACCCCGTCGCGCCAGTGACGAGGCAGAGCGGGGCAGCGTTCACGAAGTCAGCATGCCTCATGTGAGCCCACCACGCTGATCGCTCATCCGGTGGGCGGGATGGACCAGTCGACCGGCTCGGCTCCCTGATGGGTCAACGACGCGTTGGCCCGGCTGAACGGCCGTGACCCGAAGAAGCCACGCGATGCCGACAGCGGCGACGGATGGGGGCTCGCGATGACGGGGACGTCGCCCAGGGCCGGCTGCAGGGACTGCGCATCGCGTCCCCAGAGGATCGCCACGAGCGGCGCATGGCGCTTCACGAGAGACGTGATGGCGAGGTCGGTGACCTGCTCCCAGCCGCGGCCACGATGCGATCCCGGCGCACCGACGCCGACTGTGAGGACTCGGTTGAGCAGCAGCACGCCCTGATCAGCCCACGCCGACAGGTCGCCGTGAGCAGGCGGCTCGATCCCGAGGTCGTCGTGGAGCTCCTGATAGATGTTGACGAGGCTGCGCGGCAATGGTCGCACGCGAGGGTCGACTGAGAACGACAACCCGACGGCATGTCCTGGCGTCGGGTAGGGGTCCTGGCCGACGATCAGCACCTTGACCTCCGACAGCGGTCGGGTGAACGCACGCAAGATGTTCGACCCCGCCGGCAGGTAGCGCCGGCCGGCCGCCAGCTCGGCACGAAGGAAGTCGCCGAGGGCGGCGACCTCGGCCTCGGCTGGTGCCAACACGCGGGCCCAGTCGGGTGCGATCAACTCCGTCAACGGACTCGGATTCACTCCACAGCCCTCTCGTTCATGTGGATAAACCTGGGGGTAAGTCTGACCGGTTTCGGCGTGTTGAAAAGGACACGCCGAGCCGGGAAAAATCACTCAAAATTATCGTGCCAGGCTCTTGCGCGTCGGGTTGACGAGGGGATAGAAATCTCCTACGAACTCCGGCGACGGGGTTCGGGACAGGCCAGAAGATCCGGTTCCGTCCAGTGGACTTCGGTTCGCTGGCGCCGAGCGGGGCAACTCGCCGGGCCGCCTGGTGACGTAGGCGGTAGGACGGGTCGGAAGGTCAGTCGTCTCAGAGCGTCACGGCTGAGACAAACGAAGGCTCCGCAAACTCATACTTTGCGGAGCCTTCACCCTTTTCAGTGCTGTGGCGACAAGTACCGTCCAGGGCTGCGATCTGCTCAGCAGATTAGCCGCTCTGGGCGGTCTCGTCGTGTATGCCGCCCGACGTGTCGGTGAATTTCTCCCCTTCGCGTGACCGACCTCACGACTCCCAGACATGTCCCAGACGCGCAAATCGGGGATGCGACCGTGGTCGCATCCCCGATCTGGATTGCTCGATCGGCCCTCGATCAGCCCCTGGTGATCTTCAGGTCGTCCAGGACGAAGCCCATCGCTGGCCCGCCGTCCTCTTGGCCGACGAACCTCACGATGACTCTCTTGTCCCTCCACTGCGAAAGATTCTCCGTGTGGCGGTGGTAGCTCTGATCCGCCTTTGAGGCGTTCAGGGTTTCGATGGTCCTGAACGAGCCATTGCCCCGCTTGACCTGAACCTTCAACTTGTCACCGGCGTCCGGCGTGAAGTTGTTGCTGAGAATCATCAGGCTGTAGACCAACGTGACCCTCCTGCTGTTGGGCAGGTTGACCGTCTGCTGCACGTGCTGCGTGTTGACCGAGCCGAAGAAGTTCAGAAGCGCGAACTTCGACCCAGACCTAGCCAGCGGGATTCCCAAAGCCGGCTCGACGTCGCTGTCGTCCAGGATGACGCCAGAGTCAGCGTTCCAGTGCGCTTGCCCAGCCTCGAAGCCGCCGTTCTTCAGCGCGTTCCCGTTGCCGCCACCCAGTTGGCCGTTGCAGGCCCACAGCTGTGGCTTGACCTTGACTGCGGTCCAGGTCTTCATCACCGTCTTGCAGGCAACACTGTTCTTGCCGTACTTGTCACGCGCAGCGCGGATCGTCGCGTCGCGTGCATCTTGGTAGTTCGAGCCAGCCGTCATGTAGACGTTCAGCGCGCGGTACCAGATCTGGTCGGCCTTGGCACGCCCGATCTCGTTGATGGTCGTGCCGTTGCAGGTCTGGCCCTGATGCGGAAGTCCACCGATCGTCTGGTTCCCGGTGCCCTCGGACAGCAGGTAGAAGAACCGGTTCGCCACGCCTGACGTGAAGTGCACGTCGTCGAGACCCATCAGCGGCGTGTAGCAGTTGTAGCTGGAACCGTCGGCGTGCGGCTTGTCCATCCGGCGCAAGAAGCCTGAAGGAGCGATCTCTTCGCCGATGTAGTAGTCACCTCGGTCTTGTGCGTTGTTCGCGGCGAACTCCACACTCGAGCCGAAGATGTCGCTGGTGGCCTCGTTGAGACCGCCCGACTCGCCCAGATAGATCAGGCCGGCTGTGTTCGAGGTGACGCCGTGGCTCATCTCGTGACCAGCGACGTCGAGTGCCACGAGCGGTGCGAAGACGTTGCCGTCGCCGTACGTCATGCAGAAGCAGTCGTCGTTCCAGAACGCGTTGTCATAGCCCGCGCCGCCGGGTGGCGTGTCGTAGTGGACCCTGCTGGGCGCGCCGACACCGTTGTTGCGGATGCCGTTGCGGTTGAACTTCTGCTTGTAGAAGTCCCAGGTCTCCTGGGCGCCGAACGCAGCGTCGGCCGCCGCGCTCTGCCGGCTCGACTCGGCGTTGTTGCCCCAGTTGTTGTCAGCATCTTGGAACAGGGTGCCGTTGCCAGACGTCTTGGTCGAGCATGTCGCGCACGGTTTGGTTACCGCGGGTGAGGTCGCGCAGCTGGAACGGCCCCGTGCCGCCCGCACCTGTTGTCGTCCGTGTGGATGGTGACGTCCCCGGAGTACAGCGTTTGGCCGGTGCCTGTCGCGTCGGAGGTTTGGTTCAACGGCCAGCTCGCGACGTTCTTGCCGGTCTTCGCGTCGACGAACACAGCCCTCGGGTTCGCACCGTGCCGGCCGGCGACGATGGTCTTCCAGACCAGCTGGGGCTGCCGGCCCAGCATCCAGACCGCGAGAGAGGGTGCTTCTGCCGTGCGTGCGTGCCCGACCGATTGCTTGGCGACCGCAACGGCGGTAACGGCTGAGGTTGTGGGGCGCACCGAGCTCAGCGAGGACAGGTCGGCGCGGTTGGTCCAGTCGGAGTCACGCAGCTGGCCGCTCGGCGCCCGGTGCAAGATGAAGTCTCCACCGACGACTGGCAAACCGCGGTAGGTGCGGTCGTAGCGCACGTGGGTGGTGCCGTCGGGGTCCCGAACGACGTCCTTGACCGTGAGGCCCTGGTCGGACGACAGGCCCAACTCAGTCAGAGTCTTCGCTGCTGATGCTTGGGCTGCGCTGATGGCTGCGGCTCGCTGTGCCACGCCGAAGGACTTGTCATGGCCGGCTTTGCTCGCCTTGGCCTTGTGGACGCCGGCACTACCGGCTTGTGGACTTGCGGTGGCACCGACCGGTGCGGCAAGCAGACCGCCGACGACAACCGCCGCCAGTAGTCCGCCAAATAGCTTGCCCTTCATACTCAGGCTCCCCTTGCTCGTTGATGTCGAGTGTGTGAGTGGGACGTGAACCCCCATGCGAAAAGTAGTCCCACCGACCAAGGACCGCCAGCGGCATCGTCTTGATACCACCCGATTGGGCTACCTTCGGTTCGGCCACCAACGCCACCCGGGTGGTGGCGGCTCACACGTGGTGCGTTCAGCCAGCGATCTTGGTCGCGCCGAGGTCGCTCAGGAAGCGGGACGCCCAGGAGTCGATGTCGTTGTCGCGGACTTGCCGTCGCATGGCGCGCATCCTCCTGGTCAGGTCCTTCGGTGGTGCCTGCATCGCCGCGAGCATCGAGTCCTTGAGCCCGTTGATGTCGTGGGGGTTGACGAGGAACGCCTGCTTGAGCTCGTCTGCCGCACCCGCGAACTCCGACAGCACCAATGCGCCGTTGTCCTCGTAGCGAGAAACCACGTACTCCTTGGCGACCAGGTTCATGCCGTCCGCGAACGGCGTCACGACCATGATGTCGGCGGCCCGGAACAAGGCCGCCATCTCGTCGCGGGGGTACGACGCATGGAGGTAGTGGACCGCAGGCCGGCCAATCCGGCCGAGATCGCCGTTGATACGCCCGACCCAGCGTTCGATGTCGTCGCGCACCTCTTGGTACTGGCTGACGCGCTCGCGGCTCGGCGAGGCGACTTGGACGAACACCGCGTCGTCGACCTTGACCTTGCCGTCGACGATCAGTTCGCCGAACGCACGCAGTCGCTGCCGGATCCCCTTGGTGTAGTCGAGCCGGTCGACACCGAGCAAGATGTGTCGAGGGTCGCCGAGCTCCGCACGGATCTCGTCGGCGCGGGCCTGGGCCTCGGGGCTGCGAGCGAGCTTCTCGAGCCCGGCCGCGTCAATCGAGATCGGATACGCGCGAGCCGATACCTCGCGATCGTCATCGAGCACGATCTTGTCGCGATGGGTCTTGTGACCGAGGCGCAGCCGGACGAGTCGGGCGAAGTTAGCCGCGCCGCCGGGACGTTGGAAGCCGACCAGGTCGGCGCCGAGCAGTCCTTCGAGAATCCGGTCACGCCACGGCATCTGCTTGAAGAGCTCCGTCGGTGGGAAGGGAATGTGGAGGAAGAACCCGATCCGGACATCGGGGCGGCGTTTGCGCAGCATCGCGGGCACGAGCTGGAGCTGGTAGTCGTGGATCCAGACGACCCCACCCTTGGTGGCGCTGGCCGCAGCAGCGTCAGCAAAGCGCTCGTTGACCCGCACGTAGGCGTCCCACCACTCGCGGTGAAACTCCGGCTTGGCGACCACGTCGTGGTAGAGCGGCCACAGGGTGCTGTTGGACATCCCCTCGTAGTGACGCTCGACCTCTAGCTCGCTGAGCTCGATGGGGACGAGCGAGAGACCGGCCGCTTTGAACGGTTTGTCGTCTTCGAGAGGAGCTCCTGGCCAGCCGATCCAGACTCCGTCATGAGCTCGGAGCACCGGTTCGAGGGCGGTGACGAGGCCACCGGGTGACGTCCGCCATTCCACTCCGTCGGGACCTTCGACCCGGTCAACGGGCAGCCGGTTGGCGACGACGACGAAATCACTCTTAGGCGCGGTAACCACAAACTCACCCTACGGCGCCGACGCAATCTGGCGTTTTGACCACGGAGGGTAGTGGCGTACGAGCACAATGTAAGGGTGCAGCTTCTCCATCGATGGCGAGTAGCTCCGTTCGCGTTGTGTGTCTTCGTGGCCGGGGCGACTCTGCTGTACCCATTCGACGGCCAGGCAGTCGGCCATCTGCTGGTCGCGTTCGCCCTGCTCGTGATCGTCATCGCGCTGGCCGAGGTGCTTCCGACCGAGTCGCCCTGGCAGATTCTGGCGCCGCTGCTGTTTGTCGTCCTAGTCGCGGTCCTCCGCGACGCCTCGGGCCAGACGGCGTCAGGGCTTTCCCCGTTGGTGGCGCTACCGATCCTGTGGGTCGGGTTGTATGGAACTCGTGTGCAAATGGTGGTCATCGCTGTCGCGACCGGCCTCGCCTTCGCCATCCCACGGCTGATGTACGGTGCCTCCGAGTATCCGGCCGGCGACCTGCGTCGAGCGGTTCTCTGGACCCTGATCGGGGTGACGATCGGCCCGGTCGTCCAAGGCGTCGTACGACGTCTGAGGGAACGCGAACAAGAGCGTGCCGTCGCTGCCGAGCGGCTCGAAGCGGTGTTGCGGGCGGCAACGGAGCACTCGATCATCGCCACGTCACCCACAGGTCTCATCACGACCTTCAATGGCGGCGCCGAGCGGATGCTGGGCTACACCGCTGCAGAGGCAATCGACGTCCTGACTTTGGAGCAGTTGCACGATCCTGCGGAGTTGGCCGAGCGGGCTCAAGAGCTGGGCATGCGGCCGGGCCTCGAAGTACTGGTCGATGGCGCCCTCCGTGACGACCCCGAGACCCGTGAGTGGACCTACATCGCGAAGGACGGCAGCAGGGTGCCGGTCCGGCTGACCATCACGGCCAACCACGGAATTGACGGAGAGATCGCGGGCTTCATCGGAGTCGCATCCGATGTCACCGCTGAACGGCACGCCATCGGTGAGCTCACGGTGTCCGAGCAGCGTTGGCGCGCCCTCCTGGACCACCTGCCGGACACCGTCGTGCTCACGGTAGGCCCCGACATGAAAATCAATCTGGCGATGGGCGCACCGCTTGCATCGTTGGGCCTGGCCGACATCCAAGGTAAGTCACTGAGTGAGGCAGGCTCTCTGGAGAACGCAGCGCGGCTCGAGCCCGTCATACAAGCCGCGCTCGCCGGGCAAGAGGACTCGACCGAGATCCGGGCCACCCACAATGGCTCGATCAACGAGGTTGTCGCCGTCCCGTTGCCGAAGCACGATGGGCTGCCAGAAGCGCTGGTCCTCGTTCGTGACGTCACCGAATCGCGACTCCGCGAGCAGCTGCTACAAGATGCGAAGGAGCGGTTCGCGCGACTGTTCTCAGAAGCGCCAAACGGCGTCGGCGTCATGACGACAAGCGGAGTCATCACCCACGTCAACCCCGCACTCTGCGCGATGATGGGCCGCCGTGCCGAAGACCTGGTTGGTCGCTCAGCGGACGCTCTGGGTGGTGGCGTGAAGCAACTCAAGGACTTCCTCGAGGCTTTGTTGAGCAGCCCCACAGGCCGTTACTCGCAAGAGACGCGGATGCGTCATACCGACGGGCATCTTGTCGACGTCGCTTTCGACAGCATCCTGCTCCGTGGTGTCGGAGGCTCACCCGACGAAGTGCTGCTCAACGCCGTCGACGTCTCCGAACGACGCCGCTACGAAGCCCAGCTCGCCCACCTGGCCGACCACGACCCGCTGACCGGGCTGGCCAACCGAAGGCGCTTTGACGCGGAGCTCGAGGCCCACCTCGAAAGATGTGTTCGTTACGGCCCCTCGGGTGCGGTGCTGATGCTCGACCTCGACCACTTCAAGGAGGTCAACGACACCCTCGGCCATGGGGCCGGAGACCAGCTGATCGTCTCGGTGGCGGAGATCCTGCGGCTACGTCTGCGCAAGTCAGACGTCGTTGCTCGCCTCGGTGGCGACGAGTTCGCCATCCTGCTGCCGAACGCTGACCGAGCCTCTGCCGAAAGGGTTGCCGCCGACGTGGTGCGACTGGTCCGCGAGAAGGCGAGCTTCCTCGATGGCTCACGCCCTCGACGGGTCACGACAAGCGCTGGCGTCGTGTTGATCCAGCAGGCGGAGATCACCGCCAGTGAGCTGCTCAGCACCGCCGACCTGACGATGTACGACGCCAAGGAAGCCGGCCGCGACCGATACGCGATGCTCGACACGGACGACTTCGGACATCCACGCGCCAGCGCTCAGCTCGCCTGGGCAGACCGGATCACCGGCGCCCTCGCCGACGAACGGTTCGTGCTCCAGGCGCAGCCGGTGATGGACGTGAAGCAAGGCGTGATCGTCGGCGCGGAGATGTTGCTGAGGATGATCGACGACCACGGCGAGATCGTGCTGCCAGGACGCTTCCTCTACATCGCCGAGCGACTGGGCCTCATCACCCAGCTCGACATCTGGGTTTCCAACCAGGCAATCAACCTGCTTGAGGAAGTCGGGCGTCTCAACCCCGACTTCCATGTGGAGGTCAACCTTTCTGGGCACTCCATCGGGGCTTCCGAGCTCACGGAGTTCCTTCGTCGGCGCATCCCCGAGGCGGAAATCAACCCGTCCCGACTGATCTTCGAGGTGCGCGAGACCGCAGCTGTGGCGAACATCGAGACCGCCCGCGAATTCGCGGACCAGCTCGCCAACCTCGGCTGCCGTTTCGCTCTCGACAACTTCGGCGCCGGCTTCGGTTCGTTCTACTACCTCAAGCACCTGCCGTTCGACGTCGTGAAGATCGATGGGGAGTTCATCGAGAAGAGTCCCTCGAACGCGACCGACCGGTCGATCCTGGCGTCCGTCGTGAGCATCGCTCACGGGATGGGCAAGACGACGGTCGCGGAGTTCGTCGCCAGCGAAGAGATCCTGACCGTGTGCCGTGAGCTGGGCGTCGACCTCGTGCAGGGCTACCACGTGGGTCGGCCGGCTCCGCTCGAGACAGTGTCAACGTGGGCCCAGCAAGGGCGAGTCTTCGAGATCTAGTAATCTCTCGGACCCTATGGTGTCGGGTGGTTTGTCCCTCTCAGAACGCGCCGGGCGCGCCGGTCGAGGATCAAATGACATCGGTGTTGTTTGTCGCCTACGATGGACGCACAGGTGGGGGAGCCTCGAACCCGACCGTGAGTCTTTCACCAGGAGCCGAACAGATGGACGCCGCGAACGTCGTCACCTCGGGCGAGTCTGCCCAAGCCGCTGCCGACCTGTCCGAACGCGACCAACAGATCCTCTCCTTCGAGCGGCTGTGGTGGAAGTACGCCGGGGCCAAGGAACAGGCGATCCGCGACCAGTTCGCGATGTCGGCCACTCGCTACTACCAGGTCCTCAACGTGCTCATCGACCGCTCTGAGGCGATCGCCTTCGACCCGCTTTTGGTGAAACGGCTGCGCCGACTGCGTTCGGCTCGCCAGCGTCAGCGCTCCGCGCGCCGCCTCGGCATCGAGCTTTGATGGCGCTGCCGTCTGCGGTAACGCTCGGCAGCGTGGCGTTCGTGGTCGTTGCCGGGGTCGGCCTTGTCGCCGTGACGTCCAACGCAAGCGAGTCGCCGACACATGCGAAGGCGGCAAGCGACAACACCAGCGAGCCCGACAAGAAACAGCCTGCGAAGCAGCAGAAGGTCGAGCCCAAGTCGCAGCACAAGAAGGATGACCCGAGTCGGACACCTCATACCGATGCCGTCCCTAAGACCTTCATCGAGGTCTACAACAACTCTGGGGTGACCGGGCTCGCGGCCGACAAGGCCAAGGTCCTCCAAGACGCCGGCTGGAACGTCGCCGCGACCGACAACTGGTATGGCAACATCCCCGCCAACACGGTCTACTTCCCCGCCAAGCTCGAGGGCACCGCCAAGCAACTCGCGAAGGTGTTGCACATCAAGCGGTTGCGGCCGGCGGTCTCGCCGATGCAGTTCGACCGGCTGACCGTCATCTTCACCACTCGGTAATTGAGCTTGTCGAAATCACCGAGGGGTCTCGACCGCCGGGTTAGTCCCGGACACACTTGTTGACCCGGCAGTTGTGGTTGCATGACCCGGCAGTTGTGGTTGGCCCGAGTCGTCAGCAGAATCCATGTTCGCCGGGAGTGGTTGACTGGGACGCGTGCTGAACTCCGTGAGTACGCCGTCTGGCCGCGAGGCGCTGTCCACGATCACAGCTGATCCGGCAGGATGTCTGGCCGCCTTCGACTATGACGGCACCCTCGCTCCGATCGTCGCTGACCCCGGCGAGGCACGGCCGCATCCGCGAGTCGTCGCGGCGCTCGCCGCACTCGCCTCACACGTCGGGACCGTCGCGGTCATCACCGGCAGACCCGCACAGGTGGCGGTCGACCTGGCGGGCTTCGACCGCGTGGAGGGGTTGTCACACCTGGTCGTTCTCGGCCATTACGGCTTCGAGAGGTGGGACGCGTCGACCCGCGAGCTCATCTCAACGGAGCCTCCGGCCGGCCTCGAAGCGGTCCGTGCTGCATTGCCAGCCCTTCTTGCCGACCTCGGCCTGCCTGCCGCGGGCGTCGAGGACAAGGGCCTGTCCGTTGCGGTTCACGTACGACGCCGACCGGATCCCGACGCTGCCTTCGCCGCCATCGTGCAACCGCTGACGGACTTGGCGGAGCGCAACGGACTGACGGCGGAGCTGGGCAGGTTCGTGGTCGAGCTCCGACCGCCGGGGTCGGACAAGGGGATGGCCCTTCGGACGCTGGTGGAAGAGACGGGCGCGGAGTCAGTCCTGTTCGCCGGAGACGACCTCGGCGACCTGGCCGCGTTCACAGAGGTTGAACGGCTCCGCGGCACCGGGGTAAGCGGCCTACTGGTCTGTTCCGGATCGACGGAAGTCAGCGCGCTGGCCGAACGAGCCGACCTCGTCGTGGACGGTCCCGAAGGAGTCGCCTCGTTCGTCGAGGCCTTGGTTGGCGTACTCGCCCAGCCATGAGTGCCGGGTCACGCAACCACAACTGACGGTTCGCGCAACCACAACTGACGGGTCAACGGGAAAGTGGCGTCTCAGATCCCGGGCGGGCGTCCCCGCATGCGAGACGAGGCGGCTAGGGTGGCAGACAACTCATCGAGAGGGGCAGAGGGAACGGCCCGTTGAAGCCCCGGCAACCCGTCGTGAGAGTGCGTGTCGATCACCTCGACCGCACCTCGATCACGACGACGGTGCCAAATCCGTCTCGTGGCGAGAGCCGCCCGCGAGAAAGATGAGAAGGAGGCTGCCGTGAGCACCATCAGCACCACCTTGAGCACCGCCCACCATCCCGCACCGACAAAGCCCTTCGGCAACGCCCGATGTCTCGTCTGCCGCGAGTGCGGAGCCGAACAGCCGCTCGGCCCCTTCTATGCCTGCGACGAATGCTTCGGCCCTCTCGAGGTTGGCTACGACTTCCCGGCAGTGACGCGCGCTGACATCGAGGCCGGACCCAAGAACATCTGGCGGTACGCCGACCTGCTCCCGGTGCGCCCCGACATCGCCACCATCCCCAACATCGAGCCTGGGTTCACCCGCCTCATCCAGGCCGACAACCTCGCCCGCGAGCTCGGCATCAAGACGCTATGGGTGAAGGACGACTCCGGGAACCCGACGCACTCGTTCAAAGACCGCGTCGTCGCCGTCGCACTCGCGGCCGCTCGGGAGCTGGGGCTGGAGATCCTGGCGTGCCCCTCGACGGGCAACCTCGCCAACGCCGTTGCCGCGGCGGCCGCCCGGGCAGGCATCAAGAGTGTGGTGTTCATCCCCGACAACCTCGAGCGCGCCAAGATCCTCACCACGGCGGTGTACGGCGGCACCCTCATCGCGGTCAAGGGGAACTACGACGACGTCAACAGGTTGGCCTCGGAGATCGCCGGTGAAGAAGCGAACTGGGCGTTCGTCAACGTCAACGTGCGGCCTTACTACGCCGAGGGCTCCAAGACGCTGGGCTACGAAGTGGCCGAACAACTCGGATGGCGGCTGCCCGGCCAGGTCGTGATCCCAGTCGCGTCTGGCGCGCAGCTGGTGAAGGTCGACAAGGGTTTCACGGAGTTCGGGCGGCTCGGGCTGGTCGACCCGACGCCGTACAAAGTCTTCGGAGCCCAAGCCGCGGGCTGCTCGCCCGTCGCCACGGCGTTCCGCGAAGGCCACGACGTGGTGCGTCCGGTCAGGCCCGACACGATCGCGAAGTCGCTTGCCATCGGCAACCCGGCCGACGGCCCCTATGTCCTCGACGTCGTACGCCGTACGGGCGGCACAGTCGAGGCGGTGACCGACGACGAAGTGCGCGACGGCATCCAGCTGCTGGCTCGCACCGAGGGCGTCTTCGCCGAGACCGCCGGCGGTGTCACGGTGGCGACCTTGAAGAAGCTGGTCGAGACTGGTCAGCTAGACCCCGATGTCGAGACGGTCGTCTTCAACACGGGCGACGGACTGAAGACGCTCGACGCGGTGGCAGACCGGGTTGGTCCGGCTGCGACGATCGAATCGACGTACGCCGCCTTCACCGCTACCGGGCTGTGACCGCCGCCCTCGTCGATAGCGGAGACAGCGAGTCAGCGAGACAGGAGAGCAGAGCATGAGCGTCAGCGTCCGGGTGCCCACGATCTTGCGCACCTACACCGGAGGCGAGTCGGAGGTCACCGCTGAGGGCTCGGCCCTCAGAGAAGTGCTCGACTCGCTCGACGCGTCCTACCCCGGGATCAAGGGCCGGATCGTGGATGAGCAGGGAGCGCTGCGTCGCTTCGTCAACGTGTACGTCGGCAACGACGATGTGCGGTTCCTCGAGGGGCTCGACACGAAGGTCTCTGATGGCGCCCAGGTGTCAGTGATTCCCGCGGTTGCAGGCGGGTAGTTCGGGTTAATTGTGGGGAAAAGAAGACTGGGACGCGGTAACCGCGTCCCAGTCCAAACCTCGTCGCACCCACGAGGTAAAGGAAAAACTAGCCAGTGGATGGGCATGCTTCAAGGGGTGAGGCGGAATACCACCCGAATGGGCTATGAGCACATAGCCAGGTGACCCATGCTGGCATAGTTATCCCAGGTCAGAAGCCCACTCCGTGTGATTTCGTGGTCACTCACAGGCGTTTGGATCCCTCCACCATTCACTCTCCCGAGGATGTCCTGAAAGTACGGTGGGATAGGGTTTTCGCTGCAGATCGCAGCACCTGTTCCACGAGGATTCCGGTGAGGCGAAAGGCATCACCAGAGGGTCCGAACCGAGGAGCCTCGAACACGTAACAGGAGTAGCGATGGTGCAGGGCACCGTGAAGTGGTTCAACGCTGACAAGGGGTACGGCTTCATCGCCGTCGACGGCCAAGACGACGTTTTCGTCCACTGGTCGAAGATTCAGTCCGATGGCTACAAGTCGCTCGAGGATGGCCAAGCGGTCACGTTCGAGGTCGTCGACGGACCGAAGGGCCGCGAGGCTCACGAAGTCAAGCCGGCCTGATCCCTCAGCCCACTGACTAGCTCACGCAGCATTGAAGCGGTCCGGTCCCGCGTGGGGCCGGGCCGCTTCGCATTTGTCGCTCCAACGCTCTCCGTGACATCGCTCGGAACCGGTCTTGCTCCCGGGTGAGGCGATCAAGCAGCTTCCGGCTATCGCCACCCCAGCCACCGCTCTCTACGGCGGCTTGCACTCGCCTAGGTCGAGTGCTAATAATGGGTTAGCACTCTCGTCCTGAGAGTGACAGCGGTTGGTCCGATGAGGGCCTCCACGGCTGCGGGAAGGGTCTGCAGCGCGGAGGGGTCCGTCCGTCGCGGGCGTCGTACCATCGCACTCCACATTCAAGCGCGGGAGGACTCGCGTACATGCCCAAGATCATTTCGTTCAACGAGGAAGCCCGACGCGGTCTCGAGCGGGGGATGAACACCCTCGCAGACGCCGTCAAGGTGACGCTCGGCCCCAAGGGTCGCAACGTCGTTCTCGAAAAGAAGTGGGGCGCACCGACCATCACCAACGACGGTGTGTCCATTGCCAAGGAAATTGAGCTCGAGGATCCGTTCGAGAAGATCGGTGCTGAGCTCGTCAAGGAAGTTGCCAAGAAGACCGACGACGTTGCCGGTGACGGTACGACGACGGCGACTGTCTTGGCGCAGGCCATGGTCCGCGAGGGTCTGCGCAACGTCGCAGCCGGCGCGAACCCGATGGCGTTGAAGCGCGGCATCGAGGCGGCCGTCGAGGCAGTCATCGAGCAGCTCTTCGCCGCCGCCAAGGACGTCGAGACCAAAGAGCAGATCGCTGCGACCGCTGGCATCTCCGCCGGTGACTCGTCGGTCGGCGAGATCATCGCTGAGGCGATGGACAAGGTCGGCAAGGAAGGCGTCATCACCGTCGAGGAGAGCAACACCTTCGGGCTCGAGCTTGAGCTCACTGAAGGTATGCGCTTCGACAAGGGCTACATCTCGCCGTACTTCGTGACTGACGCTGAGCGCATGGAGACCGTCCTCGACGATCCCTACGTTCTCGTCGTCAACTCGAAGATCTCGGCCGTCAAGGACATGCTGCCGGTGCTCGAGAAGGTCATGCAGAGTGGCAAGCCGCTGCTGATCATCGCCGAGGACGTCGATGGTGAGGCCTTGGCGACACTGGTCGTCAACAAGATCCGTGGCACGTTCAAGTCGGTTGCCGTCAAGGCTCCTGGCTTCGGCGACCGCCGCAAGGCCATGCTTCAGGACATTGCGATCCTGACCGGTGGCCAGGTCATCAGCGAAGAGGTTGGCCTCAAGCTGGAGTCCGCAGGTATCGAGCTGCTCGGCCAGGCCCGCAAGGTGGTTGTCACCAAAGACGAGACGACCATCGTCGAAGGTGCCGGCGACACGGAGCAGATCTCCGGTCGGGTCAACCAGATCCGTGCAGAGATCGAGAAGAGCGACTCCGACTACGACCGCGAGAAGCTGCAGGAGCGTCTGGCCAAGCTGGCCGGCGGTGTTGCGGTCATCAAGGTCGGCGCTGCCACCGAGGTGGAGCTCAAGGAGCGCAAGCACCGCATCGAGGACGCCGTTCGCAACGCGAAGGCTGCCGTCGAAGAGGGCATCGTCGCCGGTGGTGGCGTCGCACTCGTCCAGGCAACACTCGTGGCGTTCGAGAAGCTCGACCTCCTCGGAGACGAAGCCACCGGTGCTGCGATCGTCAAGTTCGCCACCGAGGCTCCGCTGAAGCAGATCGCGATCAACGCGGGTCTCGAAGGTGGAGTTGTGGCCGAGAAGGTGCGCAACCTCGAGCCTGGTCACGGCCTCAACGCCGCGACTGGCGAGTACGTCGACATGCTCTCGTCCGGGATCAACGACCCGGTCAAGGTGACCCGTTCTGCGCTGCAGAACGCCGCCTCGATCGCTGCGCTGTTCCTCACGACTGAGGCTGTCGTCGCAGACAAGCCCGAGAAGGCAGCCCCCGCACCTGGCGGCGCGCCTGATATGGGCGGCATGGACTTCTAAGCAGTCCAGCCATCAGGCATCACCACGTCGGCCCCGAGCAATCTGCTCGGGGCCGACGTGTGTCCTGAGTGGGATGAGGGGCCTGGTAGGGCGTTGAACAGATGCGTCATCGTTCGACCGATAAGTTTTGGCGTCCCCTGACGTTCTACGTTCTAGTGGCTAGACACCGCAACCTGACGAAGGAGCAGCAATCATGGACTGGAAGCTCGAACTCGTGGTCGTCCCCGTGTCCGACGTAGACCGGGCGAAGGACTTCTACGCCGACAAGCTCGGGTTCAACGTCGACGTGGATCACCAGGCTGGCGACGCCTTCCGTGTCGTCCAGCTGACGCCGCCGGGTTCGGCCTGCTCGATCTCGATCGGGGTCGGTATCACCGACGCGACGCCTGGCTCCATCCGGAACCTGCACCTCGTCGTCCCTGACATCGAGGCCGCGTACGCGCAGCTCGTCGAGGGTGGCGTGGAGTCGGGCGGCATACAACATTTCGAAGCAGGTCAGCCGGTGCCAGGTCCAGACCCCGAGCGCCAGATCTACGGCTCCTATGTCTTCTTCAGCGACCCCGACGGAAACACCTGGGCTGTTCAGGAGGTGCCGCCGGGCAAGGCCGGGTGACGAAGCCCGGCTTGGTGCTCGCTCTTCGTCAGTGGGTCTGCTCACCCGGGCGGACCAGACCGGACTCGTAACCGAAGACCACGGCGTGCACCCGGTCGCGGAGGTTGAGTTTCCGCATCAGGCTTGCGAGGTGGGTCTTCACGGTGGCCTCGCCGAGATACATCTGCGCGGCAATCTCCTGGTTGGACAGACCCTGCGCCACCAGCGTGAGGACTTGGGCCTCGCGCTCGGTGATGCCCAGCCGGTCCGGGGCGGGAGTCCCGGGTGGCGGGCTCGTCGTGAAGGCTGCGAGCAACCGCCGAGTCAAGGCGGGATGGAGGAGCGCGTCACCGGAGGCGACGACGCGAATCGCGTGCATCAGCTCCTCGCGCCGGACGTCCTTCAGACAGAAGCCACCTGCGCCCGCCTGCATCGCGTCGTAGAGATATTGGTCCGAGTCGTACGTCGTCAGCACCAGAACACGCGTAGGACTGCTCTCTCGAGTGATTGCTCGGGTGGCCTCGATCCCGTCCATGTCCGGCATCCGCACATCCATGAGTACGACGTCGGGGCTGAGTTCACGCACCCGCTTCACGGCTTCTTGTCCGTTGGCGGCGTCACCGATCCACTCAACGTCATGCTCAGGCTCGAGCAGCAGCCGGAAGCTGTCGCGAATCAGCGCTTCGTCGTCGGCGACGACAACTCGGATCACAGGACCTCGCTCCTGGCTGGGAGTCGCGCGTGGACGGCGAAGCCACCGCCAGCGACGGGACCCGTGTGCAGTTCTCCTCCGAACGCAGCAACTCTTTCCCGCATACCCACGAGACCGAGGCCAGCGCCTGCTTGCTCACGGTCCAACCCGCTCGCGCTGGTGGACATGCCGCCGCCGTCGTCAAGGACCGAGAGGTCGACCGAGTCCTCCTCGTAACCCAGTCGAACGACGACTCGCGAACGGGCCGCGTGTCTCGCGGCGTTGCTCAGTGACTCTTGGACGATGCGATACAGCGTGAGCCCCATCGCGCTCGGAAGTCTGCGCGGCTCCCCCTCGACTGCGATCTGGACAGTGAGCCCGGATTCTCGCGCGCCGACGAGCAGGCCTTCCAGGTCATCCACACCCGGCGGGCCGACCGGGACGTCCGATTCCTCGCCGTGATCGCGGAGCACGCCAAGCATCTGGCGCATTTCCTCGAGCGCCTCCCGGGCACTGCGCTCGATCACGTCGAGCGGCTCTCGCACTCTCGAGGGGTCGTCGCTCAGGACGCCGGACGCGGCCATCGCCTGGAGGAGGACGATGTTCATCTTGTGAGTGACGGCGTCGTGCAGCTCCCGCGCAATGCGCGCCCTTTCAGCTTCGACGGCTGCCAGCGCCTGCTCGTGGTGGCTCTTCTCGAGGTCAGCCTTTTCCTTCGCGAGCAGACGCGACCGGCGGACGCCGCCGACCCATCCGCCGGCAAGCGCTGGAAGGAAGAGCAGGAGGTTCCAGAAGGCCGCTGACCAGGCGGACTCGGCACCCGTCCGCCAAGCAGTCGGGTCGTTGACATCGTGCACCACCAAGCAGGCGACGGCGACGCTGAGCCCTGCGAAGAGCTGGCGCCGGCAGCCGTATGCGGCGAGCGCGTACAGGCTGGCCCACCCCGGGACGACCAGGAACAATCCTTCGGCCGCTACATCGGTGACGACGGCGTGCAACGCGATCGGAACAAACACGCCGATTACGCAAATCACCGGAGACGTGCGTCGAAGAAGGAGGGCAGCGGCCGGCATCAGAAAGAGGGGCACGGTCCACCAACGTGAGCCCGATACGGATCCGCCCTGGGCGAAGCTCACCCCGTTGAGGGCAATGATGCTGAGCAGGGCGCACACACCGGCGAGGACGAGGTCCACCAGCCGAGCCCGCGATAACACGTTCACCACAGTAGGACCCGGATCGCGTCTCGTCCTCCGTCTCGAAGATGAGCGTGATCCACCGCCAGGGGGAGTGGGAACGTCTTGCGGCAGGAAGCGCGCGACAAGGGATGTCGACACCGTTGTGGGATCAGAGTTTTCCGTCTCAGGAGGTTTCCATGTCCAAGGTTCTCGATCGGATCGCCGACGCCAGCGGCATCCTCTTCTTGCTTCTCGTCGGCGTCGGCTACGCCGCCTTCGTCGCCCCGTTCTCACCCGAGACGTTGACGTCTCCGTCTGACGTGGTGGCGTTTCTCGACTCCCACCCAGTTGACTGGCGGTTCTCGGTTGGCGTCGCGATGGAGTTCGTCGGGCTGTTGGCTCTCGTCCTCTTCGCGACCAGGCTTGCCGGTCGGATCCGAGCTGCGACCGGGCCGGACAACTGGATGCCGGCCGCCGTCGTCTCACTGGCCGTGCTCTCGGCAGCAGTAAAGCTCGCCTCCTTCGGGCCGGGCCTGGTTGCCCGCCAGCACACTGATCGATACGACGCCGGCACAGTGACGGCGCTGTTCGACCTCAACGAGGCCGCGTACGACCTGAGCTGGGCGCTCGACGGCGCCTTCGTCTTGTTCCTTGGCGTCGCTGCTCTCGCCGCCGGTTCGATGCCACGGTGGTTGGCTGGCTGGGCTGTGATCGCAGGGGTTGCCATCGAACTGGGCCTGGCCGTGCCTGCCATGTTCGACAACCTCCAGCTCATCTTTCTTCTGTGGCTTGTCGTTGCCAGCAGTTGGGCCCTGCGCGACGGCATTCGTCGCACATCTGGTGCGCGGCAAGGCGCGAGTCCGACCGCTGCACTTCAGACTCGGTAGCACCGCCGACCCCAGATCGGCGTAGCTCCTCGATCGGCCGAAGTAGGGGAACATGTTGGTGATGGCCGGCGATGTCGCAGTCGAGAGCGTGATAGCTCTGGAGAGGGAGCTGCTCAAACCGAGCGTGCGGGGATCGGTGGAGGCGCTCGATGCTTTGCTCGATCCGGAGTTCCGCGAGATCGGTGCGTCTGGACGACTCTGGACACGCGACGACGTCTTGCAGGCTTTGCCAGCCGAGACGACGGGGATCACGGCGAGCGACGAGGAAATGGGAGGCCGCCGGTTGACGGATGACTTGGTGTTGCTGACTTACATCACCGATGAAGCCGGACGACGGGCACGTCGTAGTTCGCTGTGGCGGCTCGACGAGGAACTGGGCTGGCGCCTCCTGCATCACCAGGGAACGCTCATCCCGTAGTCGCACGGCGAGCGCCGCCGCACGTGGATTCAGGCTGGGTCGCCGAGGACCTCGGAGATTCCCCGATGCGCAGTCGCCACCATCGCCGGGTTCGTGTGCAGGTAGTACGGCAGCGCGATGACGCCCCCGGACACGACGAGCCCACGAGCACGGCGCCAGGTCGCCTCGTCGGCCGCGACGATCTCACGGAACAACGGTCGGGTGTCGTGGTCGAGCAGCTGCCAAGCGGGTGTGACGTCGTACGCTGGGTCGCCGGTCGCCATCGTGCCGAAGTCGAGCACGCCAACCACACGACCGCCGCGCACGAGAATGTTGCCGGGTATCAGGTCGCCGTGCAGCCAGACTGGCGGCCCACTCCACTCGGGCGCTGCGAGGGCGTCGTCCCACACGTCGCGCACCCGGTCGACGTCGAGGAGACCCTCGCACTGGGCCAGGGCGGCCCGAAAGGAGGAGTCGCGCCCCGCCAGCGGCAGACCGCGGACGAAGCCCTCGGCACCGGGCGGCGGTGCGCCCGTCATGTCGATGGCCTGCAGCTCAGCAACGAACCGGCCCAAGGTGAGTGCGGTGTCGCGGATCGAGTCGATCCGCCCGGTCAGGGCGTCCTCGCCTGGAAGCCAGCGCACCACAGCCCAGGGAAGCGGATAGCCCTCATCGGGTTGTCCCTCCGCCACGACCTCGGGGACCTCCAGCGAGAGATGCCCGGTGACGACGGGGAGCCAGCGCACCTCCTTGAGCAAGCTTTCGACCGCGCTCGGTTGCAACGGCATACGGAGCGCAAGATCGTCGCCCAGCCGGAACAGCGCGTTGTCGGTGCCGCCTGACGACACCCGTTTGAGTGGCAGTCCGTCGTACTCCGGCATTTGCTGTGCGAGCAGCCGCAGGGCCAATGGCGTATCGATCTCGACTTCGTCCTGGTGCAGGCGGGGCGGCATCCGACCATCTTCGCCGACGTCTGAGTCACGCCACCATCGGGTTTCTCGCGTCACGCCTCGTCTTCGGGCTTCTGGGACCGCAGGCGCTCACCCCACCAAGTAGTCCACGCGAGCAGCACGCCGAAGATCACCCACGGTGCGGTGCGGTTGAACGTGAGCGCTGTGCCGGTCGACACGTTCAGTACGACGACAACGCGCACCGCGGCCTCGACGAGATACGTGATGCCCCAGACAACAGTGACGACCCGCCAGAAGGACCGAGCCTCCTCGTAGAGGTCGTAGTCGGCGTCCATGTCGGCACCGTCGGCGGAGCGGCGTCCCCCGTAGAACGCCTGGGCGAAGTAGAAGATGAGCGGACGACGCCGGGTCAGCGATCCAAGGCAGGCGACGCCAAAGCCGGCAGTCAGCGCTGCGCCTTCGAGCAACACCACCTTGGGGTCGTCGCTGATGAGGGCGAGGACGATGCTCAGCGCGATCCCGCCGAGGACGACAGATCCCACTACCTCCAGGGTCCGCCAGCGCAGCCAATCGCTGAGCACTCCAAACGCGGGCAGCGAACCCGAGATGACCAGCGACCACACCGTAGGGACTCCGGCCTCGCGGCAGAGGCGGTAGACCACCAGCGGTCCGATGATGTCCAGAGCGAGAGTGCGTATGAGACCGGCGCGCCGGCTGCTCGTGTGCGTGTCTCGCTCGCTGTTTGCCACTCGCACAGTGTGCCGAACCCGGTCAGGCAGTCGCGAGGAAGGCAGCCACCAAGGTGCCGAGGGTGGGGAGGTGGTAGCCACCCTCTTGCACGGCGACTGTCGGTAGGTCGAGCTCACGCAGCAAGATGTCGCCCGCACTGCCGTAGCCGTCGGTGGTCACGTTAAGTGGGCTTTCGGGATCATCGCCTGCAGCGTCGACACCGAGCGACACGACGAGTGCGGTCGACCCGTGTGCTTGCGCTGCGCTGGCTAGACGTCGTACGCCGTCGAGGAACTCGTCGTCGCCACTGCCTGGTGCGAGTGGCAGGTTGAGCGTCGTACCCTCACCGGCGCCCAGGCCTGTCTCGGACCCGCGGCCGACGAAGTGCGGGAACCAGCCGGCGCCGGGGTCGACGTGCACCGAGCCGTAGAACACGTCTGGCCGGTCGTAGAAGATCGAGGCGGTTCCATTGCCGTGGTGGGCGTCAACGTCGATGACCGCGACGCGTTGGTGGCCGCTGTCGACCAGCGCCTGGGCGGCCAGCGCGGCGTTGTTGAGGTAGCAGGAACCGCCATAAGCATCCCGCGTCACATGGTGACCGGGCGGGCGGCACAGGGCGTAGGCCTGCCGGGTCTCACCGCTGCCGACGAGGTCGGCCGCAGTCAGCGCGCAGTCGGCTGCGGCGCGGATCGCCTCCCAGCTGCCGGGGCCGACGGTGGTCATCGTGTCGTAGCAGTACTGACCGGCCCGAGCATGAACGGACGTCGCTGGCGTCGGCGGGATCGGGCCGAGCATGGCAGCGGTCGGGAAGACATAGGGGACAACCCGGTCCTGTCCGAGGTCGACGAACCCGCCGTCCACCCACGCGTCGTACACGGTGGACAGATGCCGGACGAGGTCTGAGCTGTGGATGCTGCTGAGCGCTGCATCGGGGTGTTCGGTCGCGTTGACGAAGGGGTGACCAGCCGTACGCAAGGCCGCTTCGATGACGGTGACCCGTTCGGGGACCTCGGTCCCGTCCATCGGCATGCCGATCCACACCTCACGGTTGGGCCGGTGGGCCAGCGTCGCCGCCGACCAGACGACCGTCAGGGAGGATTTTGCGTTCATGATGCCTTCCGAAGCGTTTGTACGGCAGGATCAGATCATGCCACGCGTTACTGACTTGCGAATCAGTATCGGCTCGTTGCCGACAGGCCCGACGAACTCCGTGCTGGACGTTGAGGGCGTCGGCGTTGGCCATGCCACGGTCTGGCGAGATGAGCCGGATCCGCCGGAGGGCCGGGGGGTAGCGCGCACCGGCGTGACGGTGGTGCGACTGCGCGACGACCCGTTCCACGCGATGCTGCCGGCGGGCGGCGCGGTGCTCAACGGCGCCGGCGAGTGCACCGGGTTCCTCACGGCTGGAGAATGGGGGACGCTCGAGACGCCGGTGTTCCTCACGTCAACGCTGCAGCTCGGCCGGGTGTACGACGCTGCATGCGAGCTGATGCTCGAGCGGTTCCCGGACGTGGCCGAAGACTTCATCATCCCGGTGGTCGGAGAGTGCGACGACTCGTTCCTCAACGACGCCCGCCGGATGCAGGTGACGCGCGAGGACGTCCAGCGAGCGTGGGAAGAAGCCGACGCCTCGGTGGGTTCGTCATCGCCACCCGCAGAGGGCGCCGTCGGCTCAGGCACCGGGATGAGCTGCCTGGGCTTCAAGGGTGGCATCGGTACCGCCTCGCGGGTGAGCGAGGACGGCCACACGGTTGGAGTGCTGCTGATGACGAACTTCGGCACGCGTGACCAGCTCACGGTCGCGGGCGTGCCAGCTGGCCGGTTGCTCGGTCCGGCGGCCCAGGACGACGAAGGCGCGAAGCGCAAGCCTCCTGCTGGTTCCTGTATCGGATTGGTCGTCACCGATGCGCCTGTGGACGGTGCCGGCTGTGCGCGGCTGGCACGTCGCATCGGGTTGGGTCTTGCACGGACCGGTTCGGTCGCCCACCACGGCAGCGGTGAGATCTTCATGGCCACCTCGACCGGCGTACGCATCGGTCGTGACGATCGGATGTCGTCGACGCCCTTGGTGGTCGGCCGCGGCCTCGATGCTCTCTTCGCGACCGTGGTGGAAGCGAGCGAGGAGGCCGTGCTCAACTCCATCTTCGCCTCTCCCACAGTGGTAGGACGGTCGGGCAACACCAGTCATGGCGTGCCCGTCGACGACGTGATGGCGTTGCTGGCCAAACACGGTCGGGTGGACGCATGAGCGACCACGGCGTGCTTGATCGAGCTGGCGACCCGCACTGCCGCGAGGTCATGATCCCGATGGACGACGGCGTCTCGTTGTCGGCCACCCTCTACCTGCCCGACGAGGCGAGTGGTCCGCAGCCCTGCATCCTCGAAGCGCTGCCTTACCGCAAGGACGACCTCACCTCGTCGTACCGGCCGGAGTACACCAGGCTTCGCGATCAGCACCGGTACGCCGTCTGCCGTCTCGACCTGCGCGGCACCGGCTCATCCGGCGGAGACGCCACCGATGAGTATCCGCCGCGCGAACAACAGGACCTGCACGCTGTCATCGCCTGGTTGGCTGAGCAGGACTGGTGCGACGGCAACGTTGGGATGTACGGAACCTCGTACTCCGGCTTCAACTCATTGCAGATGGCCTGCGAGCGGCCAGCGCAGCTGAAGGCGATCATCGCCATCTACGGCACCGACGACCGGTTTACCGATGACGTGCACTACCGCGGCGGCGTCCTCAAGGTGCTCGATCTGGTCGACTACTGCCACTACATGACGCCGATGAACGTGCTGCCTCCCGTGCCGGCGTTGTGGGGCGACGGCTGGCGCGAGGAGTGGGCGCGTCGGGTGGAGTCGAACGAGCCGTGGGCGCTGACCTGGCTGTCCGAGCAGCTCGACGGGCCTTACTGGCGGCATGGGTCGGTGCGGCCCGGTTACGACCGGATCACGTGTCCGACGATGATTATCGCCGGCTGGGCCGACGGCTATCGCAACAACTCATTCCGGTTGATCGAGCGGCTGCGCGCGAACGGCGTGCCGCATCGGCTGCTCGCCGGTCCGTGGGCGCATGCCGGTACGGAGTCGGCCATCCCTGGACCCCGGATCGACTCGTTGCCCGAGATGGTCGCGTGGTGGGATCGATGGTTGCGTGGCGTCGACAACGGGGTGGACGACGGGCTGGCTGATGATCGGCCGGCCGTGACGTGCTTCGTGCGTTCGTCGACGCGGCCTTCCGCCGTCCTCGACATGCACGAGGGCTACTGGGTGCGGGAGGAATGGCCGTCCCCACGGACCTCGTCTGTGGTGCGGACGCTTGACGGTCGGCCGGCGTACGACGTGCGGCCTGACGTGGGGGTGGACGCCTGGATCGACTGCGCGGGTCATCTACCGTGGGGCCTGAGTCAGGACCTGCGGTTCGACGACGCGGCTTCGCTGACGTGGGAGTGGGACGCGGAGACGGTGGCTGTGATGGGGCATCCGCGTGTGCGACTGCGTGTGAGTGCCGACCAGCCTGCGGCGTACGTCGCGGTGAAGCTGTGCGACGTCTTCCCCGACGGCACGTCGGCGCTGGTGTCGCGCGGAACACTGAACCTCGGGTGTCGTGACGGACTTGATCACGTTGAGCCGCTTTTGCCAGGTGAGGTGTACGACGTCGAAGTGGAGCTCGACGCGTGTGCGTACTCGTTCGACACCGGTCAACGTCTGCGGCTGTCGATCGCTGGATCCGACTGGCCGAACACGGCCGCACCGCCCGGCCCCGTGGCCCTGACGATTCAGGGTGGGGAGCTGGAGCTGCCGGTGTGGAACGGGCCGTCGCCGTTTGCCGAGCCGGTGCTGACGCCAGGCGGCAAGGCGAGTGAGGACGCCGCTGGGTTGATCTGGTCGGTCGAGCGTGACGTGCTCGACCGCACGACATCCTGCGTCGTCGACCACGGCTCGACGTACGAGATCCCGTACGGCGGCACAGCGACCGAGCATTACGAAGGCCGCGTCACAGTCGATCAGGTGTCGTTCGAGCAGCACGCCTCGGCGCAGACGACGTTCACGATTCGCTGGCCCGACGTCGAGGTCTCCACGACCGCCACGATGAATGTCCACATCTCCGCAGACTCGTTCGACGTCACGATCGACCTGGCCGCTCGCGAAGCCACGGCGTCGGGTTTCACCACGCTCGCCACCCGCCAATGGGAGCAGGCCATCCCTCGCCGAGCCTGACAGCGGGCACGACCGCCCCGTCAGGGTCGGCATGAGCAAGAAAGATCAACTCGCCCGCGTCGGATCGTGCACGATGGCGGTGAAGGATTGCGTCGTACGGAGGAGGAGAGATGCGCGAGAGCGAGGACGAGCTGGATGGACTACAGCAATTGCTGGACAGGTCGCACGCCAAGGCGACGGAACACTTGCGGGGGATCATCAACGACGACCGCACTCTGCGCGCACGGGAGATCGCCGGCCTGATGACGGGGATGCGCGTCCTCGGCCTGGCGACGGTCACGGCTGCGGGGGAACCGCGAATCAGCGCGGTCGACGGGCACTTCCTGCACGCGCGATGGGTGTTCAGCACCAGCCTGACCTCGGCCAAGGCCCGCCACATGCGCAAACGCCAGGCCGTCAGCGTGGCGTACGTCGAAGGCGAGGATGCCGCCGTGTTCACGCACGGTCGAGTCCGCCAGCTGGCGGATGAGGACGAGGACTTCGACGAAGTCCACGGCTACCTGACGGAGTTCTACGGCTCGTCGCCGCTGTCGTGGGGAGACACGGCCTTGTACAGCGTCAAGTCTGACTGGATGGTCGGCTACGCCTTCAAGCGCGACGAGCTGCTCGCTCGCCGCGGTGTTGCCCCCGACCCGGCCCGGTGACGCAAACCCGCAACTGTCGGCTCAACGCTGGGCCATCAGCTCGGCCAGGATCTGTTCGACTGTACTCTCCGCATAGCCCTTGCCCAGCCGCGACAGCAGTTGGGTCGAGCCCTCGATGTCGGAGAACAACATCGTCACGGTGCCAGTCGGAAGGCTTGTCACGTCGCCATCATCGACCCCACCACGAAGTCGCGCCAGGCTGACGGGCTATCGCGCCGTTTGCCGACGAGTGTCGGAAGACGTACGCCAGAAGCGGCCTGAGAGGGGTTGTTTGCCGACGAGTGTCGGAAGAGGTACGCCGCAAGCGGGTCAGCGGGCGTGCACCGGGATATGGATGGGCAAGCCCCGGTAGGCGCGCGCGATCGTCGAGGCGAAGTGGTAGACCGCGTCCTCGTCCGGTCCGAACGGCCCAGGCTGCACGTGCGGTGACGTGAGACCTCGCTGCACCGACTCGCAGGCCTTCCAGTCCTGCTTGTTGGTGATGTCCCAGAACTCCACGGCGTACGACGGGTCGATCGCCGGCTCGTCACCGGTGTCAGGGAAGTACCACGCACACTCCACCCAGGTGCGTCCCGGCGCCAGCGGGATCAGCCGGTGCGCCATCACGTAGTCGGGATGCGGCGAGAGCAGCAGATTGGGCACCAGCCCGAGGTACTCGACCGCAGTCGGCGACACACCCGGGATGGGTCGGCCGCGGGACTCACCCGTGATCGACATCGTCTGCATGCCGTCGCGGAGCACCATCGAGCCGCCGACCCACGCACCCGGCATGTCGTAGTTCTCGCCAGAAGACGGCGGGGTGACGTGGCAGAGCTCTGGATGGATGAGCGGGCAGTGGTAGCACTCGTGGTAGTTCTCGACGATGACCTTCCAGTTGGCCGCGACCTCGTAGGTGTGGCGTTCGCCGAGCACGAGCGACTCCGGTGCGTAGGCCGCGATCAGCCCTTCGAGGTCTCCGATGTACGACGCGAAGTCGACCACGCCCGGATCGCCGAGCGGCGTCGCCGCGTGCACGAACAGCCACCCGTGCCAACGATGGACAGGAAGCGCCACGAGATGGTGATCGGTGGGCTCGAAATCCTCCACCTCCTGGTAGCCCGCCGCCACCCGCAGTGAGCCAGAGAGGTCATAGGTCCATGCGTGGTAGGGGCACACGATCGATTGCTTCGTGCCGAAGCCGTCGGCCTCGATCAGTTCATGCGCGCGATGACGGCAGGTGTTGGCGAAGGCCTGCACCTCATCACCCGACCACGTCAGCAACACATGGACATCGCCCACCATCACCGACCGCTGGGTGACCGCGCGCTCCTGCGTCGCACCAGAATCACGAAGTTCGGCCTCACGTCCCACGCACGTATAGGTGCCCGCGAACAAGTGACGTCGCTCCCAGGCAAGGACTTCGTCTGTGGTGTAGGCGGCGGCTGGCAGCATTCGCGACCGGCCGAATGGCTCCAGCGTGTGGTCGAGGCCTTCGAGATTCAGAACCGCACCGGTGTCTCTGTCAGATGTCGTCGTCAATGCGTCCTCCGAGAGTAGGTTTGGCCAGGTGGGACGGCAGAAGGTCGAGGTGCGGCGGGAGGAGATCCTGACCGCCACCATCGACGAGATCGAGCGGCGCGGAATGTCGGCGCTGCGCGTCTCCGACATCGCGGCCTCGCTCGGCGTCAGCTCGGGACTGGTGTTCTACCACTTCGACACCAAGGACGCGCTTCTCGTCGCGGCACTCGAGTTCGCCGTGGTTCGTGACGCCGTACGTCTCGACAAGGCGCTGGCCAAGGACGGTAACCCGATCGAACGGCTGCGGCACGTCCTCACGTCCTACGGACCCACCGGTGCGGCCCACGGATGGACGCTGTGGATCGAGGCCTGGTCGACTGCGTTGCGCGAGCCGCCGATCCGTGCGTCTCTGCGCAAGCTCGACGAGCGTTGGCGTGAGGCACTCGATCATGTGATCGCCGAAGGAGTAGAGACCGGCGACTTCACCTGTCCTGACCCGGCGAGCACTGTCGCACGCGTCGGCGCGCTCCTCGACGGTCTCTCGGTGGCCGCGTTGATCTACAAGAGCGTCAGCCGCAAGCAGCTGCAGACGTGGGTGCGCGACGCGACCGCCGATGAACTCGGTATCGACCGTGCCTTGCTCAACGGTGCGAAGGACTAGAAGGCGCGAGCTCATCTCAGAACCTCCATCGGACGGCCTGCTCGGGGTGGAGGAGCGCATCACGGTCGAGGGCGAACGGGCTGATGTCGAACGCCGTCTCGCCGGTCTCCGCGAGATCGGCGAGCAGTCTCCCGAACGTGGGTGAGAACTTGAACCCGTGGCCTGCGCCGATACCGACGAAAACCGCTTCGTGATCTGGCACGGGTCCGAGCAGGAAGTCGCGATCCGGCGGGAGCGTGTAGAGGCAGGTCTTGGATCGCACCGGCGGGCCGGATCCGGGAAGTGTCGCGGCCATGAAGGCGGTCAGCTCGGCCAGCCGCGTCGGGTCGGGGTCGAACGGACGGTCATCGCCGGTCGTCTCGATCTCGCTGTAGTCGCGCGCTGCCTTGATCGTCGTTTCGCCGTAGCACGGGAAGCCGTAGTAGGCGGGGTCATCCATCCAGATCCACAACGGCATCCGCCCCTGCTCGTACGGCGTCGGGTCTGGCGGCTGGAAGTACGCGAACTGCTCGAGCGTGGTGGTCAGGGGAAGCGACACGTCCAGTCCGGCGAGCACCTGGTTGGTCCACGCGTCAGCACAGACCACCACGCGCTTGGCCTTGTAGGTCTGGTTGTCGGTCACGACTGTCAGCGACCCACCCTCGTCGCGGAGTTCCACCACTCGCGAGTGAGCCCTCAAGGTGGCCCCGAACTTGGCCGCCTGCTCCTGCATCGTGGCCGTGCCGCGAGCGGCCGGCACGATCGACGCGCGCTCCTGGAACAGCCCGATCGTCTCATCCGGTACGGCGAACTGCGGCCACCTCGAGGCGATCTCCGAACGCGTCAGCCGCTCGAACTTGACGTCGTTGGCCGCCATGGAGTCCGCGTAGTCAGAGACTGGGGTCGAGCCTCCGGGCGGGAAGAGGTCGAGGCCACCGACCTGGGTCACCAGGCTCTCGCCGCTGTCCTCCTCGAGTGTCGCCCAGTCGTCGTACGCGTCGAACGTCAGCTTGACGTAGCCGGGTGTGTGGTAGCTGTGGCGCAGGATTCGCGAGCTGTCGTGCGATGCGCCCCGGATGTGGCCGAACTCGAACTGCTCGAGGCCGAGCACGCGATGACCACGTCGAGCCAGGTGGTAGGCGGTGGCGCTGCCGAGCGCGCCGAGACCGACCACGACGTACTCGAATTTCTCGCTCATGCGTCATCTCCCATCAACGGCATCAGCCAGCGGCGGATGTCGGCGCTCGCGTCCTCCATCGGTGCGAACCACCCTTGCTGGTAGGCACGCGAGCTCATCCCGCGTTGCACCGACTCACAGATCGCCCAGTCCTGCAGATTGACGAGGTCCCACAGATCGCCGGCGTCATGGGGATCGAAGTCGGTGGCGCTCATCGCGTCACTCTCGAACAGCAGGTCGCACTGCACTCGTGTCCGGTCGACAGCGAGTGGCCAGGAGATGAAGGACGCGACGTGGTCGGCCGAGCACGACAGCCACAGGTTGGGGTAGATCAGCTCACCCTTGTGGCGAATGCGTTCCGCCTCGTTGAGGTCGGGGAAGGGCCGGCGGTTTGTCGTACCCGACCTCGTGAACGTCCAGGCCCCGTCACGATGCGGGATCCCATCGTCCCAGTCGAGGTTGACGCCGCCTCCGCCGAACGACGGGACGAGCCGCGTCAGCTCGGGGTGCACCGGACCGCAGTGGTAGCACTCGTTGTAGTTCTCCGCCAGCACCTTGTAGTTGGCGCTGACGTCGTACGTGAAGCTGAGACCCGTCGCCAGACCGGCGAGTGGATAGCGTTGCAGCCGCTCGGCGAAGGGGGCGATCTCGGTGTCGAAGTCAGCCATGCCCTCGCCGCGTGGCGCTTCAGGTGTGAGGTGGACGAAGCAGAAGCCACCCCAGCTCTTCACGCCGACCGGTGCGATGGAGAAGTCCGCAGCATCGAAGTCGTCGAGGCGGTCGGTGTGTGGAGCCTTGAGCAGTCGACCCGACAGGTCATAGGTCCAGGAGTGATAGGGACACCGCAGGGCTGCGACGTCGCATGGCGGTGGAAGTTCACCATCAACGGGCACGATCTGCGAACCGCGATGGCGGCAGACGTTGTAGGCGCCGTGCAGCATGCCGTCCGCGTCAACGGTGACGAGGATGGACTCTCCGACCACGTCGAGTACGGCGAGTCGGCCAGGGCGGCCGAGCCCGAGGTCGGCGAGCCGGCCGATGCAGAACCACGAGGCGAAGAGGACGCGATCGCGCTCGATCGTGAAGTGTTCAGCGTCGACGTACATGTGCTTCGGCAAGGCGGGCTGCAGTACTCGCGCGGGTCTGGCATCCGCCGATACGTCGAGCGGGTCGCCCGGCTTGGCCTCAAGGTCGGTCATCAACACCGCCTTCCCCTCGCACTGACACCCATACTGACTCGTGAGTCAGTAACGACACACCCCAGCCTGCCATCTCCACCACGTTTTCGGAAGCGGATCTGCGAGTCCTAGAGCCTGCCGGGGAGCCAGCAGGCGGCTCGATGCTCGCCCGTGGCGGGAAGTACGGGGAGTGGTTTGGAGCGACAGTCCGCCTCGATCCCCGCGTCCGCGGCTGATCCGTCGAGCAGCGCCGGACAGCGCGGGTGAAACCGGCAGCCTGACGGCACCCGGGTCGGGTCCGGTGTCTCGCCTCTCAACACGATCGGCTCGATCTCTCCGATCTCGGGTACGACGGACAGCAGCGCCCGGGTGTAGGGATGCTTGGGGGAGGAGAGCACCTGCTCTGTCGTGCCGACCTCGACGATCCGCCCGAGGTACATCACCGCAATCCGGTCCGCGATGTTCCAGGCCAGGCCCAGGTCGTGCGTGACCACGAGCACCGAGAGTCCGAGCTGCTCACGTAACCTCAGCAGGAGAGCAAGGATCTCGCCGCGGATCGAAGCGTCGAGACTCGACACTGGCTCGTCGGCGATGAGCACATCAGGTTCGAGGGCTAGTGCTCCGGCGATGACCACTCGCTGCCGCTGACCACCAGACAGCTCGTGCGCGTAGTTCAGGAAGAAGTTCTCGGGCGGCCGCATCCCGGCCTGTGACAGCGCTCGCGAGACCAGATCCGCCTCATTGACCGGGTCACCCGCAGCGCGCTTCCTCGCGACGAGCTTGTGGATGCGAATGCCCTCGGCCACGGACTCGTACACACTGTGCCGCGGGTTGAGGGCGCCGGTCGGGTCCTGCAGGATCAGCTGGACACGTCGCCGGTAGGCGCGCAGCGCCTTGCCGCCGTAGGTCAGGCCACTTCCGTCGTACGACACGGTGCCGGCACTCGGCCGCTCGAGCCCGAGCAACGTCCTGGCCAGCGTCGTCTTTCCGCACCCGGACTCACCGACGAGCGCCAGGATCTCGCCGGACGCAACGTCGAGGTCGACACCGTCAACTCCTTTGGCATCTGGCCGTCCACCGCGGCCGCCAAACGTCACCTCGAGCTCGCGCGCCGAAAGCAAGTCGCCGCTCATCGTGCCGCCTCATCAGCTTCGGCAACGCTCCGGGCGAGCAACAGCTTCATGTCACGACTGTCATCAGCGTGGATGCACGCGACCCGCCGATCAGCGCCGAGCTGCACCAACGGTGGGTCGGTCGTCAGGCACTCGTCGGTGGCCAGCGCGCATCGCGGATGGAAGGGGCAGCCGGTCGGTATGGAGCGCGGGTCTGGTGGGTCGCCTGGAAGACCCACTGGAGCGAAGCGAGCGACCGGGTCACCCACGCGAGGGAACGCCGCGGCCAGGGCACCACCGTACGGATGGAGTGGGTGGTCGAAGAGACTTGAGGCTGGACCCTCCTCGACCACCTTCCCGGCGTACATCACGAGCACGCGATCGCAGGTCGTGCCGAGCACAGACAGGTCATGGCTGATCAGCAAGAGTCCGAGTCCGAGCTCTTGTACGAGATTTGTGAGCACGTTGAGCACCTGCGCTTGCACCATCACGTCGAGGGCAGTGGTCGGCTCGTCGGCAACAATCAACTCCGGACCGCAAGCCAGCGCCATCGCGATCATCACTCGCTGTTTCTGACCGCCGGACATCTGGTGAGGAAATGATCGGGCTCGGCTAGCCGGCAGCCCGACCTGCTCGAGCAGCTCGCCGACCCGAGTTGCCGCCTGCGCCTTGGTGGCCGAGGGATTGTGCAGCCGGATGGGTTCGATGATCTGGTCGCCAATTCGTTGAACGGGGTTGAGTGAGTGCAGCGCGCCCTGGAACACCATCGCGGCGTCGGCCCAACGCAGCGCCCGCAGCTGGCCCCAGGGGATGGTCTGCACGTCCTTGCCCTTCAGGAGGATTTCGCCTTCGACGCGGGCGGACTTGGGCTGGAGCCGGAGCACGGTCGAGGCCAGTGTGGACTTGCCGCAGCCAGACTCACCAGCGATCCCAACGCTCTCACCCGCACCCACCGACAGGGTCACACCGCGGATGGCCGGCAGCTCTCCGGCGGCCGTCTTGTACGTGACATGTACGTCGGACATGGTCAGCAATTCGCTCATCGGCAGCTCCGCATCAGCGTTGCCTCAGCCGGGGGTTGAAGATCTCTTCCAACGCCTGACCGACCAGCGTGAACGACAGCACCACGAGCACGACGCAGATGCCGGGCGGGAACAAGAACCACCACGCACCCAGCGAGAGGGCGCCGTTGCTGAACGCGGAGTCGAGCATGGTGCCCCACGAGATACGGGTCGGGTCACCGAGCCCCAGGAACGACAGCGTTGTCTCGGCCAGAATCGCCCCGGCCACCGTAAGAGTGGTGTTGGCGAACACCATCGGCATCACGTTGGGCAGCACATGCCTCGACATCTGGTGCCAGTTGCCTGCACCGAGCACCCGGGCCCGCTCCATGTAAGGGCGCTCCTTGATCGACAGCGTCTGCGACCTGATGAGGAGAGCCGTGGCCGGCCAGCTGGTCACGCCGATCACGAACCCGATAGTGAACAACGATCCGCCCAGCAGTGTCGCCATGACCAGTGCGAGCGGAACGAACGGGACGACGATGAACCACTCCGTCACCCGGTAGAGGAGGCCGCCGATCCGGCCGCCCATGAAACCGGAGGCAATGCCGACGAGCGTGCCGAGCACCATCGAGATGACGGTCGCGAAGAGCCCGACCAGCAGGGAGATGCGGGCGCCAAAGACCAGCAGCGTGAGCACCGGACGACCCGACTCATCTGTGCCGAGCCAGTACTCCGACGAGGGCGGTTGGAAAGGCAAGGCGTCCGCCTTGGTCAGTGACAGACCGTCCGGGTCGACGATCAGTGGCGCAAAGATCGCCATCAGACAGAAGAGGACGAGCACGACCAGCCCGAACACGCCGCTACGGTGCTTGCGAAACTCCGCCCACGTGCGTCCGGCGGACTCTCTGCGGCGACGCCGAGTGACCTGCCGGGGACTGAGGGGTGCGGAGCTCGCCGCCTCGTGCGCGCTCATACGCGTACCCTCGGGTCGAGGTACCCGTAGAGCAGGTTGGCGATCAGGTTGAACAGCACCACGGCGGCTGAGAAGACAAAGAACGTCCCTTGCAGCATCGGGATGTCAGGGATGCGCAGCGCGTCGGTGGTCAGCAGGCCGAGGCCAGGGATCGAGAACACCGTCTCCACCGTGATCGCTCCGCCGACGATGAAGCTGAGGTTGAGCGAGATGAGGGTGACGACCGGAAGCAAGGCGTTGCGAGTGGCGTGCCGGCGTCGTACGAGCACTTCATGGAGTCCCTTCGCACGAGCCGTCTGAAGGTATCCCTCGCCCATCTCGTCGAGAAGCGCTGACCGCATGATGAGGGCGTACTCAGCGAGATACGCCAGCGTCAGCGTGAGGACGGGTAACACGAGGTGCCACGCCTGATCAACTATGCCGTCGAACGACCACGGATCGAGGCCCGCGGTTTGGAGGCGGCCGATCGGGAACAAGCTGGGGATCGGCCCGAACCCGGTCGCGAAGAAGTAGAAAAGGATCAGCCCGAGCCACCACTCAGGCATCGAGTAGAGAGTGATCGTGGTTGACGTGGAGATGGTGTCAAACTTCTGGCCACGCTTCCACGCGGCGATGGTGCCAATCCAGAAGCCGAACAGCAGCGAAAGGATCGTCGACGTCCCGACCAGCGCAACGGTCGGCCAGAGTCGGTCGAGCATCAGCCCACGCACGGACTGGCTGTACTGGTAGGAATCGCCGAAGTCGAGCGTGATGATGTTCTTGAGGTAGACCAGGAACTGCTGGGGCAAGGGGTCGTCGAGACCGTACTTGTCGATCACCTCCTGGACCTGCTCGGGCGTCTTCGCGCGACCGCGGGCCAACGTCCTCTCCGGATGAGGGTTGAGCACCCGAAACAGGAGGAAGTTCGTCACGATGACGAACAACATCGTCGCGGCGGACGCCGCGACCTTCCTCCCGACCCAGCGCCAGGTGGCCGCCCGATTTGGTCTGGAAACTTCGTCCGAAGGTGCGGTCGGCGTCGGCTCGGGTTCGTAGGGCGTGACGTCGATCGTGTGGGTCACTCGCGGTCGTCCGCGCTCTGCCGGCGGAATCTCATCCATCCGACGACAAGCACGCCACCGATGCCGAGGACAACGAGCGCAATGATGACGACCTGCCCGGTGTCCACTCCCCCGTCATCAGAGAGTCCGGCGGTTTCCGGGCTCCCCGAAGCAGTTCCTGCCGGCGCCAGGTTGAGGTAGTTCGCGTGGCCGTACTGGAAGAGCAAGATGCCGCCCGGGTTCGGCTGAGGAACGAAGCCCTCCCACCGGTCGCTGCGGTAAGCCTCACCGATCTGGTTGTAGACCGTGTTGAGGTAGGGCGCGTCGTCGTACAACATCTGTTGCATCTGCTTGACGACGTCCTCGCGCTCTCCCTGGTCCGTCGCGGCGTTCTGCTCCTTGTAGAGCTTGTCGTACTCCGGGTTGCAGTACCACGAGTCCGACCAGTTGCCGCGTTGGTCACAGGTGAAGTAGCTGAGGATCGAGTCCGGGTCGGGCTCGACGTACCAGCCCCATTCGAAGACGTCGAACTCTCCGTCGAGGATGATGTTCGTGAGCTTGCTGCTCTCGAACGACGTCACCTTCGACTTGATCTGCACGTCGTTCAACCACTCCTTGAAGAACGCCATCGTGGACAACGACGACTCCGAGTCCGATCGGGCATAAAGTCGCAGCTCGTCCATCGGTGACCCGTCGGGCATCGTGCGCCAGCCGTCGTCGCCGACCGTGTAGCCGGCCTCGTCCAACAGCTCCTTGGCGTGGTCGGGGTCGTATGCGTAGGCGTCGTCGCTCGGCGGTGTCCACCGGTAGCCCTCATAGGCCGGCGGGATGATGTTCTCGGCCGGCACTGCAGCCCCTTGATAGACCTGCTCTACCAGCTTGGCGCGGTCGATCGTGAAGTTGAGGGCAAATCTGAAGTTCTTGTCGAGCAGAGCCGGGTTGGGGTCGCCCATCGGCTCACCAGTCTTGATGTCGACCGAGCCGGTGTTGAAGGCGATCTCGTTGAAACCGGGGGAGTCACCTTCCTGGGCGGTGATGTTGGGGTCGCCTTCGAGCGCCTTGACCTGAAGAGCAGAGACGTCCTCAGCAAAGTCGATCTCGCCGGCCTTGAGAGCCTGCACGAGGGTGTCCTCGGACCGGTAGACCTGCATGTTGACCTCGCCCACCTTCGGCTCGCCGGCCCAGTAGTCGTCGTTGCGCACAAAGCGATACGTCGAACCACCGGCCTTGCCTTCGACGAGCTTGAACGGGCCCGAGCCGACGATCGGCTCGTCCTCGCTCTTGGGCTCGTTGGAGAAGGTCTTGACTTCGTCCTCGCTGACGTCCTTCCAGATGTGCTCGGGCACGATCGGCATCGGGAGCAGCGGCAGTGTTGCATTCGGCTTCTTCAGATCCATCACGACTGTGGTGTCGTCGGGGGCGGTGATCTTGTCGACCGAGATCAGGTAGGACCCCCACGACGCGGCCTCGGGGCCACCATCGAGGATGCGGTTGAGGGTGTAGGCAATGTCGTGGGCAGTCAGCGGTACGCCGTCCGTCCACTTCACTCCCTCTTGGATGTGGAACGTCCACATCAGGCCGTCGTCACTGGTTTCCCACTCGGTGGCGAGACTCGGCTCCGGGCTCATGTCCTTGTCGGAATAGCTGATCATGTAGTCGTACATCAACGCCCAGGCCTCGTAGGACTCCGCCTCGATGCCGTTGAACGGATTGAACGAGTCGACCTCGTTCGTCATCCCGATCGTGAACGTGGGGTCGTCGGCTGCTGCGCTGCTGACACCCGCTTGTGCCGTTTGGTTAGTCCCCCAAAGGGCAATGCCGAGGAGAAGGGTGATGACCGCCGAGCCTGCAGCTGTCTTGGTCATACGTTGCCGTCTGCTCATCATCAGCGGTTTCCTTTGCAGGCCAGTGGCCTTGTCGACGGAGTATGTTGCCCTTCGTGAACCCTGCTCCTGACTCGCCAGTCAGTCCACCCACCGCTCGTCGCGACGAGATCGTTCGTGAGATGCACGGACACCGTCGTATCGACGGATATGCGTGGTTGCGTGAGGTCGACTCCCCGGAGGTGATGGCATACCTGACTGCCGAGCGGTCGTATTACGACACTGCTACGTCTCATCTGCGTCCCTTGGTCGAGACCCTCACCGAGCACATGAGCGCGAGGGTGCCCGCTACTGACTCATCGGTCAGTTTCAAGCGCACAGGGTTTGTTTACTACAACCGGACGCCTTCTGGAAGCGAGTACGAACAATTGTGCCGTGCCCTTTACCCGGCGGAGGACGAAAAGGTCCGGCAGGGCAACGAGAGAGTGCTGCTCGATCCCGACAAACTGCGCGGCGATTCGTCGTACATCGACATCGGGCTGAGCCTGGTGAGCCCGAATGAGTCACTGCTCGCCTACTCCGTCGACACAACGGGTGACGAGGTGTACACGCTTCGCTTCCGCGACCTCGATGCCGAGGTTGATCTGGCGGACACGATTCCCCGGAGCTACTACGAGGGGGCGTGGAGCGCTGACTCTTCGACCTTCTTCTACACGGTTCACGACGATGCATACCGGCCCTACCAGGTGTGGCGGCATCGGCTCGGCACGCCGCCGTCGGACGACGTGTTGGTGCTCACCGAGAACGACGAGCAGTACGAGCTCGAGGTTCGGGCGACGAGATCCGGTGATGTCATCGTCATCGACGCCGCCAACCGCGACACGTCAGAGGTGTGGCTGGTCGACGCCCATGCGCCCGAGACACCAGCCCGGCTCATGGAGGGTCGTCGACCTGGAGTGGAGTACGCCTGCGAACACGTGCGTACGCCCGTTGGCGACCGGCTCTTCATCGTCACGAATGACACCGCGCCAGAGTTCAGGCTGATGTCGGTTCCGCTCGATGATCCGAGTCGCGACAACTGGGTCGAGCTCCTCGCGGAACGCCCGGACGAGCGGCTGTACGACGTCACCGCGTTTGCTGGACACATCGTCACCACCTTGCGGCGAGACGCCGTGCTGATGGCGCGGAGCTACCCGATCACCGACGACGGCGGTCTGGTCGATCCGATCGACCTGGCGCCGTCGTTCGCCAACGGGACTCTCGAGCTGGCGAACAACGAGCTCTTCGAGACCGGCGAGCTCCAGGTCGTCGAGGAGTCTTGGACGCACCCGAAGGCGTGGTACGCGATCGACATGTCCGACGGGACTCGGCGACATCTACTTGACCAGGTGGTCCCGGCGTACGACGAGGAGAGCTACGTGAGCGAGCGGCTGCATGTGCCGGTCGGTGACGTGCAGGTTCCGGTCACCGTGGTGAGACATGTGGACACGCCGCTCGACGGCTCGGCGCCGTGTCTGTTGTACGGCTATGGCGCATACGAGGCGTGCTTCGAGCCAGAGTTCGACGCCTCGCTGACAGTGCTGCTCGACCGCGGCGTCGTCTGGGCCTATGCCGGGATTCGCGGCGGAGGTGAAGGCGGTCGACGTTGGTGGCTCGACGGCCACCTCGAGCACAAGCAGAACACCTACACCGACCACATCGCGGTGGCGGACTTCCTGGCCGACGGACTCGTCGACGGGTCTCGAATCGTGACGCGCGGCCTATCGGCCGGGGGGCTCCTCCAGGGCGTGGTGTTCTCGCAGGCGCCACATCGCTGGCGTGGTGTGATCGCCGAAGTGCCGGCGGTGGACCTCGTCACGACGATGCTCGACCCGTCGATCCCATTGACGATCAACGAGTGGGACGAGTGGGGCGACCCGCGGAAGCCTGACGAGTATCAGTGGCTGCTGGCCTACTCTCCCTACGACAACATCCCTCCGCCCGGCCAGCGACCCGACCTGCTCGTAACGGGCGCGGTGCACGATCCGAGGGTGATGGTCTGGGAGCCCACCAAATGGGTGGCCGAGTTGCGTCATACCGACCCGGTCTGGTCGCCGCGCTGCCTCTATCGCGTCGAGCTCGGGGAAGGTGCTCACGCCGGGCCGTCAGGACGTTACGCCCATCTTGGTTACGAGGCCGAGGTCTACGCGTGGGCGCTCGATCGCTTCGGCCTCGCCTGACGCGGCGCCACCGGCGTAGCGTTTGTGACATGGCTGTTCCTGGACGACGAATCCCCGACAACGCGCCGGCTGCGTTGGCCGACACGGAGTTGTTCGCGGTCGACGCCTACCTGCGCAGCTTCGAGGCTTCGGTCACCGAGGTCGACCACGATCAGGGGCGGGTAGCGCTCCGTCGCACGGCGTTCTTCCCTGGCGGCGGTGGGCAACCGTACGACGTCGGTCGCCTGACCTGGGCCGACGGCGGCGCGACCGTCACCAAGGTTGGCCGCGACCGGGAGACCGGCGTCATCTGGCACTGGCTTGACGGCGACCAACGGCCCGACTCGGGTGCCGAACTCCAGGGCGAACTCGACTGGGACCGGCGCCACCTGACGATGCGCACGCATACCGCTCTGCACATTTTGTGCGGCGTGATCTGGTCGGAGTTCAGCCTGGCCGTCACCGGCGGCAACATGGAGCCTGGAAAGGGCCGGCTGGACTTCCCGTTCGAGTCGATGTCGGTCGAGCTCGGACAGCAGGTCGAGCGCAGGATCAACGAGGAGATCGAGGCAGCCCGCGAGATCCTCGTCGACTTCGTCGGACGTGAAGTCGCGGACGAGGACGCTGCGCTGATCCGCACGTCGGCCAACCTCATACCGCGTGAGATTGACCCGCTGCGCGTCATCGACATCGTCGGACTCGACAAGCAGGCCGACGGCGGCACCCACGTGCTGACGACGGCCGAGGTTGGCCGCGTCGTCGTCACCGGCACGGAGTCCAAGGGCAAGGGCAACAAGCGGATCCGCCTCGAGGTCCGCGACTAGTCCGTCGGTCGAGTAATCCGCGTCGAGCCTGTCGAGACCAGTCCGCCGGTCGAGCCTGTCGAGACCCTTCGGCGATTTCGACGAGCTCAATCAGCGGGGAATTTCGGCGGTCGAGCTTGTCGAGCCCCCTCGGCGATTTCGACAGGCTCAATCAGCCCCCTCGGCGATTTCGACAGGCTCAATCAGCGGGGCCGGCGATTTCGACAGGCTCAATCAGCGGGGCCGGTAATTTCGAAGCTCAATCAGCGGGCAAGCTCAATCAGCGAGGGTGCCGAAGAAGGGGCGGCAGGGCTCGAAGTTTTCGATCTGTAGGTCGGCCGAGCCGCCACGGGACTGCCACGTGTCGCGCGTCAGCCGGAGGTGGACCATCGCGTCGCTGCCCTGGTCTCGCCGGTGCTGCACCACTCCGTTGTCTTCGTAGCCCAGTGATCGGGAGACTCCGAGCGACTCGGGGTTGTCATGCCACGCCGAAGTGATGGCAAACTCCGCGCCGAGCGGACCGAACGCCAACGCGAGAACCGCTCGACGCATCTGTTTGCCCCAACCCCGACCACGCGCCTCGACAGCCAAGAACGACGACGAGTCGACTGTTCGGAGCGTGGGGAAGTCCTCACCCTCGAGACCTTGCGTGCCGATCAGCTCGTCGCCGTGAAAGACGCCGAAGTTCAGCGCCCACGACTCCGGCCGCCAGGTGCCGCGGGTCTTCCAATACCCCTGCGCCACGATCACTCCGCGCTGGTGAGAAGCGTCCAGGCCGTCGAACACCGTCGCCGACGGGTCGAGCTCGACATCGGTAGGCAGGATGGCCGCCAACGCAGGCAGGTAGTCCTCGGTTAGGTGGCGAAGCACTAGGTCAGGAGTCGTGAGCCGCAGGTCGAACAGCGGCCACAGCGGATGTCCCATGCACGGATCGTACGGCGGGGAGGGCGGTGTCAGTGGGCTAGACTGCTTCACGCATAGGGCAAGCGCGCGACTGTTGGGTGGGAAGTCGCGACGATCGCGATACCCGGAGTTCCTATGTCACCCCTCGCCACCTACCGGCACCTCTTCTCCCTCACCGGACACGTGTACGTCGTCGTGGCGTTCCTCGGGCGGCTCCCGTTGGCCATGAGCCAGCTCGGCACGCTCCTTCTCGTGGCTGGGTCGACGGGCAGCTATGGCGCTGGCGGCGCCTCGGCCGGAGCACTCGCAGTCGCCAACGCGATCTCCGCGCCCGCGGCGGGTGCTCTCGCGGATCGAGTCGGGCAGCGACGGGTGGTGCTGATGCAATCCCTCTTCGGAGGAGCCGCGCTCGCACTACTCGTGGCGCTGGCCTCGGCGGGTGTCAGCTGGCCGGTACAAGCAGCATCAGCCGCACTGGCAGGGCTCCTCATCCCTCAAGTGGGTCCGCTCGCGCGCGTTCGTTGGCGGCCTGTCACAGCGGTCGGTCCGGCGGCAGACCATCGACGTCTCGTCGATGCGGCGTTCTCCTACGAAGGCGCCGCTGACGAGGCCTCCTTCGTGCTCGGTCCGGCGCTTGTCGGTGCCTCGGTGGCGGTCGCGGACCCCCGCGCCGCGTTGCTGCTTGCCGCCGGGCTGCTCGCCGTGTTCGGCTCACTGTTCGCTCTCGACCCGACGGCCGACCTGACGCACCAGGCCGCTCATCTCAACCTCGCGCCGATCGGGAAACTGCTGTCGGCCGGCCTGGTGTTGCTGGCTGTGGCTCAATTCACGATCGGCATCGTGTTCGGGTCTGCTCAGACCGGCACGTCTGTGCTCGCGACGGCGGCCGGAGAGCCGGGTATGACCGGCCTGCTGCACGCGCTGCTCGGGGTCGGAAGCGTCGTTGCCGGACTCGCCATCACGATGCTGCCACCATCGTTCAGCCTGGAGCGCCGGTTGCAAGCCTTCGCACTCGCCTTGTTCGTGCTGGCGTTGCCGCTCCTGCTCGTGGGCAGTCTCACCGCACTCGCCCTGGCCCTGATGCTGCTCGGATTTGCCATCGCGCCGTACATGATCAGCGTCTTCACACTCGGCGAGCGGATCACGCCACAACGACGCACCGGCGCCGCCATGTCGGTTCTCGCGGCGGTGACGGGGCTCGGGTACGCGACAGGCTCGACCATCGCGGGTCGACTCGCTGACTGGAACGGCTACACGCCAGCCTTCGCGGTCACGGTCTCAGCGGGTTTGCTGGCCGTCGTACTCGCGACCCTCGCGGTGCCGACGCTCCGCCGCGCTCAGAGCACGATCGCGCGGCCGGCCGAAGCCGCCGCGTCTCCGGGCGAGATCCCGACCTGACTCTCGGAGTCGCGAAACGGGTTATTTCGTGTCGCACCGGGTACAGATCACGGGCAGACCCTCGACTCGGGAGAGACCATGCCCCACTCAGACCACCAAAACCTTCGTCGTACGGCGATTGCCGCCGTCGCCGGCCTGTTGGCGACGACGCTGCCGCTAGGAACTGACGGTGCCGTTGCCGACCCATCGCCGTCGACGCGATCACCACACGATGCCGCAGTGCCGCTGGGTGCTCCCGGCGGACACCCTGGGCGGCAAGCGGTGGCCCGGGGGAGCGGCGGAGCGGTCTCGTCCGTCGACCCCGCGGCAAGCCGGATCGGAGTGCGCGTGCTGCGTGCCGGAGGCAACGCCACCGACGCCGCCGTAGCGACCGCGGCCGCGCTTGGAGTGACGGAGCCTTACAGCGCCGGCATCGGCGGTGGCGGCTACTTCGTCCACTACAACGCCCGCACGCACCGGGTGAGGACTCTGGACGGACGCGAGACGGCGCCGGCGAAGATGCCGCACGACGCGTTCATCGACCCGGCAACGGACGACCCCTACCCCTTCTTCCCCGACCTGGTCACGAGCGGCATCTCGGTCGGAGTTCCGGGCACGCTCGCGACCTGGCAGAGCGCGCTGCATCGGTGGGGGAGTACGTCGCTGAAGCAGGCGCTTCGTCCGGCCGCGAAGTTGGCGCGGGACGGCTTCCGGATCGACAAGACGTTCCGCCGCCAGACGAAGGAGAACGCCGAGCGCTTCAGTGCGTTCCCGGCCACGTCGAAGCTCTACCTTCCTCACGGCAAGCCCCCGCGGATCGGGAGCGTGTTCCGCAACCGAGACCTGGCTGCCACCTATGAGCTGATCGGTCGTCGAGGCACCAAGGTGCTCTACGACGGCGCTTTGGCCAAGCAGATCTCCCGCGTGGTGCAGTCGCCGCCGGCCCGGTCGAACACCGACCTGCCGATTCCGCCCGGCTTCATGAAGCGGCGAGACCTCGCGAAGTACCACGTCATCGCGCGCCGACCCACTCACATCAAGTACGGAAACCTGGACATCTTCGGAATGCCTCCGTCGTCGTCCGGCGGCACCACCGTGGGCGAGGCGTTGAACATCCTCGATGACTTCAGGTTGACTCGAGGGCACACTGCACGGAGCCTGCACCTCTACCTCGAGGCGTCGGCACTGGCGTTTGCCGACCGTGGTGCGTACGTCGGAGACCCGGCGTATGTCGACGTGCCGACCAAGCGTCTGTTGTCGCAGCGATTCGCCGACAGCCGAGCCTGCAAGATCAAGCGGCACAAGGCCGCCACCAAGCCCGTGCCGGCCGGCCCGCTCCACAACCCTGGATGCGCAGACGAGGCCCGATCGCAGGCCAAGCCGGACACCGAAGGCCTGTCGACCACCCATCTCTCGGTCGTCGACCGCTGGGGAAACGCGGTCGCCTACACCCTGACGATCGAGCAGACGGGTGGGTCGGGGATCGTCGTGCCGCACCGCGGGTTCATCCTCAACAACGAGCTGACGGACTTTTCGGCCGTCTTCGACGAAGATGACCCGAACCGGATCGACCCGGGCAAGCGGCCGCGGTCGTCGATGTCGCCGACGATCGTCCTGCAGGACAGGCACCTGAAGTTCGTGCTGGGATCACCGGGTGGATCGACGATCATCACCACGGTGTTGCAGGTGCTGGTCAACCGGGTCGACCTGGGCATGAGCCTGCCGCGTGCCGTTGCTGCGCCGCGGGCCGCCCAGCGCAACGCAGTCGACGTGAGCGCTGAACGTTCATTCATCCGTCGCTACAAGCCGCACCTGGCGCCGTACGGTCACACGTTCATCCCGCCCGGCGACAAGGGCACGTCAGCGGCCGAGATCGGCGCTGTCGCCGCGATCGAGGTCAAGCGGGACGGACGTCTCATCGCCGTGGCGGAGCCGAAGCGACGCGGAGGTGGCGACGCAGAGGTCGTCTGTCCAGTACGACGCCGAGCCTGCTGACCGGTCCCGCTGATGGAGCCTGTCGAAATCACCGATTCCGCTGATTGAGCCTGCCGAAATCACCGGGTCTCGACATCCTCGCCCAAGAGCGGAGCAGCCCCAACCTCTCGAGGTTGGGGCTGCTCCGTGCTGGTGGTAATTACTGCGTGAGAAGCGTGAGGCCGTTGGCGCTGAGCGCCTCGCCAATCGGCTGGTAGAAGCTCACGTTGGGTTGTCCGACCCGCTCGCCGCAGACGAGGCTGCCGCCGGATTGGTACAGCTGGCCGCCGCTGGACACGCCCTGAGCCGAGTTGCCGGTGATGTTCGACCCACCACTGTCACCTTGCTCGACGCAGGCGCTGTGCTGGACCAGACCGGAGACGATGTCACCGCCGCCGTAGTTGACCGTTTGGTTGTAGGCCTGGATCGTGCCGCAGGTCCATCCCGTCGTACGACCGCTCTTGCACAGCGACGACCCAACCGGTGCCTGGCTGAAGCCGCTGACGACGCGGGCGAAGCCGTCGTACATGTCGACTGCAGCCTGGGGCTGCCAGAATCCGGGGTCGTTGATGTTGGCCACGCCGTAGTCGTTACCCGGGAAGCTGTAGCTCGACGTCGCGCCGAGCAGAGTGCCGTTCCTCGAGAACGACGGGAAGCCTTCAGCGCAGTGACCAGCGGTCACGAATGCCGAGGCGCCAGAAGACTTGGTGGCGTTGAAGCCGAGTGAGCAGATGAAGCCGTTGCTCATGTTCACCTGCTGGCCGCCGTACAACGCCGCCTCGGCATACCTGGCCTTCGTGGTCTCGATGTCGACGCGCTGGTGGAAGCCCCGCGCCTTCGCCAGGAACTTCTTGGTCGCCGCGTTGTCTGCACCGGCAAGCGTGGTCACGACCACGGTGTTGTCGCGCACGTCGACGTACCAGCCTTGGACGCCCCCGACCCGGGAGTGGGTGGCGTAGGTGTCCAGTGCGTCATGCACCCGGTTGAGCTGGCGGGCCGAGTAGGCCACTCGCTCCGGGCTGGCTCCCGACTGCCGGACAGTCTGCGACGATGCGCGGTCGGTCACGGTGACGACGAGCTTGCCGGTCTGGTCGTCGATGTAGGACCCGCCGGTGTGGGCCGCGCCCAGCTGGTGGCTCACTCGGTCGGCGAGCTTGTCGAGACCGCGCTCGGCGGCCAGTCGCTGCTGTGCTGCGGTGGTGGAGATGCCGAAGTCACGCGTCAGTGCCTTGGCATCCGCGGTGGTGGACTGGCGCTGCTGGAGCCGGTCCTCGCCTGAGTGGGAAGCCGTTGCTGTGCTGGTGGTCGACGCCGCCGTGACGAGCGCGGTGGCGACGGCGAGGCCAGCGAACAAGGCTCTCTTGGTGGTGAACATGGACATTCTGGGGGTCCTCCCTATGGGTGCGAAAAGGCCCGGAGGTGTCCCCCCCGGGCCACGTCCGCCGCCGTTCTTGCATGACAGCGGACTTCGTGCAACATAACGAATCGATCACGGAGGGTCAAGGGGTCACGGCGTATCGGCTCCCCTCCTGAGCCTGATCTACCCCTACCCGGCCGTCACACACGTCGACCTGACCGACACCTTCCACGGTTGCGAGACCGTCACCGTTCTGGACTGAGCAGGGTTTGCCATGATGCTGGGGTGAGCTCCTCGACGTACGTCTTCGACGGACACAACGACCTGCCCTGGGCGATGCGGGCCGCGTACGGCTACGACCTTGATCGCGCGAACCTGCCTGGCGGAACACCCGACCTGCAGACCGATGTGCCCCGCTTGCGGGCCGGCGACGTCGGCGCGCAGTTCTGGTCGGTCTACGTGCCGTGCTCGCTGACGGGCGAGTCCGCGGTCACCGCGACGTTGGAGCAGATCGACTTTGTCCACAGCATGGTTGCCGGCCACCCCAACGACTTCGCGCTCGTCACCACGGCGGCGCAGGTCGAGGCGGCGGTGGCCGGCGGACGGATCGCGTCTCTGATGGGCATCGAAGGCGGCCACTCGATCGACTCGTCCCTCGGCACGCTGCGGATGATGCATCACCTCGGGGTGCGCTACATGACCCTGACGCACAACGAAAACGTCCCGTGGGCCGACTCCGCAACGGATAGTCCGGTCGCCGGTGGTCTCACGGAGTTTGGTCGCGACGTCGTACGCGAGATGAACCGGATCGGCATGTTCGTCGATGTGAGCCACGTGTCGGCCGACGTGATGCGTGACGCGCTGAAGGTCACCACTGCGCCGGTGATCTTCAGTCATAGCTGCGCCCAGGCAGTCTGCGACATCAATCGCAATGTGCCCGACGACGTGCTCGCGCAGCTGCCCGACAACGGTGGCGTTTGCATGGTCGCGTTCGTGCCCATGTTCGTCGTGCAAGCCGCTGCCGACTGGTACGCCGAGTGCCTGCAGATCACTGAAGACCGAGGCGGCGACCGACGCCGGTTCACCGACATCGGGCCGGTTCTCGAGGAGCGTCTTCGTACCGACCCGCCGCCGCCTTGCACCGCCGACGACGTCGCCGACCACATCGACCACATCCGGCAGGTCGCCGGACTCGATCATGTCGGGCTCGGTGGCGACTACGACGGCTCTGAGTTCTTCCCCGAGGGCATGGCGGATGTCTCGGGCTACCCGCGAGTCTTCGAGGCGCTGCGGGGTCGGGGCTGGTCTGAGGCTGAGCTCGCGTTGCTCGGGCACGGGAACGTGCTGCGCGCGATGCGTCAGATGGAGGACGCACGCGAATGAGTCTTCCCAGCCAACCGAGCGAACCTGTTGAGTCGAACGAGCCGAATGGGTCGAACGGTTCGGCGGGTTCGGTCGTCGGCATCCTGCTTGCGGCTGGCGCCGGCACCCGGCTCGGTCGACCGAAGGCTCTCGTCACCGAGGAGTCGGGGCGCAGCTGGCTGGTGCGGTCGGTTGACGCCCTTCTTGAAGGCGGGGTCGAGATCGTGTACGTGGTGTTGGGCGCTGAGGTCGAAGCCACCAGGCACGAGGTTCCGGACTGCTGCGTCATCGTCGAAGCGGCCGACTGGGCCGAGGGGATGGGGGCGTCGTTGCGGGCCGGTCTGCTCGCGGTCTCGCTGATGCCCGACGTGGTGCAGGCTGCGCTCGTCATGTTGGTCGACACTCCCGGGGTTGGCCCGGAAGTGGTGTCCCGCCTGATGGCGAAGGCGGCTCCGGATGCGCTGGCCCGAGCGTCGTACGACGGGATCCCTGGCCATCCGGTCTTGCTCGGCCGCCAGCACTGGGAACCGGTGTGCGACTCGGCGTACGGCGATCAGGGGGCGCGTGTCTACCTGAGCGGGCGAGACGTCGAGATGGTCGAGTGCTCAGACATCGGATGGGGCGACGACATCGACACCGAAGCAGACCTTCGCCACCGCAACTGACCGCTCGCGGTTGCCGATGGACACGACGAAACGGGCACGCCATGTCGCCCCGCCTATCCTGGCTGTATGCATCACGTGACTTCGGCGGCCGATCTTGCGGACCGCTTGTCCGCCACGGGCTACCTGACCGATGACGGGCTCGCCACCATCGGTTACCTCGCGCTGACGATGCATCGCCCACTTTTGCTCGAGGGCGAGCCCGGAACGGGCAAGACTGCGTTGGCCGAGGCGCTGGCCGAAGCCCTCGAACTCGAGCTGATCAGGCTGCAGTGTCACGAGGGCATCGACGCGTCCCAGGCCTTGTACGACTGGGACTTCGCGCGCCAGATCTTGCACCTGCGCACCGTCGAGGCCACGAAGGGCGATCAGGCGATCGACCAGACCGAAGTCGAGAAGTCACTGTTCGACGAACGCTTCCTGGTGGCCCGTCCGATCCTGCGCGCGTTGCAGGAGAGCCCGGCCGTGCTCCTGATCGACGAGATCGACCGGGCCGACGACGAGTTCGAGGCCTTCCTGCTCGAGGTGCTCTCGACCAACCAGGTGACGATTCCGGAGTACGGCACCGTCACGGCTCCGACTCCGCCGATCGTGGTGCTGACGTCCAACCGCACGCGTGAGGTCCACGACGCGCTCAAGCGACGCTGCCTTTACCACTGGGTCGACCACCCGGGCCTCGAACGCGAGATCGCGATCGTACGACGCCGGCTCCCCGACGTACCCCTCCTCCTCGCCGAACAGGTGGCTCGCGCCACCACCAGGCTCCGCGCCCGCGATGACCTCGTCAAACCGCCTGGCGTCGCCGAGACACTCGACTGGGCACAGGCTCTCTACACCCTCGGCTGCTCCGAGCTCGACCTGGAGACGGCAGCACGCACGCTGGGTGCCGTCGTGAAGTACCGCGAGGACTCCGAGCGGGTCCGCGCCTCCCTCGACAAGATCTTGATGACATGACGCATCCCGTCGCGCCCAATGCCCGAGGCGGAGAGGACCCCGCCAAGCAAGTTGTCGAGCACCCCGCCGACGAGCTGCTGGCGGCCTTCGCGGCTGCCCTCCGCGGCGCAGGCGTCCCGGTGACGATGGACCGCACCCAGGCGTTCCTTTCCGCCTGCGCCCTGATCGGCGCCGATGCCCAGGCCGGCGTCTACTGGGCGGGGCGGTCGACGCTGTGCGGCAGCCTCGATGACCTCGATCGCTACGACCAGGTGTTTCTCGCGTGGTTCGGTGGACAGGGGCTGACGCCCGGAAAACCTCGCGAGGCGTCCCGCCGGGTGGCACAAGCAGACCTCGGCGACGATGGCGACGCCGGCGGAGAAGCCCTCGAAGAGACGGTGTTGCGGGCGGCCGCGAGCAGTACCGAAGTGCTGCGTCACCGCGATGTGGGCGACATGAGCGCAGGCGAGCGGGCCGAGCTGACGAGGCTCTTCTCCGGCCTCCGGGTGCGCCCGCCACTCCGCAGCTCCGCTCGCCGCCGTCCCAGTCGACGTGGCGAGGTCGACGCTCGACGCACACTGCGAGAGGAGCTGCGCCATGGCGGCGAACCCGCGCGTCTCCGGCATCGGGCCCGCAGCGTTCGCTCTCGCCGGCTCGTCGTACTCGTCGACGTCTCGGGATCGATGGGCCCGTACGCCGACAGCCTGCTGCGTTGGGCACACGTCGTCACGAGCGCCAACCGCACCCGCACCGAGGTATTCACGGTCGGCACCCGGCTCACCCGCATCACCCGCGCGATGCGATTGCGCGACCCTGAGCACGCTCTCGAGGCGGCGGGCCAGACCGTGCCCGACTGGTCAGGGGGCACCCGGCTCGGCGAGGCGATGCAGGCGTTCCTCGACCGGTGGGGGCAGCGAGGTGTCGCCCGTGGAGCCGTCGTCGTGATCCTCAGCGACGGGTGGGAACGCGGCGACAGCATGCACTTGGGAGAACAGATGCGGCGACTGCACCGGCTGGCGCACAAGGTGGTCTGGGTCAATCCGCACCAGGGCAAGCCTGGCTACGCGCCCGTGCAGGGCGGCATCGTCGCGGCACTCCCGTTCATCGACTCGTTCCTGGCTGGGCACAGCATGGCGACGTTCGAGGAAGCCCTGGCGGTGATCGGCGATGCGTGACGTCCTCGAACAGCTGCTCCCGTGGTGGCGAGCCGGGAAGTCCGTGGGCGTCGGAACGGTGGTGGCGACGTTCCAGTCCGCTCCACGTCTGCCCGGGGCTGCCATGCTCGTGGGGCCTGAGGGCGAAGCGGTCGGGTCTGTGTCAGGCGGCTGCGTGGAGGGTGCCGTCTACGAACTGTCCCAGCAGGTGCTTGGTGACGGCGTTCCGGTGCTCGAGCGGTACGGCGTCAGCGACGAGGATGCCTTCGCGGTCGGGCTGACCTGCGGCGGGATCCTCGATGTGTTCGTCGAGGTGGTCGACCAGACGACGTTCCCCGAGCTTGGTGGCGTGGCTGACGACATCGAGGCCGGTAGGCCGGTTGCGGTGGCGACGATCGTGTCCCACGTCGACTCCGACAGAATCGGCCGGCGGCTCATCATTCGCCCAGAGGTTCACCCCACGCCGATCCAGGGTTCGCTCGGCTCCACTCGTGCGGACGACGCAGTGGCTGATGACGCGAGAGGACTGCTCGCTGCTGGGCGCAATGAGACCCTCCATTACGGACCCGACGGACAGCGACGCGGCGACGACATGGCGGTTTTCGTGTCGTCGTACGCACCGAAGCCGCGGATGCTGGTGTTCGGTGCGATCGACTTCGCCGCGGCGGTGGCCCGCGTCGGCTCTTTCCTCGGCTACCACGTGACGGTCTGCGACGCCCGGCCGGTGTTTGCGACGGCGACGCGGTTCCCCGAGGCCGACGATGTCGTGGTGAAGTGGCCGCACAAGTACCTCGCCGAGGAGGTCGAGGCCGGGCGGATCGACGGTCGGAGCGTGCTGTGTGTGCTCACCCATGACCCGAAGTTCGACGTCCCCGTCCTGGAGGTGGCGCTACGACTGCCCGAGGTCGCCTACATCGGCGCGATGGGCTCACGTCGTACGCACGACGACCGCAACAAGCGGCTGATGGAGGCTGGTCTCACGGAGACCGAGATCGGCCGACTCTCCAGCCCCATCGGGCTTGACCTGGGCGCGCGGACTCCCGAGGAGACGGCGATCAGCATCGCTGCCGAGATCATCGCGCTTCAGTGGGGTGGCAAGGGCGAGCGGCTGGCGGGCGTCGAAGGCCCGATCCACCACCCAGGCACCTAGCGGACTTCCCGTCCCGCAGCGTCAATCTTGCGGGATTTTGGCAGCGCTGGCCACACCAAGCCCGCACGTTCGGCCCCTGGCGTTCGACGGGCAGTGCAACGGTGGTGCAACGGCTTCTCACCTAGCGTTCGAGTCACCACGACCGACCCCTCGGTGAGAGGCGCTGAGATCCATGGCCCGAATCAATATCACGGTCGACGGGGTTGCGTACTCCGACGACGTCGAACCACGCACCCTGCTCGTGCACTACCTCCGTGAGACGGTCGGGAAGACGGGAACCGTTGTCGGCTGCGACACCAGCAACTGTGGCGCCTGCACCGTGCACCTCGATGGTCGCAGCGTGAAGTCGTGCACGATGCTAGCCGTCCAGGCCGACGGACACGAGGTCACCACGATCGAGAGCCTCGCGACCAACGGCACCCTGCATCCGATGCAACAGGCCTTCCACGAGAACCACGCCCTCCAGTGCGGCTTCTGTACGCCGGGGATGATCATGCAGAGCATCGACCTTCTCAACGAGAACCCGTCGCCTACGGAGGACGAGGTCCGTGACGGACTTGAGGGCAATCTGTGCCGCTGCACGGGCTACCAAAACATCGTCAAGGCCGTGCTCAGCGCGTCGAAGGGTGGGCAGTCGTGACGATCACCGAAGACCGCCCAACCACCGAGGTCGGCGCGGCCCGAAACCGCAAGGAAGACGCCCGGCTGATCACGGGCCGCACGCGTTGGACCGACAACATGACCCTTCCCGGCATGCTGCACTTGGCGATGGTGCGCAGCCCGGTCGCACACGCCAAGATCACGTCGATCACCACGGACGCCGCTAAGGCCTCGCCCGGCGTGATCGCCGTGATCACGGGCGCCGATATCGCCGACGAACAGGGCAGCCTGCCGTGCGCCTGGCCGATCACCGAAGACCAGAAGGCGCCACCGCATCCGCCCATCGCGGTCGACACGGTGAACTTCTCCGGCGAGATTGTCGCCTGCATCGTCGCGAGGACATCGGCCGCAGCCCGCGACGCGGTCGAGCTCGTCGACGTCGACTACGACGACCTGCCGGTGGTGCTCGACATGGCTGCCGCCGCCGAAGGTGGGACCCTCACACACCCCGACCTCGGCACCAACGTGTCGGCGACCTGGGTGTTCGACTCCGCTGAGGCTGGCTCGGGTCAAGACGTCGATGAGGCGATCAGCTCGAGCGACATCGTGATCGAGCGGACCTACCGGCAGCAGAGACTCATCCCCTGCTCGATCGAGCCGCGTTCGATCGTGGTCGATCCCACCGGGGAGCAGACGACGATGTGGACGTCCACCCAAATCCCGCACATCTTGCGGCTGATGCTGGCGCTGACGTGCGGCATCTCCGAGTCGAAGCTGCGGGTGGTCGCACCCGACGTCGGTGGCGGTTTCGGCGGCAAGCTGCAGGTCACCCCAGAAGAAGTGATCACGCTGGTGGTCGCACGCCGAATGGGCAAGCCATGCAAGCACACCGAGACGCGCAGCGAGGCGATCCAGGTTGCTCACCACGGGCGCGACCAGATCCAGAAGCTGACTTTGACGGCGACGAAGGACGGCAAAGTCACCGGTCTCAAGGTCGACCTGCTCGTCGACATGGGCGCCTACCTCGGACTCGTGTCGTCGGGCGTGCCGATCCTCGGCGCCTTCATGTACAACGCCATCTACAAGTTCCCGGCGTACAGGTTCACTTGCCGCAACATCTTCACCAACAAGAACTGGACCGACGCCTACCGCGGCGCGGGCCGTCCCGAGGCGACGTACGCGATCGAGCGGCTGATGGACGAGCTCGCCGCAGAGGTCGGCGTCGATCCGATGGAGATCCGCAAGCTGAACTGGATCAAGCACGAGGAATTCCCGTTCTCCACTGTGGCCGGGCTCGAGTACGACTCAGGCAACTACGAGGCCGCCACTGCAAAAGCCGAGGAAATGTTCGGGTACGACGCTTTGCGCGCCGAGCAGAAGCAGCGCCGCGACAGCGGTGACCCGGTCCAGCTCGGCATCGGCATCTCGACGTACACCGAGATGTGCGGGCTTGCACCCTCGCGGATCCTCGGAGCGCTGTCCTACGGCGCAGGTGGCTGGGAGCACGCATCCGTGCGGATGCTGCCGAGTGGCAAAGTCGAGGTCGTCACCGGGACGAGTCCGCACGGCCAGGGGCATGAGACGGCGTGGAGCCAGATCGCTGCCGATCGACTCGGTGTTCCGTTCGACGATGTCGAGGTGCTGCACGGGGACACCCAGATCGCGGCGCGCGGCCTGGACTCCTACGGTTCGCGCTCGCTTGCGGTGGGTGGCATGGCCGTCGTGGCCGCCGCTGACAAGGTGATCGAGAAGGCGCGGCCGATCGCGGCGCACCTGCTGGAGGCCAACGCCGACGACCTGGAGTTCGCCGGAGGCAAGTTCACGGTCAAGGGCACCGACTCCAGCATGGGCATTGGGGAGATCGCGCTCGCGGTATTCGCGGCGCACAACATGCCCGACGGGGTCGAGCCGTCATTGGACGCCGATGCGACCATCGACCCGGTCAACTTCTCGTTCCCTCACGGCACGCACTTGTGTGCCGTTGAAGTCGACACCGAAACGGGCGGCACGAAGATCCGCAACTACACCTGCGTGGACGACGTCGGTGCCGTCATCAACCCACTGATCGTCGAGGGCCAGGTACACGGCGGTCTCGTCCAGGGCATCGCCCAGGCTCTCTTCGAAGAGGCGGTGTACGACGACGCAGGCACCCTCGTCACTGGCTCGTTCGTCGACTACCTGGTGCCGAGCGCGGCCGACCTGCCGTCGTTCACGACCGGCCGGACCGAGACGGCCTCGACCACCAACGAGCTCGGCGTGAAAGGCGTCGGAGAGGCGGGGACGATCGCGTCCACGCCGGCTGTCGTCAACGCCATTGTCGACGCCGTACGTCATTTCGGGATCAACGACATTGAGATGCCGCTGACTCCACATCGGGTGTGGTCCGCCCTGCAGCATGCGTCATCGGGTGCACCCACACCGGCCACCAACCCCACCGTCGACGACAACGCGCTCCCGTCCCACAACGCCGCCACCGCCGACGGCACCGGAAACGCGGACAGCCAGGGAGGCCAGTCATGATCCCCTCCGCATTCGACTACACGGCGCCGGAGTCACTCGCTGATGCCATCACGGCGCTCGGCAGTGACTCCGAGGAGATCAAGGTGCTTGCAGGTGGGCAGAGCCTGCTGCCCGTGCTCAGGCTTCGGATGGCCACACCGACGCTCATCGTCGACATCGGACGGATTCCTGAACTGACAGGCATCAGCGACGAGGGCGACGCCATTGTCATCGGTGCCATGACGACGCACGCTGACGTCACCAGTAGCGATCTGGTGCGCGAGCACGCCGCAGTGCTGGCCAAGGCCACGAAAACCGTGGCTGACCCGCAAGTCCGCCACCGTGGGACTCTCGGTGGAGCCCTCGTCCATGCCGATCCAGCCGGCGACCTGCCGGCTCCGATCTTGGCGCTCGACGCCGAGCTGGTCATCGCTGGCGCCGGCGGCGAACGCACGGTGGCGGCAGCGGACTTCTTCGAGGACATCTTTACGACGGTGGTGGCCGAGGACGAGATCCTCACGAAGATCCGGATCCCCAAGCACACCGGCTGGGGCGGTCACTACGAGAAGTTCACCCGGGTCGCCCAGGCATGGTCGATCGTCGGCGTCGCCGCCGCTGTCAAAGCTGAAGGCGGCACGATCTCGGAGGCGAAGGTGGCTCTGACCAACATGGGGTCGACCGCGATGCGCGCTTCTGCGGTCGAGCAGGCGCTGGTGGGGCAACCGGCTACGGCGGCTGCGATCAAGGCCGCCGCCGCTCAGGCGGCGGACGGCACCAACCCCCCGTCTGACACGAACGGAGATTCGGACTACCGTCGTCATCTAGCCGCCGTTCTGACCGGAAGGGCCGTCTTGGCTGCCGCAGGTAGCTGACCCGCAGGCGACTCGGGGCCGGACCGACTGCACAGACGAAGGAGCCACCAGTCATGGAGTTGACCCACCGGTTCACGGTCCCCGTACCGATCGACGATGCCTGGAAGACGTTCAACGATCTCGAGCTGATCGCGCCATGTTTCCCTGGCGCTGCCCTGACGTCGTTCGATGGCGACTCGTTCGAGGGCCTGTGCAAGGTCAAGCTGGGACCGATCTCGTTGCAGTATGCCGGAAGTGGCCGCTTCGTGGAACGCGACGAGACGGCTCACCGAGCGGTCATCGAAGCCAAGGGCAAGGACAAGCGCGGCAACGGTACGGCGGCCGCCAGTATCACCGCTGAGCTCGCGTCGAGCGGTGACAACGCGACGGACGTGATCGTCAAGACCGATCTCAACATCACCGGTCGACCGGCTCAGTTCGGTCGTGGTGTCATGCAAGACGTCAGCGACAAGCTGCTCAGCCAGTTCTCTGCGTGTCTGGAGACGAAGCTCGGTGGTGAGCAGGCGCCGGCTGAGGAAACGCCGATCGCTGTTGAGGCAGCCGTCGCGAGCAAGGCCGCGGCTGCGCAACCGGCGAAGAAACAGAGCACTGCCCCAGTCAAGAAGACGGCGGCCGCCAAGAAGGCAGCGCCCGCGAAGAAGGCGGCGGCCGAGAAGAAGGCAGCGCCGGGCAAGAAGGCAGCGGCTGAGAAGAAGGCAGCAGCGGCCAAGAAGGCAGCGGAGAAGAAGGCGGCACCGGCCAAGAAGACAGTGCCCGCCAAGAAGGCGGCGCCAGCCAAGAAGTCCGCCCCTTCGGCAGAGAGTGCCGCGAGCACACGTCCGGCCTCGACCTCGACCGCGCGTGCGTCGAGCCCTACGCCCGAAGCTTCGGCCTCCTCCGCCTCGTCACCGGCGGCCGCGCTCGACCTAGGTACAACCGTGGTTCCCGTGCTTCTCAAGCGCTACGCGCCTCACATCATCGGCACCCTGATCGTCCTCTGTGTGCTGAGGAAGTTGCTCGGCCGGTCGCGTCGCTAGCCCGCGGCTGTGGCTGCAGGCGGGGAGTGGGTCGACGTACCCACGTTTCGTTGCAGCAGGGATGGGTCAGTCGGGGAGCGTGTCTTGCAGCTTGGGAAGACCGCCGAGCGAGGCCACGATGTGGCCGGACTCCGAACAGACCCAGTGTGGGTCGGGTCCGAGCTCGGGTTCGATCGAGAGGCTGTGTTCGACGGGGTCAGCGCAACCGATGCACACCGGCCACCTGCACGCCTCGTCGAACAATGTGTCCTGAACATCCTGGGCCACCAGGCCATCGACGAACGGCTCACCTTGCTGCCATTGCGAGAGCCACCACCGGCGCTGAGCGACGCAATCTTCGACGACGGAGACGGTATGCGGGTCGATCAGACCCTGTGCCGCGAGATCGGCCAACACGAGTGCTCGCGCATTCAGCAGCGGGTCTCCCGAGGTCATGCCCTCCATCCTGGCACTCTGTTCAAGTGATGAACGTTCAAACGGGATCTCCGCTCGTCGAGGTGGTTGTGCTCCATCCGCAGGATGCCGAGCGAGCGCAAGAGGGCGGTGCCCATCGGCTGCACGTCGCTTCCCTGCATGGTGACCAGCTGCGGTCGCTCGAGCCGGCCGCGGTCAGTGCGATCGTCCGCATCACCGACCTGCCGGTGCGCGTGACGTTGCGCCTGTCTGAAGGCTTCACGACCCAAGGTGGCGAGTTCGCCCGGCTGCGGGGACTGGCGGCTGACTACCTCGCCGTTGGTGTCGAAGGATTCGTTTTCGGCTTCCTCACACCTGACCTCGGCGTCGACCAGGAGGTCTGCGCCACGTTGGCCGACAGCCTGATGGGGGCGCCCTGGACGTTCGACCGGGCCTTCGACCACGCGTTGGAGTCTCGACGAGCCTGGCGCCAGCTGTCCGGGATACCTGCGCTCGACGGCATTCACACCGCCGGAGCTGCACTCGGCATGGACGGCGGCTTCGACGACCTGGTCGAGCTCGCCGCGTCCGATCCTGCCTTCGCCGAGATGGCGATCGCCGCGGGCGGGGTCCGTCCCGAGCACGTCCCGTGGTTGGTGCGAGCCGGCGTCCGCCGGGTGCATCTCGGAACTACGGTGCGGCCGGGCGGCTCATGGTCGAAGTCGTACGTTGACGCCGGCTTCGTGCGCTCGTGGAGACTGCTGCTCGACGCGACCGGCCCCGGCGAGACCTACGACGCAGGGACCGCGTAGCGGCTTCAGCCGAGGCCGCCCCTTAGATTCGAGCCATGGGGATCCTCATCGACCCGCCGGCCTGGCCGGCGCACGGCAGGCTCTGGTCGCACCTGGTCAGTGACGTTTCGCTCGATGAGCTGCACACGTTTGCGGCCACGCACGGTGTGCCTCGCCGCGGGTTCGAGCGCGACCACTACGACGTGCCCGCTGAGTTCTATGACCGGCTGGTGTCCGCTGGAGCGCTGCCGGTGTCCTCGCGAGACGTGGTGAGACGACTGTCTGCCTCAGGGCTCCGCAAACGCAAGGCGCATGCCATGGCGAGACGGGCCGTGGGGAGCCCGTTGCTCAGACCCCGCCACCTCGAGGCTGGAGACCTGGTGGCTGTGGCGGCCACCTCAGGCGTCGTACCGGAAGAGCGGTTGCGTGCCGGTGTCGCAAGGATCGAGAGCTGGGGGCTGCGGGTTCGGGTGGGCGACCACGTGCTCGGCAGGCACCCGACGCTGAGCTACCTGGCAGCCAGTGACGAGGAGCGGGCCGCTGATTTCGTGGCTGGCTGGCAGGATCCCGAGGTGGCCGCGGTCTGGGTGGCCCGCGGTGGCTACGGCTCGCAGCGGGTGCTCGATCTGATCGACTGGCGACGACTGCGTGAGGTCGATCCGCAGGTGCTCATCGGATTCTCTGACGTGACAGCACTGCATCAGGCCGCCGCGTCGCAACTGGGGCTTGTGAGCATCCACGGAGACGTCGTCACCTCTTTGGGTGCGGCGACCGAGCAGAGCGCGGCCGGGCTACGAGCGCAACTGATGGACCCGTCGTCAGTCTCCGACCTCTTCGCCGGCCAGTCGGTGGAGGCGATCGTCGGTGGCGTTGGCGAAGGTGTGCTCGTAGGTGGCAACCTGTCGTTGCTCTCGGCGGAAGTCGGTACGGCGTTCAGCCGACCTGCGACCGGGGGCATCGTCGTGCTCGAAGAGATCGACGAGGACCCCTACCGGGTCGACCGGATGTTGACGCAGCTCATCCGGACTGGTTGGTTCGACGGCGTCAAGGGGATCGTGATCGGGGCATTCACCGACTGTGGAGACCCGGCGGAGCTCAGCACCTTGTTCGAGCAGCGGCTCGCTCCGCTGCAGGTGCCGATCGTGCAAGGCTTTGACTTCGGGCATACCGCGTCCAGCGTCACGGTGCCGCTCGGGGTCGCAGCCACCCTGGACGCAGACGCTGGTTCGCTCATGCTCAGCATCCCCGCGCTGGCCTAGCCCGCCATGGCGGGAGGGAGGCTCAGGCCTTGAGCTCCTCGAGTTCTGAGGTGAGGTTGGCCCGCGCGTCGGCCTCCCAGTGGGCGCGTCCGTACGTGGTGCGGAACAGGCTGGGGAGCGCCAACAGCTGACGCAGCACGTCGGCGCGACCCGTGGCGAATGAAGAGTCGTCGACGTGTCGGTACTCGGTGCGCACCGATTGGACGTAGGCGGCATACCTGTTCTCGTCACTCGCCAGGATGGCTAGGTCGGCGTCGCAGAGCACCCGACCGTTTGCGTCGGTCGGCTCAGGGTCGTGGGTCTGCGTCAGCCTGACCAGCCGCGCCACCTCTGCGATGACGTCGTCGTCGAAGTCGTACGCCGGCAGGGTGGTCTCGGCGAGCTGGGCCGAGCGTTCTTCGTTGTCATCGCGGCGGACGTCGTACACCGCGTCGTGGAACCACGCGGCCAGCTCCACGGCGCGGGTGTCGTCTGCTTCGGCGGACATCAGGTCGACGCTGCTCAGCACATCGTTGAGATGGTTGATGTTGTGGTAGACGCGGACGACGGCGCTGTAGCGCTGGACGAGTTCCTGGCCGAGTGCGGAGCGTCCTGGGAACGAGTGCTCCCAACGCAACATCACGGTCTCGATGACGTTACTCACGGGCTTCATCATTCCCGATGAGCACTACTGTGTGCATCATGAGCGAGACCACCCAGCACACGCCGAACTGGTATCCAGACCCGTGGGGCCGTCACGAGCACCGCTATTTCGACGGCACGAACTGGACCGAGCACGTCGCCAGTCACGGTCGGCAGGCAGTCGACCCGCCGGGTGGCGCCGCGCATACCCCCACCGTGAACCGCGCCACCGAGAAGGTCCAGCGCGACGTCAGCCGCGCAGGCGCCCAGGCAGGCGCCGCGGGCGGCGGCACCCTCTTCACCGAGCCGATTCTGGTCGTCAACCAGAAGGCCAAGCTGATCGAGATCAACCAGGAATTCGCGATCTATGACCAGAACGGGAAGCAGATCGGAGCCGTGCGTCAGGTCGGCCAGAGCTCCGCGAAGAAGGTGATGCGCTTCGTGGTGGATGTCGACCAGTTCATGACGCACAAGTTGCAGGTCGTCGACGGCTACGGGCAGGTCGTGCTCGCGTTGACCCGGCCCCGCAAGTGGATGAAGTCCCGCCTCATCGTCGAAGGCGGCGACGGCAAGGAGCTCGGTCAGATCGTCCAGCAGAACGTCATCGGCAAGATCCGCTTCGCCCTCGAGGTCGACGGACAGCAGATCGGGTCACTCAACGGCGAGAACTGGCGCGCGTGGAACTTCAACATCCAAGACCACACGGGTCGCGAAGTGGCCCGCATCACGAAGACCTGGGAAGGTCTCGCGAAGACGATGTTCACCCAGGCCGACAACTATGTCATCCAGATCCACGAGTCCCTCCCGCAGCCGCTGCACAGCATTGTGTTGGCCTCGGCATTCGGCATCGACACTGCCCTGAAGCAGGACGCGCGCGGCCTCAACGCCGGCGGCATCTTCGGCTGACGCATCGGAGACCTGCACGAATTGCCAGTCGGCTTGCGGTCGCTGCGGTTGGGGTAATGGCAGTTATCGCGGTGGATTGGCGCGGGCTGCGTTTGTCGGGCGGCTTTGGGTCCGCTTCACTACGGAGACCGCTGTGGTTACTGCACCTGTGCGCAGTTGGAGCGCTCAAAGCCGTCCTCGAGTCGCTGTACGCGGAGCTGTGCGCAGTCGGGAACCCGATTCTGGCGTGTGGCGTTCGTACGCCGACGTGTGTCGGAAGACGGTCCCCGTTTCCGGCTTGTAGCGTTCGTTGCCGACGTACGTCGGAAGACGCACATGACCGTGGACGAGGGGCCGGGCAACGACCTCAGGCAGCGCCAACCTGTCCCCACGTAACTGCCAAAGACCTCAACCACCGCGGACAAGCAGCCGGCCAAGAACCCCAGCCAGCGTGAACCCGCACCGACTGCGTAGACAATCAGAGGCCGGGAATTGGCCGGGAATGCAGCACGACGACTGACGTGACAGCACGGGTCAGGCAGACGTAGAGACGGCGGAGTCCGGTGAGCTCGTCGGCCTCGGCGGCGACCAGGTCAGCCGGCTCGACCAGCACCACGTGGTCGAACTCCAGACCCTTGGCCAACGTCGCCGGTACGACGTCGACTCGTGCTTCGATGTCGTCATCACGACCGAGGACGCTGTGCTCGACGCCCGCCGCCGTCAGCGCCTCGTTGGCCGTGGCGGCGAGAGTGTCGGCCACGATGAGCCCGATCGAACCCTCCAGGGCAAGCACCTCCTGGACGACGCCCACCGCGGCAGACAACGGCTCGGACGTCTGACGGATGTCGAGCTCGCCTCTGGCCCGTCGTACCGACGTCGGCTTGGCCAGAGTGGGTGCGATCCTCGGCAGCAGGCCGGCGGCGTACTCGATGACGTCACCTGGCACCCGGAAGCCCAGTGTCAGCTCCTCGATGTGCGCCTGCGGCTTGCCGAGGTGAGTCAACGCGCTGTCCCACTCACCCACCGCCCAGGGCGTCGTCGCCTGGGCCAGGTCACCGAGGATCGTCGCCGACCCGGTGGAGCACTGCCGGCCGACGCTGCGCAGCATCATCGACGACAGGTCCTGCGCCTCGTCGAGCACGACGTGGCCGAGGCTGGGAGTGCGATCGAGCAGGTCGTTCGCCTCGTCGATCAGGACGGCGTCGTGCAGTGACCATCGCGTGCTGCCCGGACCCTTGGCCGGCTTGGCCCAGCTGATCAGCGACCGCTCCTCATCGGTGAGTACGCCGTCTGAGGCTCTCGCGAGGAAGTCCGGGTCTCCAAGCAGCCGCATGACCAGCCGCTTGCCGTCGATCGCCGGCCACAACACGGCGGCATAGGCCTTCACCGGCCGACTTCGGGCTACCGAGTTCTGCACCCGGTCATCAGGCGAGTCACCGGCTAGTTCCATCTTGACGAGAAGGGCATGAGCGAGGCGTTGCGGCAGCATCACCCGTCCCGCGCCGTACCGCACGTCACGAGTGCGGAGCTCCGCCACGATCTCGTCTGCCTCGTAGCCGGGGATGCGCCACCGCCTCGCGCCCATCGGCACGACGAGGCCTTCGGCGGCGGGAGTGATGAGCGACCACAACGCGCGTTCGAGCACGGTCGCCATCCGAGCGTCGCCCTTGATCCGGGCGGCTGCTGTGCTGTCGACGGACCTGATCGGAACGTGAGCGACGAGCTCCTCCACCGTCGTCTGCTTGGCATCGATCTCGCCCAATGCCGGCAACACGTCGGCGATGTAGCGCAGGAACGACGCGTTCGGGCCGACGACGAGCACGCCCTGGCGGTTGAGCTGGTCGCGATGTGCATACAGCAGATAAGCGGCGCGGTGCAGGCCAACGGCCGTCTTGCCGGTGCCCGGCGCGCCTTGCACGCAGACGCTCGAGGCCAGGTCGGACCGCACGATGTCGTCCTGCTCCGGCTGGATCGTGGCCACGATGTCGCGCATCGGACCTGTGCGGGGACGCTCGATCTCGGCTTCGAGGATGGCGCTGTGGACCGTGTCGTCGGTGGCTTCGGACGCCGGCCGGGCGGCAAGGGGCTCGTCCTCGTACGCCGTCACTACGCCGTGGTGGAACCCGAACCGCCGTCTCAGTCGCAGGCCCATCGGGGTAGCGCTGCTGGCGCGGTAGAACGGCCGGGAGATCGGCGCCCGCCAGTCGACGACGAGTGGATCGCCACGTTCGTCGGTGACGTGGCGGCGGCCGATGTAGAACCGCTCGCCCGGAAGTCCTGCAGAGTCAGCGGCTCCCGGGCCCGCTGCCTGACCTGCTTGGTCGCCGTAGTCGAGCCGGCCGAAGAAGAGTGGGATCTCGGGGTCGTCCTCGAGCGTTTTCATCCGCTTCCACAACGTGAACTTCAGGTACTCGTTGCTGAACCGGTCGCCACCGACCGCCTCCATCGCGGCGGTGCGCTCACGCATCCGGTGGAGGGCCTCTCGCGACTGCTGGAGATGAGTCTGTTCGCGGGAGATCTCGTCATTCATGGGCCAGGTGAGCCTAGCAACCGGTCAGCGTGGTGGCGACGGGTTTTGTCGTGTCCGACTCCGGCTATATGTCTGGTATGCCGGATGAGCCGAACGGCTGATACGACGCCCAATCGACGTACCCCGGATCGCCCCGTCTGCTGGAATTGCTCTCGTGAACTCATCGCTGCAATCTCTGAGCGGCGTCCTGGAGCAAGCAGACGGCCGTCTGCGCTCAGGATCGCATGCTGCTGCCCGCGTCTGGCCCACCGGTTTCGCCGTGTTGGACGACCATCTCGCAGGCGGCTTCCGCTCAGGCGAGCTCATCTTGCTCACGGGGCCTCAAGGCCTTGGCAAGACGACCTTTGCCCTCCAACTGTTGCGCTACGTTGCGCTGTCTGGACGTTCGGTCGTGTACTTCTCGTTCGAGCACGACCCGCAGACCCTGCTGGAGCGCTTGGTCGCGATCGAGGCTGGTGAGTTCGCCGGCATCACCGGGGTGAGCCTCGCCCGCGTACGACGCTCCTTTGAGGCCTCAGACGGCAACAAGGGCAACCTCGCCGAGAGGTTGTCCGATGCCACCGGTGCCCCCGAGGCACTGAAGGCGATCCAGGACTACTCCGACCGCATTCTGCTGCACCGCTCGAGCGGCGCCAGCACGACGATGGAAACCGTGCGGGCTGCGGTCGACGAAGTACGCAAGGAGACGGGGCAACTCCCGTTCGTCGTCGTCGATTACCTGCAGAAGATCAGGGTCGAGGGTTCACCTCCCGAAAGCGAGCGCGTGACCGCTGTCGTCGAAGGTTTGAAGGATCTCTCGCTCGACCTCGACATCCCCGTGCTGGCCATCGTCGCGGCCGACAAGGACGGGATGACGTCGGGCAAGCGCATGCGGGCCCACCACATGCGAGGTTCGTCGGCCCTGGCCTACGAAGCCGACACCGTCCTCATCATGAACGAAAAGTACGACGTCGTAGCGCGTCACCACCTCGTCTACGACACCAGAAACGCTGACCGGTTCCGCGACTTCGCCGTTCTCTCCATCGAGAAGAACCGCAACGGTCTCGACAAGGTCGACCTGGAGTTCCGCAAGCGCTTTGCGCAAGGCCGTTTCGACAGCGACGGCAAGCGGGTCACCGAGCAACTCGTCGACGACCGCGTGTTTGTCGAATAACCTTCCCTCTTTCGATCAGGCGGTCAGCGAGTCAGCGTCGACGATGCTGTAGGAGTAACCCTGCTCCGCCAGGAATCGCTGCCTGTGCTGCGCGAAGTCTGCGTCGACGGTGTCACGTGCGACCACGCTGTAGAAGCGCGCACTGCGTCCATCACCCTTCGGGCGGAGCAACCGGCCCAGCCGCTGAGCTTCTTCTTGCCTCGACCCGAACGTGCCTGAGACCTGGATCGCCACCGTCGCCTCGGGCAGGTCGATCGAGAAGTTGGCCACCTTGCTCACCACCAACAGCGACACCTCACCTGAGCGGAACGCCGCGAACAGCCGCTCCCGCTCCTTGACCGGAGTCTCGCCCTTGATCAGCGGGGCACCCAGATGTTCAGCGAGTTCGTCGAGCTGGTCGATGTACTGGCCGATCACCAGGGTTGGTTCGCTGCTGTTCTGGTTCACCAGTTCCTCGACGACGCCGAGCTTCGTGTCGCACGAGGCGGCCAGCCGGTAGCGGTCTTCAGGTTCGGCCGTCGCGTAGACGAAGCGCTCAGCCTCGGTCAAGGCCACGCGGACCTCGATGCATTCGGCCGGCGCGATGTAGCCCTGTGCCTCGATGTCCTTCCAGGGAGCGTCGAAGCGCTTCGGGCCGATCAGCGAGAACACGTCGCCCTCGCGGCCGTCCTCCCTGATCAACGTCGCCGTCAGCCCGACGCGTCGCCGGGCCTGCAGGCTGGCGGTCATCCGGAAGATCGGGGCAGGCAGCAGGTGCACCTCGTCGTAGATCACCAGGCCCCAGTCGCGTGCCTCGAACAGCTCCAGGTGGGCGTAGACACCCTTTCGGCGGGTCGTCATCACCTGGTAGGTCGCGATCGTGACCGGACGGATCTCCTTTGTCGCCCCGGAGTACTCGCCGATCTCGTCAGCCGTCAACGACGTACGACGCAGCAGCTCGTCCTTCCACTGCCGCGCGGAGACGGTGTTGGTCACCAAGATCAGCGTGGTCGTCTGCGCCTGGGCCATCGTGGCGAGGCCGACCAGGGTCTTGCCGGCGCCACATGGCAGGACAACGACGCCAGAACCGCCTGCCCACACCGACTCGACGGCCTCGCGCTGGTAGGGCCGCAGCGACCAACCGTCTTCGGCGAGGACGATCGGATGGGCCTCGCCATCGACGTAGCCGGCGAAGTCCTCGGCCGGCCAGCCGATCTTGAGCAGCGCCTGCTTGAGGTTGCCGCGCTCGGAGCTGTGGACGACGACGGAGTCGGGGTCGATCCGATCGCCGAGCATCGGGATGATCCGCTTGCTGCGGAGCACCTCCTCGAACACCGCCTGGTCGCTGCTCGACAGCACGAGGCCGTGACTCGGATGCTTGTCGAGGCGCAGCCGGCCGTAACGCCCCATCGTCTCGGCGATGTCGACGAGCAACGAGTTGGGCACGGGATAGCGGGAGAAGCGCAGCAGGGCGTCGACGACTTGCTCGGCGTCGTGTCCGGCGGCCCGGGCGTTCCAGAGTCCGAGCGGCGTCAGCCGGTAGGTGTGGACGTGTTCAGGCGAACGCTCGAGCTCAGCGAAAGCAGCAATCACCCGGCGACATTCGCGGGCTTCTGGGTGATTGACTTCGAGCAGCAGGGTCTTGTCGGACTGGACGATCAACGGTCCGTCGGTCATGAGTGGGACTCAGCCTTCCGGCGTGCCCGATAGGCAGCCACGTTGGCCCTCGATGAGCAGCGGTCAGAACAGTAACGCCGCGACTTGTTGGGAGAGGTGTCGACAAAGACGTTGTCACACTTCTCCGAAGAACACACACCAAGTCTTGTCGGCCCGAAGTCGACCACCAGCATGGCGAGTCCCATGATGCACTCGGCGGTCATCAGCGCGGCCACGGTCGATCCCCGCTCGGCCACGTGGAGGTGCCAGCTCTCCGAATCGTGCCCGGCAATGTGTGGTGAGACCGGGTACTTCGCCAGGAGCGCGTTGACGAGCCCCACCACCTCCGCTTCGTCGCCGGCGTCTGATGCCACGAAGATCGGCCGCAGTTCCTTGCGCAACCGCCTGATCGGGACGAGGTCGCGCTCTTCGAGACGGGGGAGCAGCCACTGGCGAGCCGTGAGATGGGCGTTCAGGTCGTCGTAGGACTCCAAGGGTGAGTTGACCAGGCTGGCAGCCAGGTCGGCGTAGCGAACGAAGTCCACCTCGCCATGTTACGGGTCAGGACGCCGTTGTGGTAATGGGCAACGGCAAAAATGGATCTTACGCACCCGACCTGATGATGTGCGCCGCGGTGATCCGCGGCACCGGCACCGTGAACTCTTCCTTCGAGCGCTCATCGGTGGCCACCAGCAGCCCCTCTTCGACGGCAGTGGCCTTGACCAGCCGCTCGGTCGACGTACCGCTCGGATCGACGTACCCGACCCAAACGACCTCGCCGGTCTCCACCGCTTCACGCAGGGTCGCGAGAGGTACGTCGAAGACCAGGTCTGGAGCGGGGTGTTCGGTGCGACGTTGCTTGCTGGCGGCGCCCTCGGAACGCAGCACCGCAACGATATCGCGCGCCAGTTCGGGATCGAGCCGATCCTCAGGCGACAGCTCGTCCGCCGACTCGGGGGTGCCTCGTGCCGGTGAGCGATGCCGGCTCGTGGGGTCGTTGAACGTCGAGGAGGTGTTGGCAGGGATGCGGTTCAGGTCGTGGATCAGGTACTCCAGCGCTTGCGGCAATGGGGTCCGTGATCGCTCCCGAAGCGTTTCGACCAGGTCAGGCACCGTCCAGCCGAGTCCGTGGGCCCGGCGCAGCGACTCAGGGCTGATCCGGTAGACCGTGGCCCCGCCACGCGACTCGACGTCGGCGATGGTGCCGAGGTCGTGCGCCGCCTCAGGCGTCAGCGGGCCGGGTGCGATCGCTGTCAGGTCGGCCTGGATGACCACGTGATCGACGCGAGCGGGCAGGAAGGCGTCCAGAGCCTTGGCGTCAATGGTGGGGCCGAACGACGACAACGCATCGCGCCCGGTGATGCCGATCCACGCGGCTTGGTCGAGCATCGTCGTCACTGCACGGTCGGATCCGGTCGGCCGTCGCGGTCGATGCCAGGCGAGCCAGCGTTGTACGTCGACTGGGGTGATGACCCGGCCGTCCGCCGGATCGCCGAAGGCATCGAGGACCAGTTGCTTGAGCCAGACGCGTCCGCTGCCGTCGTGACGCTCGAACCAGGCGTGGGCGACGACAGCCCATTGCTCGGCCAACGGTTGCGTCTGCCAGCTGTCGAACTCGTGCGTGGGACGCAGCACCTCGTCGTTCCCGACGGCGGACAGGCCGAGCAGCCCGGAGACACGCGCCAGCTCCAAGTAGACCGCCGCAACCGCTGACGGGACGTCGAGTAGCGCGGCAAATCCTCGGACCTCCCGCGTCGCCAGGCCGCCTGACCGACGCAGCCGCGCCGGTTGGTGGTCACAGTGCTCGACGAGGACGTCCATCCGTCGTACGAACTCAAATGCCGAACCCGATGCGACCTTGTCGACGAGCGAGGGCTTCCGGTGGGTCGAGGCGAGGGTGGGTGGGACCGACGGAGGCGGCGCCCCAGCGTCGTCGCCTTCCAGCAGGGCAGGCATCGCTCGCACCGGACGCAGCGAGCTCAACTTGTCGGGGTGACCCCAGATGAGGCCGAGGTCGACGAGGCGGGAGACCGCGCGACTCACGTCTTCCTCATTGGCTCCCTCGGTGGTGAGCTCACCCGCTGCAAAGGGCGCGGTCATCGCACACGCGCGCAGGGCAACCCACAGCTCGAACGCGTTCAGCAGACCCAACGCACCCGACACAGAGTGGCGCGTGGTGGCCCGCGAGGCGACCTGACTGAAGTCGGTTGGCGCGGGGAAAGCGAGGTCAGGTCGGTCGAGCAGCAGACGCGTCAGCACCGCGTCGTCGCGCTCGCGCAGCATCTGTGTGAGGCTCCGCGGCACGCTGCTCGACGTTGTCATCAATCCCCACCGTAGTTGGTGGAGCCGCGATGCTCTGAGCCGCGCTCATGGCAGGATTGCGTCGACAGCGAGAAGGGGACATCAAATATGGCGCTCATTCAGGCGCGTGGGTTGAGTAAGTCGTTCAGTGGGAAAGCTGCCGTCCGGGGGTTGTCCTTCGACGTGGTCCCGGGTTCGGTGACGGGTTTTCTCGGGCCGAACGGCGCCGGAAAGTCCACGACGATGCGACTCATGCTGGGGTTGGACAACGGAGAAGGCGTCACGACGTACGACGGCGTGCCCTACCGCGAGCTCACCCGTCCGCTGCGGCAGGTGGGCAATGTGCTCGATGCCAAGCCCTTCCACCCCACCCGCAAGGCCGTCAACCACCTGCGCATGCTGGCAGCGTCGAACGACATCCCCAACACCCGGGTGACCGACGTCATCAACCTGGTTGGTCTCGGCGACGTTGCCGATGCGAAACCCAAGACGTTCTCGCTCGGTATGGGCCAGCGACTCGGCCTGGCGACCGCTCTGCTCGGTGACCCCGGCACGCTGATCCTCGACGAGCCGGCCAACGGCCTCGACCCGCAGGGTGTCCACTGGCTGCGCAACATGCTCAAGACGCTGGCTGGCCAAGGTCGTTCGATCTTCGTGTCGAGCCACCTGCTGTCGGAGATGGCGCTGATGGCTGACCACCTCGTGGTGATCGGCCGTGGATCGCTCATCGCCAGCGGCAAGATGAGCGACTTCATCTCCACGAGCAACCGCAACGCGGTGCTGATCCGCGTCGACAACCCGGAACTGATGACTCGTGAGCTGCGAGCCCGCAACGCGACCGTCATCACCGAACCAGACGGCAAGCTCGCCATCACCGGCATGGACTCCGACGGCGTGGGCGGCCTCGCCCACGAGCTCGGGGTGCGCGTCTTCGAGCTGTCCAACCGGCAGGCAACGCTCGAGGAGGCGTTCCTCGACGCGACAGGTGCATCAGAGGAGTTCCGAGCCTCGATGGGCTTCGGAGGCGGCGCTCCGCCGGCCTTCGGCGGCCCGATGGCCGGGCAGCAGGGCTATGGACAGCCACCGCAGCAGGGCTACGGCCAGGGCCAATACGGACAGCCGCAGCAGGGTTATGGGCCGCCGCCAGAGCAGGGCTACGGCCCGCCACCTCCTGGCTACGGGCAACCGCCGCAGCAAGGCTATGGCCAACCACCTCCCGGCTACGGCCAGCCACCGCCTCAGCCAGGGCCCGAGCAGCCTGATCAAGGAACGGAACGCGATCAGCGCCCAGAGGACGGGGACAACCGATGATCGGGGCCCTGAAGTACGAGTGGAAGCGCATCACGACGATCCGGTCCAGCTACTGGATGTCGGCGATGGCGATCGTCTTCACCGCGGCAATTACGTTGCTGTTGGCTGTGACTGTCAACTCGGCTGAGGTGGAAGACCTCAACATCCCGCAGGTGACGACGTGGATCCTGACAGGTGGTGCGTCCTTCGTCGTCATCCCGGTGATGGCAGCACCGTTCTACGCCGTCATGGGCGGCATGGCGATGGGCCATGAGTACCGCTACGGCACTAACAAGGCGACCCTCACCGCAATCCCTGATCGCATCACGGTGCTGGCGGCCAAACTGATCATCTTGCTGCTGTGGGTGCTGGCCACCGCCATTCTCACGCTGCTGCTCAACGCGTTCATCACGTGGGCGTTCATGGACTCACCCAACTTCAGCTCCGAGGCATGGCGTCCGGTGTTCAACTACCTGGGCTACAACGCCGGCTTCGCGATCGCGGGCTTTGCCCTGTCGGCGATCTTCCGCAACCAGACGGGTGCTCTCGTCGCCGTGCTGACCTGGCCACTGGTCATCGAGCCGATCATCTACGGCGTGCTCACCGGGATCAGCGAGGCCAGTAACTCCAACATCGGCAAACTCACCAACTTGTTGCCAGCCTCGGCGGGTCGGCGCAGCATGTTCGACCCCTACTCTCCTGAGTTCGTCGGCTTCGGGGCAAGCTTCGACGTCTGGGGACTCGGAGCCAGCACCCTGATGTTCTGGGTGGGGGTCATCATCGTGTTGGTCGGCGGTTGCACGCTGTTCATCAAGCGCGACGCCTGACCAAGCGCCGCCTCGGCGTTCGTCTTCCGACACTCGTCGGCAGAGGGCGGCTCGAGCGTGGCCAGCCCTCCGTCTTCCGACACACCACGGAAGACGGTATGCCAGTCACAGGACAGGGAACGGCCAGGTCACCGCCTGCTGCGTGACGATCGACGTCACGTCGTGGGCCAGACTGACGAGGCCCCAGGACACCAACACGGCGAACAGCAACTCGCCCGTGCGTGTCACCGCCTTGCTGGCCCAGATCTGGTGGGCCCAGTTGTTGGTGCGGATCGTCAGCGCTGTGGCGAACCCGACCGCGGCCATGAGCAAAACCACGGGCTGAGCAAGCGTGGCTGCCAGGGCGGATAGGCAGATGAGCCAAAGCGGCAGTTGCCTGGCCCAAATGGCGGAGTGGTCGAGGCGGTCTACCACGACAGCGACGAGGAAGCCGAACAGCGCAGGAAGGGCAACAAAAGCGCTCACCGCAAACCACGAAGGATCTAACAGCGAGAAGTCGAAACTGGTGTAGTCCTGGACGAACAAGCCGCCTCCGACGGTGCCGGCCAGAAGCGCGAAAAGCCACCTCCGAGCACGGCCAGATTCTGGCAGGACCTGTCTCACCAAGAGGTAGACAAGGCCACCCGTGGCACCGGCCAGGATCCCGAAGGCAGCAAGACTCAGCGTGCCTTCAAGGCTGATCACCCCGACCACCTGGTCGTCATCGGTCACCACGCCCTGAACATGCTCGCTCGAGGTAACGGCCAGCACTCGCATCACGAGTCGACCCAGGACGCCGACCACAAACACCCCGCACAGCGCCCCTCCCACCAACCCCGCCGTCAGGGTGCGCAGCAGGCTCGACACGTCGGAGCGAAGCGGAGTGCCGGTTCCTCGCACCTCGGCGGTGCGCGATGTAGCGGGCACGGGATATCCCCTGTCGTCGTCCGTGTGAGGATGCCCCTGGGCAACCGTGTGGTCAAGGCATCGTGTGAGACGCCCGATCGATGGCGCGCAGACGTCGTGCCCAGACGTGGTCTGGCCGCCGATGCCCGAACCGACCTAACCTGTGGTTCATGGATGCGCCCAGTGCCGAACTCTCCTTCACCGCGGGCCCGACCGACGTACCCCTCCTCGAGGAGACGATCGGCGCCAACTTCGAGCGCACTGTGGCGAGCCACGGCGACAACGAGGCGATGGTGGAGGTGGCGACGGGACGGCGCTGGACCTATTCCGAGCTCGACAACGACGTCAACGCGCTTGCTCGTGGGCTGATCGGCGCCGGGATCGAGACAGGCGACCGGGTCGGGATCTGGTCGCCGAACTGCGCCGAGTGGACCCTGACCCAGTTCGCGACCGCGAAGATCGGGGCGATCCTCGTCAACATCAACCCGGCCTACCGCACCCATGAGTTCTCGTATGCCGCCAACCACTCCGGCCTCAAGCTGCTGGTCTCCGCGACCGAGTTCAAGACCAGCGACTACCGGTCGATGGTCGATGAGGTCCGCGGCGAATGTACGGCGCTTGAGCGGGTCGTCTACATCGGCACGTCTGACTGGGATGCCCTGCTCGCTGCAGGGCAGGGTGTCGACCAACAGGCCGTCGCTGACCGGATGGCCGGCTTGTCGGCCACTGACGCCATCAACATCCAGTACACCTCTGGCACGACCGGCTACCCCAAGGGCGCAACCCTCAGCCACCGCAACATCCTCAACAACGGGTACTTCGTCACTGAGCTGATCAACTTCACTTCGGACGATCGACTCGCCATCCCCGTGCCCTTCTACCACTGCTTCGGCATGGTGATGGGCAACCTCGGCTGCGCGAGTCACGGCGCGACGATGGTGATCCCCGCTCCGGCGTTCGATCCCGGCGCCACGTTGCGGGCGATCAGCGATGAACGGTGCACCGGCGTCTACGGCGTGCCGACCATGTTCATCGCCATGCAGAACCACCCTGAGTTCTCGTCCTTCGACCTCTCGTCGTTGCGCACCGGGTTGATGGCCGGGTCGCCGTGTCCGATCGAGGTGATGAAGCGCTGTGTCAGCGACATGCACATGGCTGAGGTCGGGATCGCCTACGGCATGACCGAGACTTCGCCAGTCTCGACACAAACCAGAGTCGACGACAACCTCGAGCGTCGTACCTCGACCATCGGCCGCGTGCACCCTCACGTCGAGATCAAGATCATCGACCCGGTCACCAGCGAGACGGTCGAGCGCGGAACTCCGGGCGAGTTCTGCACGCGTGGCTACTCGGTGATGCTCGGCTACTGGGAGCAGCCGGAGAAGACTGCCGAAGCGATCGACGACGACGGGTGGATGCACACCGGCGACTTGGCGGTGATCCGTGAGGACGGCTACGCCAACATCGTCGGGCGAATCAAGGACATGGTGATCCGAGGCGGTGAGAACATCTACCCTCGCGAGATCGAGGAGTTCCTCTACACCCACCCCGACATCACTGACGTCCAGGTGATCGGAGTGCCCGACGAGCGCTACGGCGAAGAGGTCTGTGCGTGGATCAAGATGCGCCAGGGAGCGGAGCCGCTCACTGTCGAGGCGGTTCACGACTTTGCCAAGGGCAAGCTCGCCCACTTCAAGATCCCGCGCTATGTGATGGTCATCGACGAGTTCCCGATGACGGTGACGGGCAAGATCCGCAAGGTCGAGATGCGCGAGAAGAGCGTCGCTGAGCTGGGACTCGAGTCGGCCGCCGACGTTCACAACGCCTGAGTCACCGGCCAAAGGCTCCACAGGAACGCCCGGCCAGCGTTGAGGCGGAAACTCGACGACAATGACGGGATGGCCAAGTATTCAGTCAATCCTGACGCGGTTGCGCATGCCCGCAAACTGATCGACGCCAAGCAGTACGTCCTCGACAGCGACTGGGGTGAACAGCAGCCGAAAGCCGACGACGAGAACGCCTTCCTCGAGTCACACACATGGAAGGAGTACGCCGGATGGCATCTCGGCTTGACCGAGGGGGCGACGGATGAGACCAAGGCTCGTTACGCGTTCGTCTACGGCGACCTACGCCGAGTCCACCGCACGGCGCTCATTGCGTGCGTCTACCGGGCTTCGGAGTGGCGCCATAAGGACGTCGAGCTGGCGGCCCATGACCTACTGCAGCATCTGGACAAGACGACGGCCTGATCGGCCTCGACGCGACTAGTTGATCGTGATGAATGTACGTCGCTGGGAGTCCTCGTAGTTGATGGCGCCGAACCAGCGCTGTGAGCTGTCGAGTCCGCGCCAGGTCACGCCGACGTTGAACGCTTGTCCACCCGTGACCGTCATCGGGTCAGGAGTGACGCGAAGGGTGTGACCGCCCTTCGTGGGCAGGACCCACCCCGTCAGCGAGGCCAGCGAGATCCCGCCGAGACCGGCTGTCGCTGAGTGCGCATAGACCGCGTAGTTGCCTGGTTGAGGATCGTCGAGCGTCACCTGCTCATCGCCGCTCGGGCCTGTCGCGGAACCCACGAGCTGCGACCCTCGGTAGACGTACAGGTCGAGGTCGTCGCCGCTGCCAGGCGCACGCAGGTCAAAGCGCGCGGCTGAGGCGGAGTCGCCGACGTGAAAAGTGTGGAGGGCGGTGCTCCGGCTGGCGGCCGGGTGGCGCGCGTCGAAGTCTCCGTCGCTCAGCGCGTATCCGATCGGAGTGGCGCCGACCAACCCGGTCGTCGTCGCCTTCAAGGTGCCCGTGACACCGGCGCGTGCCGTGATGTCAGCCGTCCCTGTTGAGCCGTCCCGGGTGACTTCCGAGGGCGCCCGGACGAACTGCGGACGTACGACGATCGGGCTCGTCACGACATGCCCGCTCGAGTCGCGCCACGTCAGGCTGCCCTTCGCGAAGCGCTCATAGCGTGCAGTCTTTCGGGCGCTGAAACTCACCTCGAACGTTGCCGACTGTCCGGGGTTGAGGGTCAGCGACGGCCGAGAGACCGAGATGGCGATGCCCCGCGCGCCATGCACGTTGGCCGTGTAGGTGTCCCGGTCGCTTCCGACGTTGGTCACCGTCCGTGTGACGGTCTCCTCGCCGACTAGCGAGCCAACCGCGATGGATGGGGCGTTGAGGTCGATGGCGTCGACGTCTCGTCCCGAGAGCGGGCTGCCGTCGGCGTAGGTGACGCCGAGTGCGCGCAGGTAGTCGAACCAGTTGTCCTTGTCGGCGTTGTAGACGAGGCCTGGGTCGAGGACCGACTGTGGTTCAACCTCGCCGGCGCCCTGGTCGAGTGGCCCGGCTGGGCTGGCCAGGCTGGTAGCCGTCGTCATCAGTGCGGACTTGGACATCGACGGTGTCCACGTGGGGTGGACCGACCGGAGGGTCGCGGCGAGGCCAGCCACCTGCGGAGCTGCCATCGACGTACCCGAGGAGATGTCCCACAAGTGGCCGAAGTTCGTGGGCGGGGCTACCGCAGCGAGGATGCTCACGCCAGGAGCCGTGACGTCAGGCTTGAGCACGTCGCCACTCGTGACGGTTGCGGGTCCGCGAGAGGAGAACTCGGCCACGGTGGCGGGCATCCGGTCCGCACCCCGGGCATCGAGGGAGGCCGTCGGCCTGTGGGCCGTCGCGATGTAGGCCTTGATGGCGTGACCGCGGCCCTCGTCGAGGTGCACTGAGGGAACGGTATGCAGGTCGGCCTCCGTGGTGCCGACTGACTCGTTGACCAGAACCATCGCGGCACCGCCGGCCTGGCTCACGGCGAGGCTCTTGGCGACGCGGGCGTTGTCGCCACGGTCGCAGACCACGATGGCACCGTCGACGGCACTCGCGTCGAGCGAGCCTGGGTAGCACAGGGACGCCTCTCGGCGGTCCGACGAGCTGGCTGCCACGTCGCCGGCGTAGACGAGCGTTGCGTCTTGGACGCTCTTGTTGGAAACCATCGCGCCGACATAACGTCGCCCGTTGCCGAGGACGACAGCACCCTGGAAGGTGTTGAAGCGGCTGGCGCCGACCGTTGTTACCCAGGGGCTTGCATGTGACACCGAGCCCGCGCTCGGCCCGTCGTCGCCTGCCGCAGCCGCCACGAAGACGCCGGCCGAGGCCGCGTTGAGGAAAGCCAGCTCCACCACGTCGGCGGCCGCGGTGCCGCCGCCGGTGATTGAGTAGTTGAGAACGTCGACGCCGTCGCGGACGGCTTGGTCGATGGCTTTGACGGTGTCAGGCGTCGAGCAGCCGTCATCTCGCGGGTCAGGGGCTGCCCAGCACGCCTTGTAGACGGCGATGGCGGCTGCCGGTGCCACCCCCGACACATGACCGAAGTCCTGATGGCCGATCGAAACGTCGACACCGGTGTTGCCTGCCGCGATGGCGGCGGTGTGCGAGCCGTGGCCGTTGCCGTCGCGCGGCGAGACGTACTCGACACCCGAGAGGTTGGACTCGCCGAAGCCCTTCAAGAACGAGCGGGCGGCGATCACCTTCGCATTGCACAGCGACAGGTCCCACTGCTCACCCGTCTCGCAGGTCCCGGTGAACCCTGGGTAGGTCTTCTGCAGCTGCGTCTTGTCGACGGGAACCCCGGCGAAAGACGGGTTGTCCGGCCACAGGCCAGAGTCCACGACGCCGACGACGACCCCGTCGCCAGCTTGGTCAGGACCGCCCAGAGTGTTCCAGACGCCGTCGTCGCCCGTGAGCCCGAGGTCATCCGCCGATGCAGCCGCCGCGGCCAAGTGCTCGGTGTGGCTAGCCTCGACGGTGAGGACGTCGGCCATCGTCCGGAGTCGCTTGACCTGGGCGCCGGTGAGCTCGGCGGAGAAGCCGTTGACCGCCGTGGTGTAGGAGTACAGAAGTGAGGGGTCGCCGAGTTCGGTGAGCACGCGCTGCTGCCCGGCGAGCAGGTACTGCTCGTAGGCAGCGACGACAGGGCGGTCAGCGCGGAAGCGGTGTCCGGGGCGGGGGGCGGTTGCGGCGTACCCCGCGACATCTCCGTCGTACGTCGCGAGCGGTTCTGGCCGGAGTACGACGAGGTAGACGCCCGAGGTGGCCGACGTCGAGCTGGTGGAGACCGATGCGGAGGCAGGCAGGACAGCGGCGGCGGCGACAAGCGCGCACACGCCAACCAGCGCAACGATCAAACGTCGCACGCTTTTCCACCTCCGAATTGGTGCTAAACGACCAGCGTGACGAGGGACTCCTGTCCCGTCAACCCCGCAGGGCCGCGGCTAAACCTCAGATAGAGTTTAGGTTGTGCCTGAACCGCTTGTCGTGGGATTCGACCTAGACATGACGTTGTTGGATACGCGGCCCGGAATCAAGCGGGTATGGGATGAGTTGTCCGCATCGTCCGGTGTCTTCATCGACAGCGACTTGGCTGTCTCCCGGCTCGGCCCTCCCCTTCACGAAGAAGTCGCCCACTGGGTCCCTACTGCCCAGGTGCCGGAGTTCGTTGATCGCTACCGCGAGCTCTACCCCGACCACGCCATCGCCGGGAGCGACCTGCTCCCCGGTGTCAGGGAGGCGCTGGCTGCGGTTCGACGCTCTCGCGGCCGCAGTGTCGTCGTCACGGCGAAGCACGAAGGGCATGCCCGGCGGCACATGGAGCACCTCGAGCTGGACGTCGACGACGTGACCGGCGGCCTCTGGGGCCAGGGCAAGGGCCAGGCATTGCTCGAGCAGGGCGCCCAGATCTACGTCGGTGACCACGTCCACGATGTGTCCGGAGCCCGCGCGGCAGGGGCCATGTCGGTAGGGGTGGCGACCGGACCGTGTTCAGCCGACGAGCTCACTGATGCCGGGGCCGACGTCGTGCTGACCGATCTGACGGAGTTCCCCGACTGGCTCGACGAGTACCTGCTCAGCGTCCGCCTCGCCGTGCTGGAAGCCCGGTTGCGTGAGCTGGACGGCCTCGTGGTCGCGTTCAGCGGCGGCGCCGACTCTGCCTTCCTGCTCGCGGCTGCCGTCCGAGCACTCGGCCCGGACCGGGTGGTTGCGGCGACGGCGCTCTCCGATTCGTTGCCCGACGCTGAGCTACGCCCGGCCCGAGACTTCGCGGCGGTCCTCGGCGTGCGCCACCTCACGCCGGCGACGCACGAGATGGAGCGGGAGGGCTACCGCGCGAATGCCGGCGATCGGTGCTACTTCTGCAAGGCCGAGCTCATCGACGTACTCGGCCCACTCGCGGCCGAACTAGGCCTCGCCGAGGTCGCCACCGGCACCAACGCCGACGACGCCGTGGCGGGGTTCCGACCCGGAATCCGCGCCGCCTCCGAGCGTGGTGCGGTCACTCCTCTGCTCGACGCCGGTCTCACCAAGGCGCAGGTTCGTGAAGCCTCCCGCCGGTGGGGGCTGCCCACCTGGGACAAGCCGGCTGCCGCGTGCCTGTCGTCGCGGATCGCCTACGGCATCGAGGTCACACCGGCCCGGCTGTCCCGCGTCGAGCGGGCTGAGGTCGGGTTGCGGGCCGTGCTCGAAACCCGTGATGTCGAGGTCAACAACCTGCGGGTCCGCGATCTCGGCGCAGCGGCGCGGATCGAGCTCGACGTGCTTGTGGTGGGACTGCTGGACGCGGATCCGGACCTCGGTGCGTTGTGTGTCGCTGCTGTCACCAGCGCCGGATTCGACGAGGCACATATTGACCCAGCGGGCTTCCGGTCAGGGTCGATGAATGAGCTGTTGGCTGGTGCCGATCAATTCCGTTGAGGTTGTTCCCTGAGGTTGTACGCTGGGACACGCGCCTTCGAATCCTCGGAGGTGCGTTCTATGTTCGGGAATCGTCCCCCGAGAAGCTGCACTCCTAGAAGAAGTATTTGAGGTCCAAAGTGCCTACAGGCAAGGTCAAGTGGTACGACGCCGAAAAGGGATTCGGTTTCCTGACCACCGACGACGGCGGTGACGTCTTCGTCCGTTCAGACTCCCTTCCCGCTGGTGTTGCGACGCTGAAGTCCGGCACCCGGGTCGAGTTCGGCCTGGTGCAGGGCCGCAAGGGCGACCAGGCGATCCAGCTGACGGTCCTCGACCCGACGCCGTCGCTTTCGAAGGCGGCGCGCAAGAAGCCTGAGGACATGGTCAACATCGTCGAGGACCTGATGAAGCTGCTCGAAGGCCTGGAGCAGACCTACCGCCGCGGTCGGCACGCCGATCCTCGGGCGGCGAAGCAGACCGCCGCCTTGTTGCGCGCCCTGGCTGCCGAGCTAGAGCTCTAGCTCGGCCACTAGCTGATCGCTGGGCTAGACCCCGGCCGTCGGCCGGCACGACGTCCGATCGCCATCCCACGCAGGACGACGACGAGCCAGGCAATCATCGTGAGGGCGATGAAGGTCAGCCCGAGTTTGGCGTTCAACGGCATCACGACACCGACGAATCCGCCGATCACCCATGAGAGTTGCAGCAGGGTCTCGGAGCGAGCGAAGACACTTGTGCGTACCCGCTCTGGAACTTCCCGCTGGATCAGCGCGTCAAGGGACAGCTTGCCGAGTTGCTGGCTCATACCGGCGACCAAACCGAGCACCATCGCGGGGATCACGGCGTAGAACAGGGCGCAGTACACAGCGGCCGCGGCGTCGGCGATGAGCACGATGACCACGATCGACTCGGGTTTTCGCTCCTTGAGGATCGAGCCGAGCGCGGTGCCGCAGGCACTGCCCACACCCACAGATCCGATCACCAGGCCAAGGAGCAGGGTGCGCTTGTCCTCCCATCCGGTAATCGGTTCCTCGCGGAGCAAGAACGCCATGAACATGGTCAGGAAGCCCGACAGCACCCGGAGCCCGGCGTTGCACCGCAACGCACCGACCACGATCGGGTGGATGCCGATGGCGCGTGACTTCCCCTCGGTCACGTCACGCATCCCCACCTGTTCCTCGCCCTCCGAGGAATCGACCCGCGACGGCAACAGGATCGACAAGATGGTGCCGCCGATGTACACCAAAACGGCAAACCGAAGCGACCACTCGGGCCCGATCCCCGCCAGAAGTGCGGCGATCGGTCCCGCGATCCCGGCGCCGGCGAGGCCGGCGATCGAGAGCCGAGAGTTGACCTTGACGAGGGTGAGTTCAGGAGGCAGGAGACGAGGTACGGCGGACGCGCGCGTCACGCCGTAGGCCTTCGACGCGACGAGGCACGTCAGGGCAGCCGGGTAGAGCCACACCGAGTCGTTGGCCACGGCATTTGCCAGCGACCAGCAGCCGAACGCCCGGACCGCGAACGTGATGCCGATGGCCCACCGGCGGCCGCGGCGAAACCGGTCGAGGAACGGGCCGATCAAGGGCGCCACGATCGCGAACGGGAGCATCGTGATCCCGAGGAACAGCGCCACCTGACCCCGCGCCTCGTCGCTCGGGGCGGTGAAGAACAGCGTGCCGGCCAGCGACACAGTCAGCGCAGCGTCACCAGCCGCGTTGAAAGAGTTCAGTTCGAGGAGTCTGAAGAGTCCCGACTCTCCGGCGCCTGATGAGTGCGAAGCCCGCCGGGCGGCACGCAGGGCTCCACCCGCTGCGCGTCCGCTCAACGCCGCAGCTCTGCGACCGACGCCAGGTTCCTTGCGTGCGCTGTCGGAAGGCGTCGGACCTCGGCTGCCTGCAAGTCGCCGCGCCGGATCCTGGTCGGGGCGTGCAGCGCCGCGCCTTCCGTCTGGGTGGTCGCCGGCGCCCGGTGGCCGGCGACGGTCTGGGTCCTGGGGCTGCACGGTTCTATCCTGCCTTGCACAAGAGACACGGAGGGCATGGGCTGAGGGCGATTGGTCAAGAAGTTCGCCCATGAGTGACAATGAGCCGATGACGAGCCCGGCGAGACCTGCCAAGACCGACGCTGCTTTGGCGGCGGCTGTCGACGTCGTACGTGACGCGTTGACCGAGGCTGTCGGAGCTGATCAGTTCGGTGACCACCTCGGCGTCGTGGCCGAGGCGGATCGCGTTGTCACGCACTTGTTCGCGGCCGAGCAGAGCGGGTACGCCGGTTGGCGCTGGGCCGTCACGGTCACTCGTGCTCCCCGCCAGAAGCTCGTCACGATCAATGAAATCGTGATGGTCCCCGGCGAGTCGGCGCTGCTTGCTCCCGAATGGGTTCCGTGGAAGGACCGGGTCGGCAAGGGTGACCTCGGGCCAGGCGATCTCGTCCCGGTGGCCGAGGATGACCCGCGCCTCGTGCCCGGTTACCTCGTGGGTGACGAGCCGCTTGATGCCGGTGCTGCTCGTGACCAGCGTGAGGTGATCCGTGAGGTAGGCCTCGGCCGTGAGCGCGTGCTGTCGGTTACCGGTCGAGATGAAGCCGCCGAGCGTTGGTACACCGGTGACAACGGACCTGACGCACCCATCGCTCAGGCTGCGCCCGGCCGATGTGGCACGTGCGGATTCCTGGTGCGGGTCAGCGGGCCGCTGGGCACGATGTTCGGCATCTGTGCCAACCCGGCATCGCCGAGTGACGGCCAGGCGGTGTCGCTCGACCACGGGTGTGGCGCACATTCCGACGTACGTGTGGAGCAGGGCCAGCACCAGCCGAGCACGGCTCTGCCCGTCTTTGACACTGTCACGTGGGACGCGTTTGCTGAGAACTGGGCAGACGCCGAGCTCGAGGTCATCCCCCGCTAGATGCCGGCGGCTCCGAGTGGACTCGTCTCGACGTGATCCTCGGGCTCTTCCCCCAGCCGGTTGCGGCGACGTCGGCAGTACTCCAGGCCGAGCAATCCGAGTCCGAATCCCGCCAGGCACGTCCACAGCCACGTTCCGTGGCCATGGTCTTGGAGCGTGGAGTAGAACGGCAGCAACGCGATGAACGCGATGAGCCAGATCACGACTCCCACCCCAAGCGTGCGCACACCGGTGACGTCGAGCGGATGGACCTTGGCGGTGTGGTAGGTCTTCTGGCGGATCTCGATCGACTCGATCGGTGGCCGGCCGGAGAACGGGTCGGGATCAGGGAACGCTTTGATCTCTCGCATTCGATCGACCGGGTGGGGCCGAGTTGGCCGCTTGAAGCGGTTGGATCGCCCTGCGCTGCGCTCGGAACGGCTCGGCGGCACAGCGCGACGGCTGCCGCCGTTGTTGCTGTTCCCCCGGCTGCTGCGCTTCGACACGACACCTAGCGTACGCCGGGCACACATCTCGCCAATATGGGGCGCGGCGCCCTACGCTGACGTCCGTGAACAATGTGAAAACCGGCAACAAGAGAAGCGCATCCCCGGGTGCCTCGGCACTCGACAGGTTCTTCAAGATCACCGAGCGCGGTTCGACCGTCGCCACGGAGTTCCGCGGCGGATTGGTCACGTTCTTCACGATGGCCTACATCATCGTGCTCAACCCGATCATCCTTGGCTCGGCCGTTGACGCCGACGGAAACTCGATTACGGGTGGTCCCGTGGCCGACTTCGCCCAGATCGCCGCCGTTACCGCGCTCGTCGCCGGAGTGGTGACGATCCTGATGGGTGTGGTCGCCAACTACCCGCTGGCGCTGGCCACAGGTCTGGGGCTGAACGCGTTCGTCGCGTTCTCGATCGCCTCGCAGATGACCTGGGCTGACGCGATGGGTCTGGTCGTCCTCGAAGGTCTGGTGATCCTGGTCCTGGTGCTCACCGGGTTCCGTCGGGCCGTGTTCGCGGCGGTGCCACCTCAGCTGAAGATCGCCATCAGCGTGGGCATCGGGCTCTTCATCGCGCTCATCGGTTTCGTTGATGCGGGCTTCGTGCGTCGTACTGACGCGCCACCGGTACCCGTTCAACTAGGCATCGGAGGGTTCCTGTCTGGTTGGCCTGTGCTCGTCTTCTCCGTCGGTCTGCTGCTGATGATCGTGCTGTACGCGCGCCACGTGAAGGGCGCGATCCTCATCTCGATCATCGCGACGACCATTTTCGCGATCATCGTCGAGGCCATCGCAGACGTCGGTCCGTCCTTCATCCCTCCGGACGGGGTCAACCCGAAGGGCTGGAACCTCAACTCGCCGGCCTGGCCGGACAAGCTGGTCGAGACCCCGGACTTCTCGCTGCTCGGCAACTTCTCGTTGTTCGGCTCTTTCGAGAGCGCCGGGGTGGTGACGGCACTGCTCTTCATCTTCACCCTGCTGCTGGCAGACTTCTTCGACACGATGGGCACCATGACCGCGATCGGCGCAGAGGCGGGCCTGCTCGACAAGGACGGTACGCCGCCCAACACCCAGCAAATCCTGATCGTCGACTCGATTGCCGCTGCCGCGGGTGGTGCCGCCTCCGTATCGAGCAACACGTCGTACATCGAGTCGGCATCCGGTGTCGGTGAGGGTGCGCGCACCGGGCTCGCAAGTGTGGTGACGGGCGTCCTCTTCCTGTTCGCGACGATCTTCGCTCCGCTGGTCGAGATCATCCCCAACGAGGCGGCTGTGCCTGCCTTGGTCCTCGTCGGCTTCCTGATGATGACGCAGGTGAAGAACATCGACTGGGATGACATGGAGATCGCGATTCCGGCGTTCCTGACGATCGTCTTGATGCCGTTCACGTACTCGATCTCTGTGGGAATCGGTGCCGGCTTCATCACGTACGTCGTCCTGAAGATCGCTCGTGGCAAAGCAGCCACGGTGCATCCTCTGCTGTGGGTGGTGGCGGCACTCTTCGTTGTCTACTTCGCTATCGACCCGATCACCAATTGGCTGACGTAACGCTTCGCTGACGCCTCCGGCAATCGTGGCAGCGGCCTCGTCGCTGGAGATTACCCTTAGCAAGGCTAATGAGTTATGCTAAGGGTATGCCTACAGATGTCATCAAGCTTGCGCGCACTGATGCCGGCTTGGCCAGTGCGCTGCGTATCTCGGTGATGAGGCTCTCGCGTCGCATGCGCAACGAGCGCGAGGTGGCTGACGACCTGACGGCCAACCAGCTCGCGGTGCTCGGCACGCTGACGCGCCATGGGTCGCTGACCCTGGGCGAGCTGGCCGCCCTCGAGCGGGTCCAACCGCCTTCGATGACCCGCACAGTCAACTGCCTCGCCGAAAAGGGCCTCATCACGCGGGACCCCCACCCGACCGACAAGCGTCTCGTCGTCGTTTCTCTCACCGACGCCGCCCACGCCGTCATTCTCGAGTCGAGACGCCGCAAGGAGGCCTGGCTTACGCGGCGGCTGAAGGAGCTGACTGTCGCTGAACGACAGACCTTGCGCGACGCAGCACCGATTCTCGAACGCATTTCGCACGTATGAGTCCTACGTTCCAAGCCCTGTCGGTCCGCAACTACCGCATCTATGCGACGGGGAGTCTGATCAGCAACACGGGCACCTGGATGCAGCGGGTGGCCCAGGACTGGCTGGTGCTCGAGCTCACGCACTCCGGTACTGCTCTCGGCATCACGACCGGCCTGCAGTTCCTGCCCTTCCTCATCTTCACACCGTTCGCCGGGCTGCTCGCCGACCGCTACTCCAAGCGCAGGCTGCTGGTGTTCACGCAGGCATCGCTGGCCGTCTCGGCAGGCCTGCTGGGCCTGTTGGCCGTCACCGGCATCGCCCAGCCGTGGCACGTGTTCATCCTGGCGTTCCTCTTCGGCTGCGGAACGTCAGCCGACACGCCGGCCCGCCAGTCGTTCGTGGTCGAGATGGTAGGACGCGATCACCTCTCGAACGCTGTCGGCCTCAACTCCGCCTCTTTCAACGTCGGACGCATCTTCGGCCCCGCCGTCGCAGGGTTCCTCATCGCGGCGCTCGGCTCAGGCGTCCGCGCGACCGGCGTCGCCATCCTCATCAACGCAGTGAGTTACCTCGCGGTCATCTACTCCCTCAGGCTGATGGATCCGTCGGCTCTCAACACTCCGGTTCCTGTAGCCAAGGCCAAGGGTGCCGTGCGTGAAGGGGTCCGGTACGTCCGCGCGCGGCCAGAGCTCGTGTTCATCTGTTTCGTGGCTTTCTTCGCCGGCACGTTCGGCCTGAACTTCCAGATGACGAGTGCCCTGATGGCCACTGACGTGTTCCACAAGGGCGCAGGCGAGTACGGCATCCTCGGCACGTTCATGGCGGTCGGCTCGTTGGCGGGCTCCCTGTTGGCTGCTCGGCGTGGCCACTCACGTCGGATGCTGCTGGTGCTCGCCACGGTGTCGTTCTCGATCGCAGAGATCACGGCTGGACTCATGCCGACGTACTGGATGTTCGCCGCATGGCTACCCGTCCTCGGCATCTGCGCCATCACGATGCTGAATGCGATGCAGACCACGCTCCAGATGACTGTCGACTCGCACATGCGTGGTCGGGTGATGGCGCTGTACATGATGATCCTGATGGGCGGTACGCCGGTCGGGGCGCCCGTGGTCGGCTGGGTCGGCGAGACGTTCGGAGCCCGCTGGACCTTGATCGTCGGTGGTGCTGCCACCCTGCTCGCGGTGATCGGTGCCACGATCTGGCTGATCCGGGCCGAAGACATCGACGTGCGCACCCTGTCGGCCCGGCCTGTCAAGATTGCGGCATGACGACAACGGCCCTCTCACCCCAGCGCTATTTCGACCTGATCGACGCCGACACCGAGCGGCTTCTCGCGATGGGAGCGCGGGGGCTCGATCCCGCCGTGCCCTCGTGTGACGGCTGGGTGGTGCGCGACGTGGTGACCCACGTGGCAGAGGTCTATGAGCACAAGGTGCGGGTGATGGCCGACAATGCGTGGCCCGACCCATGGCCGCCGCCTGCGGGTTTCGAGGCTGGCGGGCCGCTGGAGTTCCTGCAACAGGCCAAGGCCGATCTCTTTGCTGAGTTCGCGGAGCACGAGACGACTGAAGAGACGACCACGTTCTCACCCGACGACACCACGATCATGTTCTGGATCCGGCGGATGGCGCTGGAGATCGCCGTCCATCGCTACGACGCCGAGCTGGCTCACGACGACACGACCGCGATCCCCGACGACGAGTCGGTCGATGGCATCGACGAGCTGTTGCGGGTGATGCTCGAGTGCGACGAGTCCGAAAACGTGCCGACCGAGTTCCCCATCGACGGGCTCGTGGCGGTCGAGACCGGGGGGAGGCGCTGGCTCTGCGACGTCCGCGAGAAGTCCTTCGCGGTGTCCGACGATGCGTCGACGCCGGCGGTAGCCACGGTGTCCGGGGAGCCGATGGCGGTCTACCTGTGGCTGTGGGGGCGGATGGGCGACCGCGCGGTCGAGCGCTCCGGGAACCGAGAGATCGTGGCGGAGTTCCGCGACCGGATCATCGAATGCACTCAATGAGATCAGGTCGTCCCTGAGCGGGTAGCCTCGCGGCATGCATCCGCGCTACCGCCGCCTGATCATCCCCGGCGCGTTGGCGTTGCTGCTGGTGATCGTCGTCGTGGCAGCGCTGAGGTGAGCAGGATATGACGACCCCGATGTCAGACGAGCTGGGCGCGTTGCGTGCCCTGCTGCTCGATCCAGACGTGCTCCTTCGAGCCGTCGCATCGGGGCGGCAGCGCAACGAGACGGTGCCCTATCGCCGAGTCGAGCTCCGCTATGTCGAGCTCAAGGCCGGTTTGCGTCTCCAGCTCACGTCGTACGACGAGACCCAGTCACACACCCGCAACGTCACCCCGGGTGATGACGCGGGGCAGGCGGTCGACGAGCTGCTGGCGACGCCGTACGCCAACTGGCATGTCGACAGCCAGACCGAGACGTTGCAGCTACGTGTCACGAAAAGAGGCAAGCAGCTGCTCCACCGGTCGGTACGTGACGAGCCGGTGGCGATCGATCGCACGCACGACCGCGCCAAGCAGCGCCGGCTCGACGCGACCGACCCGTTGTTCACGGTCCTGGGCATCACGGCTGCCGACGGCCGGGTCAAGCCCACCCGGGTCGCCAAGTTTCGGCAGGTGCAGGATCTGCTCGGCGCCATCGATCCGCTCATCGACGACGCCGTGGCCCTGGGTCCGGCGAGTGACCTGTCGGAAGCCCGCCCGCTGCGGATCGTCGACCTTGGGTGTGGGAACGCCTATCTCACGTTTGCGGCGTTCCGTTACCTCACCGCGGTGCGTGAGCTGCCCGTCGATGTGGTGGGGGTCGACGTGAAGGCGCAGGCCCGCGCACACAACAGTGACGTGGCCGAGCAGTTAGGCGTGGCGGACCACATCACGTTCGTCGAAAGCACGATCGGCTCCGCCGAAGTCGAGCACCGGCCCGACCTCGTGATGGCTCTGCACGCGTGCGACACCGCTACTGACGAGGCGCTGGCGCGCGCGGTCAGGTGGGAGTCGCCGGTGATCGTGGCAGCGCCGTGCTGCCATCACGACGTTCAGCGGCAGCTGGCGAGTGACCACGTTCCCAGCCCCTATCGCCTCCTCACCAGGCACGGCATCTTGAAAGAACGGTTCGCCGACGTGCTCACCGATGCCCTGCGGGCGGCGATCTTGCGGCTCGTCGGCTATCGGGTCGAGGTCATCGAGTTCGTCGACTCGCAGCACACCCCACGCAATGCACTGATCCGAGCAGTCCGCACGGGTGCCGCGCCCGATGAAGCCACCCTCGAGGGGTACTGGTCGCTCGTCGCTGACTGGGGCGTGCAACCGGCGCTGGCGACAATGCTGGCCGACACCCACCCGATCCTCGGCCCGGCCGACGTGGACAGCCTTGAGTAGCGTGACTCGGAGGGCTCCGCGGCCGTTGTATTCGGTGACGGGATGCATGCTGGCCCTCGCGTTGGTGGTGGCTGCTGTGGTGGGGCTGGGCGCCCAGACGTCGTACGGCGACGAGGTTGGTCGGGTGCACCGGGTCTTCACGATGAAGTCTGATGAGATCACCGAGTCGAGCTCGCTGGCGGTGAGCACCGTGCACCGCCGGCTCGTCTACACGACCAATGACTCGGGTGACTCCGCGACCATCTACGTGTTGGATGACACCAACGGCTCTGTGGTGGGGCGGACGACGCTGAGCGGGGTCGAGGCTGTCGATATCGAAGCGATCGCGGTGGGGTCAGATGGTGCGCTGGTGGTCGCCGACATCGGCGACAACGATGCCATGCGTGACAGCGTGCGGATCTACCGACTCGACCAGCCAGGTACTGGCGATCAGACGGCTGCTGTCGAAACCGTCACGCTCACGTACGCCGACGGGCCGCGTGACGCCGAGTCGGTGCTCTACGACGCGGAGTCTGGCCGGGTGTCCGTGGTCAGCAAGGAGCTGGGTGGCGCGGCCGTCTATAGCACACCGCGGTACGTCTTCGATCGGGATCGGTCGGTCCTGCACGAGGTGGCGTCCGCACCGCCAGTCGCCACCGACGCGACCTTCCTTCCTGGGGACGAGCTGGCAGTGATCCGCACGTACGTCGGTGCAAGCGTCTATCGGTATCCGGGTTGGAAACGGGTGCGCAGCTTTGACCTGCCGCGGCAAGAGCAGGGCGAGTCGATCGCCGCCCCGCCGAGAGGTGACGAGGTGTGGGTCGGAACCGAGGGGGAGCGGTCCGAGGTCCTCGCCGTACGGCTGCCACCGATCCCCGAACCCGGTCAGCCGTCCTCGTCGCCTGAAACTGACGGGACGAGTGGCGCTTCACCGGGTGGCACTGCTGACGGCGGGGCATCCGGTGACGACAGCATGAGCCGGGGGATTGCCGAGATCGTGCTCATCAGCGCGGGCGCCGGTCTCGCTCTGTTGGTGGTTGTTGGCCTGGCGCTGGCTCGCCGGCACCGCCACTAAGGCGGCCGTGCTGATTCCTCAGCGTGGTCACCCAGCCCACGATGTGAGACGCGTCGTGCTCGTGGAGGCAAGTCCACAGTTTGCAAGGCAGGTTTGCCTTGTTAACAAGCCGTTTGGCTTGAAAACAAGGCAAACCCCGGCCCCTACAGGTGGGAGATGGTCCAGTCGATGCAGGTGGTGAGGGCCTCGACGTCGTCGGGCTCGACGGCGGGGAACATTGCCACCCGCAGCTGGTTACGGCCGAGCTTGCGGTAGGGCTCCACGTCGACGACCCCGTTGGCGCGCAGCACCTTCGCGATTGCGGCGGCATCGATCGACTCGTCGAAGTCGATGGTGCCGACGACCAGGGATCGGACGGCGGGCTCTGTGACGAACGGGTACGCGTACTCGGACTTCTCGACCCACCCGTAAAGACGGCTCGACGAGTCCGTCGTACGGGCAACCGCTCCGGCCAGACCACCCAGGCCGTTGAGCCAGTCGACCTGTTCCGCCAGCAGGAACACGGTCGCGAGTGAGGGCGTGTTGTAGGTCTGGTTGAGTGCTGAGTTGTCGATGGCCGTCTGGAGATCGAGGAAGGCGGGGATCCATCGCCCGCCGGCCTTGATCCGCGCCGTGCGCTCCAGGGCGGCCGGTGACATCAACGCCACCCAGAGTCCGCCGTCGGCGGCGAAGCTCTTCTGTGGCGCGAAGTAGTAGACGTCGCTATGACGTACGTCGACCGGTAGTCCACCCGCGCCGGAGGTGGCATCGATGAGCACCAGCGCACCGTCATCGGCGCCGTCCACGCGGTGGATCGGGGCCATCACACCAGTGGACGTTTCGTTGTGTGGCCAGGCGTACACGTCCACGCCGCTCTCGCTGACAGGTTCGGACCGGGTACCCGGTTCGGCGGTGACCACGGTCGGGTCGTCGAGGAAAGGCGCAGCCTTCGACGCTGCGGCGAACTTAGCGGAGAACTCCCCAAACGAAAGGTGCTGAGCTTTTGCCTCGATCAGGTTGAAGGTAGCGACATCCCAGAACGCGGTGGCGCCGCCGTTGCCGAACACGACCTGGTAGCCATCCGGCAGGTCGAACAGCGTCGCCAGCCCTTCGCGCACGCGCCCGACGACGTTCCGCACCGTCGACTGCCGGTGCGACGTACCGAGGTAGGAGGCACCCGTCGCGGCAAGGGCCTGGAGGGCCTCGACACGCACCTTGCTCGGGCCCGATCCGAATCGGCCGTCGTCAGGGAGCAGATCAGCGGGAATGATCAGGTCGGACATGGTCGTCGTTGCCTCTCCAGGGGAAGGGACTCAGCAGAGTGCGGGCGTTAGTTCGCCCATTCGTCGTTCCAGCCTTCGACGCTGTCGGCCGGGCGTGAGGCAGGTCCGGAGTAGAGCGCCGACGGTCTGATGAGGCGACCGGTCTTCTTCTGCTCCAGGATGTGGGCACTCCAGCCAGCGGTCCGCGCACAGGTGAACATCGACGTGAACATGTGGGGCGGCACCTGCGCGTAGTCGAGCACGATTGCCGCCCAGAACTCCACGTTGGTCTCCAGGACGCGGTCAGGGCGCCGCTCGCGCAACTCGGCCAGCGCGGCCTTCTCGAGCGCCTCGGCGACTTCGTACCGTGGCGCTGACAGCTCTTGCGCCGTACGACGGAGGACGCGGGCACGCGGATCCTCGGCCCGGTAGACCCGGTGGCCGAAGCCCATCAGCCGTTCGCCGTTGTCGAGGAGTTCCTTCACGTACGTTGCGGCGTCGCCGCGTTTCTCGACCTCGTCGATCATGCCGAGAACCCGTGACGGAGCACCTCCGTGCAGCGGTCCACTCATCGCGCCGACAGCTGCGGACAGGCTCGCTGCGGTGTCGGCACCAGTGGAGGCGACGACCCGGGCGGTGAACGTCGAGGCGTTCATGCCGTGCTCGGCCGCAGACGTCCAGTAGGCGTCGACGGCCTTCACGTGCTTGGGGTCAGGCTCGCCGCGCCATCGCCGCATGAAGCGCTCTGTGATCGTCTCGGCCTGGTCGATCTCGCGCTGCGGCACCATCGGCAGGCCAACGCCGCGGGCAGCCTGAGCGACGTACGACAGCACCATGACGGCAGTGCGGGCTAAATCTTCGCGGGCCTCGTCGTCGTTGATGTCGTAGAGCTGCCGCATCCCCCATGCCGGCGCGATCATCGCGATCGCGCTCTGCACGTCCACCCGGATGTCGCCCGAATGCACCGGGATCGGGTAGGGCTCGGCGGGCGGCAGTCCCGGGTCGTAGGTGCCGTCCACCAGCAGCCCCCACACCTTCTCGAACGGCACCCGGCCGACGAGGTCCTCGATGTCGACGCCGCGGTAGCGCAGGGCGGAGCCTTCCTTGTCGGGCTCGGCGATCTCGGTCTCGAAGGCGATGACACCTTCTAGACCGTGGTGGACCTCGACCATGCCTGGCTCCCTTGTCCGAATGAAACGTCTCCGGGACATTCTTCCTGCTCGTCGTGCCGGCGCTGCCTCAGGGTGCCAGCCGCTCGACAACCCACGTGGTCTCATCGGCACGCTCGAACCTGATCCGGTCGTGCATGCGACCCGGCCGGCCCTGCCAGAACTCGATCCGATGTGGCCGGACGAGATAGCCACCCCAGTGCGATGGACGGGGTATGACGTCCGCGCTCTCGAGACGGGCAGACTCATGGGCGTAGCGCTCGGCCAGGAAGTCCCGCCCAGCGACGACCTCCGACTGGGGCGATGCCCAGGCACCGATCTGGGCGCCTCGCGGCCTGGTGGCGAAGTAGGCGTCGGACTCGTCAGCCTCGACTTGTTGGGCAATCCCATCCACCCGGATCTGGCGTTCGAGCGGGTGCCAGGGAAACAGCAGCGAGCACCGGTCGTTGCCCTGGAGTTCTGCAGCCTTGCGCGAGTGGTAGTTCGTGTAGAAGACGAAGCCGCGCGCATCGACGGTCTTGAGCAGCACCATCCGCGAAGATGGCGCGCCCTCGGGATCAACAGTGGAGACGACCATCGCGTTCGGCTCGTGCAAGCCAGCCACCTGTGCGGCATCGAGCCACGCGGAGAAGGCGGCGATCGGGTCGTCCCCGAGGTCGCTCTCGACCAGACCGTGGTCTTCGTACTCCTTGCGCCAGGCGGCAATGCCGCGCGGCTGCTCAGCCGTCATACCGAGAATGTAGGGCCTGGCCGGTGCATTCGCCGACTCCAGACACGGCGAGACCCGCGGGCTGGCGCGGCAATTGCCACGGTTGGACGGACACATCCAACACCCACGGGTCCGGGTAGCTAACGTGAATTCGCTACGCCGTCCGAACGTTGCGACTGCCTAGCGGCTAGCCACCTCACAAGTCCGTTGGGAATACATCTGTTGGACCACCTCCTCTCACGTGTGCGTTTACGGTACGTCGGACGGGCCGCGCGGACAAGAGGTTTACAGTGGCTCGCGTGGCGCGAGGACTCGGCAGGGTGCTGACCGATATCCGCCCTCTCCAGGTGTCCCGCGACTACCGCCGGCTCTGGATCGGGAGCACCGTCTCCCAGCTCGGCCAGCAGATGACCCAGGTCACGATCGCGATCCAGGTCTACGCGTTGACGAACTCCACGTTTTCGGTCGGCCTCGTCGGCCTTTTCGCACTGTTCCCGCTTGTGGCGTTCGGCCTGTATGGCGGCGCGATCGCCGACGCGGTCGATCGGCGCAAGCTCGCTCTGGTCGCGTCGATGGGGTTGTGGGTGTTGTCCTTGCTCCTGGTCGTGCAGGCCGCCATGGACCTGCGTTCGGAGTGGGTGCTGTACATCGTCGTAGCGCTTCAGTCCGGCTGTTTCGCGGTCAACAGCCCGGCCCGGGCGGCGATCATCCCGCGGTTGATCGGGGCGGAGTATTTGCCCGCCGCGAACGCGCTCAGCATGGCGTCGTTCAACGTCGGCTTCACGGTCGGTCCGTTGTTGGGCGCTCTCGCGATCGCCGGTGTTGGCTACACCTTCGCGTATGCGATTGATGCCGTGACGTTCACCGCTGCGCTCTATGCGTTGTACAAATTGCCGCCGATCCCACCGCAGCCGTTGGACGGGGTGGCGCCAACGCGGCCAGGTCTTCGGTCGGTGATCGAGGGCTTCCGCTACCTCAAGAACGCTCGCAACCTGCGGATGACGTTCATCCTCGACATGTGCGCGATGGTCCTGGCCCAGCCACGCGCTCTGTTCCCGGCGGTGGCCGGCGGCTTCTTCGGCGGTGGGGTGAAGACCGTGGGGCTGCTACAGGCTGCGCCCGCCATCGGCTCGCTGCTCGCCTTCGCGTTCTCCGGCTGGGTGAGCAAGGTGCGAAGGCATGGGGTCGCGATCGCCCTGTCCGTGATGGTGTACGGCGCGGCCGTGGCGGCATTCGGCTTCGCCCGAACGCTTTGGATCGGGGTGCTGTTCCTGGCGATCAGCGGCGCGGCCGACATGGTCAGTGCGGCGTACCGCTCGACGATGCTTCAGGTCGCGGCGCCGGACAACCTGCGGGGTCGGTTGCAGGGGGTGTTCACGGTCGTGGTGGCCGGTGGGCCGCGAATGGGGGACTTCGTGGCGGGTTCGACGGCTGCGTTGCTGACACCGACGTTGGCGTTGGCGCTCGGAGGGCTGGCGTGCGTTGTCGGGGTGATGATCGCCTGCTCGCGAGAGCGCGGGTTCCTCGCTTACGACGCTCAGCATCCCGTGCCTTAGGACGCGTCACCCTTCGCGGCGGGCTCTCGCCCCTTCGCTTCGCTCTTTGACGGCGCTTCGAGTCCCGCTGCTCCGGGTCGCCGCCCTCTCTCGCGAGCTTGTCGGGACCCCGGTGATTTCGACAGGCTCAATCAGCGGGGCTCCGGCAATCAGCGGGGCTCCGGCAATCAGCGGGGTTCCGGCAGTCAGCGGGGTTTCGGCAGTCAGCGGGGTTTCGGCGGCCGCGCTCTCGCTCGGTTTTATGACTGGAACCAGGCGGCGGTGTTGGACGGGAGGATGCCGTCGGCGATCCTGGCGTGCTGGTCGCTGGCGATCAGGAGTTTGCCGAGGTCGCCGAGGCGGGCCAGGCGCACGTCGCGCTTCCCGCAGTTGAGCACGCAGGTGAATCCAGGCTCACGATCGATCACGACGACACCGGGGGTGCTTCGCGCCAGGCTGATCGACGCCGCCAACCCTGGCACCGCTTCGCGTCGACAGGCGAGCGCGGAGCGGAAGAAGTTCAGCGTTGAGTCCGCCCGCTTCTCCTGCGCGTCCACGGTGAGGCCACGCCACGTGGCTGGTTGCGGCAGCCAGGTCCGGGCCCCGCCTTCGGGGCTGAAACCGAACGGCCGCTTCGTTCCCGACCACGGCATCGGCACCCGGCAGCCGTCGCGGCCGACTCCACCGCCACGCATCCACACCGGGTCCTGACGGTCCTTCACCGGTACGTCGGCCTGAGGTAGCCCGAGCTCCGCGCCCTGGTAGATGTACGCCGAGCCAGGCAACGCCAACATGGCCAAGGTGGCGGCCTTCGATCGGGCCCGCCCTAGCTCACCACCGCCGTAGCGCGTCACCTCTCGCTCGACGTCGTGGTTGGACAACACCCACGTCGGTGAGGCCTTCACGGGGTCGACGGCGGCAAAGGTGCGTTCGATGACGCGACGAAACGCAGCCGCCGACCACGGCGCCTCGAGCCAGTGGAAGTTGAACGCCTGTTGGAGCTCGTCGCTGCGCAGGTACTGCGCCATCTTCGCCTCGTCGTCGGCCCACGCCTCGGCAATGGCCATCCGGTCACCGTCGTACTCGGCGAGCACGCGGTGCCATCGTCGGTAGATCGAGTGCACCTCGGGCTGGTCCCAGAAAGGGGCGACATGGAAGCTTCCACCGCGCGCCCGGTCCGGAAGGTCCTTGTGCTTGATGAGCCCGTGGGCGACGTCGATCCGGAAGCCGTCGGCGCCCCGGTCGAGCCAGAACCGCAGGATCGAGTCGAACTCGTCGAGGACCTCCTTGTTACGCCAGTTCAGATCCGGCTGGGTGGAGTCGAACAAGTGCAGGTACCACTCGCCGTCGGGTGCTGGCGTCCACGCCGGTCCACCGAACACCGAGGTCCAGTTGTTGGGTGGCAACGACCCGTTGCGACCTCGCCCGGGTCGGAACACGTAGCGCTTCCGCTCTCGGCTCCGAGCCTTCGCCGCCAACGCCTCCCCGAACCACGGGTGGTCAGCGGACGTGTGGTTGGGGACCAGGTCGACGATCACCTTGAGACCGAGCTGGTGCGCGTGGTCCATCATCGCGTCAAAGTCGGCCAGCGTTCCGAACCGCGGGTCGACGTCGCGATAGTCAGCCACGTCGTACCCGTGGTCGTGCTGGGGCGAGGTGTAGAACGGCGTGATCCAGATGGCGTCGATGCCGAGCGACTTCAAGTAGGGCAGCCGGTCACGGATCCCAGCCAGGTCGCCCAGACCGTCGCCGTCCGAGTCGGCGAAGCTTCGGACGTAGATCTCGTAGCAGACAGCGTCTCGCCACCAGGGGATGTGGTCAGTCATGTCAGCTGGTAAACCTCGCAGGGTCGATGGCGATCCAGGTGTGCTCGGCGCGACCGAGGACGCGACCGTCGTCGTCATACAACGTGCTGGCGGTGAGTGTCTTGCGTCCCTCCTCGGCGACCAGGGCAGCCACGATGACATGCGATCGTCCGATGATGGGCGGCTCGTCGCAGATAGCCGTCATCCGGCCCAGCACAAGTGGCCGGTCGTCGAGGTCGGACACCCAGCCGCCGGGACAGTCCATGGCCGCCCAGGCAAACCGCGTCGCCGCGACCTCGGCATTCGCTGCCGCCAGACTCTCGTCGGGCACCCACACGCATGCCGTGCGCCCAGGCGCTATCAAGCCGGGCGCGAGCCGCAGCCCGTCGTCACGAGCCGGACCGCACGCGAAGCAGGTGGGGAACGGGTGGCCGACCAGTCCCTGGTACGACGCCTGCGCCTCACGTGCGACCGTCAGGTCGACGGCCTCGACTGGTTCGCCGGAGAACTCCGCACCGCTCGCCTCGGCGACCACGTCGTCTCCGTGGAGGAGCTGTGCCGTCGTACCGTCCCTGACGAACCGCAGCTCAACATCGAGCGGAGGTGGCCGCCGCAGCGTCACCGCAACCGGTTGATCAGCGCTGACGTGCTCGGCCACGAGTCCAGCGGTGTAGCCGCCGTTACCTGACTGAGGTGGTCCGGCAAATCGGGCCGCGATGGTGAGGGAAGTCGGACTCATGACACGACGAGGCTAACCAATGCGCATCACATGACGAGTCGGCACCCACACGCCTATCGGCGTCCAGAACTCGGCCGCTCGGCAGCCACGGCGATCAACGTGTCGAGCACGATGCCGATCACGCGGTCGGTCTGCGCTCCGGCACGGACAGCCGCGAAGATCCGACGAGCCGCTGGGGTGGCCACCACTGGACACACGACGACGCCATCGACGGGGAGGGGTTGGGCGAGCCGGGGGATCAACGCGACGCCGCAACCGGCCGCCACCAACGCAGCGACCGCCCCCCACTCCGTGGTCCGGTGCGTGACGACGGGCGTAAAGCCGGCAGCAGCGCACACGGCCTGCAGGATCTGCGAACAGGGATCACCTTGTCCCGATCCGACCCAGGGCTCGGCGGCGAGACTCTCCAGCCGCAACCCGCGCGTCCGGATGAGCGGGTGGCCCTCGGGAAGCACCGCGTCGAGCGGGTCTGCCAGCAAGTCGACGCGGTGGTAGCGCGGATCGTGGCGAGCCGGTCCGTCCTGGTAGTCCGACGACACGACCACATCGAGGTCGCCAACGTCGAGAGCGGTGAACACCTCCGGTGGCTCGGACTCCTCAATCTTCATCGTGATCCCGGGCCGCTCGACGGACAACCGCGCGAAAGTCGGCGCCACCAGCGCAGACAGTCCGGTCGAGAGCGAGCCGACCCGCACCTCGCCGATCGTCCCGTCGTCCCAGGCAGCCAGATCGGCACGGGCGCGTTCGAGCTGTTCGTGTACGACGACGGCGTGGTCGAGCAGCACTCGGGCCTGTCCGGTGAGGCGCACGGACCGCCCGTGTTTTCTCAGCAACGGAACGCCGACCTCGCGCGACAGCCCCGCGAGCTGCTGGGAGACCGCAGACGGCGTGAGGTGCAGCGCCTGAGCGGTGGCGGCGACGGTGCCACGCTGTTCGAGCTCCCGCAGCACCCGCAGACGACGCAGATCGATCGTGAAGTCCTTGCTAATGGAAGTCATCCACAAATACTAGCTGGACTGAATGGTCATGGGGGAGCAGAATGGTCTGGTGAGCCGTCGCGCCGTCATCTTGTTCATCGCTCTCGGAGTGGCCTGGGGCATTCCCTACCTGCTCATCAAGGTCGCCGTCGAAGAGCTCTCCCCGTCCGAGCTGGTGCTCGCCCGCACGCTGCTCGCGTCCTTGATCCTGATCCCGCTGGCCTTCGCCAAGGGTGCCGTGCGCCCGGTGCTCAAGCATTGGCGCTGGCTGCTGGTCTTCACCCTCGTCGAGATCGCCATCCCCTGGGTTGCCCTCGGCCGCGCCGAACAGCAGCTGCCGAGCTCGACGACCGGCCTGCTCATCGCCGCCGTACCGCTGGTCGGCGTTGCGCTGGCATTCGTGACCGGCCGCGCCGAGCGACTGTCGCGCACTGGTTGGCTCGGCATCGCCCTGGGTATCACCGGCGTCGCCGCTCTCGTGGGGCTCGATGTCAGCGGCTCTGACCTCGGGGCGGTCGCCGAGCTCGGGATCGTGGTCGTCGGCTATGCGATTGGGCCAGCGATCCTGGCTCGTCAGTTGCGCAACCTCCCCGGGATCGGCGTGATGGCCACGGCGCTCACCCTCACCACGGTGATGTACGTGCCGGTGGTTCTGGTGGGTGACGGCGTCCCGTCGTCGATGCCCAGCGCCGACGTCATCTGGTCCGTCGTACTGCTTGCGTCCGTGTGTACGGCGGCAGCGTTCTTGCTGCTGTTCGCGTTGGTCGGCGAAGTAGGCCCGGTCCGTGCCACCACGATCACCTACCTCAACCCTGCTGTTGCCGTCGTGGCCGGCGCCATCGTGCTGAGCGAGCCGGTCACCGTGTGGACCGTGCTCGGCTTCATCCTCGTCGTCAGTGGGTCGTATTTCGTCAATCGGGGCCCGAGGCGGCCGCGAGAGGCGGCAACCGTGCCACGGGCCGTCGCAGCGGAGCCGCTCAACACCCGTCCGTAGCGAGGCCACCCGCAGCGCTTGGTGTTCCCTGTGTGATGGGCAACAATGACGAAGCACCAGACAGCGGTGACGAGCAAGCGACCAGCAGCGATTGGCGGACCAAACGGCGTGACCGACCTCATCGACACCACGGAGATGTACCTCCGCACGATCTTCGAGCTCGAAGAGGAGGGCATCGTTCCGCTGCGTGCCCGGATTGCGGAGCGGCTGCATCAGTCCGGTCCCACCGTGAGCCAGACGGCAGCCCGGATGGAGCGAGACGGCTTGCTCACTGTCGAAGGCGATCGCCATCTCGAGTTGACCGATGAGGGACGCCGGTTGGCGACCCGGGTGATGCGCAAGCACCGGCTGGCCGAGCGGTTGCTCATCGACGTGATCGGGCTGGAGTGGGAAGACGTCCACGCCGAGGCCTGTCGCTGGGAACACGTGATGTCGGAGACAGTGGAGCGCCGCCTGCTTGAGCTGCTCGACCACCCCACACTTTCGCCATACGGAAACCCGATCCCAGGGCTCGACGAGCTTGGGGAGGGCCTGGTCGAGGAAGGTTTCCTCGACGGCGTCGAGTCACTCGACACGGTCGTCGGAGATGAGGAGCTGCGCGTCATCATCGGGCGGATCGCCGAACCCGTCCAGACAGACGAGCGGCTGATGGGTGTGTTGCGTCGCGTTGGCGCGCAACCGGGCAAGGTCATCACGGTTGCGCGTGGCGCGGAGGGCGTCATGATGGCGAGCGGTGGCGAATCAGCCGAGATCGACGGCGAAGCGGCCAGCCACCTGTTTGTCCGCCGGCTCTAGCAGAGTCGGCCTACTCCTTGCGATGACCGCGCTCCGCACGTGAAGAGTCCGTTCGAGGGCCTTCCCCGAGAGGTTGCGGTGCTGGCCGCGGTGGCCGTTGCGGTGGCCATCGGGTTCGGTGTTGTCGCTCCAGCCATCCCCGAGTTCGCCCGGTCGTTCGGCGTGGGGAAGTTCGCAGCCGGCGCCGTCATCTCTGCGTTTGCCCTGATGCGCTTCGTGTCTGCCCTCGCTGGCGGCCGCCTGGTCGACTCGTTCGGCGAACGCATCATCTTGACCACCGGGATCGGCATCGTCGCGGTCTCCACCGGCCTCGCCGGGCTGTCCCAGAGCTACACCCAGCTGCTGCTGCTGCGTGGGATCGGTGGTGTTGGCTCAGCCATGTTCACCGTCGCAGCCACCGCATTGCTGTTCCGTGTCGTCGAGGGATCGAGTCGCGGCCGCGCGAGCGGGCTGTTCCAGGCGGGCTTCCTGCTCGGAGGCTTACTCGGACCTCTCGCCGGTGGCTTCCTCACCGACTACTCGCTGCGTCTGCCGTTCTACGTGTACGCCGTCTCGCTCATCGCCGCCGGAACGATCGGGGCGCTGTTCCTCAAGAGTGCGCGGCTACGGGATGTCGATGAACCGGCTGAGACCCCACCCGAGCCGGTGGAGTCGACATCGCTCAAGGACGCCTGGTCGCATCCGGCGTACCGGAGTGCTGTAGCGGTGAACTTTGCCAATGGCTGGGCGTTCTTCGGCGTCCGCATCAGTCTGATCCCGCTGTTCATCACGGAAGCCCTCCATCAGCGGGCGACCTGGATCGGGGTGGCGTTCGTCTGCGCATCTGTGGCACAGGCGGCATTCCTCCTGTCCGCCGGCCGATTCGTCGATCGCCGCGGTCGACGTCCGGCGATGATCGCGGGGTCGTTACTCGCGGCCTGCGCCTTCGCCACCATTGCCCTCACGACGTCGCTGACGATCTTTCTGCTGGCGATGACCGCGACAGGTGTCGGCGCCGCCTTCGTCGGTACGGCGCCAGGGGCGGTCGTCGGCGACGTGATGCATGGGCGAGGCGGCCGGGTCGTCGCGGTGTTCCAGATGTCGTCGGACGCCGGTGCCATCGGCGGCCCACTCGTCGCCGGATGGCTCGCCGACTCGGCGTCGTTCAGTGCGGCCTTCGCCGTCACGGCGGTGGTGCTGGTGTTCGCCACGGTGATGTCGGTGCGGATGCCTGAGACGCTCAATGTCAGGTGACGCGGCTATCCTTGCCGCTCAGGCGGGTGGGAGAGCGAACGTGATGTATTCAGCAGGGGCGGGCCAGCGATTCCGCTGGCTCGGGGGGCGAGGTGGCAGCGTGCCACGACAATGGGCGCGACTCGCCGCTGTCGCCGTGGTTACCGCTGCCCTCGCGACGGCGTGTGGCGGTGACGACTCCAAACGCGGGGCGACGACCACGTCAGCCCCTGAACCACGACAGGCCACGGGCGAGTGCGGCGACTTCACGATCGCCTACGACCCGACGAAGGGGTATGAGGCGAGTGCCTTCATCGTCGGCACGCTCGCCGAGGACGAGCTCAAGTGCGACGTCCACTACCTGAAAACCACATCCCACAAAGCCTGGCGACTGGTGGCTCGCGGTGACGCCGATGTCTACCTCGATGCCTACGGTGACCCCGACCTCGCCCGGCAACTCGCCGGCGAAGACGGCCCGGTGACGATTGTCGGACGCAATGGCATGGCCGGCGGAGTCGACCTGCTGGCTCCCTTGTTCATGGGAGACCTCGGCCTGCAGACTTACCGCGACTTGGACGACGTCGATGAGATCGGGTGGGACGAGGTCACGCCGGCGATCACGACCCTTCCCGAGCTGCTACCGCTCGCGCACGCGTTCGTCGAGTCCCAGAACCTCGACGACTACGTCGTACGCGACTACAGCAAAGTGGGAGTCGGCGGTGGTATGCGCGATCTGCTGCAGCAGCCTCGCCAGGACAACGACGTCCACCAGCCGAATCTCTATCTCGTCGAAGGGCCACGTGGTTTCCTCGGCGACGGCACCGGACGGATGAGCGTCGAAATCCCCAGCTCTGCTTCGCGGTCGTGTGTGCCCAATGCGGTTTCGACACTCTGCAGCCTGAACAACTTCCACTATCAGAAGATCGTCAACAGCGAGTTCGCCGAGTCCGACAGCCCCGCCTACAACCTCGTGTACAAGTACCAGCTGAGCAGCGAGGACGCCGCCGACATCCTCGAGATCATCGAGCTCAGTGGGTTTGACGTGATGGGTGCTGACGTCGCCTCGTGGATCAACACGCACCGTCACGTGTGGAAGCGCTGGCTTGACTAGGTCGAGCCAGCGCCCCATCTGGTCACGCTGCTGTCATGCAGCCGGTCAGCCTAACTAAATACGCTGACACCTCCAGGACCAACAAGGAGTCCGATAATGATCAGCACGACGCCCCAGAGGATCTGAGCACGCACGAGTGCGACGATGCCGGACACCACGAGGATGACTGCGAGGATCCAGAGAATGAATTCCATTGATGCCTCCTTCGGGAGCAGCAGTTCCCCTCTGGATGACGGCTAAACCTGAGATTTAGGCAACACGGTGAGAGGAGACCGGAATGTCCCGGCGAGGCATCTTTGCCGTTCTGTCGCATGCATTCGTCGCGTCTGTCCTAGCCTTTGCGGCCGGATTGGCAGCCTCGGAGGTGCCCGTGGCTGCGGCGCCCTCTGGCATGGCAGAAAAGTCACCGGAGGGTTCGCTCGCCAGAGGTGCGACGGTGGGCTTGGAGGTCGGGTCGGCTGTGAGCGGCGCAGTCTCGTCACCCGCAACGCAGGTGCGCAGGTTCTGGGTGAAGGACAAGCACTTCTACTACTCCGACTGGTATGCCGGAAGGCACCGCAAGATGATCCCCTTCGGTTGCACTCGCGCGCCGTTCTACGACCCCGACCCGCGCTGCGCGCGTCAGCGCGGCTTCCATCACGGGCTCGATGTCGCGATGGCGTGCCGTAACAAGTTGTACGCCGGCTATCGCACACGTGTCGTGGATCCCGCGTCGGCCGGCTCACTCGGCGGCGCATACGGCCCCCACGCGTTCCGCTTGCGCAGTGCACGTTTCGACAAGGACTTCGTCATCGGCCACGTTCGTCGCGTCTTCGTCGAACCGGGAGACCGAGTCCGTCGGGGTGAGCTGATCGCGTTGGCGTCGGACGCGGGGGCGCCTGACGGCTGTCATCTCCATTTCGAGGTGCGTCCCGTGGCGGCGGGCTACCAGAGCGCTGTTGCGCCGTACCGCTTCATCGACCTCCGCCGCAGTCGCCGCTAGTCATCCTCGCTGAGCCGCTGCTCGCCATCCTCGCTAGGGTCGAAGGCCCCGATCGAGAGGAGCAGCGTTGCCGGCTTCGAACGAGAAACGGACGAGCTTGATCGTCGACGTGCTGATCGAGGCCTTTGAGCCGCTGATGAAAGCCGACCCCGAGGGCTTCCGGACGAAGTTTCGGAAGATGGCGGCGGATCCCTTCGCGTTCTATCGCGGCAGCGCCTGTCTCTTCTACGCCGACATGGCCAGCCGCAAGGAGCACACCGCCGACGAACGCACAAGTCGGGTGTGGATCCACGGCGACCTGCACGTCGAGAACTTCGGTACGTACATGAACTCTGAAGGAGTGCTCGTCTTCGACGTCAACGACTTCGACGAGGCCTATCTCGGGCACTTCTCCTGGGACCTCCGCCGCTTCGTGGCCAGCCTGGCCCTGTTGGGGTGGCAGAAAGCGCTTCCCGAGGATGACATCCGCGACCTTGCCACCGGTTACCTGCAGGCGTACGTCGACCAGGTGGGGCACTACGTCGAGGAACCGCATGATGAGGCGTTCGCCCTGCGCCTCGACAACACAGACGGAGCCGTTCACGAGGTCTTGCTCGCTGCCCGGCTCTCGACCAGGAACGCGCTGCTGGACTCGATGACCGAGATCGTGGACAACGAACGACGGTTCACCAGGGGAGCCGACGTGCGGGTGCTGAACAAGACAGAGCGCAGCCGGGTCGAGGCAGCGTTCAAGCGCTACCTCAAGACGATTCCAGACGCCAAGCGTGAGCGTCATGACGTGTTCTACGACGTCAAGGACATCGTCGGTAAGAAGGGGTTCGGGATCGGGAGTGCGGGCTTGCCGGCGTACAACGTGCTCATCGAGGGCTACAACCAGGCGCTCGAGAACGACATCGTCCTGACGATGAAGCAGGGCAACGTCGCGGCAGCAAGCCGCGTGGTCGACGACGAACGGGTGCGGGACTTCTTCGAGCACGAGGGACATCGCACGGTCGTGAGCCAGCGGGAGTTGCAGGTGCACACCGACCCGTTCCTCGGTTGGACGACGGTCGGCAAGGTGGGGTTCGTGGTGTCCGAGCTGTCGCCGTACGAAGCAGACCTCGACTGGGCAGAGGTCACCGAGCCGGATGAGATGGCGCCAGCCCTCACGTTGCTGGGCTGGGCGACCGCCAAGGTCCATTGCGTCTCCGATGAGGACAGCGACGAAAACCTCGTCGACTTCCAGACGGAGGAGGTGATCGCTGGGGCCATCGGCGACGATATCGATGCTTTCATTGACGAGATCGTCGACTTCGGGATCAGCTATGCCGTCAAGGCACGCAGAGACCATGCCCTCTTCGTCGATGCGTTCCGCGAGGGCGCGTTCGACCTGGTGTCGGCAACCTGATGATGGGCGTGATGGCGGCGACGGCCGCGCCGAGAGAAGGTACGGCAGGACACGAGTCACCCGTGCCCTGCCGGCCTTTGTTCTGACGCCGCGTGGTCCTGTAGGTCAGGTGGTTCAGACCGACACGGCATACGTCTTGTGAGGAAGATACGGCATATCAGACCGCTGCGTGAGGGGTTTTCGTGAAGAAATACCGCCGGAAGACGCGCCGATCAGCACACCTCCTACAGTGGATGCATGTGTAGAAACATCAGACCGCTCCATAACTTCGAGCCCCCGGCGACCGTCGACGAGATCGAGGCTGCCGCGACCCAGTTCGTCCGCAAGGTCGCGGGGATGACCAAGCCTTCGGCAGCGAACCAGCACGTGTTCGACCAAGCCATCGCCGACATCACGGCTTCGACCCGGCAGATGCTGGAGGGGCTCGTCACGCACGCGCCCAAACGTGACCGGGACGTCGAGCGGGCGAAGGCCAAGGCCCGCAGCGAGAAACGGTTCGGAACCGCCGCAAGCGCATGAGGCCCACCCGGCGTATCACGGCGTGGTTCGCGGCCTCCCTAGAGGCATGGCCACGCCGTTCGACGCCGGAACTGACTCCGCCTCAGGGCGGGAGTCGACGTTCCTCGACCCTGCCCCGATCGCGGCCTTCCTTGCCGCGTTCGCCGCGCTGTCAGGAGTTGCCGCCGTCGTCCTGGCGCTGGTCGGCGTACCCTGAAGTTTCTGGCGTCAACTTGCGGATCGATGCCGGTCGCCGATGATCGGATGAGCCCATGCTGAGCAGTCCCGAGGAGTTCGCGGCACTAGCGATGTCGCTGACGCAGGAGCCCGATGTTGAGCAGACGGTGGGGAGCATCGTGGAGTTCGCCAAGGTCGGTCTCGACTGCGACCACGCCGGTGTCCACATCAAGCATCAGCGCAGAATTGAGACAGCGGCCGCAAGCGACCCGGTGATCGCTCGAGCCGACGAGCTTCAGACCGAGACGGGTGAGGGCCCATGCCTCGACGCGGTGTGGGAGCAGGACAGTTTCCTGGTCACGGATGCAGCCACGGATCCCCGCTGGCCCACGTATGGCCCGATGGCTGCCGAGCTCGGACTTCACAGCATCTTGAGTGTCCGGCTCTCCGACACTGAACACACTCTTGGTGCGCTCAACTTTTACTCGACCCGCGTCCGGGAGTTCGACGAAGATGACATCGCCGTCGCTCAGATCCTCGGGCGGCATGCCTCGGTAGCGCTGTCCATTGCCCGGCGCGAGGAGAATCTGCTGACTGCGATCGACGCCCGGCATCTCATTGGCCTGGCTCAGGGCATCTTGATGGAGCGCTACGGCCTCAGCGCCGACAAAGCGTTCGCGGTCCTTCGTCGTTACTCGCAGGATCACAACATCAAGCTCCGTGAGCTCGCCGACCGGGTCATCAACACCCGAGAGCTACCCGAGAGCCCCTGATGATGCGCGGCTTGCTCTGGTGCCGATCGGCTACTGGGTTCGGACGTCTCCGCCCTGCCCGTTGTGGGCGGACGAGTGGATGGCGCTGCCGGCCTTCTTCGCGGCCTCGCCGAGCTTCTCGCCCACCTCTGGCGCCTTTTCGCGGGCGAAGTCCTGGGCTTGCCGGTTGGCCTGCTGGACGCGCGGGTTGGTCCAGAAGCGTTCGGCCATCGTGACGATTTGGTCGTAGCGCTCGCGTCCGGCCCTCGCTCCGAGAACGTACCCCGTGGCTCCGGCAGCGAGCAGAAGGAGCTTGCTCATTATGGCTCTCCTCGTTGTTGTGGTCTGCACCTGACAGCATCAGTCTGCATCGTCGTCGTCCGCGTGACGACCTCGGGTTTTCGTTCCCCTGTGGTGGAAATCGAAACCTGAGGTCAGGTTGACGAGGTCCAAAACCGGCATACCTAGGTGATCGTCCGGTGGCCGGGCTGCAGAGGTCAGCTGAGCGAGGGATCGCGTGGCGTCCCCGCGCACGTTTTTCGGCATGCCACCGGGTTTGGTGAAGGTGCGTGGGACGAGCGACTGCATACGGCGAAGGCCGTCGGGTCCGGAGGAGACGCTGCGTTGCCTGGTGCGTCGTATGGTCGCAGGCGACCATCGAGTGAGGAGATCAGGCGCCGCTCAACAAGAGACCCGCGATGGATGCGCACACCATGGCAATGAACACGAGGAGCATCCAGACGAGCGTGTCAGGGCGAGGCCAACGTAGGCTGGCCTTGTCCGCTGGTCGCTTGGTGACGACTCGCGGGCTCGTGGCTCTGAGGCTCATCTGTGTGTCCCTTCCGTGCACATCGCGATGGTCGACTGGAGCTTCCAGTGGGGTTCGATGTCTGTATTTGATTCTGAATCCACCATGGCCCCGAAACCGTTGCATGACACGCGATCTGGGGAAAGATAAGCCGAACTGACTACAAGCGTCTGGACCGTTCGTGCCCTCTCGACGTCATCCGGCACGCGATCGATTGCACTGTGTCGCCGGCGCGCTGCGGTGCGTGAGAAATCCGCGTCAGCAGCAGTTCAGGTCGAGCACCCGGGCGATCGCCGTGAGGGACTCCGGGACGAGGGAGTAGTACACGTTCATCCCACGGCGTTCCTTGGTGACCAGGCCAGCTTCGAGCAACTGCTTGAGGTGGTGGCTGACGGTTGGCTCCGACAACTTCACGGCCGGAGCAAGTTCACAGGTGCAGGCCTCGCCGTCCGATTGAGACACCAAGATCGAGATGAGCTGAACGCGGACCGGATCGCCGAGTGCCTTCAGCCGGCGCGCCAACGCGAACGCGTCTTCGTCCGACACCATCTGGGTGCCCGCAGCCAACGGGGCACAACAGAGAGGAGAGGTGTCTTCGAGGAGCGGCAGCGTTTTCGGCATGACAGCAATCTTGCCACTTCCTTGACATATATCAAAGAGGTAGGCAGCATGGGTTTCCCCGACACCTTCGACATACGTCGAAACAGAGCCCGGCTCGGAGAGTGACTGATGAGCAAAGAGCAGCCGACCCAGCCGCTGAAGACGCTACCGGTGGTCGTCATCGGCGCCGGGCCCGTCGGGCTCGCCGCCGCGGTTCATCTCAAGGCCTACGGACTGTCTCCGTTGGTCTTCGAGGCCGGTGGGCAGGCGGGTGCAGCGATCGATGCTTGGAGTCATATCCGAACGTTCACCCCGTGGCGCTACATCATCGATGATGAAGCGGCCAAACTCCTGGCGCCCACCGGATGGAGTCACCCAGATGGTGACTACCCTCCTACGGGGGGCGAGATCGTCGCTCAATACCTGACGCCACTCGCCGCGGCTCTCGGTCGCGACGTTGTCCGGACCAACACCCGGGTGATTGCTGTGTCGCGTCAAGGTCTCGACAAGTCCCGCAGCATCGGACGTGCAGAGCGCCCATTCGTCGTACGGATCGCCACCGCCGACGGCACGACAACGGACGTGCTGGCTAGTGCAGTCATTGACGCTTCCGGCACCTGGGAGCAGCCGAACCCCCTTGGCGCGTCTGGACTACCAGCAACAGGCGAGCATCAAGCCAGGAAGTTCTTGGTCGGGCCGCTTCCGGATGTGCTGGGACGTGAGCGTGCGCGGTTCGCCGGAAGACGGACGCTTGTCGTGGGGCTCGGCCACTCCGCGGCGAACACGCTACTGAACCTCACCCAGCTCGCACGTGAAGAACCCGGCACTGAGATCGTCTGGGCGATCCGGGCACCGTCGCCGGTCGGGTTGTTCGGTGGCGGCGAGGCTGACGAGCTACCGGCGCGCGGAAGGCTCGGCGCCGAGTTGCGCGCACAAGTCGCCGCCCACGCGATCGACCTGCACTCCAGTTTCGAGACCGTGACGATCGAGCAGAGCGGCAAGACTGCCACCGTCATCGGTCATACGCCCAAAGGTCCGGTGCGACTCGACGGTGTGCACAACATCGCAGCCGCGACCGGATTCCGGCCAGATCTCGCGATCCTCTCCGAGCTGCGTCTCGACCTCGACCCTGGCTTGGAGGCTCCTAGCCAGCTCGCTCCGCTGATCGACCCCGCCTTCCACAGCTGCGGCACGGTCCCGCCTCACGGCCATCGCGACCTGGCGCATCCGGAACCCAACTTCTTCATCGCCGGTATGAAGTCCTACGGACGTGCGCCGACGTTCCTTATTCCCACCGGCAATGAGCAAGTTCGATCCATCGCCGCGGCTCTCGCCGGTGACCTGAAAGCAGCCGACGAAGTTCAGCTCGTGCTGCCTGAGACAGGCGTCTGTTCCACCGAACTCCCGTTGGCGGATGACGGCAACCCCGGCAGTTGTTGTGGGCCTGCCGCCAGTCCTTGCTGCGGATGAGACGACGAGGAGCATGGAGGAGGTGAGGAGCATGGGCTGCTGCGATGACTGCACGTGCACTGACGAAGATTGCTGCTGAAGAGCGAGCAATAGGTCGCGGCCGGACCCGGTCGTGCCAACAGGTACAGCGGGTCCGGCTCGTGTGGAGGAGGCAGCATGCCGTTGGCCAGATCGGCAGTGGCCGAGTTCGTCGGCACTGCGTTTCTCGTTGCCGCCATCATCGGCTCGGGCATTGCTGCCCAGAGGCTCTCACCTGATGACGTCGGACTTCAACTGCTCGAGAACAGCCTCATCACCGGCGCAGCGCTTGTCGCCCTGATCCTCGCGCTCCAACCCGTCTCCGCTGCGTTCAACCCCGTGGTTACCCTGATCGAACGGGCTCTCGGGGCCCTCAGCACCCGCCAAGCCGTCGTACACATCGCAGCTCAGCTGGGTGGCGGCTTCGTGGGGGCCGTCGCCGCGAACCTGATGTTCGAGCTCGACGCCGTCAGCATTGCCGGCCGAGACCGGACGGGCAGCGGCATGTGGCTAGGAGAGGTGGTCGCAACGCTTGGTCTCGTGCTGGTCATCTTCGGCGTCGTGCGCTCGGGTCGATCGCCCATGGTCGCGTTCGCGGTGGGGGCCTACATCACTGCTGCCTACTGGTTCACGAGCAGCACCAGTTTCGCCAACCCGGCGGTCACGGTGGCTCGGATGTTCTCCGACACCTTTGCTGGTATCGCACCCAGCTCGGTGCCGGTGTTCGTCGTCATGCAGCTCGTCGGAGGAGCTCTCGCGTATGGCCTGCTTCTCGTGCTGTATCCCGATGCTGCCGATGTGGCGGTTGAACTGGCCAACGGTGCTGAGCCAGTGAGCCGCACTCAAGACGTCAAGGAGATCCGATGACCACGCCCGTTGTGCTGTTCGCATGCGTTCACAACTCAGGTCGCTCGGTTGCCGCTCGATTGCTGACCGAGCACTACGCCAACGGCAACGTGGAAGCTCGCTCGGCCGGCACCGAGCCGAGTGGGTCGGTCAACCCGATGATCGCGGCCGTGCTAGCCGAGCGAGGCATCAGTGTGGACGCCGAGACGCCTACCCTGCTCGACGACCAAGTCGTCAAGGAGGCCGATGTGGTCATCACCATGGGATGCGGTGAGACCTGCCCGTTCTATCCAGGCAAGCGGTATGAGGACTGGGTCGTCGACGACCCGGCGGGCCAAGACCTCGACACCGCCAGGCGGATCGTGGACGACATCGACCACCGCGTCACGGCGCTGCTGGAGTCTCTGACCTCAAGCGGCTGACGGCGCTAGGCGAAGACCGGGACGAGGTATCCCACGGAGATCGCGATGGCGAGGATCGCAGCCGTGTAGCCCGCGAGCAGCCTGATCGGCATCAGCTTGCTTAGCAAGCCAAGCTCCGGGACGTTCACGCCCGCCGCGGCGATAACCAGCGCGAAGACCGCTCCAACTCCCATCCCCGCCTCATGCAACCCCGCAGCGACTGGCAGGAACGCCTCGGTCGAGACGTAGAAGGGCGCGCCGAGCAATGCTGCCACCGGCACGGCGAACGGGTTGTCGGGACCGGCGAGGTCCGACACCAGCGAGGTGGGAACGAACCCCACGATGAGCACCGCCACGATCACCGCTGCGACGAGCGGCACGGCCAAGCCACGGGTCAGGTCGGTCGCGTAGGCGACGGCGGCGCGAGTTTCGGTGCGCCAGTCACGCCATGGTGTGTTGTCGCCGAACAGGTCAGCACTCTTGCCGTCGCAGCTGACGGGTCCCGGCTCGGTGCCCGCCGATGCGACAAGTACGACCTTCGAGGCTCGAGCAAACGCTGGGCGGAGATGGCGGTCCGCGTGAACCACGTCGGCCAACAGCGACGCCCCGAGTACGGCGAAGAAGGTCAGGATGACGTACGCCACGGTGGCCTGCCAGCCGAAGAGCAGCACCAAGACACCAGCGACGACCGGGTCAAGTAAGGGGGACGACAACAGGAAGGCCGTCAACGTGGCAGCACGGATGCGCGCATCGGCCATCGCGAAGACCACCGGGATCGCGGAGTAGGTGCAAAACGGAGTGACGAAGCCGAGCGCGATGCCTTTCACTGCTCCGACGAGTGCACCGCCACCCAGCCAGCGCTGCAGCCTTTCCAAGCCCGCGCGCCTGGCGACCAGCGCTAGGCCGACCGCGACCGCGAGCATCAGCAGCACCATCTCGAGCAGAAGCACGGCAAAGTCGAGCGTGACCTGCCCGATTTCCCTACTCAAGGCTTTGCCGCTTCACGCCACGGCGGTTCCGGCGCGTTCGAACTGTCAACCGGGACGAGGCCCATCACCACTTCCGCAGCACTGGGGAATGCCGCGAGGCACTCCGGGTTGACCCGGACCATGCTGGCTGTCCCCATCCGCTCGACAAAGATGAACTCCAACTCGGCTAGCCGCCGCAGATGCGCGGACACCGTCGACTGCCCGACGCCGGACTCAGCCACGAGCTCGCCCACAGACATCGGGGCATCGGCGATGGACAACAGGTGCAGCAGTTGCAACCGGGTCGCATCCGACAGGCACCGGAACCAGCTCGCGTACGCAACGGCCGCTGTTCGATCGAGCATGAGTTCCTCCTTTATCGTTAATCTACGATGAACGATAAAGGAGTCAGAGTCAAGAGGTAGGGCAGGAGTGGTGGTCGCATTCAGGCGGGCCCGACGTTGGCCCGCACCCACTCGCTGAGTGGGACAACCTGTTGCCACGTGCGTCGGACCTCATCGAGGGCCCTGGGAGTCGCCAGCCAGTCCGGAGTGCCGAGAATCTTGACCGCCATCAGGGATTTGTAGCGGAGTAGGTCGATGCGGGTGTGGCTCGCGTCGTACCCGCGGGGCTTGGTCTTCAACTGCTCACCCCTGAACTCGAAGCCCGCCTTCCGCATCCGCGTCACGATGCCGTTCAAGACGTCGCCTGTCTCATCGGCATCGACGGCGTCGCGGTAGCGCGCCACCTGGTCGGAGCTATGTGCTCGAAAGCCACCGCCGGCCAAAAGTCCCTCCGAGTCGAGCTGCAGGTAATAACCAATGCCAGGGGTTTCTCCTGCGAAGAGCCCTTGGTGGGTCTTGTACGGAGACTTGTCGTTGCTGAACCGCGTGTCGCGATACGGCCGGAAGATGGTCACCGGGCCAAACTCGGGCTCCAACGCGGCAGCCAACGCACGCATCGGGTCACGGACCTCGGCCTCATAGACGGCCTTCTGCTTGGTCCAGAACTGCTTGGTGTTGTCGCCGGTTAGGGCTACGTAGAAATCAAGAGCGCGGTCGGAGAAGCCAGCGAACGTCGACACGGTGCTGACTCTGGCACTGAACGTCCCGGTGTGTCACCCGTCCTTGGCAAGGGACGTGCTGAGCTGCTTGAGTCAGCCCTTCGTGGCGGCGGCCTTCTTGGCGGGGGCTTTCTTCGCGGCAGCCTTCTTCGCGGCAGCCTTCTTCGCGGCAGCCTTCTTCGCGGCAGCCTTCTTGGGGATCTCGGCTGTTGACGGGCCTTCGGGCAGCGCATCCACCGCGCCGGCGATCGCCGTCAGCTGGGCGGCCGATGCCGTGTCACGGTCGGCCTCTTCTTTGTCGCGGGCTCGCTGGTTCTGCCGAAACTCCGACAGTGCCTTGCGCAGCTTGTCAAGGTCGGACTTGATCGGGGCGAGCATCTTTTCGATGCGCTTGAAGTCGGCTTCTTGCATCTCGTCCTCCTTGAGGAAGGCCTCGTAGTCAAAGGAAGTGATCTTGCTCGGACGCCAGGTGTTGTCGGGCGCATGGCCCGCCAGCCCGTTGCGACCGTGCTTGTAGTCGTCCATCTGGCCGGGCACATAGATGCCGACCTTCGCCTTGGTTCCGAGAGAGACGATGTGGAGGTGATCACCGTCGAACGTCGGCGGGAAGCGGTACCAGGCGGCCCACTTGCACTCGCGCAGAAACTTCTGGGCTTCCCACCAGTCCATGCCGAAGATGCCGACATCGAGGACGGCGTCGTAGTCGTGCGTACCCGCGGACGCCTCAACGCCGGTGTTGAAGCAGCCTTGGATGATGAACAGCTCGCAGCCCTCCGGCAGTTGGCGGCGCGTGTAGTCGAGATGTGCGGCAGTACGACGGCCGCAGTAGACCGGGTTCCCGCCGGGTGTGTCCAGGGAGTAGCGGATCTTCTGGTTCGGGTTGGACATCAGTGGCCCCCCTTCGCTCGGCCAAACCAACGCCCGAAACTCAGATCACGTCAATGACGCATCACCACGGTGCGAAGGCGGGGCCAGGGGTACGCCGGCCCGAACGTGGCGCCGCCGGAGCCATCCCAGCGATCAACAGACGTCGGTGTTACCCAAGATTATGGCCACGAGATTCGTTACTGTCATCAACTTGGCAGTATTGCTGTGGCGCCTCATCGCGCGATAATCAAGAGACGGGCGCGAGCGCGCTCGAACACGCTTCACACAGGAGTTAGGCACGGTGGTTGAGCAGAGTCCCCCCGAGCGGGAGACGGCGGAGCTCTGGGAGAGCCTGACGGCTCTGGGTCAGTTCGTTCTGTCAGAACAGTCATTGCAGGAGTCACTGCAGCGCGTGGCCGAGTTGTCGGTCCGGGCCGTGTACGGCGCGGACGGGGCAGGGGTGACCTGGGTGGTGGCACGGAAGCCGACCACGGTTACCGCGGCGGGGGACTTCGTTCGTCGTATTGATGAGATTCAGTACGCCCTCGACGAAGGTCCATGTCTCCAGGCCTACAAGACCCAGCAGATGGTGCTGGTCGAGAGCCTGGAAATGGAGGCGCGTTGGCCGCGATTCACGCCGGCAGCGCTGGGTCACGGCCTCCGAGGGATCGTTGCAGCACCGCTCACTGTTCATGGTGAGCGGCTGGGTGCGTTGAACATCTACGCCCTCGAGCCTGGAGTCCTCGACGAGACGGCTGTCGACACCGCCGCCCTGTTCGCCGAACAGGCGTCGATCGTGTTGGCCAACGCCGTGGCTTTCACCCGAGCCCAGTCCACCGCTCTCAACCTCGGCGAGGCACTGAACTCCCGTGCCGTGATCGACATGGCCAAGGGAATCATGATGGCCCGAGAAGGGCTGGGACCGGATGAGGCGTTCGAGAGGTTGCGGCAAATGTCTCAAACGAGCCACCGCAAGCTCCGAGACGTCGCCCAAGAACTGGTCGATACCCTTCCTTCTGACGCAGCTGACGACCCCGGAAAAGACAGAGAGTAAGCTCCGCGATTCCGCAGTGCTGCCTTGCAGCCGGGGTTACTATGGAGATGGCTGAACAACCAGCCGCCTACCGCAAAACCTCAGTATCAGTTGCAACTCGGTACCTGTCATTTGCGACTGAGGGGGGCCACGCATCTCGGGGTGGTCAGTGGGCTCCGTTACATGCGACAACGCTCGGCTCGGGGGCCAAAGCGATGTCGATCCGAGCTAGTCATGTTGCCGCCGCGCCCGGTAGCCGCTCCCGTCACTTCATCCGGTTCGTCCCTGCGGCAGAGCTACGGCCAGCCCATTGACGGTGCGTGTTGCGGTTGACGAGAAATCTGGCTGGCCTCGGTGCCCAGCGCCTTCATGCCTCACCGAGGGGCATGACGACGCGGAGGAGGCAACATGACAACGACGGCCGACTTCGGCTCCACCAAACTGGATGCCCGCCGCTACGACGAGGGACCCGTCAGGGTCCTGGAGCTCTTCGGAGAGTGTGACCTGGCGACGGGTGAAGTGCTACGTGCGGCGCTTACCGATGCCCTGTCAAGTCATCCCGCGACCTTGGTCCTCGACCTGTCACGGGTCGAGTTCTGTGACGTCTCATGTGCTGGCCTGGTGTTCAGTGCCGGCCAGCACACCGAGGTCGTCCTGGCCGGACTAGCAGGCGTCGTACGCCGGCTCTTTGATGTGCTCGACCCAGATCAGCAGCTGCCTCGCTACAACACGATTGGTGACGCGACTTCGATCCGGACCGCTAACGGGGAGGCGGTCTAGGCTGAACGGCGTGGCGGACTATGGCTGATTCCGAGGGTCGGATCCGAATCTTCCTGCTCGATGACCACGAAATAGTCCGCCGGGGCCTGCGGAACCTTTTTGAGGCAGAGGACGACCTCGTAGTGGTCGGCGAGTCGGGTTCGGCGGTCGAGGCGCAGAATCGCATCCCAGCGCTGCGCCCCGACGTCGCCGTCCTCGATGGCAGGCTTCCCGATGGCAGTGGCATCGATGTCTGTCGCAGCATCAGGTCGGTTGACCCCTCGATCCAGGCCTTGATCCTGACGTCGTACGACGATGACGAGGCCTTGTTCGCCGCCATCATGGCCGGCGCCGCGGGCTACGTGCTGAAGCAGATCGGCAGCACCGATCTCGTCGATGCGGTGAGACGTGTCGCCGCAGGGCAGTCCCTGCTCGACCCCGCGGTGACGCACCGCGTGCTCGAGCGGCTTCGCTCAGGAGCCAGCAGCGAGCCGGACGAACTGTCTGAGCTGACGGCCCAGGAGCGCAAGATCCTGGAGCTGATCGCGGAGGGGCTGACCAACCGCCAGATCGCTGAGCGGATATTCCTGGCGGAGAAGACCGTGAAGAACTACGTGTCCAGCATCTTGATGAAGCTCGGTCTGGAGAGACGTACGCAGGCAGCCGTGCTTGCCTCAAAGCTGATTCAGTGACTTCGACCGCGAGACGGGCGGCGAATCTAGGTGGATCAGAACGCCACTTCTCGACCGGTGATTCGGTCCGGCGTGATCCTGATGTACATGTGCCTCGATCCCGGCGCCCAAGGGGTGAGTTCGCCTGCCACTGTGGAGTCCGAGATCTCGTCGATGTCACCAACTGGGGCAGCGCGACCCATCACGAGCACGCTCCAGCCTCGCCGCATGTCATCGTCGATGTCGTCGATCTCGAAGGCGGCCTTGTCCCAGGCATGAGCCGCGATCACCGTGTAAGGGGCAGTACGCAGGAGCACTGTTCCGGCGTCCATTACGAAGTTGACGGGCAGGATGACCGGTCCGTCCGGAGTACAGAGCGCGATCCGCCCGACGCCATTTCGTCCTAGCCGGTTGGTGCACTCAAGTTCGCTCAGCTCGCGGAAGACTTCTGTCTGGCGAATGCGTGTTGTTGCCATGGTCTGCTCCTTGTCTGTCGGGGTTCTTCGTGTGATGTCGCGCTGGGTGGTACGACCACGACCGCGCACTCCGCATGGCGAACGCAGTAGTCCGTAACCGAACCAAGCGACACGAGTCGCAGTGGGTCGATCCTGGATGTCCCCACCACGAGGTAGGCGGCATCCTTGGCGACCCTGAGCAAGACCTCGCCCGGATCACCTTCGACGACCTGCCGGGAGACCACCGGCCGCGCATCCACCTCGCGCAGTGTCAGTGCGACTGCTGCGTCCTGGATCTGCTGGGCACGTTGACGCTCCAGCTCAGGCACCTCATGTCCTTGCACACTGTCGTTGGTCCTCGTCCAGGTCCACGCGGTAATGACTTCGACAGCACTTCCACGTCGGGCCGCCTCGCGCATGGCAAAGGCCAGTGCTGCTCGACTTGCCGGCGTCTCGTCGACACCGACGACGACGCCCTGGCCGTGCATGTCTGTCATGAGAACCCCTCGGCAGTGGTGAGATCATCCAGATTCGGCGAACAGTCGTCATCGTGCGTGATGGGCGACGAATCAGACAGGGCCAAGCGGCCCTGACCAGGGGGGACCTGTGGCCCACCAGAAGGGGACGTCCGCCCGCTGCGATGCGACCACGTCCGGCAGCAGAGTCATCACTAACGGAGCGACAGGCTCCCTGACACAAGGAGAACGTGATGACCACGCTGCAACAGCACGAAAGGCCGCCGACACAGCTGGCTGGGTCGACAGCGTCCAGTAATTCGGTCCCGAGCCGTTCAGCGGGGTACGCACTCGGTGCACTGCGACTCGTGATCGGCTGGACCTTCCTCTGGGCATTCCTTGACAAGATGTTCGCACTCGGCTTCTCCACTGGCCGCAATGGCGAGACCGGCGTAGTAGACCGGTTTGGTCCCGACGCCTGGATTCATGGCGGTTCACCCACCGAAGGCTTCTTGGCCTTCGCTGCCAAGGGTCCGTTCCAGGGCTTTTACAACAGCATCGCCGGCGACACCTGGACGAACTGGGCCTTCATGCTCGGTTTGCTGGCGATCGGCGTCACCTTCACCCTGGGTATCTCGATGAGGTTCGGCGTTCTCGCCGCCGCAGTCATGTACATCATGATGTGGAGCGTTGTGCTCCCCCCAGAGAACAACCCGATCACCGACGACCACACTATTGGTCTCGCTGTCGTCCTCGTACTGGGATTCTTCGGTGCGGGACGCTACCTGGGCTTCGGTTCTTGGTGGGGGGGCCAGTCGATCGTGAAGCGGTTCCCGATCCTGAAGTAGAGCCGCTGTCTCACAAGATGGGCCGACCTGATGGTCGGCTCATCTGTCGTACCTGATCGGACGGTGAGTCGACGAGTGGGCCTACGATCCTAAGAGTGACCACTCAGGAGGAGCCGCTCGCGGAGCTGTTGCGCGCTGTGCTCGTCCGCGTCGAAGACGTGGTGGCCGGGGAGGAACGCGTCAGGTCATTGCTCGACGCGGTCAGTGCCGTCGCCGGTGACCTCGATCTGCATGCCACCCTCGAGCGCATCGTGACTGCTGCAGCAGGCCTGGCGGATGCCCAGTACGCCGCCCTGGGTGTCATCAATCCCAGCGGTGAGGGGCTGCAGGATTTCATCACCGTCGGTATGACGGAGCAGATGGTGGCCTCGATCGGCGCGCAGCCACGTGGCCACGGAATCCTTGGCCTGATCATCGAGGAGCCGGAGCCGTTACGCCTGCACGACCTGACCCAGCACACAGCGTCGTACGGGATTCCGGCCAACCACCCGCCGATGACATCGTTTCTGGGGGTGCCCGTCCGGGCCCGCAACCGGGTCTTCGGCAACCTCTATCTCACGGACAAGCTCGGCGGCGGAGACTTCACGGCCGATGACGAGCAGGCCGTCATCGCCCTCGCCGGCGCAGCAGGCATTGCCATCGAGAATGCTGGCCTGTTCGAGCGGCTTCGCCGCAGGGAGCGCTGGCTCGCCGCCACGGCAGAGATTCAAGAAGTCCTCCTGGGGCATGTCAACATCGCGGAGGCACTCGCACTGATCGCCGACCGCGCCCGCGATATCGCGGGCGCCGATCTCGCCGCCGTCGTACTCGAGCAAAACGATGGCACGTTGAAAGTCGAGGCGACCAGCGGCTCCCGCGAGGACCTGTTGGGCGCAACGCTGCCCAAAGACGGTTCTCTCTCTGACGTGGTCGAGCACGGTGCGACCGTCATCCTCGCTGAGGGCGTGAGGCTGCCTGGGTTGGACCATCTCGCGTCGGCTCTGCTCGTGCCTTTCACCGGGCCTGGCGGCGCTGGAGGAGCGCTCATCATCGGCAGCGGTGAAACCACCGGCGGACGGCGGGCCACGGACGAGGACGACATGCAGGCGCTTCGCGGTTTCGCAGCGCAAGCAGCGCTCGGAGTCGACCGCGCTCAGGCTCAGGAGGATCGCGCGGCGCTGGCGATACTGGCCGACCGGGACCGCATCGCGCGCGACCTCCATGATCTGGTGATCCAGCGGCTGTTCGCCACCGGTCTCACTCTGCACAGCCTGGCGCGAAAGCCAGAGAACGCGGCGTTGGTCGAGCAGCTGAAGGCGGTCGTCGATGATCTCGATTCCACTATTCGCGATATCCGCAGCACCATCTTCGAACTGGGTCGCGATGGCGACGCGGTCGATCTCAAGGGCCAGATCAACGACGTCGTACTCGCGGCCGAACCCACGCTAGGACTGAAGCCGCACGTGGTGTTTGTGGGCCCCGTCGACTCGGTCATCCCAGACCCGGTTCGGCCGCATGTGATCGCGGTGATTGGCGAGGCCTTGTCGAACTCCGCACGCCATGCGGAGGCCGCGCACGTGGAGGTCGAGGTGCGCATCGAAGGCGCAGCGCGCGATGTGATGGTGCTCGAGGTGCGGGATGACGGAAAGGGCTTCCCGCCGAGTCAAGGTGGGAACGGCCTCCGCAACATGCGCGACCGGGCGCATGACCTTGGGGGGCAGTGCGACATCACCTCATCACCCGGCGAAGGGACAATCGTGCGCTGGACTGTGCCCCTGCGTACGCCGGAGATGTCTGGCATCGTGAGTTGACATGGCTGACTCCGTCCGCTGGGGAATCCTCGGCACCGGTTCCATCGCTCACAAGTTCGTCACCGATCTGAAGCAGCACGGCCACACGGTGGCGGCGGTAGGATCACGCACGGCCCAACGCGCCGAGGCCATGGCCGAGGAGTTCTCGATAAGCGAAGCCCACGGCAGCTATGACGAGCTCGCTGCCGATCCAGGCGTCGACATCATCTATGTCGCCACTCCTCATCCGTTCCATGCTGAGCACGCGATGCTCGCTCTGTCTGGGGGCAAGCACGCGTTTGTGGAGAAGCCGTTCACGCTGAACGCCTCACAGGCACAACAGGTCGTGACGCTTGCAAAGGATCGCGGCCTGCTGGTCATGGAGGCGATGTGGACCCGGTTCCTCCCGCACATGGAGAGACTTCGGCACATCGTTCGAGAGGGACTCATCGGTGATGTGCGAACCGTGCTCGCTGACCACAACCAGATCCTTCCGAAGGATCCCAGCAACCGGATCTACAACCCGCACCTCGGCGGGGGTGCTCTGCTCGACCTGGGGATCTACCCCTTGTCGCTGGCCTGGGATTTGTTAGGCCCTCCCGAGACGGTGACCGCCCGAGCCACTATGACGGAGACGGGGGTCGACCGGCAGGTCGCGGCCATCTGCGAGCACGCCAACGGAGCCCAGTCGGTGTCGCAGGCAGCGTTGGACTCCAGCGGAACTAACACCGCGGCGGTGCTGGGCACCGCTGGCCGGGTCGAGCTGACAGGGTTCTGGTACACCGCCGCCACCACTCTCACGCGGTACGACGAGTCAGGCGAGGAAGTCGAGCACTACGCGCCAGCCGTCAGCGGTCGAGGGATGCAGCTCCAGGCGGTCGCCGCTGAGGCGTGTATCGCCGAGGGCTCGACCGTGTGTCCGATCATTCCTCCCGAGGAGTCGGTCGGAGTGATGACCACGCTGGACGAGATTCGTCGTCAGATCGGATTCCGCTACCCCAGCGAGTGAGCGGCGATCGGCTACGAGGCGGGGAACCGGAGCAAGACCTGCTGGTTGCCGACCGTTCCTCGAGCGACTGCCTGGGCATGACGTGCCGTGTCGTTCCAGCGGAGCCTGAGCTCGGCCGGCTTACTGCCTGCACCATCAGCGGTCACGTCGGCGGTGATTCTGCCGCTACGCCGATGCCAGCTCATCAGGCCTGAGATCGCCACGTCCTTCACCCAGCGGACGTCGTGCAGCCGCCAGGTGACCACCGGGTTGGCGCCAGTGAAACCGCCACCACGCGTCGTGAACGTCCCGCCTTGGAGTCCCACGCCGTTGTAGCCGTACATCGACAACCAGCGTGCCATCACGTCGGCCAGGGTGGCGGAAGCGATCCGCGCGGTACGGCGGGGACCCGCTGCCCAACCCGTCTTACTTGCGACCGGGACAAAGCGATCGACCAGTCGGTTCTCGTGGTACATCCGGGCGCATGACGTGTCGCCGGCATCCCGGTGTCTGACGAAGCGCAGCACAATCCGCGATGCGCACGTGTCGAAGTCGATGAGTGCACTGACGTGAACGGTGTTCGCCGTGAGGACGTACGTCGAGTTGGGGAACGCGCTTGCGGTGGCGCGCCCGCCTTCGGGTGACGTCAGCGAGTCGAGATCACCATTGAGCACCAGGGTCGGGACATCGGGGTAGTCCGGGTGGTCAGGCACCGGATGGATCCAGTTGCTGGGTCGCGGCCAGCGCAGGCAGTCGGCGTAATAGACGTACGGCGACGACACCCACTCCTTGACGGTGAACGGCGAGAACAGCCGGGGCGTGTCGCGGTGCAACGCTCGAGTGGCAGCGTGGAACTGGTCATACCGAGGCTTGATGCGTGCGGTCACGTCGTACGGCTGGGGGTAGTCGTTGCAGGCCACAGCGACATACAGACCTTCGGAGTAGCCGCGTACCGGCCCCGCTCCGCCGACGTACTTCGTCTCTTGCGCGAGGCGAAGGAGCGGCTGGTTGTAAGGGTGTCGTCGCATTGCCGCTCGCGCAGCCGCGTCGAGTTCGCGATAGATCGTGGGAGTGGTCGCCGCGCCTGTGAGGATGCCGATCAGCGAGTTCACCGTGACTCGCGTGCGCCGTTGCTGGCCGTCTGCGTTGGGCGCTCGCCCGAGGAGCGGGTGGTGCCTCAGCCGCTGAGCCAGGTGGGCGATCCGGCGCATCGGTGCTCCCTGGTGTCGGGCGCACGCGGGGCTCCGGTTGCACGCGATGGTGAAAGCGTGGCGCATCGCGCGGTTGGTGTCGGAGTACCACGGATCGCGGCCGCCGACGAAGTACGTGCCATCGAGGATCAGCGTGCGCAGCCGTTCCGGGTAACGAAGCGCAAACGTCTGCGAGAAGAACGTGCCGTAGGAGTCGCCGTACAGGTCGATCTTGTTGATACCGAGCCGGTCGAGGACTGCGACCATGTCATCGGCTGCGATCGCGCTGCCATAGAGATCGGATCTCTTGCCGAGATGCTGACCGCACTTAGCGATGGCCAGGTTTCGATTGCCCTTGTAGGTCTGGAGCTGGCGACAGCGGACAGCCTCTGACTTTCCCGTCCCGCGGTTGTCGATGAGCAAGAGCTCGCGTCGGTCGAGGAGAGGATCGAAGAGGTCGCGGTAGTAGGAGCGGCTGTCTGTCGTGGAATACCCCGGACCGCCCTCGACGGCCACAATCGTGCCAAGGCTTGGCCGGGACTTGTCGCGACGAGGCATCAGCTCGTAGGCGATGCCGATCCGTCTTGATGCCGGGTCTGCACGGTCCAGCTTCACCATGACCTGGCCGCATATCACCCGAGCACTGAAGGCACAGGGTCGACTCGACTCAGCTCGTACGACGGAGGTGCCTTCGGCCGCTGCGCTCGACGTGGTGGGAGCCGTCAGCATCGACAGAGCCAGCGCTGTTGCAAGAAGTGCCGCCACCGTACCCCACGCGCGTCTTTGCATCGTTGTCCTCGAGTGACTTCGCCGGCCCCCGCTGTGGCGCGAGTCTTCACGGGTCAATCGTCTGACGTCAAGGGTGATAGCCAGGCACGGCGGCGGTCGCTACCTTTCTCGTAGCGGCGCGCCGTGGAGGGGGCCCCAGATGCAGCTACGTCGACCTCGTGTCCTGATCGCGACGGGATCGGTTCTGTTGTGCGCTGGGCTGATGGCGGGACTGGTCAATCACGAGGTGCTCGATGGGTCTCGGTTCGCGGAGCATGTCGACAACATCCGCCAGGATCCTGACGTTGCGCGCCAGGTGGGCGAGGCCATGTCGGCGCGCGTCCTCGAGGTGAATCCGAATCTCGTTGCCGTCGAACCGCTGATCGAAGCCACCGCCGTCAACCTCGCCGGCAGCCCTGCCTTCAGCCCGATTGTCCGGACGGCGGCTGCCCGGGTACACGACGCGTTCACCAGCTCCGACCACGTCGTTCTCCGCGTGGCGGACGTGGGAGCCGTGCTGACGGGGGTTCTGCGCGCTACCGCGCCGGACGCCGCGGCACAGCTGCCACCCGACCTTGACGTCACGCTCACGGAAATCGGTCGCCAGAGCTTTGCCTCTGACACGATCCACCTCACCCACCTGGTCAGCCTCCTGTCCTGGCTCCTGCCACTGCTTGCACTCGTTTGCTTTGCCTGCGCCATCTGGTTCGCAGCCGATCGTCAACGGGCCGCCACTGACGTGGGCTGGGGTGTGATCGCGGTCGGTGCCGTGCTGGTTGCCGGGAGCGTCGTACTCGCGATTGCCACCTCGTTTGCAGATACGGACACCCTCGAGGGAGCGTTGATCGCGGCGGCTTGGACGGAGTTTCGGATTCCACTCTTCCTGACAGCAGGGGCGACCGTTGCTGCGGGGTGGCTGATCACTGCTGCTGCATCGAGAGGTGCTGACCTGGGGACGCTCAACGCTCTGTCGGAGGCCTGGTCCTGGCTGACCGTCCCCGCCGAGACCGCGCGCGGGCGGTTGGCGCGTGCCCTCGTGTGGCTTGCGCTCGGATGCGGTCTGCTCTTCCGCCCGAGCGTTGTCCTGGTGGTCCTGGCCATCATTCTCGGATCGGCATTCGTCATCCATGCGGCGTCGGAACTGGTGCTGCTGGCGAAGGACCGCATGGGCGACGCTCGCCACTCATGGCCCAGGAGGATCGCAACGTGGAGATTGAGCAGGTTCCTCCCCGTCCTCGTCGGCGGCGCCGTGCTGGTGGCGCTCCTCATCGTCCTCGCCCGTCCGGTTGACCAAGAGGTGGCCCTGGATGCACAGGCGGCGGGAGGGTCGTCGACGTGCAACGGTCATGTCGAGCTGTGCGATCGGACCTACGACCAGGTGGCCTTCGCCGGGACACACAACTCGATGTCGGCGGTGGACGTGCCCAACTGGTTTTTTCCTGAGCAGCCGAAGGGCATCGTGGGACAGCTCGACGACGGCATCCGTGTCCTACTCATCGACACGTGGTACGGGCAGACGACCAAGCGGCCGGGTGTGGTCGCCACGTCGGCGAAGAGCCAGGCAGCGGCCTTAGCGGAGGCGAGGGAGACCTACGGTCCTAGCGTCGTCGAGAGCGCCTTGCGTATCCGGGATGCGGCGAACCTGACGCCGACGGGGCCGGTGAGACCGTATCTGTGTCATGGGATGTGCGAACTGGGCTCGATGGAGTGGGAGCCGGTGATGGAGGACGTGCGTGGATGGCTGGAGGCGCATCCACGCGAGGTGGTGACGTTCTTCATACAAGACGAGGTCTCACCGGCCGATACTGCGAAGGTGTTCGACGAAGCCGGCTTGCTTCCCTACGTACACACGCAGTCCACCGGCAGCCCCTGGCCGACGCTCGAGCAGATGATCGACTCCGGCAGGCGGGTCGTCGTGTTGATGGAGCAGCGCGGTGGCGGATCGGAGTACCCGTGGTTGCTGCAAGGGTTCGACTGGGTGCAGGACACGCCCTTTGACTTCGTGTCGAAGTCTGACTTCACCTGCGAGCGCCTACGTGGCACGGCCACCAGCCCGCTGTTCTTGGTGAACCATTGGCTGAACAACAACCAGACGCGCGTTACTGATGCCATCGAGGTCAATGCGTACGACGTGCTGTGGCCCAGAGTTTCGCAGTGCCAGCGCGAACGCGGGATGATTCCGAACTACGTCGCCGTTGACTTCTACGACCGAGGCGACCTGCTGGAAGTCGTCGACAAGCTGAACGGCGTCGACTGACGGCGTTGACAGACAGCGTCGACTTTTGGAGCCGAAGTTGTGTCGGGAATCAGACGCTGCTGTTGCTTCGCGACCCCGAGACACCTTCGGCGACACCGATCAAGGCGACCGCGGCGATCACCGCGACGATGAAGCCGAGGACGTTCAGCTCGAAGATGTCACCGGTGTCGAGCAAGCTCGCCACCACGCCACCAATCACCGAGCCGACGAGACCGAGAAGGAGCGTCATCCAGATGCTGAGGTTTTGCCGGCCGGGCTTGATGAGACGGGCGAGCGCGCCGATGATGAGTCCGGCGACGATGAATCCGATCAAGGCAGGTCCTTTCGTTTTCGCCAAGCGTAGTGCGGCCACAAAACCAGCGGCTGGACCCCTCGGCGCTACCCTGTTCGGGTCCGCCTTGACCTGGTGGCTGGGTGGCGCCTACATGTTCCTAGACGCGTCGATGTCATCGTTGAGGAGACGGCGGGCACCGTCGAGTTGAGCTCGGCAGGGAGGTAGGTCTGATGTCCGGCTCGCAACACCCACCCGGTGCCGGGTCAGCCGCGATGGGGCCACCGACGCCGGATCCACTTGCGGTGATCCGTTCGAAGCAGTACGTCGTGGCGTTGGTGTTAGCCGCGGCTCTGGGTATTCCGATTTCGGTGGTTGCCTACGGCTTCCTGGCCCTGGTCGCCAAGATCCAGGAGTTTCTCTTCGAGGACCTGCCGGATGACGTCTTCTCGGGAGGGGTGCCCGCGTGGTGGCCGGTGCCCTGGCTGGTTTTGTGTGGACTGTTGACCGGGCTGGCTATCCGCCACTTGCCGGGCAACGGGGGCCACTCTCCCGCCTTCGGGTTCCATGTCGGTGGGGGGCCACCGGTTGACCGGGAGTTCCCCGGCATCTTCCTCGCAGCACTGGCCACACTCAGCCTCGGCGCGGTACTAGGTCCCGAGGCGCCGCTGATCGCCGTCGGTGCCGGCCTTGCGGCCTGGACTGTGCACCTCGTGAAAAGGGATGCGCCACCGATGGCGGTGACCATCATGGCGTCGGCCGGCAGCTTTGCCGCCATCAGCACCCTGCTTGGCTCGCCGGTGCTCGGGGCATTCCTGATCATGGAGGCTGCGGGCATCGGAGGCGCGACGCTGAGCCTGGTAGCGCTGCCGGGTTTGCTCGCGTCCGGGATCGGCGCCTTGGTGTTCGTCGGCCTGAACAACTGGACCGGCCTCGGCAATTTCTCGCTGGCACTCACTTCGGTGCCGCCGGCGGTGGATCCCAGCGTGGCGACCATGGCCTGGGCGTTGGTCATCGGCGCGGCAGGTGCACTGCTGGGCTGGGTGATCCGCTGGATCGGGCTGTCGCTGCGCCCGGTCGTTCACCTCAACCGGGTGCTCGTGACGACAGCGCTCGGCCTGCTTATCGGCCTGACTGCGATGATCTATCAGCTCGTCTCGGACCACAGCTTCACCCAGGTGTTGTTCTCCGGCCAGGATGCGATGCCGGAGCTGGTCGCCCACGCTGCCGACTACTCCGTCGGCGTGCTGATCCTGCTCGCTGCATGCAAGACACTCGTCTACGGGCTCTCGCTGAGCGCGTTCCGCGGCGGCCCGGTCTTCCCCGCCATGTTCATCGGTGCTGTCCTCGGAATCGCCATTGAAGGGCTGCCCGGCATGAGCTTGGCACCGGCCATCGGCATGGGCATCGGAGCCATGTGCGCGGCGATGCTGCGGTTGCCCATGACCTCGACGCTGTTGGCAACCTTGCTGCTCGGCGCCGACGGTATCTCGGTCACACCAGAGGTCGTCGTCGCTGTGGCGGTGGCCTTCGTCCTGACCATCGCGCTCCCGACACCAGGACCGAAAGACCCTGCGCCGCCTACGCCGTGACTGACGCCCGTCTATAAACCGGTAGTCGCTACCGATGCGCGGGTCTACGCTCTCGCCGTAGAAACAACGCGGTCAGTCGGTCTGTGCGCCGATCGGGGGCGCCGCGACAGGGGAGGGGCATTTCTCATGCGCGTCTTGATCAGCGCGGGACCGATGTTCGGGCATGTCAACACCGTGCTGCCACTCGCGTTGGCCGCGCAGCGCGCTGGCCACGAAGTCGCGGTGGCGACCGGCCCGGCGATGGTCTCGCACGTGGAGCGGTACGGCGTACAAGCGTGGCCGGTCGGGCCGCCTGGTCCCTCGCCACGAGGGGCAGCCACGCCCTGGTTGGACTACTTCGTCGAGTCAGCGACCGAGCGCGCCACTGATTTGGTGCCGCGAGCTATGTGATGGTCGCCAGATTTCGTCGTCCACGAGGAGACGGAGCTTGCAGGCTCGGTTGCTGCACGAGCGTCGGGAGCCCGTGAGGTCGTACACGGCCTGGGGCTGATGCCACCGATGCGGATCTGGGAAGCCCTGGAGCCGGGGTTGGGTCGATTGTTCGAGCAGTGGAGCCTCGGCTCGAATGCTCATGAGGTGCGTGAGGCGACGTACCTCGACCTGTGCCCGCCGTCCCTGCAACCCGAGAGGGACGCCGTGTGGCACCGCGTTCAGCCGCTGCGACCCAGCATTGGCCAACCTTGAGAGGGAGACCAACTTCCGGCGGCGCTCGACGACCTTCCTTATGCGCGGACGGCTCATCTCACACTCGGCACGGTCTTTCACGACGCGGTCGACGTTCTTCAGGCCGCCATCTCCGGGTTACGAGAGCTACCCGTCAACCTCGTCGTAACGACCGGGCCTGACAGCGACCCGGAGTCGTTTGGCGCCCAGCCGGCGCACGTGATCATCGAACCGTACGTTTCGCATGCGCAGCTACTCCCGCGGTGTGACGTGGTCGTGTCGCAGGGCGGGGCAGGCATCATGTTCGGCGCACTCGCTCTCGGGCTACCACAAGTGATCCTTCCGCAGGGTGCCGACCAGGATATGAACGCAGAGGCATGCGCCCGCGCTGGAGCGGCCTTGTCACTGGAGCGTGATGTCGTGAGCGCCGAAAGCGTCGCCGCTGCTGCCGAACGCCTGCTTGACGAGCCGACGTTCACTGAAGCTGCAAAGGCGATCCGAGCCGAGATGGGGGCGATGCCGGATCACGACGCCGTGCTAGCGGGGTTGGCCGCCCAGCAACGAGTGTCTGCGGGGTGATCGCCCGTCGTGCCCCCGGCAGGATTCGAACCTGCGGCACACGGTTTAGGAAACCGTTGCTCTATCCCCTGAGCTACGGGGGCGGCGCATGGCGGACCCAGGCTAGTCGATTCCCCGCAGGCTGGGTCTGGCGCTTAAGCGTCGACCGGTGGATCAGCTGTCGTCGTCCTGCGGCAGGTGGGTCTTCGCGTCGTCGTACGTGCCCTCGGGAGTCGACTCGGCGGGGGCATAGACCAGGTTCATGACGCCGGTGGTGAAGGCCTCGGAGGAAACCAGCCGCAACGGGATCGGGGGCTTTCCCTCCTCAAACAAGCGCATGCCGTTGCGGACGGCGATCGGGTGGACCAGCAAGTGCAGCTCGTCGACAAGGCCGGCGGCCATCAGCTGTCGAACGACGGAGACAGATCCGCTCATCGCGATATCCGTCGGCCCGTCCTCGTTCTTCAGCGCTGTGACGCTCTCGACGAGGTCGCCCTTCAGAAGCTCGGAGTTGCGCCAGGTGAACTGGAGGTCCTGGTTCGATACGACGACCTTTCGCGCAGCTCCGAACGCTTTGGCAAACTCGGCGTCCTCTCCGCCAGCTATCTCGCGGTCCGGCCACGCACCGGCGAAGCTGTCGTAGGTCTTGCGGCCGAGCAATAGCGTGTCGACGTGGCCCATCTGGCGGTCGACTGCCACCCCCATCTCGTCATTGAAGTACGGGAAGTGCCAATCGCCGGGCTCCTCCACGACGCCATCGAGCGAAATGAACAGACCAGCGGTGATTTTCCGCATCGCAATACTCCTTGATCATCGTGCCGTCTTCTGTCGTTGAGTCTGACCGTGGTCCGCGCGGAGCGCTACCTCGTCCACACGTCGTCGGCACTCATCCGCGGTGAAGCCTGCGGTCGGTGATGCGGAATCTGTCGGAAAGACTCCGGCCATCTCGACCACCGTGGACCCGCACTGTCCATCTGGTTGTCTCTTGAGCCAACCTGATGGTCGGGACGGAGTATCCATTGAACGCCGTGAGCACTTCCGCATCGAACCGATCCATCAGCAGGCGCCGGGTCGCGGTGCTTTCGGTTGCTCCGTGTTGGGTGAAGCCATGCTGCCAGACTCGTAGCTCTGCATCTGCGCCGAACACCAGACGGAGTGGGAAGAGGCCGTTCTCCCACTCCGCCTCCACCGTGGTGAGGTCGATCGCGACCTCACGCCGGGTTCGTAGTTGCCGAGTCTCAGGCACAGAAACAATCGCCTCATCGCGGTCCACATCAACATCGAGGGCAGCGTCGATGTCGATGTAATACCACCGGTGAACCGCCTCATCGTGATCGGTCTGCACCGTTTCCGCGGCCTGACCGGCTGCCAGCACCTGGTACAGCGCCGTCAATCGCCGCTGCCCGTCCACCACGAGCCATTCGGGTGTAGTCGACGACGGAGGTACGCCGGGCAGGAGACTCGCCTCGAACTGCACGTCAGGGCTTCCCGCCTGGAGCAGCATCACGGCGCCCATCGGATATCCCAGCGAGACACTGGCGAGCAGACTCTTGATCCACTCGTCCTCCAAGATCAAGTCGCGCTGAAACTCGGGAACCTGGATTCGGCCGTCGTCCGCCTCGTCAAGGAGTGCCTTGAGGTCTTCCCTCGTATTGTCCAGGGAAGTTGTCGCTGCCATGGCCAGCAGTTTGCCAGGCCGCAAGCCTCGCCCTCAGTCTGCTCGTGCTGTAGCCGGCTGTCCCACCGGTGGCAGCCGGGTGACCGGTTCGGTGACGTACGGCGCCTGTGGTGGTTCATGGGCAGACACGAACGTCGAGAGGTTTTCCGGCCGGTAGCTACCGTCCTGGTGCTTGAAGTCCTCCACGGCGGTCGACGACAGCGCCAAGGGCAGGACGAGTGGCGTCTCTCGTTCGAGATCCTCCGTCAAGAGAGGTGGCTCGAGGTTGCGCAGTCCGTGACTGAAGAGGCCCTTCTCCTCCTTGCGCTTGGGTCGAATCTTCTCCCGGAAGTTGGCGATCCGATACATCACCTTGACTGAATCGCCGTGGCGCTTCGCGGCACTGCCGCTCTGGAGGTAGTAGTCGAGTCGAGACTGGTCGAACACCAGACCGGCAGCGCTGGCCTCGTTCGCCATCCACGAGAGCGTGGTGTCCGACAGGCCATGCTCGGGGTAGCCACCGCCGACATCGGAGTGAGCGCCCTGGAACCACACCTGCTTGACACGATCGTCCCCGACCTTGTCCGACGGGACTTTCCACAGGCAGGGGGCGAACGTCATCCGGCGCTCGTCAATCGCCAACGCTTGTCGGGCGCGCTTCACCCCGTCGCCGATGGTGATGTCGTGGAACTCGTGGTCCGAATGCCAGATGCCCGGGACGCCGAGAGCTCCGACGGTGTCGAACACCCCGACAAACGTGACGTCAGTGCTGGGGTAGCAGCACTTCTCCTTGAACTCCTTCAAGGACTTGTAGGCCGCGTCCTTCGGCTGTTCTTCCCGAGTCTGGTATCTCAGGCCGGCTTCCTGGAGGTTGAGATCGCGGAGCAAGGCGTCCTCGGTCAGCAGACCGGAGTACCCGATCATGCCGGCCACGCTTCGGGCGGTGTAGGCACCACGGCTGAACCCGAACACGAAGATCTCGTCTCCAGGCTCGTAGTTGAGGGCGATGAAGCGGTACGCCATCTTGACGTTGTTGAAGAGACCGAACCCAAACGCGCCGCCCAGGACCCGGTCGAGTCGATATCGGACCCCTACTCCGGAGATGTACTCGACGAGCTGCTGCACCCCACCAGAGGCGCTCGCGTCTGTCTCCACACACCTCGCCAGTTTTTCGATGTTGCTGATGTTGGCGCCTTCCGGGCTGTTCCAGGTGCCGTCGCAGCAGACCACCAGCCGCTTCTTGTCTGAACGTGTCGTGTCATCCGGCATGATCGACCCCTCTCTGGTGTGACCATGCTCCGAGGTTTCCGCCGTGTAAAGCAGCCTCGCCCAAGAGATCGTCAGGCGGACAGCTCGCGTTGCAGCGGCGTCGGGAAGCTGGGCATCACGCGTTCGCCTCCGAGCCAGGTGGTCAGTCGCTCGGCCTCACTGTCGATGCGAGCAACGACCTCAGCTCCGACGTCCTCGAGCACACCGACCACGACCTCGCCGTCGGGCCGCTGCCCCCAGCCGCCCACGACGCGGCCGTCGCTCCATACGGTGGGACCCGCATTGCCGTTGGTGTCGAAGAGCAGGTCGCGGTGTGGGCCGAGATACCAGTCGCGCTGCTTCCACCCCATCGTGGTCGGGTCGAGCGAGGGAAGCAGCGCCACCCAGGGATCGACGGGTGTGGCCAGCCCGAGGTCGTCGGGCAGGATCAGGCCGGTGGCGGTGGCGGTGGCGTCGAGGTCGACCTCGACCGCGTTGATGTCGCGGACGGCAGCCTTCGTCTGGGTGACGGTCCAGCCGGTCCACCACTTCAGATCGTCGTACGTCGCCGGACCGAACGCTCTGAGCCAATGGCGCGCCAGTTCGGCTCTCGCATGTGCAGCCGCCATCGGCGGGTCTGCGACCGCCTGCGGACACCAGTCGCGCATCAACACCCAGCGGGGCTGCCGGTCTTTCCAGGTGCCACCAGGTTGCCCGCGCGTGACCTGACCTGACGCCGACAGGATCGTCATCACCCGGGTGACGACGCCGACCGTCTGCGCCTTGGGACTTGCGCCGTACGTGACCTTGGTCTGCAGGATCGGCAGGTGGTTCGACAGCTCCCGGCCAGCGGCAGGGCCGAGCGCGGCGAGAGCGGCCACGGTTGCCGCCTCGGCCTCGGCCACCCACCTTTCTCCGTCGTCACTCACCCCTGAACGGACGATGTCGCGGGCGACCGCGCGGCGTTGTGTCGCCGCGACATCGTCGCTCGCACCGACCTGGACCATCGGCAGCAGTTCGGTCGCCACCGCCCAGACCGTTCGGCGCATCGCCAGATGCTTGACCAACGTGCGGTCGTCATACAGCGCTCGATCGATGTCGGCGTGGGTGACGCCCGGGACGCGAGCCCAGGCCGAGAGGTAGACCGACGCCGGGTCGGTGGAGTGCAGGCCGATCAGGGAGTGCGCCGCGCCCCCCACGTCATCGGCCTGGGACTCGCTGGCGAGATGGTGCCGTCGGGCAAGTCGGGTCTGGCGTTCACGGGTGTCGAAGTGCGCCATCAGGTGTCCCATCTGTCCCCTCGTGAGCGCGATCAACACCCCCGTCGCTTATCGCGGCAGGTTAACGGATAGCCCGGACAGGGCAGGCGGCTGACCCGATTGGGCCGAGTGAGGTGACCCAAACGGACGATTAGTAGTCGATCGCCTACACAGGGTCATGTAGTCGCCTACCGTCATGGGTGAACTCTTCTTCGCGCTTCGGATCGTGTCCGGCACGCCATCACAGCGGCTGGTCGACCACCGAGCTGAGGCCTTCCGCACGTCCGGCACACCAGAAACCGAAACCCAGCTGCGTTTGCCGGCGTCTGGCGCGTTCGTTGGCGTGCCTTAATCAGCCTTCTGCCCGTGAGTTTCAGTCGACGGCTTACGTCGGTGGCGACGTTGGCTCTACGGGCGCAGTGGGTGACGGGACCGACGGGGTCGGCGGAGTCTTTGGCGCCGGCGCCGGCGCCGAGCCTGTCGGAGGCGACGGGGACGGCGATCCGCAGGGGGCAGCGACAGCTGTTGCCGAGTACGGGAGCGAGTTGATCCGGTTCACCACGCCGTCTGTGCCGGACCGGACGGTGATCGGCTGGCCGACCAGCGAGTTCAACTCCACCCGGACCGTCTCGCAATCCACGCCGTTCCCGTTGTAGTCGGCTTGCACGGATGCCAGGACAGTGGTGGCGCCAAGGTTGAGCTTGATCGTTCCCAGGTAGAACGCCAAGTGGTGATACGTGAGCACTGGCGGCTCCGGCGGTGTCGGCGGCTTCGGCGGCTTCGGTGACTTCGGCGGTTGCGGGTGGTGCGGCTTGGGGTCGGCCGGGTCGTCGTGGTGCGGCTTCGACGGCGGCTTGGAGTCCGGCCCTTGGCCACCGGGGCGGTGCTGACGCGGGTTGTCGGGGTGGCGGTTGCCGTCGTCATGCTTCGGCTTGTGGTGTGGCCGGTGCCGCTTGGGCTGTGCCGGTGGAGCCGTGTCGTTGGGCACGATGTCGACCACACCGCTGTCGTAGACGTTGGCGATGGACAGGACCAGATCGACGTACTCGTCGGAGTGGTTGTAGCGGAGGACGGCGCTTCGTGCCTGGGCGAGCACGGTCATGTCAGCGCCTCCGGAGCATAGGTAGTGGGCCGTACTCAGCGCCGCGTCGTCGAAGTCACTGGGGTTGCGTTGCCCGTCGCCGTCGCCGTCAAGTCCCAAACCCACCCAGGTGGAGGGGATGAACTGCATCGGGCCGACGGCACGGTCCCACACCTTGTCGCCGTCGAATCGCCCGTTGTCGGTGTCGGGGATGCTCGCGACGCCGTCACCGTTGAGCGGCAGGCCGACAATGCGAGGTGATGTGACGCCGTTGGAGAGGACAGCAGCTCCACCGAACCGGCCGTGGTTGGACTCGACCTGTCCGATCGCAGCGATCACACCCCAGCTGAGTCGGCAGCCCGGGTCCGATGCGTCGGTCGACGCCGCGGCCTCTCGGTAGGCCTGCAATGCCGCGAGCGGTACGTCGTAGCTGGTGTTGTCGCTGATCTCGAGAACTCGCTCATGGCGAGTCTTGGAGATGACAGCCTGCTTCTTGTGCGTCAGTTGGCGGCGCTCGGACTGGTCAAGAACAAGGCCGTCGGAAGTGGAGACGGTGGGTGACAGCTCGGGAGCCACGTCGACGACGGGGGGATTGTCAGCGGACGCGACCGCCCAGTTGGACACCGACTGGGCGTCAGACTGGGCGTCGGATCCAGACATTGCCGCAGGGAAGGGCAGGAGTGCAGCCACAGCCACGCAAAGCCCGGTGTGGTGCACATTGAAACCTCTGGTGCGCCCCATACAGCCACGGTAATAGGGGACCACAAGGCCTGTAGCCCGTTTGTACGAACGGATGACAACCCCTGGATAAACGGTGACGCGGCATAGCCCACCAGGGTGGTGTGGGAGCCGGGTACATTCGACCGAGTGAGTGCCGATGTGAGCTACCCGATGGTCAACCGGACCCTTGACAACGGGCTCCGGGTGGTGGTGAGTCCGACCCCGGGGCTAGGAGTCGTGGCCGTCAACCTTTGGTACGACGTCGGGTCCCGCCACGAAGAGCCTCACCGCCAAGGCTTTGCCCACCTTTTCGAGCACTTGATGTTCCAGGGTTCACGCCACGTGAAGTCGGGCGACCACTTCGCCTTGCTGCAAGGCCACGGCGCGTCGCTCAATGCCACGACGTCGTTCGACCGCACCAACTACTTCGAGTCGATGCCGAGCGGCGTACTCGACCTGGCGTTGTGGCTCGAGGCCGACCGGATGGCGTTCCTCGATGACGTGCTGACCCAGGAGAACTTCGCCAACCAGGTCGACGTCGTCGCGCAGGAGCGAAGCCAGCGGATGGACAACGTCCCCTATGGCACCGTCTTTGAGAAGGCGCTGCCGCTGATCTTCGACGCCGAGCATCCCTACGGTCACCTGCCCATCGGCAACATGAAGCACCTCGCCGAAGCCACCCTCGAGGAGGTCAGCGCGTTCCACGCCACCTACTACATGCCCAACAACGCCGTCCTCTCGATCGTCGGAGATGTCGAGACCGACGAAGCGTTCGCAAAGGCTGACACCTACTTCGCCCACATCGAGCCAGGCGACGCGCCCAAACGTGAGCTGCCGCCAGCACTGCCACCGATCACCGAGCCGCAGCGAGCCGACTACACCGAGGACGTGCCCTCACCTGCCGTCTGGTTCGCGAGCCGGCTGCCTGTCGATGCCCCCGACTCCCGTGAACTGGCAGCGACGACTCTCGCGAGCAGCATCCTGGGTGACGGCGAGACGAGTCGGCTGCACCGAAGGCTGGTGCGCCAGGACCAGACGGCGTTGTCGGCGGGCCTGGGTATCAACGACCTGATCGCCGGCAACTCGCTCGGACTCGGCTCCGTACGAGCCGTGCCGGGTCAGGATCTCGACGAGGTGGTGGCGGCGGTCGAGGATGTCGTGCAGCGATTCGCCGTCGACGGGCCGACCGAGCAAGAGCTGGCGGTAGTGCGGGCTCAGGCCGAACGGGACTGGCTCGACGAGATGGGTACGGCGTCCGGACGAGCCGATGCCATCTCCGGCTGCTTGATGCTGTTCGACGATCCCGAGGCGTTGAACGCCCGATTGCCCCTGCTTCGCTCGATCACCCACGCGGAGGTCCAGGAGGCCGCGCAGACCTGGCTGGTGCCGACGTTGAAGGCCCAAGTGCGGATTCTTCCCGATCCGGCTGGCGAAGAGGGGGAGTCGGCATGACGATGATCGAGTCACCACCGCCAGTAGCACCTGCGCTGGATTGGACCTTCCCGTCGTACGACGAGCACCGTCTCGACAATGGCCTCCGCGTCCTCGTCTATGACTGCCCTGGGCAGTTCGTCATTGCCGCCACCTTGCTGATGGACGTGCCGCTGTCGGCTGAGCCGCGCGACATCGAGGGTGTAGCGGGCCTGGTGGGGCGGTGTCTGTCCCGGGGTGCGGCGGGTCGGTCAGCCGAGGAGTTTGCTGATGCGCTCGCGCTGTGCGGCGCGGACCTTGAAGCTTCCGCGATGACTGACGGGTTCGCCGTTCGCCTCGCAGTTCCCACCGTGCACCTGGCCGACGGTTTGCGGCTGATGGCCGACGCGGTGACTGCGCCGGAGTTCTCTGAGACGGAGTTCGACCAGGAGAAGCGCCTTCGCCTGCAGGAGATCGAGCAGGCGGCGGCCTACCCGCAGCACGTCGCCGTGGAAGAGCTCAACGCCGCCTTGTTCGGTGATGCTCGTGCGGCCCGTCCCGTTGGTGGAAGCCCCGAGTCGGTCGAGGCTGTCAGTCGAGACGACCTCCCTGCATACGTCGACGCGCACTTCCAACCCAGCAACGCCACCTTGATCGTGGCCGGCGACTTCGGCGGTGAAGACCCGGCAACGACTGTGACGGACACCTTCGGCTCTTGGACACATCAGGGCGTCGACGTGGTCGCGCATCAGTCTGCTGCACCCGTCGAACGAGCCCAGCTGATCCTCGTCGACTGGCCCGATGCGCCGCAGTCAACACTGAGGCTGGCAGGTCCGGGGATCATCCGCGCCGACGACCGTTGGCCCGCCATGTTCGTCGCCAACTTCGCCGTCGGCGGTAACTTCTCGTCCCGCATCAACACCGTGCTGCGTGAGGAGAAGGGGTTCACGTATGGCGCCAGCTCCGGACTCGACACCAACCGCACGACCGGGCTGGTGACGGTCTCAACCGCCGTGCGCGCCGACTCCACGGCCGAGGCGTTGACTGACATCGTCGCTATCCTGCGTGAGGCGACCGGAACGATCACAGCTGATGAGGTGACGACCGCTGTCCGCGCAGCGACTGACTCGGCGCCGCTGGGTTTCGAGCGCGCCGATGCTGTCGCCGGTCGAGTAGAGATGCTGCTGACACAGGGACTGCCGCTCGACCACGTTGACCTCAACCTGGCGCGCATTAGAGCCGTCACGCCTGACGCGAGCAACTCCACCTACGCCTCGGTGGTGCGTCCCAGTGACTTCACGATCGTCGTCGTCGGCGATGCCGCAGCACTGCGCGGCCCGCTCGCCGAGTGGGGTTACGCCGACGTCGACGAGATCACGCCAGCGCGGCGTTGACCACGTCGCGGGCCTCGGCCTGCACGAGGGCGAGGTGCTCGGCACCCTGGAACGACTCGGCGTAGATCTTGTAGACGTCTTCCGTGCCTGACGGCCTGGCCGCGAACCAGGCCGACTCGGTGCAGACTTTGAGCCCTCCGATCGGAGCTCCGTTGCCCGGTGCCTCGGTGAGCTTGGCCGTGATCGGTTCGCCGGCGACCGCATCAGCCGAGACGTCGGCGGCCGTCAGTTTGGCGAGCCGGGCCTTCTGATCTCTGGTCGCGGGTTCGTCCACTCGTGCGTAGGCAGGGTCACCGTGCCGCCCGACCAGCTCGGCATAGTGCTGACTCGGGGTCTTGCCGGTGACAGCGAGAATCTCGCTCGCGAGCAGGGCGAGCAGGATGCCGTCCTTGTCGGTCGTCCACGTCGTACCGTCGTTGCGAAGGAACGACGCCCCCGCAGACTCCTCGCCGCCGAAGCCGACGCTTCCGTCGAGCAGTCCGGGTACGAACCACTTGAAGCCGACCGGCACCTCAAGCAGGTCGCGCCCGACCTCGGCCGCCACCTTGTCGATCATCGATGAGCTGACCAACGTCTTGCCGATCGCGGCTTGTGCACTCCAACCCTCTCGGTGTCCGAACAGGTGACCGATCGCGACCGCGAGGAAGTGGTTGGGGTTCATCAGCCCGGCGTCGGGGGTGACGATCCCATGCCGATCGGCGTCGGCGTCATTGCCGGTGGCGATGTCGTACTTCTCGCGTTGCGCGATCAACGACGCCATCGCGTTGGGCGACGAGCAGTCCATCCGGATCTTGCCGTCCGTGTCGAGAGTCATGAACCGCCACGTCGGGTCGACCTGGGGGTTGACGACGGTGAGGTCGAGACCGTGTTGTTCAGCAATCTCGCCCCAGTAGTCGACGCTCGCGCCACCCATCGGGTCGGCGCCGATGCGCACACCCGCCTGCTTGATCGCATCGAGGTCGAGTACGGCGGTGAGATCTTTGACGTACTCCGCCAAGAAGTCGTAGCCCACGCTGGCCGCGCGTGCTTGATCGGTCGAGACTCTCGGGATCGCGTCGACACCGGTTCGGAGCAGTTCGTTGGCGCGATCCTGGATCCAGCCGGTGGCATCGGAGTCGGCTGGTCCGCCGTGTGGCGGGTTGTACTTGAAGCCGCCGTCGCGAGGGGGGTTGTGCGACGGTGTCACGACGATGCCGTCGACCGGTCCGTGCCGTCCACGGTGGTTGAGCCGCAAGATGGCGTGGGACACCGCCGGCGTCGGAGTGAAGCCGTCGCGCTCGTCGACCAGCACGGTAAGTCCCGCGCCGACGAGCACCTCGAGAGCACTGCTCCAGGCTGGCAGCGAGAGGGCATGCGGGTCGCGACCGATCAGGATCGGACCCGTGAAACCTTGCGCAGCCCGGTACTCGACGATCGCCGCGGTGGTAGCCCAGATGTGCTGTTCGTTGAACGCACCGTCGAGGCTCGAGCCGCGATGGCCCGACGTGCCGAAGGCCACCCGTTGGTCGGGGTTCTCGGGGTCTGGCAGAAGGTCGTAGTACGCACTGATCACGGCGTCGACGTCGATCAGATCGGACGGTTGGGCGGGCTGTGCTGCACGCTCATGGGCCATGCCCGCATCCTTGTGCATCGCCACGCGAGGTGTCGAACCCTTGCTTCCAAGCGCAGATTAGTGAATCGTCTCACCTGTTGAAACGGGTCTGTTATCGTCTCGTTATCAAACACGCAAGGGGCAGCAGGTGAAGGTTTTCGTCACAGGAGCTACCGGCGTGCTCGGACGCTCCTCCGTCGTGGCGCTGGTCGAAAAGGGCCACGAAGTCTGGGGCTTACTCCGCGACGAGAGCAAGGCAGCGGAGCTCGAATCCCTCGGTGCGACCCCGGTCGTCGCCGTCCCGCTGTTCGATGTCGACGCGATGACCGATGCGCTGTCCGGCTTCGACGCTGTCTGCAACCTCGCGACCCGGATGCCTGTCGGCGTCGCCACCATCCGCCCAGGTGCCTGGAAGCCCAACGACAAGCTGCGCACCGAAGGCTCGAAGGTCGTCGCGCAGGCAGCTCGCGCGGCCGGAGTTCGTCGGCTCGTGCAAGAGAGCGTCTCCTTCTTGTATGCCGATGGCGGCGATGAGTGGATCAACGAGGACAGCGAACTGTCGGTAACCCGAGCGGTCGAACCGGCAGCCGTGGCCGAGGCCAACGCGGCGGGTTTCGACTGCAAGAGCCGGCGACCAGTCATCCTGCGGTTCGGCCACTTCGTCGGCGACGACCCGATGACGCATTGGCGGATCGCACAGGCCAAGGCGGGGAGACCGATCGGAATCGGTGACCCGCAAGGCTGGGCCCATGTCGTCCATCCTGACGACGCCGGCACAGCGGTCGTCGCGGCGCTCGATGCGCCGGGCGGTGTCTTCAACGTTGGCGCCGAGCCGGTGCGTCGCGATGAGATGAATGACGTCTTCGCCCGTGCCGTGGGTCGATCCAGCCTCGGCTTCATGCCCAAAGTCCTGGTCAAGGTCGGCGGTGATCGCCTTGCGCCGTTGGCTCGGTCTCACCGCATCAGTTCGGCCAAGCTGCATGAGGCGACGGGATGGAAACCGGTGCACGATGTGTTCGACACGTCATGGCTCTCCCGTCCCGAGACGATCTGAGTCCGGTGCCAGACAACGACGACACATCGAACGACGACGCCCCGAACGACGACGAGGCACCGCGACAGAAGCCGACTCGCCGTAAGCCGTCGATCGACGAGGTGTTCGGCGAGGTCCTGCCCGAGTCCACCAGCGACGACCGAGACCCGGTCCGACGCCGAGAGTCAGACGCCGACGAGAAGGCGCGCGAAGCCGACCTGCTGCGCGACGTACCCCCGCATCACGGTTGACGCCGAAATGCCTTGCCTCCGCCTATAGCTGGGTGTTTCGGCTCGCGAGCAGGTCGCGGATCTCGGTAAGTAGTGCGATGTCCTCCGGAACGACTGCCGGCTCTTCTTCTGTGCCGCGGGCCATCCGCTCACGCGCGGCCTGGTAGGGAATCACAACGAAGAAGTAGACGACGGCGGCGAGGATGACGAACGAGATGACGGCCGTCAGCCAGACACCGACACCGACTCCGCCCGGCGCGTAGCTTGAGAAGTCGGGTGTGCCGCCGGCTTTCCCGATGAGGTCCATAAGCAGGGCGACAGTGGCGGTGATGACGAGCCCGAACGCTGACGCGATGACGAATGCGACAGCAAGCTCGACGAGGTTGCCGCGGAGCACAAAATCCTTGAAGCCCTTCATTTGTGGGTCCTTTGCATCAAGTGCGCGCGAGCGCACGCTTCCAGATCTGCGGAGGCTATCGCAGTCGTGACGGCGGCGCGACGACGAAGCGTTGCTCGTTCAACCTCGCAAGCTGACCGAGAGCAACGACTCGGCGCTCGCCTCCGACAAGGCTGCGGCGTCGGCGGAGGAGACCGCGACGACCACGAGGGCCCCTTCGGTTCGGCTGTCGTCGGAGGGCGCTGGCAGTGCGACGACTGGCGCGTTGCCGACGACCGGTGCGCCCTGCGGCGAATGGCCACCGGCGGCGTAGACGTCGATGTGATCACCCACCTCGAGCAGTTGTACGACGTCTGGGTCGGCGATGCGGACTGGAATGGCCACGGCGTCCGGCCCGTAGCCCGCGACCAAGGCGTCGCCGACCAACCGCCGGTCGGTGAGCGGTTCGCCTTTGCGGACCGGACCGGCCAGCGTGCGGTCGACAGCCTGGGCAGGTCGCTCGAGTACTGCGTCCGGGGCGATATCGACCGGCAGCTTGGCGAGCCGCACGTCATCCGGTGAGAGCACCGTGCCTCCGGCCAGGTCGCTGCTCGCGACCAGGACCAGGGTGGTGTCGGGTGGGCTCGGCGCGACTACCTCGGCGAGGCAGACCACGCTCCCTGCCGCCAACGTCGCTGCGAGCAGTCGGCGGTAGCGCACGTAGAGCCGGTGGGCTCGGTGCCTCAGGTGTCGGAAGTCAGCCATGACGACCAGGCTAGAAAATCTGCACGACCTCCCGCGGCATCTGTCCACAGGCCACGTGAGCGCGCGATGTTGCGGGCTTGTGGCGGGCGGAACGACCGGAATCCCGAAGGTTCGACGCCCTTCGACCCGTGGCCGGCGAGTTAGCTGGTTGCGGTCTTGGCGGGGCTGCTCGACGAGGAGTCGCCGGAGGACTTCCCGCCGGACGCCTTGGAAGAATCCGAAGACGATGTGGAGCTCTTGTCTCCCGAAGTGCTCGACGACTCGGTCGAGGACGAGCCCTTGTCGCCCGACGAGCTGCTGTCGCCGGACTCAGCCTTCGTACCGTTGCTCGACTCCTTCGCCGAGGCGGCCGCCGCTCGGCTGTCATTGCGGTAGAAGCCCGACCCTTTGAAGACGACGCCGACGGCACTCAGCACCTTGCGCAACCGACCGCCACAGTGCGAGCAGACCGTCAGCGCGTCGTCGGTGAAGCTCTGACGCACCTCGAGTGCATCGCCGCACTCCGTGCAGGCGTATTGGTAGACGGGCACGAAGCGCTCCTCACACGGGCCTGGTCGACGCTCAGGGTCGTCGCCAACGGGGGTTGATCAGTTCCAGCTGTTAGCACTCGACGGGGTCGACTGCCAGCATCGTCCATTGTGCGGCAGCCAGCCCGCGGAAGCAAAGTTGTCACCGGCACAATGGGGCGGGTGCCCCGTTGGTTGAGTGTCCTGAGCTGGGTGGGTGTCGGGGTCGTCCTGCTGCTCATCGCCGGCTTTGTCACGACTGTCTGGACAGTGCACAAGTCGTTTCCTGACACGAGCGGATCGGTCTCCGTCGAGGGTCTGGACTCCGAGGTCACCGTGATCCGCGACGACCACGGCATCCCGCAGGTCTACGCCGACTCCAGCCAAGACCTCTTCTTCGGGCAGGGCTACGTACAGGCCCAGGACCGCTTCTTCGAGATGGACTTTCGCCGCCACGTGACGTCGGGACGGCTGACTGAGATGTTCGGCGAAGACGCCCTCGAGACCGACCAGTTCGTTCGCACCATGGGCTGGCGACGGGTTGCGGAGCAAGAGCTGCCACTGCTCTCGACGGACACCCGCCGCTATCTCGAGGCGTTCTCTGCGGGGGTCAACGCGTATCTCGGAGACCATGGAGGTGCCCGGCTTTCCCTCGAGTACGCCGTCCTTGGTCTCGACGGCCTCGACTACACCCCCGAGAAGTGGACGCCGGAAGACTCCCTGTCCTGGCTCAAGGCGATGGCCTGGGACCTGGGTAGCAACATGGACGACGAGATCGATCGCTCGCTCGAGTCCGTCGACCTGACTCGCCAACAGATCGCCGAGCTCTACCCCGACTACCCGTATGCCGAGAACAAACCGATCGTCAACCAGGGCGCGATCGTTGACGGAGTCTTCGAGCAGGACGCCACAAGCAACGGAACCCGGCTGCCAGACCGACCCGCCTTCTTGTCGCGAGGCAAGGAGGCGCTGCTGCGCGCTCGGCAGGCGGAGCGCGGGTTGTCGCGGTTGCTCGGAGCATCCGACGGCCTCGGGTCCAATGCCTGGGCCGTGTCGGGCGAGCACACCGCGAGCGGCGCTCCGATCCTGGCGAACGACCCGCACCTGGGGGCGACCATGCCCAGCACCTGGTACCAGATGGGCCTGCACTGCAACGAGATCAGCCCCGAGTGCCCCTTCGACGTCTCGGGATTCACGTTCGCGGGGCTGCCCGGCGTCGTCATCGGGCACAACGCCGATGTCGCCTGGGGGTTCACCAACCTCTATCCCGACGTGCAGGACCTGTACCTGGAGAAGGTCGTCGACGAGAACCACTACGAGTACGACGGCAACGTGCGCAAGCTTGCCACCCGCGAGGAGACGTTCGACGTCAAAGGACGCGACGAACCTGTCACGATCACGGTCCGAGAGAGCCGCCACGGCCCTCTCATCTCAGACGTCGATGACGATGTGGAGAAGGTCGGAGACGACGCTCCCGCACCGAAGAAGGCGCCAGCCCGCGAAGGCGGCTATGCGGTCGCGCTGAGATGGACGGCCCTGACCCCGAGCCGCACGGCGGATGCTCTCTTCGCCATCGACCAGGCCTCGAACTGGAATGACTTCCGTGATGCTGCGCGGCTCTTCGCAGTGCCAAGCCAGAACCTGGTCTACGCAGACGTGGAAGGCCACATCGGCTACCAGGCCCCAGGCGACATCCCCATCCGTCGTACGGGCGACGGGAACTGGCCGGTGCCGGGATGGGACCCGGCTTACGAATGGGACGACGAAGGTAGTGCCGTTCGAAGCGCTGCCCAGTGTGCTCGATCCCAAGGACGGCTACGTGATCACCGCCAACCAAGCGGTGATCGGCAAGGACTACCCCTACTACATCGGGGACTCCTACGCCTATGGCTATCGGGCCCAACGGCTCCGGGAACTGTTGACGGCGAAGGACGATCTGACGGTCGACGACATGGCCGCGATCCAGCTCGACAACTTCAGCGCCCTTGCCGAAAAACTGACTCCGATGCTGCTGGCCCTCAAGGTTCCGGGTGGCTACTACAACGTGGGCCAGGAGGTGCTTCGCGACTGGGACTACCAGCTCGACGCGACATCGTCCGCGGCGGCGTACTTCAACGTGGTCTGGAACCTGATCCTTGAAAAGACGTTCCACGACCAGCTCCCCAAGAACACGTGGCCAGACGGCGGATCGAGGTGGTGGCAGGTCGTGCGGTCGATGCTCGACGACCCGCGCAACGCCTTTTGGGATGACGTCGACACGTCTGAGGTCGCCGAAACCCGCGACGACATCCTGCATGCGGCGCAGATCGACGCCCGCGACGAGCTCACCCGCACGATGTCACGCGACCCGCATGACTGGGAGTGGGGACGCCTGCACACCCTCGACCTGCGCAACGAGACGCTGGGCACGTCGTCCGTCGGGTTCCTGTTCAACCGCGGACCGTACGAGCTCAGCGGCGGCCCAGAAGTCGTCAACGCCAGCAGCTGGGATGCCGCCGAGGATTACGACGCGACGGCGGTCCCCTCGATGCGGATGGTCATCCCGCTCGACGACCTCGATGGTGCTCGTTGGATCAACCTCACGGGAGCATCCGGCCACGCGTATGACGACCACTACACCGATCAGACCGACCTGTGGGTCAACGGCGAGACGTTGCCGTGGCTCTTCAGCTCCGGAGCCGTCGAAGCCGCCGCAGACCAGACGCTGACCCTAGAGCCGGCCGGCTGACGGCTCGAGCGAGACGGACGAGGTCGCAGCCGCGACGGGCAGCCGGATCCATACGTCGGCGCCGCGCGGCTGCTGGTTCATGACTCCCGCCGTCCCACCATGCGCTTCGGCGATCACCGCAACGATTGACAGTCCCAGCCCGCTGCCTCCGGTCGAGCGGGCTTGGGCGAAGCGTTCGAAGGCGTGCTCCAACATGGCTGGGGTGAAGCCCTCACCTTCGTCGATGACATGGAACTCGGTGGCGCCCTCATCTGATCGCACGCGGAGTCGCACGGCTCCGTCGCCGTGCTGGAGAGCGTTGCTCACGAGGTTGATCAGCGCTTGCTCAAGACGCAGTCCGTCGGCTTCGACACGGGTGACATCGCCGGCGTCGATGTCGATGGTGCGGGATCGCCGCGACGCCGTGTCCTCGAAGCGGGCAGAGATGCCGGCGAGGAGCGACGGTACGTCGATCTCCTCGGTGACGATGCGCAGACCTGAGTCGTCGGTGCTGGCGAGCAGCAGCAGGTCCTCCGCCAGCCGGATCAGCCGTTCGACCTCGTCGCGTGCAGAGTCGATCGCGGCCGTCAGCTCGTCGGCAGGTCGCGGCCTGCGGACCGCGAGCTCGAGTTGCGTGCGCAGCAGGGCCAACGGGGTCCGCAGCTCGTGACTCGCGTTGGCGACGAAGGCTCGTTCTCGTTCGAGCGTGGCATCGACGCGGCCAAGAAGTTCGTTGAGAGTGACGCCGAGACGCACGATCTCATCGTCTCCCGGCGGCAGCGGCAAGCGTTGACCGGCGGCTCCGCCTGACATCGTCGCTGCGCGGCGGCGCATCTCCTCAACAGGACGGAGGGCCGCCCCCGCGAGGAAGTAGGCGCAACCCGATGTCAGGAGCAGCAGCAGGGGCATCCCGACCAACAACTCGTTGCGTACTCTGCTCAGCGCCTCGATGCCGTTCTCCCGGGTGCCCCCCACGACCAGGATGACGGTCTCTCCATCGCGGGACACTGGGGTGGCGAGCAACCGTGCGGGTTCGTCCAGTCCTGGTGCCTCCGGGCGGTCGATGAAGATGGTGTCCCGGGCCGCGCGAGCAGCTTCCGCTTCAGAAAGCAGTGGCTCGTCGTTGAGGGTTTCGGTGGCTTGGAGCACGCGGCCGTTAACAGCAACCAGCTCGGCGAAGCTCTCGCCTCGTTCCACGAAACCCGTCCCGGCCAGGTCGTCGAGAGACGATCCTGGCTCGCTGATGGGCGTGATGAGGTCTTGGGCGCGTTGACGCAGCTCACGGTTCAGGTCATCGGAGAGGCCGGCGGCAAGACGTTGATAGGCAAAGACACCGACGACACAAAGCACCAGGGCCATGGCGAGAGAGAAGGCCAGCGTGATCCGCAGTCGGATCGGTATCCGCCTCACGGCGCATCCTCACTGAGGCGGTAACCGATGCCGCGCACGGTCTCGACCGAGTGCCGGCCGAACGGTCGGTCGACTCGGTCGCGCAGGCCCTTCACACAGACGTCGACCACGTTGGAACGCGGCTCGTAGGCCATGTCCCAGGCCAGATGGACAAGTTGTTCGCGACTCAACACCTGACCTGGCCGCCGAGCCATGGCGTGGAGCAACGAGAACTCCTGCGCCGTGAGCTGCACCTCGTGCTGGCCCCGCCAGACCCGCCTCGACACCGGGTCGAGTCGCAGGTCGCCGATCGTCAGTACGACGGGTCGCGTCACCGGTCCACGGCGCGCCAATGCCCGCAGTCGCGCCAGCAGTTCGTCGAACGCGAACGGTTTGACCAGATAGTCATCGGCACCGGCGTCGAGACCGGTGACCCGATCACCGACAGCGCCGAGCGCAGTCAACATGAGAATCGGCGTCCACACTCCAGCGGAGCGGATCCGCTCACACGCCTCGAATCCACTGATGTCTGGTAGCAACACGTCAAGCACGACGGCGTCGTAGTCGTTTTCCTGAGCTGCCCAGACGCCGTCCTCGCCGTTGCCGGCGATGTCAGCAAAGCAGCCTTCCTCACGCAGGCCGCCCTGGAGGAGGCTCGCCATCTTCGGCTCGTCCTCGACCAGCAAAACACGCATACGACGAGTGTCCACCTCAAGATGAGTGACGGATGAGCAAATGCCGCAGTCCGCTGATTGAGCCTGTCGAAATCACCGGGTCTCGGCAGGCTCGACCGCCGACGGGGATGCTCATCGACGGCTCATCTCCAGACCTTACGGTCGCTCCACGATTCGAGTTCGAGGAGGAATCATGAACCATAGGCAGCTGACGACGACGGCAGTCGTCGCACTCTCACTCATCACGGCGGGTAGTGCTGGAACCGCCATCGGAGCGCCAGCAGAGACCGCACCCTCGAGCACCCAGGCGAATGCCGGCGCCCCGCAACCGACACATCCTGCACCGGCACACTTCACGCACGGTCGCGTCGACAATCCGTGGTTCCCGCTCAAGCCCGGCAACAAGCTGCTGACGCGTGGAAAGGAGGAGGGCGATCCCCTCCGAGGCGTCTTTTTCTCCACTTATCAGACCAAGGTGATCGACGGCGTCACCTGCCGGGTGGTTCACGACAGGGTGTTCAAGAGCGGCTACCTTCAAGAGCGCACGACGGACTGGTATGCACAGACGAAGGAGGGGACGGTCTGGTACTTCGGCGAGCGCACGGCCGAGCTCAACCGCCGTGGGCGCGTCATTAGCCGTGAAGGGTCGTGGAGGTCTGGTCGCAACGGCGCCGAAGCAGGCATTTTCATGCCGGCGCACCCGAGGGTCGGCCAGGCGTTCAAGCAGGAGGACTTTCCCGGTCATGCCGAGGACAAGTTCCGGATCATCCGACGGGGCGCGCACGTTTCCGTGCCGGTGATCGAGTCGGACAACGCCATGGTCACCAAAGAAACCACGCCGCTCGAACCGGGTGTGGTCGGCCATAAGGTCTACATCCGCAACATCGGCATGGTGCGCGAAAGGACAGTCCGTGGCGGACACGAAACCGGAGAGCTCGTGGCACTCATCCACGTCGCTCGAGCTCGCTAGGCTTCAGCAGCCGGTCGAGGTCCGCATCACTCCCGTGGGCGTGATGATGACGTCGACCGGCTGGTCATGGGGTGCAGTGGGTACGACGTCGACCACCTCGTCGTCGTGCGCAAGCTGACAGCGCAACACCGTACGGGGGCAGCGCTTGAGCGCCCGGTCGTAGGAACCGCCGCCGCGGCCAAGCCGGTTACCGCGAAGGTCGACGGCAACGCCGGGACACACCACCACCGAGACAGCGGAGATCGCGTCGATGCCTGAGCGAGGCGTGGTGGGTACGCGCAGCCCGAAACGACCCGGCTCGAAATGCTCGGGGGCAAATGGCGCCCAGTCGAGGTCGGAGTCGGGCAGCAAGATCGGCAGCAGCACCATGACGCCGGACCCGTGCAGGGCCTTGATGAGTGGACCTGTGCTTGGCTCACCGTTCTGCGAGAGAAACGCTGCAACCTGTGAGGCGGCGCGTACCTCAGGCAGCGCGAGCAACTGGTCTCGGAACGCGAGGCCAGCCTGTTGCTGCGCGGCAGCACTGCGTCGTGACCGAAGGGCCAGGATCTCGGCCCGCAGCTCTTGCTTGCCTGGAGTCGAGCGCGTCGTGGACACCGCACCACTCTAAGAGCGCTCACCGAAGGCGCCTAGCGGCTGGCCGGTCACTAGCATGCTCACCATGAGTGCCGAAGGTCTGCACGCCGCCCAAGCCAAGATGCGCGACGGGGGCGTCGACTCCACAGCCATCGAGGTGTTCAGCCACTACTACAAGCAGGTCGAGTCCGGCGCCAGCGGGCTCATCCACGAGTCCGACCTCACCCCACTTGACAACCCGACTCAGCTGGGGGAGCTGCCCCCCGACGAGCAAGCCGGTCGCGCCGCTTTGGAGGTCACCGCCGTCATCAAGCTCAATGGCGGCCTGGGTACGTCGATGGGAATGGACCGCGCGAAGACGCTGCTTCCGGCGCGCCACGGTCTGACTTTCCTCGACATCATCGCGCGTCAGATACTCGCGGCCCGGCGTCGCTGGTCGGCGCCGCTGCCGGTCGTGTTCATGAACTCGTTCCGCACTCGCGATGACACGCTCGATGCACTGGCGCCGTACGCAGACCTTCCGGTGGATGGTCTGCCGCTGGACTTCATGCAGAACCGTGAACCGAAGCTCTTGGTCGACGACCTCACGCCGGTGAGCTGGCCGGCGGACCCTTCGCTCGAGTGGTGTCCGCCCGGTCACGGCGACCTCTACACCGCTTTGCTGGGGTCGGGTCTGCTGTCGCAGCTGCGTGACGCCGGATACCGGTTCGCGTTCGTCTCCAACTCCGACAACTTGCGCGCGACCGTCGACCCACGCGTCGCGGGCTGGTTTGCGTCGTCGGGAGCCCCGTTCGCGAACGAGGTGTGCCGTCGTACGCCGGCCGATCGTAAGGGGGGACACCTCGCAATCCGCACTCGCGACAGTCAGCTCGTGCTTCGCGACAGTGCGCAGACGGCGCCGGAGGACGAGGCTGCGTTCGCCGACATCAACCGGCATCGCTACTTCAACACCAACAACCTCTGGGTCGACCTCGAGGCCCTGGCCGACACGCTAGAACAAGGTGGCGGGGTCATGGGGCTCCCGATCATCCGCAACGAGAAGACGGTCGACCCCGGCGACCCGAACTCACCGAAGGTGATCCAGATCGAGACCGCGATGGGCGCAGCGGTCGAGGTGTTCAAGGGTGCGCAGGCCATTGCCGTTGACCGCTCGCGTTTCCTGCCGATCAAGTCGACCAACGACCTGCTCGTACTTCGCTCCGACGTCTACACACTCGATGACGACTCCAGGGTGGTCCTTGCCGACGGAGTGTCCGAGGAGCCGTACGCCGATCTCGACCCGGTCTTCTACAAGCTGGTGCAGGACTTCGACTCCCGCTTCCCGAAGGGTGCACCCTCGCTCGCTGGCGCGAGAAGCCTGACAGTGAGGGGCGACTGGATGTTCGGCTCGTCCGTCGTGGTGCGCGGGACGGCGGTCGTCGATTCCGAGGGATCGCCCGGCGTGATCGCCGACGTGACCATCGAAGGTGACGAGTAGCGGATGGGTCTCACGACTAGGGTTGCCTGATGCGCAGCGTTGAGGAGCACTTGAGCAAGATCCTGCAACTGGTGACTCCACTGGTGCCCTACGAACAGCCACTCCTCGATGCGATCGGGCTGCCTATCTGCCAAGACGTGACCGCCTCGATCGACCTGCCGACGTTCGACAACTCGGCGATGGACGGCTATGCCTGCCACCGTGACGACCTACTCGACGCCTCACAGGACAACCCGGTCCGGCTGCCCGTGGTCGGGGAGTCGGCGGCCGGCCAGAGCAAGGCGTATGCGCTGTCGCCGGGCCAGGCGGTCAAGATCATGACCGGCGCCCCGATGCCGGCAGGAGCCGACGTCGTCGTACCCATCGAGTGGACCGACGGTGGCCGGGCCAACGTGTCGATCGTCGAGTGCCCCGAACCAGGTCAGCACGTGCGGCCCCGCGGCGAGGACGTCAAGGCCGGCGCTGAACTGCTCACCGAGGGCACGGTGCTCGGCCCCCGCCAGGCCGCGATCCTGGCAGCCACCGGCCACTCCCGTGTCAAGGCGCGTCCCCGGCCCCGTGTCGTCGTGCTGTCGACCGGCAGTGAGCTGCGGGAGCCAGGTACGGCGTTGGGGTTCGACTCGATCTATGACTCAAACTCCTTCGCGATCGCGGCGGCAGCCCGGCAGGCGGACGCGATCGCCTACCGCGTCGGGATCGTGTCCGACGACCCGCAGGAGCTCACCGACACCTTGTCCGATCAGCTCGTGCGCGCCGACCTGGTGGTCACGAGCGGGGGTGTCAGCAAGGGCGACTACGACGTGGTCAAAGACGTGCTCGGCGGGCTCGGCACCGTCCAGTTCACCGAGGTGGCGATGCAGCCGGGCAAACCCCAGGGCTTTGGCACCATCGGTGAGGATGACACCCCGATCTTCACGCTGCCGGGCAACCCGGTGTCGGCGTACATCTCGTTCGAGGTCTTCGTGCTGCCGGCGATCCGGCGGATGATGGGCAAGCTGCCCTACCGCCGACCGTTGGTGCGCGCCGTCTGTCAGGGCGACTTCACCTCACCGCCCGGACGAAAGCAATTCGTCAGGGCGACGTTCGAGGTCACCTCCAAGGGGGCTGAGGTGACACCCGTGGGTGGACACGGGTCGCACTTGATCGGCGGCTTGTCGCAGTCAGACAGCCTCATCGTGGTGCCCGAGGCGACCACCAGCGTGGACGCGGGAAGCACGGTCGACGTGCTCGTGCTGGACAGGAACTACTGATGAGCGATCGACCCCCCGACGACGACGACGTACAGCGGCTCACCCACGTCGACAAGGACGGCGCTGCCCGGATGGTCGACGTGTCCGGCAAGGACGTGACGACGCGAACCGCGGTGGCAGCAGGCCGAGTGCAGGTCTCGGCCGAAGTGCTCACGCTGCTCCAGGGTGAGGGAGTTCCGAAAGGCGATGCACTGGCCGTCGCCCGGATCGCCGGGATCATGGGTGCCAAGCGCACACCCGAGCTGGTGCCGCTATGCCACCCGATCGCGCTGAGCGGCGTCACGGTCGACCTGACCTTGGACGATGATGCTGTCGCGATCACGGCAACGGTCCGAACCGCTGACCGGACCGGTGTCGAGATGGAGGCGCTGACTGCGGTCACGGTGGCGGGACTTGCGCTCGTCGACATGGTGAAGGCTGTCGACAAGGCAGCAGTGATCACCGACGTCCGGGTGCTGAGCAAGACGGGCGGCCGGAGCGGAAACTGGACTCGCGCCGAACACTTGACGAGGCGTGACGGGTCGGCACCGTGACCGAGTTCGCTTCGTGCCGGGCGGTCGTGCTCTCGGTGTCCAACCGCGCGGCTGCAGGGGTGTACGACGACACCACCGGACCCCGGATCGTGACGGCACTGAACGACGTGGGCTTCGGGCAGGTGACGTCAAGCGTCGTACCCGACGGTGAACCGGTACGGGAGGCGCTCGAGACGGCGGTGGCTGACGCGGTCGACCTCGTCATCACGACAGGCGGAACGGGGCTCACCCCCACCGATCAGACGCCGGAGATGACACGGGTGGTGCTCGACCGCGAGGTGCCCGGGGTGGCAGACGCGATTCGCGCGTACGGCGTCGCCAACAACATCCCGGCAGCCACCTTGTCCCGCGGCTTGGCCGGAGTGGCTGGGCAGACGTTCGTGGTCAACCTGCCAGGGTCTCCTGGTGGAGTGAAGGACGGTCTCGTCGTGGTGTTGCCGATTCTTCGGCACGCGTTCGACCAGATCGCCGGAGGCGACCATCAACGCAGCGCCGGAGGCGACCATGAACGCAGCGCCGGAGGCGACCATCAACGCAGCGGCGGAGGCGACCATGAACGCAGCGCCGGAGGTGAGTCCTGACTCGCGGCTGGCCGGCGCGGCTGACGAGTGGTCGCATTGCCCTGCGCCCCATCACGATGCGCGACGCCACGCGATGGGCTGCGCTTCGTCGTGACAATGTCGCGTGGCTCGGCGAATGGGAGTCGACCCGCCCACCGGAGTCGGAGAATCGCCATACGGGCTACCGATCACTGACCCGAGACCTGATCCGGCAAGGGCGGGAGGGACGGTCGTTGCCGTTCGTGGTCACCTACGACGGCGACATGGTCGGCCAGCTGACCGTCACCAGCATCACCTGGGGCTCGGCGCGCTGGGCGCAGATGGGCTACTGGATCGCCGAGAGCCATGCCGGCCGAGGCATCATGACGAGAGCGGTGGCGATGGCGTGCGACCACTGCTTTGCCGTCCTCGGGCTGCACCGAATCGAGATCGCGATCCGACCTGAGAACCTGGCCAGCCTGCGGGTGGTGGAGAAGCTCGGCTTTGTCAAGATCGGCCTGGCTCCGCGTTACCTGCACATCAACGGGACTTGGCGCGACCACGAGCTCTTCGCGATCACCGCCGAAGACGTGCCGCAAGGTCTCCAGGCCCGACTCCGCTAGAAATGTCGTCGCCTTCCAGACCCCGCTAGTTCACTCCTGCCACATGATTCTCAGGCGACACACCGATCCGGGTCCGGGGTCTGTCCGGAATCCGGCCATACGGTCGTACTCGTGGGTTTGACCGGTGTTATTTACGCAGCCATCGTCATGGTGTGGGCGGCGTATCTCGTCCCGTTGGCGTTGCGACGCCACGACGAGGCCGCCCGCAAACGCTCCATCGAACGGTTCTCCTCAGCCATGCGCGTCCTCTCGCGTCGTGGCTCGCGCGCAGGTGAGCGGGGCAACGACCGGATGATCGTGACCCCACCCCGCGCCGACAACGCCGCAGGGGTTGACCGCGTGTTGACGCCGACGCTTTCCGTTGACGGCGACCATGAACCAGCCCCTTTCGCTTACCGCCCGAGTCGTGCTGCCCTGCGCGCAGCCGCCGAGCGTCGTCGCCGCGTTCTCATCGTGCTCGTCGCCGTGACAGCGATCACGGGAGTCGTGTCGGCCTTCGGGTTCATCGCCTGGTGGTCGTTCGCGATCCCGCTCGCTCTCATCGTGGTCTTCTTGTTGGTGGCGCGGCGACAGGTGCGGCTGGCCAGTGAGGCCTATTGGACCGAGGTTGCCGAGCACCGGCCCGAGCCGAGCAACGTCGTACGCCGTCCAGCCGCCCGAGTCGACGCGACCCACGGGGCTGCCCAGGAGTCCGACGCTGACGACGAGCCCACCGTCACGTTGGACCGCGAAGCCCTTCGGGTGGGCGGTGCCGACCTCGTCGAGGAACGTGTGACGGCCGTAACGGTGGAGACTGCCGACGGTGACTCGCTCTGGGATCCGCTGCCGGTGACCCTGCCGACGTACGTCGACGCGGCCGTGGCCAAGCGCAGTTTCCGAACGATCAATCTCGGCGAGCCCAAGACGTGGTCGTCGGGGCACTCGCAGGAGTCCAGCCAGACGGTCGCCGAGGCGGCTGCTGACGCTGCAGCCAAGGGCGACAGCACAGAAGCCGCGCCTCGCGCCGTCAACGGCTGACCACCGCAATTCGGCTCTCGAGAGACGAATCCTGAGGCGCCTACATCGGGTGCTAAAGTTGCCCGTCGTTCCACCGATTGCCGTGCTCAGCATGGATTTTCGGGGCTGTGGCGCAGTTGGTAGCGCGTCTCGTTCGCAATGAGAAGGTCAGGGGTTCGAATCCCCTCAGCTCCACCAAATCTGCAGGGCAGGGCCGATGCCCTCGCCGCGACTCGGTAGCGTGCCCCGCATGCCTATCAAACTCGAGAACGTCGGGATCGCCGTCCGCGACCTCGAAGCGACGATCGCCTTCTTCACCGACCTCGGGCTTACCGTGCTCGGCCGTGACACCGTCAGTGGAGAGTGGACCGACACCGCCGTCGGCCTCGACGGCAACCACGCCAAGATCGCCATGCTCCAGACGCCAGACGGCAACGGTCGCCTCGAGCTCTTCGAGTACATCCACCCCGACGCGATCGAGACGGAGCCCACTCGCCCTAACGAGATCGGCATGCACCGCGTCGCCTTCTCCGTTGACGACATCGACGAAGCCCTCGAGATCGCCGCGAGGCACGGCTGCCACCCGCTGCGCGGCGTGGCGACCTACGAGGACGTCTACAAGCTCACCTACCTCCGCGGCCCCAGCGGCATCCTTGTGATGCTCGCCGAGGAGCTGAACAAGGGCTGACCGTGAGTCGATCCGCATGCGGCACGCCCCGCTGCGCCCCACAAGGGAGCGATCGACGACGGTCATGGGCTCGGGCGCGAGCGGCGAATCGAGCTGACCCTCGCGACCTCCTCATCCTCGGTCGTGATGCGCCACTGACCACACGTGCAGTGCTGGTAGCGCAGGAACCCCTCCAGGGTGTGGTGGGTCGAATGGGTCTGCCAGAGGTGGGTGTGGCGTTGGCGGCCGTCAGTCATTTCCCTAGACCCTCGCCGCCCGAGGCGAGCCAGGCGGCGCACGCGGGACCGAGCTCCCTGACTGCGCGCGCCTCGTAGTCCGCAACATCTTCCGGCGTCAGGGTCTGCGCCCAACGGCCGTTGACTCCTCGGTTGATGAAGACCTGGGCGCCGGCGTCCCAGAATGCGCCGCCGAGAGGAACGCTCCTCGTGGCATGCCCCTTCATCCAATCGAAGGAACAGAGTTCGAGGATCTCCGTCCACGCCATCTCCTCGATGGGTATGTCGAGGAACGCCGCCACGCGGCGCATCTGTCCAGGAAGGTCGCGTTTGAGATCCGCGAAGTGCACGAACAAGACGTTAGGTAGGTGACGAACCTCCCACCAGCCGCGAACGTTCTCCCAGAACGGCCAGAAGGGGTGGCCGTCGCCGTCTAGCCAATCGCGGAAATAGGCACGGACGTCGCCGGAAGGCGGCTCGATGGGTGGCCCAACGCGGCCCGGCGTGTCGTTCAGCGCCTCATACCAAACCTGGTTCGCGTTGGCGTGGTGGTTGTGCAGGCTCCACACGACGTCGCGTCCGTCGCGTCCGAGGTAGATGTACTTCGCCGCGGGCGAGAAGACCAGGGCGTCCATGGGGAGGTGTGTCTTCAAGAACCGTCGGTGGGTCATGGCCTCCACGATCGGCAGCTTGACCTCCTTCGGCGGAACGCGAAGGTCAAGCCACGGCGACATCTCTGCCACTTCGAGGTTCGGGTCTGGCCCGAACAGCAGCTGCGCGACGATCTGCTGCATCCAGGTCGTGCCAGACTTGGCGTACGTCGAAATGACGATGTCGTCGTCGCGGAAGCTGAAGTCGTTCCATATCGTTGAGTCGAAGTGATGGTTGTGCAGTTCCCGTGTCTTCGCCGGCCAGCTGATCTTCTCCATCGCGGTCCCTGGCGATCCCTTGGCTTGGTGGGTGTTCGTCATGTCCGTGAACTCCTCCGGTCTCGAATCGATGGCAGGGCGCAGCGTCAGCAGGGACGGATGTAGTGGGTCGCGTGAGCGGTCCCCTCGGAAACCGTGCCGCCATAGAGCGCCGGCTGGGTCCTGGTGATGAACTGGCGGTGGTAGCGGTAGAACGTGGCCCGGGTGCCGGGCGTCTGGTTATTCACGTAGGACCGGAAGAAGCCGTGCGAGACGTGCCAGGTGCAGCTCGACATCCGGTCGACCATGCCGCTGAAGTAGCGCCCCCCGTAGGTGCAGAACTGGTAGTACTGGCAGCCGTGCACGGTCGCCCTCGTCATCACACCGAGCTCGCGGGCTCGCTTCTCGCCGGGAAGCGGGATGAGTGTGTCACCGCCGTCCCAGGCGACCTGGTTGATCGCAACCTGGGTGCCGCCTGTGCGGGCGACCACCTCGTCGACCCGGGCCTGCAGGGACCGGGCTTGTTCGAGTGACAGGTCGTTTGCCTTCGCCTGGGCCTGGAGTTCAGCCTTCTGGCCGGTGAAACCGTCGGTCGGTGGCTGCCATTCGCGATCCGCCGCCGCAGGGGCGACAGTGAGCGCGACGAACGCAGCGGCGGCCGTCAGGGTGCGTGCGATATTCATTGGGTCCCCCAGAGTGGGTCGAGTATGTTTCCGACATAGATTCTTCGGCCCGGGATCCGTTCGTGACAGGTCGGGAACCGGTCAGTAAGCGGACACATTCCGGAATCGACCCTCGGGGCAGAATGACCACCACCCGCACCGCCTCGCTGCCGGCAGAGCACGGCGCCGGCATCCTGTTGCGCCGGTGGCGGCAGCGCGCCTTGCTCACCCAGGAGGAGTTGGCCGCGCGCGCAGGCCTCGATGCCCGGACCGTACGCCGACTTGAGGCCGACGACCTGCGCCGTCCACGCACATCAACGCTCCGGCTCGTCGCCGACGCTCTCGGTCTCGGCGAGGAGGAGCGGTCCCAGCTGTGGGCCGCACTCCCGGGCGGCACCGCTGGCCGAGACCTCCCCGCAGACGGCCCGCCGGCGGTCGTGCCGCGTCAGCTGCCCGCGGACTCCGCCGACTTCACGGGCCGGACGGTCGAGGTCGACTACCTGCTCGCGGGCCGCGGTGGGGGCGCGTCGGTGTGGACGATCGACGGCATGGCCGGGATCGGCAAGACCGCCCTGGCGATTCACATCGCCCATGAGGCGGCCAGCGACTATCCGGACGGCCAACTCTTCGTCGACCTGCACGGCGCGTCAGAGGGGCCGCTGGATCCTGCCGACGCATTGGATCGGCTGCTGCGCGCGCTGGACGTCCCGGGCGAGGCGGTACCACCCGGACTCGACGCGCGATCGGCGCTGTTCCGTAGCCGGATCGCTCACCGCCGGGTGCTCGTCCTGCTCGACGATGCAGCCGCCGAGCATCAGGTCGCCCCGCTGCTGCCGGGTGCCGGCGACAGTCTCGCGATCGTGACCAGCCGACGCCACCTCGCCGGACTCGACCGCGGGCGAACCGTGTCGCTGGACGTCCTCCCCGCGCCCGACGCCGCACGGCTGTTCGTAGACTCGGCAGAGTCCACCGACCTTCTCGACACGCCGGGCGCCGTTGCCGAGACGGTCGAGCTGTGTGGGCGAGTGCCGTTAGCGATCCGGATCGCGGCGGCCAGGCTTCGGGCCCGCCCCACATGGACGCTGGCCGACCTCAACGCGCGCCTCGCCGCCGATGGCAGGCTCGACGAGCTCGTGGCCGGCGCTCGCGGCATGGCTGCGGCCCTGGACACCTCGGTCGAACAGCTCGCCGCGCCCGACCGGCGTGCCTACGACCTGCTCGGCCTGATGACCGGCCCCGACATCGGCCTGAGCGCCGCATCGACCCTGATCGACCTGGATCCTCGGCGCACCCGTACCGTGCTCGACGCTCTGGTCGAGTGCAACCTGCTCGACGAACTGACTCCGGACCGCTTCGGGATGCATGCCCTCGTTCGCGAGCACGCCCGGGCCGGGATACCGAAGCGGGCGGCTGAGTCATCGGCCGCCGTCCTCAGGTTGCTGGACTACTACGTGGCGACCACTGCCGCGGTGGTCCGCGTCGCCTACCCCCACGTACCGACACGCTCGGGAGGGCGCTTCGGCGATCTCGACGCCCCGACCCACCGGGAGGCCGCCCGGCGCTGGCTGGACACCGAGCTGGACAACCTGCTCGCCGCTGCGGCCACCTCCCGCGCCGAGGGCCTCGACCAGTACGTTGTCGATCTCTCCGCCCTACTCGACCGCCACTTGGTCGCAACGGCTCGGCACCAGCGCGCCCTCGCCCTGCACCAGGCGGCCGTGGACTGTGCACGCCGTACCGGCGACAGTGCCGCCGAGTCACTGGCGTTGAGTCGGCTGGCCTTCGTGCGGCTGCGTCTCGAGTCGCCAGACCAGTCCGCGACGCTCTACCGCCGCGGCCTAGACGTAGCACGGGATGCCGGCAGCGGCCATGCGGTCGCCACCGCCCTCGTTGGCCTGGCCAACACGCGTCGCATGCGCGACGACTACGCCGGTGCACGCTCTCTGCTCACGGAGGCCGTGGCGATTGCCCGGACTCCCGACGGCGCCTCCGTCCTACCGGAGGTTCTCGTCCACCTCGGTCATGTGCACCTCCAGGGCGGCAACATCGAGGCTGCCGAGGAGTGCCTGACCGAGTCGATCCGGCTGACCCGACATGACGGCGACACGGGGCTCGAGATGTATGCGCTGGTCGGCCTCGCGTGGATCCGGAACGCGACGGGAGGCGACGACGAGGCCGGGCGCGCCTTCTCCCGGGCTCTCGAGCTCGCCCGCGAGGACCGCCACGTCGCCGGCGAGGCTGCTGCCGAGCTTGGTCTCGGATACGTACTTCTCCGCCGCGGTGACCCGGTCGGTGCCACTTTCCACTTCCAGAATTTGGAGCAGCTCGCCGATCGGCTCGGCAGCCGCAACTCGCAATTCGAGGCCGTCCTGGGCTCCGCCCTGGCTTGCCGCGAAGCCGACCCCGCGCGGGCGGTCGACCTCGGAGGCAAGGCCCTGGCGATCGCGCGAGAGCTAGAGCAGCGCGCCGATGTCGCCCGCGCGCACGACATCGTGGCGGGAGCCCTCGTGCAGCTCGGGGACAGGTCCGGTGCCGCCGAGCACTGGGATCACGCGCTGGAGCTGCTGGCCGATCTCGGGGTGGACGCGCTCGAGGGTGGAGACATCTCCGTAGCCGCGATTTCCGAGCAACGCGCACGGCTCGACAACCCACGACCCGACGCAGCCGGCGACGATGCCCGGACCTGAGAGGTCAGATGGATCTGGACTTCTTGCATTTCCAGGGCTGTCTCAACCCATGGCCGCTCAGAAGATCACTGCACAGCTCGACATCCGGACCTCACCGCTGGTGCAACGGTCGGCGCCGTCGTCACCACGGATGGAGTCTGAGCCCAAGCCACCGTCGAGAGTGTCGGCCGCCGAACCACCATAGATGTCGTCGTTGCCGGCGCCACCTTCGATGGTGTCGGCCCCGTCACCGCCCCTGATCACGTCTGGTCCATCGCCACCACAGAGCTTGTCGCCGGATCCGAGACCGTCAACTGTGTCCGCCCCTCCGAGCGCATGGATCACGTCGACGCCTGCGGTGCCCTTGATCACGTCGTTGTCACCGGTCCCGATCTTGGTGGGAGTCATGCCCTGACACTTGGGCGCCACCACGGTGTAGCCACAGGACTGGCTCGCCGTGTTCCCTGCTCGGTCAACGGCGGTGAGCACGGTGGACTGTGCTCCGGCGACCGCTGTCGAGACCAGCCTGCTGATCGAGGCAGAGGGCGGGCCGGAGAGAGAGTCGGTCACCACGGCACTCACCGTCGCGATCGACTGGCCGAGCTCGAAGATCGGGGCGGCTCCACACGAGATGGTTGGCGGCGTGGCGTCACGTTTTACGGTGACCGATCCGGACCCCTGGCCACCGGCTGAGGTCGCCGTACAGGTGTATGCCGTTCCGCCGGAGTCCGCTGACAAGGTCGACGGGTCACAACCGACGCGTGAGGTGATCGGCGACTCGGCGTCCGTCACGCTCCAGCTCACGGATACGTCCGAGCGGTACCAGCCATTGTTGCCCAGCGTCCCCGTCACCGTGGGCACGACAACTGGCGCCGTGTAGTCACCGCCCGCCGGGCGCCACAGCCACACTCCACGAACCGAGCTGGCTTCGTCAGCGGCTGTGCCGAGCCCGACACTCCCGTTGGCAGTGCTGCCCGCCAGTGAGTGGGCGTATGCGGCGAACCCGCCGATGGGGAGGCCCGACGCGGCATCCTTCGAGGCGGTCCAACCACTGGTCGACTCCGAGTAGGAGTAGGTGCTGGCGCTGTACGTCGTCCACCGCATCACTGCCAGAAAGCTGATTCCTCCCCAGAAGCCTTCGATGCCTGACACCACAGGGGGTTCGGCCGTCGTGAGTCCGGGTGCGTAGTCGTCCAGCAGGTCACGGACCTGGCCGGCCGTGGCCCAGGTCCAACCGGTGAGGTTGCGGCCGCGAACCGTGCCCGAGCACGCAGTCGCGCCGTCGGTGGGGCACACCGACGCGACCTCGGTCCACGAGAGCCCGGTCGTCTCAAACAGTTCCCGCCACTCCCGTCCACCGACGGTGGGCGCCGCGCTTGTTGTGGGGGCACCGACCGAAACCAGGCCGCCCATCAAAGCGGCGACGAGAGCGAACCGCACAGACCAGTGACGCATAGAGACCTCCAAGGCCAACACAAATCACGCTCCACCCGGCAGAACCCGTTGTCCATGGCACGTTGGGGCAGTACCAGGGCGGCGAATCCGTGCGAACCGGGTGACACGGCCTTCACCGAGGACGGCCGAGTTCTGTTCGTCAACATTGAGACGCCCGGCATCACGCTGGCGATCTCCGGACCATGGGAGAAGTACCTCGGCTGACACCCGAAGTTCTCGGGCCCCGCGATCCACCGCCTGGTCGCGGGGTCCGAGGTGCAGTCAGGCTTTTTCGCCGAGTGACACGATGTGGTCTGGAAGCCGCTCGTTGTCGCCGTACATGAAGTGGTTCTGCATCCGCTCCGAGAATCTGCTGGCCTCGGTCGTAAGCCCGACCGCCTCGGCGACCTGGCGGATCAGCATCGGCGACGAACCGCAGCAGACTCCCAGGTAGTTGACTCCGAGGTCTGCGGCTTCCTTGGCGAAAGCACCAACTTCGTAGCGGTTCGCGTACAACGGGTCGAGAGCGGTAGGGAACGTCCGGCCGTGCGGCGACGGCACGTGGGCACGATCGTCGCTCAGGTTGAAGAACGTCGGCTCGGACGTGGTCGTCCGATAGGGAATCGGTAGGGCGCCGACGTGGCACGAGACTGCCGCGCGAATCTCGGTCAGCCACGGCATCATCGTCTGGGGCCCACGGAAGCAGTTCATGCCCACGACCGTCGCGCCAGCCTGCTCGAGCTGTTGGCAGGTCTCCACGATCCCGACGCCGTCAGCCATCTCGTTCAGCGCCATGGGGGCAATGGTGAGGACAACCGGCAACCCGGTCGACTTGGCCACCTCAAGTGCAGCCAGCGCCTCTCCGGCGTAGTAGAACGTCTCGCCGATGATCATGTCGGCGCCGCCCTCGACGGCCCAACCCACCATCTCCTCGAACATCCCTCGAACTTCGCCCTGCTGCTGCTCGTCCGCCGGATCCCAGATATTCGTGTTCGAGATGTTGCCCGCCATCAGGTCACCGGGTCGCGCATCGGCGACCTCCCGCGCAATCTGCAGTGCTGCTCGGTTCAGCGGCTCCAGCAAGTCTTCCTTGCCGATCACCCTCATTTTCTCGCGGTGCCCGTTGTACGTGAACGCCTCGACGATGTCGGAGCCCGCACGTTGGTAGTCGACATGCAGTGTCTTGAGCGCTTCGGGGTACTCCAGCGCAACTTCGGGAACGAACTCTCCAGCGCTGAGGTAGCCCCGGCGCTCGAGCTCGAACAAGAACCCCTCGGCACAGATCACGGGACCTGCATCGAGACGCTCGGATAGTTGATTGCTGTCACTCATGGTGGGCTCCTCGGGAATGGAGGGATGGGTCTCGCACGGGAGAGCGATGTGAGGAGGAGCGACGCCGGCAACGCCTCATCGCTGCGGCGAGTCTAGGCCTCCGCTCCTGAGATGCTCAATCGACCTCGGCAGTAGCGTCCGGCGACGCGGCTGCTTCAGCGTTTCGCGGCTTCTGCGGCCGCCTCGCGATTGCGGCGAGCCATCCGTTCCAGGGTGGTCATGTCGGGCTCGGCAGCCGTGACGTCGTCTGGCCATGCGTCGACGGTTTCGGTGGCCCACGCTGACCAATCGCGGATCATCAGGTCGAACCGCTCGAGGAAGTCGCCGACCAGGATGAGCCAGGGGAGGCGTTCGGGGAACGGCCCTTGGCCGTCGACGTAACCACCGGTGATGGCAGCACCGATCCGGGCCTGTTCGTCGAGCCATCCGTTGAGACTGTCAATCGTTGCCAGCAGATCCGTCTTCGATCCGTGCTCGGCGAAGAACACCTTCACGAGGTGCTCGAACTCCAGCAAAGGCCGGTCGCTGGCCGGAGGCGACGACACCCACTTGGCCAGCTGGCGGCGGCCCTTGGCGGTGATGGAGTACACCGTGCGGGGTCGGTTGCCGACGGTGGACGGCGTCGCCTTCGCGAGTCCCAGTGTGACGAGCTTCTTCGGTTCCTCGTACAGCTTGCTGCGCGTCCGCGGCCAGAACTGACCTAGCGCCCGGTCCATCTGCTGGGCCAGCTCGTAGGTGGTCCAGGGCTTGACGGCCAGCAGCCCGAGGAGTGCGTACGACGTTGTGGTGAGGTTACGTGCAGCCATTGACATTGTCCCTTTGGGAGTATAGGAATGGTCCCTAAGGGACGATAGCAGGTAGGAGCGAGGCATGACCATGACGATTGCCAACGTGGAGATGGCCAAGGCATGGGACGGCGAGGAAGGCGATGACTGGACGGACAACGCCGACCGCTATGACGCCGCTGGTGCTGCGATCTGGCAGCGGTTCCTGGACGCCGATCTGATTGACGCCGAGAGCCGGGTGCTCGACCTCGGGTGCGGCACGGGCCATTCAACGCGTGACGTCGCCCGGTTGGCATCGAGCGGATCGGCGCTGGGTGTCGACCTCTCCTCACGGATGCTGGGGTTGGCGACGGAACGCAGTGCGGCCGCCGGCCTGACGAACATCGAGTTCATCCAGGCCGATGCCCAGGTGCACCCGTTCGAACCCGCAGCGTTCGACATCGCCATCAGCGTGTTTGGTGCCATGTTCTTCGCCGACCGCGCCGCCGCTTTCGCCAACATCGGCAGGGCAGTGCGGCCTGGAGGCCGCCTCGCGCTCTTAGCCTGGCGAGGGCTGGACGAGAACGCCTGGCTGGTTGCTCTCCGCGACGCGTTGGCGGCGGGCCGCGAGCTTCCCGCACCGCCGTTCGGCGGGCCTGGCCCGTTCGGACTTGCCGACGTCGACGGCGTGAAGCAGACGCTCACCGGCGCCGGGTTCAGCGATGTGGTTTTCACGTCGATCGACGAGCCGATGATCTTGGGTGCGGACGCGGAGGACGCGTGGAACTTCGTCCGGACGATGGGCATCTTCCGCGGCTTGACCAATGGCCTTGACGACGACACGCGCGCCGAGGCGGTCGCGAAGCTCCGGACCATGCTGGTCGATCACGAGACGGCCGACGGAGTTCGGCTCGAGAGCGCCTCCTGGCTGATTACCGCTTCGCGATAGGGCGACCAGCGCGCTGCGTGTGAGGATGGAGCCATGGGACGGACGGCCAAACTCTTGTGACCGCGACCGACGTGACGCTCCGAGAGATCAGTCCAGCGAACCGTGCGCACGTGGAGTCGCTCCAGGTGTCTGTGGGGCAGGAGAACTTCGTGGACGGGGTCGTGCTTTCGCTGGCGGAGGCGGCAGCCACTCCTGGACCCAATCCCTGGTACCGAGCGATCTACGCGGACGAGACTCCCGTGGGCTTCCTGATGATCGCCGACGACGTGCCGCCTGGTGACGGTCTCATCCCCTGGCGCTACTACTTGTGGCGCATGCTCATCGACGGCCGCTACCAGCGGCATGGCTACGGCCGCGCAGCCCTGGACCGCCTCACGGAGTACCTCCGCGAACGACCCGGAGCCGATGCGTTGGTGACCAGCGTCGTGACAGGCGAAGGCTCGCCGCTGGAGTTCTACCTGAGGTACGGGTTCGAGCTGACCGGAGAGTGGTTCGACCACGAGCAGGTTCTCCGGCTGCCGCTCCCTGCCTCGGCTGGCCAGTGACCCGCTGCAGCTAGATCCAGTGCGTGAGCCACATCCGGTTGTTCCACTCAGAGTTCGTGAGCAACCCGTTGGTGAGGATCGGATAGAAGTAGATGAAGTTCACGGCCACGGCCAGCACGAAGAGGGCCGCGGCTCCGTGCCCGATGAGTCTTCGGTTGTACGACGACCCGGGTTTCCCCATGATCTTGCCGAGCAGCAAGGTGATCCCAATGACGGTGAACGGGACGATGGAGACGCCGTAGTAGAAGAAGATCGGCCGGTCGTCGTACCTGACCCAGGGAAGCCACGTCGTCAGCACTCCGACCAGCGGCACGCCGAAGCGCCAGTCGCGCCGGGTCAGCCAATAGCCCAGCCCTACGAACAGGGCGAACACGCCACCCCACCACAACACCGGTGTCCCGATGGCCAGCACTTGTTTGACGCACTTCTCGCCTTCAGGGCAGTTGGGGATCACGGTGTTGTCGCCACTGGTCGCGGCAATGCCGAGCGGCCGGTTGATGACGAGCCAGCCCGCCGGGTTGGACTGGAACGGATGCGTGGCGTCCTTGATGAACGTTCCGGTGTGGAACATGTAGACCTCTTTGTGGTAATTCCACAAGATGTTGAAGTCGTGAGCGACGTGCTCGACGGTGCCGTGTGGGTTGTCGTCGACGGAGCTCCACGTCCAGTCATTCGCATCGGCCGCGTGCCCGAACTGATCCTCGAACCGCTGCGCATGCGTGAGGAGGGCCGCCCACGACGCGATGTAGACGATCAGCCCGACCATCAAGACAGACACCACAGCGGGCAGACCGTCGGCGACTGCTGCCTTCAGCGGCGCCCATTTCACCCCGATGGATCGCCGCGCCCCGGAGTCCCAGGCCCACATCAGCAACGCGAACCCGGCCAGTACGAAGATCGCACTCCACTTCGTACCGGCGGCAAGGCCGAAGCAGACGCCGGCGGCGACCCGCCATGGGCGCACCAGGAATCCGCGCACCGGACCGAATTCCCAGCGACTGAACGTCGGAGATCTCTCGTAGGTCCTCGCCAGTTTGAGCCGGGCCCAGTCGCGATCGGCGACCAGACAGTGGGCCGCGCAGAGCAGCCAGAACGCCAAGAAGATGTCGAGCAGGGCAAATCGCGACATGACGAAGTGCAGCCCGTCGAGCGCGAGCAGCAGCCCAGCGACGCATCCCAGCAAGGTCGAGCCAGTCAGCCGGCGAACCAGCCGGCACATCACGAGCACCATCAGCGTGCCCGTCAATGCGGCAGAGAACCGCCAGCCCAACGGCGTCATCCCGAAAATCCACTCGCCAATCGCGATCATCCACTTGCCGACCTCGGGATGGACGACCTCACTTGGCTCCTTGGCGAAGATCCCTTCCGTCGACCCGGTGTTGATGATCGCGTCGGCTTCGCTCTCGTCGGTCTTGTCGTCGTTGATGAAGCTCGACGCATAGTGCTTCACCAGCAGCGAGTAGGCGTCCTTCGCGTAGTACGTCTCGTCGAAGGTGATGTCGTGCGGCGTCGTCAGGCTCCAGAACTGCAAGACACCGGCCAGCAGCGTGATGATCAACGGCGCGAGCCAACCCCAGAGGGGGTTGCTGCTGTAGGACAGCGGCGTCAGTCGTCGTCGAAGTCGCGGGAGTGGTTCACCATCGATCGTGCTGCCCAACAGGGCCACGGCACCTTGTCCCGCAACCGGGTCGGGCGCACCAGCATCCGCATCGGGAGTCTGGGTCGTGGTCGCCACGCACGCCATCGTACGGACTCGTAGGACGCTCGATTGCCAGGATGGGCTGACATGATGAGAAAGTGACGCTAGTGGTGGCGGCAACGCCGATCGGACGAGTCGACGACGCGTCTCCGCGGCTGGCTGCGGAGCTGGTCGCTGCTGACGTGATCGCGGCCGAGGACACCCGGCGGCTTCGGCGACTGCTGTCCGATCTCGGGGTCGAGACATCGGCGCGCGTCGTCTCGTACTTCGAAGGTAACGAAAGCCAGCGGACGCCGAGTCTGGTCGAGGCGTTGCAGTCCGGGCAGCGCGTCGTCCTCGTGACAGATGCGGGCATGCCGAGCATCTCCGACCCCGGCTATCGGCTGGTTGCGGCCGCGGTCGCCGCAGAAATCGAGGTCACGGCGGTTCCAGGCCCGTCCGCCGTACTCACTGCGTTGGCGGTGTCGGGACTTCCGGTCGACCGGTTCTGCTTCGAAGGGTTCCTGCCGCGCAAGGGTGGAGAGCGTCGGCGTCGGTTGACGGAACTCGCTGCCGAACCTCGGACGATGGTGTTCTTCGAAGCGCCACACCGCACGGTCCAGACGTTGGCGGCCATGGCCGACGTGTTTGGCGCCGAACGCTCGGTCGCCCTCTGTCGCGAACTGACCAAGACCTTTGAAGAGGTACGACGAGGGCGCCTCGACGAGGTGACGGCTTGGGCACGTGAGGGAATCCGCGGTGAGATCACCATCGTCGTCGCGGGCGCTGAACCGACCGAACCGGCCGATCTCGACGATGGTGAGCTGCGCGCACTCGTGGACGTCGCCGTCGAACGTGGGTTGTCCCGCAAGGATGCGATCACTCAGGTCGCTACCGACACCGGCATCGTCCGCAAGAGCGTTTACGAAGCCGCCCACCGCTGACCCGGTCGGCGGTCAAATCGACTGGACCCGCGCCCTAGGATTGCCGCCATGAGCAAAGTCTTGTCTGCCGTCGCCTGGCCGTACGCCAACGGCCCGCGCCACATCGGCCACGTGGCCGGGTTCGGCGTGCCCTCCGACGTCTTCAGTCGCTACATGCGGATGGCCGGACACGACGTGCTCATGGTGTCCGGGTCCGACGAACACGGGACGCCGATCCTGATCGCCGCCGACGAGGCTGGTGTGCCGCCCCAGGAGCTGGCCGACACCAACCACCGGATCATCGTCGAGGACTTCGTCGGGTTGGGCCTCGCCTACGACCTCTTCACGCGCACCACCACCCGCAACCACTACGCCGTCGTCCAAGAGATGTTCGTCACCGTGCACCGCAACGGCTACCTGGTCGAGCAGACCACGAAGGGAGCGATCTCACCGTCGACCGGACGCACCTTGCCAGACCGCTACATCGAAGGCACCTGTCCGATCTGCGGGTACGACGCGGCCCGCGGCGACCAGTGCGACAACTGTGGCAACCAGCTCGACGCCACCGACCTCATCAACCCGGTGAGCAAGATCAACGGTGAGACTCCGGAGTTCGTCGAGACCCAGCACTTCTTCCTCGACCTTCCTGCCCTCGCCGAGGCCTTGGGGGAGTGGCTGGACCAGCGTGAGGCCACCGGCCTGTGGCGGCCGAACGTAATCCGGTTCAGCCAGAACATCCTCAAGGAGATCAGGCCGCGCGCGATCACCCGTGACATCGACTGGGGCATCCCGGTGCCGCTGGACGGCTGGCGTGACAACCCGACCAAGCGGCTCTACGTGTGGTTCGACGCCGTGATCGGCTACCTCTCGGCGAGCATCGAATGGGCCCGCCGGACCGGCGACGCGGATGCCTGGCGCACGTGGTGGAACGAACCAGAGGGACTGTCCTACTACTTCATGGGCAAGGACAACATCACCTTCCATTCGCAGATCTGGCCTGCCGAGCTGCTGGCGTACGACGGTCGCGGTAGCCGAGGTGGAGAGCCCGGCCCATACGGTGACCTCCAGCTGCCCACCGAAGTGGTCAGCTCGGAGTTCCTGACGATGGAGGGGAAGCAGTTCTCGACGAGCCGGAGCGTGGTCATCTACGTCCGCGACGTCCTCGAGCGCTATCAAGCTGACGCGCTGCGCTATTTCATCTGTGCGGCAGGTCCCGAAACGTCCGACAGCGATTTCACCTGGGCGGAGTTCGTCCGGCGTACGAACGGCGAGCTCGTCGCGGGCTGGGGCAACCTCGTCAACCGGACCGTGACGATGATCCATAAGAACTTCGGCGAGATCCCCGACGCAGCTGACTTGACCGAGTCCGACACCGCGCTGCTCAAGCTCGTCGAGGAAGCCTTCGCGACGGTGGGTGGTCAGCTCGAGAAGCACCGCTTCCGCCAGGCGATTGCCGACGCCATGCGCACGGTTGGCGAGGTGAACAGGTACGTCACCGAGCAGGAGCCCTACAAGCTCAAGGACCCGAGCGAACGCGAGCGGCTGGCCACCATCTTGCACGTGACGGCACAGGCGGTCAGCGACTGCAACACGCTGCTCGCGCCGTTCCTCCCGCACAGCGCCAACAGCGTGCACACGTTGCTGGGTGGTGCAGGCGAGTTCGTTCCGATGCCGCGCATCGACGAGGTCGATGACCTCGATGGCGGGCCGGGCTACCCGATCATCACGGGCGACTACTCGTCCACCCCGAGCTGGGAACGTCGGCCCGTGGTCGTGGGGACGAAGGTTGGCAAGCCGACTCCGGTCTTCACCAAGCTTGACCCGTCTGTCGTCGACGAGGAGCTGGCCCGGCTCGAGGCCGAAACGGAGGCGGCTTCTTGACGCCGAGCCAACCGATGCGCTCTCGGACCAAGGGCGGCGAGGCGACGAGCCGCGACATCAGTCGGCCACCCGCACCCGAGCCGTTGCCGTCACCGGTCGTCGACAACCACTGCCACCTCGACATCGAAGACGGCGAGAGCTGGCTCGATCCCGCGGAGGCGCTGGCCCTTTCTGCCAGTGTCGGGGTGCCGCGCATCGTCCAGATTGGGTGTGACCTGCCGGGGGCGGCGTGGGCGGTCGAGACCGCGACGTCGTACGACGCGATCGTGGCCGGGGTGGCGATCCACCCCAACGAGGCACCCAAGCTCGATGCCCAAGGTGACGGCGTCCTCGATCAGGGGATCGCCGAGATCGAACGCCTCGTCGAGTCGAGCCCGCGGGTGCGGGCTGTGGGAGAGACAGGTCTCGACTACTACCGCACTGGAGCCGATGGCATCGCGGCTCAGAAGCGGTCGTTCGCGGCGCACATCGAGCTCGCGCACCGACACGACAAGACACTCGTCATTCACGACCGCGACGCCCACGACGACGTGCTGGGCATGCTCGACGAGGACGGTGTGCCTGAGCGGCTGGTGATGCACTGCTTCTCCGGCGACGTCGATTTCGCCAGGGCCTGCTTGGACCGGGGTGGCTACCTTTCCTTCGCCGGCACTGTCACGTTCAAGAACGCTCAGAACCTGCGCAACGCGCTCGCAGTGACGCCGCTCGATCGGATCCTGGTCGAGACCGACGCGCCCTTCCTCACGCCGATGCCTTACCGCGGTCGTCCCAACGCGTCGTACCTCGTGCCGATCACCGTGCGTGCGATGGCTGAGGTGAAGGGCGTGCCACTCGAGACGTTGTGTGCTGCCATCGACGCCAACACCGACGCCGCCTTCGGCGGTCACTGGGGCTGAGCACCGCTGTTGTTACGTCGTCCGACGGATGTCGGCAAACGAACCGCTGCGAGTCGGATCGACGACGGCTTCCGACGAATGGGGGCAAACGGCTCTGCTGCAACTGACCCGATCGCAAAGCGGTTCATCTCGCCGTTATCTTTTCGTGATCTCGTGACATGCGTCACCCGCCGCCGCTCAACACCGTCCGCGGCTTTGATAACCCCGGTCTTCTCTGCCATGGTCGGGAACTTGTGGCCGGAAACAGGGCGCCCCGACATACACCCCCAGACGGGCACGAAGCACCCCCCTGTGAGCCGGGAAGTACAACGTTCGGAGCACCGTGTCGAAGAAGATCGCCTTCGCGATTTTGTCCGCAACCCTCACCCTTGGCCTCGTGATCGGATCCGTGGCTTACGCATCAGCTCGCAAGAGCGTGACCGTCTCAGTCGACGGCAAGGAGCACACCGTCAGCACCTTCGGCGGGACCGTCGAAGACGTCCTTGACGATGAAGGTATCGATCTGGGAGCGCACGACGCTGTCGCGCCGTCCCCGTCTTCCAAGGTCGATGACGGAACCCGGATTGCCGTCTCCTACGGCCGTCAGCTGAAGCTCAACGTCGACGGCGACAGGCAGACGTACTGGACGACGGCCACCACCGTGGACGACGCTCTCGACCAGGTCGGTCAGCGCATCGCGGCCGGCTCAGAGCTCTCCGCCAGCCGTTCGTCGAGCATCGGACGCGACGGCATGCAGCTGGTCGTCAGCACGCCGAAGGACGTCGTCCTCAAGGTGGGCAGCCACAAGAAGAAGGCGGTCACGACGACCGGCCTGACAGTCACCGAGGCGCTGCTCGACCAGGGCGTCAAGCTCGGCGAAGACGACGTGGTCACCCCGAAGCGCAACGCCACGATCGACGACGGTACGAAGATCTACGTCACTCGTCTGTTCGCCAAGAAGACCATCGTCACTGAGTCGGTGCCGTTCAGCACCGATGTGCGCGAGGACGACAGCATGTACACCGACCAGAGCCGCGTCGTCCGCGAGGGCGAAGCAGGCGCTGCGAAGGTGACCTACAAGATCGTGCGTGCCAACGGTGAGCTCGTGCGCAAGCGTGAGCTCGAGCGTGTCCTGCTCAGAGCTCCTGTCGCTCAGGTCGAGGTCCACGGCACCAAGAGCCGCCCGACCCCGCCTTCGACACCTTCGCCTGCCGGCGACTCGGTGTGGGACGCCATTGCTGAGTGCGAGTCGGGTGGCAACTGGGCCATCAACACGGGCAACGGCTACTACGGCGGTCTCCAGTTCAGCGCCGGCACCTGGACGGCGTACGGCGGCGGCGCCTACGCCTCGACCGCAGACCAGGCCACTCGCGAACAGCAGATCGCGATCGCCGAGAAGGTCCAGGCGGCACAAGGTTGGGGCGCCTGGCCGGCCTGCACCGCTGCGCTTGGCCTCAGCTGACAAATCTGCATGGCGCCTCGCGCCCCGTGCACAGCAGCCTAGGGAACACGCCTAAAGGCGATCACCCACGAGCCTCCCTAGAGTGGTCGCTGTGAACGGATCTTCATCGGCATCCGCCGGTCCGAGACTTCTCGGGCCGGCGGATGTCCGTTCTCTGGCCGACCGGTACGACGTCCGACCGACCAAGCAGCGCGGCCAGAACTTCGTCATCGACGCCAACACGGTTCGGCGCATCGTGCGCGCCGCCGACCTCGCTCCCGAAGACGTGGTCCTCGAAGTCGGCCCGGGCCTCGGGTCATTGACACTCGGCCTCCTCGACAACGTCGCCCACGTCACCGCCGTTGAGGTGGAGGCATCCCTAGCCGCTGCGCTTCCCGCGACGATCGCCGAGTTCGCGCCCGAGCACACCGACGTCCTCACCGTGATGCATGCCGACGCTCTCGGACTCACCGACGTCGAGGGCCCGCCGCCGACCGCCCTGGTCGCCAACCTCCCCTACAACGTCTCGGTCCCTGTTCTCCTCCACCTGCTCGCCACGTTCCCCTCGATCGAGCGCATCCTGGTGATGGTGCAGCTGGAGGTGGCCCAACGCCTCGCCGCCCCGCCCGGTTCGAAGGTGTACGGCATTCCCAGCGTCAAGGCGTCCTGGTACGCCGATGTCCGCAAGGCCGGCGTTGTCGGGCGCAACGTTTTCTGGCCGGCCCCGAACGTCGACTCCGGCCTGGTCGCCATGACCCGCCGCCCCCCTCCGGACAGCACCGTCGGACGGGAGCGAGTCTTCGCCATTGTCGATGCCGCGTTTGCCCAACGTCGCAAGATGTTGCGTGCGGCGCTGGCCGGAATCGCGGGATCGGCGGCAGCAGCGCAAGCAGCGATCGCAGCCGCCGGCGTCGACCCCACGGTTCGCGGCGAGAGACTGACCGTGCAGGAGTTCGCGCGCATTGCCGATTCCCTCGACACTTCCCCGTAGCCTTAACGCTGTGACCACCGTGACCGCGCGGACTCCCGCGAAGATCAACCTCGGGCTGACCGTCGGTGCGCCCGGCGCCGACGGCTTCCACCCGGTGGCCACGGTCTACCAGGCGATCTCGCTGTACGACGAGGTGAAGGCCCGGCCAGCCCCCGATGGTGAGTTCACCGTCAGCGTGACAGGCGAGGGCCATGACGTCGTACCTCTGGACGAGACGAACCTCGCCGTTCAGGCCGCCTTGCTGCTCGCCAAGTCGTTCGACGTCGACTCCGGCGTCGCCCTGAGCATCCACAAGTCGATTGCCGTCGCCGGCGGACTCGCAGGGGGAAGCACTGACGCCGCGGGCGCCTTCGTTGCCTGCGACGCCTTGTGGCGCACCGGAGCCACCCGCGACGAGCTGTCCGCGCTCGCGGCCGAGGTCGGCAGCGATGTGGCCTTCTGTCTCACCGGTGGCAACGCGATCGGCACCGGCCGGGGCGAGAACCTGTCGCCGGTTCTCGCTCGAGGACGCTACGAATGGGTGCTCGCTTACGCCGAAGCTGGCCTGTCGACAGCGGAGGTCTACGCCGAGCTCGACCGCAACCGCGCCGACCAGACCGTCCCGGACCCGGATGTCCCCGAGGAGCTGATGACGGGACTGCGGTCTGGTGACCCGTATGCCGTCGGGCAGGCCCTCCACAACGATTTGGAACCGCCAGCGATCCGGCTGCGCCCGGCTCTGCGACGCACCCTGGACCTCGGCGAGGAGTACGGCGCTCTGGGGTCACTCGTCTCCGGTTCGGGGCCGACCTGCCTCTTCCTGGCAGCTGACGAAGACCACGCGGTCGACCTCGCCGTCGCGCTGTCGAGCTCAGGTCTGTGCCGTTCGGTGCAGCGGGCGAATGGGCCGGTGTCAGGCGCCCGGCTCATCACCTGACACATGGCCGCGAATCTCATCAACCTCGAGAAGGTCTCCAAGGCGTTCGGTGTTCGGCCGCTGCTCACCGATGTCAGCCTCGGCGTGCAGCAAGGCGACCGCGTCGGGATCGTCGGGCGCAACGGTGATGGCAAGACCACCCTGCTGCGCGTCATGGCTGGCCTCGAACCTCCCGACGCCGGACGGGTCACCCACAACCGGGGCCTGCACTGGGGGATGGTCGGTCAGCATGACGACCTCGACCCAGCAGCCACCCTCGCGCATGTCGTGCTGGGTGATCTGGCCGAGCACGAGTGGGCGGCAGACCCGCGCGCCCGGGATGTGCTCTCCAACCTGCTCGGCGACCTCGACCTGCACCGACCCGTCGCCGGGCTCTCGGGAGGCGAACGTCGGCGCGTCTCGCTGGCGCGGCTGCTGCTGAGCGAGGTCGACGTCCTGCTGCTCGACGAGCCCACCAACCATCTCGACCTCGAAGCCGTCGACTGGCTGGCCCGCCACCTGGTGGACCGGGCGACCAAGACGTCCGGGGCCATGGCTGTCGTGACGCATGACCGGTGGTTCCTCGACGCGGTGTGTACGACGACGTGGGAGGTCCACGACGCGGTCGTCGACAGCTACGACGGTGGCTACGCCGCTTTCGTTCTCGCCAAGGCCGAACGGATGAGGCAGGCAGAGGCCACCGAGGATCGCCGGCAGAACCTGATGCGCAAGGAGCTCGCCTGGCTGCGGCGTGGGCCTCCTGCACGCACCTCAAAGCCCAAGTTTCGAATGGACGCCGCCTCGATGCTCATCTCCGACGAGCCAGAACCGCGCGATCGAGTGCAACTCCAGCAGTTCGCGGCGGCGCGACTCGGCAAAGACGTCCTCGATCTTGAGCACGCCACGATCACGCGCGGCGGGCGCGACCTGATCGATCAGGTGACATGGCGCATAGGGCCCGGTGACCGGATCGGCCTGATCGGCGTCAACGGTGCCGGGAAGACATCGGTGCTCTCGGTGCTGGCAGGGGAGACCCGACCCGACGCGGGCAAGCTCAAGACCGGGCGGACGGTGTCGCTCGCCCATCTCACTCAGGCACTCGATGACCTCGACCCGTCGCAGCGCGTGCTCAGCTCCGTCGAGGAGATTCGCCGCATCACCTCTGTTGGTGGCCGTGAGATCACGGCGAGCTCGTTGCTTGAACGGTTCGGGTTCACCGGTGACCGGCTGACTGCGCGAATCGGCGACTTGTCCGGTGGCGAGCGCCGGCGCCTCCAGCTGCTCCGGCTGCTGTTGGCCGAACCCAATGTGCTGCTGCTCGACGAGCCCACCAACGACCTCGACATCGAGACGCTCAACGTGGTCGAGGACTTCCTCGACGGCTGGCCGGGAACGATGATCGTCGTTTCGCACGATCGCTACTTCCTCGAGCGGGTGTGTGACACGGTGTGGGCGCTGCTGGGCGATGGATCGCTCGGCCTCCTGCCTGGTGGCGTCGACGAGTACTTGAGGCGACGAGCCGAGTCCGCGGCCATACCCGAGCGTCGTACGCCGAATGAGCCCGAGTCGAGCGCGGCGTCCGGCTCGGCCAACGAGCGGGCAGCGAAGAAGGAGCTCGCCAAGATCGAACGACAGCTCTCCAGGATCGGTGGTCGGATCGACGAGCTGCACGCGACGATGGCGTTGCACGGGAGCGACTACGAGAAGCTGGCCGACCTCAGCGACGAGCTTCATAAGCTCAAGGCCGAGCGCGACGGGCTCGAGCTGGCGTGGCTGGAGGCGGCCGAGCTCACCTGAGCGCCTAGGATCGCCGGCATGCCGATCAGCGACTACCTTGCACAGCTACGCACGATGGTCGGCCACGATCTGCTGATGGTTCCGTGTGCGTGCGGCATCGTGCGCGATGACGAAGGACGCATCCTGATCCAGCGTCGTTCTGACAACGGGCTGTGGTCGGTGCCTGGTGGTGCGCTCGACCCGGATGAGCAGCCTGCGCAAGCCTGTGTCCGTGAGGTCTATGAGGAGACCGGGTTAGTCGTGCGACCGGTGAGGGTGCTCGGAGTGGAGACGCATCCCGTCACGACGTACCCGAACGGAGACATCGCGCAAGCGATCGTCACGGTCTTCGACTGCGTCATCGAAGGTGGCCGGCTCGAGAGCCTCGACGGGGAGTCGGCAGAGCTGAGGTTCTTCGCCCCCGACCAGATCCCAGACTCTGACTTCCTCATGGCGATCCTGCCGGCAGTGCTCGAGCGTGATCGGATGGAGGCCGCGTTCGCCTGGGACGAGAGTTGGCTGCCGACCCCCTGATGTTGGGGTGGCGCTCAGTCCGTCAAGGGGCGTCGAACGGAGAGACGACCGTACGAAGCAGGCCGGCCAACGTCTCCCGGTCGTCGTCGCTGAGCTCGTGCAGGAGCAGGCGTTCGTGTTCGAGCAGACCCGCTAGGGCGGCATCGACACGAGTGCGACCCTCGGGAGTGAGCCGCACGAGGACACCGCGGCGATCGGCGGGATCGGGAAGGCGCGCGACCAGACCTTTGGTGGTCAGCCGATCGACCCGGTTGGTCATCGTTCCCGAGGTGACCATAGTTTCGCGGATCAGCCGTCCCGGTGACAGCTCGTAGGGTTCGCCGGCCCGGCGCAGAGCGGACAGGACGTCGAACTCCCACGTCTCGAGGTCGTGTGCGGCAAACGCCTGACGGCGGGCCAGGTCGAGGTGCCGAGCCAGTCGGGTGACGCGACTGAGCACCTGCATCGGCCCGACGTCGAGGTCGGGCCGTTCGCGTCCCCACGCGGCAACGAGTCGGTCGACCTCGTCCGCTTGGCTGCTCATGGCGCGAGCCTACCGGTCAAGACTCTTGACGTAGAGAGATTCGGCTGGCAGAGTTATCTTGACATCAAGATACTTGTCACCTCCTCGTTCCGGACCCGGAAAGGCAGCGCGATGGCCACCTGGAACCCCGACACCTACCTCCAGTTCGCTGACGAGCGCTCACGGCCGTTCTTCGATCTCGTCCGGAGGATTGGGTCGACTCAGCCGCAGCAGGTCGTCGACCTGGGCTGCGGGCCGGGCCAGCTGACGGCCAGCCTGGCCGAGCGGTGGCCCGAAGCTCGGATCGAAGGGCTCGACTCCTCTGCGGAGATGATCGAGTCCGCGCAGGAACACGCCAGCGAACGCCTGACGTTTGCGCTGGCAGACCTCCGGTCGTGGCGACCCGAGAAGCAGGTGGACGTGGTGGTCTCCAACGCCACCCTGCAGTGGGTACCTGGCCACCGCGGCCTCCTGACGCAACTCGTCGAGGCGCTCACGCCTGGCGGCTGGCTGGCATTCCAGGTGCCCGGCAACTTCGACGAGCCGAGCCACCGGCTGCTCCACGAGCTCGCGGCCGAACCCCGCTTCGTCGAGGCCACCCGCGAGATCGAGCGACCGGCGTCCGACGATCCCGAGACTTATCTGGCCGACCTGGCCAGCCTCGGCTGCGTCGTCGATGCATGGGAGACCACCTACCTGCATGTGCTGACCGGGCCGGATCCCGTCTTCCGTTGGATCTCGGGCACGGGCGCACGTCCCGTGCTGCAGGCGCTGTCCGAAGCACAGCGCCCGGTCTTCGAGGCCGAGTACATGGCGGCACTTCGGGCCGCATATCCCGAGCAGTCGTTCGGTACGGTGTTGCCGTTTCGACGTGTGTTCGTCGTAGCCCAGAAGGCGGTCTGATGCTGATCCGTGACGCTCGTCCCGACGACCTCCCGCGTCTGCTCACCCTGCTGAGAGAAGACACGATCCGCGAAGTGAGCGAGGACCTCTCCGACCTCACGCCCTACGTCAATGCGCTGGCTGAAATCGTTGGCAGCGATCACTCGACCGTGCTCGTCGGTGAGCTGGACGGCGACGTCATCGCGACAGCTCAGGTCAGCTGGCAGCGGAGGTTGATGTACCGCGCCGGGCTGGTCTGCCAGATCGAGTCGGTCCGGGTCTCGTCGGCTCACCGCCGCAACGGGTACGGGGCTGAGCTGATCAACTGGATCATCGCTGATGCCCAGCATCGCGGTTGCGCCCGCGTGGAGCTCACGAGCAACACTCAGCGCCTCGACGCCCGCCGCTTCTATCAGCGGCTCGGCTTCATACCGTCCCACGTCGGCATGAAGCTCTATCTCGGATTCGTCGGACAATCCCTGCGAGCCTCGTCATGACGCTCCTGCATCACGTCCAGGTGAGCTGCCCGCGCGACGGCGAAGCAGCCGTCCGATCGTTCTACGGTGAGCTGCTCGGATTGACTGAGGTCGCCAAGCCGGCTGAGCTCGCAAAGCGTGGTGGGGTGTGGTTCCGCGGCGAGGGCTACGAGTTGCACGTCGGCGTCGAAGAGCCGTTCGCGCCCGCCCGCAAGGCCCACCCAGCCTTCCTCGTGGCCGACCTCGATGCGCTGGCGGCACGTTTCGACGCCGCTCACACCCCGGTGACCTGGGATGACAACTTTCCGGGCTACCGGCGATTCCACACTCTCGACCCTCATGGCAATCGGGTCGAGGTCCTCGGCGAGGCGCCACCTCAGACCACTTAGAGTCGGCGGATGACCAGTCAACACACGGACTTCATCGCAGGCCTGCCCAAGGCCGAGCTGCACGTTCACCACGTCGGCTCCGCTTCACCGCGGATCGTCGCTGAGCTCGCCAGCCGCCATGAAGACACCCCCGTGCCGAAGGACGCCAGCCAAGTCGCGTCGTACTTCTCGTTCACCGACTTCGCCCACTTCGTCGAGGTCTACCTGTCGGTCGTCGATCTCGTGCGCACACCCGAAGACGTGCGGATGCTCACCTACGAGATCGCCCGCGACATGGCCGGCCAGCAGATCCGCTATGCCGAGCTCACCTGCTCGCCGTACACGTCACTCATCCGCGGCATTGCCGCGGAGGCGTTCTGCGAGGCGATCGAGGATGCCCGTGTCGCCGCTGAGCGCGACTTCGGGATCGTGCTGCGCTGGTGCTTCGACATCCCCGGGGAGTCAGGTATTCCGGCTGCTGAGGAGACTGCGCGCATCGCGACCGGGTTGCATCCCGATGGCCTCGTCTCGTTCGGACTCGGCGGACCGGAGATCGGCGTGCCACGGCCACAGTTCAAGCCGTTCTTCGACCAGGCACGGGCTGCCGGGCTGCGGTCGGTGCCGCATGCCGGTGAGACGACCGGACCAGACACGATCTGGGACGCCCTCCGCGAACTCGGCGCCGAACGCATCGGCCACGGCACCTCGGCGGTCAACGACCCAGCACTGGTTGACCATCTCGTCGAACACCGCATCCCACTCGAGGTCTGCCCGACGTCCAACATCGCAACCCGGGCCGTCGCCACCCTCGACGAGCACCCGATCAAGCAGATGCACGCCGCCGGCATCATCGTGACGGTCAACTCCGACGACCCGCCGATGTTCGGTACGACGCTCAACCAGGAGTACGACGTCGCAGCTCGACTCCTGGAGCTCGACGAGTCCGGCCTCAAGCAGCTCGCGAGGAACGCGGTTGACGTGGCATTCGCCGACGACGACGTGAAGAAGCGAGTGGCTGCCGAGATCGACGCCTATGCGCTGGCGTGAGGGCCTGGTTGGCTGTCAGTCCGGCGGCGGGTTGCGCAGCTCGGGGTACTGCTCGAGGCCGTGGAGACCGTTCCACGCCAGGTTGACGAGATGGGCGGCCACTTCCTTCTTGCCGGGACTTCGGGCGTCCAGCCACCATTGGCCGGTGGTGCCGACCATGCCGACCAGCATCTGCGCGTAGATCGGTGCGTACTTCGCATCGAAGCCGCGGTTGCGGAACTCTTCTTCGAGGATGTACTCGACCCGAGTGGCGATGTCGCCGATGATCGAGACGAACGAGCCGGACTCCGAACCGATCGGTGAGTCCCTGACGAGGATGCGGAAACCGTCGGAGGACTGCTCGATGTAGTCGAGGAGGGCGAAGGCAGCCTGCTCGAGGAGCTCGCGGGGATGGCCTGCCGTCAATGACGTGCGCATCATCCCGAGCAGCTGGCGTACCTCGCGGTCGACGACGACTGCGTAGAGGCCCTCTTTGCCCCCGAAGTGTTCGTAGACGATCGGCTTGGAGACCTTGGCGCGAGCGGAGATCTCCTCGATCGACGTACCTTCGAAGCCGCGGTCGGCGAACAGCGCTCTCGCGATTTCGATGAGTTGTTCGCGCCGCTCAGCGCTCGTCATCCGGGCCCGCTGGGTGCGTTTGTTCTTAGGCTCGGTCACCGAGGCATCATCGCAGCCCGAAAGACCATTTCCGGCCTAGTCATGCGTTGGCTGGACCCGCTTCATCTCCAGGCGCTCCTTGACGGGCCAGCGAACCGCGTCGATCCAACCGAACTTCTCCATCACCCAGATGATCCTGGCGGAGGTGTCGAGCTGTCCCCGGAGCACGCCGTGGCGGGCACAGGTGGGGTCGGCGTGGTGCAGGTTGTGCCAGGATTCACCCATCGACGGGATGGCCAGCCACCAGACGTTCCCGGACTTGTCGCGGGACTTGAACGGCCGCTTTCCGACAGCGTGGCAGATCGAGTTGATCGACCAGGTGACGTGGTGGAGCAGGCCGACGCGGACCAGCGAGCCCCAGAAGAATGCGGTGAGCGCACCTTGCCATGACATCGACCAGAGGCCGCCGATCAGCAGGGGCGTGGCCAGCGACACGAGAACGAGCCATGGGAAAGCGCGCGAGATGCGGACGATGTCCCTGTCCTTGAGCAAGTCGGGTGCGTACTGCCGCTGCGAGGTCTGTTCGGTGTCGAACAGCCATCCCATGTGGGCAAAGAACAGGCCCTTCATGAGGGCGGGAACGGTGTCGCCGTAACGCCAGGGTGAGTGCGGGTCACCGTCGCGGTCTGAGAACTTGTGGTGCTTGCGGTGGTCGGCGACCCAACGGATGACCGGGCCCTGGATGGCCATCGAGCCGGCAAGGGCGAGGCCGATCTTGACCGGGCGGTTGGGCTTGAACGACTTGTGGGTGAAGAAGCGGTGGAAGCCAACGGTGACCCCGTGACCGGTGATCGCGTACATCACCATCATGATGACGACGTCGTGCCAGCCGAGCCACCCGCCCCAAGCCACCGGGACGGCCGCGAGAACGGCCAGGAAGGGCAGCACGATGAAGATGGCGAGCGCGATCTGTTCCCCCCGGGACTGCTTGTCGCCCCCGAGTGTTCCGATCGCATCGTCCAGGACATCTGACGTGTCGGTGGGGGCGGTGGTCTTGTCTGTGACGGGGGGTGCGACAGCGGTGGCTGGCGTCATGTTCGAACTTCCTCAATCATCGGATGCAACGTACTTACGCAACCGTAACCTACGGTGCCGTAACTTCCAAGGATTCCCGGGGTGTCGCGGCCGACACGCCGCATCGAACGAGGGTTCGGAGCGGGTTCGAAGCACGGTCACGCCCCTGCCGTTGGCCCCGGCTGCCTGTGGCAGACTGTGCCCACGCAGGGGTGCGCCGTGACCGGTACGCAACGGGGCACGCCAGGCAGTCCCCTGTGGGGTAACCCGGCAGCCCGCAAGCCTTTGAAGCTTGAGGTCCTGGATCGAAGCCAGGCAGGGGAGCAAGTGCGATGAGCACACGTTGGGCGCCAGCGGGCGCAGACTGCAAGGAGCACAGGTGAGCGCAGACCGCCCGGCCGCAGTGATCGTCCTCGCGGCAGGCGGGGGCACCCGGATGAAGTCCGCCAAACCCAAGGTCCTGCACAGCATCGGTGGTCGCAGCCTGGTCGCCCATGTGCTGTACGCCGCCTGGGGCCTCGAGCCGGCGCAGCTCGCGGTCGTCGTACGCCACGAACGCGATCAGGTCGACAGCCACGTCCACGATGTCGCGACGCAACTCGGCGCCAGTGTCGTGATCGCAGACCAGGACGACGTCGCCGGCACAGGCCGGGCTGTGCAGTGTGGCCTCGAAGCTCTGCCACCCCTCGAGGGCACGGTGGTCGTCACCTACGGCGACGTACCCCTCCAGACCACCGAGACCCTCGAGTCGCTGTTGTCCGCTCATCACGAACAGCGCAACGCCGTCACGATGTTGACGGCCGAAGTGCCAGTTCCCTTTGGCTACGGGCGGGTGCTCCGCGACGACGCCGGCGCGGTGACCGCGATCGTCGAGGAGAAGGACGCGTCCCCCGAGCAGCGTGCGGTCCGCGAGATCAGCTCAGGCATCTTCGCCTTCGACGCGGCCGTACTGCGTCAGGCCCTCGATCAAGTGGGCACCGACAACACCCAGGGCGAGATGTACCTCACCGATGTCGTGGTGATCGCGAACGCTGACGGTGGACGGATCGGCGCGGTGCGCACCGACGACGTATGGCAGACCGAGGGAGTCAACACCCGGTCTCAGTTGGCGATGCTCGGACGTGAGCTCAACCGTCGAGTGCTCGAGCGATGGATGGACGAAGGCGTCGAGGTGGTCGACCCGCTGACCACGTGGGTCGACGTGACCGTGTCTCTTGCTTCGGATGTCACCTTGAAGCCAGGGGTGCAACTGCACGGAGAGACCAGAGTCGAGACGGGTGCGGTCATCGGGCCCGACACAACGCTCGCCGACGTCGCCGTCGGTGCGGGGGCATCAGTGGTGCGCACGCACGGGTCCGGCGCCATCCTTGCGGCCGGAAGCAGCGTGGGGCCTTTCGCTTACTTGCGCCCAGGCACCGTCTTGGGTCGCGACGGGAAGATCGGCACGTTTGTGGAGACCAAGCAAGCGCGGATCGCTGACGGCGCCAAGGTCCCCCACCTTTCTTATGTCGGCGACGCGGAGATCGGCGAGGCCACCAACATCGGTGCCGGCACGATCTTCGCCAACTACGACGGCCTCACCAAGAACGTCACGATCGTGGGTGCTCACTGCAAGACGGGTTCCAACAACACGTTCGTCGCTCCGATCCACATCGGTGACGGCGCGGTGACCGGTGGCGGAACCGTCGTACGCCGCAACGTCCCACCCGGAGCGCTCGCCGTCAGCACGGGACCACAGCGCCACATCGACCGTTGGGTGCAACGCAAACGGCCCGGCACACCGGCCGCCGACGCGGCCGACGCGGCGGATGAAGCCCCCGAGGAGCGCGACCAATGACGGGCTTGAAGCGGACGACTGAGAAGAACCTGATGCTCTTCTCCGGACGGGCGCACCCCCACCTCGCCAGAGAGGTTGCCGATCTGCTCGATACCGCGCTCGTGCCCACGACGCATCGCGACTTCGCCAACAGCGAGATCTACGTGCGATACGAAGAGTCCGTCCGGGGCTGTGACGCCTTCGTCATGCAGAGCCATACCGAACCGATCAATAAGTGGATCATGGAGCACATCATCATGGTCGACGCCCTCAAGCGCGCGTCGGCCAAGCGGATCACGGTAGTGATGCCGTTCTACGGCTACGCCCGTCAGGACAAGAAGCACCTGGGCCGAGAGCCGATCTCGGCGCGGTTGATGGCCGACCTGTTCAAGACCGCCGGTGCCGACCGCCTGATCACCGTCGACCTGCACACGTCACAGATCCAGGGTTTCTTCGACGGCCCGGTCGACCATCTGGCGGCGATGCCCGTGCTCGCCGACTATGTTGCCGACAACTATGGCGGTCGAGCGCTTACGGTGGTCTCGCCCGATGCCGGGCGGATCCGGGTGGCCGAGCAATGGTCGTCTCGCCTTGGCGGTGCACCGTTGGCCTTCATCCACAAGACCCGCGACATCACCAACCCGCACGAAACCCGCGCCAACCGGCTGGTGGGTGATGTGAAGGGCCGGGTCTGCGTCTTGGTCGACGACATGATCGACACCGGCGGCACCATCGTGAAGGCGGCCGACGCCATCCTCGCGGCCGGCGCCGAGGACGTGGTGATCGTCGCGACCCACGCCATCTTGTCCGGCCCGGCGGTTGACCGGCTGAAGAACTCTCAGGCGTGCGAGGTCATCGTCACCAACACGCTGCCCATCGGTGACGACCACACGTTCGACAAGCTCACCACGCTGTCCATCGCCCCGCTGATCAGCCGGGCGATCCGCGAGGTCTTCGAGGACGGTTCGGTCACGAGTCTTTTCGATGGTCGGGCTTAGCGAGCGAAGCGAGCGCGCCGACCAGCGAACATCCAACACATCGGCGGGCGGATTTCCCCTGGTTCGGCTTCGCGGCTAAGATTGTCAAGTTGCCTCGGCGAGGGAGCGACTGCTGATCTGATCGGTGCTCGCGATCCGGCATTGTCCGGTCTCCGTGATCGACGCGGTTCTTCGAATCAGCGCGCTCTGCGTCACGGCAGCGACCAGGCTGCACCCCGCCTGTGGTCCGTACGAAGTTGTTGATGAGTCGCTCAAGGAGTATGTCCCCGTGTCTTCTGAGGTCAAGATCCATGCCGAGCCCCGTACCGAGTTCGGTAAGGGAGCCGCCCGACGGATCCGCCGTGCCGACAAGGTCCCTGCGGTTCTCTACGGCCACGGCACCGACCCGGTGCACATCAGCCTCCCCGGTCACGACCTGATGCTGGCTCTGAAGACCGCGAACGCCCTGCTCTCCATCGAGATCGACGGCGACAGCAAGCTCGCCCTTCCGAAGCAGGTCCAGCGCGACCCCATCCGGGGTTTCATCGAGCATGCCGACCTGATCATCGTCCGCAAGGGCGAGACCGTGACCGTGGACGTCGGAATCGTTCTCGTCGGTGAAGCCGCCCCCGAGACGCTGGTCACCCTCGACCACACCTCAGTGCCGCTGAATGCCGAGGCCACCAACATTCCCAAGTCGATCGAGGTCGACATCGAGGGCATCGGTGTCGGCACGCAGATCAGCGCCAAGGACCTCATCCTTCCCGAGGGCTCGACGTTGGCCATCGACGAGGATGCGCTCATCGTGAACTTCACCGCTGCTCCCACCGCTGAGGACCTCGAGGCTGAGCTTGCCGAGGCCGAGGCCGAGGCGGGCATCGAGCACGACCTCTCCGACGACGAGATCGCGGCACAGGCCGAGGCCGCCGCGGAGGCTGAGTCTGCCGAGGGCGAGCCGAGCGAAGGCGACGCAGCCGAAGGCGAAGGCGACAGCTCTTCCGACGAGTGAGTCATCTCGGAGGCACCCTCCGAGATCTCCTCGACCGGTTCCGCCGAACGTCAGGATCGCCGGTGACATACGACGGGTGGATCGTCATGGGGCTCGGAAACGTGGGTCCGACGTACGAAAAGACGCGCCACAACCTCGGCTACCTCGTGGCCGACGAACTTGCCGATCGCATGTCCGGCAAGTGGAAGCCCCACAAGAGCGGCCGTGCCCTGGTCGTCGAAGGTCGCTTGCTCGGCGTACCCGGTGTGCGCACCGTGCTGGGGCGCGGGCGCTGCTACATGAACGAGTCCGGCGGGCCAGTCTCGACCTTGCTGTCGTCCTACAAGGCTGAGCCAGCTCAGTTGATCGCCCTCCACGACGAGCTCGACATCCCGTTCGGCGAGCTGCGCGTCAAGTTCGGTGGCGGAGACAACGGCCACAACGGACTCAAATCGATCCGCAAGTCGATCGGCACCGGTGAGTACTACCGCGTCCGCATCGGGATCGGCCGCCCTCATGGGCGCGAGGATCCAGCGGACTTCTTGTTGAAGCCGTTCTCGTCGACCGAACGTCGCGAGCTCGACCTGCATGTCCAGCGTGCCGCCGATGCCGTCGAGTCGTTGATCGCGAATGGACTGGAGCAGACCCAGAACCTGTTCAACCGCTGACGTTAGTGGCTCGCATCTCGGTGGTCAGGAACGCCGAGGTCGCTTCTTCTTCAGCCGGTCGATCTCGTCGTTGAGACGCTGCGTCTCGGCCTTCAAAAGCAGCACTTGCCCGACACCCTCAAGGTTGAGGCCGCTGGCCAGCAGTGAACTGATGTGGGCGATGCGATCGAGGTCGTCACGGCTGTACCTGCGGGTCCCGCCCTCAGTGCGGAAGGGCTCTATCAGGCCGCGGGACTCGTAGTCGCGCAACGCCTGCGGTTGTACGCCGGTGAGCTCAGACGCCACAGAGATGCCGTACACGGCTCTGTCGGGTGGCGGCTCGGTCACCCGCCTCTCCTTCCTGTTGACACAGTTGTGCTCGTCGAAATCTGGACTCAACAGAGTACTTGACATCTGACCGAATTTGAAGAAAATCTTATGCGAAGGTATTAGATCTGAAGTGGCCCTTCTGAGTCCTTCGGAAGGGCGAACTGAAAGGAGCTGATCGAGATGTTGATGCGAACCGATCCTTTTAGGGACCTGGACAGGCTCACCGAGGCCATGTTCGGCACTCAGGGACGGCCAGCCGTCATGCCAATGGACGCGTATCGCGACCAGGACACGTTCTACGTCCACCTGGACCTGCCGGGTGTCGACACCGAGTCCATCGACCTGACGGTGGAGCAAAACGTACTCACCGTCCGAGCCGAGCGGCCCCGAGTGAGCCGGGACGGGGTCGAGCCGGTTGTCGCCGAGCGCACGACAGGTTCGTTCTCCCGCCAACTCTTCCTCGGTGAGACTCTCGACGTGGATCAGATGAAGGCCGACTACGCCGATGGCGTCCTGATCATCAAGATCCCCGTCGCCGAGCAAGCGAAGCCACGCCGCATCTCTGTCGGACGAGGTAGTTCCAACCGCCGGCAGATCGCTAGCTGAAGCTCTCACGCGCTGCGGCCTTAGCCCGGGTTCGGCTGCCGCCACGCCGTGCGCCGTGGTGGCGGCAGCCAAACCCGACCGCCTCAAGCGCTGAGACACGACTTCGCCTGAGCTCATGAGCGTGTGGCAGAGTTCTGGCGTGACTGATTCCTTGGACCTACCGACTCCATCTCCGGAGGTCGTCGGCGACGATCACCGCCTTTCCGCCTGGGCCGCGACGGTGGCCGGCGAACGACTCGAAGAACTGCGAGGGCAGGGCCTCGAGGGCAAAGACCTGAAGAACGCCGGCGACGCCCTTGGTCACGAGATCTTGATGCACCTGCTGACAACTCATCGCCCGGGCGACGCGATTCTCAGCGAGGAAGGCAAGGACGACAAGGCGCGACTTCAGAACAGGCGGGTCTGGATTGTCGACCCTCTGGACGGCACCCGTGAGTACTCCGAGCCCCCTCGGGACGACTGGGCCGTCCATGTCGCGCTGTGGGAGGACGGCGACCTCGCTGCCGGTGCGGTGGCGCAGCCGGGGATGTCGACCACGTTCAGCACCGCCGACCCGCCCGTCGTACCCCAGCGTTCGAGCGACCGACCCCGGATCGCCGTCAGCCGCACCCGACCACCTGCGTTTGTGGAGGTGTTGGCCGAGCAGATCGGCGCCGAGCTGGTCCCGATGGGATCTGCCGGGGCCAAGGTGATCTCGGTGGCGCGGGACGTGACCGACGCGTACGTGCACGCCGGTGGTCAGTACGAGTGGGACTCTGCCGCACCCGTGGTGGTTGCCCGGTCCGCTGGACTCCACACGAGCCGAGCCGACGGGGCACCGTTGCTGTACAACCAGGACGACGTCTTGCTGCCCGACCTCCTGGTCTGTCGCTCTGAGCTGGCCGACGACATCACCTCGTTCGTGCGCCACTACTGGGCTGAGCACGGCCAGTAACGCTGCCGCACAGATCTGCGGCCCGCCCACGACAGCACCAACCCCCGATCCGGAGGGAGATCGGGGGTTGGTGGTGTACCGAGGGTCGTGAAGACCCTGCTAGCAGGCTCTGAGCGACTCGGGCATCAGTTCCTTGTACTTGTTGAATTTCGGCTGGTAGTTCAGCGTCCAGTCAGCGATGGAGTTCGCGGACGAGTCGAAGTACGACATGCCGACCCCGTCGTTGTTCACGAGGTCGTGGTAGGCCCCGTGCAACCAGTAGGGATCCACGTCGGACGCTTCCTTGGTGTAGCCGATTTCCGCGACGCCCCATCGGACACCGTGAGCGTCAGCGAAGTTGCTCGCCGGGCCCATGTACTGCATCGGGTCCATCATCTTCTTGCCGAGAACGCCGTTGCGAGTGGCGCCGTAGCCGTTGTACATGTCGAGACCGAGGATGTCGACGTACTGGTCTCCAGGCCACGTGTTGTTGATCTGGAGCTGCGGGTCTCCGCCGAAGGCATCCCAGCTGGTGTAGATGACGGAGTAGGCGATGTTGTTCGACCTGTTGTGGACGATCGGTGCGAGGTGTTGCTGCATCGCCGTCCAGTCCTGGATCGGACCGTCGCCTTCGGGCTCGTGGTGGAAGGCCAACCACACGGGACCGTCGAGGGTCGCGAGCTTGTCAATCAGTTGTGCGGTCCACGCATCGCCCCGCCCATTAGCCATGTCGGCCCAGGAGTAGGGGAGCTTGAAGCTCATCCACGGGAGGCGGTCGTTTGCGAGGTCGGTTCTTGCCTCTTGCACCGACCAGTCGATCTGGTCCGGGTTGTAGTAGTTGCGGTCGATCGGGAGAGTTTCCCCGAGCGCTCCTTCTCGCTGGTCCAGCTTGATCGTTCCACCGACAGCCGCGCCCAGCAGAGCAGCACCGGGATCAGGCAGGCCCATCGGGTCGTCGACACAGGTCGTCGGCGGAGTCGTGGGCGTCGTAGTCGTGGGCACGGTTGTCGTCGGTGCGGTGGTCGTGGTTGTGGTGGGGGCCGTGGTGGTGGTTGTGGTGGTTGTGGTGGGCGCCGTGGTGGTGGTTGTGGTGGGCGCGGTGGTGGTGGTTGTCGTGGGCACCGTCGTCGGGGGGGTGGTCGGCGGAGTGGTCGTCGACCTGCGCGTCATGTGGACGGCGTCGACGACCAGGCCAGTGCCGACCGGCACACGCCAGGAGAGCACGTTGAGGTCGAGCTCGGAGCCGGCGGTGGTGGTGACGAACCCGAGGTCAACCTTCTCCCAGGTCCTGTTGACGTAGAAGGCTTTCTGGCCCTGCGACACGAGGTGACCGCCGGCATACTCACGGATGCTGAGAGCGCCGGAGAGGAACGGCCCGGTCGAACGGACCGTGGCGGTGACGTCGTAGGTCTGCTTGGCCTGGGTGTGCGTGACCGTGTTGACCTTGTCGTTGACAATGACGTTCCCGAGGACGTTGTTCGTCGCCTTGACTGCCTTATCCCCGACAGCGCCTGGGTTGACGCTGGTGAGCCGCTGCGTGGCGAGGTTCGTGCGCCAGCCGGTGACGCCTTGCTCGAAGCCACCGTTGACGACGAGGTCTGATGTCACGGGGGCCGCAGCCTTCGCGTTGCTACCGACGTGGTTCGAGACGGCCATAGCGGTCGGGACAGCCAGCAGGCTGGCGAGAGCGACGGATGTCAGGGTGAACCATCTCTGGGCCGACCGACGCGAGGTGGGTCGGGCTGGGACACGGGGGGCGGCTGTGTGGCGCCCACGGCCGGTGCTGGTGGTGCGTTGCTGCATTCGATGGGTGGGTCGATCAGGTCTGTGCATCATGGGTCCTTCGCTAAGCGTTCCGAAGCATTGGTGACCTCGAGGTGCGAATCCGCTCGGCGCTAGAGGCATGAACACGCTGAGTAGAGTCACCTAAACCCGCTCCACCGTTCGGGGGCAATGGGATCAGCCGAACGGATGACTAAGGTCTAACTGCTCGGTCATTCGTCACTCAGTGAAACGGCCCAGTGACAGAAAGTGACATTGGGGCGTCTCGGGACACATACCCCAGAACGACACGGTGACCTCGGCTTACGGGGGCTGAGTAGACCCCGCGCCCGAGATGCCCGACTCCTGCCTCTCCTCGAGGCCCGCCGTAGCCGTGGTGATGTCGGAGCCCTTCGCTAGACTGAGCACCGCATCACCAACCCCCTGTCCGGCTGGATCGGGGGCCGTTGTGTTGTGCCTGCCTGCCCACGTGCTTTCCCCAGCCGCTGTTCGACAAACTCGTTCCACAACCAGAAGGTGCCATGTCCTACCGCCTCAGCCCGCTCGGCGCCCTGACCTCACTGGTGGCCTCCGATCCATCGGTCTCCGCTGCGCTTTCGACCGCTCGCCAGCCCGTGGCGACCACCCTTGATGTCACCGCTCCGAGTGCCTTGCGACCGTTTCTCGCGGCCGCTTTGGCCTCCGCCGACGACGGTGGAGCGGCGAAGACCGTCCTGGTCGTGACGGCGACGGCACGTGAGGCCGAGGAGGTCACTGCCGCTGCGCAATGCCTGCTCCATGAGGACGCCGTCGTGGCATACCCGGCCTGGGAGACGTTGCCGCACGAGCGGTTGTCACCGCGATCCGACACGGTAGGACGGCGGTTGGCGGTACTGCGCCGGCTGGTGCATCCCGGTGAGTCCGGCGCCTCAGAGACCCACCTCAGCATCGTGGTGGCGCCAGTCCGTTCGGTGTTGCAGCCGCAGGTCAAAGGCCTCGCCGATCTCGAGCCCGTCTCGATCAAGGCCGGCGACGAGGTCGAGCTCGATGAGCTCGTACGACGGTTGGCGGCTGCGGCATACCACCGCGTCGACATGGTCGAGCGACGTGGCGAGTTCGCCGTTCGCGGTGGCATCGTCGACGTCTTCCCGCCGACCGACGACCACCCGGTGCGCCTGGAGTTCTGGGGCGACACGGTCGAGGAGGTCCGTTCCTTCTCTGTAGCCGACCAGCGTTCGCTCGAAGAGACGCCGGCGTTGTGGGCGCCTCCGTGCCGCGAGCTGCTGCTCACCGACACAGTGCGCGCACGCGCGCGCGCCTTGGCTGAGCAACAGCCTGAGCTGCGCGAGATGCTCGACAAGATGGCCGAGGGCCATGCCGTCGAGGGCATGGAGGCGTTGGCGCCCGCCCTCGTCGACGAGATGGAACTGCTCGTCGACCTGCTCCCGACCGACGCGATGGTCCTGGTCTGCGACCCTGAGCGGGTACGCGCTCGTGCGCATGATCTCGTCGCCACCAGCCAGGAGTTCCTCCACGCCTCATGGGCGGCCGCTGCCGCTGGAGGCAACGCGCCGATCGACCTGGGTGCCGCGGCCTACCGGGAGCTCGGCGACGTACGCACCCATGCCCTCTCCCACGGCTTGTCCTGGTGGACCACGTCACCGTTCGGGCTCGACCCGGAGGCAGCCGACGGACTCGAGGGTGATGCACCCCTGCGCACCGAGACCGGTGACATCGTGTCTGTCGACGTCGACACCAGCGGATCTGTCGAGACAGTCGCACTCGACGTCCAGCAGGCCGAGACCTACCGCGGCGACACCGTCGCGGCCGTCTCCGACATCTCCGCCTTCGTCAAGGAGGGGCGGCGCGTCGTCCTCGTGACCGAAGGCCACGGGCCGGGCCAACGACTGGTCGAGGTGTTCAAGGAGCACGACATCGCGGCCAGACTTGTCGACGCGCTCGAACACGAGGTGACGCCGGGCGTCGTCGAGGTGATCCAGGGGAGCCTCACGCACGGGTTCATCGCCGACGCGATCAACCTCGCCGTGCTCACCGGTGACGACCTGATGAGCCAGCGCACAACAGGCCGGGATTCCCAACGGATGCCGACGCGGCGCCGCAAGCAGATCGATCCGCTCGAGCTGCGCACTGGCGACTACGTCGTCCATGAGCAGCACGGGGTGGGCCGCTACGTCGAGATGATCCAGCGCACGGTCGCCGGCTCCACCCGCGAGTACCTCCTCATCGAGTACGCCGCCTCCAAGCGCGGCCAGCCGGCCGACCGGCTGTTCGTGCCCACCGACCAGCTCGACCAGGTGACGCGCTATGTCGGCGGTGAGCAGCCCTCGCTCGACCGGCTTGGTGGGTCGGACTGGTCCAAGCGCAAGGGACGTGCGAGGAAGGCCGTGCGGCAGATCGCGGCCGAGCTGATCAAGCTCTATGCCGCGCGACAGGCGACGAAGGGCCACGCGTTCGGACCCGACTCGCCCTGGCAGCGTGAGCTCGAAGACGCCTTCCCGTACGTCGAGACGCCCGACCAGCTGGCCAGCGTCGACGAGGTCAAACGCGACATGGAGCTTCCGATCCCGATGGACCGGCTGATCTGCGGAGACGTGGGTTACGGCAAGACCGAGATCGCCGTACGTGCCGCGTTCAAGGCGGTGCAGGACGGCAAGCAGGTCGCAGTTCTCGTCCCGACAACGCTGCTGGTGCAACAGCACTACCAGACCTTCGCCGAGCGATTCGCCGGCTTCCCTGTCATCGTCAAACCGCTCAGCCGGTTCCAGACAGACCGGGAGGCGAGGGAGACCATCGATGGACTCCGCGAAGGGACCGTCGACCTGGTGATCGGCACCCACCGGCTCTTCAACCCCGACGTCAAGTTCAAGGATCTCGGACTCGTCGTGGTTGACGAGGAGCAGCGCTTCGGAGTGGAGCACAAGGAGGAGCTGAAGCGCATGCGCACCGCAGTCGACGTGCTCAGCATGTCGGCGACACCCATCCCCCGCACACTCGAGATGGCCATCACCGGCATCCGCGAGATGTCGACCATCACCACGCCGCCTGAGGAGCGGCATCCCGTGCTGACGTTCGTGGGCGGCTACGACAACGGCCAGATCATCGCCGCCATCCGTCGCGAGCTGCTGCGCGAGGGCCAAGTGTTTTTCATCCACAACCGCGTGCAGAGCATCGAGAAAGCCGCCGCGAACCTGCGGAAGCTCGTCCCTGAGGCACGCGTCATGGCGGCGCACGGGCAGATGCAGGAGCACCAGCTCGAACAGGTCATGGTCGACTTCTGGGAGCGCAAATTCGACGTGCTCGTGTGTACGACGATCGTGGAGTCCGGCCTCGACATTCCCAACGCGAACACCCTGGTGATCGAGCGATCAGACCTGCTCGGGCTGTCCCAGCTCCACCAGCTGCGCGGTCGGGTCGGACGCGGTGGCGAGCGTGCGTACGCCTACTTCCTCTACCCACCCGAGAAGCCGTTGACCGAGACGGCTCACGACCGGCTCGCCACGATCGCCCAGCACTCCGACCTCGGGGCCGGTATCGCGGTGGCGATGAAGGACCTCGAGATCCGCGGGGCGGGCAACTTGCTGGGAGGCGAACAGTCTGGCCACATCGCCGACGTCGGGTTCGACTTGTACGTCAGACTGGTCGGCGAAGCCGTTGCGGAGTATCGCGGTGACGCGCCGGTCGAAGACCCTGAGGTCAAGATCGAGCTTCCCGTTGACGCCCACCTGCCCCACGCCTACGTCCCGAGTGAGCGCCTTCGGCTGGAGATGTACAAGCGGCTGGCCGAGGTCCGCACCCTCGAACAAGTCGAAGAAGTGCGCATGGAGCTTTCCGACCGCTATGGGCCGATGCCCCCACCAGTCGACAACCTGCTTCGCGGTCGCCGCCTTGCGGGTCAAGGCCCGCCAAGCTGGCTTGCACGACGTCAATGCGCAGGGCAACTACATCAGGTTCTCCCCGCTCGAGCTGCCTGACTCCGCCCGGGTACGGATCGACCGGCTCTACCCGAAGACCGTGGTCAAGACGGCAGTGAATAGCATCTTGGTGCCGCGGCCAACCACCGCAACCATCGGTGGGCAGCCGTTGCGCGACGAGGCCGTACTAGATTGGGCGGGTCGCGTCATCGACGACATCGTCCCGAAGAAGTCAGCCTGATGCTGTGTCACACAAGGAGAGTCGAGCAGTGAGAGCTCACCGCGGCACTCGATTCCGCACCCGATCACGCCTCACGGTGGGAGCGGCTGGCTGTGTCGCAGCCCTTCTTCTTACTGGTTGCGGCGCCGATCTTCACCCCGGCGCCGCTGCGGTCGTCGATGGAGAGACGATCTCGCAGGGGCAGATCGACGACCTCGTCTCCGCCGCCTGTGACTACACCCAGCTGACTCGCGAGGAGTCAGGGAGCGGCACAGCAGCCACCCTCGGGAAAGCGAGCCTTCGGACGCAGCTGACCAACGCACTCGTCCAGTTCCGGCTCACCGAGGCCGCGGCAGACGAGCTCAACGTCCGGGTCACCGACGCTCAGGTGACCAACCTCGCGTCGGGCAACCCGATGCCGGAGACGATCAGCGACGACGCCAAGGACGTCATTTCCGACTTCTTCTATGACGCCGCCAAGAGCCAGTTGCTCCAAGGCGTCATCGGCGTCCACTTGAAGGACTCCTCGGTCACCACGGTCGAGGATGTCACCGAGGAAGACGTCGAGGCGGCCGCCGACTACATGAAGAAGTACTACGAGAAAGCCGACGTCGAGATCAACCCCAGCTACGGCCGGTGGAACGGCAACTCCATCGACGAGGGCAGTGGTTCACTCTCTGACCCCATCGAGACCACGACGGCGGCGCCAGAAGCTGAGCCGGGGCAGCCTGCACCCGACCCGCTCGAGGACCTGCCGGAATCGCAGAAGTGCGGCTGACGGTCCTTGTCACCACTCCGCGGCTGCCTGCGGGACTGCTGACCGGCGTCGCCTGGCGGGCCATCTTCGCCGCAGACGTTGTCCTGACGGCCGAGCCGGCTTCGCCCTTGGTCCGTTCAGTGGAGGCGGCCGGGGTTGTGGTCGAACACGTTCCCGACGCCCAGGTGGGCGACCTTTTGACTCGGGCCGAGTCCGGAGATGTCGTCTGGCTCGGCTCCGAGGGGGGAGATGACGCGTTGACCTCCGCGTTGGCCGCAGCCGTCGTACGACGTGCAGAGACATCCGAGGACGGTCCCGGGGTCGAGATCTTGGTGGGTTCGTTCGACCCGGTCGGGGCACGCCTGCTCGACTTCGTCGATGTGATGGACCGGCTTCGCAACGAGTGCCCGTGGGACCAAGAGCAGACGCACGAGTCGCTCGTCCGATACCTGCTCGAGGAGACCTACGAAACGATCGAGGCCATCGAGTCCGGGGACGCGGAGCATCTGCGCGAAGAGCTCGGCGACCTCCTGCTGCAGGTGATGTTCCACGCTCGGATTGCCTCCGAGGACCCCGACATGCCGTTCACGATCGACGATGTGGCCGGTCAGATCGTGGAGAAGCTGATTCGTCGCCACCCGCACGTGTTCGCCGATGTCGAGGTTGACGGAACGGCCGACGTCGAGGCCAACTGGCACACCATCAAAGCGGCTGAGAAGTCGCGCGGCTCGTCGATGGAGGGGATTCCGCCTGGTTTGCCGGCGCTGAGCCTCGCCGACAAGGTCGTCGGCCGCGCACTGAAGGCGTCCGCGCCGATCAGCGTGCCCACGCCCGCCGAGTCGGCGTACACGACGGAGTCTCTGGGCGACGTGCTGTTCGCCCTCGTTGCGGCCGCTCACGGGGCCGGGCTCGACGCTGAGCAGGCTTTGCGCCAGCGAGTCCGTCAAGAGGTGGCGGAGGTGCGCGCGGCCGAACAGCGTGCCCTTCCCGACGAGCCCTCGTCTCACGGATAGGCTGGCCCGGACCTAACCACCACCCGCGCAAGGCAGGCGAGGAGCAGACACGTGGCCCTGATCGAGGCTGTTGGCGCGCGCGAGATCTTGGATTCGCGCGGCAACCCCACCATCGAGGTTGAGGTCGCTCTCGACGATCAGACGATCGCGCGTGCAGCCGTTCCCTCGGGCGCTTCGACGGGACAGTTCGAGGCGGTTGAGCTGCGTGACGGTGGAAGCTGGTACGCCGGTAAGGGCGTAGGCAAGGCCGTCGCTGCCGTCAACGACGTCATCAGTGAGGCGTTGGCGGGGATGGCCGCCGACGAGCAGCGACTCGTCGACCAGGCGCTCATCGACCTCGACGGCACTCCCAACAAGGCCAAGCTCGGCGCCAACGCGATCCTCGGTGTCTCCCTGGCCGTCGCGCGAGCCGCGGCAGAAGCTGCCCGGCTGCCCCTCTTCCGGTATGTCGGTGGTCCGAACGCCCATCTCCTCCCGGTGCCGATGCTGAACATCCTTAACGGTGGCGCCCACGCCGACACCGATGTCGACATCCAGGAGTTCATGATCGCGCCGATCGGAGCGCCCACCTTCGCTGAGGCGTTGGAGCAAGGCGTCGCCGTCTATCACGCGCTCAAGGGCGTCCTGAAGGACGGTGGTTTCGCGACCGGACTGGGAGACGAAGGCGGCTTTGCGCCGAGCCTCGGCTCCAACCGCGAGGCGCTCGACCTGATCGCCACAGCAGTGGAGCGAGCAGGATTGAAGCTCGGCACTGACATCGTGCTGGCCCTCGACGTTGCCGCCAGCGAGTTCTTCGACGAAGCAAGCAACCGCTACACATTCGAGGGCAAGCAGAAGTCGTCTGACGAGATGGCCGCCTACTACGGCGAGCTCGCCGACGCCTATCCGATCGTGTCGATCGAAGACCCGATGAGTGAAGAGGACTGGGCAGGCTGGACCGCCTTGATGAGCACCGTCGGCGACAAGGTTCAGATCGTTGGCGACGACTTGTTTGTCACGAACGTCGAACGCCTCCAGCGCGGCATCAACGAAAAAGCTGCCAACGCGTTGCTCGTCAAGGTCAACCAGATCGGCACTCTCACCGAGACGCTCGACTCAGTCGATCTCGCGCACCGCAGCGGGATGCGCTGCATGATGAGTCACCGCTCGGGTGAGACCGAGGACACCACGATTGCCGACCTGGCTGTCGCGACGAACTGTGGTCAGATCAAGACCGGCGCTCCAGCGCGATCGGAGCGCGTTGCCAAGTACAACCAGCTGCTGCGCATCGAGGAGGAGCTCGACGACGCAGCCCGCTATGCAGGTCGTGGCGCCTTCCCGCGCTACGCGGCGGCAGGCTGATCGCCGATGGCCGGTCGCCCTCGTTCGCCCTCGACACCCGGGCCGGGCCGTGGTCGTGGCCCAGGGGGTAGTCGGGCGACCCCGTCCACCCGTCGTACGACGCGGGTGGCCGCACCGTTGCCCACTGCCGAGGTGGCATCATCGAGGTCGAAGCTCACTGGCCGGGCAGCCGTGCTGCTGTTGGTAATGGCCGTGCTCGCCGTGTCCTACGCGTCAAGCATGCGGGCCTGGCTGAAGCAGCGCAGCGACATCAACACGTTGACGGCTGAGATTGCCGAACAGCAGGCCAGCGTGGACTCGCTCAAGCGGGACAAGACCCGATTGCACGACCCGGCGTACATCGAGACGCTCGCCAAGCAGCGATTCGGTTGGGTGATGCCAGGGGAGATCAGCTACAAGGTGATCGGAGCCGACGGCGAGGTTCTCTCCGACGGGACGAGTCAGCTGTCCGACCCCACCGACGTACTGCCGAAGGACGATCCCGAATGGTGGGAGGACGCCTGGGGGACCGTCGTCGAGGCAGGCAAGGACCCGGCCGAGGTCGCGGCTGAGGAGCAGCAGCCGCAGCGCACCCCGGCCGACAGAATCGGCGGGGGGCAACACTCGCCGAGTGAGAAGCACGACCGGTGACAGACGCTCGCGATCTCGCGGCGGTGCAGGCACAGCTCGGCAGACCTCCGCGTGACATCGTCGCGGTCGCGCATCGCTGTCCCTGCGGTAATCCCGATGTTGTCTCCACGTCGCCGCGGTTGGCCGACGGTACGCCGTTCCCGACGTTCTACTATCTCACCTGCCCTCGAGCCGCGTCCGAGATCGGCACGTTGGAAGCAAGCGGGCTGATGAAGGAGATGACCACTCGGCTTGCCGCGGAGCCAGACCTTGCTGAGCGCTACCAGGCGGCGCACCAGGCTTACCTTGCGGCACGCGAGGAGCAGGGACAGGTCGAAGAGATCGAAGACATCTCGGCAGGCGGCATGCCCGACAGAGTCAAGTGCCTCCATGTGCTCGTGGCCCACGCCCTGGCCGCGGGTCCGGGCGTCAACCCGCTCGGCGACGAGGCGCTCGAGCTGCTGCCCGATTGGTGGCGCGACGGTCCGTGCGTGTGAAGCGGGTCGCCGCGGTCGACTGCGGAACAAACTCGTTGCGGCTGCTGGTCGCCGATCTCGACCTCGACGAGGGGTACGTCGTCCAGGTCGACCGTCGTACGACGATCGTGCGCCTCGGGCAGGACGTCGACCGCACAGGCGTGTTCGCGCCCGAAGCGCTCGAGCGTACGTTCGCGACGCTGGAGACCTACGCTGCATTGGTCGCTGAGCTCAACGTTGAGGCGACCCGGTTTGTCGCGACCTCAGCCGCGCGTGACGTCGCGAACCGTGACGTGTTCCTCGACGGCGTTCGAACCCGGCTCGGCGTCGAGGCCGAGATCATCAGCGGCGACGAGGAGGCGCAGTTGACGTACGACGGCGCCACCCGCGAACTCGCCCGCCATCAGGACGTCATCCCGCCGGTGCTTGTGGTCGACATCGGTGGCGGCTCGACAGAGTTCGTGATGCGAGTCGACGAGGCCGCGCCGATCCTGGGGCGTTCGATCAACGTGGGTTCCGTGCGTCTCACGGAGCGCCGCCTGGCCGCTGACCCTCCGACGGAGCAGCAGGTCAGGCGGTCGTCGAGGATGTCGAACGAGAGATGTCGAGCTTGGACCTTCCGCTGGATCAGGTGGCGACGGTCGTCGGTGTCGCCGGCAGCGTGACGACGATGGGCGCGATGGTCCTCGACCTCGAGGTCTATGACCGGGACCAAGTCAACGGCGCGCGGTTGGCAAGTGAGGACGTGCTGCGAGCCGTCGATCAGATCGTGGCGATGACGGTCGCCGAACGAAGGGCGTTGCCGTTCATGCATCCCGACCGTGCCGACGTGATCGCGGCGGGCGCCTTGGTGCTTGGCTGCGTCGTACGACGGCTGGGTCTGGCCGAGCTGCGGGTGTCGTCGCACGACATTCTCGACGGGATTGCGTGGTCACTGGTCGAGCGGGGGCACGCGTGAGCAGTCTCCCGCACCCGATCACTGGCCGGCCGTTCGCCAGTCCGGTGCCTCCGGGAATGGGCTGGCCCGATGATCCAGCCGATGCACAGACTCCCGTCGCCGATGGCCCTGTGAGTGTGGTTCGGCTGGCCTCCGACGCCGCAAGCCTTTCTGATCTGGACGCTGCGGTCTCTGTGTGCCGAGCGTGCCCGCGCCTTGTCTCGTGGCGAGAGCAGGTCGCTGCGGAGAAGCGCAAGAGCTTTGTCGATGAGCCTTACTGGGGTCGACCGATCGCCGGCTGGGGGAGCCCGGACGCGAAGGTGCTCATCATCGGCCTCGCGCCGGCGGCCAACGGCGGCAACCGAACGGGCCGGATCTTCACCGGCGACCGGTCAGGAGACTGGCTGTTCGCGTCGCTTCACCGGGTGGGTCTGGCCGCCCAGGAGACGAGCGAGCACGCCGGTGACGGGCAGCGGCTGATCGAGACCCGGATGGTGGCTGCAGTGCGATGCGCGCCACCCGACAACAAACCACTGCCTGCCGAACGGGCCACCTGTGCTCCGTGGCTTGATGCCGAACTCACCATGGTGCTGCCGACTGTGCGAGCGATCGTGTGTCTCGGGTCATTCGGCTGGAACGCTGCACTGCGGGCGCTGGCGGTCCAGGGGTATGAGGTCCCCCGTCCGCGGCCGCGCTTCGGCCACGCCGTGCGGGTCGAGCTGTCGCTCGCTGAGGGGTCTGGCGCGCGGTCGCCCCTCGTCGTACTCGGTTGCTATCACCCCAGCCAGCAGAACACGTTCACCGGGAAGCTCACCGAAGCAATGCTCGACGCAGTCATCGGCGAGGCGGCCCGGATCGCCCACTGATCCGATCGGTCGTACTCGGTACGGCGCCGCCAGATTTGGTCTTGACGACTTCCCGATGCAACGTTACGTTGCATCTGATGAACATTAATGATGCATTCACGCGACGGTAGCGCTGACATGGATGCGAACCTGCGCGAGGCGACGATCGCGGTGCTGGCCGAGACCGGCTGGGACGGCTTCACGCTCGAACGCGTTGCCGAGGTCGTCGGCGTCTCGCGGTCAACGCTGTGGCGCCAGGGCGCGACCCGCGACTCGCTGATCGCCGGCTTGGTGACGGAACTTGCCGAGGACTTCCAGTCGTCGATGTTCCCCGTCCTGACCACCGAAGGCACCGGCCGCGAGCGGTTGGAGCTGGCGCTCGTCGCCCTCTGCGATGTGATCGACCGCCATCTTCCGTTGATGCTGGCCACCGACGAGGCGTTTCATCAGGCGCCAGCACCGGGGCAGCGACCGATCTACCTCAGCCCTTTCATCCAGTTCCTCCGTGAAGGCGCGGCCGACGGCACCCTGGCGGTGGCGGGTGACGGGCCGGAACTGTTCGACATGGCTGACGTCGTGATGAACGGCGTCGTCTGGACCTACACCCATCTCCGCGGCCGGCATGGCTGGACCGCCAAGCGTGCACGGCCCGCGATCATCGGTCTGATGATGCGCGGGCTGCTGCCGAATCCCACTCTGGAGGAGTGATCAACATGACCTTGCCCTACAACGAGCCCCTCGAGCTCCGTCAGCCATCGGAGCGCGTCATCCCAGAGCCACCCCGACGAGGCGAGCCTGGTGGCGAGCCGTGCGGTGTCTGCGCGGGGCAATCGACCTCAGCCGTCTGGTCTGACGACCTCTTCACCCTGCACCCACCCGTCGGTGGCAGCCTGCCTGGTTCGGTGTGGTTGGCCAGCCGTGAGCACGTCGACTCCTTCAGTGACTTGTCTGACGAGGCGGCCGCCGCCTTCGGTCGTGTTGCCGCACGTGTCGAGCGCGCCATCCTCGGACTGGGTGACGTCGGTCGGGTGCACCTTTACCGCTGGGGTGATGGCGGCGCGCACTTCCACGTCTGGTTCATTCCGCGTCCGCTCGGCATGCTCGAGGCGGCCGGGATGATGCTGCCGCTGTGGGAGGACGCGCTTCCTAACGTGACGGACGAAGAACTGTATGAGGCAGCGACAAAGGTTGCTGCCGCGATGGGCACCGGTGACTGACAGCCCGTCAGGCGTCGCACAACCTGCCCTAGCCCGGAAGCTGGGCACGTTCGACGCGGTCGTCATCGGCCTCTCTGCCATGATCGGAGCGGGGGTCTTCGCGGCCTTCGCCCCCGCAGCCGACTCGGCCGGCAGCGGCCTGCTCATCGGGCTGGGGATCGCTGCTCTCGTCGCGTACTGCAACGCCGTCTCGTCGGCACAGCTGGCGGCCCAGTACCCGACCTCTGGCGGCACCTACTTCTATGGCCGCGAGCGGCTCGGCGAATGGTGGGGCTTCATCGCCGGGTGGGGGTTCGTCGTCGGAAAGACGGCGTCCTGCGCAGCGATGGCCCTAACGTTCGCGGCGTACGCCGTTGACGGGCCAGAGTGGGTGCAGCGCCTGGTCGCGCTGGCCGCTCTCCTCGCGCTCACCACCGTGAACTATCACGGCATCACCAAGACCTCGGGGCTTGCTCGCGTGCTGGTCTCTGTCACGTTGGCTGCGTTGACAACAGCCGTGGTGGTGATCCTGGTCGGACACGGGTCTTCGCCGTCACAGATCGGCGCTGGCGATGACTGGTCCTCTGGAGGTTGGTACGGCGTACTCCAGTCGGCCGGGCTGCTGTTCTTCGCGTTCGCCGGCTACGCCCGGATCGCCACCCTGGGAGAAGAGGTCCGCGAGCCGCGACGGACGATTCCTCGGGCCATTCCGATCGCGCTGGGCATCACCGTGGCGATCTACGCGATCGTGGCGGTGACGATGCTCGTCGCGGTCGGCCCGGAGGTCGTTGCGGAGAGCGCGACCCCGTTGTCGACCGCCGTCAGCGCGGTCGGGGCTGACTGGGCTGTCTGGGTCGTTCGCATCGGGGCGGTCGCTGCCAGCCTCGGTGCCCTGCTCGCGCTGGTGGCTGGCGTCGGTCGCACGGGTCTCGCCATGGCCAGGAACGGCGATCTTCCCCGTGGGCTCAACGCCGTACATCCTCGCTACCAGGTGCCGCATCGCGCCGAGGTGGCGCTCGCTGTCGTCGTGGGTGTGCTGGTGCTGACGACAGACCTCCGCGGCGTGATCGGCTTCTCGTCGTTCGGCGTCCTCATCTACTACGCGGTGGCTAACGCGAGTGCGTTCACGCAGACAGGGGAGTTCCGTCGCTGGCCGCGGTTCGTCCACCTGGTTGGGCTGATCGGCTGCCTCGTTCTGGTGTCGACGCTGCCGCTTTCGGCGGTGGTCACCGGTCTCGCTGTCTTCGCCGTCGGTCTGGTTGGGCGGGCCCTGGCCCATCGGTAGTCAGCGCCGCTTTGAAGAGGTGGCGACGATCACGCCATGAGGGGATTGTGAAAGTTTTCACGAGCACTAGCATGGGGGTGTAGGAACGTGGAGAGGACTGGATTCACCAGCCATGGAGGACCTCATGAGCACAGCGCCAAGAGACGCGATCCCTCACATCGTCATCGTCGGGGGCGGTTACGTCGGGATGTACGCCGGGATCGGCCTGCAGAAGGCACTCCGTCGTGGCGAGGCCCGGATCACCGTCATCGACGCCCGCTCGGCCATGACCTACCAACCCTTCCTTCCTGAGGCAGCCGCTGGTTCGCTCGAGCCACGTCACGTCGTCGTATCCCTGCGCAAGACGCTGAAGGGCTGCGAGGTGATCACCGCCCGCGTCACTGGCATCGACCACGCGCAGCAGACCGTTCGCGTCGAGCCCTTCGAGGGCGAATCCTATGACCTGGCCTACGACGAGCTGGTGGTCGCTCTCGGCTCGATAGCGCGCACGCTTCCCATCCCCGGACTCGCTGAGATGGGCATGGGCTTCAAGCAGATCGAAGAGGCGATCTCGCTTCGTAACCACGTGCTTGAGCGGCTCGATGTCGCTGCCTCGGTGCAGAATCCAGCCCGGCGCACTAAGGCGCTGACGTTCGTGTTCGTCGGTGGCGGTTACGCCGGCGTGGAGGCGCTGGCCGAGATCGAGGACATGGCCCGATTCGCCACCCGTTACTACTCGATGATCTCTGAGGGCGACCTCCGCTTCGTGCTCGTCGAAGCGCAGGACCGCATCCTGCCTGAGGTCGGGCCCGACATGGGCCGCTACACCGTGGAGCGGCTCACCCGGCGAGGCATCGAGGTGCGGCTCAACACTCGGCTCGAGTCATGCGTCGATGGACACATTGTGTTGTCCGATGGCGAGGAGTTCGAGTCCGACACCGTCGTCTGGACGGCCGGTGTGAAGGCGAACCCGGTGCTCGCGGACAGTGACCTGCCACTCGATGAGAAAGGCCGGGTCAAGGCCCACGCCGACCTGCGGGTCGAGGGGGTCGAGCACGCGTGGACAGCGGGAGACAATGCCGCCGTACCCGATCTCACCAACCCTGGGCAGCTCACCTCGCCGAACGCCCAGCACGCCGTCCGCCAAGCACGCGTGCTGGCCAAGAACGTCGTACGCTCGCTGCGCGGCCAGCCGTTGAAGGACTACAAGCACAAGTATGTCGGGTCGGTCGCCAGCCTTGGCCTGCACAAAGGCGTCGCCCAGGTGTACGGCGTCAAGCTCAAGGGTTTCCCCGCGTGGTTCATGCACCGCACCTACCACCTCAGCAGGATGCCGACACTGAGCAAGAAGGTGCGCGTCGTGCTCGACTGGACTCTCGCCCTGTTCTTCCGGCGTGATGTCGTCTCGCTCGGCTCGCTGCAGCGGCCGCGCGATGACTTTCAGCGGGCAACGACGTCGAACGTTTCGAGCATCCCTGTCCAGTCGTCTGGGCCTCCGGAGTCAACCGAAACGGGCTGACGTGCGACCAGGGGGCAGCGCGCGCCTCTACCATGAGAGCCGCACGCCCCCGTATCCCAACTGGTAGAGGACGCACCCTTAAAAGGCGCTCAGTGTGGGTTCGAGTCCCACCGGGGGCACGCAGGGCGGGCCGAACCGTGGCGTCGCCCCCGTACACTGGAGACGACCCGGCATGGCGCCGGGCCGAGGAGGAAACACCGCAATGGAAAGCCGTAATCCGATTCTCAACAACAGCAATACCTTCAACGGTCAGGCTGCTGCGAACTATGGCAATCAGGGTTACCCAGCCGGTGGCCAGGCCTACCAGGGCTATGGGCAGCCGGGCACCAGCCAAGGCTCCGACCCGTCCACGTGGCAGTACCCGACGGACACAGCAGTCCAGGAGCGGATGACGATCGACTCGGTCGTCGCGCGCACGGCGATCACACTGTTCCTCGTCGTGCTGGCAGGTGCCCTCACGTGGGTCTTCCTGCCCGACGGCACCGACGGTGGCGCCAACTATGTCCCGACGGCCTGGATCGGCGGCGCCCTCGCTGGCGCTGGCCTCGGCCTCGTGCTCAGCTTCAAGCGGGTCATCTCGCCTCCGCTGGTGATGCTCTACGCCGTGGTCCAGGGGGTCTTCCTCGGTGCCGCGTCAGAGGCGTTCGAGCGGATCTACTCCGGGATCGTGGCGCAGGCGGTGCTCGGCACCGTTGCTGCGTTCATCGCGGTCCTGGCGGCATACAAGTTCTTCGACATCCAGGTGACGTCGAGGTTCCGCAAGTGGGTGATCATCGCCGGGATGGGTTTCTTCGTTGTCACGCTTGGCGACTTCATCCTCTACCAGTTCGGCGCTGAGATCGGCTTCAACGACCTCGGCGGACTCGGGCTCATCATGAGCTTCGTCGGGCTGGCACTCGGTGTGTTCTACCTGATCCTCGACTTCGACATGATCGAGCGGGGAGTCGCGGCCGGAGCACCAGAGCAGGAGTCGTGGCGGGCGGCGTTCGCGCTCACGGCCGCGCTGATCTTGATCTACATCGAGCTGCTGCGCATCCTCGCGATCATGCGAGGCGACTGACTGTTCAACACGTAACAAACGGAACGGCCCCGGAGTCTCCGGGGCCGTTCGTGCTGTGGCGTCTACTCGAAGCTGCGGTGGGCTTTCATCAGGTCGTGCTCGTGCACGATCGCGGTGGCGTGTCCATGCGCGAGGCCGTACTCGTCGCGCAGCCATTGGACGCGCTCGTCGAATCGGAGACAACCGGGTCCGTTCTCGAGATGGCCGAACCACTCATGAAGAGGACGACCGGTCGCGTCGGGGATCCGCGCGACCAGCATCTGATGCGTTTCTTCGGAGTGGTGAAGGGCCATGGTTCCTCCCAGGCTCTCGAGAACGACCTCAGTAGGACGAGCCTGCCTCATCGTCGCGTGCGAGACAAGCCTTCTCGATCAATTGGTCCGCGAGGTGGCTCCGCCGTCGGTTGACCCGTCGGAATCATCGTGATTGTCGGCCTCGGGCTCGACGTCACCCACCTCAGGGATGACGTGGCGTCGGCGGTGACGGAGCTCGACCCAGCGGCCGCGGGGTCCGTGTTCGCCACCTCGACGTCGGCGCGAGAGACCTCCGTGCCGGTGCTCTCGGCGGCCACCGCAGCGGCCCTGGCCAGCGAGAACACACCTTCACCGCGCAGGGCCTCGGGCTCGAGCGCGTCGCCGACTTTGACGCCGACTGCGTCTGCCACCGATGGCAGCATCGCGGCAGCGCACGCCCGGTAACCGGCTGGCGACGGGATGGAACTGGTCGGGCCCGAACATGTCAGACGGCGAAGCCGCGAACTCGGGTCCGAGAATGGAGCCGAGCGAGACCGACCGACCGCCGGCCTCGACGATGGCGATGGTCTGCGCGGCGGCGAGCCGCCGGCTCCAATGCCGGGCCACCTGCCGCAGCGGCGGGGCGACCGGGCGCAGGGTCCCGAGGTCGGGGCAGGTGCCGACCACGACCTGCGTACCAGCGCTGCGAAGGGACTCGACGGCGTCCTGCAGTGAGCGCACCGACTGCGAGGGCCGCACTTGGTGCGTGACGTCGTTGGTTCCGATGATGATCGCGCAGACTTCCGGGAGTGCTGACAGTGCGCGCGGGATCTGCTCCTCGAGGTCCGACGTTTGTGCCCCCACCTTCGCGACGGCGTGCAGCGAGACCGGTCGTTGGGCCAAGTTGCACAAGCCAGCTGCGAGAAAGGCACCGAACGTCTCTTCGGGCACCGTCGCGCCGTAGCCGGCGGCGCCGGAATCGCCGAGGACAGCCAGACTGATCGGCTTACCGAGAAGATGAGTGCCGTAGAGGCCGCTGGGGTCAGGTGGGTCAGTCTTCGCATTGCCGATGCGCGCTCGGGCGAGCTTGGCCTCGGCGTGCAGGATGCCGTAGAGCGAACCGCCGATGAGCCCGAGCCCACCGCCGCCGAAAGCAGCAGCAGCGGCGAGTCTTCTCGCCGAGCCCGCCTTACTCACCGTGACTCCCTCCCGATCGTGGCCAGCCATGTTTGGGCCGACCACAGCCCCACCACTGTAGGTGTCCAGTGGACCAGACATAGGCTAATACCCGTGGACTATGTGGATTCCCTGATCGACCTCGTCGGCAACACGCCTCTGCTCAAGCTCGGCAAAACCACCGACGGCGCGCGCGCCACGGTGCTGGCGAAGATCGAGTACCTCAACCCCGGCGGCTCGGTGAAGGACCGGATCGCTGTGCGGATGGTTGAGGCCGCCGAGGAGAGCGGGGAGCTCAAACCAGGTGGAACGATCGTCGAGCCGACGTCCGGAAACACTGGGGTGGGTCTCGCCATGGTCGCGCAGGCCAAGGGATACCACTGCATCTTCGTCTGCCCAGACAAGGTCAGCGAGGACAAGCGCAACGTGCTCAAGGCGTACGGCGCCGAGGTAGTCGTCTGCCCCACGGCCGTCGCCCCCGAACACCCGGACAGCTACTACAACGTCTCAGACCGGCTGATGCGTGAGACCAAGGACGCCTGGAAGCCTGACCAGTACTCCAACCCCAACAACGCGCGCAGCCACTACGAAACGACCGGTCCTGAGATCTGGCGGCAGACCGATGGCAAAGTCACGCACTTCGTCACCGGCGTCGGCACAGGCGGCACCATCAGCGGTATCGGCAAGTACCTCAAGGAGGTCTCCGACGGTCGCGTCCAGATCATCGGCGCCGACCCCGAAGGATCGGTGTACTCCGGTGGCAGCGGACGCCCCTATCTCGTCGAGGGCGTCGGTGAGGACTTCTGGCCCGATGCCTACGACCGTGACATCGCTGACCGGATCATCGCCGTGTCCGACAAGGACTCGTTCATGCTGACGCGTCGCCTCGCCATGGAGGAAGCGTTGCTCGTCGGCGGGTCGTCCGGGATGGCTGCCGCGGCGGCCATCAGGCTCGCGCACGAGCTCGATGATCCCGACGCCGTCGTTGTTGTGCTGTTGCCGGACAGCGGACGTGGCTACCTGACGAAGGTCTTCGACGATGGATGGTTGGCGCAGTACGGCTTCCTCGACCGGCCCGAGGCGTTGACGGTGGGCGATGTCTTGCGTGGCAAGGACGGCCGGCTGCCTGACCTGGTGCACACCCATCCCAACGAGACGATTGCCGAGGCGGTAGCCATCTTGCGCGAGTACGGCGTCTCACAGATGCCCGTCGTACTCGCTGAACCACCGGTGATGGCCGCCGAGGTGGCCGGGTCGGTCAGTGAACGCGATGTGCTCGAAGCGCTGTACGCCGGCACCGCACGTCTCGTCGACGCCGTTGGCGACCACATGGGCCCGCCGCTGCCGACGATCGGAGCGGGTGAGCCGGTCTCGGCGGCCGTCGACCGGCTCCATGAAGCTGACGCGGTGCTCGTGCAGGACGACGGCAAACCGGTCGGGGTGCTGACCCGCCAAGACCTACTGGGCTTCATCGCCTCGTCCTGACCGACTTGTCAGAACCTCATCGGGTCTTAGCCCTCCCTACTTCTGACAAGTCGGCTACTGGCCGCCGCCGCCACCCAACTCGCCGACGTTGACGCGGCTCACCTCGTCGGTGGACATGCCCCGACGGGAGAGTCGGCGCTCGACGTACTGGGCGAGCTTCGACAGTCCGTAGTTGATCACGATGAAGACGACGGCGACCGAGGCGTAGGTAAGCACGGTCCCGTTGTCGACGAACTGCGCGACCGTCCGGGCGCGCCTCACGATCTCGTCGTACACCACGATGGCACCCAGCGACGTGTCCTTGAACACGATGACGCACTGGCTGATGATCGCGGGCAACATGAACCGCACGGCCTGGGGCATCAAGATCATGCTCATCACCTGTGACTTGCGCATGCCGATCGCGTACGCCGCCTCGGACTGACCCTTCTGCACGGCCTCGACCCCGGCACGGAACACTTCCGCCAGGACCGATCCGTTGTAGAGGATGAGCGCGACCACGACAGCCAGCAGGGTCACGTCCAGGAAGAAGGCAAAGTAGAGGTACACCATCAGCAAGACGAGTGGGATAGCGCGGAATACTTGGATGAACGCGACGGCTGGCAGCCGGACTACGGCATGGTCAGACAGACGTGCGACCGCAAGCGCGGCACCCAGCACCAACGAGCCGACGATGGCCAAGCCGGCAGCCTTGAAGTTGTTGAGGAGCCCTTCCCACAGATACTTGACGTTCCGGTTCTGGAAAACGTCGTTGAACACCTGTGCGGTCAGCACCTCTTCCTCGACGAGCTTCCGCACAGCGAGCGCAACGAGTGCGGCCAACACGAGGAGTGCGACGGCCGAGTAGATGCGATGTCGTCTCCGAGCCCTCGGGCCGGGCGCGTCGAAGAGGATCGTGCTCATCGCACCCTCACCACCCGACGCTCGAGTGCATGTCCGATGAGGGCGATCCCCCAGACGATGATGACGAATCCCATCGCGAAGCCGATGAAGATCGTCGTCTGCTCACTGGCGTTGTCATTCGTCAGCTTCTTCATCTGGAACGTGGCTTCAGTGACGCCCACTGCCAGCGCCACGCTGGTGTTCTTGGCCAGTGAGATGTAGGTGCTGGTCAGTGGTGGGATCGCGGCGCGGAACGCTTGAGGAAGGATGACCTCGCGCATCGACTGCGTGAAGGTCATCCCGATGGCGCGTGCCGCCTCTGCCTGGCCGAGCGGGATCGCGTTGACGCCCGACCGGAGCGCTTCACAGACGAATGCCGCGGCGTACAGACCGAGTCCGACCGTCGCGGCGATGAAGAAGAAGTCGTAGTAGTTGTTGATCGAGTAGTTGAACCCCAGCTGGGGGAAGGCGTCCCGGAAGAGGAACAGGATCAGCAGTAACGGCGTGTTGCGTACGACGTTGATGTAGCTCGTACCGGCGCCGCGCAAGATCGCGATCGGCGACACCCGCATCGCGACCAGAACGGTGCCGAGCACGGCCGCGATCACGCCAGAGAACAGCAGCAGCCACAGCGTGACGATGAATCCGTCGAGGATGTCGGCGAAGTTGTCGATCAGGACTTGCATGGGGCGATGTCACCTCACGTGTAGACGAAGATCGGTGGCCGACGCGGGCGACGGCCACCGATCATCGTGACGGTTAGAGGCAGGGATCCATCTCCGGTGGTTCTGGCGTTTCGACGCCGGACTTGCCGAGCGTGTTCTCGAACGCCGTCTCCCAGGTGCCGTCGTCCTGTGCCGCCTTGATGGTGTCGGTGATGAACTCGCACATCTCGGTGTCGCCGAGCGTGTAGCCGACGCCGTAACGCTCTTCACTGAACGGCTCGCCGACGACCTGGAGCTCATCGGGGTCTTCGGCCTCGTAGCCAAGCAGGATCGCGCCGTCAGTGGTCACAGCATCAACGGTGCTGTTCTTGAGCTGGTCTACACACTCGGAGTACGTGCCGAGCGGCACTGGGTCAGCGCCGTACTCGTCTTGTGCGGTGGCTAGCGATGTAGACCCCTCGACCGAGCAGACCTTGATCCCTGCAAGGTCATCAGGTCCGGTGATCGTCTCCGCGTCCTCCTCGCGCACCAGCAGTTGCTGGCCGGTCACGTAGTAAGGACCGGCCTGGCCGACGATCTCACGCCGGTCGTCTGTGATCGAGTACGACGCGATCACCAGGTCGACCTTGCCTGACTCGAGGAACGGCTCGCGGTTGTCGGAGATCGTCTCGAGCCATTCGATGTCGCTGTCCTCGATGCCGAGAGCACCGGCGAGAATGCGGCCGATCTCGATGTCGAAGCCCTCGGGGGCGTCGGCGCCTGGCTCGAGGTTGCCGATGCCGGGCTGGTCGATCTTGACGCCGATGGTGATCTTGCCCGCGTCAGCAAGTTCCGCCATCGTCGTACCAGAGTCGAACGTCGGATCTTCTTCGACGGCTACATCGGTTTCGTCGCCAGAGCCTTCGTCGTCACCACAGGCGGCGAGTGAGAGGGCCAGTACAGCGGCGGCCCCTAGTGCTTTGAATCGTGTGATTCGCATGGTGCATTACCCCTTGTCGGTGCGCCGGGCGTGTCCGGCGGTCGCTACGTATCTTCGGTCCGGATGCTGCTCATCTGTTTGTCGGCGGCGGCGGTCAGTGCTGAAGAACCTTGCCAAGGAAGTCCTTGGCGCGATCCGACCGAGGGTTGGTGAAGAACTCCTCGGGTGTTGCTTCCTCGACGATCTTGCCGTCGTCCATGAACACGACGCGATTCGCGGCGGTGCGTGCGAACCCCATCTCGTGCGTGACGACCACCATGGTCATGCCGTCCTTGGCCAACCCGACCATCACGTCGAGGACTTCTTTGATCATCTCCGGGTCGAGCGCGGAGGTGGGCTCGTCGAACAGCATCAACTTCGGCCGCATCGCGAGCGCGCGAGCAATCGCCACGCGCTGTTGCTGGCCCCCGGAGAGCTGCGCGGGATACTTGTTGGCTTGCTCCGTGACGCCGACGCGGGCGAGCAGATCCTCTGCCTGCTTCTTGGCCTCGTTGGAGTTCGTGCCGCGCACCTTGATGGGGCCCAGGGTGATGTTCTGCAACACGGTCTTGTGGGCGAACAGGTTGAACGACTGGAAGACCATGCCGACCTCTGAGCGCAGCTGCGCGAGCTCTTTGCCTTCCTCGGGCAATGGCTTGCCATCGAGGCGGATCTCACCCTTCTCGATGGGTTCGAGCCGGTTGATCGCCCTGCACAGCGTCGACTTTCCCGAACCAGAAGGCCCGATCACGACGACGACTTCACCACGGGCGATGTCGAGGTTGATGTCCTGGAGGACGTGGAGGTCGCCGAACCACTTGTTGACGTCTTGCAAGGAGACAAGAGGCTCGGCGTCGGAGTGCGGCGAGGCGGGACTATCTGCGGAGGCATCAGCCATGCTTCAACCTAGCCGACTCAGTCAGGCGATTTCCACCACGAGGCGACAGACCAGGCTGAATGTGGTCACGCGCTGACGCGCTCCGCCGCCGTCGCAGTCTCCGGCTGGGTCGTGTCGATGAACCTGAAGTCGTCGGCGTCGAGCTTGCGCGTCTCGAGCCAGTACTTCCAGGTGAAGTGCGGCCAGATCGCGTAGTTGCGGCCGTTCTCATCCATGTACCAGCTCTTGCATCCGGACTCCCACACTGTGTCGGAGAGCCGCGTCTGCACACGGTCAACGAAGTCCTGCTCCGTGTCGGGACGCACCTCCATGTAGATCGCCCTGGACTGGTCGAGCCGGTCAAGGGCCTGGACGACGTACCGCACCTGCGACTCGACCATGAACACGACCGAGCTGTGGCCGAGGCCGGTGTTCGGGCCGAGCAGGAGGAACAGGTTCGGGAACCCGGCCATGGTCATACCGAGGTGAGCGCCCCGGCCGCGGTGATCCCACACGTCATTGAGCTCGGCGCCCTCGCGTCCGACGATCTTCATGTGGGTGAGGTTGCCGCTCACCTGGAATCCGGTCCCGAAGATGATCGTGTCGGCCTCACGTTCGGTGCCGTCCGTGGCGACGACGCTGCGCTCCTTGACCCGGGCGATGCCGTTGGTGACGACATCGACGTTGCTTTGAGTGAGTGCTGGGTAGAAGTCGTTCGCCAGCAGGATGCGCTTGCACCCGATCTGGTAGTCCGGGGTCAGCTTGGCGCGCAGCTCCGGGTCAGCGATCTGCTTGGCCAGGTGTCGTCTCGCCGACACCTCGAGGAACTTCATCGCCTTGGGCGTGAGAGCGAAGCCGACCCCGCGGGCCTCGAGCGCCCAGTACACGAAGCTGCGCACCGCGCGCTGCGCCGCCGGGTGCTTCTCGTAGAAGCGCTTCTCCTTCCGCGGAATGACGCGGTCAGGCTTGGGCGTGACCCAGGCTGGGGTGCGCTGGTAGAGGTCGAGCTGCTCCACCTGCGGTTGGATCTGCGGGACGAACTGGATCGCGCTGGCTCCGGTGCCGATGACAGCCACCTTGCGCCCCGTCAGGTCGTGATCGTGATTCCACCGCGCGGAGTGGAACGTCGTACCCGTGAAGTCCTCGATGCCTGGGAGGTCAGGGATGTTCGGGACGTGAAGCGCCCCGACTCCCGCCACTAGAGCGCGACCACGCACGGTCTCGCCGCCGTTCACCTCGACATCCCACATGCCCTCCGTCTCGTCGAAACGCGCGCCCGTGACTTCGGCGTCGTAGCGGATGTGGGGGGCTAGGTCGTACTTCTTGACGCAGTGGCGAAGGTAGTCCCAGATCTCGTCCTGGGGGGAGAACATTCGGGTCCACCGCGGGTTCTGCTCGAACGAGAAGGAGTAGAGGTACGACGGCACGTCACACGCGCAGCCGGGGTAGGTGTTGTCGCGCCACGTGCCGCCGAGGTCTGCGTCCTTCTCGAGAATGACGAAGTCGTGGCGGCCGGCCTGCTTGAGCTTGATGCCCATTCCGATCCCGGCGAATCCGGAGCCGATGATGACGACGTCTTTCGCAGCGGTCATCGGCAAACCGTAACACCGAGTTACACTGTCCGACCACGTGACGTCCCCCACCATCTGCCCCACCCGCGGCTTGTCGGACCCGGTGATTAGGGTGCCGCTATGAGCACTTCTGGGATGAAGCGGGGCTTCGTCGTTCCGTTCGGTGACGCGCGTGAGTTTTCCGAGCTCGCAGCGTTAGGTGAGCAGCACGGGTGGGATGGCGTTTTCACGTGGGAGGCACTCTGGGGTGTCGATGCCTGGGTGACGTTGGCGGCGGCCGCGATGGCCACGGAAACCATCAGGCTCGGCACCTTGCTCACCCCTGTCGCACGCGTCAAGCCTTGGGATCTCGCTACCAAGGTCCGCACGGTCGACACCCTGAGCAGCGGACGCGTCATCCTCAGCGCTGGGTTGGGCGCCCTGCATCCTGGCTGGCTCGCCTTTGAAGCCGACGAAGGACGACGCACCCGCGTCGAAAAGCTCGAGGAGTGCCTCGCCATCTACGCCGGGCTGATGCGCGGACAACCCTTCGCGTACGACGGCAAGCACTACACCGTGACGCCAACAGACTTCATGCTGCCCGACCCACCTGTGCAGCAACCCCGTCCGCCGGTGTGGGTCGTCGGTGCCCACATGGTCGGCCGGGAACAACAGCCGTCACTCGCGCGTGCCGCGAAATGGGACGGACTGCTTCCCCAGGTGGTTGAGGGGAACGCTCGCAGCAAGGCCAAGCAGCTCCAGAGTTTCGCCAATGTTGTCAGCGTGATGAAGCAGCTGCGGGAGGACGCCGGGCTCCCTTGGGACGGCTACGACGTGGTCGTCGAGGCCGACAGCAGCGGTGAGTTCGTGGAGCTCGAGCCGGCGGAGCCGGCGGCTTGGGCAGATGCCGGCGCGACGTGGTGGGTCGAGAGTTGGTGGAGCCTCGAAGCCGGAGATGCCGGCGCGGCCGAAATGCGCAGGCGCATCACGGCCGGTCCTCCCACGTGAACGGTCTCAGGCCGACGCCGGATCCTTTGGGGCGCGTCCTCGACGACGTACGGCGACCAACGCGTTGAGCTGCAACGGCCCGCGCAGACGCCACAAGCCGATCGAGTAGAGCACGCCCGAGCAGACGAGCCCGACCAGCAGGCCCGTCAGGGAGTTGTCCAGCAGCAGTCGGGCGAGACCGAGCGGCAGCAGGCACGTCACTACGGCGAGTCCGCCCGCCAGCGCCGTGACTCGGCCCAGCGGGTGCAGCCCAATGGCGATCACGACCTGCACGAGCGCAAGAACATTGCGGATGACGATGGCGGCTGACCAACCGATGGCCGCACCCATCACGCCATGCGACGGGATCAGCCAGATGTCGACACCCAACTGAACGGTGAGCGCGACGATCATGTTGAGCATGTTCCAGAGCGTCTTGCCCGCCATCGCCAACACCATCTCGACCATGCCGCAGGCCGTGCTGAACAACATGGCGAGGGCCAGCAGGACGAGCACGTCTGACCCTGTTGAATAGCCCGCACCGAAGACCTGCAACAGCACCGAGCCGAACAGCAGCATCGTGAGGTACAGCGGCCACGTGAGGATCATGAGCCAGGCCGTGGAAACCTGGTAGATCTGGCGCGCCTCCGACCGGTTCTCGAGCGCCAGCGACTCCGCCATCTTCGGCTGGGCCGCCAGCGAGATAGCGTTGTTGCCGAACTGACCCACGACGACAAAGCGGGTGGCGGCTGTGTAGATGGCAGCCTCGACGGCCCCGGCCAACGCTGCGACGAGCACGATGTCGAACCGTTGCATGATGACCTGAGCGACACTCGTCAGTGCGCGAGGGGCGCTGTAGCGCCAGAAGTCACCCGTCACGTTCACGACGGGTTCATCGGCACCTGTACGCCGGTCAACCTGGCTGAGTAGCCGACGCCACCACACCCAGGCCAGCACTGCCGCGGGGACATAGGGGAGTCCCCAGGCGGCTCCCATCGCCAGGTTCGAACCCGCGAGGGCAACACCCGCCACGAGCACCAGCTGAAGGAGCGGGCGACCGATAAGTTCGACGGTCGCGTAGGGGCGCATCGTTCCGAAGCCGCGCGTCGCGGCCAGCACGACCATCTCAAAGGCGGCGAACGGAATGAAGGCTGCCAGGATGCGAAGGTAGTCGGTTGTTGTCTCGACGTGTTCGCTGCTGATGAGCTCGGCGATTTGAGGGGCGGCCACCAGCATCACCGCGGAGAGCGCCACGGCGACCGCGACGACCGGCCGCAGCGCAACCCGGAGATAGGTGGAGATGAGCTGGTGTCGCTCCTGCGCTCGGGCCCGGGGCAGGAAGTACACCAACCCTGTCTGGGTGCCAAGTTGACCGATGGCGTTGGCCAGCAGGAACAGCGACGTGGTCGCAAAGAAGATCCCGGCGTCCGCAGGCACGAGCGAGCGGGTCACCACGATGGTGAGACCGAACGTGGCCACGGCGGTCACCGCGACGCCGACGAGGTTGGCTGTCACGCCTCTGGCAAGTCGTCCTAGGGCGGGTCGCGGCGCGGCGTCCGAACCCAGCACGCCCTCACCGGCTGTGCTCATCTGCCCTCGGAGATTGCGTGCAACTGCCTTTCGAGCGCGACCGACAGCCAACTGTCGAGGTTGCCCATCCGGGTGCCCGCCTCGTCCTCACCGTCGTGCAGGTAGCGGGCGGAGATGTCGACGACATACAAGAGCATGACGAGCGCGGCGACCTCGGGCCGGACGCCGAAGGGTGCCAGCAGGGCAGCCGCCTCTTGTCCGGTGTTCTTGACGGCTGTGTCAGGCGACTGGTTGTCGGAGACGACCTTGACCTGGATGCTGAAATGCAGAGCGTCGTAGCCCAAGGGAACGGCGTCGTCGTACTGCTCCCAGTCCCACACACCGAGGCGTTCGGAAGACGCCGCCATATTCCAGGGTGCCCAGTCGCCATGCCACGCGCCGAAGTCGAGCGAAACGTCGGGAACGAGGTCCGCGATCTCTTTCACCGTCTGGGTGAGCGATTCGGCGTACGAGGAAGCGGGTAGCTGCCCGACTCGATCACAGAGCCTTCGCCAGTAGCCGCTCTCGGTGACACGTGTCTGTTCGAGCGCGTTCGACGAGGCGAGTTCGAGCATGGCGTCGGTGAGGAGCGAGGGGCTTATCTTCCCTTGCCGGGATCCCGAAAGGGGCTCCTGCACAAGCACCTCGAGTCCATGCCAGGTTCCGTGATGGAGCACCGACGGCAAAGTCAACCAATTCCACGATTGCTGACTGAGACGGGCGAGGGTTTCCCCTTCTGTGCGCACCAGCTCTTGCGTCAGTGGGTTCGTTCCGATCTTCGCGAATCCCAACGTATGACCGCGGGGGCTGAGAAGTTGAAGCACCGGCTTCTGGATGGCCCTGTTCGGCCCGACGTAGAGGCTCACCAAGACATCGCGCTCGAGCACAGCGGACAGATAGCTCTCGATGCCGGAGTCGGTTCCGTGTGATGACGTGCTGACGTCGATCCGGTCAGGAAGCAGGTCAGCAAGACCAACTTGTGCGCCCAGCGCGAGTAGTTGCATCTTGAGCCGAGTGCGGGTGTTGGCCGAGGTCTTGTAGTGACGCAATCCGGCGGCCGTCACTCGGCGTGGACGCAGCGGCAGCACAAGGGTTGGTCGTCGCGCATTCGGCACGACCACATACGCGTTGCGGGCAGCGGCCCGTTGTGTTGCGCCCGCTTCAGCGACGGTGGCCGGCCACAGTGCCTCGGCGACGGACTTGAGGTACTTCTGCCGTTCGTCACTGGGTGGGGGTGTCGTCGGGCTGGTCCGTCGTCGCTCGCTCATGAATCCCGGGCCGAGACAGCCTCGGCGCTGGACCGGTCTGCGTCAGCCTGATCGCCTTCCTCGGCTGGCGGCTCAGGATCGTTGTCGTTCGCGTTGGACTTTTTCCCAGTGTCGACGGGCGACTTGGTCTTTGGCGGCTTCGTGGAATCCTTCGCTGGCGGAGGTGCCGGCTCGTCTGGCGACGACTTCGAGGAGGAGCCAGGTGGCGGGACCGTGATCGCCCCGATGATCTCGATCCTCGCGCGACGTGCTCGCTCGAGAGCCGATATCAGCCGGGCATGGGTGTCGCGGCGGTTGGCGAGAACGAGGATGACTCCTTCGGAGGCTGCCGTGGCGGCGCCGTTCTCGGGCGTCCCTGCCGGAGGCGCTGCGACGACAACGAAGTCGGTTCGCCTCCGCAGCCTCGAGACCAGGGTCTTGAGGGCTGCGCCGGCGTAGTGCTCGCGCATGCCGACCGGATCGCTTCCGGCCGGAAGCACCTTCAGGCCATGGGTCTGCGTCAAGCGCGGACTCTCGGCGTTCTTGTCACCGAGGAGATCGGAGACCCCAGGAAACTCGTCGACCTTGAGGAGCGGCGCGACCTTGGCTCCGTCGACGGTGGCGTCGACGACCGTGACGTCATACCCGGCGCCGACCAGCGAAAGGCCCAGGTTGACGGCGACGAGGCTGACGTTGACGTCGGTGGAGAGGCCCGACAAGACGACCGTCGACGGCGGGCTGGTGGTGGCCAGCAGGCCGGCCCGGGCCATCCGGTAGGCCTCGCGGATGGGGTCGTCCGCATCGCGATTCGAAATCAGCCGGGGACCCAGTTTTCGCTTCCGCGAGAGATCGGCGAGCAGCGGTACGCCGCCGATCGTCGAACCGCTCCCGACCCGGAGTCGATCGTCGCGCCGTTCGAGCCAGATGGCCAGCACCAAACCGAAGCCGATCCCGGCCATCCCCGCAGCCCCGATGAGGGCGATTTTGCTGAGCCCTGCTGCGGACTGGGGGAGTGCGGCAGGGGTGGTGACAGTGCCGGGGGTCGTGTCGATGGCTTCGGCGTTGCCAATAGCCTCGTCGAGCGAGGCTATCCGGCCGGCGAAGAGCTGCACCTGTGCCGCAGCCCCCGGACGCGGGTTAATTTGCTCTGCTTGCCTGGACGCAGTGTCAAAGCCCTCCACTGCAGCGGCGCGCTGTCCGCGGAGGCTCTTGATCTGGCGGTCCTGGGTACGCTCGGCCTCCTGACTGCGGTAGATCAGGAATTGTTCGGCAAAGGCCTGGGCACCAGCCTGTGCCTCCGCGGGAGTGCCGGCGGTGAACTCGATCCTGAGGATCTCGGTGTTGGCCGGGACAGAAGCCACGACGTCCGTTGTGCCGGCCTCGAATGACGTCCCGAGTTCCTCGTTGACGAGCTTGACGACCTCCGGCGACGTGACGAGCTGAGCCTCGGTCTCCATCGCAATGGTGATCTGCTGGCTGCTCTGGGTCGAGTCAGCAGACAGCGCATTTCCTGGAATCGGACGCAGCAGAGCCCTGGCGGCCGACGTGTACTCCGACGGGCGACCTGCGACGAGGGCGGCCGCTGCAACGGCGAAGAGCACCGCGACCAAGAGCACGAGCGGCCAGCGGCGGCGTATCGCGTCACGCACGATGTGCAATCGCACATCGCTTTCCGGCACGTAGTCCACCAGAGTCTCTCCCTCGCACGTCCCGCCAACTCAGCAAGCATAGTTGGCCTAAGTCGAATAAGTGCCCACTTCGGGCCTGTCGTCCAAAGAAGCCCGGTGTCCTCTGAAGGAGACCCTGAGCCTCAGATGTGGCGGGCTCAGGTCGGAGCCCGCGCTCGTCGCAGCCGGGACGGTCGTGCCTGCGAGAGTCCGGGTCGCGCTTCCCGCGACGTCACGTGGACAACCCCTACGAACAGTCCCACCAAGAAACCGGTGACCAGGGCAACATTCCAGCGGTCGTGGACGTCGCGGACATGGATCGGCCGCACCACCTCCCCCGGATCGACGGGAAGACTCTCGACCGTGGAAATGCTGGACTCGACGTCGTTCACCTCAAGGCTGAGGGCGTAGCGTTTGTCCAGCAGAAAGCTGGGGGGCCCCAGGCCGTTGCCGGAGAGCGCCGTAATCGACGCCTCGTTTCTCGCCACGGCGAGAGAGAGATTGTCAGCCTTCTCTTTGAGTTCTTGTAGCGCCTTCGACTGGCGGGTCTCGAGGTCTCCTCCTCGGATCTCCAGCACCTTGTCGGATGCCACCGCCATCCCCACCCGGGCGGTGGTGGCGTTGTCCGCACGAAGCGTCAGCTTGAGGACCCGGGTGTTGGGGAAGGCAGACACGGCGAGTGATCGGGCCACCGCGGGAACTGGCATCCCGGTGGCTTTGCTCACGGCCTCGAGGACGCGCGCGCCAGAGGCAATCTGGGCGGCCGTGTCCAGCGTTTCGGGGCGCTTGCTGGCATTGGGGTAGACCGGGTCGGCTCGCAGCCAGATCGACACGGCGGCGACCGACGGTGTCCCTTGGTAGTACTGCCAGAATCCACCGACGACAGCACCCAGACTTGCCCAGCACACGAGGATCACGAGAGGGCGCCGAATAGCGTCACGTCGCCTCCGCGGGGGCGGCTGGGAGGGTACGAAGGCGGGGACGTAGGCCTCGGTTGGCGGTGTCGACGCTCTCCACATCAGCCCAACGCCCGCCATCACGCAGAAGATTGCCGGGTGGATCGCGTTGTAGAACGGCATCGTCGCGAAGTGCGAGACGAGAACGCACAGGCCGACCGTGACGTATCTGTTGTGCACGCGCAGATAACGCACGAACTGCAGACCGAAGAAGCCGAGGTACAGCGACAGACCGAGGAAGCCCTGGGTGAACATGACGAGCCACAACTGGCCCTGGGTTCCCAACGACGGTGGGGCACACAGCGGGCAGGCCTCCGATGCCCCGCCGGCGATCGAGTCAAAGCTTCCTTGCACGTCGCGCGTCGTACCCACGCCGACAAAGGGGGATGTGGCGAGCACCCCGTCAAACGTCGCCGTCCCCAGGTTGGAGCGGGTGCTGTCGCTCTGGGAATCTCCTGAGACCTTGCCTTCCACCACGCCAGCCAGCGGCGTCAGCGCCACGACAGCGACCAGCACAGTCATGCCACCCAGCAGCGACGCCAACAGGCGAACATGTCCGGCTGCCACGGACCGCACTGTCACGAACAGAGCCATCGCGATCAAGGCCAGCCACAACCCACGGTTCTCCGATTGGATGACGGGCACCATGCTGGCGAGGAAGATCAGTGGGCCCACAGTTCGCCGCCACCCGGCATCCCTTCCGAACCAGGAGGCCACGAAGAAGGGCAGCACGCAGGCGTAGACCACGCCCCAGTCGTTCGTGTAGGGGAAGGGGGCGCTTGGTCTCGGGTTCAGAACGCCTTCGGCGGTGTAGAGCTGTGCCACGGACGGGTGAATCAGGTCACGGACGAAAGGAATGGTGTCGATCCGCGCTGGTAGCAAGATCTCCAGGAGAGAGGGGAACTGGAGCATCGGCATAAGGATGCCGAGCAATCCGCCCGCGGTCAGCGTCACGAACAGCCAGCTGATCGTCCGGCAGATGTCGATCGTCTTCAGTTCTCGCCGGAGGTTGCCGATGTAGAGCATCACGACGGTTGCCGACAAATACCAAGTGAGCCGGTAGGCCCAGGTGACGTAGCGCGTGTTCGACGCGCCGGGGACCGCTCCGACCACGTTGACCTGCAGGAGGACCACCCCGACAACGACGAACGCCAGGAAGAGCATCCAGAGGGAGAAGCCGCGAGGAACTCTGATGTGACGGCGATGCAGCAGTTCCAACGCCATGACCAGCGCTGCTGCGAAGCAGGCGAGCTCCGTCGCGCCGATGACCCACCAGAGCGGATAACCGATGAACAGAACCTTCAGTGGCCAGCCCGGGCCCAGCAACCGCCGTCGACTACTCGGGTCCGGCATCGGGTGGCCAACACCGGGGAGAATTGGGGTCTCCCGCGGGGTACGGGTCGCCACAGACACGATGCGCCCCTCCCTCTCCGAACCGCCTGAGCCTAACTCACTCGTCGGGTGTCTCGGACACAGAAGGCCAACTTCGCGAGTGTCGGCAACCACCCGGGCTAGAAAATCGGCAAACGGCTCTCAGGTCGCGAGGCGCGGAGATAGTTTGTTCGCGTGAACATGACACCAGCCGTGCGTAGCGGGATCTTCTACGGGGCGTGCCTGCTCGTCTGCGCCATGATCATTCGCCACGACTTCGCGGAGTTCCTGCCCGCTGGCCTCGCCACCCAAATCGGCCACAACCGGGAGGCCCTCGGCTTCGCCATCCTTATGTGCGCGACGATTCAGTGGTTCCGGCCATGGGCCGCACGTTCGCGCTACCCGATACCGATCGCGGCTGTCTACGGCCTGGCGCTCTGGATGTTCGGCTGGTGGCTGCTGAACCACTCGGGCTTTAGCTCGGACTACACGACCTTCAGCGAGTCGTTCTTCGCCGCGGGAGTGCTGGCCGTGTATGTCCAGCCGCCGCGGCCACTCCGGTGGGGTCCGTGGCTCACACCGTTGGTCTTCATCCTCATCGTGGTTTTCTTCAATACCAGCCTGGTGCTCGACCAGTCGGAGAACCTCGTCATGATCATGCTCGGACCGGTCGCGTTCGACCTGTTCGACCGCACCATCCTCGACCGTAACGCCAAGGATCAGCCGCGGCTTCGCCTGGCCTGGTGCATCTCCCTCGTCGTCGCCTGGTTTGTGTTCTGGAGGCTCGCCGGCGTGGTCCGGCCAGACCTTTCCGGGCCGATTGACTACGGCATCGACTACGCCTACCGCTGCGCCGAGGCCTACTGGGGCATCCTCTTGGTGCACGTCTACTTCTCGTACTGGCTCGGCCGCGCTTGGCGCGACCGGCGTGACAACCCGACCGAGCGCGTCAAGAGTCTTGCGCACTGACCTTCGCCGGTAGTCGCCCTACGTCGGGCAACAACGCGAAACGTTCAGCGCGCCCAGCCCACGGGTCGACCGAGCAGCTTGGCGAGCTTGGCGTCGTGAGGTGCGTAGTGCTCGGTAAGTCGCTGGCGCGCGGCTTTGGGCATCGGCGTACTCGGCCGGGCATTGTGCTGCTCGAACTTTTCTGGCTCGTGATCGCTGAGGCCGAGGAACGTGGTCAGGCGCCGGTACTCGGCCGCTGGGTCGGCGAAGAATGACTCGCTGTCGAGGATGTGCACCTGCTCTGTCGAGAAGAGCGTGAAGACTCGTTCGAGCTGTTCGGCGTACTGACCGCGATGTAGGTAGGCGTGATGCCGATGGGCGATGCTCTCGTAGGTGACGTCGTCGCTCATCCGCTCGAACTCCCCGAGGAGTCGCTCGTCCTCAAGGTCGAGCGCCCGCTCGAAGTTGTCCTCGGTTTCGAACCCACGGGCAAACTCGTGCTTGTACGCCGAGAAAGCCCTCTCCACCGGGTCGCGCAACATGACGACCAGCTTGATGTTCGGAAGGTCTTGGGCGATCCGATCGAGAGCAAAGGGGTGGAAGAGGTAGTACGTGCATGCCTCGAAGGCCATGGGTGGTCCGACCTTCGCGGTTCGGCGTCGCGCCGAACCTGCGAGCGGGAAGTGGCCGTGGTACCAGTTTTCGCCGCGGTGATAGTTCAAGGTGAAGTAGTCAATGCCCTTCTCCACCGGAGGCCGCATGACTTGCGGGTGCTCGGACAAGGACTTGAAGATCGATGTCGTGCCGCACCGCTGCGCCCCGATCACCAGGAACTTCGGCTGCAGCCGCAGGGCGGCCGTGGCTACGCCGAATCGGTTGTACGTCGCACGCGCGGCAGGCTGAAGGGGCCTCGGCACAAGCTTGCGGAGACGCATCGATGAACCTTTCCTCACTCTCGACGCTGCCCACCCGGCTCAATTCCTCGCGCGCTACCGGGCGCGAGGTCGCGCAACTGGTAGGAGGTGCCATCAGCATCGAACGAGTGCTCAGCATAGTGAAGGCGGCTCCGCGGGGAGGTGCAAATGTCAATCCTGATGCCTCGTCGTCAGGTCACTCTGGCGGAAGCTGCCGCGTGAGGGTCGTCGCGGATCTAGGCTTGACCGCATGGGCGCCGGCGGTGGAGCGAGGGGTGGGACCCTTCTCGTCGCCTCGACCGGGGGACACCTCGAGGAGCTCTTTCGACTCAAGGATCGGTTGACTCCAGCGGTGGACGACGCCGAGTGGGTTACCTTCGACACATCCCAATCGCGTTCACTGCTGGCGGATGCGACCGTTCACCATGTGCGGTACGTCGCGCCACGGGCATACGCGGCCGCGATCGCGACTCTGGTCGACGCGCACCGCATCCTGCGTGCCCACCGGTACGACCGGGTCGTCTCTACAGGCGCCGGCGTCGCCATCCCGCTTCTGACTGCAGCGCGGATGCGCGGCATTCCCTGCCACTACATCGAGAGCGCTGCTCGTTCGGAGGGGCCAAGCTTCACGGGTTCGCTGGTCTCGCGCTTGCCGGGCGTACGGCTCTACACGCAGTACCAGCGATGGGCCAGCAGGCGATGGAACTACCGCGGCTCACTCTTCGACCAGTTCGAGGTCGGATCAACCACATCTGGAAGCGCGCCCGAGGCGAACCGTGTCGTGGTGACGCTGGGGACGATGGAAACCTACGGCTTCCGCCGCGCCCTGGAACGACTGGTGAAACTGCTGCCCGAGGTGCTCGCCCCGGATGCCGAGGTGCTGTGGCAGGTCGGTGTGACCGATGCATCAGGACTAGGGATCGAGGGCCGCGTCAGCGTCCCGGCTCATGAGTTGCGTGCAGCGATTGACGACGCAGACCTGGTGATCGCGCACAGCGGTGTGGGCTCGGCGCTCACCGCACTCGAGGCTGGCCATAGCCCGGTCCTGCTGCCGCGATCGCACGCGCACGCCGAGCACGTCGACGATCACCAGCAGCTGATCGGGTCAGAGCTCAAGTCACGAGGACTAGCCGTATGTCGTGACCCGGACGACTTGATTGCCGATGACCTCATGCAGGCCATGGCCGCCACGGTCTCAGCTGCGGCGGCACCCGCCCCGTTTCAGCTGATCGAGTGACCCGGCCGCGCGGCAGTCCTAGAGCTGGTTGAGCCAGGGGTCCTGACCCATCTCTGCCACCGTGCTGAGCACCTCGTCGTTCAGTCCGAGACGGTAGTCGCAGACGACGTGTCCGGTGTGGTCCCACAGACTCACGGCTTTGACCTGCGGATAGTCCTCCAGCACATCTGGTATCTCGGCGTACCACTCTGCGGTCTTCTCAGGGTCGTCGGGATAGAGGACAGACCCGGCTTCGCTGATCATCATCGGCTTGTTGGGGTCCATGCCGATAGCCGGTCCTACGTCGTGCACCCAGTTGTAGACAAGCTCGATGTCGAATCGGAACGAGGTGTAGAGAGCAGGGTCGACCTGTCCGCCGCGGCAGCCGGACTGGTTGTACACGTCCCAGCTGATCCAGTCGACGTAGTCGTCGCCTGGCCAGAGTTGGGCGGCTCGATCGAACGACGGCGCCCAACCCAGGAAAACCCAGACCCACACGGCGTTGGTCGCACCGGCGGCCGCGTAGACCTCGTGCATGTGTCGCCACGCGGCGATGAAGTCTGCCGTGCTCCCCAGTGCCGCACGTTGCGGCTGGTCGACCTCGTGCTCGAAGGTGACGAACACCGGACTCTTCACAGCGGCGATGCCTCGCGCCTGCTTTCGGATCTGGGCGTCGAACTGGCCGGCAGCGATGGCGGCCCAGGTGCCGGAGGACGACGCCACCGCATCGAGTTCCGCTGAGTCGATCGACACATGCAAGAGTTTCCCGTCATCCACCGCCGCCTGGTCGGCCTCGTCCGGGATCGGGTCATCGAGGCTATGGAAGCGGTAGACCATGTCGAAGGACCGGCCCATGCTCGCTTCAGCGGCGTCCAATGCTTCTGCCGTCGGCTCTTGGGCCGTGACTCCCAGGAGAGCCCCGCACGAGGGCACGAGCTTGGACGACAGTTCTCCACAGTCCTCGTCTTGAGATGACGAGGTCTCGTTGCAGCCCGCGACCAGAATCGCGAGGGAACTCAATGTCAGCGCGGGAATCTGCAGCCGCGTTCGGCGAACCATCGTGTTGCGAACTCCCACGTCGGACTGCACCCCCCCTCTAGGATCATCATCGTAACGGCACGACCCCAACGCTTGGAGCCATGGATGAACGATGACCCTGCGCACGAGCAGGTGGACGTCGACTCGTCTGGCCCCATTCTCATCACCGGGATGCCTCGCTCTGGAACGACGTGGTTGGCGCGACTGTGCGCGATGGCACCGGGCACAGCTTTGGCAGGTCGGGAGCCGATGAATCCCCGGGGCAGGCAGTACGCCCTGGCCCACACGTTGTCCGGATGGGCGCGTCTGGAAAACCCCGACAAGCGTCAGCGGCGAGCGCTGCGAACGGCGTACACCGGCCTGAATCCCTTGGTGTACAGCCGATACGGCCACCGTCAATGGGCGGCACCGCTGCCGTGGACGCGGCTGATCGTGAAGGATCCGTTTGCGGTGCTGTCGATCCCTGCGATCTCCCGTACGACTCACGCACGGACGGTGGTCGTGTATCGCCACCCCGGAGCCATGCTCGCGAGCTACCGGCGGATGGGGTGGGAGCCAGACCTCGAGGAGCTCCAGCCGGTACTGCGTGACTACAGGAAGACGTCGGGCGACACATCCCCTGACGTTCGTGACCTGCCAGCCTCTGGCGAGGTGAGCGAGGCCGAGGCGATGGGTCGGTTCTGGGCCTCGTTGTACGCCGTGGTGCTGCACGACATGGACGCCCAGGCGGACGTCGTCCTGGTCTCTCACGAGGAGTTGGCAGCTGGCGGAACTGCGGCCGGCCTTCGGCTGTTTGACACTCTCGGCCTGTCCTGGGGCAAAGAGGCAGCGGCCGAGATGGCCAAGGAGAGCGCGAACTCGGGGGCTGTGCAAGCGAATCAACTTCACGACTTCGACCGGCCGCCGGCGCAGGTCGCGACCGCTTGGCGGACCAAGCTCGCGGCTGGCGAGCTCGAAGCGATCGAGGGGGCCACGGTCACCATGCGCCAGCGATTGGCCGCACGCCGCTTCGCCCTGACGTAGGCGGTCTAGGTCATCAGATCCCGCGGCCGTGCCGGTTGAGCTGCTGCTGGATCCAGCCCCCCGGAACTCCCGCGGTGACGCACAGGGCCAACACCGTGCGCGGCTCTTTCCAGTTCGACCTGATTGCCTGGCGGGCGTAGCGCCACGCCGTACGACGCTCGCCCAGCACGGCGTGCCCAAACGCCAGCTTGCTGTACTGCAGCCCCGCACCGATCGGATCGCGTCGGATCTCAGGGTGGTGGTCGAGCAACCAGCTATGCGCTTCGTTCTTGTCTCGCCAGGCGTCGTTGAAGTACGACGTCTGACCCCAGAGGATCTCGACGAATGGCTCATCGATGTGCAGGACCGGCCTTCGGCGTGCTGCTCGCAGCAGCAGGTCCCAGTCCTCCGCCATGCTGCGGGGAAGGGTCTCGTCGACCAGGCCGAACCCCTCGAGCATTGCCTGCCGTCGGAAGACAAACGACGAGGAGTGCAGCATCGCCATCCGAGATCGGGCCATGTCATCGATGGTGACCTCGTCGGCGCCCGCGAGCCGGTCTGTGCGCGTGCCGTCGAAGTTGACCGTCATTGCGGTCGTGACGAACTCCGCTTCGGGCTCGTCCATGAGGCGGCGCACCTGTGCCTGCAGCTTGCCCGGCAACCAGACATCGTCATCGTCACAGAAGCCGATGATCTCAGTGGTGAGTGCCAGCACGCCGGTGTTTCGGCCCCCGGCGAGGCCAGGGGTGCGCTCGTTGGCCATCACGCTGACGCTTCGGTTCGGGTCGTCGCGTTGGAGCGTGACGTCTGGCTCTGCCTTGTCGAAGACGACAACGACCTCGATGACCCCCGGGTAGGCCTGGTCGAGGATTGACTCGAGTGCTTGCCGCATCAGCACCGGTCTGTTGTGAGTGACCAGAACGACGCCCACCCGAGGGTAGGCGTCGCTGTCGTCTTGTGCAGGGCTCGTCACGGTTCCTCGCAGTCGTTCGGCATCTTCGAGGGAGTATCTCAGGACGCCAGCAGGGTCGGGGCTTGAACGCCAAAGGAAGGCAGCCTTAGGTGAGCAGGCAATCACCCTCTGCTAAGTCTTTTCGTCCGGAACGTAACCGTTGGTAATCGATAAGCAACTGGTTGTCGACGCTGCCAATAAACCTTGCCGATTGGTGCCCGAAGATCACCCATTTCGCTGCGATCGGAGAAACCCCCGTGTCACCATCGCTTCGTCGCGAGCGCGACCGTTCGGTCTCGAAATCGAGGGTTTACATGAAGATTTACCGCATCAGCCTTGCCGCCATTCTGACGGCGGCTTTGACCCTGACAATCCCCAGCATGGCGCCCACTCAAGCGGCCCAGCCCTCGGCTCCGGTGCCGAGTCCAGGCGCAATGCCCAATGCGGTGCCAGGGACGAACACGCCAGCTGTTGACGACGGTGATGTTCGAGCCATCGCCAAGGTCGGCAGCACGATGGTGGTCGGGGGCAACTTCACGAGCGTCGCGGGCCAGCCCCGCAGCAAAGTCTTTGCTTTCAATGCGAGCACCGGGGCATTGAGCACCACGTTCCACCCTGCGGTCACCGGTGCGGTCTTCTCCGTCATTCCCGGGCCAGTAGCCAACACCGTCTATCTCGGTGGGCAATTCACCGCGGTCGGCGGGACCGCTGTGAATGACCTGGTATTGGTGCGCACCACAGACGGCAGCATTGTCACTTCGTTCCAGGCACCGTCGTTGCTTTCGGGACAGGTCAACGACCTGGTACTGCGAGGCAACCGGCTCTACCTGGCCGGGACCTTCCCGAAGGTCGGCGGAGTCAATCACGCCGGTTTGGCAGCTCTCAACGCGACGACTGGGGCGCTCGACCCATTCATGAACGTGCAGCTGTCCGGTCACCACAACGACACGGGTGGCGGAGCGCAGGGCGCCGTTGGCCCGTGGGGCATCGACGTGACACCCGATGGCAGCAAGATGGTCGTGATCGGCAACTTCAAGGTCGCTGACGGCTTGCCGCGTGACCAGGTCGCCCTCATCGAACTGACCGGCGCAAGCGCTGCCGTGCAGGCCAACTGGAACACTTCGCGATTCGCCCCTCTGTGCTTCAACTGGGCGTTTGACTCCTACGTACGCGGAGTGTCCTTCTCTCCCGACGGTTCCTACTTCGCGATTGCCGCGACTGGCGGCCCCAACTTCGGCACGCTTTGTGACGCCGTGTCTCGCTGGGAGACCAACGCCACGGGTTCCGACGTGCAACCCACGTGGGTCAACGAGTCCGGTGGCGACACGGTGTGGGCAGTGTCCATCACTGACACAGCGATCTTCGTTGGTGGTCACCAGCGCTGGGCGAACAACCCCAACGGCGGCGACAGTGCCGGCGCCGGCGCGGTGCCGAGGCCCGGCCTCCAAGCTCTTGAGCCGATCAGCGGTCGCCCCTTGCAGTGGAACCCCGGGCGCAACCCACCCGGCAAGTCTGTCTACGCCCTGCTGGCAACGGCTGACGGCCTGTATGTCGGGTCGAACACCGACTGGATCGGGAACCGCAAGTACAAGCGTCAGAAGCTCGCCTTCTTCCCCTACGCCGGCGGCGTACCGGTCGCGGACACGACGGTCGGCGAGCTCCCAGGAGCCGTCTATCTCGGTGGATCGCAGGCAACCAACGTGCTCTACCGCGTCAATGCGGGCGGTCCCACCCTGCCGTCTCTCGACAGTGGTCCGGACTGGGCCGGGGACTCTGACGCCGACAGCCCGTACCGCAACGGTGGCAGCAACACCGGCGCTTGGGACCCGGTTCCCTCCGTCGATGGGTCGGTGCCCGCCTCAACGCCACGCGCGGTCTTCAACACCGAACGCTGGGATCCAGGTGACGGCGACGAGATGGAATGGCAGTTCCCGGTCGTCTCGGGTTCGCCTATTGAAGTGCGCCTCTACCTTGCCAACCGTTGCAGCTGCACCAGCGACGTTGGATCACGAGTGTTCGACGTCGATCTCAACGGTCAACCGTGGATCAACGACGAGGATCTGGTCGCCGATGTGGGTGACCAGACGGGCACGATGAAGAGCCTTGACCTCACCGCTCCAGCCAGCGGCACGATCACCATCTCGTTCCGGCATGAAGTGGAGAACACCCTCGTCAACGGAATCGAGATCGTCCGTACGGACATCACGCCGCCGACGACGAATGTGCTCTACCGCGTCAACGCCGGTGGCCCGACCATCCAATCGCTCGACGGCGGCCAGAACTGGTCCGGCGACAGTGACGCCGACAGCCCGTTCCGCAACAGCGAGAACAACGCTGCGGGTTGGGACCCGGTCCAGACAGTCGACTCGACCGTTCCCGACACGACGCCGTCCGCCATCTTCGACAGCGAGCGCTGGGACGGCGGAGAAGGCGACGAGATGCAATGGCAGTTCCCTGTCGCATCGGGTACGCCGGTCGAAGTGCGCCTCTACCTTGCCAACCGATGCACCTGCACCAGCGATGTTGGATCACGAGTGTTCGACGTTGAGCTCAACGGTCAACTGTGGATCAACGACGAGGATCTCGTCGCCGACGTCGGTGACCAGACGGGCACGATGAAGAAGATCCAGCTCAATGTGCCAGCGAGCGGAGAGATCAACCTCAGGTTCGTGCACCAGGTGGAAAACCCGCTCGTCAACGGCATCGAGATCGTGCGCACGGACGTCAACCCCGACGCAGGTACCGGCGCGAACAGCCTCAAGGCCGTTGCGTTCGACGGTACGACGGCCGGCTCGCCTCAGGACGTCGCCAACGGCGGCATCTTGTGGAGCCGCGTTCGTGGCGCGTTCATGGTGGGGAACACCGTGTTCTACGGCTACACCGACGGTTTCCTCTACTCACGCAGCTTCAACGGAACCACGTTCGGGGCGGCCAAGAAGATCGACCCGTATCACGACCCGGTGTGGGCGAACGTCGACAACAACCTCGGCGGAACGTTCAATGGCGCCTCGCCGAGCCTGTACAGCCAGATGCCCAACGTGACGGGCATGTACTACTCGGATGGCCGGCTGTACTACACGTTGTTCGGTGACTCGGAACTGCACTGGCGCTGGTTCAGCCCAGACAGTGGCATCGTCGACGAGCGGTCGGAGGTCGTGCCCAGCAGTGTCAGCTTCGGCGACGCGAACGGCATGTTCGTCAGTGGCGGTTCGCTCTACTACGTCTCGAAGACGGACGGCAACATGCGCAAGGTTGCGTTCTCCAACGGTGAGGTCACGGGTGCCTCGAGCATCGTCAGTGGCCCCGCCAGGATGGCGTCAACTGGAGCAACCGGGCCCTCTTCCTCAACGGGGGAGCGCACGTGAATGTGGGTCCGACGGCCCGCTTCAGCTCGAACTGCTCGTTCTTGCACTGCGACTTCGACGGGGTGACGTCCACAGATTCGGACGGCGAGATCGACTCGTACGCCTGGGACTTCGGTGACACGAAGACCGGCACCGGAGTGAGTCCTGGACACAACTACACGGCGGCCGGTCAGTACACCGTGACCCTCACGGTGACTGATGACGATGGCGCCATCAACTCGGTGAGCCATCAGGTCAACGTTGCGGAGCCGCCGAACCAGCCGCCCACAGCTGTCTTCGGGTCGAGCTGTCTGGGAATGGCGTGCTCGTTCGACAGCGTCGGATCAGCCGACACAGACGGCACAGTCGATTCCTACCACTGGGACTTCGGTGATGGTGCGACGGCCAACGGCCCGACGGCTTCGCACACGTATGTCACCGCCGCCACCTACACGGTCGTGCTGACCGTCACCGACAACGACAACGCGACGGGCGACGTGAGCCATCAAGTCACGGTGCCCGTGGTGAGCAACGTGTCGTTCGTGGGTGCCAACCACTCGATTGCCGGTTCCAAGAAGGTCAAGTCGGCTGCCGTTCCGAGTGGGGTTCAAGCGGGTGACACGATGGTTCTCGCCTTCACACGAGCTCCGACCGCCACCTGGACGGGGCCGTCAGGGGTGACCGGTTGGACTCAGCGTGACACCTTCACGAACGGCACCATGGTCTCGACGGTATGGACGAAGACCGCCACGGCCAGCGACCTCGGGAAAACCGTCACGATGAACTCAAGCGCCTTCGCCCTTGGGGCATTGACGCTGGCGGCGTACTCGGGAGTCGACGGGACAGCGGTACCGACTGTGGTCCACCGCGGTGACACGTCAACGGCGTCACACATGACTCCTACGGCGACAGCCACCGCTGGCGCCTGGGCGGTGTCGATGTGGATCGACCGGTCGACAGCCACCTCGGCGTGGACGGCACCGGCTGGTGTGAGCGTCCGAGACACGGTGATCGATACCGGAGGCACCCGCTTCGGCTCCTTGCTGGCCGACTCGGGAGGTCCGGTCGCGGCCGGGCTGTACGGCGGCCTCACGGCCACGAGCAACACGGTCAGTGTGCGCGGCATCATGTTCACGATCCTGCTCAAGCCGGCCGGCTGAGCGCGGGCGGGACCAACGGCAAGACGGTCAAGAGGGAGGGCGTTCGGCGGCAGCACAGTGCTGCCGCCGAACGGCGCCAACACCCTGCAGTGAGTGACGAAAGAATTACTCATTCAGCATTAAGTCTCAAGAATTCATTTCCTCACAAGAACTTTTGCAGCCGTCATTTCCCTTACGAAATGTAGCGCCATTTCGACGCAGAGTAATAACATCATTTCTGACCCTTGACAAATGCGGAATTCGCGTACACACGCGTAAATGCTGTGTCACGCTCTCTTCGGAGCAGGTCAGCTCCCGACAATGCACACATCGAGGGGTCACATGAACATCGGACGTATTGCTCTCGCCACGGCGGTCACGGCCGCCCTGGCGCTGTCGGGCCCCCTGGCCACGCCAACCCAGGCAGCTCAGCCATCAGTACCGGGTCCCACGCCCGGGGCGATGCCCAACGTCGTTCCCTCGAACAAGACCCCAGCCGTCAACGACGGTGATGTCCGCGGTATCGCCCAGGTCGGCACGACGATGGTCATCGGCGGAGAGTTCACGAGTGTGGGCGGCCAGACCCGCAACCACATCGCCGCGTTCAACCAGACGACCGGCGTCCTGAGCACCACCTTCGCGCCGTCGGTCAACGGACCCGTGTACTCAGTCATCCCCGGACCTGTCGCCCGTACGGCCTACATCGCCGGCAACTTCACCGCGATCGATGGCGTAGCCCGCAAGAACCTGGCTCTCGTCAACGTCGACACCGGTGCTGTCGTGACCAGCTTCAAGCCGCCCGGGTTCTCGGCGAAGATCAACGACATCGTCCTCCGCGGCAACCGGCTGTACCTCGGAGGCGCGTTCGCCAAGGTCGGCGTCGTCGTTCACAACGGACTGGCCTCGCTCAACGCCACGACGGGGGCACTCGACCCGTTCATGAACGTGCAAATGACCGGACACCACAACAGCACCGGGACTGGTGCGCAGGGGCCGGTGGGTCCCTGGGGCATCGATGTCACTGCGGACGGCAGCAAGATGGTGGTGATCGGCAACTTCAAGTTCGCCGATGGACTGCTGCGCGACCAGGTCGCACTGATTGACCTGACCGGACCCAGCGCAGCCGTACAAACCTCATGGAACACCACGCGCTACTCACCCCTGTGCTTCAGCTGGGCGTTCGACTCCCACGTGCGCGGGGTGTCGTTCTCCCCTGACGGCTCCTACTTCGTCATTGCCTCGACCGGCGGTCCCAACCCGGGAACCCTGTGCGACGCCGCCGCGCGGTTTGACACCAACGCGATCGGCACCGACGTACAGCCGACCTGGATCGCCGAGACCGGCGGCGACACCACCTGGGCCGTGACGATCACCGACACTGCCGTCTACGTGGGTGGACACCAGCGATGGGCCAACAACCCCGACGGCCGTGACAGCGCCGGCCCCGGAGCCGTCCCGCGCCCGGGCCTGATGGCCCTCGACCCGATCAGTGGCCGACCCTTGCAGTGGAACCCTGGACGCAACCCGGCAGGCAAGGCGGTGTACGCGATGCTCGCGACCGCCGAAGGGCTGTACATCGGCTCGAACACCGACTGGATCGGTGACTTCGAGTACCTCCGTCCCAAGATCGCCTTCTTCCCGTACGCCGGAGGCACGCCGGTGGCGTCGACGCAGGTTGGCAAGCTCCCGGGAAGCCTCTATGTCGGTGGTTCGCAGTCGACGGGTCAATCCAACGTGCTCTACCGAGTCAATGCCGGTGGTGCGGCGATCCCGTCCTTGGACAGCGGACCCGGCTGGTCGGCTGACGACGGCACCACCAACCCGCTCCGGACCACGGGCAGCTCAGTCTCGACGTACGCGCCTGTCTCCCAGGTCGACTCGACCGTTCCGGCAAGCACGCCAGCCGCGGTCTTCGACAGCGAGCGCTGGGACGGGTCGAGCAGCCCAGAGATGGAATGGACCTTCCCCATCACCAAGAACATCCCGGTCCAGGTTCGTCTCTACATGTCGAACCGGTGCACCTGCACGAGCGGAAACGGACTCCGGACGTTCGACGTCCAGGTGAACGGATCGACGGCTCTCAACGACGTGGATCCCTATCGCCAATTCGGCGACCAGACAGGTTCGATGCGGTCGGTCAACCTGACAGTCCCGGGCAACAACAAGGTCACCGTCAAGTTCGTGCATCAAGTGAGCAACCCGGTGATCAACGCGATCGAAATTGTCCGGACTGACATCGCGCCGCCGCCGCCAGGCGGGATCGACCAGTTGTCGAAGGTGAGTTTCGACGGCACGACCGCTTCGGCTCAGCTGCCGGTCGACAACGGTGGGATCTTGTGGAGCCAGACACGTGGTGCCTTCATGCTCGGCAACACGCTGTTCTACGGCTACACCGACGGCTTCCTCTACTCCAGGACCTACGACGGAACGACGTTTGGGCCGGCCGTCAAGATCGACCCCTACTTCGACGCGAAGTGGTCGACCGTGGACAACAACCTCGGCGGCACCTACAAGGGTGCTAGGCCGACCCTGTACGCCCAGATGCCCAACGTCTCCGGCATGTTCTACGCGGCTGGCAAGCTCTACTACACGCAGACCGGGAGCTCTAGTCTTCGCTGGCGTTGGTTCACCCCGGACAGCGGGATCATGGACGAGCGCAACACCACCGTGACGAGCAGTGTCAACTTCACTGACGTCGGCGGCATGTTCGCCGATGGAGGCTTCCTCTACTACGTCACGAAGTCCGACGGCAAGTTGAACAAGGTGAGCTTCTCGAACGGGACAGTTTCGGGAAGCCCCACGGTGGTCAGTGGACCCGGTGTCGACGGCGTGGACTGGCGCAACAGATCGCTGTTCCTGTTCGCACCGAACCGGCTTCCGACGGCCGCGTTCGGCGATCCGAACTGCACGTTCCTGAGTTGCGACTTCAATGGCGGGGCGTCATCGGATCCGGATGGTCAGGTCGTGTCGTACTCCTGGAACTTCGGTGATGGTCAGACCGGGAGCGGGGAAACGCCGTCACACAACTTCCCCGACGGTGGGCCGTACAACGTCCAGCTGACGGTGACCGACAATGAGGGCGGCACGGCCGTCGTGACGCATCAAGTCACGGTGACTGCGCCCCCGAACGTGCTACCGAACGCGGCCTTCGACTCCCAGTGCACTGACCTGCGTTGTGGTTTCGATAGCTCGACGTCATCCGACCCGGATGGGGACGTTGCGTCGTACGCCTGGGACTTCGGAGACGGCGAGACGAGCAACGCGCCGAACCCGTCGCATCTGTACACCACGGCGGGCGACCACATGGTTCAGCTCACCGTGACCGACAACGACGGCGCCACCAACTCGGTGAGCCATCAGGTGACGGTGGCGGATCCCCCGGCGAGTGGCCTGAACTTCGTGGGCGCGGACCACTCTGATCCTGGCGCGAAGAAGTTCAAGGACGTCAACGTCCCGGCGCAAGCTCAGGTCGGCGACACCATGGTGCTCGCGTGGACCAGGGCGACGGCCGCTACCTGGACAGGTCCGACCGGTGTGACCGGATGGACCGAGTTCGACTCGTTCACGAACGGCCCGGTTATCACGACGGTCTGGACGAAGCAGGTCACGACAGGTGCTCTCGGTGCCAACATCCGGATGGACTCGCCGGCTTTTGCGCAGGGCATGTTGAACCTGGGCGTCTACACCGGCGCGGACAACACCCACGCGATCACCGCGGCCCACGCTGGAGACATCTCGAAGACCGCGCACACCACTGCCACGATCCAGGCCGGCTCTGGCGACTGGGTGGTGTCGTACTGGGTGGACAGGTCCGATACGACGGCCTCCTGGACTGCACCGGCTGGGGCGACGCAGCGAGACGTTGCTATCGGAACGGGAACTGGTCACTTCGACTCCTTGATGGCCGACTCGGGGGGCCCGGTTTCTGCTGGCCCGTACGACGGTCTGACCGCAACCACTGATGCCGTCAGCAACCGGGCGAACATGATCACCCTGGTGCTCACGGCTTCACCCTGACGGGAACCGTGACGGGACGGGCATGCGAGCGACCGCGACGCCCGATCCCGTTCACGGGGAGTAGTCGGATGCTCGCAGTGAACCGTTAATGGAGCCGAAAGCACGACCCTTCATCACCCTGAGAAGTCGGCTGGTTACGCAAACACAAACCTGAAACTCGAATTCAAGAATCGGGGTTCAGCGACCCGCAGGTTGCTGCATGATCGACACAAGTTTCACAACGGAAGTTGAGGCAGATCACCATGCGTTTCCCTCGAAGAGCCGTCCACGTCCTTACGGTTTTCACGTTGTTGGTGCTTTCCCCAGTTCTGCTGAGGGGAACTGCGGACGTCAGCGTGGCAGCTGACGCGCCAGTCGGCTTCGTGGGGGTGGCGCATTCGGATCCTGCGTCTCAAAAGTTCAAGTCGGTGGCCGTTTCGGGCCTCGCGCAAGCGGGTGACACCGCGGTGATGATCTTCACGCGGGCGACCACCGTGACGTGGACAGGACCAACCGGGGTGACGGGGTGGACGCAGGTTGACTCCTTCGCCAACACGGGCTTGACCTCGACGGTGTGGACAAAGACGCTCGGCGCCGGCGACGTCGGTGCGCTGGTGCGGTTCGACACCGCTAACTTCGCGAAGGCGATGCTGTCCGTTGCCGTGTACTCCGGAGTCGACCCCACAGTGCCGGTGGTCACGCACGCGGCGGACTCAGCAGTGACGAACCACACGACGCCTTTGGTGACCGCGACGGCTGACGACTGGGTGGTGTCGTACTGGGTCGACAAGGCGGACACGACGACGGCATGGACGCCGCCGGCGTCGGTGACGTCACGGGACGTGGCGATCGGCACCGGGAGCGGCCGCTACAGCTCGTTGCTGGCCGACTCGGGAGGTCCGGTGTCGGCTGGTAGCTACGGTGGCAAGGTAGCGACGACCAATGCCGACAGCAGGGCACTGATGTGGAGCATCGCGCTGCCTGGCGACACCCAAACGCCGGTCAACCAGCCCCCCGTGGCGGCTTTCACCTCCGATTGTGACGACCTGAGCTGCGATTTCGACGGCTCGGACTCGTCTGACAGTGATGGAACTGTCGACGCGTACGAATGGGACTTCGGTGATGGCAACACCGCCACTGGTGAGACACCTGCTACCCACACGTATGGCGCCGAAGGTGACTATCTGGTGCAGCTGAGCGTGACCGATGATGACCTGGCCACTGACACGGTGAGCCATCTGGTGTCGGTGGGCACGCAGCCCGAGCCTGAGGTTGATTTCGTGGGCGCTGCTCATTCGGATGCTTCGTCACAACGGTTCAAGACAGCGACGCTGTCTCCACAGGCACAGGCCGGCGACACGGCTGTGCTGGTGATGACCCGGGCGACCACCGTGACCTGGACGGGGCCGACCGGTGTGACCGGGTGGACCCAGGAGGACTCCTTCGCCAGCGGTGGGCTGACATCAACGGTGTGGACCAAGACGGTGGCGGCGGGTGAGCCAGGTGACGTCGTTCGGTTCGACACCGCCAACTTCGCCAAGGCGATGGTGACGGTTGCGGTGTACTCCGGTGTTGACGCTTCGGGTCCGGCGGTGACCCATCGCGCGGATTCTGCGGTGACCAGTCACACGACGCCGCTGATCACGACGTCGACCGATGACTGGGTGGCGTCGTACTGGGTCGACAAGTCTGACACCACAACGACCTGGACGCCGCCGGCGTCGGTGACGTCACGGGACGTGGCGATCGGCACCGGGACGGGACGTTACAGCTCGTTGCTGGCTGACTCCGGCGGTCCGGTGTCGGCCGCGAGCTACGGCGGCAAGGTAGCGACAACCAATGCCGCGAGCCGAGCACTGATGTGGAGCATCGCGTTGCCCTCAGGACCCACCACACCACCGCCGGATGGTGATGTGACCAAGCTGATGGTGATCGTGGAGGAGAACAAGACGATCGATGTGGTCGACAACATGCCCTTCCTCAAGGGACTCTCCGACACGTACGGCCACGCCACGAACTTCCATGGACTCGTCCATCCGAGTGAGGGCAACTACATCGCCATGGTTTCCGGCCAGGGAGCCAATACCTGCGGGTTGAACAACCCCCTCCCGGCCGCCTGTCCTCAGCCTGGGCCGACCGTATTCGGGCAGGCCATCGCGGCCGGCAAGACAGCGAAGACGTATGCCGAGTCGATGGTGGGTAACTGCCGGAAGACCAACAACACGTTGTACGCCGTGCGGCACAACCCGTGGCCTTACTTCTCTGCAGAAGCCGCGAACTGCGCCACCTTTGACGTCCCTCTCGGCACGACGTCCTCGGGCGCATTCATCTCCGACATCAACGCAGGCGCGTTGCCCAACGCCTCCATGGTGGTGCCTAACCTCATCAACGACGCGCACGACGGCACGGTCGAACAGGCCGATGACTGGCTGGCGGACTGGGTTCCCCGCATCATGGCCGGCCCCGACTATCAAGCCGGCAACCTCGCCATCGTCGTGACGTTCGACGAAGGGATTGGCGCGAACCAGAACATTCCGTTCATCGTTGTCAGCCCTGGTGCCACGGGCATTGTGGCCACGGGGAATTACGATCACTACCACCTGGCTCGCTTGTACGCCGATATCCTCGGAGTGCCTCCGCTCAACTTGGCGAACGGCGCACCGGGATTGAGGGCCGCCTTCGGGTTGTAGGCCACCCACGCAAACGAACCTGGGGGACCAGTTGGACGACGACGCGCGGCGGGTGTTCGTCGGTGGTCTGCACCGCAGCGGCACAACGCCGTTGGCGCGCGCCCTCGACAGCCACCCCGACGTCAGTGGGCTGCATGACACCGGGGTGTTCGAGGACGAGGGCCAACATCTCCAGGACGTCTACCCGAAGATCAGGGCGTACGGCGGCATGGGGCGGTTCGCCAACGCTGAAGCGGCCCACCTGACAGAGGCATCGCCATTGGTGACACCCGAGAATCGTCAGCGATTGCTGGCTGCCTGGGAGCCGTACTGGGACCTGCAAAGCCCTTACCTGCTGGAGAAGTCGCCCTCAAACCTCATCATGGGCAGGTTTCTCCAGGCGGTCTTTCCCGGGTCGGCTCTGATCGTTGTCGTGCGCCATCCCATCGTCGTCTCGCTCGCCCTGCAGAAATGGAACCCGCGGTTCTTTGCTCGCAACGGTCGTCGTCACGTCAGTCTGCCCGGCTTGGTGGAGCACTGGCTCCGCGCCCACGACACCATGCGAGCGGATGCTGCGCGACTCGATCGCTTGCTGGTCCTTCGCTACGAGACCTTGGTAGAGCAACCGGTGGATGAGCTTGCGCGAGTGCAGCGATTTCTTGGTCTGACGACGCCGATCTCCAGCGACACCTTGCGACCTGGTCGCAGCCAGGCCTACGAAGAGGAGTGGGACGCCTACCGATCGGGCAGCGCGCGGAAACAACGCATCCGGAGGACGATCGAGGAGCGGTTCGGTCCGGCCATCGCCGACTACGGGTATGACGTCGCCGACCTGACGAAGCACTCGACTACCTCGGTGGTCCCCGGCGCCGAGTAGGAGGCGTCAGGCTGTGAACGTCACGTCGAAGCAGCCGCGATCAGCACCGGAGACCGCAGTAAGCCGCCATGCACCTGGTGACGGCACCGGGATGGAGACGCTGTAGTAGCTCCACGCGTTGGCGGTCTGGGCGACATCGGAGCTGACCGAGACCGACTTTCCGGATCGCCCCATCGGCTTCATCGTCACCGTGACGCCCGACATCGGCTTGGTATGACGCGGGATCACGTACAGCGAGACGACGGGCTGCTCAGATCCGGAGTCGTCATCGGCGTACTGCTGTCTCGCTGTCTCGAAGTTGCCGGCCGCGAGGTCGCCTGATCGCAGGTCCCGGCCGTCGCCGACGGAGACACAGTCTGAGGAGTTGGATCCAGGCAGCGACTCGAGTACGGCGTTCTGGATGCCAGAGGGCGGCGGCTCGGTGGCTTGCGTCTCGCCTGGTGGGTTGGACTTGATGGGGCCGCCTGGGGTCAGCGAGCCGGGTTCGCCCTGCGCGATGCCGGTCTCGGTACCTGGGTCGGCACTCGTTGATGCCGAGCTCGAGCCGTTCGACGACGTCGACTCCGATGTCGGGCTCGAGCTGGAGGAGTCGCACGCGCTGAGGACCAGCAACAGGGCGACGTTTGCACCGATCAGGGGCAGGCCCACGCTTCGTCTGACGTTCATGCTGTCCCCCATGGGTCGGTCGTTGGCCGAGTCGCCGTCACGGTCGACCGGGGTGCCGGTCGTTCGCTTGAGTTTAAGTGATCGTTGGCAGTGAAGATGGGCGATCACTGAGACTCTCAGCAGCCGCTAGGTCCTCCGGCGACGCGCCTCGGTCACTGTCCCGGACCGCGGTCTAGCCGCCGGGCAACGCGATGCTCCACATCAGTGCTCGGCTCGCGGCATTGGTTGTCGCTACCTTGCCGCCGTAGCTCGCGGCCGACACCGGACCGCCGGAGTCAGCCAGCAACGAGCTGTAACGTCCCGTCCCGGTGCCGATCGCCACGTCCCGTGACGTCACCGACGCCGGCGGCGTCCAGGTCGTTGTGGTGTCAGACTTGTCGACCCAGTACGACGCCACCCAGTCATCGGTCGACGTCGTGATCAGCGGCGTCGTGTGACTGGTCACCGCAGAATCCGCGCGATGGGTCACCGCCGGACCCGAAGCGTCAACACCGGAGTACACCGCAACCGTCACCATCGCCTTGGCGAAGTTGGCGGTGTCGAACCGAACGACGTCACCTGGCTCACCCGCCGCCACCGTCTTGGTCCACACCGTTGATGTCAGCCCACCGCTGGCGAAGGAGTCCTCCTGGGTCCACCCGGTCACACCGGTCGGCCCCGTCCAGGTCACGGTGGTCGCCCGGGTCATCACCAGCACAGCCGTGTCGCCGGCCTGTGCCTGTGGAGACAGCGTCGCTGTCTTGAACCGTTGTGACGAGGCATCCGAATGAGCAGCGCCCACGAAATCAACCTCAGGCTCGGGCTGCGTGCCCACCGACACCAGATGGCTCACCGTGTCAGTGGCCAGGTCATCATCGGTCACGCTCAGCTGCACCAGATAGTCACCTTCGGCGCCATACGTGTGGGTAGCAGGTGTCTCACCAGTGGCGGTGTTGCCATCACCGAAGTCCCATTCGTACGCGTCGACAGTTCCATCACTGTCAGACGAGTCCGAGCCGTCGAAATCGCAGCTCAGGTCGTCACAATCGGAGGTGAAAGCCGCCACGGGGGGCGTTTGCGTGCCGCCGGTGTAGCCCGTCAGCGTCTCGGTGTGGAGCACGCTTCCCTTCACGCAGGCTTCCCGGTTCGGGTTGAGCGCGAAGATCGGGCCGCAGATCATCTTCACGGTCATCACACCTCCGACGACAGTGGCCCGCATGTACTCCGGGTGGTTGGTCTGCCACACCGAACCGGGGGCGGGGGTCTTGAGGCCTGCTTCGCCCGTTCCGCCGCCGCCGTTGGTGATGTGCATGACCCCATGCTGAGGCACAAAGACCTCGCCGCCGTGCACATGATGAGCGACGTTGAGAACGTACTTGCCGTCGGCACGCGCCGCCGGGGAGTACAAGTCTCCGAGGCTGTTGATCGCTGTGGTCAGTTCCGGGACGGTGGAGTTGTTCGGCTGGCTGGAGTAGGCCGGCCGGTGGCCGTACGTGACGATCATGTAGATGTTCGGGTCAGCCTGCGCCGCTGCCATCAGGCTGCTGGTCTTGGTCTTCCAACTGGGGTAGGCGCCGAACCAAGGCTCCGGGTAGCTGATGAAGAGCACATGACCAGCGGTGAAGTAGCCCCAGTCATCGCCCCGGCAGCCATTGACGGAGGGGTTCTGCGGCGACGGGCAGCCGGGGTAGGTCACTCGGGCGGGTCCGTCGGCCGGCACGGTCTGTGGGTTCGGCATCATGTGCCGGCCCTTGTAGTTGGCCATCGAGTCTCGCGGGGTGCCCGGCGGCGCGCGGCCTGAGGGAGCGCCGTATTCATGGTTGCCCCACGAGAACTGGAGCGGGGCTTTGGTGGCCACCGGAGCAATGTCGTTGTAGAGCTGATGAACGGATGGTCGGCCGCACTCGTTCGCGTAGGAGATATCGCCGCCGTGGGTGACGAAGTCGGGGTTGTCGTTCGCCAGCTGCACCCAGATCTGTGACATCCAGGTCTTGTTGCACTCAACGCCCGCGGAGGGATCGAAGTAGGTGGTGCCCGTGTCACCGATGTCGTCCCACGTGAAGTTACCGGTGGGCGCGGTCTGGAACGTGTTGTCGTTGCCTTCAGATCCGATCCGATAGTGGTACGTCGTGTTCGGTGCGAGACCCGTCAGCTTGATCTGTTTGAAAGGACCGACGTTGTCGACGGGTTGGATGGCGGGTGCGGATGCCGTCCTGGTCGTGCCGTAGGCGGTCGTCGTCCCGTAGGACACGCTTGAGTCAGTGCCGCGCCAGTAGAGGTACATCTGGGTGGCGTTGTCGCCGTAGCTGCTGTGGATCTCGTCGTTGACGACAGCGGCGAGGGCTGCCTGGGGTGAAGGAGTGTGAGCGGCCACCTTTGTCTGGGTGCCGACCATGGCCGGGATCGCGATCCCTAAGGCGAGGAGCGCGACGACAACCGGGGCTCGTCCAGCTGCCATGGGGCTCCTCCTCGCGGACAGGTCTTGAGTTCATTGTGTGCCTAAGAGTCAAGCGCCACCGGCGTATTGCTGAGAGTTGCTTAGAGCCACTCCCCGAACGCATAGGGTTCGCGCGTCACGAGGTAGGTCGCCCAGTTCATCTTCACCACGTTGCCGTCGGCGTCGCGGGTGATGCGTAAGAGCTCACCGGTCTCGCGGCCCGACTCCGTGCGGTAGACGTCGTCGGCCACCTTGACGAAAACAGAGGGGGGCTTGTGGCTCGGAGCCTTGTCAGCACGGGCCTCGAGGTGGCCGTCCCGAACGCTGAACGTGAACGGTGAGCCCTCGCTGAACCACCTACCGAGCAGGCCCGCGAATTCCGCAGGGACTGAGGTTCCGGGTCGCCACAGCTCAGGGTCGGCAGGTTCGTGCTCGAGCACGTGGTTGGCCAGGCTGATCGCCAACGATGCCGGCTCGGTCGCCGACGTGGAGTTCATCAGCACGAGGCCGGCGGTCTTCGTGGGACGCTCGACGAACACCCCGGTGATGTAGCCGGGCATGGCGCCCTCGTGACCGACGAAGATCCGGTCGTCGACACGCATCAACATCAACCCGAGACCCCACGCCAGCTGCCACTTCTCGAGGTCGGCCATGATCTGTGGCTGGCACATCTCCTCGAGCGTGTCTGGGCTGAGCACCTCGTCCGCCGGGTCTGCGAGAAATGACGCCCAGGTCGCTAAGTCGTTCGCGGTCGAAGCGAGCGCACCTGCGGGTGCCATGGCTTCGATGTCGAGCACAGGTTCGTGGACGGGTACGTCGGAGTAGGGCGGTACGTAGTAACCGGTGGCATGCGGGGCCACCAGGCCAACCGTCGTACGCGGCATCTCGAGCGGGTCGAGCACGCGTGCCCGCAGACGTCTCAGCCCAGGCCCGCCCATCGATCCTGGCCACCACCTCACCCAGCAGGGAGTACACGAGGTTCGAGTAGTGCCAGCGGTGATGCGGCTTCAGGATGCGCTCGGCGTCATTCCACCCCTCGACCAACTGCGGCCGGTCGGGGTAGGTGAGCGTGTCCCACACGTCGCCGACCGGCTCGCGCTGCATGCCGGTGACGTGGCTGAGCATCTGGCGGATCGTGATGCCGTCGTGTTTGCTCTCGGGCACGAACATCTCGATCGTGTCGTCAAGGCTGAGCTTGCCCTCATCTCGCAACGCCATCACGAGCACAGCGGTGAACGTCTTGGTGACGGAAGCAATCAGGAACTGGGAGTCCGCATCAGGTGGCGTGTTCGGCGCCGCGATGTCGGCCGCGCCGACGCCCTCGCTCCAGGCCAAAGAGCCGTCCCGAACGACTCCGCCAACGATGCCGGGCACCCGGTCCTGGGACTGGCGGTCGAGCAGGATGCGCCGCAGAGCGCGGGTGGTCGGATCGGTGAGAGGGGTCATATCGAGGACTCTAACCCCGGCAGTTTGATGATCGTGCGCAGGCGGTCTGGCCCAGCTGAGCCGCACTTCGGGCTGAAAAATTGACGCCTGGTGAAGGGGCAACTACTCCCCGCAGTTTTGGCTTGAAAATTCACCGAAATGATCGTCGCAAAATGGCGAACCGCTGCGACGGCGGAACCCTGGGTGACACGATAAACCGTCACCACGCCCGCCTCGAATCCAAGCGAGAGTGCAATGAGAATTCACCGACTCGGTACGGCTGTTGCTGTCGCAATGACAGCGGGTCTGATCGTGGCAGCACCCAGTGTCACGACGTCCTACGCGACTCAACCATCCGAACCCGTACCGAACAACGGTGCGATGCCGAATGCGGTTCCGTCGACGAAGACTCCGCCGGTCAACAACGGCGCTGTTCGGGCGATCGCCCGCGTCGGAAACAAGATCGTGATGGGCGGCACCTTCACCTCTGTCAGCGGTCTGGTCCGCAACAGTGTTGCCGCTTTTGACAAGACAACAGGCGTGTTGGATGCGGGCTTTGCTCCGTCAGTGGACGGACCCGTGTGGTCGGTGATCCCAGGGCCGGTCGCTAACACGGCCTACATTGCCGGGGCGTTCACCACCGTGGGTGGCGTAACTCGCAAGAACATAGCCTTGGTCAACGTCAACACCGGTGCCGTCGACCCGACATTCCAAGCGCCCGGGTTCCCGGCGAAGATCAACGACCTCGTCCTCCGCGGCAACCGCCTCTACGTCGCCGGAGCGTTCACCAAGGTCGGCCTGATCCCTCACGCCGGGTTGGCCTCGCTCGACCCCATAACGGGTGACCTCACCCCGTTCATGAACGTCCAGCTCACCGGCCACCACAACGACACCGGATCAGGTGCCCAGGGTCCAGTTGGGCCGTGGAACATCGACGTGACGGCTGACGGCAATCGCATGGTGGCGATCGGAAACTTCAAGCGCGCAGACGGTCTGCTGCGCGATCAGGTCGTGCAGATCGACCTGACGGGCGCCTCGGCGGTGGTCAAGCCCGACTGGGCGACCTCACGCTACGCGCCGTACTGCATCAAGAGTGCCTTCGACTCCTACGTCCGTGGCGTCTCCTTCTCACCAGACGGCTCCTACTTCGTTGTCGCGGCAACGGGTGGCCCGAGCGGTGGCACATTGTGTGATGCGGCCGCACGCTTCGAGACCAACGCCACCGGCACCGACGTGCAACCGACCTGGGTCGACGAGACCGGCGGTGACACGTTGTGGGCTGTGACGATCACCGACACCGCAGTCTTCGTCGGAGGGCACCAGCGCTGGGCCAACAACCCCACCGGCACCGACAATGCTCGCCCCGGCGCAGTTCCGCGTCCGGGGCTGATGGCGCTCGACCCGATCAGCGGTCGGCCCATGCAGTGGAACCCGGGACGCAACCCACCAGGCACCGCGGTCTACGCCCTGCTCGGCACGGTCGACGGTGTGTACGTCGGCTCCAACACCGACTGGATCGGCAACCGTCAGTACAAGCGCCCCAAGATCGCGTTCTTCCCGTACGCAGGTGGCCTCAACGCGGCCTCGACCAGGGTGGGTCAGCTGCCCGGGTCGGTCTACCTTGCGGGCAACCTGCCCGCGCCGGCCGGTACCGACGGTCTCGAGCGGATCGGGTTCGACGGAACGACGGCCGCCCCGCCGCAGGTGCTGCCAACCGGTGGAATCACCTGGAACCAGACGCGCGGTGCGTTCATGGTCGGCAACAAGTTGTTCTACGGCTGGACCGACGGATTCATGCACTCGCGGACGTACGACGGCACAACCTTCGGGCCAGACGTCAAGATCGACCCTTACCACGACCCGGTGTGGGCCAACGTTGACAACAACCTCGGGGGCACATTCAACGGATCATCGCCGACCCTCTACGGCCAGCTGTCCACGGTGACGGGCATGTTCTACGCCGACGGTCGCCTCTACTACACGTTGTCCGGTGACTCCCGGCTCCGCTGGCGCTGGTTCTCCCCCGACAGCGGGATCGTCGACGAGCGAAGCACGATCGTGTCGAGCAGCATCAACTTCTCGAGCGCCAACGGGATGTTCATCAACGGCTCAACGCTCTACTACGCGTCGACCGATGGGAACCTTCGCAAGGTGGCCTTCGTCAACGGCGCCGTGACGGGAAGCTCCACGACTATCAGCACGGGGATCAACTGGCGAAACCGTGGCATGTTCCTCTTCGTGCCGCGGATCAACGTCACGCCCGCGGCGTTGTTCACGTCGACATGCACGTTCGGCCACTGCTCGTTTGACGGAACCGAGTCGTTCGATCCCGACGGGTCGATCGCGTCGTACAGCTGGGACTTCGGTGATGGCGGGAGCGCATCTATCGCGTCTCCGTCGCACGTTTACACGCAGGCCGGACAGTACAACGCGACGCTCACGGTGACAGACAATGACAGCGCTCCGGGCTCGGTGACCCACCAGGTGACCGTGAACGTGCCGCAGGCGACGAACATGTCGTTCGTCGGGGCAGCCCACAGCACTGACGCGTCCGCGAAGGTCAAGCAGGTCACGGTGCCCGCCGGAGCACAGGCAGGCGACACCATGATGCTCGTCCTGACGAGAGCCACGACTGCCAGCTGGACCGGGCCGACCGGACTGACTGGCTGGACGCAGGTCGACTCGTTCGCCAACTCGACGGTGACGTCGACCCTGTGGACCAGGACGATTGCTGCGGGTGAGCCAGGGTCGTCCGTGAGCTTCACCAGCCCTGCCTTCGCCAAAGCGGTCCTCAACCTGGGTGTCTACCGCGGTGTCGAATCGTCAGCTACGGTGACGGCCGCGCACGCCGGCGATCTGTCGACCGCGGTCCACACGACTCCGACGGTCAACACAGACGCCGACGACTGGGTCATCTCCATCTGGGCTGACAAGTCAGAGACGACGACCGGGTGGACCTCGCCGGCAGGTATGACGTTGCGCGACAGTTCTGTCGGTGCGAGCGCCGGCCGCTACGGCAGCCTTTGGGCTGACACTGGTGGTGGCACTCCCGGTGGTCCGTTCAACGGAGTAACGGCCACGACCAACGCACCGTCGAGCCGAGGCATGATGTTCAGCGTGGTGTTGACGCCGACGCCATAGCGGCTGATGTTCGAGGAGGGCTCGTATGACACAGAGCCCTTCCTCGACGCCGTTGGCGGATCTCCATGCGGAGGTCGCGCGGGCCTTCGGCTTGGGTGTGCCGCGCGCACCCATGGTGCTCTCGGCGCGCGGCGAACAGGGCGTCATCTGGCGGCTCGACACCGGCAGCGGCTCGTATGCTGTCAAGGAGTTGCTGATGCCGTTGACCGAGTCGGCGGCCGCGACCGATGTGGAGTTCCTCGAAACGGCATACCGGCTGCGCTCGTTCATCACCCCAAGACCTGTTCGCGCCGTGGACGGGTCGGTCCTTGCCGACGTCGGCGGTCGATCCGTGCGAGTTCAAACGTGGGTCGACATCGAGCCTGAGAACGTCTTTCTCGAGCCCGCACGCGTGGGTCGGATGCTCGCGGAGCTCCATGGCGCCGGTGAACCCCGGAGCGATGCTGTTCACCCGTGGTACACGGCGGCTGTGGGCGAGGCCAGGTGGAACGAATGCGTGGCCGCGCTCAGGGCGGCGAAGGCTTCTCCGGCAGAGTCGATCGCGGCAACCGTCCCGACTCTGCTCGAGCTCGAGTCGATGCTCGTGCCGCCGACGAACCCGCGCATGTGTCATCGCGACTTGTGGGCCGACAACGTGCGCAGCACTCCTGCAGACGAGCTCTGCGTCATTGATTGGGACAACTCCGGACCGGCGGATCCGAGTCACGAGCTCGGCATGGTGCTCTTCGAGTTTGCGGGTGACGATGAGGAAAGGGCCGGTGCGCTGTACGACGCCTACCTCACCGGCGGGGGCCCCGGCCGGATTGCCGACTACGGTTCGTTCACCATGCTGATAGCGCAGTTCGGGCATTTCTACGAGATGGCCATTGCCGTCTGGGCTGACCCGAACCCCAAGCCCGAAGATGTGACTTGGGCGCTAGGACGGCTCGCCATGTTGGAGTCTCAACCGTTGACGGTGGAGGGACTGTCGCGGCTTATCCACGCGACCGCCCGCTGACCGCAGTTGGGCATCGATCAGGCGTCAAGTCTTTCGGGGATTTGGTGGTCTGGCTGCGCCAAACCCGCATGATCGGATCCCTCCGACTGACCACCCGGGGTCAAACGCTTGTGCAGCACCGTCATCCGTTGACCGACAGTGGTTGTGTAGGTCTCGATTGGCTGCCAGCCACAGCGACGGTAGAAACTGTCGGCTGCTCCGGTGCCTACCCACACTTCGGCGATGTCTTGTTCGGCTGCCCACGTCTCCACACACTCCATCAGTGCCCGACCGACGCCGGCCCGACGGTAGTCAGAGCGCACGATGGTGCCGGTGATCCATGGAGACCTGTCACGCCGCTCTTCAAGATCGAACTCGTCGAGACCCACGGTGCCGATCGCGTCCCCAGAACTCTCCACGGCCACGAACGTCACGGGCAGGCGGTCCCGACCTGCTTCACGACTCGTCGTTTCGAGCCAAAACGCCGGATCCTCGGGCTCAGGGGAGTGGCCCCATTCACGCCACCGCATGTCGGCGATGGCAGCGATGCACTCGGGTCTGTCTGCCAGCAGGCAGATCGAGAAGGACATGGGTGGACCCTACGAGGTCGACCGTCGATGCCGGCTGTCAGCCGGGTTGTGAGCATGGCGTGGACCTCGATCCCTCGAGACGCAACCATAGGCGTCATGGCATGCCGTATGACAGAAGTTGTCCTTGACGCCCACGATCCGGAGCGACTGGCGTCCTTCTGGTGCGAAGTGCTCGGATGGGTAGTGATCGATCGCGACCAGCACGAGGTGGAGATCGGACCATCGGACTCCAGCGGTGCCGGTGCGCCGAGGATGGTGCTTTTGCGGTCCATCGACACCAAGACCCAGAAGCTGCGCCTGCACCTCGACCTCCGCCCGACCGACAGCGACCACGCGGATGAGTTGGCTCGGCTGGTCGCCGCTGGCGCTGTGCCTGCCGACATCGGACAGGGCGATGCCGTCCGGTGGGCCGTCCTCGCGGACCCTGAGGGCAACGAGTTCTGCCTGCTGCACCCGGTGGAGTCGTTGGCGCTAGGCGTCGCCGTACTTGACGCTTGTGGCGCGGAATGGGAGATGCCGGTCTCGTCTTACACAATGGCAGGCGAAGACCAACCGAGGAGATGAGATGGCAATGGAAGCCCTTGAGCCCCTGGTCGGCGAGTGGATCATGGAGGCGAGGTTCGAACACATTCCGCCAGGCGGGGAGGCGGGCCGGGTGACGTTTGAGTGGATGCCGGGCAAGGAGTTCTTGGTGCAGCGCTGGCAGGTCCCGCACCCCGATGCCCCCGACGGAATCGCGATCATCGGCCCGAATCCCCAGGGAGAAGGCTATCTCCAGCACTACTTCGACACACGCGGAGTCGCACGTGTCTACGAGATGAGTTTCATGGCCGAGGCCTGGACGCTCGAGCGAAACACCGAGGACTTCTCGCCTCTGGACTTCGTCCAGCGTTTCCGCGGCAGCCTCAACGAGGACGGCTCGAAGATCGAGGGTGCGTGGGAGATCTGCCACGACGGCTCGACCTGGCAGCACGACTTCGACCTGATCTATACGCGACTGACCTGAAGGCAACGGCCGGATGGCCTGCTCTCGAGTGGCGCTTGCACCTCACGAGCGCTTGGCGACGAGCTCCACAAGGTTGCCGTCGAGATCCCAAACCACCGCGTTGCGGTTGTTGTTGCCTACGTCGTGGGATTCCGTGACCTTCTTGGCGCCAGCGGCAACCAGTTTGGCGTACGTGGTGTCGACGTCCTCGGTCCAGAAAACGACGGACATGGCAGGGTGCACCGGGTGTGCTATCCAGCCCGTGCACCCGCTTGGCCGCTTCGACCGTCCCGAGCCCCACCGTAAACCGCCTGCTGCCAACTCGACATGCTCGGGGGTGCCGTCGGTGGGTGTCCGGAAGGTCTCCTGGAGCCCGAGAACGTCACGGTAGAACTCGACACTCGCGTCGATGTCGCGGGTGAACAAGTTGACGAGCCCAGAGGTGGTGACGGGGCGACCTTAGCCAGCCCTCCGGTGACGAGTAGAGGCCCCGTCTACCAGTCTTTGGGCATCGGCTTGAAGCGGCGAACCTCCTGGGGCCAGCCGCAAGCTTCCGCGATCTTGCCAGCCCACACCTTGGCGGCCTCCTCGTCGGCCACGTCCACTACCGTGAGCCCGCCGAGGAACTCTTTGGTCTCGACGTAGGGGCCGTCGGTGAACACCAACGAGCCGCTGGTCGCGTCTGCGCTGAAGGCTGTCTCGGTTTCCTCCTCGAGCCCGCCGGCGAACACGTACTCGCCGGCGGCCTTGATCTCGTTGACGACCGCCATGGCGAGCGGCCCGCGCCCGCGGAACCACTCTTCGTCGTGGTCGCCCACCCACTGCTGGTTGAAGTAGATGAGGTACTCGGTCATGTCTGCTCCTCGTTTCAGTCGCGGACCCGGTGTCCGCCTCTTCGTCTACTCCACGAACGGTGGCCGCTCGATTCGACAGCGCGTCAAGATCTATCCCGCGGCCGCGACCACGAGGAGGCCGCGCAAGGCCGTCAGGCGTCGGCGTACTGGACGCCGGTCGCGTGGATGGGGCAGTAGCCGTTGGGGTTCTTCACCAGGTACTGCTGGTGGTAGTCCTCGGCAAAGTAGTAGGTCGTCGAGCGGCAGGATCGACGTCTTGATCTCGCCGTAGCCCGCCTTGGTCATCTGCACCTGGTAGGCATCGCGCGACTTCTCGGCGGTGGCCTGCTGCTCGGGGGTGGTCGTGAGCAGGATCGAACGGTACTGGCTACCGATGTCGTTGCCCTGACGCATGCCCTGCGTCGGGTCGTGCGACTCCCAGAAGACCTTGAGCAGGTCGTCGATGCTGAGCTTGCTCGGGTCGAAGACGATCCGCACGACTTCGGCGTGGCCCGTACGGCCGGTGCAGACTTCCTCGTACGTCGGGTTGGGCGTCACGCCGCCGGCGTACCCGACCGACGTGGAGTAGACGCCGGGCAGTTGCCAGAACGTCTGCTCCTCACCCCAGAAACAGCCAAGCCCTAAGACGATGACCTCGAAGCCCTCGGGCACGTCTCCCTCGATCGGCGTACCCAGAACGAGGTGCTTCTCGGGCACCGAGAAGGGACGCACGTCACGACCCGGGAGTGCCTTGTCAGGTGTGGGGAGCTCGGTCTTGGGGCGGCCGAAGATCATCGGTTGTCCTCTCGTCGATGTGGCACCGGTTGGAACGTCTGGCGGCGGGGCGATATTCCGCCTGATGGCCCGTGTCTAGGGGTGGCACCAGGCGGCTCTAGAGGAGCTCGTCGAGCAGCTGAGACAACCCGGCGAGGTAGAGGTCGACGTCCTCTGTCGTAGCGGGCACGGAGCAGGTCGGGCCGGCGCCAACGATGGCCTCCCAGACCCCTCGATTGGCGAGATAGACGCGCATCAGCTGGCGAAGGGGTACGTCGAACGAGGCGGCGGCTTCGGCAGCGTTTCGAGGCATGGCCGGCGCAAACGTCAGGCCACTGCGGGGCCAGAACCGGTGCACGGTCCAGGGCAGACCCGCCGACTCGACCAGAGCAGAGAGGCCGTCGGCGAGCCTGGTCCCGAGCACCTGGCTGTGCGCGTAGGCATCATCGGTGAGCACGTCCGACATCGTCGCCCGGGCCGCCGCCATCGACAGCGGGTTGCCGAACAGGGTGCCGCCCGTCGCCACGAGCGGCTTGTCGTCGCCGCGGCCGGCGGGTCTTTGCAGCACGGAGGCGACCTCGTCAGTCATCCCGTAGGCGCCTAGGGGGACGCCCGACGCAATGGACTTGCCCACCGTGACGAAGTCGGGCGTGAGTCCCCAACGTGCAGTGAGTCCACCCGGCCCGACCACCTGCGTATGCGTCTCGTCGTACGCGAGCAAGGTCCCGGTAGCCGACGTGATCTCACGGAGCCGTGCATGGAAACCGTCGTCAGGCATCTGCAGCCCGACGTTGTTGGTGGGCGCCGGCTCGGTGATCACCACCGCGACCTCCCGAGATGCAAGCGCGCGCTCAAGAGCCCCGAGATCGTTGAACGGGACGAGGATGGTTCGGGTCGTCACGTCACGAGGCAGTCCCGCCTCTTCGGGGGCGACTTGCCCGTCGACCAGCTCCACGAGCGCCTCGTCGAAGTGCCCGTGGTACTTGCCATCGAAGAACAACACCGAGTCTCGCCCTGTGACGGTTCGCGCCACCCGGATCACCTCGGTGTTGGCAGACGTAGCGGCCAGCGTGAACTGCCACAGCGGCATGCCGTAGCGGCGCCCGAGCTCGGCGGCAACCCAGATCGAGTCCTCGGTCGGCAACAGGAACTGCGAGCCCGCTGCGACGCGTCGGCTCACCGCCTCGACGACGGCCGGTGGCGCGTACCCGGTGAACATCGACATGTCCGCGATGTTGAAGTCGGCGTACTCGTGGCCGTCGACGTCGCGGAACCTCGAGCCCGAGGCCTCATCGACAAACAGTGGCGGATGGTCGTAGGACGTCCGAAGCCAGCTCATGGGTACGCCGTTGGGCATCACCGACTGGCCCTGCTCCCACAGTTGCTGGCTGCGTGGACGCGCGGCGATGAACGCCTGCGTCCTCGCGGGTCTTGAGCTGCTGCACACGTGCCGGGTCAATAGGTGGACTGGTCACCCACGACATCGTGTCATGCGAGACCGGGGAGACGTTTCGGTCTGAACCGTAGATCACCCCGCAAAATGCGAGGCCGCCGTGGCCGTCGCTGTGCTTGGGTGAGTCATGGCTGCTGGCACCCAAGACGCCCACATCGTAGCGATCAACGATGCCGATCACGGGGAGCAGCTGGCCGACCTCTGGGCAGCCGCCACCGATGCGCGTCGCGAAGCCACCGGCCTGAACCCCCTGCCCCAGCGCGGCGATCCTGTGCTGCAGAGACCAGGTGCGTTCGGCGTCGGGGTCTTCGAGGGGCAACGGCTCGTGTCAGTGGCGGTGGCGATGCCAGCCCTCGCCGACGACGCGCGCAGCCGTCGCGTGATGCCGGGGATGATGCACATCTCGTCGGTGGCAACACAGCCCGGGCGCTGGGGTCAAGGATTCGGCGCTCGCGTGGTGAGGGCGATCCTGGCGCACGGCAAGCGCCGCGGCTATGCCAGGACCTCGCTCTGGACCCATGCCGACAACCCGATCTCCGGCCACCTCTACGAGTCGCTCGGTTTCGCCTTGTCCGGTCGCACGATGGTGGACGCCTTCGGTGAGGACGTCGTGCAGTACATCCGCGAGCTGTCGGCCGAGCCCGTGACGCCACGTCCTGCCGCGCGGCTGCTCTGCTGCGACCCGGACGACCGGGTGCTGCTCCTTCACTGGCGCGACCCGTTCGACGGCTACGAGTTGTGGGAGCCGCCCGGCGGTGGGATCGAAGCCGGTGAGTCACCACGCGAGACGGTGCTGCGGGAGTGGGCCGAGGAGACGGGCCTGCCCGCTCCAGAGCTCGTCGGTGATCCCGTCCTCGTGGGCCGAGACCTGTTCTGGCTCGGCGACCGGTATGTCGGCGACGAGCACTTCTTCCTCGGGAGGCTCGGCCTCGCCGGAGAGCCTGACGTGAGCGGACAGACCGAGATCGAGCAGACGTCGTACCTTGGTCACGCCTGGATCCCGTGGCAGCGGTTGGTCGATCTCGACGGGACAGACAAGCCCGACGTACTCGCCGTGCTGCGCCGCCTTGACACCGAAGGCCCCTGGAACGCCGTCGGCACGTGACTGACCCTAGGCTTCGGGACATGACGACGGAGCACGGATTTGAGACCAGGGCCATCCACGCCGGCCAAACCGCTGACCCGCAGACCGGCGCGGTGATGACACCGATCTACGCCGTGAGCACCTACAAGCAAGACGGTGTCGGCGGTCTGCGCGGTGGCTACGAGTACTCGCGCACGGGCAACCCCACCCGGCACGCCCTCGAGGAATGCCTCGCCGCCCTGGAAGAAGGGGCTCATGCCGTCGCATTCTCCTCTGGGATGGCCGCGGAGGATGCCTTGATCCGGGTGGTCTGCTCGCCCGGCGACCACGTCGTCATCCCCAACGACGCGTACGGCGGCACCTACAGACTCTTCAAGGAAGTCTTTGAGCCATGGGGTCTCGACTTCACCACGGCCTCGGTCCATGACACCGCCTCCATCGCCGCCGCCGTTCAGCCTGGACGCACCAAGATCATCTGGATCGAGACTCCGAGCAACCCGCTGCTCGGCGTTGCCGACATCGCGGCGCTCGCACAGATCGCTGGTGAGAACGGGGCATTGCTCGTGGTCGACAACACGTTTGCCACTCCTTATCTGCAGCGCCCCCTGACCATGGGTGCCGACATCGTCGTCCACTCCACGACGAAGTACGCCGGTGGGCACAGTGACGTGGTCGGAGGTGCCGTCGTCACCGCGAGCGAAATCGTGGGCCGCGAGATCGGTGTGTTCCAGAACTCCACCGGAGCCACCGCCAGTCCGTTCGACGCCTACCTCGTGATGCGAGGGCTGAAGACGCTCGCGGTGCGCATGGACCGCCACTGCGACAACGCAGAACAGATCGTGGAGTTCCTCCGTGGCCATGACGGAGTCGGTGAGATCTACTACCCGGGCCTGACCGACCATCCCGGTCACCTAACGGCCGTCAGCCAGATGAAGCGCTTCGGGGGCATCGTGTCGTTCCGGGTCAAGGCTGGACACGAGGCGGCACGGGCGGCGTGCGAACGCACCAAGATCTTCACCCTCGCGGAGTCCCTGGGCGGGGTCGAGTCTCTGATCGAGCTTCCCGCGGTGATGACGCATGCGTCCGTTGCCGGCTCCGAGCTCGAGGTGCCCGACGACCTGATCCGACTTTCAGTGGGCATCGAGTCGATCGACGACCTGATCGCTGACCTCGACCAGGCGCTGGCCGGCTAGGACACTCGTCGGTGTCGTTGGTCTACTGCGTCGACTTCGGGTCGACCTTCACCAAGGCCGCGCTCGTCGATGTCGAGACCGGAGACCTGCTCGCGACCGGATCGCATCGAACGACGATCGACACCGACATCCTCGACGGCTGGGACGTCATCCGGTTGGAGCTTTCCCCGCTGACAGGCGGCGCGGACGTCGCAGTTCTGGCCTGTTCGTCTGCTGGTGGCGGTCTGAGGATCGCCGTTGTCGGCAACGAGGAGCTCGTCACGGCCGAGGCCGGTCGCAGGGTCGCGTTGTCCAGCGGCGGCAGGGTGGTGCATGTCTCGTCGTACGACGTCGACCTGTCAGACCTGCGCGCCAGCAAGCCCGATGTGCTCCTGCTCGTCGGAGGAACAGACGGCGGCAACGCCGAGGTGTTGCTCAGAAACGCGAAGGCGCTGGCTGCGGCGCGCTGGCCGGGTCCGGTCGTCGTGGCCGGTAACAGCGAAGCCGTTGACGAGATCAGAGCGTCGTTCGAACCAGCCCAGGTGCCGTTCGTGGTGGCAGACAACGTCGTACCGCAGATCGGCGTGCTGGAACCTGACAGCGCCAGAGCCGCCATCCGGGCGATGTTCCTGGAGCACGTCATCGGCGGCAAACACCTGTCGCAGCGGACGGACTTCACCACGATGGTGCGAGGTGCCACCCCTGACATCGTGCTGACGGCGGTGGAGTTGTTGGCGAGCGGGCTCGGACCCGAGCAGCCAGGTGCGGGTGATGTCGTCATCGTCGATGTCGGGGGAGCAACGACCGACGTGCACTCCGTCGTCGAGCTCGATCCCGAGACGGCCGGGCTGGCGCGCGAGGTGGTTGCCACGGTGCCGGTAAGCCGGACCGTGGAGGGTGACCTGGGGATGCGGTGGAGCGCCGTACCGACAGTCGAGGCGGCTTTGGATGCCGGGATGGAAATGTCAGACGAGCTGCTGGTCGCGGCCCGTGCTCGGCGCGCCGATCCGAGCCTGGTGCCCACGGACCGGGGCGACGTCGAAGACGATCTGGCTATCGCCGCCGCCGCAGTGCAACTGGCCGTACGTCGGCACTCGGGTCGACAGCGAGTGGTGTTCAGCCCTGACGGTCGGCTGGTAGAACGCAGCGGCAAGGACCTTCGCGAAGTCGACCTGCTCATCGGCTCGGGTGGAGTGCTTCGGCACAACACCGAGCACGACGCGCTGCGAGTTATTGCGGCTGGCACCGGAGACCACGTCGAAGGTGGCTGGCTGGTGCCGCGCGCCCCTCGCGTCGTCATCGACCACGACTACGTGTTGGCCGCGGCCGGGTTGCTCGCCGACGAGCACCCGACCGCGGCATACGCCATGCTGGCGCGCCTCTGGGAGGACGGACACGCGCCGCAAGCTTGAGCCGATCCGCTCAGTGTGAAACCGCAATCTGCTCCGGATCGACGACCGCGTCCTCAGCCGGTGCCGCCTGACGCGCCTTGAGCGGGACTTCTTCGATGAACAGCGACACGATCAGGGCCACGAACACCACCGGGATCGCCCACAGGAAGACGTCGTGGAGCGACTTGGAGAACGCCTCGAGCACCAGGCCGTGGACGGGCTCGGGCAAATGCTGGATCTTGTCCACGTTGCCGGTGACGTCGCCGCCACCGACCGGTGCGGCGGCTTGGCCGTTGAGCTGGTCAGCAAGGTGGATGGCAAGTCGGCTGGACAGGATCGCGCCGAAGACGGCGGCGCCGAACGTCCCGCCCATCGATCGGAAGAACGCGACCGAGCTGGTGGCCGTGCCCATGTGGCGCTTGTCGACGGCGTTCTGCACGATCGTGACGATGATCTGCATGCTGAAGCCGAGCCCGGCCCCAAACAGGTAGAACGACAAGCCGGCTTGCCAGTAAGGCGAACCGACGTCGAGGAGTGCGAGCAGGTAGAGCGCAACGATGACGGTGACGCCACCCAGGATGGGGAAGATCTTGTAGCGCCCGGTCTTGCTCATCATGATCCCCGACGAGATCGAGGTCGAGAAGATCCCAGCGACCATCGGCAGCAGGGCGAGACCCGAGGCTGTCGGGCTCATGCCTTTGACGACCTGGAGATACACGGGCAGGAAGATGATGCCGCCGAACATCGCGAAGCCGATGATGAAGCTGTAGAGGTTGCTCGTGCGGAACACCGAGATCTTGAAGAGCTCGAGCGGAATGATCGGCTCTGCCGCGCGGGACTCCACGAACACGAACAGCGCGGTCAGCAGCACTCCCGCGGCGACGAGTCCGAGTGCGAGCGGCGACCCCCACCCATAGTCCGGGCCGGCCCACGTGGTGAACAGCAGGAACGAGCTGACGCCGGCAACAATCGTGGTGGCGCCGAGGTAGTCAATCGTGTGGTCTCGGCGGACGTGCTCGATCTTCAACGCAGCAGAGGTGATGACGAGGGCGGCGATACCGATCGGGATGTTGATGTAGAAGATCCAGCGCCAGCCGGGGCCGTCGGTGAAGAACCCACCGAGCACGGGGCCCAACACGCTCGACGTTCCGAACACTGCGCCGAAGTAGCCGCCGTAGCGACCACGCTCCCGGGGCGGGACGATGTCGCCCATCGTGGCCAGCGCCAGGGCGAACAAGCCGCCGCCACCGAGCCCTTGGACGGCACGAAAGGCGATCAGTTCACCGATCCCTTGGGCCATGCCCGCAAGCAGCGATCCCACGAGGAACGTGATGATGGCGGCTTGGAAGATCAGCTTGCGGCCATAGAGGTCGGAGATCTTGCCCCACAGGGGAGTCGACGCCGTCTGCGTGAGCAAGTAGGCCGTGACAACCCATGACAGCTTGTCGAGACCACCGAGCTCGCTGGTGATGGAGGGCAGAGCAACCCCGACGATGGACTGGTCGAGGGCGGCCAGGAACATGCCGGCCATCAGACCCCCCATCACCACGAGGATCTGGCGGTGCGTCAGGTATCCCTGTTCGTCAGGGACTTGAGCCTGGGTCATGAGGAAACTGCACTTTCTTGACGGTCGTTGGCGTCGCGCAAGTCAATCGCGAGGCGGGTGAGAAGTTTTTGGAGCTGGTCTTTGTCGCGCTGGCTCCACGGCTCGAGGACCTGCTGAATGCGCTGGAAGCGTCGGTGGAAAGCGGCCTGCATGGTGCGGTGCCCTTCTTCGCTGAGCCGGACCAGACTGGCGCGGCCGTCGGCGGGGTCGGGGGTGCGTTCGACGATGCCCTTGTCTTCGAGCTGCTTGATCTGGCGGCTCACGGTCGAGGCATCCAGCTCGATCTTGGCAGCGAGGTCCGACACTCTCATCGCGTCGTGACACAGCAGCTGCCTGGCCAGCGGGAACGTCGAGGGGTCGACCTGGTCCTCGGGATGCCGGGTGCGGAGTCTCCGGCCGGCTTGCATCATCAGCCCAATCACAGCCTGTTCAGGCGTGGCTGGCGACTCAAGGTCGAAGGGATTTGGTTGCATGTTGCAAGCATACACTTACATGCATGCCGCATGCAAATTACCTTCCCGAAAGACTCCGTAGGTGCTGTTCGGCCTGCGCGACTACCTCGGCGAGCCGGTTCGCGTGCGCGCCCCGCCAGTAAACCTGGCCACAGTTAGCGCACTGGGAGTAGTCGTCGTACGAGCGTGCGGTCCCAGGCTCCAACGTCGCCGCCACGTCGTTCTTGCTCACCACGTTCAGCTTCCCGTTGCAGACCAGGCACCGGCTGAACGGCTTCAAGGTCGGCGCGAACCGGTCGAGGACGTCGCGTAGTTGTTGCTCGGCGCCGTCGCCGCGGACGTAGGCACTGCGCGGTCGCAACACGGTGCGCTGCAAGAGCCCTCGGTCCTTGGTCAGCAGGATCCGCTTCTCGTCAACCGAGGCCTTGGTCATCGCGTCGTCGTCCAGCTGTCGGTCATAGCGAGTGTCGAGCCCAAGGAGCCGCAGTCGTCGCGCCAACGACCCGAGGTGCACATCAAGGAGGAACCTGGCGTTGGCCGGCAGTCGGACTGGTCGTGCCACCGCGGCTACATCGACGATGTCAGCGGATGCCGGTCGATGTGCCGCGTCGACGCTGTCGGGGCCGATCGTAAGACTCCCGACCTCGGGCAGCGGGATGCCGACCGACTGGATCACATGGCCGAGGGAGGACGTGCCGTCGTAGGTGACCCTGAGGTCTGGCCGTCGGCGACGTGTCGGCACGAAAACGAGAAGGTCCTCGTCGACATTCAGGTGGAGGACGGCCGACACGAATCCTCTCTACCCGGTCGATGCCCGCCGCACAATCCGTGCAAGGGCAGCGCCCCGTCGGCTAACGCCTGCCCTGATGTACGACGAACAGCCTTGTCTGACACGGCACTAGGCTTCGGTCATGGACACCAACGACGCTGTCCCTTCGGCGACAGTGGCGAAATCTGTGCCGACAGTGACCTTGCAGCAGATCGAGGCGGCACGTGAAGTGCTTCGCGGCACCTCACTCGTCACCCCGATGGAGAGTTCTCGCTGGCTCAGCTCGATGACGGGCCAGCAGGTGTCGCTCAAGTGCGAGAACCTGCAGCGCACCGGCTCGTTCAAAATCCGCGGTGCCTATCTCCGCATCAGCAACCTCAGCGAAGAGGAGCGCGCCCGAGGAGTCGTCGCGGCAAGTGCAGGCAACCACGCGCAAGGGGTAGCCCTGGCGGCATCCCTGCTAGGCATCAAGTCCACGGTCTTCATGCCCAAGGGCGCTCCGATTCCCAAGGAGAAGGCCACTCGCGCATACGGAGCTGACGTCGAGTTCGTCGGCCACACCATCGACGAGTGCTTGACCGCCGCCCGAGCGTTCGAAGTCGACACAGGAGCAGTGCTCATCCACCCCTTCGACCACCCCGACATCGTCGCAGGACAAGGGACTTGCGGCCTCGAGATCCTCGAGCAGACGCCAGACGTCCAAACGATCGTAGTGCCGACAGGAGGCGGGGGATTTCTCGCTGGGATCGCTACCGCAGTCAAAGCGTTGCGACCCGACGTCAAGGTGATCGGCGTCCAGGCCGACTCGGCCGCGGCCTATCCAGCGTCGCTTGCCGCTGGTCGGCCGGTGGCTCTCACGAGCATGGCCACGATGGCTGACGGAATCGCCGTCGGCTGCCCCGGCGATGTGCCGTTCTCGGCGATCCAGACGCACGTCGACGAAATCCGCACGGTCTCGGAGGAGTCACTCTCGACGGCGCTGCTTGCACTGCTCGAACGCGCCAAGGTTTTGGTAGAGCCGGCCGGCGCTGCCGCGGTCGCCCTCCTTATGGACACTCCCCAGGACTTCGAAGGACCGGTCGTCGCCGTGCTCTCGGGCGGCAACATCGACCCGCTTCTGCTCATGAGGGTCCTCCGGCACGGGATGGCAGCGCAGGGTCGTTACCTCGCGATCCGGTGCCGCATCTCCGACCGGCCAGGAGGCTTGGCCAAACTGCTCGCGGAGCTCAGTGCGGCCGACGCCAACGTGCTCGATGTGGTGCACGAACGGACGTCGGAGTCGCTACCGCTTGACCAGGTAGAGGTGGTGCTGCAGATGGAGATGCGCGGGCAGCCTCACCGGGCCGAGGTGCTGGCCAAGCTTCGCGATTGCGGGTACGACGTCACGGTGTTCTGACCTGCCGCAAGTGGCTGGGCCAACGGCACCACCGGCATACAACGTGGATAGTGGTCAGGCGCTGAACGGCTTGGCCGAGACGATCTCGACCTCGACCGCCTTGCCGTTGGCGGCTTTGAAGTTGACCCGGTCGCCTGGCCGCTTACCGAGGATCGCCGCGCCGAGCGGTGACTGCGGTGAGTACGGGGCAACATCCATCTTCTTGTCGAGGGCGTTCTCGCGTGCGCCGAGCAGGAACGTCTCGGTCTCAGAATCGCCAGCGAACTTCACCGTCACCTGCATGCCGGCCGCGACGGTGTCGTTCTCCTCAGGCATCTCCCCGACCTTGGCCCTGGTCAGCATGTCCTCGAGCTGTGAGATCCGTGCCTCGGTCTTGCTCTGCTCCTCGCGGGCGGCGTGGTAGCCACCGTTCTCGCGCAGGTCGCCTTCCTCACGTGCTTCGGCGATGCGCAAGGAGATCTCGGCTCGAGCCGGCCCTTTGAGGTGCTCCAACTCAGCGGCCAGGCGGTCATGTGCCTCCTGGGTCAGCCAGACGGCGTTCTCAGCGGTGGGCTGTGTCACGAGTGGTGCTCCTTGCCTGCGGGCACGCTGATACTCCAGAGGTGCCCTGGTTGGGAAAGAACGAGGCTATCAAAGAAGACGCCATCATCCCCAAACTCCGCGAATCCCGACGGCTCGCAGAGTCGGCACGAACCCATCTCATGGCGAGACAACACATTGGGTGACGGTGGCTGTCGTCGCTTCCCGATCGGTGCGCACAGTCGCCGTCGTCTGTACGTCGCCTGAGTCGCCAGCCGGAATCTCCACTTCATCCTCGCCGACAACCACGTGGTCCTCAGCCTGCGCCTGCACGGTGCACGTCACCGGGTCGCCGCTTCGGCGATGTACGTCGATCACCACGGTCACCTCGTGGGGCGAGACAACGTCGTACGAATTGAGCCGTCCCTTCACATCCGGGCGGCCGTGCGACCAGGCAGCCCAGGCCACCCAGGTGAGAAGTGCCAGCGCAACCGCGGCCACCGCTACGAGGGTGAGCCGACGCTGGTTGGGCGTCCGAACGCCGTACCGCTCGTCCATCGTCTGGCGGCGTTCGGTCGGGCTGCTGGGTTCGGTCAACGGGAATTCTCTTCGAGATCGTCGGTTGTAACCGGTGGTACGCGGGAATGTGAGCGGCCGGCAATATCAGGTCGACAATTCGGCCGTGGCTGACACCATTGTCTCTGGTAAGCCCTTGGTAGCTGTCCCCGGTAGCGCGTCGAGGTCGTGTGATGCGGCCAGCCGATCACGAGATAGGTGAGCCTGGTGGAGTTGAGTGGTCTTCGGTTGATGGCAGTCCACGCGCATCCCGACGACGAGTCGAGCAAGGGCGCGGCGAGCACGGCCAAGTACGTTGCCGAGGGCGTCGATGTCCATGTCGTGACCTGCACCGGCGGCGAGCGTGGCTCGATCCTCAACCCCAACATGGACCGTCCCGACGTGCTGGAAAACATCACCGAGATCCGTCGCCAGGAGATGGAGCGCGCCCGCGAGATCCTCGGTGTCACGCAGGACTGGCTCGGGTTCGTCGATTCCGGTTGGCCCGAGGGCGACCCGAAGCCACCTCTGCCCGAAGGGTGCTTTGCCCTGGTGCCACTCGAAGAAGCCGCGGAGCCACTGGTGCGGCTGATCCGCAGCTTCCGGCCACACGTCATCACGACATACGACGAGAACGGTGGCTACCCGCACCCCGACCACATCATGTGCCACCAGGTCTCGATGCGCGCGTGGGAGACGGCGGGTGACCCGAACGCCTATCCCGACGCAGGTGAACCGTGGCAGCCGCTGAAGCTCTACTACCACCACACGTTCCACCGTCAGCGCATCGTGGCGATCCACGAAGCGATGCTCGATCGCGGGCTCGAGTCGCCGTACGCCGAAACCCTCGAGAAGTGGTCGCGTGACCTTGTGCACGAGAAGCGGATCACCACGCGCGTGCCCTGCTCGGAGTACTTCCACATCCGTGACAAGGCGCTGATTGCGCATGCGACGCAGATCGATCCCGACGGTCATTGGTTTGCGGTCCCGCGCGAGCTGAGCCAGAGCACGTGGCCGACCGAGGACTACGAGCTTGCCGAGTCTGTGGTGGCGAGTGAGCTGCCCGAGGACGACCTGTTTGCCGGCATCCGTGACCTGGCCACCAACTACGACGGGCGGCGCGAGAGCATAGGGGCATGACGACTGTGCTCAGCGGGCTCGTGACGGCGGCGTACGACCCGAACGACGTCAAGCCCGGCTGGGTCGCCCTGGTGCTCGTCATCCTGCTCGGAATCGCGACGTTCCTCCTGTGGCGCAGCATGAACCACCAGCTGGCCAAGATCACCGTGCCGACCCGCGAAGAGCTCCGTCAGCAGGCAGCGGGTGAGGACTCAGACCCGGCCACCAACTCCGAGCCCGACGGCGCGGACTCCGGCCCTGACGACGACAAGCCCCCACATCGTTGACCCGTCAGTCGTGGTTGCGTGACCCGTCAGTCGTGGTCGCGTGACCCGTCAGTTGTGGATGCGTGACCCGTCAGTCGTGGTTGGTCGTCGGCCGAATGACGCAGGCTGCGGCAGGATGAGGTGATGGCCAACCGTCTCGCCTCGGCCACCAGCCCGTATCTCCTCCAGCACGCCGACAACCCGGTGCACTGGTACGAGTGGGGCGACGAAGCTTTTGAGGCTGCGCGGTCCCGCGACGTACCCATCTTCCTTTCGGTGGGGTACGCCGCCTGTCATTGGTGTCACGTGATGGCGCACGAGTCCTTCGAGCACCAAGCCACCGCCGACTACCTCAACGAGCACTTCGTGTCGGTCAAGGTCGACCGCGAGGAACGCCCCGACATCGACGCGATCTACATGGAAGCCACCCAGGCTATGACCGGTCATGGTGGTTGGCCGATGACCTGCGTCCTCACTCCCGACGGCGCGCCGTTCTTCGCCGGCACGTACTTCCCCGTGGAGCCACGGATGGGCATGCCGGCGTTCCGCCAGGTCCTCGAGGCTCTCAACGCTGCCTGGCACGATCGCCGCGACGAGATCACCAAGGTCGGCTCCGACATCTCTACCCACCTGCGTACGACGCGTGAGATCCCACGCGGCAGCCGCGACGATGTCACCACACACGCCGTGGCTTCGCTGAGCCAAAGCTTCGACGAGACACATGCGGGCTTCGGCGCCGCCCCGAAGTTCCCGCCTTCCATGGTGTGTGAGTTCTTGCTCCGACATGCCGCACGCACGGACGACTCCGAGGCGTTGAGACTCGCTGAACGAACCCTCGAAGCGATGGCGCGGGGTGGCATGTACGACCAGCTTGGTGGCGGCTTCGCCCGCTACAGCGTCGACGAGCGTTGGGACGTGCCGCACTTCGAGAAGATGCTCTACGACAATGCCCTGCTGCTGCGGGCCTACGTCCACTGGCACCGTCAGACAGGCAGCGAGCTGGCTGCCCGCGTCGCCCTCGAGACCGGACAGTTCTTGCTCCGCGAGCTGGTTACGGCCGACGGCGGCTTCGCCTCAGCGCTCGATGCCGACTCCGAAGGTGAGGAAGGCACGTTCTACGTGTGGACGCCTGGCGAGCTGAAAGAGGCACTCGGACCTGAGGACGGTGCCTTCGCGATCGAGACATTCGCGGTCTCCGAGAGAGGGAACTTCGAGCGCGGTGCGTCGACACTCCGCCTCGACCGCGAGCCGGGAGATGACGCGCGTCTGGCGCAGGTGAGACAGCAGCTGATGGCGGTGCGCGACGAGCGGGTCAGGCCGGCCCGAGACGACAAGGTGGTTGCGGCGTGGAACGGGCTGACCATCTCGGCCCTTGCAGAGACTGGAGTCATCCTCGATGAACCGGCCTTTGTCGACGCAGCACGGGCGGCAGCGCGCTTGCTCGTCGACGTACATCTCGAGAGCGGCCGGCTCAAGCGGGTGTCGCGCGACGGCGTGGCAGGCAGACCGGCGGGGGTGCTGGAGGATTACTCCTGCGTCGCGGATGGTCTCCTGACGCTGTTTGCCGCCACCGGCGAGCGGGAGTGGTACGACGTCGCGCACGGCCTCCTTGACCAGATCCTCACTCACTTTCCCGATGGCAGAGGTGGCTGCTTCGATACTGCCGACGACGCCGAAGCGCTGTTGAAACGGCCGCAGGATCCAGCTGACAATGCGTCGCCGTCGGGACAGTCGATGACACTCTCGGTCCTGATCACGATGGCCGGGCTCACCGGCGATCAGTCCCAACTCGCGGCTGCGCACGCGCTCCTCGAAGGACTCACGGGACTTGCGGAGGCAGCACCACGTTTCGCCGGCCAGACGCTGTCGGCGATCGAAGCGCTGAGCGACGGTCCCCGGCAGATTGCCGTCGTCGGACGACAGGAGGACCCGGGCCGGGCGGCCTTGGTCAAGGCGGCACACCGGCTTCCCCACCCGGGGCAAGTCATCGCGGTCGGCGACGGTGCGGACGCCGTCGTCCCCTTGTTGGAGCACCGCACTCTCGTCGACCGCCGCGCCACGGCGTACGCGTGCCGAGAGTTCGTCTGCGAGCTGCCCGTCACCGACGCCGGAGCAGTTGCGGTGACACGACACCTGCAGGCGACTCCTAGGCTGAGCGCATGAGTCCTGGCGACGTCGTCCTCCGCACCGAAGATCTCCACCTCGTCACCGGCAACACGACCTGGACCGCCAATATCCGACCCAGCGGAACGCTGCACCTCGTCTTCGTCCGGAGCCCGATGTCGCACGCGAACTTCACGATCGACGTGGACGCGGCACGCCAGGCGCCCGGCGTCGTCGCGGTGTGGACCGGCGTCGACGTCGCGCGGTGGTGCACACAGCTCCCGAGCCTCGACGACGGACCTGACATGCCCCTCATCGCGACCGACACAGTCCGGTACGTCGGAGAGGCGGTCGCCGTCGTCGCCGCGCGCAGTGTCACCGAAGCCTTCGATGCTGCCGAGCTGGTGGACGTCGACTACGACGACTTGCCCGCTGTCACGGATGTGGTGGCGGCTCTCGCTGACAACGCGCCTCAGCTGCACGCCACGGCCGAACGCAACATTGTCTACGACAACCAGCGCAACCGCGGCGACGTCGATGCCGCGTTCGCAGAGGCCGCCGTCGTCATTCGCCGCCGCTTCGAGCAGCCTCGGGTTTTCTGCGCGGCGATCGAGCCCCGGGCCGTGGTGGCGCAGCCCGACGGCGACGGCTTCACGGTCTGGATTGCTTCGCAAGTTCCCCACATTGCCCGCTACCTCCTCGCGGAGGGGAGCGGCATCCCCGAAGACCGGCTGCGGGTCATCGCGCCCGACGTGGGGGGCGGGTTCGGAGGTAAGTTCTTCTACGCCGAAGAGCTCGTCGTGTTGCTGGCCGCGCGCGAGCTCAACCGGCCTGTCGCCTGGACCGCCACCCGCAGTGAAGACCTCCAGACCACGTTCCACGGTCGTGCAGTCATCCAGGACGTGGCGATATCGGCCACGGCCGAGGGTGAGATCACCGCCCTCGACGTCAATCTGATCGGAGACTCGGGGGCGTATGTGTCGCCGATTGGGCCAGGTTCGGCGATGGGCGGCGCCCGGATGTATCCGGGCATCTACCAGATCGCCAACTACCGATTCGCCTGCCAGTGCGTGGTGACCAACAAGACTCCCGTCGGCGCGTATCGCGGAGCTGGCCGCCCCGAGGCGACGTACGCGATCGAACGCATCGTGGACGACCTCGCCGCCGAGCTCGGCGTCGACCCGGTCGAGTTGCGACGCAAGAACTGGATCCCGGCGGAAGAGTTTCCCTACAAGACCGCCGGTGGGCTCACGTATGACGTCGGCGACTACGCGGCAACCGCAGATCGCATGCTCAAACTCGGTGACTACACCGCGCTCCGTGATCGCCAGCGCGTGATGAACGTTGAAGGCGCCACCACTCACCTGGGCATCGGTGTCTCGACGTATGTCGAGGCATGTGGAGGTGGAATCCGTTACGACGACGCGGCCGTCGAGACTGCGAGCGTCCGGCTGACACCTGAAGGCGCCGAAGTCATCATCGGCACGACCGCCTTCGGAACCGGCCACGCAACCACGTGGGCGCAGATCGTCAACAACGTCCTTGGCGTCGAGGTCTCCGATGTCAAGGTCGTCCAGGGCGACACCGATCGCGCCCGGCATGGCTTCGACTCCTACGGCTCCAGGTCGGTCAGTGTCGTCGGCTCCGCGCTGCATGACGCTGCCATCGTCGTCCGAAGCCGCGCGATCGAGGTCGCGGCCAGAGTGCTGGAGTGCAACCCGGATGACCTCGAGTTCGAACGTGGGCAGTTCACCGTTCGGGGCACGGACACGACCACATCGCTGCGTGACGTGGCGCTGGCGTCGTACGACGACCGCACGCTGACCACCGACGGGTTTGAGCCCGGACTTGGATGTACGCGCACCACCAACCTCAAGATCGTCACGTTCCCTTATGGAGCGCACCTGGCCGCTGTCGAGGTCGACATCGAGACCGGCGTCGTCCGGCTCGTTGACTACGTCGGTGTCGACGATGTCGGCAACGTCGTCAACGCGATGATCGTGGATGGACAGGTGCAAGGCGGCGTGGTCCAAGGCATCGCGCAGGCCATGTTCGAAGAAGTGGAGTACGACGATCAGGCCAACATCATGACGCCGAGCTTCGCCGACTACGCCATTCCGTCTGCCGCCGACCTGATCATGATGCGCACCGACCGCGTGGTCAGGCCGGCCACTAGCAACTCGCTCGGCACCAAAGGTGTGGGTGAAGCGGGCGCGATCGCGGCCCCGGCCGCTGTCTTCAACGCCGTCCTCGATGCCCTACGCCCGCTCGGTGTGACCGATGTACCGATGCCCTGCACCCCGCATCGTGTCTGGGCCGCCATCCAAGCCGCGTCGGTTGAAGCTCCGTGACATCGTCGTCGCCGCCGTTCACCACGCGAGGCTGTATGGCGTGTCAGCGGGAGCCGTAGACGATCATCGAGACGCCCACGTAGTGGACCGCGAACGCAGCAATTGTGAACGAGTGGAAGACCTCGTGGAAGCCGAACCAGCGTGGGATCGGGTTGGGTCGCTTCAGCCCGTAGATGACTCCGCCCAGGGAGTACAGCAGGCCACCCACGATGATCAGCGTCAAAACGGCTGGCCCCGCCGAGTCGGCGAACTGGCCGAGCCAAAAGATCGCCGCCCAACCCATCGCGATGTAGACCGGGAGGTAGAGCCACCGAGGGGCTCCGATCCAGAAGACCCGGAACGCGATGCCGAGCAGGGCGCCGCCCCAAACCAAGCTGAGCAGGATCTGCGCGTCCCTGCTGTCGAGCAGCATGATCGCGAACGGCGTATAGGTGCCGGCGATCAGCAGGAAGATATTGGAGTGATCGAGGCGTCTGAGCACTCCGTGCCAGCGCGGACCCCAGTGCCCTCGGTGGAACAACGCGGAGCAGCCGAACAGCATCGACGAGGAGACGGCAAAGATCGCCGAACCGATCCGAGTCTTCGAATCGGGCGCGAGACTGACCAAGACGATGCCAGCGGCAAGGCTCAGTGGGAACGTTCCCAGGTGCAGCCAGCCGCGGAGGTGCGGCTTGATCTCTCGGGCAGCCTCTTTGAGCCGCTCGGTGGCATGCACGATCATGGTCCTACGGTAGAGGTCCAACCTGAGAGTTCGCAGCGGTAGCCTTCGTTGGGGGGACAGGGTTTCGCCCCGGCGGGATCGGCGGACCTCCAACAAGGTTTCTGCAACAGAAAGGTGCGTGGCGTGGCATCGGTGTGGTCCCTCGCCTATGACCTCTACGAGCGTCGGCTGCTGCGCCATCTCAGTCCCGACCGGATCCCGGAGCACATCGGCGTGATGTGTGACGGCAACCGGCGCTGGGCCCGATCCTCAGGCGAGGAAGTCGAGGGCGGCTACATCGCCGGCGCCGACAAGATCGAGGAGTTCCTCGGTTGGTGTGACCAGCTCCACGTCAAGCTCGTCACGCTCTGGCTGCTGTCCACCGACAACCTCGCGCGCCCCGCCGAGGAGATGACTCCGCTGATGCGGGTCATCGAGGATCTCGTCGATGACCTCGTGGCCACGCGACGCTGGCGGATCCGTCCCGTAGGAGCCCTCGACCTGCTCCCGGCCGCGAGCGCTCAGCGGCTCAAAGAGGCGGCCGACGCGACGGCGGATGTCGATGGCATGACGGTCAACATCGCAGTGGCCTACGGTGGCCGCCGCGAACTCGCCGACGCCGTCCGTTCGCTGCTCCACGAGCACGCGTCGCAGGGTACGACGATCGAGGAGCTCGCGGAGATCATCGACGTCGAGCACATCTCTGAGCACCTCTACACGCGTGGACAGCCTGACCCGGACCTGGTGATCCGGACCTCGGGTGAGCAACGGATGTCAGGGTTCCTGCTCTGGCAGAGCGCGCACAGCGAGTTCTACTTCTGTGAGGCCATGTGGCCGGACTTCCGGCGCACCGACTTCCTTCGTGCCATCCGTGCCTATGGTGCTCGCGAGCGACGCTTCGGAACTTAACTCTCAGCGCAGGTGGCTTGTCGTGGGTGTCCCCCCGGCTTCGCCCGCAGTGGACGCGCCCGTCGCTCGTGGCGTGTCGTGAACACCTCGGAGCTCAGACCGTCGTACCGTCTGAACTGACGCTGGGCAGGGAAGTCCGGCGCCTCGGGAGGCCCAACGTGCACAACTCAACAGGGCAAGCATCGTGCCCTGGGGCGAGTACATCCCGGTCCGACTGACCAGCCAAGGACCGGGCGAGACGATGCGCCGTGCGGTCTGCGAGGGGATACACCGTGGCCGCAGCCACCGGACGCACGTCCGCATCCGCCGTCACCAGTTCCACCAACCGCAGGACGGCAAAGGTCAAAGCGCCAGACGCGAGAGGCGCCAGTGCCAGCGTGAAGGCCCGGACGTTCGTGCTCGACACCAGCGTTTTGCTGGCTGACCCCGCCGCCCTGAAACGCTTCCACGAGCATGAGGTTGTTCTCCCGGTCGTGGTGATCAGCGAGCTTGAAGGCAAGCGTGCACACCCCGAGCTCGGCTACTTTGCTCGTTCGGCGCTGCGGATGCTCGATGAACTCCGGGTCGTGCACGGCCGTCTTGACTCTCCGGTGCCGATCGGTGAGAGCGGCGGCAGCTTGCGGGTGGAGCTCAACCACACTGACCCCTCTGTGCTGCCTGCGGGCTTCCGGCTCGGCGACAACGACACCCGTATCCTCTCGGTCGCTCTCAACCTGCGCGCCGAAGGTGCTGACGTCACGCTCGTCTCGAAGGATCTGCCGATGCGCGTCAAGGCATCAGCGGTCGGTCTGATCGCCGAGGAGTATCGCGCGGAGCTCGCCGTCGAGTCCGGCTTCACCGGCATGAGCGAGATCGACGTCACTTCTGCAGACCTCGACGTCCTGTACGACGAAGGAACAGTCGACCTCGCGGTGGCCCGTGACCTCCCATGCCACTCCGGGCTCGTGATGCTGTCCGAGCGGGGTAGCGCGCTGGGGCGCGTCACGTCCGACAAGCAGGTCCGACTGGTCCGTGGCGACCGGGAGGCCTTCGGCTTGCGCGGCCGCTCCGCGGAGCAGCGAGTCGCCCTCGACCTGCTGCTCGACCCCGACATCGGCATCGTCTCTCTGGGAGGGAGGGCCGGCACCGGCAAGTCGGCGCTCGCACTCTGCGCCGGCCTCGAAGCTGTCCTCGAGCGACGTCAACACAAGAAGGTTGTCGTCTTCCGTCCGTTGTTCGCCGTCGGCGGCCAGGAGCTCGGCTACCTGCCAGGTAGCGAATCGGAGAAGATGCAGCCCTGGGCGCAAGCAGTCTTCGACACCCTTGGCGCCGTGACAAGCAGCGATGTGATCGAGGAAGTCCTCGCACGCGGCATGCTCGAGGTGCTTCCGCTGACACACATCCGCGGGCGCTCGCTCCATGATGCGTTCGTCGTGGTCGACGAGGCGCAGTCGCTCGAACGCAACGTCTTGCTTACCGTGCTCTCACGGGTGGGGGCGGGCTCGAGGGTCGTGCTGACCCACGACGTCGCGCAACGCGACAACCTCCGCGTCGGTCGACACGACGGCGTCGTTGCCGTCGTCGAAAAGCTGAAGGGCCATCCGTTGTTCGCCCACGTCACGCTGACCCGGTCCGAGCGTTCGCCGATCGCTGCGCTGGTCACCGAGATGCTCGAGGACGTGACCGTCTAGGCCAACAAAGCAACGCCGCACAATAGCCCAAACCTCAACCGCCGTACAGGCTCTCTCTTCGTCGGCTGCTTTGCCCTTTCTGAAACCTCATGGGGGGTTGCGCTTTTGGCGAGGAACGGCAGGATGAGAGGCACAACACAGTCTGGGAGGCGCACATGGCACTGCCCGATCCAACTCCAAGACGTGGTGGGAGGGTTCGCCGCCGGAAAGCGGTCGCTCTCGCTGCCATCTTGGCGGTTGCAGCTTCGCTCCTCGCCGCATGTGGCGGCGACTCCGGCACGACGTTGGTGTGGTACATCAACCCTGACGCCGGCGGACAGGCCGCGGTCGCCAAGGACTGCAGCACCGACGACTACACGATCACGACGCAGGTGCTCCCGCAGGACGCCAACCAGCAGCGCATCCAGCTGGCCAGGCGGCTCGCGGCCCACGACAGCGGCATCGACATCATGAGCATCGACCCGCCGTACACCGCTGAGTTCGCCAACGCCGGCTACCTGGCTGAGCTGCCGCAGGAGTTGCAGGACAAGCTCACGGAGCAGTCGTTCGACGGTGCGGTCGCGGCGGCGACGTGGGAAGACAAGTTGGTGGTGGCTCCGTTCTGGTCGAACGTGCAGGTCATGTGGTACCGCAAGTCGTTCGTGGAGAAGACCGACCTCGACATGAGCCAGCCCGTCACCTGGGACCAGATCATCGACGCCGCTGCCGACAACGGCGGCAAGGTCGCGGTGCAGTCCAACAAGTACGAGGGCTATGTCGTGTGGATCAACGCGCTCATCTCCGGCGCCGGTGGCGAGATCGCTACTGACACTGAGAAGGGCGAGGACGCCACGATAGAGGTGGACTCCGAGGCCGGCGAAAAGGCGGCCGCGGTCATCGACAAGCTCGCGAACTCCTCGGCGGCGCCCGCGGACATGTCGGTGGCACAGGAAGGACAGGCCGGAGCGACGTTCGGTTCGCCGGAGGGCTCATTCATGGTCAACTGGACCTACATCTTCCACAACTACGACGAAGCCCAGCCCGACGTAGCCAAGGACATCGGCTACACGACGTACCCCGAAACCGTTGAGGGTGAGCAGGCCCGGCCTCCCTACGGCGGCATCGGAGTCGGCGTCAGCAGCTACTCCAGCCACGAGGACGACGCGATCGAGGCGATCGAGTGCATCACCAGCCCCGACAACCAAGGCGTCAATGCTGAGCTCACCGGCAACATGCCGGCCAGTGCCGCGGGGTACGACTACGCGCCACTGAAGAAGATCTACCCGCCGGACCTGATGGCGCTGTTCCAGCAGAGCTTGGACGAGGCTGCGCCACGGACAGTCACGCCGTACTGGAGTGACATCTCCGGGGCGCTTCAGAGCACTTGGCACCCGCCGTCGTCGGTGACGTCGGAAACGCCGGCGGATTCGCAGACGTTCATCGAGGACGTCCTTCAGGGAAAGACGCTGCTTTGAGTACGACTGTGAGCACCAAGAAGACCGCGGAGACACCCAAGCGGCCGGCTCCGATCGTTAGCGACCGGTCGAAGGCCGAGAATCGCCTCGGTTGGAAGCTCGTTGCCCCAGCCGTCATCATGATGTTGCTCGTCACGGCCTGGCCGATGCTCCGAGCCCTCTACCTTTCGCTGTTCCGCTACCGACTCACCGCACCGGACGACAAGGCGTTCGTCGGGCTGGGGAACTACTGGACCGTTTTGACTGACTCGCTGTTCTGGCGGGACACCTGGAACACGGTGCTGATCATGGTGGTCACTGTGGCGGTCGAGCTGGTGATTGGTTTCGCTTTCGCGATGGTGATGCATCGGATCATTTTCGCCCGAGGTGCGATGCGCACAGCCATTCTGATCCCGTACGGCATCATCACCGTTGTCTCGGCATTCGCTTGGCAGTTCACGTTCAGCATTAACAACGGCTGGGTCAACGCGTGGTTCGCCTGGCTGCCAGGGATCGCGGCCGACACGAACTGGTTCGGAGACCACTGGCACGCGATGTTCGCCATCATGATCTCCGAGATCTGGAAGACCACGCCGTTCATGTCCCTGCTGCTCCTGGCAGGGCTGTCCCAGGTGTCTGAGGACATGCTGGAGGCGGCCAAGGTCGACGGCGCCACCTGGTGGCAGCGGCTCTACAAGGTGATCCTGCCGAACATGCGGGCGGCGATCATGGTGGCAGTGCTGTTCCGGGCGCTCGACGCCTTCCGGATCTTCGACAACATCTACATCATGACGAGGGGGGCACAGAACACCGAGACATCGTCGTTCATCACCTACCGGCAGGCGATCGAGCAGTTCCAGCTCGGCCTGGGGTCGGCGTTGTCCGTGCTGCTGTTCTTGAGTGTCCTGCTGCTCGCGTGGCTGATCGTCAAGTTCTTCAGAGTCGACCTTTCGCAGGCAAGGGGTGATACCTGATGAAAAACAAGACTTCGATCGGCACTGTGGTGGGCTTCATCATCATCCTGGTCTGGTGCCTGCTGCCGGTGGCGTGGATCATCTCCCTGTCGTTCAAGACTTCGGAGGAGACAGCGGCCGGCAGCCCCCATTTCCTCCCCGAGAACTGGTCGATGCAGAACTACCACGACATTCTCGGCTACGGCGACATCACGCCGGGCCAGGAGAACACCCACAACGACTTCCTCGACGCGCTGCGGAACTCGTTCGGGATCTCGCTGATCGCGACGGTGCTGGCGGTGATCCTCGCGACGTTCGCGGCGTACGCGATCGCCCGACTGCAGTTCAAAGGCAAGAAGCTCGTGCTGTCGCTCGCATTGGCGATCGCGATGTTCCCCGTCGTGGCGCTGGTCGGACCGCTATTCGACATGTGGCGCACGTTCCACCTGTTCAACACCTGGCCGGGCCTGATCATCCCGTACATGTCGTTCACATTGCCGTTGGCGATCTGGACGCTGTCGGCGTTCTTCCGAGAAATCCCGTGGGAGATGGAGCAAGCCGCTCAAGTGGACGGTGCCACGTCGTGGCAGGCGTTCCGCAAAGTGATCGTCCCGCTCGCGGCGCCCGGCGTGTTCACGGCAGCGATCCTGACGTTCTTCTTCGCGTGGAACGAGTTCGTACTCGCGATCTCGCTCACGTCCACCACAAGTAGCCGAACCGTACCCGCGCAGATGTCGTTCTTCGTCGGGCCGGACCCGTTCAATCCACCGTACGGGCAGCTCGCGACCGCTTCCGTCGTGGTCACTGTGCCGGTGATCATCATCGTGCTGCTGTTCCAACGCAAGATCGTTGCCGGCTTGACCTCCGGCGCAGTGAAGGGATGACCTCGAATGGCCTCCATTGAAATGCAAAACATCGTCAAGGAGTACGGCGACGGCTTCGCGGCGGTCAACGATGTCTCCATTGACGTCGCCGACGGCGAGTTCATGATCCTGGTCGGCCCTTCGGGCTGCGGGAAGTCCACGTTGCTTCGGATGATCGTCGGCCTCGAGGACATCACGTCGGGCGAGATGTTGATCGGAGGCGAGCGCGTCAACGACCAAGCGCCGCGCGACCGCAACCTCGCCATGGTCTTCCAGAACTATGCGTTGTATCCCCACCTCACGGTCTACGAGAACATCGCGTTCCCGTTGCGGTTGTCGAAGGAGTTCAGCGACAAGGAGATTGACGCCAAGGTCAAGGAGGCGAGCAAGACGCTGGAGCTCGACGAGCACCTTCAGCGCAAGCCCGGCAATCTGTCCGGTGGTCAGCGGCAGCGGGTGGCGATGGGTCGGGCCATCGTGCGTGACGCGAAGGCGTTCCTCTTCGATGAGCCGCTGTCGAACCTCGACGCCAAGCTGCGTGGTCAGATGCGCACCGAGATCTCGCGGCTGCAGAGGCGACTCGGCATCACGACTGTCTACGTGACTCACGACCAGACCGAGGCGATGACGTTGGGAGACCGGGTCGCCGTACTCAAGCGCGGCTTGCTGCAGCAACTGGCGACGCCGCGGGTGCTCTACGAACAGCCGGTCAACCTGTTCGTTGCCGGGTTCATCGGCTCACCACCGATGAATTTCCTGCCTGCGACGGTCGAGGGCGACATGGTCGAACTGCCGTTCGGCAAGGTGAAGCTGCCCGCCGCCAAGGCTGAGAAGGCGCAGGGAAAGGGACTGCTCATTGCGGGCGTCCGGCCGGAGTACTTCGAGGACGCCTCGGTCATGGACAGCAGCAAGCCCCGCGAAGGCTCGACGTTCCGGGCAACGGTCGACGTGGCCGAGTGGTTGGGCAACGAGCAGTACGCCTACATCCCGTTCGAGGCGCCGCCGGAGGTGCAGGAGCAGCTCGCGCAGCTTGAGCGCGACCTCGACGGCGAGGCTCTCCGCACTCAGCTCATCGTGTCGCTCGACTCGGCGAGCCGGATCTCCGAGGGCGAGGAGATCGAGCTGTATGTCAACGCCGAGAAGATGCACCTGTTCGACCCCAGCTCAGGGGAGAACCTGACGGTCGAGACCGAAGTCGCCGCAACCGCTGGAAGCAAGGCGGTCACAGACGGGGCGCCGGCCACCACTCAGGAGTGAGCCACCGTCACCGCGGCTCAATGTGGGCCCCGTCGCCGACGCGATGGGGCCCACGACCCGTGGGGCCTACGAATCGCCATAAACCCACGCCACAGAAGTCACAACAGTCACATTCTGGGGATGTCGATTTGCTCCGCACGGCATCTTCCATCAGGCTGGACCAGTCCCGCACCCACGACGAGAGGTTCTGCGTGCCTGGTAGGCACCTCGCAGCCCGCCACAAAGCCCCCCGGTCGCTCAAACGGACCATGGGGCGTTTTGCTGGCGACATCGCCGGCGTCGTACCCGCCTCTGGCGTCACCGGAGCCGTCGCACTCGTCGGTGCCGCCGGCGTCGCCGTCGGGATCGGTGTTTTCACGGTCGGTGCCGACGCCGAGCCTCAGCAGACCGCTGCCTCGGCGGGATCTGGGTCGAAGGCGGACGAGGCGATCCAGGGCATCGTCGGCAAGCATCGCGGCACAGGCGAAGAGGTCAGCCGCTCCGCAAGCCGCCCTGCTTTGGCCGCGGACCAGCGGGAAACCAAGGCCAAGCACCTTCCGGTCAGCCGTCAGGCCGTCGCGGGTTACTTGTCAGAGACCGTTGAGGCCACCGATCCTCGCGACATCGCGATGTCGATGCTGGGGGACTACGGCTGGAGCAGCGAGGAGTTCTCGTGCCTGGACTCGCTCTGGGTGAGCGAGAGCAACTGGAACCCCTCCGCGACCAACCCATCGTCGGGTGCCTATGGGATCCCGCAGTCGCTCCCCGCGGAGAAGATGGCCACCGCCGGCGCTGACTGGCGCACCAACCCCGCCACCCAGATCGAGTGGGGTCTGGACTACATCGAGTCGAGCTACGGCTCCCCGTGCAACGCCTGGTATTTCAAGCAAGGCAACAACTGGTACTAAGCCCGGCGCGGCTCAGGGGGCGCCTGGCTGCGGGCGCTCCCGCATAACGGATCGGTAACGCTTGCGGGTCGACCCTCGGTATTTAGACCAATTTCCTGTTGATTGATCCCGCATCGGAAGTTCTTCCGAAATGCGTCCTGCTCAAAAAGGGGTTCCCGTGTCTCATGCTCGATTCCGAGCGAGCCGCCGGGCGACATTCACCGCAGCGACAGGTCTTCTTGTCGTTGCGGTAGTCGCTTCTACGGTCACCGCTCAAGCCCAGCCGACTGCGTCACATGCAGCAAACCTGGGTTCGCAGCAGTCGGCGTCCACCAAGACGTCGTACTCGAATGGCAACTACATCGTCTTGATGTCCGGCAAGCCGGCTGTTGCTTATCGCGGAGGCGTGTCCGGCTATCAGCCCAGCGCACCTTCCAAGAACGCCAAGTACGACTCGACCAGTCGTGCTGCCAGGGCGTACTCCGAACTTCTTTCCGACAAGCAAGACTCGCTGGCCGACTCCGTCGGTGTCAGGCCCTATTACAACTACACGACTTCCCTCAACGGGTTTGCCGCCAAGCTGACGGGAGCTCAGGCCTCCACCCTGGCGAAGAAGCCCGGTGTCCTGGCCGTCGTGAAGGACGAGGTCCGCCCTGCCGACACCACTCATACCCCATCGTTCTTGGGTCTCGAGGGACAGGTCGGTCTGTGGCGCCGTCTCGGCGGCACTGACCGGGCCACCGGCGCCGGCAAGGGTGTCATCATCGGCATCATCGACTCCGGAATCAACGACGAGTCTGCGGCCTTCGGCGCCGCGGGCGACGGAGTGCCGGACGACTGGAACGGTATCTGCGATGAAGGCGAGGGCAGCTTCGCGTGCAACGACAAGCTGATCGGCGGCCGCTACTTCGACGCTGGCGCCACGGTGATTCCCGAGGAGTTCGAGTCACCTGATGACTTCCACGGGCACGGCACTCACGTAGGCGCCACCGCGGCAGGCGACCACGGCATCGAGTCGACCATCAACGGGATCGACTTCGGTGAAACCTCCGGAATGGCCCCGGCTGCCAAGCTCGCCGCATACAAGGTGTGCTGGGAACTGGCCGACCACAGCAACTGCAACGCCGCCACCTCCGACTCGGTGGCCGCGATCGACGCTGCCGTCTCCGACGGTGTCGACGTGATCAACTACTCGATCTCCGGGGCGACCAGCAACATCATCGACCCGGTCGAGATCGCTTACATGTATGCAGCTGACGCTGGAGTGTTCGTGGCTGCGTCGGGCGGCAACTCTGGGCCGACGGTGTCAACAGTGGCTCACCCGAGCCCTTGGCTGACAACGGTGGCCGCTGCGACCCACATCAAGTACGAGTCGACCGTCCTGCTGGGTGATGGCACCCGGATGATCGGCGCCTCTATCAGCCCCGATGGCGTTGACGAGAGCCCGCTGGTCTACTCCGGCGACATCGCGGCTGTCGGTGCCGACCCCGAAGAAGCCGAGCTCTGTTTCCCGGACTCGATTGACCCGGTAGCTGCTGCCGGCAACATCGTGGTCTGCGACCGGGGCGTCAACGGCCGGGTCGAAAAGGGCACTGTGGTTGCTGACGCCGGTGGCGTCGGCATGGTGCTCGTCAACGTGACCCCGGCTGGTGTCGTGTCTGACATCCAGGACGTGCCGACGGTTCACCTCGAGGCCAACTATCGTCCCGCGCTCCTGGCGTACGCGGAGACGGCCAGCCCGACTGCTTCAATCATTGCAGGAGACAACACAGGTTCGACGACTCCGGAGCCGCCGGCCATCGCCGGATTCTCCAGCCGTGGACCGTCACTGGCTGCTGGTGGAGACCTGTTGAAGCCTGACATCACCGCGCCAGGCGTCGACATCAACGCCGCGACCGCTCCCGAAGGTGGGATCGGACTCGGCAACGACTTCGGGATCATCTCTGGTACGTCGATGTCGTCACCGCATATCGCGGGGCTGTCGGCACTCATCATCCAGAAGCACCCCGACTGGTCGCCGATGGAGGTCAAGTCGGCCATGATGACGACGGCCAAGGACCTCAACGACACCACGGATGCGTTCGACCAGGGTGCAGGATTCGTGGTGCCGAGGGAGTTCCTCGACCCGGGTCTGGTCTACGACTCCGACTTCGATGACTGGGCCGACTACCTGTCGGGTCAGGGCATCACGGTCGGTGGCGAGCCCTTCACTGACACCCCGATCAGGGCCTCGAACCTCAACCTCGCGTCGATCGCTGTCAACAATATGGCCGGTCGCGAGACCGTGGTCAGGTCTGTCACGAACGTCGACGACACCCGATCGACGTACACGGCAAAGGTCACGGGCCTCGCAGGTGTGACGGCTACCGTCTCGCCGGCGACGCTCACCCTCAACCCCGGACAGACGAAGTCCTTCGAGGTCAAGTTCAGCCGTACGACGGCACCGTTCGGTGACTACGCGCGCGGCAACCTGACCTGGCGGGACTCCGGTCATGTGGTCCGGAGTCCGATCGTGGTGGCTCCGGTGGGCGTTGACGCTCCGCCGGAGGTGTCGTTGAGCGGTCCGACGACGATTGCCACCAAGTCTGGGTTCACCGGAATCATGCGACACCGCGTAGGTGGTCTCGTTGCCGGACTCGACACGGCGGCTGAGGCCGACGCTTCGGGTGGGGCCGGTGACCCGCTGGACGACTCGAACTACTTCCAGGAGATCAACGTCTCTGGCAAGCAGGCCGTGGTGCGAGTCCAGACGCTGCCCGACGACCCCAACGATGACCTCGATCTGTTCCTGCTTGACGAAAATGGTGACGAGTTCGCCGTGGCCGCAACGGGAGCGTCGGCCGAGCAATTCACGGTGTCGGGGCTACGGAAGGGCACCTACACGATCGCAGTGGAGGCGTTCTCGGTGGCCGACGGTGGACCTTCGACCACGTTTACGGTTCGTTCGTTCAACGTGGGCCAGGCCGATGCAGGCAACCTGACGGTCACCCCGGTGACGCAACAGGTGAAGGTCGGCAAGACGTACTCGTGGACGGCGAAGACCAATGGTCTGACCGCGGGAACGCCGTACCTCGGTGTCATCCGTTGGTTCGAGCAGAAGCCAGGGACCGACCCGTTGCTGGGCTTGACGCTCGTGCGACGCGGCTGAGTCACCTCGCAACACCTGAATAAACAGATCGGTGCCCCCGAAGATTCGCCTTCGGGGGCACCGGTGTCTGGAGAGCCTGCTGTCAGGCCTGGGGCGGCCGCGTCATGGAGAGGACGTCGAGAGCCTCGTCGAGCTGTGCCTCAGTCAGCACGCCCCGATCGACGTAACCCTCCTCGAGGACGACCTCGCGAATCGTCTTGCGCTCCTTGACGGCGCGCTTCGCGACAGCAGCGGCATTTTCGTAGCCGATCACTCGGTTGAGCGGAGTTACGACGGACGGCGACGACTCGGCCAGCTCACGGCAGTGATCGATGTTGGCCTCGATGCCGGCCACGCAACGGTCCGCGAGCAGGTGGGACGTGTTGGACAACAGCCGGATTGACTCCAACACGCTCGTTGCCATCACCGGCATCATCACGTTCAGCTCGAAGTTGCCCGAGGCGCCGGCGAAGGTGACCGTCGCGTCGTTACCGATCACCCGGGCGCACACCATCGACATGGCTTCGGGGAGGACGGGGTTGACCTTGCCCGGCATGATGCTCGACCCCGGCTGCAGGTCAGGGAGGCGGATCTCGCCCAGACCCGCACTCGGTCCCGAGCCCATCCAGCGCAGGTCGGTGCAGATCTTGTGCAGGCTGACGGCGAGCGTCCGCAGCTGACCACTGGCCTCCACCAGGCCGTCGCGGCTGCCCTGCGCTTCGAAGTGGTTGCGCGCCTCGCGAAGAGGCAGCTCAGTGAGCTCGCCCAGCACTTCGATCACCCTGGCGGCGAACCCGGGCGGCGTGTTGATGCCAGTGCCGACCGCCGTTCCCCCAAGGGGCAGCTCGGCAACGCGGGGGAGCGAGGCCTCGATGCGCTCGATCCCGATCCGAAGCTGGGCGGCGAACCCGCCGAACTCTTGGCCGAGCGTGACCGGGGTGGCGTCCATCAGGTGGGTTCGACCGGACTTGACGACCTGGTCGAACTCCTTCGCCTTGGCCTCGAACGCTTCTGCCAGGTGAGCCATGGCAGGGACGAGGTCGCGGCTGAGTGCCGCCGTGGCGGCGATGTGGATCGAGGTCGGGAACACGTCGTTGCTCGACTGGCTGGCGTTGACCTGGTCGTTGGGGTGGACCGGCGCGCCGAGGGTCTTGGTGGCCAGGGACGCGATCACCTCGTTGAGGTTCATGTTGCTGGACGTGCCTGACCCGGTCTGGAAGACATCGATGGGGAAGTGGTCGTCGTGCTGGCCGTCTGCGACCTCGAGCGCTGCGCTTTCGATGGCGTCGGCGACGTCGGCGTCGAGCACACCGAGCTCCTTGTTGACCCTGGCGGCCGCCGCTTTGATGTGTGCCAGCGCGTGGATGTGGGCCGGCTCGAGCGACGTACCGGAGATCGGGAAGTTCTCGACGGCACGTTGCGTCTGAGCGGCCCACAGGGCGGCCGCGGGAACGCGAACCTCGCCCATGGTGTCGTGCTCGACTCGGAACTCTGCCTGCTCACCACTGTTGCTCATGGCTTAACCGTACGACGTGCGACGTTGCGGCGAGACCGCCGGTCAGGTGGGTATGGGCTGGTGGGCTGGTCCGGGCCGGTTACTCGTCAGGGGGACGACGTTGCTGCTTGAGCACCGCCCGCTGTCGCTTTGCATCGAGTCGTCGGCGTACGGCGCTCTTGGTCGGCTTGGTGGGACGACGCCTCGGCGGTGGCGGCGCGATCGCGTCGCGAAGAAGTTGGGCGAGTCTGCGCTCTGCCGCCTCCCGGTTGCGCAATTGCGAGCGGTGTTCGGAGGCCGCCACCGTGACGACGCCGTCCGTGATCCGGTTGGCCAGCCGCCCGAGGGCGCGGCGCCGTTGCGTGTCGGTGAAGGCGCTGGACTGGCTGATGTCGAGGCTGAGTTCGACGCGGGTGTCGGACGTGTTGACGGACTGCCCGCCGGGTCCGCTCGAGCGGGAGAAGCGCCACTGAAGCTCATGGTCTGGGACGACCACGTTGTCACGGATGACGAGCGGCCCGGGCATGAGCCGAGCCTAGTCTCGTCACCGCGGTTGACGAGTCAACGTGTGGCGAGGAACAGGTGGTACGACGTCTCGCGTCGGCCGAGGGTGACCGGGATCTTCTGCTCATCGCAGTCACCGAACACCGCCGCCAGGGTCGCACTCAGCTCGTCGGACGTATCGGCGGACCACACGGCAGTGATGCCGCCTGGACGGGTCGCGTCGTAGCAGCGCCGGAGGAACTCCTCTCGGTAGACGGCTGCGTTGGTGTCGTAGACGAGGAAGGCGGGGCCGTTGTCGACATCGAGCAACAGCATGTCGAGCGATGCCGGCGGCAGTTCCCTGACGACGTCACGGACATCGGCCACCACGGCCCTCACGCGTGAGTCGGCGATCGGTGATCCGGCGATGAGGCCATCGCGATGCCACCGGACGAGGTCTTCTTCGATCTCCGCGACGATCACGTCGGTGACTCGCTCGTCGCGGAGCACCTCGGCCAGGGTGAAGCCAAGACCGAGTCCGCCGACGAGCACCGTCAAGCCCTGTTCGGGTGCTGCTTCGGGTAGGGCGTCAAGCGTCGTACGTGCGAGGAGACGCTCCGTCTGCGTCTCGACCGTGTCCATCACGAAGACACCGTTGACCCGAAGCTCCAAGGCACCGTCGTCGTCACGTCGGCGCAACACGACCTCGCCTCGCTCCGTGGCGGCGCGGGCGACGTACTTCGGCGGCATGCGGGTCATCCTCGCAGGCAGACCAGCCAGCGGTTGGCCTCGCCCAGAGACGTCGTACGGTGACCACATGGTCGAGAAACCGCAGTTTGAGAATGTCCGCGAAGACTGGGAACGCGCACTCGTCGTGGTGGCGCATCCCGACGACATGGAGTTCGGGAGCTCCGCAGCCATTGCCCGGTGGACCGAACAAGGCAAACACGTGACCTACTGTCTGGTGACCAGCGGCGAGGCCGGCATCGACTCGATGGATCCCGACGAGTGTCGCGTCGTCCGTGAAGCCGAGCAACGCGAGTCTTGCCGCATCGTCGGCGTGGACGAGGTCGAGTTCCTCGGGCTGCCTGATGGTGTCCTGGAGTACGGCGTCGGGCTACGCCGCGAGATCACCGCGTCGATCCGGCGGCATCGTCCCGAGATCGTCATCACCAACAACTTCCGCGACACGTGGGACGGTGCAGTCGTGCTCAACCAGCCCGACCACATCGCCACCGGGAAGGCCACCGTGGACGCCGCTCGAGACGCGGCCAACCGCTGGGTGTTTCGCGACCTGCTCGAGGCCGGGCTCGAGCCGTGGGACGGGGTGCTCGAGGTCTGGGCCGCCAGCTCGCCCGGGTCGAAGCACGGAGTCGACACCACCGAGACGTTTGACCGCGGCGTCGAGTCGCTGCGGGCACACCAGGCCTACATCGACGGTCTCGGATGGCAGAACTTCGACCCGGCCGAGTTCCTCGAAGGGGCTGCGCGAGGGGCAGGTCAAAGTCTCGGGGTCGCCTTTGGCGCCGGGTTCGAAGTGTTCCCTCTGAAGTGGGCTTCTCCCGACGACGACTGATTCGGCCCCTATATCGCTGCGTCCTGCACTGCGGCCGCTATGCCGTTCACCTGGCAGGACGTAAGGGAGTGTGGACAATCTGAGGCGTACACAGATCGTTCCTGCTCCGTTGAACGCGGACCGGAGCAGGGGTGACGGTGCTTGTATGCACAACTCTCCACGGGGCTACAGGCAGCAGCGCGCGGCTGCAGTGGCCGACTTTGCGGTCACTCAGGACGACGTCGTCACGCTCCGTCAGCTCTACAGCATCGGACTCTCACGCTCGGAGGTGAGAGCGGAGCTGCGGGCGCGGCGGTGGTCTCGCCGCGGCTCCCAAGCAGTCGTTGTCCACAATGGGCCGCTCCTGCCACGATCACGGCTTTGGGTTGCCGTGCTCAATGCCGGAGCCGACGCGGCGCTCGACGGTGTCTCGGCCCTTCAGGCTGCGGGTCTCGAGAACTTTGACTCAGGCGTCATCCATCTTTCCGTAAGCAAGGGGGCGCGCTACCGGAGAGCCAGGGGAGTTCGAGTGCACGAGACTCGGCGCCGAAAATCGACGGACCTCGCATCAATCGGCCTTCCCCGAGTCAAGCCAGGAATTGCGGCCGTCAGGGGCGCCCTGTGGGCTCGCACCGACCGACAGGCAGCACTCGTGCTGAGCATGGCGGTACAACAGCGCATCACCTCGATCGACGACGTCATCACGGCCATGTCCACCATTCGCCGGCATCGTCGACGCAAGTTCCTCCTCCGGGTCATTGGTGACATCACCCGTGGCGCCCAATCGATAGGCGAGCTCGACTTCCTCGCGGAGTGCCGGCGGCGTGGATTGCCGTCACCCAGCCACCAGGTCAGGAGGGAACTACCTTCCGGCAGGGTGTACCTCGACGTCTACTGGGAGGAGTACGGCGTCGTGGTCGAGATCGAAGGGTCACATCACCTGGTCGTCGGCCTTGCCGTGGCGGACAGTCTTCGTCAGAACGAACTCACGATCGACCACGACCGAGTCCTGCGCATCCCCGTAGTAGGGCTGCGAATGGCGCCGGACGAGTTCTTCGAGCAGATAGCCAGGCTGCTTCGAAGGCAGGGCTGGCGGGATTCCACCGCGTTGCGTCCTGCAGGCTGAGCGTGGTGGCAGCCGAACTGCAGGACGCAAGCAGAGGAAAGTTGGAAGGTGTTCAGAAACCGTTAGCGTGGCTTCATTGCCGCGGGCGTCTCCTTGTGGTTATCTGCGAAATGGAGTGTGAATTTCGGAAACCACCAGGAGGATCTCTGTGAAGCTTCGATCTAAGGCCCTCGGCATCGTTGCTGTCGCAGCGGTGACAATCTCCATGGCTGCCTGTTCGGCCCCAGAGGACGAAAACGACTCAGAGGGGTCGGAGAACACTGGCGCTACGCAGGGCCAGTCGTCCGAGGAATACATGACGCAGCTGGTCGCGGACGCTGAGAAGGAAGGCGAACTCAACGTCATCGCGTTGCCACCGACGTGGGCCAACTACGGCAACATCATCAAGGCGTTCAAGGAAAAGTACGACATCCAGGTGAACGAGAAGCTGCCTGACACTGACAGCCAGACCGAAATCGACACTGCGAAGCGTTTGCAAGGCCAGGACTCGGCTCCCGATGTCTTCGACCTCGGCCAGTCCGTCGCGCTGGCAAACACCGACATGTTCGCGCCCTACCAGGTGCAAACCTGGGACGACATTCCTGATGAGAACAAGGATCCCGAAGGCCTGTGGGTCAACGACTACGGCGGCTACTTCTCGATCGGCTACGACGAGGACGAGGTCCCTGCCCCGACCAGTCTCGACGATCTGCTCGGCTCGGACTACAAGGGCAAGGTCGCACTTAACGGTGACCCGACCAGCTCCGGATCTGGCGTCGCTGGCGTCATGATGGCGACGCTGGCCTCGGGCGGCACGATCGACGACCTGGCTCCCGGTGTCGACTACTTCAAGCAGCTCAACGATGCAGGGAACCTGATCCCGGTCGACGTCACGCCGGCGACCATCGAGTCCCACGAGACACCCGTCGTGCTGGACTGGGACTACCTGAATGCAGCCGAGACCAAGGCGCTGCCGTCCTGGAAGGTTCTCGTCCCTGAGAACGCCGTCTTGGGTGGCTACTACTTCCAGGCGATCAACGCTGACGCCCCGCACCCGAACGCCGCCCGGCTATGGCAGGAGTTCCTGTACTCCGACGAGGGCCAGAACCTATGGCTCGCCGGTGGGGCTCGCCCGATCCGTGCCGACGCGATGGTCGAGGCAGGAACGATCGACCAGGAACTCTACGACGCGCTTCCACCTGTCACCGGTGAGCCGGTCTTCCCGACCGTCGAGCAGGCGACGGAGGCAGCCACCTATCTGGCGGACAACTGGGCGAACGCGGTCGGCTAGCGGCTGACCGAGAACAGCCCACTGATGGCTGCTAGACGCAGGTTCGGTGCGAGCTTTGGGCTCGTACCGTTCCTGGCGTATGTCGGGATCTTCCTGATCACCCCAACGGTGGTTGTCTTTATCAAGGCATTCCAGACAAACGACACCCCGCCACAGGTCACGCTCGACGCCATCAAGCAACTCAAAGAAACGGCGACTCTGGAGATCACCAAGGACACGGTGACCCTCTCGCTGACGACGGCGCTGATCGGCGCCGTGGTCGGGGCCTTGGTGGCGTACGTCGTGTCGACGGGCAAGAAGGACGGGGTGCTGCGCCGTTTCGTCACCAGCGTCTGTGGAGTGCTCGCCCAGTTCGGCGGCGTTGCCCTCGCCTTCGCGTTCATCGCCACGATCGGCAGGGCGGGAGTCGTGACCGACTGGCTCAACCTCACCGACACCAGTTGGCTGTTCACGCTCAAGGGGTTGACGCTCGTCTACTCCTACTTCCAGATCCCGCTGATGGTGATCGTGTTCCTGCCAGCTCTCGACGGCATCCGACCGCAGTGGCGGGAGGCGGCCGACAACCTCGGTGCCAGCACGTGGCAGTACTGGCGGCACATCGGGTTTCCGCTGCTGTTCCCGGCGTTCCTTGGCTCCGCGCTCCTGCTGTTCGCCAACGCGTTCGCGACGTACGCCACCGCGCGAGCGCTCGTCAACCAGGGCTCACCGATCCTGTCGCTGAAGATCGGTAACTCGCTTGGGAACGAGGTCAGTGGTTCGCAGGGCAACCTGGCGGCGTCGCTGGCCTTGGAGATGGTCGTCATCGTGGCTGTTGTGATGACGCTGTACGCGATCCTCCAACGGCGTACGTCCAGGTGGCTGCCATGAGCAACGCTGCCACCCGCCAACGCAACCAGGCCGTGATGCGGTGGGTCGTGCTGCTGGTCGTGGGTGGGGTCTTCCTGCTTCCGCTCTACTCGATGTTCAAGTACAGCACCCGTGTCGGGCCGCAGAACCCCAGTACGTGGGACTCCTGGAAGGCGATGGTCGAGAACGACCAGCTCCGCAAGGCCATCATCACCTCCCTTGAGCTCGCCGGGCTGACTGTCGCGGGCATGTTGTTGTTGCTGCTGCCCACGATGATCTGGGTCCGCATCAAGGTTCCGTGGGCGACCCGCATCGTCGAGTTCCTGTGCCTGCTCCCGTTGACGATTCCGGCCATCGTCCTCGTAGTCGGTCTCGACAACGTGATGTCGTGGGTCAACTACCTGGTGACCGAGGGCGCGCTGGCACTGACGTTCCCTTACATCGTGCTCGTGCTTCCCTACTGCTACCGCGCACTCGACTCCGGGCTTTCTGCCATCGACGTGGCGACGTTGTCTGAGGCCGCCCGCAGCTTGGGTGCGAGCTGGCCCACGGTGATCGTCAAGGTCATCGTCCCGAACATCAAGTCCGCTGTGCTGTCCGCTGCATTCCTCGCGGTGGCGGTCGTGCTCGGTGAGTTCACGATCGCGTCGCTGTTCTTCTACGACAACATGCAGGTTGTGATCGCGCTGCTCGGGCTGTCGAACTCCAATGTCAGCGTCGCCACATCTTTGGCCGCCTTGATGTTCGGCGTCGTCCTGCTCTTTGCCATCTCGTTCATCGGGCGCCGCCCGCGCCAGGAGGTCGACTCATGACAGATGCCCCAACGACCGATGCCAGGTCGACGAGCCCGGTCGCCGGTGAGGGGGTCGAGGTCAAGCTCGACGGCCTGACCCGTGTCTTCGGGTCCTTCAAGGCACTCGACGGTCTCGACCTGACGCTGGCGGCCGGAGAGCTGGTTGCCCTCCTCGGACCGTCCGGCTGCGGCAAGACGACCGCCCTGCGCATCGTGGCGGGGCTCGACAACGCGACGGACGGCCACGTCCTCGTCGGCGGGAAGGACGTCTCTCGGGTCCCGGCGAACAAGCGCGACATGGGCATGGTCTTCCAGGCCTACAGCCTGTTCCCGCACATGACGACGCGACAAAACGTCGAGTTCGGGCTCAAGCTGCGCAAGGTCTCTTCCGCCAAGCGCAAGGAGCGCGCGCTCGCGATGCTCGAACTCGTCGGTCTCAGCGAGTTCAGCGAGCGTTACGCCCATCAGCTCTCCGGCGGCCAACAGCAACGGGTCGCGCTGGCCCGTGCGCTCGCCTTCGAGCCGCAGGTCCTGCTGCTCGATGAGCCGCTGTCAGCCCTCGACGCGAAGGTTCGTGCTCAGCTGCGCGACGAGATCCGACGCGTCCAGCTCGAGGTCGGTACGACGACGCTGTTCGTCACGCACGACCAGGAGGAAGCGCTGGCGATGGCCGACCGGGTCGGTGTGATGAGGTCCGGCCGGCTCGAACAGATCGCGGCACCAGAGGAGCTGTACTCCCGACCTCAGACGCAGTTTGTCGCGGAGTTCGTCGGGCTCACCAACCGCGTGCATGCAACGGTCACGGGTGGCACAGCTCTCGTCGCAGGGACGAGTCTGCCGATTCTCGAAGGGTCACTTACCGACGGCGAAGGCACGGCTTTGGTTCGGCCCGAATCCATTCACATTCGGGCTGAAGCCAGCGGCAACGGCGTGGTTGCGACCTCGAGCTTCCTGGGCGCCATCTCGCGTCTCACTATCGACATGGACGACGGCAGCCGGTTCGTGTCTCAGATTCCTCGCAGCAGCGTGCGGGGTGTCGGACCGGGAGACCGGGTGTCCGTAGTGATCGATCCCGCCGCAGTACTCGTCGTCGCCGACTAGTTGTCACTCTGCTGATGTCCTGATCCTGTCGCGAGCGGGACATCTGCGTCAGACTGCACGTATGCAGCAACTTTCGTCGCTCGATGCGCAGTTCCTCAACGTCGAGTCACCCACAACGGTCGGACACGTCGGCAGCCTCCTGCTGCTTGACCCGGCTGAGGCGCCCAACGGCGAGTTGACCCTCGACCGACTGCGAGAGGTGATCGAACCTCGACTTCATCTTGCCGCCCCGTTGCGGCAACGCCTGGTGAATGTTCCGCTCGGTCTCGGACGCCCTTACTGGGTAGACGATCCGGACTTCGACATCGAGTTCCACCTCAGGGAGATCGGGCTGCCCGGACCCGGTGATGAAGCGCAGCTCGGCGAACAGGTCGCGCGCATCCACGCCCGGCCTCTCGACCGAACCCGACCGCTGTGGGAGATGTACCTGATCCACAACGTCTCTGACGGCCGGCAGGCGCTCTACAGCAAGGTGCACCATGCCGCGATCGACGGCGTCTCAGGCGCGGAGATCCTCGCCACGATCATGGATGTCACCGTCGAACCCCGGATGGAACCACAGCCCGACGAGTACTGGGATCCCACGGCGCTGCCCGGTCCACTCAATCTGATGGGGCGTGGGCTGGCCTCGATGGCAACCCAGCCGTTTGACGTGATGCGGATCCTGCCGAAGGCGCTTCCCCATCTGGCCGACATACCCGGGGCCTCATTCGTCCCCGGAGCGAAGACGATCAGCGAAACCGCTGACTTCGTGGTCAAGATGGCCACCGGCGACGCGAAAGGTCGCAACGTCGGACGGCGTACGATCTCGATCCCGCCGACTCCGCTCAACGGGCAGATCACCGCGCACCGTCGGTTCGCCTACGGCTCATTGCCTCTCGACGACATCAAACGGGTCAAGAACGCCTTTGACATGACGGTCAACGACGTCGTGATGACACTCTGCACCTCCGCGCTACGCCGCTGGCTGCTCGACCACGACGGGCTACCGGAGGTCCCCATCGTGGTGGCCGTCCCGGTGTCGATCCGCACGGAAGACCAGTCAGGTGCCAACGGCAACCAGGTCTCGGTCATGCTCGCGGAGATGCCCACCCAGCTCGCTGACCCGGAGGACCGGCTTGCCGGCGTCCAGGTGGGGATGGCCGAGGCGAAGGAGCAGTTCGACGCAGTGCCGGCCTCGATCCTCCAGGACCTGGCAGCGGTGATCCCGACTGCGCTGTCCGGCCTCGCCGCACGGGCGGTCTTCAGCATGGTGACGGTGGGCGCCTTCCCGTTCAACCTGTTCATCTCCAACGTCCCGGGGCCGCAGTTGCCGTTGTACGTCGGTGGGGCGCGGGTGCTCGGGGTCTACCCAGCTTCGGCGATCACCGATCTCACCGGCGCCCTCAACATCACGCTGTTCTCCTATGACGGAGCCTTGGACTTCGGGCTGATCGCCTGTCGTGAGCTGGTCCCGGACGTCTGGAACCTGATCGACTACCTCCGCGACGCCCTCGATGAGCTGGTGAAGCTGGTCGACGCCTGAACGGTGGACAGGGGCGGCAACCCTGGCGCAACAGATGGGGCCCGGTATAGGTTCATCCAGACGTCAGGTCCACCCGCCTCGGCGGCCACGACCACATCGTCGTATCCGTTGGTCGTGCCGAAGCCGCCCGTCACGACGACTTCGAAAGTCGGGCGGAGCAAGGGGATCACCCATGGTCCGCAAAACACTCATCGCGTCGACGACGCTGGCGCTGGCCGTTGCTCTCACCAGCCCGGTCGCAGCTCCGGTTCACGCCGCCAAGGCGCCGCAGAGCCAGCACATCGCGTTCACGACGTGGGACGACGGTAGTGAGCTGGCCGCTGGCACGTTGGCCGGCACAACAGTGTCGAACGGCGAGCTCGCGATCGCTTCTCCGGTCGGGACTCGTCAGTACGTCGACCCGTTCGGTGACGGCAGCAGCGCCACCTACGACTACGCGACCTGGACCTCGCCGGTCGTCACACCAGGTTTCAACCTGAGCGAGCTGGTCGCGTCATGGAATGCCAAGACCCCCGACGGCACCTGGGTCGAGATCGAGATGCGTGGCACGACAGACACCGGCAGCACCTCCAAGTGGTACGTCCTCGGTCGATGGGCGTCTGACGATCCGACGGACGGCGGAGCGCTGAACCGTACGTCTGTGCCAGCTCAGGGAGATGACGTGGGTTTCGTGTCGATTGACACGTTTGTCGCCAGTGCAGGACGATCTCTGTCGGACTGGCAGCTTCGAGTCACGCTGAACCGGCCACCGAGCTCAAGCCTCACCCCAACGGTCGATTTGGTCGGCGCGATGGCCTCCGCAGTCGTGGTGCCGAAACGCGTGCCCGCGAGCCCGCTCGGCGGGGCGGAAGGCATCACCTTGGACGTTCCGACGTACTCGCAGGAGACCCACATCGGCCAGTACCCGCAATGGGACAGCGGTGGTGAGGCATGGTGCAGCCCGACCTCGACGTCGATGGTGGTGGCGTACTGGGGCACTGGGCCTACGGCTGCTGACATGTCCTGGGTCGATCCGTCGTACGACGACCCGCAGGTCGACTACGCAGCCCGCAATGTCTTCGACTACAGCTACGACGGAGCTGGCAACTGGCCATTCAACACGGCTTACGCGGCTCGCTACGGTCTCGAGTCCTTTGTGACCCGGCTGCGGTCGCTCACTGAGGCTGAGCAGTTCATCAAGGCGGGCATCCCGCTCGTCGTGTCCGTGTCGTTCAAGAAGAGTCAGCTCGATGGTGCCGGTTACGGAACGAACGGGCACTTAATGGTGATCGTCGGCTTCACCGATGAGGGCGACGTCGTGGTCAACGATCCCGCCTCGCACCTGATCCGGAGCAACGACGAGGTGCGCACGGTCTATGACCGCGAGCAGTTCGAGAACACCTGGATCCCGCATTCGGGTGGCATCGTCTACGTCATCCACCCCGACAATGTGGCGCTGCCGGGGAGCGGGCCCGAAGCGAACTGGTGATCGTCACCCGCTGTGGCTGGAGGTGCGCTGCCCTGCATCACCGAAACCTCCAGCCGCAGCGGATGCCTTAGCGGTGTGAGTCGACGTTGGCGCGCCGCGCCGTGCGCTCGATCCCGTCGGCGAACGTCGGCCACAGCGAATCGGGAAGATCGTGGCCCATGCCCGGGATGAGCAGCAGTTCCGCACCCGGTATGGCGCGAGCAGTGGCCCGCCCGCCCGAGACGTGCACCAGCCGGTCGGCCAGACCGTGGATGACAAGCGTGGGGATCGACAATCCGTGGAGCGCCCGAGTGCGGTCGGGCTGAGCCAACACCGCCTGCATCTGTCGCATGACACCGGACGTGCTGATGCCCCGGTCGAACGTCTCCGCAGCACGTTCGCGGACTTTGTCGGGTGGAGTCGGGTATTCGGGAGAGCCGATCGTGGCCCACGTCTTCTCGGACTGGTCGATGAAGCTCTCGCGAGCGTGGCGACCGCGGCCAATCAACATCGGGAACAGTCGTGGGTCTTGCCAGCCCACCGACCGACGACCCGTGGTGGACATGATCGACACCAGCGAGAACACCCGTTCGGGATGCTCCAGGGCCAGCGTCTGAGCAATCATCCCGCCCATGGAGGCGCCGGTGACGTGTGCCTGTTCGATCTCGAGGTGGTCGAGCAAGCCAACGGCGTCCTCGGCCATGTCGCTCAGCGTGTAGGGCGCCGGCCGCTTGGTGCGGACAAACCCACGGAGCACATCAGCACGACGTCCCCCTTGGCCACGCACCTTGGACGATCGGCCGACGTCTCGGTTGTCGAACCGAACAACGAAGAAGCCGCGGCTGGCGAGCAGTTCGCAGAGTTCGGGATTCCACCAGGTGAGCGGACCCCCCAGGCCCATGATGAGAAGCAGGGCCGGGTCTTGGGAATCACCGAACGTGTCGTAGCACAGCTCGACACCGTTGCTGAGCCGAGCGGTGTCCTCGATGCTTCGCTGCATAGAGGTCCTCCCGGTTTCAGGTTGCGCGGATCGCCTTGTTACTCGCCAGTTTACTCAACCCCTGCGCGCTCCGCAGTGAGACGGGGTTAGGCGTGTTCGAAGTCCACGGCGGAGTAGTTACGCAGTTTCTCGAACCGGTGCTCGCTCGTGATCGAACGGATCGTGCCGCTCCTCGAACGCATGACGAGGGAGTGAGTGGTGGCACCGCCGTGGGCGTAGCGGACACCGCGCAGCAGTTCACCGTCCGTGATCCCGGTAGCGACGAAGAAGCAGTCGTCGCCCGCCACCAGGTCGTCGGTCGACAGCACCCGGTCGAGGTCGTGACCGGCATCGATCGCCCGTTGGTGCTCGTCGTCGTCAGTCGGCCAGAGGCGACCCTGGATGACGCCGCCGAGCGACTTCATGGCGCACGCGGCGATGATGCCTTCGGGGGTGCCGCCGACGCCAAGAAGTAAGTCGACCCCGGTGTCGGCGCGAGCGGCCATGATTGCGCCGGCGACGTCGCCGTCGGTGATGAACTTGATCCGGGCGCCGGTCTCGCGGATCTCGCGCACCAGGTCGTCATGGCGTGGCCGGTCGAGCACACACACGGTGATGTCCTCTTTGGCACTGCCCTTGGCTTTCGCCGTACGACGGATGTTCTCCGCGACGGGCAGCCGGATGTCGACGACCTCCGCGGCCTCAGGCCCGGTGACCAGCTTCTCCATGTAGAACACGGCGGACGGGTCATACATCGAGCCGCGTGGTGACACCGCCATGACGGCGATGGCGTTCGACATACCCTTCGCCGTCAGCGTGGTGCCGTCGATCGGGTCGACGGCAACGTCGCACGGTGGCCCCGAGCCGTCACCGACGAGCTCGCCGTTGAACAGCATCGGGGCGTTGTCCTTCTCGCCCTCGCCGATGACGACGACGCCGTCCATCCCTACGGTCCCGATGAGGGCCCGCATCGCGTTGACGGCCACCCCGTCCGCGCCTTCTTTGTCGCCGCGACCAACCCAGCGACCGGCCGCCATGGCGGCTGCTTCCGTCACCCTGACAAGCTCCATAGCAAGGTTGCGATCGGGCACGTTGTTCGGTGGATCGAACTCGTGTCCGATGGGGGCATTGGTCAGAGGGTCAGTCACAGCACAACTCCTCGTGGTGGGCTTGAGACCGATGGTAACGAAGACCGGGGTGCTCAGGTCGGTACTCAGTCGAGATAGATGCTGACCTCGGTGGCCTTGACCGACGCCCAGACATGGCTTCCAGCCCGGAGGCCGAGCGCAGCCAGTGCGGCGGGCGTGATGTCTGCCAGCAGGGGAGCGGCGGCATCGACCTGAACTCGCACGGCGTCACCATGCGGCGCAATCGAGGTGACGGTGCCTTGCCAGACATTGCGCGGGCTTCCGCCGGGGGCGTCCTCGAACAAGCTGACTGCGGCAGGTGAGAACGCTGCGAAGGCGGGACCGCTCAGTCGCTCGGCCGCCACGAGCGTCGCACCGTCGACCAGGCCGATCACGCCGTCTTGCGCCTCGCCCCTCACCAGGTTGAGCCCCACCAGGGTGGCGACGTGTGAAGTGCGCGGACGAGCAGCCACCTCGGCCGGTGTTCCGGACTGCACGATGTTCCCCTGGTCGAGCACCACGAGCCGGTCGGTCATCACCATCGCATCGAGGGCGGTGTGGGTGACCAGGATGCTCACGCCGGCGAAATCGTCGAGGTGATCGCGCAGTTGGGTGCGAAGGGCCATCGCCCCCGATGCGTCGAGTGAGGCGGTCGGCTCGTCGAGGAGCAGCAGCCGTGGCTCTCCGGCGAGTGCTCGCGCGATGGCGACCCGTTGAGCCTGACCACCGGAGAGGGCCCGGGGTTTCCTGTCAGCGAGGTCGATGACCCCGAGACGCTCAAGCCATTCACCGGCGCGAGCGCGAGCGGCCGTCTTCGACGATCCACGCGCACGTAGGCCGAACGCGACATTGTCGCGCGCGGAGAGGTGGGGAAAGAGGAGGTGGTCCTGAAACACGAAACCCACACCGCGTTCGTGGGTGGGCACGTGGAGTCGGTCGTCTGACACGGTCGAGCCGTCGAGCCGGATGTCGCCGGACGAGATCGCGAGCAGCCCGGCCAGTGCTCGCAGCGCGGTGCTCTTTCCGGCGCCGTTGGGTCCGATCAGCCCGACCGTCTCGCCCGGCTCGGCATCCAGGTCGATCGTCGTCGTGTGCTCGGGACGGCGTACGGCGAAATGTGCGTTGAGGCTCATGCCGATATCCCCGTCAACCAACGCTCGCGCAGCAGGGCCAGTACGCCGACCGACACCACGATGAGGACCAGGCTCATTGCGATGGCGGCCTTCGGGCTGGACTGCAGGGCGAGGTAGACCTGGGTCGGCATGGTGCGGGTCGTGCCCGGGAAGTTGCCAGCGAAGGTGATCGTGGCGCCGAACTCGCCCAGTGCTCGTGCCCAGGCAAGCACAGCTCCCGACACGATGCCGGGGAAGGCAAGGGGCAGGGTGACCCGCTGGAACGTCAGCCAGCGACTGGCGCCCAAGGTGGCGGCCGCATCGTCGTACCTCGTATCGGAAGCCCGGAACGCTCCCTCGACGCTGATGACGAGGAAGGGCAGGGCGACGAAGGTTTGTGCGAGCACGACGGCGGCCGTCGTAAACGGCAGCGTGATGCCGAACCATTCGTCGAGATAGCGACCGACGATGCCGTTTCGCCCGAGCGCCAAGAGCAGCGCGACACCGCCGACAACCGGAGGCAGTACGAGCGGCAAGGTCACCAGAGCACGAACGAAGCTGCGTCCGCGGAAGTCAGAGCGGGCCAGCATCCAGGCGAGCGGGGTACCGAAGACGAGGCAAAGCGCGGTCGAGATGGACGTGGTGATCAGGCTCAGCCGGAGGGCAATGCGTGCCTCGTCGGAGCGGAGTACGTCGAAGAGCGTGGTCCACGGGGCGCGCACGAAAACAGCAATGACGGGCAGGACCAGAAACACGAGAGCGATCACGGCGGGCACACTCAGGCCGAGTGGTGGCCGGCCCTGGGTGCGAATCGGGGGGCCAACCCGAACCGCTCGCGTCATGGTGCCCCGAAGCCCGCTTCGCTCAGCACACCCTGGCCCGCTTGCGAGTTGACCAGGTCGATCCACTCCTGGGCCAGGTCAGCGTTGGACGAGTCCTTCACCGCGGCAATGAAGTAGGGAGTGACCTCGTTGACGTCGGCGGGGATCTCAATCACGTTCACCTCGTCGCCAGCACCTTGGGCGTCGGAGACGTAGACCAGGCCAGCCTCGGCTTCTTCGAGCTCCACCTTGGACAGCACCGCCGTCACCTTGTCCTCTAGTGAGACAGGCTCGGCATTGATTCCGGCGTTCTTGAGGATTTGGGCTGATACTGCGCCGCAGGGCACGGAGGGATCGCACAACACAAAGTCGCTGTTGGGCAGGTCGTCGAGGCTCTGAAGATCGGCGGGGTTGTCGGGCGGGGTGATGACGATCATCGTGTTGGAGGCGAACGGCACAGGATCGGCGGCATTGTCACCGGCGTCGACCATGATGCCCATGCTCGTACCGTCGGCCGTCGCAAGTACGTCGGCGGGAGCACCTTCGGTGATCTGCTCGGCCAGCGTGGTGCTGGAGTCGAACGAGATCACCACGTCGACGTCGGTGTGATCCTTCTCGAACGCCTTCTCCAACTCGCCGAAGGGATTGGTCAGCGACGAGGCCGCGAATACCGTCAACTTCGTCTTGCCGCCACCTCCCGAGTCGTCGTCCCCGCCGCAGGCCGCGAGGCCCGTGGCGAGAAGGGCGACAACGGCGATCGCTGACACGGAGCGATTCATGCGGGCACCTCCACGACCACGTTGGTGGCTTTGATCGATGCCACGGCCACGACTCCCGCGTCGAGTCCGAGCGCATCGGCTGCTTCGCGGCTCATCAGGGACACGACGCGGTAAGGGCCGCAGCACATCTCGACCTGCGCCATCACGGTGTCGCGCTTGACCTCGGTGACAATGCCGCGCAGGTGGTTACGGGCGCTGACCCGATGCGAGGCCGCCGCGGAGCCGTCTGCGGGGATGTCAGCGAGCTCGCGGGCCAGGGCGGCAAGCGCCGTACCCTCGACTCCGGCGTGATCGTCCGGAGTGCGTGCGGCTGGGAAGCGTCCGGTTTCGGCCCAGCGCCTGATCGTGTCGTCGCTGACGCCGAGCAGGGCGGCGGCGTCGGCGAGCCGGTAGATCGTCACAGGCGCCATCCTAACCGCATACACGGAGATCGACAGGCGGGATCACTTCCGCATTTGCGGACACCGAGTCTGTTTGCCCACCCGCCCTCATGATCGGCCGGCTCGGTAGACAGAATGTGCGAGTGAGTCAGACGAGGAGCGGTTACGGCCGCAGCACGGGTGGCCTGATCGGCGCGTTGGTGGCCTGCTTCCTCGTGATTGTCTTCATCTGGCTGCTGACCCGGATCCAGCACGAAGACCCGGCCGACCCAGCGAAAACCGTCGACTACACCGGCCAGCTTGCTGATGCGCGCGCCAACGCACCCTTCGACGTGCTGGCGCCACAGCCGACGCCGCCAGGGTGGCGAGCCACCAGCGTGGAGTGGCAAGGAGCCGGGCCGGAGGTTTCCTGGCATCTGGGCTTCTTGACCGGGCAGGGCGACTACGTGGGGCTGGAGCAGGGCAATGCAATCCCGCGAGAGTTCATCGCCGACAACACCCCGGCCGACCAGCCGGGCGACCCGGTCGACATCAATGGCGAAGAGTGGCAGACGTTGACCAGCGGGCAGGAAACTGCGCTCGTGCTCGAAGCCGACAAGGTCACCACGATCGTGACGGGGACGGCGTCGACCGCCGAGTTGGTGGGATTTGCGGAGTCACTCTCCGCCAGCTGAGGGATCTCCGTTGCCGCTCGACCCGTCGCCCGACTTCATGACCCCGTCGAGCCGTGCGCGGGCACCGTCGAGCCAGCGTTGACAGATGGCCGCGAGCTCTTCGCCTCGTTCCCACAGGGCGATCGACTCCTGGAGCGTCGTGCCCCCGGCTTCGAGTTTGGAGACGACAGTGACGAGCTCGTCGCGGGCCGCTTCGTAGCTGATGTCGTCGGCCGGCGTGCCGCCACTGGGAGAGGAGTCACTCATCGTCGTTCCTTCGTAAGTCGTCGTGGGTCTCGTCGACGGTGGCGGTCAGCCGGCCAACAGCGAGCCGGGCTTCGACCCGGTCGCCCGGCGAGACGTCGTTGGCGTTCGTGATGACCTGCCCGTCCGCGGACTGCAGAACGGCGTACCCGCGTTGGAGGGTGGCGAGCGGAGACAGTCCACGCACTCGCGCGAGCCGGTGGTCAAGGTCGTCCTTGGAACGTTGCAGGAGGTGCTCGAGAGTACGACGCGAACGCGCCACCAGTTCATCGACCTGCACGGACAGCTGGTCGAACATGCGTCGAGGCTCGGCAACCACCGGCCGTGACCGCATCGCGCTGAGCCCATGTTGCTCTCGTTGGAGCAGGGCGGTGATGACGTAGCGACCGCGGTCCCGCGCGGCGCTGACGCGCTGGCGTTCTTCGGCGACATCGGGGACGACGCGCTTGGCCGCATCGGTCGGGGTCGAGACACGAAGGTCGGCCACCAGGTCGAGCAGAGGTTGGTCCTCCTCATGCCCAATCGCACTGACGACCGGCGTCGTAGACGCGGCAACAGCACGCAGCAGACCCTCGTCGGAGAACGGCAGCAGATCCTCAAGTGCGCCCCCGCCGCGCGAGATGACAATGACGTCGACGGAGTCGTCTCGATCGAGCAGATGGAGCGCCTCGATCACCTGGCGGGCAGCATCGTGTCCTTGCACCGCTGCGTGCTCGACCCGGAAGTCGACTTCGGGCCAGCGACGTCGGGCGTTGTCGACCACGTCGCGTTCGGCCGCCGAGTCGCGCCCGACGATGAGCCCGATCCGATGGGGCAGGAACGGCAGGGCGCGCTTGCGTGCAGGGTCGAACAAGCCTTCAGCCGCGAGTAGCTGGCGGCGTTGCTCGATGCGGGCGAGCAGCTCACCGACGCCGATCGGGCGGATCTCCTTGGCCACCAGGGAGAGCGTGCCGCGCGGCACGTAATAGCCGAACTTGGCGAAGACGACGACCCGGGCTCCCTCGGTGACAGGACTGGCCATGGCGTCAATCACCGAACGGTGGCAGGTCACCTGCATCGACACCTCGGCGAGCGGGTCACGGAGCGTCATGAACACCGTGGTCGTGGACGGACGGCGAGTCAGCTGCGCGATCTGACCCTCGACCCAGATCGGACCGAGCCGGTTGATGTAGCCCGTCATCACGTTGGCGATGACGCGCACCGGGGCCGGCTTCTCAAAACTTGTGTCGAGTGCCACCTGCCTGAGGCTAGAGCATGCCGACGTGACGAGGCTGACGCTGGAGGGATTGGGTGTGCTGAAGCATCGCACCTACGATGGAGGCATGTCTGCATCTGAGCCGACCACACCCGAGCTGTCCCCAGAGGCTGGCGACCGCACGGTGTTGCTGGCGGCCCCCCGCGGTTACTGCGCCGGCGTCGACCGAGCCGTCATCACCGTCGAAAAGGCCCTCGACCTGTACGGCCCACCCGTCTACGTGCGCAAGCAGATCGTCCACAACAAACACGTGGTGCACACCCTCGAGGAGCGCGGCGCCATCTTCGTCGAGGAACTCGACGAGGTGCCCGAGGGTTCGACCGTAGTGTTCTCTGCCCACGGCGTCTCCCCACTCGTGCATGAGCAAGCCGCCGAGCGCGGACTCAAGACGATCGACGCGACCTGCCCGCTCGTGACGAAGGTGCACAACGAAGCGCGCCGCTTCGCCGACGATGACTACGACATCTTGCTGATCGGCCACGAGGGTCATGAAGAAGTCGAGGGTACGGCGGGGGAAGCACCCCGGCACATCACTCTCGTCCAGAGCCCGGAGGCAGTTGCAGACGTTAAAGTGCGCGACCCCGACAAGGTCGCCTGGCTTTCGCAGACCACGTTGTCGGTCGACGAGACCATGGAGACGGTCGGTCGACTTCGCCAGCAGTTCCCTAACTTGCTCGACCCGCCGTCGGATGACATCTGCTATGCCACCCAGAACCGTCAGCAAGCGGTGAAGGAGATTGCGAAGGGCGCAGACCTGGTGCTCGTTGTGGGGTCACGAAACTCGAGCAACTCAGTGCGCCTGGTCGAGGTGGCTCTCGAGAGTGGCGCTCAAGCGTCGTACCTCGTCGATGACGCGTCGGAGATCGACGAGAGCTGGCTCGAAGGGGTGGAGTCGGTCGGCGTCACTTCGGGGGCTTCCGTCCCGGAGGACCTCGTCGAGGGTGTGCTCGACCTCCTCACTGCTCGTGGCTACCCGGCTGCTCGTGCAGTGCACACGGCCGAGGAGTCGCTGATCTTCGCGCTCCCGCCGGAACTGCGCAAGGACATCCGCGACGCGGAGAAGAAGTAGGCCAGTTTCCTCACACCGTCCGGGTGCGCAACGACGCCGACAGTGACGGGATCGGTGGTCGTCAGCCGCGGCGATGTGCGCTGACGCGTCCGCCAACAGCGAGCAGGGCAACGCCATAGCCAGCGACCAGTGCGCCGGCGTGCTCGGTGAGACCGGTCAAGAAGACTTTGCTCAGTGCGCCCGCCGAGATGAATGTCGCTGGAGCGATCACCGCGACAGCGCCGATTACGGCGGCGAACACGAGTGGAGGCAACACGCCCGTGGTGAAGATGTCGTGCCGCCGGACCGCCATCGTCGCGACCAGGCAGACCACGACGAAGCACAAGTCGAAGAAGATGGTCAGGCTGCCCGTCAGAGCGAAGTCGAGTGCGGCGCAGCCACCCGCAGCGAACGTCGTCAGCAGAATGACGCCCCTCCCTGGCATGCCAGGAACCGACGAGTACTCCGTCACCGGAGCGTCGTGCGGATCGCCGAGATCAGCGTCGTCGTAGGTCGGGGCTGGTGGGGCCTCGAGTTGATCCTGGTCAAATAGGACGTCGTCGCTGGGTGGGGCGTAAGGGCGGGTCGGTGGTTCGTGGGCGAGCAGGTCAAACTCCGGCTCGGAGCCGTTTTTGATCAAGGGGTCCGAGGTCCGGTGCGACGAGGTGGTCATGAATCGCCTCCGCGTGCCGAGTGCCTAACTCCACGCTAGGTGTCAGCACGCGCTGTGCAGGGTTGCCACGCCGCACTCGCGTGAGGCCGTCCGCTACGCCGCGAAGGCGCTGGTCGGCCGCTTGCGAGCAGATGTGTTGCGGCGTACGGCGCGGGGCGCGACGTCACTCACCGACCGCCCGGCGGGCGAACAACTCTTTGCCTGGCGAGCCTTGAATGACCGACGGGGCGTCGTCTGCGTCGAGCAGTTCGGGAGCCGTGAGCGGTTTCGGGAGGTCGGTGACCGGCGTCGGACCGGACAGGTCTTTGTCAACGCCTTGCAGGTCGCGCATGCGTCGAGCGCTGACCAGGACGCGGGACTCCAGCGACCCGATCGCGCCGTTGTAGCTGCCGACGACAGTCGAGATGGACCGGCCGAGCTTGTCGAGGTGGCCACCCACGGTGCACAGCCGGTCGTAGAGCTCGCGTCCGAGCTCATGGACCTCGCGCGCGTTGTCGGCAAGAGCATCTTGGGTCCACGTGTAGGCAATCGTCTTGAGCATGGCGATCAGAGTGGTCGGAGTGGCGAGCATGACAGCCTTGCCGGCGGCATAGTCGATCAGCAATGGGTCGGTCTCGAGGGCCTGAGCAAAGATCGCCTCTCCGGGCATGAACATCACCACGAACTCCGGAGCTGGCGAGAACTGCGCCCAGTACGACTTGGACGACAGCGCATCGACGTGGCCGCGAACCTGTTTCGCATGCCGCACCAGAGCGGCATCGCGTTGATCACCGGTCGCGTGGGTGGCTGACAGGAAGGCATCGAGCGGCACCTTCGAGTCGATGACGACATGCTTGCCGCCCGTCAGGTTGACGACCACATCAGGACGGAGCAATCCGTCGTCGGTCTGGCGGGTGACCTGCTCGTCGAAGGTGCAGCGTCCCGTCAACCCGGACAGCTCGAGGCTACGACGGAGCTGCATCTCGCCCCACATGCCGCGGACTTGCGGTCGGCGCAGCGCCTCAGCCAGGGCTTGGGTCTGCTGGCGCAGTTCAACGCCACTGAGGTGCACGGAATCGACCTGCTGCTTGAGCTGCGACTGCCACGACGCACCCTCACTCTGCAACGTGTTGATCCGGTCGTTGAGCCGGTCAAGGCTTTCACGCACCGGCTTGACGACCTGCTCGGTCGCTCGTAGACCCGAACCGGCCATGGCGTATACCCGGTCGCTCGACTCCGTCACGGCCTGAGCCGAGAGCATCCGAAGTTCGGCGCGCAGGTCATCGCGCGAGCGAGTGGCTGATCGCTGACCGATGACCACGCCGATGGCGAGACCGGCTACCAGGGTCAGGAGGGCGATGACGAAAGTTGTTGCGCTCATAGGAACGACGATGACAGGCAGTGCCGACAAAACACGGTAGGTAAGCGTGCTGTCGTGTGCTGGTAGCTCATTGGGCAGCCAGTGCTACGAGGACGCCCTTCGGTACGGCATCTCCGCCGAAACCCTCTGAGGCAGCCCACTGAGGCAGTCGGCTGAAGAAGTGGGGCGGGAATTCGCGGGTTGACGGCAGGCTTCCCTCTCACGGTGTGCATGGCGCAGCCGCCATCATGGCGCCATGACCGATCACCGAGCGATTGTGGATGCAGCCATCTCCTTCTCCAACGGTGGCGGGATCCAGGTGCAGGGGTTCCGCCTTGACGTCCCTGGTACTGACGTCGCGCATCAGGAGATCGAGTCGCTCTTGGTCGCCGCGCTCGGACTGATCGCTGCCACCGACGTACGTCTCGACTCTGTCGTCATGGTCGAAGAGGCTCACAAGGGAACCCGCGGCGGCCCGAGGCAGCCGCAGGCGATGGCCGCCGGCGATTCGGCGACCCAACTCGTCGACTTGAGCCACGTGATCACCGCTGGCATGGTGACACTGCCTGGTCTGCCTGGTCCGGAGATCACCCCACACCTCTCGCGCGAAGCCGCAGTGAAGGTCTACGCGCCGGGGACGACGTTCGAGATCGGGCGGATCTCGATGGTGGCCAACACGGGGACGTACGTCGATTCGCCGCATCATCGATTCGCGGGCGGTGTCGACCTGTCCGGACTCAGTCTCGACAGTCTCGCCGACGTACCAGCAGTCGTCGTGAAGCTGCGCGACGCCCCTGCGGGAGGCATCGGAGTCGAAGCCCTGGCGGCGTACGACGTACGTGGCATGGCCGTGCTGCTCGAGACGGGTGACTGCGAGCGATTCGGGACGCCGGCGTACGTCGAAGACGCCTCCTTCCTGACGCGGGACGGGGCCGGTTGGCTGGTCGAGCAAGGTGCAGCACTGGTGGGAATCGACGCCGCCAACATCGACGACATGACCGACCAGACCCGGCCAGCGCACACGATTCTGCTCGACGCCGGCATCCCGATCGCGGAACACCTCACGGGCCTCGAGGCGCCATTGATCCGCAGGGCGAGCAGGGTCAGCGGGTCGCTGGCATGGGCCGCGGGGAGTGTGCTGGCCGCGTACAGGCCGTCGGTTTCCAGTGAGGTGATCCGAACCGGTCGGCCGGTTGGTGCGCCGGCCCGTGCGGAGCAGCTGGACGACGGGCACGCCGGTCCAGTGGGCCGACGCGCTCCAGCCCTCGACGCAGGCGATCGGCAGTTCCGCCGTGCGTTGTGGCAGGGCCGCCAGTTCGGCCAGGGACAGGGTGTTTCGCCCGCCCGGCCAGACGATCTCCAGTCGCCAGTCCGGTGGAACGGCGATGCGCGCGGCAGCCGCCGTACGGTTGATCGGTACGCCCTGCGGCCCGGCGGCGGAACGCCACGCCAGCGGCGACACCCGACGTAGCCACGGCACGGTGACCCCGGCGGTGGCCAGCACGGCGATTCCGGCGACGCCCGCCGACGTACGCAGGAACGCGCGTCGTTGCGGCCGAGTCCCGATCGTCGCGGCCCCGGTGCTGCGGCCCGGCACCGCTCTCCTGCGCCGCAGTGGCGTGCTCAGCGCCGCGCGGGCGACCGGGAGCTTCACCGCGACGTGCAGCAGCATCGCCCCGCCACGATCCAGGCGACCGCGTAGTGCGCCGTCGGGAAGAAGAACCCCCACGGGTACGACTGGGCGGCGTTGAACAGGCCCGTGACCAGTTCGAAGAACGCGGCGCAGACCAGTACCAGGACGGAGATCCGTTCGAGGGCGTGGGCGGACAACCGGATCGGCTGACGCAGCGGCGGACGGACGAACAGCCGGGGGTAGACGCTCCACAGCTTGGCCAGCAGCAACGGGATCGCCGCGACGCCGGAGAGCACGTGGACGCCCTGGGTGACCCGGTACAGGTTGACCGGTCGGGTCGGCCAGGTGAACCAGCCCGGCGGGTGCTGGATGTAGTGGCTGAGCAGTCCGGTGCCGAAACACAGCCCGAACGCCACCCCGAGCCAGAGGCCGAGCCGGGCGGCGACCAGCGGTGAGTGCGACGGCGCGGTGAAGTCCTCGGGGGCGGGGACGCGTGGCCGGCGGATCATGAGTGTGCCAACTCGGCGAACCAGCGTGGACCGAACCGGAAACGGTCGGCGACCCGCAGGCCGGCAGCGGCGGCGGTACGGGCCACCGCGTCCGCCCCGACCCGCGCCCAGCGAAACGCCGGTCCCCGCGCGTCCGGTTCGCCGGACATCCGGACAGGACGTACGCCTGTCCCCGCCACAGCCCGGCGCCCGGGGGTTCCACCTCGACCAGCAGCGTTCCGTCGGCCGCGATCAGGGCGCCGCACCGGCGCAGCAGTCGGACCGGGTCGCCACCGATGCCGATGTTGCCGTCGATGAGCAGGGCGTGCGCCCATCTCCCCTCGCCGGGAAGGGGTTCGAAGACGTCGCGTCGCAGGGCCACCACACCCCGGCCCTGGGTCAGACGTACCGCCTCGGCGGAGATGTCCACCCCCAGTGCGACGAGGCCGCGCTGGGCGAGTGCCCTGGTCAGCCGGCCGGGGCCGCAGCCGAGGTCGATCGTGGGCCCGGTGCAGCGTGCGGCGACCGACTCGATTGCCGGTTCGGGCGGGCCGTGCCAGCGCCGTACCGGCAACAGGTCACGTCGCCCGTCGGTGTGCACCAGCCAGTGGTCGGGTGGGGTCGCAGGCTCGGGCCGACCGGCGTACCGTACGCGTCCTGGTCGGCGGACCACCCGCCGAGTCTGCCCAGCACCACGTCGAAACCGTCGAGACTGATCGTCGGGTTCACCGGGGGTGTCCGCTCAGCAGATGGCCGCCCACCGACGCGACGGCGTCCGCGAACCGGGTGCCGGGTAGGTCGGCCGCGACCGCCAGCGCCGTCGACCAGTCGTCGACATCCCGCAGCACGGGCAGGATCGCCGGGTCGTACGCCGTGCCCGTGCAGCGCGGCGAGGGTGCGGCGACCGGTGTCGTCGGTCGACATGGGTACGTCGCGTAACGCGCTCGCGTACCTCGGATCGCGCAACCCGAGTGCCCACCAGCCGCCGTCCAGCGCCGGCCCGAACACCGCCTCGTGTTCGGC
>CAVVAE010000005.1:0-21052 GCA_963746185.1 uncultured Actinomycetota bacterium
AAAGCGCTCCAACTATCCGCCGATGGCAGGCGAAACTCACGCGCGACTTGCTGAGCAGTTCCGTCCCTACAACCAGCGGCTCGCGTCCTGGCTTGGTCGCGACCTGGCTGGCTGGGGCTGATACGTTTTACAGGCCCCAGAAGGGACCGTCCAGCCCGACGCTGCGGAGGTAGTCCGCGGCAGCTGCCGGCTCGCGCCGGACATAGTCACGGTCGAGCCGACCGTCGTACCAGTGCTCGGCCAACCGCCACAGGGTGGCCAGGTCCATGACATATCCCCGGTTCGATCCGGTCTGAGCCAGCCAGGCGTCAACGCAGTCCGTCGAGCAGAAGATGCGTTGGTTCCCGCACGTGTGGACGACGTCATCCCACATCTGCGCGGCGGGAACGAGGAAGTGCGCGACTTGGTCACCGGCCGGTGGCCCCTCAGTACCGACGTTCCAGGCGTGTGCGCGTCCGCATCCGGGACATCGCGTCGTGACCAATACCTCGCCCTCGTCGGGCAAAAGGTGGGGCAACGCGAAGGAGTCCCAGGCACAACCGCCCCACCACAACGTGCGTCTGCCCATGACAGCGAACCCCAGGGGCACGGACGAGAAGGGGTGCGCCATCAGAATCTCATCGTGTTCGCCGAGTACGACGTGGCGACCCTCGGCGAGTTGCCGCAGACCGACCAGCACGGCAGCTGGCTCCAGGTCTAGTTCGCCACCGAGCGCGGCAGTGTCCGGGGCGCGGCCATTTGCGGCGAACGACCAATAGACGGTGAGTCGCAGGTCTTCCAGGTCCACGCGGCAACCTTGCCAGAGAACGACATGGCCAGTGGCATTGGATCGGCGAAGGCCATGTGCACGCAGAACCGCTTGCAGCCCGGTTGATCCATCAGCGATCTGGTTTGGCTGATCCTGTGCGGTCTAAGTCTCTTGGGACGAAATCTGAGGTACGGATTCGCCTCTTGTAGGGGTGTTCTTCCGATGTGGTCGAGCTTCCAGCCTTCTTAGAGTCGACGACGCTCACACAGTGTGGGCGCTTTCAAATCTGAGAGGAAAGTTCATGTACACACGAAAAATCACCACGACCCTTGCGTTGAGCGCAGCGGTCTCGGCGATCTGGTCTGCGAGCGGACACGCTCTGCAAGACCCGGGCGCACTGGCAGTGACGTGCAACTTCAAACAGGCGACGATCGTCGGCACCAACGGAGCGGACACCATCAACGGCACGGCTGGCAACGACGTGATCGCTTCCCTCGGGGGTAACGATCTCGTGCGCGGCCTCGGCGGAGACGACACGGTGTGCCTCGGCAATGGTCGCGACATCGTCAAGGGCGGAGCCGGCGACGACACGTTCGCGTCAGAAGCCACCACGGACGGCAGCGACAACTTCGTCGGGGATGCCGGTCTCGACCGCGTCAGCTACTTCACGCGCACCGTCGCCGTCGACGTCAGCATCGATACCGATGCAGACGACGGACAGGCAGGGGAACGCGACAAGGTGCAGCTGTCCGTGGAAGCCATCACCGGCAGTCAGGTCGACGACCGGCTGATCGGCAGTGACTTCAACAACGTCCTCGACGGTGGAGACGGGGAGGACGATCTCCGTGGCAGCGTCGGTAATGACACGCTGCGCGGTGGTAGCGACGACGACTTGTTGATCGGCAACGCCGGCAACGACTTCCTGTTCGGCAATGCCGACGACGACACCGCGTTGGCGGCCAGCGGAGCTGACGGGGCTGACTTCTTCGAGGGCAGCGTCGGCATCGACACGGCGTCGTACGTCGGTCGTGGGAGCTCCGTCAATGTGAGCATCGACAACATCGCCAACGACGGCTCCCCCGGAGAGGGCGACAACATTCGGCTCGACGTGGAGAACGTGCTCGGAGGCAGCGGCAACGACACGCTGCGCGCCAACCAGTTCCAGGCCGAACCGAACGTGCTGTCGGGTGGGCCAGGGGGCGACAGCCTCAGCGTGACTGATGCGCCGCACCTCGCCGGTGACACCGTCAACGGTGGTTTGCAGAACGACCTCTGCTTCTCCGACAACGACGACACCCGTATCAGCTGCGAGTTCTGACGACTCGCACCCTTCAGCCCTGATCCACGCGCTGAGCATGTGGCGAGACGAGTGGGTCGGAGCGCGAGATTGCCCTTACGTGCTGAGAGCGATGGACTTTGTCGAGAAGTCCTGTTCTCGCAGTGCGAAGGGCATCTCGTCGTACAGCAGTCGGGAGAGCATTGGTCGCTCAGCGGACAGATATTCGCGATGCGCCACGCAGCCAGGTCACTCACCGTAGTGTGTCGGTAACGGTCAAACGTGCGCATTCCACGCGGAACGCCGTTTCATCGTTCAACTCTCGAGCTGCGTTCCCACCACACACTCCGCTGCCTGAAGATCCCTTGCTGTCTGAGGGCTTCACGCGTGTGCGGAACGCCAGAACCTCCCGTGGACCATTCCTCGTGGGGCGCCCGAGATCACCCATGCAACGTCCGACGACAAGGAAATCCATGAAGATTCGCGCCCTCGTAGTGGCATGCACCGCTGCCGGTCTCGCCACCATGACCCTCTCCTCCGCCAGCGCCGTCACACATCGCGCTGAGCCCCGGACGGCCGCCGCGTTGCCGAACCCGTGCCACTCCGATCCGCAAATGGGAGATGCGATGGAGAAGATCAGCGGTCCTGGCCCCCAGCTCGACGGTGGCTACGGTTTGATCGGCGGCACGCGCGCCGGCTCCTGCGTCAAGGTCGTGGAGCCGCGCCAGCAGGGCCACGCCACCCACACCGTCGTCGTGCGCTCCGACGGCGAGGTCCAGCGCAGAAGCTATGCCGACGGATCAAGCAACACGAGAATGGCTCACAAGGCCGACAACAAGTGTCGCGTGACGGTGACCGAAACGGTCACCCACCGAGGCCGCAACTCCAGCGTCTACCAAGCGAAGATCACCATCCGCAGCTGCAAGCTGTACGGCTGATCCACGCTGCCCGAACTAGCCGGCCCCAACCGTCTCGACGGTCGGGGCCGGTCTTCGTTCAAACGCGGTTACAGTCCGCCAAGCCGATGGCCTCGCACCAGAACCCGGCGAAAGAAGGCGGCATCGAGCTCCCCCAGCGAAGCCACGTCACTCTCGGTCCTGTGCAGTGAGATGCCGGGCGATGTGCCGCGCATCTCTGCCCACGCCGCCGATCAGGGACGAGGTCCCCGCATACAGAAAGAACAGGCCGATGAAGTAGAGCCCAGGCTCGGACGGAACGACGCCGCGCTCATGCTTTGGTTCGCCGTTCTGGTCGAAGACGGAAAGGTCGATCCAGCTGAAGTCGGACACGAAACCGGTGCACCAGACCACGTTCTTGACGTCAATAACTCCAGCCTCTGCGGTCATCGGTAGACCGTCGCGTACGCCGCTGATGCGAGGCACTCGTTCGACCCCCGCTCGGTTGAGATCGCGCCGCCTGACCCGAGCGAGCGGGAGCCCTCGATTGGACAATTGGTGCCGAACCCTTCGGCCCGGCGGCGTCCGCGTGGTGAGCACATGCGAGAGCATGAACCAGAACGGTGGCGTGAGCAGCCGATCTAAGAATCCGCCGGCGCGAACAGGCTCCTGACCCGTATCTCTGCCGGACAGCCACGTTTGGTGAGCTGATGACGATTCCAGAGCGATCTCCGCACCCGAGTTGCCAGCGCCCACCACCAGCACACCGCCCTCCTTGAGTTGGGATGGGTTTCGATACTCGCTCGAATGGAACCGCACGATGCTTGGATCGAGTTCAGAGGCGAACGACGGGATCCGCGGGGCCCGATAGCCACCGGTTGCCACCACGACGTTGCGCGCCTCGTAACGGCTCCGCCCCGTCATGACCACAAACCCGCCGGCATGGCGGGCGACGCTGTCTACGCGGATGCCAGTGCGGACGGGAATCTGGAATCGAGCCGCATACGCCTCGAGGTAGTCGGCCACCTCGTCTTTCGTGGGATACGACCATCCCGGCGCCGGGAACGGCCAACCGGGCAACCCGTCATAGCGAGCGGGCGTGAAGGCGCGGAGCGAGTCCCATCGCTGCCGCCACGAATCGCCGATCCGCTCGTTGGCGTCCATGATCATCACGGACCGCCCGCTTGTCTTCAGGTGGTATCCCACGGCGAGACCGGCCTGACCCGCGCCGATGATCAAGGTCTCGAACCGCTCGGAATCGTTGCTTGCCATGTTTGTCCCTCCACCCGCACCTGTTGGGTCGGTTCCTGCTGGGGCGAAACTTCTGAAGGTACGAAGTTATGAGCCGAGGAGGACATCTCGCATGGGGCAAATTACTCAACCCTGCGCATCGATTGCCTGGTTGCTACTACCCACGACATCGTCGATGAGCCGTTGAAGCGCGCTCGCAGCCCGATGAAGGCATCAAGCAGATCGCGATCGGCCCAACCTTCGCGTAATAAGATCGCATCTGGGATAGAGGTCGGGAGGTCCGGCCACGCCGTCGCCAGTTGGGGGTCCACACCATGTTCATTCGTTCTCGAGTCGCAATTGCTGCAGTCGCGGTCGGTGCGCCGATCGTCGCCTTCGTTGGCCCGTCGCAGGCTGCCTGCTACGGCGGGTGTGATGACTCGTCCATCTCGGTTCACGTGTCTGACGACACGCCGGCCAGTCGCCAGCAGTTCTTTGCTCGCGGTCAGCTGATCATGGGTGGCCTTCCAGCGCCCGATCACGTGGTGAGATTCCAGACGCATCGCAACGGCGCGTGGGAGCCCATCAAGGGAGCTCACATGCTGACCAACAGCGAAGGTAAGTACCGGATGCGGCTGATCTTGTCGCAGACCGGACCTCGCCTGCTCAGGGCCGTTGGTGTCGGTGAGGGAATCGAGCCGACGCAGCGCAAGAAATTCTCAGTCGCGGTTCACTGACCGCCGCCGGCAGCGACATTGCGCGGGGTCAAGCCCCAGAGTTCGCCTGTTGGTGGGGCGGGCGGGGCTCGAACCCGCGACCCAAGGATTATGAGTCCTCTGCTCTAACCAGCTGAGCTACCGCCCCTCGCGGCGACGCGTCGATGATCATGTCATGACACGTAGTTGACCACCTTCCACCGTCGTTCAGTCTCTAGGATGGCGGCAGGGACTTGGGACGGGGAGGGAGAGCAGATATGCGGATTGCCTTGTACGGCGCATCGGGCATGGTCGGCACACGCATCGCCACTGAAGCGATGTCGCGTGATCACGAAGTCACTGCCATCTCCCGGTCGGGGGGCGACCTACCCGGAGGCTGCCATCCACGCCCAGGCGATGCCGCCGACGCAGACGACGTAGCCAGGATTTCCTCCGAACACGACGTCGTCATCGCTGCGATCGGTCCGAGTCGCACAGGCGCGCGCCACGAGATCTTCCTTGACGCGTTGGCCACACTCGGCGAGAACGTCGGCACCCGACGACTCATCGTGGTGGGCCATGCGGCCTCACTATTGGTCGCTCCGGGTCTGCAACTCATCGACGCGCCAGGCTTCCCACCGGACGCCAAGCCCGAGGCACTGACCCATCTCGCTGCTCTTGAACTCCTCCGCGGCACCGGCGCGTTGCTCGACTGGGTCTACGTGTCGCCGGCGCCATTCATCGCGCCCGGTGAACGACGCGGGACCTATCGCGTCGGCGTTGACATGGTTCTCGGTGACCAGATCAGCGCAGAAGACTTCGCCGTCGCGATCATCGACGAGGTCGAACGTCCCAAGCATCACCGGTCCCGCTTCACTGTTGCGTGGTGACGAGATGGACGTGAAATCGCTTGGCTACCGCACGGACCTCGCCCTGCTTCGACTCGGCGGCACCGAGATCGAGGACCGGGACGACCACCTGGTGCTGCGTTCGCCGCACAATCCCACGCACTGGTGGGGGAACTTCATCCTGCTGGCAGCACCGCCGCCGGCTGAGGAGGCACAGCGCTGGCTCGAGGTGTACCACGAGACGTTCCCTGATGCCGAACATGTTGCTCTCGGGTTCGACGGCATAGACGGGAACGTCGACGACCTCAATGGGTTTGCGGCTCTCGGCCTTTCGGTCGAGGCGCAGTCCGTGATGACCGCTCAAACCGTCAATGAGCCGCCACACCCCAACAGCGAAGCGACGTACCGAACTCTGACGAGTGATGACGACTGGTCGCAGCTGGTCGAGATTCGCGTTGCCTGCAAGGACGATGAGGAACCGGTCGCGTATCGCCGCTTCGCGGAAGCGAAGGTCAGGTCGTACCGGCAGATGACCGAGGACGGACACGGCGCGTGGTTCGGCGCCTTCGTCGACGGCCGCCTGCTCTCGACGATGGGGCTGTTTCGCGCTGACACCGGGCTCGCTCGGTTCCAAAGCGTCGAGACGCATCCAGAGGCTCGCGGCCAGGGGCTCGCCGGGACCCTCGTGCATCACGTCAGCCGATACGGTTTCGACGAGCTCGATGCAGAGACGCTGGTGATGGTGGCCGATCCTGAATACCTGGCGATCAAGATCTACCGCTCAGTCGGTTTCGAGTCGACTGAGAACCAGCTGCAGGCAGAGCGCCCACCCGTCACCGTCAACCACGTCGACCTCCAGCTCTGAAGACGACGTACGACGCAGGACGCCTCACCCGCGTGGCACGTCACCACGCAACGACACCCAGCGGGCAAAGAGCGGGTCGATGAACCGCCAGTTCGAACTCGTCTCGGGCCCCGTCACGACGCGGCTCACGTGCTGACCCTCTCGTCCGAGCTCGCGCAACGCCGACTGGAGCGCTGCCCGGGTAAGTCCTGCTCGCTCGGTGGCGCGCGATCCTGTCGGCCGCATCCCGTCGGCCAACGCGGCGAGCACCGCCTTCTTGCCAGCGCTGAGACTGTCCCAGATCCCCTGGTGCGCCTCCGTCGTCTGGCCGAGCGCCAGCCCGAAGATCGCGTCGGCCAGCGCCAAGCCGTCGGCATCGGGATCGGCGTCGAGCGTCGTACGCCCGGATCCCCGCATCTCGAGCTCGCGGTGCAAGAGGTGCGCCATCAGCATCGTGCGCTGCGGATGCCCGGCGGCGGCCGTGACGAGCGGAGCCAACGCCTCGCCGGGGTCGTGCCCGAGTTCAGCGAAGCGATCCGTCAACTCCATGAGCACGTCATCGAGGGGGAGCGGGTTGAGGTCGAGCGGCTCGGCTTGCCCGTAGAGCGGCCGTTCGCGGTCGGTGAAAAGCCGGCGCATGAGCGATGGCTGCGAACCCGCATAGATATAGGTGGCGGCCTCACCGTGGTACTGCACGTGAGAGCGCAGCAACCCGTCGAGCGTCGAACCCGCGCTCAACAGATCCTGGAACTCGTCGAACACGACCAACGTCTGTGCGCCGTCCTTCTCGTGCAGCCGAAGCGGAAGGTCGAGGAGCTCCGCGGTGGCCGTCAAGATCGCGTCGTGTGACGGTTGGTGCTGTCGCGGACCGAGAGTGATGCCCACGCCCGACGTACTGAGGCTGAGACCGAGCCGCGAGCTCAACGCACTCAGATGGCTGCGGATGCGGTTGTTCTTGAGACGCGAGTACGCCGTCGCGATGCGCGAGCAGACCTCCTCCAGCGACGTGACGCCGTAGAAGTCGACGTGGACGGTGTGCCAACCCGTCTGGCTCAGGTTCTGCTCGTGCGCCAGCAGCAGCGATGTCTTGCCATAGCGGCGCGGGCCGGCGAGCCGGACGTGAGCGCCGTCGGTGGCCGCGAGATGCAGCTGGTGCAGTTCGTCCTGTCTGTCGATGAGCGCGTCACTGGCGATCGGAGTTTCGAACGGGAAGGCGCGAGGCATGGAGCCAGCCTAGAGCCTGTGTATGGTATTTGCAATACAAGCCTGTATGGGAATTACAATACGTCAGACGATCGGGGGAATCGTGTTCCCAGTCGACGGAGGTCCGCTCGGCGACGGTGACGGTCCCGGCGTTGTCGTCGGTGTCGGTGTCGGCGTCGGGCTCGGGCTGGTCGGCGGCGGCACCGGGCCAGGGAGCGGGCCGGGTCCGGGAGGCGGCGGCGCCTGGTTCTCGAAGACCTTCACCGCGATCCACAACGCGATTGCGGCGATGGCCAGCACCAGCGCAAACGATGCGAGGAAGGTCCATCGCCCAGCCGAAGTCAGCCGCGTCGGCCAGGGCAGTGGCCAGAGTCGCCAGCGACCGATGCTGATCCGCTCGTACCAGTGCGGCCGGAAGTCAGGCCCGTGGATCTCGCCGATCGGTGCCCGGTCCTCCAGCGTGACGGCGGCGAGCAGCGCCTCTGCCTGGACGACGCCTTCACTCCAGCCGTCCACGCGCAGGGCCACCCAGGCGGCGATCTCGGGATCGAAGTCAGTCGCCACGATCACGCCGGCCTCATTGGCCTGCAACGCCTGGACGGCCTGGGAGAAGCGTGCACGGGCGAACGAGTCCTGTTCGGCACCCTCTGTGAGCATCACGACGGCCACCTGAACGTCGTCTTCGTCCGTGCCGGCGTAGACGATCCCGGCGTCGTACTCACCGAGCCGACCGCTCAGTTCGATGCTGCCGACGGCAGGCGGATCGCGACGCAGCAGAGACCTGATACGCAGGTCGGGCTCACCGGCCGCCATGGCTCTCCGCTCACGCTCGTCGCGAGGCCCGGACTTCACATGTCAGGCCTTTGTGCATCTGTAACACTTACTAGCACGCGAGCTTGCTCGAGCTAGCACCGAAAGCGTACGACGACAGCAGGCCTCGAAGGGAATAACCCATGACGACCAGCCCGGCGAGTGCGACCGAACCCGCCTCGGAGGTAACGCCGCTGTCTCAGCTCACGCAGCGAGCGATTACTGAGGTGAAGCAGGTCATCGTCGGCCAGGAGCACATGGTCGAGCAGCTGATGGTTGCTCTTATCGCGCGCGGCCACTGCCTCGTCGAGGGCGTCCCTGGCATCGCGAAGACCCTTGCAGTGCGCACGTTCGCCGACGTGGTCGGTGGCAGCTTCGCTCGAGTGCAGTTCACCCCTGACCTGGTCCCGTCCGACATCGTCGGCACCCGGATCTACCGACCCAGCAAGGAGAGCTTCGACGTCGAGCTCGGCCCGGTCTTCGTCAACTTCGTGCTTGCGGACGAGGTCAACCGGGCGCCCGCCAAAGTGCAGTCGGCGATGCTCGAGCTGATGGCCGAGCACCAGGTCTCGATCGGTGGCCAGACGTTCGAGCTGCCTGATCCCTTCATCGTCATCGCCACCCAGAACCCGATCGAGTCCGAGGGCGTCTACCCGCTTCCCGAGGCCCAGCGCGACCGCTTCCTTTTCAAGGTCGATGTGACGCATCCGCGTGGCAACGAAGAGTTCGAGATCCTGCGCCGGATGAGCGTCGACCCGCCTCGCGCAAGCCAGGTGTTGAGCCCGGCGAAGATCCTCGAGCTCCGCGCCGCCGCCGACCGGATCTTCCTGCACAACCTCGTCTCGGAGTACATCGTCCGGCTGGTGCTCGCTACGCGTTCGCCGGCGGAGTTCCACATGCACGACCTCACCGGCGTCATCGAGATCGGCGCCAGTCCGCGCGCCACCCTGGGCCTGGCAGCCGCCGCGCGAGGGGTCGCGCTGATTCACGGACGCAACTACGTGCTGCCGCAAGACGTCGCCGCCGTCGCTCGTGACGTGATGGCGCATCGTCTCGTCCTCAGCTTCGATGCCGTCGCCGATGGAGTCGACCCACGCGTCATCGTTGACCGCGTGGTCTCGGCGATCCCGCAGCCCCAGGCGATCTGGAACAACGCCGCCACTCCGGAGTTCCGCTGATCGTGGCAATCCGACCTCGTGCCGAACGGATGCCGCTCTCGCAGCTCGCACCCGAAGCCGCGTTGCGGCGTCTCGAGCTGCAGATCGTGCGTCGGCTCGAGGGCTTCCTCCACGGAGAGCACCTGGGTCTACTGCCTGGCCCCGGCACCGATCTCGCCGAAGCGCGTTTCTACATCCCGGGTGAGGACGACGTACGACGCATGGACTGGGCCGTGACGGCGCGCACCACCATTCCGCACGTTCGCGACGTCATCGCCGACCGCGAGCTGGAGACCTGGGCGATGATCGACCTCTCGCCCTCGATGAGCTTCGGCACGGCCGTGATGGAGAAGCGCGACCTGGCCGTCGCGGCCGTGGCCACGATGGGACTGCTGACGTTTCGCGTCGGAGACCGCTTCGGCGGGTACGTTCTGCGCGATGGCGTGCTGAAGCGATGGCCGGCGAGGTCCGGGCGGCTGGCACTCTTCGGACTGCTGCGCTCCCTGCTGCGCGAGCCCGTGGCTGACACGACGTCGCCGACCCAGAGCCTCGCTGAGGCCATCACGGCGGTCAGCCGGGCCCAGCGCAAGCGCGGATTGCGGGTGGTGGTGTCTGACTTCATCGACCTCCGTGACGCCTCGACCGACCCCGACACGCCACCGTCGTGGGAGAAGGCCATGCGCCAACTGGCGACGAGGAACCAGGTCATCGCGGTGGAGATCATCGACCCACGTGAGCTCGACATCCCGAACGTCGGCACGATCCTGCTGCGTGATCCCGAGACCGGAGAAGTGCGCGAGCTCAACACCGCCGACAAGAAGGTGCGCGCCCGCTACTCCGCCGCCGCGAAACTCCAACGCGAGCGCACTGCCCGGGCATTGCGTCGCGCCGGCGCCGGTCACCTGGTTCTTCGCACCGACTCCGACTGGGTGGCCGACACTGCGCGCTTCGCGCTGAAGCACCGACGGGTGGCGGCTCGGCTGCACAAGCCGCCGGCTGGAGTGGCGCGATGAACTTCCTCGAGCCGGCTCGGCTTTGGCTCCTGTTGGTGATCCCGCTCTTGATCGCTGGCTACGTCTTGCTGCAGTACCGCAAGAGCCACTACGCCGTGCGCTTCACCAACATGGCATTGCTCGACAACGTCGTACCTCGGCGGGTCAACTGGCGGCAGCATGTGGCCGTCGGCTTGGCGATGCTCACCCTTGCGTTCGGGATCGTGCTCTTCGCGCAGCCGAGCAAGGTCGTCAAGGTGCCGCGCGAGACGGGCGTCACCGTCGTGCTGACGATGGACATCTCGCTGTCAATGGATGCCGAAGACGTCGCCCCGAACCGCATCTCGGCGGCGAAGGACACGGCGACGGAGTTCCTCGGCCAGCTGCCACCGGCGTTCCAGGTCTCGGTGGTCAGCTTCGCCCGTCACGCGAACGTCGTCGTACCCCCGACGATCGATCGCACGGAGGTGTCGACAGCCATCGACGCTCTTCAGCTCCAGGAGTACACCGCAACGGGCGAGGGCATCTACACCGCGCTTGACGTCGTCAAGCAGTCGTTGGGTACGACGGAGGCACCCGACGGCAAGCTGCCCGCCATGGTCGTGCTGATCAGCGACGGCGCGCGCACGGTCGGGCGTTCGCAGGTGGCGGCTGCGCAGGCGGCGAAGGACCAGGGCGTGCCGATCTACACGGTCGCGCTCGGTACCGACTCCGGCACGATCACCAGCCGTGGCCAGACCGTGGCCGTGCCGGTCGAGATCCAGCAACTTCAGGAGATCGCCGACATCTCGGGAGGCAAGGCCTACGTCGCCTCGAGTCCGGATGACCTGGTCAGCGCATACCAGGACGTCGACGGTCGGCTTGTCTACGGCTCTGAGCGTCGCGACGCCACCTCGGAGTACATCGGGTGGCTCGTCCTGTTGTCGCTGCTCTCGACCGCGGCCGGGCTGTTTGTGGCTTCGCGCTGGCCGTGAGCGTCCGTTTGGCGGCGCAGATGGCCGAATTTCGAGGCAAAGAGTGGTACTGCAGTGACGAATGAGGCACAATAAGCCTGGAGTTCACGACTGATCCTCGTGGTACGAGAACGCTGGGGAAGGCGAATCTCGAGCCTTGAGGAGGATCGGTGAACCGAGACACGTACACGGAGACCACAGGCGTGGTCGCACGTGGAGTGCTGTTTGTGCACACATCGCCGTCGGCGCTGTGCCCCCATGTCGAGTGGGCGGTCGGTGGCGTGCTGGGCGCACCTGTCGATCTCTCCTGGACGCCACAGCCGGCCAAGACCGGTTCTTACCGCGCGGAGTACTCCTGGAGCGGCCCCGTCGGCACGGGTGCCAAGATCGCGTCAGCGTTGCGTGGCTGGGAGCACCTGCTGTTCGAGGTGACCGAAGACGCCACCACCAACAGCGAGGGCGCCCGCTTCTCCTTCACACCCGATCTCGGGCTCTACCACGCCGTCACCGGGCTGCATGGCGACATCATGATCCCTGAGGACCGACTCAAGGCCGCCGTGGTCAAGGCGTCGGTCGGCGACCTTCCGCTGCTGGTCGAGATCGACAAACTGTTGGGCAAGGCGTGGGACGAGGCGCTCGAACCGTTCCGCTACGCCGGCGACGGTGCTCCTGTCCGTTGGCTCCACCACGTCGTCTGATCGTTGACCCGGCACTTGTGGTTCTTTGACCCGGCGCTTGTGGTTCTTTGACCCGCCACTTGTGGTCATGATGGCCACCGCAAGGATCTGAGCGAACAGAAACTGACGGTTCGCGCAACCGCGACTGACGGTTCGCGCAACCACAGTTGACGGGTGAAGGCTAGAGCGGGATGTTGCCGTGTTGACCGCGGAGTCCCTTGTCGGCTGCGGCCAACGCCGCAGCCAGCCCAGAGCGAGTCAGGCTCGGCTCGACCACCTCGTCGACGACCCCGATCTCCATCGCGCGGTCGACTCCGCCCGCGATCTTCTCGTGCTCGGCCGCGAGCTCGGCTTCCACTCTCGGACGCAGGTCGGCCGCGACAGCGGCGATCTTGCGGCGGTGCAGCACCCGGACAGCGGCGATCGCCCCCATCACGGCAATCTCGGCGCCAGGCCACGCGAAGACACGGGTAGCACCGAGCGCCCGCGCGTTCATCGCGATGTACGCGCCCCCGTAGGCCTTGCGGGTGACGAGCGTGACGCGCGGCACTTGGGCTTCGCTGAAAGCATGCAGCAGCTTGGCCCCACGTCGTACGACGCCGTCCCACTCCTGGCCGACGCCCGGCAGGTAACCCGGCACGTCGACCACCACGATGAGTGGCACGCCATTGGCGTCGCACATCCGCACGAAGCGAGCCGCCTTCTCCGCAGACGGCGAGTCGAGACAACCGCCGAGCCGCAGCGGGTTGTTGGCGATCACGCCAACCGTCCGTCCGCCGAAGCGGCCGAGTGCGGTGACGATGTTGGGCGCCCACCGCTGGTGCAGCTCGAGCATCGTGTCGTGGTCGAGGAGCTCGCCGACGAAGGGGTGCACGTCGTACGCACGCCTCCTCGACTCCGGCATCTGCTTCGACAGGTCGACGTCGGTGATGTGTTCGGCGTCGAGGACTCGTTGGTCACCGAGCAGCGCAACCAGCCGCCGAGCTTCGCCGAGCGCGTGCTCTTCAGAGTCGGCGAGCACGTGGACGACACCGGAACGACGGCCATGCGGCTCAGGACCGCCGAGACGCAACATGTCGACGTCCTCCCCGGTCACAGAACGTACGACGTCGGGCCCGGTCACGAAGATGCGGCCTTCAGGCCCGAGGATGACCACGTCAGTCAGCGCAGGGCCGTAAGCAGCACCACCAGCAGCGGGCCCGAGCACGACCGAGACCTGCGGGATCTTGCCCGACGCCTGCGTCATCGCGTGGAAGATGAGACCGACGGCATGCAGCGACAGCACGCCTTCGGCCAGCCGCGCACCACCGGAGTGCCAGAGGCCGACGATCGGCGCCTGGTCGGTGATCGCGCGCTGGTAGGCGTTGACGACGACCTTGCAGCCTTCGTTGCCCATCGCCCCGCCCATGATCGTGGCATCGGAGCAGAACGCAACGGTGTGGACACCGTCGATCGTGCCCACGCCCGCGAGCATGCCGCTGTCGTCGTCTTCGCTGATCAGCTCAAGGCTGCCCGGATCGAAGAGCGCCGCAAGCCTCTTGTTGGGGTTACGAGGGTCTTGGTCGCGTGGCAGCTTCGGCGGTTTGGCTGCTCGTTGTTCGGGTGCCGTTGCTGGTGCGTTGTCGGTCGTGGTCATGGCATCGCCTTAGGCCGAACGGAAGGCGATGGCGACGTTGTGTCCGCCGAAGCCGAAGGAGTTGTTGAGTGCGGCGATATCGCCGTCCGGCAGCTTGCGCTGCTCGGTGGCGACATCGAGCTTGACGGCTGGGTCGAGGTTGTCGAGGTTGATCGTCGGCGGTACGACGCGGTGGTGGAGCGCGAGGATCGTCGCCAACGACTCCAAGGCCCCGGCCGCTCCGAGCAGGTGGCCGGTCATCGACTTCGTTGACGTCACCACCACGTGGTCGGTCTCGCCGCCCAACGCGTTGGTGATCGCCTGACACTCGGCGACGTCGCCTTGCGGCGTCGAGGTCGCGTGGGCGTTGATGTGGATGATGTTCCTGGCGGTCAATTGGCCTTCGACCAGGGCGATTTTCATGGCGCGGGTGGCACCCAGACCTTCGGGGTCGGGTTGCGCGATGTCGTGGGAGTCGGCGGTGACTCCAGCTCCTGCGACCTCGGCGTAGATCCGTGCACCACGAGCCTCGGCGTACTCAGCACTCTCGATGACCAGAGCGGCCGAACCCTCGCCGAGCAGGAAGCCGTCCCGGTCGGTGTCCCAGGGGCGGGACGCCTTCTCAGGTTCGTCGTTGCGCTTCGACAACGCCATCATCTGCGCGAACGCAGCGAGGGGCAGCGGGTGGATCGCAGCTTCGGTGCCTCCGACGACGACGACGTCTGCACGCCCGAGCCGGATCATGTCGATGCCATGGGCGATCGCCTCATTGCCTGACGCGCAGGCGGACACGGGCGTGTGCACGCCGGCCTTGGCGCCGATGGCGAGACCGATGTTGGCGGCCGGGCTGTTGGGCATCAGCATCGGGATCGAGAGTGGGGAAACCCGTCGGGGTCCCTTCTCGAGGAGCTGGTCGTAGTTGCTGAGCAAGGTCGTGACGCCACCGATGCCCGATGCCATCGCGACTCCGAGCCGCTCACTGTCGACCTCAGAATCCGCAAGGCCGCTGTCGCGCCAGGCCTCGAGGGCGGCGATGAGAGCGAACTGCCCCGAGCGGTCGAGCCGACGCGCCTTGACCCGTTCGAGCACTTCGGTCGGCTCGACGGCCACACGCGCCGCGATGCGGACGGGGAGGTCTGCTGCCCAGTCCTCGGTGAGGGCGCGGGCGCCAGAGGTACCCGCCAGCAGCGCAGCCCAGGTTGTGGGCATGTCACCGCCTACGGGAGACGTCGCGCCAAGTCCGGTCACGACGACGCGCTGGGTAGTCATCAGGTGGTCACCTCAGGTGTGGGTAGTGGCGTTCGTTGTGGTCTGTGCAGGGAGGGGCTTTGCCGGGTCGACGTCGACGTACGGCTGGTACGACGCTGGCGACCCGGCTCGCACACGCGTCAGGCGTTCTGAGCGTTCTCGATGTAGGCCACGGCGTCGCCAACGGTCTTGAGGTTCTTGACCTCGTCGTCGGGGATCTTGACGCCGAACGACTCCTCGGCCGCGACAACGACCTCGACCATCGACAGCGAGTCCACATCGAGGTCGTCGGTGAACGACTTGTCGAGCTGGACGTCGTCGGCGGGGATGCCGGCGACCTCGTTGACGATGTCGGCGAGTCCGGAACGGATCTCCTCAGTGCTGGCCATGGGTGTGGCTCCTTCGGGTTGGGTTCTGCGGGCTACGGGGTGGGCTGGGCGGGTCTGACTTTCCCCGTGTTTGTCGGGGAGTCCGCAGGGGTGCTGCGGAAGCGGGTGAGTGTTGGTTGATGCAGAGCCGTCACGGCAGCGTGACCACCTGGGCGGCGTACGCGAGTCCGGCTCCGAACGCGATGAAGAGCGCGAGGTCTCCGGTCTTTGCCTCGCCCGACTCGAGCAGCGCCGCGGTCGCGAGCGGGATCGATGCAGCCGAAGTGTTGCCCTGGTAGGCGATGTCGCGGGCGATCACCACGTGCTCAGGGATCTTGAGTGCGCGAGACATCGCGTCGGTGATGCGCATGTTGGCCTGGTGGGGCACGAAGACGTCAAGGTCGTCGACGGTGACACCGGCCCGGTCGAGTGCCTCGGTGGCGATCTTCGCCATCTCGAACGACGCCCAACGAAAGACCGGGTTGCCGTCCATCCGGAGCGTCGGCATCTCGGGACTCTCCATGTCGAGGACGTCGGTCCACGTCTCGTTCTGGCGGATCAGGTCGAACTTCGAGCCGTCGGCGCCCCACACGACGGGCCCGATGCCTTCGACGTCCGACGGTCCGACCACAGCGGCGCCGGCACCGTCAGCGAAGATGAACGCGGTGCCGCGGTCGGTCGGGTCAGTGATGTCCGAGAGACGCTCGACGCCGATGGCCAGCACGTACTTCGCGCTGCCGGCGCGCACCATGTCTGAGGCCAGGCTGATCCCGTGGCAGAAACCGGCGCAGGCAGCAGAAATGTCGAATGCCGCAGCCGGGGTGGCGCCCAGTTCTTCGGAGACCAGCGTTGCTACGGCAGGTGTCTGCAGCAGGTGGGAGACGGTGGCGACGATGACGCAGTCGATCTGGGCGGCGTCGATGTCTGCGCGTTTGAGCGCCTTGCGGGAGGACTCGACGCTCATCATCTGCACGGTTTCGTGAGGTTCGGCCCAACGACGTTCGATGATGCCGGACCGCGTCTGGATCCACTCATCGCTGGAGTCGATGTGCTCGCAGATCTCAGCATTCGTGACGACCCGGCTGGGTCGGTAGCCGCCGATGCCGAAGATACGGGCGTGCTGCGCACCAGTGCCGGTGGAGATCGGAGCTGTCATGTCACTCGCTTTCGGGGTGCAGCCGCACCAGCGGCTGACCGGGGGAGACCAAGTCGCCATCCTCGACGATCCACTCGACGATAGTGCCGCCGTACGGTGCGAGCACCGGCGTCTTGCCGCGGAGGTTCTCGACCTCGCCGATCGTCACGCCGGGAATCAGCAGTGAACCGAGCGGGATCTCGTCGGACTGGTGGAAGGTGCCCTTGGACGGCGATACGAGCATTCGCCAGGTCGGCGTCGAGTCCATGGGGGAGGCGTCGCCGTGTTTGTCGACGAATGCGCGGGCGTCTTCCACCTGGTCTGGCGTCTTCAGCGCGAACGTCTCCACGCCCTTGAGCTGACGCCTGGCTATGCCAGTGAGGGTGCCTGCGGGTGGCATCTCGAGGATGCCGGTGACACCGAGATCAGACATCGACTGCATGCACAGGTCCCACCGCACCGGGTTGCTCACCTGCGAGACCAGTCGGGTCAACACCTCGCGGCCACTGTGGATCACCTGGCCGTCGCGGTTGGAGATCAGCCGGGTGCGGGTGTCGTGCGTCGAGACGGCGCGGGCCAGCTTGGCCAGGACGTCGACTGCGGGATGCATGTGCTCGGTGTGGAAGGCGCCGGCAACGCTGAGCGGGATCAGCCGAGCCTTTCCAGGACCGTCGTCCGCCAGTGCGGCGAGCTGCTCCATGGTGCCGGCAGCGACGATCTGGCCCGTGCCGTTGTCGTTGGCGGGTGTGAGTCCGTGACGCTCGAGGGTGGCGAGCACGTCTTCGCGCTCTCCGCCGAGCACGGCCGTCATCCCGGTCGGCTTGAGAGCGGACGCTGCTGCCATCGCGCGGCCGCGCTGGCTGACGAACACCATGGCTTGCTCGGCCGTGATCACGCCGGCACCGGTGGCTGCGGCGATCTCGCCGACACTATGGCCGGCCACGGCGCCGATGCGTCCGAACGCGTCGGCGGGGTGGGGGAAGAGCACCAGGGCCGCGAGCAGACTCGACGCGACGAGGAGGGGCTGAGCAACGGCGGTGTCGCGGATCGTCTCGGCGTCGGCCTCGGTGCCGTAGTGGGCGAGATCGAGGCCGCTGACCGCAGACAGCCAGATCAGCCGGTCGGCGAAGTCAGGATCTTCAAGCCAAGGGGTGAGAAATCCAGGGGTCTGGGCGCCTTGACCGGGCGCGACGATGACGAGCACGTCACCATCATGCCGTCTTTGCCGGATCGGGCCCGGGTCACCTCAGCACGAAAGTTCAGGGGTCGTCTTTGTAGGTTTCCTACAAAGAGAACAGGCGGCCGAGGGTCAGAGCCACTCGCAACGTATAGGCGTCACGAGCCTCCGAGGGCGACAAACCGGTGACGTCGGCGATCCGCCTGAGCCGGTAGCGGACGGTGTTCGGGTGGACGAAAAGTGCGCGTCCGGTGGCCTCTATCGACCCACTGCTGTCCAGGTACGACGTCACGGTCTCAAGCAGCCCCGACCCCGCCTCCACGAGCGGTTGGTAGACCGAGGAAACGAGTTGACGCCGGGCGTGCCCGTCTCCTGACAGCGAGCGCTCGGGCAACAAATCGTCGCTGGAGACGGGACGCGGCGCGTCGGGCCAGGCGGGTGCCGCGCGGAGACCGGCGATGGCCGCCCTCGCGGACAGGTTGGCTGCCAATAGATCGCCGACGACCGGACCGGTCACGAGCGGGCCGTCGCCGAAATGGTCGGCAATCGGGCTGGTCGCCTTGTCAGGGTCGTCCACGCCGCCCAGCACGACGACGAGCCGTTCGCCTTGAACGGCACAAAGCGCATCAAGGTGGTGCGCATGAGCCGATCGCTTGATCGCGTCGACCGCGATCGCGGAGTCGCCCTCAGGGGTAAATCCCAGGACGACGCAGACTCCGCTGGTCGAGGCCCAGCCGAGTGCGGTGGCACGGGACCGAACGGCGTCGTCGGCCTCGCCACGCAGCACGGAGTCGACGATCAGCGCCTCCAGCCGTGCGTCCCAGGCGCCTCGCTGCTCGGCCGCACGGGCGTAGACCTCGGCGGCGGCGAACGCGATCTCGCGGGAGTAAAGCATGACCGCCTCCCGCACCGACTGCGCGTCCTTCTCGCTGACGACCTGGTCGACGTGGACCTCGACCACAGCGATCGTCGTACGCACCATCTCGACCGTCTGGTGCAGCGTCACCACGCCCGTGAGCTCGCGTGGCGCAGTGCCGAAGACGTCGGCTGTGACAGCCGGTCCGGTGGTCGGGTTGCGGAACCAGTCGACGAACGAGGCGATGCCGGCACCGGCGATCAGCCCGATCCACGAACGGTCTTCAGCAGTGAGGGCTCGGAACCACGGGAGTTCCTCGTGCATCTTGGCGATCGCCGCGTTGGTCAGTGAACCGACCGACTTCTCCAGCTGACGCGTCGCTGCTGCGCTCCCGCGTGCCATGACTCGAGCCTACTGGGAGGGTTTGTGATGTTTCAACAAAAGGCCAGCGGTACGGCAAGATGACCTCGTGGACGGAATCACAGCGCTGTCGGAGATCGCCTACTGGATGGAGCGCGGCCGCGGTGAGACGCGACGAGTCGAGGCTTATCGCAAGGCCGCGTGGGCGCTCGCGGAGCTGCCTCCCGGTGAGGTGGAGGAGCGGATCGTCGCAGGATCACTGACCGACGTGCCCAACGTCGGACCGTCCACGTCAGCGGTCGTGATGGAGGCAAGCAAAGGCGGTGTCCCGGAGAAACTGGCGACCCTGCGAGAAAAAGGGAAGGCGCCGCTGGCCGAAGGTGGAGAGGCCTTGCGCGCGCAGGTGCGCGGAGACCTACACGCACATTCGAACTGGTCTGATGGTGGGTCGCCCATCGAAGAGATGGTCGCGGCGGCGCGTGGACTCGGCCACGACTACCAGGCGCTCACCGACCACTCGCCCCGGCTCACCGTGGCCAACGGGCTGACGGCCGAGCGCCTCACCGAACAGCTCGGCGTGGTGGCCGAGATCAACGAGCGAATCGCGGCCGAGGGAGACGACTTCCGGCTGCTCCCGGGCATCGAGGTCGACATCCTCGAAACCGGAAAGCTCGACCAGACCACAGAGATGCTGACGCAACTCGACGTCGTCGTGTCGAGCGTGCACTCGAAGCTGCGGGCTGACTCCGAGACAATGACGCGCCGGATGGTGGGCGGGATCTCGAACAAGTTCACCAACGTGCTCGGTCACTGCACTGGGCGGCTGGTCGAGGGCGGTCGCGGCACGCGCCCGGAGTCACAGTTCGATGCCGAGGTGGTGTTCGCGGCGTGCGCCCAGTTCGACGTGGCCGTCGAGATCAACTCCCGGCCCGAGCGGCGGGATCCGCCCTCTCGGCTGATCCAGGTGGCGATCGAGGCGGGCTGCCTGTTCAGCATCGACACCGATGCGCACGCACCCGGGCAGCTCGCGTTCCAGGAGTACGGGTGCGCCCGGGCGACGGCAACGGCGTACCGCCGAGCGGATCGTCAACACCTGGCCGCTCGATCGGCTGCTCGAATGGACCCACGCGAAGCGCTGAATGGCAAGGCGCGGCATCGAGAAAAACACAACACGATAGGACAATCGCGACTCTTAGGGCTGGCCCGATTGGGTCATGGCCGAACCTCCCATGTCGGCTTATGTTCGATTCAAGGGGCAGGAACTTCAAACTCAGCACGCGCCAAGCACGATGATGGGCAGTCATCTGTGCTCGAGGGGCCTGCCCATCCGGGGTACACGGAGGGGATCGCTTTGAGTGTGTTGATGACGTTGCGGGTGGCCGGAGATGCAGGGAAGGTCGAGGCGCTCGCTGAAAACAAGCCGGAGATGATGCAAAGCATCGTCGACCGGGCGCAGGGACATGGGCTGATCTCACACCGCTTCTACGGCAACGAGGGAGAGGTCATGGTCATCGACGAATGGCCGAGCGAGGAGGCGTTCCAGAAATTCTTCACTGACACGCTGCAGATCGCGGAGATCATGCGAGAAGCAGGGGTGACCACTGAGCCAGAGATCACGTTCTGGCGCGTGCTGGACACCAATAAGATGAAGTGGGCTAGCCGTCCCCGTTGGCTCGGGGTAGGGGTGCTCCACGGCTTACGTGGGGGACGGCGCGGGAGTCGCGTTCACCGACCGTTGGTCGGTGCCCTCAATGATCGCGGTAGATGCCGTGGGAGGGTAAAAGAATGATCAAAGCAGTGGTCTTCGACGTGGGGGGCGTGTTGGAGACCGTCGAGGACCCAGCCAAGTGGCTCGAACGATGGCGGGACAGGTTGGGGCTTGATCCGGACGAATTTGCTGCCGCCATGAAGAAGTTGGACCCCGACGATGTGATCGGTGTCGGCCGGCTCAGCGAACCGGAGTT